>OZ243108.1:0-4134527 GCA_965212375.1 uncultured Pseudohongiella sp. | reverse complement strand
AATCCCCGTTACTGAACCAGCTCATGTGATAGTCATTGGAATCGCGACCGGACACCATGGTGGGTCCGTGGTGGGGACAGGCATCAATCTGC
This sequence comes from uncultured Pseudohongiella sp., assembly GCA_965212375.1. GTDB lineage: Bacteria > Pseudomonadota > Gammaproteobacteria > Pseudomonadales > Pseudohongiellaceae > UBA9145. The sequence goes on along the minus strand of OZ243108.1, from coordinate 4,134,435 downwards.
CAGTTGTCATAGCTGGCCCGGTGCATGTCCTGCATTTCGCCATCGGGAGTGAGCACCGCAATAGCGTGATCCCGGGTAGTCACGCCAAAGATCTGGCGCCAGAGAATGGCAATGCTGTCCTCACCACGCGGTGCAATCGCAATCCGGCAACACTCGCAGGAATGGTTGGCCACCCGGTAGTTTTCCGAAAAGCTCGCCCCGCCATCGGTCGATACCGCGTAGTACACCGCCGCCCCACTGTAATCCTCACCGGCGTCGATACTGGCTTGCAGATCGCGCTTGTCGATCCAGGTCAGATACAGATGGCCGGATTCGGTCTGGTACAGGCTCTCGAATCGGTGGCCGGCAAACAGGTTGTCGTCATTGATGGTCCGCGGCGGCGCGAAGCTGAGCCCCTCGTCCGTTGACCGGCTGAAACGAATCTCGCCGGTAAAGCGCGGCGAAGTCTTCAGCGTCCATGACACATACACTTCATCGCCATAGATGATGATCTTGGGCCGATTCTCACCATTGTGCTCCGCATCTTCGGGTACCGGGTTCACCACCACCGGCTCGGCAAATGGCTGGCCCGGGCGATCGGCGCGGCTGACATAGACGTGCTGGTTCTGCACGAACACCACCCACAGACGGCCCTGTTCATCAAGCGTCGCGCTGGGCGCTGCGCCACAGTGCACCGAGACCATGCCAGCTTCGCAATCGACCGACTGCGCCTGCGCTGACAAAACAGTCAACATGGCAAGCAATGCGACTAACAGACTACTGGCCCGGAGCTTCATAACTACCTTCCTTATACGCTGATGGTGCAACGACATTTCAACAATTTTATTTACTGGCGCTGATTTGCGATGGCGCGCAACGGTTTACAAGTCAAACGCCAGATTTGCATAAAATGTGCGACCTGGCCACGGATGCGCGACGTAGGCCACATTATTGGTCAAATTATCGATACCAAGACCAAACGACAAACCGTTATTCATCCGGTAGGTGGATTTCAGGCCAACCCGCTCATAGGCATCCTGCGCACCGTAAACATTATCCTGAGTGTCGCTGTTATCGATGCGACCGAAACTATCGGAAGCATACTGCACATTCACGCCCACATCCCAATTCTGACTCAGGTTATAGGTAGCCAGCAGATTGCTGCGCCACTCCGGCATGCGTGGATAGACATTGCCCTCAATGGAGCGGTCCAGCGGATTGGAGACAATTTCCGAATCAGTGAAAACGAGGTTGAAACGTACATCCAGGTTACTGACAAACAGGTCATTGGCATTGGTAATGAACTCAATACCAGTGGTTTCGATCTCTCCCACCGGCAGGAAAGTGCGCAGCGAGGTACCGCCATCCAGGATTGTGGCTTGCGCCTCGATCACATCCTCAATCGATTCTGTAAACAGGTTAAGTCTTACCACCCCATTGGGAATGTAACGCTCCAGCATCAGGTTGTGATGCACACCATCTTCCGGGTTCAAACCCGGGTCGGCCTGGGAGATGGCGTTGAACGCCTCGAAGCGACTGAACAATTCTTCCACAATCGGGAAGCGATAGGCCTGGGCCACCGAGTAACGCAACTGCCAATCGTCGCTGGGCGCAAAGCCGACCGAAAATTTTGGTGAGACCTTGTCCATCTCCCGGGTTGGGACCTGGGTAATATCCAGCCCTGGCGTAGCCGGGTCGTCGTCGTTGAAGTAGCCACTGGTGCTCTCAAAGTCTTCCCAGCGCAGGCCAAAAGCAGTATCCCACTGTGCATTCAACTGCCAGTTGAGCTGGGCGAAGGCCGCGCGGATCTGGGTCTCACCCCCGCTGGTTCCACTCAGGGTGGTTTTTTCACCCGTCTGGTAATTGTCGGACTCGTAAATATTCAGATTCAACTCATAGGATTCCTGACGTAATCCGGTGACCATGCTGAGCCCATCAACACCAAGGTCTGAGAAGCGCAATTTGACCTCGGCGGTATCCCAGCCGGTATCACCAAAATCAGACACCTGGCCCTGCAAGGTATGCAGCGGATCGTTGGGATGAGAGGCAGACGAGCGGTCCTCGTCGCGTAATACTTCGAAGCGGCTGATGTTGGCTTCCAGTTCGACCGTATCAGTCAGCTGCCCCAGCAAGCGCACGCCGACGTTGAGACTGTCGCGCTGCAGGTTGCTGCTGGCAAAGCGGCTGGCGGGAATAAAGTACTGGCGGCCATTGTCCACCACGTGGCCCCGGTAAACCGGATCTCCGGCGGCATCGAACAGGTAGGTGTTGGCCGCATTGTTGACCGATGCGCGATCCTCGTAGGCCAGATTGAGCAAGCTGCTCCACTGCCCGAAGTCGTGACCCAGTTTGAATTTATAGTTGGTGGTTTCAGTATCGACCACGCCAGTGTCCATGAACCAGTCTGCGCTGCGGCCACGGTCATCAGGACCAATAATAGTGCCATTGACGGCAAGCGGGTTGGCGGCACTGCTGCCACTGCCAGCACGGAAAGTTTGCGGCTGCGCATCGTTGTCCAACCGATTCACCGAAAAGTACACGCTGGTATCGCCAAACTTGTCGCCATAAGAGGCAAAGCTCTTGAAGCCGGAGACCGTATCGTCGTAGCCATAGTCGTCGAAAGACTGTGAGAAAAAGGAGCTGTCGAAATGGAATTCCCGCTGCTGGGGAATGGCCGTTTCTATTTCCACGACGCCGCCCATGGCGTTGCCACTGTATTCAGCCGAGAACGGGCCGTACAGCACTTCCACCTGGGCTATTTCACTGGCCGACACCATGGTCCAGCGCGGCGCCCCGTTCCAGCGCGACTGCAGCAGATAATGTAGCGGCACGCCGTCGGCGAATACCATGGAGCGAGAGGTCTGAAACATATTCGAACCGCGCATACCCAACACGCCGTTGGCATCACCAATGAAGCGCCGGCGAATGACCACGGATGGCTCGAACTTCACCACATCTTCTGTGGTGGCGACATTGATGGAACGGAAGTCCTCTGGAGTCAGGATGCTGTTAGGGCTGAGGTTACCAAAATTCTGATCACGCTCTGAACCCCAGACGACGATTTCCTCGACGTTGGTTTCTTGCGCCACCGCGCTTGCTGACGCGGCTGCGGCAATTGCCAGCGCCAGTAACTTTTTCGATAGATGAGTTGTTGCTGCTTGCACGGCGCGCCTCTCCATTGTTGCCATGTTTTCCGATCGCAGCATCCTAGTGACTTCGCGGTAATACTCCTATGCGACATACTGTCGCAGCTATTGCCAGGGATCTGTGGGAATTGTTTGCACCACCGTATTTACTGGCGTCCAGACCAGATCAGGCAGTCTTGTCGACACCACATCAACAGTGGCTGTGACAATATGCCGCAGGGTCCAGTGGCTAACATCAGATGGTGTGGCAGGCTGGTTGTTCGCAAACAATGATCAACCACAACCGCAGACCACCACTGCTGGCTGGCCGTACGTAGACGGCGAGACAAACCCTGTCCTGTCCGATGACCACTGTTGCACGCAGGCTTATTTGCGATATACTTGCATCTGCAAGTTATATGCAATAGGATTGGCGGCATGAATGAATCAAGTTACACGACACTTTTACACCTGCTGCGCGCCAGTGCAGCAATCCACGAGCGTCTGGACGGCGGCCTGTCGGCAGTGCACGGACTGTCCCTGCAGGAAATGCTGATGCTGATGTTTCTCGACTCCGAGCCGCGACACCGGCTTAGCCGCGTCGAGCTGGCCCGGCGTATGCATGTCAGCGCCTCCACCGTGACCCGGCAACTGGTTCCCCTGGAGAAGCGCGGCATTGTCACGCGGCAGCCGGACGAACGCGATGCACGTCTGACCTATGCGGTGCTTACCGACGCTGGCGAGGAACTGGTCAACGATGCCCGGCAATCCCTGCGCAACACCAGCAAGCAGTTTTTTCAGGACCGCTGGCGGGACAGAGAGATTGAGACACTGGCCACACTACTGGGTAGGCTAACGGTGAATCTTCCCGGTTCTCTGGTCCCTGACGACTAGGAGAGATTGTCTGCGATCGCCAGCGGCCCATTGCTCCCTGGAATCCATTTCCAGGACCGGCCGCCTGGCGAGCGCAAGACTGCCACTTCAAGACCTGTTACTGATCGTCTGATAACCTGATCAAGAGGCTGAGGCTCAGCCATAGCAGCGTGAAGGCATTTACAGTGCTAACACCTTCGCAAATCTTGCTATCGAGACCACTGCGATCACACAGTTTCAGGCCCCTTAGCCAGCGTTGAAAAGCGGCTCCGAGCGGTGCGCCCGGCAGTTAGCTTGTGCCGCTGCGGACCACGCCCCTCCGGGGTACCTTCACTCTGAAAAATGCCCTTGAAAACGGTCATTTTTCGCCGTTCAGCGTAGGTCCTTAATTGCATCGGCACAAGCTAACTGCCGGCCACCCCTTGCTGTTTGCAAGAGTCAATCTTCACTGGCTTCGTTGGTTTGTATCCTGTGCCGAACAACAAGGTTTCCTGTCTGAAAACATTAGGAAACACTCGAAACATCCGCACTTGGGCTGATTGAATATTTTTATTTGGAAATCTGTTGAACAGCAGTGCTAACGAGATTTTCTTTTTTCACCCTGCGGTACATTGCCAGCGCTTGACACGCGGGTCGGTCATCGCGGTATTTATCCGCAATGTGTACCATCCAACAACCGGTAATTACATACCCGTATGTCGCGGGCAATCCGGTCAAATGCAGTTGCACGCGAGTAGAAACTGGCGCTCCAGGCTGGCGTCAAATCTGTCTTCATATCGCTTGTTAATTTTTGCCAGCTTGTGGTCGTATTACCTTGTCGTCACACCAGGTTGTGATCGCACTTGTTTCCAGTCGTATCTGTTTTCGATTCCACTTTAAGCAAGTGACGTGACAATGACGTCAGGTCCAGCCAGGCCAGAATTCCTGTGGAAAGCCCCAGTTCGCCTGATCTGCATTGCGGTATTTCACCTCATCTGTAACGCAGGCAGTCGATAAAACGTCCGGGCGCGCGCACGATTCGTAAAATACATCGCTGAACAAAGGGAAGGAATCAAAGAAAGGCCCAACCATGCAGTTGCCAGATAATCACCGTTATATTTATCGTTCCGCTTCCGTCAGCATCGACTCCCTGCCAGCGCAAGATCGCACAATTCTCATTGCCTTGTACGACTTCCTGCAGGCGCTATTGCTTGAACTGGAAAGCCAGCATCTGGAAACGGTGGAAAGCTGCAAGGAAGTGTCCCGATTGATCGAGCAGCTTGATTACGAGAAGGTTATCAAGACTCTCGGGAATCTCGGCCAGGGCGCGGATTTGTCGACCCTGCCCAAAGAAACTGCGAAGGCCTACCACGATATTCGCTCCGGGTGTTTAACAGCCATTACCTTGTTGCTTGATTTGTTCAAGTTGAATCTGGCTGGCCCGGATCATCTTGATCGACTTTATATGCTCTGCCGCGACCATCTGAAGATCATTCGCAATTGCGTTTTCGATCTTGACCAGGAAGGACTCGAACGGGATTTACAGGCGATACCCCATGGGGTGGATTTGCTCAAGGAAAAGTGGGCGGGCGCCAGCTACAGCATTCCCAGCGGCACCGCGGAGATTGATTTCAATACCGATTTCACCGGTGTGGTCTCTTCCTGCTGTATGGAATTCGCCGCGCTTGATCGCACTCTCTACAACCTGATCAACAATGCCACACGATTCAGTGCTGATGGTCGGGTCAGGGTCAAAGTCGAAGCCGACGAACCGGCTGGATCGACCAATCTCAAATTTGCCATCTGCAATGCAGTCACTTCTGATGATGTCGAGCGGCTCAGCAATGCGCTGGCAAAGCACGGCTCTCGCCTTCCGGATTTATTTGAAGGAGGCCTGACCGTGGATGGCAACGGTTTTGGCCTGCGCATCTGTGCCGACCTGGTATGCCACAACTACCAGCTTGGCAACCCGGCCGAAGCACTTAAGCACGAGCTGTTGGGCGTGAGCCTGACGAGCCAGGCTTTTAATGTCTGGTTTTATTGTCCCGGTGAATGGCGAAGCCCAGGCAGCGACTCGGCGCGACCGTAATCAGGGCTTAATTCAAGTTACGCAAACCGGCCGGCAATGTCAGGGTGTCGCGATCCCAGCCCTCCAGATCCAGCACATCACCAAGGCAGCCTTCCATCGCAGCATAGGATTCTCGCGTGGCTTCGGCGATAGCGCGGTGCACCCGGACGTCAGTGTCGTCGCGATCCACACAATTTTTCTGGTACTGGAAAAGTTCAGCAAGAGCCAGCATCTGCCGGCACACCTGTGCTGGGCACGCACATTCATATACCAGGGACTGGTCCAGGATCCGGAGCAATTGTTGGCGAGAGAACTGTTGTTGCAACTGCATCGGATCGACCTCGGTGGGCGACTATCCGCCTGTGAATACATGCCTGCTAATCCAGGCGCACCGAGAACTTACGTCTCCCGGCCAGATCAGGTTTACCTCTGTCTGGCATGAAGGCTGCGACCAGAACGAAATCGCCCCGGACCAATGGTTATCGGACCGGGGCGATTAAACGACTTGGCATTAGCAAGTCGCCGGTGGTTTATTGCGTGACGGTTACCGGCACAAAGGCGTTAGTCCAGCAGCAGACATTATCGAACTTGCTGTCGGGCGCCTCGAAGTTATCGATGCGCAGGCGTACCACATAGTCGCCCGGCTCCCAGAACGTGGCCTGGGTCTGCACGACTGTCCAGCCATCATCAAGGCTGCCTTCGCCATTCGCACCGCGCTCCTCACCGGAAACCTTCATCGGCTGAAAGTCAGGCATTGCCGGCCCCTGATGCAGCAACCACTCGCTGCCAACCGGAAACGTCAGGCTCTCGACTTCATAGCCTTCCCGTTCACCCCGGTCCTGGGCGTAGGCCATCAAGGTCACAGGTTCACCAACAGACGCGGTAATGCGTTCGCTATACACGCCCTCGGAGTCAATTGCCTCGGGGCCGTCTTTTTCAAAGCGAATTGCCGGACGCAGGGAGCCAAAGGCCGCCGGTGCGCGGCTTAATTCGTAGGCCGTGGACGTTGCACGACCCGGCACCGAGTAAGTCTTCCCGCCAGAAGTCAGCGTCCAGACCACCTCGGTATCGGCCTGTTCAGCCGGTACCGTGACGGCAAAGGCACCGCGCTCCTGCACCCCGATAAAGCCGCCACGATCGTAGACCGGAAAGTGCGTCGGCTGTGCACCATCAAATTCCGCAGGCTCAATAAAGTTATTGGAACCAAGTGGCACATTTACAATCTGTTCGCGATTCTGGTTGGCAAAGCCAAACATCATGGTGACCGAGCCGTCACCGTTCTTGAACCAGCCGTTGAACATTGGCGCAACCGCTTCACCCGTGGCACCGCGGGTAGCCAGATTGTAGTCCCGCAGGTGTTCCGGAAGCTGGGCCGATGCCGGGACAGTTACTGCACTTGCCAGCAGCGCTGAAAGCGCGCCGCAAGCTAGTTTATTAATCTGTTTCATGGCGCACCTCCTGCCATCATGGAATTGTCTCGTGCTTCCCGCTCGGCAAGCATCTTCTCGAAGCCTTCATCGTCGAGATGGGTGACCGCAATCCAGGCGTGAGACATCTCATCAGTTGTGCGCTGGCCAGCGCCTACCCATTGGTCCGGATCGGGGTTACGCGGATTGTCTGCCGTATTGTCATACCAGGCAGTAGAGATCAGTGTCGCTCCGGCTGGTATCAGCGGCTGATGGCCTTCTTCATAGGTGTGGCTATGGTTCCAGCCAGCGTTCCAGTTGGACACCTGGCTAAGGGTTTCCTTACGCCCGGTCTCCGGGTAGAAAACCTCCAGGGACATGGCGACACCGCGCAGATGCAGGTGTGGCTGCCAGCTGTCGAGACGAACCGGGTGGTCAAAAGAATGAAAACCCTGGGTCATCAGCTTGCCGTGCGGTGGAATCAGATAGTCGCCTCCGCCATCCAGGGCGTAAAGACGCAGATCCTGACGATAGGCTTGTTCCTCGCTGAACTCATCTTCTTCGTCGTAGTACCAGATACCTACCGACACCTGGTCATCCTGAACGGCCTTGCCATCCGGGTAGTAGTGAATGCTCCAGCCAACCTTTGAATCGGCTGGCACTTTACGGCACGCGCCCTCCGGCACCTTTTCACCGAGTTTGCCGTAGGCGTACTCGGACAGGCGATCACCGCGCACCCATTCCCCGTCCTCGTTTCTTACCAGGAAGTGGGAGTTGGCGTGGTGAGTCGAACCATGCGCTGCAGATGACGGCAGCGTTTCTACGGCCTTGATGCAGCGGCTCTCGGTGATCCCGGAATCAACTTCCGGCTCCCACCACAGATCCTGGCCTTCGGCTGGCACGTCCCAGGCGGCGGACTTGATGATGTGATCCGGAGCGCCCAGTTCCGAAGCCATTCGCCACTCGCCTTTCTGCGGAAATTCCTTGGCCGGGGGTAGATTCTCCGGGTTACCAAACGGCGAGCCAGCATTGACCCATTCGACGATTGTTTCGATATCTTCCTGGGACATGCGCCAGTCGTTCTTCAGATGCTGTACGCCGATATCGCCATCATATTGATACGGCGGCATTTCCTTCTGGGCAACTTTCAACTGGATCAGCGGAGCCCAGGGGCGAACTTCTTCGTAGCTGGTAAATGACATAGGGCCAATCTGACCAGGCTGGTGACAGATCTGGCAGTTGTCCTGAATGATTCGTGAAACTTCTTTTGCATAGGTGGGGTGTTCAGCCTTGCCTTCATCGGCGCCAGCAAGCGCGGGCACCATGGCCAGCGCAGAAAATAGCCCGATTACACTGGTTTTCTTCATGATCCTCTCCAATTCGAAACCTATTTTGAAACACCGGCATCAAAACCGCGTTTCTGCCAAGCAGGTGTTTTTAGTGTCGGGGCATTACTCAGAAATGCCTGGGTACTGATTGTGCTTATGGCGGACCAGGGGATTCTGATCTAGGTCAATTTTCTGACCGGGAAAGTGTTACAAATTGTGTAGCACGCTGCGCAGAGGACAGTAGATGGGAGGGTTTAAGGCCAGGCAGTGCTGAGCTGCGTGACCACCGCTTGGGGCTGGCGGGGCAGGAAGAGATCAGTTAAAGCGCTGCCGATTCGCGGGCAGTAGCGGGGCGGTGGCTTCGTGGCTATACCGCCCGCCATTCCGGGCGAGCGGCCTGCCTTGTAGCAGAACCTGATCAGGCTCCCTGAGCAACTATGCGTAATTCCACGCGACGATTCTGTTCGCGGCCAGCGGCCGTCTCGTTGCTGGCCACCGGCTGATCCGGTCCGCGACCTTCCACGATCAGGCGATCCTGGTCAATGCCCTGGGTGGCCAGATAATTGGCAACGCTATTGGCACGCCGGTCGGACAGGTTGTAGTTGTAATCACGGGCACCGGTGGAATCGGTATGGCCGCTCACCTGCAGGCGCGTATCGGTGAATTTGTAGAGTACCTTGGCTACGGAATCGAGAACCGGCGTGAATTCCGGCTTTACCGTATATTCATTGGTGGCGAACGTGACGTTACCTGGCATTACCAGCTGCAGCTGATCACCGTCGCGCTGTACCCGGACGCCGGTACCCGCCAGTTCTTCTCGCAGTTCTGCTTCCTGGGCATCCATATAGGCACCTACACCGGCACCGATGGCGCCGCAGCCAGCGGCAGCGTTGCGTGCCCGACGGCTGTTCTCGGTCGCGCCTACCAGACCACAGACGACGGCACCGATGGCGCCATACTGAACGGCGCGGCTGGTGCGCTGTTCTCCGGTATACGGATCAATCGTGGTGCAGTTGGCCAGCAGCGCGACAAGCGCCAGTCCGGCCAGTTTTTGTGACGTTCTGTGAATCGTCCTCATAGTCATCCGTACTCCAGGGTCAATGATGAATTCGCGTACTGCCGGTACCCAGAATCAGGTTTAAGCAGTCTACCGCTGGAGCGTGACAATGGGGTTGCTGTCGCTGACTGTCAATGCGCATCGGGCAGCATCGCGCCAGACAGCAACGGATTGTAGCTGGTCTGAATACCCTGCTTACCAGTCATTTGAAAACGGCTTCAGCAAGTAAGTGAGCGCCAACTTGTTTGGCGTCAGGCAGCGCCGAAGCCAGTGCCACCAGGCCGCCATCGGATCTTCCTGGCCCGGCACCGCCGATGAGCGGGCCGATCTACAGATTCGGCCAGGGAAACAGCTCCACTGGCGGGACATCCAGATTCACCTCATTGCCGCGCGCCATGACAAATGCCGGAGACATCAGCGTAGCAATGTCACTCAGTGGATTGCCGCGGTAAGCGACGATATCAGCGTCCTTGCCTGGCTCGAGCGTGCCAGTAGAGTCGAAGATGCCCATCAGGTCGGCGGCGTTGACCGTGGCGGAGATCAGGATGTCGCGTTCGGGCATCCCCGCATTGTTCATCAGTACCGCCTCGTAGGCGTTCGTGCCATGGTCATTGACCCCGGCATCGGTACCAAAGGCAATCTTCACGCCGCGCTCGTGGGCGATGCGCAGCGCGTTACGCATGATAGGTCCGACTTCCAGCGCTTTCTGCCGGATTTCCGGCGGGTAAAAATCCGGTCGCTCACTGGCGATGCGCTCGACGGTATGGCCGGCTATCAGGGTCGGCACCAGATAAGCCCCTGTTGCCACAAACAGGTCGGCAACTTCTTCATCCAGATAGGAACCGTGCTCGATGGAATCCACCCCGGCTCGCAGCGCCGCCATCATGCCGGTTTTGCCATGGGCATGGGCCGCGACCTTGCGCCCCATAGAATGAGCCGCCTGAATCAGGGCAATCTGTGACTCATCGGTGAACTGCTGCTCGGTACCGGTGGCGGTCATGCTCAACACACCGCCAGTGGCAACATACTTGATGTGATCGGCGCCGTATTTAATCTGTGTCCGTACTGCCTTGCGACACTCGCTGGGTCCATCACACACCCCGGAATGCGGTTCGGGGAACACATCATCCCGGAACCCGCCGCCGTCACCGTGGCCCCCGGTGGGAGTAATACCCTGGCCCGCAGCACGGATGCGCGGCCCCATGACGATGCCCTGGTTGATCGCATCGCGCAGCGCAAAAATGGCGTTGCGGCTGGCGCCGACGTTGCGAATAGAAGTGAACCCGGCACGCAGGGTGCGCATGCCGTACTCATAGCCCATCAGCGTGCTGAATTCCGGTGTCCGGGTGACGGCAATCTCGCGGCGATTCGGTTCCTGCTGACTGAGAATATGGGTATGGGAATCAATCAGGCCGGCCATTACAAAGGCGTTGCGCAAATCCACCACTCGCGCATTCGCCGTACCGCTGACTTCACCGGGCTGCACATAGCCGGCGCGGATTTCCACGATCTGACTGTTTCTGACGATCACGCTCTGCTCGGTAACTGGCGCCTCGCGTGCGTCAGCCAGTAGCGTGCCAGCATGAATGATTCTCCATCGATCGGCAGTTTGTGCCGTCACCGACAGGTTTAGCAGCAACGCTGCCGCCAGCAGTATTATTCTGGTCATGAATATATCCCCTTTCAATAGACTTGGGATAATAATAGATGCCTGCAGGAATCTCGACTTTCGCGATAGACACAGGATGGAAACAGCCAGGCAAGCCAGAGACGGCTAAAACGCTGTTTTCCGAGTTGCCAGTGGCTGTCAGGGATTGGCGCGAATAAACTCAACAATCAGCTGCGCCCACTCCTCGCCTTTCTGTTCCTGCAGAAAGTGACCGGCGTCTGCAATTGTGGTGTGGGGCTGGCCTGCTGCGCCAGGAATCAGGCGCTGAAAAATCGCATCTCCACCGGCAGTGATCGGATCGCCATCGCTGAATGAAGTCAGAAATGGTTTATCCCAGTGCCGGAATACATCCCATGCCGCGCGATTGTCCGCCGCGGCCGGGTCATCGGCGGTTACAGGTACGCGCTGCGGCATAATCAGTGGACCAGACTTGTAGCGAGCGTCCGGGAAAGGCGCATCGTATGCTGCAGCAAGTGACGGGTCTCCCACATTACCGGCCACCATATTGCCCACCGGCATATCGCCGCGCTCGATCATCGCCTGATTGGCACGTTTCCAGGCCATGAAGGCGTCACTGATTGGCGACTGATCACCAGTGGGAGCCGGTAGACCGGTGTTGGCAATGGCGACGCGCGCAAATCGATCCTCACTTTCAGCCACTACTCGCAGCCCGATCAGGCCGCCCCAATCCTGCCCTACAAACGTGACGTCACTGAGGCCCAGTGTTGCCACCAGTGCCGACTGGGTAGCGACATGAAAGGCATAGCTATGCACATCCATGTCTGCAGGTTTGTCGGAGCGGCCAAAGCCGATCAGGTCGGGCACGATGGCGCGATAGCCGGCAGCGGTGACAATTGGGATCATCTTCCGATACAGATACGACCACGTCGGCTCGCCATGCAGCATCAACACCACGTCGCCATCGGCCGGCCCTTCATCCAGGTAGTGCACCCGGTAGCCGTCGATCTCAACGTAGTTGGGTTCAAAATCATAGCCGGGCAAGTTTTCAAAGCGGCTGTCAGGAGTGCGCAGCACACCCGGACGTATCTCATCGGCTTGAGTGGTAATGGCTGTCATCAGAAGTCCTGACAGCAACGCCTTACGCTTCAGCATTGCCTGCTTTCTTGTAAAGTTAAGGTTGTAGAGTTAAGGGATCCTTGCCAGGAATACTGCCAGAACTTGCAACCCAACAGCAATGCAACCATCCCATGCCCGATGGTAGAGGATGCTGATAGTCGGGACCGAGTAATTATTAGAGGACACCTCTATTAATTCAGACGGGTCACTGGCCTTCAGACGGCGCAACGCGAAGGCTGGTAATTGCTGCAAGTTAGAGCAACTTGGCAGGCAGTGTTACAGGTCGCTGGCAAAAGCTGCCAGCGGGTGCGTGGTGATCACCTTGAGGTAAACCCGTGCACCACGGTTTATCTGGTTCTCATGACTGGCGCGAACCTGCACGTTAACGCCTTCATCGAGTTCTACCGAGTACAGCCAGGAGCCTCCTTCGTAGCGTACCCAGGCGATTTTGCCATTGCCACCATCATCCAGTTGATTGACAGAGAGGTCATCGGGTCGCAGCAGCAAATCCACATTGGCCGAGGCAGCACCGATAGGAGTAGCCGGAACCGGCCCCAGACTGGTGACAACTGACCCGTTTTCCAATTGCCCCGGCAGGAAACTAGCCTCACCGAGAAAGCCCGCAACAAACCGGCTGGCGGGTTCGCTGAAGCAGGCTTCCGGGCTGGCCAGTTGTTCCAGCACACCGTTGCGCAGTACGCCGAGTCGATCACCCACGGAAAGCGCTTCTTCCTGGTCGTGAGTAACCCAGATCGCCGGAACGCCAGCGGACTTCAGGGCAGTGCGAATTTCCCAGCGCAGGCTGTCTTTAAGCGCCGCATCGAGATTGGACAGTGGTTCGTCCAGCAGCACCAGACTGGGCTGGTGCGCCAGGGTGCGCGCCAGGGCGACTCGCTGCTTCTGGCCACCCGACAGAGTGGCTGGCTTGACGTTGCGGAAGTCGTTCAGCCCCAACAGGTCTATCCAGTGATCTGCAGGCGCGCGATCACTTAGTCGGAAGGCGACATTCTCAATGACTGTCAGGTGGGGGAACAGGGCAAAGTCCTGGAACACCATACCGACGTTGCGCTTCTCCGGTGGAATCTGGCGGCCCGGGCTGGCCTGCCAGTTGCCAAGTGCTATCGTGCCTTGGGCAATGGGTATCAATCCGGCCACGGCCTGCAAGATAGTGGTTTTGCCACAGCCAGTGGGCCCCACCAGCATCAGGATTTCATCATCCCCCAGGACGAGGTTGAGATCACTGACCACGCGGGTTGTCCCGTAATCCACATTGAGGTGTTGTATTTCAAGCATGGTGTTGTACTTCAGGCATGATTTTGTTCTTCAGGGATCAAGGCTTGTCATCTTCAAAAACAGCGAACTCGGCGCGGCGCTCGCCGGATAACATCAGCGCCAGCCCGAGCCCGGACATGATTACCAGCAGCAACCCCGGGATTGCAGCCCGGCCAAAATAACCAGCCTCGTAGACGCGCCACAAATAGGTGGCAAGTGTCTCAAATCCGGTGGGCGCGAGCAGCAAGGTAGCCGGCAGTTCCCGCATTGCCTCAAGAAACACCAGCGCAGCACCCGCCACCATACCGCGCAGGGTGAGGGGCAGCGTCACTCGCTGAAAAACTTCACGGGGTCCCGCGCCCAGCACGCGCGCCGCTTTCACCAGGCTGGTATCCAGCTTTTCGGCGGTTGAGCGTACCGTGCCCACCGCCAGCGGTAAAAAACGCAGCACGTAGGCTAGCACCAGCAGGCCCAGGGTTTGATACATGAACGGCAACTGCAAACCAATGTAGACCAGCGCCGTGCCCATGACGATGCCCGGTACACCAAAACCAAGATAGGTAACTCGTTCCAGGATGCGACCGATGCGGCCACCCAGCGCCGCGTAGGCCACCGGAACCGCGAACACCACCGCCGCCAGGGCAGCCAACAGGGAGGCATAGGTTGAATTCCAGGCAAAGGCAAGCTCAAAACCACCGCTGCCTTCTCGCACCAGCCAGATGCTGAATATCGACAGGGGCAGCACGATCGCCAGCAGTATCACCGGCGCGGCAGCCACCACCAGTGCGGGGATTTGCCAACCCCGGGGCCAGAGAATCAGGCTACGACCCGGCCGTTCCTGGGTGACCTGCAAACGCGATTCCAGAAACAACACCAGACCGACAATCGCCAGTAGCTGCAGCGACAGCATCGCCGCCTGATTCAGCCCGAAAGCATTGTATTCCACATAAATGACCCGGGTCAGGGTATCGAGCCCCATGATTGCCGGCGTCCCAAAATCCGATAGCGCGTAGAGCGCGGCCAACAAACCGCCTGCGGCAATACCGGTAACGGCTCGCGGCAGCACCACGCGCCAGAGCGCACCGGTGAGGGACATGCCCAGGGTGCGCGCGGCGTTTACCAGACTGGCATCCTGACTGAGCAATGATGCCCGGGTGGTCAGCAGAACGAACGGATAAGTATAGAGTGCCATGACCAGGGCAGCACCCCACAGTCCGGAAGCCGAAGGTGTGGATAAACCCACCAGGTTCTCGATCTCGCCGCCAGGCCCAAACGCAGCATAGAACGTAAAGGCGCCAATATAGCTGGGCATGGCCAGTGGTGCCGCCAACAGGATCAACCATAGCTTGTTAAAAGGCAGGCGAACGAACGCGGTGAGCAAGGCCAGGGGCACACCCAGCACTGTCGCACCCAGCACGGTCAGCGCCATGAGCATCAGGGTGTTCAGCAGTAAATCGAGATTGCGCGTGTCGAACAGGTTACTGGTGTCGTCCACCAGGCCGAACAGCACCACAACAGGAGACACCGCAACCAGCGCGATGAGTAGCGCCAGCGGGTAGGATCTGGGCCAGGCGCTCATAGCACGCCGACATCACGCATCAGGTTCAGGGTCGGACGCAGGTCGGCCAGCAGGGTCAGGTCTAACTCGGGAGGCGAAATTGTGCTCAGCGCAGGCAGCCCTTCCGGCGGCGCGACACCCCCGACCAGCGGTATTTCGTAAGCTTCTGTGGCCAGGTAGGACTGCACCTCGCGGGTCAGCAGATAGCGGATGAAATTGATGGACAGATCACCCTCGCTCAGTGCGAGTATGCCGGAGGCATTTACCAGGCAGCCGGCGTCATTGTTGGTGAAGGCCAGGTCCACGGTGGCATCCGGCTTGCCAGCTTTAAGGCGCAGGGTGTAGTAGTGATTGGCAAAACCCAGGTCGACTTCACCGCGCTCCACGGCCATCACCACACCAAGCTCGCCAGCGTAGGACCGGGCAGTCTTATCCATCGCGCGCAGCCATTCAGCGGTCGCTTGCTCGCCTTCAAGCAGGCGCATGGCAGTGACGAATGATTGGAACGAGGCATAGGCTGGCGCCCAGCCGATGCGCAGACCACTTTGTGGCAGCGCCATCACAGCATCGGGAATCTGCTCACGACTGACGCGCTCGGTATTAAAAGGCAGGGTACGAATGCGGCCGGTAACCGGTGCCCATTGCGCGTAACGGAATCCAGGCTTGAGCTGGGCAGTCAGATCGTCCGGCAGGGTTCGCGCCAGGCCTTCTGCGCTCACCAGACCAATGGCGCCGGAGTCCACCGCCCAGAACACATCGGCCCGGCGTACCCCGGCATTGGCCTCGGCAACAATGGCGTTGGCCAGCGCTGCGGTGGGGCCACGGCGGATATTGAGTTCAAAGTCGGGATTACGCTGCTGGATAGCGTCCAGCACGTTTTCATACAGTCCGCCCTCACCGCGCCCCAGGTAGAGGGTTAATACACCCTGCAATTTCGGCAGGGCATCCACGGATACCGCACTGGCGCCCTCACCAGACTGGGCCAGCACATGGCCGGGCGAGGACAACAAATAGCCCAGACCGCCAGCGGCAGTCAGGGATTGAAGAAAGGATCGACGTTGCACTTAGAATACGCTGGAGCGGTTCTGCTCGGCCTCCTCAAGCAGGGCCTTGGCACGGTCCAATTTGGTTTGCATCGCCTGTACTACCGCACGCACCTGGTCCACGGTTTCTCCGCGCTCAATGGATTGCGGCAGACGCACATTGAAGTCTACTTCCAGATCCTCCACCAGGTCGGCATCCTGTTCAATCAGGTCGCCTTCCACGCCTTCAAAGCGGGACAGATAGGTATCAAAGACAATGCTGGTGGCTTCTTCCGGCAGGCGCTCAGCATATTTGGCCACTACTCGATCCAGGCGCATCTTGATTTCATCCAGGGTTGCAACGGGGGTAGTCGCCTCGGTGCCCTCAATCGTGGCAACCAGACCGCGCTGCTGGTATTGGGCCGCTACCTTCACCGCGCCCAGAGCCTGCCACAGCGACTGCTCCAGCATGGCCTGCTGGACTCGGACATCGGCAACCGGCTGTTCCTGCTCAATCGCCTGACGAACACCAAACAGTCCCTGCCAGATCGAGGCGTAGATCGGGATATAGTTGGTTTCAATGGCGGCGTGAAACTTCACTGCCTCCCAGTGGTCCGCGACGGCCGCCGGTTCGGCGTTGGCCAGGCCGCCGCGCTCGTAATTACTGACAATGCCGTCAACCTGGTCAATCAGCCACTGCACTTCTTCCGAATACTCGGTCAGGTGTGCCTGCAGATCATTGACATGGTCGCCGATCGGGCCGTTGGCCAGGGCGCTGCCGGAAGCCAGAATCAGGCTCAGTCCCAGCACTGCACCCAATTGGTAAAACGCCTTTTGCAACAGTTGTAATTGGGAATTCATTAAGTCGCTCGCTTCTGTCTCGAATTATTCAAGACCAGGGTTATTCAGGATTTGTTGCAAATGATAACCATTATCATAAATAACGTAAAGCCACCCACCGCCAGTAGTCGTATGCCCCACGGTATTGATCGCTTCTGTATTTTTGTCGACACCCTCACTATCCTGTCTGTGTCTTGTCGTATTATCGCCAGAGCGCGGTTGCTCGCCCTGCAACCCCGGTTCGCGCAGCCAGGGGTTGCTCAGTATTTGAGCAGTTAACCGGCAGTTTAGTTGCCAATTAATTACCAGTTAAGGGGATATGGCATGGAAACCACGGATACCGATAAAGTCAGCTGCCCCAAGTGTGAAGGTGACCTGGAGCCGCGCACGGTTCAGGATGAGATCACCATCGAACGCTGCAACAAGTGCTATGGCCTGCTGATTCCCGCCGGCGCCACCAAAAAATTGCTGGCGATCTGGGCACCGGAAGATAACATCGACACCGGGTCAGGGGCGCTGGGCAGAAAATACGACAAAATCGATGATATCAGCTGTCCGCGCTGCAAGATCCAGATGGACAAGATCGAGGACCCGGCCCAACCGCATATCTGGGTCGAGAACTGCCCCAGCTGTGGCTCCACGTTTTTCGATGCCGGAGAACTGACTGACCTGAAAGAGAAAACCCTGGGCGACATATTCAAGCGCTTTCTCAAAGGCAGCCGCCAGTAGCGCATCAGCCCGATCAATGGCTTCACTAACTGACAGTACCTGCGGAGACCCACCGCCCGGCATGACCAAGCGACGCTGGACTTCATCTCTGCTTATGTTTCTGGCGCTGTGGATGCTGCCACCATCAGCAATGGCGGCCGAGGCCGACAGCCTGCTTTCCATTAGCGGTGATCGCATCGACTACGCTGCGGCGCCAGCTACGCAATCTCCAGCAGAAGCGATCGCAGGCTATTATGGGCAACTCGCCGAGACTACCCGGCAGCGCCTCAAGGAACACCGGACTGAACTTGAACGCCTGCTAAGCGACTATACATTCGCCATGAACGCAGCGGACACCGCCGAGATGAATTCCATTCTCAGCAAGGTCACCGCAGAATGGGTGCACATTCTGCGCGTGCATAACAACGAATTCACTGACTCCGCCCGGGCGCATCTCCGGCAACTGTACGGTCGCGTTTACCCCGCGCTGGCAGCTAACTGACCTTGTCGCCGGATTGCAGCCTTCCGGGCTGATAAATCTGATAATCTAGCCGTCATGGAATTGCGACGACTCTTGTCTTTGAAATCAACTCAGGAATCAGCTCAGAAATCAAACAAGGGTAGCGAGCCCCCGTACCCGCGATCCCGATGGCCCTTGCTCATCGCACTGGTGATCGGCGCGCTGATTGCCTGCGATATCCAGCCCGTTGCGGTGGGCACCTGGCAGGTGAAAATCGGCGATGGCCAGGACCCCCGGCAGGAGATCTGGACCATTAGCGGTGCTGGCCAGATAACCCTTGCGCGGGACAGTGGCAACATCACCACCGCTGTCGAACTGGCCGGCAGTCGTGTGTCCTGGACAACCGGCTCCATGGAACCCACCGCCAGCGACCGGGTAAACTTTTCCGGGACCGTCAATGGCAACGAACTCAGCGGCACCTTGTTCTCCCAACAAGGCAACCACACGGTAACCGGCACCCGCCGCTAGCACATTCCGCCCTCCGACACTTTGTGCGATGATGACGCGCAAATGACAACAGCACTCGGGGGGAGAGCCACGTGTCTGAAACCCAATCTACCTATCCAAAACCACGCGCCCTGGCGATAGTCACCGGTCTCTGCGGAGCCGGCTTACTCTGGCTGGGAATTATCCTGCTGCAGCTGGGCGGCTCACTTTATTACGCTGCCGCCGGTGTCACGCTGCTGGCCGTGGCCGTTCTGGTGTTCCGCGGAGATCACCGCGGCGCGCTGCTGTACGGCGCCTTTCTCGTTGCTACCTACCTGTGGTCCTTCTATGAAGTCGGCCTGGCCGCCTGGCCACTGGCGCCCCGGGTCGCTTTCTTTACCGTGCTCGGCCTGTGGTTTCTGTTACCGCGCGTGCGCCGTGGATTATGGCAGGCTCCAACCCAACCGTTGTGGCAACAGCGGCCGGCACAAATCAGTGCTGGTGCCTTTGCCGTGTTTGTTGTTGCGCTCTTTATTGCCAACACCGGCTACGAAGTCGGCACGCCGAGCGCGCTGGGCTCTGGCCAGGTGAGCAACGCCACCGGTGAGTGGCGTCACTATGGCTCCTCGAAAACCGGCACGCGCTATGCTGCCGCTGATCAGATCAATGTCGAGAACGTGGATCAACTGGAGCGCGCCTGGGAAATTCGCACTGGCGTTTCCGGTGAGTTCAAGGGCACGCCGATCCAGGTGGGAGATGGACTGTATCTGTGTACCGGCCGCAACATCATGCTGTCCCTGGACCCCGATACCGGGGAAGAGCGCTGGCGCTACGACCCGCAGATCGAATCGCCCATGTTCGGTTTCTGGGACACCTGCCGCGGTGTTACCCACTATGAATTGCCAGATACAACCAACAGCAGTGACTGCCCGGAGCGAATATTTACCGCCACCACCGATGCACGACTGGTAGCGGTAAACAAGGACACCGGTCAGCCCTGCCAGGATTTCGGGATCGACGGTGAAGTAAACCTGCTGGCAGGCATGGGTGAGGTGAAGCCAGGCTTTTACTTCGTCACCTCGCCACCCAGCATCGCGCGCGATGTGTTGATCCTCGGCGGCTGGGTAACTGACAATCAGGAAATTGAAGAGCCTTCCGGGGTTGTTCGCGGTTTCGACCCGGTTACCGGCGAGCTGGTTTGGGCCTGGGACATGGGGCGCGAGGATCGCACCGGTCTGCCGGCACCGGGAGAAAGCTACACGCGCGGCACTCCGAACGTCTGGAGTTTGACCAGCGTCGATGAGGAACTGGGACTGGTGTACGTACCCACCGGCAACGCCACACCTGATTATTGGGGCGGACACCGTAGCGAGGCCATGGAGAAATATGCCAGCTCGGTGGTCGCGCTGGACGCCGAGACCGGCCGGGTAAGGTGGCACTTTCAGACCACCCATCATGACATCTGGGATTACGATGTGCCGTCCCAACCAACCCTGGTGGACGTTCCCATCGATGGAGAAATGCGTAAAGCGGTGATTGTGCCCACCAAGCGTGCGGAGATCTTTCTGCTCGATCGCGAAACCGGCGAGCCGCTGACGGAAGTGGCTGAATTGCCAACACCGCCGACCGACCTGCCGGATGAGTACACGACACCCACCCAGCCGTTTTCCGTTGGCATGCCCGAGCTGACCCACGGCCTGTTGACGGAACACGACACCTGGGGGATAACCCCGTTCGATCACGCAGCCTGTCGAATTCAATTCAAGAGCTTGCGCTATGAGGGACCCCTGACGCCTCCCAGCGTCCAGGGCACGCTTGAGTATCCCGGGGTCGGTGGCGGACAGAACTGGGGCAGCGTCGCGGTGGACGAGGTCAATCAGTTAATGGTGGTCAATACCCTGCACATGCCGTCCGTGGTCCGCCTGTTCCCCCGTGACCAGGTCCGGGAAGGCCAGCGCTTTGGCATCGGAGGTGCACAGGCGGGCACACCCTACGCGGTGTATTCCTTTTTCTTTCTGTCACCGATCTTTGCCCCTTGCCTGGCACCGCCTTACGGCGACATGGCAGTCATCGACCTTGCCAGCCAGGAGATAGTCTGGCGCCGTCCACTCGGCACTGCGCGCGGCCAGGGTCCACTGGGTATTCCCAGCCGCCTGCCCCTCCCCATGGGCATGTTCTACAACGCCGGCTCCATCGTCACCGGCGGCGAGCTGATTTTCATGGGTGGCGTGCAGGATGCCAAGATGCGTGCCATTAATCTGATGAACGGCCGCGAGCTGTGGACCGATAACCTGCCGGCCACCTCAACCGCCACCCCCATGACCTATGTCAGCCCGGAAACCGGCAAGCAATACGTGCTGGTAACGGTTCCTGACGGCGGCGGCGCGCTAAGCACCGAAGCTGGCTCAAATCAGGCCGCAATCGTCGATGATGTTCCCGGCGGCTACGTTATTGCCTATAGCCTGCCGGACTGACGACTTGTCGGGCTAAAGCCAGCTCCTGATTGCCAGCCCCTGACCAGGGCTGGCAATCGCAGTATCGGTCTCCGTTGGCGGATTTCATAAAACTGTCATGGATACGGTCTACTATTTTTGTATTTTGGGAATTACCGAAATAATAGAAGTAGGCCTATGAAATCTGCCGATCAACTTGCTGCCCTGGGCAATGAACTGCGCCTGAAAGTCTTTCGCTATGTCATCAAGTCAGGCGACGAAGGTGTTTGCGCCGGGGAAATCGCCAATCATTTCAAAGTACCGGCGTCTACCCTGTCGGCGCATTTAAAGACCCTGCAGCAAAATGGCCTGCTTAAAACGCGGCGCAGCCAGCAGCGCATTTACTACTCGGTCAACCACGCCCAGGTTCGCAAATTGATTCAATTCCTGGTGAGCGACTGCTGCGCGAGCAGCCCCGAGCTATGTGGCCTGGAACTATGACCGCAGCAACACAAACCAGGCCAAAGCCCTGGCAGTTTCTGGTACTGCTGAGCCTGATCATGACCAATGCTGCTCGCGCACAAGAGCTGATCGAAGAACCTGATTTTTATTTTTTCGGCGACACCCGGATTGGCCACGAGCATCTGGACGGCCAGTTTCGTGCCGGGCTGAGCGGCAGCGACTCTGCCTCTACCATGCGCACACTGGTGGCGTCTGGCTGGCAGAGTGAAAAAGTGGGTTTACACTTCGAGTTACAGGACGCCCGGGCCTACGGCAACGATGCCGGCACCCCAACCAGCACCAGCCTGATCAATGCCCTGGAGCCGCTGCAGTTTTACACCAGCATCGACATCAATCCACTTGATCAGTTGCTGCACAGCTCGCGCCTGAAACTGGGCCGCTTCACCATGGACATCGGTAGCCGGCGCTTTGTTGAGCGCAACAATTACCGCAATACCATCAATGCCTACAGTGGCGCACACTGGACCGGTGAATTTCTGAATGGCCTGCGCCTGGATGGTTTCTACGTGAATCCGGTGCGTCGCTATCCGCGCGATCGTGAGGGCATGGAGCGCAACGAGTTTGTCCTTGATAAACCCTACCAAGCGCGGGAATTCTGGGGCATCCATCTACAGAACTTTCAGCTTCCCCTCGATATCCTCGGCGAGCTCTTCATCTACGGTCTGAGTGAAAAAGACACGCCAGAATTTGCCACCCAGGATCGCGAGGTCTATGCCCCGGGTTTTCGTCTGCGCCGACCTGCCGATGAGGACCGAATCGACTTTGAACTGGAAACGGCGTTTCGAAGTGGCGAAATTTCCACATCGACCACACCCGGATCACCAATTGTCGATGTCCACGCCCGGATGGTGCATGCCGAGATTGGCTATACCATGGACTCGCCGTGGAGCCATCGTCTGTCACTGGAGTGGGATCTGGCTACCGGCGATGATACAGATACCACCACCTACGAACGCTACGACCGGTTTTATGGCACCCGTCGCGGTGACCTGGGCAACACCCGCATCCATGGCCCGCTAACCCGCTCCAACGCTTCAATCGCAGGCATCCGCTATCAATTCAGCAATGGCGTCACCGACGGACGCATGGTATTCCAGCACGCACTGCTGGACTCGGCGACTGACGCCTGGATTGTCGCGGGGCGTCGCGATCCCTCCGGTGCCAGCGGTCGCGAGATTGGGCAAACTTTTGATTTCCGGGTCCGGCACTGGATCATTCGCGACCGTATCCGCGGCGACGTGGGCGGCTCGGTACTCTGGCTTGGTGACTTTCCAAAAACCCTGGCGGACGGACCCGAGGATTCACGAACAGAGTATGTCTACAGCCAGATCAGTTTTTACTTCTGACCGCCTTGTTAATTCGAGGTCGACTCACGCGCCGGTCAATTCAAGCGGAAGATGTCTCCAGAGCCATTAAATTGGACAGCGCGTTCATCGCCGAGATCACTGCGCCTTCCTGCCAGCCGGGCAGATATGAAAGATGGTCGCCAGCAAACAAAAAAGGGCCATCTGGCGCCTGCAATACCGATGAAGGCGCTGAAACCGACCAGCCACCCAGCGTATAGGGCACCTTGCTCCAGGCCACGGAGATCCCATGCTTGAGATTGGTGCGATACTGCGGGTGAATGCGTTCGCCGCGGGACAAGGCCAGCTCGATTCGCGCCTCCGGCTGCAGGTTGCCGAACCTGGTGGCATCACTGCCGCCAAACAAATATGAACCGACGATTACTCCCTGCTCCCTGCCGAAGCCATTGGCCGGATACCAGATCTGCAGGATGTCCGGATCGGTCCAGCTGATACCGCCATAGATCTCGTCTTCACTTTCCCAAAAGCGCGGTGACTGGAAGGCAATCTTGGTGGGATTGGCGTACTGGACACTGGCAATTGCGCTTTGTGCCGCGCCGCTAAAATCATTGGGAATGTTTCGCAGGACGCTGGGCGGGATCGTCACCACGGCATAGTCTACTTCCAGCGCTCCTTCGGCGGTTGCCGTGCGGCCTTCCAGTCGCACCCGATTACCGGCGCGACGAATCGCGGTTATCTCGGCGCCGTAAAATATCTCTGCTTCGAGCTGCGCGGCAAAGGACTGGGCAATCCGGTCCATGCCGCCCACCGGCTGCAGCATGGTGGCCGCCTGGTTGTAGGTCTCTGCAAAACTCGGCACATAGGGGACGCTCGGATCGAGCAATACGTCCTCATAACCCAGCGGCGGTAGCGGTTGCGCCGGGGTGAGACCGCCGGTCCCGGCAACAACGCCAGCGCGAGTGGAGCCGTCGAAGCTATTGAACTGGGACAGGGCACCAAAATCCCGCAGCACCGCCAGCACCTGGGCCCGCTCGCCAAAACCAATCTCGGCATCCAGCGCCCCGGCATTGATTGCCTTGGCCAACAGTTCGGCGATCGTACCGCGCATCGCGGTGATCACTTCCCGGGCGCGCTTCGGCTGCCCGCCGAATGCCGAACTGCTGTGAATATAGGCGCCGCGATTATCGTTAATGAACGCCTGCAGCGGCACAGCCAACTCCCGGCAGTAGGCCAGCAGATTACTGTGATGCTGGGAGATACGCGCGGGCCCGGCGTTAAAGTAAAGCTCGTCGTCGGCATCGAACTGACAGACCTGAGAGCCGGTGGTCTCGACCAGACTATCTCCGGCGCGCAGGGTATGGCTGCGCCCACCGGGTCGATCCCGGGCTTCGATCACGGTCACAGGGTAACCGGCCCGTTTAAGTTCATAGGCCACCGCCAGTCCGGCAATCCCGGCACCCAGTACGGCAACTGTGGGCTTCGGGACGGTAGCATTCAGTTGCGACCATTCGCGCCACTGCTGGCGGTGGGTTGCCGCACGGGCATCGCCCGGCACCAGCAGGCCCATGGTAAGCATGGCCTGATACACACTGGCGGCACCGCCGGTAACTCCCAACTGCTGTAAAAATTCCCGGCGAGTAGTTTTTCTGGATTCAGGCATTGGCTTGACCTGGGTCGCGCGCGGTGCCTGCCTGTACCATCACAAGCAAAGCAATATTGAACCACAACTCAATATTCAGGCGGCGATGTTAAACGAGCACAGAGTTAAAAGAGCATAGAGTTAAATGAGCACAAACTGACCCATCATACCCCGGTCTTCATGCTCGAGAATGTGGCAATGGTACATATACGGGTTGTTCTCGTCTGCATAGTCAGTGAAGCGCATGATCAGACGCACTGTCTCACCGGGGTCCACGCGCACCGTATCTTTCCAGCCCATTTCATTGGCCGGCGGTGCTGCGCCATCACGGTCCAGCACCTGGAACTGACCGTTGTGAATGTGGAACGGATGCAGCATCGGCGAGTCGTTATACACTTCCCAGATCTCCGTGGTGTTCAACAGGATGCGCTCATTGATGAAGTCCATATCCATGACCCGGCCATTGATGAAGTAGTTGCCCCCACCAGAGCCGCCGCCAGTTCCGTTTCGTGGCCCGTTACCGGGACCGCGATCCGCGCCACTGCGCATACCGGCACCCATGCGCAGCCTGAAGCGCCGGGTATTGCTTGCCGCTTCTATCGGCAATCGATAAATCTCGGCCAGCTGTTCTGGCATCCCAAGCCGGTCTTCCAGTGACGACTCGGCGTTAAAAGCAAGTATGTCAAAGGGCTCACTGTTCAAATCGCGCAGCATGCGATTCATCGCGCCAGGTGGCACGCTATAATCTTTGTTCCTTCCAAGACTGATCAGCCGGAATGATTCGCCCGGCTGACAGCTGACCAGGATCTCGGCGCGCTCGCCCGCAGCCAGGCGAAGCGACCGCATTGGCACGGGTGCTTGCAATCGGCCACCGTCACTGGCGATCTGCATGAACTCCCGGTCGTCGTTGAACGCCAGGTTAAAGGTTCTGGCATTGGCCGCATTCAGCAGTCGCAAGCGCAGCAGGCGCGTGCTGGGACGGAACCTTGCATTGAGAGTCCCGTTGACCAGGATCCGGTCGCCCATATTGCCCATCACCAGGTCTTCATAACGGGTCAGGTAATCAAACTCGCCGTCATCGTGAAAGCGGCGATCCTGAAGAATCACCGGCACATCATCAACGCCGTATTCCGACGGCAGCGCCGGCTGGTTGTCTTCGTCTTCAACAATGATCATGCCGGCCAGGCCCTTGTAGACCTGTTCGCCTGACCGATGCGGCAAATGCGAGTGATACCAGTAGGTACCGGGATACTGCAGCACTTCGAACGCAGGGTTCCAGGTCTCACCATTTGCAACGGGCTGATGGGGACCACCGTCGGCTTCCGGCGGCAGGTGGAATCCGTGCCAGTGCAGCGAACTGGTCTCACCAAGGTTGTTGGTTACTTTGAGCGAGACGAACTCGTTGCGCCGAAATCGGAGAGTCGGGCCCAGGAAGTCGCCGTTGATGCCGAAGGTGGGGGTATCCAGATCCGGTAAAAATTGCCGGCTGCCCTGCTGCAGACGCAGGTCAAACTGGCGCACGCCCTGGTTCAGCTCGCCGCCGTAGTTGTGCGGCAGTGCAAGAAGGTGACCGGTTTCATCCTGGCCGCGCACCGGTAGCGACCAGCCCAGCACACCACCAACCGAACCCGTAGCGAGCAGCTTCAGAGATTGTCGACGAGTAAGGGGCATGGTTTCCTGGTATCAGCACCAGTCTGCTTCAGGCAGAGAAAAATGCGGCGGCACGAAAAGTGAAGCGTCGGCTGCCGCTCCTGGCGACAGCCGACCGGTTACTGCGGCAAGTACTATTTTCTGTACAGCACTACAAACTTGCTGGTCTGACCCTGGATAGACGGATCAAACACCCCGTTGGTGAGCGGATCATCATCATTCAGGTGCAGATTGGAGCTGCGCAACACCGACAGGCCTGCGGCCTCGGCGTAGTCGGTAACCAGGTCGCCACGGACGCGGTGCAGTGTACCGCCGACTTCCGGTGGCGCGCCGGGTGCGGCCTGGTGGTCAATGGCCAGAAACACACCGCCCGGTTTCAGGATACGCTCGATCTCCGCAAAGCTGCCGGCGGGATTGCCCAGGCTGATACCTTCCGGTTCGAACCACAGCTCATGGGGACCGAGAATCCAGGTGACCATGTCCATGGAGTTATCCGGAGCATCCAGGGCATCAAAATTGGTTTTGCTCAGACGCACATTGGCCAGACGCGCAACGCGCTGCTCAGGCTGATCACCGACAAAACTGTCGAAGGGCGGCGGATTGTGCATGATCACGCTGCCAGCCGGACCCACCACCCGGCTGAGAATCTCGGTGTAGTAGCCTCCACCTGCTTCCATTTCAAAGATCTGCATGCCCTCGGCGATGCCGGCAAAGGCCAGCACTTCCAGTGGCATGCGCCGCGCATCGTCGGCGACATCCGCGGCCGGGCGGTCGCCGTGAATCAGGGCATTGGCCACCAGTTCTGCAGCGGAATCGGCCTGGACCTGGGTGGCGGTAAAAGCGGCGCTGAACAACAAGGCCGCGCAGATCTTTGCAACACAGAACTTCGAAACACAGGTTCTCGGTATCAAGGTACTGGGACGTGATTGAACTGACATGGACCTCTCCTTTTGGCTGGGGCTTGGACTTGTAGCTCGGACCTGGTTACGGCTTGAATAGCCTGCTCAGGCTCGCCTGAACACCCAGTGTATTGCCTTTTTACACGGGAGACCAACGCAGACCGATAATCTGCGCCACCAGCAAGACCTGCATGCCAGGGGTGTTACTCGCGCAATTCCAGCCATTGTTGGTCAAAGCAGGGAGAAAGGATAGACTTGCCGCAGCCGGGGTCACCGCAATCCCTGCCTAGAGCGGCCTGCAACCAAAACTACAATAAGGAAGAACAACCAGCCTCATGTTCCGACGCCTGAAACACTGTCACAACGTGGAAGACCTGCGGCTGCTGGCCAAACAGCGCCTGCCGGGGCCGATTTTTCACTATATCGACGGCGCCGCCGACGATGAAGTGACCTACCGCCGCAACACCAGCGCGTTTGCTGACTGTGACCTGGTGCCCAATGTGTTGGCCGGCGTTGAAGACATCGACATGTCCGTGGAAGTGCTGGGCCAGAAACTGGCAATGCCCCTGTTTTGTTCCCCCACCGCGCTGCAGCGTCTGTTTCATCGCGATGGTGAGCGTGCAGTTGCCCGGGCAGCGGAAAAATTCGGGACTTACTTCGGCGTTTCGGCGCTGGGCACGGTCAGCCTCGCGGAAATCGGCAAGCTGATCAGCACGCCAAAGCTGTTTCAGTTCTACTTCCACAAAGATCGCGGCCTCAATGACGCCATGGTGGAGCGCGCCCAGGCCGCAAATTTCAATGCCCTGGCGCTCACCGTGGATACCATTACCGGTGGCAACCGTGAGCGTGACCTGTACACCGGGTTTACTTCCCCGCCGCGCCTGACGCTAAAAAGCCTGGCCAGTTTTGCCCTGCATCCGGGCTGGGCGAAGGACTATTTTTTAAGCGAACCGTTTGAGCTGGCGGAACTAAAAGACTTCGTAAAACAGGGTTCCAATGTTGCGGTATCGGTGGGCGATTATTTTGCCGAGATGCTGGACCAGTCCATGGACTGGTCAGATGCCGAGGCCTTGCGCGCCAAATGGGGCGGGCAATTCTGCCTGAAAGGCATCATGAGCGTTTCCGATGCCAAAAAGGCAGTGGACATTGGCGCCGACGCCATCATGGTGTCCAACCATGGCGGCCGGCAGCTGGATGGGTCACGTGCCCCCTTTGACCAGATCGCCGAAATTGCCGATGCCGTGGGCGACAAAATAGACGTCATCTGCGATGGCGGTATCCGCCGCGGCAGTCATGTACTCAAAGCCCTGGCCGCCGGCGCCAAGGCCTGTTCCGGCGGGCGCATGTATCTGTATGCCCTGGCCGCTGCCGGCCAGCCGGGTGTGGAAAAAGCCCTGGGCAACATGAAATCCGAAATTGAGCGGGACATGAAGCTGATGGGAGTGACCCGAGTCGACCAGTTAAGCCGCGACATGTTGCGCTACCGTTGATTGCATACTCACTGAATCGTTACTTGTATCACCATGGCTGAAACCGACTGCCCCTGCTGTTCCGGCAAACCCTTTGCCCGCTGTTGCCAGCCGTTTCTGACCGGCAAGGCCAAACCGCGCACCGTGAAACAACTCATGCGCTCTCGCTATTGTGCCTATGCGCTGGGCGGATTCGGTGACTATCTCCTGGCCACCTGGGTGCCCAGCAATCGCCCCAAAGAAAGTGCCGAATCACTGTCGCGGAAAACCGCAAACTGGCAGGGGCTGACCATTTTCGATAGTAGCCAGCAGGGCGACAAGGGGGCCGTGGATTTTGCGGCCCGCTACCTCGATGCCAATGGGCAGGAACAGGTGCATCGTGAGCAGTCGGTTTTCTTGCGCCACAAGGGCAGCTGGTATTACGTGGACGCCCTGCACGTCCAGACTGGCGGCTGATTACGGCACCCCTGGCAGAATGTGAATAATTCTTCCTGGATTTACAGAGAAGAATGGTCATGTGGTGTAGCTGGCCCTGGTGTAGCTAGCTCTATAGAGTTCAGTGGCCTCGCGCGCGACTGCGGGAAGGCAGGGTTACCACCCCGCAGAGCGTTGCCGACAAGCTCCTCCTGCCCGGCGCGACCACATCTTGCCGATGTGCACCGCAAACAGCTCCACAAACAGAGCCTGGCCACAATTCCCGAAAATGCACGATGAACGGAATTGATAACAGATACCAAAGCGGCGTTATCGTGGCTGTTACACCGCTGGTCGCACCCCGGGGACGCTTAATAGACGGACTGTTTGTAACTGTGGCAAACTTCTGCCCTCTTCACGAATCACTTAAATCGCTAGAATCCCAAGAAATCCCGCTTCACCAATTAGAAAAGGTAGTTATTCCATGTCCATACGAAATCTGACCTGGGGGGTTGTTTTCGCCACCCTGCCGCTGGCTGCGCTGGCGCAGGGAGACTATCAGGCCGCCATTGACCAGGAGCGCCTGAACAGCGCTGCTGATGAACACGACGCCTGGCTTTCTTACGGGCGCACCTATGCCGAGCAGCGCTACAGCCCGCTCGACCAGATTAACGCCGATACTATCGATCAACTCTCCCTTTCATGGTACGCCGACATGACCACCAGCCGCGGCCAGGAAGCCACACCGCTAGTGGTAGACGGCGCCATGTATATCTCCACGGCCTGGAGCCTGGTGCATGCCTTCGACGTGCGTACCGGTCAGCATCTGTGGACCTACGACCCACAAGTCGACCCCGCCAAGGGCCGCGATGCCTGCTGCGACGTGGTCAACCGTGGCGTTGCCGCCTGGGACGGCAAGATCTTTGTCGGCACCCTGGATGGCCGCCTGGTGGCACTGGATTCAGCGAACGGGGATGTGCTGTGGGAAGAAGTCACGGTCGATCAGGACCTGCCCTATACCATTACCGGCGCACCGCGCGTCATCAAGGGTATGGTAGTGATTGGCAACGGCGGTGCCGAATACGGCGTGCGCGGCTACGTGACTGCCTATGATGCCGATACCGGTGAGCAGGCCTGGCGCTTTTACACGGTGCCGGGCAATCCCGCCGATGGCTTCGAGAATGACTTGATGGCGAATGCCGCCCAGACCTGGACAGGCCAGTGGTGGAATCTCGGCGGCGGTGGCACCGTGTGGGACGCCATGGCTTACGATCCGGACCTGGATCTGCTCTATCTTGGAGTCGGCAACGGCTCGCCATGGAACCAGGCCCTGCGCAGCCCCGAGGGCGGCGACAACCTGTTCTTGTCATCCATTGTTGCCATTGATCCCGATGACGGCAGCTATGCCTGGCACTATCAGACGGTTCCCGGTGAAACCTGGGACTACACTGCAACCCAGCACATCATGCTGGCGGATCTGGAAATCGACGGCGAGCCGCGCCGGGTCGTTATGCAGGCACCGAAGAACGGTTTCTTCTATGTACTCGACGCAGCCAGCGGCGAGTTGCTGTCTGCCGAACCCTACACGCCCGTCAGCTGGGCCACTCATGTAGATATGCAGACCGGTCGACCCGTGGAAGTGCCTTCTGCACGTTTCGATCAAACCGGCGAACCCGCAATTGTGCTACCTGGCCCCCTGGGTGGACACAACTGGTACCCGATGGCTTACAGCCAGCGCACCAATCTGGTTTATATCCCGGTTACCGAGAATTTCATGGGCTACGTGGCCGACAATGAATTCGTTCCCGATCCCGACGGCTGGAACACCGGCGTCGACTTCGGTCGCGGTTTCCAGTTGGTGATGAGTTCACCGAATCCGCCCACTAATGCCTCACTGCTAAAAGCCTGGGATCCGGTTGCCCAGGAAGCCGTCTGGCAGGTGCAGCATGAGGTCGGCACCGGTAATGCTGGCGTGTTGGCCACTGGTGGCGGCCTGGTTTTCCAGGGCAATCGCTCCGGTGAATTTGTGGCTTATGATGACGCTACTGGTGAGCGCGTCTGGTCAACCCTGGTACAGGCTGGCGTAATGGCTGCCCCGGCAACCTTTAATGTCGACGGCCAGCAGCACATCGCCCTGCTGGTGGGCTCACCCGCCCTGCCCAGCGAGGGGCCCGGCGCCAGCGAAGCCACGACTACCGCGTCTACCAACAACTCTCGTCTGCTGGTATTCCGTCTCGGCGGCGAAGCCCAGCTGCCCGCCGGTCCGGTGACCACATCCGTGGAAGATGGTGAGTTTGTGCTGCCGCAGATTGCGGCCACCCACGAGCTGATTTCCCAGGGGGAAACCGCCTACAACGAAAACTGCGCGGTGTGCCACGGCCCGTCCGCGTTCTCCACGCGTCCGGACACCTATCCTGACCTGCGGATGAGCCATCGCCTGGCTACCGTGGAAACCTGGAATTCAGTGGTGCTGGAAGGTGAACTGCAGGATCGCGGCATGGTGTCTTTTGCCGAGGTACTGGAAGACGGTGACGCCGAGGCGATTCGCGCCTACGTCATTACCCAGGCCAGCCTTACCCAGTAATACTCCCGACCCGTAAACCTCCCTGCCTGGCGAGCTTATCGCGCACCAGGCAGGGAGGTTTACCTTCCCCACACCTCTTTCTCACCCCGCCTCAGTTAACACTCACTTCTGCGCTGCCACCGGGCTGGCGCCGCGACCTATGTTCCAAGCTGACAGCGCACGGCACCGGCCACTGCATAGATTAATTTTCCTCAACTCAAATCCGCCCGCCAGCCCGGGACAGCCCACGGGCCGTATGGTTTAATGCCAGATGATTCGAATTCTGCTTGTGGATTCGGCAAATCAGTCAACCAACCAATCACCGACACACTGAACAGGAGAACGTCCCGTGCGTTATCGTCTCGTCTCTTTCCTGACTGCCATCGCTTCACTCATTTCAGCAGGCGCTGCCCAGGCCCAGATTACCGACAGTCTTGAAGATGAAGCCGTTGCCTGGCTGCAACAGCTGATCCAGGTGGACACTATCAATCCCCCCGGCAATGAAACCCGTGCCGTGGAGTTCTATGCCGACATCTTCGATGCCGAAGGCATTGCCTATGAAACCGCCGAGAGTGCCCCAGGTCGCGGCAACATCTGGGCCCGCCTCGAGGGCGGCGATGAGCCCGCGCTGATCCTGTTGCAGCATACCGACGTGGTACCCGCCGACGAGGAGTTCTGGACTATCCCGGTACTGTCCGGCGCGATCCGTGACGGCCAGATTCTCGGCCGCGGCGCCCGTGACATGAAAGGTTTGGGCATTACCCAACTGGCCACCTTCCTGAGCCTGCATCGCTCCGGTGCCGAGCTGAACCGCGACGTGATTTTTCTGGCCACTGCCGATGAAGAAGCCGGTGGCTTTTTTGGCGTCGGCTGGCTGATCGACAATCGCCCGGAGATTTTCGAAGGCGCTGGCTTCCTGCTTAATGAAGGCGGCGGCGCCCGGGTCGACGGTGGCGAAATCGTGTTCGGCGTGGAAGTCACCCAGAAGGTTCCGGTGTGGCTGCGCCTGACAGCTATCGATACTCCGGGACACGGTTCATCGCCGCGCCCGGAAACCTCGGTGACGCGACTGGTTGAGGCTTTTCACACGATCCACAACAATCCCTTCCCGCCGCGGGTGATCGGGCCGGTTGCCGAGTATTTTGCCGGCCTGTCCATCGATATGGACCCGGATTGGGCGCCTTACTACGCGAATATCGAGCAGTCCATCAACGACGAGGAGTTCATGGCCCGGCTCCACGAAGAGCGTCCGGGACACAATTCCCTGATTCGGGACACCTGCTCCCTTACCCGACTTAACGGCTCCAGCAAGATCAACACCAATCCGCCGGAAGCCTGGGGCGAGATTGACTGCCGCATCCTGCCGGACAAGCCGGCTGAGCAGTTCATCAGCGAGCTTCAGGAAATGATTGACCACACCGGTGTCGAGGTCTCCACCATCATGGCCTTCACCCCGGCCATCTCCGCCACCAACAATCGCCTGTTTCAGGCCATTGAGCGCGTCACCGCGGAGTTGCACCCGGGATCACGGGTTCAGGCCTCGGTGAGCACCGGCTTTACCGACAGCCATTTCACCCGCGACCTGGGCATCGTCAGCTACGGGTTCAATCCGCTGATTACCGCCCAGGATGATCACACCGGCGTGCACGGCAATGACGAGCAAGTGCCGGTGGATCGTTTTCGCCGCGCCGTGAGCGACTACTATGATGTGGTCCGCAACGTGGTTGTTGATTAAAGCCAGGTGAGTGAATCCCGGCGCAGCTGACGCCGGGAACCAACGGAATTTGAATCAAATGCTGCCAGCCGCCCGGCTGGCAGCTATACTTACGGCTGCATGACAGCCGCTACCGCAACAGTTCCCAACGCCCCCCAGGAAATCCTGGAATCCGTCTTCGGATTCACACAATTTCGCCCGCCCCAGGACCAGATCATCGACACCCTGATGGCCGGCGGCGATGCCCTGGTCCTGATGCCCACCGGCGGCGGCAAGTCCTTGTGCTACCAGATCCCGGCTCTGGCCCGATCTGGCTGCGGCATTGTCATCTCCCCGCTCATCGCCCTGATGCAGGATCAGGTGAATGCCCTGCGCCTGGTGGGGGTGCGCGCGGCATTTTTAAATTCCACACTGGATTTCAGCGAAGTGCAGTCCATCGAACAGGCACTGCGCAATGATGAGCTTGACCTGCTTTATATCGCCCCGGAGCGCCTGACCCAGGCGCGCACCCTGCAGCTGCTGCAGGAAACGAACATCGCCCTGTTCGCCATCGACGAGGCCCACTGCGTATCCCAGTGGGGACACGATTTTCGTGCCGACTACCTGCAGCTCACGCTGCTGCACGAGCTGTTCCCCGATGTGCCGCGCATCGCCCTGACCGCCACCGCCGATGTCCGCACCCGTCAGGAAATCATCACCCGTCTGCAGCTCGAAGACGCACAGCAGTTCATCGCCGGATTCGACCGCCCCAATATTCGCTACCGCATCGGCCTGAAAAACAACGGCAAGCAACAGCTGTTGAAGTTCCTGAAGGACGAACACCTCCATGACGCTGGCATCGTTTACTGCCTGTCGCGTAAAAAGACCGAAGAGATTGCCGACTGGCTGGCCGGTCAGGGCTTTACCGCGCTGCCCTATCATGCCGGCCTCAGCGCCGAGATGCGCGCCCGACACCAGGCCCGCTTCCTGCGTGAAGAAGGCGTCATTATCGTCGCCACGATTGCCTTTGGCATGGGTATCGACAAGCCGGACGTGCGCTTCGTTGCCCATCTGGATCTGCCCAAGACCATCGAATCCTACTACCAGGAAACCGGCCGAGCCGGCCGCGATGGGCTGCCCGCCAATGCCTGGCTGGTGTATGGCCTGCAGGATGTCATCAAGCTGCGGCAAATGATGGAAGGCTCCCAGGGCAGCGAGGAACACAAGCGCGCCGAGCAGCATCGCCTCAACGCCATGCTGGGCCTGTGCGAGATCACCAGCTGCCGTCGCCAGGCACTGCTTGCCTACTTCAGCGACAGTCTGCCAGCACCCTGCGGCAACTGTGATACCTGCCTGCAGCCGCCTGACACCTGGGACGCCACCGACGCCGCCCGCAAGGCATTGAGCACCGCCTGGCGCACCGACCAGCGCTTTGGCGTCAATCACCTCATCGACGTGCTACGTGGCAGCAATGCCGACAAGATCTTCCAGTTTGGCCACCAGAACCTGCCGGTGTACGGCATTGGCGATGAACTGGACAACAATCAATGGCGCTCGGTGTTTCGTCAGCTGGTGGCGCGCGGCTACATGAGCGTCGATCTGGAGCGCTATGGCGCGCTGCGTCTGGAAGAAAAGTGCCGGCCGGTACTGCGCGGTGAAGAAACGGTTGAGCTGCGCAAGGACAGCAAAGTCAAAGCGGCCGCAGTACGCAAAGCCAAAGTCGAGCTGGCCTCAGACGCCGAGATGGATTTGTTTGAAAAACTGCGCGCCTGCCGCAAGGACTTTGCCGACGAGCTGGGCGTGCCACCCTACATGATTTTCCACGACAGCACCCTGCAGGAGATGTGTGTGCACAAGCCTGCCACACTGGAGGAAATGGGTGATATCAGCGGTGTCGGCGACAAGAAACTGGAACGCTACGGCCCAGCCTTTCTGCATGCCCTGCTCAATCACCCGGGTGACTGATCCCGGCTTCGGCTTAGCAGGTAGAGCAGCGGCCCGAATGAACCGGTGGCACAGGTTGCCGCAAGCCACGGCCAGGGATTACGCCCCGTTCGCCGGGCATCCTGATACATCCAGACCATGATCAACCCCAAGGCGATCACCAGGTCAGCAAATACCTGACCGGCATTCCAGGCCTGGAAGTGCGGCAGAACGATACCAAGGTAGCCGTGTTCCCACAGCGCAATGGCTGACAACACAGCAAACTGACTCAAAACAAACAACAGCGGCGCGCGGGTGGTCATGATCATCTGGCAGTAACAGGGAAAACCAGGCCAGTGTGCGCAGCCAGGGCCGAGTTAACAATTACCTGACAGGTAATGGATTTCAACCAGATGACAGGGGCTGGATCGGCGACTCACTCCCTATCAGGGCGCGAAGTTTTCCAGCGTCGTCACCAGCTGGGTGTGATTGGTCAGCACCATTTCCGGCGCCTGAAACGTGGCGTTAACCGAGGAGCACCACTGCAGACTCTCCGCGGTAGTAGCCTCCGAGACCGCGGAGATAATCCGTTCATTGTCAGCTCGTTGGCGTGAGCGCAGCGAACTGCGCTGTTCAAAGGTCAGTAATTCTTCAATAACCAGCTCCGCTTTTTCATAAAGCGCCTGGTGTTGAGCCATCCATTGACCGCGCGCCTCAGTCACCAGCGCAGCAGTACGCGGATGCCGGGACTGACAAAATTCCTCAAACTGCTCCAGAGCGCGGGCCGCCGACAGCACCATAGACGCTGCCACTACAGGATCGCGTTCGTCCATCTGCCCGGATATCTGAGCCGTGGCCACAGACTGCGCCAGCAAAACCAGGGCCAGAATCAATCTGCGCATCATTACTCCTCAATCTATGGCGACCAGGTGTTTGGACACTTGGTGGCCAAATATCCCAACTGTAAATCAACTCGGCCACTCTGCCCAGATCAGAATACTCTCACGCTGATTTTGAACTTGCGTGCCAATTCTTTAGAGAGAGCAATCAGAAGGTTAAATATCGCCCGACCGCCTACGCGCAGAAAACAAAAACAACCTTCAAGCAACTGTTACGTGACTACTGCAAGCGCTCACTGCCACCCAGCTCAATGCCGATTGCCTCGAGCTGCGCGGCAATCACCGGATCCTTGCTGTGCAGCCAGCGTTGATACAGGGCGAGAATTTCTTCGGCTCCCAGTCGCTGGTTGCGCGAGCAGGCGTTGGCCACCAGCTCCAGCATGCGGGTGAACGTGGAAGACAACTCCGAAAAAATATGACGGTTGTTGCGGGCGTTATCGGCCAGATAGTCATAGGCACCGCCGCCCATGCCAATGAAGTAATCCTGTTTGATGCCATGACGCGCCCAGCGCTGCGGAAACAATGCGCCCAGAAACAAAGACAAATCACCCAACTGCTGGAGCAGCAGGCAGCGCTCCCGCTCATTGCGGGCTTCCACCGCATCACCATAGAGCAGTGCCAATGGCCGCAGCGTCATCCGCCCGTCTTCGTAACTGAACAGCTGTTCACTGCGCCCGAACCGGTCCAGCAGGTTGCCGAGATACCAGCAGGTGTCATCGTGGGGAGGGGGTTGAAAGCGCCTGGCGTAACGCGTCAGGCGCTCGCAGAAGTAGTTGGAAAGAGACGTTTCCGTAACCGGGACTAGCTGCGGATCAAAACCCATGGACACCTCCTGACACCGACCAGTGGTTTGCTTGCTTAATTTGCTCGCTCAATCTCACTCAATATAGTCCAGAAAATTCAGCCAGTTCAATTATTAATAGCAATTCAGCAGACCTGCCCGGACCTGTGGCTTAAGGATTGTTGCAACTGTAACCGATTGAGCTTGCGCGCTTTTTAGGGGCAAAGTAGGGAATAGCGTCTCATTATCTCGCCAGGCGTACTGATATCATTGTATGGAGACATCAATTTCTCTTCTGCAAAGTATCCGGCTTAGTCATGCAATCCACGGGCCCGGGCAGCGTTAAGCAACGCGTCCAGGGATTTACCATAGTTGAACTGATCGTGGTGATTGCCGTCCTCGGTATCCTCACCAGGACTGCATTGTCGCGCTTTATTGATGTCTCCGATGAAGCGCGCGTGGCAGTCATCGAACAGACTGCGGCAAGCGTCGGTCAGGGAGCATTGAATGCCAGGATAAAGTGGCTGGTAGCCGGAAAGCCCCAGGGCGCCAGCGCCAATCAGGGTCCGCAGGTAGATCTGGGCGGCACCCTGGTTAGAGTTGATCCAGGCCTGGGCTACCCGGTAGGAAACGGCGGCACTGATACGGCCGATGCCATGTCCCTGAATGACTGCATTGATGTAATCAATCAGCTGCTGACACACAGTTTCACCCTACGCCGCCGCAATCAGGTCAATGACAGCAATTTTAAAGACTTCGATATCATGGTCACCCGCAACAATACCAACCCTGACATCTGCAACTATTACTGGACCTACAGTACCGCCACCAGACCACCCGGCAATGTGCCAGCTGTTGGCAGTGGTTTTCGCTATTTCGCGGGCAATGGCGAGACAGAAGTCTTCGATTTCTAGAAGCAATTAGTCACGACCTGCCCCGGCCTCCACCTCGCCTTGAGTATATTTTTCATCGGCTATTGAAAACCGATCCCGCTGCCCCGATAAGAGCGTCTACCGGAGAGTGGGGCAGCTGCATTGGTTGTTCTCTCTCGTCAGGCTCAGTCCCGGAGCTGACGGCAGCGCCCTACCCTGCCGGTTCGGAATCTATGGGACGGCTGCCAGGCCGTTCTGGACAACAACAATCGAGAAATTTGCTTCGAGAAGGAGGTTTTTCTCATGTCTATTCGACCCTTGCAGGACCGCGTCGTCGTGCGCCGTCTTGATACTGAAACCACCACCGCCGGTGGCATCGTGCTGCCCGGCTCCGCCGCTGAGAAACCCAATCAGGGCGAAGTCGTCGCCGTGGGCCCCGGCACGCGCCTGGATAATGGCGAGTTAAACCCGGTA
Source organism: uncultured Pseudohongiella sp. (assembly GCA_965212375.1). Classification (GTDB taxonomy): domain Bacteria; phylum Pseudomonadota; class Gammaproteobacteria; order Pseudomonadales; family Pseudohongiellaceae; genus UBA9145. The sequence continues at coordinate 4,095,994 of OZ243108.1, read as the reverse complement.
GCCGTTAACGTCGGTGACCGGATTCTGTTCGGCAAGTATTCCCCCACTGAGATCAAGATTGATGGCGAGGAACTCCTCATCATCAAGGAATCCGATATTTTCGCTGTCATTGATAATGAAGCACTGGAGAAAGCAGCATGAGCGCCAAAGACATTCGTTTTTCAGATTCAGCCCGGGAGCGCATGCTCAAGGGTGTTAATGTTCTAGCGGATGCCGTGAAGGTCACCCTGGGCCCGAAAGGCCGCAATGTGGTCCTGGACAAGTCTTTTGGTTCCCCGAAAGTGACCAAGGACGGCGTTACTGTCGCCAAGGAAATTGAACTCAAGGACAAGTTCGAGAATATGGGCGCGCAAATGGTCAAGGAAGTAGCTTCCAAGACCGCCGATGTCGCCGGCGACGGCACCACCACTGCTACGGTACTGGCTCAGGCGATGCTGCGTGAGGGCCACAAGGCGATTTCCGCCGGTTATAACCCCATGGACCTGAAACGCGGAATCGAAGCCGCGGTTAAAGCTGCAGCCGTGGAGCTTCAGAAACTGTCCAAGCCCTGTGACGACAACAAGGCCATTGGCCAGGTCGCTACCGTCTCGGCCAACTGGAACACCGACATTGGCGACATCCTCGCCAGAGCCATGGAAAAAGTCGGCAAGGACGGCGTCATCACTGTCGAAGAAGGCAAGTCCCTGGAAAATGAGCTGGACGTGGTAGAAGGCATGCAGTTTGACCGTGGCTACCTGTCCCCCTATTTCATCAACAACCAGGACAAGATGCAGGTGGAACTGGAAGATCCGTTCGTGCTGCTGTTCGATAAGAAGATCAGCAACGTACGCGACATCGTCCCGATTCTGGAAAGTGTATCCAAGAACGGCCGCAGCCTGTTGATTGTCGCCGAGGATATCGAAGGCGAAGCCTTGGCCACCCTGGTGGTCAATAACCTGCGCGGCATCATCAAGGTGGCCGCAGTCAAGGCACCGGGCTTTGGCGACCGACGCAAGGCCATGCTGCAGGACCTGGCGGTTCTGACCAGCGGTGCCGTGATTTCCGAAGAAGTGGGCTTGAGCCTTGAGCAGGCTGACATCCAGGACCTTGGCTCTGCCAAGCGAGTGGTTATAAGCAAGGACAGCACCACTGTTGTCGATGGTGCCGGCAAAAAAGAAGACATTGCCGCCCGCGTTGCGCAGATCCGCACCGAGATCGAAAACACCAAGTCTGACTACGACAAGGAAAAGCTGCAGGAGCGGGTAGCAAAGCTCGCCGGTGGCGTCGCGGTGATCAAGGTGGGAGCCGCCACCGAAGTCGAAATGAAGGAGAAAAAGGACCTTGTCGACGACGCCCTGCACGCCACCCGCGCAGCCGTCGAAGAAGGCATCGTCCCTGGTGGTGGCGTGGCGCTCGTCCGGTCCGCCGACGCGATCGCCGGCAAGGTGAAAACCGTCAACGACGATCAGAAGATCGGTGTGGCAATCGCTCTGCGCGCCATGGAAGAACCGTTCCGGCAAATCGTCAGCAACGCCGGTGTCGAGCCCAGTGTAGTGCTGGACAAGGTGCGCCATGAGTCCGGCAGCTACGGTTATAACGCCCAGACCGAAGCCTACGGTGACATGATCGAAGCTGGCATCATAGACCCCACCAAGGTAACCCGTTCTGCGCTGCAGCACGCCGGTTCCATTGCCGGGTTGATGTTGACCACCGAGGTGATGATCACCGACAAGGTTCAGGACAAATCCGGGCACGGCCATGGCGCCGGCATGCCGGACATGGACTACTAGGCTTAACCAGACCGGTTACACTTGGTTGACCAGGGCGGAGCAGCTTCGGCTGCTTCGCCTTTTTTGTGCCTGCGCGTCTCTAAAAAGCATTCCTCATGGGAGAACCACTGCTGTCGACCGCCTCAGGCCGGGTCGCCGGATTGGTCGAATAATGCAATACTCCAGGCCACAATACTAAATGGAGCAGACGCCATGACTCTCACCCGGCTGCAGCAGACCTTCCGCGCTATCCAGCAACTCCGCGCCAGTCTCGGCGCCGCCTTGTCCCTGCTTTGCATTGCCCTGCTTGCTTCTGCATCAGGTCACGCCGCCGATGGCGAGGCCGTGGCTGAGAATGTAGAGGTCACTATCCTGTCCTCCAATCTTGCCAATGGCGCAACCATCGGCGAATGGGGCCTTTCCGCCCTGGTGGAGGTGGATGGCCGCTGCATCCTGTTCGACGCCGGTCGCTATCCGGATACGGTCATTCACAATGCCGAGACCCTGGGCGTGGACCTGACCTGCGTCACCGACATGGTGCTCAGTCATTTTCACTTTGATCACTCCGCCGGCATTCTGCCACTGATTGACACGCTGCGAGCCGCGAACCCCGATGCCATGCGGCGCCTGCATGTGGCCGAAGGCCTGTTTCACTCCCGGCGCCGCGTCAATGGCGACCAGAGCGAAGCCAACCAGATGATTGCCATGCGCCGCGAGATCGAGGCTGCAGGCATGGAGGTTGTTATCCACGCCGGCGCTGCCGAGATTGCTCCCGCGGTCTGGGTGTCCGGCCCGGTGGCTCGTCCTCATCCAGAACGCAATTACGGCGCCAGCATTCAGGTCAGCCTGAACAACCAGTGGGTCGAAGACCATGTGCCGGAAAGCCAGGCCCTGGTGATACGCACCGACAGCGGCCCCATAGTGCTGCTGGGTTGCGGGCACTCGGGCGTAGTCAATGCGCTACAGCAGATCCAGAATACAATCCAGGATGAGGCGATCCATGCCCTGATGGGCGGGCTGCACCTGTTCGCCGCCAGTGACCAGACCCTGGGCTGGACCGCTGACCGACTGCGGGAGATCGGGGTCGAGAACCTGATGGCAGGCCACTGCACCGGCATCGAGCCGCTCTATCGCTTGCGGGCAGGCCTCAACCTGTCCCGGCAAACCGCCGTGGTGGGGGCGGTAGGCTCACGTTTCGTGCTTGGAAAAGGCATCTACCCGACGGTCATCGCGATGTAGGTGGCCGGACCAGAACGGCAAAACGGTTACCCATATTCCCCGCTGCAGGCGACCGGCACAGCGATGTGTTTCCTTTAGTAACACCAGTAAAATCAACTGCTTAGAGTGCTTGCGCTGGCTGTAAAAGGTTGTTACAAATTGCAATCAGAACAGTGAAGTTCCCTGAAAAAGACCCGCCCGGGCACCAGGTACGGTGCTAATGAAGCAGGTCGGAAGGCTGAATCGGCAGGCAAAGTAAGCTCTCATGCCGAAACTGATACCAATAATAATAAATAACCCAAATCAAATATAAGAAATAGGGGATTGCCATGCTGACCAAGAATGTTGCGTTTTATGCCTTTGCTGTCGGAGCCATTGCACTGATCGTGGTAATGCCAGCCCTGCACAGCATCTAGCCAGCGCCTTGCCAGCAGTGCTGGCGATACGCAACTGGTGACTACACGCGGCAGCGGCCACGCAGTTTGCAGCCGCGTAGCGGCATCGCTGAGCGTCCTGCATCCCCACTGCTTCTGTCCCTGGCCTGACTTTTAGCCAGTTCAATTCTGTTCCTGATACTGATTCGATCCGCGCCTGCTTACTGCGATTGAGCACAATCTGAGGCTTTTGTTCAGTTCTTATCCAATCCCTGACCCAACCCCTGACCCAATCCTTATCCAGCCCTGCCCCTGATCCGGGCGCCTGCCTCGTAACCGCCTGATTGACAGGTTAGTCATCCCATTGGGGCTGCACTATCGGCGTTTTTTCGTTATTTTATGCCGCTTTGTAGTAATTCAAGCAGCTCAACATGAAGCACCACCCCACAAGACGCGCGCTGTTTTCGATCCCCCAACTTTTTACCCTCATCGCCATCAGTCTCGGAAGTTATCCGGTTTGGGCGCAGGAAGCCGACCAGGCAGCTGACCAGCAAATAGACAATGATGTCGTGCTGGACGCAGGCGCAGGCCAGCCCCAGGAAGCAGATGATGATGGGTCGACCGTGGTCTATGAAGCGGAGTTTTTCTCGCCCTACAACCCGATTACCGCCAACGACATGCTGGATCGCATTCCTGGCCTCGACCTTGGCCGCGGTGGTGGTGGTGGCCGTGGCCTCGGCACTGGCGGCAATCTGTTGATCAACGGGCAGCGCATCGCCGGCAAGGACAACTCTCCGCGTGACCAACTGAACCGTATCACCGCCGGGGAAGTGCAGCGCATCGAGATCATTCGCAACACGTCCGGGTCACTTAACGTGCGCGGTGCCAGCCAGGTGATCAACGTTGTCCTGGAGGCTGTTCAGTCCAGATCCAGCACCACCGTTCAGCTGGTTAATCGACTCAATCACGACGACACCTTTGAGACCGGCGGTTCCGTGGCCTATTCGCGACAGCAGGGAAATTTCCAGGCATTGATCAATGTGGAGGCCCGCCCCAACTATGAAAATCGCGACAATCGGGAGGTACAGTACGGACCTGATGGCGCCGTAGTCGGCAATCTGTTCGCCACCACCATTCGCGACCAGGACGAATACACGCTGTCCAGCAATCTTAGCTACAGCATTGGCTCGCACCGCATGCAGTTCAATACCCAACTCAGCGACGGCGACCATCCTCGCCCAATTCGCCGCGACTTTACCGAATATACCGATGCCGGCCCGATAGAACGCCTGGAAGAAGAACGCAACCAGAACGTCGAGAATGACTGGGAGATTGGCGGCGACTACGAGTACAGTTTTGCCAATGGCTCCAGTTTCCTGATGCTGTTCGTGGTCAACGACCAGGTGCGCGACAGCGTTCGGGAGCGATTTGAAGCAGAGCCGGCCGATACCGCGCTGGAGAAAAACCTGTTTATTGAATCCAATCGCAACACCAGCGAACGGATAGTCCAGGGCAACTACAGTTTTTCCCTGGCGGATGGCCAGAGCCTTCGCGTTGGCCTTGAGCGTGCCGACACGCGGCTTGATTCGAGCCTGTTTATCGGCAGTGCGTCGGGCTCAGAACCACCCTCGGATCGTTACGGTGGCCTGCCACCCAATCTTTCCTCATCCAACCAGGGCACCCAGGTCCAGGAGATTCGCTACGAGGGCTTTGCTTTTCACAACTGGACATTGAACGACCGCATGTCGCTGGAAAGCAGCCTGTTCTATGAGACGTCCGAGATTTCCCAGTCCGGTGAAGTCAGCAAGACCCGGGATTTTCAGTTCTGGCGTCCGTCGGTAGACTATCGCTTCAACATTGCCGACAACTTCCAGTTCCGCGCCTCGGTGGAGCGCAATATTTCTCAACTAAGCTTCAGCAATTTTGCGGCCACCGCCGACCAGGGCGACCGCGAAATCGACGCGGACGCCGGCAACCCCGAACTGGTGCCGCAGAAAGAATGGCGCTACCAGGCACAACTGGAATATCGCCTGCCCAATGACGCGGGCGTACTCAACACCCGGTTCTTCTATGCCGATGTGGAAGATTTTATTGGCAACATCAATGCCACCACCGACCCCGACAACCCAACCACCGCGACCGGTAATGTAGGCCCGTCGGAACGCTATGGCATACGCATGGACGCCAGTACGCGGCTCGGCTTCTTTAACCTCCCCGATGCCATTCTCAGCATCGATGTTGGCGCCTTCGATTCCAGCATCATTGACCCGTTTCTGAACAACGAGCAGCGTACCGGCGGTCGCGGCTTCGCTGGCATGGATTTCCGTCACGACCTTACCGATCTGCGCATGAGCTACGGGGTCGAATACAGTTACCCATTTTATGGCGGCGAATACGATATTGATGCCAACACTATCACCCAGGAATTTGGTCAGCGTGGCGTTGATTTGTTCGTGGAAAAAATCTGGTTCGACGATGTAATTTTTCGCCTGGAGTCTGATAACACGCTGGACGCCTCACGCTGCCGGCTCCGGCAGCGCTTTGATGGCGGCACTATCAATGGCGTGCTACGCGTCACCGAGGATTCCTGCAGCAGCCGCTATCGGCGCCTGACCCTGTCCATCCAGACCACATTCTAGGCACGATGGACAGTCTCAGCGTAATTCATGGTGACTGACTGTGGCTGCAGCCTTGATTGTGGCCCTGATTGCAGGCGGATCCAGCCCGCATAAGCATCACAGCGTACTTTTTATTTCGCCGGGCATCTGCTTAGATAAGCATCCCGAATCGCCCGAATTGTGAGTCGAATCCATGGACACCCAGGCCCAGGCTAGCGCCGATAACACCGAGTACCTGCTTGACCTTCTTGAGCAGGCGCACCAGAGCCTTGCCCGCCACTGGCTGGGCAATGACTTCGTCATCGAGCTGCTGCTGGCCAGCATTATTGCCCGCGGCCATGTCCTGGTGGTAGACGTGCCCGGGGTCGGCAAGACCACGCTGGCAAAATCCATGGCCCGGGTGCTGGGACTCGATTTCAACCGCGTGCAGTTCACCAATGACATTTTGCCTGCCGACGTTCTGGGTGGAGCGGTTTACAAACAGAATGAGGGACGCTTTGAGTTTTCGCCGGGTCCGATTTTCACGGATTTCCTGCTCGCCGACGAGATCAACCGCGCGCCTACACGAAGCCAGTCTGCATTCCTGCAGGCCATGGAAGAAGGCTTTGTGGCTGCTGACGGTGCCAACCATCCGCTGTCTGATCTGTTTACCGTAATCGCGACGCAGAACCCGATTGATTTCGACAGCACCAACCCGCTGCCGGAAGCCCAGCTGGACCGTTTTTTGACCTGCATCAGCCTCGGTTATCCCAGTCTTGATGCCGAATTGCATCTGCTGGGCGACTACGGCGAGACGACGCGCACCGAGGCCACTGCCGTACTTGATAAAGATGCAATTCGCGCGCTGCGTGAGAGCTGCGACACGGTTTATCTGCACCCGGACCTGGCTCGCTACATCATCGATCTGGCTCGTGCGAGCCGCGAGGACGAGGCGATCAAGCTTGGTATCTCGCCGCGCGGCGCTATGCATCTGGCCATCGCCAGCAAGGCCTACGCCCTGGTAAAAGGCAGGCGCCAGGTGTCCCCGGAAGACATTCAGAAGCTGATCCCGCCGGTGTGGGATCACCGCGTTCTACCCCGACACGGGCGCGACAGCGATAGTGGTCACGCGCATGAACTGCTGCAAGCAATTGTTGAGAAGGTCCCACTTCCCCGTTAGTTACCAGTCCATTAACTACCAGTCCATTAACTACGTGCGCCGCCAGAGCGGAGACCCTGCTTACTTCCCATGCCCATGAGCGAACTGGCCGACAAGCCCCTGCGGGTCAAGGACGAATTCGTTGCCATTCATTGGTGGCGGCTGTTCCGCTGGTTCTCAAACCTGCGCCTGGTGCCGCGCTGGCACGAGGCGCAGATGCGTATTGTGCTGCGCGCCGTACACCGCTATTTTTATGATGGACTGACTCGCCCGGGCAAGATTCTGTTTGTCTGTAGTCTGCTGACGATCTTATTCAGCTATCGCGCCAACAGCAACCTGTTTCTGCTGACCGCGGCGGCCGGGCTTTCATTATTGCTGTGGAGCGCTTTGCTGGGTTTCGTCTTCCGTCCGCGAGTAAGCGTGGAGCGACGCGCACCGGTATCCGGTATAGCCCGACAACCCTTAACGTCAAAATTAATCGTACACAATCAGGGGCTCCGAGGCCTGTACAACTTCACCGTGCGGGAAATGGTGGTGCCGCAGGCGAACTGGCCAAAAGAATGGCAGCGCCCGCACTTGCCCAGTCTTGCCCCCGGCGCGGTGCTGACCGTACCGGTCACGTTTACCCCGAACAAGCGCGGCCACTATTCGCTGGCAGGTGTGGCGGTGGAATCCTATTTTCCGTTTTTCCTGACTCGCTACACCCAGCGACTGCCTGCACCCTGTGACGTGGCAGTTTTGCCGGAAACCCTGCATACGCCGGTGCCATCGCTGCGCAAAGTAGCGGAGCAAGCCAGTAAAAAAATGCAGCTGGGAACCAACAACACCCGCAAAGGCCCATCGCTGGAATACTCGCACTCACGTCAGTACCAGGTAGGTGACTCATTGCGGCGCCTGGATCACCGCGCTGGCAGTCGCCTGGGACAGCCGATGACCAAGATCTTTGAAGGGGCAGAGGAAGTCAGAAGGGACCAGGTGTACCTGATTGTTGACCTGAGCCTGGCCGACTTTCTACCCTGGCAGCGGCGCCCGGTAGATGACACTCCGTTGGAGCAACGCCTGGCGCTGGCGGTTGAAATCGGCCGATCTGCACAGAACGAGGGCTTTACCCTGTCGGCACTGGCCACCGGCACCCATTGGCACGCTCTGGAATCAGCAACCGACTTCGACAGACTGATCGCCGGCTGTGAGCCAGCCAAAACCCTTGAACACGCACTGGAAGACAAGCCGCGCCTGCTGCCGGATAGCATTCAAAATCCAGACGGACTGCATATCCTGGTGACCGGTCGCTGGAGTGACGTGACGCGCAGTTTTATAGAGCGCAATCAGGCCAATGGCGTTCTGACCCTGGTGTTCTTCATTGCCGAGCGTGAAGCTGATGCGGGCAGCTTACCGGTAGGCTCGCAGTTTGTGGAAATCCAGGTACCCACTGCCCAGGGGCGCAAACAATGATTTCTCTGGGGCACAGCTCTCTGGCAGCATTCCTGCTGGTGCTTTCCTGGCACCTGGGCTTATCCATGGAGCTGCCAGTCCTTGCCTGGCTCGGCAGCGGCCTGGCCCTGCTCGCGGCACTAAGATTAGTCACCGTGGAGCGGCCCACGGCAGGGTTGACCTTTGTACTCTTTGCCACCGGTGCGCTAACCGGCAACCAGGTTCTGGAAGACTGGGCAATGGAAGACTCCTGGCCCCAGGACAACGGCTTTGGTGCGGGCATTATGATCAGCCTGCTGCTGTATCTGATCTGGCGCTTCGCAGCCAAGGACATGAATGAGGCCGGCCGCGCCATCGACCGCGATAGCCAGGCCATTCTGGTGTGGGGAATGCTGAGCCTGCTGTTGATTACCCCTGGAGAAGCCGCTGTCACCCTGCTGTTTGGCGAGCGCGCTTCTCTGCTGGCCCTGGCCGGCATGGTTCTGGCCTGTGTCGTGCTGCTGGCAGAGCGTGTCGGCCCGGCGTTACTCCCACGCCTGTTGATGCTGGCGCCGGTAGTGCTCGTGGTGCCGTTGATGAACGGCGGACTTGCAGCTGGCCAGGCGCCGCTGGTGGCGGCAATAGGCAACATCATGCCCAGCGGCCGGGATTTTACGCCCACCGGTTTTTCACCCTACCAGACGCTGCGCCCCTCGGTGTTTTTGCGCCCCTCCAACGATCCGGTGATGCGAATTCGTAGTGCTGGTTTGCCCAACCGATATATGGTCGGTAACCGTCTGGTGAGCCTGAACAGTGAACTGGTCTGGCTACCCTCGGAACGCACAGTACAGTCTTATTCCAGCTTCGACGCGCAGCTACTTGACAGCGATCAGTGGCGCTATGCCATCGACAATCACAATTTCACGGGCGATAACGCAACCCGACAGTCGCTGTCGGTATCCAGCCTGAAAGGCGATGACTTTTTGTTCATCCCCCCTGACACGACACACATTAGTGGCCGCTTCAGCGCCATCAGCCGCAATGCGGCGGACGTGCTGACCCCAAACTTCGAGCGCGGCGCTGACCCGCGCTGGGAATTGGAAACCGGTACGGCTACCGGCCCGGACCGGGTCAACCCGGAAACGCTTGGCCTGCCAGAATTCTGGGATGAGGAACTTCAGGCGCACAGTGCCGGTTTCGCGGCCGACAATCGCCAGGCCACCGCCGACAACATTGTCACCTACTTCCTCGGCCGGGATTACACACTGCAAACCGATTTCGATCCGCAGCAGCCGTTCCATGATTTCTACCTGAACGACAAGGCGGGCTATTGTTTCTGGTTCGCATCCGCCACTACCCTGGCACTGCGTGCCAACGGCATCCCCAGTCGCCTGGTGGGTGGTTACCTGGTGCACGAACAGTTGAATGAGGAGTTATACCTGGTGCGGGAACGCGACGCCCATAGCTGGGTGGAATGGCAGGATGAGGATGGCTATTGGCACACAGTAGACCCGACTCCAGCCAGCATCGCCGCGTTTTTCGGCGGCTATGATTCACCGCCCCTTAGCCAGTGGTATCACCGGCTGGCCGGGCAATGGCAGGCATTTGTCGATGCGGTGCTGGACAATCAATTCGCGGCTACCGCAATCACCTGGGGCGGTCTCGGCGTACTGGTGTTTTTGTTTGCCCGTGAGTACCGCCGGCTCCGCACTCGCCGCGAGGCCGGAACTGACACTGCCAGACGCTGGCGCAGGCTATGGCAACGGTTTCTGAAAACCACTGGCCTGCCTGAGCAGCCGTCATGGACAGCCGCAGCCTACGCCGCTAATCTTCCTCAGGACTGGGATGAACAGCGTCGCGCCAGCGCCCAGCGATTTCTGGAGATTTATGGTCAATATCGCTTTGGCAAGCCCGAACCGGCGGATGTCGAAGCGCTTGAACAAACGCTAAAATCAATCTGATCAAACGCCCGGGGCGTTACCGATAGCCATGCACCTCACAATTCCTTCATCGTTTCCAGTTGTTACCGCGTCGCTGCTACGCGCCGCACTGCTAATTTTGCTGGTGTCGTCGCTGGCGGCTTGCGCTTCGCTGCGTGCCCGCAACTGGCCCGACGAGATTCCGCCGCGGGAAGTGTTTGTTGGCACCTACCTGCAGGACGAACGCAACCAGTCACTGCAGCCACGAGACGCCTACCTGGGCTGGATCGTCAGTTTTTACCAGGGCACTGTGGTCTATCCCCGCGGCTGGCTCGATATTGAAGACCAGCTGCTTGAGCGCATTGATTCGGAGCAGCGTGAGACTCTGGAAACAAAAATGGAAGAGCTGGGTATTGCCATCGGCGCCGAGTGGGCCAAGCTCAATGAAGAACGTGTTATCGACAACCGCATGCTTGCGCTATGGGGATCAATCATGCAGCTGGCACAGGTGGACCGCAAGGAGCTGGATGCTGTCGAACTGATCGCCTCTGATGTAGCACGTCTCTATGACGGTCAACTTCGCAAACAGGATGTCGTGGAAAGTCGTTACACCGACCGACTGGGCCTGGAGTCATTCGGAGACTTCTAGGGAACCTCTGATCAATTCTACCGGTCGCTGCCCCGCCAGTGATTGTCCTTTAGATGCCGGCCCAGCGCCTGGCCCCGTCATGACTGACTCTTGGACGTTACCAAAAACCACCTGATCCAGGCACCAATGATTCTCGTTGTTCGTGACTCACGTGAAGGAGGAACAACTATGTCAATCTACAAGCGGATCAAAGCCGACCACGACTTTCATCGCGAATTACTCGACAAGCTGGAGAACACCGAAGGCGACTCCGACACCCGGCGCCAACAGTGGTACCGGTTCTTCTATGACGTGAAAGCCCACGCTGCGGCCGAGGAAGAAACCCTGTACGCCAAACTCATCGCCACCGAGGCGGGTCAACCCGACGCGCGCCACTCGATCCATGAACATCAAAAGCTGGACAAGATCATGGATGAACTAAACGAGATGGAGTTTTCCAATCCCGGCTGGCTGCAGCGCTTCAAAACGCTCAAGCACGACTACCTGCATCACATTGAGGAAGAAGAGGAAGATATCTTCAAGCGCGCCCACAAGGAAATAGGCGACGACGACAAGGGCCAGATCGGTGACAAATTTGCGTCGCGCAAAGACCAGGAAGCCAAGCTGGTGGACGAAAAAGACGCCGAGGCTTTGGAACACTGAATCAGGTATTCACTAACGGCCCGACTGGAAATGTCTGGCTTGATCACTCAAGCTAAATATAAAAATACCGGCAAGATTATTTGATCTTACCGGTATTTTTTTGCTCCGCTTTTCAGCAGGCCCTGTTAACAATAGCTTGCCTGGTTACGCAGCGTTTCCGGATGTGACAGACTGACCAGACTTCCCGGCCGATTCAGCTTGTGCTGTATACTCTTTCTCCCTGACTTGTAAGCTGTGGCGAAAGATCACCACCACACTTCCCAGACCGGCAATGACATTGGCCGCGGCAACGCCGGCTGCAACGCCGATAAAATCACCAAACAATACCCCCAGCCACGCCAGTGGTGCCAGCAGACCAATCGCGCGTCCACCGCTAATGCACAGCGCAGTGACCGAGCGTCCCAGTCCGTTCATGCCGGCGCTCAGCGCTACAGTGATGCCATAGCCAGCAAAGGTCCAGGGAACAATCATCAGATACAATGCGCCGAATGCAATGACATCGCCGCTGTCGGTAAACGCAGGCAGCAGCAAAGGCCGGGCAACCAGGGCCAGCAGTGCGGCAATGAACACGGTCCACACGCCAGCGATGCCACAGCACCACAACAGCGCTTCCCGGGAACGATCTTCATTGCCACCGCCGCTGTTCTGACCGACAAATGGAGCGGAGGCAGACGACAGGGCCAGCAGTGGGACCACCGCGAATGCTTCTATTTTCGTCACCACACCAAATGCCGCGACCTGGTCAGTGCCCAGTGTTGCCACGGCCGCGGTGGCAATGGCCAGGGCTACCGGGTTCAAGGACGTCGATAAAGACGCGGGAAGACCAATCACGGAAATCTCTCGCCACTGGCGCACGCCGCGGCGCAATGGCTCCAGGGACAGATCCAGCAGACCTCGCTTCCACAGCATCTGACAGGCAAGTATCGTGGCCAGCGCCCGGGCGATGACCGTCGCCACTGCTGCACCTTCCATGCCCAGCGCCGGAACCGGTCCGAGTCCAAAGATAAATACCGGATTCAGGCCGATGTTAAGCACCGCGATAAACGCCATTAGTAATGCGGGCGTGGCACCGTCACCGGTGGCGCGAATCAAGCCGGTTACCGCAATCGGCAGGATGAGGAACAGACTGCCAGCAAACCAGATACGCATAAACCCAACGATGTCCGGCATCAATTCAGGATCCGCGCCGAGCAAACGAAACAAGGGTTCAATAATGAGAAAACCGACGATCGCCAGCACGATCGAGATCAGCGTCGCCAATCCCACAGTACCTGCCACGATGCCCTGCTGTCGATCCTGACCGGCGCCGGCGCCGATGGCCCGGGACAGTACCGAGGACGCACCCGAACTCAGACCTATGGACAGGCTGATCAGGGTCATCACCACCGGGAAGGTGAAGGAGATAGCGGCCAGGGAGTCGCTGCCCAATTGTCCGACGAAGTAGGCATCGGAAATATCAATGGCCTTCACGGCCAGAACGCCACCGATCATGGGCAACCAGAGGCGGAACAGTTTGTCCCGTACCCGGCCTTCGGTGAGTGACATGCAAACGTCCCTGTTGAGTGTGAGTAAGCTGCTACGTCAGGGAGATAGCGGTAGATTAATACGAAGCGGAGCGGGTGCGCACAGGCGGTTGGGAAGGAATCACTGCCACGCAGGCACCTGACTGACTATAACTATGCGAAAAAGTGGTACTTACAGCGCCAGAATTCGCTCGAGATACGGCAGGATTACGGCCGCCATGATTATTGAGAACATGACGTAGAGGGTGCGGAATTTGCTGTCGAAATCCGCTTTCATTTCCGCGAAGCGGGTGTCCATTCTGGACTCCAGGGCAGCTAGCTGGGCTGACAGATAGTCCTTGGTTACCAGATCTTCCAGATTCACCTTAAATGCCTCAGTTAGAACCTCCGCCTGAACCTCAGCTAATTCCGGGGTCATCCCGGCCTGCTCCAGGCGGCGGACATATTTTAACGTGTCAAAAGTAGTGATAGACATTCTACACTCCTCTGCTCTTATTCGGGAGTATAGGAACGATTTCCTGATACGGCGAGAATCAGGGCGCCGGCATCGTCACCAGCCGCGACACGATCTCGATACCCTGCCACAAGTTCGTCAGTTTCAGGTTCTCATTGGGACCGTGCTGATTATTGTCATGATTCACCAGCGCCACGCCGAAGGTGGGAATGCCCAGCCCCTCGGAAAAATCACCGTACGGCAGGCTGCCGCCCAGAGTGGGCAGGCGTACCGGTTGCACACCGTCCAGCGTCAACGCCCGGGCCACACTGTTGCCTAACGGTTCTTCCATGGAAACGCGGGTGGCTGCCCGGCCACCGCCATAGTGCACGCTGGCCAACAGTGGATAGCGCTGCAGTTCCTCCAGCGTCGGCTCGCGATTTTCAATCACCTGATAGCCCTGATCGCGAACGTGATCGATCACCACCCGTTGCTGACGCTGGGGATCGATGCCGTTCACCAGCCGCATGGCAATCCGCGCCTGGGCGAAAGCCGGGATCGCCGTCCGGCTCGGTGCACTGAGGCCGCCGCCACTATCCATGGCCAGAATATTCAGGGTAGGCAGGTTGAGCTTGGCTTCCAGGCGCTGATTGGCTTGCTCCGGTGCGGCGATGCCAAAGGTGTCGGCCAGCTCGTCCTCGATGTCAGGTATCGCCGCCACCGCCGCGCGCTCGGTTTCAGTTAACGGCGTCACCTGATCGTAGAAGCCGTCAATGGTGACTGTGCCGTCTTCGGCCTTCATGGAAGTCAGCAGGCGCCCCAGACGCACCGAGGCATCCGGCGCCCAGTTGCCGTAGTTACCGCTGTGCAAATCCTGCGCGGCGGTGTGCACTTTTACCAGCAGCGAGGCACCGCCCCGGACACCATAGTACATCGTCGGCAGGGTACTGGGATGGCGCGGCCCATCAAGAGTTATTGCCAGGTCTGCCTGAAATTCCTCGGGATGCGCCTGCACATAGCGCCGAAAATTACCCGCCCCGCTTTCTTCCTGGCCGTCCAGGATCACGATCAGGTTCCAGGTCGGCGCCTGATCGGTGGCGCGTAGCGCCGCCATGGCCTGCACCAGGGACATGATGGGCGCCTTGTCATCAGATGCCGAGCGCGCATAGATGCGCCACTCGGGATCGAATACCGTTGTGCTGTCAATATCCACGACGCGATCACCATCCACCAGGCAGGGTTGGAACGGCGCGCAATGGACCCACAGGTCCCGATTCACCGGCTGGCCATCGTAGTGGATATAAAGCAACAAGGTGCCGCGCGGATTTTCTGCCTGGTAACGGGCAAACACCACTGGCGCGTTGGCATCTTCCGGATAGCGGTCGGCAGAAGTCGTCACCGTAAAACCCTGCTCGCTCAGCAGCCGGCGAAGCACCGGCACATTGGCACTGGTGTCGCCATTGTCACGCGAGATATTGGGAATACTCAGCAGTTCAAAGTAGGTGGTCAGAATGGCCTGCTCGTTGGCCATGCGCCAGTCGCGCACCGGTTGGGCTGTTACCGACTGCGCCAAAAGCGGGCAGGCAACCACAATAGGCAGCATCCTGGTGAACAAGTTAGTAAACAAATCGCGCATCTGACCATCTCCAGACTGAATCGTTGGTAATCCCACGATACTGCATTTTCCAGGCCATCGCATCGTTCATCGATCTGCCCGCTGCGGGTCCAGACGCCGATTACCATTCCAGAAACTCCACCGCCGCGACCGCTGCCATTTGAATTCACTGCAAGCAGCTGTCAATCTTCGAGTCAGTGGCCCGACACTTGTCCGGGCATTCACATTCAGCGCACGCTGACACCACGCTGACCTGGAGACACACGATGCTCAACCGTCACCGTTTTGCCGCATTTTTATTGATTACCGCGTTGCTGGGCTGGTTCACCACGGCGAGCGATGCCGTCACTGCAGCCGAAGGCTATTATCGCTGGCCCAGTGCCCACGGCGACACACTGGTATTCGGCGCCGAAGGTGACCTGTGGCGTCTGGACGCTGGCGAGACCCTGGCACAGCGGCTCACCACCCACGATGAACTGGAGTCCCAGGCGCTGATTTCTCCGGATGGCGAGCAGATTGCCTTTGTGGGAAGCTTCGACGGTATTGCCCAGATTTATGTCATGCCCATCGCCGGCGGCGCGCCGCGACAGATTACGTTCGAAAGCGTGGCCGTGCAGATTGCCGAATGGTCTCCTGACGGCCGCATCCTCTACACCAGTCGCAACATGGAAGGCGCCACGCGAGTAAGAGAACTGCGCCTGGTAGACCCGGAGACAATGATTGTTGAGCGCGTGCCGCTACGCTACGCCAGCACCGGCAGCTTTGCCGATGACGGCAATACCCTGTTCTTTACCCGCCACGGCATCTCCACTGTGTCCGATAACGCGCGACTCTATCGCGGCGGCGGCATGTCACAGCTGTGGCGCTTTAATCTCGCAGATGACAACGAAGCGGTGCGGCTGGCTGCCGGTTTTGGCGGGCCTATCGAGAGTCCCATGTTCTGGGATGGCCGGGTGTACTTCATCAGCGACCAGTCAGGCTACGACAACATCTGGTCGATGAATTCAAACGGTGGAGACATTCGCCAACACACCCGCTTTTCCGGTTGGCGTTTGCGAGAGGCCTCGCTGCATGAGGGCGTCATTCACTACCATCGCGGCGCGGATATTTATGCTTACGACATCGCCGACAACAGTGAACAGCAGATCAGCATAGCCCTGGCCACCGATCGCGACCGAACCCGACTGCGCTGGATTGATGACCCACTGACCTATATGGATGACGCGAATCTCGGTGGCAGTGGAGAGGGCCTCGCTATTACGGCCCGTGGTCGGGTCACGGTCGCCCGCAGTGACCAACAGCGCCGCGTGGAATTGCCGGTCGGCGATACCGCCCGGGCCCGCGCCGCAGTACCTGGTGTCAATGGCGACTGGGTCTATGCCATTGTCGACCAGGAACAAAGAGGTGAGATCTGGCGCTTTGCCGCCAACGGTAGCGGCGATGGCGAACAACTCACTTTTGATGCTGACGATCACCGCTGGCGTTTGACCCCGTCACCGGACGGTCGCTGGCTGATTCACAGCGACAAGTCCCAGCGGTTGTGGAAGCTGGATTTGGAAACCAACCAGAACACGCTGGTCATGGAGATGCTCTCTACCAGGGACGATGCCTTTGGTGGATTCAGCTTCTCACCCGATGGTCGCTACCTGGCATTTCATACTTCTGGCGAGCGTGACGACAGCCGGGTCATCGTTGTTCACGACCTGCTGGATGGCGGCAACGTGCAGGTAAGCGGTGAGAAATATCTGTCCTATGACCCGGCCTTTTCTCATGATGGTGAGTGGCTCTATTTTCTCTCGGAACGTAATTTCCAGCCATCGCCCGGCTCACCCTGGGGAGACCGCAATATGGGCACCGGGTTTAATCAGCGTGTGGAACTGTACGCGCTACCCCTGCTGCCAGGTGTGGTGTTCCCATTCGCGGAACCGGACGAGCTGACGCCCGTAAGTGCTGCCAGTGAAGACGATGAAGCAAACGGCGAAACAGCAGCCGCAGGCAGTAGCACCGAGTCATCGGTCATCGACTGGCAACGCGCAGCGCAGCGACTGTTCAAGGTCCCCGTTGATGCTGGCAATTACCGCAATCTACAGAGCGCAGCAGACCGCCTTTTTGTGCTGGACCAGGAACAAGCCGGGCCAGTGCTGAAGACGCTGCCCATTACTCATGACGATCCGGAGTTCACGTCTTTTACAACCAACGTGGCCGACTACCAGCTTGACCACGCGGGCGAGCAGATATTCTTTCGCACCCGCGGCAGCTCGCCGACCATGGCGATCGTGCCGGTAGGCGACGAAGCACCCGAAGATCTGTCCGACTACCGGGTCCGCACCCAGGGTTGGCGACTGGCCATTGAGCCAGCCAATGAATGGCAACAAATGTTCCTGGACGCCTGGCGGATGCATCGCGACTTCGCCTATGACAGCACCATGCGCGGCGTAAACTGGAACCAGGTACGTGACCGTCTCCTGCCGCTGGCCGCCCGCATTGGCCACCGCAGTGACCTGAATGATCTGCTCGGCCAGATGTCCTCGGAAATCGGCATCTTGCATTCGCAAATCCGCGCTGGCGACCAGCCCGAAGACGAAGAGACCGCCAGCGTCGCAAGCCTTGGCGCACGCTATGCCCCGCATCCGCAAGGCCTGGAGATTATTGAGATTTATCAGGGAGAAAGTGGGCTACCTGATACCCTTGGCCCACTAAGCCAGCCGGAGGACGACATCGCTGTCGGTGATGTAATCACCGCCATCAACAACCGCCCGGTTGCCAGTCGCGCCGACCTGGAACGGGCTCTGCTGAATCGGGTTGGCGAGCAAACCTTGCTTTCCACCATGCGGGACGCTGAAATGCTCCACAACGTGGTCGCGCCAATTTCCACCGGCGCCGAGACCATGCTGCGCTATCGTGACTGGACTGGAGCCAACGCCCGTTATGTGGCCGAGGCCACCGGCGGCAATGTCGGTTATCTGCACCTGCGCGCCATGGGCGGCGGCGACGTGGCCAGCTTTGCGCGGGATTTCTTTCCCCAGGCGCATCTGGATGCGCTCATTCTCGATGTCCGGGATAACAGCGGTGGCAACATCGACAGCTGGATTATCCAGCAGTTTCTGCGCGAAGCCTGGGCCTTCTGGCAGTCCGAACCTGGGGGGCCTACCTTCACCAACATGCAACACGCCTTCCGTGGCCATCTGGCTGTGTTGATTAATGCTGGCACCTATTCCGACGGCGAGACTGTTGCTGCCGGCATCAAGGCACTGGATCTGGGCACCCTGATCGGTGAGCGCACTGCCGGCGCCGGCATCTGGCTCACCGACCGCAACGAGCTGGCGGACGGCGGCATGTCGCGTGTCGCCGAGCTGCCGCAGTATGGCCTCGACGGTCGCTGGCTGATTGAAGGCGAAGGTATATCACCTGACATAGAGGTAATCGCCGAACCCCATGCGCTGTTCAACGGCGAGGACCAGCAGTTGGTGGCGGCAATTGAGTTTCTCGAAGAGCAGCTCAGGGCACAGCCAATCCCGGTGCTTGAACCGGCGGACCTGCCGCCGCTGGGTGAATACGGTCAGGACGTGGAGAACTGAGGCCAGGTTTGTTCCCCCGACAAATTGTGCGCACGGCAGTATCGCTGTCGTGCGCTCAATGCTTGGGTTCGATCTCGTAGTAAACCGCCACCATCCAGTCCTTGTAGGCCGAATCAAGCCGGGCCAGTTCCTGAACCACTTCCTGTTTGAATGACTGTTCGATGGGTGTACCACGCCCCGGCCAAACCCGGAACTTGATACGTAAAAAGTGACGTCCGGCGCTGGTTTGTTTCTCACCCTCGATGGCAGGCGGAGTGACCAGAATTCCGGGAAACTGTTCATGGACTCCCTGGGCAAGCAGCTTCAGGCGCTCGATAATCTGCCCGCGAGGCGTGGCGTCCTGTTCTGGCGGTAGCGTGATGTCGGCGATACAACGAATATAGCCTCGCCGGTAATTGATCACATTGCCGATCGACCGGTTCGGGATCATCACTCGCGCTCCCAGCGGATTCTCAATCTCCAGAAAACGCAGACCGATTTTCTTCACCACACCCACCTGGGCGCTGATTTCCACCATGTCACCAATGTCGTAGACATCCGAGAAAATCGAAGTCATCCCGGTGACCACATCCTGCACCAGGCCCTGTGAACCGAAACCCACAGCCAGGCCGATGATAGAGGCGCTTGCCAGATAGGCAGTAATCGGCACGCCCAGCTCGGTCAGCAAAAACCCGCCGGCAGCAAAATAAAACACAAAAATCAGGGTGCTGGACGCCAGGCTGAGCAGCGAACTCGCCTTGCGATTGCTTTGCTTGCTGGACAGGTGAATCCAGCGGGTTGTTACCCGACGGATCAACAGCACCACCAGATGCGCCGCGACCACCACCAGCGCGACCAAAAACAGACGCTGTGTCGGAGAAAGAGATGCTAACCAGGATTGCAGGCTTGCCATGGCATCGGCCGCGTGTCGCAGCAGGAAGTCAGAAGGGACAAGCAGGGTAATACAGAATCGCGCAAAGGCGAAACCGGGCAGTCTCACAATCCCGGTAAAAGCAGACTCAACCAATCAGCGCCGCAATCTCATCGTCCAGCGCGGCCTTGTCCTGCAGCTGATCGTACAGACCCTTGAGTGCGCTGCCGTTTGCCAGGCCCAGTATCACTCCCAATACGGAACCGCGATGCACGTTGTCACCGCCCAGGTTGGTGTTGGACATCAGACCCGCTTCCGGCTTTGCACAGTATTTGAAGGCCAGATACAGGACACTGGGCCAGGAGTCGGTGATATAGCAGGCGGAGGAGAACAGGCGCCCCACCACATCATTATCGCTATGGATCTTTGGCATGATCTCCGACAGCTGCAGACTGATGCTGCGCTTGCTCCAGGCACTGATGACGGTTGCTGCTGTTTCCGGGTCCTCCAAGAATAGCAGCTCATCCAACAACCCCACGTAGTCACGACACACCTTGGCCAGGTAATCATCGGGGTGGGTTAGCAGCAGATGCTGCTCACAGATTTCCTGAACCCGCTCCAGCGATGTACCAGCCAGCCGTTCGGCAAAGACAATTGGCGCAATCGTCACCAGACCGCCAATGGAAGCGGTATCGTGAGTCACCGCGCCGCACTTTTCGGCGGGCTTACCAGCTTCCAGGTTGGCAAAAAAGCCGCGGTGGTAAGACTCGGCATAGGTATCCGGATGCTGCGGCGGCTCAGCCGTCATTAATTCAATGTACGCGTTCAGAAACGCGTCCTTGTCGTAGTGTCCACCGTTTTCGGCCAGCACGCGCATTACCGCCCGGGTGCAGTGCGCGTTCAGGGTGTTCTGTCCGGCCTTCATGCCATGGTGATAGTGCACATTGGCTTTGTCCCAGAATTCCCGCCGGCCTTTCAGGATCACCTCGCCGACGATCTCCCGCTGACCACGTCCGGCACCATGGCCGCCGCGCCCACCCTTTGCGGTGGAATGTAGTGACATGATTGACGACGGATGGCTCGCCGGTGCGTCTTCAAGCCCAGTGATACCTCCCCGAAACTGCCTGAAGATATCCATGGGGTTGTAATACCAGTGCACCGGCATGGCCAGAGAATCGGCAACAAACAGATTTTTCAGGGCCGCGGCGGCGCGCTGGTGGGGATCGGTGATGGCGGTCATAGTCAGCACACAGGTCTCAAATTGGCGTCTTCAATGAAACGCCGCCGCCAAGGGGACAGATTTCTTTGCTGGCAGCCCCCTTTAGCAGCGATCCCCTGTTACGTTCTAGCAGGACAAACCCGGCGCGGCTAGCAGGTAACCACTATCCTCTACCTGCTGCACCATGAACCGGGCGACTTCCTTGCGGGGGGCCTTAAGCGACAGGTTCACAATACCTTCCAGTGAGCCATGATGAAACTGGTCCTCACAGCCCTCGTCGGTGAATGCGGCTGGGCGGGTGATGGTCCAGTCGAGCCCGCTTTCCCGGATATAGGCCTCCTGCTGTTCGTGATCTGCCATGGCGCGGCGCAATAGTAATCCGAACATGATATAGCGCCAGAAGAAATTGAGTTTGTCGCGGCTATCCCCGGCTCCCAGGGTCGACAGGGCAATAAGCCGCCTGACGCCGCTGCGCTTCATTCCGGCGATGACATTGGCCGTTCCCAAGGCACGGACCTGACCTCTGGCGCCGGCGCCCACTGCCACAATTACCGCATCGTGCCCGACAATCGCTTGCGCGACTTGCTGGGCGTTGCGAATGTCACCACTGATCGTGCTCAGTCTTGAATGCACAAACGGCAGCGTTTCAGGACGGCGGGCAAACGCGGTGACCTGGTAACCCGCATGCAATGCCTGTTCAGTGATGTTTCTACCCAGGGAGCCGGTGGCTCCAAAAAGAATTACTCGCATAACGACCTCCGCATAGTTGCTGTTGATCCACAATAAATTGACACCATGTCAATTGACGTGGGAGCCATAATACGGATAATTGACATCGTGTCAACTAAAATTTGTCATCGTGTCAAGGTCGTCATGTCGAGAAAAGTGGAACAAACCAAAGATCGCATTCTGAGTGCCACGGTAGAGCTGCTGCTCACCGGCAAACCAGCTGACGTACGGATGGCCGATATCGCCAAGCGCGCCGGTATCACCCGGCAAGCCCTGTATCTGCATTTCGCAAACCGCGCCAGCCTGCTGATCGCCGCCACCCAATACGTGGACGGCAAAAAAGATATCGACGCCCGGCTGGCACCGAGTCGTGCCGCCGACCAGGGTACTGAGCGCCTGGCGCTTTATATTGATGCCTGGGGAAACTACATACCGGAGATTTTCGGCATCGCCCGCGGACTGATCAGTGTGTACGACTCCGATGCAGCCGCGGCCGCCGCCTGGGATGATCGCCTGGCAGCAGTGCGCCATGGCTGCGAGGCAGCGGTCAAAGCCTTGCGCAAAGACGGTCAGTTGAAGCCGAGCCCCAAGGACGCCACCGATCTGTTGTGTGGTCTGTTGTCAGTGGAGCTTTGGGAGTACTGGGTACAACGCTGCGGTTGGTCCCAGGCAAAGTACATCCGGCATGTGCAGCAACTGGCCAGCGCCGCATTGGTCACTCAGCAGTAATATTTGCCAATCGAGCCAGGCTGCAATACAAGAGTTCGCGTGCCACCGTCTCGACTCGGGCTGTGTCAGTCCGGCGCCGCTATAGACTGCATCTCAAAGCGTGCGCCGGATAACAATGAACCCGCGCCGATAAACGCCCGCGCCGGAAACGGACCGCTGAAGTAGCTGCGATACACCTCGTTGAACACGCCGTAAAGCGCCAGGTCTGTGGTGTACACCGTGACATACACAAGGTCGTCCATGGTCATCCCGGCGTCCACCAGTGTCGCCTGAATGCGATCCAGCATGGCGCGCGCTTCATCGGCGGGATCCGCCGGTAGCTGACCGTTGATCGTGCCCAACATGCCGGAAATATAGAGCGTGTCATTCGCCAATACTGCGCCGGAGAATGGCGAACCAGCACCACCGGCCGCACTCATGTTCACATAGCGACGTTCGTCGTCGGCCACACAGGCGGCAAGTGTCAGGCTGACGAGAAAAACACAGCTTATTCGAATCAGTTTCATGGCGTTGCCTTCCTTTACTGGAGCTATCGATGTCGTTAAGTGTTAACCATTGTGGCGTTTTTCCCACCACGCTTTCGTTTCGTTCTTCGTTTCGTTCTTCGCTGCTTTCCTGACCCTGCACTGCATTCGCTGCATGGATTCAGAGCATATCAAGATGCTGGACAGCGAACAGGATAGCCCCTACGGAGCGGTGCCCGGCAGAATCTCGAATGCGGGATCGAAAGTCGCCAGGGTACTGGCCAGGTCACGCAGCACCTGCGCATTACCCTGCACACTGCCATTGCCGCTCTGAAGCTGCTCCGCCAGCGTCGCCTGGCCCATAATCACCTGATCCAGATCGCTGCGATCCATACTTATGGTGGCATCGGCATTGTCAGCGGTGTAACCCTCGATAGTAGTCAGCGTACCGTTGCTCATCTCCACCACGAAATCCTGGCCAGTATCCGGCAGGCGGAAATTGATGATGAAGTTCAGTCCCACAGCGCGCTCGCTGTCTACCCGGGTGGCCACCGAATCCCACCACTGGCTGGTGGTCATCGCGCGGGCCAGGCTCGGGCTGGTGCCGCGTGCGGCCGGTATGGCAGGAATCCCGTTACGCAGTTCGTGGGCTGCCGCGAGAAATACATTGCGCATACTGGCACTTTCGTACTGATAGCCCAACTGCTCGAACACCGATGCCAACAGATCTTTCGCTGGCTGATTGTCCGGCTCTGCGTAAACCAGCTTGTTCAGTATCTCCATCGCCAGACGATAGTCACCCGCATCATGCAGCACCTGGGCACGCGCCAGAATCGCGGACGCCCCGCCCATCATCTCCACGTACAGCGGCGCCGAGTCAGCCGGTGACAGTGGCGCCAGAGTTGCCGGATTACCATCCCAGTAGCCCAGATAGCGATTCACCACCGCACGGGAATTGTGAAACTCTGAACCATGATATTGGCGCACATGCCACTGCTGCTGCAGAGATTCCGGTACCCGGTATTCGTTATGGATCTCATTAATAGTCACGCCCTGGTTGGCCAGAAACAGCACCTGGTTATTGAGGTTCGCGTAGGCATCGCGCTGCGCGCGCATCACTTCCAGTATTCTGGCGTTGCCCCAGCGCGGCCAGTTATGGGAAGACACCATGACCTCGGCGTCACGACCAAACCGGTATAGCGCCTCATTGATCTGCCGCGACCACGCCAGGGCGTCTCGCACCAGCGCGCCACGCAGGGTGTAGATGTTGTGGACGGTAGCGGTGATATTCTCTGCTGCCCAGAAAATCTTCTGCTCTGGAAACCAGGTGTTCATTTCGGCTGGCGCCTCAGTGCCAGGTGTATTCTGAAACACCAGGGTCACACCATCGATGCTGTGCTCTTCATAGTCATCGCGAATCACTCGCGTGGGTGCAATCAGCCCGGTGGTCCCTGCCGCCAGGGCCTTGCCGATTGCCGAGTCCACCTGAGCAAACGGACTCGAGGGAATGAACCGACCATACTGCAGACCGGCGCGCCGCGACATGGCATTGCCTGCATAGACATTTTCCGAGATTGCTTCGCTCATAAAACCCAGCGGCGCAATAATCTCCACCTCCCCGGCCGCGACTGCGTCCAGGCTGGTCACACCCATGATTCCGCCAAAGTGATCGATATGCGAGTGGGAGTACACCACGGCCCGAACCGGCATATTGCCCAGCGTGTCGTTTGCAAGGGCCAGCGCCGCAGACGCCGTTTCCGAGGTAAGGAGAACATCGAAAATGATCCAGCCGGTATCACCGCGCACCAGAGTCATGTTGGCCAAATCAAAACCGCGTACCTGGTACATGAAATCCGGCACAACTTCATACAGGCCATAGTTCATATTCAGGGTGGCCTGACGCTGCAGGGAGGGATGGATGCTGTCAAACTCCTGGCCATCCAGCAAAAAATCATAGCGACTGATGTTCCAGACAACATTGCCAGCGGCGCCACGAATCTGGCGATAGTCTGGCTCGGCGATCAGCCCGCGCCGGGACTCCGCGAAATCCCGCTCGTCATCGAATGGCAGGCTGTTGCGCAGCGCCTGCTGGGCCGCCGCAGTGTGGGCACTGGCCGGACTCCCTTTGGCATCAAAGTGATCCTGGCCCTGCACGCCGGACACAGGCAGTAACAGCAGACTGCAAAAAAACAGTAAGAGGCGGACAATGGCAGGTGTCGATAGCTCAGTGTTTGTTGTTTTCATGACGATTCCAGTGCAGCGTGCGATTGAACTGGAATAGAAACAGAAGCGCCCGGCGATGCCAAGGGGGATCGGGTTCTGGAAAGCAGCGAACTGTCTGTCTGGAATGATACTATCCAATGCTTGTTATGCTATTTCGCTTCACGAGTTTTTGAACCCATGCCCACCGTCAGAACCAGTAAGCCGCGCAGCAACCCCAGGCTGATTCTGCTGACAGCCTGGCTGATTATGCTCGGCATGCCCGTGACACAGGCTGCTGACAGCGATCGCATTGCCAGTCTGGCCGGCGATGGCGGAGTCATGTTGCGCAGCCCGGATGGCGAAGACCTGATCAGTCTCAATCCCGACCGCCCACTGATTCCTGCATCGGTGTTGAAAATTCCCCTGGCTCAGGTGGCGCTCGACGTACTTGGCGCAGACTTTCGCTTCGAGACTCATTTCTATCGCAACCGTCAGGGCGACCTGCTTATTCGCGGCCTGGGCGATCCGTTTCTGGTATCCGAGGAAATCGCCAGCATTGCCCAGCGTCTGGCGGCGCAGGGTCTGGGCTCGGTCCGCCGCCTGGTCATGGATGACTCCGCCTTCGAACCCAACCCCGACCTGCCACGGGAGATCACGGTTCGCGATCCCTACGGTGCGCGCAACAGCGCCCTGGCGGTGAACTTTAATACCGTCAACCTGGACTGGGCGGCCAATGGCGAGCTGATTTCCGCCGAGCCGCAAACACCGCTGACGCCCCTGGCCCGGGAGCTGGGCGCTGGCCTGCAGCCGGGCGAGCCACAGCGGATCAATGTCGGCCAGAACCCGCTCACCGGCTTGCGCCAGGCGCAACAGCTGTTTCGCCTGTTCCTTCAGCAAGCTGGTATCAGCGTTACCGATCCCGACTTTTATCATGCTGCGGTGAGCGACGACTGGACCCTGTTCTACAACCACGCCAGTTCCCAAACCCTGCGCGATAATCTCGTCGGCATGCTGCGCTATTCCAATAACTTTATTGCCAACCAGGTGTTCCTCACCCTCGGTGCCCGGCAGCACGGCTACCCGGCCACCGCCGAAGCGGCGCGCCAGGTACTACAGGAGCGACTGGCGGCGCTGTACGGTCCGGACTTCGGGCAAGATCCGGCATTGCTTTACATGCGCGAAGGCTCTGGTCTGGACCGCAGTCAACGTAGCACCACCGCCGCCATGCTGCGCATCCTTGAAGTCTTCCAGCCCCATGGCGAACTGCTGCCCGAGGTGGATGGCGTGCTGCGCAAAAGTGGCACCCTGACCGGCGTCTATAATTTCGCTGGCTATATTCGAGGCAGTAATGGCTACTATCCGTTTGTGATTCTTACCAATCAGGCTGTCAATCGACGCGCAGACATCCTGCAGTTACTGCAAAGACGGGTCACGCCGTAACCCACCTCGCTTGAATGCGCACCACATTCGCCGTGGCGCGCTCTTCCCAACCGTTTTTGTTCCAAGGCCATTGGCCACTAAGACTGTTCAATGGAACTTTAATCAGGAACGCGCGTTAGCGTGCCTTACTCCCGGCGGGTCGCTCCTCGCCCTAGTTTGAATTCATCACGACGCTTGTTACGGTAGCGCCATATGCAATCTTTTCTGGCTTTGTGGCACTCTGCCGCAACGACAACTGCCGGTCTGTTCTGGATGGCGTTCTGGGCTTTTGGTCTGGGCTATCTGATCAGCAGCATGATCCAGGTCTTCGTGACTCGCGAGCGCATGCGCCAGAGTATGGGCAAATCTGGCCCCGGCAGTATCGCACTGGGATCGTTTTTCGGATTCATTTCCAGCTCCTGTTCCTTCGCTGCCCTGTCCACCACGCGCTCGCTGTTCGCCAAGGGTGCCGGCCTTGCCCCGGCACTCGCTTTCCTGTTGTCCTCCACCAATCTGGTAATCGAACTGGGTATCGTGATAGCGGTCTTCCTGGGCTGGCAGTTTGTGGTTGGCGAGTACGTTGGCGGGATACTGCTTATCCTGCTGATGTGGCTCGTAGTCAGGCTCAGCAATCCGAAGAAATTGATCAGCCAGGCTCGTGAAAATGCACGTAGTGCTGAACAAGACGATGACGACGGCGACACTCCGGACTGGAAGCAGCTCATGTTCAGCCTGGATGGCTGGCGGCAAGTTGCCGACCGCTATGTGATGGAGTGGCTGATGGTCTGGAAAGACGTGGCTATTGGTTTTACTGTCGCAGGCATTATTGCCGCCTTTGTTCCGCGCGCATTCTTTGAAGCGCTGTTTATTGGCTCAGGCCAAACCGAGCCTGGCTTCATCGAGGTATTGCTGCAAAGCATGGTCGGGCCCCTGGCGGCGTTCTTCACCTTCATCGGATCCATGGGCAATATCCCTCTCGCGGCTGTACTGTACGAAAACGGAGTCAGCTTTGCCGGAGTAATGGCTTTTATCTTCAGCGACCTGGTGGTGCTGCCGGTACTGCGCATACAAGCGCAGTACTATGGCTGGCGTATGGCGCTTTATATTCTGGCGGTGTTCTTCGTTATCCTGGTGACAACAGCGATCCTGCTGCATTACGGCTTTGCGTTTTTCGATATTCTGCCCGAAGGCGCCAGCTCCGGGATTGTCACTGATCGAGAGTATTTTGCGCTTGACTACACTGCCTTTCTGAATGCGCTCTTTATCGCCGCCAGCGGTCTGTTTCTTTTCTCCCACTGGCGCCGCCACGGCAGTCCCGGCCACGGGCACGGCAGCAGCAGCGAACAGGTCTTGTTCGGCCTCACTTGCCTCGCCTTTGCCTGGCTGCTGGTCGGCGTGCTGCTGCCGGTTCCTGGGCTGATCTAGTCCGACAGACTCCCGCAAAGCATCGGTTCGATCAATCAGCGGCTCCCCAGGGGCGTTGAGCCCCCAGGTTGCGGTCGAATAACATCGTTCAGCCTGGGCACCAGTTGTGGTTGCATGGCATTCCTCCTACTATCCGGTAACCATGACCTTCGCCAGGTCCACAGCGCCCGGCGAATTCCTGCAATAACAAGCCGCTGCGTCAAACAATAAAGGAGCCAATCCATGCCAATTGCCACTAACCGAAAACTGAAACCCTGGCTGTCAGTCACCGCCACAACCCTGGCTGTCCTGCTGCTGGGCGCTTTGGGCCTTTCCGTCCATGCCGCCGAATCCTGGCCGCAACAGGAAGTCAGCCCGATGGCGGCAGGCTTCTCCGCTGAGGGTGTAGCTGAACTGGATGCAGCCATGCGTGAGGCGGTAGCCAACCAGGACGTGGCGGGCATGGTATGGCTGCTGGCCAAGGACGGCAAAATCGCAACCTATGAACATGCCGGTATAGCGCGGCTGAATGACCAGACCCCCATGACCCGTGACTCGCTGTTCCGTATCTACTCCATGAGCAAACCGGTTACCGGTGTGGCGCTGATGATGCTCTGGGAAGATGGTCTGTGGGAGTTTGACGATCCCATCAGCAAGTTCGTCCCCGAATTCGAAAACCTCACCGTGCTGGTGGACTACAGCGACGACGGCCGCGTCCAGGTTGAACCGCTGGAACGCCAGCCCACCATGCGCGAGTTGCTCAACCATACCGCCGGCTTCGGCTACGGCCTGAGCGGCGATGACCCGGTGAACAACGCGTTCCGCGAGCAGGGCGTGCTGGCTTCAAGTGATCTTGATGCGCTGGTCGCCAAGGTCGCTGGCATCCCCCTGCTCGCCCAGCCGGGCGAACAGTGGTACTACTCCATCGCCGTCGACCTCCAGGGCTATATCGTGCAGCAGATCAGCGGCATGAAATACGGTGACTTTTTGCGCACCCGAATCTTCGAACCCCTGGACATGATGGACACCGGGTTCTATGTCAAACCCGAAGACCACGATCGTTTCGCCGAAGTGCACTACTGGGACCGCGAAGCCGAAGCACTCGCGCAGCAACCGCACCGCAGCGACCGCCCCAGCTACCTGGATGCCAATCGTCTGGAATCCGGCGGCGGCGGCCTGGTGTCATCCACCCACGACTACGCGCGATTCGCGCAGATGCTGGTCAACGAAGGCGAACTGGAAGGCACCCGCATTCTCACTCCGGAATCCGTGCGCATCATGCGCACCAACAGCCTGACCGGTGAGGAAGACCTGAGCTACGGACTCGGCGGCGTCGGCCAGCCCGGGATTGGTTTCGGTGTGGACTTCGCGGTAACCGAAGATCCGCAGGCGGCAGACACGCCACAAGGACCGGGCACCTACAACTGGGGCGGCGCCGCCGGCACCACGTTCTGGATCGATCCGGTTAATAATATTTTGTGGCTATCGATGATTCAGGCCCAGGGGCCAAGACGACCAGGGGCAGCGAATTTCAATGCCGAGGCCAGGGATTTGATTTATGAAAACCTGGTGGAATAACAGGAAGGCTGACGACGAGATTACTATTAACTCTGGCGCCCGCATCGGGCGCCGCTGATTATTGATTTCACAGTTACTGCTCGAGCGGCCCCAGCGGCGAGGCAGCACAACCCTGCCGCTGGATCGTCCACATGGCGTGACCGATTTTCCACTGGTCGTCGATTTTGATCAGATTAAGCACGTCGATTCCGCAATGCGAGAACTCGCCGTCGACATGCAGATCGTACGGCGCCCAGAACACGGCAAGATGATCGGAAATCAACAGCTGCTCATCCCAATAGCGTTCAGTTAACCGCGCGCCATCGCTAAAACTGTCTTCGGCGAACCAGGCTCTTTCTACGAATTCATACTCGCCGGGAACATCCTCACGGATGTTCAGCACCTGGGCGCCGTCGACTTCGAGACCTGCCAGTAGTGCACCGTTGCCGGTATTGATGCTTTCGAAAAAGTCGTCGACCACTTGCTGTACCGCCGGGTACTCGGGATGGGACTGCTGGGCATTTGCATCAAGGCAGCCGATCGACAGGGTCGTGGCAACAAGAATTGTCTGAACTGTATTCATGGGTCTCTCCGACCGATTGCGAATGGGCGTTCCATTTAGCCAACAAAAAAGACCAGCTGGCTAAAGATAAGAGAGGTACTGGTTGATAATCATTGCATTGACCACCTACCCCTCCCTAACTTGCTCTGCCATCTTCTATTCTTCTCGAACTTTTCTCAATATCGCCCTGGCCACCATTTTCGATATCCTCAGATTACTTTCAGGCGCCGGTAGATTGCCAGCCTCAGCTGCTTTTCGGTCTCGAGAATGGCGAAAAATAGCATTCCCACCACAACAATCAGCACACCATCAAACAATGGCACGGCGCGGGTATCAAAGACGTACTGCAGTGGTGTCAGATAGGTTATTGCAAACTGGGCAGCAGTGATACCAATTACCGTACCCCATACCATGCGAGTCCCGCGCACTGCCTTCCAGGTCAGCGATGTACCGTAAATATTGCGAATAAAAAACAGGTGAAATATTTCCAGCACGACCAGCATGTTGAGCGCCATGGTGCGAGCCAACTCCGGCTCGTGCCCGGTTGCCCCTGCATATTGGTTGATACCAAACACCGCGAACACGAACAGTACCGACACCAGCACGATGTGCCATATCAGCTCACCGTTGAGCAGCGGCGTATTCCGCGGACGCGGGGGACGGCGCATGGTATTGGCTTCCGTGGGCTCGAACGCGAGCGCCAGTCCAAGCGTGACGGCGGTGATGAGATTAATCCAGAGAATCTGAATCGCAGTGACCGGTAGGGACATGCCGAGAAAAAGCGCGATCACAATGGTCATCGCCTCGCCACCGTTGGTGGGCAGGGTCCAGCTGATCACCTTCTTGATGTTATCGAACACTGTCCGTCCTTCGCGGACCGCCGCCACGATACTGGCGAAGTTGTCATCGGCAAGCACGAATTCCGAAGCCTCCTTGGCGGCCTCGCTGCCTTTCATACCCATCGCGATACCAGCATCGGCCCGTTTCAGTGCTGGCGCATCATTGACACCGTCACCGGTCATGGCGACCACCAGGCCACAGGACTGCAGGGCCATCACCAAGCGCAATTTATGCGCCGGGCTGGTGCGCGCGAAGATGTCTGTGTCCTGAATAATTGCCGCAAGCTGCGCATCGTCCAGCGCATCGATTTCCAGTCCGGTCAGTACGTGCTCGCAATTCTGCAGCCCGATCTGGCGACTGATGGCCCGGGCCGTCATGCCATGATCACCGGTGATCATTTTGACCCGGATCCCGGCCTCGTGGCACTCGGTCACCGCTGCAATGGCTTCGGCCCGGGGTGGATCGATCAATCCCACCAGGCCTAACAGGGTCAGTTCGCCCTCGATAGTATCGGCGTCTATGCGCTGAGAGTCCGCCGCAGTTTCCAGCGAGGCGAAAGCCAGAACCCGCTGTCCGCGCTCGGCGATGGCATGGACCTGCTGCTCCCAATAACTTCGCTCCAGGGCAACAAGCTCACCGGTCGCTGACTTCTGATTACGGCACATCTCCAGGATTCGCTCCGGTGCCCCCTTGACGCTGATCGACAGCTGGCCCTGGTGATCACGATTGAGCGTCGCCATGTAGCGACGGCTGGCGTCGAAAGGTATTGCATCGACCCGCTCCCAGTCGCTGAAGCGCTCAGTCTGCCCGGGCAGCAACTTGCCCGCCAGTGCCAGCAGTGCGCCTTCCATGGGATCGCCCTCGACTCGCCAGTCGTTCTCCTTGTATTGCAAAGACGAGTCATTACAAAGGGTGGCGACTCGGGCCATAGCTGCGAGCCGCTCATCCTCTACCGGCGCAATCGCCTCATCGGCACTGTGCACGTTGCCTTTTGGCTCGTATCCCTGTCCGTCCACGGTACATTCACGGCTCGTGGTGACTACTGATGCCACCATCATTTCGTTGCGGGTCAGCGTGCCGGTTTTATCGCTGCAGATCACCGACACCGATCCCAGAGTTTCGATTGCCGGCAAGCGGCGGACAATGGCATGGCGTCGCGCCATCGCCTGCACGCCAATTGCCAGGGTGATAGTCAGCACCGCCGGCAGGCCTTCCGGAATCGCCGCCACCGACAGGCCTACCACGGCCATGAACAAATCCACGAACTCCATCTGCCGGACGAAGTAGCCATAAATCAGCAACAAGCCGGCGACTACCAGAATGAACAAGGTGAGCCATCGGGAGAACACATTCATCTGCTCTACCAGCGGCGTTGCCAGGGTCCTCACGCTGGACAGCATGCCGCTGATCTGACCGATCTCGGTGCGGACCCCGGTTTCCACCACCACGCCGCGACCCGAACCCGCCACCACCAGCGTGCCGCTGTAGGCGACACAGTAACGATCCCCCAGCGCGGCATCCGCAGCGACAGGATCGGTACGCTTTTCCACCGGCACCGACTCACCGGTCAGGATAGCTTCCTCAATGCGCAGGCTGCTGACCTGTAATAAACGCACATCCGCCGGAACGCGCTCTCCGGCGTCCAACAGCACCACATCACCGGGCACCAGCCCGGTCGCCTCAATACGCTGGCGGTGACCGTCACGCAGCACCGATGACTGGGGCGCCAGCATATTGCGAATGGCGTTCATGGCTTGCTCGGCACGGCCTTCCTGGATAAAGCCGATTAAGGCATTAGCCAGTACCACGGCGAGGATCACCCCGGCATCAAGGTAGTGCTCCAGAGCTGTAGTGATAGCAGCTGCGGCCAACAGAACGTAGATCAGAACGTTGTGGAAATGGGAAAGGAAACGCAGCAACGGATGACGGCCCGGAGCGGCAGGCAGGCGATTCTCGCCTTCACGCGCCAACCGCTTTGCGGCCTCAGCGGAGCCCAGTCCGGATGAGTCGCAGTCCAGCTCCCGCATCGCCTCGTCGGCTGGCAAGGCATGCCAGGCATGCTTGGCCAGGGAGTGCTGTTCAGCCGAAGCTGGGTGTTCTGCCGGTTTGGATGGGGACATTTATAAACTACCGAATACTATAAACAGGTTACTGAAAACGACTCGCTTGTTGGGTTCTCACCATGCCAATCTGGCCAGGAGGCTGGGCCACCCTGCACTTATCTTCATCAACTTGCCAACAAAATCCAGGGTGGACGCTAACAATTCAGCACACCGTTGTTTCGAAACTGATAGAACGAAACAGACAGTACGAAACAAACAGAACGAAACGGACAGCCCGGCAAGCATTCCCAGCTCATTAATTACTTATCTTACTGAAATCCAGACAGTCTTCCTGTTTTTATTGTTGCGCCAAATCAACCTTCTGCTTGCTGCGATGTTTTGCCACATTGTAATAGAGGTTGGGAGACACAAGACTGAAATCATGAGCAGTCTTGCTTGTCAGCAGCAGATGACCATAAATCTGTCCTTGTTTGATCAGATCGGGGAACTCTCCCCACCGGGTGATGGTTTGCACAGGCAATTGGCATTCGCAAAATTTACTATCGACGGGAGCGCAGCCACACCATGATCCTTGAAAAAATCACCACACCCGGCCTGGCACACTATTCGTATTTTCTCGCCGCTGGCGGAAAATCAGCCGTCATTGACCCGCGCCGCGACATTGAAGTTTATCTTCGACTGGCACGGGATCATGGCTGCAGCAGTGATTATATCTTCGAGACACACCGCAATGAGGATCTGATCTCCGGCGCTTGTGCACTGGCCGAACAGACCGGGGCGACGGTCCTGCACGGACCCAACGCCGCCGCTGAGGTGAAATACGCCAAGGTAACCACAGAGGGTGACAGCTACACTCTGGGCGCGCTGGAATTAAAGGTACTGGAGACACCAGGCCACACCGACGACCATATTGCGGTGGCGATTTATGATCAGGACTATGCCGAGGGCGCGGTGGCCGTGTTTACCGGCGACGCTCTGTTTGTAGGCGATGTGGGTCGCACGGACTTCTATCCTGAGCGCCGGGAAGAAGTTGCCGGGCTGTTATGGGACAGCCTGCAGAAATTGATGAAACTGGGCGACCAGGCCATCGTCTATCCCGCCCACGGTGCTGGTTCTGTCTGTGGCTCAGGCATGGCGGACCGCGAGGAAACCACCATTGGGCATGAACGCGCCAATAATCCGCGCCTGCAGTTGCCAGGCCGGGATGAGTTCATCAGGGAAAAACTCGGTGAGACTCATTACTACCCACCGTATTTCACCAACATGGAAAAGCTCAACCTGGTGGGGGCGCGGATGCCGGAAAATTGCCCGCTTCCGCGACCGGTCAGCATCGCAGAGACTGAGCAGCTCAACATCGACAAGCTTGTCGATGTGCGCGGGGCCCTTGCCTTTGCCGCGGCGCACTTGCCGGGATCGCTGTGTATCCCGATCACCATGCTGTCTGCGTTTGCCGGCTGGTTTCTGGAATCCAAAGACCGCCTGCTCATCGTTGCGGACTCGTCGGCGCAGTGGCAGGAAGCGGTCACCCAGCTGCAACGTATCGGTTTTGACCAGATAGTCGGTGCGCTTCTGAACCCGGTACAGCAAATTGCCCAGGGCAACAAATTCCGCAGCATTCCACTACAGGACAGCAGCGCGGTACGCCAGCGGCTGGCTGACGCAGACAAGCCTGGCTTGCTACTCGACGTGCGCGCCCAGGACGAAGTCGAATCCCTGGCTATCAAGCAGGCCAGACACATCTACATCGGTCAGCTTCAGGAACACTGGAAGAATCTCGAGACCGATACGCCGGTAACAGTAATGTGCGGCAGCGGCATGCGCGCCACCATCGCCGCATCCTGGCTGTTGCACAAGGGATTAACCGATGTCGAGGTCTATCTCGGTTCCCCTGCCGCCCTGACTCAGGACAATTAGCCAGGCAGAACGGGCTAGATGCCACAGCTGTCCCACAGTTTCATGCCTCTTAGCCAGCGTTGCAAAGTGACTCCGAGCGGTCCACCCCGCAGTTAGCTTGTGCCGCAGCGGGCCCCGCCCATCCGGGGTACTTTCACTGTAAAAATGCCCGGAAAAACGGTCTTTTTTTGCCGTTCAGCGCAGGACCTTGATTGCATCGGCACAAGCCAACTGCCGGCCGACCCTTGCTGATTGCAAGCCTCATCGTTTAAAGGCTTCACTGGTTTGTACCGGGTGCCGGACACCAAGGTTTCCTGTCTGAAAACAACCAGAGTTACCAGAAAACACTCGCAACACTCGCACCTGGGCTGATCGAGCATATTCATTGAAAAATCTCTGGGACAGCAGTGGCTGGATGCTATTTGTCCATTGAATCAGCCTGAGTCTGCCAGGCATTCTCATTTGCATCATTAGTTTGTCTTGCTGAAATCGCCTAGCCTTTCTGATTTTCGATTGTTGACCTGGATCAAGGTTCTGCCAACTGCGACATTATGCCTCATTGTAATAAAGGTCGGGTGTCACAAGAATGGACTCATGAACAGTCTCGCTTGCCAGCAACGAGTGGGCCTTTCCCAAAGGACCAACAAGGAGCGGTCTTCATGAAACGATTATCCGGTTTACTGATTTTGCTTTACCTGCTTCTCGCCGCGACGCAGGCTGACGAGGCTGGCGATGCAGCCTACCTCGCCTTTCTACAGGCACGCGGTGAAGCGCCCTTGATTGCGGCTGGCGCCGATCATGGGCTCGCCGCTGCTGTTACCCGGCCGATCCCGCCAGCCGGGAGTTTTCCCGCAGATTCCGGTAAACGCGAACTTGGCTTCGATCTTTTTCATGATGCCCGGCTTTCATCCAACAACACGATCGCCTGCATGAGCTGTCATATGGGTATGACCGGCGGCGCAGACCGACGACCATTGCCAGTCGGCCTCAATGGCAAACCGGGACGCGTGAATACGCCCACGATTTTTAATTCAGCGTTCAACTTTCGGCAGTTCTGGGATGGCCGCGCTTTCGATCTTGATGAGCAGGCGCTTGGCCCGCTCGCCAATCCGGCAGAGATGGGGCACGATCTCGAAGCAGTCGTGAGTTTTGTCAGGAACGACCCGATTTATGCCGCACAGTTCGATGCACTTTATGCTGACGGTGTCACGGCTACCAATATCGGCAACGCAATCGGCCAGCATTCCCGCGACATGATACGTAGCGATTCGCGCTTCAATGCCTACCTGAATGGGGATAACAGCGCCTTGAATTCACAGGAGCAACGCGGCTGGGAGCGCTTCCAGGCGGTTGGCTGCACGTCTTGCCACAATGGTATCAATCTCGGTGGTAACTCCTATCAGCGCCTTGGCAACACCGCTGACTATTTTATTAACCGCGCGGCGGGCCCCGGCGATGAGGGCGTTTATGCCCGCACCGGCCGGGATAGCGACCGGCATGTGTTCAAGGTGCCAACTTTGCACAATGTCGCCCTGACGCCGCCCTACCTTCACGATGGCCGTGTTAATACCCTTGAGGAAGCAGTGCAGACAATGGCGCAACTTCAGCACGGCCGCACACTTGATACCAGGGACATCGATGACATCAGCGCATTTCTGCGCAGCACCACCAGCCAGTTTTTCGAAGGCCGCGGTATGGGCATGATGGGCGAAGGTATAAGCGGTAGAGGCATGATGGGCGGTGGCATGCATGGTGAAGGTATGAGTAGTGGCGGTATGCATGGTGGCGGTATGCATGGTGGCGGCTCGCATGGTGGCGGCTCGCATGGTGGCGGCTCGCATGGTGGCGGCTCGCATGGGGACGGCTCGCATGGGGACGGCATGGGCGGTGGCGGTCATCACCAGATGATGCACTCAGATCAATCCGGCCACAGCAGAGGGAATAGATAATGATTAATTCAATCCTGGTAAAAGCGACACTGCGCATCCTGAGGACTGGCTTGCTGTTGTTCCTGGCCCTGAACACCTTCAATCTGGCATCGGCCGAAAGCGGATCCCATGAGACCGCCTATGCCGAGGCCCTGCATCGAGTGGTTACAGCACAGGACCTGCTGCTTGAGGAGATGCGCAAAATCCAGAGTGGCGAGGTCGCGCATTATGACTTTCTGCAGCATGCGCATATTGAGCTGCTGCGCGATGCCCGTGGTCTGCGCCATTCCCCGGCAAGCCTGCCTGCACTAAAGCGCACCGCTCTGCAGGAGCAAACCGCGCAAGTGCTGCAACTGGCAGGCGCAATGGAATGGACCCTGGCGGATTTCCTGCGCAGTCACGCGCAAATCAGCGGTGCTCTTGCCAGCACGATAGATCTCGCCCAACTTGCCCGGTCCGGAGCGCCGGAAACCACGCAAACCGCATTAGTCGGCCTGGGCAATGCCGCACAAACCTATGGCCAGCAACCGAGCTCGTCAGCGCTGGCAGCACTTGTCAGGAGTTTTGAGACAGCCCTCGAGCTTTCCATGAACGAACAATATCGGGAAGAGCTGACGCGACAGCGAAATCTCATCAGCGAAAACGCAGCACCGCGGCAGCACGCAATAAATGCGATAAGTACCTCCGGTCTGGGCCTCGCCGCATCGCAACTACAAGGCTTGTATGATCAAAGCCTGTAGTTTGCCATCACCACGGAGGACGAAATGCAAACCCGCTCTTTTCCAGGTTGCCGTCTTCTGCTGCTGGGTCATAGCGCGGCAATCGCCTGAACTGCAGTAACTACTAACTTTAGGCCGGGACCCGCGGAGATGCCCTGCCCTAGAATGTGGCTGGTATGTATCCCAAGGGGCGCGCCAGGAATGGCAAATGCGATGGTATCTGTCTGCGCATTCACGAGCGCTTTCTCTAATGTGGAACTGGTTTCACTATGAGCGCTCACAGCCGTACAATAAACTAATAGAACCCAGGCTTTTGCGATCGAGAGCGGGCTCACAAAGCAGGAGAGTAAAAATGAAAGAAAATGACCAAACGTCAGGAAACAATATTGCAATTGGGCGTCGCTCCCTGCTGACCGGTGTGGGCGTGGCAGCGGTTACCGGACTCGCCGCCTCGGCCGCCTCAACATCAGCCCAGGCGCAGCAAGGAAGCGGTGGTTTTCAACCGGCGCGCCACAGCAAGGATGCGTGGATGGGCGAGCTTGGCGGCAATCACCGCGTGTTTGTTGACTCATCCACCCTGCCGGGAGGCGCCAACGCCTTGCGTTATGCCAACAACATAATGACTGCCCACGAGGAGGACTACGAAGGCGAAGCGTCCGATTACGCGATCATCGTCTGCTTTCGACACACTTCCACGCCCTATGCGTTCAATGACGCGATCTGGGCAAAGTATGGCAGCCTGCTGGATCGCTCCGCAGATCCGGCGCCGACCAGTAACCCCATGAACGTTGCCAGCCGCGCCAATGGCAACAACTCGATTCCCATGATTGTCGACAAAGGCGCGCAATTCGCCATTTGCCACCGGGCGACGCGGTCTTTTTCCAGGATGCTGTCATCGGCCACCGGTACGGCCTATGATGATATCTATGCTGAATTGCTGGCCAATGCTATTCCCAACAGCCGCTTTGTCGCCGCGGGAGTGCTGGCCGCTACGCGCGCCCAGGAGTATGGCTACAGTCTTCTTTACGCCGAATAAGCCGAATAAACAGTCCCGACAAAGCCACACGCCGGGTTCGCTTACCCACGTTGGCAATCGAACTGGCCAGGCTTGAGTAGACCGACAGCCAGCAGCGGCTATGGCATGACGAGAAAACAAGGCATTAACTGACAGACTCCATTGACAACAATGGTTACTTAAAAACGACAGCAAGCCCATCAGCGGGCTGAAGGAGAATATCTATGAACAATCGGATTTTGCCCATCCTGGCCATACTGACAATCAGCCTGCTGCCGTCTGCGCTGCACGCGGCTGAGCCGGTGGCCGACGCCATCATCAGCAACGAGGGTATTGGTTTTTCACGAATGGATAACGGCCGGGTGATTGCCTACGATACGGTCGCTGCCTATGAAAACCACCAGGTTCTGGTCGCCGACTGCAACTCATACAGCGTCGATCACCGTGGTGTCACCTGGTGTTTTTCCAACGCTGAAAACCAGCAGTTATTCCAGGCGGCGGCCGACGAAGGCCAGACTAACTACGTGCCTTTTGGCGGCGGACACTGCTCCCTGGGCCTGGCCTTCGGCAACCTCACAGCGCGCGGCGATCCCCGCACTGCGGTTCGCATCGGCAACCAGCTCGTCCTCAATGGAAACTTTGACGTGCGCAGCCGCTTTCTGCAGGACAGCCAGCGCAACATGGATATGGGCACGTTGCGCTACGAAATGGCCGTCAAAGATGGCAGCCTCCGCGTAAAATAGGTAAGCAGAACAGGAGCAAAATAGGGACGGATTTATTTCTACGTGAGCAATAAGTCTGTCCCTATTGCTAATTTTTACCTTTTCGACTTGCTGTGCTTTTTCGCCCTGGGGGCCGTCTTTGTGCTCGCCCGGGTCTCAGATTTCTTACCCGTTTTTGATTTTGGCTTCTTGCGCTTCGGATGATCACCCAGCTCCGGGCGTTGGGCTGCGCTCGGAGGTGTTTCCGGCTCACCGGTGAAACGGGTGATGTTCAGTTTCTTGCGGCCCACCCGCGTATTCTTTAGATCCTTGAAAATGTGCTCTGGCATTTCCAGCGGCAGGTCTACCGTGCTGTAACTGTCATAGATATTGATTCGGCCGATTTCCTTGCTGTCCAGTCCCGACTCATTGGCGATTGCGCCGACGATATTCCCCGGCATGACGCTGTCATTGTGGCCGAGTTCGATGCGATAGCGCTCCAGTCCTTTTGCCGGTGGTAACGACTTCATGCGAGCGCCGTGGCTGTCACCTGTTGGTCCGGTTCTGTCACGACTTTTTGCTCCACCCTTGGTTGTGCGCCGCGCTTCCGGTTTGTCTCGAAAATCACCTTCACGGGGTTTGGCACTGCGCGCAGGCTGTGGCTTGAGCAGCAAGGAACTATCACCTTGCGCGATACGTGCCAGCGCCGCCGCGATCTCGATGGCAGGCACGTTGTGTTCCAGCTGATACTGCTCGATCAGTTGCGTGTAGAGAGTCAGGTCTCCGGCAGCCAGCGTATCGGTAATCGACTGTTTGAACTGCGCAATGCGCTTGTCATTGATCACCTCGGTTGACGGTAATTCCATCAGCTCAATCTTCGACCCGGTAGCACGCTCGATGGCAGCAAGCATTCTTCGCTCCCGCGGCGCGGCAAACAGGATGGCGTCACCCTTACGACCGGCGCGGCCAGTTCGGCCGATGCGGTGAATGTACGCCTCGGTGTCGTGGGGAATATCGTAGTTGATGACATGGCTGATACGGTCTACATCCAGACCCCGAGCGGCCACGTCGGTGGCGACCAGAATATCAAGCTGACCTTTTTTCAACTTGTCGATGGTGCGTTCGCGCTGTGCCTGGGCGATATCGCCATTGAGCGCGGTTGCCGCAAAGCCACGTGCAGATAGCTTGTCTGCCAGTTCCGTGGTCACCAGTCGGGTGCGGACAAACACGATCATCGCATCGAATGTCTCCGCTTCGAGGATGCGGGTCAGTGCGTCCAGCTTGTGGGTGCCACTCACCGGCCAGACTCGTTGACGGATCAGTTCAGTAGTGGCTTTTTTGGCCTGGATTGTCACCTGCTCTGGCTTGTTCAGATGGCTATTGGCAATGCGCCGCACTTCGGCAGGCATGGTGGCGGAAAACAGCGCAATCTGCCGCGTCGCAGGCGTCTGTTCCAGGACCCACTCCACGTCGTCGATGAATCCCATGCGCAGCATTTCATCGGCTTCATCCAGCACCAGGGTCTTCAGCCCGCCCAACTTCAGGGTGCCGCGCCGCATATGGTCCATGACTCGCCCGGGCGTGCCCACCACCACATGCACGCCGCGCTTGAGTGCGCGAATCTGGACGCCGTAATCCTGGCCGCCATAAATCGGCAGCACGTGAAAGCCCTTGAGATGGGAAGCGTAGGTCTGAAACGCCTCCGCCACCTGAATTGCCAATTCCCGGGTTGGCGCCAGTACCAGCACCTGCGGGTCTTTCTGCGCCACATCCAGGCTGGAAAGCACCGGCAGGGCAAATGCGGCGGTCTTGCCCGTGCCAGTCTGAGCCTGGCCCAGTACGTCCCTGCCGGCGAGCAACAATGGAATTGTCTGCGCCTGGATCGGCGAGGGCGTCTCATAGCCGATGTCCTGCAGGGCTTTAATCAGCGGCGAAGCCAGTTTCAGCTGCTCGAACGTTGTTACCTCTGGGGTACTCATGTTGGACTCTTGTCTGTAGATAGCCGGTGGAATCGGGGGTGGTCACCGCAGCGGGATCCCGAGCGGGCGCGGAGTTTAGCACGGTTTAAAGGCAAAAGACGGAATCGGCAGTCCGGGAGCGTCAGAATGGCCTGTGCAATGGCTTGCTGGAACCGCTTCGAAATTGCAGGGTAGGGCAATGTCCGGTGCATTTTCTGGCGCGGGAATGCTGAACTGGTTTCGAGCAATGGTAGGCGGGGCGGAATCTCCGCCAATAAATCCCCCTGCCGCCTTTGTTTCTCCCCCCGAGTGCTGTAAAAAGACGCCATGAAAATACCCAAGCGAATCCAGCCCCTGATTGAGGAAGGCCTTATTGATGAGGTACTCAGCCGGCTGATGAGCGGCAAAGAGGCCGATATCTACGTGGTGCGCTGCCAGGGCGAAGTGCGCTGCGCCAAGGTGTACAAAGAAGCCAGCAAACGCGGCTTCAAGCAGGCCGTGCTCTACCGGGAAGGTCGCAAGACCCGCAACAGCCGCCGCAGCCGCGCCATGGAGAAAGGCTCAAAGTATGGCCGCGAACAGCAGGAAGAAACCTGGCACAACGCCGAAGTCGACGCCCTGTTCAAACTCGCCAAAGCCGACGTGCGGGTCCCCAGGCCCTACGCCTGCATCGACGGCGTGCTGCTCATGGAGCTGGTCACCGACAGCCAGGGTGATGTCGCCCCGCGCCTGAGCGAGATCGAACTCACCCCGGAGCAGGCAGTCACTGACCACGGCAAAATGATTCGCGAAGTGGTGCGCATGCTGTGTGCCGGACTGGTTCACGGCGACCTGTCAGAGTTCAATGTGCTGATGGATACCACCGGCCCGGTCATCATCGACCTGCCGCAGGCGGTGGACGCCGCCGCCAACAACAACGCCGAGTCCATGCTGGCGAGGGACGTCAACAACATGCGCAACTACTACGGCCAGTTCGCGCCACAGCTACTGAAAACCCAATACGCCAAAGAAATCTGGAAGCTGTACGAGGAAGGCGAACTGCAGCCGGACAGCAAGTTAAGCGGCCACTTCGCAGAAGACACCCAAGCGGCCGATGTGGATGGGGTAATGCAGGAAATCGAGTCAGTGAAGGCCGAAGAGCAAGCGCGCCAGGAACGCATGAGCGAGCCTGAGGACGAATCCTGATTTAGCTCCAAAGGTTCCAAAGGTGACGGTTCCAAAGGAGGTTCCAAAGGTGACGGAGGGATTATTTTTTGCGAAAGGTGAGATCCAAAGGTGACGGAGGGATTATTTTTTAACCAGCCAACCTACGCGGCCGCCCCCGATAAGACTGACCCAACGGCCTACCCATCTTCTGCTCTATCTATATGATGAAAGACGCAGAGCCCAATGGCATAGAGTAATGGCTTGCCTGATCCAAAGGTGACGGAGGGATTATTTTTTAACCAGCCAACCTACGCGGTCGCCCCCGATAAGCCTGACCCAACGGCCTACCCATCTTCTGCTCTATCTGTCTGATGAAAGACGCAGAGCCCAATGGCATAGAGTAATGGCTTGCCTGATGAACCGCATGGATATCCTCCGGTGAAAGGGCCTTTTGTACCAACTCCCGGTAAGCATGCTGCCGTTGCTTTTCGTCCGCGCCCAGGCCCAGGTAGCAGTCATGGGGTGTCACCACTGGATCCCATTTCCCCCAGGCGTTGGCAGCAAAGCTGCTCCAGGGGTATTCCTCCGGGCGCGCTACCATGTGGGCTGCAACCGGGTTCAGCTCTATATAGCGATAACACTTCAGCAGATACCCATCCGTATCCACGGCGCTGGATTTGTGCCGCCCTTCCCATAGCGTTCCGGACCGAGAGTAACGTTTGTTTACATAGCACGCGTAGCGGCTGCCCACCACCCGCATCAGGCGGGAAATACCGTCGCGATCTGCAGGAGTGATAAGCAGGTGGATGTGATTGGTCATCAGGCAATAGGCATGCAAACGATTGCCGTATCGAGGCAGTACCTCGAACATCAGGTTGAGATAGACCCGGTAATTCTCTTCCTCGAAAAAACAGGCTTCGCGGTTATTTCCACGCTGGACAATATGGTAAACATACCCAGGCAGATACATCCGTGCACGTCGCGGCATCGCAAACTCCTTTTGCTACACACACTATAGTCACTACTCCACAAAAACCCCAACCTGCTTAAAAAATAATCCCTCCGTCACCTTTGTACTTTCGTCACTACTCCACAAAAACCCCAACCTGCTTAAAAAATAATCCCTCCGTCACCTTTGTAACGAAAAATAATCCCTCCGTCACCTTTGTATCCACGCGTCAGCTAGGCCTCGGTGACGCAGCGTGCCGGATCCGACTCCGCCAGTACCGACGCGCGATGGCCGGTATGGATGTAGTCCGCTACCAGCTTCCCAGCCATGGGCCCGCGGCCAAAGCCCGACGATGCCAATCCGCTAACGATGAACAGGTTATCGCGCAGCGGAATCCTGCCGATGATTGGCGCGCCGTCGAGCGCGAACGGCATCAATCCCGACCAGGTTCTGGCGATGGGCAGACTGGCCACCAGGGGAAT
Source organism: uncultured Pseudohongiella sp. (assembly GCA_965212375.1). Lineage (GTDB taxonomy): Bacteria > Pseudomonadota > Gammaproteobacteria > Pseudomonadales > Pseudohongiellaceae > UBA9145. Next base: position 4,052,300 of record OZ243108.1, on the reverse strand, counting down.
CACCTCTGCGGCGTGCTGACGATTGACGGCGATGCCATCCGGGTCCGGGCTGCGTACATAGCCCAGGCTTTCGCGGTCACCGCCAAAAATGATCTCGCCATTCTTGCGTTGCCGCCCGTACAAATGGCGTGTTGTGCGCCGACCGTTCTTGTGGGTGCAATTCGGCGGGGTCACGGCGTCGACACCGTTGTCGATGCTCCAGTCGTAGGCCGACTCCGACGAGCCAATGGTATTGAATACCCGCATCGGCAGGCTTTCGGTAGCCCACATCTGCCCGCGCACTGGAACGATAGGTACGTTTAAATCCAGCAGCTGCCCCACTGGTCCGCACCAGGCACCGGTGGCCAGCACCAGGGTCTGGCAACGATATTCTCCAGCGTCGGTTCGCACGGCATAGCCTCGAGTCATGGGCTCTATCGATACCACGTTCTGGCCGGTGTGAATCGCCGCACCCGCGACGCTCGCGGCGTGAGCAAAGGCGCGAGTGGACTTTACCGGGTCGGCCTGACCGCGCTGCGGTGAATGCACAAAGCCCAACAGTTCACTGCTGGCTTCCGGCTCGATCGAGCGCGCCTCATGAGGCGATAGCAAGTCGACGTCATAGCCCCCGGCGCGCAGCGTTGCCACTCGGTCCTGCTGGAACTCATATTGCGCGGCGGTGTCGATGGCTGTCATGGTTCCGGACAGGCGAAACTCCATGTCGTAGCCAAGATCCAGCTGCATGCGCTTGAAAATCTCGACGCCGCCGGCTGTCAGGTAGGAAAGCAGATTGGGATTGTTGCCCCAGCCATTGCCACCCAGCCCACCCATATTCTGCCCGGACGCCTCGGACGCGATCTCCCCCCGTTCCAGGAGAATGACATCACGGCCATGCTCGGCCAGGTGAAAGGCGGTGGAGGAGCCAGCAATACCACCGCCAATAATGAGCACTTCGGCTTCGGTCGGCAGTGCCTGGGCACGCAATGTTCGGGGCAGCAGACCGGCTGCGGCGATAGTGCCAGCCAGAGTGCCAGCAGCGGACAGCACACGGCGTCTGCTGACCCCGGCTTGATTGTTTTTTCGATTATTTCGGCGTGTCATGGGCTGGGCTCCGCCAGTGAGTCAAGGACCCAGAGTAATGGGCTACCGGCGAATTCGCAATCGTGGCCATTCGGCTGGCCCTCGCTCAACTGGCTAACACATAGTTTTCCAATAGCTCACAGCCAATATGAAGTAAAAAGGTATTACCCGCGGCCCTGCACCAGCCGCGCGGCAACTACTTGCCGTATTGCGTTTAGATCGGCGTTTTAACAGCGACTTCGCAGTTGCGGCCCGCGCAAGAAAACGAAGCCCAGCAACCCAAGAAAGATCACCAGCAGGCCAATCACCGCGGGCAGCAGCATACTGGCAATGACCGAATCAACCGCCAGCACATCCGGAAATCCGGACTGCCACAATACCCACTGTGAGCCGATAGCGGTGGCAATCGACGGATGACCGGTCACCAGCACGATGATGGCATCGCCGGTCAATGGATTGATGCGCAGCGTGCTGTTGATGGCCGGATCATTGCCGCCGTCGTGGCCGTATAAGTAGTCATCGTCGCCGATCGGCGCATAGAGAATCGTGCCCAGGCCCCAGATAGCGGCACCCATGGTTGTGCCGTGGGGTTCACGCATGGCATCCAGGGTTTCGATATCCAGCAACCGCGTTGCTTCGGCCTGCGGCACAAGGGCCTGTACCAGGCGAGTCAGATCGGCACTGCTGGTCAGCAAGGCGGTAGCGGCACTGGATGCATACCGATACAAAGGTGCCGGTTCGCCCTCACTAGTCAACGAGCCGGCATTATTGGCAATATCACCCAAAAACCCGTAGCCGGAGCGGGTCATGGCCAGTGGCTCGAAAATCACTGACCGTACGTGATCTTCAAAAGTTCTCCCGGTGATTTCTTCGACCAGCAATTCCAGCACGAGGTAGCCGCCACCGGAGTACTGCCAGTTGCCTGGCTCGGCACTGGCGGCAATAATCGCTGTGGCACCGTCAGAGGTTCGCGGATTGGCGAGTTCCTCCTCCAGCGTTGGCAGCGACTCATCTGCACCATAATCACCAAATCCTAGCCCGTCTTCCAACCCAGCGGTGTGACTCAGCAAGTGCCTGACGGTTATCGCATCACCGTCATACCCGGCAGAGGTTAACTGCCAACGACTCAGATAGCTGTTCACCGGCACATCAAGATCAATTTGTCCTGCCTCCACGAGCTGCATGACCGCCAGTGCTGCAATGAACTTGCTCATCGATGCCGCGGCAAATACCGTGTCGCCATCAATAGCCACGGCACTATCCGAGTAGTACTCCGCAACCGGTATACCGTCTTCCAGCAGCACCATTGCCGTATGACCCGGGTTGTCGCTTGCCAGCATCGCTGCCGCGCGCGCATGAAATGGGTCAACATCACTGGGCGCTGCCCAGGGCTGCATCCACAGCCCAAAAAAGGCCCCGACGAACACAAACGCCAGCCACAGAAGACTGGCACTCAAGGTAGCAAGTAATATTTTCAGCATGGGTTTCTTCCTGAATCGCGCCGCAATTTCTGACCGAGTCCGTCTGGTTGTCCGCGGTAGCGCCTTCGGAGAATTGCCTGACTAGTCCCCTAGAGGTTTTCCAGAACAATCCCAGCCAGACTGCAGACAACAGTCTCCGTAAGACTACCCACGAGACTGCCTAAACCTGCTCACTGGCAATGAGCGAGATCGCTGCCACCAGATACAGCCCGGCAGTCAGTATAGACCCACCGGTGCGCCAATGATTAAGTCGCGTCCAGTCCCGGCCATACTGATGCCAGTAATCGGCTGCCGCGCGCGAACCGTGATCCATCACAGCCAGGCGTTCATTCATTGGCACATTCCCAAACAGTGTCACCAGGAACACAGCAGGAATGTACACGAAAGCAGCAAGCACCAGCACCGCGCGGCTATAGCCATCGAAACTGAACACTGCGTACACCGCGAACAAACATGAAAATACCGCAATCGACAGGATAGCCCCAACAAATTCCGTTCTTAGCACGGTGATGTTTATTTGCTGCATCACTTCAATAGCGCTGGCTGGCCTCGCGCGGCCCAGGGCAGTCATGATGAATTCGGAGAACGCCTTGAATACTCCGCCAACGAGTCCCGCCCACAGGGCCAGAAAAAGACAAAAATACAGCGACCAGTGAAAACTCATGACGCTACTCCCCAACCAGAGTTTCATCGATGATCTGTTCAGCCACCGGACCGACAGAGCGCCGCGCCAGTAGTCGCAACAGATACAGTCCAGCCGCCGCGAACATCGCTTCAATGGCCAGCGCCACCAGAACAGCCGCATCCGGCAAGCCATCAATAACGAGACTGATTACCCGAAAGCAGGCAAAGGCAGCAAACACCAGCGTTACCGCGGTAAGCGCTGTCAATTCGATCCGCTCAACCCGTGCAGCAAACAAAGCCAGCACACCGAACACCATCAGGCCACCGCCCATGCCCCGCAGCTCGGACTGAAAACTGGTTGGTGGTAAGGCGCCGGCATTGAAACTGGCGAAATACAGGTCCGGTGCCAGACCGATGTAGGATCCAATCACCACCAGCACAAAGCCGGCCAGGATAAGAAAAGTTTTACGCATTTTCGGATTCATGATTTCCTCCTGAGTCCGGGCGTTGCTTCCCGGCCTCTGGTTATCAGTGACAAAAAGAATTCAAACTGGCGCCACCTGGTTGCCACCGACTGTGGTAACCGGGTTGAGAGAGCGGATGGCGCGCTGGCTATAACTCGCCGCCCTCGCCCCTCGCCCTCGCCCTCGCCCGTATCAGGCAGCTTGCTGCCAGAGACCGCGGGCGACCACGCCGCGGGCATACTCTGCGAAATCCCGCGGCGGACGACCCAGCGCGCGCTGCACACCGTCGGTTAGCGTCGCGTTGCGGCCGTCCAGCACGGTGGCGAACAAATAGTCCAGCATCCAGACCACATCGTCCGGCGCACCGCTGTCGCGAACTCCCTGCACAAACGCGTCATGGGGCACATCCACGTACTGAATCTCACGCCCCGTAACCCGGCTGAGCTCGCTGGCGATATCGGCAAAGCTCAGCAGCCGCGGGCCGGTCACCTCATAGACTTCGCCATGGTGGCCCGGCTGGCTGAGCGCCAAGGTCGCCACCTCGGCGATGTCATCCACGTCGACGAAAGGCTCCTGAGTCATGCCCGCAGGAACGGTGATCTGGCCAGACAGCACCATGTCGATGAACGCGCCCTCGGAAAAATTCTGAAAGAACCAGCTGGCCCGCACCACGGTCCAGTCCAGGCCACTGTCCATGACAATCTGCTCGCAGGCCTGGGCTTCTTCCTCGCCGCGCCCGGACAGAATCACCACTTTACGCACGCCCATGGCCACCGCCTTATCCATCAGCGCCTGTATGGCATCGCTGGCCCCCGGCATCGCCAGGTCAGGCGCGTAGCTGACATAGAGAGCATCGACGTTGGTCAGGCAGGCATCCCAGCCCGCTTCGTTGTGCCAGTCGAAAGCTGGCTGGGCGGCGCGTGATCCCACCCGCACCGGGACGCCCTGGGCGCGCAGGCGTTCGATAATGCGGCGGCCAGTTTTACCGGTTCCCCCGGTAACGAGAGTGACTTTGTCTGTGGTTTTTTCAGTGTTAGGCATAACAGTCTCCTGATGTCGTAAGTAAGTTGATGTGACGGGAGACAGCTTAGCGAGGCGACAGGCTGGCGGATTGACCGACCCTGCCAGCTTTTTAGCAGATGCCGCCAATTGCTCAGCAGCAGCACATCGGGCAGGTTGACTGGCGGCTAGCCGGACTGTGCGGAAAGGCGGTAGGAACGCGGCGTCTGCCCGGCCCAGCGCTTGAACGCGCGGGTGAATGAGCTCTGCTCGGAGAACCCGGTGAGGAAGGCAATGTCGGTAAGCGGCAGCTCACTGGTGGCCAGCAGCTTTTCCGCCAGCTCGCGCCGGGTGTCATCTACCAGGGATTGAAACGAATGGCCCTGCTCCGCCAGCCGGCGCTGCAGACTGCGCCCACTCATGGCCAGCTTGCCTGCAATATCGGAGATGGTCGGCACTCCTTCACTCAGGGTATTGGCAAGCTGAATCTTCACCCGCCGATCCAGCGCCGAATCATCTTCCAGCTTGGCCAACTCGGCCTCCAGGTGCTGGTCGAAAAAGCTGGCGATACCGCTGTCACCCAGCTTGTTCGGTAAGTGCAGCGATGCATGGGGAAACAGCAAGGCATCGCGCTCAGTATCAAAGTGCACCGGGCAGCCAAAGTGGGCCTCATGATCAGTAGTGGTGGCCGGCGCCGGGTGCTTGAAGTGAACAGCCAGCGGCTGCAGCGGTTCGCGCGTCACTTCCCGGCTGATGGCCAGCATGCTGGCAATGGTGGATTCATTCGACAGGCGCAGGCCAAGATGACGCTCTCCATCGCGGTGCAGATGGGCGAACACCCCGTCCTCGACTTTTTCTACCGCATGCGCCGTCACGCTGGTGAGCACGCGCCCATAACGCTCCGCCCGGGCCAGCGAACCGCGCAGGGTCGGCGCCGACTTCCAGGCCAGACCGAAAGCGCCATAGTCATCGCAGCGCATGCTGGCGCCGGCGCGCAGCGGCAAGGTATGCCCGGCCCGCTCCGCGCGGGCGATGGTTTCGAGAAACTGGTAGTAATCCCTATCCGAAACCATGCGAGCTGGATCCACCTGCTCCTCACTGTCAAGGCCCAGGGTTGCAAGCAAAGCCGGCCGGTCGAGCTGCGGCTCCACCACGGCGATGACTTTGTGGGCAAACAGGGAAGTGACTTGACCCATAGGATATCTGCTAGCGCGATAGCTCGATCATGATTGCCAATGTACTCCAGTTTTGCGGATCGGGCCAAAGATCCGTTCTTCGGCGCCTCGCGCGGCCGAGTGACGCGTCAGGTAAAATGCGGCTGGGGTAGATCAAGGGGAGTAAAGCGGAATTAAAATCAACCATGCCATCTCGCTCGACTGAACTCCGCGAATTTCTTCCGGGCTGTTCAATATTTGCAACACTAAACTCCTCCACTAAACTCCTCCGTCACCTTTTTCTGTCGCCTCTTTCTCGCACGGCCGAGTGACGCGCCAGCGCGGGCGTGACTCGAGCAAACCTGGGGGCATAAACCGGAGTTAAGAAAATCATGTGGTCTGACTATTCTGAAATCCTCGATTTGCTTCCGGGCTGCTCGAACAGCCAGCCAGCCGCAAGGCTCGTCATTACCGGCATGATTATGTAAGTCATTAGCAGGACAATCCCCGCGACTGCCGCGCTGACAGTGACCAGGCGCGGACCGCTTAACACTGCCGACAGCGCAGGCGGTATAAAGTAGACCGGCGCGAGCAAACCAGCGAAGGTCAAAACAGCCAGTTTGTATCGCTTCGGTTGACGACAGTGTTGGATGAGTTCTGCATTACCATCACGCATTGTATTTTCCATTTATGTCAGAGTATTGCCGCTTTCCACGAACCGGACTTCAAGCCTGGCTGGCTTATGCGGCCGCACTCACACGCACCTGGCCGACTAACGTTGCCCAGTCCATTCCGAGAGCTGTGTATACTTCTTCTGCCTTGGGTGAGGCGTTATCTCCAAGAATTTCAACGATCAGGCTGGATGCGTCGGCTGTCACGACGCCACTTTGTGTCAACCTGATAATGCCGGTCTCCCGTTTTGTAGTATTAAACGTTCCACTTGCATCGACGGCCACGTAAGCATCAAAGCCTTCTCTTACCGCGCGCATGGCAGGAAGCGCCGCGCAGACTTCCAGGGAAACTCCGGCAAAGATAAGCTTTTTGCGACCTGTTGCGCGAATGGCGGCTGCCACCCGCGGATCGTCCCAGGCGTTCACCGTTGTTCGATCTATAAAAGCCTGATCGGGAAGCGCTGCTTGCAACTCGGGAAAAGCAGGGCCCCACAGTGTTTCCGAGGATGTCGTCGTGGTCACGATAGGCAGGTTGAGTGCGCGTGCTGCCTTGGCCAGGCCCACGATATTGTGTTTCAGCTCGGCGATAGAATAATCCCGAACCCCGGTCATAAGCCCTACCTGATGATCAACAAGAACCAGTGCAGCGTTATCAGCATTCAACGGTTCAGGATTGTGAAAATGTGCATTCATAATTGTGTCCTCTGGATTAAGTGAGTTTCATTCAAATATTTTCAGGAATACTGCCCAACTGACCGGCTGCATAGGCCGCGTTGATATCCTCTATCTGGTCTTGTGAGCCCATGACGAAAGGGCCCTCTTGCACGTAGGTTTCAGCGATCTGCGCACCATCGAACAAGGCAAAGTGAACAGCCCTGGTTGATGGGTTACTGATACTGATTGTTGTGCCAGCGCCTGTTTTGATTGCTATAGCCTGGCCGTGGGCAATATGCCTCGCAGCACCATCTATAGTGATGTCCAGTCCACCATTGACGGATTGAACCCATAAGCCTCGATTAGCGGCTGGCTCATGTGAGAAGCACCCGCCTGATTGGATCGTGCCATCTAGTATGGTGACCGGGGTGGATGGGGAGGCCGCTCCGCGAACGCCATTCGACTCACCCAGTGCCACCTTCACTCGGTAGTCAGCGCTGGCAATCACGGGCATGTCTGTTGAGCGCACCAGAAGTGAAGTCGGCGGATCGAATCTCCGGGTCTGCGGCACATTGACGAATACCTGTAAGCCATGAATGCGCGCATTGGCTCGCGGCGATTCATCATGGACCGCACCACGACCGGCGCTGAGCCAGTAAAGATCTCCGGGATGCAGATCAAAGTCATTTCCCAGGGAATCCCGGTTGTGAAAAAGCCCTTTGCTGTCCTCGAACAGCAGGGACACCGCGGACATCCCGGCATGAGGGTGAGCACCGAATGTGGATTCCGTCATCACATAGTGATCGACCAGTACCAGTGGATCCATGGCATCGCCAATGTCTCGCTCTCGAAAGCTCTTTGCCTTAAAGCCACCGCCAACGGTGAGACTGGCACCGCTTATCGGCTCAGATACCGAAGACGTAGTGCCTGGGGTCAAGCCTTTTGAAGAATCAATGACTGTGTTGAGTGCGTGCATGGTGACGGCTTCTCCTTGTTCGATTGAGTTTGGAAAAGTATAAATACGGAACAATAGGCTTTAGAATAGCCATATTTCGAATATATAATTCCATATATAGAACAAAATAAGCAGCTTTCCATGTCAAAGATCGATCTGAACGACTACTTCTATTTTGTCCATGTGGTTGAGAAGGGCGGGTTTACCCGTGCCGCAGAGTCCCTGGGGATTCCCAAGTCACGACTGAGCAGACACATTGTGCAGCTAGAAGAGCGTTTGAATACGACCCTTATCCAGCGAACAACCCGTCAGTCGAAGATCACTGAACTTGGGGAAGTGTTTTACAAGCGAGCGCGCGCTGCAGTCGAGCAGGTAGAACTTGCTGAGGCCGAGCTAAAGCGGAAGCAAAATACGCTGTCCGGAAAGGTCTCTATAAGTTGCTCAGTGGGCGTGGCCCAGTTCGCACTGAAAGAGCTTATTGTTCGTTTTATGACCGACAACCCGCAGGTGGAGGTCTTGCAACAAGTCACCAATCAGAACATCGATCTGGTCGCTTCGGGTGTCGATATGACCATCCGCGGACATACCGACCCACTGCCTGATTCAACATTGATAAGCAGGCCACTGGCTGTGGTTGAGTGGCACCTGTTTACGTCTCCCGACTATCCGATCCATGAAATATCGACCCCCGCAGATCTCACCAACCAGCAAACACTCTCCCTTGGCTGGCAAGCACCCGCAGACAATTGGAGCCTGGTGCACAAATCAGGGCGAAAGGAGACTATCAAGATTGCGCCTCGACTGAAGAGCGATGACATGACCACCTTGAAAAAAGCGGCGGGTGAAGGCCTTGGAATCGTCGCCTTACCAGCCTACACCTGCCGCGATGAGTTAGCGTCAGGAGAGTTGGTCAAAGTATTGCCAGAGTGGCTTGCAGGCCAGGCCAGACTCAGCGTGATTATGCTGCGACGAAGTGGTTATCCTGGTCCAGTCGTCGCGCTACAGGAATTTCTTCAGGCCCAGTTCGCCGATTTTGTCGCGTTAAATTAGGCCTTTGTTCGCCGCCCCCATATGCGACGACCTCAGCAGTTCCTTGATGCTCGCCTCTATCACTCCATACCCAACGCTGCCATACAGTTCCTGCCGGACATCATTCAGCACATAAGCAGAACTGCCCGCCGAAAGAAGGCAAAAAAGGTGACGGAGGAATTAAACGAAAAGGTAACGAAAAGGTGACGGAGGAACTACAAAAAAAGGTGACGGAGGAATTAAACGAAAAGGTGACTAAACGAAAAGGTGACGGAGGAACTAAATTTCTCTGCCACTAAACCAAAAAAGGTGACGGAGGAATTAAGTTTCTCTCCCACTATTTTGAGTTTCGATTCGAGTCCATGCCGAATTTAATTCCTCCGTAAAACGAAAAGGTGACGGAGGAATTAAATTTCTCTGCCACTATTTCGAAAAGGTGACGGAGGAACTAAATTTCTCTGGCACTATTTTGCGTCTCGATTCGAGTCCACGCCGAATTTAATTCCTCCGTCACCTTTCTTCCTCTCCGTCACCTTTCTTGAATTTAATTCCTCCGTCACCTTTCTTATTCCTCCGTCACCTTTCTTCTTTCGAGTCCACGCCGAATTTAATTCCTCCGTCACCTTTCTTGCTTTCATTTTAATTCCTCCGTCACCTTTCTACTCGTCTAGGTTCGAGTCCATGCTGATTTTAATTCCTCCGTCACCTTTCTTGTCTTTTGGAATTTAATTCCTCCGTCACCTTTCTTCTTTACGTCCATCGCTGCTCCCTTTCGCTGTCAGTGACAAGGCCGATTGCACTTCTCAAGCAGCAGATGGGGGTAACCGCGATACGGGTTGTCCCGCAATCGGCCGGGGGACCTTGGTCGAGTCAGACATCCACACTAACCTGTCATTGGTTCTCGCGACCCGATATCTGCTACAGTTCCAGCGTTATCAGCGCCTTTGGAGTCCAGCATGATTCGCGGTCCTGAACGTAAAAACAAGAATAAACAAACACTTATGTCCCGCATTGTGCTGCTGTGCAGCTTGCTGGTGGCGTTCCCATCCTTTGCGCAATGGACCGGCCCTGCAGACTGGCAGGAAGACCTCAGTCCAATCACCGCCAGTGAGTGGAATTATCCAGCCGCCGCGCACCTGCTTGAGCGGGCGGGATTCGGCGGTACGCCGGCGGAGATTGCCACCCTGGCCGCCTTGCACCCCCTGGATGCGGTGCGTTATCTGGTTTATTTCGATCCGGCTGAGACTGGGCTGCCGGCGTTTGACCATTCCGGTGTCTTCGATGCCGGCCTGGATCCGTTCCCACCGAGCCGCCCGGCGACCACGCAACTGGCACGCGAAAACGGGGAAGCGTTAGGCGTCAAGGTGAAAGCCGGCGGCAACCGGCCGCTGCAGCCGGTGGTCAACAAGTTCTTTTACTGGCTGCGCGCCTCGTCCCTGGAAACCAACCGCGTCGCTTACTGGTGGGCCAATCGCATGGTGGCCTCAGAGCAACCCCTGCAGGAGAAAATGGCCCTGTTCTGGCATGGGCACTTCGCCGTCAACGAAGGCAAGGTGCGCGATTACCGCAAGCTGCTCAAACAACTCGAGCTGTTTCACGCCCTGGGTACTGACAGCTTCCGCGACCTGATGGTGGCGGTTGCCCGCGACCCGGCCATGCTGGCTTTCCTCGATGCTGGCGTGAATGTCAAAGGCGCACCGAACGAGAACTTCGCCCGTGAAATCATGGAATTGTTCACCATGGGCGTGGGCAACTACAGCGAACAGGATATCCGCGAAGCGGCCCGCGCCTTTACCGGCTGGAATTTCGACGGCCTGGACTTCGTGGTCAACGCCGAGCAACACGATGCCGGCGCAAAAACCTTTCTGGGCCGCAGCGGTAATTTCGATGGGGTCGACATCATCGATATCATTATGGAACAGCCGGTGATGGCCGAGTATATCGCTGGCAAGCTGTACCGGTTTTTTGTACGCCAGGATCTCAGCCCGGCGCTGCAGACCGAACTCGGTACGATATTGCGCGATGCCGATTATCAGGTCGCTCCCCTGCTGGAACGCATTTTCCTGTCCCGGGACTTCTACAGTCCTGCCTCGGTAGGCACTCATATCAAGAGCCCGGTGGAGCTTGCCGTGTCGACTTATCGCAAGCTGGGGCTGGATGAAGCACCAGGTGTTCCGGATTTCAATCGCGCCACCGGCGCCCTGGGCCAGACTCTGCTGCGCCCGCCAACGGTGGCCGGCTGGGCCGAGGGCCAGAGCTGGATTACCCCGGGCCTGTTACTGGAGCGCGGCAATTTCGCCCGCGACGTTTTGTTCCCCGACATCAATTTCATTCCCACGGATCGCTACAATCCATCCAGCGAGATTCGCAGCGTTGCCAACCGTATCCGACAGGGTATGGATATAACCAACGCCACCCAGCCTTCCGGGGTCGGCGAGGGCCAGACCATGGCCGAGTCCAACATGCTGGCCGACCGGGACGAGGATTTTAATACCCGCTACGGCAGCTTCCGGGGCTGGCAGATGGCCATTCAACGGGTAAAACCGATTCCCCGAACCACAGCACAGCTCGATCTGAGCGCCATGGTACGGGCCCAGGGCCTGGAAACAACGACCGAGGTCGTGGACTATTTCATCGCCCACTTCATGCGCGTACCCCCCGGTGCCGAAGCACGAAGCCTGTTGGTGCAGTTTCTTACCCAGGAACTGGGGACTGACAGCATCGCCCGGGCGGAGACCTATATGGAAGATGGCTTGCGCATGACCCTGCATCTAATAATGAGTCAGCCGGAATATCAACTTGGTTGAACAGCCACAGGACAATCATCATGAGTGGTAACAAGATCAATAAAGCCATCGGCAAGACCGCAACCCTCGGACGCCGCAAGATCCTCAAGGCCGGCTTGGGTGCCGGCCTCGCCAGCCTGGGCAGCAACTTCCTGATGCCCTCGGCACTGGCACAGGCCGCCCGGGCTGCCGCTGCGGGCAAAACCCTGGTAGTGCTGGAACTGTCTGGCGGTAACGACGGCCTGAACACCGTGGTGCCCTACGGTGATGATGCCTATTACCGCCACCGACCCAACATCGCGATCCCGGCCAACGCGGTGCGCCGGATTGACGATCATTTTGGATTCAATCCCGGCATGGCCGGCTTCGAGCGCCTGTACAAGGATGGCAAGATGGCCATCGTGCATGGTTGCGGCTATGAGAATCCCTCCTATTCCCATTTTACGTCCATGGCGTACTGGCATACCGCCGCTCCCAACAGTGGCGAGGACTATGGCTGGGTCGGCCGACTCGCGGACCAGATGGCGCCAGATGCTCCCGACAACTATATTGTCAATATCGCCGACAACCAGTCTCTGGCGGTGCGCAGCGAGCGGCATGTGCCCATCGTATTCGACGATCCGGCGCGCTTTCAGCGTGAGGCCTTTGCCGAGGAACGTGGCGTCCTCGGGCACACCCCGGATGTCGGCCAGGTGGATAATCCGTCGCGCCGTTATCTGCTGAATATTGCCCGCGGCGCCAATCAGGCCTCCGCCCTGGTGCGGCAGGCCTGGGCCAATTACAGCTCGCCGGTGGACTACGGAATTAATCCCCTGGACCTGCCCAAGGTGGTTTCACTTATTGACGCTGGCTTACCCACCAAACTGTATTATGTGTCCTACCGCAATAATGCCTTCGACACTCACGTGTTCCAGAACGCCCTGCACCAGCGTCTGCTGACCTATACCTCGGATGCCGTCGCTGCATTCCAGCAGGATCTGGAGCGGATCGGTCGGGCAGACGACGTGGTGCTGATGATATTTTCCGAGTTTGGCCGCCGGGTGCCTGAAAATGTGTCACTTGGCACTGACCATGGGGCAGCAAACGCGATGTTCGTAGTGGGCAGCCAGGTCAAGGGAGGCCACTACGGCGAACTACCCAGCCTGACCAGTCTGGGCGAAGGAGACAACCTGGCCCACACCACCGATTTCCGCAAAGTCTATCAAACCATGATCAACGGCTGGCTCGGTCACCAGGGCAGCTCGCTGCTGGGTGGGGATTTCGGTACGTTTGACCTGTTCGCCTGATGGCCTGCTCACCATCATCACCAGTACCATCACAACGTCGCGCAGGTCCTGACTCGCCGCAACAATTGCCGCCGCGCCGCCGCTGGTTCCGATTCGGCTATTCAACTCAAACTCTGGTGTTGCTTTGTTGTGATCGTTCCTGCCGATTCAATGTTGGCAGCGTAGGATATGGGCATCCATTGTTACCTTTCGCTGACCTTGTGCTACGCGTTGCGCAATGGAGCAACCTCGTTGCCTCAGTCGGACTAATAGTCAATTGGAATTATAAGAACTAGGAATAGACACGCCCTCGACTCCCGACCGCAACGACAATTACCACTAGCCGATCATCAACAATTTCGTAGACGATTCGGTAGTTGCCCTGACGAACCCGATAGACTTCCTGGCCCTTCAATTTTTCGCAGCCCGGCGGACGGGGGTCCTTAGTGAGCGTCTTGATGCGATTCAGAATCGCGTCTAGATGTGCACTATCAATTTTGCGCAGGTCTTTTTTAACCGAGCGCTTAAACACAAGCTTATAGCTTGCCATGCTTTTTCAGGTCGCTGAGCAGTGCTTCGTAGCTAACCTCCGGCTCACCAATTCGCCTGGCGTAAACTTCCAGATCTTCCTGATCTTCGCGCATCAGCAGCCGTACCGCTTCATCCACTAATTCTGAAACCGACTGGTTAGAGTCCGCTGCACGCACCCGCAGGGCCCGGTGCAGCGCCGGGTCGAAATACACAGTGGCTCGTTTGGATAACTCGCTCATAACAGATTTCCTCTAGTACTTAATAACACTATAGCGTTCTAACGTTATAGCGTCCAATTGGGCAAATACAGGTTTGCGGATCAGTTGCGCGCACTAGCCCAAACTCAAACGGAAAACAGCTTGCCTTCCATAACCCCAAGGCCAAGAACCCCAAAGCTAGCGAGCGCCGCCAAGCCATGATTAAATCAGTCAGGTTCGTAAACCCAGCACAACAATAGGCGCCCGGCATGGCAATCAGGTCCAGCAGCCCCCCAAGGCTACCGCTCCATTTGTCTACAGACCCCCTCGCGGCTGCGGCGCCCGGTGCCCAGCGCCTGGCCGGCGCCCTGCTTGCGGCGGCGCTGTGCCTGTTAGCTGCACCCGCCTACTCCCAGGGCGCACTCCAGAACGCCGATCTCGACAACGGCCAGCAATACTTCCAGACCCTCTGCGCCCGCTGTCACGGCATGCTGGGCGAGGGCGGCGAAGGACCGAGCCTGAAACGCGCACAGCTCACCCATGCCGCCGACGATGACACCCTGCAAACAGTAATCAAGAGCGGTATCCCCGGCACCGGCATGCCTGGCTCGCGCCAGCTGCGCGCCGCGGACACCCGCGATGTCGCCGCCTATGTGCGCAGCCTGGGGCGCCTGCCGCCCGAGGAGATGCCAGGCAATCCCGCCACCGGCGAGACCATTTACTGGTCCCAGGCTAACTGCTCAAGCTGCCATATCCTGTCCGGCGAAGGCATCGGCATTGGCCCGGAGCTGACCGGCGTCGGCCTGCGCCGCAACGCCGCCTACCTGCGCGAGGCTTTAGTAGAACCGGCGGCCGACCAGCCGCGCCTGGTGGATCGCTTCCGCGGCTCGCTCAATGCCTTTCTTACCGTGCGCATTGTCTCGGAGCGCGGCGTTTATGAGGGCATGCGCATCAATGAAGACGCGTTCACCGTGCAGATGCGCGACCTGGCCGGCAACATCTATTCCTTCAACAAGCAGGATCTGATCAGCTACGAGAAAGTCCCCGGCCATTCGCTGATGCCCGGCTATGCGCCGGTGCTGGACGAGACGCGCATCGATGATCTGGTGTCGTACCTGATGAGCCTGCGTTAGGGGAACCCCGCATCACTGCAGCTTCCCGCTGTCCACGCCGCATGCAAAACCACCCGGCCTGCACTTTTAACCAGAACAAGGACAAGCTCATGACCGCCACCGCCTCGTTGACCCGACACCTGCTGACTCTGCTGTCCATCACCCTGCTGCTGGCGGCCGGTAGCAGCCAGGCCGACGTACCCTACTCCGCACATCTGCAGGACGAAGCCAACGGCGCCGACTGGCTGTCCTACTCCGGCGGTTACAAGTCCCACCGCTTTTCGCCGCTGAGCCAGGTCAACACCAACAACGTCGATCAGCTCAAGGTAATCTGGGCCTACCAGATGCAGTCCACCGGCATCAGCGGTGCCGGCCTGCAGGAATCCACGCCACTGGTATCAGATGGCATTCTTTATCTCACCGAATCCCCCAGCAGCGTCAGCGCCATCGACGCCGCCACCGGACGACTGCTGTGGCACTTCGCGCCGGACATTTCCAATGACGTACTCAACATCGGCTTCCCGCGCATTAATCGCGGCGCGGCGCTGCTGGATGACAAGGTCTATGTGGCCACGCTCGATGCCCGCCTGTTCGCTCTTGATGCCAACACCGGCGCGGTGCGCTGGCAGACCCAGGTGGGCGACAACGCCGTCGGCGTCTCCCTCACCCTGGCGCCGCTGCCATTAGAGGGCAAGGTCATCGTCGGCGTCAGCGGCGCCGAGGCTGGCGTGCGCGGCTATATCGACGCCTACGACAGCGACACCGGCGAACGCCTGTGGCGCACCTTTACGGTCCCCGCTCCGGGCGAGCCCGGCAGCGAGACCTGGCAGGGCGACGCCTGGCAAACCGGCGGCGGCTCCACCTGGCTAACCGGCTCCTACGATCCCGAACTGGACCTGCTCTACTGGACCACCGGCAACCCCGCCCCTGACTGGAACGGCGACCTGCGCCCCGGCGACAACCTGTTCACCTGTGCGGTGCTGGCACTGGATCCGGACACCGGCGAGATGGTCTGGCACTTCCAATACACCCCCCACGACACCCACGACTGGGACGCCAACCAGATCCCGGTTCTGCTCGATGCGAACTACGAAGGCCAGGACCGCAAACTTCTCGCCCTGGCCAACCGCAATGCCTTCTATTACCTGCTGGACCGCGAGACCGGCGAATTCCTGCACGCCAATGAATACTCCTACCAGACCTGGGCCGAAGGCATCGATGCCACCGGCCGCCCCATCCTCATCCCCAACAAGGAACCCAGCCGCGAAGGCACCCTGGTCTGGCCCAGCCTGCAAGGCGCCACCAACTGGTTCTCCCCCTCCTACAACCCGAACACGCAACAGCTATTCGTCCCCAACCGCCGCATGGGCGCGGTCTACTACAAGGCCGACGCTGAATACGAACCCGGCCAACCGTTTCTCGGCGGCGGTGAGCAGGCACTGGACGGGGACCAGGCCTCCGGCGCCGTGCTGGCACTGAATGCGCTCACCGGTGAACGACAGTGGGAGTTTGAACTGCAGACGCCGCCGTGGTCAGGGGTAATGGCGACTGCGGGTGGGCTGGTGTTTGGCTCGAGTAATGAAGGGTATTTCTTCGCACTGGATGGGGAGAGTGGTGAGCCGCTGTGGAACATCAACACCGGGGCACACGTGCGTACTAATCCGATGGGGTTTGCAGTGGATGGGAATCAGCGCGTTGCGATTATTGGTGGGCAGACTTTGTTTGTGTTTGGGGTAGAGTGAGGACGTACTAGCTAGGAAAAAGGTGACGGAGGAATTAAATTTCGCGCCACGATTTTGCGTCATTATTCGCGTTCATGGTGAATTTAATTCCTCCGTCACCTTTTTCTTTGTCACCTTTTTTTTTGAATCCCAGCGCTAGCGTACTATCTCTAGCACGTATGCTTCCCTTCGTTTATGTGGGACCATATTGGTCCCTCTTCAATAACGTCACTCCCAGGCACCGCGACTATGGACTTGTCTATATGGCTTCTTGCACTAATCGCTCTGGCGGTTTGCGTTCAGTTTCTGCCTCTATTGATCAGACACGGAGAACCCGCAGCCCCTGGTTATGCGCTTAAATCAGCACTGTTAACTCCAGCAGAGCGGTCCTTCTATGGTGTGCTGAGAGGCGTTGTCGACGAGTCCACGATCATTTTCACCAAGGTGAGAGTGGCTGACATATTAACGCCGGACCGCGGCTTACAGAAAGGACCGAGGCAGAGCGCCTTCAACAGAATATCAAGCAAACACTTCGATTTTATTTTGTGCCGAAGCAGCGACTTGTCGGCGCTTTGCGCCATCGAACTGAATGACAGATCCCACAATTCAAGCAAACGGCAGCGGCGCGATGAGTTTCTTGAGAAGGCGTGTGGCTCTGCCGGGCTTCCTTTGCTGCAAATCACCGCCAAGCGTGGCTACAGCAAGGAAGAGTTGTTGCGGCAACTTGAATCTGCGTTAGTAGCAAATCGAAATGAATACAAAAAGTAGAACGGGTATTGGTGATCATGAACGAAATTAACCAGAAAATTGCGCTCTTCATCGACGCTGACAATGCGCCCGCCAGGAAGTTTGAAGATGTCCTCAGCGAGGTGGCCAAGTATGGTGTAGTAACCATCCGCAAGGCCTATGGCAACTGGAAGTCGCCGACACTGAAGGGCTGGGAGGAACTGTTACATGAGTATGCCATTCAGCCGATCCAGCAATATGATTTAACCAAGGGCAAGAACGCGTCGGATATCGCCCTGGTGATTGATGCCATGGATGTGCTCTACACCAAGCAGATTGACGTCATGTGCTTTGTTACCTCGGATTGCGATTTTACGCCACTGGTCACCCGCGCCCTGTCCGAGGGCAAAGTGGTGCTGGGCTTTGGCGAGCGGAAGACACCCCCAGCTTTTGCAAACGCCTGTTCCAAATTCCTCTACCTGGATGAAGAGAAAAGCGAAGGAAAGTCCGACGCCAAGCCCAAGAATCTGAAGTCTGATACCAAACTGGTAAATCTGCTACGCAAGGCCATCGAGGCAACAGAGGATGAAGATGGCTGGGCAGCCCTCGGCCCGGTGGGAGCGCACATCTCCAATACAACCTCATTCGACACCAGAAACTATGGTTTTAAAAATCTGAGCAGCTTGTTGAAGGCAATCGATCTGTTTGAGCTGAAACGCGGCTCCGGGAATGCTTATCTGGTCAAGGATGTTCGCAAAAAGTAAAACTCAATAGAAAAAGGTGACGGAGGAATTAAATTTCCCGCCACAATTTTGCGTCATTATTAGCGTTTATGGTGAATTTTATTCCTCCGTCACCTTTTTCTTTCCAGGCACCTTTTTCTTTCACCTTTTTCTTTAATATTACCCGGGACGACGGCAGCCAGGATTCGTCGCGGAAGGCGCAGGATGAGGGGGATCGGCCCGTTCGGCGCAAGCCCCTGACCCCAAGAAAGGGGCGGATGGGTCAGGAACTAAAAACAAAACCAAAAAAGAGACAGAAGAGATAACCTGGAAGGCCGGATTGGGATTGGCTGTCATAGTCTTGCCATATCCGGGATGTTAAGTTTATCAGCCGCATAACACTAGTTATCTGAAAACACTATGCGCATTATTACTCTGCTTTGCTGGGCCTGGTGCACAGCTCTTTTCGCTCAGGAACCGAGCCAACAGTTCGCACCTATCGAGAGTCTGAACGACGGCGTCTGGCTCAAGGGTGACCTGCATCTGCATTCCCGCCACAGCGATGATTCGTCCAACAATCCCTTGAGCAAAATCATAGGACTCGCCGAGGCAGTGGCCATGGACTTTCTTGGCATCACCGATCACGACAACCACGTGCTCGGCGACGTCGCCGGCCACACCTGGGCCGACCCGCAGTTTCAATCGGACTCGGTGCTGCTGTTCTACGGCGCAGAGTGGACCACTCATCGCGGCCACGGCAACACCTTCGCAGCCCGACCCTACGACCACCAGAGTTTTTATGACCTGCGCGATGCCCGCGATATCAACATCGCCAGGCGCAAGAGCGAATTGGGTATCCACCTGTCTGCCAATCACCCCAGTGGCGGCGACCCCTTCGGTTTTTCCTACGACATGATTGATTCGATCGAGGTGTGGAATTCTGCCCGCTGGACTCGCAATGCCGACGCCTTTATCGTCTGGGATGATATGCTCAAGTCCGGTCGCATGATCACCGGTCGTGGCGGCAGCGACTCTCACCATGGCAATCCTGATCGACCGGAACTGGAGTCGCGCAATAGCTGGCAGCGCCCTGTCAACTACGTGGGCACACCGACCACCTGGGTCTATGCCAATGAGCGCAGCGCCGCAGCGACCATCGCCGGTCTCACCACTGGTCGCGTCGCCGTCAGCGCAAACCCCAACGCCCCCCGCGCGGTATTTCGCGCCGACACGAACGCGGATGGCAGCATGGACATCATGATGGGTGACAATGTGCCAGCCCCATCCACGCCGGTACAGTTCACCATCACCCTGGAAGGTCAGACCGAGCCTGGCGCCGAGTACACTGCCCGCATCACCAAAGATGGATTTGAGTGGCAGGTACTCAGGGTCACCGCCGAGGCAGGCAAGCCAACTCTGATCGAATTCAGCGACAGTCCCAGCCAGAGTGAGCGAAGCTACTATCGTGCCGTCGTTGAGGGTCCGATCCCCGACTACCCCGAAGTGCCCGGCGCCGCTGAAATCAGCGCGCCGGTCGTCAGCATCACCAATCCATTGTATTTCAATTTCGATGAATCTTTCTGAGCTGATCCTGCGGAAAGTGCGGAAAGGGGACACTGATAACTTAAGGGAAAAGGTGACGGAGGAATTAAATTGAGGAGCTAAATTTCCCGCCGCGATTTTGCATCATGATTCGCGTTTATGGTGAATTTCATTCCTCCGTCACCTTTTTCCCATTTATTCCTCCGTCACCTTTTTCCCTGGCGAAACTTGTGGACCGGACCGTGGACGCGTCGATTACGATTACCGACGGGGCGGTTTATGTGGCGACTGAGCAGGGAGAGTGTGAGTTGGGGGTCAGTGAACTGGGGGCAGACTCTTAATCCCGCTGATCTCCATCCATTGTTGACTTTCATTGCACATAGCTTATTCTATATTCCAGAATATGGAATATAGAATAACCATGGATATTAAACCTCAGGACATTATTGTATTGCTCAAGCTGGTTGCGCTGGGTGGTCGCAGCCTGTCGATCAATAAGCTGGCAACAGAACTTGGATTGAGCCCGTCACAGGTGCACGCTGCCCTGCAGCGGATCGTGGCCTGTCGATTAGCCTATAAAGACTCTGATGCTGTTCGGCCAAACACCGCCAATCTTCGCGAATTTCTGCTGCACGGACTACCCTACGTATTGCACGTAAAACACGGCGCTCTGGTCAGAGGTATGCCAACCGCCCATGCGGCTGCGCCATTAAACGCACAGATCGTTGACAGCGAACCGCCTCCGGTCTGGCCGGACGCCAACGGCGAGGTTCGAGGACTGGCCTTCTCTCCCGTCCACAAGTCAGCGCCCGGCGCCGCGCGACGGGATTCAGCGCTCTATGAATTGCTGTCGCTGGTCGATGCAATTCGCGGCGGCCGTGCCAGAGAAAAAGCACTCGCTACCAAAGCACTCAAGGAGAGACTGGACGCTTACCCGACCACGCATGGCTAACCGATCAGTACTGGACCCCAATATTGAGCAGCTCCGCCTGGCAATTATGGAGCTAGGGGAACTGGCAACAGATTTTGTGTTTGTTGGTGGCTGCGCAACGGGCCTGCTCGTGACTGACCCCGCCGCGCCACCTATCAGACAAACCATCGACGTTGACGCGATAGTCGAATTGGGCAGCCTGCTGGATTACCACAAGCTTAGCGCGCGCCTGCATCAATACGGGTTCACTGAGGATAGCAGTACCGGCGCCCCGATCTGTCGCTGGAAAAAGGCCGGGTTATTGCTGGACATCATGCCGACGAATGAAAAGATTCTGGGCTTCGGCAACCCCTGGTACGCTCCGGCATTGGCGCACGCCGCAACATGCCAGTTACCCACTGGCGAAACACTGGCGTTGATCTCGGCACCCTTTTTCCTGATGACGAAACTGGCAGCTTTTGCGGGGAGAGGCCAGGACAACTATCAGGCGAGCCACGATCTGGAGGACCTGCTCGCCGTCATCGACGGCCGTCCCGAGATCATCGACGAAGTAAAAGCTGCGCCAGAAGATCTGCAAAAGCACTTGCAGCAGGACTTGAGTCGATTGCTGGCCATCAATGCCTTTCGGGAATCTCTTACTGGCCACCTGCCCCCTGACGAAGCCAGTCAGGCCCGCGTGCCTGTTTTATTAGAACGATTGCGTAGCCTGGCTGGCTAGGATAACTCGAGTCTGCCTGGTAGCCATTGAGCTAACCCTAAGGAAAAAGGTGAGAAAAAGGTGACGGAGGAATTAAATAGAAAAAGGTGACGGAGGAATTAAATTATGGTGAATTTTATTCCTCCGTCACCTTTTTTCTTAAACATCCTGGCTGTTAAGTTGTTAAGTTATGAGTGTCCCCTCGTTGCTCAGTGCACCGGCACATCCGCCGCCGGCAACAGCGGCTTACCCAGAATCATATCCGCCGCCCGTTCCGCCACCATGATTACCGGTGCGTTGATATTGCCGTTGGGCAGGCTGGGGAATACTGACGCATCCACGACCCGCAGCCCGTCCAGGCCGCGCACGCGGCACTCGGTATCTACCACCGCCATGTCATCATCCGCCTCGCCACTCATGCGGCAGGTGCCCGCCGGGTGGTAGGCGCTTTCCACGTTGGCCTTCACCCAGGCGTCAATCTCCGCATCGCTCTGCACGCCCTCTCCCGGCTGGATCTCTGCGCCGCGATAAGTATCCATGGCGGCCTGCTGCATGATGTTGCGGGTCAGGCGAATGCACTGGCGCCAGGCGGCCTTGTCTTCTTCATCCTGCAGATAGTTAAAAAGGATACCTGGCGCGGCCTTGGGGTCGGTGGACTTGATGCGCACGTGACCGCGACTGCGGGGCTTGTTGGGACCAACGTGCACCTGGAAGCCATGGCCATCGATAGATGGCGTGCCGTCATAGCGCATGGCGGCGGGTAGAAAGTGGTACTGGATATCCGGCGAGGCCAGATCGTCCCGCGACTTGATAAAGGCGCAGGACTCAAAATGGTTGGTGGCACCCAGCCCATCCTTGAACAGCAGCCAGCGGGCACCGATCAGCGCCTTGCTGAGCAGGCCCACCTTGTTGTTCAGGCTCACCGGTTGCTTGCACTCGTACTGAAAGTACACCTCAAGGTGATCCTGCAGGTTCTCCCCCACTCCCGGCAGCTCGTGCACCAGGTCAATACCCAGTGAGTCCAGCAGCTCGCGGCTGCCCACGCCGGAACGCTGCAGCAGCATCGGGGAAGCAATAGCACCGGCGCTTAAAATCGTCTCGCGCCGGGCCTGCACCTGCTGACGCTTGCCGCGCACCTCGTAGGTCAGTCCCGTCACGCGCTGGCCCTCGAAGTCCAGCGTGTGCACCAGGGCATGGGTGACGATGTCCAGGTTCGGGCGGTGCTTGCACTGCGCCAGGTAGGTATAGGAGGTGGACGCGCGTACGCCGTCTTTCACGGTCATGTGCATGGGCCCGAAGCCTTCCTGGTGCTCACCATTGTAGTCCGGTGTCTCCGGATAGCCCGCCTCGACACCGGCGTCGATAAACGCGCGATACAGCGGATTAAGACGCATCTCGTTACCCTTGCACACCGCCAGCGGCCCGTCGGCACCGCGGTAGGTATTGGCACCGTCCACCCAGGTCTCGGCGCGCTTGAAATACGGCAGGCAGTCACGATACCCCCAGCCGTGGGCGCCACGTTCCGGCCACTCTTCCCAGTCCCGGGCGTTGCCGCGCACATACACCATGCCGTTAATGGACGAGGTGCCGCCCAGCCCCTTGCCCCGCGGACAGGTAATGCGCCGGCCGTCCAACTCCGGCTCCGGGTCCGAGTCATAGCCCCAGTTAAAGCGCTTCATGGCCATGGGATAGGACAGCGCACTGGGCATCTGCACCAGCGGGTGTTTGTCGCTGCCGCCGGCTTCCAGCAGCAGCACACTATTGGCCGGATCTTCCGACAGCCGATGAGCCAGCACACAGCCCGCCGAGCCGGCACCGACGATGATGAAATCGTATTGCTTCACGTGTTCCTCTAAGAATCAGATACAAGACTTGAATGCGTTCAGACAGATGAGCCCAGCAGGCGGCGCCGCTGCACTATCAATATAGCGATCACACCGTACAGCAGTATGACAGTGAGACCAATCCACTCGATCTGCAGCGGCGTGAATTGATAAAGCAGAATCAGGCCATAAAGCAGGCACCAATGCAAAACCAGGTAGTTGCGCCGCCCCAGCCGCTCGACGGTCAGCGCCAGGTTGTCGCTGTACAGCCGGGTCAGGGAATCCAGCGAGTTCACCACAAAGATGATGCCCACCCCCACCATAAACACATTGAGCATGCCGGTGATATCCCGACCCTGCTCATACACCTCAAACAGCACCGCAAACCACAGGGCAATGGGAATGGACGGAATAATCAGCAGCGCCAGCAGCAACTGCCAGGTGGTCAGGCTGGTCACAAAGCGCGCCACGAACTGACCAATCATGATGCTCCAGGCAAACCACCAGAACAGGTAAAAGGCATGATAGTCGTTAAACGGCAGCACGAAGCGATGCAGATTGCCAAAATAGCCCCCGATCTGCTGCAGGTTCCCCAACAGCCCACCCACACCCAACTCACCGCTGCGCCACACCAGCACGATCAGGGCAAAGAACAGCCAGGTAGACGACAGACTGAGAATCTTCACATAGCGAATATCAGTACTGGAGCACACCGCAAACAGCACCAGCACCGCCACCAGCGCAAACTGCGCAACGGGGCTTATCCCCGGAATATAGTCCGGCACATAGGTGAGGAACAGATAGCCGGTAAACGCACAGGTCGCAATGATGATGATGTTGTTCACCAGCTTCACCCAGGGAATCTGAAACAGCTGCAACTTCGGCTCCAGCACGGCGAAGTAGAACGTGGTCAGAAAATAAAACACCCAGATCATGAAGCCCCAGAAGCCGAACTCGATGGCCAGGGGATTGGTGAAGCCGTAGTCCGGCTCGGTGGAGTAGACCGGGAATTCGGTCAGGGGGAACATGATCAGGCCGACGTCGAGGCCGGAGGTAAAGAGGATGGCGAAGAAGGCAAAGAAGCGGGTGGGGAGTTGGCCGACCAGGATCAGGTTGCCCCAGCGGATGACCAGCAGGAGTGAGGTGAAGAGAACTACGATTACGGCGATGGAGAGGATGGATTGCATCGGCGGCAGTCTAGCAGAAAACCAGCTTGCTAGATTAGCACCTACCCTGGCTAGACTTCCTATATGGAAGAAATGGATATGAGTACTCACCCACAAGAAACATGCAGTCACCCGCTCGGTGGCCTATATTCAAAGTAGACTACCTATAAATGAACGCCGAAGCTCTCATGCGATTAGGTCACTTAGGTGAGGGTGTCTCCTATAATCGTAAGTCCTCTTAAGATTTGCTCTCTCCAAATATATTTCTAAGTTCTAGTAAGAGCTAGCCGCACCTGTTCCGCGCCATATTTTTGGCAGAGCCTATTATAGAACTCAGGTTCGATATCTAATACGAAAGCGAGGTAACCTTGTAGATACTTTCGCTCTTTATCTGTAATGGTTTCGTATCTAAACTGATTCAATAGCGCTCTTATTTTCCTTTTGTTCTTGCGCCCAATTGACAAGGCTCCTTCAGGCGTAATTATTACTCCAGTGATGGCAATCCGACTTCCTCGGCTCATGAATCTTGTTTTCGAATCATTGATTCTCAGCGCTGGGTGAACCGTTTTTTCAATCAGGGACTGGATCTCTACTAGAAAAGCTTTAGACGCATTCTTAGTAGAAGTTGAGAAAACAAGATCGTCAGCATATCTGCTATAAATAAAGTCCTTGCGCTTTGCTAGTGATTCAATTTCGCTATCTAACGCGTACATCACTCCGTTAGATATTAACGGAGACGATGGCGCGCCAATAGGGAGCCCTATACCACCCCCATAGTTCTCACAAAATAATGCCTTAGCTAGAAAATCGTAATCTTCGGTTGTAAGATTGATCGATCCGCTCTCTGATATTGTTTCTAGCGTATTGGTCAGATCATCTGGCCCTATAGACGGGAAAAAATCTTGAAAATCCAATTTGAGATAATATGAATTTTTTGCGTGTAAGATGGCGTTTTGCCTCAGTGGCGACTTAATGCCCCGAACAAATCCTTTTGCCGCCGGATGCGGAAGAAGCACATCTTTCAGTAATGTTATAAGCGAATACTGAATGAGCTTGGTCTCAGAAGACGGATGCAGGATATATCGCACTCCCCCTTTTTTCTTCGGAATAGGATATCTACGATAGCTATGGCGAGCCACATTCGCTATTTTGCTCAATTCATTTACATTCAAACCATTCATAAGAGCAACGCTTTTAATCAGACTACTCATGTGACTTCTCGCCCAAATTCAGAACCTCCAGTCGCCGTCGATCCCGCTTAAAGTAAACTCTCAAGATTTCTGCTCTCACAGCTGGCCGACTTAGATCTGAAAAGGCCACGAACCTTACTAGCTCCTTTCTCGACGCAACGAAAAAAGTGCTTTCTTTATCTAACTTCCACTTCGTGAAGAACTGTAAGCTTTCACCTAAAGCTAACTCAACACCTAGTTCAAAGGAGTCTTCCGTTGGAAAAACAATCAGAAGTATTTCAATTAATTCTTTTTGGGTTATTGGAGAGAATAGAGTTATAAAATCTGCTAGCAGCAACAAACGCAGCTTGGAAGACAAATCACGGAAAATTGGCGGGCTGGCAAAATCAATTTTTTTTCTGCGTTGGTGGGGTATTTTGTCAAGCCGAGATTCAATTTCTGGAATGCTTCGAAGTATAGATTCGAAATCAGCAAATACTGCAGGAGCGAATTTGGATTTCTTGTCAGCTTTAGCGATTGGTCCCTGGTTAATAAATGAAAGGCTACCCTTAAAGTTCCTGTCATTTACGATCAATAGCTGTCGAACTAAACTATCACTCAGCGCAAAGGCTCCAAGCTCTGCGAAGGCACTCTCGCTCTCACAAAGAATTAGTATGCAATCTGAGTATTTACCAAGATTATCTTCGACACTTAGGAGATCTGGGATTGTGTCAGTACTAAATGCCCCAAATACATCTTCTGCTCTAAAAAATCTAAACTCGCCGAGATGTTTATTGGCATAGCTAATAAACTTTTCGCGATTTGAGACGTGATCCGCAGTCGAATTAGCGCCACACACAAATACGATTTTGGAGTCTTTTTCAAGATAATTCTTCCCCAGACCAAAAAGGGATTCACCATGCGTTGAAGACCTTATTTTCTGAATTGGCTTCGCCATGGCTTCAGAAAATGAAAAGGGGGTAGACATCACCGCCTACCCCCTGAACCCAACCAAATAGCACGGAGAGCAATAGCTCTCGGAGCGTTCGTAGGACGCTACGAGAGCTATTGCTCTCCGTGAAAGGTAAGAAACCCTCAAGAGGCTGGCTGAACACCAACCGTGTCTAGTAGCGTCCCAAGACATGCTTGGACCATTGACTCTACAATCAATAGCTAATGTAAACAAGGCCTGCCCCAATAGTCTGCTTCTTAATTTTGCGTTTGTTGAGTACGGGATACTTTCAGGTATTTAATTTCACGTGAAGACCTTAATGCTGTTTCTGTCTTGCAACACCACATCTTGTAAAACGTCTATAGTGAACAATGCATCGGTCCCTGGTACTTTCTATCCCTTAAACCTAAAGTTCTTAACCGATTCGCCTGTGTAGTTGTATACATACGTCGCTTTCCTGAGATCGGCGGAGGTGTTTTCTTATTCTTGGGAATATTCATCAGTGGGTTGACCCGCTAAGGAATTAGAGAATTTTTCGCATCTCTATTCAACCAATGCCTTTAACATCGCATCCCTTGCATCTGCGAAAAACTGTACATCCACTTTTGTAGCCATGTCATCAGAGAGATCGATAAGTTGCCTGCGGCTGCTTACTGGCAATAGTACACCCTGGGCGCCTTTTTCAACTGCAAGCTCAACTATGTTTACTGCGTTCATAACTGGCTCGATAGAACCTCCTAGATTAATCTCCCCAACTAAGATCAGACCGCCTCGCACTGGCTTCTTCAACATCCCGCTGCACATGGCAACCAACGCTGGCACGCCGAGTTTTGCACCTTTCTTAGATGCATCGAACGCGCGAAGTTGAATGCTGAATTCATGTGAACGGGGGTCTCTATCGCCTACTAGCTGCGCAGCACGGCTATAAAGATTCTGCTCGGCGTAACGCACAGATTCTCGGAAGGCGGGCGGAATCGGGTTATTTAGGATTTTGACGCCACTGCCGGGGCCCTCATTGACTTCAATACGATAGAGACCAGGATTATCATCGCTATCGGGCCCACCCTCGCTGATCGCCCAAACTTGCCCAGGCTCTAAGGGGTCGCCACCAATGGCATTGTCAGACTGCAGCTCGGGAGTGGATACAAACTGCTCTACCCCATCATCGCCCATAATGTAACTGAAATGTGTATTTCGAAACTCTGCTGAGCCAATGCGTTTTTGTTGTTCTTTTACTCGCCGGCGAACTTCAAGCCCCTGTCTCACCGCCCATTCAAGGTCGCTTTCGCTCACTTCCGACTCTATCCCTGGGTAAAGTAGTTTCAATAGTCCTGACACAGTCTTATTGACGCCATTGACGTCACGGCCGCTGAGTGCGCCGCCGAAATGTACTTGACCCTGCATAGCGTTAACGCGACTCTGGCTACGCAAGCGGCTGAGGCACTCCGACAGAAAGTCACTCACCAGACCAAAGTGGTCAGTGAGTAGATCTTTGTTCATCTTAGGCACGTTCCACCCAGGTAAATAGCAGTGGATTCGATCCATCCAAGCGGTGTCGTCACGCATCTCATCAGGTAAAGGGCCAAAAAGATGACTGACTCTCTGCTGGTGCGCCACGTCTACGTCGAAATTACCCACGAATACCAGTGAACCGTCACCACGAATACTTTCTTTACCTCGACTAAATTCACCCGATTCCATATAGCCTTTCATGATGTTTATGCCGTCCTTCGAATCGAAGGAAATACCGCTCACCTCATCGAAGCACACAACATCGTACTGGCAAACTAGACCCCGCTGCCCCGTAGCATTGTTTACGAACATTTTTGCAACGGTCGCCTTTCCCCCAGAGATCAAATGGGCATAAGGTGATACCTGTTGAAACAAATGGCTCTTACCTGTACCACGTGGTCCCAGTTCTACCAGGTTGTAGTTGCGCTCAACGAACGGCACCATACGCAGCAACATTGCATTCTTGGCATTCTCGTCCAACTTTTCAGGCTCTAGACCTATAGAACGCAACAGAAAAGCCTTCCACTCTTCCGTCGAGAATTTAGTGCGTGCCTCGGCTAGGATGTCGAGCACATTGCGCTTTGATAGTTGAATTGGTTTGAGGGTGAAAATGCCAAAAGGATTGCCGCCCTTCTCTTCGGCAATCATTGAATCATATTCGAGTGTCACTTCGGCATAGAAACCGCCGGTTAAAAGGCGCTCGTTCTCATCAACCACTTTGTCAAAAATCCGAACCTTGTTCAGTCGCAGACTTGGCAGAGTGGCTAGATAGCCGTTGTCCTTTTCGCTGAATCTCACATTGACCATGTCGATCAGCTTAACGGTCCCCTCTTTATACGCCCTTGCCTTGAACAGCTCCTCTTCGCCCGCCTTGACGGTCCGTTCGGACAGTTGTCTTTGGACGATTTCCAAACCTTCCTTGATTTCCTGCTCGTCTGTAGTAGCGCAATAGCGACCCAGCATGAATTCGACCACATAGGTAGGCACTGGAAACTGACGGCTAAATTGACGCACCAAGTCTTTGCGCACGACGTAACCTTCGAAGGATTCGGCTGCCTTGCGATCTAATTGATCCAATTCCATCAATCGTCCCCTCCCACTGTGGTGGCCTGTTTAGCAATAACGCTCCCATTAGGATCTATAACCACGATTACAGCAGAGACTCCTTCATTGGCGTCATCCTCGATCATCAACCTGACTTCTGAGCCATCAATTGGATGCGGTTTGACCAGAGAAGTCGACTTGTCGTTCACCTTCGTGCGTAGATCAAGCAGCATTCCTTCTCCTTTCACATCTACAGCGACCTTGCAAACCAATCCGCGCCACTGTGCTTCTTTAATGTTGGCTGAAAACGCCGGCTTAGCCTGGTTGACGATCTTGATGTTCGGCACAAGACACTCTTGCAGAGAAACGCCCCCGTGTGCGTAGGCTCGGCCGGCTATAAACGAGCGAATACCAGGCGGATAGTGTATCGATGTCGAGGCGTTCCAGTGCCACGGTAATGTCAGGCCTTCAAGCTGAACGCCAGGCTTGAGTTGCGCGCAGCGTCCCCATCGACTATCGACAGCTTGTTTAGGCAATTCGTATTTAGGCAAATTACCTGGGACCAGCAGCCAGCCATGATCAGTGACGATTCGAATTCTCTGCCAGCCATGCTGCAGAAGCACTTGAATCCGCTCAACAACGCTTTCGAGTATCAGCGGAATACGCGAAGGTAGTTTGAGCTCGCTGTTGTGGCCTTCTTTGTCTATATCTCCACAGAAAACCCAAGCCAAACCCTGGGGGTCGCCAAGCTCATCCTCGCTGAGATGTTGCCATCCTTCTTGGTCCAGCAGTTTCTTGAAGCGAGCATGATTAAGCTTGCCTTGATCAGGGACGCTAGGCTCAAAGTTGGTATCACTGTCTTCACCGGCAAGCAGTCCATGAATGGGGCTAACGGCAGCCTTTGCTGTTGCTGTTACAGAAGGTAAAGCTGACCAATTAGTGCCTAGTTCACCATTAATGCCAGCTGTGCCCATCAACTCCACCAAACGATGTGCAACATCAAGCCGCAGGCCATCGATGAAGAAGACCAATTCACTCTCTCGCTGATACTTGCCCACGGCTTCATTGATCTCATTCTGGCCCGGATAACCTTTGCTCTGCACTAATTGCTGAAAGCGTTGATTGAGATCGGCTAACCAGGGCTGATATAAAGTGGCCAGAACTTCTTCTGCGATCTTCCTTTGTTGGGTGGAGCTACACTGTGCCAGGCAATCCACAACTGATTGATCAACTCGCCAACCCCGCTCACTATACTGTTGCCCCATTTCCTCTGGGGTGAGGCCACCAAAAGCAACTTTGCTCAGCTCAGCGACTGAAATCAGTCTTCCAAGCAGCAGTGCCAACGGTGAATGGCCCAGTTCTGCCCAGATCCACTGCCGTCGTGGTCCATGGCGCCCCTCTAATTCTGTCAACTTCTCTCTAAGCCGCTCTTGCGCTATTCCTTTTAGTGACTCTAACTCTCCTAACAGACTTTCTTCTTCCTTTGAATTCACGTGGGGATACGCTTCGCCATCGGAAAGTAAGTCTGGAGGAGGAATACGCGACAGTAGATCAGGGAGCGCAGCGTACTGCGCTGGGCTCTCGCAAAAACGTTCCCAAACCTGTTGCCATTTTCCTTCTCTTGAGCAAAGACATTCGGCGGCGGTGATTTCACCGTCCCGCTCAATATCGAGCCCGAAAGTCTGTTTGATTTCTGACCGCAGCGCCTGCCATCGGTTAGCTTCCCAGGTATCACGGATGCTAATGGGAGAATTCATCCATAGCAGCAAACTCTTGATTGGATCACCGTCGATGACAAGGTCGTTGAAATCTGTCGCCTCCAGGCGTCGACCCTCGAGATGCGCGACGGGTTCCGTCAATAACTGGGGCAGTGATGCCAACATTGCCTTTTGTGTCGAGGCATCTTTTGCCACATCCAAACCCAGGCCTGCCGTCCCCGCCGTCAGGAAGGCATTCACAGTCAGGTCTTTACCGTTTATCTGGCCCAACACCGTTCCGCGAAACTGTAGCTCAGCGAGCGGCTTTATCGCTTGGGCCGAGTGCTCAATACCGCGAAGGTCTGAGCGTGACACACCTGGTAAGTAAATTACTGGCACTCTGTCTTCTGGCACATCGACGTCGGGTAAACTACGCGCCACCACACAGCGCAACCAGATAGCAGGGCCGGTGCGCTGCTCGGGGGCATAGTCGCCAAACACGAACAATTCCGGCAAGGCCTGCAGTAGCATGGGCATGGCTGAAGACCACTGGCATTCCCTATCGGGCCAGAGAATAGCGGCTGGAGGTTCCTGGGCATTGGCGTTGTAGTTAGCCGCTTGGCGCACAGTCTTGACGAGTTCTTGTAGGACAGTCTCCACCCAATCACTCCAGGCCGTAAATATTACGAAAAATTGCCAGCACTCCATCCAAGGGCTGACGGCGAATTCCAAAGTCACTGATGTTCAGCCCGCCCTCCTTCGGCATGGCTTCGATGAATGCTCTAACATCTTCCTGGATGGCGGGAGTAAGCTCAACCTTCTGTTCCGGACTCAAAAGCGCGTAAAGGCGAAATACATCGCCACGGTGCTTTTTAATGTCCCTGCTATCCACTCTCTCACCCTTAGCTTTTCTTTGTGTTAGGTCTATCCATGCCCGCATCTTAAAAGGAATGATGAACTCAACACCCAAAATTGGGACCTCATTGACTTCTCGGCGCCCTCTCTGGATGCATTCGTAATAATCTTCATCCAACAAAATTGCCGAGAGGCTGTTGATAGTTTCTTCGACAGGGATAGGCGTCAGATGTGAATCAGGTGCAATCTGTATGTTTTCAGGCGTGCGCGAAAATAGCTCCAACATAAAGGGATAGTCATTGCTTGCAGGCTTGCTGAAGCGGTAGAACTGCCGCTCACCGTCCCCCCGCTGCCTATTATCGTAACCGCCTTCTTCGACAAATTTCATAAACTCATCTGCAAATTCCCGGGAAAGCACTTCCACACACAGCACAATATCCAAATCCTTGGTGGCACGAAATTCCAGCCCCGCTTCTTCCATTAGCAAGTCACAGGCCGCGCCGCCAATCAGCACATAACTGTCCGAGAACGGCGCAAACTTCTGTTTAAAAAGTCCCAATCCTCTTACCATGGCATGTCTCGTAGTAGCTCATCCATGGCCATCTCAACGCGCTCATCTCGCGTGCCCCGCAGACTCAACCACAAAGAAAGCCGATCGACATATTCACCCTCTTCCACTAGGCGAGGGTTGTAGCGCCAAAGTTCTACGCAGGAGTCGGCCTCCCAATGTCCCGGCACTTCATTCAGATGCAACAGCTCTTTCTGACCCGGCCATTCTTTGGCGTAGACAGCCAAGGTAAAATAGCGTGGCTCGGCCATCATCGTGTAGTGGGCCAGGGCTGTTTCGCCGCTTGCGGGTGCTGGTAACTGGCGATCATGCCCCTCAATCCAAATGCGCTTGCGCACGGGATTATTGAGGAGTTTGTTGGCTTTTTCCCATAGCTCTCTGCCACGGTAGTGAAATGCCATGTGCTTCTCACGGCCCATGCGCTCGACTTCTGCCAATTCAGACTCAGCCAGTTCGGTTGTCGCTCTGGCTAGGGTCATGGCGCTGTAGCCAAGCTTATCTGCCAGGTAACCAGACGGCGCCGCGCAGAACCCCGGCTGCAATATCTCTCTCAAAACAAGAATCTGCGCAACCGCACCGAGTCGCTTCGCCTTTTTATGCATCGGTGCAAACTGCTCACGCAGATCGATACCCAGGGGTGGCAAGTACATCTGTTTTCCTGGCACCACAAAAGGCACGTGCTGCTCGATCAGGCGTTGGCGCTCGTAGGACGTGATGGTGTCCACGACATAAATGACGGGGCATTGGTTTTTGCTACGTACGGCTTCCATGTGCTTGCGAATGACAGAGGGGGTCTCCGTCTCCTCCCCCTGTTGCAACATGAGGACACAGTTGAATCTGGCGATTTCCAGGCATTCGAAGCCGTAGCGTTCTTGTAGGTAGACCGGCAAGCTGCTGGCCTGGGGCCAGGGCGTGGGTTGGCCGATGTAACCGAGAACACGCGCTAAATAGGACTCTGTGGATGAAAGCAGCGTTGCCATAGGCAGTCAGACAATAACAAATTTAACGCACAGTAACACCAGATGTGTTACTGTGCAATGTATGTGTTATTTATATGTTTTTATTATGTTTTCTATCAGTTATAAACCACCTCAGCAGGCTCACTACGGCGCCTGAGCCGCCTGCTTCTCTGCCAACGTAAGATGGTGATCGTTAATCCGCGCCCCCTCATTCTCCCCGTAGTCAGGCCCCAGGTGATACCAAGGTGCCGATGAAACATCTTTGCCCCGGTCTTTCTTCCAGTGGATATTGGGTTTTGCGCGTAGCACACCTGCTCCCTTTTTGCCCACGTCCTCTACCGTCATAAAAGGACGGATATTGAGCCGCACACCATCGTTCAGATCCGGATTCCAGCCAATGGGCTGTTCCTCTAGCGGCTTCCAGCGCACGAAGATGTCGTAAGGTGCCTCGCCCTTAAGGATTTGCTCCAGGCGTTGCTTCAGGCCCTCGGCGGCAGCGAGTCGAGACGATGCGCCATCCATACCTTCGGCCTTGCCGTGCTTCTGAGTTCTGATCCAGTCATCGAGATAGGTATAAATCAAGCGCTCAAGATTCTTGCGGTCTAATTGGTGATAGTTAGCCAGGGCAGAAAATCCGTCTTTTAGGCCGTCCCAGATGTGCCAGATGAATGGCCGGTGTTGAAACAGTTTGCAATGCTGCTCGAAGAACTTTTCCCGCAGCCAGAAATCGAGGGATTTGTTTTTACAACCAGCCGCTTCCAGCAATTTATCGCGAGTAGAAAGTGACCATTCTTCACCGTAAGCAGCCTGCAGCAGGGCTTCTAGACGCTGCTCGGCGGGTTGTTCGCCGCGCACGGCAGGAATACAAACAATTCCATCGTCGTCGGAGAAAGGTAACAGTGGTTTGCATCTCTCGGCCCAGTCGCGCTGTTCATCGGCCAGCTCCATATCTGAATCCAATTCAGCAGGCCAACGGTATCCTAGAAGCCGAACCAAAGCCGCTTGGATTACCGTATCATCAACTCGCAGAGAGCTGCGCGCAGTCC
This sequence comes from uncultured Pseudohongiella sp., assembly GCA_965212375.1. Taxonomy (GTDB): domain Bacteria; phylum Pseudomonadota; class Gammaproteobacteria; order Pseudomonadales; family Pseudohongiellaceae; genus UBA9145. The sequence continues at coordinate 4,018,189 of OZ243108.1, read as the reverse complement.
ACTTCGTATCCTCATCCCAAATGACAGAGCCGCATGGATGACCATGAAAGACCCATTCAGCGGGGTTATTAGAGTACGGAAGAGGCAGCCCTTGGGGATATGCATTGGAAGCTGCTTCCATCCAAAAACTCTCATCGAAAGGAACTTTAACAAGTGCCCCATTTGCAACGATGATTTTCTTGTCAATCTTCCTGACAGCTTTTTGAAATTCGACGCTACTACAATACAAAAATATTGGCGCCCTCAGCTCTTGTCTGGCCACAATTAATGCTGCTAATGACTTGTCTAATAAATCACCTGAGTAAAGAGTAACTTTAAGATTTCCGCTTAATGCAACAGAAATCCCTAAACTTCCCCATGCCTGTTGGCCGCTTTGGTCTTGGTTATGAATGCGCTCCCTGTGCATAGAATCCATACCTCTCACTCTTTTATAATGGTCATTCCACGCCACAAGAAACGATCGCCCACCGTAATGACATTGTTTATTTGGCGCAGATTGTAGTCGAGCCCAACCAAATGGTTGTGGATCAGGGAACTCCCAAATGTTTCTTCCGTATTTTGAAAAGTCACCAGTGCCCAGCCCAAGAAAGGAGTCTGTCGATTCTCCCAAAAGTGGTAGAGAATTCCTTTCTCCCAGATGCACTCTGCAGTCAGGATTACCTAACTGATCGGATTGCAAGACTGTCGAGACAGCTTTTTGTCTGATGCCTTTGTCCTTGTCAGGAACATTTTTAAATTCTGTCAAGTCTACTCCGGAGAGAATCCAGTTTTTTTCAGGTGCATCAGACGAACCTGAAGAAAGTAGACTTATTGCACAAATATTCACAGCATTACCTGGTCCGCATTCGAAAGCCTCAGCACCACCGCCCAAGTTAACAAGGAGATTCCAACGTACCGAATTGAGGAGCTTTTTCCTTTGAGCAGTATAGCTGTACAAAAAAAGCCAGTTTTCAGGCATTATCAGTTGCGTAAGCCCTTGTTGATCGGGCATCAAAAAACCAAGGCAGCGTTCTAAAAATGCGTTAGCGAGATCGGCTTTCGCATCTGGATAGTTTCTTTCACAAAAATTACGCAAACTGTCAGATTGCCTTCCTATCCCGAGATAGGGAACATTAGTTACTACCCAGTGATACTTACTCCTCATCAATGCAGCAGCTTTACTTAACCCGCTTGCTACAACCCTTAGCTCGACTTCCGAAGCATCGGACCGATTATCTAATAAATTATCTATACCGGAGTCTAGAATATCTCGACTCGCGGGAAACAAAGTTTCCGCCCCCAAATAAGCCTCAGGATCTATTAGGCTTCCCAAGATAGGAGCATCTTTGAATACTGTATAAAGGCTTTCAAGAACCAATTGCAAATTACGGTCCTCACCAGCAAGTGCCAGCCACTTTTCTTTACTCGAAGTAATCGACAAACCCGAACATGCCAAATTTAATTCTGGAATTAGTCTAAAACCGCCCGCAAGCGGATATTTCCACGCGGCTAAAGCTAGATTGAATGCCGCTAATTCGATACAACGCTGATCAAGTTCCAGCCCGTGGACATTCTCCTCTAGAACTTTATTCACGGCCTCATTCTCAGACAGTGCCTCAAGCTCGATTCGCATCGGAACCAGCATTAAGAAAGCCGCTACCAGAAAGTGACCTGATCCACAGCATGGGTCCAAGGTCTTGAGCTCAGAGAGATGATCCGGCCAGGCATCGAAGGTTCCAGCAGCCGGTGTCCAGCGCTTGGTTCCTACTTCATCCTCTTCTTGCACGAAACGCAGGTACTCCAGCGGCAAACCAGGGATAGCCGCCTTGCTGCGTAGCTCTTCCTCGCTGCCGGCATTGCGCAGGTCGTCATCGCTCAAACGCCTTGCCGCCCACCAGGCACCTAGGGAATTATCGAGAAGAAATGCCACCATGTAGGGTTCAGTGAAAAGCTGCGTCACCGCAGGTAATTCGTCTGCGCCAATCTTAACCTCGGAGGCGTTAACCTCTTCTTTTTTCTTGGACTGCCAGAATTGATACACCCAACCGAGGGCATCAGAGGCGAGGAAAATCTCTTCGTCTAAAGCCGCGAGCAAATCCTCCAGTTGTTTCTGGTCATTAGGCGCAAAGTGCAGCTCGAAAACCGGCGAGTCCACACGGAAAATTTGCGGCAGCATTTTCGAGGCGTAGTTGGCGGCGTATTGCCAGCCAAAACTACGGTCACCGCTTTCCTCTTCGGCAAGATCAAAGCAGTCCTGAATGCTGACAGGAGTGACCCCATCTTCGAAAATCAGAAGATTGCTCTCCGCCAGAAAGCGGGCGAATAGCATGCGGTGCCAATGCTCGTAGGCCACTTCTGTAACCAAATGAGCTATGGCTTGTATACCATCAGGTTTACGCCGGTCGCCCAATTGTCTGCCATGGGCGCGCAAGCGATTGCGTAGCTTGCGCTCATCGTCAGTGAGATATTTTCCTGGCGCTTTGTCGCCTACCGACAAGCGCTCAAGCTCATTGCGCGCCGCCCGTTCAGCGATGTCCCGGGCTTTGACGACCGTGGCTTCGAGTTTGCGTCTCAGAGGCTTGGGAAGTGCTGACTCCATTGAATTCTGCCGAAGTTGTTAATGATTATAGGTTTGTCTCATAGCTCGACTAGACGATTACCGGGCCTTCCTTTAACTTGGCGAGTAGTTCTTGGCGTGCATCATCCAGCCACTGCTCCACTGCCGCCTGGTCTTCGAGGGTGCGTCTTGGTAGTTGTGCGTGAATTGCTTTCGGAAGCAGAAGTTTGGCGGCGTCTCCGCGAACTCCATCGAACTTGGCCTGTAGCGCCTCTGTTCTCTCATTCCAATGTTCCAAACCACACTGGGCAAGTGCATCCAGGACGTCATCGGCGTCATTCAGTTTTGGTTGCTGAGGTTGGAAAATATTACGCTCTCGCAGTAGCTTCTCCTGCTGAGCGCTGTCGAGTTTGCTCCAATTTTTATCGGTCTCAATGTCGCTGAGGGCTTGTTGATAAGTATCGCTGTAGGCATCGAAATGATGCTGTATGGCATTACGCAGTCTGTCCGTGGTCGATGCCACCAGCTCTACTACCGGATCTGGTTCGTCCAATAGTCGGCGCCCATTTTCGATTGCCGCGACCTCTCTGGCCAAATCTTCATGAAACGACAAACCCCGGCTCGCATCGACAAGGCTTTTCACTCGGCTCCAATTGGGAATACGCTCCGCGATTAGCTGTTCGTTCTGCTGCCAAGTCGCGACGGCCGTTCGCAAATCCTCTCTATAGTCATGCAGTTTTAGCAAGCGACTATTACCCGCTTCACCGGCGATCTCTTCTATCTGGCTTAGATCGGGTTTTGCTGGACGTGGGGCATCCCCACTGGCGCGACTGGCTAGATCGCGCGCATACTGGAGGAACTCGGTAACTCTGGCATCTTCTTCCCCTGGATTGCAGCCCACGAAATCGACAAGGAACTTGCGCAGAGCCAACCGCTGCGCCACGGTAACAGTGTCGCTCTCGACCTCGAAATGAGTCTGGGTTAGCTGCTTGCGCTCGAGACTCTTAGCATCCATAGCGGTATTGGCGGCATTCCTAGCCTTTACCTGGCCGGCCGCCAACAGGGCGTAGAGTCCACCATCAATTGCATCTTGAGGCCAGCCAAATTGATTTCCCAAAAAGTGGTCTCGTATTTCACTGCCCCGTTTGCCGGAACCGATGAATCGCATGACGGCCGCGCAGACCGGGTGCTTGTCAATGTCGCCGTTATACCCGACGGCATTGAGAGCATTCTCGCCCCCCGCTTTGCGAGCGGACTCTACTACTTTACCCCACCGATCATCGTCAGCAATATCGAACTGCTTGTAGATCCGCACCAGGGCTTTGGTTGCCCCTTGCTCGAGTTTCTCTCGTAGGTTGTCGCCATCAATCTCTTCGCCGCCCGAAATAAAAACACGGACACCAGAGAAGATTTCTTTTAATAAGGTATCGCGAGAATTACTCGCACTACTCAAACGCGTGTCCATTGCCTGGCGGGCATCTTTGCCCTCGGCGGAACTTGGTGTGCCACGATCGTTCAGTGTGGCTTCAGCTGCCTTTATGGTGACAATTGCCTGTTGCAGCTCGTCACGATTACGGGCCGGGATGTACACATAGAGTGTGCCATGCTTGTTCTCATCGGCGCGTGCTTCGGCAATCAGATTGGTTTCACTGATCCCCCAGCCGCTGCGAATCGCAGCGAAGAGTTGTTTAGAGGCTTCCGGAGGCAGTACGGGATCGAAACTGAGATTGAGCTTGCGAGGCTCCTTGCTCTTACCCTGAGTTAATCGCAATTGAATGGCGATTTCGCGTACTCTCTGGGCCAGTAGATCATCCCTTTCTGTTTCAATGCGCTGAGGATTCCCTGAGATCTCCGCTTCCTTGCGCCGGTAAGTGTCATACCACTGGCTGCTTTCCTGGGTTTGTAGTCGGTATTCCTTACTGCCGCCGGCATCCAGCGCCATGATAAGACCTTGCTGGGCCAACACATCGAGCTGTTCACTAACCTGCTTGCGCAATATGTCTGAGCCCGCAGTGAGGTCCTCAACCAATAAGTCTGAGAGTATCTCCGGAGTTGCTCGGATACCGGTATCGGCCACCGCATCGGTCGGCAACTTTCCGATCAGGAAGATTAACGACAGCAACTTAGATTGCAGTCGCTGATCTTCACTGCCTGCAGCTAATTGCGCGATAGTCTCGTAGACTTCTTTGGAAATCACTGCGGTTTGCAGCAAATTCGTCGCCAGTTGGCCATAGATAAAATCGGCCGAGACCACATGGCCCAACTCCTGATCTGCTGTCACTTTGGCGGCTTCGTGAATCACCTTCAACTGACTCCGCAATTGAGCCACTGTGCCGGTCGTATCGATAATACGCAGGACTCGCTCCCAGAACCGGCGGCGAACGGGGAGGACAGGGTAGTCTGCCACCATCACCTTTTCATCGTCCTTGGTGTATTGAATCTTAGTGCCCTGTAGGTGACGCGAGATCTCACCGAGGTTGTCTTCCACTACCTTCTCGACTTCCGGAATAGCTGAGGATTTCTTCTGTAGGATTACTTTTCGAATCACCGATTCGACATCGGTATCTGAGAGCTGTACTGGAATCTGAAATCGACCCATCAGTTTCGACAGGTTAGACGTTCCTGACAAGGCACTTTGACCTGTGGCGATGAATACGAGCTTACCTAGGAAGTGTTTTGAGCAGGTCTCTACTGCCTCCTGCACCTGATAGGCTCGGTCGGGATTGTTACCGATGTACTGCTGTACCTCGTCGAGAACAATAAGGGTGAGCGGGAACTTTCCATCAATCGAGAGAGCTTCGTTAATCGCTGCGACCATTTCGTCATTGGTCACATCGTCCACTCGCTTGTACTCGGCACGAAGCAGATCACGGAGCTCCTGCTCATCACTTGCGAGGTCGGGATCGGCTTTGAGCAAAGCTCTGTGAATAAGCTTTGACATAAACAAACTGTTTAACTCTGCCTGCCAATTCTTACCCTCTGCCTCCACTTCTGCTTTCACTGCGTCATGGATGCCCTGCCGCTTCAACCACATGACAAAGCGGGCGATGTGGTACAACTCAGGTAGTCCGGCAGACTTAAAGACAATGCCTAACAGCGCTGGTCGAACTCGATCACTTGAACCCTGACCTAAAGTACCGGATGCCGCGTGAAGTCCTCCGGCTTTTTTACCTTCAGTCGATAAACGCTTGAATAGGTCGCTTATCTCTTGCGGCAGATGCGCCAGTCCCCGAGCCGTGACTCCACTGCCGAGATCAAAGTCAGTCCATAAAACCCGCAACATCTTTGCCAGGTGGGACTTACCTGATCCAAAAAAGCCGCTAATCCAAACACCTTTTTGCTCTCGTTCCTGTTCCGCATTGGTCAGAAAGGCATCCAGAATGGCTTCCATGCCCTTGGCATATTCGCCATCACAGACAAAAGTCTCTAGCTCATAGCGTAAGGTCGATAGCGCCTGCGAAGAGAAATCATCCTTAACCTCTGCCACGCCGTTGTTCGCGATGCGGTTGGCTAAGGGGTCCTTGGCGTAAATTTCAGCATTCAACATGCGGAAAGCTCCTGTTTATTATTTGTTGGAAGCTAAAGCGTATCTGCGGAGGTAATGGGAACCGCCTGGTAGTTCCAGCCTGGGCGCGCATCCAGCAGCCGGTAATTATTATTGTGGTACTCGCCTGGGAAAAACACCAACAACCTACCAGGGATACTATTCGCGATCTCGCTGATGACTTCCGAGGTGTGACTAAAGCCGTATAGGCTCGCCACACCTTGGAGAGCAACCACAGTATTATCGTCAGCCGACGCGAGTGCATTGTTAAGCTTTGCCACGACGCTGCCAGTGAAATCCGCAATGATGTCTTGAAGGTCTTCAGGAGTTTCAAAGTAGCCTTCTCGGTACTCTTGCTTAGCCATCCATATAGCGAAATCGCCTGTAATGTCTACAGGCAACCAATTGTGTCCGGCATCTTTTGTGGCAATTTCAAGTTCCGGAACTTGATAGCGAATCCGGAGTTCATCCGTCTTGTCGTATACGACGAAGATTACGCGCTGAATTCCCGCAAGGCCTGGCTGCCAAGGCAAAGCGATATGTCGCTGATAGCTTTCGATAAGTCTTGCTATGCGGCTACTCATAGCGCCACTGCTCCTCGGTCGGTGTCAAGAATCCTGGGAATCGCACTTCTATTACCCCGCCTGAGTGTTTAAAGTCGATAATGCCTCTCTGCGCTGCAAGCACAGCCAGTGCCTCTAGTTCATCCTTGGCGAGGCCAAGCAACTTAGTCCACCGGCTTTGAAACAATCGCTCGCCACTCGCTCCTTCTAAATATGCAAAGAACAGACTGAAAACTACATTAACGAAGCTGATCTCGGGTTTCACTCGGGTTTTATGAACTTTTCCTTGAAGAAAACCTGCTCGCGTCCAAGAACCGTTGATATTCTGAGCAAATGACTTAAGTGATGCCGAACTGAATCTTTCTGGATCTGGGGATCTAAGGATCGCTTCAATATCGGTTCTCGAAACTTGTTCCCCGGTTTTTTTTTCAAGTATTAGGTCTTGTGAAGATCTGAGCAGAGGGTCTCGCGATAAAGCTATTTGCATGGCGAGTACCGAGTGACCTTGCTCATGAACAGACCAGAGCATTCTGAGTATTCTGAATAGTGGGATTCGAGGATCTAAACCATACAAATTTGAAAGGTGTCGGAAAGCAAGCGCTCTTGATTTGGCGGTTGGTTTATTCAAAATATTGTGCTCGATGATATCTGCCCGATATTGGTTCCAATCGTGGTCTAGGGAGGTGCTATCGAAAAGAATCCCCAATTCATGATCCATCAAGCTCCGGGCGGAGTGCGCCCCGTTGATTCCAAATTTGAATCCGAATTTTTCTAGTGAAGAGCGATTAACCATTATCTATCTGCTAAATGATCCAGGTTGCAAATGTACCTGATAAGAGCCCATAAAATAAGCGGGGATAGTACATTTCTTCACCCTTTCCTTAGCCGAGTCATACGCAATAGTGCTGCTGAGATACAGTTTTAATCGAATTTTTGAAGTGTTCTTAGAAAGGGATCCTTAGTCGACATTCAATCTACAAATCACTGTAATTCCGGAAAAATAGGGCACTCCTGGAAAGATTGCCTCCGACCAGGCCGGTAATAGTAGTCATGGATCGGCGCAAGTCGCCCTAAGAGATGGGTGTTCAAAGCAACACTGACCGGCTGTTTATAGCCAGTTGCTTATAACTGCCCGTATGAATGCGTAGAATCATTATTATCATACTCACAACGAAGATTTACTTATGCCCAACCCCCACTACGACATCATCCTCTTCGGCGCCACCAGCTTCGTCGGCAAGATCCTCTGCAACTACCTGGTCAACGAGCACACCGAGCCTGGCCTTACATGGGCCATGGCCGCCCGGTCTGAAACCAAGCTGGCCGAACTGAAGGCCTCGCTGGGCGAGGCGGCGGAGTCCATCCCTACCCTGGTGGCTGACTCGTCTAGTGAGTCCGACATGCGCGGGCTGTGTGAGCAGGCTTCCTTGATTATCTCTACCGTGGGGCCCTATGCGCTGTATGGCGAGTTGCTGGTGAAGGCCTGCGCCGAGTCGGGGACTGACTACTGTGACCTAACCGGGGAGGCGCACTGGATTCGGCGCATGCTGGTGAAGTATGAGGCGGCGGCGCAGGCCAGTGGGGCGCGGATAGTGAACTCTTGTGGCTTTGATTCCATTCCGTCGGATCTGGGCGTGAAGTATCTGCAGGATCAGGCCATGGCACGGTTTGGGCAGTATTGCCGCAAGGTGAAGATGCGGGTGAAGGCCAGCAAGGGCGGTGCGTCCGGGGGCACGATTGCCAGTGGCGTGAATCTCTATAAGGAAGCAGCCAAGGATCCGGAGCTGCGGCGGGAGCTGCGGGATCCGTACTCCATCTGTCCCGAGGGGCACGGGTTTACGGCGCGGCAGCATACCGTGGGGCTGGAGTATGACGAGGATTTTCAGGCCTGGGCGGGGCCGTTCATCATGGCGGCGATCAATACCCGCATCGTGCTGCGCAGCAATGCCCTGCACCAGCCGCCCTACCATCCGGAGTTTCTCTATGACGAGGGTGTGCTGACCGGGGATGGCGACAAGGGCAAAAAGCGGGCGCGGAACCTGGCGCGGGGTACGAAGTTGGGCCAGGTGGTGATGGCGATTGCGCCACTGCGCTGGGTGGCAATGAAGTTTCTGCCCAAGCCTGGAGAGGGGCCAAGCCCCAAGCAGCAGCAGGAAGGCTTTTATGACCTGCGCTTTTATGGCGAGACGGAATCAGGCGAGACCCTCACAGTGAAAGTCTACGGCGATCGCGACCCGGGCTATGGCTCAACCAGCAAGATGTTGGCCCAGGCGGGAATCAGTTTATGCAAGGATGTCAGCCGCGAGCAGCGCGGCGGCGGCTTCTGGACGCCGGCCACGGTGTTTAATGAGCGGCTGTTTGAGCGGCTACAGTCTTATGCGGGGCTGAGTTTTGAGGTGCTTGACGGCGCGTCTGAATAGCGCCTGGGGTTAGCTAGGTGGTTAGCCAGGGGGTTAACCAGAGAGTAAACGGGGACGCGCGCTTGCCGCCGGTCCGGTCGCCGTTTCGGTTCAAAGCAGCAGCAGGGCCACGCCTGCGACCGCCACTACAGCAATGCACGCACGATTGCGAAACCTGGCCTTCTCGTAGGCCGACTGGTAGGACAGCATGGAACTCTTGGCCAGTTGCGCGCTGGTCAGTTCTACGCGGATCAGCTGCGTGATAATGCCCTGGGTGAGCATTTTCAGCATATTCAGTTTCGAGCCATATTTGACCGTATTGGCTATCCTGGCACAGGCGCGCGCCTGAGGCAGCCAGGCGTGATTGTAGGCTGCGGCAAGTTCACTGACGAGTGCGTCGCAATCGATAGCATCTGGTGAGGCATTGCTTGCCAGTGCTCTCAGGATTTCATCACCAAGCACCACCGCGGCTTCGAGCCCCGCATTCACGCCCTGACCCACCGGCGGGAATGCCGTTGCGGCATCCCCCAGCAGTACACACTTGCCGCCGTAAATCCGGGAGCAGATGACGGTCTTCCCGGTATGATAAACGTCGCGTTTTGCGAATGACTCCAGCTCGCTGTCGCTGACGAAATCCAGCAGCGTGGCTTTTTTACCGCCGGCACCGTTGTGGTTGCCCGGCAAGTTGAACTTGATCGACGCCAGCATTTGCCTTGCCTCGTCGGTGCCATTGAGACTGCTGTCATTCTGATAACCCATCTGCACGAAGAACTGCCTGGGCGTGTTCTCTGCCAGAAAATCACTGCTGCCGGCTTCGGCACCGGCGGGCCCGGTGTCGAGAATGGCGCCACCTACCGCCCAGGGCATAAGACTGAACATATGCAGCAGCGATGGGTCGAACACCTGCGCTGCATTGCCGCTGTCGAGCTTGAGGATTCTGCTGTAGTTCGGTATCGATGACTTCTGGCAGTGCAGATACTGCTGCTGTTCGAGAGCACGACGTACCAGTGAGCCGGCACCGTCAGCCCCAACGATAAGATCAAACCTGGCGCTGGTTACCTTGTCGGGTGCATTGGCGCTGAAACGAAGCTCGCCGGTTTTGGCGTCTATCGCTGATACCGCGCAATTCCACTGCAGGCTCAGTTCGCCAGGCTCATGGCTGGTATCGCGCAGTTCATGTAGTAGTGCAGAACAGATGTCGCCCCGACTCCCGGTCCAGCCGCCATCGTCATCATAGGGAAGCGTTCGGCGCAGAAGATAGGCGTGGATGCCGTTGAACGGGATAAGTTCGCGATCAAAACGCCGGGCCAGCTTGCTGCCCAGTCTTCGCACGGCTTTTAAACCGTGGCCAGTAATATCAATGGTATAGGAACGATCGGGATTGGAGCGGTCCTGCAGGTCGTGATCGGACTCGCGCTCGAACAGGTGCAGTTCAATCTGCCAGGAGCCGAATTGATCGCGATTTTGCAGCAGGTGCAGTGCCAGCAGTAAACCGGACGGGCCGGCACCGACAATCGCTATTTTGAATGGAGTCTTGCCCTCAGTACCAGCCATTTATTCTCCGGACAATCTTTATGTGCTTTATGTGTCGCCCTGGTATGTCGCCCTGGTATATCACCCCTGACGCCGAACAATTTTTGACGATTTCGATACTGTGTTCAACAACTCATCATTGCTGCTGGCAGCTCTCTTCACCGGCGGGCTCGTTGCTGTCGGGTCGCGGCTCTACTATTGGCAATACTGACCGGAAGCGACATGGCTTGACCGGCTGTCGGATGTCCCAGGACGCAGCTACATTACTCGTTGCCTGGCGAGGATCATGAGGGAGGCCTGCAAAGTGCCTGGATGGTTGGAGCTTCATGCGAATCCCCCGACAGGTTTACAGGGAGAATACAGCGATATTGAGGGACCGATATTGGGGGTCCGATATTGAAGGACAGGCCACATCTCCGCGGGAGGCCAACGGGGCAGTCCTCGCAGTTCCATGGGGAAAACAGGGACAGATTTATTTTTCAGGTACATTGGCGTTGTTGATTTGGAGCGAGTATTGCTAGAGTGCAGGTAGCAGCAATGGTCAGTCGCTTGCCTGTAAAAAGCACGGATTATAGTGCAGGGTTTGCCTCGACCTATTGTGCAGTGCAGGCCTTGGCGGCCTGCTAAACAGACCTGCCCCTGGAATTTCCTTACAGTTACCCATTATGCCTAATTCCCTACAAGATCAACTCAAAAAAGCTGGCCTGGTGGACGACAAAAAAGCCAAGCAACTCAAGCGTGCCAAAAGTAAACAGGAAAAACTTGCTCGCAAGACGAAGCAGCCGTCTGTGGATGAGGCCAAGTTAGCGTTAGAGCGGGCGAGGGCTGAGAAAATTGAAAGAGATCGGCAGCTGAATCTGGAGAAGAACAGGAAAGCCGAACAGGTTGCCTTGGCCGCGCAGATCAAACAGCTTATTGCAATGAATATTGTCGCCAAAGATGGGGATCAGAAATTCAATTTTAGCGACGCAAATGTCATCAAGCATATCTACGTTAGCCAAACCCAGATTGATCAGCTAAGTCGCGGTGCACTGGCAATAGTTATGCAAAAGGAAGGGCAGAGTCAGAGCTACGTTTTAGTACCCATGGGTGTGGCGGAAAAGATTGAACAGCGTGATGCAAAGGCGGTAATTTTCAAGGCGCAGAAAAATACCACCAGCGAAGATGATGACTTTTATGCGGACTTTCAGATACCGGACGATTTGACCTGGTAGTCAATGGGGATAGAGGAAGAAAAGGCATCGCAACGAGAAGCGCAGAGTTAATATTGTCTTTCGTCTTTTTAAGCTAAGCGGAAATCGCCATCGAGTTGTCTCCAGTGATCCCGGAGTGCGGCTTTGTGCGGCTCGGACAGGGGCGCCTCCTGCAAATATTCAGGCCATCGTTGCCGCGCTTTTTCCAGCACATCTTCCAGGTGAGGTTTTACGGCCTTCCATGGCACACCTGCTTTGTTCGCCCAGGCTTCGAAGTGGGCGAATGAAAATTCAGAGTATTTTTTCGTACCGGCCATGTTTAAGGATATCTCCCGCTCATTCTCGATATAGGCCTTGGTGAAAACGATGTCATAGGCTGGCGCCAGCTCGGGCGTTATCTTGTCGGCGTAGATCAGGCTCCAGTTCTTCAAGTGAGCGTCGCCATTGGCTAGCAGAATGTTCACCAGCAGGCGCCTGGCCATTTCCTGACTGTTGGCCAGACCGTGGCCGGTGTATTCATAAACGATTTTGCCGATGCTTTCGAAATTTGCCCCGGCATACTTTTCATGGGCATATTTGAATAGCACCTGGGCAAAATCCTCGGTGTGCACCCTGCCCTGATCGCCGTCCCGGTCAAAGCGCTTAATGGCAAACGCCTCGCTCTCGTTCGGCAGATTGAGTGCTGGCAGGCCTTCCAGGCTGTCCATGGGCACCAGTGCGATTTCCGGTATGTCTATGCCGGCCAGGCCAGCCAGCGTCATCATCGTATATTCGTTACGGGGAACCTGTTGGTGCCGGACGGAAGGAGTTTTGATGATCCAGGTTCCCAACTGATCGTTCTGCGAAACGCGAAAGTGGGTGTCGACTGTGAACATGGAAAATTTTATTTGCACCCCGGCCAGTGAAAAGCGGACCTGGCCTGCTTTTCTTTCGCGCGGCAACGCTTCAATACTGGTGTGATGGTCCAGAACCCAGTCGGGAATGTCTGCCGGACCCACCGGCGCAGCCACCAGCGCACCGGGCAAGTCATTCGCCAGTTCGCTGAACAGGGGAAACTCATTGTCCGGGTGAATCTTCAATTCCTGTGCCATCCACTCCCGCAAACTGCCTTCCGGCAACAGGTTGGAAAGTACCGGGTGCAACCGTTGCTGCCGGCTCCAGAAGTTGCTGTACAGCCAGGCGCTGGCCTGGTGTTCACTCAAACCGGTCAGGGTCAGGGTGGGACGGTTGGCGTCATGCTGGTAAGCCGGATCAAAAATGAGAACATTGCGCCCGTTCTGATAGCCGGCGAGATAGCCCACGCTTACGCCATGCAGGCTTAGATGCAGCACTTCAACGCTTTCGGTGACCATTCGCCGCTTCCGTCAGTTGTCCAGCATGCCTTCCCAGGGATCATCCGCGATCTCGCTGGGGCCCGCGCTTGTTTTTTCCCCGGCATCCGAACCCTGCAGCAGTTGTCTGACCGCCCTGACTTTATCTTTGGGAACCAGCACCAGGTCCGCCTCCAGACCTTCCGCAATCAGTTCCAGAGTACCCAGCCGCGGGTTTCCCCCCGCTTCCAGTTTTTGGTACTGCTGCTGATTCATTCCGACGCGCATCTTCATATCGGACTGTTTCAGGCCCAGGGCCAGACGCCGTTTTTTGATCTGTTCAGTGAAAGTCATCGCCTACCGGAAATACATTTAATAAGTTGTACGCACTCTAAATACAATTTATGTGTTGTTCAAGAGAAAAAATACAACTTATATTATGTAAATTTGCTAGCGACGGTGCAATTGACAAAAATACAATAGATAAGTTGTATCCCTAGTGGCATCGGCAAGCGGGGATGGCGCCCACCAGATCGAACTCCTGCCTATCGCCTGCCGGCCAGGCCGCTGCGTCACCAAACTGAAGTTATGTACTACCCGATCGGTATGTGCGGAATATGGATGCCTTGATGAGGTTGCCCCGTGCAGCGGAAGTAAACAATGACTGACCCACTCTCTCACACACTCTCTCACACTCTCCCAGGGGAATTTGCCCGCGGCGCTGCTGGTCTACGCCGTCGCCTGTTTGCCGGGCTTTTTTCTGCTTGCGGGTTTGGCAAATACTGGTTGCGTGGCTGGATTGACCAGCTTCCGCAATGCTACGCAGCATGGTTGCTTTGATTGGAGCTTTGATTGGAGCTGTGCTTTAACAAGCTTTCTGCAGGAATTGAAAATGTCTCGTGCAGCCCCTCAATCATGCGCAGGGTCAGTGGTCGTTTTCTGGCCAGAACTTCATACACCCGATTCTTGCGACCAATAACCGGGACCAGATCCTCGACATCAAGACCTTGCTGCTCCATTCGGAATTTGATGGCCTCGACCGGATCCGGGAAACCAACTGGATAGTGCTCTCATTCGTAGGCCTCAACGAGCGTTACGAGCACATCCAGCCGATCCCCCTGGGGCGAGTCAGCTTCAGCGGACATAAGACCTTCAATTTCTTTTAAAGTAGCCTCGTAATCTGTTTCTGTTTTAATCGGGCGAATTTCCATAGGACACCTCAAATTGTCTGAGCATCAATTGCGTCGTACTGCCTGTGAGTTCCGATAATGCGGATGTAAACGACGCGGTAAGCGTAATTGATCCAACTACGACTCGATACTTGTTTCCGGCGATGCTAAAAACGACTCGACCATCGAGCAAGACGCTGGCGCTTGAGAATTGTGCTTTCCCCGAAGAGGCGAATGCTTCCACCTTTGGCTGCAAACGCCCGTATTCACGCACCAGCAACGTACCCGCAGGAAGCCGTGTTCCAGGCGGCCGCACTTGAGAAAGTCGGTGATCTACTCCCGCTGTACGTAATCGGGCAGGGCCCTGCCTCGCCAGTATTCCGCACGGTGCCCTTGGAGTCGTAAAAAAGCCCATCATCCCTTCGCTGGATCAGATAAAGAGCCAGAATCCTGTCCCGTGACCGGCTGCTAGGCCGCCGCATCACTAAACTGAAGTTGCGCCAGATTTTCATACAGGCCACAACTGCCCATCAGTTCCTTGTGCGTGCCCTGCGCGATGAGCCTGCCCTGATCAAACACCACGATCCGATCCACGTTTTTCACCGTCGCCAGGCGGTGGGCGATGATCAGTGAGGTGCGGTTTTGCATCAGGCCGTCCAGTGCCTTTTGCACCTGGCGTTCGCTCTCGGCATCCAGTGCGCTGGTGGCTTCATCCAGCAGCAGGATCTCCGGGTCTTTCAGGATCGCCCTGGCGATGGCGATGCGCTGTTTCTGGCCGCCGGACAGGCGCACGCCGGACTCACCGAGGAAGCTGTCGTATTGGTCGGGAAGCTGCTGGATGAAGTTGTCGGCGTAGGCCAGTTCGGCGGCTTTTTTGACTTCCTCGTCGCTGGCGCTGGGGCGGCCGTAGCGGATGTTGTCCCAGACGTTGCCGGTGAACATGGCCGGTTGCTGGGAGACGATGGCGATGTGGCGGCGCAGCTCCAGTGGGTCCAGTTCCTTGATGTCGATGTTGTCGAGTTTGATAGCACCTTCATCGGGGTCATAGAAGCGCAGGATCAGATCAAACAGGGTGGACTTGCCGGCGCCGGATGGGCCCACTAACGCGACGCTTTCGCCGGGTTTGATGTCCAGGGTGATGTTGTCCAGGGCCTTGGAGTCGCGGCGGGAAGAGTAGGAGAAAGTCAGCTCGTCCAATGTCAGCGCGCCACTGGGTTTGCCAGCGAAGGTCTTCGGGTTTTGCGGCGCGACGATTTCGTTTTCGGCGTGCAGCAAATCCATCAGCCGTTCCAGGGCGCCGGCGGCTCTTTGCAGTTCGGCGATGACGCCGCTAATGGCAGCGACTGCCAGAGCCACCATGACGGCGTAGATGACGAAGGCGGTGAGTTCGCCGGCGCTCATTACGCCATTGATCACATCGCGCCCGCCGACCCAGATCAGGATGCCGACGGCGACAAACACCAGGGTCATCACCGCGGTGATCAGGATGGAGTTGGTTTTGATGCGCTGCAGGGCGACGTCGAAGGCTTTTTCCACGTGGCCGCTGAATCTCGTGCGGTCGTCTTCCTCGTGATTGTAGGCCTTCACGGTTTTGATCTGCTGGATGCTTTCGCCCACGTAGGCACCGACGTTGGCGATCTCGTCCTGGGAGCTGCGCGACAGGCGGCGCACGCGGCGACCGAAGAACATGATGGGGCCGACGACCAGGGGGATGCAGATCAGCACCACGCTGGTAAGGCGCGGGTTGGTGATGAACAGAAACAGGATGCCGCCGATCAGCAGCAATAGATTGCGCAGGGCGATGGAGGCGGAGGAGCCGATGACCGACTGGATCAGGGTGGTATCGGTAGTGATGCGGGACTGAATCTCGCCGCTGAGGTTGGCTTCGAAGTAGCCCGGGTGCAGGCCGATGATGTGGGAGAACACCGCCTTGCGCATGTCGGCGGTGACCCGCTCGCCGAGCCAGGATACATAATAGAAGCGGGCGAAGGTACCGATGGCCTGCAGCACGGCAATCACCAGAAAACCCAGGATGGCCTGGTTCAGCATGCTGGTGGACGCCGCCACGAAACCCTGGTCGACGATGATGCGCACGTACTGCACCATGGCCAGGTTCAGACCGGCGGTGACAATCAGCGCGATGCCGGCCTTGAGAATCTGTTTCTTATAGGGAAACAGAAAGCGCGATGCCGCTTTGAGCAGGTAGCGGGTGGTATCGGTCTTGTTACTTGTATCGTCTGTCATGGCGTTAATTCATCAATGGTAGGCAGGAATGTTCGGCAGGCTAAGGTAGATAAGCAGGAGAGACAGCAAAGATCTCCCACCGGCCGCTCTGCATAAGAGACCACGTCGCAACAACAGCCCGCGCAGCTCACTGCAGCTGGCTCGTGGCAAGCTCACACTCACCGGACTCGGTGGCCACATAGATCGCGCCATCGGTGATGGTGATGGAGGCGTCCAGGGTGCGCCCCATCAGCTTCGCCAGCGCCTGGATTTCCGGCCACTGAAACTGGATCACCGACGCTGGCAAGGCGGCAAAAGCCTCGCGGTTGAGCTCCCACCAGGTGCTGGCCTTGTGGTTGAAGCAATAGACTTTGACCTCGGCGGCGATTCGGGTCGCCTTCTTGATGCGCTCGGGTGCCGGCTCACCCACGTCGATCCACAGCTCCAGCGTGCCATCAAGACTGTGGCGCCAAATGTCGGGCTCCTCAGTATCGCTCAGGCCTTTGCAGAACGTCAGTTGCTCCCGGGCATTCAGGCTAAAAGCCAATATCCGTACCATCATACGTTCCAGGGTCTCTGATGGATGCCGGGCGACGGTCAGGTTCAGCGACTCGTACACGCCGCGATCGAGATCGCTCAGGGCGAGTTTGAGTTTGTAGATGGTGGGTTTCAGGGCCATGGTTGGGTGTTATTGGTTCTCTGGACTCGACGTGGACTAGACGTGGGCACGCAGTGTAGCCCGATCGCCTGCCGTTTGGCACAACCAGTATGCTGACGCCGCAGACTGCGCGCCGAACTCTGTTATGATGCGCGCTCTGTTAAGCCTGAGTCCCAAAAACCCGGGCCCGAAACCCCAGGCCCCAAACCCCAGGCCCCTCGAATTCTCGCCTGGCCCATGTTTTATTGATTCCTATGACTGCTTCTGATTCGGCATCCACCAATCTTTCTGCGTTCGATACCCTCCTCCTGCGCCCGGAACTTCTGGCGAGCATCGAAACGCTGAAGTTTGCGGCCATGACCCCTGTTCAGGCGCAGGCCTTGCCCGCGCTGTTAGACGGCGAGGATGTGATTGCCCAGGCGAAGACCGGCAGCGGCAAGACCGCAGCGTTTGCCCTGGGGCTGCTTAACAAGCTGGATGTCCAGACCTTTCGCACCCAGGCGCTGGTGCTGTGCCCGACCCGGGAGCTGGCAGATCAGGTGGCCACCGAAATCCGCGGGCTGGCCAGTCAGCTGGCCAACATCAAGGTGCTGACCCTGTGCGGCGGCAAACCCCTGGGTCCGCAGCTGGCCTCGCTGAAGCGCGCGCCACATATAGTGGTGGGCACGCCGGGCCGCATCCTGAAGCACCTTGGCAAGCAGACCTTGCAACTGGATGCCCTGCAAACCCTGGTGCTGGATGAGGCCGACCGCATGCTGGATATGGGCTTTCATGACGACATCATGGCGATCATTGCCCAAACGCCGCCGTCCCGGCAGACGCTGCTGTTCTCGGCCACCTACCCCGATGGCATCCAGACCATCAGCCGCTCGGTGCAGCGCGAGCCGGTGGACATTCGTGTGGCCAGTGACGAGGACAAGCCCGCTATTGAGCAGGTGTTTATTCAGGTGGACCCGGCACGGCGCAGCGAGACGCTCTACCAGGTGATCGCCCACTACCGGCCAGAATCCTGTCTGGTGTTCTGCAACACCAAACAGCAGTGCGAGCAGCTCACCAGGGCGCTGCAGGATCGTGACCTTTCCGCCCGGGCGCTGCACGGCGATCTGGAGCAGTATGAGCGGGACCAGGTGCTGGCCCGGTTTGCCGGCAAGAGTCTGTCGATCCTGATCGCCACCGACGTTGCCGCCCGCGGCCTGGATGTAAAAGAGCTGGCGGCGGTGATCAACTATGAGCTGAGCCCCGACCCGGAAGTGCATATTCACCGCATTGGTCGCACCGCCCGGGCCGGCGCCACGGGGCTTGCGGTGAGTCTGTTTACGGAATCGGAAAGTCGCCGGCTGCGCGCTATCGAGAATTATCAGGGTGTACCGGCAACGCTACTTGCTGCCGACAGCCTGGTCGTGCCGCCGGGGTTCAAGCACTACCCGCCCATGGTTTCCCTGTCGGTGAATGGCGGGCGTAAAAACAAGATTCGCCCGGGAGACCTGCTGGGCGCGTTGACCGCCGGTCGTGAGATTGACGGTGAGCAGATTGGCAAGATCACCCTGTTCGATACGTTTGCCTACGTGGCCGTTGAGCAGCAGATCGCCAAACTCGCGCTGTCGGTGTTGTCGGAGGGGAAGATCAAGGGGAAGAGTTTCAAGGCGCGGTTGTTGCGGTAGCTATCTTTTACCGTAAACAAGAGGCCAGGTCAGAGTGCCAGCATGCGTTCGAGATAAGGCAAAAGCACCGCGGCAACGATAATAGCAAGAATCCAGTTCTGGACACGGAAGTTGCCATCAACTCGAGCACTAAGCTCGGCGAATCTCGTATCGATAGAGGCGTTTTGTTCGGCAAAGCGGGTATCCATATAGGACTTCTGTTCGGAAAAACGAGTATCAATGTACGCGTTCTGTTGAGCGAATCGGGTATCCATATAGGACTTCTGTTCCGCAAACCGGGTATCCATATAGGACTTCTGTTCCGCAAACCGGGTATCCGACCTCGATTCGAAATAGTCCTTGGTGACCAGAGATTCCAGATTCACTGTGAATGCCTCGTTTAACACTTCTGCCTGCACCTCTGCCAGGTCCAGCGACATGCCAGCCTTTTCGAGACGCCGCACGAATTTATGCGTGTCGATCGTTGAAATAGCCATGATACGGTCCTTGTAGTCAAAGCGCTTTCATTTCAGTTTAGTTGAAGATTGTGGGCTTGGCCACTGGCGGCGAAAAGGGATTGAGATACTTAGCGGGGGAAAAGGGGTCAGAGCCTGAGATATCCCCATGAAATATTGAGGATAAATAACAAGTTAAGCTAATTAGAGTGCATACATGGCACGATAAAGTTCTCCAATAGATCGCCAAATCTCAGGAGACGCACCATGTATGCCCGCACATTGTTACATAAATCTCTCGGCAAGCGCTGCCATGATATTCATGCGACCCGGCTCGATACGTGTTGGCTCACAGTCCAGTCACTGATCGAAGGAGCCCAAGCGACAGTGACTTCTGTTGGTCGAGGAATGTCCGGTAACGCTTATGACAAACATAAGATCAAACGAGTAGATCGGCTATTGTCGAACTCATTCCTTCATCAGGAGTTACCGGTAATCTATTCGGCTTTAACTGGTAAATTGCTGAAAAACATGGCCGAACCAATCATTCTGATCGACTGGTCTCCGCTGTGCGCTGACCAAGGCTGGCAATTACTCAGAGCTGCGATTCCGGTAGGCGGACGCAGCCTAACTCTCTACGAAGAGGTACACCCACGCAAAAAGCTGGGTAACCGCAAGACACAACATGAATTTCTGAATGAATTGGCCACGTTGGTTCCTCCGTGCTGTAAACCTGTCGTAGTGGCAGATTCTGGTTTCAAGACACCTTTCTACAGCTATGTTGAGAAGAAGCTCGGATGGCACTGGATAGGCCGAATCAGAAGCCGTGATTTTATCGCTTTCAACGACGATCCGACCCAATGGTTTGGGGCAAAAGGACTCTATAATCAGGCTACAACACAAGCGAAAGACCTGGGTCAGATTGATTGGGTGCGCAGCAACCCATTACCATCGCGATTGATACTGATACGCCAGCCCAAAAAACGGCGACAGGATTTGACTTACACAGGTACCCAACGCCAATCCAAACGAAGCCATTCCCATGCCAGCCGTGAGCGAGAGCCCTGGCTGTTGGTCTGTTCATTATCGTTAAAAGATCGCGCAGCCAAAAAGCTCACCGGTATCTATCGTCGCCGAATGCAAATTGAAGAAGGGTTCCGCGACTGCAAAGCAGTACGTTATGGCCTGGGTATGTCGCAACGCAGCCGGATGAATGCAAAGCGGCGTGCCGTTTTATGCCTCTTGGCTTCTTTGGCGCAGTTCGTTCTCTGGTGTGTTGGTACTGCAGGCCAAAATACTGAATATGCACGCCGCTTGCGTGTCAACTCATCAAGTAAAAGACCCGCATACTCATCAATCTTTATGGGCAGGCTACTTGCAGCTCAGAAGCACTTTCGGCTACCGGACAAAGAGTTACTAAGCGTACTAGACAGAATCCAGTTCAACCCAGAGGCAGTGTCATAATCGCAGATTTACTGGGGATATCTCAGGGTCAGAGCCAATTTCCCTTAAATACCTCGCCAGGCTTTTGGTCAGGTGATGGGAAATTGTCTCCGACGCCTTTTCTGCCAGCCTTTGTACTACGAGATGGGAAATTAGCTCCGCCCCCTTTTTCATGCTGGACTGCTTCAGATGGCGTACGAACCCGCACGTGTCGTGTGCGAGTAAGACTTAGACAGCCAGGAATACGGCAGCGGAATTCAAAGCGCCAGCAAGCGTTCGAGGTAGGGTAGGATCACGGCAGCGATGATAATGGTCTGGGTCACACTGAATACACGCTGGTTACTGTCGATTTTCCCGCCGAGCCTTGCCTCGATCTCTGCAAAGCGGGTATCAATGTATGCGTTCTGTTCAGCGAACCGCGTGTCGATATAGGATTTTTGTTCAGCGAATCGGGTATCCGACCTCGATTCAAAATAGTCCTTGGTGACCAGAGATTCCAGATTCACTGTGAATGCCTCATTCAATACTTCCGCTTGAACTTCTGCCAGTTCCAGCGGCATGCCTGCTTGCTCGAGACGCCGCACAAATTTATGCGTATCGATCGTTGAAATAGCCATGATACGGTCCTTGTAGTCAAAGCGCTTTCAATTCAGTTTAGTTGAAGATTGTGGGCTTGGCCACTGGTGGGGAAAAGGGATTGAGATACCTGGCGGGGGAAAAGGGGTCACCCATAAGTCGTCATCGGTCAATAGAGCGCACGAAGTTCTGGTGTGACCACCCCTTGTTTTTTGTGATGCGATACAAGCCATTGTGAACCGCGCCCGATTTTGAATATCGCGCTACTTCAAAAGGAAGTGCTTCAGTCACCCATCAGGATGGACTAATGGGGACGGGACTAATGGGGACGGAGGGATTAAATTTTATACAATGATCAAAATTTAATCCCTCCGTCCCCCTTTTCCCTTCGGTCTCTTTTTCAGTCTCCGACCCCTTTATACTCCTGCGTGTTTGGCTATCATTCGGCGGCGCAGCGCGTTTGTGGGCCGCTGCTCTCCAGCGGCATTGATGCAACTTTCCCTTCTTCGGCCAATTGCTCGTAGGCGGCCTGTTGCAGCATGCGCACTTCATTGCGGGACATGCCCAGCTCGTAGCCTGAGCATTCGTTGTCGCCCAGGGAGCGTGGGTCCAGGCCGGTGACGTTGCCGAACACCACCAGGGCGTGCAGATAGTAGCCGTAGTCGCTGGCGTGGTAGTGATCCCAGGTCCAGAGGTCGACCTTGTCCAGTTCGATGCCGTCGTAGGGGTTGGTGTCGGCGATACCCAGATCCATGGCTTTTTGCCAGGCTTCGCCGACGCCGTTGACCGCGGCGACGCCGGGGGCGCGGGCGGCGAGATCGTAGCCGGCGCGGATGTCGTTGGCCATTTGATCAAGAGACTGGCCGCTCCAGGGGCGATCGGGAAGGTAGACCTGGTCGGCGCGGGCCCAGGTGGCGGTGAGGTAGACCTCGACCTCGGGATTACGGCTGGTCAGGAACTCGGTCATCTCGGCGGTGGTGGCGACGAGTTTGTCGGGGTTGTTGGGGGCGTCGGCATCCAGGGTGCTGTAGCCGTGCATCACCACCACGTCCCAGGGGCGGCGGCCGATGACGCCGAGCTTGTTCTCCAGGTGGAAATCGATATTGCTGCCGCCGCGGGTTTCCAGGTAGACGTCGTACTCCAGGCCGGCCTGGTCGGTGAATGACTTGAACAGCGCCGGGACGCCGCCGATGCCTTCGTGATTGAGGTCGGTTACCGTGTCGGCACGGTAGTGTCGCGCAGCGGCGCCGTAGCCATAGGTGAAGCTGTTGCCGATGAACAGCACGCTGGTGTCGGCGCTGGCCTGGGCGGCAAGCAGCAGGAACAGAAGGGAGAACTGAAGCGGGAGTGTCTGGCGCAAGGAGATTTTCATAGGTTTTGGTCTATTGTTGTTTTGTTGATGATTGCAGCCGATTGCAAAGCTGATCAGGAATAGTGGCATTGTCGGGCCAGCGGGTAAACAGAAGGCGGCATTGGAGATTGGAGACTGGAGATTGGAGACTGGAGACCCGAGATTGGAGACTGGGGACCGGGGACTGGGGACTGGGGACTGGGGACTGGGGACTGGGGACTGGGGACTGGGGACTGGGGACTGGGGACTGGGGACAGAAGACTTGAGTCTGAAGTCTGGAGTCAAGATACCAGAGACTAGCGAACCCTATTTCCGAGGTGCTGTCCTGCCGGGCTTGCCGACCTAGCGCCCGGCCGCTGCGCCAGGAGTATTCTGCATTGGAGGCATGTCAGTGGGCGTGCTACTTTCAGACCACCCACGTTGGTGACAATCAAGCCCACTCAAGGATCACGCCATGAAGTCCCCATTCGCAACCCTGGTCAGCGCCCTGACACGGGGCACCTTGCTGCTTTTTTTCCTGCCCGCTTTCCTGCCAGGCGTCCAGGCACAAACGGCCCCCGACCCCGACGAGCCCTGGAACTGGCCCGAAGAATACGTGTTCGAGCAGGTAAACCGGGTACGGGCGGGTCGTGACCTCAACCCTGATTCCTGGCCCGGCGGCACACGGGTAGCGGTGCTGCTGTCCTATGATGTGGATAATGAAACGGTGATGGGCCTGCGTACCGGCGAGATCAGCGTCGGGCCCTTGTCCCAGGGACAATATGGTTCGCGGGTGGCCTTGCCGCGGGTGGTAGACCTGATGGACGCGCAGGACATCCCCGCCACGTTCTTCTTCCCGGCCTGGAGTCTGAAGCTGGCCCCTGAGCAGAGCGATCTGATCCAGCGTTCCGGCCAGCACGAGATTGCCGTGCATGGCTGGATCCATGAGCTGAACACGGCGCTGGATGGCGAAACCGAGGAGCGCCTGCTGCGCCAGGCGGTGGCCGAGATCGAGCGCATCGCCGGCGTTCGCCCGGTGGGTTATCGTGCGCCGTCCTGGAACCACAGCCCCAACACCCTGAGCATCGTGCGCGAGATGGGTTTTCTGTATGAAAGCTCGCTGATGCACGATGACCGACCCTACGAGGTGCTGCAGGATGGTGAGCCTACTGGCGTGGTGGAATTGCCGGTGGAATGGATTCTCGACGACGCGCCGCTGTTCAACCCGCGCGGTAACAGCTACATGAACCCCCGAGACGTGATGCAGGTGTGGATCGATGAGTTTGATCGCGCCTGGGACGAAGGCACCATGTTCCTGCTCACCATGCACCCGCACGTGATTGGCCATCGCTCAAGGATCGTGGCGCTGGAAGGGTTGATCGAGCACATCAAGGCGAAAGGCGATGTCTGGTTTGGCACCCACGAAGCGACCGCGCGCTACGTAAAAGAACAGGCAGGCATGTAGCCTGGGGGCGGAGATTACCGGATGACCGCAAGTTTTTGGGCGCTGCAGACCGGTTAATAAATATCGCGACAAATAACCCCGCCCTTGCTAACACAATGGAACTGTAGCCACACTGATGACCATCCTCACTACGCTCAAGCACAAGCTATCCCTGCGTCCCTGGTGGATGAACCTGTTAATGTTATTCTGCGGCTTTATGGTGTTCGTCTACGTGCCCTGGGACCTGTTGTCCAAACCCATAGCCGAGGCGCAGGAGGTGTGGTTTGGCATCATGCTCACCGGTTGGGCGGCGAAAGCGACCGAGCCACTGCACTGGCTGATTTACCTGGGCGGCGCCATTGGCTTCTGGAAGATGAAGCACTGGATGCATCCCTGGGCGGCGCTTTATACCCTGCAAGTGGCCATCGGCATGCTGGTGTGGAACCTGTTATATAGCAGTGGTGGCGGATTGATTGGCGGCCTGATCAGCGCCACGCCGTTCCTGATCCTGGGGCTGCTGCTGTGGCGGGCCAGGTACCGGTTCGGAAAATGACATCTGACAGACATAACAGGTCATAACCAACAGCCGTGGAATCCTCCGCCCTCACAATCCAGTACTCCGCCCAGTTCTTCGTCATTGTACTCAATGGCTTGATGCTGGTGCCATTAGTGCTGAGCTGGCTGGGCAACCGCAAGCCCTACCTGCTGCTGTTCTGCCTGGCCGGCATGCTGGAGATAGCGCGGCAGGTACCAAACGCATTACTGGCCACGCAAGACTCAACGACGCTGCTCATCGGCCTCAGCCTGTTTTTTCAGTTCTTCGCCAGCGTAAGCTTTCTGGCCGGGCTGTTTTATGTTTCCGGCAAATTTCGAAAACGGGAGCTAGCGGCTCTCGCCCTGCCCAGTGCGGCATTCCTGGTCATGCTGGTCACGCTGAGAATTGCTGGCCTACCCACCGAACAGAGCCACTGGGTCATTGCTGCCTTGCCGATGTCAGTGCTTAGTGCATTGATTGTCTGGCAGTCCTGGCGGGTGCGGCCGGGGCTCAGCGCTGGCAAGCTGTTTCTGGGCGCCACCAGCCTGGCACTGCTGGCAATCCGCATCTACGTGCCGTTTCTTGGCCTGTCCGACTTTTTCTACCTGATTTATTACCTGGAAAATCTGCTGTTTCCCCTGCTGCTGGCCAGTATCACTGTTCTGGAACTGGAGTCCGCCAATCAGCGTATCGCCGCTTTGCACGAGCAGCGCAAACAGTCCGAGCAGGAGCTGCAGTTTGTGGTGGACAACGCCCTCGATGTGATCCTGATGACCGACCAGGTCGGACTGCTCAAGAACTGGAATAAACCGGCGGAAGCGATTTTTGGCTATAGTGCGGCGCAGACCGTGGGCAAGATGCACATCGACGAATTGTTCGTGGACAAGCACTGGCATGACCGTCTGGACGACTACGCCGAATTCAACAGCCGCATAGAACATCTGGAAGGTGGGGTACATGATGTCCACGTGCGCATGCAGTCGGTCACCAGTAATCGTGAGACCAACATGGTGTTTGTGATCCGCGACGTGTCGGCCATGGAACGTCTCACAGGGTAAGCGCTGCCGTCAGCATCCGGCATCAGGCTCGCGGCTTTGAAACCCCACAGCGATTGCTCAGCCGATGCCTTGCTGGCTCAGCCATTTGGCAAGTTGCGGCCCCGGCAACGCACCGGAGACACGGTCCGCTTCCTTGCCATTGCGAAACAGGATCAGGGTCGGGATGGAACGGATTCCCCAGCGCCCCGCTAACGACTGATTGGCCTCGGTGTCCAGCTTGGCAAAGCGCACCCTGGGCTCAAAGCGCGATGCTGCCTGCTCGAACACCGGTGCAAAGCTACGGCAGGGGCCACACCAGGAAGCCCAGCAATCAACCAGTATTGGAATGTCGGTGTTATTGAGCATCGCTGCGGCATTGGCCGCGGTCAGCTGCATGGGTCTGGCGTTAAACAGCGGCTTCTTGCAGTGGCCGCATTTGGGATTGTCGCCAAGACGCTCACTGGGCACGCGATTGGTTTTGGTACACGCCGGGCAGGCGATGCTGGTGGTGGACATGGTCGGGTTCTTCCTGTTTCCAAGGCGGCTGGAAATAATTTATTGGGGCGCTTTTCCTTGTCTCAAGTGTGGCCGCCCGGTCTGCTTGCCTTTACCTGCTACCTGTCCCCGTAGTTCGTCATCGTCTGCGTTGTTCAGATTCAGCCAGCATGGGAGCAGCTCTTAAATGCTGCCCGCTCAGCTGCTGCCAGTGTCGCCAGCCTGCCTCGTCCGGTGCGCCGCACATCTGTGCTTATCACCAGGCTGAAAGCCCTTACCCGGAAGGTTGGCTAGCCAACAATCAGAACGTCATCAGGATCCAAGAAACCTCAGCAGTTCGGCACTGACGATATCCGGCACTTCCTCATGGGGATTGTGGCCGATACCAGGAATCAGAAACACCTCGCCGTTGGGAAACGTGTCGGCAGCCTGCCGGGCTTCCTCGGCGAATGAGGGGTAGTCTTCCTCGCCACCCATGATCAGGGTCCTGGTTTCAATGTGCTGCCAGTCGTTGACCACCGTATCCATACCGCGCATCTGCCCGGTCAGCCGACTCACGTAGGCCATGCGCGGCCATTCGCCGCTGAGGCGATTGCCGTAACGAATGCGCATGTGTTTGAGATACTCAGGGCGCCAGGTCGCATAGTTTTCTTCGGCCCAGCGCAGCAAACCTGCATAGACTTCATCCATATCCGGGTTTACGTCTGCGTCGCCGCTCAGGGGGTCGAAGCCGCGACCATGGCGTCGGTCAGTGAGTCCAACCTGGTTGACAGTAACCAGGTGCGTGGTGCGCTCGGGGTAGAGAAAGGCAAAGCGGGTGACCATCTGCCCGCCAATGGAATGCCCCACCACGGCCGCCTGCTCGATGCCCAGATGATCCATCAGGCGCGCGGTGTTGGATGCCCACAGATTAATGCTGTAGGGAATCACCGGCTTGGAGGACTTGCCCCAACCCAGGCGGTCCTTGACGATCACCCGGTAGCCGGCGTCCGCCAGCGCTTCCGCCTGCGCCGCCCAGTACCAGCCATAATAAAGTCCCCCATGATGAAAGATCACCGTGCGACCGTTGGCGCGGCCGGTAGGTGCGATATCCATATAGGCCAGGCGCACATCCTCGCCATAGACGGTGAAGTTCATGTAGCTCACTGGATAGGGATACTCGATCTCTTCCAGGTTAATGGAGACCGGGCCCCAGTCGCTCGGAGCGGTGCGCGGTGGCGATGACTGGGCGTGGACGTATCCGGCCGACAGGGTGACGAGGGCGATCAGTAACGCGTATTGCGCGAGTTTCGAGCGGAGATTCAGGATGATGAACATGTTTCCTCCTAACCGGGCCGGGCGGGTGATCTGAACACCGGTGCTGGCTGGCCTGGCAGTATTGTTGTTAACTGGACGTTTTTTTATCTGATACCAGATTGCCATAGGCAGGCTTGGGAAGTTAACAGATTTTGAGGTGTTTTTCGTGCTCCGGTGAACCCAGAACTATACTTAGCCGAAAAGAAATATTGACAGGGATTGGTTGATGAACATCACTACATTCGATACATTAAAGTTCGTGCGTCGGCTGGAAGAAGCGGGCGTCTCCTCTCATCAAGCTGAAGTACAGGCTGAGGTTTTGACTGAGGCGTTTAACGTGAATCTGGATTCGCTGGTCACCAAAGAGCATCTCGCTGCACGGTTCGCTGAATTTGGCGGCACTGTGGACAAGCAGTTTGCTGGTCATAAATCCTACATGGATAAGCGATTCGCTGACCAAACTGCGTATATCGATAAGCGGTTTGCCGACCAAACTGCCTATATCGACAAACGGTTTGCCGACCAAACTGCCTATATCGATAAACGGTTTGCCAATCAAACTGCCTATATCGATAAACAGTTTGCCGACCAGAATACCTATATTGACAAGCGCTTTGCAGAGCAACAGGTATACATGGCAACTCGCTTTGCCGATCTGGATTCCAAATTCAAGATCAATTCAGCCCTGTTGAGCATTGTGTTGCTGGCGGTGGTGATTCCGTTGATTCAAAGCTGGACCAACATGTAATCGGATAGCTAAGCAGTCGCTACAACTGCATTTGCGAGAGTGACGCGATCACAATTATTCCAGTCATCAGTCCCATTATGATATTCGGCAACATATCACTTAGCGGGCTTTGTTTGCTTTCCACTCGTTGCATCGCTCTCTGAATAGCCTCTATTTCATATTGGGAGTTTCTTACTTTAGCGTCCGTGTTGTATTCAAGCTCCCTGATCTTTGCTTCAAGGCGGTAAATCTCTTGCCTGCTACAATTGCAGTGATCAATCCCATAACCGTCATGACTGTACATTGAACTGCCTCCATCGTTGTCCAAAGTAGAAACAAGATTATCCCAGGATACTTTCTATCTGAACCCACCGCGGCCTATCTGAACCCACCGCGGCGACGCGTGCTGAATCTTTACGGCCGCGTGACTTGTTGGGCGCGGAACAGCGGATCTGCAGCCTGCAATATCTTTAGCCTGAGTTGTCGATTGTAGTCGGGCCGTTCGGCAAGAAAATCACGGACGGTGGTTACCGCCGATTCGCTTCGATAGTTCCCCAGGCTCGCACTCAGCCAGCGGGCGGGGAAGAAGATATCGCCGGTTTGCTGGACCTCCTGAAGCAGCTCGAGGCTCGGCAGCAGGTATTGTTCGGAACTGTTGGTGCGCAGCGGATGGTGTAGTGCGCGCAGACTATCCAGCACCCACGGCTCGCGAGCGCGGTTGTCAGGCTGGCTCAAAGTGGCGAAAAATTCATCGCGAGTCTGCTGCTCGCTGGACAGCGCGGGGGCAACGAATGCAAAGCGACGGCGCCGGTCGGCGTTTTCGATGCGCTCCAGTTGCGTGGCCGTGATCGCGCTCGCCTGGTCCGGCAGCTTGATCGCCAGATCGCTGGCCAGGTCGATAAAGTCATTCTCCGATAAATTCAGCCCTTCGACGACCGCGGTGCCGCGCCAGATCTGCTGCAATCGATTCAGCGCACTAGCTGATAAAGCCGTGTCGTAAAAGGCATCGAAATAAAGTTTCTTGATGCTGCTATCAGCGCTGGCCTGCAGCGCCGACCACAAGGCATCTTCAACCTGCGGCGTCAGCGCCTGGCGCTGCGCCATGGTGAGAAACGACCAGTAGATGGATTGCAGCTGACCGAGCGCGAGATTCAGTATCAGCTGGTTGTCTTCGGTGACCGCGATATCCATCAGCGCCTGGGCGTAATCCAGCGGCTCCACAGCGTTGGCTTCCAGCAGGTTATCGTACAGCGATATCAGCAATGCGCCCTGCTCTACTTCATCCAACTCCCGCCATTGACCAAGCGCATCCAGAGTCGCCGGAAACAGTCCGTAGCCATAACCATCGGAGTTCAGCAGCAGGTTTTGCTCTGGCTGAATTGTCACCTGAGTTTCAGGTGCAAGACTGTAGACAGTTTCGATAGTGGTTGCTTGCCCGGACCGGGCTGCAACATCGAACCGCTGCGGCCAGATGCGACCGGTGCCAGACGGATCCTGCTGCGAGATAATCAGGCTACTGCCGTCGTCCGGCACCTGCACGGTAAAGTGCGGCCGCCCGGCGGTGTTTACCCACACCTCACTCCACTGGTGCAGATCTTCTTCGGTACGGGAATCCAGAATCGCGATCAGGTCTGGCCAGGTCGCGTTTCCATCGGCGTAGCGATTGAGGTACTCGCGTAGCCCATCGCGAAACGCTTCTTCCCCGAGCAGCGCCTCAAGCTGGCGCATCATCACCGGTGCCTTGTTGTAGATGATATTGCCGTACAGAGTGCCGGCCTCGTTGAGGTTATCCAGATCCTGGCGGATGGGATTGGCGCCCTCGGTGCGATCAACCGCGTAAGCGCTGGGGTAATGGCGCACCAGAAACCCCAGCTGGTGATTGATGTCCGGAAAGCTCGGGTTTACTGCCTTGGCAGCCATAAAATTGGCGAACACCTCTTTCATCCATACGTCATTGAACCACTCCATGGTGACCAGGTCGCCGAACCACATGTGCGCAGTCTCGTGGGCGATCAGGCTGGCGCGACTGAGCAGCTGGTTCTGGGATGGCGACTCGTCCAGAAAGATGCTGTCTGCACGGTACTGGATGGCACCCACGTGTTCCATGCCGCCATACTGAAAGCCCGGGATCAGAGCAAAGTCGAACTTCTGGAATGGATAATTGATTCCGGTATAGCTCTCGACGAAGTTCAGTGCAGCAGCGTGAAGCTCGAAGGCCGCATCAATATTGCGCGCGACCTTCTCCGCATCCGTTTCCCGGTGCAGCAGCGAGATGCGTCGGCCATCGATATCGCGGGTTACGCGCTCGAACTCTCCGGCCACAAAGGAAAACAAATAGGAACTGATGAGATCGGAGCGGGCGAACTCCAGCGCTTTGCGATCGCCCAGGTTCCGAGTCTCGACAAGCGGAGCGTTGGCAATGGCTTCCCAGTGTTCCGGGATCACCAGAGTCAGCTCCCAGGTGGCTTTCAGGTCAGGTTGGTCGAACAGTGGAAAGGCGGTGCGGGCGCGATCGGGCACGAACAGGGTATAAAGAAATTCCGGATTGCGGTTGAGGGAGCTGTCGCCAATCTGCAATTCGATCACTACCGAGTTGCGTCCAGCAACCAGCTCCTGTGCTGGGATAATGAGGTGTTCCTGCTCAAATCGGTACTCGGAAACATTGCCATTGACGACGACCAAGGTCAGCCGCTGCGCAGCTTCGCGGAAGTCCAGCTGCAGCGGCGCGCCAGCATCAGCCAAATCAAATTCCACGCGCACCGAGCCGACAATGGTCTGGCGTTGATCGGCGGGAATCTCAAGGCGCAGCCGGTAGTTGATATCTGACAGTAGAGCCTTGCGCTGAGTAGCCAACGACAGGCTGACGCCGGGCTCAACCGTCACGTTCTGGGCATGGCTGTTGGTCGCGATAGAAATCAGTGATACCCACGCCAGAACGAGAAAACACAGGAGATTCGGATGGCGGGTCATGGGGCTCCAGTAATGGCAACGGCAGGCACTCTCAACGTGGATCAGGCCTGTGCATTGGCTTTCATTTCCTCGACAATTTCCTGTAGCCGCTGTACGGCCGAGATAGATTCCTGTGGATCCAGATTTTCAGCCGCGTTGTTGAAGTCGCCTTCGGCCTGGGCCTGAACCAGCATGCCATCGCGACGGGGATAGACAGCAACCCGGCGATCGCCGTAGTAGAAGCCGTAATCGACTTCCGGCTGCGGCATCAGTTTGGCGGTCTGGCCGCGCACCGGAATAATGGAGTCATCGGCCAACAAGGCGCGGGCGCCGTAGCCCGTGCAGTTGATAATAGTGCGCTCATCAACGGCGTTAAAGTCGCTGCGGTCTTCCAGCGCATAGGTTTCCATGACGCCGCCGTTGGCAAAGAAGTCTGTCATCAACAAGCGTGTGTAAGAAGCGATGTTAAACAACATCGATGAGCTGCGCCGCACGTAGGGTGCCGGAAACGGGTGGGAGGCCACCTCGATGGCCCGGGGTGTCAGGTCCGGAATCAACTCATCGGTGAAGTTCGGATAGTCCGGCTCGGTACTTTCTTCCTCGGGCCGTGGCGCGCCCGGCGCGTAATCCGAAAGCCGGTACATGTCGCGCCATTCGATGGGATCCCCGGCCAAACCCAGCAGGGATTGATAACGGCGGAACGAATAGCGTGCCATCTGCTCCCACTGGTCTGCAAAGCCTGGCGCGAACTCGGCGGAGCAAATCCTGGAGTCGGGAGTCCAGGCGCCGGTGGCGCGGTGGGAACGCGCATAGGGCGGACGCTCTTTGGCATAAATCGTAACGTTCATCCCCGCCTGTTGGGCGACGATAGCCGTGGTCAGGCCAATCGCCCCGCAGCCAATCACGGCAATGTCATTGCGGCCGGTCTGCTTTGCCAATTCCACAGCCAGGTGCCCGCTGCCCCAGGATAGCGACCAACCGCTGCCGCCGTGCCCATAATTGTGCACAATGGTCTTGCGACCAAAACGCTCGGACTCGATGCGCGGCCCCTGGGCACGAAACGGCCGGGTACAGACATTCATCTCTATAATGCGGTCCGGGCTGGCCAGTATTGGCGCCAGCTCACGGGCGCCGTCCGTCATGCGCGCGGTGGCCGGTGCCAGTGTGCTCAGGGGACCCGGAGCGGACTCGGCGGCAAAAGCCCGACTCATTGGTAAGGCGGTAAGCCATGCTGCCGAGCTTTTCAGAAAATGACGTCGTTGCATGAGACTCCTCGTACTCCTGGATAGCACTCTTCAATGAACGAATACCGCGGTCGTCAAGCAGGCTTCATTGATCTGTAGAAAGCGTACTGGTCTTGCTAACAAGCTTCCCAATGGTGGGTCGGATGCAATTTCATTGCCATGTTCCAGGAACCTCTGGTCCGCCACGGGAAGGCTTTCAGAAAACCCACGATCCAGCCCGCGCTACTGGTCAAGCTCCTCGGCAATCAGGTTGAGATAGCTGGTTTCCAGCTCCTCCACCGCCCGGATGAATCCGGCCGGGTCGACAAACGTCTCTGGATCATAGGCCTGACCCGGCTGGTACTTGTCATGCATGCCGTACTGGCCGTTGTGGGCCGCCACCCAGACATCGACGTCCAGTTGTTTCTGCTTGTTGTAGGTTGTCGCGAAATCTACTGCCACACCGTCATAGGTTGGGTCGATAACAATGCGCTTGCCGCCGTTGATGGTGCCCATATTCATAATGCCAACGTTGTAGTTGCGGCCATTCTCGGCGACCGCAAAGGTATAGCTGGAGCTACCCTCGGTATGGCCAGGATGTTCATGAACGGTAATTCTTAAATCGCCAAGGGTAATCGTGTCGTCCTGGCGGATAATCCGGTCCACGGTCACCGGCTCGAAGGTTTCCCGACCACCAAAATGGGCGTCGGAAAAACCACCGTCCTCCAGCACTCTTGCATCTTCCGGGGTGGCCCACACTTCGGCGCCAGTGAGCTGCTTGATCTCGGCCATGGCGGCGGTGTGATCCCAGTGTGCCTGCATGGTGAGCAGGATGCGGATATCGTCGAATTCAAAACCCAGGGATTCGATGTTGGCGCGAATGTGTTCGGTGGAATCAGCCAGGCCGGTGTTGATCAGAATATGCCCCTCATCTGAAGTGATCAGAAACACGCTCAGATCCAGCATGCCGACACCGTAGAGTGGGCCAATAACACGGAAAGCCGGGAACGGGGTCACCCAGCCTTCGGGAGGGTCGGATTGCGCCGTGGCAGGCGTTGCAAACAAGCTCAGGATCAATGTGACAACTGCTGTTAGCTGTCGGGCAGTTAGTGTCTTCATGGCTATTCTTCTTATTGTTTGTTGGATTTTATTGATTTTTTGCTGTTGCCGTTAAGTCGAGGCTATAGCCAGCAGTGATCGTTTTTCACAGGACAACGAAACCAGCCTACCCGGCCGCCTCGCGCCATGCAATGCAGACTTGCCGGACCGGCGGTGCAGCGCTGCCTGAGATTCGGCGTGTAACACACCCTAGCTGGCTGGCGCGCTGACAACTTCCACCATCACTTCGTTACGCCGCAAAAATGGCAGCGAGAACGGTGAATTATAGGCAGCCCCAATTACCGGGCCGCGATGCTGGATACCGGTCTTGTCCAGCGCAGCCAGTAATTCCTGCTCGTGTTTGCGGCGATTGCTCTCGGTCCAGCGTCCGGAATACTGCAGCACGGCCATGGTCTTTGCAGGCATGCTGCGTATGGTTACCTCGGGATTGGCAGGCCGGGGTACGTTGTCCATGGTGAACTTTGCTGGCACGACAAAAGCCACCGACCAGCCGTCGGCCACCGGGTTCTGCTGAACCGGCGCCGTCATGCTGATTTTTTCACCTGCGGGCTGCTGCTGCACCGGCGCGGTCATGGCAATTTTCCGGGAGCCGATGTTGTCTCCGGTAATGTAGTTGAACAAACGCCGGAAGCCAATATTCGCAGCCCGGCCCTGGCGGTCTTCCCCGGTCACCACGGTTTCCGCCACCAGGTAGGGTGCATACTGGCGGTATTCGATATCGCCCTCGGTGGCGACCACCTCATACTCGGGTTCTTCAATGGCCATGGCGGCGGTACTTAAGAACAACATCAGGACAGTCGTAGTCAAACGGTAGCGCATGGTGGTCTTCTCTTGTGAACATACAGACAATACGATTGTCCTGAACCAGCAGATTGCAGCGAACGGCAGTCCGCTCCAGTCGCCAGCCTGGTCAGGCCTTTGCTTTCCGGAATAGATCCGGCAGATCTCAGACTATCGCCAGTCAGACAGGAACGCTCAATATGGATATCTTGCAAGGCCTGGGCGCACTCTTGAGCTGTTACGGTTGTTACGGTGTATTCACCGGCGCCGTCTGGGCCAAGGACGGAATTTCGGCACGGGAGGTGTTCAAGGAAGACGAGCCGAAAACATTCTGGCTGATTTGCTGCTGCTACATCGGAACAGGCGGCATGATTTACTTTATCTAGGGACCCTCTGATTAATTCAGACAAGTCTCTGCGGGGCCTTGAGCGCCGTCACTAACCAGACTGGCTGCGATCCCCTGTTCAGTACTCACTACCGCCAGAAGCGCAGCGGCTTGCCCTTGTAGCTTTCCGGATCAGTAAACGGCTTGATTATCCCCAGTTCTTCGCCGTCGGGGCCCTTGAGAGGTTCCGAGGCAAACCCTTGCGCATGCATGCTGCGGGTAAAGCTGTTTCTGTAACCCCGGCCCGCGTCGGCCATGATCACCTCGCAACTGTCTTTGGCATAGCGCTGGATAAATCCGGCCAGCATGGCCGGGTGATCCGGTTCGAACATGACATCGCTGGCAATGATCAGATCGAAGCTGCCAAACTCCGGATCCTGAGGGTCTTGCCACGAGGCGCGCAGGAATGGAATCGGAGGGTCGCCGTTGAGTGCGGTGTTGTAGTCGAGGTAAGCCTGGGCGCTGGGATGATAGTCGGTGGCATGGATATCGGCGCCACGTTTGTTCAGCACCAGGCTGGCCAGGGCGACGCCGCAACCGATTTCCAGCGTGCGCTTGCCCTGCACATCAAAGTCGGTCATCAACTCGGCCAGCACCTCGCCAGCCTGCCACACTACGCCAAACATCGGCCAGCTGGCTGGCGAAACACCCAGGTTCTCGGCTTCCTGATCGATATCTTCAAACTGCTGCTTGTCACGCAGAGTACGGTAGTGAATATCGAACTCACCAATCTCCCGCGTGTGAAAGCGGTAGCGCAGAATCGACGGGGTAACGGTATTGTTCATAAGAACTCTTGTTTGTCCCTGCCAGGCCAAGGGTATTGAAAGGCGGGCTGGAACGGTTGCGGTATAAGCCGCGGCAGCAAAATGAGGCAAAGATCGGGAAACATGCGCACGCTGGCCGCGGCGCTTAAGCCGGGGCCAGTCAGAAGGCGCGTCGAGTGGAAAATGGGATGTCGAATGCGGCCTGGTGGCGAACACTCGAATCGGCGCTGTCTGGCGCAGGCTTGAGCTGGCTTCAGCATAACAGAAATACGCCCGCCAGGTATTGGCGGGGCGGCGCTGGCGGGATCGCTATGAATAGCCATCGATGAGAAGCGTATTACCGACACACGTATTGCTGAAGCACCTATTGCTATAGAAAGTGCGGTACACTTGCCGCCGCTTGCGCCATGGCTGCTATCGCCCATCGGCACCAGCTTACAAATTGCACCTCGTTTGTGTTTAACGTCCTGAATTTTCGTTGCTATGCCCTTATTAAAACTCTCCAAAGCCTGCCTCAATTTTGGCACTCATATTCTGCTGGACAACGTCGACTTCCAGATCGAGCGCGGTGAGCGTATCGGACTGCTGGGCCGTAACGGAGCTGGCAAGACCACCCTGATGAAGGTCATTGCCGGGTCGGTGCAGCCGGAAAGCGGTGAGCGTTGGCTGCGCCCCAATACCCGCGTCGCCTGGCTGGAACAGTCGCTGCCGGAAGGCGACGACAAGACCGTTTACGACATGGTGGCCGAGGGCCTGGCGGAAGTGGGGGAGCTGCTATCACAGTATCACCATCTGATTTCCGACTATGAAAACGCCGACATGGCCAAGCTGCAGCGCGTGCAGGATGCACTGGAAGCCAAGCAGGGCTGGTCGCTTGGGCAGCAGGTGGACACGGTAATCAGCCAGCTCGACTTGCCGGCCGATGCCAGGCTGTCCGAGCTGTCGGGCGGCTGGCGCAAGCGCGTGGCTCTGGCCCGGGCGCTGGTGCGGGAGCCTGAGCTGTTATTACTGGACGAGCCCACCAACCACCTGGACATCGTCGCCATCGAATGGCTGGAGAAAGTGCTGCAGGACTTTCATGGTGCGCTGCTGCTGGTAACCCACGACCGGAGTTTCCTGGAGCGGGTAGCGAACAAGATTGCCGAGGTGGACCGCGGTCACCTGGTGGAGTTTGAAGGCACTTATCAGCGTTTTCTGCGCTTTCGGGAAGAACAGCTAGCCGCCGAGGAAACCGCCAATAAACTTTTCGACAGGAAACTGGCGGAGGAAGAAGTCTGGATTCGCCAGGGTATCAAGGCGCGGCGCACCCGGAACGAGGGTCGCGTGCGGGCCCTGGAAGCCATGCGTGAAAAACGCAGTCAACGCCGCGTACAGCAAGGCAAGGCCAATTTTGCCGCCAGCCAGGGAGAGCGCTCCGGCAAGCTGGTTGCAGAACTTACCAATGTCACCCAGCGCTTTGGCGACAATACCGTGATCGAAAATTTCTCGACCACGGTGATGCGTGGCGACCGCATTGGGCTGGTGGGTGTCAACGGCGCCGGCAAGACTACCCTGCTGCGCATCATATTGGGTGACCTGGCTCCTACCGAAGGCAAGGTCAAGCTGGGCACCAATCTGCAGGTGGCTTACTTTGACCAACTACGCGCCCATCTCGATCCGGAAAAAAATCTGATCGATAACATCTGTGGTGGCCAGGAATTCATTGAGATCAATGGCAAGCGCAAACACGCCATTAGCTATCTCGGTGATTTTCTGTTCGCGCCGGACCGGGTACGCACGCCGGCCAAGGCATTGTCCGGCGGCGAACAGAACCGCGCCATCCTGGCCAAGGTGTTCAGCCGACCAGCCAACATATTGGTGCTGGACGAACCCACCAACGATCTCGACATCGAGACCCTGGAGCTGCTGGAAGAAATCCTGCTGCAGTTCGAGGGAACCGTGTTGCTGGTCAGCCATGACCGGCAGTTTATGGACAATGTGGTCACTAACCTGATGGTGTTCGAGGGCAACGGCGTCATCGACGAATTTGTTGGCGGCTACAGCGACTGGACCCGGGCAGGCAACAGCCTGGCTGACCTGGAAGAAAAATCCACAGCCCAGACCAGTGGTAAACCTGGCGCAGAGAAAGCACAACCGGCTGGAGAATCAACGCCCGCGGCCACGGACAGCGCTGGCAAGAAAAAGCTCAGTTACAAGGACAAGCGCGAGTTGGAGCAACAGCTCAAGCGCATCGATCAGCTGGAAAGCAAGCAGGAAGCACTGCAGGCAAAGATTGCGGACCCGGCGTTTTATTCCGGCGACAAGCAGGACATTGATGCCACGCTGAAAGAAGTCGCAGAGGTGCAGCAACAGCTGGAAGCAGCCTACCAACGCTGGGAGGCGCTGGAAGGCTAAAGAACGATTAAAGTAAACATCATCAGGGTTGAGCGACCCCAACGCCCAGCTAGACGGTTTGTATCCGGTCCAGATGCTGACCCAGATAATCGGTTTGCGCTTCATAAGCCAGACCGAATTCCAGTACCCGGCGGTCATCGCCGCGGCGACCCATCACCTGCATGCCCATCGGTCGACCGCTGGCATCAAAGCCCACCGGCACGTTGATTACCGGCAGCCCACCGAGACTGCCGAGAATCACCACTTCCATCCAGCGATGATAGGTGTCCATGGGCCGGGCGCCGATAAAGCGCGGCCAATGGGCCTGCTTTGAATACGGGAACACCTGCGCGGTGGGTATCGTCAGGAAGTCGTAGTCACCGAACAGTCGCTCCAGCTCCCCCAGCCAACGCGTGCGGATGGCTTCGGCGCGGGCAATGTCCTCGGGTGTGAAGGTCATGCCCTGCTCAATTTCCCAGATCAGCTCTGGTTTCAGCAGCGCGCGAGTTTCAGGATCCTCATAATAGTCCATCATGCGCAGGCGGCCAGCGTGGCGCAGGGTGGTCCAGCAATACCACAGATCATCCATATCAAACTGCGGCAGGGTCGCCGTCACCCTTGCCCCCTGACTCTCGATAGTACTCAGATTCCGCTCGCACAGCGGCAGAATGCCCGACTCCATGGCCAGGTAACCGTCCAGGTCGCCAAGCCAGGCGATCTCCAGAGCGTTCATGTCCAGCGCCATGAACGGGCCGCTGAGCGGACGCGGCGCCATGGTATTGAGCAAGGCAATCGCATCGCGGGTGTTGCGCCCCATGGGACCGCTGGTAGAAAGCGGTATGGCGTCAGGCGGTGTGTCGCTCATCAGACCGGCGGTCGGGCGGAAGCCAATGACGTTGTTGAACGCACCAGGATTGCGCAACGAGCCCATCATGTCGCTGCCGTCGGCTACCGGCAGCATATGTGTACCCAGCCCGCTGGCGGCACCGCCGCTGCTACCCCCGGCGGTCAGCGCCGGATTGCAGGCACTGCCGGTGGCGCCAAACACGGGGTTGTAGGACTGCGAGCCGAGACCAAACTCCGGCGAATTGGTTTTGCCAATAAAAATTGCACCGTTGGCTCGCAGCCGCGCCACGAAGCTGGAGTCCTCGTCGGCAACCCGGTCAGCAAACATGGGTGACCCGCTGGTATGAATCAGGCCACGCACCGACGTGAGATCTTTGACCGCATGAGGCATACCGTGCATCCAGCCGCGTGAGTTATCCCGCGCCAGTTCCTGATCGGCTTGTCTTGCCTGACGCAGCAGATCATCGTCGGCCACCCGACCGACGATGGCATTGTAGATCGGGTTTACCGCATCGATACGCGCCAGGTAGGCCTGCATGACTTCTACACAGCTCACGTCACCGCTGTGAATGGCGGTGGACAGGTCAAGCGCGCTGAAGTGGGTGATATCGCTGGGTAGTCCGGCCGCAAAACTGCGAGCGGTGCTGAAAGGCAGTGCCAACATGGCGCCACCGACGGTGGCTGATTTCAGAAACTGGCGTCGTTGCATGGGTCGTTGCATGAGAGTCCCCTGTCTGGCGAGACTGATGTTGTAGCAATAAAGTTGGCGTCACGCAAAAGCAATTCGGGAACATCTGATCAGAAGCCGCGCAAAGCCAAAGCTGACAGGAACCCTGCGCACCGGATACCAGGTGTAGATCTGGCATTGTTGCATGCAAAACGAGAGCTCAAAAGTAGCGCGCCGCCAGTGCGGCGGCGCGTTTAAACGACCCTTGCCTGGCTGCCAACAATTCGCGCCGGTGGTGACACCTGCCCCGAATTGAAGCAGC
Organism: uncultured Pseudohongiella sp.; assembly: GCA_965212375.1. GTDB lineage: Bacteria > Pseudomonadota > Gammaproteobacteria > Pseudomonadales > Pseudohongiellaceae > UBA9145. The sequence continues at coordinate 3,978,655 of OZ243108.1, read as the reverse complement.
CTCCAGGGCTCAGGGCAGCGCGTAGACCACCAGCTCTGCCGGGCTGGTGGTGCCGCCGACAAACATGGCCAGGTACTGCACCCCGTCGTGCTCGTAGCTCATCGGCAAACCGGTCTGCAGGTCAGGAAGTTCCCACATATGGATCAGCTCACCGGTTTCCTTGTTGAAGGCACGAATGTGCGGCGAGGCGTTCTGGTTGCCGTTACCTTCGGCCACGAACAGCAGGGACTTGGTGAGCAGAATACCGGCGCGGGTGGGCACACCGGTGTCGGGAATATCCACGCCCTGCAACAGATCGTGTTCAGCGATACGCTCCGGGGTGTCAGCGTTGGCAACCCACCACAGGTGATCGCCAGAGTTCATATCAATGGCAGTGATGCGGCCATAAGGTGGCTTGACCACTTCCAGACCCTGCACCCGGGGAATACGCACGCCAAATGCCTGACTCAGGTCGATATCGGATTCCGGATTTTTCGCCAGTGACAGCACTTGTAATTGTGTGCGAGATGGCACGTAGAGAATGCCGGTTTCCGGATCGATAGCCGAACCTTCCCAGTTGGCCCCGCCGGTGGAAGACGGCAGACCAAGTCGACCGATAGTCCCGTCCGGCGATTCCGCCAGTGACGGCGGCTCGAACAGGCTTTCGCTGAGGCGGTAGCCCTCAATGGCTTCCAGGGCAAGCTGCCTGATCTCGGGTGTAAAGTCGATCAGGTTGTCCTCGGTAAAACCCTGGACATCAAAGGCCGCTGGCCGGGTCGGGAATGGCTGGGTTGGCGAATACCACTCGGTAGGCACGTCACCCTGGGGAACCGGTCGTTCCACGATGGGCCAGACCGGCTCGCCGGTGGCACGGTCAAAGGCATATACCCAGGCCTGTTTGGTGACCGACATGACAATTTCGCGGCCGTTGGGCAGATCGGCTACTACCGGGGCTGCCGGGACATCCCAATCCCAGATATCGTGGTGAATGAACTGGTAGTGCCACTGACGCTCACCGGTTTCAATGTCCAGTGCCACCAGGCCGCTGGAGAACAGGTTGGCACCCGGGCGGTCCCCGCCATAGTAATCGCCGGTGGGATCTTCGACCGGCAGATAGACATGGCCCAGTTCCGGATCGCCGGACATCGGCGCCCAGACGCCGGAGTTGCCGGTAAACTCGATACCACCCAGCCAGGACTCGTAGCCCACCTCGCCACGTTCGGGAATGGTGTGAAAGGTCCACAGCTGCTCGCCAGTGCGGGCATCATAGCCGCGGATATCGCCTTTCACATTCATCCTGGAGCGCGGTCGGCCGCCAGTGCGGTGCGCGGCACCCACCACGATAACGTCGTTCATCACAAAGGGAGGTGCGGATAGCCCGATGTCCGGATAGGGATAGCGAGGATCGTCGGCGTTACGCAGGCCGACATACAGGTCGACGATACCGTTGTTACCAAAATCGGGGTCGGGAATACCGGTTTCCGCATCCAGAGAGACCATCTGATAGCCGGGCGTTACATCAATGACGCGTCGTTCATTGCCATCGGTCCAGAATGCCACACCGCGACCAGAACCCTTGCGTGGTGCCTGGTCATAGCGGTCGCCCTCGCGCGGTCGCCACATCCATAAAATCTGCCCATTGGTGGCGTCCAGCGCCACCACGTTGCGGGTGCTGCCCATGTTGGTATACAGCACGCCATCAATTTCCAGTGGCGTGGAAGGATTATTGAAGTCCGGCGAGGGGCCGATTTTTTCGGTATTAAAACGCCAGGCGATTTCCAGATCCGCCACATTATCCGCATTAATCTGGTCCAGCGGCGAATAGCGCTGGGCGAAATCATTGCCGTGATAGCTGACCCAGTTCCCGTCGTAGATGGTCGACCCGGCCTGGGCCAGCAGCTGCTGGGCACCGGCACAGGCGGTGATGGCAGCGACAATTGCCGGCAAAACTTTCCTGGTGGTTATCGTCATCGAGTGCTCTCCTTCTTATTGTTGTGCGGCTTGATGCTTTTTGCGTTGTCTGTTGTTCTTATCAGGTGATCCTGAAGACCCTAGTGTATCCGGAAAGTGGTTCCCAGTAACTGTTCAGACCTGGCCCACAATTTTTCACACAGCGCCTTGTTTGCTGCCTGGGGCGGCAGGGATACCTTGCCCGGCGGGCCGGCACGCTCGCCTTCGCCGGTGGGACCGATAAAATCGCCAGCGTCCACATCCGGCTGGGTGGCGCCGTAGAGCGCAGACTGTGCACCTTCTGCCGGGGTACTCACATTCATGAATTTCACCAGTACCGGTGCCAGCAGGCGCATATACAGCGGCATGTTCCGGGACAGGTCGGTATTGGCCACGCCGGGATGCACGACTACCGCCTTGATCTGCTTGGAAGCGGCCGCCAGGCGGTCTTTCAGTTCCATGGTGAACAACACATTGGCCAGTTTCGACTGGCTGTAGGCGATCATGCCGGTCAGACCATACAGTTTGGGGCCGCTGTCGTAGTTGCCCTTGAAGTTAAGATTGTCGAAATAGATGCCTGCCCATTCCTGTTTCGCGGCGAGACTGGAGACATTAACGATGCGGGTCTCGTGTTCCTGATCCAGTGCGTCGATCAACTTTGAGGTCAGGTAAAAATGGCCCAGGTGATTGGCGTCGAACTGCAGCTCCAGCCCGTTGGGGGTAATGGTAAACGGTGGGCCCATCACCCCGGCATTGTTGATCAGCAGGTCCAGTTTGCCGTAGCTCGCCACGAAGGTGGCCGCAAACTGCTTAATACTGCCGCGTGAGATCAGGTTCAGGGGCAGGAACACCAGGTCAGCATCCGGCGCCTGGCGGGTGATTTTTTCCATGGCGGATTCGGCCTTGGCCGCGGTGCGGCAGGCGAGAATCACTTTGTATCCAGCTTGCGCAAGACCCAGTGTAGTTTCGAAACCCAGGCCGGTATTGGCGCCGGTAACGATCGCGAGTTTCTTGTTGTGTGCGGTTTCAGCAGGCGCTGTGGCGCTCATGGGCGAATCCGGATTCAGGGTCACGACCGCCATCCTGATGCAAAGATTGATGCAGATACTACCGGGCGGCGATCAGAGACCATGCAGAGTATGAACCCGGCGACGACATTGCAAGCGCTGTGGCGCCCGGGGCCAGGCGACCGCCAGCGTCATGGCGTAAGCGGCTGTATTTTTGCCCGTACCGGGGCTAAGCTGCCCGAGAGTTAACCAGCAGCACAACAATAAAACCCTTGAGCACGAACAAGAGGTGCACCATGACCCGAGCCTTTGCCCTGTTACTCATCATCACCTGCCTGCACTCCTCATCCCTGGGCCAGGATATCTTTGGCAATGTCAGCAACGAGCCGCGACCCTCTGAATACCTGCACTGGGACGCAGATGCCATCGCGCACATCAAGACGGATTTGCAGCAAAAACTGGCCAACGGCAATGGCATCTGGGATACCGGGTTCATTTTCGAGCGGGTGCTGGACGATGCCGACTACCGGCCCCATAACATTTCCATCGTGCATCGTTCCGGTTACACACAGCCGGAGATTCACGAAACCAAGTGGGATATCTACGTGATCCTGGACGGGTCAGGCACCGCGCGTCTGGGCGGCGAGCGCATAAACTGGATCGGCGGCGAGCCGCCAGCAGCACAGCGCCCGGAACTGGTGGGTTACGAGGAGTTTCAGGTAGAACCGGGAGACCTGCTGCATGTGCCAGCAAGGGTCTGGCACCAACTGGTCACCCAGCCGGACACGTCGATCACCTACGCGCTGATCAATATCTTCGAGTAACTGCGTATGGGCCTGTGCCGGTGTAGATTAGCCGGCACGGTCCACCTGGACCTTTTGTGTCTTGTCCGCCTGTGCTTCGTGATCGTCGTTGAGGATGCGCACTTCCCGCTGCGGGAACGGAATCGTGAAGCCATGCTCCTGCATGGTCTCGTAGATAGTCAGCAGTAAATCGCCGCCGACCCGGTTCTTGCCGTCATCGATGTCCTCGATCCAGAACTCCACGAACATGTTGACCCCGGAGTCACCGAAGCTGTCGATTTCACAGTCGGGGCGCTCCTCGATGGGGTAGTTCTCTCCACTTAACACCTGTGGGTGTTCAGCCACCGCCGCCTTGATGACATCAACCAGTTTGCGAATGTCAGACCCATAGGCCACGGAGAAGTCCACGCGATAACGCTGCTTGGGATCCTTGCGGGTCCAGTTAACAAAGGAGGTGGAGATAAAGCTCTCGTTGGGGACAACAATGTCCTTGCCTTCAAACGTCTCCAGGGTAGTTGAGCGCATGTTGAGGGCGGTGACATAACCCCTGCGGCCGTCTTCCAGCTCGATGAAATCCCCTACTCCCAGGGACCGGTCCAGCAGAATAATAAGGCCGGAGATGAAATTCGACGAGATGGATTGCAAGCCAAACCCGATGCCCACACCCACGGCACCACCAAATACTGCCAGGGCCGTCAGGTTGACCCCCATGATCTGCAGCAGCAGCAGGAACACCACGACGTAGACGCCAATCTCGAACAGCTTGGCGGCCACCTCACGGGTACGATGGTCCAGTTTCTTCTGCCGGCGGATTGCTTCCTGGCCGGTGTTGTTGGATACCCGGCCAAGCCAGAACACGAACGAACCGAATATCGCGACCCGCAGCAGGCCCAGCAGGGAAATCCGGATATTACCGATGTTCAGGGCAATGGCTTCCAACGGCGCGATAACAATAGGCAGCGCGCCAACCGACTGCAGCGTCAACAGCGGAATACCAATGATCAGCATCAGGCGCGACACAAGCTTGTTGGAGATCAGTGAGCGCACGCCTCTGAAATAGGCATAAACCACCAGCAGGGTGATGGCCGCGACCAGCAACCAGTTGTTTTGATCCAGGCCAGGGGTCAGGTCTGCGGCTATTTTGAGAAGCAGTACCGCGAGCAAGGGCGACATCAAATCGCCTAGCTGATGCAGGGTGTAGCGAATTTTGTGTTTCGCTTCCGGCTCGGTGGTAAACACCGTGAAACGGCGCCGGACCAGGGTGGCCAGCAATGGGGCGAGAATCAGCGCACCTGCCACCAGGCCAATCTGGAGATAAATGTCCTCGCTGCTGGCAATTTGCTGAAACAGATTGTCGATCAAGATTAGCAGCTGATCCATGGGGTCCTCGTGCTGGCAGCCGGGATTCGGCGTCGATCTGGTTGTACCCTGCCCGGGTAACGGTGCGCTGGTTGGGAAAAGGCACCGCACCGGTCACGACCTGCGAGCCGTGAAAAGAGTGTAAGTATACCCGAGCAAGTGTACCTGAATTTGTCGGCGGGTTGGCGGAATGTCCGAGGGGCAGGGCTGTCACCGGAGAGGGACCACAGGCTAGCGGCGGGGCGCGGGGTTGGCTGGTAGACAGACCGATTCAGGCAGTATGCGCGTACTCAGGCAACTCCGCGCCATGGCGATCTGCTGGCCGCAGCGACAGGCGGCACACCGCCGGTACTACCAATAAAGTCAGCACCGTGCTGGCCAGCAGCCCGGAAATTATCGCCCAGGCCATGGGCGGCCAGAGAGTCGATGACGATAATGCCAGCGGCAATAAACCGGTCACCGTGGTAGCAGTGGTTAGCAGAATCGGCCGGGTGCGCCGGCGAATGGCTTCATCCACGGCTTCATTTACCGGCACCCCTTGCTTGAGAGACTGGTCCATGCGATCCACCAGCACAATAGCGTTATTCACCACGATGCCTACCAGGGCAATAATGCCCAGCAGCGGCTGGAAGCCAAACGGCGAATCGGTCAGCACCAGGCCGGGAAAAATACCGGCGGCGGCCAGCGGGACAGTGAGCAGAATAATGCCGACGCGCTTGTAGCTGTTGAACTGCAGCAGCAGGAAGAACAGCAATAACAAAATACCGATTGGCGCCGTGGCAAGAATTGCACTGTTGGCCTCGCCGCTGCTTTCCTGGTCACCACCAAACTCCAGTCGCGTGCCTGGCGGCAGCGGCGCTGCTGCCAGCTGCGTATTCAAGCCGTCCAGAACCTGGCTAAAGCTATAGCCATCGGCGAGACCGGCGGTAATACTCAGCACCCGGACCCCGTTGCGATGATTGATACTGGCAACCTGCCAGTCGGCCTCGGTCTGAGCTATCAGGCTGAGCGGGATCGGTTCACCCTGGGCATTGAAGACATAGCTGGACAACAGACTGTCCACGTCCAGGCGCGTACCTTCATTGCTGCGCAACACGATTGGCAGTGGATCCAGCTCCTGGCGGAACTGCTCCACCGGCTGACCAAAACTGCGAGCAAAAAGCGTCTGTGCGACATCGGCACGGCTCAAGCCGTAACGCTGGGCACTGGCATCATCAACATTCAGACGCAGCACGGGCACTCCGGTATCTATATCGTGCCGCACATCAACGGCGCCAGGTACACTTTTTAATAATCCGAATACCTGCTCGGCAGCCGCCAGCCTGGTTTCGTCGTCTGCGTGAAACACACGAATCTCAACTGGCGCAGCTCGCGGCGGGCCCTGCGCCAGGGTACCGGCGATGATGTCATACTCGGGAAAGTTATCGCCGGTATAGCCCCGCAGCCACTCTATAAATGGTGCCGTCAGCTCCAGTGCCTCCATGTTCACCACCAGTCGCGCGCGATTTGGCGCCTGGGTGGCGTTCGGCAGATTGTAATAAAAACCCGGCCCGGTAGCGCCCACAAAACGGTGGACGCTAGTTACCCCGGGCCGGTCACGCAGTGCGCTCTCGAGCTCCTGGCTAAGCAGGTGAGTTCGCCGCATGTCGCTGCCCTCGGGCAGAAACATTTCAACCACCACCTGGGGTCGGTCGGCATTGGGAAAGAACTGAAAATTCAGATACGGAAACAGCATCATGCTGCCGCCGGCCAGCAACACCCCGGCCAGAACAACCAGTTTTGGGAAACGCCGACTCAGTGCAGCCGCATTATTTCCCAGTCGGTCTATCCATGCGCTGCGCTGTATCGCCGCCGGCTTGAGAAACCAGGCGGATGCCAGCGGGGCAATGCTGACTGCCAGGAAAAAGCTCACCGTTAACGTAAGCATGATCATCACCGGGATACCGCGGGTAAAGTCTGCAGTGCCGCCGCTGGAGAGCAGCAGCGGCGTAAACGCGGCCAGCGTCGTTCCGGTGGACGCCCCCAGCGGGCCAGCCAGCTCGCCTACCGCGCCCAGCATCGCCTGCTGCGGGGAATCACCCACGTTGAGACGGTGCTGAATGTTCTCCACCATCACGATGGCATTGTCGATCAGGATACCCAGGGAAATCACGGCGCCGATCACTGCAATCTGGTGCAGGACGCCACCGCCGAAGTTGTAAATGCCAAGACTGATCAAGGTGACCACCGGCAACATCATGGCCACCGTGACACCCATGCGCCAGCCCATGCCGAGGAACAAAATAGTGGTGATAATCACCATGGACAACATCAAACTGCCCATCAGGTTAGTTAGCCGATCCGCCACCTGGTCTGGCTGAAAAAACAGCTCGCGAATCTCCAGCGGGGCATAATCAGGTCGTAGCTGGGCAAGGCGCGCACGCACGTTATCGCCAAACAGCAACGCGTCCACTTCGTTCTTGACGGTAAATAGCTCCAGGGATACCACCTGTTCGCCGTCCTGAAATGTCGACGGTGCCGGCGGTTCAACCGCCGAGCGCCAGACATCGGCGACTGCAGCCAAGGGCACGCTGCCACCCTGAGGCAAGGGAATTTGAGTGCTACGAATCGCTTCCAGACTGAGAAATTCATTGTTGGAAAGCAGGTTCAGACGGCGGTCGCCGACCACGATAAACCCGCCGGGAGCGACCTGGTTGCGCTGGGCGATGAATTGTCCGAGCTGATTGGGCGTGACGCCCAGGCGCACCAGTTCCGCGTCATGCAGGGCGATATTGATCTGTTCTTCAGTCTCACCTTGTAACTCGATACGCGACAGACCTGGCAGGTCCAGCAGATCCCGCTTTAACTGTTCCGCGGCCAGGGACATCTCCACCACCGAGGGACTGCCCGCCACCGCCAGCACCACAGCCGGCAAGCCCGTGAGACGATCATCGAGAGTCATCTGCAGCACACCGTCCGGAAATTCGGTTTGGGCACGCTGCATGGCAATCCGCACGCGGTCCCAGCCGGTATCGGTGTCATACAGATTATCCAGCAGGCTGACATTCACCAGGGCCACGCCGGTGCGGGCGGTAGCCTGGTATTCCTGCACTTCTTCTACCTGGGAAATCTCATCCTGCAGCGGCTCGAGAATCAGCCGCTCCATGGTTTCGGCAGTAGCGCCGGGGTACAGCACCGTAATCAGTCCGCCGCGGTCGGGAAACGCTGGATCTTCCTGGCGAGCCATACTGGACAGGGACCCCACTCCAACCAGGGTCAGCATGGCGACAATCAACAACACCAGACGTGGCTGAGTTACCAATCGGGCGATGCTGTTGCCGAAGGTCATCGCTGTTCCCTGTCGGCGACGCCGCTGTCGGCGCCAATTCTTTCGGCAGCGCCAGTCACGCCGGCGGCATTGCCACCCAGGATCGTCACTCGATCACCTTCGGCAAGCCGGGTCAGGCCGGCAAACACGACCTGATCATCCACAGACAGATTGCCCGGCTGCAACTGCACCTGATCGCCACTGATACGATCCACAACGACCGGCACGCGACTGACCCGATTGTTGCCCCCACTGTCGGTATCGACCCTGAATACGGTCAGGCCCTGGGCCGAGCGCATAACCGCATTGAGGGGGATTCGTAAACCCGCACCACGCTGATAGCTAACCCCTACTTCCATCGCTTCACCGCTGCGTAGCGTGGTGTGCTGTAAGCTGACTACCAGGGGGTAGAGCGCGCTGCGCCCGGAGCTGCCTTCCCCGATCTCGCTCACTATCGCTGCATAGGACTCACCGCTCAGACCATTCCACACCGGCAGTGAATCACCCAGGGTCAGCCCCGACAGGAAACGCGGTGGCACCTGCACTTCCACTTCCAGTCCATCTTCGGCAGACATCCGCATTACGGCCTGACCGGGTTGGGCGAATTCCCCGGGCTCCAGCAGCACCTGCTCGATCCGTCCGGCAAACGGCGCACGCAGTTCGCTTTCGCGCTGCAGCTGCTGGTTCTGGTTAACGATGGCGCGGGCATTGTCCACGGCTGACTGGGTACTGCGCAGCAAGGTGCGCTGCTGCTCCAGGTCCTGAATAGCCAACAATTCACGCTCATAAATTTGCTGCAGGCGAGCCAGGTCGCGTTCCGCCTGTTCGGCATCGTTGACCAGCTGCGCCAGTCGCGCCTGCGCTGCCTGGGCCGCCGGGCCCAACTGGGGGTTATACAGCCGGGCAACAACTTCCCCGGCGTCGACCTGCTCACCAATTTCCGCAAAGCGGGATGCAATGGTGCCACCCACCTGAAAACTCAAGTTGGCACGCTGGCGCGGACGGGCCACGCCAGCAAAGCGCAGCACCTCCGTGGCTGTCTCGGCAGTGACTCGTGCAGCCCGTACCGGCACCATAGTTAGTGACTGCTCACCAACCTGATCAACTCCTATTGGTGTGGGTGACTCGGCTTCCAGGCCAACACTTTCGCCACAGGCGACCAGCAATGCCAGCAACACCAGCGCGATGAAAAGACGTGGGTAGAATTTACGAAAATCCGCATGAACCTGTTGGCGGGCAGCGAAAAACTCGTCGTACATGATAGGTCCCCCGGCGGCGCTATTGATGGGATAATGCGCCGCGTTTGTCAGTCAGTCAGCAGGCTGATGTGGACAACAGGACCTCTGACAGTGTGTCAATGATTGACAGTCTGTCAGCTTCTGACATAATGTCAACGTGTTTTTGACAATCTGTCAGGGATTATTTGCAGCTCATCGCATAAGCAGCACACGTCAGGAGGTAGGAACCCGTGCCAGCCACTGCCCGCCGGGCCAGAGAAAAGCAGCAGCGCTATGACGACATCATCAATGCCGCCGAGTCGATTTTTTTCAGCAAGGGCTACAACAACGCGTCCATGGACGAGATTGCCACTGCCGCCGCCATCAGTCGGCCGTTGCTGTATGTCTATTTCAAAGACAAGGCCGCGATCATGCGCGCCATCATGTTGCGCGCCTGCCAGTCCATGCTGGACCGCTTTCAGCAGGCCACCCAGGCTGGAACCTCCGGAATGGAGCAGATCAAGGGCATTGGCGAGGCCTACTATCAATTCTCGCTGGAGCAATCCGACTACTTTGACGTGATGACCAATATGGCCACTTTCCCCATGCCTGAAGAGCCGGACGAGGTTGTCCAGGGCATGGCCGACTATCGGCTGCGCTGCCACGAGTTAATGGTGGACTCCCTGGAGGCCGGTATCCGCGATGGCAGCATTGATCAAGACCACGTCCACGATACCAGCCTCACCGCCCAGATCCTGCGCGGCTCGCTGCATGGTGTGATCATGTCGGTACGCCAGCCCAAAGACCCGACTTTCGAGACCGTGGACAGCGAAAAGCTGGTGCTGGAGGCCATAGATATGATGTGCTACGGCATGCGCACCCACTAGACACCCGCCAGAGGGTCAGTCACGTTTCCAGCTGCTCCGCATTGTTCACCAGCAGGTTTTCATTACCAACTTCATCACCAGCTTCATTACCAACACAGGAATACACCATGCCCCAGGCATTTGATCGACTGTTAGTTACCACCGGCCGGGTACTCCTCGGCCTGTACTTTATTATGCCCGGCATCATGAAGATCACCGGTTGGGGCGGAACGGTGGAATACATGGCCTCCCACGGCATGGTGTTCATCACCTTTTTCCTGGTGCTGACCATTATTCTGCAGATCGGCGGCGGCGCGGCCCTGGTAGTTGGCTGGCACACCAAACCCGTTGCCTTTCTACTGGCGGGGCTGACCCTGGTGATCTCGCTGGTAATGCACGACTTCTGGACCATGCCGGCTGGCGAGCTGCAAACCGGTCATGAAACCCAGAACTTCATCAAGAACATGGCCATCATGGCTGGTCTGCTGGTGGCAGCAGGACTGGGTGGCGGCGCCTGGAGTATGGATGGGAAACGGACTGCTGCAGCCTAGGGAAACGCTGTTTGCGGGATGCTGGCGTTGACGCTAGCGCCAGCGCGCCAGTGACACGGCTGCCTCGGAGCCGGCGCCCACCAGCCAGCACCAGCTTTTCAGCAACATACCGGGCGTGGCCAGTTGCGCATCACGCGCCTCATCACGGTGGTTCACTTCATCTTCCTGGCAGGCAATCAGGAGCGCACGAATGTCAGCATGCGCTGGCTCGTCCCGAAGGCGATCAATCTGTTGCTGGTAATGCCCATCGACGAACGTCTCCACCGCAGCAATGGTGGCAAACACGGCGTTGGCACCAAACAGCGCTGGCAGGGCGCCGGTGGCAAACCCCGCCAAGCGCCAGATGGGCAGGAACCAGCTACGCTCGTCCGGCGCCAGCACCTCACTGATGAGTGCCAGGTGTCCCTGTTCAGTTTCAAGATGCGCAGCGGAAAAATCACGCACCTGTCGATTGCGACTGACCGCGAGAATCCCCTTGTAAATCCACACCGCACCGGTCTCCCCGGCGTGATCGGAGCGTAGCTCAGCGGTGAGCCAGCGCTGCAGGTCTGTGTCCTGGTCCATTAGAGATTGCGACATGGTGTTAGATACGGAAACAACGGCAGCCCGGACTAGCCTGGCTTGCTATTAATCGGTTCGGTACTGGCACCTCAGTACTGGCAAAGCGGGCAATAGTACAGCCGCCGCCCCGCCAGGGTTTCTTTCACAATCGCTTCCCCGCACTGATAGCAAGGCTGATTCACCCGTCCGAATACCGCATGACGGTAACCACGGCGTTTCTGCCCCGCTTTCTTCAGTTGCGCTACCCGGCGCGGCGGGTTGGTAATACCGCCGGTGTCATAGGCCCGCTTGCTGATAGCCAGGGTGCTGCGGGCCAGGTCATTGACCTGCTTGCGCGACAAGTCTGCCGGCCGCACATCAGGATTGATGCCGGCATCAAACAGGATTTCCGAGCGCAGGTAATTACCAATGCCAGCCATGAAAGCCTGGTCCAGGTACAAGCCTGCCAGCTTGCGCCGGCGTCGCTCCGGGGCCAGCAGCAGCGCGGAGACATCGCGCCAGGTCAGCGTCGCATCAAGGATGTCCGGGCCAATGCGAGCCAGGAACGGATGCATGGCCAACTCGTCAGTGGGCATCACGGTGATGTCGGAAGCGCTGTACAGCAGCGCACTGTGGGTGCCGGTGTGCAGGGCCAGCCGCAGGGAGCGACTGGTGGCCGGGTAGTTGTCCCGCTTCACCACGTACCAGCGGCCATAAAGCTGGTTGTGAGAATAGATGCTCAGGCCATTATCGAAATGGGTGAGCAACGCCTTGCCGCGGGTTTCCAGGTTCAGCACCTTGCGGCCACTGAGCTGTTCATCGTAGTGACTCAGCCGCGGCAATCCGAAGGCAACGGTTTCTACCTTCTGGCCTTCGAGCACCTTGGCAATGCGGTCAGCGGCGCGGCGGATCTCCGGTCCTTCAGGCATGGGTTATCGCGGGTTCTCTTAACAGGCGAGCGTTATGGAAAAGCGTATTGTGTCAAAGCGCCGAGGCATGCATTACAACGCCTGTTCTGCCCCCGTGGATTAGCGACTTGTTTCGCGACCCCGGTTCCGAGATTGAAACCTAGTCTTCAACATCCGGCAGGGGAATAAGCTCATCACCACAGCCAAACGCGCCGTTTTCGATCACCCGTGCGGTGATGCCACCATGTCCACGCATGGCGTTATAGCCGCCAGGTCCCAACACTTCTTCCATCCGTGAGCAGGGGTGACACAATCCGGTGTATTCCAGCACCGCATCGCCAAGACGAAATCGCTGATCCTTCAGACCCAGCAAATTAATCCCCGCGATCACCACGTTGCGCCGCAGGGCGTCCGGCAGTATCTCGTCGGCACCCGCCATGGCCGCTACGGCCGGCAGATGCTCGGCCTGGATCAGGGTGACCTGGCGGTTGCCACGCTTGCCGCGGTAGCGATCACCCACCAATCCCTCGGCGGTATCGGCCGCGACCGACGGGACTGACGTCATCGGCTGGCGCTTTTCGGTGCGGATACCGATCCAGGTCACGGTGCCATGACGTGGATGATTGCGGGTTAGTTCACGAAGGGTTTGCATAGGTTTGTCTTCCGGATTTGAGCTTTACCATGTTCCTGCTTGAGCAGCGAAAAAGTACGTTACCATAGCGGCATGACTGAATCCCTGTTTGCCGACCAGGAACAAACCCGCGCCTATGAACCGCTGGCGGCGCGGATGCGCCCGCGCAGCGTTGAAGAGTTTGCCGGTCAGGGACATTTGCTTGCACCGGGCAAGTCTCTGTACGAAGCAATCGTTAACAATCAGCCCCATTCGATGATTCTCTGGGGACCGCCTGGCGTGGGTAAGACCACCCTGGCGCGGATCGTCGCCGAGTCCTGCGACTGTCACTTTGAAACCCTGTCGGCGGTGCTGGCCGGGGTGAAGGAGATTCGCGCCGCCATTGAGCAGGCACGCTATCAGCATGCCAATAGCCAGCGCAAAACCATCGTCTTCGTGGACGAGGTGCACCGCTTCAACAAGGCACAGCAGGATGCGTTTCTGCCCCATATCGAAGACGGCACGATCCTGTTTATCGGCGCTACCACCGAGAACCCCTCGTTTGAGCTGAACAACGCCCTGCTCTCCCGGGCACGGGTGTATCTGCTGCAGTCGCTTACCGAAACAGATTTACTGGGTGTAATCGACGCCGCGTTGACGAATCCAGAACGTGGCCTGGGCAAGCTTGGACTCAGCCTGACGGCGGACCAGAAGCTAAGCCTGGCCCGGGCCGCCGATGGCGATGCCCGACGCACCCTCAACTACCTGGAAGTGCTGAGCGATATGGCCGAGGGTGGGGTGAGAGACAAGGATAAAAGTGAGATCAGCGACGCACACCTGGAACAGGTGCTGGCGGAAAGCTATCGGCGCTTCGACAAGGGTGGTGATGTTTTCTATGACCAGATCTCGGCGCTGCACAAAGCAGTGCGGGGCTCGTCACCGGATGCAGCGCTGTACTGGCTGGTACGAATGCTGGACGGCGGCTGCGACCCGATTTACCTGGCCCGCCGACTGACGCGAATGGCCAGTGAAGACATTGGTCTTGCCGACCCGCGGGCACTGCAAGTGTGCCGCGACTGCTGGGATACCTATACACGACTGGGCAGCCCCGAGGGCGACCTGGCACTGGCGGAAGCCGCGGTGTACATGGCCTGCGCACCGAAGAGCAACGCCCTGTATACCGCCTTCGCCGCTGCCCAGGAGGCAGTTAATCAGCACGGCTCGCTGGAAGTGCCGCCGCACCTGCGCAATGCACCAACCGATCTGGCAAAAGAGCTCGGGCACGGCGCCGAGTACCGCTATGCGCACGATGAGGACGGTGGCTTTGCGGCCGGGGAAAACTATTTACCGGAAGCGCTGAAGGATGCCCGGTTCTATGCACCCAGGGATGCCGGCCTGGAAACGCGGATAACGGAAAAGCTGGCAAACCTGGCCGAGCGCAACGCCAAAGCCGGCAACAAACGTTACGGGAAATAATCCGCCGCAGTCGCGGCTCGCTAGTCGACTTGCGCAGAGTGCAGTTCGAATTTGGTCAGGCTGTTGTCGCCAAATGCATTGCTGATCGCCACATCAGTGGCGTCGCGACCCTGGGCGATGAGAATCCGCCCCTGCAGATGCAGGTTATTGCGGGGATCAAACACATACCACTGTCCGTCCAGATAGGCCTCGAACCAGGCGGCAAAGTCCGGGTCAGCTTGCGGGAGTTGGTCGTTGATGTTGGGCAGATAGCCGGCGCAATAACGGGCCGGGATATTCATGCAGCGACAAAATGCCACCGCCAGGTGGGTAAAGTCGCGGCATACACCGGTCTTTTCCTTGTACGTATCGGCGGCAGTTTTGGTAGGTCGGGCGAATTCATAGCCAAAGGTCACATGCTGATGCACGAAGTCGCAGATCGCCTGCACCCGCTGCCAGCCGAACGGTGCACTGGAGAAAAGGCGCCAGGCCTCATCCATTAGCACATCGGTCTCACAGTAGCGACTGCCAAGCAAATAGACCAGCACATCGTCAGGAAGAAAATCCACTTCCTGCTGCATGGCATCGCGGTTCACAATGTCACCCACTTCGTTATCTTGGATGACAGCGTCGGTGTGAACCCGCGACTGACCCTCGGGCAGAATCAATCGCGTCACCCAGTTGCCAAACATATCCCGATATCCACGCACGTGGGAAGCGGGATCCACCTGCACGTGGTCCGGAGACTCCAGATCGGAGACCCGGGAGGCATGCACCGTGAGCGACAGGATCATGGGGGTGGGCTTGGGACAGTCATAAATCATCTCGTATCCGAACCGTATTCTCATGTTCCACCCGCCCCTCTATTTAAATAAGTCCATCAGCACTGTATCAGTCAGGCAGCCAGCTCTGGCTGGCATGCCCCTGACTCGTAGAATTGATTCCTTAGTAGTAGCTGCCCAGCACTTCAATCTGGCGCTTGATCAGCTTTTCAATATCGCGCAGCAGCTTCTTCTCTTCCGAGCTTACCAGAGAGACCGCCAGACCAGTGGCGCCGGCTCGTCCGGTGCGTCCGATGCGGTGCACGTAGTCTTCGGACACATTCGGCAGGTCATAGTTGATCACCATTGCCAGCAGGTCAATATCGATTCCGCGCGCGGCAATGTCGGTGGCTACCAGCACCTGGATGCTGTGGTCCTTGAATTCCTGCAGGGCACGGGTGCGCTGCGCCTGGCTACGGTTGCCGTGAATAGCAGCCGCTTTCAGGTTGGCCTGGGCCAGTTTCTTCACCAGCTTGTTGGCGCCGTGTTTGGTACGGGAAAACACCAGTACCTGATCTTTGCTTTCCTGAATCAGGTCAATCAACAGATCGGTCTTCAGGTGTTTTTCGACGTGCCACACACCCTGGCTGATCGCTTCCACCGTCGAGTTGCGAGGTGCCACGTCTATTTCGACCGGGTTGCGGCAAATGCTGCCAGCCAGCTTACGGATTTCTTTCGAGAACGTTGCCGAGAACATCAGGTTCTGGCGCTTGGCCGGGATCAAACCGAGAATCTTGCGAATCGCGTGAATGAAGCCCATGTCCAGCATGCGATCGGCTTCGTCCAGCACCAGCAGTTCAATGTCATCGAACTTCACCGCGCCCTGTTGATGCAGGTCTAGCAGTCGGCCTGGGGTGGCAACCAGCAAGTCCACACCGCGCTTCAATGCGCGCAACTGCGGATTGATGTTCACGCCACCAAATACAACCGCAGATTTAAGCTGCTGGAATTTGCCGTAGGTTTCGATGCTCTCGTGAACCTGAGCCGCCAGTTCACGGGTCGGGGTCAGAATCAGGGCGCGCACGCGTCCGGGCTGAACGCTGGATTGCGGCCCGAGGCGATGCAGGGCAGGCAGCACAAATCCGGCTGTCTTGCCGGTGCCGGTCTGGGCGGCGGCCATAACGTCACCACCTTTAAGAATGGCAGGAATGGCCTGTTCCTGGATCGGAGTCGGGCTGGTGTAGCCGGAGTGCTCTACGGCACGCAGCAGTGGATCGGAAAGTCCGAGTGTTGCAAAAGTCATAGTAATCTCGTTATTCAATGCGTCAATAATGTAAGCGACGCGCGCACGGGCGGCAAAGGGCCGGAACCAGGCGGTCGGTTAATAAATTCTGTGGTTTCCGGGCTGCTGACAGCCGGGTTGCACGAATGTGCAATCGATAGGTAAGTTCGTGCTCCGCCGTCGCGTGATTAAAAAGCGAGGGGAGAAAGAAGGGGCAGGGTCGGGCTGGAGGGTATTAAACCAGCAGGGCCTGTAGCTAAAGAACTGCACTCGTCACACCGGTATCGATGTGAACGGGCGGCACTGTAACACGTCCGATAGAAATAATCAGATTTTCTTTGGACCCTCGTCGGCCGCCGCCGAGCCATAACAGTGCCGCCCGATCTCTATTGGCCGCCCTGCTGCTTGTACTGCGCCGGGCACTTTGCGAGACTCTGCGCTGGTTGTCGGGGCCGGGGCCGATAGAAAGTGTCCCGGCATTGTTTGCCCTGGCTTGCTTTTCCAGGCCCTTTAATTCCGGATGGCGTCACTCATCTTCAGGAGAACACCATGCTCAAGGTTAATCCAGTCACCCTGATTCTGGCTTGCGCACTGGTGCTACCCAGCAGTGCCCTGGCGCAACTCGACACCACCGAGCAGGCCATGGTGGATTTTATCGAGCGCAGCAACGCCGAGGCTGAACAACTGCTCATTGAGAGCGTCAATATCAACAGCGGCACCATGAACTTTGCCGGCGTAAAAGAAGTGGCCGAGCATCTGATTCCCCATTTCTCAGCCATTGGCTTCGATGCCAGATTCGAAGACGGTACCGACTGGGGTCGCGCCGGGCACCTTATCGCGGATCTGCGCGGTGGCGGCGAAGGGCCGAAGCTGCTGCTGATTGGCCACCTGGACACGGTTTTTGAACCCAGCAGCCCGTTCCAGCGCTATGAGCGAGTCAACGATGAAATCGCTATCGGTCCCGGTATCGCGGACATGAAGGGCGGCAATATCATTATGCTGCAGGCCTTAAGGGCATTGCATGATGCCGGGCAATTGCAGGACATGGATATCACCGTGGTCATTACCGGTGATGAAGAACTGAGCGGCAGTCCACTGGCACTGAGCAAGCAGGCGCTGACCGATGCCGCCCAATGGGCCGACTATGCCATCGGCTTTGAGAACGGTGACGGTAATCCGGCCACCGCCAACGTCTCCCGGCGTGGCTCATCCGGCTGGACACTGATGGTGACCGGCACGCCCGCCCACTCTTCCCAGGTGTTTCGCGAAGACATCGGCCCCGGCGCCATCTACGAGGCTTCGCGCATTCTAATGCTGTTCATGCAAAACCTGCAGCAGGAAGAAAACCTGACCTTTAATCCGGGCCGGATTGTTGGCGGCACGCAAATCACCCACGATGCCGGCAGCAGCAGCGGTACCGCCTTCGGCAAGAACAATGTCATTGCCGAACGCACCCTGGTCACCGGCGATTTGCGGGCCGTGTCTCTGGAGCAACTGGATCGAGCCAGAGGGGTAATGCGCGACATCGTGAACGCAAACTTCCCCCACACCAGCGCCGAGATCACGTTCTCCGATGGCTATCCGCCATTGGCCCCGACTCCCGGCAATGCAGCACTGCTCAGCGTCTACAGTGCGGTCAGCCAGGACCTGGATCTGGGCGCCGTATCGCCGGTTAACCCGCGCCTGGCTGGTGCCGCGGACGTGTCATTTACCGCTGGCCTGGTGGAGCGCGCTATCGACGGACTCGGCATGAGCGGCAGCGGTGGTCACACCATTGACGAATCGGCGCTGATGTCAGCCCTGCCCAACCAGAGCAAGCGCGCCGCACTGTTTCTGTACCGGTTGACTCACCAATAACAAGCCATTAAACAACCAAGCTATCAAGCAAGAGGAAAGACTATGTTTACCCATGTAATGCTGGGTTCCAATGACCTGGACAAAGCCAAGACTTTTTACGACGCCGTGCTGGGAGAGCTGGGCCATGAGCCCGGCGTAGTGGATGACAAGGGTCGGGTGTTCTACTTTAGCCAGTACGGCACCTTTGCACTGACCAAACCGATTGACGGCGTCGATGCCAGCTGCGGCAACGGTGAGACCATCGGCTTTCGTGCCGAAAGCCCCGAGCATGCCGACGCCTGGCACAAGGCAGGACTAGCCGCTGGCGGCACTGCTATTGAAAATCCGCCAGGCATCCGCGAGAACGCCGGCCGCAAGCTGTACATCGCCTACTTGCGCGACCCCGATGGCCATAAGGTTTGCGCCATGCACCGGCTGAAATCGTAAGCAGCTTGATGGCTGCCGACTGTGCACATGGCGCCTGCCCGGGCTAGCCAAACTGCAGTCCTTCCCCGACTGACTGGGTAGCGATGGCAGCAGGCACGGGCATGATCACAATCGTAGCCGAGCCGCCAGTGGCAAGCCCGCCTGCCCCAGCCGAAACGAAGACCGGGAAGCGCGTCTGGCGCGCCGGGACGAACCGAGCCAGCTACCTCGGCACGGTGGATCAGGGAAGCTCTGACCGCCCTTTGTCGTGCCGGGTCAGGGCACCTCGATTCGATCGTTGCGCACCAGAAATCTGCCGCTGATCGTGATGGCCAGCGGTTCGCCGGAGAGCGGTGCCTCGACCGGCAGGCCACGCTGGGCATGAATATGCAGGTGTGGCTCAGAACTGTTGCCGGAGTTGCCGATTTTTCCAATCACGTCGCCAACCGCAACTTGCTGGCCGAAACGGACTTCCATGCTCCCCGCCAGCAAGTGGGCAAGTATCAGATAGTTGCCGTTACATTCGATGGCTACGAAGTTGCCCGGTAATTCCTCCCGATTCATTTGCGGTACACGATTGTCAGCCACGCCATCGTGTACCAGGGCAATTCTGCCGGCACAGGGCGCCACAACCGAGGTGCCATACGTCACATATTGCGTCGGGTCCGAGGGAAACCAGCCGTGCATGTGCAGTCCGACCGAATCAATTCTGAACAAGTCCAGCGCGCGACTCTGTCCGCGCCACCTGGCAAATTGTTCCAGCTCCGGATCCAGGGTGCGCAGATGAATATTGACGGTGGAATTACTGCCACCATGGGCTACTAAATAGCGCCCACTTAGGAACGGCGGTGCGATGTCGACGGTCTCGACTTCCGGAGCCTGACGTCCCATGAGGCCAAGCCCGCCCAGATAGAGCCCGACCAGTCCGAGCAAAGCCACCATAAAAAGAAATCCCGATTCGAGCGGGCTAGCCAGCCAGGCACCGTCCGACTGCAGTCGGCCCCTGACGATATGGGAACCAATGATCACCGCCAGCAGGCACCAGTACAGGATGCGAAACCAGTATGGCGGTGTGACCCACAATCCCACCAGGCTCAGCCCGAACAGGGACGCCGCGACAGTGATGATCTGCAGGCACAGCGCCAACCATCCCGAGGCCGGGAAGAACGCCAGCCAGATCAGCAGCGAGACAGGAAGCAGTAGTTGACTGATCAGAAGGTACATTTGGCACTATCCAGCGTGTATCAGGAACGC
Source organism: uncultured Pseudohongiella sp. (assembly GCA_965212375.1). Taxonomy (GTDB): domain Bacteria; phylum Pseudomonadota; class Gammaproteobacteria; order Pseudomonadales; family Pseudohongiellaceae; genus UBA9145. The sequence goes on along the minus strand of OZ243108.1, from coordinate 3,958,544 downwards.
AGCAGATGCGGTAGTCGCCGCCACATGATTCACTGCTGCACAAGGTTGCCGGGCAATAGCAGCCTGCCAGTAGACATTAAGTCTGGTCGGCGCTGCGCGGCTCACGTCGTTTGTACATGACGATAGGCTTGAAGCTCAGCACTACCTCATCATTCTGGTTCAGCACTTCGTTCTCCATAAACACCGAACCCATATCGGCACGGGAGCGGGATTCCCGCTTGCCAGCCACGGTGCTACGTACCCGCAGTACATCACCGGGAAATACCGGTTTGGTCCAGCGCAGCTCATCAATGCCGGGCGATCCCAATGAACCCGTTCCCTCGCTCATGTTGTTCACTGTCATGCGCATGGCCATGGCACAGGTGTGCCAGCCGGAGGCACACAAACCGCCAAAATGCATCGCCTTGCCTGCTTCTTCGGACAAGTGAAACGGCTGGGGGTCATACTTCGAGGCAAACTCGACGATCTCCTCGGCAGTCACTTCATAGTTGCCGTATTCCTGGCTGGCGCCAACTTCAAAATCTTCGAAATACCTGGGGCTGGTCATGTCACTGGCTTCCTGTTCTTCCTGTTGATCCGGGCAGGCGTAATTGTAGCAAGGGAAAAAGGGCAAACACGATCTGGCCCCCCAGACCCACCAGGCCGGCCGCGGTTAACCAGTTGCCCAAAAAATCGGCTGGTGATTCGGCGAACATCAGGGTGGCGAGAGAATACTCTGCCAGCAGCAGGATCGTCAGGGCAACGCCACCCATCAGCAGGCGAGCGGATACCAGGGCAGCGACCTGAAAACGATCTATGGCGCGGCGGCAGAGAAGCCAGCTCAGTGCCAGAATAATCGGCGATTCGATAATCACTGCCAGCAGATCACCGACTGTCGGCTCCAGCAACATCATGCGCACGCCGCCTAACAGGAAGCCCAGGGCAAAGACACCGGCAAAATAAAGCAGTCCGGCCTTGAACGCGGTGGCAGTCATGTGGTCCTGCTTCTGCATCTACAATTGACCTGTCCTGGGCATTCCCCAAGGCCCACTTGCTTTACAACCGGAATCGAATGCCGCAATGACATTACTCATCCAGCCCAGGCGGTCCGACAAAGCAGTGACCTAGAACAAGCGCAGGGTCTCGAACATTCGACAGCCCGATTGCCATGCCACGTCAGACAAACGCGTCCGAGGTCAACCAATCCGCCAGGCCGCGGCCGATGGCATGGGGCGAGGTCTCCTGAACATAGTGCGTGCCAAAAATGGCTACCTCGGTCTGATTCGACAAGCCTCGCACCCAGGACAGCAGATCGGCATCTTCAGGCGAGGTGGACAGCAACGCGCCGGGACTGGCGCGGAAAAACAGCTTGGGGACGTCACTTTGCCCCAACCAGTCGCTGTAGCTCCGCACCTGGACCGTGGTGTCAACCGGACCGCCCGAGAACGGCAGTTCGCGGGGCCAGGTCAGGGTTGGCCGGCGGCTTTCACCGGGCTGTAGATAGGGACGGCGATATTCCGCCTTATCTGCCTCAGACAGGAAATAACCCAGACCGCCAATCAGGATCTGCTGCACGAACACATTATTCTGCAGCACCGCGCCCTCGCCCCGATCCGAGCGGAAAATTGAGAAAACGCCCTGGCTCGGTTCCGGCGGCAGAGACAGTGCCGTGGGGCGCAGGATAGCTTCCATATAGGCAATACCCTTGATGCGCTCCGGATAACGTTCGGCATAGGCCAGGCCGACGCCCGAGCCCCAGTCGTGAATCACCAGGGTAACGTTCTCGGTAGCACCCACGGCCTCGAACAGATCGAACAGATAGTCGCGATGGGTGGCGAAGTTATAGACTCCGGGTCCACTGTCGGGAAGCGGATCTGAATCCCCCATGCCGATCATATCCGGGGCGATACAGCGACCGAGGTGCTGCACATGAGGGATGATGTTACGCCACAGATAGGATGAGGTTGGATTGCCGTGTAGAAACACAATCGGGTCGCCACTGCCCACCTCGTAATAGGCCATGGACCGACCGCGAATGCGCACTTTCTTCTTGCGTTCGGCCCAGCCGGTTGCCTGCGCCTGGGCATGGGATGAATGCAGCGCCAGTGGGGCGGCCATCGCGCTACCGCCCATGAGTGCCAGTTGCAATAGTTTACGACGATCAAGATTCGGCATGAGCTTTCCCCTGACTATTAAGCGTATTTACAGGCACACGTTTACAGGTATATGGCCATTGGTACTTTGTTGCAGGCGCCTGTTTACAGGTATGTAAATACGCGTATACGTTTAAGGCATGCATTGACGGCGCGCTGCCCGTCGATGGGCACCGCGCCCTGAGATTTACTGCTCGGCGATTTCCTTCATGCTCGCCAGGGCGCGCTCGAAGGTCCCGCGACGGCGCTCAATGTCGGCCTGTTTGGCGGCCGCATCCGGCAGATTGGAGTGGTCCAGCATCAATGTGTACAGCAGTCGCGAGCGGTTGGCACTGACCGGGCGCGCTTCAAGAAAGCCGTGATACAGGTTGTAGAATTCGCCCGGCACGTTCGGCTGGGTGTAGCCATAGGACAGCGGCGTCTGTGCCACCATTACCTCGATAATGCGACCGTCCAGCAGCGAGCGCACCGAGCCGATCCCGCCGTCGCCAGAGGTTATGGTGCAGTCCAGTCCCAGCCAGTCGCTGATGTGGCAGTAGTCGCCGACACTGGCCCACACCTCGTCGGCCGGTGCCGCGACATCGATTTCCATTTCAATAGTGACGTATTCCTGGCTGGAGGCAGCGAAGGAGGCAAGCAGTGCCGGCACGGCCAGCAAGGTTGGAAGCAAACGATTCATCAGGTTGTCCTTTTTATTGTCGGTTGTGGTTTTGTGTTTTTATTGTCGGGCTTTCCAGCGCCGGTAGCAGACGAATAACGTCATCGCCGGAAGCAGCTACTGTCAGGTCAGGATACTATATTGCATATTAACCATCGAATATTGGCCAGGGCGCAAAAATAATCAAAATGCAGTAGTGTAGACCGGGATTTCAAAACCGAGCATACCGACCATGTTACGTATCAGTAAATTCAGTGTTTCAATAAGTCTCAGTATTCTGTTGTTGCCCTGGTCGCTGACCAGCGCTGACCAGCATTCCGGGGTCCCGCTCGGCGAGCTGGCCGCTGGTGAACACCGCAGCGCGGCCAACCGGGCACGCAATGCCGCTCGCAATCCAGTAGCCACTCTGGAGTTTTTTGGCCTGCAACCGGAGATGACGGTGATCGAGATTGGCCCGTCGGGCGGCTGGTACACGGAAATTCTCGCCCCTTACCTGCACGCCGAAGGGCACTATTACGGCGCCCATTTTTCACCCAACTCGCCCATCGGCTACCACCGCCCCAGCCTCGAAAGTTTCGAAGCCAAGTTGCGCGAATATCCGCAGCTTTACGGCCGGGCCACGATTCGGCACCTGCTCCCGCCCGGTGAAACAGTCATTGGACCGGAACAGGGTGCCGACCTGGCGCTGACCTTTCGCAATGTGCACAACTGGATCATGGCCGGGCAGGAGCACGATTATTTCGCGGCTTTCTATGCCGCGCTGAAACCGGGTGGTGTGTTGGGTGTGGTAGAACACCGGGCTCCCGAGGGCGCGGCCATGGAAGTCATGCAAACCACCGGCTATGTCACCGAGGCTTACGTAAGGGAACTGGCTGCGCAGGCCGGGTTTGAGTTTGTTGCCGCGTCCCAGATTAATGCCAATCCCCGGGATACCAAGGACTACGCCGAAGGCGTCTGGACCTTGCCGCCCAGCTATCGTCTCGGGCAACAGGATCGGGCACGTTACGAGGCAATTGGTGAGAGTGACCGGATGACTTTGATGTTCCGCAAGCCAGACTAGGCTAGCTCACTGCTGGTATCTGCGCCTGATCCTGGTCAGCCAGGGATCGGGATCAATCGCGGGAGCCACCGATACCGGCATTAAAATTCGCGCCGTAATTCAACACATCCAGCGCCAGAACCGAATTGGTGTTGGCTTCCACCAGCTCCTGCACCGTGTAACAGCGGCGTTTGCGGATGTAGCTGGAGGTGGTGGTTTCTTCGCGGCAAAGCACCCGTTTCAGCACCGGCTGGGTTATGTTGTAGGCATACAGCTCTTCCTCACTCATGGTGACGAAGCTGGTCGGCAGATTCCCGCAAGCGGTCGCCCCCAGGGTGACCAGCAGGATTGAGGCGATGCGAAACAACGGTGTCATTCTGCAGTTAATCATGGTGTCGGCTGTGCTTGTCAGGGCGCGGTGGGCGCGGGTTTGATGGGGTTTTGTACTAGACCGGCCAGGCACCGGCGTAATCCAGCTCGTTAGTAAGTTACCAGCATAGGATTCAGAGTGCTCGGACAAACCGCAAAATTCAAGCATTCAATGGGAGATTTGCGAGCAACACGCTGGAAATCATGACCGCTGGAGATGTTGACAACGTCATGTCAGGCTGCCTGGAACGCTTTAGTCAAACCAGAAGGCATAAAAACCCCGATTAGGTGCTCTTACTGCCCGGTGCCAATTTACCAACTGACTTGATCAGGCCACGCGGTTCCACGATAGTCGATGGTAACGAGCGCAGTATCACTGTCGCAATCATCGGTGCAGCCTGTCTCTTTTTCGGTTGCGGTAGTTATTTTTAATAGAGGGCGTAGCGGCATGGGAAAAGCAACGTTCTGGAACCTGATTGCCCGGCGCTATGCAAAAAGCGCCATCGCTGACCAGGAAACCTACCAGAAGAAACTGGCGATTACCCGCGAGTATCTGACCCCCGAATCCAAAGTACTGGAACTCGGGTGCGGCACCGGGAGTACTGCGCTGCTGCATGCACCGTTCGTCAACCACATTCTGGCAACGGATGTGGCCGCGAACATGATCACCATTGCGCAGGAAAGACTGCGCGAGACGGATATCGATAACGTCAGCTTTGAACTGTCCGACACCGATAGCCTGCAAGCCGAGCCGTCGAATTTCGATGTGATACTCGGGCTGAACCTACTGCACCTGCTGGATGACGTGGAGACCACCCTGGGCAACATTTATCGGCTGCTGCGGCCGGAGGGCGTGTTTATCTCCAGCACCGCCTGCCTGGCGGGCAAATATCGGGCGGTGCGCGCTATTGGCGGGGTGTTCCGGGTGCTGGGGCTGTTTCCCACTCTCAAGGCATTTAGTGAGAACCAGTTGATTGAGGCGCATCGTCGCGCTGGCTTCAATATCGAGGTGCAGTGGCAGCCCGATGGCAGTGAAGTGGTATTCCTGGTTGCCCGTAAGATCGAACAGCAGGCCCGAAAACATGACCAAGCGTAACCAGACCCTGCTGATCGCCATTACCACCGTGGGAATCGCCGCGCTGCTTACCTTCTGGCTGCTGACGCCCCCACCACCACGATTTCAACCCTCGCCCTATGCCGCGGTGCCGCCGGATCCGGATGACAATTTTGACGATTACGTGGCAGAGAATCGTGCCCGCATTCGCAATGCCCTGCGAGTGTATTACTTTGCCCAGGATCCGGAACCCTTCTACGGCGACTATGGCCTGGATGAGGTTACCACTATGCGCGCGCCGTTTGAGCTGACGCCCGCCAGCAACTGTACCGATGAGGTGCAGACAGAGCGGCTTGGAATTCTGATGGTGCACGGCCTGACCGATTCGCCTTACCTGCTGCGACCGCTGGCCAATCGCCTGAAGTTCCGCTATCCCTGCGCGCTGATTCGCGGCTTGCTGACGCCTGGTCACGGAACGGTGCCGGGTGACCTGCTGGCAGCTGACCTTGATGATTGGCGGGCAACCTTTGATTTTGGTATCAACAGTTTTGGATCCAGTATTGATCGACTGGTGGTGATTGGCTATTCCAACGGCAGCGCGCTGGTTCTTGACCACCTGAGTCGTCTGCCGCAACAGGACACTATTGACCGTATGGTCCTGATCTCGCCGGGACTTCAGTCCACCAGCGCGCAGGATTGGCTGACGCCATGGATCTGGCCGGTCTGGCCCTGGATCACCGAACTCCCCGATACCGATGCTGCCAAATATGAATCTTTCCCAACCGCAGCGGGCGCCGCGTTTTATCGCCTGACGCAGCGCGTTCGCAGCAGCACCGACCAGCCAACCGAGATACCGACCCTGACCCTAGTGAGCGCCGAGGATAGCACCGTCAGAAGTGAAGCCACATTGCGCTACTACTGCCAGCGGCTGAGCAACAATAGCAGTCGCCTGTTGTGGTTCGGAGCGCTGCCGGAGACGGCAACACCACCTGCCTGCCAGGGCATCGAGGTAATCCCTCTGGATTCTGACCCGCGCTTTATCAGCTATTCCCACGTGGCTTTTACCATTCCGCCCAGTGATCCGCACTATGGGGCGGACGGGAATTACCCCGTCTGCCTGGCCTATCTGGAAGACACCGATCGCTATCGGCGCTGCCGCAGCGATCATGACAATACGGTATACGGGGAACTATCGTTGGCTGGAGAAGATGGATTGGTAGATGGGCGCCTGCTACGGCGCAGCACATTCAATCCGGCCTTTGATGACATGCTTGAAGAAATCAGCTGCTTTATTGGCGAGGGCTGCGCGGAGCCAGGGAAGCTCTGATCAAGTCTACCGGGCTTGCCTAGCTTAGCGCTTCGCGGATGCCGTTACTGATTTCGTCGAGAGTAAGCGGTTTGTGCAGAAAACACTTCACTCCCATGGCCAGTACTTTTTCCCGGTCCACCACGTCACTGTAACCTGTGCACAGAATCACCGGCTGATCGGCATCGATTTCGAAGATGTGGCGAATCAACCGGTCACCATTCATTCGTGGCATGGTCTGGTCGGTGATTACCAGGTCGTAGCTGCCTTCGGCGGAGCGATATTTTTCCAGACCTTCTTCGCCATCGCGGGCCAGGTCCACTTCATAGCCCAGCGAGGCGAGCAATTCAGGAAACATTTCCGCCAGCATTTCGTTGTCTTCGACCAGCAGAATCTTGCCATCGCCAAGCTCGGCCTTGTCTTTTTCAATTATGTCTTCAGACACTTCAGGCTCCTCGCCTTCATGGAGCGGCAAATAAATAGTAAACCTGGCACCTTTAGTGGTGTTGGAAGCAAAGATTCTGCCGCCATGACTATCGACAATTGAGTGTACCATCGCCAAACCGATCCCTGTACCCTCCCCGGGACTCTTGGTCGTGAAGTACGGCTCGAAAATACGCTGCAGAATGGAGTCCGGGATGCCCGGGCCGGTATCCTCAACCGTAATACGAACCATGCGTTCGTCCAGCGCAACGCTGTTGCCAGCCTCCTGCGGTCCGACGACTCCCATTTTCAGACGAATTTCGCCGGGATTGTCTTTCATGGCGCTGGCCGCATTGGCAAACAGATTCATCAATAGCTGGTGCATCATTGACTCATCGCCAATGACCGGAAAATTGCGCTCACCCAGATCGGCGTGCACGTAGATAGTGGCCGGAATCGCCTGGGATATCAGGTCCACGCATTCATCGGCCACACTGGCAAGATTGATCAGGCGCCGGTGCTCTTTCTGCTTGCGGCTGAAAGTGAGAATGCGCTGCACCAGCTGCGACGCCTTGGAGGAGGCGCGCATGATCTGCTGGATATTGTTATCGATTGGCTTACCCCGCTGATCATTGAGCAGGGCCAGCTCCGCATAACCGTTAATTCCGGCCAGGAAGTTGTTGAAGTCATGGGCAATGCCACCGGCCAGGGTGCCAATGGCTTCCATCTTCTGCGACTGGCGAAGTTGTTCTTCCAATTCCCGCCGTTCCCGTTCTACCTGCTCTTGCTCCGATAGATCGCGAATCGTCCACAGGGTCAGGTCCATTCCCGGCGTGCTGAAGCGCGCTACGGCCAATTCGACCAGAAAACTGGTCTGATCAGATTTGCTACCGCGACAGCGCAGCCCGGTCTGGGAGTAGCGTGACACCTCGGACAGCAGTTTGTCGAAGTCACCAAATCCGGAGTCTGTTACCAGCTCGATAAGGGGCTTGTTCAACAGCTGCTCAGCGTTGAAATTGAACATTTCCTCGGTGGCGTGATTGCACTCCAGTATTCGTCCGGATGCATCCACCACAATGACGCCTTCACGCAGGTTGTCGAGAATGCTCTGCAGACGCTGTCGGCTACCTTCCAGCTCGCGCTGATAGTCGGCGGCGGCACCCAGGTACTTGTTGGCCGAGTCCGTAAGACGCCCCAACTCATCGGTTTCGTGCAAAGCGGGTATCTTCAGTCGGGTTTCCGAACCAGGCTCGGTGGTAGCCAGGGAACGTGACAGGTCAGACAGTGGCCGGGTCACCAGGTACACCACCACCATAAAAATCACGATGGCCAGCACCACCGCCATCAGAATTTGTGAACTGGCAGTGATGACCGCCTGCTCATAAAAACTGCTCATGCCCGGCTGCAGGTCCAGCAGTGCCACCAGATCGCCCGCCTGGGTGCCATTCCCATTCAGCGGCAGCTCATAACTCAGCTGACGTACCGGTATGTCCACCAGGGCAGACAGACCATCAGCAGGCTCCCGGGGACGAGCGATGGTTGCCAGTTCCTCACCCAGGTCGTCGTAGAGGCTCACCCTGACAAACAGCGGATACTGCATCAGGCCGGAAAGCACATTGTCGGCCAATTCCGGGTCGAGCTGGAACACCGCCGCCGTTGCAGAATCCAGGGTCAACTCCAGAAGCTGGGTTGCCGTGTCCTCAAGTTCGGTGATGGTCCGGGCGTAACTCAGGTAGATCGACACGGAAGAAATCAGGGTACCGATCAGGATCGCAATCAGGATCGTGTACACCGCCAGCCGTGTCGCCAGGTTTTGTCTCAAAATACTTGCCGTTAGCCTTTGCTGGGTAATTAAATGACGACCAACACCATGACTTTCTTTACCGTCACTAAGGTAATCCACACCCCAATGTTGTGTCTATCAAGGCGCCTTTTGAAGAATTTGCTGCGCTACCGGCTGCACCCGGCTCCGACACTTCGGCCCCGAGATCCGTGCGCTATCAGGACGCCGCTGCGCGCCTGGCTGGTGTTGGTCACGTCCAGCCAGTGCCTGGCGGTTCACTCAGCAGGATCGCTGCCGCAGATCCAGGTGTTTACCGAGGTGCGCAATGCTGCCAACATTGCCGAGGATCAGCAAGGCGTACCTTACGCAGACAGCCCCGCGCTGGAGAATAATAGACACTAATGCTCGCGAGCCCCGATTCAGAACACTGTATAAGAGCACCAGCACCAGCGAACCCGATCTGCTGGCGTACCCGTCGTTCGTCAGGTCGGCCCAAGCTGTTGCTGGTGTTGCTAAGATGGTTACCGGCATGGTTGCTGACAGTATGTCTGAATCCCGCAGGCCTGAGCGCACAGGAGACCCGGGACGAAATATTGGTCCTCACCGGCCCGCGATCGGTGGATGGTGATTCCTACCAGGGCAGCGGCGGACCTGAAACCAACCCTACAGCGGTATTCATCCGCGACATGATGGCCGAGGCGGGTGTGGACTACACCATGTCGACAGTGCCCTGGCCCCGGGCTGTACAGCGCCTGGACACGGAAGCCAATATTCTGGTCTATTCCATGATCAGAACCCGGGCCCGGGAATCTCGCTACGTCTGGGTCGGCATGATTCAGCCGATCGAAACCTATCTCTATGGCCTTGCCGGAAAGCTGACCAGCCCTCCAGCCAGCTTGGAAGCGGCCCGCGACTACCGCATCGGGGTTGCGCGAAGCAGTGCCAGTGATAATTACCTGGCAGCAATTGGTTACAGCAAGCGGTTGTACATTCCTGATGCCAGCCGGGCGGCCTTCCTGATGGAGCGCGACCGATTCGATCTCACTCCCTATACCGTGCGCGAGGTGGCGGGCATGGTAGCCGATGGCTTGCTGGAAGAAGGGCAACTGGTACCCCATGTCCACCTGGCAGCGCTGTCCGGGGGCACTTACTTTGCTCTGAGCAAGCAAACAGAAGCGGCACTGGCTAGCCGCCTGCAGCAGGCTTATTCACGGCTGGTACAGAACGGACGCTATGCACAGTTTCTGCAAGAATCATCACGAACCCGGTAAAAATCGCCTTGGTCGCCTGCTCGCAGCCTTGATCCTGGCAGGTTTGCCTGTTGCGCTGCACGCCCAGGCGCCGGTGATCCAGGCCTATACCCAGGTCCGCAATGCCGCAAACCTGGTAGTCGAAGCAGACGGCACGATACGACCTACCGATATTGGCACCCGGTTGCTGCAGGCGCTCATGGCGGAAGCAGACCTGGAGTATGAATTGAACCTGGCCCCCTGGGCGCGCAACATCCAGGCGCTTGAAACCCAGCTCAACTAACCCCCTGACCGCAAGCTGCCACAGTTTACCGCGATTGCCCGAAGACTCCTGTTATACTCGGCCAGCACTGACAAGGAGAACTTCATGCCAATACCAAAATCCATGCAGGGCAAGCTGGCACTGCCGGTGGTGGGTGCACCACTGTTCATCATCTCCAATCCTGACCTGGTTATCGCCCAATGCAAAGCTGGCGTAGTCGGAGCGTTTCCGGCATTGAATGCCCGTCCGGCGGAAGTACTGGATGAGTGGCTGACACGCATCAAGTCCGAACTCGCCGCTCACGATGCAGCGAACCCGGATCGCCCTGCAGCACCTTTCGCGGTCAACCAGATCGTACACAACTCCAATGATCGCCTGATGCATGATGTGGAGATGTGTGTGAAGCATGAAGTGCCGGTGGTGATTACTTCCCTGGGCGCCCGCCCGGAAGTGTTTGAGGCGATTCACTCCTACGGCGGTATTTGCCTGCACGATGTGATCAACAACCGGTTTGCCCACAAGGCTATCGAAAAAGGCGCCGATGGACTGATCTGCGTGGCTGCCGGCGCCGGCGGTCATGCTGGCACCCTGTCGCCCATGGCGTTTATCCAGGAAGTCAGGGAATGGTTTGACGGCCCGATTCTGCTGTCCGGGGCCATAGCCACCGGTGGCGGCGTGCTGGCCGCCGAGGCCATGGGCGCCGATCTGGCCTACATTGGCTCGGCGTTCATAGCTACCGAGGAAGCCAATGCCGAGCCTGACTACAAACAGGCGCTGGTGGCAGGTGCGGCCAGCGATATTGTTTACACCAACCTGTTCACTGGCGTTCATGGGAACTACTTGCGTCCCTCTATCGAAGCGGCCGGTCTTGATCCGGACAATCTGCCCGAGAGCGATCCCTCCAAAATGAATTTTGGCTCCGGGGGCAGCAGCAAGTCGAAGGCCTGGAAAGATATCTGGGGTAGCGGTCAGGGTATTAACGCGGTGAAGGACGTACGACCCACTGCCGAACTGGTGGCCCGGCTCAGCGGTGAATATCAGGCGGCCAGGGAGCGTCTCTGCCAGAATCCTGACCCGCTGCGTCCGCTCTAGAACGCACGGGAACTCTCAGAAATTCTCAGGCCTGGTACAGCACAGCTAGCAAAGCGCGTTGAACAGGCAAGTGCCGCCTTCGACCCATTGGATGGGCGGGGTCACGCTCTGGGCAGTGAGAGTATAGTTGATACCCGCCATGGCGCTGCCGTCGGCACGCCAGGAGACAATAATCTGACCGTCGTGAACATGGATACCGTGTGCCGTGGCTGAGCGAATCTGCTCCACCGGAATACCGTTAGTACCTTCATTCATGTCGGTTAGCGCAGCAAAGCGATTGGAGTTGGCGCCGACCACGATCGCGTTACGATAGATACTGGTGGCCAGTACTGCCTCGGCAAAGCGGGCCCGGTTGCTGTACTGCTGGTAGGCTGGCAGGGCAACGCTGCTAAGAATACCGATGATAGCCACTACTATCATGGTCTCGATAAGGGTAAAGCCGGATTGTTTGTTCATCCCTGACGCACCATCACTACTTCATGGGAACCGCTGGTGACGTACATGGCCTGCAGCCCGTATTGTCCCGGATTGGGGTGAGAGACACGCACGCCTTCACTGGTGCGACTGATTATATTGGGCACGTTCGTGCCGGGGCAGCGCATGCTCTGGTCGGGCATGTTGCCGTTGCTCAGCATATAGCCGATCTCTTCAAACACCAGTCGACATTCTTCCAGCTCGAGAATCGCCTCCTGTGCCGCAAGCACCTCGGAGTCAGCAAGCAAGTTGGGGAATGCGTAAATACCCAGGGACACAAACAACATGATCGCCGCGCCACCAATGCCGCCCCAGATATAAACCCGATCCTTGTCCTGGGATTTCTGCCGTGCTTCCAGTTCCGGATCCACCTCGTGGATCGCCTGACGACTGACCTGGGCCTGGCGCTGCTCTTCGGTGCGCGAGCGGGATTTCATGTAAGCATCGGCTTCTGCAACTACCGAACATTTTTCGCAGTATTCGCCGCTATCGAGGTACTTCGTGCACATGCCGCACAGGTCGACACCGCAGTGTTTGCAGACAGCAGCCGTGGGCGCATTAGGATGGTTATGACAGGACAAAGGTATTCCTTACCTGATTGCTCTTATTTGAGATATTGGGTCTGACGGGCAAGTGGGCACTTGTCCTAAGGGGAAATGTTCCTACATTTCCTGAGGGCTGGGAAGAGAAATACACTGATTTTTCCAACGAGTTTAGCGTCGCGTGAACCACGTCTTACCACGGCGGGTAAAGCTAGGGTAAACATGGGCAAAAGTCACCTGAGGTTTGTATCAGGCAGCAAAATAATTTGTGAAAAAGTGGAAATCAGTTACCAGAATCGCTGGCCATGCGCTCTTCCACACGGGCGCCGCGCAGGATGTTTACCATGCCGTAGTTGCCCTCGTGGCAGGCATACTCATAGAGATTACCCGCCACCTTGGTCATCGGCACGATGCCGGTAAAATGATCCGTAAAAGTCGAAGGATCATCGACAGTGAATTCGTAATTTACGGTATCGAAATCCACTCGCGTGAAGCGTTCGGTCAGCACTTTACCGGCGGATGTCCCGGCGGAACCAAAGCTGGCGGCCAACCCGTTGAAATTGCGGGTTACCACTACCAGAGTGTCGCCATCCCAGTAGCCTTTGGAATCACCGGTATATAACCCGATATCTTCATCCAGCTGCGGCAGATCGGTGGCCGACTCATAAAGCGGCACGATACGGGCATCGTGGATCATTTCGGTAAGGATTACCGCGGTGTCCCGATTCTGGAAAATCTGCACGTTATTGTTGTACAGGCTTGGGGTAAACGGCGGACCGGCGTTAAAGCCAACCAGGCAGCGCTCCGACAGGCCCCGGTCTTCCGGACCGTCGGTGCCAATGCCACCGGCGCCAATCCGCACCGGTCGCGATTCACCGGTAGTACCACCACCATAAACACCCTGGTCGGCAATAGCCCCTTCCGCCAGGGGCGGCAGGCGCCCGTTTTCCGGGTAAACGATGTGCGACGTGCGCACTGTATCCCCGATCCCGGCGTTTTCGATCCAGAAATCGTTGTAGGATTCGTCCACACCCTCGATGGCCAGCGCCGCGTCACTGTTTTCATCCCGCGCCGCCCGGGCTGCCTGAATCTCGGCGATTTCTTCCTCACTCAGGAACCGGCGATTGCCGAAGCGCGGTGGTCGCTGCATGGGCACATCGGAGGAAAAATTCCACACTCCCTGCAGATCCGGCTGGCCCCACTGGGTGCGGGGCACCTGATAGTCTTCTGCCGCCAGGGCAAATAGCGGTAACAATGCCAGGCAGACCGCACCAATCAAGACTGGGTTCTGCAACGGCTTACGGGATGCGGAAGAGCTTGTAGTTATCATTGTCTGCTCCGGGGCTGTGTCTGGGGTATCTCGATCCGGGGTACCCTGTTCAAAGGCTCAAACGTTAACGCATTTTCGATGCTCACGTACATATGTTGCGCCGCTCTTGCCTGGACGCTCTTGCCTGAACGCTCTTGCCTGAAAAACCGCGCCGGGTCACAGCGCGCTGGGCCAGGCCACCGGTTGCGCCGGCGGTTATCCGGATTCCTGGGAGCGCGGCTCGGCGAGGCCACCGAAGGCCGCGAACAGCGCCTGAAAGAAATTGGCCAACTCCAGACTCATCAACGCAAATTCCTGATCGAGCTTCTGGGCCGGGCTAACATCCTGGCTTTGTTCGGTATCCTCCTGCATCTCCTCGAAACGCAAGCGCTTTACGACAAGATCGTCGCCGATATTGCAGGACAGCAGGTTATTCCAGGACACCCCGAGACTCTTCACCTGCTTGCCGGCTTCCAGGTGGGCGGCGATTTCATCGCTGGCCAGATCCTGTCCCTTGCAGCGAATCACATTGCTGCCATCCATGGGGTTGAACAGCTCGCAGTCTTCATCAAGGGCAAATTTGTCACTGGCTTTCTGATCCCGCAGCCAGTGGGTCATGACATCGCTGGGCGAACGTTTACTTTCCGGCAGCGCGACCGGAAACGAACCCAGCGAGTCACGCAGCAAACTGACCAGCTCTTCGGCGCGCGGTGCCGAAGCGGCGTTAACCACCAGCAGCCCGGCTTTCGGTGCCAAATAGGCGTAAATCTGCTGATTGCGGGTAAAGGCCTGCGGCAGAAGCTGCGCTTCCATGTCCTCGGCAATTTCCCGCTTCTCCTTGCGGTAGATCTTCCGTGCCTGGCGCTGTTCCAGCTCAGCCACCTTCTCCTCGGTGTACTCGCGCACCACCGAGACCGGCAGCAAGCGGTCCTGGGCCTGGGCACAGATCAGGATGTAGTCCCCCACGCCATGGGCCAGGGGTGGCTCCACCTCGGGGTCGGTATCCGGTAGCGGGCTGACCCAGCCAATACGGGATTTCTCATAACTGCTGCAGGGCTCAAACTGGAACTGCGCCAGCTGCTCGGCGAGCTGTTCGGCGGTCAGGCTGAAGTCTTTGGTAAGTCGGTATAAGCGTAAATTTTTAAACCACATAGAATATTAGATTTCTGGCACTCGCTCGCTGCTGTTCGGACCTTCGGCCCGCGCCGGTCAGCGGTGGGGATGAAAACAAGGCGCCGATTATGCAGCAAGCGCTCCGGGTTCACCACGCCTGAAATGCCCAGGGACCCTTTGATTAATTTTACCGGCGAATCTCAACACTTTGTAACACGGGCGGCGCACTGCGGGGCTTTGCCGTACAATAAGCGGTTTGGTTGGTCCGGCTGCCGGATGGGGCAACACTCGCCGCGACTCTCTCCGCACGATAATTAGAAAGGCTGCATTCATGTCATTACGCATTTTCATGCTGTGTGTTGCGCTCAGCGCCTGGTCACTGCCCGCTGGGGCCCAGCAATCCGGTGGCAATAACTCCACCGTGGTGTATTCAGCAGACTACTTCACCGAATGGGTGCCGGTGACCGCCCAGGACATGCTGGTGCGGATTCCCGGCCAGGAAAACGCCGGACCAGGTGGTGGCGGCCCGGGTGGCGACCCGGCCTCGGGTGGGCGCGGACTCGGCGCCGGTGATGGCGGCACCCAGATTCTGGTGAACGGCAAGCGCGTCGCCGGCAAGAATAATGACACCAGCAGCCTGTTAAGCAGCATCTCGGCCGACCAGGTCAGGGAGATTCGTATTCTTCGCGGTACCTCCGGCGAGCTTGATGTCCGCGGCAGCGCCCAGGTGGTGAACGTGATCCTGTTTGAAGAGCTGGCCTCCACCAGCTTTGCCTATGAGCTGCAAACCGAATACATCCAGGACGACACCATCCAGCCCAACGGCTCCCTGTCCATCAGCGGCATGAGCGGCGGCTTCAACTATCTGCTCAGCTATGAGCGCCGGGCCCGCTATCGGCAGCTACTGAACAATGAGAGCAGCATTCTTGGCGATTTCTCCCCCAACGATACGGTCTTGGAGTCTCGGGTATTCGACAATCCCAACGACGAAATCAGTATGAACATCGGCCTTGAGCTAACCCCCAACAGCAGTCTCCGGATGAATGGCCTGTACGGGATAACCAACGGCGGCCAGACAGTAGACCGGGTAACCACTGATCTCACCACGCCACAGCCGGACTTTCTTGTCGAATACGAAAATAACCCGCAGGACACCACCAACTGGGAGCTTGGCGGTGACTACGAGCTACGCCTGGGCAATGGCGATCGCTTCAAGCTGCTGGCCATCGCCAACCGCGAAGACCAGATCAATACCCGGCGTCGCTTCGAGGTGTTGCCGGATGCCAGCCGTGAATTCAACCTGTTCCTGAACACCGACGCCATCACCCAGGAGCGCATCGTGCGCACCTCCTATACCACCAATGTCTTTGACCAGAGTGTGGAATTTGGCATCGAAAGCGCCCAGACCCTGCTCGATTCCAAGCTGCGCCTGGGCACCCTGTCCGACGGCACGCCATCGGATAACGTGGAAGGCCTGGTGCCGGTGTCTATTGCCAACGCCGCATCCGAGGTGGAGGAAATTCGCCACGAGCCGTTCGTGATTCACAACTGGCAGCTCAACCCGCAGATGACCCTGGAATCGACCCTGGTTTACGAGTCTTCGGAAATCAACCAAACCGGTGATGTCACTCGCTCCCGTGATTTTGGCTTCGTCAAACCGAAAGTGGACCTGCGCTATGACGTGTCACCGGCTCTGCAGGTACGCGGCACCGTTGAGCGTATCGTCAATCAGCTCTCCTTTTCCGACTTTGTGGCGTCCAATGACCAGACCGACGAAGACGCAGAAACCATCGCCGGTAACGCCGACCTTCGCCAGCAAACCCAGTGGAAATACTCACTTAACACCGAGTACCGCTTCCCCAACGACATGGGCGTGGTCAACGCCGAGTTGTTCTATGCCGACCACCAGGACGTAATCGACTGGATTGATGTCTCCACCCCCGACAATCTGCGCTCCACCCGCGGCAACATCGGTGATGGCGTCGAGCGGGTGCTGAATATCAACGCCAGCGTGCGCGCCAGCTTTCTGGGCATGCCCAATCTGCTGCTGATGCCCGGCCTGAATCTGCAGGATTCCAAGGTAACCGATCCCTTTCTGGGAATAGAGCGACGCTTTCGCAATCACGCCCGCGGCCGCTTCACGTTTACCTTCCGGCACGACCTGCCACAGTGGAATGCGTTCTGGGGCATGCAGTATTTTGATCGGACCGACGGCAACATGTTTGCCTATGACGTTGAAGACATCGAATTTAACGTGGGCGAACCGCGGGTGAATTTCTACGCGCAGTACATGGACCCTCGGGGCGTTACTGTGCGTTTCGATGTCGGCGCGATCACCGATGGTACCCAGTGCCGCGAACGATGGCGCTATGTGGGCCATATTCGCGACAACATCCTGGAAGAGTTGGAATACCGCTGCACCCATACCGGTGTTGAAACCAGCCTGACGGTGAACGGTACGTTCTAGAATCCGTTTTCATGACCACTATCACCAGGCGGGGTCAGTTTACTGACCCCGTTTTTTTTGGCGTTTCACACATTTCCGGGGAAGAGCCATTGTGTGGTGTAGATTGCCCTGTAGATCTCTAAATCACTGACCTCGAGCGCGACTGCGGGGCGCCAGGGTTCCCGCCCCGCTGGCTCGGCGCCCGGGCCTGCCGGGCGTAGCGAAGCGAAGACTGGACGGGCGCAGAGCGTTGGCGATAACCCCCTCCTGCCCGGCGCGACCACACTTTCCGATGGGCACAACAAACCGCTCCATAAACCGCCCCACAAACCGCTCCACTACCAGAGCCTGGCCACAATTCCCGGAAATGCGCGATGAGCCTTTTTTGCGCAATTGATATGCTTAGGGTCATAATGACCGGTGCGAATGTTCGCTCTCGCTCACACCGGAGTGAGCGGGTCGGAGTCTGGCCATGATCTATTTCAAGTCAGCCGTCCGGCTGTTTATCGTGTTGGTCACTGGCAACCGATGCACCCCGGCCCACCTGGCAGCGGGGCTGGCGCTTCTGTGCACTCCGGTCGCAGCCCAGGACAATACCCCATTCCCCCAGCACCAGATTCCGCAGCAACGGAATCTTCAGCACCCGAATCTTGAGCAGCAACAACAGCGCTACCAGCTGGCGGTGCAGGCACTGGACGGCAGCTATGATCAGGGCAGTGCCGAGCTCTATCGGGCCCTGGCCGACATTCAGCGCCAGCAGGGTGACTATGACGCTGCCATCACTTCCTATAGCGAGGCGCTGCAGGCTTTGCGCATTAACCAGGGGCTGGCATCCGAGGCGCAGCTCGAATTGTTAGCCGCTTTCAATGACGTGTTGTATCGTAAGGAGCAGTGGCAGCGCCTGGATACCCACTACCACCTGGCCCACCGCATAACGAGCCAGCTTTACGGGACCGATGACCCACGCACGATTGCCGCCGCCACGAAACTGGCCAGCTGGAAGATTCGCGCCTGGCAGGCCGGTGTCTACCGCCCCCGTGGGGATCGTTCGGTGCAGGATGCTGCCGACATCTATCGCAATTTGCTCACCCACCTTGAAGAAAGTGGCCAATTCGATCAGCAGCAGCGCGCTACCCTGCTGTCCGCCCAGGGCCTGGCCTACTTCTATGCAGCGCGACATGTTGCCAACATACCGGTTAACGAATTCCAGTACAGTGCCCCGGCACATCACTCCCTGCAGCAATGCGTCCCGCTGGTGATGTCGGTGGACGGCGCCCAGCCATCTGCCAGTGCCTGTCATGCCAACCAGAATCTCGACCCGGAGTACTACGCCTCCCAGCAACGCGAGAAGAACAACACCGTACGCCGACATCTGGCTAATATGCGCCAGAGCTTTAGCGCCGCCATCGACGCGCTGGACGCTGATCCTGATGCCAGCCTTGAGCAACGCGTGCAGGCGATCCTGCATTTGGGGGACGCCAATCTGCTGGCGGAAGACTATCGACGCGCCCGCCGCCAGTATGCGCAAGCCTGGACCATGCTGAGCAGCGATCCGCAAGACCAGGCCCTGCGCCAGCGGCTGCTGGACCAGCCGGTACGTGCCCTGCAAGGAATTCTCGATGCACTGCCTTTCGATGCGCAGCTGGCGGGCGATGCACCGGTGGGCACGGTGTCTTTCGAGGTCACCGCGATCGGAGCCATCGAAAATATCCGCATCAACGGCCCACCCGAGGCCCTCAGCCAGGCCAACCTGGGCAATATTGCCATCAAACTTGACCAATCAGTCTACCGGCCGCGCATCAAGGACGGCCAGCCGATCCGCAGCGTCCTCACCCTGCCCGCCAGTGCGCTGTAGGCAAGGATCCGCAAACGGCCGTCAAATGGCACGG
Source organism: uncultured Pseudohongiella sp. (assembly GCA_965212375.1). Taxonomy (GTDB): domain Bacteria; phylum Pseudomonadota; class Gammaproteobacteria; order Pseudomonadales; family Pseudohongiellaceae; genus UBA9145. Next base: position 3,939,403 of record OZ243108.1, on the reverse strand, counting down.
CGACGCGACTTGTCAAATGGCCGCAACTGGTTGACACTGTAAACAATTCCTCAGCAAGAAGGACCCTGCCATGCATAGTCGCGTTCGCCTGATTCTCGCCCTTGTTGTTACACCCGTTATAGCTCTATCCGTCGCCAGTGCTGGCGCCCAGCAGATTGATCCCGACTGGGAGCTGCCGCGCACGATTGATGGCCACCCTGATCTGCAGGGCGTCTGGGAAAACAACACCATTACTCCGGTGGAACGCCCCGACGTGTTCGGCGACAAGGAGTTTCTTACCGATGAGGATGTGGCGTTTCTGGAACAACGCCTGGATGAAATCTATGCGGCCGGCGAAGATGCCCTGTTTGGCGGCGGCGTTCTGGAAGCGGCGTTCACCGGGGAAATCCAGTCCTACGACCCAAGTACCGGCAACTATGATTCGCAATGGATGGCACGGCGCACTATTCATCGTCGTACTTCTCAGATTATCGATCCACCCAACGGCAAGTTGCCACCACGCACCGAAGCGGCAATAGCCGCGGCTCGCGAGCTGCGTGAGCACCGCGAGCAACACCCGGCCGACTCCTGGACCGATCGCCCCCTGGGCGAGCGCTGCCTCTCATTTGGTGCCCCGCGGCTGGGCTCTGGCTATAACAGCTACTGGCAGATCGTACAGGCAGAGAACACGGTGGTGATCTATCAGGAGATGGCGCACGACGCACGCATCATCCCACTGACCGACAAGCCGCACGTTGATGACAAGATCAAACTCTGGCATGGGGACTCGCGGGGCTGGTGGGAAGGTGACACGCTGGTGATCGAAACCACGAACTACTCCGAGCCCAGCAGCACGACACCCAGGACCGTCGAAAAACGTAATGTGGAACGCCTGACCCGTATCAGTGATAGTGCATTACGCTATCAACTCACTTCCTATGATCCCGGCACTTATACCGCACCCTATACCCGAGAGATTATCTTCGATCACAGCAACGATGAAATCTACGAGTATGCCTGTCACGAAGGCAATTACGGAATGCTGAACATTCTGCGTGGACACCGCGCCGAAGAACGTCGGGCACGGGAAGCGACAGGCGAGCAGTAAGCGGCTCACCGCCAGCGCGACTTACTGCCGGCAGCAGAGCTTGTGCACCGTGCTCAGGTGACCTTGTTGCGCCGGTTAAACTCCGGCGCCAGGTATGTCTCGTCGGCGAGAATGTCGTCCAGAAGCTTAACCGCCGTCGCGATATCAGCAAATCGAAGAAACAGCGGTGAGAAGCCGAGCCGCAACACATCCGGGCTACGGAAATCCGCCACCACTCCTTTCGCCGCCAGCGCCTGACAAACCCCGTACGCATGCGGATGCGCGTAGGCCAGCTGACCCCCGCGCCGGGTGTCGGCGTCTGGCGTCAGCAGAGTCAGCCCTGACAACACCGGCCTGGCATCGACCAGGGTCATGAACAGCCGCGACAGCGCCAGGGATTTACTGTGCAGCTGCGTCATCTCCACATCGGCAAACTGATCCAGCGCCGCATCCAGCACCGCAAGGGAAAGAATTGGCGGCGTCCCGGTAAGATAGGAAGCCATCCCGGAGGCTGGCACAAAGTCTGGATTAAAATCAAAAGGGGCCTGGTGTCCCATCCAACCCTGAAGAAACGGGCCAGGCAATCTGCTGGATGCAGTGCCCGGGGAATTGTTGGTGGAATTGTCGATGGCATCAACGTACCGACGGTTGGCATAGATAAACGCCGGGGCGCCAGGTCCACCATTCAGGTACTTGTAGCCACAGCCGACGGCAAAATCCACTTGCCATTCATCCAGCGTCAACGGCAGCACACCGGCGCTGTGAGCCAGATCCCAGACCACCAGGGCTCCGGCATCGTGGGCAGCGCGAGTCAGGGCAGCAATGTCATGCACGCTGCCATCGCGAAAGTTCACCTGGGTCAGCATCAGCACGGCAACAGTGTTGTCCAGCGCCTGCAACAGACTATCGGCAGCCACCGTGCGCAGTTCACAGCGCTCATTCTCCAGCAAGTCTGAAAGGCCCTGGGCCACATACAGATCGGTTGGGAAATTGTCTTGCTGGGAAAGCACCACTCGTCGCCCCGGACGCAAGGCCAGACATTGACCAAGCAGCTTGAACAGATTAACCGAGATAGAGTCGCAGCAAATTACTTGTCCAGGCGCCGCACCCAGCAGCGGGGCAATCTTTTCCCCGGCGCTAACCGGCAGGTCGATCCAGTGGTGACGGTTCCAGCTACTCACCAGGTCATCGCCCCACTGCTGCTCCACCGTGTCGCGCGCACGCTGTACTGCATCTACTGGCAAGGGCCCGAGGGAATTACCGTTGAGATAGACCTTGCCCGGTGGCAGCTGAAAGCGGGCACGACAGTGGGCCAGGGGATCGTTGGCATCCAGCGCGGCAATGTCTGCCTCAGTCATCACGCCCTTCAATTCAGTCATCCGACTCTTCCAGTACCCGCAGCAGCATGGCGAAAGCCGGCGTCCCGGGATGAACCCAGTCAAAGTGTCCGGCACCGTTGCTTACCACTGCCCTGGCATCCACCTGTTCAGTCTGGGCCAGGGGTACAATGGTGTCGGCGTTGCCATGTAGCAGTAGCGAGCCAGGGTGCAGACCGTGGCTGGCGGGATTGGCGGCGCGATAGGCGTCAGGATTGTCGACATAGCTTGCGCCGATAAACGGTGCCGCAGCGGTCTGGCAGTCGTTCGTGCCGCGACCATAGGCAATCACGTCCGTAATGGCCGCCAGGCCAATCACCCGCGACACCGAGACCTCCAGCGCCGCAGCCTGGCTACCCGCCAACAGTGCCAGGTGGCCGCCAGCGGAATGCCCCATTAACACCACGTCGCGACTGCTGACGCCCATGGGCGCCAACTGCGCCAGCTGGTTAATGCCCTGTTGAATGTCAGCGAATGTACCAGGCCAACCACCGCCAGCGTCACCGGTGCGCCGATATTCAAGCGACCAGACATTGAATCCAGCATCAGCAAGTGCGGCGCTGGCCGCGTAGGTGTGACTGATATCAAAGGCGTTGAGCCAGCAGCCCCCGTGAATGAACACGATGGTTGGTGCCTGGGTCTGAGTCTGGGAATCAGGATTGGGATTGCCAGCGGCCAGCCACAGCGTGCCAAACTGCAGCGGGTCATCGCCATAGGCGATGCGCCGATGACCCACGGCAACCGGCAGCGCGAGTACCTGATCGAAACCGACGTTGGCGTGCATGGCTGTATCGGCGAGTACGGCAGCTGGTTCGTCACCTTGCCCATTCCCGCCCGGTGGTAGCGCACAGGAGGCCAACACGATGCTCAGCAGCAGCACTGATGGCGGGAACAATAATCGGGGGACCAGTATTTGAGTGAACAATGCATTCTTGTCTACGGACTTTTTCACGGGCTTATGTAACAAATCGGTAATCGAATTCACGGGAGGCTCAACTGAAGATGTGCGCCTGGAGCAAGTCAGGCATTCAAAAACCACGCAAACATAGCACAAAGCCGAAAAAACCGGCTGATTTGGGCTCTGCCGTGGTCACTGCTGGTGATTTATGTCAGCATTATTGTTCCACGAACGTAAATGGGATAGTTATGACTCTAATGATTGGCAAGAACAGTGTGGTTTCAATTCACTACACACTGAAAAATGACGACGGCGACGTGATGGACTCCTCCGACGGCAAAGCGCCGTTACAGTACCTGCATGGTAACAACAACCTGATCCAGGGGCTGGAAGACGAACTGTCCGGGAAAACTTCCGGCGCCAAATTTGACGCCACGATTCCAGCGGAAAACGCCTACGGCGAGCGGCGTGAAGATTTCATCCAGGTCATTAACAAGGATATGTTCCAGGGCGTGGAAAACATTGAGCCCGGCATGACCTTTGTGGCTCAGGGCGAAGGCGGTGCCCAGCGGCAGGTCCGGGTCACCGAAGTAGAAGGTGATGACGTAACCATTGATGCCAATCACCCCATGGCCGGTATGACCCTGCACTTCGAAGTCGAAGTGGTGGATGTCCGCGAAGGCACCGAGCAGGAAATTGAACACGGTCACGTTCACCAGGACGGCGCTGACCACTAGGCCAGCCGGACCGCAATGCACAGTGACGCCCGGTAGTTCGTGCCGGGCGTCCACTGTCCGGCTCTTCTTCTACGCCCCTTTCACACCCTTCTTCCCGAACTCCGTCGGGTGCATTAGCTGCCTGGCCTAGCGCGGCGGATCCACTGCGTCCGGGCTGGAGCTGTTAATCCGGTACCAGCCAGCCACCGCGTAGCGCTCTCGCGACGTGACCCGAACCTCGTGGGGAAACTCCTCGCTTAAAAAAACCACCAGGGTGGCAAAACCCGGCTGCACGGTGACCAGCTCCTGATCATTGTCCTGCCCACTGGCCCCTTGGGTATCGGCTGGGTAGAGCACCAGTTCACCGCCCTGGTCCGGCTGCCAACCCTTGTTCAGATACGTCACCAGGGACAACACCCGGTTGGACTGCCCTTTGAACGCATCCAGATGCTTGCGATAGAAGTCCCCTTCGCGGTATCGGGAGAAGTGACTTTCAAAGGAGAACAGTCCGAGGAACAAACGCCGGTTCAGGTAGCGCTTCAGCCGCTCCGCCCAGGCCAGCCAATGGCGGCTGTCCGGATGACGCTCATCGATCCAGAAAATCCGGTCGCGGCGCACAAACTGATTGCGTACCTGGTCAGCACCGCGACCAATACGTGCGGCACGAAACTGGCGGCCGTTACGGTCCGACAGGTTGATATCCAGCAGATAGTCCAGCAGGCTGTCAGTGACCACCGCTGGCAGCGCCGCTGGCAGTACCGCATATCCCTGCTGTTCTATGCCACTGGCAATGTGTTCAAAAAGCAGCGCCTCGTCCGCATCGGCTAACGGCGTAATCGGTGCGGGAAGTTCCTGTTGCGGAGCATCGAGCAGTTCAATCAAGGCAGTGGCTCACGTATTGTTCAAGGATGTTGGGCCCAGCAAACGGCGGCGAATTATGCCACCAACACCGGTAATCCAGTAATGGTTTTTGCGCGTCGGGCTGTCTATTGCGCCAGTCAGGACCGGACAAGCGTTCGGTTTCTACCGCCATCGGTAGCGCCAACGGGATTAACGCTTTTGAAACGGCGGGCTTTATTTGAAATACTTGGAGGCCCTTTTCATACACGACACACATGACACTCACTACACACATTCACTGCCAGCATTCGCAGTTTTCACTTTTTACTCCATAACAAAACCAAAGCAGGTAAGCATCGTATGGCCAAGTTCACTTCACGAGTATTTGCTACAGCAGTTGCCCTGACGCTAGGTCTGGCCGGCAGCCTCCACGCTGACGACCACTGGCCGGCACAGCCCCCGGCGGAGGCCCCTGCTGATTGGGGTCCGGTATCGGCCAATTTTGAAGAAATCCCCTACCCGTATCCTGTGCATTTTCTCGAACTGACCCGGTTCGATCAGCAAATGCGCATGGCCTACATGGATATCCCCCCCAGCGGTCGCGCCAATGGCCAGACCGTATTCTGGCAACACGGCATGAACTTCTACTCCGAGGCCTACACACCGACGCTGAAAGTGTTGTCTGACGCCGGCTTCCGGGTGATCGCAGTAGACCGCATTGGCTACGGCAAGTCCTCCAAGCCGGTTATCCCCTACAACTTTAATTTCGTGGCCGCCAACATGAAGGCGCTATTGGACGAGCTGGGTATTGACGAGGTGGCACTGGTAGGCCACTCCATGGGCGGCATGGTGGTCAGTCGCTTTGCCATGCTCTACCCCGACGTCACCACCCACGTGGTCATGGTTAACCAGATCGGCCTGACCGACCAGCGCCAGAGCCGTCCCTGGACCGACCCCTTCGCCAGCCCCACCGGCGTGAGCAGCTATCAATCTATCCTGCGTGGACACCGCCGCTATTTTCCCGAGGCCTGGCCCCCGGCGCATCTGGAGTTCGTGCGCCGTCAGTACGGCCAGACCATGAGCGGAGAATGGCCGCGACTGGCCATGGTGCGCCGCCTGCAGGGACAGATGCTGTATGACGATCCGGTGGTCTATGACTGGCAGCACATCGACAGCAAGGGTCTGGTACTGGCGGGCGAGGAAGACGGACTGATCGAGGACTTCCCGCGCTATGCCCGCCACGTCGCCAGCGAACTGCAGAACGGCACGATCCTGCTCTATCCGGGCATCGGTCATGCCCCACAAATCGAGATTCCGGATCGCTTCCATGCCGACCTGATTCGCTTTCTGCGCTCCGACCCGGATGAGCCCGCCAGCCAGTGGCAATAAGCGCCGGATTACTGGCCAATTAAAGCAACGCCTGGTCAGACAGCAAGACAGCGATAGATGAAAAAAGCGCTGCCGGATAGTATTCCGGCAGCGCTTTTTTGCGCTTAAGAGCTTGTTGAACAGGCGACCCGCACTACGGACTAGCGCAGGAATTCGATGCCCAGTCCCCAGCTATTGGTGTAGTCGTAGTAATCGACGAGGTCGCTGTCGTAGCCCGCTCGGCCCCATATATTGATTGGCAAGCCGGCTATATTAGTCGTGAACTCAAGGCTGGTGGTGTTGTGTGCAAAGGGCTTGGCGTGGCCGGTTTCATGAGTCAGCCGGACCCGCTCGAAACAGAAAAACGTCGGACATACGCCATTCACAAAATCGTACTGCACCGCCAAACTCACGCCGCTGTAGTAATCGCGGGTCTTGTTATCGCTGCCATCTCGCTCCCAGACGTTGTACTCCTCGGGATTACCCTGAAAAAGGCCATCCTCAAGGTAGTGACGGTATTCGATTTCAGTTTCGGTCTGGCCGCCAAGATTCGGTATCAGTCCGGTATTCCACTGCTTGTTCCAGTCCAGTGACACGTAGTCCCAGCCGCGGCTGATGCCGTCGCGGGCAAAACTTCCCGGCTGGTTCTGGGAGATATAATACTGTTCCACCTGATTGAAAAGTGCCTCATTTTCAATCTGCTGGCCATTGGATTCATGCCCGTAGCCGAAATCCCAGTAACTGGGATCGGTCCGACCGTAATGTCCGTCGCGCCACACCCGCAGAAAGATCTCCGGGTTGTAGTGGCGAGCAATCACCGGCGCCGAGTCGCGAGAGCCGATATACTGCGAAAACCGGGTGCTGAACGCGAGGTACAGGCGCGGCAGGTTGCGGCTTCGATCAATATTCAGTAGCGAAGACATCACGTCTACCACCGGGGACAGAACTGGGTACTTCACCGATAACTCGGCATCCATGTACAGCCGGCTGCTATCGTTGTCGTCCGCGCGTGCCACCAGCTTGTTCCGCTCATGGTTCGTCAGCCCGTCTATACCAAACCCGAACAGTGTGCCGTCCTCATCAATCAGGTCTTCCAGGGGTACAGCTTGCTCATCAATCATCACCGCTTCCGGGCCGTCCTGAACGTAACGGTCGAAGCAAGCCAGCCGCTCACTATCGTCTGCAAGACCGGGACATATCTGAAAGGCTTCAGTGGGGTTGGCGTGCGTGGTGGCCATCCCGATCAGCAGCAGACCAGACAGCAGCGCCAGCCTGACCCTCAGGGATTGGTGCCACGATTGCTTAGCGGCGGGGATATTACATAACATAGCGGGCTAGCTCTCTTAGCAAACAACGATTATTACCAGCGTTTGAGTGTAACCAGTCTTGTCCGGCAGGAGCAGCCGGCCAGCGGGCACAGCCTGGCGCGCCAGGCCCCTGCCACCAACTGAATTTGGATTTCCATGCTTGCCTCGATAACCCGCCTGTCGTCATTGCTGATCGGAGTGGCGCTGCTGCTGACCGGCCACGGCCTGCAGCTGGCGCTGATTCCCCTGCGCGCCCAGATTAATGGCTGGACCAGTGTCGAGGTGGGCTATCTCAGCGCGGTATATTTTACCGGTTTTATTGTTGGTTGTTTCTCAATCCCCCGGCTGGTGGCGCGCATTGGCCACGTGCGCACCTTCGCCACCCTCACTGCCGCCATGACTTCGGCCCTGCTGAGCCTGAGTTTCGGCGATAACATGATTGTCTGGTTGGCGCTGCGCTTCATCGGAGGGGTGACCATCGTCGGGCTTTATCTGGTGATCGAGAGCTGGTTGAACTCGCAGATCAGCAACGAGGTGCGCGGCGGCGTGCTGGCGGCCTACACGGTGATTGTGCTGATCGGCCTGGCGCTGGGCCAGTTGCTGCTCAACGCGGCGCCGCCGGAGGGCGACCGGTTATTTGTGATTGCCGCGATGCTGGTGGTGCTGGCCGCAATTCCGGTCTGCGTGACGCGGACAAACCAGCCGGCGCAAATCCCCAGTGCCCGCTTTTCTCCGATGCTGGTGATTCGCACCTCCCGGGCCGCGACCCTGGGCGCCTTTATCTCCGGCGCAGTAACTGGCTCCTACTATGGTCTCGGCCCGGTATACGGACTGCAGATTGAACTGTCTATTCCCCAGATCAGTATGATGATGGCCCTGGGCATCGTTGGTGGCGCGCTGATGCAATTGCCGCTGGGACGTCTGTCGGACCGCATTGACCGACGCAAGGTGTTGTTCATTACCATGCTTTGCGGGTCCGCCGTAGCGGCTGCGGGGACAACCCTGAGCCGGGACCTGATTCCCTACGTGATGCTGGTATTTGGCGGCTTCGCCATGCCGATCTACGCCCTGAGCCTGGCCCAGGCCAGCGACTACGCGGAGCCCGAGTCGTTCCTCGAGATTGGCACCGGCCTGCTGATGATCAATGCCACCGGTTCCATTATCGGCCCGCTGGTGATTTCCCGGTTCATGGACAGCCTCGGCCCCGCCTTCTACTTCGCCGCTCTGGCGGGCTTTCTGTTACTCGGAGCGATACTGATTCTGGTGTTTATCCGTTCCCGTGACCGGGTCGCAGACCATCACACCGACTTTACCGTCGCCACCTCTGCGGTGGGCCAGGCTGCTCTGCAAATGGATCCCCGTACCGACGAGGAAGAAGTAGAGGTCGTGGAGGGCGAAGTGATCAGCAAGCCCGGTGCAGAACCCGGTGCAGAACCCGGTGCAGAACCCGGTGCAGAACAGAAACCGTAAAATCCTGGAAATTTGCTGCCAACCAGTAATTTATCTTTTCTGCGACTGGGTCATCGCGGCGTAACCGACTATAATCGGAACGCTTTGACCGTGGACCTTCGAACTATCCTGTAGCCCTGTAGCCCCGAAAACCAGTAGCCCGTTTCCTCGCCGATGCATTGCCAGAATCACCCCAACGCCCGCGCAATCGACCAGTGCACCTCTTGCGACGTCCCGCTTTGTGGCCAATGCGCCAGCTTTGTGGACGACTCGGTACTGTGTGAGCGATGCGCAACTGACTATGAATCTGAAAAGTTCGTCAGCCAGCAAGCAGTCGGGCAGGCCCAGCCGGACCGCTCGATCCAGGTTGATCGCGAGGAACCGCAATCCGGTGGCGCGCGCCGCAAGTCGACACTCAATCCGGTGACAGTGCAGGTCGGCATCATTGCCGTGTGCCTGGTGGTGCTTGCTGTCCGGGTGCTGTTTTTTTCCGGCCAACCCGCCAGCGCGGTCAACAATGGCCTTGCCGCCCGCGAGCAGCAAATGACCAACCTTGCCCAGTGTCTGATCGTGTTTCGCCAGATTGGTGTCAGTCTGGCTGCCGGCGAAGCACCGGTTCCGGCAACGACCTGTCCGGATAACATGGGGCCGAATCGGGTACAGCGCACCGGCGACGATATCATCGTCAGTCATCCTGCGCCGCAGTTTTACGGCTTTTCCAGGATTGAAGTCAGCCGTCGCGACCCGGAGCCGCGACTCATCAACTGAGCAGGTGACCGCAGCCACAAGCGCCTGCAAAAGCGGTAGAAAACTTGCCGGATTTACGGCAGGATTTTAATTGCGCATCCGGATACTCAGGATATAGCCGCACGATCACTTCCAGTTCGCGAACAAGTATTCACAGGTCGATTGGCGCTCGCCAACAGGACTCGCTCAGGATCGCCCATGTCAATTGCGTACAGTCTGGTTCGCAGTACCATCACCGGCGTCTACAACACGTTTATCGACACGCCGCCAGTGTTAAGCACGCAACATTTCTTCCCTGGCGCCTCGCGCTTTACCAGCAATTGGCCAGCCTTGCGCGAGGAAGCCATGCAGCTCATCGACAACATCGAGTCGGTGCCACGCTTTCACGATTTGATGCCGGAGCAATACCAGCTTTCCAGTCACGGTAACAAGGAATGGCGCATGTTTGTCCTGCGCGCTTACGGCCTGAATATCGGCGAGAACATGACCAGGGTCCCAATTCTGGCGGATCTAGTGCGCAGTGATACCAGCATCAAGTCGGCGTCCATCTCGTTTCTGGCGCCAGGCAAACAGGTACCAACTCATACCGGCCCGTTTCGTGGAATCACGCGCTTCTATATGGGACTCCAGGTACCTTCGGCAGAAGACGGTAAACCCGGGGTTACCCTGACCATTGCGGATGAGAGATACCGACTGGGCAATGGCGACGCCCTGCTCTGGGACGATACTTATCCCCACAGCGTGGTCAATAATACCGACCAGTGGCGAATCGCCCTGCTCCTGGATATCTACCGCGCCGACATGCCGGGACCGCTGCGCGCTTTTACCAACAGCATCATTAGTCTGGCTCGACTATCCATCAAATGGCGCGGGATCTTCCCGAAAGAGTTTGCATGAAGCCGACCCTGGAACCTGGAATTCAGGCACAAAAAAAGCAGGCCTGAGGCCTGCTTTTTTGTACTGCTTGTTCGGTATCAGCGAGCTGATACTCGATCAGGCTTAGGCGGGAGTAATATTTTCCGCCTGCGGGCCCTTGGCGCCAGTCGCAACGTTGAATTCAACGCGCTGACCTTCTTCCAGAGTCTTGAAACCGCTACCTTCGATGGCGCTGAAATGTGCGAACACATCCGGACCGCCTTCGCGAGCGATAAAACCAAAACCTTTGCTTTCATTAAACCATTTAACTGTGCCGGTAATTTTCTCGGACATAATCTTCTTCCTGTAGTACTAAGTAATGGCCCGCTCAAACACAACACGTGCCGGCGGGGTCGTGCCAGATATCGAGCTTATACTTACTTACTAACAGGACGAGATTTGGAGACGTCGGGAAGGAAATAAATAGTGCGCAGAGATCGAGCTAGGCGTAAGTTACTCTTTTCTATCGCAAAGGTCAATAAAGATTAGCGGATCGACTATGGCGGGCTGCCTGATACCGCCGGTCTGGATGCAGCCCAGAGATAAGCTGGCAAGGCGCAGGACAGGCCAATGGTCAGGTTGAGCAGAATAAACCAGCCCGGCCTCGGCCCCTGGTTACGGCGGTTGAACATGTAGATCCAGAACACCAGGGAGCTTATCAGCAGATCGGCGGTGAAACCGCCGACAGCACCGTTGGCAAACAATGAGCCGAGGAAGGCCGATAGATTAATCCCTTCAGCCCGGGCAAAATCAATAAAAAAGGCATAGGGCATTATTGCGCCGACAATCGCCAATAGCAGGTATGCGCTTCTTACGGACATGGCTTTCCTCCCGGGAATGGGTGCATTGCTGGTTTATTGAATGCCAGGCGATGAGCCAGCGATTACCCGGCAAGAACCCGTATTGTCGCCAGTCCGGCGGCTATTACAATTACCCGGCGAGTAATCGTGTTGTCCGCTGGCACCACCTGCAGCCGGAGCAGGAAGCAACCCGCAGCCAATGGAACAAAGAACCCAAGAAAAACAGTTAGCAGCGCAATCAGGGAGAACCCGCCGTCATGAACATAACGCCAACCTGCAGGCCAGGTCGCGACCTGCGCACCATTGCCACACCCAGTCTGGGTTTGCTTGTCCTGGTAAGCACGCTGACGCTTGCTGCCTGCGGTGTATCGGCAGAAACCCAGGCCAGGATCGATGAATATCACCGCACGATTCCCAGCTGCAGCAGTCGGGCAGAGTGCCAGACCAAATGGGCCCGGGCCCGTGACTGGGCGGTGCAAAACTCCGACTATCCGATCTACAGCGAAAGCGAAACGCGCATCCGCGCCAGCAGCACCATGACCACCACCTCGGGTACCGGCATAGTCGTTACCCGCGAAGGCAGCGCCAATCAATGGCGCTTTTTCGTTGCCATAGAGTGTTTCAGCGCCGGCGGCTGTGGTGATGTCTGGGAGACCCGACTGGATTTTAACCGGGTGGTCAACGGCGGTTAATCAGTTCGAGCTGGTAGCTTTCTGGCAACAGCGTTCAGTGCCTCGTCACACTCCGCGTCGAGCTTCAGGGTGTAAAGTGCATCGGCGCGGGTCAGTCCCTTGTTGACACAGACAATGGGGATGTTGTTTTCGTGGGCATATTTGCAGAATCGGTAGCTGGAATACACCATCAGTGAGCTGCCAACCACCAACACGGCACTGGCCTGGGCCAGACGGTCGTAGAGATAGTTTACCGTTTCCTTGTTTACCGAACTGCCGTAGAACACCACATTGGGTTTCAGTATGCCGTCACAGCGGCAGCAATGGGGAACTGTGACCCGATCCACCAGTTCCTGCTGTACATCAGCATCGCCATCCGGGGCCAGCGCAACCCGTTGCCTGTCCAGCGCTTCGAAATCGGGATTCAATTGCCACAGTTGTTCCTGCACCTCTTCCCTGGAAACCACGGCGCCGCAGTCCATACACAGCACTTCATCCAGCCGGCCGTGCAGATCGGTCACCTTGCGATGTCCGGCTTTCTGGTGCAGCCGGTCAATGTTCTGGGTCACCAGCGTGGCCACATACCCCTTGTCCTCAAGACTCACCAGAGCCCGATGGGCACCATTGGGCAGCGCCTTGCGCACGTTGGGCCAGCCGCGAAAGCTGCGTGCCCAGTAACGACGCCTGGTGGCCGGATCACGAATAAAGTCGGCGTGCTGGATCGGGGTATTGGATTTCCAGGTGCCGATGTCATCCCGGTAAGTAGGAATACCTGAAGCGTGACTGATGCCGGCACCGGTAATAACAAACAGCCCGGGGTTGGCAGCCACGAACTCTGCCAGATCGTCCACCGTACCGGCGCAATCGGTGACCAGTTGCCGGTTAAGCTGAATACTGGACAGTGGTCCCATGAAATTTCTCGCTCACGCTCTGACTGGAGTTAAGGACTTAGGTTAAGGGCCTGGGTTAAGGGCCTGGGTTTCGAGCCCGGGTTAAGGGTTTCGATTATTGATGCGGGCTACTAGCGGCCAGGATAACTGATTCACGACCCCGCGTTCAGCCACGACTGCCTGGTGTAGCGGGCATCAACAACAGACTACGCCGAAAACATGTCAGCCGTTTGGCAGCACGTTGGTGAATTTCGCCAGCAATTGGCGCCAGAGGGCAGCCAGCGATTGAGCCGAACCAGCATGACAAGCTTAAGCTTCTGTATTTAAAGCCTATTTCCGGATGGCATGATCTTCGCAAGAGGTTCTTTGCAAGAGGAGCTTTGCAAGAGGATCTACGCAAGAGGAGCTTTGCAACATGTTCTGTACAAGCGGGTCATTGCCATAATTTTTTGCCGTCCGGGGCTGGCAGCTTGCGGAAATCCCGTCCACCGCGGCGCGAGGCCATGGCAATTTGTCAGTAACCCTTTCGACCCCGCTACGTCTAACCCAGTAACTGAACGGCGAGCACTGACTGCAATTCTTCTGGCCGGCCGGGTATCCAGGCGCACTGACCAGCGCCCCGACCAGCGATCCGCAAGACAACAGTTGCCCGCATAAGAACAATCGACTCAAGGGAAAAAACCGTGATCAAACTCCAGAATCTCAGCAAGGTATATCGTACCCAGTACATGGAAACCACCGCGCTCAACCAGATCAACATTCACATCGCCAAGGGCGAGTTTGTAGCGGTGATGGGGCCGTCCGGCTGCGGCAAGTCGACACTGCTTAACGTGGTCGGGATGATCGACAGCCCCAGCAGCGGGGAGTACTACTTCGACGGCGAAGAAGTAGGTAATCGCTCCGAGAATGAACTGGTGAATCTGCGCAAACAGAACATCGGTTTTATATTCCAGAACTTCAATCTCATCGACGACCTGAGTGTGGCGGAAAACGTCGACCTGCCGCTGCTCTACATGGGCCTGGCCAAGGCCGAGCGCAAGCGCCGCGTCGATGAAGCACTGGAACTGGTGGGTCTTGGCAGTCGCGCCCGACACAAGCCCCAGGAGCTGTCCGGCGGTCAGCAGCAGCGTGTGGCGGTGGCCCGCTCGGTGGTCGGTGATCCGAAACTGATTCTGGCGGATGAGCCAACCGGTAACCTGGACACCAAAAATGGCGATGACGTGATGAGCATGCTGGGTATGCTCAAGGACAAGGGGGTGACCATCCTGATGGTCACCCACTCTGCCGAACACGGTCAGAGCGCCGACCGCATAATTGAAATGCTGGACGGCGAAGTAGTCGGCGGCGAGCCCAACGCGCGCTTCGCCGTGGTCGCCGACAACACCGCCAGCAGTCCTGCCACCAGTAATTCAGAACAGGGGTAACAGGCCATGTTGTCGCACTTCACCAAGATGGCCTTCAAAGCCTTGCTGCGCTTCCGGCTGCATACCTCCATCAGCTTGCTGAGCCTGGTGATCGGTTTTACCTGCTTTGTCTCGGCGCTGCTGATCTCCAACTACTCCCAGAGTTTCGACCGCGGCTTTCCGAATTCTGACCGGATCTACAATCTCATTATCCGCGCCGTAGGCGACAGCCCGCTACCGGATCGTTTTCCCATTGTGAACGAACCTGCCGCGCGCTACCTGCGCACCGCGTTTCCGGAGATTCCGAACATCGTCAAGGCTACGCCGGGCTTTCCCCAAACGGTGGTGGTAGAAGACCGGTCCATGGCCCTGAACAGCAAGTTTATCGAGGAGCGCTTCTTCGACATCTTCCCCATGGAGACCCTGCACGGCTTGCCGACTGGCGAGGCCTTGCCGCCCAACTCGGTAATGCTCACCGAAACCGGGGCGCGTAAACTGTTTGGTCGTACCGATGTGGTAGGCGAGCGACTGATGATCGACAACCAGTGGGATGTGGTTGTTGCCGGTGTCACCCGCACTCTCCCCTTTCCATCCCACATTGAGACGCCAGTGTCGCTGTTCAACACCGAGCTGCTGATTCCCATGGCCTTGCAGGAGCAAGCAGTTCGCGAGGACCGGATCGCCTCAGGCGTTGATCCCGATGCCGATCGCTGGGGCAACCAGTCAAATTTTGTTTACCTGGAGATTCCCGAGGACCTGCCATTTGACGAAGCGCAGTTCAATGAGCGGCTGGATGAATTCGTCCAGGCTTACATGCCGGAAGATCGGGCCGCAATCCAGTCCTTTGACCTGCTGCCCACCCGGGACCTGATCGCCACGCAAATGGCTTTTATTACCGGTGGTTTCAGCCTGCCGAGTATCCTGATTGTTGCCGGCGCCCTGGTGCTGCTGATCGGCTGCCTGAACTATTCCAACCTGGTTATCGCGCAGCTTTCACTGCGCAGCCAGGAGATTGGCGTGCAGAAAATCCTTGGTTCAAAGCGCAGCCTGTTGTTAATGCAGTATTGCTACGAGGCGCTGCTGTTCATGGGTATTGCCCTGGCCATCACCCTGGTGATTCTCGGCATCGCCCTGCAGATGCTAAGCGGCAGCGCTGTGGGCGTCGGCCCGGGAATGCTGGTTGATGCGTCGCTGTGGCTCTGGTTACTGCTGGTCATGGCGATAATCGTTGCCATCGCCGGAGGCTATCCCGCCATGCGCACCGCCTGGGTGCCACTGGTGCAGATGATGCGCCCGAAAGGCTCCAGCGGCTATTCCGGGCGGCTGCGAGCGTTGATGGTCGGCCTGCAGTTCTTTATTTCCGGAACGCTGATGATTCTCGCCGTGGTGATGTTCACCCAGAACCGGGCCATGACCCAGCAACTGGATGCCAATACCAGCGATGTGAAAATCGCCATTGTGGTGAATACCGACAACTACACAGTGGATCCGGAGCTGCTGATTAATGAACTGGAACAGGATTCCTCGGTATTATCGATTACGCAAGTGGACAATCCGCCCTGGAATATCAGCAATTCATCCAGCGGTTACACTCGCTCACGGGACGCCAATGCGACAACGTTTGAGCTGAGTCGACACATGGTGGGCTACGACTATGCTGAAACCATGGGCCAGCAAATTACGGTCGGGCGTGAGTTCGAACGGGGCCGCAATTCGGACCTGATGCCGCCGCTGTCGACGCTTGATTCCGCCAGCGGTCCGTACTCAATTATCATCAACGACCGGGCCGCACGCAGCATGGGCTGGGAGAACGCCGCTGATGCACTGGGTGAAGCCATCTATCTGGAGGTAGGCCCGCCTACAACACCCAATGACTTTTACCTGGAGCTCAATATTGTTGGCGGTATGGATGAGCAGAAGTATCAGTTCATCGACTTTGCCAGCTTTGGCAGCCAGGGCGATGTCTATGTCCTGCGCCCGGATGATGCCCCATTCCTCATCGTACGAGTGGCCCGGGCTCGCCTCAATGATGCATTGCAACACATCGAGTCCACCTGGAACCGGCTGATGCCGGAGATTCCCCTGCAGCGTGAATTCGTCGATGACCTGTTCTACCAGAGCTACGGCATGTTCCTGACGGTGAGCGTCTCGATTGGCGCCCTGTCGGTGTTCGGCTTTTTTGTCGCCAGCATAGGCCTGTTAGGTAATGCGACATTTATTACCAACATTCGCCGCAAGGAAGTGGGAATTCGCAAGGTGATGGGCGCCTCCAGCGGCAGGTTACTGCGCATGCTGCTGCTGGATTTTGCCAAGCCGATCCTGATCGCCAATGCCCTGGCCTGGCCGCTGGGCTATGTCCTGGCCAGCGGTTACATCAGCCTGTTTGCGGCAGATATCAGTATCGATATCTGGCCGTTCCTGATCAGTCTGGGGCTGTCGGCACTGATCGCATTCCTGGCTGTATTTTCACAGTCCTGGAAGAGTGCCCGGGTCCGGCCAGCCATGGTGCTGCGCTACGAGTGAAGCAACAACACAAGCCGCTTTGCTCCTTATCAAGGGAGAGTGCGGGGACGTCGGTTTTTCATTGGGCTGGCGTCCCCTTTTTTTATCTGTGCCTGGCTTTATTATCTCTGACCGGCGATATTTTAAATCCCGGAAAAAGAAAAGGGCCGGGGTAGGGCCCGACCCTTTTCAGAGAGCATAACAGTCGTTGTAAGACGGTTACCGGAGACACAACGGCCTGATTGCTAATCCAGATCACGCCGGTGCTGGTAGCGGTGCAGCTTACTCGATGACCAGATCTGTTGTTGCCGTTGGCACATCGGCGAACGCTGCCGTCGACCTGCTCTCACCCGCTCCGTCCGAGCGCGATACCACCGGCTGGGCAGCGCTCGCGGTATAGGTTTCAAAGATCACCAACAGCAGGGCGGCACCAATTAATTTCAAACGGCTCATTGCCAGACTCCACACATCAAATATCACTGAATTCAGCCCGGAAAACGTCCGCTGCGTTGGCGGTGGATCACCCAAGATTGCAACGTATTGTCACTGACCTTACCGATCGGGGCGGCGAGTGATATGGCGGTGGAAACGGGCTAGTGGCGCCGCTGTTAGTACCGGTCGCTGACTATCGACCAGACCACCAGGATGCCCGCCAGGAGAAACAACAGGGAGGTGGCCACCGCCGCCGCCTTGAACCAGCGCCAGGCCCGCAACACCGGCACAAACGCCAGCATGCGCACGTTACTGCTATCAATGGGTTTGAAGTTCGCGTTCTTCGAGGGGCTGCCCAGTTTTTCCCAGGCTTGCTGATCTTGTTCGGCCAGTTCCACAAAGAAGCCGCGAATAACCAGGTTGTAGGTCAGGTTGGTGACAAAGACAATGGGGAAGACCATACCCAGGGCATAAAAGAGGTATTCCTGGATCTGTTCGGGGTTCAAGGGAATGCGCGCTTCCGGGTCATGTCTCAGAGTCGTTGGGATCAGCGTCCTGCTGTTTCTCTTGCTGGCGGCTAGTTGCGATAGCGGCCCCCAGAGACAAGCCCATGGCGATGCCCAGCCCGAGATTGTCAGTCGCGGTCCAGAACACGATGAAAAACGCAACGCCAACACCCATGGCTGTCGAATCAAGCTTTGACATATTCCTGCCTCGGTAGCCATGGACCGCTTCTGCGGTGACCGCGTTGGCGGCAACAGCACTCACTTCAGTTGCAGCCATTGCCAGACTAATCAGATTCAGCACCTAAAACAAGCGTTACAGATTGGCGGAAGTCACACTGAATTTAAACCCGGTTTACATCAGGAATTGCCTTGCTGATTCACCAGGATTACCTCCTCAGTGTCGAAGCCCTTCTGCTCAGCCTCGGCCATGAACTCATCGATCAGCGCCTGGGGCACCGTGGGTGTCCGGGAGAGGAACCACAGGAAGGATGTATTGGGCCCGGACACGAAGGCGTAGTCGTAGTCACGCTTATCCAGCTCGAAGATTACATAGGCACCGTAGAAAGGACCAAAGAACGAGACTTTCAGATACCCTTCGCTCGGCTCATTAACAAAGTAGGCCTTGCCCCTGGCTTCTTCCCACTCGCCGTCTTCTGCAGAGTAGCCCCGATTCACCACGTCGACTCCGCCATCCTCGCGCATGGCGTACCGGGCCGTGACATTTTCAAGGCCGCGCTCGAAGGAATGGTCCAGTCGCGCAATCTCGTACCAGGTGCCCAGATAGCGATCCAGCTCGAAGCCCTGCACCGGCGTCACCGTCTCCGGCATACCCAGACAGGCGCTTAGCAGCAGGCAAAGCAGCGGCAGCAGGATTTTGGTTTTCAGTGTGTGATTCATTGGATTTCCGAAAGCGTTGTCAATTGGATAGCTGGATATTAGTCTGCCCGTTACGAGTCCTGACAGAAATCCGATCTACTCTGCGACAGGGGGCTTTTTACCCTGGGGTGCATTACGCTGAGATGGATCTTTCTTGAAGTCAGTAATCATTGTATGTGGATCTACTCTTGCGCGCTGCTCTGCCGCAGCTTCTGCCCACCAGGTTAATTGCCTCAGGGCGCGATCAACATACTCCCGCCAGGATGTTGCGTCTTCGCTTTCTGCAACCGAGCCATCCTCCACGAAAACTTGCTGGGCCTTCGGCACATGAATCATTGCCGATACCGGCAGACAGCCAAGCTCAGAAAGAAAGTTGCGCAGGCCAACGGCGGCACGTGCCCCACCCCACTGCCCAGCTGAATAGGTAACAATCGAACTGGGCTTGTAGGCAAAAAGCGAGCTGCCAAAGTGATTGAGCAAGTTGGCCAGTGCCGGGCTCATCGAGTGATTGTACTCCGGGCTGACCATGATGAAGCCGTCGGCCGCGCTGATCTTGTCCGCCAGGGCATTCAGCCCGGCAGGCGCCTGGGTTTTCGAGTAGGCAAAATGTGGCTTGAAGACAACGCCCGTTTCAAAATCCATGGCATCGATCAATTCCAGCTCGTACTCAGGAAAGCCCGCTGCAAAATTTCGCTGGATCGCCTTTGCTACCCGCTCACCCAGACGTGCGGGCCTGGGTGGGGCACTGTCACGGACGGTACCCAGAAAAATTAGAATCTTCATCGTTTGTCCACGCAGAGAAACAAGTCAGGGAATTACGAGAATTTTCAGTCGCATCTTTCGACTCGCCAGGGCGGATTCTTTCGCGCCGTTCCAGCCCAGTAGAGAATCACCTTGTTGCCCGCCGGATCGCGCAGTACCGCTTCTCGCCACAAGTACGGCTGGTCGGTGGGCGGTAATTCGAAGCTGAAACCTTTGTCCACCAGCACCGCAACCAGTTCGTCGAGGCGCTCATTCTCAAAATAGATTGTCGCCTGTGATTGCGGGGCCTGTTCCACCAGCGATAGCGAGAACGTCGAATCTCCCTCCGGGCACTCAAACCTTGAATAGTGCGGGGTATCGACAATCTGCAGGAAACCCATGCGCCGATAGAAACTGGCGGACGCTTCCATGTCAGTGGCTGGAATCGTGACCTGATTAAGATTCATTGCCAGCCCCCCTGGCCAGGGATTGAGAACGCAGTTTGAGTCGAAGCAGCGCCGCGCTTTGGTTCTTTCCACCAGCCAGAGCGCCAATTGTTTATGATCAGCGACTCGCTTCAGGCCTTCTTCAGAAGAGACACAAACCAAAGCAGCACCACCGCCCCCAAAGTGGACATGATGATATTGCCTATCAACCCTCCAGCACTCAGACCAATCATAGTGAAAATGAAACTACCCACAAAGGCGCCGACGATACCGACAGCAATGTTGCCCTCAATACCGAAGCCTTTACCTTTATAGAGATTGCCAGCGAGCCATCCGGCTATAGCGCCGATTATGAGTACCGAGATCAGGCTGGAAATGTCCATGGGAAAATCCTGTCGCTAATGATTGTGGCGTCAGTATAACAGGCGGACCGACGCTGAAAACTGATCGCTGGAAGTGATCAGTCGCGACGAAACCTGGAGTAACAGACCAATCCCCTTGAGTCCTGCTTCTGTAGTACTCTAGAAAATTACCCGCCACAACCTTTTTCACCAGCATCCACAAGCCCATGTCCAGCTACACAATCGCCTGGCTGCAGATTCATTTCTGTGTCTTTCTCTGGGGATTCACGGCCATTATCGGCCGCCTGATCACATTGCCGGCCATGGCGCTGGTGGTCTGGCGCATGCTGTTGGTGGCCGTTGTGTTGCTGCTTCTGCCGCGAGTGTGGCGCGGTCTCAGCCGCTTGCCCCCGCGACTATTACTGGCATTTTCCGGAATCGGTGCGCTGGTGGGGCTGCACTGGATCAGTTTTTACGGGGCGGTCAAACTGGCCAACGCCTCGGTGGCCGCCACCTGCATGGCAACGCTGCCGGTATTCATGTGCATCATTGAGCCGCTGGTCACCGGCAAGCGATTTGCGCCCAAAGAACTATTGCTTGGACTACTGGTGCTGCCGGGCATGGCCTTTGTGGTCGGCGGCACGCCCGAACAGATGAACCTGGGCATTGTCGCAGGGGTGCTGTCCTCGCTGCTGGCGGCGCTGTTCAGTGCCTACAACAAGCGCTTCATTCTGCGCACCGACTCCCTGACGGCCACCACGCTGGAAATGGCGAGTGGCGGGCTGACCGTGCTGGCGATTATTGCCCTGGTGAGCCTGCTGCCCCTGGAAGTCGATGCCGAGTCATCGGTACTGGTGACTCTTGACGGACTTCAGGTCCTGCCTTCGAATACGGATCTGGCCTGGCTACTGATTCTCGCTCTGGTTTGTACCCTGTTGCCGTTCGCCCTGAGTCTGAAAGCCATGCGCCATATCTCCGCCTATGCCACGGCTTTGGCAGTCAATCTGGAACCGGTCTATGCCATGTTCCTTGGCATTCTGATCCTGAATGAACAGCAAGAGCTGAATTCCGCGTTCTATTCGGGCGCGGCTATTATTCTGGTGGTGGTATTTCTCTATCCCCGCCTGACCAGAAACGAACGCACCCATCAGACAACCAATAAATCGCTGGCGCAACAACAGTTGGGCAGCAGGACTGAACTGTGAAAGTGGCTGCGAATTAATCAAATCCGTTCAAGCGTGCGTTTACATCAACGCCAGTCATGCCAACAGCGAAACACCCGCCGGAAAAACCGTTATGAGCGACAAGCCTGAAAACGATCCGTCCCTGCAACTCAAGTCAAAAGAGGTGTACGGCATCATTGCCAAACAGGGCAAGGAAGAGCTGGCCAGGCCACTGTCGGCACTTGCCTGGTCAGGCATCGCTGCTGGTATCGCGATAAGTTTTTCGCTGTTCTGCGAAGGCTATTTGCAGCTCTACCTGCCGGACACAGGTGGCGCTTACCTGATCAAGAATCTCGGCTACACGGTTGGCTTTTTGATCGTGGTCCTTGGTCATTTCCAGCTGTTTACCGAAAACACGATCACCGTCATTCTTCCCCTGCTCGAAGAACTCTGTGCGAAAACCATCCGCAAGACGGCACGGCTGTGGAGTATCGTGTTGGGTGCCAACCTGGCCGGGACCTTCGTGGTCGCCCTGTTTGCAGTGACGCTGCCGTTTTTCAGCGCCGAGTTTCTGCAGGTACTGGTAGACATCTCGATTGACGCGACCCATAAGGATCCGTGGGTAACGCTGTTTCAGGCGATCCCGGCTGGCTTTCTGATCGCCGCGCTGGTGTGGATGCTGCCCTCTGCGGTGGGTTCGGAGTTCTGGGTGATCATCACCATTACCTATGTCATCGCCATCGGCGACTTCGCGCACGTGATTGCCGGTTCTATCGAGGTATTTATCCTGATCCTGACCGGCGATAGTCAAATCCTGCAGGGACTCAGCTACCTGCTCATGTCCGGCGTCGGCAATATTATTGGCGGCACCGGCCTGTTCGCCTTCATGGCCTACGCGCAGGTACGCGAGGAGCGCGAATAGTCACAGCCTCAATTGCCTGGCATGCCAGGACAACATTTCAGTCCCGTATGTTTTATACTTTTCACCTTTTATTTTCCGACCGATTACCGCTACCCTGAGGATCTCATCAGGGATTTATCAAGATCGGGCCGCCAATCGGGCCTTGCTGCTACTGTAGAGCGCCCTTTGGACGACCCTGGACGGCAAACCCGCGCTCACACCAGCGTCCGTTTTCACTGCCAGCCCCGGAGGCAACATGGCTTATACACTTTATATTAATGGCGAAACCCACGAGCTGGATGTCGAAGGCGACATGCCGCTGCTGTGGGCGGTTCGCGACCATCTTAATTACACCGGCAGCAAGTTTGGCTGCGGCATGGCCCAGTGCGGCGCCTGCACCATGCAGATCGACGGCCAGGCCCAGCGCACCTGCGTGCTTACCGTCGAGGCCGCCGCCGGTCGCCAGATCACCACCATCGAAGGGCTGCAATCGCCCCAGGGCCAGGCCCTGCAGCAGGCCTGGGTGCAGTTGCAGGTACCCCAGTGTGGCTATTGCCAGTCCGGCCAGATCATGTCCGCAGCGGCACTGCTGGAGCGCAATCCCGATCCCAGCGATGCCGACATTGAAACCGCGATGGCTGGCAACATCTGTCGCTGCGGCACCTACTCGCGGATCAAGGAAGGCATCAAGATGGCCGCCCGTAGCGTCCGCAACAACGGAGGGACCGCCTGATGAAAGCTGCCCGACTCGCAACATCAAACAACATTGATACCGGCCGCCGCCGCTTTCTGAAGCTCAGTGCCGGCGCCAGCGCCGGCCTGACCCTGGGGCTGACGCTCAGCGGTCGCGCCGCTGCCCAGACCGCAACGTCTGACGAACTGACCTTCAATGCCTTTGTGAATATCAGCCCGGACAACACCGTCAAGGTATTCATCAAGCACCTGGAAATGGGTCAGGGCGTTTATACTGGCCTGGCCACCTGCGTGGCCGAAGAACTCGATGCCGACTGGTCCCAGGTGGAGTGTGAGCACTCACCTGTTGATACCGAAAAGTACGCCAATCTATTGATGGGCCAACAGGCCACCGGCGGCAGTACCGCCATGGCCAACAGTTTTAGCCAGATGCGCCAGGCCGGCGCCGCGGCTCGCGCCATGCTGGTGGCTGCTGCCGCCGAACGCTGGGGCGTGCCCGCCGCGGACATCCAGGTCAGCAATGGCCGCGTTATGCACGGTCCGCATAGCGCCAGCTTTGGCGAACTGGCGGCCGCCGCGGCAATGCAATCAGCGCCGGCGCCCGATTCGCTTACCTTGAAGACCCCTGACCAGTTCACGCTGATCGGCCGGGAAGACCTGACGCGCAAAGATGTCGGCAAACATAACGGCACCGCCATGTATACCCAGGATGTGAAACTGCCCGGCATGTTGACCGCCGTGGTGGCACATCCGCCGCGCTTTGGC
The DNA here is from genome assembly GCA_965212375.1 of uncultured Pseudohongiella sp. Lineage (GTDB taxonomy): Bacteria > Pseudomonadota > Gammaproteobacteria > Pseudomonadales > Pseudohongiellaceae > UBA9145. The sequence goes on along the minus strand of OZ243108.1, from coordinate 3,915,591 downwards.
GCCACGGTGCGTCGCTTTGATGCCAGCAAGACCCTGCAGCGCAAGGGCGTGCAGCAGGTGCTGGAAGTCGGCAGTGGCGTAGCGGTGCTGGCTGACGACTACTGGTCGGCGCTGAAAGGCCGTGAACTGCTTGAAGTTGAATGGGACGAAAGCGCTGCCGAAACCCGCGGCAGCGAGACGATCCTGGCTGACTATCGCGAGCTGGTTAAGACCCCCGGAGTGATTGCCGAGCGTGAAGGTGACGCACCCGGGCAACTCAGCAACGCCGCCGAGACCATTGAGTCGGTGTTTGAATTCCCCTACCTGGCCCATGCCCAGATGGAACCAATGAACTGCGTGGCCCAGGTCGACGGCAATCGCGCCGAGCTATGGTACGGCTGCCAGAGCGCCACCCAGGACCAGATGTCCATCGCCCAACTGTTAGGCGGGCGCCCCGAGGACGTCAAGATTCACACGCTGTTTGCCGGCGGCGGCTTCGGTCGTCGTGCCAATCCCTATTCCGACTACGTGCTGGAGGCCGTGCGCATCGCCCGCGGTGCCCAGGGCACACCGGTGAAACTGGTCTGGACCCGGGAAGACGACATGCAGGGCGGTTTCTATCGTCCCGCGTTCGTGCACCAGCTTTCCGCCGCCGTGGACGATGACGGCCTGCCCTCTGCCCTGCACATTCGCGCGGCGGGCCAGTCCATCATGACCGGCACACCGCTGGAAGCATTCGGTGTCATCGACGGCATTGATACTGCGTCCGTCGAAGGTTTAACAGACCTGTCCTACCATGTGCCCAACCGCCAGGTTGAACTGCACAGCCCGGAAGTAGGCGTACCGGTTCAGTGGTGGCGCTCGGTAGGCAACACCCATACCGCCTTCAGCAAGGAAGTATTCATCGACTCGCTGGCGCGTCGTGCCGGGCAGGATCCAGTGGCATACCGCCTGGCGCTGCTGGCCAATAATCCACGCGAGACCGCAGTGCTCAAGCTGGCCGCTGAAAAAGCCGGCTGGGGCACGCGGGAACTGCCGGAGGGCTGGGGTCGCGGTGTAGCCGTGCATACCTCGTTTGGCAGCACCGTTGCCGAGGTGGTTGAGGTGTCGGTGCAGGGCAGCAACTTCAAAGTGGAACGGGTGGTCGCCGCCATTGACTGCGGCCTGGCGATTAATCCCGATGTGGTGCGTGCCCAGGTGGAAAGTGCCATCGCCTACGGCCTCTCTGCGGCGTTGGAAGATGAAGTCACCCTCACCGACGGCATGGTGGACCAGACCAACTTCCACACCTACCAGGTACTGCGCATGAACAACATGCCGCAGGTGGAAACCCACATCCTGCCCAGCGGAAACGCCCCCAGCGGCGTCGGCGAACCCGGCACCCCGCCCATCGCACCGGCAGTCGCCAACGCGCTGGCCGATGCCACCGGGCAGATGCTCACACGGCTACCGCTGAAGCTGGCTTGAGGCAAGGTGAGTTAAGGCAAGTAGTGCTGGGAGGGCAGTTGTATTGTCATGTTGATGGCGACTGCCTGGCCCGGCCACTAGTTGTTAACGTATTGAAATCGCAGCAAAAGGATCTGGAAACATAATCCGGCAAGATGACCAGGAACACAGAGACCACTATGGGATACGTGACAGCACCGGACTCCAAAGGCAGGTGACAATACAGACAGAAAACCAGCGGGAGACCAACTCAGTCAAGATGGTTCTTCAGGAAAGCACTGATTTCCGCCAGCACCGCCTGCCCCTCCGGAAGATCAGGCATGATCATGTACTCGGCGTGGGACATGCCTTCGAAGACATGCAGGTCTGCTTGCACACCAGCGGCGAGCAGCTTGCGGTGCGCACGTGCTGTGTCGCTGAGTAGCATATCGCGGGTGCCAGAGATGAGTATTGTGGGTGGAAAGCCGCTCAAGTCTCCGTACAACGGCGAAATGAGCGGGTTTGTGAGATCCTCGCCATCAGCATAGAGTTCGGCCCCTGCTCTGAGGAGGCCGTCGTAGCTCACCAGAATACGATCGATACCCGCGTTGGTATGCAGGCTGTCGCTGGTGTCAGTCAGGTCCGCCCAGGGCGTACCTGCGAATATCGCGCCCGGCAACGGCAGGTTCAGGATTTTCATTTTCAGTACGGTTGCGAATGCCAGTCCGGCGCCAGCGGACGTCCCGCCAATGCCGATCTCGCTGGCTTCATAATCCTCCAACAGCGTTCGGTACGCTTCCACGGCATCGTCGATGGCGGCCGGGAAGGGTGCTTCCGGCGGCATGCGGTAATCCACCGAAACCGCGCGGATACCAGCGGCCGCGCTGATTCGCGCCGCTTCAACAGCAGCGCCCGGACCACCGCCCAGGACGTAGCCCCCACCATGCAGATGAAGAAAGACATGGTCGCGGTGCTCTCTGGCGATGTCAGATGGCGTGATCGAATAGACCGTTGCGGAAGACAACTGTAACTGCTCGATCGTCAGATTGAGTGCCGATTCCAAAGCTGGAAGTGGGCTCGGGCCGCTGCGTGCGGTCTGTTGCAACTCAACCCAGCCGGCATTGGTTTGCGGATAACGGTTGCCGGCATCTGGATCTGGTTGCGGTGCACCAGCAATGATGGCCGCCAGTTGCCGGCTGGCGTGGGCCGGCGGCGCCAACGTCCGGTCTGTGATTGTCCAGGCGTCACCGGGCTGGCCATTAACCGGCAGCACTACCAGGAATGCAACGAGGCTTGCTAATTTCGCGAAATTTGCAGAAGTCATACTGTTGCACCTTAGCTACTGTTGTCATCGATGCTACCACGGGTACACGCGCGCCCTGGCGCACGAGTAAGCAACAACAAGTCGCTGATGCCAGGCGCGGTGGTGTCACTGACTCCTGGTGAGGCAGGCCCGAGTATCAACGCTAACAATGCGCAAGCGCAATCGGAACCTGCATATCAATCAGTAACCTGGACACGCTGATAAGCGTTACTCCAGCAACACTGATCCAGGCCATCACTGTCGGACGAGCGCCAGTTGTCCAGACGGACGCGTATCATGTAGTCGCCCACCTCCGAGAACGCGACATTCACTCGTGCTGGTCCTACCCCTTCCTTGACCAAGACCGCATGTTCAGGGGTTGGAACCAGTCCCAAGACGGAGTTACCTCCTGTGTCGATCAATGGCATCGAATCATGTTCGGTAAACGTCACTTCCCCCGGGCCCTGATGCTTGTACCAGGACACACGGGTATCCAGCGGCTTAAGGAAGCGGGGGTCGGTGCGGTCTCGCTTGGACGGATCCTCAGTCCAGACTTCCAGTGTGACGGCCTCTCCGACGCTAGCATGCAGGACCCGGTCCGCGATGGTGCCTTCCGGGCCGCTACCAACAACGGCGTCTTCACTGAAGCCTATCAGCGGCTGCACGCTGCCCTGCGGACGCGGATTGCGGTCCAATTCGTAGGCAGATGAGCCGCGCTCGCCAGGGACTTTAAGATCTTCGTTGGCGCTGCTGAGGTGCCACCAGACTGTGCTGTCTGCCATAGCGGCCGGGATGGTGACAGCGAACACACCGTGGTGGCGGCCGGGGAAATAGATTTCCGGCTGCAAGCCACCCAGACGTTCCGGCTCGATCCGGTTGTTTTTCCCTGCCGGGATAGTGACAGTTTCACTATTGCGATTGTGATAACCAAACGACACAACAATTGATCCATCATCGTTGCCATACCAGCCTTCCATAAACGGGATAACAGATATCCCGGCCGGCGGGGCCGGGCGCAGGGGCCGTTCAGTGGGTTGTGCAGCAGCCGATGAGACCGCCACTACATTTACCAGAAATGCCAATAACGCGCTGGCCGCGATCGCGCTAGCTCTTTGCATGTACTTATTCTCCGATCTTGTTATTGATTTCGCTTGATCAGGTCTCGCATCAGTCGTCTGCCGAACTATGGTTATCCGCGTTCTCATTGCGCTCAGCCAGTAACTCCTGATAGGTCTGTTCATCAAGGTGGGAAACCGCGATCCAGGCATGAGACATCTCGTCCGCAGTGCGCTGCCCCCAACCCACCCACTGACGCGCATCCGGATTGTTCGGATTATTCTCGGTATTGTCATACCACTGCTTGATCACCATGACCGCACCGGCGGGGAGCAGGGGCGCGACGTCTGGCTCGTACAGATGACTGTGGTGCCAGGTCGCACTCCAGTTGGAGATTGAACTTATTACCTCAGTTCGACCGGTTTCGGGGTAAAAGATCTCCAGTGTCGCGGCATTCATCCGCAGATGGCCGTGAGGTTGGAAGCTGTCGATCCGCACCGGGTGGTCGAAGGTGTGAAATCCCTGGGTCATGGCGGTGCCATGAGGCGGGATGAACAGGTTGCCCTGATCTAGCTGATAGGTGGCAAGGTCCTGGTTAATGTTGGACTCGAAGCCCTCATCGTGTAGCCAAATACCCAATTCGACAACATTGTTCTCGATCATGGTGCCAGGCGCCGCGCCTCCGACCCCGCCAGGATAAAGATGGATATCCCACTGAATCGGCATGTTTGCTTGGAATGTGCGACATACGCCTTGCGGCATGATTTCACCCCATTTGCCCATGGCGTATTCAGTGACGGGACTGCGCGTGACATTGCCATCTTCATCTATTTCAGAGAAATAGGTATTGGCGTGGTGCACCACGCTCTTGGCATCGCCACGGGGCTTTACCTGCATCGCCTTGATACAGCGGTCTTCTGACAGGCCACTCTCAATAAAATGCTTGTCCCACATGTCATTGCCATTGGCTGGCACATCAATGGGGTTGGAGGCGAGTACGAGGTCGGGCTCACCGAACTGGTCCTCGAAATTCCAGTCATCGAGGCTCGGCAGATCGGGCATTTCAGGCATCTCGTTAAGATTGCCTGACGGTGATCCCTGGTTTACCCAGGTGGTGACCATGTCGATATCTTCCTGGGACAGGCGCCAATCTCCCTGCAAGTCCTGGAGACCCAGACCGTGATCGTAGGAATAGGGGGGCATTTCGCGGTTGGCAACCTTGAGCTGGATCAGCGGCGCCCAGGGACGCACCTGCTCGTAACTGGTCAGTTGCATGGGGCCGATGCCGCCCTCGCGGTGACAGACGACACAATTCTCGTTGATGATATTGGCAACATCGCCAGCGTAAGTCACTTCCGCCTCGTGCGCCGAATCTTGGGCGAGACCAGCCTGGCCTTGAAGTCCAAGCAAGGTTGCGAGCGCCAGACCGAAGCCAATAGACGGGATCCCGTTTCGTTTGTGCATAGTATTCACCATCTTCTTTCGAGTGTTGGGGATGTTCAGAACACTGATAAAAGAAATGCCTGAAGAAGCGGTGTGTGCATCATCAGTCTTTCACTATATGCTCAACTGGGAACAGGATAAGCCTTTTTTTGCAAATCCGCAAATTAGTTAAATGTTATGTATGTATTAATTTCATTAGTGTTATCAATCATATAAGCCCGATTACGATTCTTGTTTATGGCCAGCGCATGGATTGTGCAGTATTTTAGCCGTCAGACTCGCGAGCCAAGCAAAAGCCTGTGCCGTTCATGTGTAGCACCAGAACCCTTGCCGGACGGCGCAGAGACAGGTGTCCACCACGTTGTGGATGACAGCTCCCTCGATTGAGAGTAAATTTTCTGACATTACGCTCTGGGGATTCAGGCGAGTTCCCCGACTCTCAGGAAGTCCAGATTGCCGAAGGTTTGGGTCAGCGCAGCTGGCTCTGGCCGATCTGTCCAGGCCCAGATACTCCCCCGAGCCAAAGAATTTGGAAACGTTTAGACTATGATCGCTAAGTTACTAGCTATCACCGTTCAGCACGCGCTTGCTATTGTGGGCGTATGCTGTCTTCTGTATTCGGAGCTGGCGCTATGCCAGGATGATTCTCCGACTGAACTTATCAATCGCCACGAAGCGCTACAGCAGGCGGTGCGAGAGCAGGATGCAACGTTGCGTCGTCACGATCCTGTCATGGCCGAGAATCTGATCTCGCTAGCGGACACCGCTGCCGCTCTCAATCTCCATGGCGAGGCAAGCTCGGCGCTTGAACGTGCGATTCAGATCCGGCGCCTGAACCAGGGACTATTCACTGACGAGCAGATTCCGCTTTATTTTTCGATGCTGGACAGTCTTCTCCATATCGGAAACTGGGATTCTATAAATACTACCCTCGACCACGTTAACTGGCTGCTGACAGACAAAATGGTCAGCAACCAGGGACAGTTAGTGGAGCAACTGATTCGTCTCAGTGAATTCCATCTGTTGGGTGTCGCCGGTGATGCCCAGGAGCAGCAGGCGAGACATTATCGCCGAGCCTCTGAGTCGCTCTATCTTGCCCTTAACATCAGCGAATTCGTGTGGGGGCGCCATGATCCGCGCCGGATTGATCTGCACTACAGCCTGGCCAAGCATTTTTACCTTCAATCAGCAGCAATCGAGCGCAGCGATGAAACTGCTTACGCCTTGCGCGCGGTAGTCCCGGGCTCTACCTGGGTACGTCCTCGGAAGGTAGTGCAGGAGCGCCACTATCGAGCTGGTCTAAACCTCCTTGAAAAAATGCGGGAATTGCTTTTAGAGACGGATAACACTGAAAGCGAAGCCGTTGCCATGGTGGATCTTTATATTGCCGACTGGCATTTGCTCTTCAATCAAAAGCGTGCCGGAGAATCCTATCAGCAAGCGTTTAACGCGCTGCTGGATGCTGGCAGGGAGGCAGACGAGCTCAACCGTTTGTTTGCCAGCCCCCAGATTCTGCCAATCGCCACTTTCCATGATTCCGTGTCAATGGCACTGTCTGCCACTACAGGTTTAGCTCTCAATGACACAGACTCCGTACGGCATACCGAGTTTGATACTCACTTGATTTTTCAGGAGTGGTTCGCCTCCATGCCCGAGGTCTCCTTCCCGATCATCGCTCCGACTGTGGGGAAACGCATATTTGTCGACCACTACGATACCTGGTTGCGCTTCCGCCTGAATTCGCTGTTCGAGGTCTCGCGCTGGGTGAACGGTACCTACGAGTCCCACATCGGCGTCATTGATGAATTCGAAATAGTGGGCGCTGACGCCGATACGGCTGTGGATCTGGATTATCTCAACGATCGCTTGCACGCAGTGCACTTTCGCCCTCGCCTGAAAAATGGCGTGGTTCTCTCGTCCGAAGGCGTACTTCGCTTTCGCGCTACCAGACTTATTGCCAACTAGAGCAAACCGGCAGCGGTATGGTGCTCTCATTATTTCGTGGCGTCGGAGTTGTTGGTTTTATCTCCGGGCTGCTCGTTCTTCATTCGCCTGGCTCCGTCTACCGCAATGGCGGCATAAAATCAGCCGTGCCGATTCACTCGAAAGCGGCACGGAATCACGATCCTGCGAAATCGTTCGTTCTCCGCATGTTCTCCAGCCTCGTATGGGCGTCACGATCAGCGCCGTGATCAGTCCGGTTTGACGAGACCGGAGAAACTTCAACGCCGCTGAGCAAACGGCCGCAGCTGCGGGTCCAATTACATAATCTTCAGCACCCGGCTTTCATAGTGCGACACCAGGCGGCGCCAGCATGCGTCCTGTGCCTGAATCAAAGTATAAGAAATAAAACTTTTATTATCTTTGGAGTCCAGTAGACTGGAGCTGGTTTGCGCGAATGAGGCGCTCAAGGGTAACGAGCTAATATTACCCGTCAAGGCAGGCTGATGCCGGAAGCATTGGGCAGCGCTATAGTCCCCGATTGAAGGCAGGTATGAGAGTAATCCTGGTTTGGTGACCGGGCCAAATGCGAAACCTGTGAAACCTCTGTGCTCAGAAGTCAGGTGGCTGACAGACCAATACATATGGCAAAACCTATTCCACTGCTGAAACCCAGCTCCACTGCGAACCGTGTTGCCTGTATTCTCCGCGAGCGTATCCTGGGCTTGCCCGAAGGCGACTACATCGGCTCCGAAGCGGATCTGGCGACAGAGATCGGGGTCAGTCTCCCTACCCTGCGTCAAGCGGCGCGCATGCTGGAGTACGAGCAACTTCTGAAGATCAAGCCAGGCAAGGGTGGCGGTTATTTCTCGCGCCGACCATCTATTGATACCGCCATCAAATCGGCCAGCCAGTACCTCTCATCAAAAGATCTGATCAGCAGCGCCTCGTTTATGGAATGCGCCGACCCCATTGTCGAAGCACTCGTTGCCAGGGCGGTACACTGCAAAGACGGCGAATTGAACAGCAGGCTGGAAGTGTTCGTTCAGTCGCAGCGTGAGTTGCTCAAAGGCGACGTCATGCCCGAGGGCTCTTTCAGGTTTTCTTCAGAGATGATGACGCTCTTTGCAGAGATGTCGGGTAACATTCTGCTCGAACTCTTCTCCCGCATTCTCTGGAACGAGAACAGCATCAGCTTCCCGGTAAACGCGAGTTATGAAGCAACACAGGAACTCATGCGCACGAACTATGAACTAAGGCTGGAGTTAGCCGAGGCTGTATTGTCGAAGGATGAGGCGCGGGCCCGTGCTGCCTGGTGTAGACGTTCAAAGTTCCTTCGCTCCTGGCACCTGCATGGCTACAATCTGACCGCCAGGAAATAAAGGTCCCCAGCAGAACGCGATTAATCTCTGTGCTGTCTAGTTCGCCGCCTCGATTGCTCTCTCGACACCGACCTTTATAATTTATCGATTGTCCGATACCGGCGAGGCACAGTGCTTACCAATGAATTCTTCATGCGCGGGCATAGCTCCGGCGCGTTGGGCAAGCACCTCTCGGGTGTCGCGCAGGACCGCCACTAGTTGATCATTCGAGAGATTATCAACCAATGGACTGTAGTTTCGGGCTTTAACATGCTGCCCTTCCAATACCGCTAGCCAGCTATCTTCTGCGAACAACTCCTGGCGGTTACGGGCCAGCCAAGATCCCGATTGATATAACTCGAGTTTTTCAGTCAAAGAGTCCGGGATAGTCATGCTACGGCAGTAACGCCACAGTTCACTGTCGTCTCGTGTAGTTGCCTTGTAGTGAAGAATTATAAAATCCCGGATACCGCAGAGTTCGGTATCCATCGCCTCGTTAAAACTTGCCATTTCCTTCTCGAAGCCAGTGCGCCGAGGGAACAGCGAGAAAAACCGCATGATGGTGGACTGGATTAAGTGGATGCTGGTAGATTCCAGAGGCTCCATAAAACCGCCGGACAGACCTATGGCGACGCAGTTCTTTTGCCAGATTTTTTTGCGTTTGCCGGTCACGAAACGCAATTGCCGTGGCTCGCCGGCAGCACTCGAAGGCAAATTCTCCAGCAGAATCGCGCGCGCCTCGTCGTCGCTCGCAAACCCGTCACTATAGACAATACCGTTACCGGTGCGGTGTTGAAGCGGTATGCGCCACTGCCATCCAAGCCAGTGGGCGATTGACTTTGTATACGGGTGTTTCGGTGTGATCTCTTCGCTGGGTACGGCCTGGGCACTGTTGCAGGGCAAGTATTGTGTCCAATCCTCATATCCGGTCTGCAAGCATTGCTCAATCAGCAGTCCGCGGAAGCCTGTACAATCAAAGAAGAAATCACCCACCAGCTCGCTGCCGTCCTTAAGGGTGATGCCGGTGATAAAGCCGGACTCAGGGTGTTGCGACACGTTCTCCACTATGCCCTCAACACGATTGACTCCCAATTTCTCACTGAACTCGCGCAGGAAAGCCGCGTAGAGGCTGGCATCAAAATGATAGGCGTGGGGTATCTTCATTTGGTGCGAGTTGGCAATGTCAATCCAGCGCAGAAACCGGTTCTGCCTCGCCGCGATCCAGTTGAGGGAATAGGCGTCAAGACCAGGGGAAAGATTCAGGTCGTAGGCCTTCTTCCAATAATGCCAGAAATTGACGTTCAGGATAGGGCGCCCGAATACCCCAAAGGGATGCATATAGGAATGACCCTCACTTCCCCAGTTGGTGAATTCAATGCCAAGTTTGAATGTTCCTTGCGTGGCCCTTAGCATCTCGTCAGCATCTATGCCGAGAAGATTGTTGAACTCGACTATGGGCGGAATTGTTGCCTCACCGACTCCGACGATCCCAATCTGCTCGGACTCGACCAATGTGATACGGCAGTTCTCGGTACCGATCACCTTTGCCAGAGCCGCGGCTGACATCCAGCCCGCAGTACCTCCGCCAACTATAACTATGTGTCTGATGTTATTATTATCCATAAAATCCTGCTCACTACTGCATTGAGGAATTACCCGGCAAGGTTAGCTTTATAGCGTTGTAGCTTACCCGTCATTCTGGAATCACTGTCATGATGTGTCGCATGGCACCCCCTTGTTGACACCCCTGTCAAGAACATATTCAATCAGAATGCTTAAACCGGCCCGCGCCACGCGCGGGCACCTGTCATAATAACAATTAGCAATTACGACTTATGTCAGAATTTAACCTGAATCAGTCCTTGAGCGTCGAAAAGATTCAACATGAAGATCCCGAGATCTCGGTTTATGTAATTGACAACTTTCTGGATAACCCCATAACGCTGTGCGACTACGCCTCTAACAAAGCGTATTTCAGCCAAGTAGGCGAGGATGGAACCGCCTACCCCGGGATTCGAGATCGCTTACCAAGACCCTATGAGCGAGTTATGGAAAAAGTCATTGAGTTGACCTACAGTTCCAGTCCGATAATACATCGCTGCATGATGTCACTGACGACACTGCAGCCTCAACAACTGAGCACGGCGCAAAAAATACCGCATGTCGATGCGCTCGGCGATGATCAATTCGCCGCCGTACATTATCTCTGCGGTCCGCCACATGGCGGCACAGCGATCTATCGCTATCGCCCGAGAAATCTCGTCAGACTGCGCACGAGTGATCACCAGCTTGTCGAAGAAATGTTGCAAGAAGTACGCGCACGTCCAGAGGAGCACGCAGGCTACATCACAGGTGACACTAGCTTGTTTAAACAGGAATTGCATATAGAAGCAAAATTTAATCGTCTGGTCCTTTACCCATCCAATCTTCTCCACTGTGCCCAACTATCGGCACCGGATAGCCTGGTCAGTGATATTTCCAAGGGACGCTTGTCGGTTGCTTCATTTTTCAAACTTGCTTGAACCGAATAATCGGGATGGGCGGCCAGCCCTGCCAACCGGTAACAATACTGCGAATAAAATAATTAGAGAGATTTATACATCATGGCAGATCCAGTACCACTTAGTTTCGATAGACATGGCAAGTTACGACTCAGCGAAATTAGCGACTTCACTCAATTCAGCACACAACACATCGTGCCTGTTGTATTCCAGGAGTTTTATGAATTAGCGACCGAGTTTCCACTTGTGTTCGTCAGGAATAGTGAATCGGGAGATTTTGCCCCTGTTGCCATGATGGGGCTAACCCAGGGCAGGAATCTTTATTGCCAGACATCAAATTGGGCGCTGAGCTTTATCCCGACCAGTTTCACGTTCGCACCTTTGTCCCTCAGACGCTCGACCTCCGGCGCTGATCAGGCCGTGGCATGTATCGACGAAGAAAGTCCACTGCTGAGCGAGTCAGTTGGCGAGCCCATATTCAATGCTGCCGGCAACTATACTGACTATCTGCAGCAGCGTATCGATCGCCTGGCCCTTGTCACCCGCCAGACCTTGCAGACCAACTCACTCTGCCAATTATTCGCTGAGAAAAAGTTGCTCAAAACCAGACCGTTATCTCTGCAATCGTCTGCCAACACGACCAGATACGAGGTCGAAGGAGTCTACACGATTGACGAGGAGGCACTGGAGGCACTTGATGACACGGAGTTTTTCGCGCTGCGCCAGAGGGGCTTGCTGCCCCTCATTTATTCTCACCTCACTTCGCTGCAACAATTCGGGCGGCTTCTACGACTGCAGACACATGCCGATCAGGCTGAATAGGATTGCTCGATTTTCCAACCGACTTACCTTTGCCGGGAGCGTTGGCTAGGCCGGAGGAAAAAATCGCCGACGCAAGTTTTCAACTACGGCAAACCAGTGATATCAGAATATATAGTCACCAATTTCGTTTTTCAAGGCGATCCATACAGACCGCTCGATAAATTGCATGTATTCTTTCGAATTACGAAGCAGATATATTAATGCGGTACTTTGCGAAGACTGGTAGCGCCCCGAGGCCACTTAGTCACTTGCAACCACTCAACTATGTGGCCAATCAATCCCTTAACTCGATCATTTTTTTTGGGACCATTAAACGGCTAAAGACCCCTATCTCCATTCCAGAATTCGCGACCGGCTCGCAAATTATCAGTGGTCGCTCCTGCTACGATCGTTTACTTCCGCTTCAACTTCCTGGCGGCGCCAGCCTGCCATGATGCCAGCCATACTGTAATTGCCTTCGTGACAAGCATATTCGTAAATGGGTTCACTTGCCCGCACCATCGGAAACATAACCGTCCATGAATCCTCCCAACGGCTGGGGTCGGTGACGGTGAATTCGTAACCGAGAGTTGCTGAGTCTTCGAGCCAGAATCTTTCCAGCAGTTCCATATTAGCGCTGGAATTAATAAAGGCAGTAGGACCAGCGAAGTTGCGTGTCTCTACCACCAGGGTGTCTCCTTCCCAGTAACCAATGGAGTCGCCCTCCCACTTGCGGGGAGTGTCGCTGTGCCTATCGGTGTCCATCTTTACGATGCGAGCGTTATGCACCATCTCGTTATGGATTACCACAAAGTCGCGAGTTTGTACCAGTTGCACGTTGTTATTATAAGCGCTGGGCAGCATAGGAGGCCCGGAATTGAAACCCATAATGCAACGCTCGGACAGAGGCCTGGCCTTGACGCTGTAATTTAGCTCCGCAGCTACACGCACTTCGGCAGCGCGCCGCTGGGCTGCTTCGGTCATTTCCGGAAGACGACCATCAGGTGGGTAGGTTATGAGTGAGGTCCGAAAGGATTCCAGGATCTGGCTGCCACGGTCATACCAGAATTCATTGTAGTCACCAGTAGCACTTTCGTCTGTGAAATTATCACGGTCCAGCTGTTGTTGACGCGCAATCTCGAATTCGGCTGCCTCATCGGCAGAAAGAACTGCCTGTTCTCCATATTGCTCCGGTCGCTGTAAGGGGGTGATGGTACGAAAATCCCAGGTGCCCTGGAGGTCTGGTTGGCCGTTCGCCAGGCGCGGAATTTCGGGCTTTGTTTCTGTCTGGGCGGAAACCGTAACGTCGAAGGTCAAAGTTTGGAGAGCCAGGAGGCACAGCACAATCAAATTCTTGCTCAAGCTGGGCATTAGAAAGCTCCTATTATTATTTCTAATAATTTTTGTATAAAGCTATAACTTATATAAGTATTACTTAGTAACTCCTGTGTGAACTTACACCTTCGGGAACGCCTTGGCAAGCTGACTCAACCTGGCAATCAGGAACCCTGCCCGGAGGTAAAAAAGATTCTTGGATCAATTCAGCAGCATTACGAATTTATTATTCTGCCAACCTGGGGTAATATTGGGATTCACAGAAACACTGTGCCTCCTGTTTCGAAGTCTGTCAGTTTTCTCATGTTTGGTGTCGCTTTCCATCAATCTTCCTGGATCGTGGTCCTCGTGAGTGTATGCCGAATCTGATCTCAAGATAGGAACATGGCGCGTTCGTTCGGCCACGAAGGACAATACTGTTTATGCCTAAGCCCGCCCCTCTCCTAAAGCCCAGTTCGACAGCCGATCGCGTGGCGAATATCCTTCGCGATCGCATACTGACGACCGAAGAAGGTACCTACCTGGGGTCCGAGGCAGAGTTGGCTACGGAGATAGGCATCAGTCTGCCAACTCTGCGGCAGGCCGCTCGCATGCTTGAATACGAACAACTACTCAAGATCAAGCCTGGCAAGGGTGGTGGCTATTTCGTCCGCCGACCATCCATTGATGCGGCAGTGCAATCCGCGAGCCAGTACTTGTCCTCAAAAGATCTGGTTTCCAATGCGATGTTCATGGACTGCGCCGACCCGCTGGTTATCACCACGCTCGAGGCGGCCGTTGCTTGCGAGGACAAAAAACTGATCGAAGAGTTGCGAGAGTTCGTGGAGAACGAACGCGGGAGTTCGAAAAACCTGTTACAGCCCGAAGCGTCGCACGCTGTGTCCGCCTGGTTGATGTACCATTTCGGCAAGATGTCGGGAAATACCCTGTTGGAGCTTTTCATTCGGATTCTCTGGAACGGGGTCAGTACCAGTCGCACTTACGGTACCTTCGAGGGAACCGAAGAAATCGTAAGACTTAAGGAACCTCTGATCAATTAGCCTAATATCCGCATTCTAAGAAAACATGGAAACAACTATTCAAAATCGCAGTGTTTGTTGCCCCATTTGGGCTTTTAGCTTCATCAAGGTGGCTATATTCTACCTTGATGCCGTTTTTCAGGCGTACTGCGCCTGTATTGGATACTTCAATCTATCTATTCTCTTCAGTAGCCGCTTCTTCGCCATCACCAGATTCACCAGGGCGCAGGACACAAACAAGTGATGGGCGTTCTTGGCCAAGCCACGATAACGGACTTTCTTAAAACCAAAGTGGCCTTTCATAATCCAGAAAGGATGCTCGCTCTTTGCCCGCACCTTCGATTTGGTGCGGTTGCAGGAACGCTCTTCGTCACTGAGCTTACGGTGACGACTTCCCTTCTTCTGGGTAAAGTCTTTAGCTTTTGGCGCACATTCAGCGATCACCGCCTTCTTTCCCGCATAAGCCGAATCCCCATAAACCCGCGTTTCTTCACCATGCAGCAAGTCTTCCAGCAGCACCGAGTCATGGACGTTGGCGGCAGTGGCGGCTACCGAATGGATCAGCTTACTTTGACTGTCCACGCCAATGTGGGCCTTCATCCCAAAATACCACTGATTTCCTTTCCGGGTTTGATGCATCTCCGGGTCTCGTTCTTTCCGCTTGTTCTTGGTCGAACTCGGCGCATTGATAATCGTAGCATCCACGATCGTGCCGCGGCTCACCGCCATCCCGTTCTCATCCAGGTATTTATTAACCAGGTGAAAGAAACGGTCTCCCAGATCATGCCGTTCCATCAAATGGCGAAACTTACAGATCGTGGTCTCATCCGGCACCGGCTCATTACCCAGGTCAACTCCGACAAAGCAGCGCATGGCGCGGGAATCGTACAAAGCCTCTTCGGCCGCTGGATCAGACAAATTGAACCAGTGCTGGAGGAAATAGATGCGCAACATTCTTTCAATGCCCACTGGCCGGCGTCCAGCACCTTGGGGATTGGGATAGTAGGGCTCGATCACCGCAACGAGTTCCTTCCAGGGAATGATGGATTCCATGTCTTCAAGAAATTGCTCTTTGCGGGTTTTTTTGCGGTATTTTTCGAAGCTATCTGTCAGGGATTGCTGGCGCATGGGTCTCAAACCTGGAAATATCGGTAGTTGGGGATATGATCAATATTATCGACCAAAATCGGAATTAATCAGAGAGTCCTTAATTATCTCACCCGGCTCCGCGTCGCCGAAGCCGTGCTCAAACAAGACCGGGAGAAGGCCATCAAGGCCTGGCAGCGGCGGTCGAAGTTTCTGCGCTCGTGGCCCCGGCGCGGATTCCACCTTTACAATCCTAATCAAATGAAGTGAGCGCAGGGCAGCCATGGCGATGCGATCATGGCTGCTTGATCTACTTGGTAAGGTCGTCTTTTCGAGGCGACCAAGATTGCGGACAAGACTCTGTAGATCGTACCAGACAACACTGCTTGCGACGCCACGCGGATATAAGCAAGACCTTACATTCCCCAGTAGCCGAATATCTTGATACTTGGAATATCAGATCAGGCTAGCTAGACCCCACTCGATTCCCGAATGAGCTGGTATCAACTCATACTCTGCTCAATTTCGCGCAACCAGAACAAACTCATTGTGCCTCCGTTCCGGTTCTTGGCACTGAATTTTCATTCGCATCATCGGATCATAAGACAGTTACTGCCGACCAACTGCGCAGAGCCGATAACAGCATCACTGCTCAAGACTGCGAGGCACGGCGCTATTCAAAACAACGAACCACGCCAAAAATGGCGCTTGGTCCGCATAACTACTTGGTTGCACGTTGAATTGTTCGTCCAGCACCTGGACCATAATATCGCTCGGTTCAAACGCCGCAAAAAAGTTTTCGATCTGCCCAGTCGAACCAAACATCTGGCTCGCCACCTCTTCCACCAAATGTTTACAGACTTGAATTTCATGGGCGTAGCTTAAAAATGCCCTTTCGTCCGAGAAGACCATTCGCCAGGTATTATTTTTTTGACAATACCAGTCATAGAGTCCAGCAAAACCGTCACCGGGAAAATTCACAAAAAGCTCGAAAAAGTCCTTCGCAATATTTGTCGCAAGCACCTCCCTGGCCGTAGTGAGATAAGCAGAATGGGGCGCGTGAAAAATAAAGTAAGCATGGCCACCAGGTCTGAGCACCCGCAACCACTCTCCCATCACTTCGCTTTTGCAGCCTAAATAGGAAAAGGTATAGGACGAAAAAATGGCGTCGAAACTATGATCGCGTAGCGGCAAACCCGCCACATCTCCTTGCACATAGCGTTTGTGCATTAAATCACGCCGGTAAGGCACCTGATCGATATCGGTAATGGAAAACGCCGGATAGATCTCGCGCAGACAGGTTGAGGTCACTCCAACGCCGGAGCCCAGATTGAGGAGCTCCACAGCCTCACCTTTAAGAAGGCCTTGTTGTTGTATAAAGGTGATGGCCCCGCGGGTTAATTCCCTCCGGTTGCTGGGTAGAAAGCTGTTCCACAACTCGGGATTCAGCGGCGATACCGGTTTCTTGGCTGGGTCTGGCGGTGAGACCCGGTGTCTTCTATCCCTCGGTACCTTGCTGGAGGCGAGATTGCAAAACAGCATCTCGAATGACGCAAATTCGCTTATACCGAAGGCGGGGCTGGCCAGACTATTGGCCTGCGTTCCCTGATCATGCAGAATTATCCGCAATGGACGCAGGCCCCGTGCCCGAAATAGTTCCATCAACTCCCCAAAAGCAGCCTGTCTTTCCACAAATTCAGAGAAATCATTGCCGGCACCAATGGTCGCCAGGTAAAAAGCGTCGTCACTGACCACCGCATCTAGTTTGTCGAGAAACTGTGGAATATCTGGCAAGGCCCGGGGTTCAAGCCGATACATGGTTACCAGGTTCCGTGGGCGGCAATGGCCCCTACTGATCCTGGCCGCCAGGCGTTCCAGCCCCTCATAAAGATCCAGATTTAACGCCTGAACTTGCGAATTTTCGGACAGATTGATGCGGGCAAAGTCTGGTTCCAGATTCTTGTCATTGTCGACTATCACCACAGAATTTGGCTCACCGGATTTCACGGCGAAATTCAGCCTGGCTACACTTGAAAATTCCGCCCCAGGACGCTCCGGTCCTATGGCTGAAATCCGGTGAAACCCTTCCCGATCCCGGCGCCCTAAAGAAGCACCCAAAGCCAGTTGGTCATAGCAGCCAGCGTCAGTGGGGAGCAGACCCAGCAGCTTGATAATCTGTGCGGTGCGCACGGCATCACCACGATTGAGTCTCAGCGCCATGATCTTGCCGAGTTGTTCCCGGTCAGAGCCGCTGATGCGCATGTTTTCTGCCAGGACCTGGGCACAGTTATCCGCGCTTAGGGCGCCAGCATCAATAGTCCAACCATTAAATACTTCGCAGGCAGCCGCCAGGTTGGCGCAATCAAATACACGTTGGCCAATATCCGATGTTTTATCCGTGTATAGCGTATCTTCCCCATTTCCCGGCCTTTGCACCAGCTCAAGCGAAAAATACTGGCTCCGATCATGCTGCAGGAAATATTCGTAGTCGGCGAAAAATGGCAGGAGTTCGTTAATGAAATCCGATCTTAGGATGCGCGCCAGCAACCGTAGTTCCTGCAGATATCCGGCGGCGCCTGTCTCAAAGAGGAACTGTGGAGTTAATGGCGCATGATCTGGCATAGGTATTTCGAGGTTGGACGACCAGGCAGTGGAAAATCGATTGGCAATCAGTATGTCTTTCTGTTTCTGACTGTCTCTATACTGAGGGGTTATAGCCGGTATTAAATTTTTCCGCAATGTAGATACAAAAAAGCCAGGGCACTACAAAGCCCTGGCTTTTTGTTGGCGGAACTGCAAGTAAGGCACAGCCAGCCGATTTCAGGCGCACTATCCTCCGGGTCGCCAATCCAGGGAAACAAAGAATTGACGGTAGAAATTATCTGAAAGCCTTGTTTCAAAGCCACCGATCTGGCCGGTTATTTGCGGCTTGAATTCAAAAAGGTTATTCACACCCCCTGACAAGGTAATCTCGCTACCGAAGAAATCTTCAAACAGATACGCATATCGAACGTCGACAATGGGGTCCGTGCTAAGCTCGTCTTCGACCGTGAACGGATCAAATGGATATAAATTGATCACGTTGTTATCGCGTTCAATCTCACTCCACCAGTTCACAGACACAGAGGCACTGTGATTGTTTCGGAACCAGTTGGTTTGCCAGGACAAGTTAAGTTCTGGCAGCGGCGGCGCAATATTGGTCAGCGCATTCTGCTTGCCAAGTACGTCGACCTCACCAGCTGTTCTGATATCCGAGAAAATATAATCAGTATAAAAGGTGGCACTTAGGCGCGTGTTGAACGTACCGAGGTCTCCGGGCGTAAAGCGATAGCTCGCCTTCATATCGATCAGTTCAACATCGAACGTAGCCACGTTTGAGGACTGGGTCAGCACGAGGTCCACCTTGCCGGTCTGCGGGTTACGGAAGATATTACCTCCTGATCCTCCCACGGGCTGGGAACCCAGCCAGGTATCTGCCAGGGTACGCGACTGGGTTCCGGGAGTTGGGTCATAACTCGCCTCCGACTGCCCGGTCGCTCTTAGCATATCCAGGAACTGGTTGCGCGTCACATCATCCTCGCTCAGGGTCCGGATTCGATCAGAGTATTCAATGCTCTGATAGTCTGCAGATAACTCCAATCCTTCCAGTACACCAGTTGGCTGCCAGGTAAAACCGAAATTCGTGATCTCCGCCGACTCGGGTGAAAGGTTGGGGTTACCCGCTGAACAGCGCTGACCACCTAGCAGTAGTTCGCCGCTGAGTGGGTCTATTCCGCTGAACATGTCACCACAATTTTCATCGGTTCGCGCCTCGCGAGTTTGAAAGGACGTCGGGGCCAGAAAACTCTCGCCCCAGGATGCTCGTAGCGCGAGTTCAGGCAGCAATTCATAGCGCACAGACACTTTCGGGACAGTGGCTTCAAGACCCTGATTCTTGAACTGCTCATGGCGCACCGCCGCCTTGGCGGCCAGCCCCGGCAGTATTGGCACCTCGACCTCGGCGAACAGGGCCCGAACATCAGAGACAAAGGTCTCATCAGGTGGCACGAATCCACCCACAGCGCCCCAGATGAAGTTTTCACCGGAAGCATTATACGGCTCCTGGAATGTCCTTTCGGTCAACTCTCGCCATTGATAACCAAACGCCGTGAGTACCGGTCCGTTGGGGAGTTCAAACGCCTCGCCCGACAACAGAGATTCGAATACTTCCAGCTCGTTGCGGGCAGAGACAAAATTTGGATTTCGATAGCTAATCCAGTCGTTCAATTCCTTGCTATTCTCCAGTCCCGGCTCATGGAAAGGTGATCGCGGGTCTTGAGAGCCGAAAGGGTTCCACCACTGATCGCCAGTTGGGCCACCACGTCCCGTCAGCGCCAACTGCAAGCGGGAGGTAGATACGCCCGTGACGTCGGCCATCACCCGATTTTCCTGCTTGGAATAATAGGTTTGACCCGACCAGGTATCCGAGACGTCGTATTCTGCGTAGGCCTTGGCATTCCAAAAACTGTAAATTGACCGATTGGACCTGGAGGTGTCCTGGTCAATTCCTTCAGGCAGGAATTGCTCCTG
The DNA here is from genome assembly GCA_965212375.1 of uncultured Pseudohongiella sp. Taxonomy (GTDB): domain Bacteria; phylum Pseudomonadota; class Gammaproteobacteria; order Pseudomonadales; family Pseudohongiellaceae; genus UBA9145. Next base: position 3,895,772 of record OZ243108.1, on the reverse strand, counting down.
GGGATGGGTAAAAACCCGCCAGGTATCAGGAGCCACATCATAACCATAAGGATTGGCGGGATGCTCAGCCGGGACCAACAGCAATTGGCGATTCGCGTTCGGATTAGGCGATGCGAAGGTCGTTTTTCCATCAACATGGCGAACAAAATTGTTCAGCATCAGGCCAAACTGAATGTTGTCAGTGGCCTCCCAGTTCAGATTATTGTAGAGGTTGTAGCGCTGGTTATGGTTGATAACCTCCGCCTGGGCGCTGTATTCGAAAGTACAGAAACCGCCAACGGGGTCGCCGAACAAGGTTCCCGATGGCAATGGACTGGGGCCGTGGCCATGGGGCGGCGTGCCTTCGTTGAAGGTGCCGCAGGACGGGTCAACCATTCGGTCGCCCACCAGTGTGCCGCTATGGGGCTGACCGGGCACGATGTCATCAACCCCTACTAACTCTTTGAAAGTACCGGGGTTACCTGAGCTGGAAGTACCCTGAGACCTTGAATGCTCGCGAGGGCGCTCGTACCACATGATGGGAGTACGCAGATAGGATTCAAAAGCGCCAACATAACTAATGCCATTATCGAATGAGCGTCCCCAGAGCGCGGACAGACGCATCTCCTCATTGGCACCGTCTTCCGGGCGCTGGTAAAAAGTACGGAATTCAACCCCGTCATATTCCTTCATTGGAATGAGGTTCACCACACCAGCCACCGCATCGGAACCATACAGTGCCGAGCCTCCGTCCAGAACCACTTCCATACGTTCCATGGCAATCTGTGGGAACGACGCAGCCAGCGACGAATCGAGCGTACGCACACCATCAATAAGTGTCAGGGTCGAATTTTCACCCAGACCACGCAAGTTAAAGCTCCCGCCGTTTGAACTTTGTGGGCCATCCTGCCCACCGAGTACCACAGCGACCACGTCTACATTTTGCACATAAGTGAGATCACGTATGTACTCCGACATATTGGGCGCGCCGGAGCTAACAATATCTTCAGCAGTAATGGTATCCATTGCCGTGTCGCCGGCGAAGGCACTGTTACGCAGAAACGAGCCGGTAACGACCACCTCCTCAATGTTGCCATTACTGTCCTGAGACTGTGCCAGCGCGGGTAGCACAACACTTGAAGCCAGGGCGGTATGAATGAGATAGGGTAATGTCTTGGGGCGAAAACGCTTGGGCATTTTTTTTGTCCTCTCGGTAGTAACTTCTGAGATTTTTATTTTTTTGTTGCTTTTCTAATTATTTCACTCTTTTTTTCATTACCGTTTACGGTGCGCTTTGTGTTTGCCTACATGACACAAATCGCCGGATATCATGGATATTGCCTATTCACGACATCGAAAATATTCGGAATATGCTATCCACTTGCCACGCCGAACATGACATCAAAAGAGCCTATCACGAAGTTTTTAAAACTAAGGAACCTCTGATCAATTAGCCTAATATCCGCATTCTAAGAAAACATGGAAACAACTATTCAAAATCGCAGTGTTTGTTGCCCCATTTGGGCTTTTAGCTTCATCAAGGTGGCTATATTCTACCTTGATGCCGTTTTTCAGGCGTACTGCGCCTGTATTGGATACTTCAATCTATCTATTCTCTTCAGTAGCCGCTTCTTCGCCATCACCAGATTCACCAGGGCGCAGGACACAAACAAGTGATGGGCGTTCTTGGCCAAGCCACGATAACGGACTTTCTTAAAACCAAAGTGGCCTTTCATAATCCAGAAAGGATGCTCGCTCTTTGCCCGCACCTTCGATTTGGTGCGGTTGCAGGAACGCTCTTCGTCACTGAGCTTACGGTGACGACTTCCCTTCTTCTGGGTAAAGTCTTTAGCTTTTGGCGCACATTCAGCGATCACCGCCTTCTTTCCCGCATAAGCCGAATCCCCATAAACCCGCGTTTCTTCACCATGCAGCAAGTCTTCCAGCAGCACCGAGTCATGGACGTTGGCGGCAGTGGCGGCTACCGAATGGATCAGCTTACTTTGACTGTCCACGCCAATGTGGGCCTTCATCCCAAAATACCACTGATTTCCTTTCCGGGTTTGATGCATCTCCGGGTCTCGTTCTTTCCGCTTGTTCTTGGTCGAACTCGGCGCATTGATAATCGTAGCATCCACGATCGTGCCGCGGCTCACCGCCATCCCGTTCTCATCCAGGTATTTATTAACCAGGTGAAAGAAACGGTCTCCCAGATCATGCCGTTCCATCAAATGGCGAAACTTACAGATCGTGGTCTCATCCGGCACCGGCTCATTACCCAGGTCAACTCCGACAAAGCAGCGCATGGCGCGGGAATCGTACAAAGCCTCTTCGGCCGCTGGATCAGACAAATTGAACCAGTGCTGGAGGAAATAGATGCGCAACATTCTTTCAATGCCCACTGGCCGGCGTCCAGCACCTTGGGGATTGGGATAGTAGGGCTCGATCACCGCAACGAGTTCCTTCCAGGGAATGATGGATTCCATGTCTTCAAGAAATTGCTCTTTGCGGGTTTTTTTGCGGTATTTTTCGAAGCTATCTGTCAGGGATTGCTGGCGCATGGGTCTCAAACCTGGAAATATCGGTAGTTGGGGATATGATCAATATTATCGACCAAAATCGGAATTAATCAGAGAGTCCCTAACTAATGTTTTTATTATTTAATCCTTTTAGATCTTAGAACCCTATACATTAGTGGACTACATAGTGTCAATAGTTTCGAACTATCTAGTCAGGGAGGAGCTGAAAACGCTATTCTTCGCCAGCACGTTCGACCAGGTGCACAGGCAGTGTGATCCAGTTTTCCGAACGCCACGCCATGGATTCGCAGGCGAAGCTACGGGAAATAACTTTCGGATTCTGTATGCTGTTGTTTTTAATTAAGAAATTGGAGAAAATGACGTAAGTATTTCAGGCTTGTAAAGAAAAAATTTGGCCCTTGCCGTAGCCCAGTGATAACCGTAGAAATGCAGGGCCTGGTGATTCCGGGTCTAGCTCGTAAGTGGCTTCCGGAGGATCAAGGTTCTTTTTCAACAACCATTCAGTTTTTGCGGGCAAGCCTACAATTCATCATCCAATAGTGCCTGGATTTCAATCTCTGTTGCGGACTGAATTTATTCCGTTATGGGAGCTATTTCCGATCGCTTTGAAGCGAGAAAGCTATACCTAACGCCTTTCATAGGGATAACTCCGCAAAAATGTGATGGGAGTTCTTCTCACGACCACTTGAATAAAGACTGGTCTTGATCGTTTTCATGGCAAAGCGGACTGTGAAATTGGGTACCGTCAGAACCCGTAACTGGCGACTATCGAGCAATTCTGAGCGTCTCAAGGGCCAAATGGAAAATAATTCTTCCCAGCCAGGGTCTCTTTGGAGTTGAACATCACTGAACGCCCGGTTGGGGCACCGACGGCATGGTGGACCAGACCAACTTCCACACCTACCAGGTACTGCGCATGAACAACATGCCGCAGGTGGAAACCCACATCCTGCCCAGCGAAAACGCCCCCAGCGGCGTCGGCGAACCCGGCACCCCGCCCATCGCACCGGCAGTCGCCAATGCGCTGGCCGATGCCACCGGGCAGATGCTGACGCGCCTGCCGCTGAAGCTGGCTTAACACGTCGCTCAGCCAGAGTCAGGCTTGAAAGTCTAGAAAAGGGCGCTGCGTTGGCAGCGCCCTTTTTCTTTTGAAAATAGTGATGAAAAGAGGGTGATGAAAAAGGGGGCGGAGCAAAAATGCAGTACTGGGTTTTTACTTCGGCCCCTTTTTGTTTGACCCCTTTTTGACTTTTAGCACTTCCAACATCAAATCACTGGCTACTTGTTTCAGTCACGATTCAGAGCAGCGAGCACCAGGCGTGCCATTTCTTCATGGCCTTCTGCGGTGGGCTGATAGCGAATACCGCTACTTGCGACAACGTTGCCAGCTACCCAACGCTCGCTCACCGGAGTTGCGCAGGGTCCGTGACCTGCCGCCAGCACATAAGCATCGGCAATCAGAATCTGCTTACTCGCAGAGACACTCACGAAAATGTCTTCAAGCGTTTGCCCGAGCGCTGCCAGATAGCGCGTGTCTTGCGGGCTGAGTTCCAGCTCCTCGCAATTGATTGCATCCACCGGAAACACGTGCGGGTAGGTGACCAGTACGACAGTAGCCTGGGGGCGTTATCCCTGATGGCGTCGATGGTTGCCGCCAGCTTGCCGGGCAATTGATCGACAGCGTCGGCGATTGCTTCCTGATCGAGATTGGCGGTGCATTGGTCATTGGCGGGCGTGCCGGCGCAGGCAAACGTCGATGACGTGTAGTTAATATCATTGCCACCAATCGTGACGGTGACCAGCATGGTCTGTTCTGTAACCGCGTCGATCTGCGGTGCCGCGCCGTTCTGGGGAGTGTGGCGAATGTTATCGGTAGTCGCACCATTACAACTGACATCGGTAAGTGACAGTTCGAGGGCATTGGCGACAAGGTTCGCGTAGTTACTATCTGAGCGGCCGCAGCTTCCCGTGGGCTCTGGCACACCTGGGCCAGCTGCAAATGAACTGCCGAGAGCGACATAACGGGCGCCCGGTTGCAGGGCCTCGGCAGCATTCTGGGCATGAGTACTCGCGGCGAAAAGCAGGGCGCAGCATAAGGTTGAGATGGGGGTTATTCTTATCATTGTCGTCTCAGTACAGGTGGGTAAAAGTAACCCCATAATACCCATGCATTAAGCCAGGTATCAAAATCCGCTGCATTTTTCTCAGGGAAATTAATAGAGGGCCATACAAAGCAAGTGGATGCGAGGCTCATACTTAGGGTCTGTCCCAAGTTACGTGTCCCCAGTTATGCAGTTACGCCCTACCCTGTTGTGCCTGACTCTGCCTTCTAAGTTACTTCCGCTTATTCGTATTCCAGTGAATCCAGCTTGCCTCCGAAAACTCTATACACGAATACGGTGTACATCAGAATGAGGGGTAGAGTTACTACTGTGCCGACAAAGACAAACTGCAGGGACTCTCTGGAGGCCGCCGCTTCATAAATGGTCATTCGCCCCAGGATAATATCCGGGAAGAGACTGTATGCCAGTCCCAGCGTGGCCATGAGGCAAATTACCACCAGAGCGCCCAGTAAAAGCCAACCAAACCCCGCCTCCATTCTGAATTCCCTGGCCTGAAACAACAGCCACAAGATTACACCGTAGGCAATCATTGTGGTTAATGGGATGGGGAGTAGCCCGATTCCGTTGGGCAGGGTAAACCATTTGTCCGCTATCAGATCACTGACCAGCGGTGTGGCAATCGATACCAGCAGCAGCGCGACGCCCATTGGAAACACAGCCAGTTGAGCCCAGCGCAGGGCCTTGTCAAACAATGTCCCTTCGGTCTTGATCATCAACCACGTCGAACCAAGCATTATGTAAAGAAACGGCAAGGACACAGCGATCAGGAAGGAGAACAGCCAGGTTAGCCCGCCGCCGCTGATACCTGTGATGTAAGAGCCGACCATCCAACCCTGGCTTACGGCAGCCAGTGCAGAACCCAGGCAGAACAATTTGTTCCACAGGGCACGCTTCTCATCTCCCGCCTTGACCCTGAAGTCGAATGCGACACCTCTGAGAATCAAGCCGATGAGCATGATTGTAATCGGGACATACAAACCACTCAGCACAATGCCGTGGGCTTGAGGGAACGCCACCAGGAGTATCCCTACCCCCAACACGATCCAGGTCTCATTGGCATCCCAAAATGGTCCGATTGCCGCAACCATGACGTCTTTTTCAGCATCATTGGCAAACGGCAGCAATATACCGATGCCAAGATCGTAACCATCAAGAATCACGTAAATCAGCAGGCTCAGTCCCATGGTCAAGACAAAAAATAATGGTAACCAATCAGCCATGGGTCAATTCTCCACCAGTGAATCCAGGCATCTGCTGCTCCAACAGTGACCTCGCTGGCTTGGTCGCCAGATAGCGAACTGCGCGAACATAGGAGTACAACAGAAACATATAGAGGGCGACATAGGCGAGAAGACTGGCCAGCACTACGCCACCGTCATGGTCTGCTACTATTTCGCTGACCCGCAGTTGTCCATAAATGATCCACGGCTGGCGACCAACTTCGGTGACATACCAACCAGGCAACACCGCAACCCAACCGGAGAACGTCATTATGGATAGCGTGCGCAGCAGAAGTTGACTGCAATTTCTTTTGACCAGCAGCGTCCATACAGCCCACCATGAAACCAATAGCATGGCCATGCCAGTTGCAACCATAATCCGAAACGACCAGAAGACCGGGGCTACGGGCGGATGCTCGCCTTCAAATTCGTTCAGGCCGAGCAACTCGCCATCCAACTTGTGGGTCAATACAAGGCTGGCTGCATAGGGAATTTTAATTGCCGCCCTGGTGGTGCGCGTCTCCTCATCCGGAAACCCAATCAATGTAAACGCAGCGCCGGTTTCAGTCTCCCAGATAGCTTCCATCGCAGCGACCTTGGCTGGCTGATGCTCGAGCGTATTCAAGCCGTGCAGGTCACCCACAAAGATTTGTAATGGCGCAACGACAGCGGCAACAATCATTCCGCTTCGCATCACCCGCCACGTGGCCGGACCATCCACTCCATTCAAACAGCGATGTGCGCTGATACCCGCCACCAGAAACGAGGCAGTAAGCAAACACGCAAGAACCATGTGTGCAAAGCGATAGGGAAATGATGGATTAAATATAATTTCCCACCAGCTCTCGATCTGGAACACACCATTCTCTATGGTGTAACCCGCCGGGGTTTGCATCCAGGAATCCAGAGACAGAATCCAGAACGCGGAAAACGTAGTGCCAATTGCCACCAGCGATGTTGCCAGCAAGTGCACCCGATTGCTGACACGACGCTTACCAAAGAGCATGATTCCCAGAAACGAAGCTTCCAGAAAGAACGCGGTAAGCACTTCATAACCAAGCAAGGGGCCAGCAATGTTTCCAGCCTGCTCCATGAATCCTGGCCAGTTAGTGCCAAACTGGAAACTCATGGTTATTCCGGAGACCACACCCAATGCGAATGTCAGAGCAAAGATCTTGACCCAGAAATAATAGGCATACTCCCAATTTTCGTCACCGTGCCGGCCGTTGCTATCGCGCGACAAGGTATAGCGCACCCTGAAGTACAACAGGAACCATGCAAGGCCGATGGTAATTGTTGGGAATAGGATGTGAAAACTGATATTGGCCGCAAACTGCAGGCGTGACAAAATCAGGGGATCAATATCCATTATTTAACTTCCTGCATCTGGCGCTGCAATAATACAAACATACTTAGCAACGATATCTTTCCACGTTGAACGGTTATCTGTTTGCATTGGCCCACGCCCTGTTTAGTAATTCCGGTTAAGCAACGAAGGACTGATCGCAACTCACCAGGTACAGCTACCCCGATATGTCACATACAGTTTGTTTGCGCATTCGGGGACAGACTTACTGCGACCCTGTTTAATCCACCTTGGTGGTACGAAGGTAGGGCCGGATCTCATTCCATCCCTGGGGAAAAATATCCCTGGCATCTTCATCGCTGATTGATGGCGGGATAATAACCTCGTCACCGGGCCGCCAATCCGCTGGTGTTGCTACACGTTTGGCATCGCCCAACTGCAGGGCATCTATGACCCGGAGAATTTCGTCGAAGTTTCGACCGACAGCCATTGGGTATGTCATGGTCAAGCGGATCTTCTTGTTCGGATCAATAATGAATACCGAGCGCACTGCCGCCGTCTCACTTTCCCCCGGATGAATCATCCCGTAGAGCTGGGCAATTCTATGATCGGCATCAGCTACGATCGGAAATTCAAGACTGGTATGCTGGGTGTCATTGACGTCCAGTATCCACTTTTCGTGTTCGCCCACAGTATCTGTTGATAGACCGAGTGGCTTCACATTGCGCTTTTCGAATTCATCTGACAGCTGTGCAGTTCTTCCCATTTCGGTCGTGCAGACCGGCGTGAAATCTGCCGGATGACTGAAAAAGAAACCCCATGAATCGCCCAGCCATTCGTGCAAGGAAAGACTTCCTTTGGTTGACTCTACGGTGAAGTCCGGAGCCGTCTCGCCTAAACGTAAACTCATCTTACATACTCCTCAGTTGTTGATAACACACCTGTTAAATACAGGTTTCAAAAAAGGTACACGTTGTTTCTGATTAGCACTTACCTTCCCGCTATTTCGAGGTCGCTGTCTGTCTGACAGAACTGGCGTTGTGCCAGCCCATTATTCTTGCCAGCCTGGCCTATTCCAGAGCGAAGCGCAGACTGATGCCGCCCCGGACATCGCCTTGTTCATAACCAATAGCAAGATCGTCTGGGTAGTAGTCATGCAAGGCTGAGGCGACTTCCTCAGCCAAATCAGAGCCGTGGCACGTAAGGCACAGCGGCATAGTGATCTGCGCTTGCATGTATCTGAACTCTCCGCCGATGACCTCAAAGTCGTTAAGAGTCGCGGCTGTTTCACCGGCCTGCTGCCTCTCATCCAAGCTCTCGAGCATCCCTCGCTCCCAGTCGTCCGGAACGCCGCGCCGACTATTGCGCGGTTTCAGACTGACTCTGCTGATTGACCACGAGGTCTCGGCACTGAGTTCATCAGCTATCGCTGGCGCCTCGGTAGAGCAGACTTCGATCGCATTGACCGGACCGCCACTGGCAAGCGCTGCCTGCAAAGTGGGCTGCAGAGTAGCCATAAACTGCTGTGTAATGTCTTGCGCCTGAAGCGCCGGGGCATCCTGATTCACCTCAGGTGTAGTGCAGCCAGCCAATACAGCCGAAAACAGCGCGAGCAGCTTAAGGCCTGGTTGTTTTTTACGGTTAGTGCTCATGGACTTTACTCCCTGGATTGCAATTGGCAGCTGCATTTCTGGCACCCACCGGTATGTGCATTGGCGTCAAGTTGAAACTGTATCGGAGAAATCGGGAGTTGATTGCCAGGCTCCACCGGCGAGCTTTGCGAATAATTATCGCTTGTAGAGTAGAACTGGTTTGGCCGAAGGACCGAGCAGGGGCCAATACTGACCACTCTGTTAGCACATTCGCTCCTATTAGATTCTCCATAACATGAAGATTGCGAATTATGTGCCAACTATTCAGTAATTCTGTTAGCTGGCGCTATGGGGCTGATTTACTGGATGTTTTGGCGTACGGCTTGAGATTTCTGGATGTTGCTTTGCAGTGTGTCTGCCGAGCTGGAAGGATTATTGGTCATTTCTGGCAAGAGCCATCGCCAATTCTGTCAAGGACCAGGGAAGGGTCGGAATACGTACAGTTCACGGAGGGCTTTAAATACGGTCGATCAAATATAGAGACAACAGAAAGGCTGGATAACTCCGTCTCGTTTATAGATGATTATTGCTCGACCGCTTTATCGACTTCGCCATAGTCAAAGCGGCGAGAAATATCCTGAACCGCTTGATAGTGACTCAGGTAGATGTGTCCGCTTAACCTGCTCTGGAAGTCCACCCGATCCAGCCTGTCCTTGACCGGCCCTTTGAGTTCGCTGAGGTGGAGTATGATGCCCTGTTCGGAGAGCCGGTGATTCAGTTCTTCCATGACCTCCAGCGCACTGAAGTCGATTTCATTTACCGCAGTGCAGGACAGCACAACGTGGGCGATGCGGTCGTCGCGATAGAGGCGCTCGAAAACCAGCTCCTCCACCGCGTTGGCATTGGCGAAGAACAGGCTCTCATCCACCCTGAGGCTCAGTATCTCGGGGACAGTCTCCACCCGATAGCGCAGCACATTACGAAAATGCTCGGTGCCAGGTACCAGGCCAACCTCAGCTATGTGTGGCCGGGAAGTTCGATAAAGATGCAGCGCCAGGGAAACCAGTACGCCCGCCGATACGCCAGCCTCAACACCTGAAACCAACGTCACCAATATTGTCAGCATGACCGCAAGCCAGTCGCTTCTGGAAAAACGCCAGGTCTTTCTAATAACCGAAAAATCGACCAGAGCAAGTACGGCAATGATAATCGTGGCAGCCAGGATGGCCTTTGGTAAATTGTAGAGTAACGGGGTGAGGAAAATCGAAACCAGTGCAATAAACACAGCGGTGAAGATGCTTGCCGCCTGGGTACGGGCGCCAGCATCGAAGTTTACTACCGAACGGGAAAAACCGCCGGTTACTGGAAATGCACCCGATACCGACGCGGCCAGGTTCGCCGCACCCAGACCCATTAGTTCACGGTCGGGATTGACTCTTTCACGCCGCCGGGCACCAAGAGTCCTACCGACGGAAATTGATTCCACATAGCCAATCAGTGAAATCAGTACAGCCGGCAAGAACAGTTCACGTATCAGTTCCGGGTCAAACTCTGGCAGTCCTGGAACAGGAATACCGGGCGGGATATCGCCAACAACCTCAACGCCGCTCGCCTCCAGATCCAACAGGGCGACGGCAGCGATGGATACCAATACGCCAATCACTGGCGCGGTCTTTACTACAATAGCGGCTGACCGCGGTGCCATACCCAGACGGCAGAGATAAACAGTGCCAAAGCGTCGCACCAGCAATAAGAAACTCAGCATCGCCAGACCAATAACCAGGGTTGGGCCATGCACATCGCCGATGGATTCTGTCAAGCTGTGCAGAATCTCGAGCAGATTGTCGCCGCCAGCATTGACCCCAAGAATATGACGCATCTGGCTCAGGGCAATGATCAGCGCCGAGGCGGTGATAAACGCCGACACTACGGCATGCGAAAGGAAATTGGCGAGGAAACCAAAACGCAACAGCCCCAGGCCCAGCAAAATTGCCCCCGATAAAGCTGCCAGAGTTACGGCACCGGTCAGGTAGTCCGTATTATTTTCCGCCACCACGTTGGACAGAGCCGCTGCGGTCATCAGGGAAGTAATCGCCACCGGCCCCACCGACAGCGTACTGCTGGTGCCAAGTAGCGCATAGGCTACCAGCGGCAAAATACTGGCATACAGCCCTGCTTCCGCTGGTAGTCCCGCCAGCAGTGCATAGGCCAGGGATTGCGGAATCAGCATAATCGCCACAATAACAGCAGCGATCATATCGGCAGCGAAAACCTCCGAGTTGTAGCGGCTTACCCATTCCGGTGCGCGAAGATAGGTCGCGCGCTGACTCATCAGACCACCACGTCTTCGAGTCGCTTCGGTGCAGCCAGCCACTCACGACCCTTCAGCATCGCGTGCCAGTATATCCCTGGCAAGACATCAGCTTTCAATGTCCACGCAGCACGGGTGGGCCGTGTGCCCTCCAGCATCCAGCCGGGAAAGCTGGGCAACAACTTGCCCCCGTAACCAAACTCAGCCAGAACGATCTTGCCACGCTCGACGGTCAGTGGGCAGGAACCGTACCCGTCGTAGCCGAATGCAGGCTCCTTGCCAGCAAGTACCGCGACCAGGTTTTCCGCCACAATGGGAACCTGCTTACGCACCGCCGCCATGGTTTTCGCATTCGGGGCATTCATGACGTCGCCAAGTCCCCAGATGTTGCCAAACCGCTTGTGGCGCAGCGTAAATTGATCAACGTCAAGCCACCCGCCGTCGTCCGAAAGCTCACTGTCGGCAACGAACTGCGGCGCGCGCTGCGGCGGACAGACGTGCATCATGTCGAATTCGGCAGCGACCAATTCCGAGTCCTCGCCAGCTTTGACATCTTTGAAGTAGGCGGTCCTGGTCTTGCCATCAATCTTGACCAGATTGTGATTGAAGTGCAGATTTGCCGAATAGCGATCTATATAGGACTGCAGTGCCGGCACATACGCCGCTACGCCAAACAGTACGGCGCCGGCGTTGAAAAAATTTACATCAATGTTGTTCAGGACTCCCTGCTTCAGCCAGTGGTCACAGGAAAGGTACATGGCCTTCTGGGGAGCACCAGCACACTTTATTGGCATAGGCGGCTGGGTAAATATTGCCTTGCCTTTCTTGAGACCCTGAACCAGTTCCCAGGTATAAGGTGCCAGGTCGTATGCATAGTTGGATGTGACGCCGTTTTCGCCCAGGGTTTCTTTCAGGCCTTCTACCGCATCCCAGTCCAGCACCAACCCCGGACAGACCACAAGCTGCTGATAGTGGATTTGATCACCATTAGCCAGGGTTACTTCATCTACGTCTGGCTGAAAGCCGGTGACCGCCTGTTTGATCCACGTGACACCATTGGGTATCAGGTCGCTCATCTGCCGCCGCGTGCTACTCGCAGTGAACACTCCACCGCCGACCATAGTCCAGCCCGGCTGGTAGAAGTGCTGCCCGGCTGGATCCAGCAAGGCAATCCTCAACTTGTTATTGCGTTTTAGCAGACTGGCGGCAATGGCGATACCACCGGAGCCGGCGCCGACGATCACCACGTTGTAACTTTGTTTTGCACCGCCTGCACCGACGCTGTTTGATGGCGCCGAAGTCTGTTGCACGGTCATGGCATTCGCCGAGTAATAGGGGCTGACCGCTGCTGAAATATCGAATCCGACTTCTTGTGCCAAGGCTGTGATTTCCGATTTCGCGCCTCCGCCACTGGCAAAGGCAGCGGCATAAAGACAGAACGAGCGATTACCGGTTCGGCAATAGGCATGGATGCGTTTACCGGATTCAAGAAGTTTCGCGAACTCATTGACGTGGGCAGGCGTCATGGCGCCGCTCTTGAAGAAAATCAGCCTGCTTTCTATGCCAGCCTCGCTGGCCGCGGCAGCGATCTCGGTAAAGGGCGGTTGCTGGGCTGCTTCGGCATCCGGCCGATTACAGACCAGCAGTTCTACGCCTGCGGCTGCCAGTTTACTGACATCATCCGCCGTAATCTGTCCAGATATACTAAACTGATTGGTTACTGTACGACTCTTCATGATGACCGCAGCTCAAAACTCATAAGGCTAGCTGAACGCATTGACGGGTAACTTCAGATAGATCATATCGTTGTCTTCTGCTTCAGGGAAATGGCCTGCCCGCATATTGACTTGCAGGGAAGGCAAAATAAGGTGGGGCATCTTAAGGGTACGATCCCGACTAGTACGCATCGCAATAAAATCCGCTTCCTTGATACGCTGATTCACATGAATATTGTGCTCCAGCTCAGCCTGCACCGTCGTCTGATAGTCTACTTCCTGACGTTGTTCGGTACCGTAATCGTGGCACATGAAAACCCGTGTGTGGGGTGGAAGCCGAAGTATTTTTTCGACTGAATGAAAAAGTTGCGCTGCATCCCCACCGGGAAAGTCGGCACGTGCGGTGCCAGCATCGGGCATGAACAGTGTGTCACCTACAAAGGCGGCATCGCCTATCACGTGGGTCATACACGCGGGTGTATGTCCGGGGGTGTGCAGCGCATAAGCACGAAGATTGCCGATACTATATTGCTCTTCATCAGTAAAAAGATGGTCGAACTGGGTGCCGTTCGCCTGAAATTCGTCGTCGCAATTGAATATCTTTTTGAAAGTCTGTTGAACAGTTTTGACCTGTTCACCTATGGCGATCTTGCCACCCACGTGCTCCCGGATATAGGGCGCAGCAGTCAAATGGTCGGCGTGCACATGAGTTTCGATAATCCATTCGACATCGAGTTTCTTTTCCTTAACGTAGCCAATCATCGCATCGGCACTGCGATGGCTGACACGCCCGGAGGCCATATCGAAATCAAGGACTGGGTCAATGATGGCACAGGCTTTTGACGTCGGATCCTGCACCACGTACGAGAAAGTATTGGTGTCCTCTTCAAAAAACGGCACTACTTTGGGCTTGAGAAACGCCGTTTTTTCAATAGCCGCTTGCGCATGCATTGTGAGTCTCCCCTCGTCGGCAATGACTACCGAAGTCTTATCAGGCTGCGATCACGAGGGCCCAGATTAACCAACAGGCCAGCGCGGTAAGCAACGGCGTAGTCATCAGCCAGAACATATTTTTGATAGTGATCATGTGCATCTCCTAATCTTCTCAAGCAGTTCAAATTACCCCCCGAGCACTCGCTGCCAGCAATATTGGCAGCTTTGACCCTGGTGGGGTTGCGACAACTTTTACGGTTACCGCAGGTGTTGCCATATACATAGCAGTCACTGTGCCAAGTCTGTACTCAGTGAGGTAACTCATTGTATATCTTAATTATATTTTGCATTGGCAAGCTGCCAACGCGACCTTTTGCTTGCTTAACTATCGCGCTTTTGCCATATTTGGCAGAAATTCTTGCCAAGAGTGACAGAAGCCATGGACCGAATTGCCAGCGACCTCAACCTGCCGTTGGTGGATATGCTCGAAGGGTTCGACTGCCCGGCTATACTGGTTTCGTCGGAGTACCAAATCCTGGCAACCAACGCGGATTACCAAGAGGCATTCGGGAAACTGGATCTGAGTCAGACTCACCGTTGCTACCAGGTGTCACACGGCTACGACCGTCCCTGCGACCAAGCGGGTGAAGATTGCCCGCTGGGCGCGGCGCGAGCGTCTGGTCACAAAGAGCGGGTTCTTCATATCCACCAGACTCCCCGCGGCAAAGAACATGTCGATGTTGAGATGCTGCCTATTCATGGCTCTTCCGGCGAGCTGCTGTATTTCGTGGAATTGTTACACCCGGTTCCACTCGCCAGCGGCGAAATAAGTGCCCAGGAACTGGTTGGCGAAAGTGACAGCTTTAACCAGATGCTGGCACGAATCGCCCGGGTTGGAAAAAGCGACGCGTCAGTATTACTACTGGGCGAGTCTGGCACCGGCAAGGAACTGGCCGCCCGCGCCATCCACATGGCCAGCTCCCGCAAGGAGAAGCCTCTGGTGACACTGGAATGCGCGGGACTCACCGACGCCCTGTTCGAAACCGAATTGTTCGGACATGTTAAAGGCGCTTTCACCGGCGCCCATTCTGACAAGAAGGGTTTGGTTGAAGAAGCGGATGGCGGCACGCTGTTTCTCGACGAGTTGGGCGATATTCCCATGGCCATGCAAGTCAAGCTGCTGCGACTTCTGGAGACAGGAACTTTTCGCCGGGTCGGCAGTGGGGAAGTACGCTGCTCCGATTTTCGATTGATCTGCGCCACACACCGAAACCTGTATGACATGTTGGAAAGCGGCGATTTTCGTAGTGATCTTTACTATCGGATTAACGTTTTTCCGATCCATATGCCCTCCTTGGCGGAACGCATCAGCGACATACCACTGCTCGCGAAATCGCTGATTTCCCGTATCGCACCAGGCGACAACCTGCATATTACCCACTCTGCGATGGACCGGCTCTGCGCCCATCACTATCGCGGCAATATTCGTGAACTACGTAACCTGCTGAATCGAGCCGTCGTGCTTGCAGACACCAATGTCATTGACGAGGAAATCATCAATGAAGCACTGGAAGATGGCATCCACAACAGCACATCACGTGTCGATGAGCCGCCGCAGGCATGGTTCGATCTCAAGACCAACGAGCAGCGCTACCTGAATAAGATCATGGCCGCTCACGGCGGAGACAAAGAACAGGTCGCGAAAATCCTGGGTATTAGCACTCGTTCACTGTATCGAAAACTGGAAGAATAACTTGGGGACACTAATAGTTTAATAGCTTAACTAATTCTCTAAGGCAAATAGTTTACTTAAGCTATTAAACTATTAGTGTCCCGCATGAATCCCTTGGGAATCAGAGGAGAAGTCTCCAAATGCGCAAGGTTGTAAAGTCCTTAGTAGTTCTTTTTGGTGTACTGGCCCTGATTGGCTTACTTGGGATGCAGTTGACTGAGTTGGATGAAGGCGCGAACCCTTATTCGTTTCTGTTGTGGAGTTTGTCAGACCTATGGTATTTCTTAGTCAACCTACCCTTCTTGGGCGGGATAATATTTTTGATTATCTGCTGGCGTCTCTTTCAGCTCGTTTCAATTTGGTATGAGAATTGATTCTCACCATTTTGCTAATCAACGAAGAGAGACCGCACGACTCGCTGGGCGACCTCACACCTGTGGAAGCCCGTTTACAATCAGCCAGAAACTCTACTTTTGAACTGTCTACTTGACGGGGAAGCTTACGTATTCCCTTGAGATTTAAGAGCAGTACGAGTTGGGCAAGTTTCCCCCATTAATTACCATAGATTCAACGCCTTGGGTTTAGAGTCGATTGTTTTTCTACTGGCGAGAGGCCCCCAGGGGGCGGGTGCGCGATTCTGCGCGGATGCTTGGCGGACCAATGGTGGTGGTTGGTTGAGATAAATGGCCTTAAAAACCCTTTTGTTACGGTGAAAAATGTTTCGTTGTCCTCCGCCTAGTTTATGGTCTTTAGAACGACGGCTCCATCTGCAACAGAAATCCCTTGAGCATTTCTAACGGAAATTGTCCCACTGCCTGTTTCAGAATCCAGAACCATAACGAGTGATGAACCCCTAACATTTAGATCGCAAAAAATACCGTTTGACCCAAAAAAACACGTGCCCGTTGCAGTTATAGTAAATCCAGTATCAAGACGAGCCACTCCATTGGCTGCTCCAAAATTGGACCATCGGGTATCAAGAATTATCTCATCAATTCCCCCCCCACTCTCAATATCGAGTTGCGCATCTTGAATACCAATTACATCCCAATTGATCGTTGTGACCTCGTCAGCATTAGCGCTAGAAATCCAAATCGCCCCAAACATAAATAAAACTAAGAAATAGCGCATGTTAATGTCTCCGATACATGAAGCACGAGTAATTCGATGATGAATGGCACATATTAATTGCCTAAATGGCTGCGAGAGAATGGTGAAGTCGCCCGCAACGGCGTTAGCGAATATCCAATACAGATTGTGGTCTGGGATAAGGTGCTGGAGAATAAATTGAATTCACCGCTACACCCTAATGATAGTGCTAGTCCTGATTACAACGGAGTGAAAATTCATCCTGCATCACGACCATACGTCCCTTGGATTGTGCGATAGCTTCTTCTTGGTCACCAGTTAATGCCCCTAGTCCGGGAATAATCAGAATATTCAGTGCGATGTCCCAATTCCGGGATGAGATCTGTTCTCCCGTTAGATTTTCTAAATTGCTTACTTCTTGATCCATCCGCATTTCTAGATTGCCACAAGACATTTCGACGTATGGTGCTCTCGAAACAGCGGCTGGTTGAATACTTGAGGGACTAGCGGCGCAAGACGAAAGCACGATTAGTAAAACAGAAGGTATAACTTTCTTCATGATTAGATTCACTTTTTTGTTTTATTTGCTTGAGGATTATTAGATGTGGCTAGTCAGGCTTTAGCCTCCATAGACCGAATTTTTTGATCTAATCGAAGTTATCTTCAGCAACCAGCAGGCATAAACCAGCATGTATAGACGGGCTGGTAATGATTATCATCGTATCCTGATTTTTAAGGGACGCCAAGCTTTGACGAACTGTGTTGGGTTTCAAATAGCAAGAGCCTGCAACCAGGCGACTGGCAGAGCTTAAAACCCCGATCTAGCTGCGAATAGCTTAAAGCCTAACCGCACTATCTAGTACTTTCTTAGTACTACTGAGGGATTGAATGCACTAACGAATGTTAGTTGGTTGAATGTTCGGAATAAATTTGCCCGAGTGCAGGAGTAGGCACAGTAGCTTTATAAATTCAGAAGGAAGGATTTTCTTCAGCGTATTCCGTACAGATTCCGTACGAAAATATCAGAGCCCCAAGGATTAGCTTAAGACTCTGATTTTAAAGTGATAATTGGTCGGAGTGAGAGGATTTGAACCTCCGGCCCCTGCCTCCCGAAGGCAGTGCTCTACCAGGCTGAGCTACACTCCGATGTCTGGCTGCTTCGGCGGAGGTTGGTTGAAACCGGGACTCCGCCGAATTGGGCTGCGTATTCTATATTCTTGAGCGTGTGAGTTCCACGTCTGCGTTGCGCCAGTAGTCTTCGAACTGACGGCGAGCAATGATGGCTTCCTGCTCCCTGCCCTGGGCCTCCAGAGCCTGCGCCAGGCCGAAGGTGGCCCAGCCGTTTTGCTGGTTCCACTGCAGGTCCTTGCGGTACACAGCCTCGGCATCTACCGGGCGACCAGCGTCCAGCAGGGCGGCGCCCAGATACAGGCGCATGGACTGGGACCAGTCCGGTGGCTCGGTGTAGTTCAGGGCATCCTGATATTCCACCGCCTGGGTGTAGTGGGCAATGGCGGCGTCGAGGTTCCCCTGGGCTTCCTCAATCTCGCCCAGCAAAGCATGCATGGCCAGGGTCAGCACGTGGCTGGCGGGAGTCGGACCGACACCGGAGTCATCCACATCGTCGGCATTGATCTGGTCGCGGATGTTATCCACTTGCGCCTGGGCCGGGCCGTAGTGACCTTTGGCCACATGAGCGCTGCCCATGACGTAGCTCCACATACCTTTCAGGTAGGGGGTGTCGGCGGCGGCTGTGACCGCGGCATTGTCGGCGTGGATCTTGTCCCACTTGCCGAATACCTTGTCCACCACCCACTCGTGGGCGGTGGTTTTCGGGCTGCGGCGTCCGGCATTGCGGGCGGCAGCCTCGTAGGCGTTTTCATAGTTGCCCTGCAGCAGGTTGGCGTAGCGCACGAAATCCAGCGCGTGGGGTTTGTGGATCTTGTGGGACAGCGGGTAGGTGCCGATGTTGGGGAAATTGGTATCACCCCAGATTTCGGCAAACTGGTCGTCCACGATCTGTGAGCGCTCGTTGGTGCTGATGGCTTTCTCGTATTCGCCCACTCGCAGGTAGATATGGCCGGGCATGTGCACCATGTGGCCGGAGATCGGTACCGAGCCTTCCAGTTTCTGGGCAGCGGGCATGGCCAGCTCCGGCTCGGACGACATTTCCATCAGGTGGATATACAGGTGATTGGCGCCGGGGTGATCGTGTTCGGCATCCACGGCGGCTTCCAAAGCGGCTTTGGCCTCGGCGGTGCCGGGCTTGGCGCTGCCGTCGGTGTTCCAGTAATCCCAGCGCGTGGTGTTCATGAACGATTCGGCGAAGATCGCCGCAATATCTGGGTCATTCGGGTATTTATTGTGCAGCTCGCGCATCGCATCCACGTACGCGAAATCACGCTCACGGTCGTCGGGGATGGCGTCCTTGTTGTACAGCACAAACAGCGCGTTGATCAGTTCCCGCTCACGTTCGGTGCCGTTATTGGCCAGGTCCAGAGCGGTGCGAATCGCCTCGGCGCCAACGCCGTTGGGGTCATCGGGCATACCGCCGTAGCGGCTGTTGGGATTCGGGCCGGCAGCGTGGGCCAGGCCCCAGTAGGGCATGGGGTTGTCCGGCTCCAGGCGAGAGGCCTCCTGGTAGGATGCGATTGACTCCGGGAAATAAAAGCTCCACGCCATGCGCAGTCCCTGATCGAAAAAAGCCTGGGCCTGGGGATTATCCAGCGATGTGGGCCGGGAATAAGTGCCGCCACCGGGGATCATAATCGCCAGGGCGTCGTCGTCCACGGCGGGCTGGGCCAGTGCCAGCGGGCTCACCAGCAGCGTGGCTGCGGCGAAGAAAGCGGTATAGAGGGTTGGCAGTCTAGCCATGGGTGTCTCCTGTTTTTATTTGAGCAGCGCGCGAACCGATATGTGGCTGCTGATATCGGCAACTGCTGATGACCATTGCCGAGCTGAATTCAATTACCAATGGCCGATCCTTGCGGCCCGGGAAACCGAGTATAGCGCAGTCCGGTGGTGATCGAACAAGGCCCGGCAATCTGCTAGGGTGGAGCGATGAGCGAGACCATTGAACTGGATATCTATTCCGACTACGTCTGACCCTGGTGCTACCTCAGTACCGTGAGTATTGACGCACTGCAGACGAAGTACCCCCTGGCTATCAATTGGGTGCAGTTTCCCCTGCACCCGGAAACCCCGCCGGAGGGCCTGGCGCTGACCGAGTTGTTCCCGGGCCGCGACCTGACGCCAATGAAAGAGCGCATGCGTGGCCTCATGCAGGAAGCCGGATTGCCTTACAGCGAGCGCAGCCACACCTATAATAGCCGCCGCGCCCAGGAGCTCGGCAAGTGGGCGGATTCACTGGGCGATGCCAAGCTGAGCGATGCTTATCACCGGGCAGTTTTTCACGCCTATTTTGTCGACACAGTGAATATTTACGACACCGAGGTTCTGCTGGACATTGTCGAACAGGCTGGCCTCGATCGCGACACAGCCAGGGCGGTGCTGGCAGACGCTAGCTTTGCGGCCGCGGTGGATGCCGACTGGCACCAGTCACGTAACGCTGGCGTAACGGGCGTGCCGAGTTTTGTGTCACGAGATCTGATCGTGGTGGGCTGCCAACCGCTGGAGGTGCTGGAGCGCTTTGTGCAGCACCTGCAGCTAGCTGCCAGGGAGGAATCAGGTGATCAGTAGTCCGTCTGCGTCGCCAGACGACCACCAGGAAATGCCATGCTGGTCTGGTTAATCCTGATTACCGGTTCGCTGGGAACCGGCTATTGCTTTGGCCGCTGGGCCCCCATGAAAGCAAGCCTGGTGGCGGCCATGCTGGTGCCCTGGCTGGTCCTGCTTGCCGCCATTCTGATTACCGAAGCGGTAGTGCCCTACCAGGGTGGTGGCGCGTCAATGTGGATCATCGCGCAACTGGTTGGCGGCAGCATTGCTGCGCTGCTGGGGCGGGTGGGGCACCGAGTGGGCAGGCGCCACACAGCTTCTCGATCCAGCACTTAATCCACAAGCGATGTCTGACAAGCGGTTGTAAAATCGTTGCAGGACAGGCGACGTCTCACTGCGCCGTTGCCTTTGGGTTAGTTATCATCAAGCTGGACCTACGTCAGGAGAATCACCATGACCAAACGCCGCGCCCTGATCACCTGCGCCAACGATTACATGGGTCCGGCCATCGCCGCGAAGTTTCAGCAGTTGGGTCTGGATGTCGTCAGCGACCCCGGCAATCCGCTGGATGCCGTGACTATCGAGAAAATGCTGGCGGCCGCAGGAGTGGTGGACATCCTGGTTGCCAACCTGGCGGAGCCACCCCGGTTAAGCCCGGTACAGGACATCAAGGACGAGGACTGGGAGCGGCTGTTCGCAGTTATGGTGGATCCGCTGATGATGGTAGTGCGGGCCATAGTGCCGCAAATGCTGGAACGCGGCAGCGGCAAGATCATCGCCGTGACCAGCGCCGCACCCCTGCGCGGGCTTGCCAATGGCTCGGCCTATTGTGCCGCACGCGCCGCGCAGAATGGTTTTATCAAAGCGGTTGGCTTGGAACTGGCGCGCAGCAATATCCAGGTCAATGCCATTGCCCAGAACTACGTGAACAACAACACCTATTATCCCGATGAGCTTCTGGACAATCCGAAGTTTGTCGATCATGTGAAACGCAATGTGCCTACCAACAAGGTCGGCCGCCCGGAAGAAACCGCGGAGCTGGCAGCGTACCTGGCCAGTGAGCACTGCAGCCACATGGTCGGACAGATTATTCCGCTGGCGGGTGGCTGGGCGAGTTAACTTACGAGTCTTCGTCCGCAGGTCCGGCAATGACACCCTGGTCGTGCAGGTTGCCGATTTCGGCGCTGGACAGGCCCAGCAATTCTGACAGGATTTCATCGCTGTGCTCGCCGAGGCGAGGAGCTGGCCGATTGCTTTCCTGAACCATCCCGGTAAAGGTGATGGGCTGGGAAGGTACCAGGTAGCTTCCTATTCCCGGTTGCTCGATGCGCTGGAACAGCGGATTGGCCTCAGAGCAGTCTTCATCTTCGGCAACCAACTCACGTACGGTCTGATAAGGACCCCAGCAAGCGCCGGCAGCCTCCAGCGCTTCGGCGGCCTCGCTGTAAAGGCGCTGGGCAAACCATGGCGCGATTAGTTCCCGCAGCGCCTCCCGGGCCTGAAAGCGATCCCCTTCCTTGTCCAGATCCAGCGCGTTGGCCTCGGCCAGTGTGGTCAGTCCCTGCTCGATACCGGTGATCTTGACGATTGCCTGCCACTGGTTCGGACTGACGCCGACGATCATGATGCGGCGCCCGTCCCGGCACGGAAAATCATGCCCGAAGGTTCCGAAAATATGGTTGCCCAGTTTTGGCCGACTGCTGCCACTAAGCTCGGCTTCGGCGAGGTAGCCCAAATGCCCCATGGTGGCCAGGGCCACATCCTGCAGCGCCAGTTTGATAAACTGCCCTTCCCCGGTTTTCAGGCGGTGGCGATCGGCGGCCAGCAAACCAATAGCAATCTGCTGCCCGGCGATGACATCCCAGGCCGGAAACGGATTGTTGATAGGTTCATCGCTGTCGGCCGGGCCAGTCATATAGGGCACACCTACCTTGCAGTTCACCGTGTAATCCAGCGCGGTGCCCCCGTGGCGGTCGCCGGTCAGATTCACATAGATCAGGTCTTCGCGTTTGGCGCGTAACGCGGCGTCTGCCAACCAGCCGCGAGCGGGGAAATTGGTGACAAATCGGCCACCCTCTTCGCCGGGTCGGGTAATAAGCTCGGTCAACAGTTCACGGCCGGCCGGGTTGCGAAAATCAATAGCGATGGAGCGCTTGCCCTTGTTCAGGCTGTGCCAGTACAGGCTGGCGCCGGTGGCAGTAACCGGCCAGCGGCCGTAGTCAATACCGCCGCCGATCTGGTCAAAACGAATGACGTCGGCGCCGAGCTGGGCCAGGGTCATACCACCGGAGGGAGCAGCCACAAAAGCGCTGCCCTCGATAATGCGCATGCCGGTTAGAATTGATTGCATGACAACTGTCTCAGATATCGATATGCAGATAGCCGTTGTTGATCACTACCTTGTCCTGTTCCACTGAGCGGGCGCGGAAGTTGACCTCGCCGCCCTGCTGCCAGATCTCGGTACGGATCGTCTCTCCCGGGTACACCGGGGCGGAAAAGCGCAGGCGCATATGGCGGAACAGGTCGGGCTGGTATTCGCAACAGGTCTTCATCAATGCGTGGGTGACCACGCCCATGGTGCACAGGCCATGCAGCAGGGGCTTGTCGAAGCCGACACTGCGGGCCTGTTCTGGCGATGCGTGCAGGGGATTAAAGTCACCGGACAAACGATAGATCAGCGCCTGCTGCGGCAAAGTGGGCAGGTCACACACAAAGTCCGGATCGCGGGATGGGACATTGTCCTGTCTCGGTTTGCCGCCACGACTGCCGCCAAAACCGCCGTTGCCGCGCGCCAGGATAGTAGTGATCAGGGTGCAGAGATCACGGTCCTTATCCACATCACGTACGGTGCGCTCGGTAACTATCAGCGCGCCCAGACGGTCGCCGCGGTCTACACACTCGACAATCTTGTTGGTCGCCTCCACCGTAGCCGCTTTGGGCAACGGGTGATGAAAGATCACTTCCTGACCGGAGTGGACAATCTTGATCCAGTCGATTCCCAGGTCCGGCTCATCGGCCCAGAACCCTGGATGGGCCAGCATTACCGACTGACTCGGCACCACCTTCAGATCGTCTTCATAAACAAAGCGCAGGCACTGCTCATCTAATGGATCGATACCCATACCTACACCCAGGGCGTAGAGCATGCAGTCTTTTTCTGTATAGGTTTGCCGAACGGTGGGAAATTCACGGTTGAGCAGGTAGTCGGGATCAAATGCCATCGGGTGTCTTGGTCAGTTTGTTGCGGATCGGATTTAACTCAATAACTCTCAATAACTCTCAATAACTCTCAATTATTATTGGCAACCGGTGTCTGGCCGGCGCGCTCAATCAACTCGCGGGCCACCACCTTGATTGCCAGCACTTCTTCCGCCCCTTCGAAAATAGAGAGTACCCGGGCGTCGACAAAATAGCGACTGACGGCGGACTCCTCGGCGTAGCCCATGCCGCCGTGCAGCTGCATAGCCTCGCGAGTCACCCACTCGGCGGCGCGACAGGCGAACAGTTTTACCAGGCTGGCCTGCATCTGGCCCGCCCCGCTATCCAGCAGCGCCGCCACGCGGTAGCTGAATAAGCGGCAGGCGGTGATGGTTGCCAGCATCCGGTAGAGCTTGATCTGGGTGAGCTGGTAGTCAGCTATCGGTTTACCAAACGTCTGGCGATCGGCGGCATAGCTCACGGCTTTCTCAAACGCCGCCTGCATGACGCCATTGGCCCGCGCTGCGGTCTGAATTCGACCGCCGGCGAACCCGGCCATGGTGTAGTAAAAGCCCTTGCCACGGCCCGGCTCCTCGCCCAGCAGGTTAGCGGCCGGAACGAAAAAATCATTGAAGAACAGGGTGTAGGAATGCATGCCCCGGTAACCCAGGGTAGCGATGGCCTTGCCGGTCAATGCACCACCTTGATCCTGGACATATTCAAACTCATGCCCGGCGAAGGCGGGTTTTTCCGCCAGAAACAGACTCAGACCTTTATACCCAGGTAAAGACTCGCTGCGCGCCAGCACCACCAGCAGCTCGGATCTGCCCGCAAACGTACACCAGGTCTTGCTGCCGTTTAATAACCAGCCGCCGTCGGTGGGGGTGGCTTTGAGCGAGACCGATGCCACGTCGGAGCCGGTATCCGGCTCGGTGATGGCGATCGCGCACAAGGTCTCGCCGCTGGCCAGCTTCGGCAGCCAGTAAGCCTGCTGCTGATCGGTACCCCCGGCCAGCAGGGCCCGGGCGGCAATTTCCGGGCGGGTAACCAGCGATCCAGCGGCGCCCAGTGACGCCCTCGACAACTCCTCGGTGACCACGATCATGCTCAGGCTGTCAGCCTGCTCGTCGGGTTGCAAGCCGCCAAACCGGGTCGGAATGCAGGTGCCAAAGCAGCCCATGGCAGCCGCCTGCTTGAGCAGGGAGTCGGGTATATCGGTATCTTCGCGATGAATCGCCTCGGCCAGCGGCGCCACCTGCTCGCGGGCGAAGCGGGCGAAACTGTCGCGCATCAGGCGCTTGTCTTCGTCCAGCGCCGGGGAAAGCACTTTGATCTGCTCAGCTGCAACACGCGCGCCGATACCGGCCTGCAGGGCCGAAGACAGGCCCGCTGTAAACAGCTCCTGAACGGTACTGCGCTGCTGAAACTTGAGAAAATCGGCCCGTACCTGCGGACCGGCGCTGCGGGACAAGCGCTGCAGGATAGACTGCAGGGAATCGGCAGCAAAGCCCACGACGGTGTCGAGAATCATGTCACCCGCCGTTTCGCTGTCGGCGAAGTCCAGCATCGCGAACACCGCTTCCAGGTCAGCGTGGCCCAGCGCCAGGTCATAGGCAAGCAGCTGGTGATCATCAAGCAGTTCCGGTACCACCTTGCCGGCACTGGTACAGAGCCGGTGCAGTTGCGCAGCAATGTCATCAAGCAGCAGCTGCAAGGCGGCAAGCTCCTCAGGGAGGGCGGCCAGCAGAGCCCGGGACTGGGCGCTACTATGAGCGGGTCGGGTGGACGGGGCTGTGGTCAAAACGGGATACCGGTCAGAATGAGCGTGGACGCAGTCAGGGCCTTGCGATACCGTGCATCACACTTGGTATAAGATACAAGTCTAGAATAATTCCAGGACGAACAACACTTCCATGACTGACGATACCCACGACAAGACCCCTGATACCCTCGCTGCAGGTGGCGGTTCCGACAAACCTGCCGGTGTACCCCGTGCGCGGCGACGGCCGGCAAAAAAGAAAAAATCAAAAGCGAAGCGGCTGTTTCTCGGCCTGAGCTTCCCGCTGCACGATAAACTCACGCCACTGCATGAAGAACTGAACCAACTGGCGACAGATGAGCCGTCACTGCGAGTTTCACCCGCTCACAATTTGCACGTGACGCTGAAGTTTCTTGGCACGGTTAACCAGGAGAAGATTGCAGAAATTCATGCTCTGTGTGCGTCAATCTGTACGCGCTATGACACGCTGGAATTAACCAGTGCGGGTATTGGTGTTTTCAAGAATTCACTATGGGTTGGCATAGCCAATAACGAGCAACTTACTGCACTGGCCGGCGAATTGAACGCCGCAGGTCGTTTGTTGGGCGTGGCCGATGAAGCCAAAGGATTCGTTCCTCATGTCACGGTTGCCCGATTCGGGAAAGACGTACGTCCAAAACTCTCAGGCTTGCTGGAAAAATTTGCCACGACACAATGGGGAAGTTTCAGCGCGCGAAAATGCTATCTATACCAGTCCGAAACACTACAGGAAGGCGCCAGGTATTCTATTCTGAAAGGATATCCATTGGGCTCTGTCGAGATGGTTGACGAAGCGCCAAACGAATCAGACTCTGACTAGCAGTTCTTGTACTTGTCGTGCAGACCCACTCCCGCCAGCACCATGGGAACGATTTTTTCCAGCCTTGCTAAACGTGTGGCATCCCGCCTGGCTGCTGACCTGACCAACCGTGCTAGCCCGGGCGATGTCTGGGATTGGTAAGCGCGTTAAGCACATGATCCTCCCAGCGACCGGCGATGAGCAGAAAATCTTTGGCATAGCCTTCACGTTCGAAGCCCAGACTTTTCAGCAGTGCCTCGCTGCGCGTGTTCTCGGGCATGTGGTTGGCCATAATGCGATGCAGGTTCAACTCATTGAAGGCGTAGGCAACGGTGTGACTGACAATACGCTTCATATAGCCCTGCCCTTCGTAGCGCTGCGCCACTGAATAACCCATATGGCAGGCCTGGAACACGCCGCGCACGATATTGCTCAACGAGCAACTGCCGATAACATGGGATTCCTGCTCGTCGGTACCAATGAAATGCACCGCTTCACCGTTAATGAATTCGCGATCGCGATCCAGCAACCGGCGCCGCCAGGTAGCCACAGAATTGTGGTCCCGGGGCACCTTGGGAGCCCAGCGCTGGAAGTGTTTTTCGTTGACGGCAAAGTAGTTGGCGAGAATGGTCTCGTGGCCGGGACGGGTGCGCACGATTTTCATCTTTTCAGCGGTGGACAGCAGGTCCACCATGCCATCGGCCATGTTGGTGGCGATGTCGCTGCTCATGCTGCCATTCCTTTCAGTCTCCGAACCATCAACAGGGTGCGCTCACCGCGGTAGTCGAACAGCTGCAGTGGCTCCCAGCCAAGTCGCGCATACAACCCGCCGCTGGTGTTTACGGTCTGCAAATACAAATGCGGCAAGCCACGGTTTTCGGCCAGGTCGATAATCCTTTCCACCAGTCGGGAAGCGATATTGGCGCCGCGATGTGGTTCGTCTACATAGACACTGCCCATCCAGTATTGCTTGTCAGGAAACATCTCGCCCAGTTCCTGCTGCTTGAGCACGGCAGTGCCCACCGGCTCACCGTCGAGGATGGCGAGAATCTGAATCGGCAGGGAGTCGGTATTGAGATTTGCGGAAAGTTGTCGGGCTGCCTGGTCGACAGGACCCATGCGGTCGCTCCACACCGTTTGCCACCAGGCAATGACCCGGTCGACCAGTTCAGGGTGATCCGCGAGATATTCGAATTCCAGGTTCATCGGTGCAACCTGCAAACCATGACTACTATTGGCTGCAGGTTACTGCGAATAGCGGGATTGTGCCAGCCTGTCAGTTGGTGAGTTGTACCCGCTCCATACCTTCCATCTGACCGTAGCCGGAGGTAATCACACGATCGCCCCGGGTCAGGCCATCCACCACCTCAATGAAGCGGTTATTGCGGCGCCCTACCCGGATGTCCCGGCGCACGGCTGCATCACCGCTGTCATTCAGCACGAACACCCAGTTCGCACCGGTGTCCTGGATAAAGCCCCCGACCGGCAGCAGCAGTGACTCCACGGGATTGCCCAGGGTGAGTTCCATCTGCAGGGTCTGGCCACGGCGCACGTTATCCGGCGTGGCGTTTTCAAACACCAGATCTACTTCAAAGGTACCAGAGGTAATTTCCGGGTATACCTTGATGACCCGAACCTGAAATTGCTGGCCCGCCAGGGTAAAAGTAGCAGTCTGGTCCGGCACTACCCGGGACACATAATATTCGTCGATCTGCGCCATCACCTTGTACTGATCCACCACGTCGATCTGGCCCAGCCGCTCACCACTCATTTTGCTCTCGCCAATTTCAACCGGTAGCGACGTGAGCTGCCCGGAGATGGGCGCGCGCACCAGCAGGCTTTCAAAACTGGATTGCGACACCTCAAGATTCTCTTCCAGCTTGGCGATCTGGGTAGCGATTTGCAGGGTGCGCTCTTCGCGGATCTTGTCTTCCAGTTCTTGCCGGGCTCTGGTGTTGGCCAGCAACTTGCGCTGATAGATCAGCTCATCGCGAATCGCATCATACTCTTCTTCTGAAACCAGGCTGTCGTCGATGAGTTTTTCGAAGCGACGCTTCTGGCGCTCAAGGACAGTAATGCGATACTCGGTGTCGATGATTTCCCGCTCGGTGCGCAGCTTCTCTGTTTCCAGGTTATTGGAGATATTACCAAGAAAGTTGAGCTGCTCGGTAATCTGGGTGTCGTTCTGGGCGGCGCTGAGGCGCAGGTTGGTGTTGCTCAGCTGCAGCAGCGGCTGACCCGCTTCCACAAAGCTGCCTTCTTCCACGAACATCTCTTCCACCACGCCGCCGTTTACCGCATCCAGATACACGCTGTTGAATGGCTGAATGGTGCCGCGAATGGGAATCAGGTCTTCAAAGGCGCCGTATTGGACCGTCGAGACAATAACTTCTTCTTCCGGCACGCGATAGGTACTGATGGACGCATCAACCAGCGTCCGGTAGCCGAGCCAGGCGGCGACCAGCAATGCGGCGCCGATCAATCCCCATTTCCAGACCGGGGTTTTCGGTTTGTCGATCGGTTTGTCCATGGCCATAGCGTCAGTATAACTCCAATGTAAATTTCTGTTGTTCCATGTTTTATAGCGTTAAACGCAGCCTATTCCGCGCGCAGGGCATGCACCGGACTCTGAATGGCGGTAGTCCAGGCCCGATGACCAATGGTGAGCAAGGCAATCATCAGGGTCATAAGACTGGCAAAGACAAACAGGCCGATATCTATACTGGTGCGGTAGGCAAAATTGGTCAGCCAGTTTTGCATCACCCACCACGCCAGCGGCCAGGCAACGAGGTTGGCAATCAGCACCAGACGGACAATGCGCCAGCTCAGCATCATCATCAGTTGCCGGACCGTTGCGCCCAGCACCTTGCGAATACTGATTTCCTTGCGCCGGGTTTCCGCGATCAGGCTGGCCAGACCGTAAAGCCCGAAGCTGGCCATGATGATGGCAATCGCGGACAGCCCCATGAACAAGATAAAGGTGCGATTCTCACTGGCGTACAGGGCTGCGTATTCCTCGCGCAGCTGAAGACTGCGCAGGGGAAAATCAGGTACTGCCTGCTGCCAGATCCGTTCCACCGCGGCCATAGCCTGGGGCAAACTACCGTCGCGGGCGCGCACCACCATGCTGCTGCGATTGCTATCCAGGGCGTAGGAAATCGGGCCGATATCGTTACGCACCGAGCCGTAATGCGCATCTTGCACCACTCCCACCACGGTAAAATTCATGCGGTAGTCATTGCCGCCAAAAGAAAATTCACTGAACAGACTTTGGCCGATAGCGTCCTCGGGGTCTTCCCAACCGCCAGCCCGGGCGGCGGTCTCATTGAAGATAACACCGCCAGATACTTCCAGGTTGTCTGGTCCGATGTTCGCCATAAAATCGCCAGGCCGGCCTGAAGTAAGCGCGCGGCCAGCGGCAAATTCCATACCCAGCGTCTGAAAATAGTCGTCACTGACACTGACCCGCCGGGTAGTAATTTCACGCAGACCCGCCTCGGAAGGGCGATTAAGAATCGCGCCGTCAGACAGGCTCTGGGTAGGCAGGATAGAACCAGCAGATACCGACTCGATGCTGGCCTGGCCGAGCAGTTCGCTGCGCAGCGTGGCAAAGGCTCGCCGCGCTTCGGGCACACCCAGATCCACCACCAGCACGTTGTTGGGATCAAAGCCCAAAGACTTGGTCATGGCGTAGTTCAACTGTGAGTTCACCACGCCGGCGGCAATAATCATGGCAATGGAAATCGCGAACTGCAGCATCACCAACCCCGAACGCAAGCCCTCGGCGCTTAGCCCGGCACTAACCTGGCCGCGCAGTGCAAGTACCGGGGACAACCCGGCCATCAGCCAGGCAGGGTAGCTGCCAGCCACCAGCGCCAGGGCCAGCAACGCAGCGGCGACCACCAGCATATTGGCTGGCGACAACAGTGAGACCAGCGACAATGGTGCGGCTACCATGGTATTGAAATAGGGCAGCAGTAGTTGCGCCAGGGCAAGCGCCAGAACAAGTGCCAGAGCGCACATAAAAAGCGTTTCTACCAGGAACTGAATCACCAGATCCAGGCGACTGGCTCCCAGGGTGCGACGCACACCCAGCTCCCGGGCGCGCAGACTGGCCATGGCCAGCTGCAGATTAATAAAGTTAAACACGGCAATGGTCAGGGTAAGGACCGCCACACCAACAAACAGGTAGAGGTCACTCCACTGGCGATGTGGCTTCACCACGCCGGTGATGTCATCTCGCACCGTCATTTCATTCTGCAGATCAGTGGTAAAATGGATGTCACGCAGCGACTGGAGACGCACGTCCACCTGGGCGGCAAATTCACCGGGAATCGGCGACAGCTGGGCCATGTAATCAAGCATGGCCGCGCTAACCGCCTCCGGTTCGGCGCCCGGCGCCAGTAACAGGTAGTGGTACATGATGTCCGAGCCGATGTTGTCCCAGAAGTTGGGCGACTGGAACAGCCCGGTCACATTGTCGATGTTGATAAACAGGTTCGAAACCAGGTGGGAGTTCGCCGGGCTGTTGGCCACCACCGCAGCGATCTGAAAATCCAGGCGGCCGTCCACGGTGAAAGTCTCCCCCACCACATCGGTTCGGCCAAACAACTGGCGGGCTCCGGCTTCGGTAATCACTGCCGAACTCAGATCGGTAATGGCCCTGCTGTCACCGGCGCGCACCGGATAGGAAAACAACTCGAAAAACTGGGGGTCCACCAGACTTAGGGTAGGGAAATGCCGTACGCCATCCACTTCCACCAGATTGTCATCCAGCAGCAGACGGGTGAAGTCCTGGATTTGCGGTAGCGCCCGGGCCAGTAGTGGCGAGGCGGGATTGAAGAAGGTGGCAAAGTGCGCCCCGGAGGTGACATTCACCCAGTTGGTACGGTATAGCCGGTCCGAGGCGGGATGCTGACTGTCAAAGCTGAGCTCGTAACGCAAAAACAAGCCAATCAACAGGCACACCGCCAGTCCCACAGTGAGGCAGGTAATGCCGGTGGCCGCCTGCAGGGGGAAGCGCCGCAAACGACGCAAGGTAGTTGCCAGATAGTTTGCCAGCACGGCTTGGACTCCAGGGATAATCGGTTTTTATGCGTTATTTCCCTGTTAGACGTCCAGCTCGCCAGTTGGTTACAGCTGCCTGACGAAATTCCTGCGGCGTTGAATGTTTTGCTCAGTCCCTGGCTTCATGGTGCAAACCCTTACCCCTGCGCGTGAATTGCCACATGACATAGGGGTGCAACTGACGCGCCGGCAAGAAACCCCAGCAGCGAAATCACCAACCTGGCTGAGATAGCTTTCCACTAGTGCAAGTCATCTGCTGCTCGGTAAGCTCACCCATTCCATGGACCTCCAGTAGTGGTTGGCAGCCAGTCATTACCTTGCACGACCGCCGGTGTCGATTGAGGTAGGATGTTTATCCGTAAATTGGTTTGCAAGGTGGCTAGATGGATGACATGACGGCTACAAACTCTCCTGCGGACATCCCTTCAAAAACGATCAAGCTGTTCCTGTTGTTCACGTTCGGGCTCGCCTGGGGAATTTTTGTACTGTTTGTTACAGCGACAGACTGGATTGTTCGCGTCTTTGGAGAGTTGAGCGGCAGTCACCCACTTTTTATTCTTGCGGTTTATGCACCGGCAATTTCTGCTCTGACTCTGGTCAGCGCAACAAAGGGACTGGTTGGACTGAAGCTGTTCCTGTCACGGCTCTTCCTGTGGCGCGCATCAACTAGCTGGTATTTATTCCTGTTGCTGGGCTTTCCGGTGATTTCTTTTGCGGGCGCCCTGATAAAGGGCAATGCGATGAGCGCGCCCCTGTTGACAGAACAGATTAGCGTGTTGCTCCCGGCAATCGGCTTTATGCTGATTCTGGGCCCTATGGAGGAAATAGGCTGGCGGGGTTTCGCGTTGCCGATTCTGCAGAGATTCATGGTTCCATTCTGGGCTGGACTCAGTCTCGGTGTGGTCTGGGCCATTTGGCATGTGCCCGCTTTTTTGCTGAGCGGTACAGTGCAGTCGACCTGGGGCTTCATGCCGTTCTTTGCTGGCTCCGTGGCGTGCAGTGTGATCCTGACGGGACTTTTCAATGCCGCAAGAGGTAGCATCCTGGTGGCCATGCTGTTTCATTTCCAGATGAACAATCCGCTGTGGCCGGATGCACAACCCTACGATATGTATCTGTTTGTCGCCGCCGCCGTGGTCATCGTCTGGCTAAATCGCCGGGTGCTTTTTTCCCGCGCAGACGCTGTTAAGGCAGTGATCCCGACGGCAGTGCAAAATGCTGATGAGGGCAAAGCATGATCCTCGATAGACGGGCAGTAGTCGCCGGTGTGTTGACGGTACTCGTCACAGGATTGAGCGCCTGTCGGGCGACGACGCCTGACACCACTAGCGCAACAGAAATATTGCCGGAAGTGGATGCCATCGTGCGCAACCATCGGTTTCCCGGCATGACGGTCGCAATAGCGCGACCCGATGGTGTATTTACGAATGCTGCCGGAGTGGCAAATCGCGAGACATCCGAACCCATGACCGCAGACAACACCATGCTGGCGGCCAGTATCGGAAAGACCTTCGTCGCGGCGACTTTGCTGCGCTATGTCGACGAGAACCAGCTAACGCTCGATGATCCAATAAAGATCTGGCTAGGCTCTCGGGAATGGTTCAAGGACCTGCCGAACGGCAACGCAATCACTATTCGACATTTGCTGCAGCATCAGTCCGGATTACCAGACCACGTCTACATGGAAGCTTTTGCGGCGTTGTTACCAGAGCGGGTCGACAGCATGACGCCGGAGGCGTTGATCGCACTTATACTCGATACACAGCCGCTATTCGCGCCTGGAGAAGGCTGGGCCTACAGCGACACCGGCTTTTTGCTGCTGGGACTGATTATCGAGGAAGTGGCTGGCAGGACTTACTATCAGGAGATCCAGGATCTGTTCATTACCGAACTGGGTCTTGACTCTACCGCGCCATCTGACCAGAAAAGAATCCCCAAACTGGCTCGCGGCTACGCGTCGCCAGAGTCCGGTTTGAATCTGCCTGCCGTGACCACCGGGGAGGATGGCGCAATGCTATGGAACCCGGCGATCGAATGGACCGGGGGCGGGCTGTATTCAACGGCTCACGACCTGGCGCTTTGGGGACGGGCGTTCCTGTCGGGCAGCCTGCACAGCCATAACATTTTTCAGCAAGCCATAACTGGCGTCCAGACATCCCGGAACGATTTGACCTCATTGTACGGGCTCGGGGTTTCGATTCGCAGCAGCAGCGCATTCGGGCCTGTTTACGGCCATCGGGGATCGATACCCGGGTACATCTCCAGCCTGCAATACTATCCAGACTACGATATTGCGATCGCATTCCAGATCAACACCGATATCGGAATCATCGATGTGCAGCGACCTGTGATATTTGAAATCGAGGAACAGCTGGCCCGCCTGGCTCTTGCGGACCAGGGGCGCTAATGGGCTTGGGAGAGATATAGAAATCCCGGGATGGCTAATCGCCCAAACCTGGCGGTTACTATCGCGTCATGAGTGGCCGTTGTTACAGGCGATTCATTCCAGCTTTCCGTACCGAAGCAAGGTATCTCTTGTAGCTTTTATAGCTTTTGTAACTCTTGTAACTCTTGTAACTCTTGTAATTTTACTCAATAGCCGCCAGTACCTTCTCCGCCAGTGCCCATACCGGTCTTGGACCGCGGGTTGTCAGTCCCATGCGCATGACTATCAGGTCATGATCGGGAAACAACAGAATGTTTTGCCCTTCAAAGCCGGACAGGTAAACCATGTTGGCTGGCAGACTCGGTATTGGACGCGACTCGGGCGCCCCCGGCGGCCCGGCATTGAGCCAGATCTGTGCGCCGTAGTTACCTTGCTCCGCCGACTCAGCCGGAGTAGTGGCGTACTCGACCCAGCCGGCAGGCAGTAGCTGCTCTCCCTGCCACTGGCCATCGTTCAGATACAACAGCCCGAGCCTCGCCCAATCTCTGGGGGTGGCATACATATAGGAGGACGCCACATAGGTTCCCGATGCATCCAACTCCATGGTCGCGGACGCCATGCCCAAGGGATTGAACAGCGCTTCACGGGGATAATTGAGATAGTCATATTGACCGGCAAATGCATCCCGCAGAATGCGGGAAATAATATTGCTGGTGCCACTGGAATAAGAAAACACGGTACCGGGTGTGTCTTGCAGTGGCTGATTGATCGCGAATCCGCCTGTATCACCGGTGGTATAGAGCATCAGGATCACATCCGACAGTGAACCGGACGTGTAAACCTCGGAGAAGCGCAACCCGCTGGACATCTGCAGGAGGTCTTTGAGGGTAATTGCCGATCGCGGATCATCTCCACCCTGCCATTGTGATACGGGTGCCGGTGCGCCAATATCCACGAGTCCCGCTGCATCCAGTTGGCCAGTAAGCGTGCCGATCACGGTTTTTGTCATTGACCAACCTAGCTGCGGCATATCGGCGTGAAAAGGCGCGGCGTATTGCTCGCCGATAATGCGCCCGTCTTTAATAACCAGCACCGCACGCGTATCAATGTCCTGATCGGGCTCCATGTCCAGAAAAGCTTCTTCAATGGCGATATTCAACGCCCCCAGATCAACGCCGGGCAAGGCATCAGGAAGCGTGACCTCGTTGCCTTCGGGCCACTGTCCATCAGGATAAGCGACCGGTTGAACCAGACGGCCTGAATCCACGGCGGCAAGCAGTTCAGCAACGCTGGCATCCTTGACCAAAGTGCAGCCCAGCATGGGTCGAAACAGCGCAGTGACACTCATACTGGATGAACTGCCGATTACTCGATCATCAAGAATTGCGAACTCAATCTCGGCTAGAGCGGGGCTGCTCAATTCCTCGGCCATAATGTTGGCTACGCTGCGTTCAGAGACAAACAAGGAAGAGCAGAGGCGTTTGGTGGCGCTGCCCAGCGTTATTTCCAGATTCAAACGCTCCTGACTTGCAGCAGCTTCAACCGCTACTGTATCGGATCGCTCATCGACTCCTCCGGTAGTCGACGTCACCGGTGACGGAGGCTGTGCTTCACCACAACCGACCAGGGCAATGGCCAGTAGATTTATGTACAGGAAAAAATGGGGCCGGATGGTTTGCATAGACTGAGCCACTCTGTTTTAGGGTTCCCCAAAAATACATGAGAATAGCCCGTGTTTGAATCTCCCGGTTTTCGCGCAGCAAATGGGTTGTCGACCCAAGTCATGGCTAAGGCCGGATTCAACCGAAGACCGTCAATAGTATTCCCGGACACTGTCATCAGGCCAAACAGTTGTCATGAATAACCAGTGTTCTTGCTACCATGACAACTATGGCCGTGCAGTTCGCTAGCAAAGACTATTCTTTCGACAAGCTATCTCTCAGATTCGATGATACTGACCTGGAGTTGGCCTATATCGCCCATCACAATGTTCGGGCACTGCCCGGGCTGCGCCTGGCGATTTCCCTGTTCATGGCTTTCGTGGCTATTCCAACCCTGGTGGAGCTCTATGGTTTCTATGTTGAGGGATGGAGTGGATATGACAGCTATCTCGGTATTCTTCCCTATCGTCTACTGGTTGTGCTGGTTCTGGCCGCGGGGCTGGCACTGACATACTGGGAACCAGCTATCCGTCACGGCCAGCCGCTCGTGTTCGCGTTCAGTGCCCTGATTTTTCTGCTGGTATTTCTCGCAAACGGTTTCTACGGCCCGTGGATTCTGCTGGCCACACCTGCATTCAATTTCGGCTTGACGCTGATTGTCGTCGCTACTGGTTTATTGATTCGCTATGCCGTGCCGCTGGTATTGGTGGCAACGGTATTGTGGGTGGGGATATTGATGAGCTGGTTGGACAATGCCTTCTCCGCCGCCTTTCTCAGTCTGGCTACCATGCTGACCATGTTTTTCATTGCCCATGCCCGAGAGAAAGCGGAGCGTCTGGCGTGGAGCGCACAGCGCCGGCTTGCGCAGGAAAAAGAAATCACCGAGGCCCTGCTGTTGAATGTTCTGCCTGTCTCTATCGCCGAGCGCATGCGCAAAGGAGAGCATTTGATTGCTGACAAACATGAACAGGTCGCGGTGGTATTTGCTGATATCGTGAACTTTACCAGCCTGGCGGATTCGATTCCTGCCGAGGATCTGGTGCAGATCCTTGATGATATCTTCACGCGTTTCGATCGTATCGCCGAGGAGTTGAATCTCGAAAAGATCAAGACTATCGGCGATGCCTATATGATGGCTGCCGGCCTGCCGGTGGAGAGACCAGTGGATCCGACCCTGGCGTTGGACGCCGCCCTGCGGATGCGTACCGAAGTCTCAGCGGTGAGCCGGGAAAGACAAATCGGGATTGATATTCGTGCCGGAATCCATGTCGGCGAGGTTGTCGCCGGGGTCATTGGTCAGTCAAAATTTGTGTATGACCTTTGGGGAGACGTTGTGAATGTGGCAAGCCGCATGGAATCCACGGCGCCAACAGGTGAAATTCAGGTATCTGACGAGATGTATGCTGCCGTTGGCAACGGCTACGAATTTCTTGAGCGTGGCGAGATTGATGTCAAAGGCAAAGGCCGAATGCGCACCTGGATTCTGAAAAGAAAACGCGACCACGGCAGCACCTGAACGACCAATACAAGGGCAATCCGATACCGGATTCCGGATTGCCAATGAAGGGAGACCCATGACTGACAGTGAACCAAACGATAGCGAAGCGCTAAAGCAAAAACTGAATGTAGATACCGGAAAGATAAGCTGGCAATTATTGGCCGAGCATCAACAGCGGGAATCTGTAGTGGAAGTTGACCCTGGCCTGGATCTTGTTGAGGTTGCCTGTGAATTCGTCCGTGACAACCGGGACCAGGTTGAGGAATGGCTCAACGCTGGATTGGTTGCCAAGGTCGATGACAAAAAAGCCGAACAGTGGCAGCAGGAGAACCGGGAAGTCTGGGCGGTGGTAGTGGCGCCCTGGGTGCTGGTTCAGCAACCAGGGTAGTGGCTCAAACAAGCAGTTGGGTTGTTTAAGGGCTCAGTGTCAAAGGGGTCGGAGTAATTGAATCCGTGCATGGTAGCGTTGGCTGGCGACCAAACTACTCCGGCCCTTTTGACTCTACCCTTTTGACTCTTTGGATTTCCAATCTGTCCCTGGATTGGTGCCTGAACCAATTTAGCCCAGCTCCTTCAATAGCGCATCCATGGAAGCCTTGGCATCGCCATAGAACATCCGTGTGTTGTCCTTGAAGAACAGCGGGTTCTCGATGCCGGAGTAGCCGGTGCCTTTGCCCCGCTTGCAGACAAACACGTGGCGAGCCTTCCAGACTTCCAGTACCGGCATACCGGCGATGGGGCTGCCGGGATCGTCCTGGGCGGCTGGATTCACAATGTCGTTGGCACCGATGATGATCACCACGTCGGTGCTGGGGAAGTCGTCGTTGATCTCTTCCATTTCCAGCACGATGTCGTAGGGCACCTTGGCTTCGGCCAGCAACACGTTCATGTGCCCGGGCAGTCGGCCGGCTACCGGATGAATGGCAAAGCGTACGGTTTTGCCCTGGCCGCGCAGCTTCTTGGTCAGCTCTGAAACAGAACTCTGGGCCTGGGCCACGGCCATTCCGTAGCCGGGCACGATCACCACACTGTCGGCGTCCTGCACTGCCTGGGCCACGGCGTCAGCATCGGCTTCGATCATCTCGCCTTCTACGGCGCTCGAAGCTTGAGTTTCGCCGCCCCAGCCACCGAGGATTACGGAGACAAATGACCGATTCATTCCCTTGCACATGATGTAGGACAGGATTGCACCGGATGAACCTACCAGCGCACCGGTAACAATCAGCAGGTCGTTACTGAGGGTGAAACCAATCGCCGCTGCTGCCCAACCGGAGTAGGAGTTCAGCATTGACACCACCACCGGCATGTCGGCACCGCCGATGGCCAGAATCAGATGGCAACCAATGGCGCCGGCGATAATGGCGACTAAAAGCATGGTCCACAAACCGGCGCCGCCCAGGTAGAGATAACCCAAACCCAGACAAGCCAGCAGACCGCCCAGGTTCATGAGATGGCGACCCTGCAGCGTTAACGCGGACGAGTCGAGTTTGCCGGCCAGTTTGCCGTAGGCAATGATGGAGCCGGTAAAGGTAATGGCGCCAATCAGAATGCCAAGAAACAGCTCAACTCTGAGAATGCTGAGTTCCACGGCGGACTTCTCGGCAATGGTCGCCGCGAATCCCGCAAGCTGTGCCACCGTACCCGCTTCCTGCGCAGCCAGCGCGCGGCCCATTTCCAGGTGGGCATTAATGCCAATGAACACCGCGGCCAGACCCACCAGGCTGTGAAAGCCCGCCACCAGTTCGGGCATCTGGGTCATCTGTACGCGATTGGCCACTTGCCAACCGCCGATGCCGCCCAGGATCACCATAAGCGCAATCAATAAAGTTTGCCCGCCGGCAGCGCTGATCGTGGCGACCACCGCCAGGGTCATGCCAATGATGCCATACCAGATGGCACGCTTGGCCTTTTCCTGATTGGACAAACCGCCCAGGGCAAGGATGAAAAGTACGGCTGCTACCACATAGGCGGCGTTAATGAGTCCTTCACTTATGTGCATCGTCTTAACTCCGCTGGAACATCGCGAGCATGCGACGCGTGACGAGAAATCCGCCAAAGATATTTACCGAGGCCATCAGCACCGAGAACGAGGCCAGCAGGACAACCAGGAAGCTGCCGGAGACAATCTGCAGCAGCGCTCCGACGATGATGATCGACGAGATGGCATTGGTAATCGCCATCAGCGGCGTGTGCAGCGAGTGCGCCACACCCCATATCACGTGAAAACCGATAAATACCGAGAGCACAAAGACAATAAAGTGCTGCATGAAGCTGGCCGGCGCCACGCTACCCAGGGCCAGCGTCAGCAGTCCGCCCACTCCCAGCATGATGCCGGTGCGGTTAAGGGACTTCTTCATTTCGGCAAATTCGCGTGCCGCCTTCTCTTCGGCCGTTACTTCCGGTTCTTTCTTCTTCGGCGCCGCAGCGGCGATGGCCTTGATCTTGGGTGCCGGTGGCGGCCAGGTAATCTCGCCTTCATGGGTTACCAGTGCACCGCGAATCACATCGTCTTCCATATCGATGACCGGATTGCCGTCTTTTTCCGGCGTGAGGTCATCCAGCATGTGACGGATATTGGTGGCGTAGAGATTTGACGACTGGGTGGCCATCCGGCTGGGGAAGTCGGTGTAGCCAACGATGATCACGCCGTTGTCGGTTACCAGGCGCTCATCTGCCCTGGTTAAGGTGCAGTTACCGCCACGCTCGGCGGCCAGATCAACGATCACCGAGCCGGGCTTCATCAATTTCACCATGTCCTCGGTCCAGAGTTCGGGCGCAGGACGATTGGGGATAAGTGCGGTGGTAATGACGATATCCACGTCGGGAGCCAGCTCGCGGAATTTCTCCAACTGCTTTTCGCGGAACTCGGGGCTGGAAGGGGCCGCGTAACCGCCGGTCTCAGCGCCGTCGGTCTGGGCTTCTTCGAAGTCCAGGAATACGAACTCGGCACCCATGGACTCGATCTGCTCCGCCACTTCCGGGCGAACGTCGAAGGCCATGGTGATGGCGCCCAGCGCCACTGAGGTACCGATCGCCGCCAGTCCGGCAACACCGGCTCCAACCACCAGAACCCTGGCTGGCGGCACCTTGCCGGCAGCGGTCATCTGGCCCATGAAGAAACGACCGAAATTGTTGCCCGCTTCCACCACGGCGCGATAGCCGGCAATGTTGGCCATTGAGGACAGCGCGTCCATCTTCTGGGCACGGCTGATGCGCGGCACCATGTCCATGGCCAGCACACTCAGGTGCTTCGCTTTCATCTTCTCCAGCAGGTCTTCGTTGGCTGCCGGCCAGATGAAACTGATCAGGGTCTTGCCTTCGGGGGCGGCGTCAATCTCGTCTGCGGATGGCTCGCGGACCTTGATGATCACATCGGCCTCGCTCCACAGCTCGCTGGCGGAACCAACAACCTTGACGCCGGCCTCCTCATAAGCGGCATCGGTGATCGAGGCCGCCGCGCCAGCGTCGGTTTCCACCAGGCATTCATAGCCCAGCTTTTGCAGTCGTCCGGCACTTTCGGGCGTCAGCGCTACCCGCGCTTCACCCGGTGCGGTCTCTTTCGGTGCACCAATTTTCATTGAACTACCTTCATTGCATTACTCCTGAAATCCCTGTCCTGGTCCGATGCTGTTTACGACGATACTGGCAAATCGGTTTGACTCAGCACGGCGATACCCGCAGCGGGCAGACCGATACACAGTTATTGATTGAGAATTTATTGGGCTGAAACACCTGAGCTTAGCGTCGCTCGACGATTGCCGCATCCACCAGGGTCTTGAAATTCTCCCGGAAGCCACCGCCGCTGGAAGGTGAAACCTGGCCCATGATCACCATCACCATGTCCTGCTGCGGGTCAATAAAATAGCGGGTTCCGGCAGAGCCATCCCACCAGATAGTACCCTCGGATACCGGATAGCTGTAGGTGGCCGGGTCCAGCACCAGATTGAAGCCGCCCAGGGTCCAGCCGGAGCCAGCCCAGTAGCCACGCTCACCAATGGGCATGGCGGCGGCCGGTACGGCGTTGTGAAACATTAATTCCGCAGTGTCTTCTGCCATCACCCGATTGCCGAACAGCTCGCCCTTGTTAAGCACCATCTGCGAGAAGTTCATGAAATCCATCACCGACGACAGCAGACCCACACCGCCCTCAATCAGGCGTGGACGCAGGGTCCAGGGCACCGACTCGATCTGGTAGGGCTGCAGGACGCCATCGGTAGGCCGGTATAACGTGGCCAGGCGATCACGGTCAGCGCCCTCGGCCCAGAACATGGTGCTGTCCATGGCCAGAGGTTCAAAAAGCTGCGTTTCAAGATAGTCCTCAAATGGCATGCCGGACCAGATTTCAACAAGCTTGCCCAGAATTGTGGCATGGATGCCGTAGCGGAACTGCGTGCCGGGATCCTGAAAAAGCGGGACACGCGCTGCATTACTGACCATCTCATCCAGGGTGATATTGCGATCCCGAACATTGTTTTCCCGATACAGGCGTGAGGACCGGCTGCCAAGGCCGGAGGTATGCGTCAGCAAATGCGCCACTGTGATCTCGCCGTTACGAGGTCGCACCGCCCAGCCGTCATCACCGTCGCTGTCCGGATCCACCAGCACGCGCTGATCGGCGAATTCCGGCAAATACATGCTAATGGGATCGTCGAATTCAAAGTGGCCTTGTTCATGCAGCTGTAACACCGCAGCACTGGTGATCTCGCGGGCCATGGAGTAAATCCGAAACAGTGCGTCTTCCGGCATCGGCGTCTGCGACTCGATATCGAGCATCCCCAGCGCCTCGAAGTAGACGATCTGACCGTCCCGGGCCACGGCGGCGACCACGCCGGCAATCTCACCGTCGTCGATATGCTGTTGAAGTCGTTCAGTAACCGCTTCCAGCGCGGGGCCGGACATACCCACGCTGGATGGCGTGGCCACACTCAGTGACTGGCCATGTACGCTGGATATCGAAACCGCCATCACCGACACCGCGGTCACAAAAGGGGCCAGGAGTGCTTTTAATTTATTATTCATGAATGTTTCCTGTTGTTAGGAATCGAGCTGGGAATCGAGCTGGGAATCCAGTAAGTAATCTGTTCAGGCATCCGGAGCAAGAGTTTCCGCGATCCAGCGATCAACCCGGGCGTGCAAAATCGGCATCGGCAGTCCACCGGCGCCGAGCACCAGGTCATGGAAAGCGCGGATATCGAAAGCAGTACCCAACTGGTCTTCGGCCCGCGCCCGGGCTTGCTGGATATTCATCATGCCGATTTTGTAGGCCGTGGCCTGGCCGGGGTTCGCGAAGTAGCGCTGCACTTCCGAGCGCACGGCAGGCGGCGGGATCGGCGAGTTTTCGAGAAAGTAGTCGACGGCCTGCTGTTCAGTCCACTGTTTGGCGTGGATCCCGGTGTCTACCACCAGCCGCACCGCGCGCCAGATTTCACCGGCGAGGCGACCGAATTCTGAATAAGGGTCCTGGTAGCCGCCCATCTCCTTGGCCAGCCACTCGGCATACAGCCCCCAGCCTTCCACGTAAGCGGTAGTGAAGAACTGGGTGCGAAAACGGGGAATGTCGGTCAGCTCCTGCTGAATGGAAATTTGCATGTGATGACCGGGGTTGCCCTCGTGATAGGCGATGTCCTCAATCTGCCACTTGGCAAGTGAGGACATATCAGACATGTGCGAATAGAACACGCCCGGTCGGGAACCGTCCGGGGACCCGGCTCGATAGTGCTGGGCTGCGCCGTCCTGTTCCCGGAACGCCTCAACCCGGCGCACTTCCAGTTCCGCCTTTGGCAGGCGGCCGAAGAACCGGGGTAATTGCTCGTTGATAGCGTCGAGGTACTGATTATTAACCTCAAGGTACTCCTGGCGCCCTTCTGGAGTATTGGGATAGTAGAACTGCTCGTCCTCACGGACGAAAACGAAAAATTCCTGCAATGTGCCATCGAACCCGGTTGCGTCTTTCACCGATTCCATTTCTGCGCGCAGGCGCTCCACTTCCGACAGACCAATATTGTGGATCTCGTCGGCAGTCAGCGGCAGCGTGGTCATGCGGCTCAGGCGATGATTGTAATAGGCCTCACCCTCGGGCAGCGCCCACACGCCCTGAGCAGTCTCACTGGCAAACTGACGGTCGGCTTCCAGCCAGTCACTGACCTGCTGGTAGGCGGTCAGTACTTCACCGGCCAGCACTTGTCGCGCTTCGTTCAGGTAAGACTGCAATCGGGTGTCACCAATGATCTCTGCATTCACCAGGGCTTCCGCCTTGGTTTGAAAGTCAGTCCACAACGGCGAATTCGGCGTGTCGTCGCTGGTGTTAAAAGGGACACCTGACGTAACGCGCTCAATCTCGCTCAAGGCAAAGTCGTAAGCGAAGGCAGGCTGTCGCACGCCTTGTTCGGCGGCCTGCCGGGCACGTTGCAGATACTGGCCCAGCATGCGATCGATCTCCCGCAGGCGTGAGACATAGGCTTGCAGATCTTCTTCGGTCTCAACATTGTGATAGCTGATCATGAACGAGGGCAAATAGGAGTGCGGTCCACCGCGTCCATAGATGTACTGATGCTCCCACCAGGGCTGGGCCGCTTCCTCCTGGGCCAGGGTAAACGCCCACATGTCATAGGACAGCTTGCCATCTTCGGTAAGCAGGTCGTAGTCGAACTGGTCCTGCATGGTGGCGACACTGTCGCGCAGCCACCGCAGCTGCTCTTCAGCGCCCGCCAGGGAGGCGTCGTCCAACTGGTCGTAATCGGTCTTGTCACCCAGCTGGGTGCGGGACATCGGGCTGAAATCCAGTTGCTCCTCATACTGCTCATCCAGCCAGGCGTTGAGGCGCTCGGTTTCCTGCTCCGCGGGCTCAATGGTCAGTACCGGCGTTTCCGGCGCCGGCGGCACTTCCGGAGCAGGGGCACCGGGCGCCGGTGAATCGCAGGCCGCCAGGGCCAGCAACAGGATGCAAAGCAAGGTACGCATCAACGGTTTCCTCGATAAATAGTCTGCAGGTGCAGCGGCGCCGGGGCCTGTGATAAAGCCCGACGCTACAATTTTTAGGGGTTCAAGTCCAGATTCGCCGGCGCTTGCGGCACCAGTCAGGCGGCGCCACGATAGTATTTCCACCGCTTCAGGCGTTGAAGTCCGGCAGCAAATCAGCCCAGGGATAGGAAGGGTCAGCCAGCGCCAGAAAATGCGGATTCAACAGGTCCGCCTTGCTGTTGTAGCGCAGTGGCTGGTAGTGGGTATCGATGATTTCACCGCCGGCAGCCACCAGAATGGCGTGGGCAGCAGCGGTATCCCACTCGCTGGTCGGTGCCAGGCGTGGGTAGATATCCGCCTTGCCCTCGGCCAGCAGACAAATCTTCAGAGAACTGCCCATATTCACCACTTCCACACTGGAAAATTTATCGACCAGACGCTTGATCAAATCCTCCACAACTTCATTGCCGTGCCGACGGCTGGCAACCACCTTCATTACCTCACTACCGCCCACGCGTCGGGTATGCAGGGAAATCTCATTGCCGTCCTGGTCCAGCTTCCAGGCCCCTTCGCCCTGCCTGCCCAGGTAGGTGTGGCCGGTTACCGGTACATGTACCACGCCCAGGGTCGGGACGCCGTCTTCGATCAGGGCGATGTTGACCGTGA
Source organism: uncultured Pseudohongiella sp. (assembly GCA_965212375.1). Lineage (GTDB taxonomy): Bacteria > Pseudomonadota > Gammaproteobacteria > Pseudomonadales > Pseudohongiellaceae > UBA9145. The sequence goes on along the minus strand of OZ243108.1, from coordinate 3,851,521 downwards.
ACTCACCGTTGCGGCTGATGAATTCCTTGGTACCGTCCAGCGGATCAATCAGCCAGTAGCGGCGCCAGGACAGGCGTTCCTGGGTATCGATGTCATCCGACTCCTCCGACAGTACCGGCGTCTGGGGGTCCAGAATTTGCAGGCGCGAGCAAATCACAGTGTGGGCGCGGCGATCGGCATCGGTCAGTGGCGAATTGTCTGCCTTGAGGGTCACTTCGGGCTGCGACGAGTCATGATAGATGCTGAGAATTTCGGCGCCGGCAACCTGGGCAATATCCTTAAGCGCTGCCAGTAATTTGTCGCTATCCATAAATAAGAGTCATCATTGGTAATGTATGAGAATCCAGTGCGGCCAGAAAAGCCGCCTGTTGAATTGCCGGGCAGCTCGAGTAAGCTAGAACGCACCGGACTTGAGATCGGGCTGGATGCAGAATGGCCAGGCCCCGGTTTTCCGAGCGCGCAGTTTGCCCGAGCCATCGCCAGAAACCAAGCCCGCATATTTCAGCATAGGTTAAATTCAGGCCCAACAGGGCTCGGCAGCAAGGCATCATGATCACCTGGACCGACATCGACACCATCATGTTCGACATGGACGGCACGCTGCTGGACCTGCATTTCGATAACTATTTCTGGCAAACCCTGGTGCCGCAGATGTACAGCCAGACTCACGGCATTGAGGAGCAGGAAGCGTTCGAACTGGTGATGACCAAGAACCGGGCGATGCGGGGACAGCTGGAATGGTATTGCCTGGACTACTGGGAGGAAGAGCTGAAATTACCCATCAAGTCCATGAAAACCACTATTACCCACAAGATCTGTATTCGACCCAACGTCGAAGCCTTGCTCAAGGAATTACACCTGCACGGCAAGCGAGTGCTGCTGATTACCAACGCCCATCCCGTCAGCCTGTCCATCAAGATGGAACACACCGGCATCAGCGACTACTTTCACGAGCGCATCAGTTCACACAACCTGAAGCTGGCCAAGGAACATCATGGTTTCTGGGCCACCCTCAAGGAACTGGCGCCCTACGACCCGGAACGCACGGTGCTGTTTGACGATTCCCTGCCGGTATTGCGCCAGGCACAACGTGAAGGCATCCGCCATTTGTTTGCCATCAAGCAGCCGGACAGCAAGCGCCCGCATCTGGAAGCTGGCGAGTTTCTCCAGGTAGATGATTTCAAATCCATCCTGCCCTCCACCCTGCTGAACGGCCGCCAGCCTTGAGCGATAAAGACAGCCATGAGCAACACCAAGAGTGACAGTACAATAACCCGCGTCCGCATCGACAAGTGGCTGTGGGCAGCGCGCTTCTTCAAGACCCGCGCCATTGCCAAGCAGGCGATCGACGGTGGCAAAGTGCAGTGTCAGGGCAACCGCGTCAAACCCAGCAAGGAGATCGAGGTGGGCACGGAGATTCGCGTGCGCCAGGGCGACGACGAGAAAACCGTCATTGTCGAAGGCCTGTCGGAACAGCGCCGCGGCGCACCGGAGGCCCAGAAGCTGTATCGGGAAACCGAGGAAAGTATCGCCGAACGGGAGAAACTGACCCAGATGCGCAAGGCGCAGCCGAAACACTGGCCGACCCCGGGCCGCCCCAACAAAAAACAGCGGCGCCAGATTCATCGCTTCAAGCAGGGCGAGGAACCGTGAGTGTGGCCCGCTACTGATAGTCGCACTGCCCAGACAACTTTGACATAATGCTGTCCCGTAGCGACCTCGCCAGACCTGATCTCAGGCCGCAAGAGGCGAGCCCCGTAGTCGGGAGTGATTTTGACCAAGCCATTACGCGATAGCCTGCAACGGTATCAGCTTCCCGAATTTCAGCCGGAATGGGGCAAGATTCACCGCGGCATCGAGAAAGAAAGCCTGCGGGTAACCACCGACGGCAAAATCTCCCTGGACAGCCACCCCCAGGCGCTGGGTTCAGCCCTGACCAACCCCTTTATCACCACGGATTTTTCCGAGGCGCTGCTGGAGTTTATTACCCCGGTACACAGCGATATTGCCGGCTGCCTGGACGAGCTGGAAGCCATCCACCGCTTTACTCTGCAGCAGATGGATGCTGATGAAATGTTGTGGGTAGCGTCGATGCCCTGCCCGCTGGCGGATGACGAGATACCCATCGCCCGCTACGGCAGCTCCAATATCGGACGCATGAAGACCCTGTACCGCAAGGGCCTCACTCTGCGCTACGGCGCACTCATGCAGGTGATTGCCGGCATTCACTACAACTTCTCCATGCCCGAGGCCTTCTGGTCGGCCTACCAGCAGTTGCGCGGCGCCGAGGGCGAAGACCCGCAGGAATTCCGCACCAACGCCTACCTGCACCTGATTCGCAATTTCCACCGCTATTCCTGGTTGCTGATCTACCTGTTTGGCGCCTCACCGGCGGCCTGCAAGTGCTTTGCCCAGGGTCGGTCACACAATCTACAGGAGCATCCCACCGGCGGAATTTACCTGCCCAACGCCACCTGCCTGCGGATGGGCAACCTGGGTTACAAGAGCGAAGCCCAGGAGTCATTGTTCGTCTGCTACAACGAGTTGGAAACCTACATCGAATGCCTGCACGGCGCGATCCATACCGCCTACCCGCGCTATACCCAGCTGGGCCAGAAAGCCAACGGCGAATACCAGCAGATCAATATCAACCTGCTGCAACTGGAAAACGAGTTCTACAGCACCATCCGCCCCAAGCCGAGCCTGAAAAGCGGACAGCGGCCTCTGGATGCCCTGCGCTCCACCGGCATCGAGTACATCGAGGTGCGCGCCCTGGACCTGAACCCCTATCTGCCACTGGGCATTGATGACCAGCAGATTCGCTTCCTGGATACCTTCCTGCTGCACTGCCTGCTGGCGGAAAGCCCGGTATGTGACCGACGGGAATTTTTTGAGGTGAACAGCAACATCGACAAAGTGGTAGAGCAAGGCCGCGATCCGGAACTGATGCTGGACCAGGAAGGCGAGCCGCGCGGCATGCGCGAGTGGGCCACCACGCTGACCCAGGATATGGAACATGCCGCCAGCCTGCTGGACAGCATAGACGGCGGCAGCGCCTACCAGCAAAGCCTGCAGCAGCAACAGGGGAAACTGGTTGATGCCAGCCTGACGCCATCGGGCCGGATGCTGGCAGATATGGACAGCAAGCAGCAATCGTTTTTCAGTCTCGCCATGGAGCTGTCGCGCCAGCACCAGGACAGCCTGCGCAACGGTGGGCTGGACGCTGCCACCCAGGAACGCTTGCAGGCCGCCAGCGCGGAATCGCTCATCAAGCAGCAGCAGATCGAAGCGGCCGACGAGATCAGCTTTGATACCTTCCTGGCCCAGTGGAACGCGCGCTGAGCGCGCCGTGTACCGACCAACAGCCGGTTGGCCCGCTGAAGCGATCGCGCTGAAGGTTGTCAGTCCACGGCGCTAACCCGCTATAATACCGCGCTTCGCGCCACGCAAGCGCCGCCCAAGAATGCTGGACAGCACAACCGCGTCACCCGGAACGCTTTACCTGGAGAACAACATGGCAATGACAATACCTGGCAACCGACTGATTAACCTGGCTGTGTTCCTGGTGTGCGTGATTACCATCGGTATCGTGCTGTATATGGAGCACGTAATGCTGCTGTCGCCCTGCGGGCTGTGTATTACCCAGCGGGTGTTTGTGATTCTGTGCGGACTCACCTGCCTGGCGGCGGCAATCCACAATCCGTCTACCAAGGGTCAGAAGATCTACGCCTTTGTGGCCGCCGCGATGCCGGTATTCGGCAGCTATTTCGCCGGACGCCAGATCTGGCTGCAGCATCTGCCGGAAGACCAGGTACCGGCCTGCGGACCTGGCCTGAGCTACATCTACCAGAACTTCCCGTTCATGGAGACCCTGAGCTTTTTGCTGCAGGGTGACGGCAACTGCGCCGAAGTGCAGTTCCGCTTTCTGGGCCTGTCCATTCCGGAAATGTCCATGGTGGCGTTTGCCGCTCTGTTTGGCATTTGCCTGTTCATGGCGTTTCGCAACCAGCCTCCGGCGAACGTCTGAATCAGGGTTTTCAACTGAGCCCGGGATTAATTCCGAAGCTGGTTTTCGCGCCTTACCCTGCGGATCACCCCCCGCGCTGCCAGCGGAAAAAACGCTCCATCCAGGGGAAATACTTCTCCGGCAGGCGCGCACTGCGCCAGGCATTGGCGCTGAACTTGTTCGCTTCCAGCAGGGTCGGGTAGATGTGGGTTACCGCGGCGATTTTCTTCAGCCCCATGTTGTGGGTCATGGCAAACACGAATTCGCCAAGCAACTCGCCGGCGTGATAGCCGACGATGGTGGCGCCAAGAATCTTGTCCTTGCCGGGTACTGTCAGCACCTTGATAAAGCCGTGGGCTTCGCCATCCGCCAGTGCCCGGTCCAGGTGGTCCAGATCGTAACGGGTCACCTCGTAGTCAACACCCTGGTCTTTGGCTTCCTGCTCGCTCAGCCCCACTCGTGCCACTTCCGGATCGGTAAATGTGGCCCATGGCACCACCCGGTAGCTGGCGCGCAGCCGCCACAAACCGCCCAGCACGGCATTGATGGCCGCGAAGAATGCCTGGAAAGATGCCATGTGGGTAAACTGGTAGGGTCCGGCCACGTCGCCACAGGCGAAGATGTTCGGGTAAGTGGTCTGCATGGAGTTGTTGATATTGATGGTGCCGTTGTCGTTAAGCGGCAGGTCGAGATTTTCCAGGCCAAAGCCTTCGACGTTGGGCTTGCGGCCGATTGCCATTAGCACCTGATCGAATTCCACGCGCACGGTTTGTCCGTCGTGCTCGGCTTCCATGAATTTCTTGCCGTTCTCCATGACAAAGCGCTGCAGCTTGTGTTCCGTCAGCAACTCAATCCCCTGGGCCCTGAACTGTTCCATCACCGCAGCTGATACCTCTTCGTCTTCCCGGGGCATGATGCGTTTCGCCATGTCCACCTGGGTGACTTCGGCGCCCAGGTTATGGAACGCCTGGGTAAGCTCGCAACCGATGGGCCCGCCGCCCACCACCAGGAGCTTTTTGGGTAACTCGTCCAGCTCCCACACCGTATCCGAGGTGAGATAGCCGACTTCGTCCAGGCCCGGTATCGGCGGCACCAGCGGCCGAGCGCCGGTAGCAACGATGATCGAACGGGTGTGGATCAGACGATTACCGACCCGCACCCGATAGGGCGTTTCGATCGTCGCTTCATCCTGCAGGCATTCCACACCAAGCGAAGTAAAGCGCTCCACAGAGTCATGCGGCTCAATAGCCTTGATCACACCGCGCACCCGGCTCATCACCGCGGCAAAATCCACTTCACCGCTGGCATTGCGAATCCCGTATTCCTCGGCACGGCGCAGGTAGGCCATGATCCGGCCACTGCGAATCAGCGACTTGCTGGGCACGCAGCCGGTATTCAGGCAGTCACCGCCCATTTTGTGTTTTTCCACCAGCATCACTTTGGCCTTGGCACCGGCCACTATCAATGCCGCCACCAGTCCGGCAGAACCACCGCCTATCACGACCACGTTGGCATCAAATTTTTTCGGTTTCTCGAAGCGACGCAGCGCCTTGCCTCGCTGCACGGCATTGACAATCCAGCGCGCCACCAGGGGAAACAAACCCAACAACACGAACGAAAAAATTACCGGTGCACTGACCAGCCCTGACAGCGAGCTGATCTGGCCCAGCTCGGACCCGGCGTTAACGTACACTACCGTACCCAGAAACATGCCCACCTGGGACACCCAGTAGAACGACCAGGCTTTGATCGGAGTCAGGCCCATCAGCAGATTAATCACGAAGAATGGGAACAGCGGCACCATGCGCATGCTGAACAGGTAGAAATTCCCATCCCGCTCCATGCCGCGATTCACAGGTGCCAGGTAGTTACCGAATCTGGTTTGTACCCAGTCCTTGAGAAGCAAACGCGACACCAGAAACGCCAGCGTGGCGCCGATGCTGCTGGCAAAGGACACCAGCAGTGTGCCCCAGATCAAACCGAAGATGGCACCGCCCAGCAGCGTAATAATGAGCGCGCCGGGGATCGACAGCGCGGTGACGGTCACATAGAGCACGAAGTACAGCGTTGCCGCCAGGGCAAAGTTGTCATCGCGGAAGTTTTCCAGTTCGTTCAGGCGCGACTGGGCGAACTGCAGCGTCAGATACTGGTCCAGACCGAACACAAAATAGCTGGCGATGGCGGCGGCCAGAACAGCCACCACCGTGAGTCGTTTCTTGTTCACTTGATACTCCCGGCTTGTTGCTGGCCGCGAGGTTCACCCGACACGACCGGTTGGTTTCGCGGGCCCGGTTGGTTTCAACACGTAGCGCCGCGATAATTTGCAGTCCGAAATCTATGTGCTATAAACCCGGTGCTGTCCGCCAGCTTGGCGCCAGCAGAAGCGACTATAAACCCGTACCCGCTAAAACACATCTGCCGGTACGATATTCCCGGGCCTTTCGGCCTGCGCTGATTCAATAACTGTCAGTCGGTCTGCCCAAACCAGGCAGAAAATGACCGGCAGCTGATTCCAAGAGAGCCTGATTGTGACCAAGCCTACGTCTGACCGCAGCTTCCCCACCAGCCGCATGCGGCGCATGCGCCGCGATGACTTTTCCCGACGCATGATGCGGGAAACACAATTGTCGACAGATGACCTGATCTTCCCGATTTTTATTGTCGAGGGCGAAAAACAGGCGCAGGAGATCCCTTCCATGCCGGGCATCTTCCGCTTCAGCATCGACAAACTGGTGGCCGAGGCCGAGCATTGCCTGGACCTGGGCATTCCTGCCCTGGCGCTGTTCCCGGCGCCCAATGAGGACGCCAAGAGCGACGATGGCCGGGAAGCCTATAACCCGGACGGTCTGGTACAGCGCGCGGTCAAGGCGGTGAAATCGCGTTTCCCGGAGATGGGCATCATTACCGATGTGGCCCTGGATCCCTACACCACTCACGGTCAGGATGGCATCATCGACAGTAGTGGCTATGTGCTGAATGACGAAACCGTGGAGGTGCTGCGCCGCCAGGCCCTGTCCCACGCCGAGGCTGGCGCCGATATCGTGGCGCCCTCGGACATGATGGATGGCCGGGTAGGCGCGATTCGCAGCACCCTGGAAGACAATGGCCAGATCCATACCCGCATTCTGGCCTACTCGGCGAAATATGCCTCCAGCTATTACGGTCCATTCCGGGATGCAGTGGGCTCCAGCGGCAATCTGGGCACCGGCAACAAGCACAACTATCAGATGGATACTGCCAACAGCGACGAGGCCCTGCACGAAGTGGCCATGGATCTGGCCGAAGGCGCCGACATGGTGATGGTCAAACCCGGCATGCCCTACCTGGACATCGTCTACCGGGTCAAACAGGAATTTGGCGTGCCAACCTTCGTGTACCAGGTCAGCGGTGAATACGCCATGCACATGGCCGCCGGGGCCAACGGCTGGCTTGACGAGAAAGCGGTCGCCATGGAGTCTCTGCTGTCTATAAAGCGGGCCGGTGCCGATGGTATTCTCACTTATTTCGCCAAAAAGGCGGCCGGTATTATCAACAACGGTTAGGCAACAACGCTTGAAACTGCGTTTTTTGTCCTTATTATTGTCAATTCCTAGTCAAATCAGGCGCGTGGGACGGCGTTGGACCAGCCGCACATCACTGAGTAACCCTGGCCCAACTGGATTAGCTGCAAAGTCAGCTTCAAAGTTAGTTACAGCGTTAGCCACAGCGACAACTCGCCCCCACAAGCCGTGACCCTGATTTTCCACCGACATTTCCCACTTACCCCGATAACGAAAGGATCTACCGCATGAGCGATAACATCGTGCACACGTCAGACAGCAGTTTCGAGCAGGATGTACTGAAGGCCGACGGCCCGGTACTCGTTGATTTCTGGGCCGAATGGTGTGGTCCCTGCAAGATGATCGCCCCGGTTCTGGAAGAACTGGCTGACGAGTACAAGGGCAAGCTGAAAATTTGCAAAATGGACGTCGACGCCAACAGCGAAACTGCCCCGAAATATGGCATTCGCGGCATTCCGACCCTGATCGTGTTCAACAACGGCGATGTCGCGGGTACCAAGGTGGGTGCACTATCCAAAACCCAGCTTTCCGCCTTCATTGACAGCGTTATTTAGGCTCCCCGGCCTGCCTTGAATGTGGTGCCTCGCCAGTCGCGAGGCGCCACATGACGCGGCCTGCAGCTATTATCACCCCGGCTTCCCAGGCGCTTTTGACGCGCCGGCATTGGTTTCAGCTGGCGCAACTGTAAATTCCAGACCCGCGCCGCAGCCGGAATGCCTGAGCGGACTAGACAGGCGTCGCAAACGGGGCGAACCGTAAGGTGACGAGAGAATATCGCAAGACTTGGCAATACCAGAATGGCACTTGATCAATCTGGGTCATGGGGCAGACCGAATTTGTTTGCGGATAATCAAGTTATCAACGAATTTGTCGTTAATTTGCTAGACAGCGAAAACAGGTAGGACTATAGTTTGGCCATATTGAGATCGCCAACGCCGGAAAGGCGCCGCGTTCCACAAGCCGCCATAGCAAAACCCCTCGTAACCACAGCATTCAATCCGCGCAGATTGAGAACCGTTCAGATCGGCTAAAGGCCGACCAGAAACAGGGTTTCGCTCATCGGCCAGACAAAGCGCCAAACAACAATACCGGGCGCACAAAAAACTCCTGATCCTGCTTACAGCCAATTGTCATCCGACTGTTTACCTTATCTGAAATGAACCCAGGATCTCAATTGAACAAAATCTAATGCGGGCGATATGACCCGTTAGCGGATTTGAACTGTTAGATCGAACAAATCCGATAGTTTGCCAAAAGAAGAAGAATTAACCTGAATAACAAACCGAACAGCTGCCCGGACTCAACCAGGACCGCAGAACACGAAAAAAACAATGATCAGCCTGGTTACCATCGTTGCAGTGATTCCTGGTTGTTTTCACCAAGCAAAGATTTACCAGGCGACCACCAGTGACTGCAACGAATCCCGGCATCGTTCCTGTTTTTAAAATGAATTTTAAAATTATTTTTTGAACTACTTTTACCGATTACCCTGACTAAGACCAACCTCCCAAGTAACCCTTTACCAAATATGCACCCAGAAGTGGATACCGAGCTCGCTCGATGTTGCCCTCTGTTTATGCAGAGACCATCACGAACTCTCTCACCGGAAGACATCCCATCATGAATCTGACAGAACTCAAGCAAAAACCCATCGCCGAACTGCTCGCCACTGCCCATGAGATGGGACTGGATAACGTTTCCCGCTCGCGCAAGCAGGACATCATATTCGTCATCCTGAAGAAACACGCCAAGAACGGCGAAGACATTTACGGTGATGGGGTGCTGGAGATACTGCAGGACGGTTTCGGCTTTCTGCGCTCTGCCGACTCATCGTATCTGGCTGGCCCAGATGATATCTATGTGTCCCCCAGTCAGATTCGCCGCTTCAATCTACGCACCGGTGACACCGTTGCCGGGAAAATCCGGCCGCCCAAGGATGGCGAACGCTATTTCGCCCTGCTGAAGATTGCCGAGATTAACTTCAGCAAGCCCGAAAACTCCAAGAATAAAATCCTGTTTGAAAATCTGACCCCACTGTTTCCCCAGGAACGATTGCATCTGCAGACCGGCAACGGCAGCACCGAAGATCTGAGCGCCCGGGTCATCGACCTGACGGCGCCCATCGGCAAGGGACAGCGCGGTCTTATCGTCTCGCCGCCGAAAGCCGGTAAAACTCTTATCCTGCAAAACATTGCCCAGTCCATCACCCGCAACAATCCCGAATGTCGACTGATCGTTCTACTGATCGATGAGCGACCAGAGGAAGTGACGGAAATGCAGCGCTCGGTGCGCGGCGAAGTAGTGGCCAGTACCTTTGACGAGCCGCCCGCACGCCACGTGCAGGTCGCGGAAATGGTAATCGAAAAGGCCAAGCGCCTGGTGGAACACAAGGAAGACGTGGTAATTCTGCTGGACTCCATTACTCGCCTTGCCCGCGCCTACAACACCATTATTCCGTCGTCAGGCAAGGTGCTCACCGGTGGTGTCGATGCTCATGCACTGGAACGCCCGAAGCGCTTTTTTGGCGCCGCCCGAAATCTCGAGGAAGGCGGCAGCCTGACCATTATTGCCACTGCACTGGTTGAAACCGGTTCGAAGATGGACGAGGTAATCTACGAGGAATTCAAGGGCACCGGTAACATGGAATTGCACCTGGATCGCAAGATCGCCGAGAAACGAGTCTATCCGGCCATTAACGTGCGTCGCTCCGGTACCCGTCGCGAAGACCTGCTAACCAGTGAAGAAGAACTGCAGCGTATGTGGATTCTGCGCAAGCTGTTGTCCTCCATGGAAGACGTGCAGGCTACCGAATTCATTATCGACAAGCTGAAGGACACCAAGACCAACGACGAATTCTTCAACTCCATGAAGCGCAAGTAACTACCCTACTCGCCCAAGCCCCGTCGTCTGCACCGGAGTCATTCATGTCCTGCAAAGATCTGCGTGAGTTCATCACGCTGCTGGAGAAAGAAGGCGAGCTGAGGCGTATTTCCACCGAGGTCGATCCCAACCTCGAGATCACCGAAATCGCCGACCGCACGCTACGCAGCGGCGGACCAGCCCTGCTGTTTGAAAACCCCCGCGGCTCAAACATTCCCCTACTCGCCAACCTGTTTGGTAATACCCGCCGAATTGCCCTGGCCATGGGCCTGGAGGATACCGACGGTCTGCGGGACGTGGGCAAGCTACTGGCATTTCTGAAAGAACCCTCACCCCCCAAGGGCTGGAAGGATCTGTGGCAGAATCTGCCGACGTTCAAGAACGTGTTAAACCTGGCGCCTAACGTCAAGCGCAAGGCTCCCTGTCAGGAAGTAGTGATCGAGGGCGACGATGTCGACCTGAACATGCTGCCGGTACAGACTTGCTGGCCCGGCGATGCCGCGCCGCTGGTTACCTGGCCGCTGGTGATTACCCGGGGTCCGGAGAAAGAGCGACAGAATCTGGGCATCTATCGCATGCAGCTGTTGGGCCGCAACAAGTTGATCATGCGCTGGCTGTCACATCGCGGCGGGGCCCTGGATTACCGCGACTGGCAGCTGAAGCATCCGGACGAACCGTTTCCGGTCAGTATTGCCCTGGGCGCCGATCCGGCGACCATTCTCGCCACCGTGACCCCGGTGCCTGATACGCTTTCGGAGTACGGCTTTGCTGGCCTGTTGCGCGGCAGTAAAACGGACGTGGTCAAATCCATGGGCAATGACCTGCAGGTACCGGCCAGCGCCGAATTCGTGCTGGAAGGGGTGCTTACTCCCGGTGAGCTGGCGGACGAGGGTCCGTTTGGCGACCACACCGGATACTACAACGAGGTAGACCAGTTCCCGGTGTTCACCGTGCAGCGCATCACTCATCGCCGCGACCCGATCTATCACAGCACCTACACCGGACGCCCACCGGACGAGCCGGCCATGCTCGGTGTTGCCCTGAACGAAGTATTCGTTCCACTTCTGCAAAAGCAGTTCCCGGAAATCATCGATTTTTACCTGCCTCCGGAAGGCTGCTCCTATCGCCTGGCGATAGTCAGCATGCGCAAACAGTATCCCGGCCACGCCAAGCGCGTGATGATGGGTGTGTGGTCATTTCTGCGCCAGTTCATGTACACCAAGTTTGTCATTGTCGTGGATGATGATGTGGACATTCGCAAGTGGGAAGACGTGATCTGGGCGATCACCACCCGTATGGACCCCAGTCGCGACACCGTGCTGGTGGACAACACGCCGATCGACTACCTGGATTTTGCCTCACCGGTCAGCGGGCTGGGCTCAAAAATGGGCCTCGATGCCACCAACAAATGGCCCGGTGAAACCGATCGGGAATGGGGTGAGCCCATTACCATGAGCGAGGCTGTCAAACAGCGGGTGGATGAGCTCTGGTCAGAGCTGGGGATTGACTAAGGAACCTCTGGTCAATTCTACCGGTGCGCTGCGGGAGTCAGGCGGTGCCAGTGATTCGCGCCTGGGGTTCCGGCATGGGCAACTCCAGTACGTCGATCTGACTTAAATCGTGAAACTGCGCCAGGCTCGCCTCGAAGGCGCGGGTTTCACCGAGATGCTTGTACAGACGCGCCAGTTCGCCGTAGGCAGCAACACTGGGTGCGATCTTGATACTGGCCTGATAGTACTCCCGGGCCTTACCCCACAGATGATTGCGCAGGGCCAATCGAGCCAGGCATAAAAATAATTCAGCATCCGCCGGGCGGGCCTTCAGCCAGCTTTCAGCGGCCGCCAGCTGACTCGCGGCATCGCCATAGTCACGCTCGCCGTAGCGCCGCACCAGATCGGTATTCCATTGTTTGTTCAGGGCCTGCTCGATCACGCTGGCAGCGGTTCCCCACGCACCGCCAGCGTACAGCAGATCAGCGTAGGCATTGACCACTTCATATTCCCAGCGATAGGCGCCGGGTGCTTTCTTCCAGCGTTTTTCCAGGGCCTTGATCAGGGTGTCCGGGGTGTCGTTCTCATGGGCAGCAGCCAGTGCCTGCAGTTCTGCGATCAGGATTTGCTGCTCGATCTTTTCACTTTCGGCCTCGTCAACAATGCCACCTGCCTGTAAAGCCGGCATGATCTTTTCCAGCTTCTGCCACTCGCCAAGCTGCAGGTAGACGTCCTTCAGCATGCGCAGCAGCGGCTTGTCGTTCAGTGCCGTCTTGCGCAACATCTCCAGCATCGCCAGGCACTGCTCAAGCTGACCGGAACGATACAGCAACTGCGCCTTGAGCATGTGGATGGTGGAGTGTGCCGAGGGGTACTGCTTTTCAGCCTGATTCAGGCAGCTTGCCCAAATGTCCTTCTGGCCCAGTTCGAACGCCGCGTAAGCGGCCGCCAGATAATTAACGACGCTGGCGTCACTGTCGCGGCTGGCGCGCATCAGGGTGTTATAGGCTGACTGCCAGTTGCGGCGGGTCAGGTGCAACAATCCATCGATGGTGCGGCTGCGCTTGCCAGAGCGGCTGCGATTGGCAAGGCGTCGCCCGGCCCGAAACCAGCCGGCCGGATTGACAATGCGCAGGGCCAGCGCCAGCAGGCGGACCACGAGATACAGGATCGCCACAGCAACCAGCAGCGCGAATAAACTGGTCTCGAAGGTATAGTCACCAAAGGCTATCAGCAGATAGCCCGGGTCTTCGGGAAATCCGAGATACAGGGTAACCCACAGCGCCACGACGATGGCCAGCAGGCTGAAGATAAACAAACGTCTCATGGCAGACTCAACGCTCGCTGTCCGCCAGCTGCCGCAGGCGGGTCAGGCTGGCGCTAAGGGACGGTAACGGTGGCGCGATATCGATGCTCAGCAACTCGCCAATCTCGCTACTGAGATTGCGCCCGGCGGCAGAGTCAGTAACCGCGTAGCGCTGTAGCCAGACCCGGGTATCCTCCAGGCTTTGCGTGTACTGCTGCTGGTCGCGGGTAATCAACGCCAACTGCGCCTGCTTGATAAACAGCCTCATATTCAACTTGATAACGGTTTCCTGACCGGGTGCCAGAACCGCTTCCGGCCGCTCATCCCAGCGTCGCCAGACAAACACTTCGTTGAGGAAGTCGATGGCTGAATTCACCATACCGCTGTCGCTGCTGGGGGGCCTGACCTGCTCGGACTGCCGGGCTTGTCGGGACTCAAACTCCTCTCGCATGGACTGCAGCAAGTCCACATCACCGACATTGCTGGCCAGATTGGCAAGCCGCAGATAAATGCCGTCCTGGTCCACGGTGTCCACGTTACGCAGTCGCGCCAGGTCTTCACCGACAATCTGCCGCACCGCGAACGCCTCGCTGTGGCCGGATGCCAGCAGCGCCGCATCGGCCTGTTCCAGCAAACCGATGGCCGACGCGACATCGGATTCCAGCTGCAGTTTTTGGGCTGCCTGATTGACCAGGTACTCCGCTTCAAACACTTTCCAGGCAAAGTCCGGTTCGGCAGGATCACCGGCGCGCTGGTTCTGCAGGTCCGCCAGTTGCTGCTGCAGTCGATTGATTTCACTGTTGAGGGTTTGATTGGTCTGCCTGATGGCCTGGTTGGTCTGGTTGAGCGTCTGGTCCAGCTGCGCGATAGCCTCGGCATCGTTGTCATCCACCACCGGCGCGGGAGCAACCGGCTCGGGTCGCTGCTGGAGCTGCTCGATAACGCTGCCTTGTCCGGACAGCGTCGCTTGCAACTGCTGATTCTGCTGGCTGAGGCTGGTCAGGGACTGGCGCAGCGTCCATTGCTGCCAGCCCAGAAAGGCAATGGCCGCCAGCAACGGCAGCAGGATTACGAACAGGGTAACGAACTGGGAGGCGCTGCCTGGCTTGCGGCGCGGTTTGCCAGCACCGGACCTGGATTTACTGCCCGTGCTGCGGGAAATATCGTCCAGGACCTTGGCGGTGGGGGCAGATTTCCGGGCCGACTTGCTGGCCGGTTGGTCGGCTGCAGTGGCCCCGGACGCTGAGCTTTGCCCGGCTTCGCCGCTGGCGTGGGCGTCCTGTTGGGCGGCGGAATCTATGGATTCGTCGGTGCTGCTGTCGTTACTGTTATTACTGTCGCTCATGGTTTATGTGTCGGCTCTGGCGGCAATTTCCTGCAGTGTGGCAATCATCGACGCGGTGTCGGCGCCGCCGGCATTGTGGGCATCCTGAAACCCGAGCTGCCTGGCCTGTTCGGCCAGGCGCGACGACGGTAGCAGCAATGGTAACAGACTAAGCCGCTGGCGATGGTCTGCGGCCAGCTCGTGCAACTGGTTGAGAGACTGCCCACTGGTGACGATGAGCACATTGACACCGGTGGGACTGAAGATGTCTGCCAAGGTTTGCGCCGGGTAAGACAACGAACGACGGCGATAAACTTCCAGGTAATCTACCCGGGCACCTCGCTGGCGCAGGGTACTGGCCAACAGTTCCCGCCCGCCTTCGCCGCGAAAAATTGCAATCTTCTGACCGGCGACCGCGGTTAACCGGGGCAGGTCCAGCAGCGCCTCGGAGTCCATTCCGGTTGGGGAATGCTGGACGGCGAGACCGAGGCGCTGCTGTAGCGCACTGGCGGTGCTTGGTCCCACGGCAAACAACTCCACACCCACCGGAAACTGCGGCCAGTACTGCTCGATCAGGTCACAACCGTGGTGAACGGCATTACTGCTGATAAAAATAAGGAGTTGATACTGATCGAGATCCAGCAGCAGGCGGCGCAGCATCTGTTGGCTCTTGGCGTCAGTGATCGCCTGGATAGCCAGCAGCGGCAGGCTCACCGCGCTGCCGCCGCGGGCTTCAATAGCGTCCACCAGCTCCTGCTGCTGGGGCTCCGGCCGGGTTACCAGTACCCGTAATTCGCGCAGTGACAGTGCGTCCGTGGTCATGCTGTTGTGAGGTTCAGTTAGGATTGAAGCGTTGCGTGGCAACCGCAACTGGTATCACTCGGCGGCTGCCAGTAGTTCGGCAAGCAGCTCCCCGGCACCCTGGCCCAGCAAATCTTCAGCCACCCCGAGGCCCAGCTGCTCGGCCTGCGCTCTTGGGGCGCTCGCCTCAGCGCGAATGATCTGGCTGCCATCGACACTGCCTACCAGCGCCCGCAGGTGTAACTCGTCCCGGGCACCCAGCTCGGCATAGCTGGCAATAGGGACCTGGCAACCGCCTTCCAGTCGCGCCACCACGGCACGCTCAGCGGTCACCCGATCAGCGGTATCGGCGTCATGCAGGCAGGCCAGCAGGTCGTGAGTTGACTCATCCGCGATGCGGCATTCAATACCCACGGCGCCCTGACCGCCAGCCGGCAGGCTGAGATCGTAGGGCAAGCGGGCCTGGATGCGGTCTTCCAGCTCCAGACGGATCAAGCCGGCAGCGGCCAGAATAATGGCATCGTACTCACCGGCGTCCAGCTTGCCCAGTCGGGTGCCGACGTTGCCGCGCAGGTCCTTGACCTGCAGATCCGGACGCGCCTTACGCAGTTGGCACTGGCGGCGAAAACTCGAAGTACCGAGTACCGCGCCTTCCGGCAGACTATTGAAATCGGCATAGTTATTGGACACGAACGCATCGGCGGGGTCTTCCCGCTCGCAGATCACCGCCAGGCACAGGCCCTCGGGAAAACCCATGGGCACGTCTTTCATGGAGTGCACGGCAATATCGGATTCACCGGCCAGCATGGAGCGCTCCAGTTCCTTGACGAACAGGCCCTTGCCGCCGACCTTGGCCAGGGGCGAGTCGAGTATCTGGTCACCGCGGGTGGTCATGGCCACCAGCTCCACTTCAAGATCCGGGTGAGCGGCCAGCAGGGCGTCACGTACGTAGTGGGCTTGCCAGAGGGCGAGTGGGCTTTTGCGGGTAGCGATGCGGAGTGGTTTGGCCATGATGCGATCTGTTGTCTGGTTTATGGTCAATAAAGGGGTCGATATTACGCGAAATAGTAGACTTTGTCCGGTCACTTACTCTCTCGTTCCGAGGCAAGCAACTCATTACAGGATGGCAGCTAGCCGGTACTCTGTGTCCGGATTCACTACTTCTTTTCACATCAGGGGTATTCCCGGTTCTTGAAGAATGGCACAGAAAGAAAAGAACACTGCTCCTGGGGGCAGGGAGCCGGTGCGGCGTTGCCCGACCGTGAGCGACAGGGATGTCGCGACCGAGCCCCCACGGAAGGGTTTACGGCGTGTCGGGCAACGCCGCACCGGCGCACCGCAATTCGGCGCTCGCTTGCTTACAGGCTGACCCATTCAATAAGGATCAACAACCAGGCAAACCACATTCTTTCTAGGGAGCCTCTGATTAATTCTATCGATGCTCTGGCCTCCGGGCGGGGCCTGTCGGGCGCCACTGCGTTGTTGTCCCGCTTGGCAAGGTATTGGCCATTCCCGGCGCGTGACGCCTGGCAGTAGCGCCCGACAGACTCCCGCAGAAAACCGGTAGAATTAATCAGTGGTTCCCTGGATTTAGAGGTTTGATTATTGATGCTGCTATAATCGCGGGCCGCTCTGCTGGGCGGGAAATTTGAATCAAGGCGTAGGCAATGAGTGATACAGACAACAAACCGGGTAAGCTGTGGGGTGGCCGCTTTACTGAGGCGACGGATACCTTTGTGGAGCGCTTTACGGCGTCGGTGCAGTTCGACAAGCGTATGTACGGGCACGATATCGACGGCTCGGTGGCTCATGCCAAGATGCTGGCCCACGTGGGCGTGTTGACCGAGGTCGAATGCGAGCAGATCGTTACCGGGCTGGAAGATATTCGCCGCGCTATCAAGGACGATAAGTTTGACTGGTCGGTAGCGCTGGAAGATGTGCATATGAACGTCGAGGCTGCGCTGACCGAGCGCATTGGCGCGGTGGGTAAAAAGCTGCACACTGGCCGCTCGCGCAACGACCAGGTCGCCACTGACATACGCCTGTATGTGCGCGAGCAAATCGATCTGGTCACAGGATTGCTGACTCGCCTGCAGACAGCACTGATTGACCTGGCAGAACGGGAAGCGGACACCGTAATGCCTGGCTTCACCCATCTGCAAACCGCACAGCCCACCACCTTCGGTCATCACATGCTGGCCTGGAACGAAATGCTCGAACGCGATCATGGGCGACTTCTGGATTGCCGAAAAAGAGTAAACCTGTCCCCTTTGGGTGCAGCCGCGCTGGCGGGAACGAGTTTTCCTATCGACCGGAACTTCACTGCAGAGCTTCTGGGCTTTACCGCACCCACAGAAAATTCACTGGATTCAGTAAGCGATCGGGACTTTGCCATTGAGCTGGCGGCAGCCGCCAGTCTGATCATGACGCATTTGTCACGCTTTTCTGAAGAACTGGTGCTGTGGACCTCGGCACAGTTCGAATTTATCGACCTGCCGGACAGGTTCTGTACCGGGTCATCAATAATGCCGCAAAAGAAAAATCCTGACGTACCGGAACTGGTGCGCGGCAAGACCGGGCGCGTACATGGCCATCTGGTGTCGCTACTCACCCTGATGAAGTCACAACCGCTGGCCTACAACAAGGACAACCAGGAAGACAAAGAGCCGCTGTTTGATTTACTGGATACCATCAAGGACTGCCTGTTTGCCTACAGCGAGATGATGCCGGCGGTCACCTGCAAGGCCGACAATATGCGTGCGGCGACCCTCAAGGGCTATGCCACCGCCACCGATCTGGCTGACTATCTGGTGAACAAGGGTCTGCCGTTCCGTGATGCTCACGAGGTCGTGGGTAAGGCGGTGGCGCACGCGCTGGGCAAGGGCGTGGATCTTTCCGAGCTGTCCCTGGCTGACTTGCAGTCCTTCAGCGACCATATCGAGCAGGGTGTTTTTGACGTGCTGACCCTGGAAGGCTCACTGCACGCCCGGGACCATTTTGGCGGCACTGCTCCGGCCCAGGTGCGCGCGGCGGTAGAGCGCGCCCGGAAGCGACTGGCCCAGCGTTAGCAGCTTAGCGCGACGGCGTTTGCAGCTCGATCTCGTATTCCCGCAGCTGGTTGTCGCGCATGGTGGTGACGGTTACCACATCGCCTGGTTCATACTGTTCAATGACATCTGCGTAGTCGTTCTCATTACGAATTGCCTGACCCTCGATCTCGACGATTACGTCACCCAGTCGAATGCGGCCCCGTTCCACGCGGGTTAAACCGCGCATCCCGAGGCGCGCGGGATCGGTGCCGTCCACTGTGTCCATCACGATCACGCCCTCAATGCCCCACAGACGACGGTAGTACTCCGCCTGCGGCAGGCGAGTGATGCCCAGGATCGGGGTCTGTACACGACCATAAGTAATCAGTTCCGGCACAATGCGTTTGACGGTATTCACCGGAATCGCAAAGCCAATACCGGAGCTGGCACCGCTGGGACTGTAGATAGCGGTATTAACGCCCACCAGCTGACCCAGTGAATTGAGCAGTGGCCCGCCCGAGTTACCGGGGTTAATGGCGGCGTCGGTCTGGATTACGTCGCGAATTTTGCGCCGCGAGACCGAATCAATTTCCCGGCCCAGGGCGCTGACCACACCGACGGTCATGGTTGTGTCCAGGCCAAACGGATTACCGATGGCGATGACCTTGCGGCCCACTTCCAGAAGCGACGAATCCCCGGGCTGGATCGGCACCAGCTCTTCCTCCGGGGCATCGATCTTGACCACCGCCAGGTCCTTGTCCGGATCGCCGCCCACCGGGCGGGCGTCGTAGGTGGTGCCATTCTGCAGCGTCACCATGACCCGGTCCGCCTGCTGCACCACGTGGAAATTGGTGACGATGTAGCCATCGGCATTCCAGATAAATCCGGTGCCGCTGCCCTGGGGAACTTCCTGGGGATTGAGAGAGTAGAAGGAACGCACCAATCGCGAGTTGGTGATGTTCACCACCGACGGACTGGCCTTGTTGAACACCTCGATGTTGTTGCGCTCATCGTTGGTGCTGAAACTGCTGTAGTCAGCGGCCTGGGCACTGGCAGTCGCGGCCGCAAAGCCGGAGGACACCGCCACCAGGGCTGCCGACAGTAGCAGTGCCAAGCGGTTCATCGGGATCATGATTGCTCAACCTTAATACATGTCATTGGCAATGTATGGGACCAATCGCGCGGGTTTCAAGCCTGACAAGCCAGTGCAATACCCGCCTCGCCACCTGGCCGAAGTTCCACCAGCAGTTAATGACTTTGCGCCGCTTCCAGCTGTTCCTGCAGGCTGAGCCACTGCTCTTCCGTGTCCTCCAGCGCCGCCTTGAGCTGACCCTGCTCCTGGAGCAGCTCCGTCAGCTTTTCCTTGCGTGACTCGTCATACAAGGACTGATCAGCCAGGGTTTGTTCCAGCTTCTGTAGCTTGGTCTGCAGCTGCTCCATGCGGCGTTCGCTGGACTTCACTTCCTGGCGCAGGGGAGCCAGTTGTTCTCTTTTCGCCGCCGCCAGCTGGCGCTGTTTCTTTTTATCCGGTTTTGCTGACTCCTGGCCGCCTGCCCCATTCGATGCATTGCCTTCATTGCCGCCGCTGCGCACCCAGGCCTCATAGTCGGCCAGGGAGCCATCGAACTCGCGAAAATCGCCCTGGTGTATGGAATAGAACTCATCCACGGTATTGGCCAGCAGGTGCCGGTCGTGGGAAACGATGATGATCGCTCCCTCAAACTCCTGCAGGGCCACGGTAAGGGCATGCACCATTTCCAGATCGAGGTGGTTAGTGGGCTCATCCATAAGCAACAGGTTGGGTTGTTGCCAGCACACCCGGGCCAGGGCCAGACGTGCTTTCTCGCCGCCGGAAAAATGCTCGATGGTTTCATCGACCCGCGCGCCGCGAAAATCAAAACCGCCCAGGTAGTCACGAACCTGCTGTACGGTAACCGCACTGGCCTGCTCGGTTACCGCCAGGATTGACTGGATGGGGGTGTGACTGATCTCCAACTCATCGATCTGGTGCTGGGCGTAATAGGCGATACGCAGCTTGCGGGCGCCGTTGATAGTGCCGCCCAGGTGCTGCTGCTTGCCAGCCAGGGTTTTCAGCAGGGTGGATTTGCCACTGCCGTTATAGCCCAGCAACCCGATGCGCGAATCGCTGCGCACCGTGAGATTGACGTTGCTGGCCAAGGGCTCGGTAAAACCAAAACTGAGCTTTTCGGTCTGCAGCAAAAAATCCGGCAGCTGTCCCAACTCCGGAAAGCGAAACTGAAACAGTGAATCCACGTGGGCCGGGGCAATCTCCTGCATGCGATTCAGCTCTTTGAGGCGGCTCTGAGCCTGTTTCGCCTTGGTGGCCTTGGCCCGGAAGCGACGCACGAAATCTTCAATCTCGGCCCGCCGGCGTTGCTGCTTCTCGAACATCGCCTGCTGCAGCGCCATTTTTTCCGCACGCTGCTTCTCGAATGCCGAATAATTGCCCTTGTACAGAGTCAGCGAGCCCCGTTCGAAACTGATTACGTGATCAATGATGGCGTCCAGGAAAGAGCGGTCGTGGGAAATCAGCAGCAGCGTACCCTGGTATTGTTGCAGCCACTGCTCCAGCCACACCGTGGCTTCCAGATCCAGGTGGTTGGTGGGCTCATCCAGCATCAGCAGATCAGACGGCGTCATCAACGCCGCCGCCAGATTCAGGCGCACCCGCCAGCCGCCGGAGAATTGGCGCACCGGGTCCTGAAAGCGACTGGTGGCAAACCCCAGCCCGGATAACAGGCGCTCAGCGCGATGCTGAATGTCATAGCCATCAATGAGTTCCAGGTCGGCAAGCAGTCGTGCCAGGGCATGATCGTCACCGGCCTGCTCGGCGGCGGCCAGCTTTGCTTCCAGGCGGCGGAATTCGCGATGGGCATCGAGAACGAATTCCAGGGCGCTGCGGTCGCTGCCGGGAGTCTCCTGGGCCATGGTGGACAACCGCAGGCCGGCGGGCATCTTGATCTCGCCCTGCTCCAGCGCTACTTCACCGGCAAGCACCCGGAACAGGCTGGTTTTGCCACAGCCATTGCGGCCAATAATCCCAATGCGCTGGCCCTCACCAAAGGCCAGGCTGGCATCATTGATCAGGAATTGTTGGCCTCGCATGAGGCTGATGTCATTAAAGGCAATCACGGGTATTGAAATGGTTCGATTTGCGGGCCGCTACTATACTACAGGCTGGGTGCAGACAGGGGCGGCAGAATTGATTTAAGCAGGGTGAATTCGTACTATTGCTGAATTGCGTAAGCCACTATCTACGCAGCAATTGTCTCAACAGCACGACTCAACAGCACACGCACGCCAACAAGAGCAACAACGGGCGACATGGCATGAAGCAAATACTGATTATCGACGATGACGAGAAACTTGGTCAGCTGCTGACCCAGTATCTTGAACGTTACGATATGAAAGTACATGTTGCGATGACCCCCAGCAAGGGCTTCGAGTTACTGAAGAAGGTCAAGCCGGATCTGCTCATTCTGGATGTCATGTTGCCAGAGAAAGACGGCTTTGAAATTTGCCGCGAGATTCGCGCCAAGTCATCCATTTACGGCCAGCTGCCGATTTTGATGCTCACCGCCCATGCCGAGGTCACCGACCGCATTGTCGGCCTGGAACTGGGCGCCGATGACTATCTGCCAAAGCCCTTTGAGCCCCGTGAACTGGTGGCACGGATTCACAATATCCTGCGCCGCTCTGGCGATGACAACAGCACTCGCGACATTAAACCTATCAGCGGTCTCGAGGTGGACGTTTCCCGGCGAGAAGTGAAACTCGATGACAATGTCCTTGATCTGACCACCATGGAATACGAGCTGCTGATACTGTTCATGCAGTACCCCAACAAGACCTTCACCCGGGACGAGCTCATGAATCGTCTCCGCGGTATCGACGCCGAACTGTTTTCCCGTGCCGTCGACACCCTGGTCAGCCGCTTACGACACAAGTTGCAGGATACGTCCAAGACACCCCGGTTTATCAAAACCGTGTGGGGACGTGGCTACACTTTTGTCGGTGAGCAGGCATGACGCCGCTAATACAACACGTAAAAAAATCCCTTTTTATTCGCCTGCTGCTGATCTTCGGTTTTACCGTGATCTGTTTTTTTCTGATCGTGTCCTTTTCCCTGCGGGCAATAAACCAGGATACCGGCGCTATCGAGACTATTCCCGATTTCTTCACCCGCAACGTGGAGTCGATTATCGAGGACATCGGCACACCGCCGAATCTCAGCAACGCCATGCGCCTGGCGGATGAGCTGGACTGGACCATTAATATTCGCAATCCGATCATGCGCTGGAGTTCGGACCCACTCAATCGCCTCAACGTCGACAACTCAACCTACGCACGCACCCTGACCAACGACGCGGAAGTGCGCACCATCAACGACGAGGACATCATCATGGTTCGCCGTGGCGGCTATGATTTTTACCTCTATCAGCAATCCCGCGTGGAAAGCACAATCGATTATGTGGTGCTTTATGCGGGCATGGCGCTGGCAGCGGTTGTGTTGTTTCTCAACTACTTTATGGTCAACAAGCTGTTAGACCCGGTACGTCTGCTACGCCGTGGCGCCGAACGTATTCGCCGCGGCGATCTCAGTTTTCGGGTGCGCACCAATCGCCAGGACGAATTGGGTGAGCTGACCGAAAGCATCAATCACATGGCCGATTCCCTGCAGTCCATGCTGGAGGCAAAGCGCCAGCTGCTGCTGGCGATCAGCCATGAGCTGCGCACCCCGATCACCAAGGCGAAGCTGCGACTGGAGTTCATGCCGGATACGGAAGAAAAAGAACAGCTGCGGGAAGACATCGACGAAATCGACCTGTTGATTTCCGACCTGCTGGAAGCCGAACGCCTGAACAATGAGCATGCGGTGCTGGTGGAAGAAGATGTCGATTTTGCCGAATACGTGGCCGGTGTTTGTGAGCAGTTCGCCGACTATGAAGGCGGCCTGGAACTGGACATGCCCCAGGCGGATCAGGTGTTCGAAATTGACCGGCTGCGCATTCGCCTGCTGATCACCAATCTACTGAACAATGCTATCCGCCATGGGGAAAATAATCCCATTACGGTGCGGGTACGCTTTGTTCAGGGCGGCGCCCTGATCGAGGTTATCGACCAGGGCGAGGGCATAGCGGCTGAGCACTTGCCGCAAATCAGCGAACCATTCTACAGGGCCGACAGTTCGCGGCAGCGCAACACCGGTGGCTTTGGACTCGGGCTTTATCTGTGTCGCCTTATCGCCCAGGCCCACGGCGGCGAGTTGAGTATCGACAGCAAGGTGGGGGTAGGCACCCACATCACCGTGCGGGTCCCCACCCATCCTCCGCGCATCGAGGCCGATGCGCCCTGATCAGGATGCCGTCTTGCGTCGCCGGCTGCGGGTAAAGTGTGCCACCAGCATCAGAATAGTCAGCAGTGCCGGAATCAGGGCTGTGTTGATGGCTTTGAGATTGGCTCCCAACTGCTCAATATCCTCGGTTAACTGAAAGCGCACATCACGCAGGCGACGACGGGTCTGCAACAGTTCCGCATTAAAGCGATCTATCTCGTCCTGAATCTCCGGAGTCACCTGGCCAATAGGTTGACCATTTTCATCGGTGTTCAGCTCCGCCAGAGCGTCCTCCGTTTCCGCCAGTCGCTCCAGCAATTCTGCTTCTTCTACTCGCAGGCGGTCATCGGCCTGACGCTGCAGCTCAAGTACCCGGGTAAAGGGCCGCGAGTAGCGGCCGCGGCCGCGAATGCTCACCAGATCGGCACCGCCACTCATATTATCCAGAGCGTTGATCACCAGGTCACCGTTATTGGCGAACGGCTGGGGAATGCGCTGGCCAAGAAACTGGGCGACCTGCACCCACAGGCGGTCGGACAGCATATCGCTGTCGGCGAACAGTAGAATGTTGGCGACACCGTTGGATTGCGCCAGGTGTGCCGGCAGCGCTTCTTCATTGGCCACTTCATTGGCCGTCGCGCCGTCGTCAACCACGTCCTGGGCTGTCTCGCCAGCTTGCGGCTGTACCGGGTTGTCGGCAGCAACGTCAGGATCGGCTGATCCTGCTTGTGAGTCTTCCGTTGCCTCGGATTCTTCGGCGTCAGACTCTGCATCGTCTTCCGGTATTTCCGGACGCCCATCCGGGAAAGCGGAGTCGATAACACCGCTCACCCGTGCGCCAATGACGTAAGTTTCCGGGGTCGCCTCGAACTCATCAAACAGCACCGAGGGATCCATCACGTCTTCAACCAGGGCCCGGCTCATCAGCATGGAATTTACGGATGATTCCATGAGCGGTTCAAACGAGGTGCTGGCACCGTCGAGCGGCGCGATGGCGCCGGCTGATGACATGTTGATCGTCTCCAGGCGACTGGTGATGATGTCGTCCTGCGCCAGGTTGTCACGGCGCACACCCAGCATGCCGATGTGGGGCATCGGCCGTTGGTCCTGGCCCATTCGCACCCGCAGCGCAAGGTCGCTGTCGGTGAGCACCAGGTTGGGATCAAAGTCGACACCCCAGCTGCTCAAGAGCGGCTCGAGCTCTGAACTCATGCCCGCCGGCACCAGGTTGCCCTGATTGCTGCGGCTCACCATGGAATCAGCGTTAGGATCGAGAAACACCACAATTTCACCACCGCGCATCACGTGTTGGTCGATAGCGTAGAGGGTTTGCTCAGACAGATCCCGGGGATGGATCAGCATGAGAATATCAACGTCTTCCGCAATCGATTCGACGTCCGCGGCGAGGCGACGTACATCGTAAAGCTGCCGGATGTAATCCATGATTACCCAGGGCGAGGTGGCCTGCCCGGACATCGGGTCGTAGCCACCATCGATATCGAGACCGGTAATCAGACCCACGGTGGCAAGCTCAGGATCGGCAACCCGGGTAATGAGCTTCATGAACTCATATTCCAGAAACTGCTCCTGGTCCGGGCGAATCAGCGGCATGGTTTCAAACGGCGCTGGCTCCAGAGGGTTGCTGTTCGCATCTTCTTCCTGGCGAATCACCAATCCGAAGTAAATGCCTTCACCACCCTGGGTAACCGGGACTGCCTGGATGCCGTACTGGGTAGCCAGGTCTTCATCTTCCGAAAACGGTTCCGGGTCGATCACGGTCAGGCTGAGATTGCCGTTGCTGGCAATGACTATTTCTTCCAGCAATTCCTGCACCCGGGTCGCATAGGTGCGAATCTGGGGTGCGTCCTCGGTAGCGCTGTCCGAGTAGAAGAACATGATCTCCAGCGGCTCGGACAGATTGGACACGATATTCTCGGTGCCTTCCGACAGGCTGTATAAACCATCCTCGGTAAGGTCCACTCGCCAACCGGGCAACAACGCAATAATTGCCACGCTGACCACCAGGCCAATGGCAATGGCCAACAGGCCTACGGATGAAAACAGGGATTTCTTGTTCATCATCTAGTTAGCCTTTTTCATTTCAATAACAATGGCGCTGGCCAGCAGCCAGGCGCCGATAAACACAACGAAGAACAGCAGATCGCGAATATCCAG
The DNA here is from genome assembly GCA_965212375.1 of uncultured Pseudohongiella sp. Lineage (GTDB taxonomy): Bacteria > Pseudomonadota > Gammaproteobacteria > Pseudomonadales > Pseudohongiellaceae > UBA9145. The sequence continues at coordinate 3,825,594 of OZ243108.1, read as the reverse complement.
CACGCCCTTGGAAATCGAGTCGAAATGGGTGAGAAAACCAAGGGCTGAAAACGCATCAACAACGCCCTGGGGCATCCAGTCCGGAAATGCATTCAGCAGAATCGGCGAGCCGATAATCACGAACAGAAAACAGATCGCCACGGTGAGAATAAACGCGATCACCGAGTTACGGGTACAGGCGGACATGCAGGAGCCAATAGCGAGAAAACCGCCAGCCATGAGCCAGCTACCCAGGTAGGCGGCAATGATGACCCCGTTGTCCGGCTCTCCGAGGTAGTTCACGGTAACCCAGATCGGAAAAGTCAGCAGCAGCGCGATGCCCGTTAACACCCAGGCGGCCAGGAACTTACCCAATACCGCCTCCTGTAGTCGCACCGGAAGGGTCAGGAGTAACTCGATAGTACCCGCCTTGCGTTCATCCGCCCACAGCGTCATGGCAATGGCTGGCACCATGAACAGGTAAAGCCAGGGATGAAAACTGAAGAACGGCAACAGGTCGGCCTGACCTCGGGCGTAGAAGCCACCCAGATCAAAGGTGAAAATGCCATTGCTGATTAAGAAGATGACGATAAAAATATAAGCCAGCGGCGTGGAAAAATAACCAAACAGCTCACGCTTGAAGATAATGCCGAGCTTGTCCATTACGCTCCCTCCCCGGTCTGCTGGGTGATACTGCGGAACACATCCTCAAGCTGCCCGCGCTGGACATGGAACTCATCCACCGGCCATTTCCTGGTGTGTGCGATCTCCGTCACCTGCGAGTAAATGGGCTGCCCCTGGTTCGCCAGAATGGTAAAAGTGTTGGGTTCGGTGGCATCTTTCTCCACGGCGCCCACTTCCGGCACATTCGCCAGATCGGCGGCGAGGTCGTGATCACTGGCCAGTCGCACCCGCACGGCGTGGTGGTAGCGAGAGCGCGATTCCAGCTCCGCCGGTGTTCCGTCAGCCACGATGCGACCCTGGGAAATAATAATGGCCCGGGTGCAGACCGCGGTAACTTCCTCAAGGATATGGGTGGACACAATGACGATCTTGTCGCGGGCCAGGTTCTTGATCAACTCGCGAACATGGTGTTTCTGATTGGGATCCAGGCCGTCAGTGGGCTCGTCGAGAATCAACACCTTGGGATCGTGGATAATGGCCTGAGCCAGCCCCACCCGGCGCCGGAACCCTTTCGACAGGGTATCAATGGTTTGATGACGCACTGACTCCAGATTCACTTCCGCCATCACGTGATCCACGCGCTGCTGGATCTCGTCTCCGGAAAAGCCCCGGACCCGGGCAATAAAATAGAGGAATTCCTGGGTGGTCATGTCGCCATAGGACGGCGCGCCTTCGGGAAGGTAGCCAAGCAGTGACTTGGCGGCGATTGGATCGTCGGCAATATCGTGACCGTCAATGGTCACGGTTCCCGCAGAGGGCGCCAGAAAACCGGTGATGACTTTCATGGTGGTGGATTTACCGGCCCCGTTGGGTCCGAGAAAGCCCAGAACCTCACCTTCCTTTACGGAAAAACTCAGGTCATCCACGGCGGTAAACTGGTCGAACTTTTTGGTCAGATTCTCAACAGCAATCATTGTTGTATCGGCCTCGTTAACCCGGTCAATTCTAGCGGCGGCCCTGCCAGCTTCCGGCAGCACCGCCAAAAATGAGTGGTGAATATAGGGCCCTGACCTGACATTTTCAAGACGATTTGCCCGCGCCAGCCAACGGCTCCCGGCACTGTCCGCAGGCGCCATAGGACGTTATAATCGCCCGCCTCGACGGAATCCGGGATATGAACATTCGCAACCTCTTCAGGCCAGGCAAACCCTTCCTCATGGCAGTGCTGTGCGGCCTGCTGCTGCTGGGCCTTAGCCACTGCGGACAGAAAGGCGGTTTGACCCGTCCGGAGCAGGCGACCACCGCCACCGGCTAAACCACCGCGGCCCCGCCGCCAATGGCCAGTTACCAAAGTAAGCACCATGGATCATTTCAACTACAAAGGCGAGACTTTGTACGCCGAGGACGTGCCGGTGGCGGATATCGCTGCGCGCTATGGCACCCCGTGCTTTGTCTACTCCAGGGCGACCTTTGCCCGGCATTTCCAGGTCTATGAAGACGCCCTGGCGGCGCTGCCACACCTGGTGTGCTATGCCGTCAAGGCCAATTCCAACCTGGGGGTGTTGAACCTGCTGGCCCGCATGGGCTCCGGCTTCGATATCGTCTCCGGCGGCGAACTGGAGCGGGTGCGGCGCGCTGGCGGTGACCCGGCCAAAGTGATTTTCTCCGGCCTGGGCAAGACCAGCCAGGAGATCGAGCAGGCCCTGGAACTGGGCATCAAATGCTTTAATGTCGAGTCCGAGGCGGAATTGGCGCGCATTAACGAGGTGGCTGCTGCGGCTGGCGTGCAGGCCCCCATTTCCCTGCGGGTCAACCCTGACGTGGATGCTGGTACCCACCCTTATATTTCCACCGGCCTGAAAGAGAACAAGTTCGGCATTGCCGCCGAGCGCGCCCTGGATGTCTATCGACAAGCCGCGGACATGAGCGGTCTGAACCTGGTGGGTATCGACTGTCACATCGGCTCCCAGCTCACCAGTACCACCCCGTTTCTGGACGCCATCGACAAGCTGCTGGCCATGGTGGACACCCTCAGTGCCGAGGGTATCAAGCTCAGCCATTTTGATATGGGCGGCGGCCTGGGGGTGACCTATGAGCAGGAAAAACCGCCACATCCCAGCGAACTGCTGGCCCAGGTCAGCGAGAAGTTTCGTGATCGAAAGCTGATGCTGCTGGTGGAACCGGGGCGCTCCATCGCTGCCAACGCCGGTATTTTTGTCACCCGCATCGAGTATCTCAAACACAGCGAGCACAAGAACTTTGCCATTGTTGACGGCGCCATGAATGATCTGATCCGCCCGGCCCTCTATGGCGCCTGGCAGGAGATCATTCCGGTGCACAAGCGCGCCGGCGAGTCGCAGCGCTATGATGTGGTGGGCCCGGTGTGTGAGTCCGGCGATTTTCTCGGCAAGGACCGCGAGCTGGTAATCGCTGCAGACGAACTGCTGGCGGTACGCTCCGCCGGTGCCTACGGCTTTGTGATGAGCTCTAACTACAACACCCGGCCCCGCGCCCCGGAAATCATGGTGGACGGCGAGCAGATGCATTTGATTCGCGCGCGGGAAACGGTGGACTTGTTACTGCAATCCGAAGCGCTGCTGCCAGACTAACACCTCCAGAAATCGTGGAACCCAATTGACGCCACCGTTGTGAATGACATGAAAGTACCCTTTACCAAAATGCACGGCCTGGGCAATGACTTCGTGGTCCTGGATCTGGTGTCCAATGACTTCAAGATCACTCCGGAGCAGGCCCGCAATCTGGCAGATCGCCATTTCGGCATCGGCGCCGACCAGGTGCTGCTGATCGAGCCACCCAGTGACCCGACTGCAGATTTTGACTACCGGATTTTTAACGTGGACGGTGAGGAAGTGGAGCATTGTGGTAATGGCGCCCGGTGTTTTGCCCGCTTTGTGCACGAAAAGGGACTCACCACTAAAAATCCGCTGCTGGTCAATACTGTCAATCGCACCCTGCAGCTGCACGTGGACGCGGATGGCATGGTAAGCGTCGAGATGGGCAAGCCGGAGCTGGATCCTGCGCGCATCCCGTTCAAGGCGGATCAGCAAGCAACCCAGTATCGCCGTACCGTCGAGATTAATGGCGCGCCGCTGGAGATACAGTTCGCGGCAGTATCCATGGGTAACCCCCATGCCGTGATTATCGTTGAAGACCTGGCGCGAACGGCCGTCAAAGAGATAGGCAGTGCACTGGGTCAGCACCCCGATTTTCCAGCCGGCGTGAACGTCGGTTTTATGCAGCGCATCAGCGCCGATGAGATTAACTTGCGCGTCTACGAGCGCGGTGCCGGCGAGACCCTGGCCTGCGGCACCGGGGCCTGTGCAGCGGTGGTGTCTGGTTGCCTGCTCGAGCAGTTAAATGATAGGGTCAAAGTCAATCTGACGGGCGGACAGCTGCAGATTTACTGGCCCGGCAATGACGCATCCGTGGTCATGAGCGGACCCGCCACGACCGTATATGAGGGGATAATCGAACTATGAGCGATGACGTCGCCAAGTCGAAACAAGAGCCAAAGCAAAAGTCGGAACAAGCAGTGGATAGCGGCGCGGCGAGCGCTGGCCCGGACGCCATACAGGTGGCTGCTTACCTGCGCCAGCATCCGGAATTTTTTGTCGAGCACGAAGACCTGCTGACCGAGTTGAGACTCCCCCACGAAAGCGGCAAGGCAATCTCTTTACTGGAACGACAGGTTACAATCTTGCGCGAGCGCGGCACGGAAGCGCGCCAGAAACTGAATAACCTGTTGGAGAACGCGCGCAACAACGACCAGCTGTTTGATACCACCCGCAACCTGGTATTGGCCCTGCTGCGCGCCGAGGATATTACCGAGATTGCCAGCGTCACCCAGGATCAGCTGGCCAATCACGCCAATATCGATGCCTGCGAAATTATTCTTGTCGAGCATGCGCAGCTGAACAGCTCGCCGTCGACGCGCACCGAATCCCTGGCCACCTTGCGCAAGGACTTTGCCGACGTGTTTCGTCTCAAGCGCACCCATTGTGGCGCCCTGAGCCAGGAGCAGGTGGACTACCTGTTCCCCGGCAATGGCGGCAGCATTCGCTCTACTGCCTTGTGCCCGGTGATGAACAACAGCGAAATTCTCGCGCTGCTGGCCTTCGGCAACCAGGAAGACAACTTCTTTAACGTCAATCTGGACACCCTGTTCCTGGACTTCATCGGCCGCGTGGTTGGCGCGGTGCTGGATCGGCAACTGGCTGCCGAAGCCAAGGAATCCGCGTGATGGCTGGCCCGGCAGTGGATACAGTGGCGAATACAGTTGCTGACGCGGCTGCCTGGCCACTGCCTCGAACTTGAACAAGCCCTTCACCGCCCATGCCTGCTGACAATCCCGCTACTGCATCCAGTCTGGTCTCGGTGATCTGCCGAACCATGGGACGTTCGGTGCTCAAAGAAGCACTTGCCTCGCTCCAGAACCAGGACTATCCAAATATCGAGCTGGTGCTGGTGGATGCCGCTGCCGCGGGTATCGATGCCGACGATCTCGAACTATCCGACGACCTGACCCTGACGCTGGTGAATCCGGGCAAGCCCCTGGCCCGACCAGCGGCAGCCAATGCCGGGCTTGATGCGGCCACCGGGGAACTGCTGATGTTCCTCGATGAAGATGACTGGATCGACCCAGGCCATATCAGCGGTCTGGTGAGCTGCCTGCAAACCAGCCCCGCCATCCAGGCCGCGTACAGCAGCACCCGGAAAACCGATAGCCATGGCGAGCCGATGGACTACGTGTTCAACGAGCCGTTCCAGCGCCTGCTGCTGCTGCGGGATAACTACATTCCTATCCATGCCATGCTGTTTTCCCACCAGCTGCTTGGTCACGGCTGCCGCTTTGATGAGCAGTTCGACATTTACGAGGACTGGGATTTCTGGCTGCAGCTGGCTCAGCATACCGATTTCGTGCATCGCGATGAGATCACCGCCTACTACCGCGAGGGTGGCGATTCAGAAACCGCCACCGGAGAGGTAAACCAGCGCTATCAGCCTGGCAATCTACTGGCCGAGGCAAGGGCACGCCTGTTTGACAAATGGCTGCCCCACCTGGATGGACAGACCCTGAACGCGTTGATCGGCGACATGGACAGGTCCGCCGAACTGGTCAAGCTGGCGACTACTGTTCAAGACGAACATGCCACCAACCTTGAACACCAGGACCATATTCGGGAGCTGTCCGGCGAATTGGAGCAGTCTATTCACGAGCTGAACGTAACGCGGCAGCAGCTGGAAGAGCTTCGCGGGGTTTACCTGCAGATACAGAACGCGCACACCGAACTGCACAAGACTCATGCAGAACTTCACGAACAGCATCGTGTTCTGATAAGTGATAACAAGACCTTGATGACGAAGAACGAGCAGCTCGAAGCAGAGCAGAAGCATCTTGAAGCAGAGCAGGAGCATCTCAAAGCCGAACTGCGGAACAAGCAAAACCAGGTTTCTGAGCTGGAACATGCCATTAAAGCAATATACGATTCCACCAGCTGGAAGATTACCCGACCACTGCGCGGACTGGCCCGGCTGTTTCGTCGTCAATGATTATTGGCTGACTCCCCAATTGATAACTGGCTTGCAGACCCAATTCCTGCAATGACCGAAGAATACAGGACATCCGCCCCCATGGGTCCGCCCCGCTGCTCGGTAATCATACCCACCCGTGACAAGCTGAACTTTCTCAAGCCCTGTATCGAAAGTTTACTGAACAGTAATGGCGCTGACCAATTGGAAATCGTGGTGGTGGATAACAACAGCGAAGAACAGGAGACTCTGGATTTCCTGACCGAGCTGACCGAACACCCCAACTGTACGGTGCTGCGCTGGCAGGAAGCCTTCAATTTTTCGGCAATAAACAATTTCGCTGCCCGTCACTGCCGGGCGGATATCCTCTGCCTGCTCAACAACGACGTGGAAATTACCCAGCCCGACTGGCTGGACCGGTTGTTGCCGCTGGCGGAACGTTCCGATGTGGGAGCAGTGGGCTGCGTGCTGCTGTACCCGGATCGCTCCCTGCAGCATGCCGGCATCGCCCTGGATGAACTGGCCATCGCCCGCCACATTGCCCATGCCGAACCGGCTTCCTATCTGGCTGACCACGGGATTACCGCGCCCTACGCGGTCGCTGCGGCGACCGCTGCCTGCCTGTTTGTGCGCCGTGACCTGTTTCTCCGGCTGGGAGGTTTTAATGAAGACGCCCTGGCGGTGGCCTACAACGATGTGGACCTGTGCCTGCGCATTGGCGACAAGGGCCTGCCGATCCTGATTGATCCCGGGGTCGCACTCATCCATCACGAATCTGTGACTCGCAAGCAGGACACCCTGCCTGCCAATCGCGCCCGCGCCCTTAGTGAACATAACTACATGCTGGCTCGCTGGCGACATCGCCTGTCGGGAGAGCACTACGGCAAGGGTCTGCCGGCCGGACTGCTGAGCGCGGCATCCCGGGATGAACAGGACTTGCACGAACTGGTTAGCCGCGCCACGGATCGGCTTTACCAGGACGCTAACAGCGTCACTGAGTTCAACTCCCCGGCACCGGCATTGAGTCACTCCGGCCAGAACGATGCCAACTACTGGCGTCATCATTACCTGAGCCTGGAAGGTGAGGTGGAGTCGCTTCGCGAACATGCCAAACGCATGGAGCTGGCCCACCAGTTAATTGAACAGTCATTCTTCTGGCGACTCACCGCACCGCTGCGCCGGTTGCGGGATCTGCTTGGCGGTCGTCGCCCCGCTACTGAACAACAGACAGAGCCAGAAGCGGTGCCAGAGACGGTATCGGGCGACACTCCCGAGGCGGCTCCGGATCAGGACGACTACAAGCAGGCCTACCGGCGCGATGCGCAGCAGCAGTTGGCCCGATTTCTGGACAGCGACGAACGCCTGGACTTCAGCGTGGGCAGCGAATGCCGGTTAACCATTTTGCTGGTGCTTTATAATCAAGCCCCGTTGACGCTGTTATGTTTGCAGTCGCTGCTGCAGCACGGCGACGTGCCCTGCCACCTGGTACTCGTCGATAACCATTCCACCGACGAGACAGAGCAACTGCTGGCGCGCATCGATGGCGCCAGCGTGATTCGCAATGACGACAATGTCGGTTTTGTGCACGCGGTCAACCAGGGTGCGAAACTGGCCAACTGCCGCTATCTGTTGCTGCTCAACAATGACGCCATGATTGAGCCCGGTGCTCTGGGTCAGGCCCTGACCACACTGGAAAGCGACACCACCATAGGCGCCGTGGGCGCGCGCATTACCCTGCTGGACGGCACATTACAGGAAGCTGGCAGCATCATCTGGAATGATGGCGCCTGCCTGGGCTATGGCCGTGGCGACGATCCGGACGCCCCGGCCTATCGCTATCGCCGTGACGTAGACTACTGCTCCGGAGCGTTCCTGATGTTTCGACGAGCGCAGTTCATGGACATGGGCTGCTTCGATACCGACTACGCACCGGCCTACTACGAAGAATCGGATTTCTGTGTGCGCCTGTGGGAGAGCGGCTACCGGGTAGTCTATGAGCCGCGCGCGCGGATTATCCACTATGAGTTTGCCAGTGCCGACGGCTTCAAGGGCGCCTCGCAACTGCAGGCTCGCAATCGTGACAAGCTCTGCGCCAAGCACCGCGATTACCTGACCAACAAGCTGGACAACGACCCCAGCAATGCCTTTGCTGCACGCAATGCCAACGGCCAACCCAATGTGCTGGTGATCGATGACCGCGTGCCCTATCCAAGTCTTGGCGCTGGCTATCCGCGCTGCGCACATCTGCTGGCGGCACTGGATGGACTTGGCCTGAACGTCACATTTTTCCCGATGCTGTTTCCCTCTGATGACTGGCAGCAGGTCTACCAGTGCCTGCCACCTGGCGTTGAGGTGATGCTGGATGTGGGCCAGGCGCGGTTGAAGGAATTCCTCGCGCAGCGCCAGGGGCTTTACCAGACCATCATCGTGTCCCGCGAACACAATATGGCAGCATTCAATCGCATTACCGCGGGCCACCCGGAGCTGCTGGATGGGGCAACGCTTATTTATGACGCCGAAGCCGTGTCCGCCCCCAGGGAAGTGCTGCGTCGCCGCCTGCTGGGCGAGCAGATCAGCGATACGGAACTGGATGCGGCCATCCGCGCCGAAGTGGAACTGGCCCGTGATGCGTCGCGCATCGTCGCCGTATCCGAGCGCGAGGCAGATTATTTTCGGCGCTTTGGCTTTGAGCAGTTATCGGTGCTCGGCCATCAACTGGAAGGTAAGGCAAGTGATAAACCATTCAGCCAGCGGCGTGGTCTGCTGTTCGTAGGCGCGCTACGGGACGAAGGATCACCGAATGTCGATTCACTGCTCTGGTTTGTGATCAACGTGCTGCCGCTGATTGAAAAGGAAGTGCCGGATGTCTCGCTTACTGTGGTGGGCGACAATACGGCTCCTTCCCTGGCGACCCTGGACAAAGACAACGTGCAGTTCACCGGACGCCTGACTTCGATCACGCCCCAGTATGAGCGCAGCAAAGTATTTATCGCGCCAACCCGCTTTGCCGCCGGGATACCCCACAAGGTACACGAGGCTGCCAGCCGGGGATTGCCCTCGGTGACCACCGGTCTGCTGGCCACTCAACTGGGCTGGCAGGACGGTGAGCAATTACTGGTGGCCGACACACCGCAACACTTTGCCCGGCAATGCATCCGCTTGCTCAACGACGAAAACCTCTGGAACAAGGTTCGCAACCGGGGGCTTGAGGCTGTAGGCACCGACTGCTCGGCGGAAAAGTTCGACCTGGCCTTACGGGAGACGTTGCGAGAGAGTTTGCGAGAGTAGTTTGTAAAAGACCGCTAGCAGACGTTCCGCCGGTTAACTAGAAGCGCCGGGCCAGTCGGTAAAAAACGCGCTGCACAAAACCTACACGTACGCCCATCCCCGCACACATACGCAATGCCCGCCGCTGACCCGTGTTCAGGTCGGCGGCAAATTGTGTCTTGAAGACAGCCGCTTGCCGAGCCACTTCAATCAGGTGCTCATTGGCTGCCGGGCCGAACACCTTGCGCCAGAAGCCAAGACTGCCGACGCCCTGGGCATCCCGCTCCTTGGCGCCGATAGTGTTGTTGCCGTGTTGCCGGTAATGAATCAGCGGCGTATCCAGATACACAACCTTGCCAAAAGCAGATGCCACCAGCGCCAGCCACCAGTCATGCATAATGGCCTCGGGGGGCACCGGCAGCGCCCTTCTGGCCAGCGGTTCGTTAATTAGCGCAGTACAGCCGGTCACCAGATTGCTGATCACCATGTTGGCAAAGCGATTACGCCCGGTCTCGAGGCCCTGGTAGTCAGCCAGTGACTCGGCGATGGGCGTGTTATCGCTGGCTACCACCTGCAGGTCGGAGTGCACCAGCACCGGCGTTGGCACAGTCAGTTCGGCCTCGCTGGATACCATGGCGTTCACCTGCCTGGCGATCTTGTCCTCATACCAGGTATCGTCCTGGTCGCAGAACATCAGATACAGCGAATCGAGTTTCAGTTCGGCGCGTTGTTCCAGCGCGTACTGCATCAGCCAGGAAAAGCTGCCGCTGGCACCCAGGTTGCCGGCCTCATCGCGCACTATCTGCATTTTTTCCGGATAGCGAATGGCATAGTCGGCGAGGATGTTCTCGGTACCGTCACTGGAACCATCATCGCGGACCAGCAGGATAAACTCGCGGTAGCTTTGACCAAACAGTGAATCAAGCTGTTCCTCGAGGTAATGCTCCCCGTTGTAAGTGGACAGCAGAATGACAATTGTCGGACGCGTATTCATGGGGTCAGGTCAACGATTTTGCATCACGGATTCCGCCGCGGATATTCTGCCAGTACTGGCGACGATCTTTTGAAGACAGAATCAGCCAGCTCGCCTTCAGTGCGAAACGCGCCATGTCCCTGAGTTTCCAGCCCAGTGGCGAATATCCCAGGCCGTACAGGTGAATGCGATTTCGCGACGAGTAATAGGTTCTCGACGGGTTGTGCTGGGCCATGATACCGGCACGCACCAGCGGATTGGTACTGCGCTCACCGATGGCATGATAGAGCACCGCCCGGTCGGTACCGAGAACCTCAAAGCCCATGGACTTGGCGCGAAAGCACCACTCAAGATCGACGTTGTCGATGAAATAGCTTTCTTTCATGCCCCCCACTTCTGCCACCGAGTCCAGAACCAGCAGGGTGCCGGAGGTAATCAGAAAATCGGCATGGAAAAACCCGCCGACGCCAGCAAAGGGTCGGTCGCTGCGCAGCAGCAGCCGGTTAAATAGTTTGAACGGCGTCTGCCGCATGGTCTGGGGGTTGATAATCCGGGGGCCCAGGGCGGCAATGGGGTTCTGGCAGTGCTGGCTTGCATCCCGGCAAGCCTTGATCATGCGCGACACAAACAAATCGCAGGGGCTGCTGTCCTGGTCAAACAGAAACACATAGTCGCAGCCGCGGTCCCGGGCCCATTGGATGCCGATATTCAGGGCTTTGGCCAGGCCGACATTGTCGTCCAGGCGCAATAATTCCTGACAGCGCTCATAAACGGTAATGCTCTGAGCCAGGCGATCGATCTCCGCGGAGCCATTGTCGATCACCACGAAGTCGGTTTCCTTGTTCAACTGGCCAAGGAGCTTGAGCAGGGCAGTGGCGTCCGGCTGGTAAGTCACTACCACCGCGCAACTGCTCTTGGCAGGATCAGGTTTCATGGATCGGTCAGCGGCGGTGTGAGCAACGGAGAGCCGACAGGAAATTCCGGGGAAACCGACAGCTTGTCGACATCACGCAGTGCCTGCCAGAAGAAATACAGAATCGAGCCAATGCCCATGGTCAGCCCCACTACCACACCGGTGTCCACTATGCCGCGCCAGGGCTGCGGCAAGGCCCGAATAATCAGCACCAGAACAATAATCATGCCGGTCAGCGCCCAGGCGACGATCATCCGGCTACGGGTCGCATGGAAGAAACCCATACACAACAGCGGAGCCAACAGCAGTTGATGAGGCCGGGCATGACTGCCCAGGCAGGCTGCCCGGCGCACTACTCGCGGTGAGAAATGCAGATAAAAACCGCGGTAGCCCTCGGTGTAGGCCATGAACAGCGTGAACGCCACCAGCAGGACCCACTGCAGCAAGGTCAGGGACACGGATCCCAGTTCCAGGGCATAGGGGGCCAGTCGCACCACCGCCGTCGACAGCAGGAGAACGACGCCGCCGACGCCCCAGAAAAATCCAAAAGTTTTCACTTGCACTACCGCTTGAGATCAAACACCCGATTATAAACGCTTTGCACGACAATCGAGACTGCTGGCTGTCATCAATGTTGGCGCGCGGCCCTGGGGCAGTTTGCAAATAGCATCTGATTCGCGAGCTTGCCGGCAAGATCGCCCATCTTCGCAATCAATTTATCGCCGAGCCACGTTCTGACGCGTCTGAAGTTTCACAGCCTACCGGGAAGTGAGATATGATCTGCGCCTGCATCCATCCCCGTCCAGAAGCCCGAATCGGGACGCCTGGCGGCCGATCCACCGGTTCATCGACACTATTTGCACCCATCAAGCATCGCGACTAAGCCACGAAGAGAAGCCACGAATGACAATCAAACTGGGAGTGGTGATGGACCCTATCGAGTCCATTACCGTCAAGAAGGACACTACCCTGGCCATGCTGCTGGCCGCACAACAGCGCGGCTGGGAACTGCACTACATGCTGCCGGCCGGTTTGTACCTGGACCAGGGCTATTGCCGCGCCCGCATGCAGCGCCTTGAAGTGCGCGATGATCCCAACCACTGGTTCACCCTGGCTGAGCCCGAAGACCGGCCAATGGCAGACCTGGACGTGGTGTTAATGCGCAAGGATCCGCCGTTCGACATGAACTATGTCTACTCCACCTACCAGCTGGAAGCGGCCCAGGCGGAAGGGGTGCTGGTGGTGAACAACCCGCGCAGCCTGCGGGATTGCAATGAAAAAGTCTTTGCCACCCGGTTTCCTGAGTGCTGCCCGCCAGTGATGGTGTCGGCCGACGCCGCAACCCTGAAGAAATTTTACCACCAGCACCAGGATATAATCCTGAAGCCCCTGGACGGCATGGGCGGGGCATCCATTTTCCGCGTCCACAAGGGAGACTCAAACCTGAGCGTGATCATTGAAACGCTCACTGACGGCGGTCGCCGGCAGATTATGGCCCAGCAGTACCTGCCCGCCATCAGCGAAGGCGACAAGCGTATTCTGCTAATTGATGGCGAGCCGGTCCCCTATGCGCTGGCGCGCGTTCCCGCCCAGGGCGAAAGCCGCGGCAACCTGGCCGCCGGCGGCAAAGGCCAGGGCCGCGAGCTGACTGACCGGGATCGCTGGATTTGTGACCAGGTCGGGCCGACATTAAAGGAAAGAGGGTTAGTCTTTGTGGGGCTGGACGTGATTGGCGACTACCTCACCGAGATCAATGTCACCAGCCCCACCTGCGTACGCGAGCTGGATGCGCAGTTTGGCCTCGACATTGGCGGCGACCTGATGACCTGCATTGAGTCAAAACTGGCGAATACCGCCAGCTAAACGGAACTATGGCCCAGACTGACGACGAACTATCCAACGAGCGATTCGGGTTTACCGTGTTTCTATCGGCCTGTGCCCACGGCATCCTGATTCTCGGCATTGGCTTCAGCTATCTGGGCGAATCCGCCAGCGAGCCGGTTCTCGAGGTCACCATGGCCCAGTACCGCAGTGATGTGGCGCCGGATGACGCGGACTTTCTGGCCCAGGACAATCAGCTGGGCAGCGGGACGCTCAGCGAGCCGGCCGCCCCCAGCACGCCATTCCAGTCAGACTTCAACGCCGACCAGATCAACGAAGTGGTACCAATTCCCCAGGCACCGCGCGTCGACAACCAGATTGAGATACAGGATACGGCTGTGGTGTCCACCTTTGCCGACGGCCGCGATGTCCGTCAGCAGCTCAAGGAAGTGGAACCGGAGCAGCAACAGCCGGTCGATGAGACCGCCAGTGCCGACGATATCAGCCTGGCCATCGCCAGCCTGCAGGCGCAGCTCGACCGTCGCCGGCAGGAATACGCCAACCGTCCGCGGCGCTACACCATTACTTCGGCATCCACACGCCGCAGCTATGATGCCGCCTACCTGGATAACTGGCGGCGCCGGATTGAAGCGGTAGGCAATATTAATTACCCCGATGAAGCACGACGCAATCGCGTGTATGGCAGCCTGCGCATGATGGTAGCCATTCGCCCGAATGGCGAGGTTGAGAATATCCGGATTCTGGAATCATCCGGCCATAACCTGCTGGACCAGGCCGCCGTGGAGATCGTCAGTCTGGCCGCCCCGTTCGAGCCGTTCCCCGAGGAATTGCGCGCTGAAGCTGATATACTGGAAATAATTCGCACCTGGCGTTTCCACGAAGGTAACGGCCTCACCAGTTACTGAACCCTGACTATAGCAATGCCTGATTCCCAGACTACCGGCTACCTCGAAAACCAGTTTCTCATTGCCATGCCGCAGCTGGCGGACCCCTATTTTGCTCATACCGTGACTTACCTGTGGCGGCATAACGAAGAAGGCGCACTGGGCATTGTTATCAACAAACCCCTGCAGGCCAGCGTCGCCGACATCTTCAATGAGCTGGATATTGTTTGCCCGGTTGGCGCAGGCCCATTCCGCCAGGAGCATGTTCTTGCCGGTGGCCCGGTAGAACGCGACAAGGGATTCATTATTCATGATGCCGGTGAAAACTGGGACTCATCCATCGCCGTGACTCCCGAGGTCACAATCTGCACGTCGCGCACTATCCTGCAGGATATCGCCCGCGGCAAGGGTCCGGATAACTATCTGGTGGCGCTGGGCTGCGCTGGCTGGGAGGCTGGTCAGCTGGAAAAAGAAATTGCAGAAAATGCGTGGCTGACCGCACCTGCCAACAGCGACCTTTTATTCTCCCGCGATTACGCCAGCAAGGCCGCTGCCGCCGCCGCTCTGCTGGGCATCGACTTGCAACAGATTTCTCCGGAAGCAGGTCACTCCTGAGGCGGGAGACAAACGCGCCATGTCTCTTCCTACTCCACCCTCTACCCCACCCACTACACCGCGTTCTGTTTCTCTCCCTGTTCTGCCGCCAGATCCAGACCGACCCCTGGCCGCCCTTGCTTTTGACTTCGGCACCCAGCGTATCGGTGTGGCCTTCGGCCAGAGTATTTCCGGCAGCGCCCAGCCAATCACGGTGCTGAAAGCCCGTGACGGGATTCCCGACTGGAAGCAACTTGAAAAACTGATTGGCGAGTGGAACCCGGATGCGTTTGTGGTGGGTCTCCCCTATAACATGGATGGCAGCAACAGCGATTTATTGAACCGGGCGATCAAATTCGGGAACCGCCTGCACGGGCGCTTCCACAAACCGATTTACGGAATGGATGAACGCCTGTCATCCCAGGCGGCGATTGAGCAGGTGCTGGAGCAGCAGGGACACAGGAATGACAACACGGCCATCGACCACATTGCCGCGCAGATCATTCTGGAGAACTGGTTCAGCGAATTGCAGCGCGCCGGTGACGCCGTCAGAAAAAACGGCGACGAACCAGAACAGGATTAGCACCTGCAGCTGTTCAGTGAAGAACAGCGCACGGGATGGACCATTCCCGACCCATCATGCCTGGCAGAAGCGCCCGACAGACTCCCATAGCGAACCGGGAGACCAGACCAGAAGTTGCCTAGAAATTCTCCGGCATCTTGGCCTTGGAACGAGCGTCTTCCCGAGTAACCATGCCTTTGGCCAGCAGGTCTTTCAGACACTGATCCAGGGTCTGCATGCCGGAGCCGGCACCGGTCTGGATGGCGGAATACATTTGCGCCACCTTGTCTTCCCGAATCAGGTTACGAATTGCCGGCGTGCCCATCATTATCTCATGGGCCGCGACCCGGCCACCGCCCGGTTTCTTCAACAGCGTCTGAGAGATGACCGCCTGTAGCGACTCTGACAGCATGGAGCGCACCATGTCTTTTTCCGCCGCCGGGAATACGTCAATCACCCGGTCAATGGTCTTGGCTGCTGAAGTGGTATGCAGGGTGCCAAAAACCAAATGACCAGTTTCCGCAGCGGTCAATGCCAGTCGAATAGTTTCCAGGTCACGCAGCTCACCAACGAGAATAATATCCGGGTCTTCACGCAGAGCCGAGCGCAGGGCTTCGTTGAAGCCGTGGGTATCGCGGTGTACCTCACGCTGATTGACCAGGCATTTCTTCGACTGGTGCACAAATTCGATTGGATCCTCGATGGTGAGAATATGCTCGTACTTGCTGTCATTAATATAATCAATCATCGCCGCCAGGGTAGTGGACTTACCGGAACCGGTGGGTCCGGTTACCGCTATCAGGCCACGCGGCACCTGGGCGATCTTGCGGAACGTCTCGCCCATGCCCAGCTGTTCCATGGACAAAACTTTTGATGGAATGGTACGAAATACCGCAGCAGCACCGCGGTTCTGGATGAACGCATTAACACGGAATCGGGCCAGGTTCGGTACTTCAAAGGAAAAGTCAGTTTCCAGGAATTCTTCATAGTCCTTGCGCTGCTTGTCGTTCATGATCTCGTAGATCAGCGCGTGAACTTCCTTGTGGTCCATTTCTGGCACATTGATGCGGCGAATATCGCCGTCGACCCGGATCAGCGGCGGCATGCCCGCGGTAATATGTAGATCCGATGCCCCTTGTTTGACACTGAAACCCAGTAGTTCTGTTATATCCATCTGACGATCCTGTTACCTGGCTATTGCTGGAATTGTTGCTGGCGCCGGTTTTTTGATCTGGCTGCGACCTGTCGGTGTCCTGACGACACCAGCTGCACTACACCCCGCTTGGCAATCATTGAATGACCTGAAAGCGTAGCTGGTCATCACTCATGGCGTTCCTTATAGTACCCGTCCTGCCCGTAAGATCACAGACCCGGGGATCCCAAAACCGTGACCGCCATTGCAGAAAATATCCAGGCTATGAGCCAGCAAATCCGTACTCTCGAGGCCCGTTATGGACGGCAAGCCAATACTGTCAAGCTGCTGGCGGTGAGTAAACAGCAAAGCAGTGAGCGTATTCGTGAGGCAGCCATGGGTGGTGCTACCGACTTTGGCGAGAATTACCTGCAGGAGGCCGAGGAGAAAATTGCTGCCCTGGATGATCTTGACCTCTGCTGGCACTTTATCGGCCCGATACAGAGCAACAAGACCCGGTCGATCGCCGAGTCATTTGCCTGGGTGCACAGTGTTGATCGCCTGAAGATCGCCCGCCGGCTGTCGGAGCAGCGCCCGGCGGAACGTGCACCAATAAACATCTGTATTCAGGTCAATCTGTCTGCAGAAGACAGCAAGTCGGGGGTGGCGCTGGGAGAAGTGGCTGCGCTTTGTGACCAGGTCGCACAGTTGCCGCAGCTGCGCTTGCGCGGCCTGATGGCCATCCCCGCCGCCATTGACGGTCTGGACGCACAGCGCGCTGCATTCCGGCCCCTGGCAGAGTGCTTTCGGGCATTGCAATCGACCTACCCGGACCTGGATACCCTGTCGCTGGGCATGAGCAACGATTTCGAGGCCGCCATCGCCGAAGGCTCAACCATGGTGCGCCTGGGTACAGCGGTGTTTGGTCCGCGCAACTGAATCACCCGCCCCAACGGCCAGCACGAGACTATAAGGCCTGAATCACGGCCTGCCGCCCTGGCCGGTGCCTGGCTCGCGCATATTCACATCACACCGATTGCGCTAGAATAGCGGCCCTTACTACCAGGTATGTCGCACCGGTGGTCCGCACAGATGGACTGCCTGGCAGAACACAGAAATTACGGGCGAGAGTTAAGTTTGCAAGCCGAAAGCAGCATTGGTTTTATTGGCGCCGGGAATATGGCCGCGAGCCTGATCCACGGCCTGGTCAATCGGGGACAGGACCCGAATACCCTGTTTGCAGCCGACATTGACCAGGACAAGCTCGACAGTCTGGCCCAGTCTACCGGTATTCAGACCGCCACTCCCCACACCATCGCCGAGCGCGCCGATGTCATCGTGCTGGCAGTCAAACCCCAGGTCATGGCGACGGTTTGCTCGGAATTAGGCGCGCTGTCCGGCGATCGGTCCGAGCCTGCGCTGTTTATCTCGGTGGCCGCCGGTACGCCGCTGGCCAGCCTGGAATCCTGGCTGGGAGGCACTCCGGCAGTGGTACGCTGTATGCCCAATACACCGGCGCTGGTGGGCCGGGGCGCCACGGGACTGTTCGCCAATGCACAGGTCAGCGCAGCACAGCGTGACCTGGCCCAGGCTCTGCTGGCGTCCGTGGGCGTGAGCGTCTGGGTGGATAGCGAAGCGGATCTGGACACGGTTACTGCGGTTTCCGGCAGCGGTCCGGCCTATTTTTTCCTGTTCATGGAAGCCATGCAGGAAGCGGCAATGGAAATGGGCATGAGCGCTGAACTGGCTCGTCTGCTGGTGACCGAAACCGCTGCCGGTGCTGCCGAACTGGCGGCGCAAAGCAATGATGATGCCGGTGAGCTGCGGCGCAAGGTCACCTCACCGGGTGGCACTACGGAGCAGGCGATCCAGCAGTTTGAAGCCGGCCAGCTGCGCGCCCTGGTGAAACGCGCCATGACAGCGGCCAGGCAGCGCTCGGTAGAACTGGCCCGACCGGCCAACGAATAGTAAACCGCGAGCCGCGGGTCAGAGTATTTCAGCACAGACAGTGACAAAGTGAGACCGTAATGGGAGTTATAGGAAATTCAGCCGCCTTGTTGTTCAATGCCCTGGCGGGGCTCTACCTGCTGGCGATCCTGCTGCGCTTTATGCTGCAGCTGGCGAAGGCAGACTTTTACAACCCGGTGTCGCAATCGGTGGTCAAGGTGACAGACCCTGCCGTGCGCCTGTTCCGCAGTTTCATACCCGGCTATCGCGGCATTGATTTCTCCAGCCTGATCCTGGCGCTGGTGGTGGAAGCCGTGGCCATCTGCGTATTGATTCTGCTCTATGGCGGTAGCATCCCCTCGGTAGGCTTTGTCATTACCTGGGCGTTTGTTGGCGTTATCTACTTCATTATCAACATCTACTACTACGCGATTATCGCCTCCATCATAATGTCGTTCATCATGCTGTTTTCCGGCAACATGAATCCGCACCCCATTCTGCGGGTGATCTGGCAGTTGACGGAGCCGGTGATGGCACCGGTGCGAAAAATCATTCCCCCGATGGGCGGACTGGATTTTTCACCGATCTTTATTTTTATCGCCATCGGCCTGCTACAAAACCTGCTGATTCAGACTTTCGGCATCTCCGAGCAAGTGGCCCGGGTAGTCATCGGGATCTGATAAGGCCCTGCGCCGGTTCGGGGACAACGTCTGCCGAACACGAGTTTGAAGTACCCAATCGGCGCAGAACAGGACCAGAATAACAACACACATGCAAGCTACATGAGCGACTCAACTTCCCCCGATTCGGTAGGTATCGTCACGCCGGAGTCCTACCATTTCGATACGCCCCTGGAACTACGCAGCGGCAAGACCCTGCGAGCCTTCGACCTGATGGTTGAAACCTATGGCGAATTGAATGAGGCACGCAGTAACGCCGTGCTGGTTTGCCATGCCCTGAGCGGCGACCACCACGCGGCGGGCTATCACAGCCCCGACGATGACAAGCCCGGCTGGTGGGATTCCTGCATCGGTCCCGGCAAGGCCATCGACACGAACAAGTTCTTTGTGGTGTGCCTGAACAACCTCGGCGGTTGCTCTGGCAGTACCGGCCCCACCTCAACGAATCCCGATACCGGCAAATACTATGGTCCGGATTTCCCTGTGGTCACAGTGCGCGACTGGGTGGACAGCCAGGTCATGCTCAGCGATCGGCTGGGAATCCAGAAGTGGGCAGCGGTGGTGGGCGGCAGCCTGGGGGGCATGCAGGTGCTGCGCTGGGCGATCAGCTACCCGGAACGCCTGGGGCATGCGGTATGCATCGCCGCGGCACCGAAACTGTCGGCTCAAAATATTGCCTTCAATGAGGTTGCCCGCCATTCCATCATCAGCGACCCGAACTTCCATAACGGTCACTATCTGGAGCATGGCACCCACCCCAAGCAGGGACTGATGCTGGCGCGTATGGTCGGACATATCACCTATTTGTCCGACAGCGCCATGCGCAACAAGTTTGGCAAGGCGGTGGGCGATATCGGCGGCAACTTCGGCCGCGATCTGCGCACCGGCAAACTCAGCTTCGGATTCAACGTGGATTTTCAGGTAGAGAGTTATCTGCGCTACCAGGGCGAGCGATTTTCAGAGAATTTCGACGCTAACACATATCTGTTGATGACCAAGGCGCTGGATTATTTTGACCCATCGGTTGATTTTGATGGCGACCTGAGCAAGGCTTTCCTGGCCAGCAACTGCAAGTTCATGCTGATGTCGTTCAGCACAGACTGGCGTTTTCCTCCCGAGCGCTCCCGGGAACTGGTCAAGCATCTTCTCAAAGCAAAGCGGCGAGTCTCTTACCTGGAAATCGAGGCGGAAGAAGGCCACGATGCATTCCTGCTGCCGATACCACGTTATGTCAGCGCCTTTGGCCGCTATATGAATCGCATTCACCTGGAGTTGAACGGCAATGCGCCCTGACCTGCAAATCATTGAGAAGCTGATTGCACCAGGCAGCCGTGTGCTCGACCTGGGTTGTGGTGATGGCTCGCTGCTGCATTACCTGCAGACCGAAAAACAGGTTACCGGTATAGGCCTGGAGATCGACCCGGACAATATCGAATCCTGTATCGACAAGGGTGTGGACGTAATCGAGCAGAACCTGGACCAGGGGCTGCGCAACTTTCAGTCCGGGAGCTTTGATACCGTGCTGCTGGCCCAGACCCTGCAGGCCCTGAGCAAGCCGGAACAGTTGCTGGACGACATGATGCGTATCGGTAACAACGGCATTGTCACATTTCCCAATTTTGGTAACTGGAAAAGCCGGGCTTATCTGGCCTCCCGTGGGCGAATGCCGGTTTCCAAGTTCATGCCCTATGAATGGTACGACACACCGAATATTCACTTTTGTACGGTTCGGGATTTTGACGATTTATGCCGGCTGAAAAATGTCCGGGTGCTGAAACGCACGGTGGTGGACTCGGAACACCAGGGTAGCTGGGCAATGCGTGCCTGGCCCAATCTGCTCGGGGAGATTGCCATTTATCATCTGACCCAGGCGGCCGGAGACCGGCAATCGTGACTGCCGTAAAGCCGGAGCAGCGCGTCGTCCTGGCCAGTGGGAACGCAGGCAAGCTAAAGGAAATGCAGGCGCTGCTTTCCGGCTTGGGCGTCATCCTGTTACCGCAGTCCGATTTCCAGGTCAGCGACGTTGCCGAAACCGGTCTGACCTTTGTTGAGAACGCAATTATCAAGGCGCGCCACGCCTGTCAGGCAACCGGCCTGCCCAGCATTGCCGACGATTCCGGGCTGGAAGTTGATGCCTTGAACGGTGAGCCGGGTATTTACTCGGCGCGCTACGCTGGCAAGCACGGCGCCGACGCGGACAACAATGCCCGCCTGCTGCGAGAGCTTGAGCAGGTACCGGAAGCACAGCGCAGCGCGCGCTTTCAATGCATTATCGTTTACATGCGTCACCAACAGGACCCCACACCGCTGATTTGTCAGGGCACCTGGGAAGGCAGTATTCTGTTTGCCGAAAGCGGCAGACACGGCTTCGGCTACGATCCGCTATTCTATGTCGCCGAACACGACTGCTCGTCGGCAGAGCTTGATCCTGCGGTCAAGAATCAAATGAGTCATCGCGGCCAGGCGCTGAGCAAACTGAAACAATGCTGGAACTCCCACCTCTAAGCCTCTACGTTCACGTTCCCTGGTGCATCAAGAAGTGCCCATACTGCGATTTTAATTCTCACGAGCAGTCCGGCGAGCTACCGGAAGCGGACTATATCAGCGCCCTGTGTAGTGATCTGGATAGCGAATTGGATCAGGTCCAGGGGCGCCAGGTATCCTCGATTTTTATTGGCGGCGGCACCCCGAGTCTGTTCGGCGCCGGATCCTTTGCCACGCTGTTAAAGCATATTGACCAGCGAATCGGCATTGCCGATGACGCGGAAATTACTCTGGAAGCGAATCCGGGGACTGTAGAGGCGCTACGCTTTCGCGATTACCGCCTGGCCGGTATCAATCGACTGTCGCTGGGAATCCAGAGCTTCAGTGCTGACAGTCTCAAACGCCTGGGCCGTATTCACGATGACGAACAGGCCCGTCAGGCAGTGGCAATTGCCCGGCGGGCCGGCTTCGATAATCTGAATCTTGACCTGATGCACGGCTTGCCGGAGCAGAGCACCGAACAGGCGCTGTTCGACCTGGAAACCGCGCTGGCTTTTGAACCGGAGCACCTGTCCTGGTATCAGCTCACCATCGAGCCAAACACCGTGTTCTACCGCTATACGCCGCCACTACCTGATGACGAACAGATAGATGGCATCCAGGAGCAGGGCAAGGCACTACTTGAGCAACGCGGCTATCACCAGTACGAGGTCTCGGCCTATGCGCGAGCCGGACGGGAATCGACGCACAATCTCAACTACTGGCAGTTCGGGGACTATCTCGGTATCGGCGCCGGTGCCCATGGCAAGATTACCGACCTGGCGCAAGGCAGCATCTACCGCAGTCGCAAGAAAAAGCAGCCAGGCCACTACCTGCAAAGCGACGTCGCCCGGCTGGTTGAACGCAGCGCGATCAGCAGCGACGAACTGCCGCTTGAATACCTGCTCAACAGCCTGCGCTTGCGCGCTGGCTTTTCAGCTGCGCAGTTTGAAGCGCGCACCGGGCTTGCTTTTAGCACTATAGGAAAACGCGTAGACTATTTGCGCAAGCGCGGTCTGCTGGACGCCGACTCAAGCCATATCACCACCAGCGAACGCGGCTATCAGCTACTCAACAGCGTACTCGAGGAATTCATGGCATGACCACGGCCCAGGTCTGATCCACTACCTGTTTCCTGCTATCCATTGCCTTATATACGGGACTCATCATGACTGCCTTCAGCCCTGACCTGTTACACCGCCTGCAGCAGGTGGTCAGCATTCCCAGCATTAGCTCCACCAACAGCAAGCTGGATATGAGCAACAAACCAATCGTCGATTACCTGGCCAACGAATTTACCGATCTGGGGTTTAGCTGTGAACTTATTCCCGCAGACGAGTCGGGCAGCAAGATCAATCTTGTCGCCACCCTGGGCAGTGGCCCGGGCGGACTGGTGCTGGCTGGCCATACCGATACCGTCCCTTGTGACGAAAGCCTGTGGAGCGTGGATCCGTTTACCCTGAACGAGCGCGACAATCGCTTTTATGGCCTTGGGGTGACCGACATGAAGGGCTTCTTCCCGTTGATCATGGAAGCAGTCGGCGCGCTCCGGGATCAAGCCTTCCAGGAACCGCTGATTGTGCTGGCCACTGCCGATGAGGAAACCTCCATGCAGGGTGCGCGGGCGCTGGCGGAACTGGGGCGACCGAAGGCGCGCTCGGCGGTGATTGGCGAACCCACCGGCATGCGCCCGGTACGCACCCACAAAGGTATGATCATGGATGCGATTCGCCTGCAGGGGCAAAGCGGTCACTCTTCCGACCCGGCGCTGGGTAACAACGCCCTGGATGCCATGCATGCGGTGATCAGCGAATTGATGGCCTATCGCCAGGAGCTGAAATCACGCTATCACGACGAGCTGTTTACCATCCCCCACCCGACCCTGAATCTGGGCTGTATTCACGGTGGTGACAATCCCAACCGGATTTGCGGACACTGCGAGCTGGAGTTTGACCTGCGCCTGATGCCGGGAATGCATATTGACACGGTGCGCGCCGAAATCCGACAGCGGGTCTTGCGGATCACCGAACCCCTGGGGATTGGCTTTGACATGGTACCGCTGTTTACCGGTATCCCGGCATTCTTTACCGACGCCGACAGCCCGATTCTGAAGACCGCTGAAAAACTGACGGGCCACCCCGCTATCAGTGTGGCATTCGGCACCGAAGGACCTTTTCTACAGCAGCTGGGGATGGATACCATTGTCATGGGCCCGGGAAATATTGACCAGGCCCATCAGCCAGATGAATATGTCTCCCAGGATATGCTCAATCCCTGCATTCGGGTATTGCGGGAGCTGATCACCAGTCACTGCCTGCAGGCCTGAACAGGGTCTGGTTAACCGCGGCGAAACTTCATGGAAGCGATGCAATGAGTTCTGAGATGGATATGGTGGAGTGGTTTCGCGCGTCGACCGCCTATATTAACGCCCACCGTGGCAAGACCTTTGTAGTGCTGCTGAGCGGCGAAGCCCTGCAGGACGACAACTTCGACAATATTATTTACGACCTGAGCCTGCTGCGCAGTCTTGGCGTGCGTCTGGTACTGGTGCACGGATCGCGCCCCCAGATTACCGCCAGCCTGGAAGCGGCCGGTCTTGCCTCGGAATATCATCGTGACCTG
Organism: uncultured Pseudohongiella sp.; assembly: GCA_965212375.1. Lineage (GTDB taxonomy): Bacteria > Pseudomonadota > Gammaproteobacteria > Pseudomonadales > Pseudohongiellaceae > UBA9145. The sequence continues at coordinate 3,801,502 of OZ243108.1, read as the reverse complement.
CGCATTACGCCTGCTGCCAGCCTGGAACGAATCAAACCGGTGGTGGCCGGACTGAGCGTCGAGCTGGAAGCACGCTTCACCATGGGACTCAGCAACTCGCCCATGCACGGCGCCGATATCCGTCTGGTGCGGGGCAATTTTGTAACTGCGAAACCGGTCGGCGTACACGACGGGGTTGATTACCAGTTCACCGGCAAGGTCAGGCGCATTCATCACCAGGCTATCCAGAAGCAGCTGGCGGAAGATAACCTGGTGCTGCTGTCCAACCTCGGCTACTCGGTAACCGGCGAGGTATTTAATCTGTCCGCCGAGGAAATCGCCACTGAAGCCGCCATTGCCCTGGGCGCGGAGAAACTGATCCTGCTGGTACCTACTGCCGGGGTCATGAATCCGGAAGGCGAGCTGGTCACTGCCCTCAGCGAGGCAGATGCCAGAGCGTTTCGCGACACCCTGGCCGAAGCCAGCGATGCCGACTCACAGTGTATCAGCCATGCGCTCGGCGCGGCGCTGCACGCTTATGCCAACGGCGTCCATCGCAGTCATCTGATCAGCTTCCGCGAGAATGGCGCCCTGCTGAAAGAGCTGTTTACCCGCCTGGGGCACGGCAGCCTGCTCAGCAAGGACAGTTTTGACCTGCTGCGCCCCGCGTCCGTTACTGATGTGCCAGGTATCATACATTTAATCGAACCGCTGGAAGCGGCCGGCACGCTGGTGGAGCGCTCCCGGGAGCGCCTGGAAAACGAGATCGACAATTTCCAGGTGATCGAGCTGGAAGGATCAATTGTTGCCTGTGCCGCCCTCTATCCGATTACCGAGACCGCCGGCGAGCTGGCCTGCATTGCCATTGATCCGGGGATTCAGCGTCATCAGCTGGGGGGAAGGCTGTTAGCCAGTCTGGAAAACCTGGCGCGCCGCAGGGGCTTGAGTGAACTGTTTGTGCTCACCACCGTCGCGGCCCACTGGTTTCTGGAACGGGGATTTAGCGAATCCTCACCGGCAGCCCTGCCGGAACAGCGTCAGCGCCTGTACAACCTGCAGCGTAACTCCAAGGTTTTCGTCAAGAAGCTGGGCTGAGCAACAGCGGCTCCTGCATCAGATCGCGTCGCTTCGCTCCAGCACACAGATGCTGTAATCGTAGGGGTTGGTTTCGTTATGCTGGAAATCCTCGCGCGACACTTCCTGCCACTCTTCTTCGTCAAACGCCACAAGCTCGGTGTCGCCGTCCACCTCGGCGTGAACCCGGGTCAGATGGAAGCGGTCCGCCAGTGGCAGCGCGCGCTGATACAGGTCGGCGCCGCCGATGATGAAGGCTTCCTCGGCGCCATCAATCAACGCCACGGCTTCGGCCAGGGCAATGGCTTCTTCCAGTGAATGTACCACCCTTGCGCCTTCGGCCAGATAGTCGGGGTTTGTAGTCACCACAATATTGGTGCGTCCGGGCAAGGGTCGGCCGATGGACTCCCAGGTCTTGCGACCCATGATAATGCAGCAGCCCATAGTGACCCGCTTGAAGTACTTCAGGTCTTCGGAAAGGTGCCAGGGTAAACTGTTATTGCGGCCAATTACGCGGTTTTCCGCCATGGCACAGATCAGGGAAATTTTCATAGGTTGGTATCAAGCCTGTGGCAATCTGGGTTGGTTTATCGGGCGGGATGTCGAACTGCCCTGCATCTGTAACTACACGGAAAACGGGTAGGCGATGGGCTCGTGATGCTGGTAGCCCTCAACGCGGAAGTCAGCCAGGGTCACCCAGGTCTCGATGTCTTCAAGAGACCTGATGTCCGGATTGATATGCAGAACGGGCGGTGCAAACGGTTTACGCTGCAACTGCACATCGCGCATCAGCTCGACCTGGTCTTCATAAATGTGGGCGTTAACAATCTTGTGATAGGCAACGCCGGGTTTGGTCCCGGTGATCTGCGCCACCAGCGCCAGCAGGGTAAACACCTGGATTTGGTTGAAGTTCAGTCCCAGTGGCACGTCGCAGGAGCGCTGATAACTGGTGAGGTGCAGGGTATCGCCCAGCAGGGAAAAGGTATGGGTGTGCATGCAGGGACGCAGGCAGCCCAGCTCAAATTCACCAGGATTGTAAAAGGTCAGGATCTCACCCCGGTCATCAATGCCCTGGGACAGGTTGGTGATGATCTTGGCCAGCTGGTCGAGACTGCTGCCATCATGCTTGCGCCAACGGCGGCCCTGGACGCCATAGACGCGACCCATGTCGTCTTCGCCCTGGCGCACCGGATTGGCCAGCCAGGCTGCATTTTGATTGGCATTGGCATCCCAGGATTTGGTGCCCAGAGCACGAAAGTCCGCGGCGTTGTCGTAACCGCGCAGATATCCCAGCAGTTCGGCAATCGCGGCTTTCCAGTAGCTCTTGCGGGTGGTAACGATCGGAAATTTGTTGCCGGCCACATCGTACTGCAGGTCCGCATTTATAACCGTCAGGCACTTCTTTCCAGTGCGCCGATTATCGATCCATACGCCTTCATCGATGATGCGTTGGCAAAGAGCCAGGTACTGGTGCATGACTGCTATCTGTTACCTCAGGTCTTGAATTGCTGGCGTTCCGGCAGGTCAGGCCCGGCTAAAACTGAACCGACCCTGGTTGGTATAGGCCAGATAAAGGAAAACGGCCCCGGCGATAATCATCGGCAATGACAATAGCTGCCCCATGGTGAGCCAGCCGAAAGCCAGATAGCCCAGCTGTTCGTCCGGCTGGCGAAAGAATTCCACGAAGAAACGAAACGCACCGTAGCAAACCGCAAACAGTCCGGAAACTGCCAGTCGCGGACGTGGCCGTGACGAGAACCACCAGACAATGGCAAACAACAGCACCCCTTCCAGTAGCGCCTGGTAGAGCTGTGAAGGATGCCTGGCCAGGTTGTCCACGTGCGGAAACACCATCCCCCAGGGCACATCGGTGGGTCGCCCCCATAATTCGCCGCCAATGAAATTACCGATCCGCCCGGCACCCAGGCCAAACGGCACAAGGGGAGCAATAAAATCCATCGTTGACCAGAAATCACGGCCAATTCTGCGGGTGTACAGGTACAGCGCTACCAGCACGCCGAGAAACCCGCCGTGAAACGCCATGCCGCCTTCCCAGACCCGCAGCAGCCATAGCGGATCCTGCACAAAGCGATCGAAATTATAGAAAAATACCGACCCCAGCCGGCCGCCAATCACGGCGCCAAGGGCGCCATAAAACACCAGGTCCGAAATCTGTTCGCTGGTCCAGGGCTGCGCAACCCGGGTGCTGCGATAGGTGGCCAGTGCCCACGCCCCGGCGAAGGCAATGATGTACATGATGCCGTACCAGTGGATGGACAGCGGTCCCAGGGAAATGGCAACAGGATCGATTTGTGGATAGGTCAGCATGGGCGGCGTTAACGGCGAGTGCCCGGCAAGTATAACAAGGGAAGCCCGGTTTGCGTTTGTTTTACGCTTAGATCAGCTGCAAGCTTTCTGGTTGCCTGCTTCTCTCATGGATCGGCAGCCGCTACTATCACGCCATGTGCCTGATTATTTTTGCCTATCGCGCCGACCCGCGTTTTCCGCTGGTGGTTGCTGCCAATCGCGACGAGTTCTTCACCCGACCTACCGCCCAGGCTGACTTCTGGCAGACTGCTTCCGGTTCCCGCATCCTGGCTGGCAAGGACCTGCAGGCCGGCGGCACCTGGCTGGGCATTACCCCCAGCGGCCGCTTTGCGGCGGTCACCAACATTCGTGACCCTTCCCAGGCGGAGGCGAAGCCGCGCTCCCGTGGCGAACTTACCAGCAGCTTCCTGGGCGACAGAATCGCGGCAACAGAATTCTGTGCCGGGCTCAGCGACAGCTTTGCCGACTACGCCGGCTATAACCTGCTAGTCGGTGATGGCGAGCAGCTGGTGTATGTCAACAATGTCGAGCGCACTACCCAGGTGCTGGCGCCAGGCATTCATGGCCTGTCCAATGGCCGCCTGAACTGCGACTGGCCGAAGGTCACCCAGGGCCGGGAACGACTGGCGGCACTGTTGGCCAGCGCCACCGCCCCCGGCACCGATGACCTGCTGAAGATGATGCGCGATCCCCGCCCGGCAGCGGATGACCAGCTGCCTGATACCGGTGTGCCCAGAGATCTGGAAAAGAGCCTGTCTGCAGCCTTCATTCGCAACCCCGAACGGCAGTACGGCACCCGCTGTTCGACGGCGCTGCTGGTGGCGGCAGACGGCGCCATGCGTTTTAGCGAAGCCAATTTCGATAGCGACGCCAGGCCCATCGGCAGGCATTTTTTTGAGCTGCCCGCGGTCATGGCCGGAACCGCCTCAACCCGGGAGCAAGACAAGGCCGGTGAGCGTGTTCAGGGTCATGGAACTGCCAACAGTATTTAACTCAGCGCTATTGTGGCTGAGAATAGACCCCGAATTTTTCAGTTAACGCCAACCAAGGAGCATTAAACATGGCAAACGAGGGCTACCACGAACCCATCGAGGAACTGTCCGACGAAACCCGGGACATGCATCGCGCAATTACGTCGCTTATGGAAGAACTCGAAGCGGTGGACTGGTACAACCAGCGGGTCGATGCCTGCAAGGACGAGGACCTGCGCAAGATCCTGATTCACAACCGCGATGAGGAAAAGGAACACGCCGCGATGGTACTGGAGTGGATTCGGCGTCGCGACCCCAAGCTCGATGGTGAACTGAAAGACTACCTGTTTACTGAAGGCCCCATCGGTCATCACCATGACCACGAGTGATCCAGCCTCAGGCGTTCAGGGATGCTGACTGCCGACCAGGCCCTGAGCCGCTTGCAGCAGGGCAACGCCACCTTTGTCGAGCACGATCACGCGGTGATCGAAATAGACACCCGGCGACGCAGTGAGCTGGCTGAGCAGCAGGATCCGTTTGCCATCATTCTCGGCTGCTCGGATGCCCGGGTGCCGGCCGAACTGATTTTCAATCAGGGCCTTGGCGAGCTGTTCGTGATTCGCGTTGCGGGTAATATTGTCGCGCCGTCACAGGTTGGCAGCATTGAGTTCGCCGCGGAAAAATTTGGCAGCCGACTGGTAGTGGTACTGGGCCACACTCGCTGCGGCGCCGTCGCCGCCTCCCTTCAACAACTGCAGACTCCCAGTGAACAGCGCTCACCGAACCTGAAATCCATTGTCAGCCGGATCAGTCCGGCGCTGGAGCCGTTGCTTGCCGAAGCCACACCGGACAACCCGGACCAACTGCTGAGCGCGGCGGTGCGCGCCAATGTCCGCGCCTCGGTGCAACAACTGAAGCATGGCTCGGACGTACTGGAGCAGTTGATCCGTGCCGGGGGGCTAAAAATAGTCGGTGCCGAATACGATCTGGACACCGGCATAATCGACTTCTTCGACGTCTGATGGCAGCTACCGGTCAGAGTCAGGCAGTCGTACTATCCCGGGATCGGTCAATGCACAAGCCAGAACAACTGACCACTCAGCGGCTGTATTTACGCCAGTGGCGCCCGACGGACCTGAATCCGTTTGCGGCACTGAACGCTGATAGCCAGGTCATGGCACATTTCCTGAAAGCGCTATCCCGGCCGGAAAGTGATGCACTGGCAGCGCGCTGCCAACAACATATCGCCGACCAGGGCTGGGGAATCTGGGCGCTGGAGACCCGGGAAACCGGGGAGTTTATTGGCATGACCGGGCTCAGCCCGTTAACCAGTATGCCCTTTGACGAGCACGGGGATGAAGAAGGGGTTGAACTGGTCTGGCGCCTGGCGGCGTCGGCCTGGGGCTGCGGTTATGCCACGGAAGCGGCCAGGGCAGCCCTGGAGTTTGCGTTCAGCAGTCTCGCCCTGGACGAAGTGCTGGCCTTCACCGCCCAGCGGAACCAGCGCTCTGTGGCGGTCATGCAGCGTTTGGGTATGGCCGACCAGCACCGAAACTTCAACCATCCCCGCGTTGACCCGGAAAGTTCACTAAGCGAACACGTGCTGTACCGATTGACCCGCAGTGACTATTTTCACGACCCAGCCCGTACGACCCACCCCAATAAACACCAGTGATCATCGCCCGGTCGAGGCTGTCAGCAAAAGTTAGGAGTGGCCACTGCTGTCCTAGGGTTTCTTGCCTCTTGGCCAGCGTTGCAAAGTGGCTCCGAGCGGTCCGTGGGGGAGTGGCGCTAGTTGGTGCGGGTCGAGCGCAGCAGGCGATCGACACCGGCGTTGTAGAGAGTCATGTCAACCGCGCTGCGAATGGTCTGGGCATCATCCATCTGCATCACCTGGTCGAGCAGATCCTGGGCGGCATCCAGGCTGACGCTGCGGATCACCGACTTCACCTTGAGCAGGGTCATGGCATTCATGGACAGAATGTCGAAGCCCATCGCCACCAGCAACACGGCAGCGCCCGGGTCACCGGCCATCTCGCCACAAATACTCACCGGCTTGCCTTGCTCCTGGGCGGCACTGACTACCTGATACAGGGCATTGAGTACCGCCGGATGAAATGAGCTGTAGAGATGGGCCACCCGCGGATTGTTGCGATCTACCGCCAGCAGGTACTGGGTCAGGTCATTGCTGCCCACGGAGACGAAGTCCACCATTTTGGCCAGCGCCCGGGTCTGGTACACCGCCGCGGGTAATTCAATCATCACGCCGATCGGCGGAAAGCGCACTTCCAGGCCTTCCTGCAGCAGCTCACGGTGGGCTTTCTTGATCAACTGAAGCGCGGAGCTGACCTCATGCACATTGGACACCATGGGCAGCATGATCTGCAGGTTTTCCAGGCCAATGCTGGCGCGCAGCATGGCGCGAATCTGGGCGGTGAAAATTTCCGGGTGATCAAGAGTTACCCGGATGCCCCGCCAGCCCAGAAACGGGTTCGCCTCTTCAATGGGGAAATAAGGCAGGGCCTTGTCGCCGCCAATGTCCAGGGTGCGCATGGTGACCTGCTTGGGTGCAAATGCTTCCAGCTGCTCGCGGTAAATCTGGGTCTGTTCCTGCTCGGAGGGAAACCGCTCGGCAAGCAGGAATGGTACCTCGGTGCGAAATAGCCCGATCCCCTCAGCGCCCTGGTCAATGGAATGCATTACATCTGACATCAGACCGGTGTTTACCCACAGGTGAACACGGTGATCATCGGCAGTCACACAGGGTTCATCCTTGAGATTCTCCAGCCCGGCAATCAGCTGGTTCTGTTCTTCCAGGGTGTTGAGGTAGCGAGTACGCACCTCATCCGAGGGATTGCTTATCACCTCACCCTTGTAGCCATCAATGATGACTTCTTTGCCGTAGAGTTCATTGAACGGTAAATCCAGTGCGCCCATAACCGTGGGAATGCCCATGGTGCGCGCCAGAATAGCTACGTGGGAGTTACCTGACCCCTTTACCGACACCAGGCCCCGAAGTTTTTCCTTGGGCACCTCAGCGAGCATCGCGGCGGTGAGCTCCTCGCTCACCAGAATGGTGTCGTCGACATATTCCGTTTGTACCTTGCCGCGATCCTGGAGATAGAACAGGACCCGGCTGCACAGCTCCTTGATATCGACGGCCCGCTCGCTCAGGTAGGCATCGTTCATGGATTCGAAGCGGCGCACGTGTTCGTTAGCGACCCAGGCCAGCGCGCCCTGGGCCCAATTACCTTCCCGGATCCGGGCCACAACCTCGTTGCCGAGCGCGGAGTCATCCAGCATGTGCAGGTAGGCGTCGAACAGCTGCCGCTCCTCCTCGGCAACGCGTCCCGCCAGCTTGTCATACAGCTCGCGAATGTCGGCGCGCACCGAATCCAGGGCGGCGTTAAAGTCTTTTATTTCACGTTTGATGTTGCCAGCCGGCCGGCGCGGGATCTGGCTCAGGTCGGCGTGAGGAAACACTACCACCACGCGGCCGATAGCCACTCCGGAGGAACCCGAGACGCCAGCGAATACGGTATCCGAGGTCTTATGCCCCGACGGGCTAATGCCGGCAATAGCGCCGGTAGCCTCGGCGTGGGCAATCACCGCCGCCAGCTGCGCCGACAATGTCACCAGAAACGCTTCTTCCCCTTCGTCAAAGCGGCGCTTGTCTTGATGCTGAACCACCAGCACGCCCAGTACCGAGCGGTGGTGGATGATCGGCACGCCCAGGAAGGCGTGAAATTCTTCCTCACCGGTTTCCTGCAGATAGTGGAAACTCGGGTGCAGGGATGCATCCTGGAGATTAATGGGCTCGGCGTGCTTGGCCACCAGGCCAACCAGCCCTTCCCCAACTTCCAGGCTGACCCGACCTACCGCCTCTCTGCGCAGACCTTCGGATGCCATCAGCACGTGACTGTTGAGATCCTTGTCCAGCAGGAAAATGGAACAGACCTGGGTGTCCAGCGCCTGACGAACCCTGGACACGATAATGTCCAACGCCGACTGCAGGTCATGCGCTGCGTTCACTTCCTGAACGATGCTGCGTAGCTGTTCCAGCATAACGCTGCGGTTACCTCTTGTTAATCTGCAGTCTGTTTATCACCAGGCGGTGCTGCCGAAATCATCACCCTGCCTGTCGCTATTCTTTCCCAGTGCCGCGATACCACTACTGCGCCAACCAATAGCTCCTGGCCCTGTTTCGCTCGTACCTGCTCAGTGTTCTGATTCTGTGAGCCACACCAGCCAGCCTCGTCAGAAGACAAGTATTGGCGGCTGGTGTGTGGCTTTGGGATTGATGTCCTGTGCTCGGGGCCAGGTGTCTTATAATTTTTTTACGTACTCATTGAGAGGATTGGCTAACTCGGTCAGCGCTTTGCGGTAAACATCGCGCTTGAATTCAATAACCTGGCTAACCGGGTACCAGTAGTTCACCCAGCGCCAGTCATCAAACTCGGGTTCACCTGATTTGCTAAGCGCCACCTTGCTGTCATCAGTCTCCAGACCTAACAGAAACCATTTCTGCTTCTGCCCGATACACAGCGGATCCCGGTGATAGCGAATAAAATTCTTCGGCAGGCGATAGCGCAGCCAGTCTTCGGTACGATGCAATACCCGCACGTCGTCGGCGTTCAGACCTACTTCCTCGTCGAGCTCTCGGTACAATGCCTGCTCAACGGATTCGTTTTCCTTGATCCCGCCCTGGGGGAATTGCCACGCCTTTTGGCCAATGCGTTTGGCCCACAACAATTTACCCTCATTGTTGCAGATTACGATGCCTACGTTTGGCCGATATCCTTGTGCGTCAATCATGTTACGTGTTCTTGCTAACAGTTGGACAAATATACCCCATAAATGTTTCCGCACGCCATGCATCAAACCCGGACCCGGGCCAATTTAGTCCCGGGTTTGTAAAATAAAAACAGTAGGTTAGCATGATGACTGCGGTTTCGGTGAAGATCGGTCGCCGAACGCCGCCCAGACTATCATTAATCAGGACCTGCCAAGCTCATGCCCAGACAGCTCGCCCTTTTCGACCTCGACAACACCCTGCTGGCCGGAGACAGCGATCATGCCTGGGGGGAATTCCTGATCCAGAAACAGCTGGTGGATGCCGATAATCATCGGCGCCACAATGACAATTATTATCAGCAATACCAGGACAACGAACTGGATATTCATGCCTATGTCCGCTTTACCATGGGGCCCATTCTCGATTTGCCAGCAGAACAGCAGTTGCAGCTGCGCGATGAATACATGACGCAGATGATTGCCGGGCTGATTAGCGACGCGTCCCGTGATCTGGTAGCCAGGCACCGGAACCAGGGAGATTTCTGTCTGATCATCACCGCCACCAACTCCTTCCTCACCACGCCCATCGCTGCGGCCTACCAGGTGGACCAGTTGCTGGCTACCGATTTACAGCTGGCTGACGGTCGGGTTACCGGTGACATTCTCGGTATTCCCTGTTTTCAGGCGGGCAAGGTACAGCGCCTGCAGCAATGGCTGGCCGAAGACGAGGTAGCCCGCCGCGAACAGTTGCGCCTGGAGGACAGTATCTTTTACAGCGATTCCAGCAACGATTTGCCGCTCCTGGAACAGGCCGGGACCGCGGTGGTAGTGGACCCGGATGAGCGCCTGAAAGCAGCCGCGCGGGAGCGCAACTGGCAGGAACTGAGTCTGCACCCATGACGCAGCTGCGCCCGGGTTCAGCATCTGCCAGTAGCCGACTTGCGCGCCCAGCAGCATTGCTGGCGAGCGTGGTTTGCCTGACCCTGGCCAGCTGTGGTGACAACCGGGATACCCCGGTCGCGCCCGGTTCGCCGGAGCCGGCGCCGAACCGGGCGGCGACTGCCGAGCTGACGCTGGACCCGGCGCTGCAAGAGGCGGTTGCCGAAGTCATCGATTCCTACCTGACGCAAATTGAGCGCGACTTTCAGGCCCTCGATACGCGGGTCGCAGCACTCCACACAGCAGTACGGGAACTGCTTGCCGAGCCCACCGAAACCAGTCTCGGGTCGGCCCGACAAGCCTGGTCGCTGGCGCACTCAGCCTACCAGGCGACCTTGCTGCATCAGCATTTTGCCAACCAGGTGCTGCCGGAAGAAGTGACCCTGCGCCTCAGCGCGCTGACCTACCAGCTTGATCACTGGCCGATCCTGCCGGGCTATGTGGACTCGGTGCCCAACTATCCTGACAGCGGCCTGGTACACGATGTTAACGTGGTGATTGATGAAGCCACCTTGCGCCAGGTGCACGGTCAATTTGACCTCGCCGAGGCGGCGTTGGGCTTTCATGTGCTGGAGTTTCTGCTCTGGGGCGACGACCCGGATGCGAGCACCGGCCGCGACCCGGCCGATTTCCAGCCTGAGCTGGCGGACGAGGAAGAAATGCTGGAACTGGGCCTGAGCGAGTCCCAGCTCCCGGCCAATCGACGCCGGGCGCTGGTTGGTCTGGTGTCCGAAGTCCTGCTGAGTGACATCCAGGCCAGTCGTGAACTCACTGTCCAGGGCCTGAGTGTCTACGGCCAGCAACAGACCGATCTGTCTCCGGCCCGGGCACTTGATCAACTGCTCACCGCACTAGGCACCCTGCTCAATGAAGAGTTTCTGGTGCGCTCGCTGTACCCGCTGCTGAACGGCGACTACGAGGGAAGTATCCAGTCGCCTTACAGCGACGCCACGGACAATGCCGTGGTGGCGCAACTCGCCAGCATCGAGCGGTTGCTGCTGGAAACCCGTTCCAGCGCGGGACGAAGTCTGGACGGTATTCTCAGCCAGCTATCGCCGGAATTTGCGGAATTGTTCTACCAGAACTTTGACGCCAGCAAAGAGTGCCTGGTGTCACTATACAGCGAGCTTGAAGAACCGACGAACGAACAGGCCACCGCACAAGCCGAGTTCTCAATTGTGGAGTGCATCAACCTGCTCACCAACATGATCGATCACTTCCAGCAGGTGCAGACCAGACTGCAGGTGCCGCCTCTACCTTGAGAGGCTTGACCGCAGGTAACGACGCTGCGACTGCTAATTTTGATTACTTTGAACCTGTTTTCTTTTCACCCACTTCCACCATCAGGTCGTCGGCCAGCTTTTCCAGACTCGACTGCAGCTCTTCCAGACTCACGGTAGCCGGAACGCGCAGGGTAGCGCGCGCCTTGAACAGGATCTCGCCGCTCATCGGTGCTGGCTCACATTCGGAGTTGAGCTGCTCTACATTCACCGCCAGTGCCGTTAAAGCATGAGAAATATCGCGAACAATCCCCGGCCGATCGTTGCCCACCAGGGACAGAACCACGGTTTGCGGCGGTGCCACCACCTGGTCTTCTGCCACGCGCTCAATAACCAGGCGCAGATGAGTACTGAGCTGTTCCAGCGCGGTAATCAATTCGTCTGCCTGCTCGTCGCTAACCGATACCCGCAGAATGCCAGCGAATTTGCCCGCCAGCTGCGACATGCTGCTTTCCAGCCAGTTACCGCCGTGCGCTGCCACGACTTCCGAAAGCGACTCTACCAGCCCGGGTTTATCGGTGCCGATGGCGGTAAGTACCAGATATGTTGTCATGCTGTGCCTCTTGAAAACTGTGTCATGCTGTTGAATTGAAATGTGCTCTGTGTCGCTTGCGGTGACCGGCTCGAGCCATCCTGCTGGCAGCGTTGCGAGCTGGGGCCGCATTCCTGCAACCCGGTCGGCGGGTAGTGTTCGGTCCTTAAAACAAGCCGATTTGCTGGGTCAGTATTTGCTCCAGTGATTGTCCCTGAAATACCAGGATGGCATCGGCGATGGGTGCCAATTGCTTGTCGATATAAAAATCGTGGTCAATAGGTGAATGCCGATACTGGCGAGGCTCTGGTCCGCTCGCCGTCATCACGTATTCTATCCAACCTCCGGCCGCATACAAACTGGGCAGATTGCGCGCCTCGCGTATTGCCTCGGCTTTACGGGCTGCCTGCACGTGAGGCGGGACGTTGCGAACGTACTCATCGAGACGGCGGCGTAGACGTTTGCGCAGTACCAGCTCCGCCTCAAACCGTCCGTCCCGCAGGTCTGCCACCACCGACTGGATGTATTCCTGGCAAGGCTCATCGGCGAACACCCGCCGGTAGAGTTCTTTCTGGAAATCCCGCGCCAGTGGTGACCAGTCACTGCGCACCGACTCCAGCCCCTTGAACACGATGTCGCCCCCTGGCAGCAATCCGGCATAGCGTTTCTTGCTGCCGGTATCGGCGCCGCGGATAGTGGGCATGAAAAAGCGTTCGAACAGGGTTTCGAATTCCATTTCCAGAAAACTGGTGAGCCCCAGTTCATTCTGAAGCCGGTCGCGCCACCAGCGATTCAGGTTGCTCGCCAGTTCGGCGGCGATAGCCTGGGAACTTGCAACATCCCTGGCCGACGTGCCGTCACCGGTACCTATCAGCACAAACACTGAATCCGTGTCACCATAGATTACCTGATAGCCCAGGGATTCAAGCTGTGCCTTGCTGTCGAGAATAATCTGATGGCCCCGGCGGGTGATTGAGCTCACCAGGCGGCTGTCCAGAAAACGGCAGCCGGAAGTGCCGAGTACGCCGTAGAAGGAATTCATAATGATCTTGATCGCCTGGGAAACTTCCTTCCTGCCCTCTTTCTTGGCCTGGTCCCGGGCACTCCACAGGGATTCGATCAGTTCCGGAAGAATGTGCTGCTGACGGGAGAATTGGGCGCCTTCGAAACCGGGAACGCTGTCCGCCTCACGAGGGCCGCACACCAGCGCCAGTGGATCGACATGGAAGGTGCGAATGATGCTCGGGTACAGGCTTTTGAAGTCGAGCACGGCGACATGATCGTGAATGCCCGGCACCGAGTCCATGACGTAGCCACCGGGACTGATAGCCGTATTCCGCGCCTGGCCCGGGCTGGGTGCCACAAAACCCTGGCGATGCAGTCGCGGCAGGTAAAGGTAATCCAGCGCGGCCACGGATCCACCGTAGCGATCCAGCTCAAGCCCGGTCAGGCGACTGCGCTGGGCGGCATATTCCAGTAGCTTTTCCTGAGCAAAGATATCCCAGACCAGCCGGCAGTCTTCCAGATTATAGCGAGCCAGTGCCGGCTTGTTGTCGTGAAACAGCTCGGTAATTTCAGCGCCCCGCTGATCTACATCATCCACCAGTTTGCCGCGTCCCAGCAGCTGTCGGGCGACGAATTCCAGGGAGAAGTTTTCAAAACTGTAGGTGGCCGAACGCAGCAGTTCGATACCGTCCAGCACTGCGCGACCGGCGATAGTAACGAAATGATGGTTGCTGTTATCCCGGGCCTGGCGCCAGGACATTGGCTCACCGCCGCGGCCAGGCGCCAGTGTCACCCGATGCCGGTCAGCAAAGTTTTGCAGGCAGCGCAAATCGAAGTTCACCACGTTCCAGCCCATCAGGATGTCCGGGTCCAGCTCCTGCAGCAATTCACTGAAGCCGCGCAGCAGGGCCGCTTCGCTGGCAAAGTAGCGCAGCCTGAAAGCACCAGGTTCTTCGTCATCCAGCTCGGTATCGCTGCTTTCGCCGATCATCAGCACAACGGCAGCCTGGTCTGAGTAGGCAGCGATGGAATACAGTTGCTCGGCGCGGTAGTCCGTTTCAATATCGATAGACAATGCAGAAAACGTTGGTGTGAAATCGATCGCGCGCAAGCGGGGATTGCGATAAGAGCTAAACCGAGGATGCTGTGTGGCAGCGCCGGTAACGCGCGCCGCACCGGTGATAAATCGCTCCATCAGGAAGCGATCGGTGGGTTTGATATCGGCTTCCTGAAGATGGACGCCGCGAGCGTCAAGCTCGTCGCGCACCGCGAAAAGCTGACGCTGACTTTTTAGATAGAGCGCGGCAACCGGGTCATGGCTGAAATCAAGGAGCCGGGTGTCACTGATTCGCCAGTGCTGCCTCGAGCGCAATAAGGATTCGACAGCGGCGCGCTGTCGAGCGGGGAAAAAACTGACTGCTTCCTGGCCGGTCAGCTCTACACGAACCGGTCCGGAGGCGCTGCTGAGCCAGAGGACCAGGGTCAATCCATCGCGACTCTCATTTCGCCCAGTTCGCCCAGTTCGCTCAGATCGCTCGAACCATTGCCGCGTCAGGATGAAACCGTCGACGCCAGGGTCGGCAGTGCTCACCACCGACCGACCCGGACGCTGACCAGGTCACACGGCTCAGGCAATGCGCAGGGTTCTTGGAAACTGGCCAAAATCTTCCCAGTAGCTGACTTTCTCCGGCAGCGCATCCTGGGGAGGCTGAACATTGCCGTTCACGTCGATTGCCCGCGACACAATGCGATGCTCCCCTGGCGTCGGGTTTACCCAGTCCATGCCAAACAGCTTCCAGGAATACCGCGTGTTGCTGGGATCCAGCTCCGCCACCTGCCAGGGTCCGTCATCGATCCGGATCTCAACTCGCTGTAGCGGTGTGCCATCATTCAGGGCAAACCCGGTAATACGGTAGCGGCCAGCCATTTCAGTAACCCGGATAATGGCGGACTTCAGGTTCATGGTAGTCACCGAATTCTCAACCCAGCGCTCGACCCCGCCCACGTTGGTGCGTTTGAGAGTCACGTAGTCGCGACCCATGAAGCGGCCCATATAGCGGGTATCCTGCACATGAATCTGGGTCAACCATTTGACGTTAGCCACGCCGTACCAGCCAGGGACCAGCAATCGAACCGGCTTGCCATGGTAGTGGGGCAGAGGTTCACCGTTCATGGTCCAGGCCAGCATATTTTCCGGACGCATGGCATCGGGAATCGACAGGCTGCGGGCGAAAGACTTCTCCACTTCCCGACCACGAATTTCCTCGGTGCCAATATCGGCGCCGAAGAACACCACTTCCTTGGCACCGGACTGGATGCCGGCTTCCTGCAAAAGCGACTGCAGGGCAGTGCCGCGCCAGGTGGCGTTGCCAATCAGACCATGAAACAGGCGCTGGCCGTTGCCGCCGCACTCAAAACCGACCACCTGTTCCAACTCGGGCCGGTTCATCAGATCCGACAGGGAAAGCTCTATCTCATTATCCACCATGCCGGTAATCCGTAACCGCCAGCTGGCATTATCAACTTCCGGCTGTCCATAGTGCTGTACCAGGTAAAAATCTTCGTTATCAGTGAAGAAACTGTCGATTTCGCGGGTGTCGAGATAATGTGTGGAGTTGGGCCGCACCGGTCTAACATTGAAGGTGTCGGGCACATCGGTAAAGGGAATCCGGCGCTCACCCTGGGCCAGGGCGGGCAGAATAAAGCCGGGGGCGGAGACTGCAGCCAACAGGCTGCTGCTGAGAGCACCTTTCAGAAGGGTGCGACGTCCGTTATCTTCAGGTTTCATTGTTGTTATCTCTCTGGTCGTGGATGCGCAAGGCGCAGGCGATTGTGGCGATAACAATAGCACAAGGTGCGCAGATTTCGCTGCCCGGGCAGGAGAAATCCGCACTGGCTAGCTGAGCAAATCCGTCGGGGGCCGGCACCAGAGCCACGGTGGCAGGCACTGCTGAATCGCCGCCAGCGTGATCCAGGCCGCCTTGCAGGGCGGTATTTTAGAAGTAAACACTGTGCGGACATGCAATCGCAATGAATCAGGAAGTCACGCCACAACCACAAGACCATACGCCAGCAAACCAGCACCGGCAGAGCTTCGGGCCCTGGCCCCATTGTACTGCGCTACTCTGGCAGCAGCTCGTGGACTTCGAGAACTGGCCAGACTGGTGGCGCGATGTGCAGTCAGTCCAGCAACTGGACAAGGGTGAACCGGGACGGGGTAGCCAACTGCAGGTGAACAGCAGGTTTGACCAGCAGATCTGGGAAATCATCTACTGGCAATCCGGCAGCCGGGTGGATTTCGAGATTCTCGACCGCCATTGCCGGGCCGGACTGAGCCTGTCTATCCTCCCGGGAAGCGACAATGACCATGCCATACTCACCCTCGACATGGAGTTCATTCCCCTGACCTCAGCCAAATTGATGGCCTTTCTGGCACAGCGGGGCTTGCGGCGCAGGGGGCTAAGATTGCTGAAATCCCTGGCCGAACATTTACAGGAGCAGCAGCCCGCCTGGGATTGAATCCCATATCTGGTACCTGCGCCAGAATAGCACTACCAGTGGTGGTGGTTTTTGTAGCTCAATGCGGCACTTGAGATTATGCTCACAAGCTGCTGATTTTTAAGAAAAATTAGCGTAATGTGTTGGGTTTCACAAAGTGCCAAATTATTTCTGGTATCTTCAGTTCAAATTACAGAGTTGCGACCGAGATCAAGCTTTGCTGATCCCTGCCCGAATTCAGGTAGAACAAGTCGGGCAAATGAAGTCGGGTGAAACACGGCTAACAACCACCTATGAACACCACGTCTGCCTCAAATTTATTCGAGGATACTGAGCCACAACATCTGGTTCAGATTTCCAGCGAGTCGCTGCTGCGAGGCATCGACAATTATCATATTGATGTGCGCCTGTCGCGACGCTTCTGTTCCGACATCCGCAAGCTGGTTAACCTGGTGGTATCCCAACAAGCTGTCCCGCAACCCCGGCAATGGGACAACTCCAAGCTTTACGACAAACTGCGCGAAAAATATCTGGATATGATGACGGTGCTGATCCACCGTGTGCAAACCGATCTGAGTACCGAAGAAGTCTGTCTACTGCAGTTTGCGCCGGTGAAATTTGTCGTCGCCACGGTGCGCGCCCAACTAGACCAAGAAATACGCAGTGTCGCCGCCAGACTTGCTGAACATCGCAACAAGGGGTCATCGGAAGCCCTGGCAACCCAGCAGCGCCTGTTCTGGCTAAAGAAGAATTACGACCCTATTCTGTACAGCGTCAACCGTCAGATATTCACGCAACTGCAGCGTGTCGAAGAGCGACAACTGGCCCCTATCAGGCTGCAGTACCTCGATGAAAAAAGTGCTGACGTACTTCCTGCGTTGACCAATCCGCTGTTATTCGTCTCTGAGCTGAGCGCTCTGCCGCTGCTGGTCAACGAATTTTCCATGTGGAATTCCAGCAGTGATGATGGTGGCTTCATCAAGCTCAATGAAAAGCTGGAGAAGCTGCTGAACAAGCGCATGAAGGGTCTGAGCATCCCGCCATTGCGCAATGCCGAACGTCATGAACAACTGACCACCGAGATTCATGATGAACTGAACGGCCTGTTTCTCAGTCAACCATTCCTGGGCCCGGCGCAAGACAGCAAGGCGATCGTCGCCGAGGAGTTCAGCTGGTTTGAGAACCCTGACATTGTAGAAAAACTGTTTAACGAGAAGGCCAATCTGCAGGATCTGGCACAGCGGCGCAAGGAACTCGGTTTCCGTAAAGCCTGGCAGTTAAAACGGGAAATCAAAGCCCAGTCGCGTTTGCTTAAAGGCTTTGCAAAACTGCTGCGCTCGGAAAAGCTGTTTAGCCAAATGCTGGCTTCGCACTACATGCGTCGCTCAATCAGTCCGGCGATCCTGGAACACGTGGATCTTAAAACCCTGTGTCAGTATCTTGCCGGCCTGATTCCGCTAACCAAAGTGAATGAGAATCTGAATGCCGGTACCAGGCTGAATAGCGAACAACTGAAATCCCTTGAACAACTGCGCGCCGAAATCGAAACAAAAGTTGCCAGGGCCGATACCGGGGATGTACTACGCATGCTGCTGGATGTCAGCCGCTATCGTCGCCTGCTGAAATACTACCGCTTCGCGCATCGCTGCTTTAATCGTATGGCGCTGCGCTCGTCCGAAGAAGATATCAAGCTGTCACGATCCGCAAGCACGCTTTACATGATCCCTACCAGTGCCGAGATCGAACAGGACGAGGCGCGCATCTGTCATCATGCTATTTTGAAAGCGGATGTACGCGGCTCCACCACGGTTACCGATGAGCTGCTTAAAAA
Organism: uncultured Pseudohongiella sp.; assembly: GCA_965212375.1. Lineage (GTDB taxonomy): Bacteria > Pseudomonadota > Gammaproteobacteria > Pseudomonadales > Pseudohongiellaceae > UBA9145. The sequence goes on along the minus strand of OZ243108.1, from coordinate 3,783,271 downwards.
AGGCTTGAATCCAGCCTCCTACTTCAGCATGCGATTTTTCAATCCCATTAACAAGATTCTGGAAACCTACGGTGCCAACAAGGTCTTCATTGAAGGCGATGCCATTATCCTCAGTTTCCTGGAATACGAAAACGCGCCACAGCAGTGGTATTCCGTGGCGCGCGCCTGCGGCTATGCCAGGGATATGTTGAAGATTACCGGGTCAAACAACCGCTATTCCACACAGATGGGATTACCCTTGCTGGAGTTGGGGGTTGGCATTTGCTATTCCGATGAGACGCCACGCTACCTGTACGACGGAGACCATCCAATCATGATCTCTGGCGCGATAGGTCTGGCCGATCGGATGTCAGGTTGCTCATGGAACCTGCGGGCGGCACTGAAAAAGGGTCTGTTCAACGTCGATGTCCTGCAGATCGGTGAAGGCGAAAGCAGCAAGGGCGAAAAAGGGCAGCATTACCTGCGTTACAACGTCAACGGCATCAATATGGACGATGCGGCGTTCGCCAAGTTGAAAAAGGAAATCAATTTGCGCAGCGTGCGCATGAAGCTCAACGACACCGATTTCCTGTTCCATGTCGGACAATACCCCGATGCCAAGGGTCGCAAGAAAGACCTCGTCATTCGCGAGGGCAAAATAGGCTTGTGGAAAGACGAGACCATTCACGACAACAATGGCACTGATGAAAGCTACTACGAAGTGGTGGTCAACCGTAAAGTGCTCCCCCTGGTTCTGGCGGCAGTCAACAAGTCGCAAACCGCCAGTGCTTGAACACTGCTGACCGGCTCAAAGAAGTTCAGTTGCACTCCCCGACTCGGCGTCGGGTAGTCGCCGCGCGAATATCAGCCGACAATTGTTTACCGCGCATAGTCCATCCCAATTTCATTTTTGCATCCTTGACGGCACGCAGGCCAAGCGCGTCTCAGGGCAATTCTGGCAATAACTCTGGGCTGAAGACTGGATTTCTAAAATGAAATTTGCAGTTAAGACACACTGGAAACTTAAAAAACAGCCCGCGTCCCGGCAATTTGAAGAATTGGTTAGCAACCCTGAAACCATGTGATACCGTTTTTTTCGAGGTAACCGAGTATCATGGTCGCCCGGCAAGTGCACAACTGTTTCACATAAGCACTTTACACAACCGATCCGTATAACTTGAACCGTTTGACATGAGGCCGTCCTCGAGTTTGACGGGCCAGGGAGTCAACCAACGATGAACCAACCGCAATTTTCAAAATTTTCACCCATCACGGTCACCGTGAAAAAGAACATGCGCCAACTGCGTCTGAACGCCGGATATTCCATGAATGAAGGCGCGCGCTTGCTGGGAATTTCCCGCAAGCAGCTTGAAGACATCGAAACCGTACGCAACTACGGCTGCCACCTGGATCTGGAACTGCTCGCCAAGATGAAAGTGATCTACAAGACATCGCTGGATGAGATGGTGGGAGAATTACCTGAGGATTACTACTCAGATTACTTTGTACGACCCAGAAAGCGCCTGGGGTCCAAGCCCCGCTAGCCGCACCTGTTCTTGCCACCAATGCGATCAGCCGCCCCTGTGGCCGGGCCCACTGGGGCCCGGCGCCCTGGCTCACATGGCTGGGGACCCGTAATTCGTGTATAATCGATCGTTTTGACCGCAAGGGTTAGGTAATAGGTAAAGATAGCTATGGCAAATAAAGCAAAAAAGGAAGCGGCGATCAGCAATCGCGCTGACCTGCAAGAACATGTAGAAGCGTTTCTGAAATCCGGTGGCAAGGTCCAGCAAATCCCCTCTGGAGTCAGCGGACAAACCTCCACCAGCGGCCCACGCCAGATCGTGTTGAGCCACAAAACCAGCTCCTGATTCGAGGCGCGGCACTGCCAGGCGACAGGCAAGTGAATAAGAACCAGGAGCGGTCGATGCCATTTCTGTGAGCCGCCCCAGCAATCTGACGCCGCGCCAGTCAGATCGGAAAAGCACAATCAACAGTCAGAAACCAACCGGTCTGAAGTGAAACTGCTGACAACGAGTTGATAAAAAAGGGAGACCAGTACCCGGTCTCCCTTTTTTATTGCGCGCATTTATTTGCAGTTTTCGAGATCCGGGGTGTCAGTTCGATGCGCATTGGGCGCCCCGCCCTCAGCGGTTTTCAGAGCTGTTCAATCTCATAGCCGCGGGCCGCCAACAGGTCCAGCAACCCGTCTTCCCCGACCAGGTGAGCAGCCCCCACCAGCACAAATTCGGTGTTGGCGTCGGCCAGCATGGTCTCAATCTGCGGCAACCAGTTCAGGTTTCTGCCACGCAGCAGGGACTCATAGAGTTCTGGCGCCCGTTCCCGCATATCGGCAACAAACATCTCCGCCAGATCGTCGGCGTCTCCAGAACGCCATGCGCTGATCATCTGTTCCATCACTTCATCGGTGGTTTCCAGATCGTCCAGCGACATAAGGATGAACTCACTCTCGTTGCCTGCCCCCATATCGGCCAGGAAACCGATCTGGTCCTCCAGGGATTCCAATGCACCCAGCGTCTTGGCATCGCCCATCGCCCGGCTATTGAAAAACGCATCCACACCCTGGGGGGTAAAACCCATGCGCTGGAACTCCATGACCTGCAGGGTACTGACCACCATGCCAGGCTTGAACTTCTGCATCATCATAATCGGCATACCCACCGAGGCGGCATATTCTTCCAGCGCCGTATAGGCTTCCGGTGTGAGGACCGACATCAGGGTGCGGTCATCGCTGTAGGTGAGCTGGGACAGCATCTGCGCCTGGGTGGCAATATCGGACATTGCCGCCAGGTCCGTCTCGAAGACGATCTCGTCAGACTGCTGGTAGGCCTGCTCGAATTCCTCTGGCAACGGGTAGTCGCTGGGTCGCAGCAGGTGCACGGTGCCGCCCAGGTAGACGGTAGAGTCCCCGTCAGTTACCCGCCAGACCGACGTGTCTGCCTGGGCTGGCAGAGCCAATGCCGCAAGCAGGGTGACCAGAGCCATCCCGAGCAGAGAGCCGGGCAAGTCGCGCAATGATGGAAGCATAGTATTGTCGCCGTATAGACTGGGTACATCGAATTTACAGGATGTCAGCGGTAACGGTAGCATGCCGCTGCAGGTCGGAAAAGCAGGGATAATCGTGTATGGCAAAGCTTCTGTTCCGTCTCCGCTTCGTCCCTGACGACGAAGCCGACGACGTGCGCCAGCTTCTTGATGACAACGATATTGGTTGGTTCGAGACCAGTCCCGGCAACTGGGGCATTTCCATGCCCGGAATCTGGGTCCAGGACAGCAAGGATTTTGCCCAAGCGCGGCGCTTGCTGGACGACTACCAGCAAGCCCGGCAGGCACGGATGCGGGAGGAGTATGAGCAAAGCCGACAGCGAGGCCAGGCGCGTACCGCGACGCAAATGTTCCTGGAAAATCCGCTGCGGTTTGTCAGCTATATTGTGCTGATCGGGGTGGTGTTGTTTCTGTCGCTGCGCTTTTTTCTCAGTTTCTGAATCCCGAGGCTCGGGAAAGACTGGAGCGGGACATCCCTACATGCGCAACGCAATGTCGCCGGTGTCGGCCAGGCTGAAACCAAATTGTTGCTCGATGGGCATCGCCAGCTCATCTACATGACTGTCGAGGAAGCGCAGTGCCACCTGTCTGCCCTGGACGCGCACCACCTGTACCGGAAGCGCCGGCATGGAGTCATCCCAGCCATCGCCATGGATGCGAACATCCAGCTCCATCATGACAAAGCAATCCACTTCTTCGTCGAGAACCAGGGCGACCCCGCTTACTGATAGATTACTAACGTTAGCGGTCATGGTGCCCAGCAAGGGGTGCTTTAAACTGGCCCAGTAGTCCACTGCGACCCGATTCTGACGTCGACGTTCGATCATATCCTGCGCACTCCTTGGTACTGCATTCCGTAGTGTTTACTGCCGAATGGTGCCGGGCGGTTTGCCGCACCGTGCCAGGTGCTTTTCATTCCTCGAAGCCCAAAAACTGCTTCGTAGTAATGTGCTTCCTGGCACTTCAGGCTTCCAGAATACGTTTTTCTTTAATGAAAAACGTGATCCCGTCCGCATTCCTGTGAGGTCAATTTTGTGACGGAACTGCAGTATTTACGGCCCCCGGTGACCGCAGGGAAGGAATTACAATCGGGCTTTACACACCGATCGGGAAGATATATAAAAGCGACAGGTATATGTTAGTGGTTCCAACAGGGGGGACCTCCTGGCATCCCGATGCTGCCCTGGAAACTAAAGGAGGTGATCCCATCAATAGTCAGTCTATTAGGGGAGCCTCCGGTCACAGTGCCTGACGCCACCTGGCGATAGTCTTCTACATTTAGAAGCCTAAGAAAGGTACGCGCTTGCTAGCGTGACTGGAGGAGAACACTCTGTGTTCTGTTGCTCCCATACGTAGAGGATCCCGTCGCCCTGGAAACAGGGCGACGGGATTTTTCGTTTATGGGCCGGTTTTTATAGGTTCTTCTATAGATTTTTCGCAGATTTTCAGGGAACTGCCATTAACGGTGGTACACACCGCCATGTAGATCATTGGCCTCGAGCGCGGCTGCGGGGAGGCAGGGTTTCCGCGCCGCTTTGTGTTGCCTTGTTTGCTGGCTCGATTTGTCTTCAGCGATTTATCTTCCGTCACCTAAATCACTGACCTCGAGCGCAGCTGCGGGGCGGCAGGGTTCCCGCCCCGCCGGCTCGGCGCCCATCCTGGGTGCCCTCGCTCCAGAAAAAGCCCTGGAAAACGGTCTTTTTCCTGCGCTCAGCGCCGGCCTTAATTGGCGGGTCGGAAACCCTGCCGCCCCACATCCGCTCGTGCAGTGACAGCCGGGACAGCGAAGTACTCTTTACACTAACCTCCACACTTTTGATCGAAGGGAAATCAAGTCGGCAAGCTATGTAACACCCTCCAGCGCTCGGAGTGTCGGGTAGGAGGGGGTTGTCGACAACAATAAAGCGACAGCGCTGAACGGAGAAAAAAGACCGTTTTCCAGGGCTTTTTTCGGAGTGAAGGCACCCGGGCCTGCCGGGCGTAGCGAAGCGAAGACTGGACGGGCGCAGAGCGTTGGCGACAACCCCCTCCTGCCCGGCGCGACCACACTCTACAGATGGGCGCAAAAATCCGGGCCACAATTCCAGGAAATCCGCGATGAGCCTTTTTAGCTGGCCTGCTTCTAGTGACGTGATTGTAGAGGCCTGGGACTTTGCAAGCTAACGAACCGGCGGGCGACGCGCCTGTCACCGGTTACCCAGGTAGCTGCGCAATCGTGGGGGATAGCTGCGCTGCTGCAATAGCTGCTCCAGACGCCACTGCTCCTCGTCGCCGGTCTGGCGCAGGAAATGCACTTTCCCGGATTCCAGCACTGCCACCGGGATACCACCCTGGTAGAGCACGCGATTACCGGTCAGGCGAGCTATCTTGCGCTGCGGCTGGATCAGGTTTAACAGATTCACCGGATCGCTGGCCGCGACACAGTAATACTCCGTGGACGGCGCCAGCGAGCTTGTGCCGCACTTACGCAGGGCATCCACGGTGTCCGGCGCCGCAAACTGCTCGCCGCCGACCCCGGCAATGAAACGCCCGCCCCGCAGCACGCCCTGGAGCTCCATGCGCCGCAGCTGTGTCAGCACTACTCGCCAGGGCGGCGCCAGCGGCTCCCGGTCAAGAACCGTCCGAAACAGCACTCCCCAGCGCTGCAGATAAATACCGATCAGGCGCTGCAGTTGTTCCTCGTCCAGCACTTCCCAGCGCTGACGTTCGCGATTCCCAAAGCCGCCCGGTGATGGCGGTGGTACCGATGCTGATAGCGACGCTGGTAGCGACTTTGGCGTCAATGTCGGCTCCAGCTCTGATGGCGACTCTGCTGACGGTGCTGCCGGGCACAGCAAACTCCAGCGTCCGGCATCTTCCACCCCGAACATCGCTTTGCGGTTACGCCGACGCTGGTTACCGGATCTCTTGTGTGCCGGGGTTAGCAAGGCCCGCAACCCGGTAAAACTGTCGCTGGTTATGCGCCCGTGGCTGACCAGCTCCGCCAGCGCGTCTTCCAGCTCGGCGCGAGCCAACCCGCAGCGGGACTGGATCTGATCGAAGAAACTGGCACCGTGGGACGCAAGATCTGCCGCCACCTGCTGAGCGCTGACGCTCAGCTTCGGCACTTCCACCTCGGTTGCGGCGCGACTGGCCAGCGCCTGCCAGATGTCCTGATTCTGGCGCTGGGCCAGGGTTATTGGCGTGCCGCGTACCGGGCCTGCACTGCGTTTGCGCGCTGCCTCCCGACGATTCGCCACCGGTAAACTGTAGCGACCCCAGGTTGCTCTTCCGCTGATGCACAACACATCCAGCCAGTTGGGATCGTAGTCGCGAATTCGCGCCGGCATGATGTCCGCCTCCCAACTCGCGGCGGGCACCTGGTAACCATCCAGCAAGGCCATGCTGGACTGTAATCTGGTCTGACCATCCAGTTCCGGTGTGTCCCCGGCAGCGGTCTTGCCAACCGGCAGCAACTGATGCCGGGCAAATAGAAATTCGGTGTAGGTCTGCAGCGACACCGGCTTGATAGCCTGACGGTGGCTGTCGATGGTGTAGCGGTGAATGCGCTGCAGCAAACGCCGTTCGCACCATTCCACCGGTGCATCAACCTGCTGGCCCAGCCCTGGAGAAAACTGCCCCTGGAACACGAAGCCTTCTACTTCCAGGGCCACCAGCGCCAGATCTACCGCAGTAGTCGCCAGCCCCAGCGGCGCTGCCAGGGTCAACGCGGTCACCGGGCCCAGGCCTTCCAGGCGGGCGCGGACAATTTCCCGAAGCGACTCCTCCGGCGTCCAGGATTGCGCGCGCAGTGATTCAGGTAATTGCGCAGGTACTGCCGTATCCGGGAATAGCCCCTGCCAACAAGGTGCCAGCTCGACCGCAATCCAGACCGGGCCCGCGGTAGTTTCTACCTGCATCGCGCGACCGGCATTCTGCAACGGTGCGAGCAATGACCCGTAGCGATGGCTGTCAACCTCCTCGCGACTGAGAAAAGCCAGACTCAACAGGGCATCGTGCAGCTCTTCCGGATTTCTGACAGTCGGCCAGGCTTCCTCGCGCACCCGCGCGATCGCGCCGGCATCCAACAGGCTGTAGTCCCGCGACTCCGCAGGGTCGGTCCAACTGCGATTGCGTATCGCATTGGTGCGGCGTTCTTCAAACGGCGCATCATCGAGAAACGCATAGGGCCTGGCATTGATTATTTCCTGGGCAAACGGTGACGGCTCCCGGAGGTCCCTGGCTATCAGCTCCAACTCCCCCGCCTCGATGGCGCCGATCAGCGCTTCCAGCTCATCGATATCCATGGCCTCGGTCAGGCAATCGGTAATGGTCTGGTCCACCAGCGGATGCTGCGGCACATCGCGCTTGCCGGTGATGTTTTCCTGGCAGGCAATCTGGTCGGGAAACACATGCGCCACCAGATCTTCGGCATCCATGCGCTGGAACTGGGGCGGCACCCGTTTGCCATTGCGATTGCGCTGAATCGCCAGACAGCGGGTCGCGTTCCAGCGCCAGCGCACCTCGAACATCGGGGCATCGAGCATCGCCTGAACCAGGGTCTCGCGCACCGTGGCAGTTTGCAGATAGCGATACACTTCATCCAGGGCGAAGCTGTGCACCGAGCCTAGTGAGATCACGATGCTGTCCTCATTCGCCGCGGCCTGCAGCTCGAAATTGAATGATTTGCAGAAGCGCTTGCGCAGCGCCAGCCCCCAGCCGCGATTCAGTCTGCTGCCAAACGGAGAGTGGATGACCACGTGCATGTCGCCCACTTCGTCAAAGAAGCGCTCCATGACCAGGGTCTGCCGGGTCGGCATCACCCCCAGCGCCTGCATGCCTGACTGCAGGTACTCAACCAGCTGGGTTGCTGCCCCTCGCGGCATGCCAACCGCGTCCACACACCACTGGGTCGCGGCATTGGCAGAATCTTCAATGAGCAGATCGGCGATGGTTTTACGCAGGCGCGACACCGACTGCGACAACTCCTGGGTACGACCTGGCCCTTCACCAAACCAGAATGGGACTGTTGGCGGCATGCCTTCGGCATCGCGCACTCGCACCTTGAGGCCATCAATGCGCAGTAGTTGCCAGCTATGAGTACCGAGAGTAAACACGTCGCCGGGCAGTGCCTCCAGGGCAAAATCCTCGTTCAGGGTGCCTACCACCATGTCTTCAGGGTCCAGCACCACCTGGTAGTCGAACATGTCCGGGATCGCCCCGCCGTTGGTCAGGGCGATCAGGTTAGCGCCGCGCCGGGCGCGCACGCGCTGGTTGATGGCATCCAGATGAATGTGAGTGCCACGCCGTCCGCGGCGGGTGGAATAGCCTTCGGCCAGCATGTCGATAACCCGGTCAAACTTGTCCCGCTCAAGGTTGCGGTAGGGGTACGCCGCGGTGACCAGTTCATACAGCGCATCCAGGGTCCAGCCTGCTTCCGGATCCGGCGCCCCCGGAGCTGACACCTCGGCGACAATCTGTTGGGCGAGAATATCGGCGGGCTGGTCCGGCATCAGGATACGGTCCAGCTCGCCACAGTGAATGCTGTGAATCAGGGCGGCCGACTCCACCAGATCGTCGCGGGTCAGCGGAAACAGAATGCCTTTTGGTAGCCCACCCACAGAGTGCCCGCTGCGACCGACCCGCTGCAGGAATGTGGCAATGCTTTTCGGCGAGGAAAACTGCACCACCAGGTCCACCGAGCCCACATCGATACCCAGTTCCATAGACGCAGTGGCAACCAGCACCTGCAGCTTGCCCTGCTTCAGGTTCTGCTCGGCGCGATGGCGATGATCCTTGCTCATGCTGCCGTGGTGGGCCGACACCGCGCCATCACCAAGCCGCTCGGTCAGCGCCAGGGCCAGACGCTCCGACAGGCGCCGGGTATTAACGAACACCAGGGTGGTTGCATGGCTTTGAATCAATTCCACCAGGCGCTCATACAGCTCTTCCCAGACCTCGTTGCTCATCAGTGCACTGAGTGGTGATGACGGAATCTCCGGGCGCAGGTCCAGCTGACGACGAAAGCCGGTGTCGACAATAACGCAGTCCCGCGCCGGGTCAGCGCGGCTGCCCACCAGGTAGCTGGCCACCAGCGCGATGGGTTTCTGGGTCGCCGACAGGCCAATGCGCTGCAGATGCTGGCCGCTGTCACGTTTGACCAGGTGCGCCAGGCGTTCCACAGACAGGGCCAGGTGTGAGCCCCGCTTGTCGCCCAGCAGGGCATGAATCTCATCAATAATCAGCGTGGACACCGAGGCGAGCATGGCGCGGCCGCTATTGCTGGTCAGCAGCAAATATAGTGACTCGGGGGTCGTAACCAGGATATGCGGGGGCCGCCGGGCCATCTTCTGCCGCTCACTGGCGGGCGTGTCTCCGGTGCGCACCCCGATGCGAATATCCACCGGCGGCAGGCAGGCCAGGTGCAGCTGTTCGGCGATGCCGTCTAACGGCATCTCCAGGTTCTTCTGGATATCGTTGCTCAATGTTTTCAGCGGCGAGACATAAACCACCTGGACGCTGTCGTCGAGCTGGCCGTTCAGCCCTTTTTCAACCAGTTCGTTAATGGCGGCATAGAACGCCGCCAGGGTCTTGCCGCTGCCGGTGGGGGCCGAGATCAGGGTGTGTTTGCCGTCCTGAATGGCTGGCCACGCCTGGCTCTGGGCGGCAGTAGGCTCGCCAAAACAGTTGCTGAACCATTGCTGACAGACTGGATGAAATCGGCTGAGGGGCATGACGTTGATCTGGCTGGACTGTATGGGCATACAGGTTATGCCAGTCCGCCCGGCCGTGGCAATAGCCGCAGCGATTGATCGCCCGGTCCGGCGAGAATTGACACGGGCCGGGGACGCGGCTACTTTCATTTGACCAATCCAGCGAATCTCCCCCAATGACAGAAATCCCAGACCCCATAAGTCCCAACCGGCTGCCGCTAAGCGCCCGGATCCGTTCCGGCCTGACGCATTTCTGGAAGGACAACCGTCAGTTCTTTTTCCTGCTGTGTTGCATCGTATTTTTTAAAAGCGCCATCGCCGACCTTAGCTCAATTTCCGGGGCTTCCATGCAGCCAACCCTGCTGGACGGAGACAAGGTATGGGTCAACAAGCTGGCCTATGATGTGAAGATTCCCTTCACCGAGATCTCCCTGGCGGAACTTGCCGACCCGGAGCGCGGCGACGTGATCATTATTGATTCCAGCCGGGCCGATAAGCGGTTGGTGAAACGCATCATCGGGCTGCCGGGCGATACCATCTACATGCAGAACAATGCCCTGGTAATCAATGGTGAAGCCGCCAACTATCAGGTACTTGATCGTGACGACAACGCCCTGATCATCCTCGAAGAGTTCCCGGAACGCGCTCATCAGGCGCAGGTTTCAACCGGCTTTATCAACCGGGCCAGCCGCTCCTACGGGCCGACGGTGGTGCCCGAAGACCAGTACTTTGTGCTGGGCGACAATCGCGATAACAGCGCCGACAGTCGCGTCTACAGCTTCATCCCCCGGGAAGAAATTATCGGCCGCTCCAGTTCGGTGATCTTCTCACTGGACAGCCACAATAATTTTCTACCCCGCGGCGAGCGTTTCCTGGCGGAAATCGAATAGCAGCCCAGCCTGCCAGGCAGTGAAAGAAATCCGGTCGCTACCGGGTTCTATACTGTAACGGCGGTGCGGTGAATGTGGCTGGCCGCCGGCATCAGTATTCATTAACAGCTCGATCTAGAGCACTCCAAGGACGTTATATGCGCTCACTTCAAGCCCGAATATTGGCCGTACCGGTCGTGGCGGGACTACTTGGCCTTAGTGCCCTGGCCAGCGCTCAGGACTTTCCCTGGGCCGAGGACTACCCAGTCGGAGCAGCGGCGCCGGAGATAGCCGCGCAAGATCAGAACGGGGAACTGCGCCGTTTTGAAGACCTGGTGGGGGAAAACGGGTTGTTGTTCATGCTCAACCGCTCGTTTGACTGGTGACCATTCTGTACTGCTCAGCTCGTGCAGCTGATAGAGATTAGTGACCAGTTTGCAGACCTGGGGGTGAACATCGCCGTCATGACCTATGACTCAGTCGACTTCCTCAAAGACGTTGAACTGGATCGCGGTGCGACTTTCCCGTTGCTCCATGACGAAGATATCACCCACGTCAATCGTATCGGAATTCTCAACACCGACTATGAACCTGGTACGCGCGCCTATGGTGTGCCGTATCCCGGCATTTTTCTGATCGATACTGACGGCATCATTCGCTACAAATTCGCTGAGGAAAGGTATCAGGACCGCCCGGAATTCGCGAACGTGGTTGACGCCGCGGCAGAGATGGCCAGCCAATAGCCAGACTGTTTTATGACCGGTGGTGTCATGGCCGGTGGTGCCGCAAAACGGCCCGTCAGCAGCCCAGTGCTGCCGACGGGCCGTTTTTACTTGCCTGATTTACTTGCTTGCCTGCAACCTTTTGCATTTTACTTACGTCTCAATGTTGAACTACTGGTGAGCATGGCTCGCATCACTCGAGCCACCGCCGCCACGACCTGAAGCTGACCAGAACCGGCCACAGGCCCGATCAACGTCAATAGCAACGTTAAAACAATAATAACTAATCGACCTATGAAGTTTCCTGCCCTACGCCAGCTGCTGGCGGTCTTTGCCTTGAGTATTCCCGTCACCCAGCTGTTTGCTCAGGACAGTGATCGCTTTCTGTACGACATCCCTCGCACCAGCCAGACGCCTGCCATCGATGGCGAGGTGGACGAACGTGAATGGGCCGACGCCACCCGGATTGATGTCGCTACGGAATTCCAGCCCGGGGATTCCATCCCGGCAGCCGTGGGCGCCCAGGCCCTGCTCATGGAGAACGGCGAAATACTGTATGTGGCATTTATCGCCGACGACCCGAATCCGGAGGCGATCCGGGCTTTTTACCGGGACCGCGATACCGCCTGGGATGATGACTGGGTGGGTGTCGTGCTGGATACCTTCAACGACGAGCGCCGCGCCTATCAGTTCATGGTCAATCCGCTGGGCGTGCAGACCGATGCCATTCAGGACGACATTAACGGCAACGAGGACGACTCCTGGAATGCTATCTGGGAAAGCGCTGGCCAGATAACCGCCGCCGGCTACAGTGTGGAGATGGCCATTCCCCTGAAACAACTGCGCTTCACCCCCACGGCCAGCGAGCAGACCTGGGGACTGGACCTGGTGCGGCACTACCCCCGCGACCGCCGCAGCCGCATCAGCATGAAGCCCAGGGACCGGGATATCGCCTGCTATCTGTGCCAGATTGGCAAGGTTCAGGGTTTTGCCGACCTGGAGAGCAGCCGCAACCTGGAGATTATCCCCTTCGTCACCGCGACCTCGGTGCACACCCGGGATCCGGAGGCCGGGACTGGCTGGCAAACCGGTGAGGTGGATCCCAATACCGGGCTGGACGTGCGCTGGGGAATCAACCAGGACCTGTATCTCAATGCCACCATCAATCCGGATTTTTCCCAGGTAGAGGCCGACAGTGCGCAACTGGATATCAACAATACCTTCAGCCTGTTTTTCCCGGAACGCCGCACCTTTTTCCTGGACGGAGCCGACTATTTCGATACCGCACAGAATCTGGTGCATACCCGCAATATTGCCGACCCCTCCTATGGCACCAAGCTGACCGGCAAAACCGGACCCCATTCTTTTGGCCTGCTCAATGCCCGCGATGAAACCACCAGTTTCCTGCTACCGGACAATCTCAGTTCGCGCCTGGTGGCACTTCAGGACCTGGAAACCGATGTCAATATCGCCCGCTATCGCTATGACGTGTTCTCCACATCCAGCGTCGGAGCACTGGTCACCGACCGCCGTGGCGACGGCTACAGCAATACGGTCATGGCTCTGGATGCGGTGCTAAGGCCCAGCGATGCCGACGTCATCACGATGCAGACTGTGCGCTCCGAAAGCAATAACCCCCTGCAGGTACAAAGCGACTATTCCCAGGCGGCCAGCCTCAGCGACAGTTTTCACTTTCTTGAATACCGGCACAACGATCGCCGCTGGGATGTGTGGATGGCGTATACCGATGTCGGTGAAGATTTTCGTGCCGATCTGGGTTTTATTAATCGGGTCGACTACAACTATTTCGTGACCCGGGTTGGGCACAGTTGGCTGCGTGATGGCGAAAGCTTCTTCACCCGGATTCGCGTGGCGCTGGACTACGACGTGACTCACGATCAATCAGGCTTTGAACTGGAAGAAGAGTTTGAGGTCTTCGTCAATATGGACGGTCCGCTTCAGTCCCGACTGGACGGACTGTTTGGCGGCAGCCGTACTTTCTGGAATGGCCAGTATTTTGACGAGCAGTTTAATCAGCTGTCGTTCAGCTTCTCACCGCGGGTGGGACTGGAGCTCGGCCTCTATGCACGGGTCGAAGACATCGTCGATTTCGCCAACACCCGTCTTGGGCGATCCTTTCGGGTTGGACCGGAAATTCTGCTTCAGTGGGGCAGACATCTGGAAGTCGATCTCGAATACACGCACCAGGAATTCGATGTCGATGGCGGTCGGTTATTTAATGCGGCGTTGACCGATGCGGAAATTACCTACCAGTTCAGCAACCTCAGCTTTCTACGTTTTACCGCGCAATACACCGACAACGAACGCAACCCGGATCTGTACCTGCGGCCGGTACAACGGCGCAACAAGGAGCTGTCCACGCAGCTGCTTTACAGCTACCGGGTAAATGCGGCCACCCGGTTTTTCATCGGTTACTCGGATGCCGGCTTTCAGAACGACCGTCTGGATCGCATCGAGCAAACCAACCGTACTCTGTTCGCCAAGTTCAGCTATGCCTGGCAGCCATAACGCGCAACTGTGATGCACTGACAGGGCGTCCGTGCCCCGAAAGCAGGCCTGGACAGGGGCCATCCAGGTGCGGTCACTGCGTCGCATTAGTGCACTTGATTGAACTTTGTCGCATTGCTGTCAATCTCGACAGTGTCTTGCCTGAGCTGACTGTGCAAAGGCAGTTCAGGCCGGTAGAATGTTCCGTCTTTTTCACACTCAACCCGGAAGCTAACGTGGGACAACAGACCTTTCTTTATCAGCAGCATCTCGATGCCGGCGCCAAGATGGTGGATTTTGCCGGCTGGGATATGCCGATCAACTATGGCTCGCAGATCGACGAACACAAACAGGTTCGTACAGCGGCCGGGGTGTTCGATGTATCTCACATGACCGTGGTCGATATCAGCGGCGATGATGCCACTGAGTACCTGCGCTATCTGCTGGCCAACGATGTCGCCAAACTGGACCAGATCGGTCGCGCACTGTACAGCGCCATGCTCAATTACGATGGCGGCGTGGTGGATGACCTGATTGTGTATCGCATGGAATTTGGCTATCGCATGGTGGTGAACTGCGCCACGCGCATGAAGGACCTGACCTGGATGGCCAAACAGAGCAGCGGCTTCGCGGTAAGTATTGAAGAGCGTCCGCAGCTGGCCATTCTTGCCGTGCACGGTCCCGAATCCATCGACAAGTTCTGCGCAGCGATCAGCGACGATCAGTCCGCGGCAACCCGGGAGCTGACCAATTTTCGCGGCATTATGCTGGGCGACTGGTTTATTGCCCGTACCGGGTATACCGGCGAAAAAGGTGTGGAAGTCATTTTCCCCGGCGATCAGGCGCCAATGCTGTGGGACAAGCTCCTGGCACAGGGCATCAAGCCTGTGGGTCTGGGCGCACGCGACACACTGCGCCTGGAGGCAGGCATGAATCTGTACGGTCAGGACATGGATGAAGAAACTTCACCCATCGCCGCCAATATGGCCCAAACCATTGCCTGGGAACCGGAAGACCGCGATTTCGTGGGACGCGAACAGGTAGAGCTGCACCGCAAACTGCAGGACGATGGTATGCTGCCTAAATTGACCGGCATTGTTCTTGAGGAGCGGGGCGTACTGCGGGCCGGACAGCGGGTGGTTACCGACCAGGGTGAAGGCATCATCACCAGTGGCAGTTTCTCGCCCACATTGAAGCATTCCATCGCATTAGCTAGAATTCCCGTTACCAGCGAATCCTGCCAGGTCGATATCCGCGGCAAACTGACTCCGGTCAGAATCGTCAGACCTAATTTCGTCCGCTTTGGCAAGAAGGTGTTCGAATAACCGTTAAGACAGACTGTTGGAGATCCGGCCGTGAGTAATATCCCAGAAGATTTAAAATACGCGACTTCCCACGAATGGGTACGCGTTGACGACGAAGGTGTGGCAACCGTTGGTATTAGCGACCATGCGCAGAGCGCGCTTGGCGACATTGTGTTTGTCGAGCTGCCCGAGGTTGGTGCTACCGTCAACGCCAAAGAAGAAGTTGCGGTAGTCGAATCGGTTAAAGCCGCTTCTGATATCTATAGCCCGATTTCCGGTGAAATCGTCGCTGTCAACGAGGCCCTGGTGGATGCACCAGAGACCGTGAATTCAGTTCCCTATGACGACGGCTGGTTCTTCAAAGTGAAAATCAGCGACCAGGCGGAGCTGGACGAGCTCATGGACGCCGAAGCGTACACCGACCACGTCGAGAACGAGTAAGCCAAATTCCCGGCCGGCTCGTACTGGGTCAGTAGTAGTTCGACGCAGTAGCAGCAAATTCCACTTGTAGAACACCGTGCCCGACCCGGCGCGAGTGGCGCACGACCCCGGCGTTTACTGCCCTGGCGGCAGTAAAGCGCCCTTTCGCTCTCATTCACTTACTTGATCAGGACTCGCGTTAATGCAAGCACAGCACTCGAAACCCGTCAGCCCCCCGACACGCGCCGAAAATGACGCCGCAGCGCCGCTGGATACGCTGCTGTATCGGTCCGAGTTCGTGGACCGCCATATTGGTCCTGATCCCGAGCAGATTGCCGAAATGCTGAAAGCGCTGGACGTGGATTCTCTCCAGGCCCTGATCGATCAAACCGTGCCGCAGTCGATTGCGCTGCGCGAGCCCCTGGACATGGGTCCGCCGATGACCGAGGAACAGGCGCTGAATCGGCTGCGTGCCCTCGGCGAGCAAAACCTGTTGGCGCGCTCCTACATCGGACTGGGTTACTACGACACGCGCCTGCCCAACGTCATCCAGCGCAACGTGCTGGAGAATCCGGGCTGGTATACCGCCTACACTCCCTACCAGCCGGAAATCTCCCAGGGCCGCCTGGAATGCCTGCTGAATTTCCAGCAGATGATTCTGGACCTGACCGCCATGGACCTGGCCAACGCGTCGCTGTTGGACGAAGCTACCGCTGCGGCGGAAGCCATGGCCCTGGCCAAGCGCGTTAGCAAGAATCGCGATGCCAATAAATTCTTTGTGCACCGGAACTGTTTTCCGCAAACCATAGACGTACTGAAAACCCGGGCCACGCGATTTGGATTCGAACTGGTGATCGGCGATCTGGATGCGCTCCAGCCCGAAGAAGTATTTGGCGCTTTGTTCCAGTATCCGGACATGACCGGTGAAGCGGTAGATCTGGAAAATGTGATCGGCAAGCTGCATGACGCCAAGGCGATTGCCGTAGTGGCCGCTGACCTGATGAGCCTGGCGCTACTCAAGCCGCCGGGCGAAATGGGCGCCGACGTGGTGCTGGGTAACAGCCAGCGCTTTGGTGTACCTATGGGCTATGGCGGCCCGCACGCCGCATTTTTCGCCACCCGCAATGACTACAAGCGTGCAGTGCCAGGTCGCATTATTGGCGTCTCGGTCGACAGCCGCAACAAGCAGGCCTACCGCATGGCACTGCAAACCCGCGAACAACACATCCGTCGCGAAAAAGCGAACAGCAATATTTGTACAGCACAAGTCCTGCTGGCGAACATTGCTGCACTGTACGGCATGTATCACGGACCCCGCGGTATCAAGCGAATTGCCGAGCGCATCCATCGCTTCACAACCATACTCGCGAAGGGCCTGGGGAATGCCGGCATCGAGGTCGTTAACAGCAACTATTTCGACACCCTGACCCTGAAAGTCAGTGCGGATCAGGAACGTGACATCCTGAGCCGGGCCAGGAAGGCTGGCATTAACTTGCGTAGTGGCGCAATGTCCCCCGCCGGCACCCTGGGTCTGAGCCTTGATGAATGCAGCAGCAGCGAAGAACTGCTGGTGCTGTGGAACGTGCTGACCGGCGAGGAAGTCTCTGCCGACTCGGTCTCTGAAATTGACGCCGCGATTACCAGCGGGGAATTACCGCCGGTGCTGGACGATGCCCTGCAGCGGCAATCGGATTATCTGACCCATCCAGTGTTCAATCGCTACCATAGCGAAACAGAGATGATGCGCTATCTGAAGCGCCTGGAGAACAAGGATATCTCGCTGACTCACGCGATGATTCCCCTGGGCTCCTGCACCATGAAGCTCAATGCCGCCGCCGAGATGATTCCGGTCAGCTGGCCAGAGTTTGCCAAGCCGCATCCCTTTACACCGGTAGAACAGATGCCCGGCTATGGTCAGATGATTGATGAGCTGGAAGCGATGCTGGCCGAGATTACCGGTTTCGATGCTGTCAGCATGCAGCCCAACTCTGGTGCCCAGGGTGAATACGCCGGCCTGCTGGCGATTCGCAACTATCTGGATAGCAAAGGGGAGACGGACCGCAACATCTGCCTGATTCCCACCTCGGCCCACGGCACCAATCCCGCCAGTGCCCAGATGATCGGTATGAAAGTCGTGCTGGTGGACTGTGACGATGACGGCAATATTGACGTGGAAGACCTGCGCGCCAAAGCGGAAAAACACAGCGACACGCTGGCTGCCTTGATGATCACCTACCCGTCAACCCATGGCGTCTACGAGGTTGCAGTCAAGGAAATCTGCCAGATCGTGCATGATCACGGCGGCCAGGTGTACATGGATGGCGCCAACTTAAACGCCCAGGTGGGTGTGGCGAAACCGGCCGACATCGGCGCCGACGTTTCCCACGTCAACCTGCACAAGACATTCTGTATCCCCCACGGCGGCGGTGGACCGGGCATGGGTCCGATCGGTGTCAAGGCGCATCTTGAGCCTTTCACCGCCAACCACAGCCTGGTCAAGATTGACGGCCCGGAAGCCAGCAATACGGCCGTGTCTGCCGCCCCCTGGGGAAGCTGTGGCATCCTGCCGATTTCGTGGATGTATATCGCGATGATGGGCGCAGAGGGATTAACCAAAGCCACCCAGGTCGCCATCCTCAACGCCAACTACATGGCCAAGCGGCTGGTTCCCCACTTCCCGGTACTCTACACCGGTCGCAACGGCCGCGTGGCTCACGAGTGCATCATTGATATGCGGCCACTGAAGCAGGCTACCGGTATTAGCGAGGAAGATGTTGCCAAGCGGTTGATGGACTTCGGTTTCCACGCCCCCACCATGTCCTTTCCGGTGGCTGGCACCCTGATGATCGAGCCCACCGAGAGTGAGAACAAGGCGGAACTCGATCGCTTTATCGACGCCATGATTCAGATCCGCCGGGAGATCGCCCAGGTGGAATCCGGTGACATTGATGCCAGGAACAATCCACTCAAGCATGCCCCGCATACCGTTGAGGACATGCTGGATGAAAGCTGGGACCGTCCCTATAGCAAGGTGGAAGGTGCTTACCCGGGTGGCCAGCGCACGGAGAGCAAGTATTGGCCCACGGTTAACCGTATCGACAACGTGTACGGCGACCGCAACCTGTTCTGTGCCTGCCCGGCAATTGAAGTCTACGAAGAATAACCGGACCTGGTAGCCTGGGCGAAAGATGCCCGGGCTACCAGGGCTGTTCGGTTAAATCGGGAAGCTGGAGAGACAGCAACCTGTCGGCTGTCAGTCGGCAGTAACCCCGGTCCAGGAATCCTCTGATTGAGTCTGCTGCTGCTCTGGCCTTCCAGACGAGGTCACTGTGGCGCCTGGCAAGGGAGAAACCATTCCCTGCGCACCACGCCGCACAGTAGACCGACAAGCTACCGCAGAATACGGATAGGCAGACCAGACGCTTCCTAGTCTTTTGTCCTGGTATCAATCGGAGAGTTGCGCATCCGCTGCAGCTTCTGCATCTGGGTTTGCAGTTCGTTCAGGCGGTCCTGTAGCTGCCGCTTGGTAGCAATAATGTCATCGTCGGCGGCTGGCTCAAACTCCTTGTAGGACGAATACACGCTGGCGTGCTCGCGCTTCAGCTGCTCGTGGCGATGCTCCTTGAACTCATTCACCTGCCGGCGCACGGCCAGTCCGGGAATCAGTATCACTGACACCGCCATCACGAAAGGCATGGCCAGCCATATCAGGAACAGCGATCGGGCCAGATCATTGTGCAAATTGGTCCAGTCGGCACCGAACATATAGCTGGCCACCAGCAGACCCACCGCCGCGATCAGCATCGCGAAGAACCACAGTGAATCACCCAGACTCTTAATTCCCCCATAGCCATCCGGACTGCCCGGATTGAGCGTGTGCTGCAAATTCGGCGCAAACCGCAGGTACAGGATTATTACCGCAAATATCGCCCATAGCCCCAGCCCGCAGGTAAATCCGGTTAGAAAAAAGCCCAGATAAATCGCCACCAGGGGTAGCGTCGCAACGTGCAGGTCCACCGGAATACCAAACAGGTGAGCTACCCCGGTTGTCAGGGTCGCAAATACCAGCCCCGCCAGGACAAACACCCGGTTACCCAACAAGCGCTGGATTATGTCGGCAGTTACTCCTGAACCGCCTTCAAACTGAATCAGTAAATCCAGGTTCTCCCGAAAGACATGAGTGGCAATATACAAGGCCAGCAGGCTAAAACTGATGATCACGCTGAGCATCCAGCAACGCTGCTCCCAGAAGACCGCCTTATCGTCCAGGTTGATAAACTGCAGCGCACCGTAAGCCACGCCCATACTGACGGCGATGGCAATCTTTTGATGCCAGCGCAGCGGCCGACCGCCGCGCCACGGATCAAAGAACGGGTAATAACTGGGTACGCTATCGCTCATTACTTGGCTACGGATTACCTGGATACAACTTGTCTGGAAACTGCTTGCCTGAAAACTACTTGCTCGGCTACGACGTGTGACCTCGATGCTACCGGGGTCTTGTTTTTCCTGATTCTAATGATTGTTTTGATTTTCCTGTCTTCCTGCTACGCATTATAACTTCCGTAGCGATGTATCGTCACAGATTGTTATTTTTTCAGCATTCGACATCTGGAGACTCGCAATACTCTGCTGTCCTTGTATCAGTGTTCACCCCGGTATTGGGCGCAACTGGATTCAATGGTAAGTCTCTACATTCACCTTCAGGCAGCCGGTACGGCCTTGCTCTCAGCTTTCCGACCATGCCTTGTAGATCCAGCGCCCACGCCGCCAGTATATTTATCTACTTTAAGGAACCTCTGATTAATCACCTTCAATAACACTAGCGCATTTAATTTGGATCGTCGCGGATTTCCGGAAATTGTGACCAGGCTTTGTTTGTGCAACGGTTTGTTGTGCGCATCTGCAGACTGTAATCACGCCGGGCAGGAGGGTGTTGAGTTGTCTGCTGGCTTGGTTTCCCTTCGCCCGAAGGTCCGAAGAAGGCTTCGATGTTTCGGCCGTCATTGCGCGAACGGATGTGGGCAGGCCAATCATTTACAGGGCTATCTACACCAGACAATTGTTCTTCCTGGGAAGTCCACGCAGAACCCACTGCTGTCCCACAGTATCTTGCATCTTAGCCAGAGTGAAAAGTGACTCCGAACGGTCCTCCCGGCAGCTAGCTTGTGCCGCTGCGGACCACGCCCCCCGGGGTACCTTCACTGAGAAAAATACCCTGAAAAACGATCATTTTTCGCCGTTCAGCGTAGGTCCTTTATTGCATCGGCACAAGCTAACTGCCAGCCGGCACTTGCTGTTTGCACGAGTCGATGTTCACTGGCTTCGCCGGTTCGTACCGTGGTCTGAACAACAAGTTTTCATGTCTGAAAACATCAAGCAACACTCGAAACACCCGCACCTAAGCTGATCGAGTATTTTCATTGGGAAATCTGTGGGACAGCAGTGGCGCAGAACCTCATTGTCACCCGTTTTTATCTTAGCACCCGAAACAATGACGCCGGACATCACAGTTTCCCTGGAGGTAAAACATGCTGACTGCTGTTCTGGATCGAAAATTCAAACCGGCATAGGCCTGGCATCGCAGAGATGCAATCAGGTTACAGCGATTATCCTTGTTCAGGATACGCCGGGTGCTGGCGTTGCTGAGACTCGATACACAGGCTTTGCCGTAGCGAGTGATAGCGGTGTTCTGGAATCGGGCAGGCAAGTCGCTGGCGATAGGCCGCCAATGCCGGTATCCCGGCGGGGATGACCCTGCGCCACGCCGAATGCAGTATCAACGTTGCCTGCCGCCCACCCAGGGCGTGCTCACTGTAGCTGGACCAGTGATAACGGCCTGGGCAATGCCGACTGTCATTATTAATGCCAAGGCGTTCCATAAGGCGCTGTATCTCAATCACGGACTGCGGATTCTCAAGCGGCAGGAAATGCAACCGCGTGCTGAATACCCGGCGGGAACGGTCAAAGCGCAGCGCGAAGTAACGTCCATAGCAGGACGCCACCGATTGCAGCAAACCCGACACTCCCTGAGGCGTTGTTGGCGTGGCCAGCAGCAACACTTCACGAGGTAGCAGGCAGTAAGCGTGCAGATTCACCCGATAGCCGGGGGCGCGACTCACCAGGCGCCGCAAGAAAAACTCAAAACAACTGTCGTCGACAAAACACTCACCGCAGGTAATTGCCGCCATGCGGCAAGCATAGGTTACGCCCGGTTGTAGCAAATGCCGGGCAGGTCCGTGTGGTGTCTGCCCGGACTTGCGATCAGGCTCAGTCCGATTCGTTTCCATTGGCTTTTTGTACTCCAGTTATTGTATTTCTGACTCGGTAGCACCAGCACCGCCAATCCTGAGTACCGCATCGGCACTGGCAATCACTTCCGGGTCATGACTGACCAGCAGCGCAGTTACGCCCAGCGAGCGGATCACCGCCAACAATTGACGACTGGCCTGCTGTCCAAGATGGGTCAGTGTTTCATCAAGTATCAACAGGCGCGGCTGTCGATAAAAGGCCCGCGCCAGCAGGATCCGTCTTACCTGTCCGGCAGAGAACTGGCTGCCCAGTTCGCCCACGCGGGTCGCTATCCCCATGGGCAGGCTTTCGATCAGGCCGCTGATGCCCGCCTGCTCACAGGCCAGTGAGAGTCGTGCTTCATTACCGGCGTCGACCCCGAGGTTGATATTGAACGCCAGGGTTCCTGATAGCAGTCCTTCGTTGTGCAAAACAGCAGCTACCTGCTCTCGAAAGCGTCGGGGGCAACGTTCCTGATGTGACCAGCCATCGATAGTCAGTCGTCCCGAGCTGACTTCTTCCAGGCCCAGGATGAGCTTTAGCAATGTGGATTTTCCACCTCCGGAAGGGCCGACGATGGCCGTCACCTTGCCAGCCTTGATAGTTGCGTTGAGAGTGTCCAGCACCGCGGTTCTGGCACCGGGGTAACTGAAACTGAGCCCAGTCATCACAATCTCGCCTTTCACTTCGGGATTAAACAGCGAGGGTCTCTCCAGCCCCGCTTCGGGTCGCGCCAGGCGAATATCAGCAACTCGCTCCATTTCCAACCGCATCAGGCGCAGCTCGGCCAGTTTGGGCACCATGGCCATGATGGAGTTGATGAAGTGCTGCTTGAGGAATATAAAACTCATCAGCTGTCCCAGAGTCAGGGAACCGGAGTAGACCATCTGGCTGCCCAGCAGAATTACCAGAATGCTCTCGCTGCCCAGCACCACCGCTTCGAGCGACGCCATACGCAGCTGCAAGCCACCCAGACGAAAGCTGCTGTTGACGTATTGCCCGTAGCGGCCCAGCCAGTCAGATTCACGCTCGTTTTCCATGCCGTTGATCTTGACCGTGGCGATACCGCGCACATTTTCCATAAACCGGGTTTGCTGGCGCGCCGCCAACTCCACGGTATCCAGGCGCCGCTGTTTTTCCAGCGCAAGCGTCGCGACGCGCACCAGAGTATGTATCACCATCGCCCCCAACGAGATGGCTGCCAGCAAGGGCGCATAGAGAAACAGCAGCACCAGAGTCAGGATTGAAAATGCACCGTCGACAATCACAGTGACCACTTCGCGAGTGAGCAGCTGCTTGATGTTGTCCAGGGCACCGAATCGGGACACGACATCCCCTAGTTCGCGGCGCTCGAAAAAAGACAGGGGCAGGCGCAACAAATGATGAAAACAGTCGCTCACCAGCTGGAACCCAAGTCGATTGGTAGCCCCCAGCAGAAGCAGGCCACGGAGGTGGGTTAGCAGGGTCCGGGCCAGCATCAGCACGCCGAACATTAACGCCAGCATACTAATAAGCGCCATGTCGCCTTTTATAATACCCTGGTCGATAACCAGCTGCAGATACAGCGGTGCCAAAAGTGCCAGTACCTGGATCAACACTGACAGGGCAAACACCGTAAACAACACCGGGCCCAGGCCATGGCCAATTTGAAACAATTGTTTGAAGCTCAGGCGAGCGGCGTCCGGATCGCGACCGGCGGTAAAATCCTCCCGCGGTGAAAATTCGATAGCAATCCCGGTGAAGTGTCGGTGCAGTTCTGCGCTGCGGTAGCGTTTAACCCCGGTGGCCGGATCATGGACTACCATCGAGCGACGTCCGGCCCGTTTCAGGATAACGAAATGGTCCATGTCCCAGTGCAGCACAGCGGGCAAAGAGAGCTGGCGCAGCTCCGCCAGATCCAGCTGCAGCGCCCGACCGCGCAGTTGCACTTGCTGGCCGGCGCTCACCAGGTCCCGGACACTCGCCCCGCGGGCGCTGAGACCAGTCAATTCACGCAGGGTTTGCAGGCCAAACAGTTTGCCGTGGAAGTTCGCCACCATGGCCAGGCAGGCCAGTCCGCACTCGCTGGCTTCCCGTTGGTGAATCATCGGCAGACGTTGCCCGGTCAGCGCGCTGCTTATCATCCTACTTTGCCCCGCAGGGCCAGCACCGGCTTGAAAATAAAACTGAGCAGGGACAAGTCTTGCAGGACGAAATCGGCAGTCAGTGCCAGACCCGCCTGCAGCGGGTAGATATCGGGCCCCTCGACATAGTGCTGGTCCAGTCGGGCGGTAAGCCGGAACACCGGTTCATTGACGCCGGAAACCGGCAACAGCTGCTCGCGCGGATCAATGCTGGCTCGACCGATGTGAGTAACGACCGCGCCGTAGCGCCCGTAGTGATGGTAATCGAAGGCGTCGAAACGTAGCAGCAACTCCTGGCCCGGCACCAGTTTTCCCGCCACCCGGGATGGTACAAACACCACCACCTGCAGGGGGGATTCCGGCGTCTGAATCTGGGCAATACCCTGGTTGGCGCGCACTGGCTGGCCGGCGTCCAGCTGGATCGCTGACACTACCCCTGACTGCTCGGCCACCACGGCAATGTGATCCTGTTGCCGGTAGCGCAACAGCTCCTGGTCCAGTCGTACCAGATCACGCTGCAGGCGCAACTGGTCCCGTTGCTGACCGGTGACCGCTGCGGCGGCCCGCTCCTGCAGCCGGGAAAGATCTGCCTGCCGGCGATCCAGCAAGCGTACTGCGTCCTGGCGCTGGCGCTTGAGCGACAGCTGCGTCAGCTGTTGCTGGTCGACTTCCCGCCGGGAGATGCCGGCACTGGTGGCAAGTACCGTATGCAGCGCCCGCATCTGGCGAGCGCCGATTTCCAGCTGCTGATCTATCAGGGCAAGGTCCCCGGCCAGCAGCTCAATGTCCCGCTGCAGGTCCGCACGGGTTGCCTCCAAATGCAGCAGTTCCTGTTCATGCTGCTCCTGACCCAGTCGCAGGTCCGCATCCAGCAGCCGTCGCTGCTGCTCCAGGCTGCTGACAGCGTGACTGCTGAATTCGCTGCCCTGCTGATCAAATACACTGCGGGACAATGTGGCCAGGGTCTGTCCGGCCGCCACAGATTCACCTTCATCAACGTGCCAGGCAACAATGCGCGCCGCCACTGGCGCCACCACCCTCTGCACGGGACGACTGGGTTCCAGAACTCCTGGTGCCTGCTCGGTTTCCTTGTAGCGTGTGCTGGTCAGTATCACCAACAGCGCCACAAACAGTACTACGCTGGCCAGCACTCCCAACAGCATGGGCGGGGACTGGTAGACCACGCGCCCCATCTGCATGCCGCCAGGCTCAGGGCTGCTAAGCGCCTCGCGAAACAGTGAATCAGACCCGGGCATGCAGGACTCCCGGACTGGTTCGCTGGCCGGTGTCGGGTTCCCCTGGTTGTGCAGAAACCTGCTGTCTCGGCGGCTGAAAATAGCCCGGTAGCGCAGCCAGATAGCGCCACTGCTCAGGACTTTGCTGCAGGCATTCCTGCAGCAGGTTGACCAGGCGCTGGGTTATCGCCTGTACCGCACGGCCGGTCGCCAATTGCCGGTATTCTCCGGGCTCAATCTGGGCGGCTAACAGCAGCTGGTGTTCCCCGTTCCGCCAGCAGCTCACCGCCGGCAGCAGCGGCACCCGGTTGCGCAGTGCCAGGGTGGCCGCACCCCGGGGAAACCAGGCTCGACGTCCCAGAAAGCTAACCTCGGTACTGGCCCCGAAACCCGGCGGGAGATCGCAGAATGTCACCAGTGTGCCCTGCGTGTGACGTAGAAACGTAGCTAGTTCCCGCATTGGCGTCTGCGCCACCGGGAACTGATTCTCGGGCCGCGCGCCGCGCTCGCCAAAGGCTTGCGCCATATTGTGAAAATAGGTCGGGGAACTGGGTTGCAGGGTGAGGACCCGGCAGGGGCGTTGATCGGCTTCTTCGCGCAGCAGCAAGTTCATGCCGTAAACAAAATCACCGAAGTGATAGCTGGCAATAATTCGCGGACGCGAGTCCCGAGCCAGCAACTGCCGGTAGGCCTGTTGCTGGGGAAACTGCCAGCTGTGGAGATAGTGCTGCAGGCTGGCGCGGGACTGGCGCTGATTGCGGCGCTGCTCCACTTGCCGGAGAAAAGCCCGATTGCCACGCAGTATTGGCAGACACTCGCGCTCCGGCACACGCAGCCAGTAAGCCACCGCCGGGCAGACCTGCCGCGGGGAACAGCGGCCAGGGTTTATTACTGCCCGCCTTTCGCTGTCCTCGTCCTTTGGACGCCGCAGACCCAGCCGCTGCAAACAGTTCGCCAGGGTCGATCGAGAAAAAAGCGCAGGTAGTGCGAACATCGCTGACGGTCATCCTTAACACAACAGCTGAGACGGATAATGCTGATTGGGGCAGTCCCTGCCCGCTCATTAAAAGTCTAGTTCACGATTCTCCAGCTTGCCAAATCCATGCGCCAACTGCGCCAAACAGCGGAAATAACGCCGCCAGGACCGGACCGGGAATCAGCAAGGATGCGACTTGAATGCTACTTGATAGTGACCGCGGTTCCGCTGACGCTGACCATCATCATGCCACCTTTCATGCCGATGACTTCATAGTCGATGTCGATGCCGACAATCGCATTGGCACCCATGGCCCGCGCCTCGGATTCCAGTTCCTGAAACGCGATATCCCGGGCCCGGCCCAGTTCTTCCTCATAGGCACCGGCGCGGCCACCAACGATGTCGCGAACCGCACCAAAAATATCTTTGAAGATGTTCGCGCCAAGAATCGCCTCACCGACAACAACGCCCTTGTATTCCAGTATCTCGCGGCCCTGCAGGGTCGGGGTAGTAGATCGAATCATGCTAGCTCTCCTTGGTGTCGCACGGCTGATGGGCCAGTCTACAGGGCAAAATCAGGGGCAAAGTGTGGGCCAGATCAGGTTCGCGGCGGCAGTCCGTTGACCAGGGTGAGACTTTTCAATTCGGTTCCAGCGCGCCGGAATTCAGACAGCTGCTGGTAGTCCGGGTCGCTGTACCACTGCCGGGCAAGCTCCGCAGACGGGAATTTGAACAGGATGACCCGACCGGGTAGCGGCTCGCTGCCTTCAAGACATTCGCTGTTGTCATCATAGGTAATGAACTCACCATCATATTTTTTCAACAGTCCAAAGAAGCCTTTCTCATACTTGCGGTATTCATCGGCATCTTTCACCACCAGATTGGCGACGATGTAGGCGGGGATATCTGACATGAAACTGGGTTCTCCTTGTTTGTCGTTACTCTGTCCGGGCACCTGGCCCGCTATACCTGACGGAACTGCCGGTCAATCCGGCTCCATGGCACCGACCCGTCTCAGCCAGCGCCGATAACAATACTGATCCACATCGCCAGCACACAGACAGTACCAAGGATAAAGGCAATCAGGCGGTGCATGACATTGTTGTAGCCCAGGTGGATACAGGTGTGGATCACGCGCAGCACAACAAAGGCCCAGGCGCAGGCGATGGGAAACGGATCGCTGAGATCCAGGGCAATATAGAGCACGCCCGCCAGGTAAAACAGCACCGGCATCTCGAACAGGTTATCGAAATGGCGGTTGGTCTTGTGCACCATTTCCGGGATATTCTCACCCTGAAAAATACTGAAGTAGCTGGCCTCTATATCGCCACGATTTACCGCTGAGGTTCGCACCCGAACCGTAATCAGCATCACGACGTAAGTCAGCATCACCATCATAAACATTGGATATAGCACGCAGGTATCCTCCTTCTGTTCGCTGATGCGTCGATCCGTTGAAACGACAGGCCGGCGGCATCTGTGTCTGGTGGCAGTCCTGGTCTGGATAGAATCGCGCTGCGATTTAAAACCCATCCGTCTGGCACCTCGTATAACCAGTATAATCCACTGGCGATGGCAGCACACGACAGAGATCAAACAAGCATGACCACTAGCTCATTTGCAGACCACATCAACCACCTGCAGTCGCTCTACAGCCAGGCGCTGGCGCGGCCGGAATCGGACCCGCTTGGCGCGGTGCTGATTCATAGCGGCGTGGAACACAGCTATTTCGCCGATGACCGGGCGATTCCCTTCCAGGCATTTGGGCACTTTTGCCACTGGCTGCCGATCAATCGCCCTGATCAGTTCCTGCTGATTCGTCCCGGCCAGCGACCCACTTACTTGCAAATAGTGCCGCAGGATTTCTGGCACGATCAGACCATCGACAATGCACCGTGGTGGGCCGAACAATTCACCATCCAGCAGTTGGCAGACGTATCTGAACTGGCAGACCATCTGCCCGACGTTCCGATTGCCTATCTCGGGGAGTCGGCAGATCTGGCGAAGTCGTTGCAAGGTTCCACACAACAGGCACTGCAACACGACAGCGACCCAGTCACCAGTCTCTGGCGCTATCTTGATTTTCACCGCGCCACGAAGACCGGATACGAAATTGAACAACTCTCGGAAGCCGCACGCATCGCCCTGCTGGGCCACGCTGCTGCCCGGGAGAGTTTTCTCGATGGCGGCAGTGAATTCGATATCCACATGGCTTACCTGCAGGCCTGCCGGGCGCAGGAAAACGAGACACCCTACACCAATATCGTTGCGGTTAATGAGAAAGCCGCCATCCTGCACTATCAGCAAAAGCGGGTGACTGTGCAAACCGACAACGCCGTGCTGTTAATTGACGCCGGCCACCGGCTCCGCAATTACGGGTCAGATATCACAAGAACCACCGTCACTGAGTCTGCACACCCGGTGTTCGGAGCCCTGCTGGATGGGATGGCGCAGCTACAGAACAATGTCGTGGCCAGCGTCGCGCCCGGGATACCCTATAGATGTGTCGTAATTAAGTTTTGTTATATCAATAACTTAAAATCAACAAAGATCAATGTGCTACAGGTTGTGCCATCAATTATTGATCGCAGCTATTATTTCCACCGTGAAACTCCACCAAAGTTGAATCGATTCAACCAGTTCTGCTTCAAATAAGATAACAAAAACAGTCACTTAGAGCAATTTTTGCTTGACACAGTATTCGAGAATTGTTATAATTATCATGTAGTTACAAAGAGAAGTACTGTCTTTAATACCTGTAACTAGTAATAAGAAAATCACTAGTATTGCTGACTTCGTCAGCGTTCGTGTCTTCTGACACGAACAGCATAGTATTCATTAGAAATTTACCAGATGCATTTAGTATGAAACACTGTTTACCGCATTGTGTAGCTGAGTATCAGTCACAGACAAGTACATAGCAGTCGTATTGATATGAGCATGTCCCGCTATCTTCTGAATAGTTCTCAGATTAATACCGTTGTTATTGAGATTAGTGAGAAGCGAACGCCTTCCACTGTGAGAGCTGCATCCTTCCATGCCAATCATCTTGAACAGATGCTTAAACAAGTTCTGCATCGATTGTGACGTGAATGCTCCGAGCTTCTGAGAACGAAGCAGAGCGCCGTGACGTTCTTTTCGCATCCACTCGTTCTTACACATGAATGACTCTATTTCCTTCATCACAGAGTCGCTGAGAAAGACTGTCCGTGATCTACGACCCTTTGTCTGTGAAGAATCGAGTTCAAACTGCGATTTCACTCTTCCTGACGCATCAATCACATTATCTACAGTCACAGATGCGATTTCCTTTGATCGCAACCCAGCTCCAAACGACAAAACTACAGCTAATCTGTTCCTATCAGCGTGACGAGTCATCTTTGTCGCTGCTAACAGTCGCTTGTAGTCTTTCTGATTCAGTATTTGAGCTTGTGACATCTCTGATTCCTCATAATATGTGTATTTGTTGCCAATAATAGTAGTTCCACATATTATAAAAGTATACCTAAATTCTTGTTTTTGTTACCTTTTTGATTTCCTTAGCATTTTCCTGATAAGGTATGCTTCTACTAGATAACACACATTATTAGTAGACATAGACAGACGAGTCCCTTGGTTTGAGTAGAGTGCTAGAATTCGTGGGAGTGTCTTGCTGGGGGGCTGACGGACAGCATCAAGAAACGCACGGGCAAGGGGATTTAACATGGAAACTATAGCATGACGTTGTCTGAATACGTTTTAAAACGAAATGGGATACCCCTTGGTGCCCAAGGTTCATTGTTAAAAAACCTCCAAAACTCCTTTGGTGCTGGAAGCAATGTGTTGTTTTGGAAATACTGGAACCCAATTTGGGGGTTCTATTTGTTTAAATATATCTACTCACCACTTAATAGATATCTACCTAAATCGATTTCGTCGATTGTTACTTTTGGGGCAAGTGGTGCGCTCCATGATTTAGCAATGAGTTTGTTAGGATTGGAATCGCAGAACTTTTTTACAATTTGGTTTGTTATGATGGGTGTTTTTATGAACATCTCAAAATTTTTGGATATTAGTTACAGCAGTTTCGGATTTTTTATCAGGGCCGCTATCAATATCTCGTCAATAGCAAGTTGCCTTTTCCTAGCGAAACTTGTCACCTAACAAGCCCTTTGTTACCGCTAAAATTTATATTGTGGACTCCTAAATACTACCTAATGTGATTCCACCGCTATTGAGGTTTCTGCAACATGTATGAGAATCTACAAAACACTACATAACTGGCATCCACCGATCGTTGTTCCGAACAAGCTCCAGAGCTTCGTTCTAAGAGATTTGAGTGTTAACGAGCGCCTGTGTGTGATTTGAGTGTTAAAACTCGTTAGAAACGACTGCTGAGAGACTAGAATGTGATAGTTAACAAACAGTATTCGATTAGATAAAATGGCTTCTAGCGAGAAAATATAATTAGGTAGGAAAATAAATGACTATAACGAGAGAAAAATTCGATTATCTTCGGCATGAATTAGGTTTACACACAAGTTGGGCTGTTTGGGCAGAGCAGTGGGAGACGAAGCAGAGAACAGGCGTCCCGCTTCGAGTTAGCTAAGCGTACTCAGTGCGCTTGTTGCTTCGTGTGATGCGTGTCCTTTCCATACCTCTGAAATAAGGTTCAGTAAGATTTATCAAATTTGATAGTTATAAAAACCATGCGCATCAGTTAATACTTCCTTAAGTTAACAATGTTTTGATGGCTCTCATATAGTGTATCTGTATCGATACTATTTTTGGAGTTAACTAAGAGGCATGCTTATGAAACTATCAACACTATTTTCACGCCCCATTTTATTGCTAATTGCCATGGGCTGCTCTGTAGCCGCCAAGGCAGATAGTTTTGATTCAACTACTGGGGTACTAAAACTAAATCTTGTGACAGCAGGTTCCGCTAAATACACCGTGCAGTTACGTCTTGAAGATGACGGAAGACTAAAACTTATTAGCGCTGTCCCAGCTGTTTATACAAAGAGCACCTTTAGCACTTATGACTCAATTAGTGGGAGACTAAACACTACTGTAGTAGATTTTGATGGCCAGGATTACCGTGGGATTTTTGAATTAGATGCCACTGGCAGCTATTTTTCTCTTTTGAGTGCCCGAACTGGAATAGATACTGACGGCGATGGATTATTTGACGATGACGAAGGCGTTGATGATGTCGATGGTGATGGTTTAGCAAACTACTTAGACTCTGATTCAGACGGCGACGGCATAGAGGATTATATCGAGGGAGACCGTGACAGTGATCGTGATGGGATCATTGATAGTTTAGACACAGATTCCGATGGTGATGGTATTTTCGACGTATCTGAAGGGGTGCTGGATAACGACAGCGATGGCATCGCTAATTACGTTGATCTCGATTCTGATGGTGATGGTGTAAAAGATGTCGATGATCATGATTGGAACGGTGATGGGAAATCTGATGACCTAGATACAGATGGCGATGGTATATCGGATAGAGAAGATTTCGATGATGATAATGATGGCATACAAGATAGCCGTGATTTTGATGTGGATGGAGATGGAATTATTGATGGTAGTGATGCGGACAGCGACCGCATACCCGATGCGCTCGAAGGGATCGTAGATTCTGATTTGGATGGAATTCTTGATTATCTAGACGATGATGATGATGCGGACGGAATTCCAGACCTGCTTGATGACGATAGCGACGGAAACGGATTCTTAGATACCAGAGATTCGGACTCAGATGGAATTACTGATGACCTCGATTATGATGATGACAATGACGGAATTTATGATTCCGACGACGACGATATAGACGGTGACGGTGATATCGATAATCCGGATTCGGACAGTGACGGTGTTAGGGATTCGAAGGACTCTGATGACTAGAGTCAGATTCTATGACCTTGGCGCAGCTTTTGCTCAGTGATATGAATCATTATGTGGATTCTGGGGGAAAGGTCAATCGTCAGTTTGTTCGGGATAATATTGGTAGTATTTGCCATGAGAGGCAGTCTACTCGGACTTTATCGGGAGGAAAAGTGTGCTACGAGTGTGCTATGGGATTTTCGAGAGAGGGGAAATTAAAACTCCATAACTATCAATGAGTTATGGTGCCCAGAGGCGGAATCGAACCACCGACACGAGGATTTTCAATAGATGTGTTGTAATTAAGTCTAATTATATCAATAACTTAAAATCAACAAAGATCAATGTGCTACAGGTTGTGCTACGAGTTCTCAAATTCCGACTAGATTCACAGCGTTTCTGAGCTTATCAACTGACACATCAATATATCGCTGAGTAGTCGCCAAGTCTCGATGTCTCGCCAACTCCTGTATCACCCTCACTGAGACACCTTTCTCTGATAGATCAGTAATGAATTTCCTGCGGCCTGAGTGACTAGAAGCATTGATGCCTACATTTGAATAGAGCGTCTTAAACAGTATCTGAAGCGTCTGTGAAGAGAAGTGACCACCAGTGCGCTGAGAGTAGATTAGTGGTGATTTGAGAGTCACGAGGCGCTCTGCGTTACTCTCAAGATACTTCTTAATCTCTTTCTTCACGAACTCTGACAGATACACGCTGTTTGCTTTGTTTCCCTTAGTCATGTGCTTAGTCAGGAGCACAGTGTCTTTGACCTGCCCCTCACCATCTACGACATCACCGACTTTGAGAGACGCTATCTCACACGCTCTGAGTCCAACATAGTAGCTAAGAATGATAACGAGACGATTTCGTGCTGAGTGACGAGTGATGCGAGTCGTCTTGAGTAGCTTCTTCACTTGCTCGTCTTTGAGTACTGGTGCTTGCTTCATCTTGATTGCTCCCTTCGTCAGCGAAATGTCTGTTATGTATTAAAAACTATGATGAAATAGTACAAAAATACATAACAAAAATCAACCTAAGCACCTGATATAACTTACTTTTTATACCATTATGATTTCCTTTAGGTTTCTGCTACATGTATGAGAATTCATAAAACAATACATAACTGACATCCACCTGTCGTTGTTCCGAACAAGCACCAGAGCTTCGTTATAAGAGATTTTGAGTACAGACGAGTGTCTGTGTGTGATTTGAGTGTAAAAACTCAAAAAATGACAGGAAAGAGACTCTTTAAGGTCGTGTCTTACTACTGACCCTCCTCTACAACCTGATTGAAACACTCCTCAACTGGGTATCCCTGAAATAATAGATCGATAATCACCTCTCTCCTGGTTCTAACCCATTTGGGATACTGTGAACCATTCTCTTTCCAGTAGTTAGACATCGTATCTAGGAGGTCTTGTCTCGAGGGAGGTTTGGGTTTGGGTGACTTTCTTCTGACTTCAGTGAAATCTATCTCTTCGAAAGGAATTTTAGAAATTTCGTTATCGAGTACTTCTAGATACTGATCCCAGTCCGTATTAAACACCGCTTCCCTTAATTCCCTCTCCGAAGATTTAAGATGATATGCGTCACCGGTCTTCCCCGAAGATGCGGATACAACGAGACAAGACAGATCAGGAAGAGAGTGTTCTCTGAGAGTTTGTCTGAGAACGTTGAGTCGTCTACCCGCAGTGACTGGAATACTACCTTGTACATAGTTGTTGTCGGGGTGCAGTTCCTTACCAGTCTGAACCAGCTCACCATAAGTGATCGTTCTACGGCTTTTAGCAGTTCGAATTAGTATTGGGAGATATACACCTGCGAGGACGATATCGTATGCGGTGTGGTTTGTTATATCTGTGATATCACTTGTCATATTCATCTCCTTTGCAGAGATGAAACCATATTTGCCTTAAGAGCGGAAGAGTCACTCAAAAGACCCTTATATCGAGGAATATTCCTCGTCATTATTTGAGAAAAGCACTAAAATACAGTTGCTTACGAAATATCTTATGGGAATGAGCCGTTCTCTATGCTCTTGAAGACATCTCTGGCGACTTTGCGTTGTCTTGAGAGCAATCGTGTCTTTCTCACTACCCAGTTCTCGTAGAGCGCATTCGGAACTCGTCTGAGTCTGTTCTGTGCGACATTCCAGATTTCTGATTTCGCATCTACAGCAGCTCCTTTTGGAGCTTCACCAAGATCAAGATTCAAAGGTGTAAGACTCCGTAAGTGCTTGAGTCTTTCTTTTCGTGATCTCCGAGCTGCTATGCTTTTGTCTGATGCTGCGTACTTTCTGTCAATCAAGAAATGAGTCATGTATCGCTCATACTTCGGTAACTCTGCTGGTCGTATGTTGTACAACTTATGAATCGCTCGTCTGTGAAGCATGCTCTCCGAAGTGATATATGCGTTCAGTGCTTCAGCAAGCTTATCTAGTTTGATCTGCTGCTGAGAGTGAGAAGGTTGGAATCGTGCTTTTGACTGATACTCATTATGCGTCTGAAGT
This sequence comes from uncultured Pseudohongiella sp., assembly GCA_965212375.1. Classification (GTDB taxonomy): domain Bacteria; phylum Pseudomonadota; class Gammaproteobacteria; order Pseudomonadales; family Pseudohongiellaceae; genus UBA9145. The sequence continues at coordinate 3,748,700 of OZ243108.1, read as the reverse complement.
CTATTCAGCAGTGTCTTGAAGTCACGCAAGATCAAGTCTGTGTCTGCGTTCATCCTGACTTTCATCAAAACGCTGTCTTCAGTCGTTTTCGTGCGTCCATGTGCCACAGACACTAAGTCTTCATGAACGGGTTCACAGAACAGTTCAAACCCATACTTCTCGTGTCGCCACCATTCTTCAAATGTGAACTTGCTTAGATCTCCGAATGCTCTAGGTATCTTTCCGCCGTTTCTCTGATGAACTTTCGCAAATCTGAACCAGAGTTCATAAGTCGCCTTCTTCCAGAGCAATGCTCGTCTTGGGCGGTCTTTGAACTCAAACGAGAGCAGCTTTCTACTAGTCGGTTTTTGTCTTTTTCTAGCCATAACACGAAATAACTAAAGTAGTTTATTTTTGACGATTTTTGTCGTCGAGATTCTACCTATAATGGTTATTGTAGACAAGAGAAACAATTCTCTGTCACTTAATCTAAAGAGAGAAAATATTATGAACAAGCAAGAAACTAAGAAGTTACAAAACGAACAGAACCGCAAGACTGCTGAAGCACAAAAAAATCGTGCTCAAGAACTTGCTCAAGAAACAGCGAATCCATTCATAGATAACACTAAGCATGCGTATAACGCTGTACGAAAGAGCAACACAAGTCTCTTTGTTTCAATCAAAGCAGCTTATGAAGCTTTATATGTACCTGAAGCTCATCCTGACTCACCAGAGATGCTAGCTTTCACCATCTATAAGTCTTCAATAATCTCTGTATTTGATCGCTCAAGTTTTAACAAGTGTGTTCGCATCTGTAAGAACGATCTCATCATGAGCAACCTTGATCGTCTTCCAGTCGCTTGGTCCACGCTATCAAAGCTTGATTCCATACTCACAAGCGATGAGTCGCTTCACTCTGTTTTCATTGAGAAGCTTGATTCAAATGAAATCAATGCTCGTTCAACTGAAAACGCAGTAATTAAGTCGTTCTCTGTTAGCGATGAAGAAGAAGATGAAGATGCTGATTGCGTTGAGTCTACAGAACCCGTCGTCACTTATGACTCGACTAAGTTCACAGAGACTCAGCTTGCGAAGCTTCGTAAAGCTTTCAAGACTCTAGAAGAGTTAGGTTTCACGATTGAAGATCAGTCTACCGAGTCTGAAGACTAGATAAGTAGACGAAAAGACATTAGCGCAAGCTAATGTCTCTTCTTTAACTAACAACAGAGAAAACTATTATGAAGACTAAACTTGAACCACCATTTGACGAGCTGTTTTTCGTCCCTCGTATCGCAGACGAGCTGAATCGCTACATAACTAATCCAGCAGAAATACCACCTATAGTCTGTCTCTATGGACGACCTGGTCTTGGCAAGACAGCTTTCTCAAAGCTATTTGCTAAAACTAATGCTGAGCACTATCAATATATCGCAATGAATGAGCATACGAGAGATTCGAGTTCAAACGCTTTCAAACAAAAACTTCTGTTCAATCGTCATACACTGCGTATGTCTCCAGAAAACCATGCTTTTGAAACAGCAACCGTTCTAGATGAATTTCATAATCTCAGTCACAATTCACAAGATGTGTTCAAAGTAATGTTTGATAGACTTATTGAGAATTACGAAAACAACAAAAATACCGACCTTGTGATTATTTGTTGTAATACAACTTCTAAGAAAAAGATTAAGAAAGTGTTAGCGCCTGCTATCTACTCTCGTGTTCATAGAATTAGATTCAATATAGAAGAGTGTGAGCTGCTTGATCACGCAGCTGATCTGACAGATGTTTTTACGAATCTAAAGCAAGCACAAATCTCAAACTGGCTGCCAGACATGAGACGCATTCAGCGAGAGAACAAACTACGCTCTCAGAGCGCAGTGAAAGAATAGAGATCAGACTCAGTTATCTTGTGAGGAGATGACAAGTCGCTGTGTGAGGCAGCGACTGAGTCTGAAATCTATATACCAAAAGACTTAGAGTCATGCTCTAAGTCTTTTTTTTTTGTGTCTACAGTTCATGTATAGACCTCGCCGAACCGAGGAATGTATTCCTCGCTTCTACCTATACTCAGTGCTAATTCCGCTCTTTTGCTTCTCTTTCTTCATGCTCTCAAGCGCTTCTTTCTGCTTCTCCAGTTCTCGTTTCATCCGAATCATGTGCATCTCATCTCGAATCTTTCGTATCTGAGCAACTGGGTCAGCGTCTTCTCTAACAAAGTCTTTGAACCTAATCATTGCTGTATTTCACCGCACCGCCTTCTTGATAGAACTCCGAAACTGTCTGCTGCTGCGTGATCGCTGGCAGCAGAACAGAGTTGTAATAGTTCAGATAGGAAGAAAGAGCGTCTCTCATGAATGCTGCTCTGGATGGGAAGGATGGCGTTGTACAGATTTCGTCTATCTCTCGGAGGAGTGTCTTGTCTGCTTTGATTGTTACAACCATGTCATTATTCATTCTTGCTCCTAGTGTTCGTTTAGCATGTCTTGCTTGAGGGTACTTAGGAGTCTCGCCTTGATGACTTCTTTCGTCTCTTCATCAAGATTAGTGTCCATTAGTCGCTTATCAATCGCTTCTGCGTTGACGATCTCTGCTTCTAAAGCAGATCCCCAGTCGTTGTTGTCACTCATATTTATCTCCTAATTGGTCTCAGCGACTACTATGGTCAGTGTCGTCTTCTTGTTCTTATAAAGCTCAAGAAGCTGAATAGCCTCTTTGATCGCTTTTGCTCTGTCTTGAGGCGTAGCGTCTTTGAGTACTCGCATACAGTTCGCTTTGCTGTCTGGTGTCGTTCTGATGTCTTGTGATGCTGATAGCTTGTTTATGTTCATTTTGAGATAACTCCGAATTGTTGTTTTAGTACATATCCATTCCAGAGGTTGAGGTCATCAGGTGAAGGTATGTGTTTGACGAAGACTGATTTGATATCAGTATCAAACAACGCAAGATTGAGCGATCCACGCTCGTCAAAAGACTCTTCAAATACTTGTTTCAACTCTTTAGGGAACCTCTGATCAATTAGCCTAATATCCGCATTCTAAGAAAACATGGAAACAACTATTCAAAATCGCAGTGTTTGTTGCCCCATTTGGGCTTTTAGCTTCATCAAGGTGGCTATATTCTACCTTGATGCCGTTTTTCAGGCGTACTGCGCCTGTATTGGATACTTCAATCTATCTATTCTCTTCAGTAGCCGCTTCTTCGCCATCACCAGATTCACCAGGGCGCAGGACACAAACAAGTGATGGGCGTTCTTGGCCAAGCCACGATAACGGACTTTCTTAAAACCAAAGTGGCCTTTCATAATCCAGAAAGGATGCTCGCTCTTTGCCCGCACCTTCGATTTGGTGCGGTTGCAGGAACGCTCTTCGTCACTGAGCTTACGGTGACGACTTCCCTTCTTCTGGGTAAAGTCTTTAGCTTTTGGCGCACATTCAGCGATCACCGCCTTCTTTCCCGCATAAGCCGAATCCCCATAAACCCGCGTTTCTTCACCATGCAGCAAGTCTTCCAGCAGCACCGAGTCATGGACGTTGGCGGCAGTGGCGGCTACCGAATGGATCAGCTTACTTTGACTGTCCACGCCAATGTGGGCCTTCATCCCAAAATACCACTGATTTCCTTTCCGGGTTTGATGCATCTCCGGGTCTCGTTCTTTCCGCTTGTTCTTGGTCGAACTCGGCGCATTGATAATCGTAGCATCCACGATCGTGCCGCGGCTCACCGCCATCCCGTTCTCATCCAGGTATTTATTAACCAGGTGAAAGAAACGGTCTCCCAGATCATGCCGTTCCATCAAATGGCGAAACTTACAGATCGTGGTCTCATCCGGCACCGGCTCATTACCCAGGTCAACTCCGACAAAGCAGCGCATGGCGCGGGAATCGTACAAAGCCTCTTCGGCCGCTGGATCAGACAAATTGAACCAGTGCTGGAGGAAATAGATGCGCAACATTCTTTCAATGCCCACTGGCCGGCGTCCAGCACCTTGGGGATTGGGATAGTAGGGCTCGATCACCGCAACGAGTTCCTTCCAGGGAATGATGGATTCCATGTCTTCAAGAAATTGCTCTTTGCGGGTTTTTTTGCGGTATTTTTCGAAGCTATCTGTCAGGGATTGCTGGCGCATGGGTCTCAAACCTGGAAATATCGGTAGTTGGGGATATGATCAATATTATCGACCAAAATCGGAATTAATCAGAGAGTCCTTAGGTATAGCTAGTGTTCCATGTAGGTGTGGTTTGATAAGTGCTTTCTGGTTCTTGTCATAATGCTCTATCGCTACAAAGTCCTTTAGCTGCTTGTCTGGATATCGCCTGTAGTTATTACTTATATTTCTATTCAATTGGTACTTCACTTGGTTCCATAGACTGATTACTAGTCGTTCTCTAGCATCAATGTCATACCAGATACCTTTGCTATGAATCTTTGACTCCATAGGCGACAGGGTGATCGCATAGAACTCTTTGGTATCCTGGTCTTTGCTTGATATGAAGCTATTGGTTGCTGCTTCTCCTGACTCGTATAGCTTTCTGGTGTCTGATTTCCAGCTAAGTCTTCTGATCTCTTCTGTGGTCTCTTGTATGCTCATATTCTTGGTACAACTACTCTAAAGTCCTTCGCTCATTGGCGACTTGGTGATGATCTAAGTGTTTAGTAGTAGAAGATAAGATTGGTGTACTAACAGGTGTCTGTACTCTTATGTTTCATATTACTTAGTAATATTTATACATTTGAGATTTTTGAGGTGGCGCAGAATTTTTTACTTTTGACATGAACACACTGACGCCGACATATATGCGATATATAGGTCATGTACTCATTTGAGATTTCATAAGTCGGTTTGTCGGATGCGCTTGGTGAAGGGGCTCGGTTACTTAAACTTTTCTCGTATCAACGAAGACTTAACACCAGCATGCTCTGCTGCGTTCATTCTAGGTGATACTTTGCTGTAGAACTTCTCAAGCATGGCCACACTTGTACCCATCTGAAGAGCTAGCTTATGAATGTCCCTGCCCGCTTTAAGAGCGAAAGTCGCATACATATGCCTAAGTGAATACAAGCTGCGTGATTTGCCGTCAGCACCATAGACGAGATCAAGCGCCTTCAGTAGCTGCTTAAAACTGCCTCTCAACGCATCAGCTGTGACGACCTTGCCTGACTCTGTTTTGAAGATATAGTCGTCTACTCGCTTCTCGATAAGAGTATCGAAGTCCATGTGGGCTATCTGTGGGTTCATGGCTTGTAGACGCATCAGATAGTCAGTCGTTGCTGTTCTAGCCACAGCCTCTCGCTTGCCACGCTTGCCGTCTACATTGATCAGTAAGTACATATCTTTGTTCTCATCAATGTAGTGTTCTAGGTTGTTCCATTTCAGCGTGATCGACTCTGTGCCATGCCTGATGCCTGTATTACCTAAGAACAGCACATACTCTCTCAGCACCTTTCTTAGCTCTCGAGTCTCTAGTCTATGTCCCTCTTGCCACCATGTTCTTAGCTTCGTATAGATCGCTTTGTACTCTTTCTCAGAGAACGCACCACGAGACTCAGACTTGATGCCTTTGTTGAGAAGAGTGGGGCGTATCGATTCAGTGATCCACCCATGTAGCATCGCTTCATCAAAGACTCTGTTTAGCGCTGAGTTGTGTGTATTGATCGTGCTCTGACTGACTCTGAACTTCTTTATCTGAGTAGTCTTGCGTCTGTTCTTCTGTAGAGAGATTTGTACATCACGCCAGTCAGCGTATTCAGACAACAGCTTCACTGTGATGTTGGCAATATCGTATTTGCCGAAGAAGGGGATGAGGTAGTTATTGATTGTGCGAATGTAGTCTTTGTAGACGACTTTACCGCCGCCGCCATCGAGTTCGTCTTCTAGTCTCGTCAGTGCGTACTTAGCGACATTCTTAAACCTGCGAGTCGTTTGAGGGAGTCGATTCTTCTCTTTGTAGTCAGCGGTGTAATAAGTTCGATTAGCGATCTCTTTCGCTTCGTCAAAGTCAGTTTCTCGGGAGCTGAGTCGATACCATTCGCCAGTCTTGAGTTTGATCCGATAGTGCCAGACGCCACCCTCGACTCGTTGATACATCGTCAGTTTGTTCGGGATAATGTTAGTAGTATTTGCCATGAGAGGCAGTCTACTCGGACTTTATCGGGAGGAAAAGTGTGCTACGAGTGTGCTATGGGATTTTCGAGAGAGGAGAAATTTAAACTACATAACAATCAGTGAGTTATGGTGCACAGAGGCGGAATCGAACCACCGACACGAGGATTTTCGATAGGGTTTCGTTAATAATATTGATTGAAATCAAGTAAGCCCCTCGGCCTCACCCTATTTCATATAAATTCTGTTAAAATGACCGACCAGTGGATGTGCCTGCGTAAGCTTTTTTGAGGCCAAGTTCTTTTAAGGTTTAGTTAAGAATAGGCATTCATACTATAAGCTGAATTCACGAGATAATTTGGAGATAATCCCTATGGAAGCATTAGTAAACTTACTTGCACAGTATTTCGGCATAGATCCAGCGGTGATATTCGCAGCGATCAACGCTCAACAAGCAAGCGAAGACAACCGTGTGGTCAATGACAATGTTGCGCTCGATAGTAGCGATGCGGCTGATGACGAGTCGAATGAGTATGTTAATGGCGTTTATGTCGGCGATAACGACAGCAGCGATCATGATGAGTCGAATGAGTATGTAAACGGCGTCTATGTTGGTGATTCAGATCATGACGAGTCAAGTGAGTACGTTAACGGCGTCTACGTCGGCGACAACGGCGACAATGATCATGATGAGTCAAACGAACATGTAAACGGCGTCCATGTTGGTGATTCAGATCATGATGAGTCAAGTGAGTACGTTAATGGCGTTTACGTCGGCGACAACGGCGACAATGATCACGATGAGTCAAACGAATATGTAAACGGCGTCTATTTCGGTGATTCAGATCATGACGAGTCAAGTGATTACGTTAATGGCGTTTACGTCGGCGACAACGACGACAATGATCATGATGAGTCAAACGAGTATGTAAACGGCGTTTATGTTGGCGATAATGACAACGATCACGATGACTTGAGCGAGTATGCAAATGGCGGGTACGTCGGTACAGGATATGTTCGTTCCAGCACCGGTTACTCAGAAATATCTGACGATCGTAATGACCAGTACCGATTTGAGCTGAATGGCTCTGAGTTGGCTGATGGCGATTTGGTTGATGCAGGTGAACAGATCGTGGCTAAATACGAACTAGGTCGACGAGGTTGGGAGTTCGACCGCCTTGATTCAGATGAGAGCCTTTCTGTACAAGTTTATAATAATGAGGCCTTCATCGTTGAAACTGAATATGAACGCCCAGGCAAGGTTGAGTTCAAGATATTTAGTGATCTCGATGGCGATCAGGTATGGACAGAAGTCGTTGAAGGTGAGGCTTATTCGTCATCGACATCTATCGACCTGGTAGGATTGGTAAACGCAGGTGTGATCGATCCTGCGATGCTGCTTGGATAACTAGGTGAGTAAACAAAGAAGGCGGGGTGATGAATTTAATCACTCCGCTTTTTTTTGCGGCGCAAAAAGGGCGCAAAGCAAAGATTGCGTTACTGTTCTGGGCCTCGAATAGAATGTCGGTCGCCCATGCACCAGAGAAAAGTGTGCTACGAGTGTGCTATGGGATTTTTGAGAGAGGGGAAATTAAAACTCCATAACTATCAGTGAGTTATGGTGCCCAGAGGCGGAATCGAACCACCGACACGAGGATTTTCAATCCCCAGCTTCACCAGCAGACCCTGAGTGAACTGACACAGTTGCTGGTGGATCTGGAGCTGTGCTCTGGCGATCCGGAAACATTACTTGCGCAGCGGATTCCGCAGCTGTTCATGCCTCACGGTGTGGGTCACCTGCTGGGCATCCAGGTACATGACGTCGGTGGCCACCAGAGCGATGAGTTGGGCACGATTGTACCGCCGCCCGAGCACTCCCCGGCACTGCGCACTACCCGCACCATCACCGAGAACATGGTATTTACCATTGAGCCCGGCTGTTATTTTATTCCCATGCTGCTGGAGCCGGAGCGTAAATCGTCGCGCGGCAAAGCGATTAACTGGGCACTGGTAGACCAGCTCTATGGCTGTGGCGGTATTCGGCTTGAAGACAACATCCTGGTAACCGCCCGCGGCCAGCGCAACCTGTCTGCCGAGTAGCAAATTACACCAGCAACTGCGCGACCAGACTCAAGTGCGCTGGCAAGGCCTGCTGGTTCGCATCAACCAGGGCTTTACCGGCGGCGCCCATGGCTGCCCGCTGGTCGGGGGCATCGAGTAGCTCCAGGCAATACCGCGCCAGCGTCTGTTCATCGTCAACCGTATGCAGGGCGCCGGCATCTTCCAACTGCCTGCAGATGGCCGCGAAGTTGTACTGCGAAGGCCCGGTAATCACCGGGATCGCCAGCGTCGCTGGCTCCAGCACGTTCTGGCAACCGGTATCCACCAGACTGCCGCCGACAAAGGCGATATCCGCGCAGCGATAGTAGTCTGGCATTTCTCCCATGGAATCACCCAATAGTACCTGGACATCGGCAGCCAGGCCGCGCCCATTCTTCTGGGAATCGCTCTCCTGAAACTCGCTGCGCCGCTGCACCTTCAGATTTCGGGAGACGCACAGTTTTGCCACTTCGTCGAACCTTTGTGGGTGACGTGGCACTAGCAGTAACAGCACATCAGGCCGCGACTGCCAGACGCTTGACAAGCCGTCGAGAACTTTGGCTTCTTCACCTTCCCGCGTGCTGGCGGCGATAATGATCGGCCGTGTCGCTGCCTTCAGCGCCGCGAAGATCGGCGCACCAGACTCGGTGGCGGCGCCGTTGGCCAGCTGGAATTTCAGGCTGCCGGTAACCAGGACGCGGTGTTCACCGGCACCAAGAAAGACAAAACGATCAGCGTCGTCCTGGGATTGGGCGCCAATGCGATTAAGCGAGGACAGCATCTGCCGGGCTACCCTGGCGATGCGGCGATAATTCTGGGCGGATTTGGCAGACAATCTGCCGTTGGCCAGCAGCAGCGGTATGTCGCGCCGGTGGCAGGCGTGAATCAGGTTGGGCCACAGTTCGGTTTCCATCAGCACCACCAGATCCGGTTTCAGGGCGCGGATAAAGCGACCCAGCAGGAACGGCAGGTCATAGGGCACATAGCAGTGGCTGACGCGCTGACCCAGCACGCTTTCCGCGCGCTGTGCCCCGGTTGGCGTCATGGTAGTGAGTACGATACACAGGTCCGGATACTCCTGTAGAAGCGCATTGATCAATGGCTCTGCAGCGGCAACCTCGCCAACCGACACGGCGTGAATCCAGATCAGCCGGTCCCGGGCGTCGGCGCGTAGCCCACTGGCAAATTGCGGGGCATGCAGGGCAAAGCGCTCACCAATACGGGCACGGTAGGCAGGCATGCGCAAAGACCGCCACAGCAGGCGCAGGATCAGCACCGGCATGGCCAGCGTCAGAATCACCGTGTAAGCCAGGCGGGACATGGGTCAGTCAGGCACCGGTGTGGCGCCGGCAGCGGTTGGGAAATTCAACTTGATATCTATATACTCGATCGCGACTGGCGCGTACCGGTCAATCTGGCTGGCAAAGGTAACCAATGACTATACGCTATTCAACTGACATCGCCATCTTCGGCGGTGGCATCGCCGGGCTGTGGTTACTGGCGCGACTGCGTAATCTGGGCTACCGGGCCATTCTGCTGGAAAGCAATCACCTCGGCGGCGGCCAGACCCTGGCTTCACAGGGCATTATCCACGGTGGTCTCAAGTATGCACTGAGCGGCAATCTCAGTGGCGCCGCCCAGGCCATAGCCGCCATGCCCGAACGCTGGCGTGATCTGCTGGCTGGCAATGCCCAGGCTGACGGCGACCTGGACCTGTCGCCGGTCAGGGTGCTCAGTGAGCACTACTACATGTGGTCCGATGGTGGCTTTCGCTCCCGTCTGAAGAGCTTTCTTGGCAGCAAGAGCCTGCGCGGCAGAATTGACCCGGTAACGCCGGCAGACTACCCGCCACCGTTTGCAGATACCACCATCGACGGCAACCTGTATCGGCTCCCGGACTTTGTCATCGACAGTGAAAGCCTGCTGGCAAGGCTGATCGAGCTGTCCGATGGCGCCCATTTCCGGATTGATAGCCAGCACACCGAATTTCTGCACGATGCCCAGGGACAGATCAGTGGCTGTCGGGTCAGTGGCGGCGAGACCACTGTGGAAATCAGCGCGCAACGGGTCCTGTTTACCGCCGGGGAAGGCAATGCCGGACTGATTGCCGCAGCCGGACTTGAACACGTTCAGCAACAACTGCGACCTCTGAAAATGGTTTGTCTTACCGGGCCACAGCTACCCACGCTGTTCGTGCACTGTATTGGCAGCGATTTCAGCATGACCCCGCTGCTTACCATCACTACTCACCCGGGCGATGACCGACAGCCAACCTGGTATCTTGGCGGCGAGCTTGCCGAAACCGGCGTGCAGCAGTCCGATGACATTCTCATTGCCCGGGCCCGTGAGCTGCTGGCCCGCTTTCTGCCCTGGGTGGACATCACCGGGGTGTCGTGGCAGTGTTTAGCAATCAATCGGGCCGAAGCCGCCACCGACACCAATAAGCGTCCCGATGATGCTTTTTACATGGAAGAAAAAAACACCATCGTGGTGTGGCCCACCAAGTTCGCTCTCACTCCGTCACTGGCTGACCGGGTTAGCGACCATCTGCGCGACACCAAAATAATGCCCACCAAAGATGCGACCGGGACGACGCTGTCATCCCTGTTACCGGCGGCAACTGTGGCGGTGCCCCGGTGGCGCAATAAGGAACCAGTCACACCATGACGCTGCCTTTACGCGCGCTGGGTTCAACGGGTATCCAGGTGTCCTGTCTCGGACTGGGCACGGTCAAGTTCGGTCGCAATCTGGATGTAAAATATCCTCAGGGCTTCGCGCTTCCGGAGGACCATGAGGTACTACGTCTGCTGGAGCAGGCCCGGGAGCTGGGCATTAACCTGCTGGACACAGCACCCGCCTACGGCAGCAGCGAGCAGCGTCTCGGTCGACTGCTCAGCAATCGGGATGACTGGATACTCACCACCAAGGTCGGCGAGGAATTTCTCAGCGGCAAGTCGTTTTTCAATTTCGATGCCGAACACGTGCAGAAAAGCATCGAACGCAGCCTGCGCCACCTCAACACCGACTATCTGGACCTGGTGCTTATCCACTCTGACGGCAAGGACCTGGCCATTCTGGATTCCAGCGACTGCCTGGAAACCCTGGAGAAACTGAAAACCAAAGGATTGATTCGCGCGATTGGCATGTCCACCAAAACCGTGGACGGCGGCAAACGCGCGGTGGATCTGACCGATGCCGTGATGGTGACTTACAATCCGGCCAGCACCGAGGAAGAAAGCGTCATTGATTATGCGGCGCAGCAGCACAAGGGGGTGCTGATCAAGAAAGCCCTGAATAGCGGCCATCTGGGTGGCCAGCAAGGCGAGGTCGCATCTGACCTCGCTTTTGCGCTCAACAAGCCCGGGGTCAGCAGCGTTATCGTCGGCACCATTAATCCCGAACACCTGAACCGGAACGTGGCCGCTGCAAAAGCAGCCTAGGGTCCTGCCTCTGGGGCCTTAGGCCCGGAGACTGTGATTTGTGCTCGATGTGAGCTTTGAGCAGATAGTTCTGGTCAATCTCCGACTTCTTTCATTTTCTCGACAATGGCCGATGTGGAACAGTTGTCCAGAAAATCCAGGACCCGCACTTCACCGCCATAAGACTGTACGTACTCGCCCCCGACAACCTGGTCAAAACTGTAATCACCACCTTTAACCAGCACTTCCGGCTTGAGCGAGGCGAGAAGTGGTTCCGGGGTGTCCTCGGCGAAACTGACCACCCAGTCCACCGCTTCCAGGCCAGCCAGTACCGCCATACGGCGCTCCACCGGATTAATTGGGCGACCCGGCCCCTTAAGCCGACGTACCGAGTCATCGTCATTGATGGCGACGATCAGGCGGTCGCCAAGTTTTCTGGCTTCGGCCAGATAACCCACATGGCCAGCGTGAATAATATCGAAACAGCCATTAGTAAAGACGATTTTCTCACCGTGGTCGCGGGCGTCCTGTACGGCGATTTCCAGTTGCTCTGCCGTCATCGCGCCGCGACCGGAATTCTGGTCAGCGAGAATGGCGCGGCGCAGCTCAGGCCCGCTGATGGCCGCGGTGCCGAGTTTTCCGACCACCAGCCCGGCGGCCAGGTTAGCCAGCGCCGTAGCATCGGCAAGGTTGTCGCCGGCGGCCAGTGCAGCAGCCAGTACCGAGATTACGGTGTCGCCAGCACCGGTGACATCGAACACTTCCTGGGCCCGGGCTGGCAGGTGCAGCTCCGGCGAGTCGGGGCGGATAAGCGTCATCCCGTGTTCACCGCGGGTGACCAGCAGCGCCTGCAGTTCCAGCTCACGGACCAGGTCCAGGCCCTTGGCCACCAGTTCATCCTCGTGCTCGCAGGGGCCGACCACGGCCTCCAGCTCTGAGATATTCGGCGTGATCAGTGTCGCCCCGCGATAGCGGCCAAAGTCTGTTCCCTTGGGATCGACAATTACCGGAATGTCTCGCTTGCGCGCCACGGCAATCAGCGACTGGATATCCTGTAGCGCGCCCTTGGCATAGTCCGACAGTACTACCGCCTGGACGTCGCTCATCAGTGCTTCCGCACGCTCATTGAGGCCGGCAATATCGGTCTTGTCGAATAGCTGCTCGAAGTCCAGGCGAATTAATTGCTGGTGCTGGCTGATGACCCGCAGCTTGGTGATGGTGGGTTTGTCCGCGGACTCAAGAAAGTCGCAGTACACGCCAGCCGCGGTCAGTCGCGACCTGAGATCCTGGCCGGTGTCATCGCGACCGATGATGCCTACCAGCCGGGCGGCGCTGCCCAGCGCAGCGATATTTAATGCCACATTGCCGGCGCCTCCGGGACGATCCTCACGATTGTTAACCTTGACTACCGGCACCGGCGCCTCCGGGGAAACGCGGGTCGCCGCGCCATGCCAGTAGCGATCCAGCATCACGTCGCCAATCACCAGCAGCCTGGCATCCTGAAAGGCAGGCATCTCCAGTTTCATGGTTTACTCCGAAAAAAGCGGTGGGCCCTGGGCGGGTTTTGGCGAAGCATATCACAGGCACTCCACGGTTGAGAGACGGGGATTAGGGCGAGGCTGAAGGCTGAGATTGCTGCCGCGGTTGAATGCAGGCGCCAACAGTCGCGCGCCTTAAGTCGATTCCAGCGAGTCTGCTACAATCTCCGGGCAATCGGGGCCGAATGTCCCAGCATGGGTGGATGCCCGGCTCCACCTGCCACATCACAACCAGCCTTGTCGACAATCATGGCCAGCCACAATCCAGACCATATTCCCCTGCGTCAGTACCGGGGTCCTCGCTACTGGCCAACCTGGCTCGGTATCGCCGCCATGTGGCTGGTGGCCCGGCTGCCTTTTCGCCTGCAGATGGCAATCGGCAAGCAGTTGGGTCTGCTCTCATACCACCTGGCCCGGGGCCGGCGTCATGTATGCGAGGTCAATCTGTCGCTGTGTTTTCCGGAACTCACAGCGCAGCAGCATCGGCAACTGGTGCGCAAGACATTCATTGCCAACGGCATTGGCTTTATCGAGATCGCCATTGCCTGGTCTGGAAATCCCGACAGGTACCGGCATCTGGCCCATATCCACGGCCAGGAGAATGTCGAACAGGCATTGCAGCAGGGCAAGGGCATTCTGCTGTTGGGCCTGCACCAGACCTGCTTTGAAATGGCCGGTTTCCTGTACAGCATGCACGGTGACATTAACGCCACCTATCGCGCCAACGACAAGAATCCATTGTTCGACGCCTTTATGTATAACGGGCGCCGACGACTCTACAAGGGACTTTTTGAGCGCAAGGATATCCGCGGCGCCATGCGCTGCCTGAAACAGAATCGCATGCTCTGGTATGCACCGGATCAGGACTACGGCGCGCAGCACTCGGTATTCACTCCGTTCTTTGGTATTCCAGCGGCCACGATTACCGCTGGCAGTCGCTACGCGGCATTCAATGGCTCTCCGGTACTGTTTTTCAGCCATTACCGGCGCGAAGACAACTCTGGCTACGACATCTATTTCAGCGAGCCCCTGAGCGACTACCCTAGCGGGGACGATGAACAGGATGGTGTTATCATCAATCGCCTGGTTGAAGACGCGATTCGCAAACAGCCGGACCAATACCTGTGGCTGCACAAACGCTTCAAGACTTCGCCGCCGGGCGAGAATCGGGATCCGTACCGGAAATGAAATTTCCAGATTGGCAGCAGGTCGATGTGCGCTGGCTCGGAGTCGCCGGCAGCGTCCTGGTATCTTTTTATACACTGCTGCTGCCAGAAATCCCCAATGACGACGCCTATGTTTATCTGCGCACCGCGCAGCTCTACCTGGACGAAGGCCTGAGCGCGGCTCTGGCCCACTATAGCTGGCCCGCCTATTCCATCCTTATTGCCGAGTTCAGTCGGCTCGGCGTGCCACTGCTCACCGCAGCGCTGCTCATCAACGCAGCTTTCTACGCCCTGTTGGTCTACAGCTTCATCGCCATTGTCCAGCTGCTCGACGACTCTCGAAGACTTGCCTTGCTGGCGACCGCAACCATCCTTTTCTATCCGGAACTTAATGAGTTTCGCTCTATGGTGTTACGGGATGTGGGCTATTGGGCGCTGAGCCTGTTTGCGATCTGGCAACTGCTGCGCTATGCCCGTGAACCGCAGTTTACCCAGGCTGTGGCGTTCGCTGCCGCCATGCTGCTGGCCACGGCGTTTCGCCTCGAAGCTGTTGCCTACCTCGCGCTGTTACCTCTGGCGCTGCTGTGGCAGGCCCGCAACAGCACCGCACGGCAGCACTGGACCGCCTTCTACCGACTCAGCGGGCTTGTTTATGGCCTGCTACTGGCTGGCCTGATGCTGCTCGCCCTGTCGGGATCGGACCTGTTGGCGCTGGCCGGGCAGGTAATATCCATTTACCGGCCGTTTCTGGACAGCCTGATTTCCCCGGACCCTGTGACTACTGCCGAACTGGGCCGCCTGCTGTTTGGCGAACATGCCGCCGCCTTTTCCAATGAATACCTGAGCGTGGTAATCATGACCGGATTGCTGGCAATTCTGATCATGACACTTGTATATGGGATAAGTGGCGCCTACTTTTGGCTGCTGGTATACGGCGCCTGGCAGCGCTACTGGGCGACCGATCGCCAGGGCACGGCAGTATTGGTCGCCTATGCCCTTATTAATGCAGTGATACTGATCGGCTTTCTTTATTTGACGCGCTTTCTCACCAGTCGCTATGCCATTCCCCTGGGCCTGATGGCGGCGACCCAGATTCCCTTCGTGGTCAATCGCATCCTGCTGGCGATCCAGGGAAAACCGCGGGAGACGCTGGTACGCAATTTTCTGATTCTGTTTTTTGTATTCTGCTTTTTCGATGCCTACGTCAGTTTCGGACGATCCAAGGCCTACCTGGAGGATGCTGTTGACTACGTCAATGTGCATGCAACCCCGCAGCAGGCACTGATCACCAACAACCACACCATTGCTTTTACCAGTGGCCGGGTCACTGCCTATGACGAAGTACCACGACTGCTGCCAGCATCTGCGATTACCGATGCGCAGCCGGGTGATTATCTGGCCCTGGAAATGATCACCGAGGTACGACAGCTGGTGGGTAGAGATGACCTGGCACCCCTGCTTGAATTCGTGACCGCGTTTCCAACCGAGCGCGAGCAGCGCGTAGCCATTTACCGGCGGGTCA
This sequence comes from uncultured Pseudohongiella sp., assembly GCA_965212375.1. Taxonomy (GTDB): domain Bacteria; phylum Pseudomonadota; class Gammaproteobacteria; order Pseudomonadales; family Pseudohongiellaceae; genus UBA9145. The sequence goes on along the minus strand of OZ243108.1, from coordinate 3,732,873 downwards.
ATCCCTGATTCGATAAGCGGCGGGGCTATTGGCTTGTCAATAGAGTGGCTTTTGGATAGCGGCCAGTGCCTGCTACCAGGTATCCGATTCCGGGCGCTTGGTGACCAGCAGATTCTCCATAATCAGGTAATCCAGGTCGGTGCCGAGAAACATGCTGACGGCATCTTCCGGGGTACAGATCAGCGCCTCGCCGGGCCGGGACAGCGTGGTGTTGATCAGCACGCCGTGGCCAGTGCGCTCCTGAAAATAGCCTAACAGCTTGTGGAATTCGGGGTTGGACTGCTGCGTGACCACCTGGGGCCGGGTGGTGCCGTCGCGGGCAAACAGCACCGGATATTGTTCCTGCCATTTCAGATCTACCTGCACACTGAGGCACATGTATTCATCCTGGCTGTTGGCCGGCAGCATCTCTGCCGCGACGCTATCCAGGATACTTGGCGAGAACGGTCGCCAGGTTTCACGAAACTTGACCTGCTTGTTAAGCAGGTCGGCGACGCCTGGCTGCGCCGGATTGGCCAGAATGCTCCGGTTGCCAAGGGCCCGCGGACCAAATTCCATGGCCCCCCGGAACCAGGCCACCAGCTGCCCATTGGCCAGCAGCTCTGCCGCCTTGTCGTGGGGATTCTCCAGAATTTGCCATTCCGGTTTTTCCCGATGGCTGTTGCAGGCATCGATACATTCCTCGGTAATAAAGCGCGGCCCCAGAAAAACATTCTGCAAGGGTTCCACTTTGAGCCCCGCGGCACGAATAGTGTGGGTCGCAGCACCAAGCGCGGTGCCCGGATCGCCGCAGGCCGGATGTACGATCAGTTTATCGACCCCCGGCAGACTGTTCAGGCGCTGGTTCAGGCGAATATTCATTGCCCCGGTGCCAGTCACCACCAGACGCCCGGTTTCTTTCAGAACGTCGCCCAGATAGTGGGTCACCAGGCCCACGGCAATGTCTTCATAGAGTTTCTGGATCGCCGCGGCGTAATGCACATAGGGGTCCTGCAGCAGGTTACCGGCGCGGCGCGGCCCCAGCTCTTTCACTAACAGCTTGCTGAAATAGTGACCCTTGGACTTGGCCTTGTAGCGGCGCACACCCACGGTAGTGATGAGTTTGTTATTGACCTTGAAGTGCTTGCCGTCGAACTCCGCCAGCGAGGACAGATCGTATTTGGCCGGGTCCCCCATTGGTGCGATGCCCATCACCTTGAATTCACCGTCGAGGATCTCAAACCCAAGGTAGTCGGTCAGTGCCGCGTACATGCCGCACAGTGAGTCGGGGTTATAGAACTCCTTGATTTTGACAATGCGGCCGCCGTCGCCGTAGCCAAAAAACATGTTCGAGTACTCGCCCTTGGCGTCGAGACAGAATATTGCGGTTTTTTCATCGGTTTCGGTCAGGTGATAACCGCTGCTGGCGTGGGCCAGCAGGTGCTGCACCGGCACCAGCTGGATCTTCGCCAGCGGGATGTGCAGCTGCTCCAGCAACGTGCGCAGATCGTGGTGATAGCGGTGATAGCGACGATTACCGTTAAATACCGAATCCAGCGCCCGGTCCGGGGCATACCAGTGACGATAGGCATAGTGCCAGCGTGCCTTGCTGAACAGCGAGATCGGAGCAAAGGGTATCGCCACGTGAGTGACATCGGCAGCGCGGATACCGGCCATACGCAGGCATTGCCGCGCCGCATGGTAGGGAGTTTCCTGCTTGGCATGTTTGCGCCTGATAAGACGCTCTTCTTCCACCGCCGCAATAAGTTTACCGTCCACGAACAGGGCGGCGGCCGGATCGTGGCCGATGGCGCCAGCCAGGCCGAGGGTGATCATAGTCATCTATCAATCCCTGCCGATTGGCGGCGCTGGACATGCTGCTCGATCAGTTCCACCGCCCGTTCCAGCAATTTACCGTCCACAAAAAGGGCGGCGGCCGGATCGTGGCCGATGGCGCCAGCCAGGCCGAGGGTGATCATGGTCATGGGTCAATCCCTGCCGATTGGCGGCGCTGGACATACTGCTCGATTATATCCACCGCCCGTTCCGGCATGGTGTAGAGCTCCGGGCGCTGGCCGTATTTGAGTCCATTGTCGGACCAGGGTGCGTCTTCGAGCGAGGTAAGCATGGCCTGCAGTGTACGGTTCAGCTCGTCCTGGCTAAAGGGTTCGCTGCACACTTGTCCGGCATCGGCATCAATAATGTAGTCTGCATAGCCACAGCTGGCGGTGGTGAGCACCGGCAGGCCGGCAATAGCGGCCTCCAGCAGGGTGTATCCGGCACTCTCCTGGTAGGCCGGATGCAGCAATAAATCAGCGCCGGCGAAAAACCGGGGGATGTCGTCCCGCCCGGAGAGAATCCGCACCTGTTTATCCAGTCCCAGGCGCCGGGCCTGCCAGCGAAAGCGGGTGGCCCGGTCCTGTCCCACCAGCACATAGCGCACCCGGCGGCGAAGCTTGTGCGGCAGTGACGCCAGCGCCAGCAGCGAGCGGTCCACGCCCTTGATCCGGAATCCCGATCCCACCTGCAGGATCACCAGCTCATCATCCTTGAATTCGAATTCGCGCCGAAACGCCTCACGCAAAGCCGGGTCGCGATTGCTCACCTTGCGGTCGGCAGAAATCCCCGGCGGTAACAAATGCAGTCGGTCGGCGCACTCGGGATAGTGTTTCAGATAGGCCTGCTTCTGTAACTCTGATAGCAGCAGGGACTGGGTGGTACGGCCCGCGCCGAATACGGCGTCCTCATACTCACTGAAGTGACGAAAGCGCGGTGTGTGCTTGTAGTAGGCAGCCCGCTGGGTCTCGGCTTTGTCGGCAAAACAGGAGTCGGCGGCGAAATAGAGGTCCAGATTCGGCATCTTGCTGAAGCCCACCACGCAATCCATGTCCAGCGGTCCCAGGTTCGCAGCAACAAAATCGGTGTAATAACGATACCGCGCCAGGCGTCCCATACCTTTCTTGGGCACTTGATGAATCGTAATGTCCTCGGGTACATCCCCCTGCCAGCTAAAGGCGAACACGTGCACGACGTGACCGCGCCGCTTGCACTCCCTGACAATGCGTAGAAAATCCCGCTGCTGACCGCCGTAGGGAAAGTAGGAATAAATGAGTAGACACAGTCGCATCATGCTACTCGCTATTTACCAGTTCCTCGAAACGGGTCCACACCTGCTCCGGTTTATGGGAAGAAAAACAGGGCGGTAATACCGGAAAAGCCTGCTCTTCAAAATAATCTGTGACACCAGGACCGGTATAACCACAGACCTTCTTCACGCAGGGTGCACAGTTGAGATTTGAATTCAGATGCAATTGCTGGGCACCACAGGTTCCCGACAGTCCCGGGTCAGTAGGACCGTAAAGTGATACCGTCGGCTTGGCCAGGGCCGCGGCCAGATGACCAAGTCCGGTATCGACGGCAACTACGCCGGTGCAGCGATTCAATTTCTGCGCCATTCCGGTCAGATTCAACTTATCCAGCACAATCGCCTTCTCCAGTCCGGAGGCAATAAATTCGGCGCGGTTTTTCTCTTCCGCATCTCCCCAGGGAATCAACACCTCGTAACCTGACGCAGTCGCAATGTGGGCGAGGTGGCGCCAATATTGTTCTGGCCAGTGCTTGGTGGCCCAGGTTGTGCCGTGCAGGAACATTACCCGCTTCTGGCCGTCGGGTTCGAACTCCGGGTCGATGCGCGCCAGGTCGAGCCCATAGTCTACCTTGTCGCGATCGTATCGATACTTGAGGGCGCGCGAGAATAACTGCCGAACCCGATCCACGGCGTGTTCGGTCCACGGCACCGAGTACATCTTGTTGTAAAACAGTGTCGCCAGGGGCTCGCGGATGGTGCGGTTGCTCAGGCCAACAGTCAGGCCACGCGACAGGCGCGAGATAATGCCGCTCTTGATCAGTCCCTGGGCATCTATGACCAGGTCGTAATGGGTGCCCTGCAGATTCTTCTTGAAAGCGCGCACCTCGTGATTCAGATAGGTCTTCACCAGGTTTCCCCGCCACCGGCGGATCGCCACCGGAATGACGCGATCAATGGCCGGGTGCCAGGATGGCACCTCCACGAAATTCTCCTCCACCACCCAGTCAAATTGCAGATCATGGCGAGCGCGGGTGGCATCGGTTACAGCCGGCAGGGTGTGGATGACGTCGCCCAGGGAGGAGACTTTAACGATCAGAATACGCAAGCGTTGATGTCCTTGTTCAGTCGGCCCGATTCAGCAGGGTCGGCGCTCGGCCTGGATCGGTCGGCCAGCACTGGCTCAATCGACTTTTTCCAGCGCTGCCATTGCCTGAATCGCCCGCTCTGGCATGAGTTCCGTGAGACAGCGCCGGTGACCGTAGGGGCACTGGCGCTTGAAACAGGGACGGCACTCAATGTCCGTGGCCAGCAATTCTACCTTCTCTGCAAGGGGAGGTGTAAATTCCGGCGACGTGGACCCGTACAACGCCACAATGGGTTTCTCCAGGGCGGCGGCAATGTGCATCAAACCGGAGTCATTACTGACCACGACGCTCGCCAGTGACAGCAGGTCAATGGCCTGACCCAGATTGGTGGCTGCAATCAGGTTGTGACAGTACCTGAGATAGGACGGATCCAGATCCGCCAGGATTGCCTCCCCGGTCAGCGCATCGTTGCTGGAACCGAACAGCCAGACCTGCCAGCCCTCGGCAATCTTCTGATTGGCCAGCTCGGCGTAATGTTCCGGCGGCCACTGCTTGGAATCGCCGAACTCGGCACCCGCACACAGTGCCAGCACCGGTCGCTGTTGATCCAGATGAAACTGGGTCAGGGTAGCGGCAGCATGTTCGCTGTCTACCTGCAGCCGCGGCGCCGGGATATCCGCCGGCAGCTCAGCCAGAGCCGGGAAAGCCAGTGCCGCAAAACGCTGTACCATTTGCGGATAAGCCTGTTGGTCCAGCTTGCGACTGTCGGTGAGCAACAGGTTGCGCCATTCCCCACGCCAGCCGATACGGGTCGGGATGCTGGCATGAAACGGGATCAGCGCCGATTTGAACGAATTCGGCAGCACATAGGCACGGGTGTACTGTGCAGCGCGCAAGTCGCGGCCGATAGCACGGCGTTTACCCAGAGCCAGCTCACCATGGGCCAGGGGCAGATCCAGGCTGGTAGTCACTTCGGGCATACGCGCCAGCAGGGGCCGGGTCCAGCCCGGCGCCATCACCGACAGATCACAATTCGGAAATTCACTGTCGAGAAGCTTGAACAGGGACTGGGCCATGACCATGTCCCCAACCCAGGACGGGCCAATCACCAGAATCTTTTCGCCACCTAGCGACACGAGAGCAGACACCGGTAACAAGCAGACAGATGAGCGGTAAGCAATGGGGCGATAGGCATGAGCAAGCGAGCCAGCGGCTTAGTTCCTGGTTTCTGGTGTCACTCGCAGGACTTCGTTGACCGTGGTCAGTCCGGCTGCCACTTTCTGGGCACCGCTCAAGCGCAGACTCAGCATGCCTTCACGATAGGCCTGGCGGCGCAGGTCTGGCAGAGCCGCCTTGTCATCGGCAAATTGCTGCAGACTCTCGGTAAACGGCATGACCTCGTAAATACCCTCGCGGCCAAGGAATCCGGTTTCGCGACACTCCAGGCAACCCGGTGCATGGTTGGCCTTGCTGGGCAGTTTTACTTTCCAGGGTCGGGTCAGGGTTTCCCATGCTTCCTGGTCAACCGCAGCCGGCTCCCGGCAGTGGCGGCACAACTTGCGCACCAGGCGCTGGGCCATGATGCCCACCACAGTTGCCTTGATCAGGTAGGACGGCACCCCAAGTTCTAACAACCGTGTGATGGCCGACGGTGCATCGTTGGTATGCAGAGTGGTGAACACCAGATGGCCGGTGAGCGCCGCCTGTATTGCCATTTCGGCAGTCGCCAGATCGCGAACCTCACCGATCATGATAATGTCCGGATCCTGGCGTAACAGTGCCTTGACCCCGTCAGCAAAATTCAGATCGATGTTTTCCTGGACCTGCATCTGGTTAAAGCTGTCCTCCACCATCTCGATCGGGTCTTCGATAGTGCAGACATTAACTTCTTCGGTGGCCAGGGTTTTCAGTGTTGAATACAGCGTTGTAGTTTTACCGCTACCGGTGGGCCCGGTAATAATCACAATGCCGTGATTGTTGCCAATGATATTCTGCCACTTGCTGAAATCTTCATTGATCAGACCCAGTTCGGAAAACGGCTTGAGCAGCACTTCCGGGTCGAAAATACGCATCACCAGTTTCTCACCGAAAGCGGTGGGCAGAGTCGACAGGCGCAGTTCAATTTCATCGCCGTTAGGGCTCTTGGTTTTGATCCGACCGTCCTGGGGTTTGCGCTTCTCCGCCACGTTCATGCGGCCAAGAATTTTCAGGCGGCTGGTTACCGCGCTCATGGCCTGCATGGGCAAGGCATAAACATTGTGCAGCACACCGTCGATGCGAAAGCGGATGCTGCCTTCATCGCGTCGCGGCTCAATATGAATATCGCTGGCACGCTGCTCGAAGGCATACTGCAACAACCAGTCCACCACGTTAACGATATGCTGGTCATTGGCTTCCGGGTCCTTGAGCTTGCCCAGCTCCAGCATCTGCTCAAGATTACCGATACCCTTCTTGTGCACGCTACCGGCGGTCGCGCCACGAATGGATTTGGAAACGCTATAGAATTCAGCCGTCAGGCGTTTGATATCCAGCGGATTGGATACCACCCGACGCAGGATTTTCTGGGAAGTATGTTCCAGTACCGATTCCCAGGAACCAAGAAACGGCTCGGCGCTGGCCACTACCACCTCGTCGGGATTGTCCTCGACGGCGAGAATCTGGTGGCGTTGGGAGAACTTGTAGTCCATGACCTGGGTGACTTTGGCCACATCGATCTTCAGTGGATCAATGCGGTAGTAGTCCTGTCCGCATTGGCGGCCCAGCTCCCGGGTCAGGGTTTCGATATCAAGAGTCTTGCCGCTGTTGCTACGATCCGGCAGCTCCAGATCGGCAAGATAATGCAGCACATGTTTGCTGCGGTGTTCGGCAGCGTTGCGATTATTCACCGCCTGATCATAGTCGCCCTGGTCGATGCGGCCAGTAGCCAACAGACCATCCAGAAAGAACCGCAGGTCCAGAGGTTCATTGGGACGATGTTGCCGCGTTGGCTGTGCTTCTATGGCGGTCATACACAGGACTCTGGCAAGGCCGCGGGAAAGCCGCGGGGAAAGGCCGATGGTAGACTTGGTGAACTCGAGGCCTGCGGGATCAGTTCAGACAGGCCGCGGCTCCTTGAGCGATTCAGGACAATCGCAGCAAGTGTAACCGGCCAACCGGCAAAAACAAAATCACGGGGCCCGAACTGCGAGCTGGTGCGCAAGCCCGGCGGGGGAGCCGGGCGGCTGACTGGGTGAGCGTGGCCGAGCAATACTGCGCCGGGCTGATGATTATTCCACCAGCTTGACCCAGTCTCCGGCGCGGGGGCTACCGGTAGGATAGTAGCCGTTCAGCAGACGCAGCATCTGTTCGGGGTGCTCGGCGATCGGGCTGTTCTGGGCCACAATTGCGAAATCGAAATGTTCGCTGGCCTGCACATAGCGAATCCGCGGTTCGCGGCTGCCACCCGCCTCACCGCGCTGAATCGGTCGAAAGGTGCGGATCGACGCCAGCAATTGATCATCGACCTGATCCACAGCATTGGCAGCGGTGATTTCGCCGCGCAGAATAAATGCGCGGGGCCCAAAATAAATGACGGCAATACGTTCCGGGTTGCCGGTATCCGGATTCGTTGCCACACCGGTATGACCAATAAGCCGATATTGCTGCAGCGGTTCGGATTTCTGCAGGTCGGTGATGCCAAGCACCTCCCTTATAAAGACACGTGGCTCTATGTTCTGCTGTATTCGCTGCACCTCGACCCGCATCTTGCCCGCGTCAGGATTGGCCGCGGTGGCGGTGGTCGTGGTTTCGGAAACTGCCCAGTCATCTGGAAACACCAGCGTATAGCCCAGCAGAGTCTGGTAGTAGCGGTTGCGGGTGTCGTTCTGGCGCGCCGCGTTGCTCTCACCGAGGATCAGCCCGTCGATGTGGGCGCGGAAGTCGGAGTTGTCCACCAGGGTCACTTCCGCTTCATCCAGGTCGCCCACCGAGGCAATGGCCTGTTGCAGGCGCGTGTCGTTGCGCGGGTGAGTGGCAAACACGCCATGATAAGTGCCACGGTTTCCCTGCACCCGGCGATTAAAGTCTTCCTGGTTTTTCAGGACACCAACCACATCAATCATGGCGTTGGGATCATAACCGGCCCTGAGCAGGTATTCGGCGCCGAGGCTGTCTGCCTCCAATTCTCCTTCGCGGCCAAACCCGGACAAACCGGTTTGCGCCCAGATGGAGGTGACCTGGGAAATCTGTGAGCCCACGTAGCCGCTGCCGGTTGCCACTGCAGTCACCAGGCCACCCACTGTGGCTGCGGCATTGGCCAGGGCTCCGCGCGCTTGCTGCTGAACCGCATGGCGGGCGGTGATATGGCCCACTTCATGGGCCAGCACCGCGGCCAGTTGAGCCTCGGTGTTCATAAAGGTCAGCAGGCCGCGATTAACGTATACATAACCGCCGGGCAGCGCCATGGCGTTGATATCCGGACTGTCGATGATAAAGAACTGGTAGTCCAGATCGGGTCGGTGGCTGACGCTGGCAATACGGTTGCCCACTTCGCTCACATAGGCCTGCAGTTCCTCGTCCTGGTACATGGGCAGACTGGCGAGAATCTTTTCGTGCTCTTCAGCACCGATTTCCTTCTCCCGGTTCTCCGACATCAGCACCAGGTTGGCGCCGCCGGTGGCCGGGTTTACGGCGCAGCCTGCCGCGCCCAGGACCAGGCCCAGCAGAGCCGCGAGCGATACCAGCCGCAGCGCGGCTGGCAATCGAATCGTTATTTCAGGGTGGGGAACTGTCATAGCGCTACCTGTAATTCGGGGCAGCCAGGAAGTGACGCTAGCTGCCGTTTACAAACTGTTTAAGCTGTGCGGCCAGCCGACTGCAGGCATTCGCCTCCACCCTGGCTATCAGGGGAATCGGCACTACCAGGGCTGGCAGGTAAGACTGACCGGATGCATCGGTGTTAATGGTTCCGACATTGGTGAGCGAGCCCACATCCCAGACCCGGGCGTCGAAGTTGGCATCGTCCTCCCAGGTGCCGAAGCCGAAACAACCGCCGCCGCCCGGACCGATGGTGCAGGAAATGGATCCGGCACGGTCAGTGGTTTCGGTAAAGCCATCCACCCAGACGATATAGCGGATACCGTACTCGTTCATCTTGTCCGCAACCACGTCCTCGGCCATCAGCTGTTCAAGATCCCGCGTTCGCAGCGGCGCGGTACGCGGCTCAAACCAGGGGAACATGGCGTCAATAAATTCCTGTTCAGGGACCACGCTGAGCGCATTATCGCCACGGGTCATGCGATCACCGACACACTCCACGAACTCGGAACGCGTCTCGTAGTCGCTGGCCTGCCGGCGCCCGAGAATGACCACGGATTCGTGGCTTTCGATTCCGGTTTCACCCTGGCGAAATTCATCAACCGTAGTGCTGGTGCAGCTGGCCAGAGCGGCCAGTATTAACCCGAGCGCCAGGCCCCGGGGCAACGCGGTATTCAGTGTTTGTTTGTTCATGACCAACCTCGTGTCAAGACCGTATCCCACGGTTATTTAACCAGTCACGCACTTCCGGTACCTGGGCAAAACTCAAGGAAAAACTTGATGCCAGATCCCGTAGAGCAACGATGGCTGCATCGTTGATCGCGGCTTCCGCCGACCGAAATGTCGCGGTGGGCGTTTTGCCATAAGACGTCAGAACCCAATCGGCGATGTAGTCGCCTTCGGCCGAAAGCAGCCGCATGTTGTATTTGATCCAGACCTCGTAGACGTCCAGCTTGGTTTTTGCTGGCAGCGCCAGCTGGAATTCTTCAATCGCCGGGGCAAAAACTGCATCCACGCCCCGCGCCTGCGCCTCCTCCATGGTGTCCACGACAATCACGTCGCTGAACATGGCTGGCAGGATGGCGTTAAAAAGCTCGATGTGGGAGATCCCACTCTCGATATTGTATTCCTCCTGGCCGGTTTCGGAATACTCGATATACGCGAAATCGCGCAGCGCATCATCGTAGTAAACGGCCACCGTCATCGGCAGTGGACTGACGTTGGGAGTCGGGAAATCACCCTCAATAACGACGTTGTTGACGCCGCAACCGGCCACCAGAAACAACATGGAGCCAAGTAACAGGCGCGGTAGCCTGCTCCCCCAGTGTTGTCCGCTTACTTGCACAGTGTTCATTGTTCTCCTTGCACCCACAAAAAACGGTCTATCCTATAAGACCGGAATCAACGAAAATCGTTCAGACCCACAAATGTACCACCATTCCGCTGCGTCATCTCGCGCATCAGCGTCGCATAGCGATAAACGCTTTGCTGGAAGCGGCGAGGACCGGCAAAAATGGTGGGGAAACCAATGCCGTGGATACGGACCAGACGATTACCGTCGGCATCCTCGACATTAATTCGGTCAATGGTCTCCAGCACCTGCTGAATCGACCCCCCAGGCTGAAAATCATCTCCCAGAACATAGACGCTGATTTTCTTGTCTGGCGCATAAAAGGTATTGATCGCCCGGGTGACGCCTTCCACGGGGCTACTGTTACTGTACGGATTCCAGCTACGCAGGGTGTTGATAATCTGATCCCGCCGTCCCGGGGTGTCCGGTATCCAGTCACCGCGGTAGGAGGCAAACATGTAGTCACCCATGTCATTCATTACCTGGATACCCTTGACCTCGGGGTACACATCCAGGGTGTTGTCAATGACCCCCAGCATTTTGTTCCAGCTCGGATTGTTGAACATACTGCCGGAGGTATCGATCACAAAGATAATGTATTCGCTGTCCACCGGAACCCCGCCCACCGCGTTATTTTCCGGCGCCACGGTGTTGGCCAGCAGACGCTGCATCTCTTCGGTCAGGGACTGCCGGGCGACAGCGAGCCGGCCGTATTCCTCGCTGGTGTCCTCGGATAATTGTGCGGTGGCCCGGTAGCGACCCTGCACGTCGTTCAGATCCCGGCGCAGGCGGGCAATGCGCTCGTCCAGCGCCGACAGCTGTTCCCGCTTGGCGTTCAGTTCGCGATTCAATATCGTGGTTTCACCGCGAATCGCAAACAGTTGTTCCTGCAGCTCGGTCACCGAGGCCTCTGGCGTCACCTCGGCGAATTCGATGGTGATCGGCGCCTCGGTCTTGGTGATCATCAGCAGGATAATCATGGCCCCAAAACCACAGGACGCCACGTCCAGAAAGGACACGGTAAAGGAATCCGTCTCTCGGTTACGCTTCTTTTTCATGGTTCAGGTTCATCGTCATGTTTCTGGTGCGTGGTTCAACTACCGTGGTTTAAGTACCGTGGTTTAAGTACTTAGCCCACGCATAGTACGTTAACAACGCCCCGCCAGTTGCCTGGTTCCGAACGCTGGCCGGGCAGTGCAGGCCGGTTACGGCCAGTCCCTGGATGGCGTCAGGAACGAACCCTGCGTGAATTGCGCCAATTGCCAGTAGGCTGCGGCTGCGCTGGGATCTCCCTCCAAGGGTAACAGGATTATATTGACCGGAATTCCGTCCGGTAATTCTTCAACCGCGTCTTCAAAAAGTTCCAGCCGCTCGCGGGGCGAAATCAGCCCGGCGTTGGCATTGCGGCCATTGAGGGTCGGCAGACCGTCAGTGATCAAAAAGATGTTGTCCGGCATGGGTGACATGTTGGCAATGCCCCGGAACACCTGCTCGAGATTGGTACCATTGTCGGGTACCAGGCTGCGCACGCCGTCGATGGCCTCGTTGAGCCGGTCACGGTCGGCCACTTCAAGCCAGGTCTGGTCTGTGCCTTCCAGGACACTGGCGTAGTCGGCATTAAAATGCCAGATCTGGTACTGGCTGGTAATGGGCAGCTGGGTAGTGATCCAGTCCACACTTTTGACAACACGCTGCCATTTTGGTGCCGCACGCTTGCTGGCAGCATTCATATTCCGGGTGCGGATGATATTTACCAGGGTGCTGTCCAGCATGCTGGTGGAGCTGTCTACCAGCACCATGATGCGCTGCCCGCCCAGATAGAGGCCAGACAGGTATTGCCGGTTTCCGTCGCCGATAAACTGCCGCACGCTGGTGCCTTCCTGCTGCTCTGCCTCGGCTCGCAGCCGGCGCATTTCTTCTTCCAGTTGCTCAATATCCGAACGCAGCTGCTCGACACTGTCCACGGTCGCGACACTGGAGTTCTCCAGGGCTGCCAGCTCCTGCATGAAATCGTCAACCTGCTCCTGAATCTGCCGCGCCAGGCCCTCGGCGGTGACCACATCCAGGCTCACTTCATCCACCGTATTGCGCAGCTGCACCAGGCCTTCCTCACCTTCGAGGACTTCTTCTTCCAGCAGGTTGATCTCCGCCATCAGGTCGGGGCTGGTGGTGGATTGCGACACGGTCGAGGTGTGGTCCAGAATCAAAAAGATCAGGATCACCGCGCCAAAGCCACAGAACATCACGTCCAGAAACGACAGACTGATGGGATTAAGTTGGCGACGGGCTGCTTTAGTCTTGGACATGACTCACCCTAGACGGCATCCACCCGGATCAGATTCAGCTGCACGGCACCGTCAGCGGTGGCAATAAGGTCTCCCAAGGCCAGGGTCTGCTCGCGCTGCGCAGCTTCACCATTGACCCGCAGGCTGGCATCGGCATCGCGCAGAATCAATCGACCCTGGCTGGATTCGATCCTGCCCAGTTGCTCCGGCAAGCCCGCCACGCCCAGATTTAGCAGCGCCTTGCCACTGCCGTTGACCTGGCTTTCGGTACTGTTCACCAGGCGCAGTCCGGCGGCTGGATAGGCGCGGTTGGCAAACAACAGGTGGGTCGGCTGCTCCCGACTGCCGCTGCGCGTGGACAGCGCCTGATTGCGTTCCTCATCCAGCGGCAGCGAAGTCACCCGACGAATACCCTGGTCGCTGCCGGCAATCAACTCATGGTAAGTCAGGCAGCTGCGATGCAGGGCGTGCGGTTCCAGCACCACCAGGTCGGTGTAATGGGACAGCGCCTGCCGGAAGCCCGGCATGCCCGCCATTTTTTCGTTCAGCAGGATTTGCGTGGCGCGGCCTTCGCCCAGCGCGGCGATCTGCTTCTCCAGCTTCTCGTAGTGGGGCGCCAGGCTGCTCACCAGGGATTGCCGTGGCAGCTTCGCAGAATAGGCGGTGCCACCACTGTTGAGTTCCAGCACCAGGCTGCCCTGCTCATTGGCTTCCTGCTGCAGCCAGCTGGGCAGGGCATTGTAAAGCTGCTGCTCTGACTCGGCATTGTGCTGTGGATTAAAACGCGACTGCTTGATGAAAAGCCCGGTGGTGAGCTGCATCATCAGATCCATGAAACTCTGGGTACCAACACCAGGCACCTGCACCACGGACTCGGTCCTGGCCAGTCCGTCCTGCACCGCCAGGCAAGTCAGTACTACCTGGTGCAATTGCATATCCACGTAAATAACATGCTCGGCGTCCGCCACCGCCAGCGCAGCGGCCAGGCCAGAATCCACCACGCCCACCGGGTTGAGCGGCGTTTGCCGGGCGATACCCAACAGAATTGCGAGCTGCTGCTGATTGAAGTTGCCGGGCACGGCGAAGATTACATCGCCACTGGCGCCGCTGCTGTCGGCCAGGTGATTGAGATGGGCGTGAGCGATATCCGCGCTGTGCCGGAATGGCCCGTCGTGGGGCAGCGGTTCCATGCTCAGTTCGTGCCAGTACTTGTTGAAGCTGCTGGTGGGCTTGAGCCGGGCCTGTTGCTCGGCCACATCACCAAGATGAATAGTCTTGCCGTCAACCAGGGCGAAGCCCGGGCTTTGCGCGAGAATGCCGTTCCCGTCTGCCAGACGCACGGCACTGTCGTTCAGTTCGACAACCTTGACGGTCATGGGTCACTGTCCCGATCCGGTACCTGCAGGTAGCGAATCAATCGCTCATCACAGTAGGTCTGGCAGTCCAGCACCAGTCGGTCCTGCTGAAGTTGAAGCTGATGCAGCATGAACATCAGCAGAATGCTGACCACCAGCGCGACGAAGGTGGAGTTAAACGCCACACCCAGGCTCACAGTCACACCCACAATGTCGCCGCTTACCGCCTGGTAGGCCTGGCCCAGTGCCGTACCGATACCGCGTACGGTGCCCAGGAAGCCGATGGACGGGATGGCCCAGGCAATGTAGCGCACAATGGTCAGCTCGGTTTCCATGCGGTCTGCCTCGGACTCACAGACATCCTTGATAGTTGTGGACACGTCCTGGATATTGCGGGTGCTCTGAAAACGATGCAGTCCGGCGAGAATCGCGCGGGGCAGCAGAAAATCACGTTCCTTTTCCGGTAGCGCCTGCACCGGTCGCGCATAATTGCGCGCGTCCTCCGGCAAGATACTCATCCCCTCGGTCCCGGGAATCAGCGTGCGGTCCAGCAGCGAGCGCTGGCGCATGGTGTGTTGCCCTTTCATGCCGATAATCGACAGCGCCCAGAGGAACAGGATGATGCAGGTTTCCTGCTCAAAATCCTTCAGGATAATAAATACTGATCGTTCCGGTACGAAATTCTCATCGGTTTGCTGCAGCACGTTTTGTTGTTCCTGGATCAGCTCGGCGTTGGGCCGGATCACCGTCACATAGGTGGCGTGAACAATAATGATCGCAAAGATCAAGGTGCCAACCTGGAAAAGAGTTTCGTACAACGAGCCCTGCTTCATAGTGCTTTCCTTACGTTACTGCCACGGTACTGCCATGTGAATGTCGCATCCCGGCGTTAAATGTCCACCGGAAATGACACGCCCAGATCCTGGGAAATCTCTTCGGTAGGGATAAATCGTCCCGGGCTGTCTTCGTTCGCTTCGCCCGCCTGGTCGGCTTCTGCATCACTTTCATCGAGCACCAGACCCGCGTCTGTCGGGTTTTCCTGACTGCCCGCGCTGTCTGGCGCCTGACTTGCTTGCTGAGAGCTGTCCTGGGGAGACGGATTTTCAGCCGACCAGGCCAGCCCGGCAGCCAGTAACAACAGTGAAGCCGACAGTAAAATCAATTTGCGCATTAACTACTCCAGGTAACGTGCGATTCGGAAGCCGACGTCGTCGCGGGCCTCGGCACCAAAATCGCGGAAGGACAGACGCATCTCGGTGATAGCCCCGTGCGCCCAGCTGGACCCACGGATGGTATGAAACTCTCCGGACTGCGGTCCCAACGGATCTATCTCTACCCCGCCAAAAGCGCCAACTGACCCATAATAATCATGAACCCATTCGGCGGCATTGCCAGCCAGGTCATAGATACCATGATAGTTCGCCGTAAACGACGCCACCGGCGCGGTGGCAAAGAATCCGTCATCGTAGTCAAACATCACCTCGCCCAGATACTGCTGCGCGGTCACGTCGCCAAAATTGCCCGCACTTTCCGGTGGCGGTAATTCATCACCCCAGGGATAGCGCAGCACGTTGCCACTACCGTCGGTCCTGGCGGCCCAGGCCCATTCTGCTTCGCTCGGCAGCCGGTAGCCGGTAGATTCCGGGTCGAAGCCGGTCACCAGTCCATCCGTGACCTGGTAAAATGGCGGCAGTGATTCCTGCTCACTCAGCCAGTTGCAATACAGCGCGGCCTGCATCCAGCTAATCCGTACTGCCGGTTGGGCCTCATTATTCAGCGTCAGCCCGGCCACCGTGCCGGCATTGTGCTCGGGGTCATAGAGTCGAAACTGGGCATTGGTTACCTCACGCTCGGCCAGATAGAACGGTCGTTCCAGCTCTATGTCGCGCAGCGTTTCATTCGCCCGGCGACCCGGCTCACGGCGCGATGCGCCCATGGTGAACGCGCCGGGATAAAACAGCTTGAGGCGCTGGCCCGCGGCGGTGGTGATCACCGGTTCGATCTGTTCCTGGCGGGCCTGCTCCAGTGACTTGAGGGTAACCCGGATCTGCTGGTCAAGGCCCGGCCGCGCGGTAAACTCGGTCATATAGGGCACGTAGCCCTCTCGGCGGATTTCCACCTGCTGGCTGGCCGCCATCAACTCGATGGACTGATTGGCCACCCCGCGATTCACACCGTTGATATACAGCACGGCGTCACTGGGTTCCGCGCTCACCTGAACGGTAGCCAGTACCGGGTCGAGATTAATGCCAAGTTCCCGCTCCTGGTTGGGTTCGGTTCGAATCTGGCGACTGGCAGACTGATAGCCATTCTTGAAAAAGGTGAGCTGGTGATCCACGCCCGGCGGCAGTGCCACTTCCACCGGCGTCAGTCCCTGGAACTCACCATTGACTGTGACGCTGGCGGCGCTGGGGTTGCTGCGGATAAACACCAGACCATCGGCCGGTTCGAGCTCGACCGTGGGGACCGAAAAATCTTCGCCGGCAATGACATCGAAATCGTCCTGCCAGGCCTTGTGACCAGCCAGCTTGAGAGTGACATCCCGCTGTCCCTGCAGAATCTCCGCCGCCAGCGGCGTGGTGCCCATGACTTCCCCATCCACCAGGACTTCGGCTCCCGGCGGTGAGGTGGCAAAGTCCACCACGGCCCAGGCAGGATTCAGCTCGACGCTATAACTTTGTTCGACCTGTCGGCCTTCGATTTCTATGGTTTCGTTGTGTTCCAGGTAGCGGTCCCGGCTCAGGGTCAGCTGGTGGGTGCCCGGTTCGATAGCCGCATCAACCAGCGGGGTTACCCCGATATCCACGCCATCAATCTGCACCCTTGTACCGTCCAGACCGGCGCTGCGAATGGTGACCCGTCCCGGCAACCGGCGCATTTCGAATTCATGAATCTGGTTCTGCTCGGTAGTGACAAGCAGCTGGGTTTCGGTGTCGTGGTAGCCAGGGTTAGTGAGCCGAAGCTGATAGGCTCCGGAACGAATCAGGTAGCGCTGACCAAGGCGAAAATTCAGGCCGCCTTCGATCTCGATTTCAGCGGTGATGGGATCCACCTCTACCGAAACCGACCGGGCAGTGAGTACAAACCAGACCGCCACCACCACCACGATGCTGGCCGTACCCAGAAATAGATGCAGCCAGCGCGGCTGATAGCTGAAGCGCCGGGTCTGTTCCTCCCGGGGCGTGAAATCAATCGGCTGGATGGGGTCAGATGCCCCATCCAGGATGGTGTTGTTGTCGTCGCGCTCAGCCATCGCTTGTCTACCTGCTCGCAGCCACGACGCGTTCTTCGCACTGAACTACCACCTGCTCCGGCGTCTTCCCGAAACCGACGGTAAATTCCTTGCGCACTTCGCGGTACCCGAGCCGACTGCCAACCGCCACGTAATTGCCTGGTTTCAGGGTCAGCGTGGTCTGTTCGAACAGGCCGAGATCGGCAACCCGCAGCACCGAGACCTCGGTACGATTGTCTGACACCAGCGTCACATCCAGCGGCACCTGGGAGGTTTCCAGTAGCACCTGTAGCTCGTCCAGCTGCCCCTGCAACCTGGGTCCGGGGTTTTCAATGGCGCGCCCGGTGAAATACACGTCGACGGTCTCCTGAAAAACGTCGTCGTCGGAAAAACGCTCCGGGTTATTGATGGCGTAAGTCAGAAGCTGATTCAGGTTGGCGCGCTTACGGGCATAATCCCGGCCTTCTATGGCGAAGATCAGATTGGGGTCAATCGCCAGGACGTCATCGTAAGCTGCCACTGCGTCCTGCCACTGCTCGTCGGCTTCAGCCGCGGCGATCCGTTCGCGAGCGGCATTAATGCGGGCATTGGCGACCTCGGTTTCGGTTTGCGCAATGGCCGCGCGGGCCTGTTCCTCGTTAACGCCAAGATTGGCAGCGCGCTCGAAGGCAGCGATGGCTGCTTCCGGATCACCCTGCTCCAGCAGGGTGTAACCACTGGACATGACCCGATTGAACTGTGCGGCGAGAATCTCGGCACTGACCTGGTCAATTCGCTCTCGCGCCGGCTGGTACTGGCCATCAAGATTGACAATCTCCCGATAGGTCTCCCGAGCCTGTTCCAGTTCACCGTCCTCGCGCAGGCTTTCCGCCTCGTCAAACAGTGCCAGCACTTCATCGAGGGTGCGCGCCCGCTCCAGGCCAGCTTGCGCGGCCTCGTTGTCCGGCGCCAGCAGCAGCGCCAGGGAAAACTGATCTTCAGCGCCAGCACTGTCACCGGCTGCCAGTGCCTGCCGGGCCTGGGCAAGCGTGCGCGTCAGTACGTCGGGACGGGAATCCAGCAGGCCCTGCAGCGCCTCGCGAGCGTTGCTGTAAGAGGCGGTCGCGGAGACGAAATCCTGGGTGCGGTAATACTCATCGCCAATACTGCCCTGCTCCAGCGCGGCATCGTATGTTTCGCCAGCCCAGGTAGACACTTCCTGGGCTTCGAGCTCGGTCTGGATTTCCAGCACTTCGGCCAGCACGTCCTGGGCTTCCTTACGTTGCCGGGCCCGCTGGGCTTCCTCGAACGGCGACACCGCCGGCCCACTTGGCGCGCTGCTGGCTGGCGCCGCTGGCGTCGTGTCGACCCGTCGCTCCAGAGGCAATTCGTATTCACTGACCACGGCGGGCAGCACGAAGACTACCGCCAGCGCGACGATGGCGAGCCCGCCGATCGCCAGCCACATCCAGGCCGGTGGTTTGCCGGAACGGGATGGGGCAATGGGCGGGGGCGTCAGGGCCGGGTCGTCGCCAGCAGGATCCTGGCGCGATGCGTATTCAACTTCTTTGTCGGACATGGGCTATGGTTTCGGACGGACGATTCCGTCATTCCAGACTACGGGATCAGGTTTTCGCCAATCAGCTTTCACCCATTTCGGCGGCGTAGATGTCGGCCAGTATTTCACGCCACTGGTCGTACTGCTCTTCCACCGAACCGGAAAGCGTAATGGTGCGATCTTCCAGATTAATAACGCGCGGGGCGACTTCGCTTTCCAGGGATTGACCCAGCTCTTCCAGGGCCTCCATGTGCATGCGCGCCTCGGCCTGCTTGTCGAAGCCGCTCTTGATCAGATAGGCACCGGCACCAACACCCACTGCGCCACCAGCCTGAGTGGCGTAATTGCCGCCCTGGGTGGCTGCCGCCAGGCCGCCAATCACGGCTGCCGTGCCGGCTATGAAGCGACGCCGCGCCGAATCACGCAACTCACGCAGGGCGATAGTCTCGTGGTAGCTCTGCTCGCGCCATGAGTCGTAGGGCAGGCGCATTTGCCGGGTAAAGGTGGCGTAGTAATCCTGCACCGTGTCGATGAACATGAAATCGCGCTCGCGGATCTGGCGAATACGCTGCAGCAGGGGATCGTTTTCCGCCGGCAGCGACGCAATCTGGTAGTAGCCGTCGCGATCTCGGGTCAGGTACTCAGCAAACGCTTCCTCCGAAAAACGCTGCGCAAACAGCATCTCCGACACCGTGCGAATCGCCTGGACCCGCTGCGCCGTCAGATTTTTCTGGCGATAGGCCAGCAGGTCATTGGCAATGTTGTTGTACAGCACCTGGAACGGGTCGTTCTGTTGCCGCTGGGCCGGGTCATAGCTGAACTGGCTGATCACTTCCTCATATTCACGGGTATACCAGTGCCGTCCGGTGGAATCCGAGACCTTCACCCGCACTACCATCTCTTCGCCGTTGGAGCGCAGGATCGTACCGTCGATCTGCACGTCCATGGGACTGGCATCATTAGGCAGCAGGCGGACGATGCCCCAGTTGCCGGAACGCTGCAGCGTGCTGGCCAGCAGGTACGGCGCATAGCGGGATTCCGCCACGCGAATCTGGCCGTTGGTGATTTCCTCATCCTCGTTTTCCAGCTCATCCAAACCGGGATCGAACAGGGAAATACCCACGTCCAGCAGCAATTCCTCCGGAATGTTCTCGGTACTCTGGATCACCGGCGTATAGGTAGTGGTCTTTACCGTATGCGTTGCGCAGCCGGTCAACACCGTCAGCAGCAACAGGGTCGAGACTGTGGTTAGCAACTTCATCATTGTTCATCACCTTCCGCGATACCTGTGTATCGACGGTATTCATCCCAGAGCGCTTCGCGCAGCTCCGGATCGGATTCGGTCATGGCAGCTTCCCTGATCTGCCGCGCGACGACATCGTCATCCCGACCACTGGGAATGTCTTCCGGTGGCGGGAAGGTCTCGCTGGGCGTGGAACTGGTGCCCGGAGGCTGCTGCGTCGCAGCAATCACACCCGACGGCATCGGATTCCCACCTTCGTTGAGAATTTGTGGCTGATTGGCAGCGCTACCGCCGGAACCTCCGCCACCGTCCTGACCGGCGATTTCCACACTGCCGGCTGCATTGCTTTCCCGTTGCGCGCGCTCGCGCTCACCGAGAATAAAGCCATCAAAGGTTTCATAACCGCGGCGCAGTGCCTCATCAAGGGCCGCTGTGCGCTCGTCGGCGGTCATACTGCCGGTGCCGGAAGGCGATCCGCCTGCGGCCGCAGCGCCAGGCTGACTGCCGGTCGAGCTCTGCCGCTGCCCGGCACCCTGGGACTGACCCGTTGTGCCTGCACCCGCCTGATCGCCACTCGCACCGCCATTCCCACTCAGCACGCCATCTGGCAAGGTATCGAGACTATAATCCCCACCAGAGGGCCGCAGAATACTTGATCCGCCACCACCAGCCCCACTTTGCCCATTATTCAGGTCGCCCGTAGCGGAATCGCGGCCACCGGCGCCAGCTTGCTCCTGGCCCGGAAAACGGGACTGGGATCCAGCGCTTTGTCCCGGCGTACCGCCGCCGTCAGGCATAGCGGCACTGCCGCTGGCCGCAGTCTGACCCTGGTTTGCACTGCTGCCGCCACTGTCGGCCGGGGTCGAGCCATTGCGAGCCGAGGCGCTACCCTGACTGCCGGCGGGATTGCTGCTCTGCTGGCCCTGGCTGGACGACTGACTGCCAGCTGATGCACCGGGCAGGCCCGGCATCGCTGGTGCTCCGGCAGAACTTGACGAACTGCTGGACGACGAGCTGCTGCTGGAGCTGGATGAACTGGAACTGGAACTGGAGCTGGAGCTCGACGAAGACGACTGCGAGGACTGGCTTGAACTGGGCGACGGCATGCTCGGCGAGCTGCTGGAAGAGCTTGAGCTCGACGACGGCATGGATGGCATGCTTTGGCTGCTACTGCTCTGCGACGCGGACTGGCAAGCCAGCAGCGCGGCACTAATGCCGACCCACAGCAAACTCCGCCCGGTGGCCCGGGAAGCCTGGCTGATCCTGGCTGTCAGTTGATTGTGTATGGCGTGCTTCATGATATGCCTCGCGGATTCTGCCTGGGTCTGGTTACCAGCCGGGTCTGCATGTGCTGGCTGCTTTACGGCGTTTTAAAAGATTTACGTGCCTTTTCCCTGCAAAATCGTGAATCTTTGTGAATTCTCCAATTGTGTTCCTGTGCCAGTTGTCGTGTTTTACAACAGCTCCTTTGGCCTGCTCGGGGCCTGCTTGTGATCCCTGTGCGCCAATTTATAAGACCTGTTGGTGGGTCCACAACTTGCGCTTATCAAGCTCAGTCAGGCGCAAGCTGACAGTCGTTCTGGCGCGCCTATGGTGTACATCCGGGCAAGGCAGGCGATATGGCCAATTTCCTGGTCGTTCTCACCCTTTCGCACCCTCTCTCACCCTCTTCTCTCACCCTTTCTCGGCCAATCTCTGCCGATGCGCTTGCCGATACGGATCTCGATACTGGTCTCTATGCTGATCTCAGCACTTCCCGGACAGCACACTCAGCACCACTTTGCGCCTCCTGTCTCATCTACGCTAGTAGCCAGGCGCTGAACCCGTACTGAACAACTGTCGCGATGCCCTGCTTTGATGCTACCGCCAAGCGCCGTTTTTTAACACCAGAACCGGCTAATACCAGTACCGGTAGCGAAACAAATGGCCTTCGCTTGCCACCATCTCGCCATCAACAATCTGCGGGCGGAACACCGACAAACGCACCTCTCGGCGGAGCCGGGACAGCTGCTGGCTATTGGCCTCGGTCTCGGGGCTGATCACTTCAACATTGCGCGGCGCACCATCGTCAGTCAAATCCAGGCGCACATCAGCATAATCCTGCTGCAGCGCCACCCGCTCCTGGCTCGCGGTCGAACCGATCAGCAGATTGTTCGGCAGGCTCGCAAACGTGGGGATGGGTACTACTTGACCAAATAACTGCGCAAGAAGTTCCGCACTGTTCTCACTTTCTTCGAGGATTGCCCAGGCCTGCGCATAGTGCTCCTCGGCAGTGCGATAGCGATCAAACATCAGGTGCCAGTCGGCCAGGTTGACCAGGGCCTCCGCCAGTGCGTAGCGCGACTCACCCAGGTCCCGGTAGTAGTCGACAATCTCCTGCAGGGCATCCAGCCCGACCTGAAATCCGCGTGGCTCGCGGCGCCCGGGCGCGTTCAGCTGCCGCCACAGAATATCCTGCTGCGAACGGTACTCCGGGCGCCCGATCTCCCGCATGTAGTCTGGATGCAGCGCCACCAGGTAGGCCGAGTTGGCGAGACTGCGCAGATAGGACACGTAGCGCTCGTCATTTCTTCCGAAGTGAATGCCAACCATGCTTGCCGCGGTGCCAAAAAGTAACTGCGCGCGACTCAATCGCACCCCCAGCGGTTCGCCGAAGCCGATTCCGAACGCCTCGATATTCCACTGCCCCAGATCGTGGAGTACCGGAATCAGCCGCGGGTCGTTGCCGCCAAAGGCCTTGTGCTGCACGAAATAAAGGTAGTTCTGATAGAGATCGACATTTTCCCAATCACCCAGTGCCATATAGCTGTCGATCATCTGCTCCACTACCGGCACCTGGTCCAGTGTGTGCAGCCCAGCATTGATCCGATTGACGTGCATCGCCCGGCTCAGGGTTTCGATGGCCGTCTGGTGATCGCCCTGTTGCTGCTGCAAGCCGCCCAGGGCGGACAATTGCTCCACCAGGCTCTGATCCCAGGCACCGCCTTGCAGCTCAGTGCGAGCAATACCGGCGCTGTAATCCTGCATCTCCTGTGCACGGCGCTGAAACGCGGCGTCCTCCTCCGGCAGGGCGGGCACGATGGGCGGCGGCATTTCCGGATCCTGTCCTGGCCGGAAAGGCACCGGCACATCGATATAAAGAATACGCGAACGTTGTGCTATCTGGGCCGAAGATTCGGCGGTGTCGGACAGGGCGCCATCGCCAGCGGTCTGCGTGCGGTTGGCTTCGCCGCTGTTAACTTGCTGGTCGACCACCGGGTTAGCCACAGGTTCAACCTGCCCCAGACTGAATTGGGCGAGCAAACACTGGGCCAGAATAACCAAAGCCCGGCTGGTAACAATCGATCGCATTCTGCTTGCTACTACGTTCATGGCGTTCGTTGTCGGATGATTAATCAGATGGTCAGAATTATTGCCTTGCGCCTGCTGTTACTGAAAACGACGTTGCGCGGTTGCTGCCGCACTATCTGACCCTGTGGAAATACGTGGCGCGCTGTTGCCGGGATCAACCGGGTCGCCGACACACGGGTACTTTTCATTCACTGCACTGGGCCTGCACAACACTGGTCGGTCACAGCACCGGATTCACTGTAAACGCAGTTACACCGGGTTGCACTGAGAATTGCCGCAAGCTGCTGCCTTTTATCCCGCCGCGCAGATCCCGGTCACTGGCATCGATACTGGCTCAGTCACTGCGCTGCAAGCGCAGATTGCCGATTCGATCCGCCTGCACCGTCCAGCCGGCTGCGATGTAAGTGGTTGCCGCGTATTCACTGACAATGGCCGGCCCGGCAATAGCCTCGTTGACCGGCAAACAGTCTCGCTGCCACACCGCAACAGGTGTGTCATGTCCATAGACCCGAGCCGTGTCCGGATTCTTACTGCCGCCGTGTTGCGCAAGTGGTTTTGGTTGATAGTCAGGCAAGGTCAATGGCGGGCGCGGCCGGAATACGTTGACCCGCACATTGACCACTTCCACCGGGTTGCTCAGGCAATAGCCGTAGCGCTGCTGGTGACGCTCGGCGAACGCGCTGCTGGCCTCGCTCAACCCCAGGTAGGGCACGGTCAGGGTATAAGCCTGTCCCTGATAGCGCAGCTCTGCACTCCACTGCGCCTGAATCTCGGCGGCGGCAACTCCCTGAGACTGCAGATCATTCCGGCCCTGCCGCTCCAGAGCCTGGAGCGCAGACTCCAGCTCTGTTGCAACCCGGTCTTCGGCAGGTAGATTCACGGTGCGGGTCAGCTGCGCGCCCTGATCGGCGGCGAGCATGCCCAGTGCCGACAGCACACCGCCAAACACCGGCACGATGGCGCGCGTCATGCCCATCGCTTCCGCCACGGCGCAGACGTGCAGACCCCCTGCGCCACCAAAGCTGGCCAGCAGAAAATCATCGGCGGAATGGCCGCGATTTACCGAGATCATGCGTATTGCCCGCGCCATGTGCTCGGTGGCAATGCGCACAATTCCCAGTGCAGTTTCCTCGGTGCTCAATTCCAGCTGTTCAGCCAGTAAACCAACTGCTCGCCGTGCCGCAGACAGATCCACCGGCAGATCCCCGGCCAGGCGCGCAGTCGATAACAGGCGACCCAGCACCAGGTTGGCGTCGGTCACCGTAGCTGCCTGACCGCCCCTGCCATAACAAGCGGGGCCGGGATCAGCCCCCGCAGAACGGGGTCCCACCTGCAACAGCCCGCCGTCGTCAAGATAAGCGATGGAGCCACCACCGGCGCCGATGGTGTGCATGTCCACCATTGGCACGGCCACCGGGTAGGCACCGATGCTGCCCTCGGAAGTGATCGCGATGCTGCCCGACAGCAGGGCAACATCGGTGGATGTGCCCCCCATGTCGAAACTGAGAAACTTCTCCTCACCGATCTGTTCGCCGAGAAACTGCATGGCGGTAAGCCCCCCGGCCGGACCGGACAGCAATAAATTGACTGCCGCGTCGGCCGCCTTGTCCGCCGCCACGGTTTCCGCATTGGACTGCATGATCTGCAAACTGGCGCCGCTAACTCCGTCGCGCAGTCGAGTCAGGTAGCCATTCACCACCGGGCCCAGTGCCGCATTCAGCCAGGTGGCAATGCCGCGTTCGTATTCGCGGTAAACCGGCAGGACAGTAGATGAACAACTGACGAGGACCGGCAGCTGTGCCGCCTTGATCGCGGCGGCAACAGCCTGTTCATGGCGGGCATCCAGAAAAGAAAACAGCATGCTGATGGCTACCGCATCCACGTCCAGATCCCTGAGTCGGCTCACCAGTTGCTCCAGGTCGTGGGGATCCAGCGATTCAATCTCGCTGCCATCGGCGGCAATCCGACCACTGCACTCCAGGCACAAGTCTTCGGGTACCGGCGGCGTAATGGGCGGAAATTCAAGCTGATACAAGGCAGGCCTGGTCTGCCTGCCCAGACTCAGCAGGTCGGCGAGGCCGGTGTTGGTAATAAATGCGGTACGGGCCAGATTACCTTCCAGCGCCGCGTTGGTTGCCACGGTACTTCCGTGAATAATGTGCAACCTGTCCCCTAGCGTAGCCGGGTCGATGCCCAGATCGCGGATACCCTGCAAAATAGCTTGTTCCGGCTGGTCAGGGGTGGACAAGGTCTTGTGCACGCGCAACCGGACCGGCGGCCCCGGCTCGACACATATAAAATCGGTAAAGGTGCCACCGGCATCAATGCCCAGTAATACTTCTTCGCTCAAGTCTGACCTCTTGTTTGGTAGCGGAATTAGTCACGCAATCTGGTTCACCGGTTTGGTTAAACCGCGTGCCAACACGCGCTCCCGGACGGCACTGCTGTCCCACAGTTTCATGCCTGTTAGCCAACGCTGTAAAGCGGCTTTGAGCGGTCCACCCGGCAATTAGCTTGTGCCGCTGCGGACCACGCCCCTCCGGGGTACCTTCACTGTAAAAAACGCCCCTGAAAGACCACTGCTGTCCCACAGTTTCATGCCCCTTAACCAGCGTTGAAAAGTGGCTCCGGGCGGCCCGCCCGGCCCTTGCTGTTGGCAAGTCTCAACGTTTACTGGCTTCGTTGGTTTATACCAGGTCACGGACACCAAGGTTTCCCGGAAAACACTCGAAACACCAGCATTCGGCCCGATTGAGTATATTCGTTGAGAATTCTGCGGAACGGCAGTGTGGCAGACGGACCCTTTCATTCGCCCCCGCGATTGATTATAACTGCCAGCCCGCGATTCTCCGCGAGCCAATTTCAGGATTACCGCTTGCCAGAACTACCCGAAGTTGAAACCACCCGGCGCGGCATTGCGCCCCACGTGCTCGACCGCCGCGTCACCCGCGTTGCGGTCCGTCAGCCACAACTGCGCTGGCCAGTCAGCCCGGAGCTGGGCTCGGCGCTGACTGGTGAAGCCTTCAGTGGCGTGGCGCGGCGCGGCAAATACCTGCTGCTGCGCAGCACCCACGGCACTTTACTTATCCATCTGGGGATGTCCGGTAGCCTGCGGATACTGCCAATCGACGCACCAGCCGGCAAACACGATCACGTGGACATCGAGTTTGAGAACAACACCTTGTTGCGCTTCACTGACCCACGTCGTTTCGGCAGCTTTGTCTGGGTAGCCGGCAATCAGGTCCGCCACAAGCTGCTCAACACCCTGGGTCCGGAGCCGCTGGGCGAGGAATTTGATGGCGACTATCTGTACCGGCGCAGCCGGGGTCGCAAGATCCCGGTCAAAGCCTTCGTCATGGACAGCAAAGTCGTGGTTGGCGTGGGCAACATCTACGCCAATGAAGCGCTGTTCGCCGCCGGAATCAGCCCGGTGCGCGCCGCCGGTCGGATTTCCCGCCGGCGCTATCAGCAGCTGGCCAGGGAGATCAAGGCGGTCCTGGAAAGCGCCATTGCCGCTGGCGGCACCACGCTACGGGATTTCACCAACAGCCAGGGCAATCCGGGCTATTTCAAGCAGTCACTGAACGTATATGGACGCGCCGGGCTGCCCTGCCGGCAATGCGGCGGCGAATTGCGTGAGGTGCGGCTCGGTGGCCGCAGCACTGTTTACTGTCTGCAATGCCAGAAATAGCCGAGCCTAACACTCAGTCTCTGTTTTGTGTCATTGCTTCTGCAACGACAGGATGCACAAATTTGGAAATATCGCCGCCGTAAAACGCGATTTCACGCACTAACGTAGAGGAGATGTAGGAAAGGTGCTCGGCGGGCGCCAGGAAGACCGTTTCGATGTCCGGTTCCAGGACCCGGTTCATCCCCACCAGCTGGAATTCATACTCGAAGTCAGCCACTGTACGCAGACCGCGTAAAATGATGTTGGCGCCGCGACTCTTGACATACTCGGTGAGCAGGGTATCGAAAGAGGTCACCTCGACGTTGTCCAGATGACTCAATACTTCACGAATCAGCTCGACCCGGGTCTCGGCTGGCATTGATTCTTTCTTCTGCTTGTTGGTGCCCACCGCAACAATAATGTGATCGAACAACCGCGAGGCGCGCTCAACCAGGTCGGTATGGCCGTTGGTAATCGGGTTGAAAGTCCCGGGATAGATTGCCGTTTCCATTGCCGCGCCCCTGGCCGCGCCTGTGCGCGTTTGTCATCTTGGTGTAATTCTGATTTTGCTGTTGTGCTGATGCCAACTCATTCCTGTCGAGCATCTGACGGCGGATTGTTCGATCCGTGATCGGGCATCAAACGCCTCGCTGGCTCAGCGTGTCCGCATTCTAGCGAATCACTCGAGTACCCACAATTAACGGCCTTCAGCCAGGTCCGCTGTTGTGCCGGTAATAAACTGGGCAACCCGCGCTTCCAGCCAGCCCGGTTGACCATTGCTGATGAATCCCACATGCCCACCTGCATTCAGGGTACGCATGGTGATGTTAGCCGGCAGTGCAGCCGGGTCAGGTATCACAGTGGCGGGAATCAGTGGATCGTCGGCGCTCTGTAGCAGCAGGGTTCTGGCCTTGATGGCAGGCAGAAAACTGGCACTGCTGCAGCGCTTATAGTAGTCATTGGCGTCGGCAAAACCGTTCAGTGGCGCCGTTACCCGGTCATCGAAATCCCAGATATTCCGGAACGGAGTCTCGAGATCGAGGGCCTTTAGCCGCTGCAACTCTGCGCTGCTACCGGACTGACGCAGGAACTGTTGCTTGCGCTGCAGATCGGCACCCAACTGCCGGACAAAGTAGCTGCCATACATACGCGACAGTCCGGAAAGCATCGCTTGTGAACACGCTGCCAGCTGGAACGGCGTGGATACCGCTGCAGCCGCAACCAGTTTGCCCGGCCGGTCCTGCTCGCCGAGCCACTTCAACAGGACATTGGCACCCAGAGAATAACCCACCATGGCAAAACGGTGTTCGGTAAACTGACTCTGGAGAAAACCGAACACTTCCTCAAGGTCGCTAGTGGCACCGGAATGATAGGTACGTGCCAGACGATTAACGGTGCCGCTGCAGCCGCGAAAATTCATCGCCACTGACGGTATACCGAGCTGATTCAACAGGGCCTGCAAAGCCAGCACATACGAAGATCGGGAACAGCCACAAAGACCGTGAAGCAGCAACACAATCTGGTCGCTGGCGGCTTCGGCGGGATCGATGTCCGCCGACCAGTCCAGATCTATGAAATCGCCATCGGCCAGCTCCAGACGCTGGCGGCGGTGGTTGACCTGGGCCAGTGGTGCGAACTTGCGATACAGGGTTTGTGCATGGCCGCTACGCAGCCACCAGGGCGGGGCAAACGGCGACTCATCTATTGGTGCCAGGCTGGTCACAACCGGTCAGCTCCTCATCGGTGCAGATCAGAATCAAGGCAAGTCACGTGTGGCGCCTCATAAAGATAGTAGTACACCTGACCCGATTTTTTGGATCGATGCTGCTGCCAGCTATCCGGAAGTAAGCCTTCATCCACAGGCTGTTCAGATTCCAGGTATATTCGGCAACCGCTGGCCAGCAGATCGCTGCTGGCCAGCTGCGCACAGATCCGTTGTAAATGGCCGGCAGCGAAAGGCGGGTCCAGGAAAATGATGTCATAGGGTTTTGCGCGACCGGACTGTCGGGTAATGAATTCCTCTGCGCTGCTGAGGTGCACTTCGGCATTACCAAGCGCTAATTCCTGAAGCGCCTGGCGGAGACTTGTCAGCACCTGCTCATCATTGTCCACCAGATCGGTAAACGCAGCGCCGCGGGACAGGGCTTCCACCGCCAGTGCGCCGCTGCCGGCATAAAGATCAAGACAGCGCGCCCCAACGATGTCTTCCCGCAGCCAGTTGAATAATGTCTCGCGCACGCGGTCCCCGGTGGGGCGAAGGCCGGGACGCACCGGAAATCGTAACCGTCTGCTGCGCAGGAATCCGGCAATTATTCGTATTGATCCACTAAGAGGCGGTTTTCCCGCTGCTTGCCTGGCCATAAGCGTTATCGAGTGTGGTGCTGCTCTGGACTACCGGTTGAATCACGGTCCGGATATCCAGACCAGAGTCCGGAAAACATGACCGGACCGCAGTCCGGATTCGCAGCCGCAGAGTCTACCGCACTGAGCGCAGGCTGGCCTCTGGTGATTACGCCCGGACAAAGGCAAACAGCCCGGCGGACAAAGCATCGGCTGCACCGATGTAACGGCACCCGGCCTGGTGGTAGCATAGCTCCACGCAACACACCCCAGAGCAGTAATTGGCATGTTTGGATTTGGCAAGAAACAAAAGGATGGTGACCAGCCATCCGATAAGGCAGGAACGTCTCCCGAGTCGGGCGGCACGCCGAAACCTGAATCGGCACCCAGTGAAGAAAGCAGTAGCGGCGGCTTGTTCGGGCGACTGAAGGCTGGCTTGTCCCGCACCCGGGAGCGGCTGTCGGATGGCATTGGCACGCTGGTGCTCGGTGAAAAAACCATTGATGCCACACTGCTGGACGATATTGAAACGCAGCTGCTGGCCGCCGATGTGGGCCTGGAAGCCACTGATCGGGTTATTGCCAATCTCAGGAAGCAGCTGGACCGTAAACAGCTTGCCGATCCGCAGGCGTTCATGGCCGGACTGAAAGACGAACTGCGCGCCATCCTGACCCCCTGCGAGTTAGCCCTGAACATCGACACGTCTGAAGGTCCATTTGTGATTCTCATTGTTGGCGTGAACGGCGTGGGCAAGACTACTACTATTGGCAAGCTGGCCAAGCGGCTGCAAGCCGAGGACCACAGCATCATGCTCGCCGCCGGGGATACTTTTCGCGCTGCGGCGGTAGAGCAACTGCAGGTCTGGGGAGAGCGGAATAACGTGCCGGTGGTGGCGCAGGCCACCGGCGCCGACAGTGCGTCGGTGATCTTTGACGCCTATCAATCGGCTCGGGCGCGCAACATGGATGTGCTGATTGCCGATACTGCCGGACGGCTGCACACCAAAGACAATTTAATGCAGGAGCTGGAGAAAATCGTGCGGGTATTGAAGAAACAGGATCCGCGCCTGCCGGACGAGATCCTGCTGGTACTGGACGCCACCACCGGCCAGAACGCCCTCAGTCAGGCTGACAAGTTTCACGAGTCCATCAATCTTTCCGGGCTGGTGCTAACCAAACTGGACGGCACCGCCAAGGGCGGCGTGGTGTTTGCCCTGGCCGAGCGGCTGGGAATCCCGATCCGCTTCATTGGCGTGGGGGAGCAAGTGGATGACTTGCGCCCATTTGCCGCCGAGCAGTTCGTCGATGCCCTGTTTGGTGAATAACCCGTTTGGTGAATTAAGGTTTGGTGACTAATGGATTGGCGAGTATCCGCTTTGGTGAGTAAATGCAGCCCCTGAGACCAGCCCATCGTATGTCGACATGATCGCCTTTGACCGGGTCAGCAAACGTTATCCGGGCGGCCAGCCTGCCCTGAGCAATATCAGCTTTACGCTGGAGCGCGGCGAAATGGCGTTTCTCACCGGGCACTCCGGGGCCGGAAAAAGCACCCTGTTAAAACTGATTCTGGCCATGGAGCCCATCAGCGGCGGCCGCCTGACGGTCAACGGGGAAGATCTGGGGCAATTGCCCCGGCGGCGCGTGCCCCTGTTGCGCCGCCAGATCGGCACAGTGTTTCAGGATCATCAACTCCTGTTTGATCGTAGTGTCGGTGACAATGTCGCCTTGCCACTCAAGGTGTCTGGTGCGGCGCCGGAAGAAATCCGACGCCGGGTGCGGGCCGCGCTGGACAAGGTTGGCTTGCTGTCCCGGGAGCGCAGCAACCCCGCCAGTCTCTCCGGTGGTGAACAACAGCGCGTGGGTATTGCCCGGGCCGTGGTCAATCGCCCACGTATCATTCTCGCCGATGAACCCACCGGAAATCTGGATCCGCAATTGTCGGCTGACATCATGCGCGTCTTTCAGCAGTTCCAGCAGGTGGGGGTCAGTTTGTTAATCGCTTCGCACGATACCGCGCTGATAGGCGGGCTAGGTAAGCGAATACTTACTCTCGATTCAGGCCGACTGAGTTCGGATAACGGCCGGGACCAAAAAGCTTGAACAGCAGCACCCAAAACAAGTCAAAACAGCGCGGTTCACCCACCAGGCTGCTTGGCACCCATCGGGACGATTTGCTGGCCAGCTGGCAGCGCATGTGGCGAACCCCGCTGTCCACCTTGATGACTATCACTGTAATCGCCGTGGCGCTATTAATGCCGGCCTGCCTTGCGTTAGTAAACGCAAACTTACAAAGCATGGTCAGCGACTTTCGTGGCAGTGCCAGAATCACTCTCTACCTGGGCAGCGAAGTGAGTGCGGATGAAGGCAGATCTGTTAGTGCCAACTTACTTGAGAGGGCAGAGATCTTGTCGGCAGACTACGTGTCCAGCCAGGATGCATTGGCGGAGTTTTCCAGCGCAACTGGTCTCGGCAACATTCTCACGACACTGCCCGATAACCCGCTGCCAGCAGCGATCGTGATTACCCCGGAGCTGGCCAACCCCGATGCTATCGCTGCACTGGCAGAGGAATTGCGCAAACTGCCCGAAGTACAGACCGTGCAATTGGATGAAGCCTGGATCCGTCGCGTGGATGCGCTGGCCAGCACCGTGGGTTTGCTGGCACGCAGTCTGGGTCTGCTCATTGCTCTCGGAGTCTGCTTTATCATCGGCAACACCATACGCACCACAGTGGAGTCGCGCCGCGACGAGATCCGCGTCATTAAACTGGTGGGCGGCACCGACAGCTTCATTGCACGCCCGCTGCTGTATACCGGACTCCTACAGGGTGCCGCTGGCGGCTTGCTGGCGGCGCTATTGCTCGCGTTGCTGAGCTGGATTGCCGGTACCGCCCTGCAGGGGTTGAATCCACCCTCAGCAGCGACAGCTGTGGCCGTTGTCCAGCTACAGGGCCCAGGCCCTGAGGGCATGGCGATCTTACTGGCGGTGGGCGCCAGCCTGGGATGGATCGCCGCATTCGCGGCGAGCTGGCGATATGTTCGCGCAGTATCGCTGTGATTACCCTGAGCGTCACTCACAGGCGACGCGGTTAATGGCCCAGTTGGAAACCAATTCAGGGCACGTAGGTCTTACCATTACGGCAACTGAATTGCGCCACTAAATAGAGCCACCTTCAGAGCGTCATAATGGCCTTGAAATTCGCCGCTGATGCCCCAACCTAGGGGGTAGGTTGGGTGAAGCCAGACAAGTAGCGAAGCCCATGGCCCAGGCCCGAATCCAGGATCAGCTGCAGGCGTCCGAAGCCAGCAAAAGCCGGGCTTGCCAGGGATCAACAATGATCTGGCGAATGGAGTGAAAACGTAATAACTGGTATACTTGATCAGTTCAGACAGTTTAAATTTGGCGACTGAAAAGCCGGTAGCAAGCAACAGCCAGGCCAGTCGCGACGGCCGATTCGAACCCAGTGCCAGCGAGCATTTCCAGCGCGGAAATGCCGCGACAGAACAGGCAAATTGATAGAATAGATAGTCTAGCAAGTGATTGGATCAACAGAACAGACGACAGTGCGATAAGCACAGAGAGCTACGCCACAATGAGCACCATGGATATGAGTACACCAACAGGTAAGAGTTTACAGGTTTTCGACCCCACTACACCGGGCCGCGATCTGACCGCTTATATCTCGTCAGTAAACAGCATCGCCGTGCTGACTCCGGAACGGGAGCTTGAGCTTGCCAAGCAGTATTACTACGACGACAACGTAGACGCTGCCCGCCAGCTGGTTATGGCGCATCTGCGATTTGTTGTTCATCTGGCCAAAACCTACTCCGGTTACGGCCTGCCCCAGGCAGACCTGATCCAGGAGGGCAACGTCGGCCTGATGAAGGCCGTCAAGCGCTTCAACCCCGAAGTAGGTGTACGCCTGGTTTCCTTTGCGGTGCACTGGATCAAGGCCGAAATGCACGAATACATTCTGCGCAACTGGCGGATCGTGAAAGTCGCCACCACCAAGGCCCAGCGCAAGCTGTTCTTTAACCTGCGCAGCTCTAAAAAGCGCCTGGGCTGGCTGAACAATGAAGAAGCCCAAGCCGTTGCCAATGATCTTGGCGTAGATGCCAAGGTAGTGCGCCAGATGGAGGGGCGCATGAGTGCCTACGACATGGCCTTCGATGCCGAACCGGAAGGTGACGAGGACAACGCCTATAAAGCGCCAGCCTACTATCTGGAAGACCAGAGCTCCAACCTGGCCGATCAACTCGAAGACGCCGAGTGGGAAGAAGTCACCAACAACAGCCTGCACCTGGCGCTGTCGGAACTGGACGAGCGCAGCAAAGACATTTTGCGCAGTCGCTGGTTGTCTGACCACAAGGCCACGCTGCACGACCTGGCAGACAAATACGGCGTCTCCGCCGAGCGTATTCGCCAGCTGGAGAAGAACGCCATGAACAAGATCAAGGCACGCATGGCTGCGTAACGCGCCAAACTTCTGAGCGACAGACAAAAGCCGCGCCTCGCGCGGCTTTTTTATGGCCGTTCGCAGATTTACAGGGAAGAACACAAGCTCTGGATAGCAGTGACAGTGACCTCGAGCGCGGCTGCGGGGCGCCAGGGTTCCCGCCCCGCCGGCTCGGCGCCCATCCAGTCTTCGCTTCGCTACGCCCGGCAGGCCTGGGTCCCTTCACTCCGGAAAAAGCCCTGGAAAACGGTCTTTTTCCTGCGCTCAGCGCCGGCCTTAATTGGCGGGTCGGAAACCCTGGCGCCCCACATCCGCTCGCGCAGTGACGGCCGGGAAAGCGAAGCTGTCGCGCAGCTCAGGTCACGCACCATAGACCGAAGGGAAATCACGCCAACAAACAACGTAACACCCAGCAGCGCTCGGAGTGTCGGGCAGGAGGGGCTTGTCGCCAACAATAAAGCGACAGCGCTGAACGTAGAAAAAAGACCGTTTTCCAGGGCTTTTTTCGCAGTGAAGGGACCCGGGACGGGCGCAGAGCGTTGGCGACAAGCCCCTCCTGTCCGGCGCGACCATTGCCTACAGGTGGGCAAAATAGACAGAGCCACAAACAGAGTCTGGCCACAATTCCCGGAATTCTGCGAAGAACCTTTTTTTGGCGCATCAGTGACCAGGACATTTATCCTACTGCACGCGATCACTACTTGAATCAACACGGCAAGCCCGACACAATTCACGACCTATGTCAGCACACCTCATTAGCCTCGCCGCAATCAACGGTTTCCTGGTGGTCAGTATCGGCGCCTTTGGCGCCCATGCCCTGCAGGCACGACTGACCGAAACCGGCATGCTGGCAACCTTCGAAACCGGGGTGCTGTATCACATGTTTCACACCGTGGCTTTGCTGGCGATTGCGGTGCTTGCCGCGCTGGGCAGCGAATCGCGACTGCTATCCAGTGCCGCCTACCTGTTTCTGCTGGGCATTGTGCTGTTTTCCGGCAGTCTCTACGTGCTGAGCCTGAGCGGTATCAGCTGGCTGGGAGCAATAACCCCGCTGGGTGGCGTGGCGTTTCTAGCCGCCTGGGGCTGCCTGGCCTGGTATGGATTTACCGTGGCAACAAGCGCCTGAGCCTGACACCATGCATGTCTCTGTAAACGGCAAGCCCCACAATCTGCCCACCGATAGCTCGGTAGCCCAGCTTTTGACCCTGCTCAAGGTAGGAACCGGGCGCATTGCCGTGGAAGTGAATGGCGACATTGTGCCGCGCAGCGAATTTGAGACTCATCAGCTTGCCGATGACGACCGTGTTGAGATCGTCCAGGCCATTGGCGGCGGCTGAACCAGCAGACCGATGGCCCATGCGAATCCACTGCGAGATGCGGGTCCCTGTAGCTGCGCTAAGGCAACCCACATTCGTTTCTGACCACCAATTACTGACCACCAATTACTGACCACAGAAGACTATGACCGAACGACAGGACAAACCGCTGGAAATCGCCGGCACTCGCTATCAATCGCGCCTCATTATTGGCAGCGGCAAGTATGCTGACTTTCAACAAAACCTGGACGCCCTGGAAGCCAGCGCTGCAGAAATGATTACCGTGGCCATTCGCCGGGTGAACCTGGGTCAGGACGCCGACTCCCCCAGCCTGCTGGATGTAATTTCGCCACAGCGCTACACGATCCTGCCCAATACCGCCGGTTGCTATAATGCTGATGATGCGGTGCGTACCTGTCGCATGGCACGGGAACTGCTGGACGGCCACAAGCTGGTGAAACTGGAAGTGCTGGGTGACGCAAAGACCCTGTACCCGAATGTCACCGAAACGCTGGCGGCCGCCGAGACCCTGGTGGCCGACGGCTTCGATGTCATGGTCTACACCAGCGACGACCCGCTTATTGCCAAGCGTCTTGAAGAGATTGGCTGTGTCGCGGTCATGCCCCTGGGCGCACCGATCGGCTCGGGCCTGGGAATTCGCAACCCCTACAACATCCGCATGATTCTCGAAAATGCCAAGGTGCCGATTATTGTCGACGCCGGCGTCGGCACCGCCTCCGATGCCAGTATTGCCATGGAGCTGGGCTGCGACGGTGTGCTGATGAATACCGCTATCGCCGAAGCAGGCAATCCGGTACTCATGGCCTCGGCCATGAACAAGGCCGTGGCCGCCGGTCGGGAAGCCTGGCTGGCGGGGCGCATGCCCCGGCGCCTGTATGCCAGTGCCTCGTCACCAATTGATGGCACTTTTTTCTAGGCTCAAATTTCTGAGCCCAATGCCCAACCAACACTGCCTCGCACACCAGCCACGAAACCCGACGCCTTGACCACCTCAAAATCAGACGACAGCCATCGTCCCATCCGCTCCTACGTGATTCGCGGCGGACGCCTCACCGATTCCCAGCGCAAGGCCATCGACCAGCACTGGCAGGAGTACGTGATTGACTATCAGCAGCAATCCCTGCCCTGGGACGAGTTATTCCCGCAACCGGCGCCGCTAACCGTGGAGATCGGCTTCGGCATGGGCGACTCCCTGCTGGCCATGGCCGAGGCGGATCCGGCAACGAACTTCCTCGGCATCGAGGTACACAAACCCGGGGTCGGCAAACTGATCCACGGCCTGGTAGAAAAGCAGCTCAGCAACGTGCGCATCATGTGCCACGACGCCACGGAGGTGGTACAGCACTGCATGGAGAACGGTGCTATCGATCGCTTCCTGATCTTCTTTCCGGATCCATGGCACAAGAAACGCCACCACAAACGCCGCCTGATCCAAGCACCGCTGGTCAGTCTTCTGGCGAATCGCCTGCACAAGGGTGGCAGCATTCACCTGGCTACCGATTGGCAAAACTACGCCGAACACATGCTGGACGTCATGGAAGCCGAGCCAACTCTCAGCAATGCCAATGGCCCCAACCAATACTGGCCCAACCCCAACCGTCCCGAGACCAAATTCGAACGCCGCGGCCAACGCTTAGGCCACGGCGTCTGGGACCTGCTTTACGAGAAATCCTGATCCTGGTTTCGACTCTAGCCCTTAGTTCCGTTTCATCGCGGATTCAAGGGAAGAACAATTGTGTGGTGTAGATAGCCCTGTAAATCACTGTTATGTGAATCACGGGCCTCGATCGCGACTGCGGGGAGGCCACTGCTGTCACACAGTTTCTTGCGTCTTAGGCGGCGTTGAAAAGTGGCTCAGAGCGGTCCGCCTGGCAGTTGGTTTGTACCGGGGGCCGAACAACAAGGTTTCATGTCTGCAACCATCAGAGTTCCCTGGAAAACACTCGATACACCCGCACTTGGGCTGATCGAGCATTTTCATTGGCAAATCTGTGGGACAGCAATGGCGGGGAGGCAGGGTTTCCGCCCCGCCGGCTCGGCGCGACCTCAGCCGCCAGATGGGCGCATAAACTTGAGCCTGAACCTGGTACGCCCTGCTTTAGATCTTTTGCGCTGGCGACGAACTCAGAACCAGAAGCGGTGCTCGTGGGTTTGCAGCCAGTCGATATACCGCTCATGGTTCGGGCACACCGACTCCACCAGATTCCAGAAGCGGCGCGAGTGGTCCATATGTACCAGGTGACAGACTTCATGACTGATCATGTAGTCGATGATGCTGTAGGGGGCCAGCATGATCAGCCAGTTGTATTGCAGCACGCCCCGCGAGGTGCAGTGGCCCCATTTTGACTTGGTTTTGCGCAGGCGGATTTCAGTGATCTTGTGATCGACGCCGAGGTGGCGGGCCAGGCCCCGGGCCCGCGGCAGGATATAGTCACTGGCCTTGTCGATCAGGTAGTCCTCCACCTGCACTCGTGCCTTGGCCGGCGTCAGTTTGTGGCCCTGGATAATAAAGCGGTCACCCTGGACCAGAATGCGCTGCTTGCGGCCTTCCTTGAATTCGATAGTCAGCTCGCGAGCGCGATAGAAAATTGTCGCCCCGCGCTCAACACGCAGGCTTTCCCGATAGCGCAAGGCCTCGTCGCTAAGACGTTTTTCAATCCAGTCACGATTGCTGTCTACAAACTCCCAGACTTCCCGTCGGCTGGCCTGCCAGGGGCAGCGCACCACCACCTTCTTGTGGGACACGTGCAGGGCCAGGGTCTTGCGCTTGCTACGCTCAATCTCACAGGTAAAAGGCCGGGCGACGCTGCGCTCGCCGGCGCCAAATTTCAGGGCAACAACTTTAGAACCGGTCACGGCGCGGCTTGTCTTGCTCATGAGGCCTCCGGGCCGCTGGTCGGCTTCCTGGCAATAATGCTGGCTACGGCACGGGCAGGCGCGGCCAGTTCACCTTCGAATTCATGGATCAGTTCCCAGTCGGAGAACACGGTGCCCAGTTCCCCGGGCTGCAGCAGAAATGCAGCGCGCTTGGGTCGACCAAAGGCACGCTGGGCCACGGTAAAAGTCTCGTAAATCACCAGGCCACCCGGACGTACCGCCGCTTTGAGTTGCGCAAATAATGCGCGGTGCAAATAATTAAAAACCAGTATCGCATCAAAAGTCTTTCCCGCCAGAGGCGATGTCTCATCCTGCTCCAGATCCACATTCCAGAGCTGGCACAGCGCAGTGCTGAAACGATGATCGGCGCTGACTGCGGCAAGCTGCTCCCGATCACGATCGGCAAACGTCACCGGTAAGCCCCGGGATGCCAGCAGCAAGCCATTGCGCCCGGCACCGCAAGCCAGATCCAGCACGCCGTGGGTAACCGAGAGCGCCTCGAACAGCTGCAGATTATCGGTCAGAAGCGGCGCAGCGTTACTGTTAGAATGCGTCATTGCCAACCAGCCAAACGGATATTCGAATGCCCGCTGCGCAGACGCCGTGCATAGATCGTCATAAAATAAGTGAAGCGCAATTCCATCACAATATCTTTACTCGACTATTTATCGTTGCCCAGCGCGATTTCTTGGGCAGCGGCCAAATTTTTTTTATCAGGCGCGAACCCGCATGACTGATAACGACCGCAACAAGCGCAAGGAAAACAAGGATCGCCTGTTTACTGACACGCGCCTGCCCGGCGACTTTGTATTCGACGACAAGGTAGCCCAGGTCTTTACCGACATGATCAATCGCTCGGTGCCCGGCTACAGCACCATCGTCGCCATGATCGGCGTACTCGCGGAGCGCTATTGCCAACCGCATACCCGGGTGTTCGATCTGGGCTGCAGCCTGGGGGGTGCCAGCTTCGCGGTGGCGCAGTCAGTAACTCACGAAGACTATGACATTGTAGCGGTGGACAATTCACCGGCCATGATTGAGCGGCTCGCGGACAAGGTTCGCCAGGGAGAGTTTGGTCACCAGCGTATTGATTGCCGCCTTGAGGATATCGGTGACTGCCAGATCGACAATGCCTCAGTGGTCATTCTTAACTTTACTCTGCAGTTCATCGACCCCACTGACCGACAGCAGCTGATTGAGCGAGTGTATGCCGGCATGGTGGAGGGCGGTATCCTGATCCTTTCCGAGAAAATTCGTTTTCCCGACCACACCCTCAATGAGTTATGCATCGATCTGTATCATGGCTTCAAGGAAACCATGGGCTACAGCAAACTGGAGATCAGCCAGAAGCGCACCGCGCTGGAGAATG
Source organism: uncultured Pseudohongiella sp. (assembly GCA_965212375.1). Taxonomy (GTDB): domain Bacteria; phylum Pseudomonadota; class Gammaproteobacteria; order Pseudomonadales; family Pseudohongiellaceae; genus UBA9145. The sequence continues at coordinate 3,693,526 of OZ243108.1, read as the reverse complement.
TGTTGATCCCGGAAACGCTGGATGACCATCGGCAGCGTCTGACGCGAGCCGGTTTTGGCAGCATGGATGTATGGTTTCAGTGTTTCAATTTTGCGTCCATGGTGGCGTTCAAGTAGCCCGGACTCCTGCCCGCCATGGATTACTCCCAACTTCACGCACAGCTCACCGGCAGCGGTCTCGAAGCCCTGCAGCCCTATCTGGAAGAAGATTTTCTGGCGACGCTGCGCCACGGTGACTTCCCCCGCTGGCGACGACTTATTGCCGCACTGCCGGACTGCCAGCCCGGCAGCGTAGAGCTCGGTGAAATCATTACCATTGGCAGCGCTGACGATCTGAGCGCCACTGAGCGCAACGATCTGCGGGACAAACTGCGCGAATTAATGCCCTGGCGCAAAGGGCCATTCAACCTGTTTGGTATCGCTATCGACAGCGAATGGCGGTCGCAGCAAAAGTGGGACCGGCTCAAACACCATATCCAGCCGCTGCAGGGCAGGACCGTGCTGGATGTGGGTTCCGGTAACGGCTACTACAGTTTTCGCATGGCCGGAGCCGGGGCGGCACTGACCATCGGGCTGGATCCCCATCTGCCCTATGTTGGCCAGTTTGGCGCGGTGAAACACTTTGTCCCGGAGCTGCCAGTGCATGTCTTGCCGCTGGGTCTGGATCAGTGGCCCGCCACCGCGGCTGCCTTCGATACGGTGTTCTCCATGGGGGTGATTTACCACCGCCGCTCACCGGTTGATCACCTGATGCAGATGGCGCAGTGCCTCAAGCCCGGCGGCCAACTGGTGCTGGAAACCATCGTGGTGGCCGGAGACGAGGGTTACAGCCTGATACCGGAAGATCGCTACGCGCGGATGGGCAATGTCTGGTTTGTCCCGTCTGTCGCAACGCTGCAGCGCTGGCTGGCGCGCTGCGGATTCAACGACATTTGCGTGGTCAACGAATGCCTCACCAGTCAGGATGAGCAGCGCCGCACTGACTGGATGCCCTTTGACACACTGGCCGATGCCCTGGACGCCGACGATCCCAGTCTGACTATAGAAGGTTACCCGGCACCCAGGCGTGCCATTCTCACCGCCAGCAAGCCCTGAGCCCGGTGCCGCTGAAATATCAGTATGTTTCCATCGCGTAAGCTGGCTGTAACGGTAATAAATCCCCCAGGGGCAATCACCCGGAAGAAAATCTGTCCCCGCGCTCAAAAGGGGTCAAGCCTCGCATTAATTACTGGCTGCCAAATTTTGTCACCCGCATTGTAAGCGCAGTGACACAAAGCCCGTAACTTGCGCAGTAAAACCAATTGGTCGAAATTGTCCCGCTTAATCCCCGATTTTGTTGACGTGCCGTCTCGATTTCGTTAACTATTAGCTCAGGCCCCTTTTGGGGCAATTCCATTACCAGCTGTCAACTATCACTGACAAACGTCGAACCGCTGCCAAACCTGTAGTAATAACAACAAATAACACCAACCAATAACACCAACAATCCACCTAACAATAACCGAGATCCAGCGATGGCCAGACCACTCCGAATTGAATACCCGGACGCTGTGTATCACGTCTCCAACTATGGAGCCGGTAACCAGCGTGTATTTCCTTCAGCGAAGTACTTCGAAGCCTTTCTTGAAGGCCTGGGAGAAACCTGTTCTCGACTCAACGTCGAGGTCCATGCCTACTGTCTGCTCAGGGATGAATATCATCTCGTGGTGAAAACGCCGGAGGCAAACCTGAGTCGTTTCATGCGTCAGGTCGATGGCCTTTACACCCAGCACTATCAGCGCATGAAGAAATCCGACGGCTCCTTGTTCCGCGGACGCTACAAGGCCGTGCTGGTTCAGGCCGACAAATACCTGCTACCCCTGTCACGCTACATCCACAGCAAGGTCAAACCATCAGAGCTGACCAACTATCCTTACAGTAGTTTTACTTACTTCACCCGCAAACCAAAGCCACCGGCCTGGTTTAATCGGGACGAGACTCTGAAGCAGCTGCCCGGACCCGCCACCAAACGCGGAGTGAACTACCGCAGCTACGTCAAGGAAGGGGTCGACGAAGAAATGGCCCACTTTTACGGCAAGAAAAATCTGTCGTCGATCATGGGCGATGAGAAGTTTCGCAAGTCTGCGCAGAAGAAGCGTTCCACCACCAAGGTGCGAGGCGTTTCCCGGGGTGCCAATGCCAAGTGGCGACCGTCCTGCAAGCAGATCATCACCGCGGTAGCCAAGCAGTTCAAAGTAACGGAAAGCAGTATCTACAATGCGGCCCGTGGACCCGGTTCCAAAAACGTGCCGCGCTGGGTGGCGATGTATCTTTGTCAGGAGCTGTCCGCGAACACCCTGCAGTCTATTGCCAAGCTATTCAAACTGAAGCGCTACGGCACGGTATCCACCACGGTGGGTAAACTGCGCAAGGAGTTTGCAGAAGACCCGGCGTTACTGGCCACTACCGAGCGACTGGCCAAGCGGCTCAGTAAAGGTAAAAGCTGAGGACTGTAGCCTGCCACAGTTGCAACCGCGGCTGGCTACGCGCTGGGCAGAACCAGCGGCGGGAAATCCGGCGCACATAAAAAAGCCGGCCTGCGTGATGACACAGGCCGGCTTTTTCGTGTCCGGGTAAGCGCTTACTTGATCTTCGATTCTTTGTAGATCACGTGCTTGCGGACCACGGGATCAAACTTTTTGATCTCCATCTTGTCCGGCATGTTGCGCTTGTTCTTGTCAGTGGTGTAGAAGTGCCCGGTGCCCGCACTTGAAACCAGCTTGATCTTGTCTCTCATGATCGTGTTCCTGTGAGTCTGTGGCCAGCGTTACAGCTGGACGCCGCGGCTGCGGATGTCAGTGAGCACTGAGTCAATACCCAGCTTGTCGATAATACGCATGCCCTTGGTGGAAACGCGCAGCTTGACGAAACGCTTCTCCGATTCAACCCAGAACCGATGGCTGTGGAGGTTGGGGGAAAAGCGGCGGCGTGTCTTGTTGTTGGCGTGAGACACGTTGTTTCCGGTAACGGGCTTCTTTCCGGTTACCATGCAAACCCTGGACATGTTGTGACCTCGTCTAAAAGGTGAAATTCGGTCGCTCGTTGAGCGCGTTGACTGACCGGAATAACCCGCCGGGGTGAACCGGGGACGTGGGTCGAAGACCGGGGTCGAAAAAAGAGTCGCGTTTTATACCAGATGACCCTTTCCTGCGCAAGGTAAATCAGTGCTTGCGTGGCTTCCGGCACGGATTTCACGGTCTGCTAGAGCAGGTCGCGCTCGGCCATGGATACCACGGAGTCGGTGCCAATGACCAGGTGGTCCAGGACCCGCACCTCAATGGTTCCCAGGGCGCTGCGCAGCTTGCCGGTGATGGCGATATCGGCCTGGCTGGGTTCGGCTATTCCGGACGGGTGATTGTGGGCGAAAATCACCGCGGCAGCATTGTGGTGGAGGCAGCGCTTGACCACCTCCCGGGGATACACGGCGGCGCCGTCGATGGTCCCGGTGAACAGCTCTTCGATGTGCACCAGGTGATGCTGGTTGGTCAAGTACAGCACGCTGAACACTTCATGCTCACAGAACCGGAAGCGAGCCCGTAGATACTCCCGTGTCGCTGCCGAGTTAGTAAGTACATCCTTACTGAGAATGCTCTGCTCCATCTGCCGTAGAAGCAATTCCTTCATGGCCTCCAGCAGGGCAATACGGCTTACTCCCAGGCCTGGCTGGGCGCTGAGCTGGGCGCGGCTGGCGGCCATCAAGCCGGCCAGGTTGCGGAACTGGCGCAGCAGATCCCCGGCCAGGTCCAGCGCGGATTTACCGGCAATCCCGGTTTGCAGCAGAATCGCCACCAGCTCTGCATCGGACAGACTCACGGCGCCTTTGCTCAGCAGTTTTTCCCGCGGCCGCTCGGCCGCTGGCCAGTCTATTATTGGCATCTGCCAAGCCTCGCCAGACTCACTGTTCGCGGTGGTCTTATTGCCCCAGCTACCTGCACTCGCATCGTTATTTTATTCACCTTCTCCGGCCCCGCGTACAGGATCTGTCCTGCGCCATAACAGTGTAGTCGCTGTGCCCAAAAATGCCTGCAGCAGGGTCATTGTGCGCAAATTGCCTCCGCGGGGGTGACCTGCTAGTCTACCGCCTCTTGAGTCCAAGCCCGGTGTTTACAGGTCTTCCATGTTAAGCCTCACTAACAAACACATTCTCCTGGGCATTACCGGTGGCATTGCAGCCTACAAAAGTGCAGAGCTGGCGCGGCTGTTTATGCGCGCCGGTGCCGAGGTTCGCGTGGTCATGACCCGAGCCGCCACCGAGTTCATTACGCCGCTAACCATGCAGGCTCTGACCGGGCATCGAGTCCATCTCGACTTGCTGGATCCCGAAGCCGAGGCCGCCATGGGGCATATCGAGCTGGCCCGCTGGGCAGATCTCGTCGTCGTGGCGCCCGCCACTGCTGATTTTCTGGCGCGGATAACCCAGGCCCATGCCGACGACATCCTCACCACGTTGATTCTGGCCACGCCGGCGCCGATTGCCCTGGCACCCGCCATGAATCAGGGCATGTGGGCCGACGCTGGCGTGGTGGCCAATGTCGCCACTCTGCAGCAGCGCGGCTACCAGCTACTGGGGCCCGCTGACGGCGACCAGGCGTGTGGCGATGTGGGCCAGGGCCGGATGCTGGAACCAGCGCAAATCCTCAGCGCCTGCGCCGGGATGTTCGATACCGGCATTCTGGCCGGGCGCCGACTGGTGATTACCGGCGGACCCACCCGGGAAGCCATCGATCCGGTGCGGTTTCTCAGCAATCACAGTTCCGGCAAGATGGCCTATGCCCTGGCCGCAGTGGCTGTGGAGCTGGGCGCCAAAGTGACGCTGGTGAGCGGCCCGGTAGCGCTGGCCACACCGGCGGGGGTAGAGCGGGTGGACGTCATCAGCGCCGCAGACATGCACCGCGCCGTGCTGGAGCAGGTCGCTGGCGCTGATGTATTTATCGGTGTTGCGGCAGTGGCAGACTATCGACCCGAAGCTGCAGCCGACAGCAAGATCAAGAAAGACGCCGACCGACTTGAGCTGACCCTGGTGCGTAACCCCGACATTATCAGCGACGTAGCGGCCTTGCCCGCGCGGCCAATGGTAGTGGGGTTTGCTGCCGAGACCAACAACCTGCTGGACAACGCGCGCAGCAAGCTGCAACGCAAGAAACTGGATCTGCTGTTTGCCAATGACGCCACTGCAACCTTTAATAGTGACGCCATTGCGGTAACCCTCGTTGCTGCCAGCGGTGAAGAACAACTGCCGGCCGGCAGCAAAACCGCCGTGGCCCGCCTGATGCTGGAACACATCGCCACACGACTCGCTGGCATTTCTGAAACCGCCGACAGCCCCACCCAGCCCAGCGGTAGTGAGTCATGACCACGGTGCGCCCGGGAAGCCCCCCCGTCCGGCCCGATACCACAATACCCGCGTCGATTTTCCGCGCCTACGATATCCGCGGTATCGTCGATGCTGAACTGACGGAAGACGTCGTCACCCAGATCAGCCATGCCATTGGCAGCGAGGCTCGCGAGCAGGGCATCAATCGCCTGCTGGTCGGCTACGACGGTCGCCTGTCCAGTCCGCGCCTGTCCCGTGCCTTGATTGACGGCCTGCTGGAAAGTGGCTGTGATGTCATCAACCTGGGCCTGGTGCCCACGCCGCTGCTGTACTTTGCCGCCCACACCGGCGACACCGACTCGGGCGTGATGTTAACCGCCAGCCACAATCCCGCGAACTACAACGGCATCAAGATCGTGTTCCGGCGCAGCAGCCTGGCAGACAACCAGATTCAGGATATTCGCCAGCGCATAGAGGAAAACCGGTTTCTGACCGGGCAGGGCAAGGAGACCGAGCGCGACGTGCGCCGCGAGTACCGGCAAGCCATCGCCGACAATGTCGCCCTGCAACGTCCACTGAAACTGGTGGTGGACTGCGGCAATGCGGTTCCGGCAGTAGTCGCACCGCAGCTGTTTCGGGACCTGGGCTGCGAAGTGCATCCGTTGTTCTGTGAGGTGGACGGCCACTTCCCCAATCACCATCCGGACCCCACCGTGCCTGATAACCTGCGCCTGCTCAGTGACAAGGTGCAGCAACTGCAGGCCGACCTTGGCGTGGCCTTTGATGGCGACGGCGATCGTCTGGGGATAGTTACCGATCAGGGCGAGTTTATTGCCGCCGACCGCCTGCTGATGCTGCTGGCCCAGGACATTCTGCCGCGCTACCCCGCCGGCGCGCCGGTGGTATTCGACGTCAAGTGCAGCCGCGCCCTGGTGCGGGTAATCAACGAGCTTGATGGCGAACCGGTGATGCACCGCAGCGGCCATTCATTCATGAAACAGAAAATGCAGGAAACCGGCGCGCCATTAGGCGGCGAGTTTGCCGCTCACGTGTTTCTCAAGGACCGCTGGTATGGCTTTGACGACGGCCTGTACACCGCAGCCCGGCTGCTGGAAATTCTCAGCCGCCAGACTGGCCCCGCCAGCGAGGTCTTTGCGGCGCTGCCCGGCGGTATCAGCACCGGCGAGATCAAGCTGCCGATGGCCGAGGATAAAAAGTTTGCGTTCATGGACCGGCTGCAGGCGCTGGCCGCATTTCCCGACGGCCGGGTGATTAATCTGGACGGCATACGCGTTGAGTTCGAACACGGCTGGGGACTGATCCGCGCCTCCAATACCAGCCCAGCACTGCTGATGCGCTTTGAGGCGGATGATCACGCCGCACTTGCGGACATCCAGCAGCGCTTTAAAGCTTTAATTCAGCGCGCAGATAAAACCATAGATCTGAGTTTTTCCCAGGGATAGACATGTCATTGAATCTCGACAGCGCCAAGAACATTGCCAAGGTTCTCACCGAAGCGCTGCCTTACATACAAAAATTCACCGGCCGCACCATAGTCGTCAAATACGGCGGCAATGCCATGGTTGACGACGTCCTCAAGCACAGCTTCGCGCGCGACATCGTGTTGATGAAACTGGTGGGCATGAATCCGATTGTAGTGCACGGCGGCGGCCCGCAAATCGGCAAGGTACTGCAGCAACTCAATATCGAATCCAGCTTTGTTGACGGCCTGCGGGTAACCGACAGCCAGACCATGGACGTGGTGGAAATGGTTCTGGGTGGGCTGGTCAATAAAGAGATCGTCAACCTGTTGAACCAGAATCAGGGCAAGGCGGTAGGCGTCACCGGCAAGGACGGCAACCTGATTCGCGCCCGCAAGCTGACTATTCGCCGTCGCGGCGAGGGCGACGCCGATGACGAAACCATCGATATTGGTCAGGTGGGTGAGGTGGCCAGCATCAACACCGAAATTCTGGAGATGATGAAGGATAGCGACTTCATTCCGGTAATTGCGCCAATTGGCACTGACGAGACTGGCGCCAGCTACAACATCAACGCCGACTCGGTGGCCGGCGAGCTGGCCGGGATCCTCGGTGCCGAGAAGCTGATGCTGCTCACCAATGTCGCTGGCGTGCAGGATAATGACGGCAAGGTGCTGACTGGCCTCAGTGTGGGACAAGTTGATGCCTTAATTGCCGATAAGACCATACATGGAGGCATGTTGCCGAAGATCGAATGCGCCCTGGCGGCGATCAGGGCCGGTGTCCATAGTGCTCATATCGTCGATGGGCGAGTCGAACATGCCGTGCTATTGGAAATTTTTACCGATGAGGGCGTTGGTACTCTCATCACCCAGCGTGGATTGAACAAAAGCGGTTCAACCGACTAGTGATTTGAACGGTTAGTGGTTTCAACGACTAATGGTTTGAGCGATCAGAGGTTTGAACGATTAGCGACGCAAATGATTAATGGCTTAACGATTGTTAGCTTAACCAACACCAAGGCCTGACCGGAAATGGAAAACAGCCAGAAACCCTCTCGCAAAGAACAAATCCTGCAATCACTGGCGCGCATGCTGGAAACTGCGCCTGGCGAACGCATCACTACCGCGGCCCTGGCCCGGGAAGTGGGCGTCTCCGAGGCGGCGCTTTATCGTCACTTCCCCAGCAAGGCGCGCATGTTCGAGGGGCTGATCGAGTTTATCGAGAGTACCTTGTTCGTGCGCATCGCCCGGGTACTCAAGGAAGAAGAGCACGCCGAGCAGCGCTGCCACAAGATCCTGACTCTGCTGCTGACGTTTGCCGACAAGAATCCGGGGATGACGCGGTTACTCACCGGTGATGCCCTGGCGGGCGAGACTGAACGGCTCCGGGAGCGGATCGTCCAGTTTTTTGATCGCCTGGAAGCGCAGCTCAAGCAGGTTTTACGGGAAGCCCAGATTCGCGAAAACCTGAAACCGGCAATCTCCGCTGCCGCGTTGGCCAATCTGCTACTGGCCAGCTGCGAAGGTCGGCTGGTGCAGTTCGTTCGCAGTGAATTCCGGGAGTCGCCGCTGGAACACTGGGATTTGCAGTGGGAGTTTCTCAGTAAGCAGCTACTGCTGCCCTTCGAAACCGAGGTTGCCTCACACGGTTAGCAAGCGATGCTGATCGTTCAGGAGTGCACGCCATATTGTGCGCGGTAGGCATTGACCGCCTCCAGATGCGCTCCCAGTTCCGAACTGGCCATGGCCTCCAGGTAGGAGACGATGTCCGCCAGGCTGATTATGCTGACCACCTTGATCTGGTACTGCTGTTCGATTTCCTGAATGGCAGACAGCTCTGACTGCCCCTTTTCCTGCCGGTCCATGGCTACGGCAATACCAGCCAGCCGCGCCCCGTTGGCGGCAATGATATCGGCCGCCTCACGAATCGCGGTGCCGGCAGTAATCACATCATCAATAATCAGCACCTCGCCACTCAGTTCCGCGCCAACGATGCTGCCACCTTCGCCGTGATCCTTGGCCTCTTTACGGTTGAAGCAATACGGCTTGTCGATCTTGTGTTCCGAGGCCAACGCCATGGCGGTGGTCGCAGCCAGGGGAATTCCCTTGTAGGCCGGTCCAAACAAGACATCAAATCGCAGGCCGGCATCGGCGATGGCGGCGGCGTAACAACGGGCGAGAAACGCCAGTTTGTCACCGCTGTTGAACAGTCCTGCGTTGAAGAAGTAGGGGCTGACGCGGCCGGACTTCAAGGTGAACTCGCCAAACCGCAAGATCTCATGATCAATGACGAAACGGAGAAATTCCTGCTGGAACGGTTTCATAGCGGATTCCTGAATCTGGTTATTGCTGTTGTACCGAATGTGGTGCCGAATGTGGTGCCGAATATAAATACGCAGCAGACACGAGCGAGTACGAATTTGCTGCCTGATAGTGGCGCCATAGAGGCGCGAACGCGGCGCTTCAGCCCAGCGCTTGTTGCTGGGCGCTCACCAACTCCTGAATACCGCGCTCGGCCAGGCCCACCATGTCCAGCAGCTGCTGATGAGAGAACTCGCCATCTTCACCGGTGCCCTGGACCTCGATAAAGCCTCCGGACTGAGTCATCACCACATTCATGTCCGTTTCGGCATTGGAGTCTTCGATATAGTCCAGATCCAGCACGGACTGGCCACCAAACACACCCACCGACACCGACGCCACCAGCTGCCGTAAGGGGCTGGCCGCCAGCTTGCCGTTGTCCACCAAGTAGTTCAACGCATCTACCAGCGCTACGCAGCCGCCGGTAATGGACGCGGTGCGGGTACCGCCGTCGGCCTGGATCACGTCACAGTCCACCTTGATGGTGTGCTCGCCAAGGGCCTTCAAATCTACCGCAGCCCGCAGCGCCCGGCCGATCAGACGCTGAATCTCCTGGGTACGCCCGGACTGCTTGCCGCGCGCCGCTTCGCGATCCATACGGCTGCCGGTGGAGCGCGGCAGCATGCCATATTCGGCGGTGACCCAGCCCTGCCCGCTGCCTTTCAGCCAGCGTGGTACGGACGTCTCCACCGAGGCATTACACAGCACCTTGGTGTCACCAAAGGCGACCAGCACCGAGCCTTCGGCGTGCTTGGTGTAGTGGCGGGTAAGAGTAATGTTGCGCAGTTGGTCCGGTTGTCGACCGCTGGGTCGGCTAGTTGCTGACATAGTAAATCCGTTGTTGGGGGTAATTGTTGGCGGTTGTCGTTGAAATTCGGTCGTTGAAATCGGGTCGTAAAAATTCCGTTATCGGAAATTGTTGCTGGCAACGCTGGCTATTGTGCCACGGCCATTAATCGCAGGCGGGATTATGCAAGATTAACCCGGCCGGTGCGACCTGCAGCACAGCGTCGGCCAGGAATCCTTGGGCCAACGCTATGATTCAAGTGGCGATACGCTAAAATAGCCGCTCACTCAAAGCAGGCCGGATTTATTATGTTAAGTATGACCGCCTTTTCCAGGCAGCAGTTGGAAGGCGATTGGGGCGCGTTAACCTGGGAAATTCGCTCCGTCAATCATCGCTATCTTGAATCCAGTGTGCGCCTGCCGGAACCGTTTCGCTCGCTGGAAGCCAAAGTCCGCGACCGGCTGCGCAAGAAACTGGCCCGCGGCAAAGTGGAATGCCAGCTGCGCTACCAGGCCGTGGCACCGGAACAATCGGAGCTGCAGCTCAATGACGCATTGATCGAACGTCTGCTGGATGCCAACAAGGAGATTTCCGCCAGGCTGGGCGGCCCCACCGATCTGAACGGTATCGATATTCTGCGCTGGCCTGGTGTCATCAAGGACGAAACTGCCGACAGCAGCGCCCTGGAATCGGAGGCGCTCAAGCTGTTCGACCAGGCACTGGATGAACTCATTGCCAACCGTCAGCGGGAAGGGGACGCCATCAAGGCCATGCTCGAGCAGCGTATCAGCGCCATTCACGACATCGTCGTTGCGGTACGTAAAAAAATGCCCGATATTCTCGCGGCCCAGCGCCAAACCATGCTGGACAAGATCAACGAATTGAAAGCCGAGCTGGAGGCCAGCCGCATTGACCAGGAAGTGGCACTGCTGGCACAGAAGGCGGATGTCGCCGAGGAACTGGACCGACTCGATTCGCACCTGGAAGAATGTGCCCGGGTCCTCGACACCAAGGGACCCAAGGGCCGGCGGCTGGACTTCCTCATGCAGGAATTGAATCGCGAGGCCAATACCCTGTCCTCGAAGTCCCTGGTGGCGGATACCACCCTGTCGGCGGTGGAGCTGAAAGTGCTGATCGAACAAATGCGTGAGCAGATCCAGAATATCGAGTAGTGCGTCGCGCTTGTAATGTAACCGGGGTTAACCCGACCCGAGAGAAACCGTGATGGAATCCATGCCAGTTGGAAAACTGTTTATTATCACCGCCCCTTCTGGCGCCGGAAAAACCACTCTCGTGGAAGCACTGGTGGCCAATGATCCCCGCTTGCGGGTTTCGGTGTCCCACACCACACGCCCAAAGCGCAGCAAGGAAGTAGAAGGGGTCAATTATCACTTTGTCGACAAGACGACTTTCCTGAATATGCTGCAGGAAGGCGATTTCCTGGAAAGCGCTGAGGTCTACGGTCACCACTACGGGACCTCCCACCGCTGGGTGGAAGAGCAGCTCAAACAGCAGCAGGACGTGATTCTGGAGATCGACTGGCAGGGTGCCGCACAGGTGCGCAATCTGATGCCGGAAGCCTGTTTCATTTTTGTCCTGCCGCCGTCTCTGGAGACCCTCACCGAGCGCCTGCGCCATCGCGCCCAGGACGATGAGGACACCATCGAAGGCCGGATGCGCCAGGCCCGCAGCGTCATTGAGCACGTCGCGGAAGCGGACTATATCGTGGTCAATGATGAGTTCGATACCGCCCTTGATGACCTGAACGCCATTATCCGCTCGCAGCGCCTGACCACCATCCATCAGCAGCGCAACCTGGCCGAACTGCTTGACAGCCTGACCCGGGGCTAGCCAGCTTCCGGGCCGGCAAGCTGTTTAAAAAACATGCAATAGCCGCTGAAATTCAGTAGAATTGCCGGTCTTTTTCTCGGGGCCCGGGCCCCGCCCCGGTCCGGTGGTTTCCCGGACTGGCCTAAGCTCGGACAAAAGTGGCGCAGCCCTTGAAATACGGGAGCTGGGGCCCATAACTCACCTACGGGTGACAAGCGAATTTCAAACGAATTTAAGGTGCAACGATGGCGCGAATTACAGTTGAAGATTGTTTGGACAAAGTGGATAACCGCTTTGAACTGGTCATGGTATCGAGCAAGCGTGCTCGCCAGCTGCAGATCGAGGGTAAAGAACCGATGCTGCCGGTGGACAATGACAAGCCCACCGTGATCGCCCTGCGGGAAATTGCCGATGGCCTGGTCGACGCCAAGATTCTGGTGGAGAAGCCCAGCGTTGATCTGGAAGAAGAGTTTTCCAGCGAGCCGGAAGCAGAAGCGGCCGCCGACGACACGGAAGCCAGTGCCGAAGCCCAGGCTGACAGCAGCGCCGAAGCCACCGACGGCGAACCTGCTGCCGAGCAATCTGCCGAAACAGACGCTGCCACAGACGCCGAAGACGACACCGAGACCAAGTAGTACCCAGCAAACCACCCCAAGCCCATACCTCAGTAACCGGGAGTCATTACATGCAAGCAGTGCCAGCCGCCAGCATCGACTCCCTTGCTGACGACCTGTCCAGTTACCTGGGCAAAGACCAGGTCAACAACGTGCGCCGCGCCTTCTACTATGCCGAGCAGGCGCACGAGGGCCAGTACCGCCGCAGCGGTGACGCCTACGTCACCCATCCCCTGGCGGTCGCCGGTATTCTCAGTGAAATGCACATGGACCATCAGTCGTTGATGGCGGCCATGCTGCATGACGTGATCGAAGACACCGGCATCACCAAAACCGCTATCAAGACCCAGTTCGGCCTCACGGTCGCTGACCTGGTAGACGGCGTCAGCAAGCTGAACAAGATGCATTTTTCCAGCCGCGCCGAAGCCCAGGCGGAGAACTTCCAGAAGATGGCCATGGCCATGGCCAAGGACCTGCGGGTCATTCTGGTGAAAATTGCCGACCGGCTGCACAACATGCGCACCCTGGGCGTGCTGCCGCCGGACAAGCGCCGCCGCATCGCCCGCGAGACACTGGATATTTATGCCCCCATTGCCAATCGCCTGGGCATGAACAACGTCCGGGTGGAATTCGAGGATCTCGGTTTTTCTGCCCTGTACCCCATGCGCGCGCGCCGTATCGCCACCGCAGTGAAGCGGATTCGCGGCAACCGCAAGGAAATCGTCTCCCAGATCCAGACCTCTCTGGAAGCCTGCCTGGAACGGGAAGGCCTGCCGGGGCGCACCCTGGGTCGCGAGAAGCACCTCTACGCCATCTACGAAAAAATGCGCGCCAAGCGCAAGTCGTTTTCCGAGATCATGGACGTGTATGCCTTCCGCATCGTGGTCGACAGCGTGGATACCTGCTATCGGGTGCTGGGTGCGGTACACAATCTCTACAAGCCGGTGCCCGGTCGCTTCAAGGACTACATTGCCATTCCCAAGGCCAACGGCTACCAGTCCCTGCACACCACCTTGTTTGGTATGCACGGCGTGCCCATCGAAATCCAGATTCGCACCGAGGAAATGGAGGCCATGGCCAACAACGGCATCGCCGCGCACTGGCTGTACAAGTCCAGCGAGGACCTGCCCAGCAATGCCCACCTGCGTGCCCGCGAGTGGGTAAACGGGCTGCTGGAAATGCAGAAGCATGCTGGTAATTCGCTCGAATTTATTGAGCACGTGAAGATTGATCTGTTCCCCGACGAGATTTACGTGTTCAGCCCCAAGGGACAAATCTTTGAACTGCCAGCCGGGTCCACCGCGGTGGATTTTGCCTATGCGGTGCACACCGACGTCGGCAACGCCTGCGTGGCCTGCCGTATTTCCCGCCGCCTGGCACCGCTCAGTGAGCCGCTGCAGAGCGGCCAGACCGTGGAGATTATTACCGCCCCCGGCACTCAGCCAAATCCGGCGTGGCTGAGTTTTGTGGTTACCGGCAAGGCACGCAGCAACATCCGCCACTTCCTCAAGAATCAGAAACATTCCGAATCGGTGTCCCTGGGCCGACGCCTGCTCAACAAATCCCTGGCCGGTTTTGGCAACCAGCTGGATGCGGTACCGCGAGCCAATATCGATTCGTTTCTTGAACAGGCCAACCTGCAGTCGCTTGATCATCTGCTGGAAGAAATCGGACTCGGCAACCGCATGGCCTACATGGTGGCCCAGCGACTCAGCACCCTATCACCCACTGGCGATGATGATCATCGACCGGAGGAAAAAGGCACCCTGGCGATTCGCGGTTCGGAAGGCATGGTGATGAATTACGCCAAGTGCTGCCACCCGATTCCCGGCGACCCCATCGTCGGCCACATCAGTTCCGGTCGCGGCATGGTGATCCACACCGACGATTGCAACAACATCGCCGAGATTCGCGACAACCCGGAGAAGTGCGTTGCCGTGAGTTGGGACGAGGGCGTGGAAGGCGAATTCAGCGTTGAACTGCGCGTGGAGATTGAGAACCAGCGTGGCCTGATCGCCACTCTCGCCACTACCATTACCGGTACCGAAGCGAATATCGAGAAGATCAGTACCGTGGAGCGGGACGCCCGTTTCAGTATCGTCAATTTGTCACTCAACGTGCGTAACAGGGTACACCTGGCACGGGTGATGAAACGCGTGCGCCTGGTACCGGCAGTCACCCGCGTGACCCGCGTCAAGTCGCGACGGGTACGCAAATCCATTCGTAACTCACTGGGGAGTCACCTGCACTAATGGCTGATCGACAGGCAATCAACACCGAAGCGGCTCCGGCTGCCATAGGCCCTTATTCCCAGGCCATCAAAACCGGCAACCTGGTCTATATCTCTGGACAGATTCCGTTGGATCCAACCACCATGGAGCTGGCTGGCGACGAGATCGAAGAGCAGACTCATCAGGTGTTTCTGAATTTGCAGGCGGTGGCCACAGCCGCTGGTGCCGATCTCAACAACGCCGTGAAACTGACCATATACCTGACCGATCTCAGGCAGTTCTCTGCCATCAACCAGATCATGGCCAGCTACCTGAAAGAACCCTATCCCGCGCGGGCAACCATTGAAGTCAGTGGCTTGCCTAAAGGCGCCCAGGTGGAGATCGACGCCGTTCTGGCAGTCTGAGCTGACTGGCGAGACGTGGCTGCACAACCTATACTGCAGGTGATCCGGTCACCCGCCTAACAGTTGAGCCCGTGCCGCAAGCATCGCAATCACTTACCAGTCTCAAGGGAATCGGTCCGGCTCTGGCCACCCGGCTGAACCAGCTCGGGCTGCACAATACCCGCGACCTGCTGTTTCACCTCCCGCATCGCTACGAGGACCGTACCCGACTGGCAGCCATTGGCTCAATCAAAATGGGCGACCTGGTACAGATAGAGGGCGAAGTAGTGGGGACCTCGATTCAGTTTGGCCGTCGACGTTCCCTGTTGTGTATGCTGAAGGATCGCTCCGGTGTCATCGCGCTACGCTTTTTCCATTTCAGCGCCGCGCAGAAAAAAGCCCTGGATAACGCCACGCGCATGCGCTGTTTTGGCGAAGTGCGACGCGGGCGCAGCGGCTTCGAGATGTTTCATCCCGAGTACCAACTGCTGGCAGAAGGCGAACAGCTACCGGTGGCCGAAGTGCTTACTCCGGTATATCCCACCACCGAGGGATTGCAGCAGGGCCGGCTACGCAAGATCATCGGCCAGGCGCTGAACCAGTTGGAACGCAACCCGCCCCGCGACCTGCTCCCGGAGTCCCTGCTGCAACCATTCAGGCTGCCCAGTCTCGCCGCCGCCATCGCCATGGTGCACTCCCCACCGGCCGATGCGCCACAGGCCTGGCTCAGCGACGGCGCCAATCCGGGCCAGAAGCGCCTGGCGTTTGAAGAACTGCTGGCCCACCGCCTGTGCATGCGCCGCTATCGCTCCTCCAGTGACCAGCTGGCAGGGCCGAAGCTGACTGAAGATCCAGCGCTCACCCGGGGTCTACTGCAGCAATTGGGGTTTACCCTCACCGGCGCCCAGCAGCGGGCCTGCGCGGAAATCGCTGCGGATCTGGGAAGCGGCCAACCCATGCTGCGCCTGCTGCAAGGTGACGTGGGCTCGGGCAAGACCGTGGTCGCAGCGATCGCCGCGCTGCAGGCCATCGCCAGTGGCTACCAGGTGGCGTTAATGGCACCAACCGAGATTCTCGCCGAACAGCATCTACTCACATTTCGGCAATGGCTGGAGCCCTTGGGCGTGACGGTCGGCTGGCTCAGCGGCAAGAGCAAGGGCAAGCAGCGTCGGGAAACCCTCGAGGCCTTGGTGAGCGGCGAATGTCGATTGCTGGTGGGCACTCACGCCCTGTTTCAGGATGAAGTGATTTACCAGCGCCTGGGCCTCGTGATTGTTGATGAACAGCACCGCTTCGGTGTGCATCAGCGTCTGGCGCTGCGCGACAAAGCCGCCGGGGACGACAGCAATCCCCACCAGCTGGTGATGACCGCGACGCCAATCCCGCGCACCCTGGCAATGAGTGCCTATGCCGATCTGGACAGCTCGGTGCTGGATGAGCTGCCGCCCGGCCGCACGCCGGTCAACACCGCGCTGGTATCAGCCCAGCGCCGCGATCAGGTCATCGAGCGTATCAGCAGTGCCTGTGCCGGCGGTAACCAGGCGTATTGGGTGTGCACCCTGATTGAAGAGTCTGAATCGCTGCAGGCCCAGGCAGCGGAAGCCACTGCCGAGCAGCTGCGGGAATTGCTGCCCACGCTTGCCATCGGGCTGATTCATGGCCGACTCAAGGCGGCGGAGAAGGCAGCGATCATGGCCAGTTTCAAAGCGGGCGAGATCAGCTTGCTGGTGGCCACGACGGTCATTGAGGTGGGTGTCGATGTCCCCAATGCCAGCCTGATGGTGATTGAGAACCCGGAGCGGCTCGGCCTGGCGCAGCTTCATCAGCTGCGCGGTCGGGTGGGACGCGGCCACAAGGAGAGCCACTGTATTTTGCTTTACCAGAATCCGCTATCGGAAACCGGGAAGCAGCGTCTGCAGGTGATGCGCGAATCCACCGACGGCTTTTACATTGCCGAGCGCGACCTGCAGATTCGCGGCCCAGGCCAGGTGCTGGGCACCCAGCAAACCGGGCTGATGACCTTTCGCATTGCCGATATCTCGCGGGACGCGGGCATGCTGGACGACGTAAAAGACGCCTGTGACGTGGTCATGCAGCAGTATCCCGAGATTATCGATCCGCTCATCAATCGCTGGCTGGGGGACCGGGTGCATTATGTCCACGTCTAGCGTGGCTTGCCGTGAGTTGTGACCGTGGCGCTGTTGCTCGGCGTTTAATTCTTTTATCCTAGCCAGCTTTTCTGGCACGGCGGCAATGGCACTCCCGAGATGAATTCCAGGCAATCACTTTGGCAACGGCTTGTAGCGCGCTTTAAAACCACATTTCCTGGCTTTAGCGCTAGACTGCCTGCCTATATCGATTTGACCCGCGCCAATCGCCCGATCGGTATTTTGTTGCTGCTGTGGCCAACCATCAGCGCTCTTTGGATTGCCGCCGAGGGGGTGCCAGACCTGAAGCTACTGGCCATATTTATTGCCGGTACTGCAGTGATGCGCTCGGCGGGTTGCTGCGTCAACGACTTTGCCGACTACAACATCGACGGCAAAGTGGCACGCACCGAGCGCCGTCCACTGGCTACCGGAGCGCTAAGGCGCCAGGACGCTTTTTATTGCTTCGCCGTTTTGGCGGCAGTGGGATTTGGCCTGGTGCTGCTTACCAACTGGTTTACTGTGCTGCTGTCATTCGGGGCCATCGCCGTGGCCTCTATCTACCCGTTCATGAAACGCTACACGAACCTGCCGCAGGTCGTGCTGGGAGTGGCGTTTTCCTGGGGCATCCTGATGGCGTTCAGCGCCCAGACCAACAGCGTGCCGGTGGTTGCCTACTTGCTGTTTATCGCCAATGCGATCTGGACTGTGGCTTATGACACTGAATATGCCATGGTGGATCGGGAATTCGACAAGCAGATAGGTGTGAAGTCCACGGCGATTTTATTTGGTGACGCCGACCGGATGTTTATCGGCATGCTGCAGCTGCTGTTCGTGATGGCCCTGTGGCTGGTGGGCCGCCAGTTGCAGTTGGGAATCCCGTATACCCTGAGCCTGCTTGGCGCCACGGCGCTACTGATTTACCAGCAGTTCCTGATCAAGGACCGCCTGCCGGGTCCCTGTTTCAAGGCATTCCTGAACAATAACTGGGTGGGTGCGGTAATCTTCCTCGGCATCTTGCTGAGCTATTTATAAGGTGCATCGCGCATTTACGGGTATTGTGAACGGGCTGTGATTGTGGCTCTGTTTGTTGTGCCAATCTGCTAAGTGTGGTCGCGCCGGGCAGGAGGGGTTGTCGCCAACGCTCTGCGCCCGCCCCCCCCTCACTCCGAAAAAAGCCTGGAAAACGGTCTTTTTTCTCCGTTCAGCGCTGTCGCTTTATTGTTGGCCACAACCCCCTCCTGCCCGACACTCCGAGCGCTGGTGGGTGTTACGTTGTTTGCTGGCTTGATTTCCCTTCGATCGGAGGTCGAAGGTCGAAGGTAGGCGCGAAGGGAAGTTCGAATTGAAGTGCAAAGACTGCTTCGTTGTCCCGGCTGTCAATGCACGAGCGGATGTGGGGAGGCAGGGTTTCCGACCCGCCGGTTAAGGCCGGCGCTGAGCGCAAGAAAAAGACCGTTTTCCAGGGCTTTTTCTGGAGCGAAGGCACCCAGGATGGGCGCCGAGCCGGCGGGGCGGAAACCCTGGCGCCCCGCAGTCGCGCTCGAGGCCACTGATTTACAGGGCCGGTGCACAACCCAACTCACAACTCAGGCGCCGGTGAAGGCCTGGATACCAGTCTGGGCGCGGCCCAGAATCAGGGCGTGAATATCCTGAGTGCCTTCGTAGGTGTTGACCACTTCCAGGTTCTGCATGTGCCGCATCACCGGATACTCATCCGAAATACCGTTGCCACCCAGCATGTCACGGGCTTCCCGGGCTACATCCAGCGCCTTGATACAGGAGTTGCGCTTCAGCAGTGAAATCAGGGGCGCTGCCAGCTTGCCCTGGTCCTTGAGGCGACAGGCCTGCAAACAGCCCTGCAGACCCAGGGTGATTTCGGTCTGCATGATCGCCAGCTTTTTCTGGATCAACTGGTTGGCGGCCAGCGGGCGGCCGAACTGCTTGCGATCCATGGTGTAGTCCAGGGCCGCGTGCCAGCAGGTTTCGGCGGCGCCCAGAGCGCCCCAGGCAATGCCCAGGCGGGCGGAATTGAGACAGCTGAACGGGCCATTAAGCCCGCGGGCACCGGGAAGCATATTTTCTTCCGGCACGAATACCTCATCCATGACGATCTCGCCGGTGGGCGAGGCGCGCAGACCCAGTTTGCCTTCGATCTTCGGCGCGCTGAGTCCCGGCATGCCTTTCTCCAGCACAAAGCCGCGGATCACCCCTTCGTCATCCTTGGCCCAGACTACAAACACGTCCGCGAAGGGCGAGTTACTGATCCAGTTTTTGGCGCCGGACAGCGAATAGCCGCCGTCTACCGAGCGAGCGCGGGTGGACATGCCGCCGGGGTCGGAACCGTGATCCGGTTCGGTGAGACCGAAGCAGCCGATGTACTCGCCGGTGGCCAGCTTGGGCAGATACTTTTGACGCTGCTCCTCGCTGCCAAACACATTGATGGGATGCATCACCAGACTGGACTGCACGCTCATCATCGAACGATATCCGGAGTCCACCGCTTCGATCTCGCGGGCCGCAAGCCCATAGCAGACGTAATTCACGCCAGCACAGTCGTAGCCTTCGATGGTAGAACCCAGCAGGCCCATTGCACCCATCTCCCGAAAAATCTCCGGCTCCACCGTCTCATTGCGGTAGGCGTCGCGAACTCGCGGCAACAGTTTTTCGCGAGCGTACTGTCGGGCCGTGTCGCGCACCAGGCGCTCTTCTTCGGTCAGCTGCTCGTCGAGGCGAAAGGGGTCTTTCCAGTCAAACGCGACTTCGTCGGCCTTGATTGACATGTCATTCATGTCGGTCTCCTAAAATGTTGCAGCGTTGCTGAGCGGCGGGAAACACTGTCTCAGCAGGCGCCGATATTCGCTATCGCCGGGTCAGAGCGAGTTGCATTTATTGCGGGCAAAACCCGGGCGGAACCGGAATTCTATCATGATCCCGGTGCAGTAGGTTACGCAGCCAATCGTCTCACGGTTGACCGCGCGGCGTTCACCGAACGCAGTCGTCAGTCCAGAAGCAGTGCAATTCTTAGCGACCAGGCAGATCAGCAAGAATTGTTCTAGGGAACCTCTGGTCAATTCTACCGATGCTCTGGCCTCCAGACGAGATCACTGGCGAGGCGCCTTGCCGCCGGCATGCGTTGGACTGTCAAGGCGAGGCAACGAGGCCAGTGGGCTCGTCTGGAGGCCCCTCCGGGCGGGGCCTGTCGGGCGCCACTGCGTCGTTGTCCCGCTTGGCAAGGGATTGGCCATTCCCGGCGCGTGACGCCTAGCAGTAGCGCCCGACAGACTCCCGCAGAGCACCGGTAGAATTGACCAGAGGTTCCCTAGTTTCTGCCGCCGGACCGCTGCATTGCACTAACCTTTTCAAAACCACTCTGGTAGTAGCTTGCCCAACTTGCGTTACTGAGGCAGCGTCGCCTCGGGATCCGCGAGTTGGCGGTTTGCAGTTTCTGACAGCTGACTTGCTCGGCAAAGGGCTTGTTCCAGTTATAGGAATGCAGCTGTTCGCCACTCATTTGTGTGAATCGTGGCTGCCCGGTGCTACAGGCACTCAGCGTACCCAGCACACTTACAACCACGACGGAGCCTGCCATTAACAGGCACGTACGTCGTATCATGGGCAAATACCTCTCTTTAATGGAGGTTAGGATCGATGCTAGACCAGAGCACTGGATCCGGGCAAGAGCAATGGCCCAAGAGGTTGCGGAAAACCCGAAGCTGGAAAGGTCCCAGTCCGGGAATCCTGTAGTTACCGAAGCGCTGGTCCTCGCCGGATAAACAGACTCGGGCAGCGATGATGCAATGCGCGCACGCAGGCCCTAGAATAGCCCGCCATGGATGTCTCCCACATACTCGATTCCCTCAATACCCCGCAGCGTGACGCGGTGGCCAGCCCGGCCCCGAACCTGCTGGTGCTGGCTGGCGCCGGTAGCGGCAAGACCCGGGTGCTGGTGCACCGCATCGCCTGGTTGATCCAGGCCGAACAGGTCTCGCCATTTGCCATTCTCGCGGTGACTTTTACCAACAAGGCTGCCCGGGAGATGCGCGGCCGCATCGATGAGCTGGTGGGGCAGTCCTACGGTGGCATGTGGGTGGGCACATTTCATGGCCTGGCGCACCGCCTGCTGCGCACCCACTGGCAGGAAGCCGGTTTGCCGGAAGATTTTCATATCCTGGATGCCGACGATCAGCTGCGCCTGATCAAGCGCCTGAATCGCAGCCTCAATATCGACGAGGAGCGCTGGCCGGCACGTCAGTGCCAGTGGTTTATCAACTCCCAGAAAGACGAGGGCCTGCGCGCGGCGAATATTGAGGATTACGACGACGACTACACCCGGGTCATGCTGAAAATCTACGCCGCCTATGAAGAAGCCTGTGACCGGGGCGGCATGATCGATTTTGGCGAGATTCTATTGCGCGCCCACGAGCTGTGGCTGAAGAATCCACAAATTCTCGAGCACTACCGCAAGCGTTTTCAACATATCCTGGTAGACGAGTTCCAGGACACCAACGCCATCCAGTATGCCTGGCTGCGGGTGCTGGCCGGGCGCGACAGCAAGCTCATGGTGGTGGGTGACGATGACCAGTCCATTTACGGCTGGCGCGGCGCGCGCATCGAAAATATCCAGCAGTTCTCCACCGACTTTCCAGGCACCGAGACCATTCGCCTGGAACAGAACTACCGTTCCACCGCGACTATCCTGAAAGCCGCCAATGCCCTCATCGACCACAACCAGGGCCGGCTGGGCAAGAACCTCTGGACCGACGGCAGCGACGGTGAGCCTATCAGCCTGTACGAGGCGTTTAACGAGCAGGACGAAGCGCGCTTCGTCGTCGACCGCCTGACAGACTGGGCCAACGCGGGCAATCGCCGTGCCGATGCCGCGGTTCTCTATCGCAGCAACGCCCAGTCCCGCGAGCTGGAAGATGCGCTGCTGCGGGTGGGCATGCCCTACCGTATTTATGGCGGCCACCGTTTTTATGAGCGCCTGGAAATCAAGAACGCGCTAGCCTACCTGCGGCTGATCCTGAACCGTGATGACGATACCGCCATGGAGCGGGTCATCAATGTTCCCACTCGCGGCATTGGCGGCCGCACCATCGACGATATTCGCCGCTTCGCCAGGGAAGACAACAGCTCCCTGTGGCAGGCCTGCGTCAAGGCGGTGAATGAGAAATTAATCAGCGCCCGGGCCGGCAATGCGGTACTGGCTTTTCTGGAACTGATTGACAAATTCGATCAGGATTGCCAGCCGCTGGAATTGAAAGACAAGGCCGACTACATCATTCAACACAGCGGCCTGATCCAGCACCATGAAAAAGAGGGTGGCGAAAAAGCCCGGGCGCGGCTGGAAAACCTGGAAGAGCTGGTTAACGCCACCGGCAACTTTGACGCCCCGCAGGTAGATGAGGAAGAGCTTGATCCGGCTTCCCGCGCCATGCTGGCCGCGTTTCTCGATCAGGCCTCGCTGGATGCCGGCGATACCCAGGCCAGCGAATCCGATGATGCGGTGCAGCTCATGACCCTGCACTCGGCAAAAGGTCTGGAATTTGATCTGGTGTTCCTGGTAGGCATGGAAGAAGGGCTGTTTCCGCACAAAATGTCCATGGACAACCTGACCGGCCTGGAGGAGGAGCGTCGCCTGTGCTACGTCGGCATCACCCGGGCCAGGGCCAAGCTCTACTTTAGCCATGCCGAGTCACGACGTCTGCACGGCGACGTGAACCTGTGTCGTCCATCGCGCTTTGTGCGCGAAATACCAAAGGAGCTGGTGGATGAGATTCGCCTCAAGACCACCATCAATCACGGCGGAATGCCGCTTGGCAATGGCCGCTCGCGCTCGGCAGGCCTCGATACCGAAGTGCCGGATACTGGCCTGTCACTAGGCCAGCGGGTCGCCCACGGCAAGTTCGGTGAAGGGGTAGTGCTGAACTATGAAGGGCAGGGTGCCAGCGCCCGGGTGCAGGTGAATTTCGATGCCGTGGGCAGCAAGTGGCTGGTGCTATCCTACGCCAACCTGGAAGTACTGAGTTGATTGATTCGCGCTTGCGGAAAACTGGAGAATCCATGTCGCACACTTTTAGATTGCTACTGCTTGTTGCAGTACTTGCCCTGCTGTCCGCCTGTGGCGAAACCGCGAACGTCGCCGCTGGCGATGGCCCCGTCCAGGACCAGCGCACTTATCATTGGAAGATGATCACTTCCTGGCCGCGCAATCTTCCGGCCCTGGGCACCAACCCCGACTACTTCGCCAGGCTGGTGGAAGAGATGAGCGGCGGGCGCATGCAGATTCAGGTGTTTGGCGCCAACGAACTGGTCGGCGGACTGGAGGTGTTTGACGCCGTATCCCAGGGAGTCGCTGAAATCGGCAACTCTACGCCTTACTATTGGCAAGGAAAGATACCTGGCGCCTCTTTTTTCTCGACGGTACCGTTTGGTATGACCGCCAAGGAAATGAATGGCTGGCTGGAGTTTGGCGGCGGCAAGGAACTGTGGCGAGAGCTTTACGAACCGTTCAATTTGATACCGGTAAGAGGCGGCAACTCCGGCACTCAGATGTTTGGCTGGTTCAACAAGGAGATCAACTCCCTGAGCGACCTGCGTGGCCTGCGGATGCGCATCCCCGGTCTGGGTGGTGAAGTGCTGAGTCGCGCCGGTGCCACCACGGTGACCATGCAGGCCAGCGATGTGTTTACCGCGCTGCAGACCGGCGCCCTGGATGCCACTGAATTTGTCAGTCCCTACAATGACCTTGCCGCGGGTTATCACACCGTGGCCGACTACTACTATTACCCGGGCTGGCACGAACCCGGCTCAGCGCTGGAGACCATTTTCAACAAGGAACGCTTCGAGGCACTGCCCGCCGACCTGCAGGCAATTCTGCTGGCGGCAGCCGAGGTGGCCAACCAGCGCCTGCTGGATGAGTTCACCGCCCGTAACAATGAAGCCCTGCGGGTACTGGTGGAAGAACACAACGTGGAGCTGCGCCGCCTGCCGGACGAGGTACTCATGGAGCTGCGCCGCCTGTCAGATCAGGTGGTGGCCGAAATGGCACAGACCAATGCCATGACCCAGCGTATCTACGACTCCTATACCCGTTTCCAGGAAGGAGCCGAGGTCTACCACGGTATCGCCGAAGAAGCCTATATCGAGGCGCGGCAGCTCACCAGCGACTGAATCGGTCCTCCCTCCAGGGCCCTCTGGTCTCTATCCCGGTCGCAACCCTGGACTGCTACCCTGAACAGCTGCGCTATACATCGTCTTCACCAGGCCAGGGAATAGGCCGGGGTTTGCCGTTGTCATCAATGGCAACAAACACAAACGTGCCTTCAGCCACCTTGATGCCATCATGGGAGGTTAGCTGGTGCCAGGTCCACACCTCCACCGCGAGATGCACCGAGGTGCGTCCCTTTTTCACCACGCGGCAATAACAGGTGACCGTTGACCCGACGGATACCGGATTGTGAAAGCGCACCCCCTCGATTGCCACGGTGGCGGAGCGCCCCTTGCACACCTGCTTGCTGATAATGCCTGCCGCCAGATCCATCTGCGACACCAGCCAGCCGCCGAAAATATCGCCATTGGCGTTGGTGTCCATGGGCATGGCCAGGGTCTGCAGGGCCAGCTCTCCGGTGGGTTGGGCGCGCGTGTATTCCTTGTCGCTATCGCTCATCAAGACTCCTCGCTTGTTGGCTAGTTATTGTGGGCCCCGGCTGTTAGCCGGACAGCGCTTCCGGCAGCCAGGTGGCCAGTCCCGGCTGCAGGCTTAGCAGCAGCAGTACCAGAATTTGCAGCAGTATAAACGGGATCACACCACGATAAAGGTCACTGGTCCTGATTTCCGGTGGCGCCACGCTGCGCAGATAAAACAGCGAGAAACCAAATGGTGGCGTCAGGAACGAGGTCTGCAGATTGATGGCAATCATTACCCCGAGCCAGACCGGGTCAATGCCCATGGCCAGCAGTATCGGGCCCACCAGCGGCACCACCATGAAAGTGATCTCGATGAAATCCAGAATAAAGCCAAGCAGGAAGATCAGCAGCATCACCAGGGCCATGGCGGCCAGCGTCCCGCCGGGTAAACCGGTGAGCACATCCTCGATCAGCACATCACCGCCGAAACCACGAAACACCGATGAGAAAATCGTCGCGCCCACCAGAATCAGATAAACCATTGCGGTGACCCGGGTGGTTTCCAGTGCCACCTGATGAACCACGATGGCCGACAGCTTGCGTCGCGCCAGGGCCAACAGCATGGCCCCGAACGCACCCACGCTGGCGGCTTCCGTAGGCGTGGCCAGCCCGCCCAGAATCGAGCCCAGTACGGCGACCATCAAAAATACGGGCGGCAGCAGGCCGCGTAACAGAGCCCAGACCAGCGATTGTTCGGAGTCTGCACCCGCGATGTAGTCTGCTTTCGGGGCCCGGTCGGGCGCCAGCAGTGCCACACCTAACACATAAAGCGCATAGACAAAGACCAGCAGCAGGCCGGGAATAATTGCGCCGGCAAAGAGGTCGCCAATGGATACAAAGTCCGGCGCAAAATTGCCCTGGGCCAGCTGCGCCTGCTGGTAGGCATTGGAGATCACCTCCCCCAACAGGACCAGACAAATAGAGGGCGGGATAATCTGGCCCAGGGTGCCGGTAGCACACAAAGTACCGCAGGCAAGGCTCGGTCGATAGCCGTTCTGCAGCATGGTGGGCAGCGACAGAATACCCATGGTGACCACCGTGGCACCAACAATGCCGGTGCTGGCCGCCAGCAGCATACCCACCACTACCACCGAAATACCCAGCCCACCGGGAACACCACGGAACACCACGGCCATGTTGGTCAGCAGGTCCTCGGCAATACGGGATTTTTCCAGCATTGAGCCCATGAACACAAACAGCGGCACGGCAAACAGGTTCTGGTTGGTGAAAATGCCGTACAGGCGATTGGGAATCAGGTTGATGTAGGCACTGTCGAAAACGCCAGCCACAACGCCAAGACCCGCAGCGATAAATGAGACACCTGTCAGAGTCAGCGCCACCGGGTAGCCAGCCATCAGGGCCAGACACACGGCGACAAAGAAAAGCAGGGCCAGTAGTTCCATCAGGGCCGGCTTGGGGTTTCTGGATCGGGGTTGCTGTCCTGCGCGGTGCTGCGCCAGCTTCGCCAGTCCTTGATCAGCTCCGAACAACCCTGCACCAGCAGCAGGGCTGCCAGCGCCAGCAAACCGGACTTCAGCACGTACACCAGCGGCAGGCCACTGGCTTCCGCCGACGTTTCCTTGATGCGCCACGACAGCGCCACATAATCCCAGCTCAGCCAGATAATGCAGAGCATGGAAGGCAGCAGGAATACCAGGCCGCCAAGCAGGTCCACCAGTGATTGATGACGCGGCGACAGGCGACTGTAAAAGATATCCACCCGGACGTGGCCCCGTTGCTTGAGCGTGTAGCCGGCGCCCAGGCTGAACACGGCGGCATTGAGGTACATCACCGCCTCCTGCATAGCGATGAAACCAGTCTGGAAGAAATAACGCAGGATGACGATGCTGACCATGAGCAGCACCATGGCCAGGGCGAGCCAGGCGATAGTTCGACCGAGCCGGTCAGTCATGCGATCGATGACGGTGCTGAGTTTATCCACTACCCTGGGTTCCGTTTGCTGGCGGCTGTGCTTGCTGTTACTCGCGCTGTTACTGGCGCCGTTGTTGCTACTATTGTTGACGTTTTCCGCTGCGCGCGACGGGGTTGCGCATCAGCGCGGCGTCCGGCAGCTGCATTAAACCACAATCTCCGACGGCGATTACATGCAGCCGCTTGCAGATGATTGTGGGAAATTGCGGGAGTCTGACAGGCAAACTGGCCGGCATGAAAAAACGCTCGCAGCATAGCCGGCCCTGTGCGAGCACCGGCCGGACAACTCGGTTGCGTGGCTCAATCCATAAACCAGGTACGAATCAATTGCCAACTCAGCAGCATTACCGCGCCGGTGAGGCCCAGCATCACCAGGGCCATGGCGGTCATGGCTGTGCGCCGCAGCTTGTAGGACCAGCGCCGGAGTATGCCGTCTTCTGGCGCTGCTGGCGCCGGCAATTCGGCGAACAGATGGGCAAAACTGAGCATCAGCATCGCCCAGCAGAGCCCTGCCACAGCAGGCAACATATATGAGCCGCTGTCGCCCTGGAACTGAAACAGGCTGTAAACAAACAGACCGGCAAACAGGACCGCCAGCAGAATCAGCAGGATTTGCAGGCGCAACAGAACGCTGGCAATTCTTTGCAGGCGCTCTATCATAGGCGGCTTTTCGCTCGAATCAGAAGAGCCAGCAAGCGGCGCGCTGTTGTCGATTTCATCGTTGGAACTCATAGGTCGCAACAGCTTACCGGTTGGCCTGGCAAGGCAGCAAGCATGAGCAACACTACCGAAATTGCGTTCTTCGCCGGTGTCGGCCCCGATGAGCAACCAGTCTTTGAAAGTCTTCATGTGGAAGTGGTGGATCCCGCCGAACAGACAGTCCGGCTGAGCAAATCCCCGCTACTGGTACGTAATCTCGCTTCCGGGGACATCATCAAGCTGAAGAATCCCGCTACCGGCGACTACGAGATGGAGCGTCGCAGCGGTAATCTGAGCGTCCGGGTCATTCGTACGGACGATCTGGAAGAGCTTGCCCAGTTTCTGGTTCCGGAAATGGAGAAGCTGGGCGGTCA
Organism: uncultured Pseudohongiella sp.; assembly: GCA_965212375.1. Classification (GTDB taxonomy): domain Bacteria; phylum Pseudomonadota; class Gammaproteobacteria; order Pseudomonadales; family Pseudohongiellaceae; genus UBA9145. Next base: position 3,665,641 of record OZ243108.1, on the reverse strand, counting down.
GGTGGATCTGCAGACCGAACGCGCTCTCAGCTTCAGCGTGCATTTCTCTATCGGCTTCAAGCGTATCGAGGAATTATTGAACCGCGCCTGCACCCGTTTTTCGGAGTCGGTCTGGTACTATGGCAATGTCTACGACCCCAGCGACGGTGTGACGCCGCTGCTTTGGTGGCAGGACTTTGAAAACCTCGAGTAGCCAGGAGCAATCCGGCACGCGCGGATCGCTGCCCTGAGCTTTGTCCTGATCTTTGCCTTAATTTTTGCAAATAATGCGTTTGCCCCTAAATCGACTGTTACCTGACCCAGGATATACTACCCATGTTGATTGTTGTTTCACCGGCCAAGTCACTCGATTACGAGACCCCGGTTCGTACCCGCAAGCACACTGAACCACAGTTCCTGAAAGAAGCTGGCACCCTGGCCAAACAGCTGCAGAAAATGTCAGCCGACGACCTCAGCGAACTGATGAATATTTCCAGCAAGCTGGGTGAGCTGAACTTTGCCCGCTATTCAAACTGGGAAACACCGTTTACACCGGGGCCGGCGCGCCAGGCGCTATTCGCGTTCAAGGGTGATGTCTATCTGGGGCTCAAGGCCGAACAGTTCGATGCCCAGGATGTCAGCTTTGCCCAGAATCACCTGCGCATTCTGTCCGGCCTGTATGGCATCCTGCGGCCCCTGGACCTGATGCTGCCCTATCGCCTGGAGATGGGGACCCGGCTTGAAAACAAGCACGGCAAGAATCTGTACGAATTCTGGGGATCGCGCCTCACCGACGCGCTGAATGAGGAGTTTGCCAGTCAGCGCAGCAAGGTACTGGTCAATCTCGCCTCCAATGAGTACTTCAAGTCCCTGCAGCCCAAGGACCTGGATGCCGAAGTGATCAGTCCGGTGTTCAAGGATTACTCCAGCGGCAAGTACCGGGTGTTGAGCTTTTTTGCCAAGAAAGCCCGGGGGGAAATGGCCGCATGGATTATCCGCAAGCGCATAGATAGCGCTGCGCAACTCACGGAATTTGACGTCGACGGCTATCGTTACAGTGCATCCGAGTCCACTGCCAGCAAACCCGTATTCCTGCGCAAGCAACGTAACTAACTGCACGCAACCAGAGGTCCGGTTATCTCCAGCCCCATCGATGGCATGCCTTTCAGCCAGGCCTGCGAAAACAACAAGCTTCCGATTCTCGAGGTCCTCAAGCGGCACCTGGAGACCGGGCTGAACCGGCATACCCTGCTGGAAATTGCCAGCGGTACCGGTCAGCACGCCGCGTTTTTCGCCGCGGCGCTGCCGTTTCTCACCTGGCAGGCAACCGAGACCTCCGACAACCTGGAAATACTCAGGCCGCGAATTGCCGACGCGGAGCTGCCCAACCTACCCACGCCGCAAGCGCTGGACGTTAACGGACAGTGGCCCATGGGAATAGTCGACGCGGTGTTTTCCGCCAACAGTCTGCACATCATCTCCACCCGCTCGGTGGAAAATTTTTTCATGGGAGTCGGCCTGCAACTGCGCGCCGGTGGCCTGCTGTTTGTGTATGGCCCGTTTAAATATGACGAGCAGTTCACCAGCGAAAGCAACGATCGCTTCGACGACTGGCTTAAGGAGCGGGACCCGGCCAGCGGGATTCGTGATTTCGAATGGGTCAACGATCTGGCCACCAAGGCTGGCCTGGATCTGCTGGAAGATAATCCGATGCCGGCCAACAACCAGTTGCTGGTGTGGAAATCTCGCAGTGGCAGCGTGGTAAACTGATTAGTCTGGCTGTATCGGTGTTGGCAATGCTGGTGACCAGTCTCGGTCGCCTCCCTCGGCATCACATACCTGGCCGTGGCGCTGGCGCTGCAGCCCACCCTGGAGAACTTTATCTCCGGTGTGCAGTTGGTGATCGACAGGCCCGTCCAGGTCGGCGACTTCATTGTCCTGAAGTCCGTTGAGCAGGGTTTTGCGGACCACAAGGGCCAATGAGTATCTCAATCGCTTCAAGTTAAGGTCGGCTTTTATCAAGGCCCTGCACAAGCGCTTTGCTGAAGAAAATATCACGATTCCCTTCCCGATTCGGGCCATCAATCTTGACCAGGAAGGCGCGCAATTGGCATCGGTGGCACCATCAGGCGGGCAACCGGATTAGGCACCGCCTGGTTAATTTTAATCTTGCCCCTGTTCCTGACGAAAGGGCAGCAGCTGCTGCGCTTCACGTCGGTAGCGGTCGATGTGCTGGTCTTCTTCGCTGAGGAAATTGCGGATCGCGTCGCGGAAATCAGGGTGGGCTATCCAGTGATTGGAGTAGGTTAGCAGCGGCTCAAAACCACGCTGGATTTTGTGTTCGCCCTGGGCGCCCGAATCGAATCGCGTAAACCCGTTGGCGATGGCGTACTCCTGCCCCTGATAATAACAAGTCTCGAAATGCAGGAACTGGTAGTCCTTCGCCGAGCCCCAGTAGCGTCCGAACAGGGCGTCTCCGGATTTAAAGAACAGCGCTGCCGCAATCAGACGATTTTCCTGTTCGGCGCAGACCATAAACATCTGCTCCGGCATCGACTTGCCCACCTCGATAAAGAACTCAAGGGTCAGGTATCCCTGCATACCGCGCATCAGGTAGGTACTCTGGTAGAACCCATAAAACTCTTGCCAGAGTGTTTCATCAATATCAGCGCCTTCCACATGACGAAAACTGATTCCTTCTTCTCGTACTTTGGCGCGCTCTTTCTTCAGATTTTTGCGCTTGCGCGAACTGAGACGGGCCAGGAAATCATCAAAGCTGGCATAGTCCCGGTTGAACCAGTGGAACTGGCAGGCAGTGCGCGGCAACAGGCCAGCATCAGTAAACCAATCGTGTTGTTCAACACTGGGAAACAGCACATGCCAGCTGGAGGCGCGGATGAAATCAGCTTTTTCCTCGATGGCGGTCTGCAATAATTTGATTACCGCTGCCGCATCCTGGCCTTCTGTGAGCAACAGACGCTGACCGGTGCTGGGGGTAAACGGGGCCGCGGTAACGAACTTTGGATAATAGTCCAGTCCATGACTCTGGTAGGCATTGGCCCAGGACCAGTCGAACACGTATTCACCCCAGGAATTGGTTTTCAGATACAGCGGCAAGATCGCGACGATGTCATCCAGGCCTGGTGAAACCTGCCTGACAATCGCGTGGTGCGGTCGCCAGCCGCTGGCTCTTGTGGTGCAACCGGTAGTCTCTAAAGCACAGAGAAATTCATAGCGCATGAACGGATAGTCGGTGCCGGCAAGCGCATTCCAGTTATCCATGCCGACCTCGGTAATGGACTCGACGAAACTGACAGACAGCTCATGCATGGTTAAGTCAGGAGAATATGATTATCGGAGTAGTAGTCAAATGATGTAGTTAGATGAAACAGTCAGGTGAAGTAAGGACCGGAGGAATCGGACCGGCGCCTGGGCTGAAACCCATTGCGCTGACATTGCGCTGCCATCGCCCAGCCAGACAAACAGATGCAGGTGCCTGGTAATTTAAGTAGCATGGCTGGCCCAGACTATGGATTTACTGTAACAGGTGCCAGTTGGAATCGCCTAATCTCATACGCCGGATCACCGATAACCGATCGGCACTGCGCAAGTCGGAAGCCAAGGTTGCCGATTTTGTGCTGGCCCACGCCAGCGAAGTTATCTCCCTGCGTATTGTCGACCTGGCCAAGCATGCCGAGGTCAGCGAACCGACGGTTATTCGTTTCTGCCGTGCCATTGGTTTCGATGGCTTTCAATCATTCAAGCTGCAGCTGGCCCAGCAGTTGGGAATGGGCAGCGTTTATACCCAGTTCGCGGTAGACGATTCCGATACCGTCACGGATCTGCGCAACAAGGTGTTCGACACCACGGTGGGCACGCTGCTGACCGTACGGGATGAACTCGATCCGGCGGTGCTTGAGCAGGCCATTAACACCATCGCCAATGCCCAACGCGTCGAGTTCTACGGCTTTGGTGCATCCGGCTCTGTGGCTAGCGATGCCCAGCACAAGTTTTTTCGGCTGCAGCTTTCGACCGCTGCCTATACTGACCCGCATATCCAGCACATGTCGGCCATCTCCCTGGGAGAAGAAGATGTGGTAGTCGCGATTTCCCAGTCCGGGCGAACCCGGGCGCTGCTGGAGTCGGTAACGCTGGCCCGGGAGGCCGGCGCCACGGTGATCGGACTGGCACCCGCCGGCACGCCATTGAGCAGCAAATGCAGCCTGGCCATCGACGTCAATATGGAAGAAACCTTGCAGGCTGCCACGCCAGTATCATCACGCATTGCCCATCTGGTGGTTATTGACGTGTTGGCCACCGGGGTGGCCCGACACCGCAAGCCGCTGCTCAAGGAGCACCTCAAGCAGCTGGAAAAAAGCCAGCGCGCCCTGCGCACTCCGGATCAGGACTGACCGGTTTCCGGCAGCGGCCTTTTGCGCTGCATCCCCTGCAGCATCGGGGCACAGTACTCAAAGCCGAATTTTTCGTACAGCCAGGGCGTGTCTGCAATCAGGCTGATGTATGACCCGGGCGGTACGTGGACATCCAGGTAGTCTGAGATATGGGTCATCACCAGGCGACCAAGGCCCTGACCCTGGAACGGTGGATCCACGGCAATATCCACCACCTCGAAATTCAGGCCGCCATCACCCACCACGCGGCCCATGGCGACGGCATTCCCTGCAGCGTCGTAGACAGTCACGGCAAACAGGCTGTTGGGCAGGGCGGCGACAGCCGCCTCACGACTGCGTTCGCTGAGCCCCGATACCCGCCGCAAGCGCAGGAAGTCCTCGACCTCAGGAACCGCCGGTTCAATACGAAAGTGCTCGCTTGGTGAACCGGCTGGCAACTGATTATTCCACGGTAACCGATTTAGCCAGATTACGGGGATGGTCAACGTCGGTGCCTTTAACGATAGCCACATGATAAGCCAGTAGCTGCAGGGGCACGGTAAAGATAATCGGATCGATTACATCGGGCGTGTGCGGCACATGAATCACCTTGCAGTTTTTGTCGCCCTCGTAGCGCACGCTCTCGTCTGCGAACACATAAAGTTTGCCGCCCCGGGCGCTGACCTCTGACAGGTTAGCCCGCAGTTTCTCCAGCAAATCGTCATACGGCGCGACGGCAATCACCGGCATGTCGCTGTCCACCAGCGCCAACGGCCCGTGTTTGAGCTCACCGGAAGGATAGGCCTCGGCGTGAATATAGGAAATCTCTTTCAGCTTCAGCGCCCCTTCCTTGGCAATGGGATATTGAATTCCCCGACCCAGAAACAGGCTGTGGTGCTTGTTGGAAAAAGACCGCGCCAGTTTCTTGATCTGTTTACTCAGAGCCAGGGATTGTTCGATCAGGCTCGGAATCTTCGCCAGCTCCTGGACCAGCTCCGCCTCCCTTTGTTTGGTCAGGCCAGTACGGCGAGCCAGCACAATACTCAGGATAAGCAAACAGGTGAGCTGGGTGGTGAAGGCCTTGGTGGACGCCACGCCAATTTCCTGCCCAGCCATGGTCAACAAAGTGAAGTCTGATTCGCGCACCAGGGAGCTGGTGGCGACATTGCAGATCGCCATATAACCCACGTAGTCCAGCTCTCGCGCATAGCGCAGTGCCGCCAGGGTATCGGCCGTTTCTCCCGACTGGGAGATGGTGACAAACAGGGTTCCAGGCTGGGCGATGATATCCCGATAGCGATAGTCACTGGCGATGTCCACGGTGCAAGGTAGCTTGGCGATGGATTCAAGCCAGTAGCGGGCCACCTGGCCGGCATGGAAACTGGTGCCACAGGCGACGATCTGAACATGCTTTACCTTGTCGAAGATCGGTGGCGCCTTGACACCGAACGCATGTTCCAGAACCTTACCCTCGGCAATACGGCCACTCAAGGTGTCACGAATCACCTGGGGTTGTTCGTGAATCTCCTTAAGCATGTAGTGCTGGTGTTCACCTTTCTCGGCCGCCTCGGTGTGACCCTGTATCGTGGTGACAGCACGGGTGACTTTTTTATTGCCCTGCCATATCTTTATATCGTCCAGAGAGACTTTCGCCACGTCCCCCTCTTCAAGATAAATGAATCGGTCAGTCACCTGACCCAGCGCAAGAGGATCGGATGCCACAAAATTTTCGCCAATCCCGACACCAATCACCAGCGGGCTACCGGAGCGAGCGACTACCAGATAACCATCCTCGGAGTTGTCCACTACGCAGATACCATAGGCACCGTTGAGTTTTTTGACTGAGCGTTTAACCGCAGTAATCAGTGCTACCTTGCCGCCGTTTCGCTCCTTGTGGATCAAATGGGCAATGACCTCGCTGTCGGTCTGGGATTTGAATTTGTAGCCATCTTTTTTTAGCGATTCCCTGATCGACTCGAAGTTTTCAATGATGCCGTTATGGACGATGGCAATCTGGTCATGGGAGCAGTGGGGGTGGGCGTTACCATTTGAGGGCTTACCGTGGGTCGCCCAGCGGGTATGGGCAATGCCGATTTTACCGGTGATGTTCGATTTGGCGGCGGAGTCCACCAGCGAAGCGACCTTGCCTACCGTTTTCAGCGACTTGATCTTGTGGCTGTTGGCGTTAATAAGCGCCATTCCTGCGGAGTCATAGCCCCGATATTCCAGACGCTTAAGGCCCTCGAGCAATATCTGGGTAACTTCCCGACTGGCGATAGCGCCGACTATTCCACACATAGACCTGGTGTCCTGATCAGGGCATGAGCTGCCCGGTTACTTTTTGCCCGGCCGTTTCCAGCCGCTGATATTTCGCTGCTTGCTCCTGCCGATGGCAAGAGAGTCTGTCGGTACATCGCTATTAATCGCCGAACCGGCGGCAACAAAGACACTACTGGAAAGTGTGACCGGCGCTACGAGGACGCTGTTTGAACCCACAAAAACATCATCGCCAATTGTGGTCTTGTGTTTGTTCACGCCGTCATAATTACAGAAAATCGTGCCGGCCCCGATGTTGCAACCGCTACCCAGTTCCGTATCTCCCAGGTAGGCAAGATGGTTAGCTTTCGAGCCTGCCCCGAGTACCGCATTTTTGGTCTCCACGAAATTGCCGATCTTCACCCCATCACCGAGCATGGTTCCCGGCCGGATTCTGGCCATCGGGCCCACGCTCACACCCTGGCCAATCTCGGCTCCCTCGATCTGGGTACCGGCAAGAACAACGCTGTCGTCTCCGATAATGGCGTCCTTGATCACGCAGTTTGCTTCGATGCGCACATTATTGCCCAGCACGACCTGACCAGAGAAGACTGTGTTGATATCAATCTCCACGTCAGTACCGCAGCGCAGATCTCCGCGCACATCCAAACGTGAAGGGTCTCTGAGAGTGACACCTGCCGTGAGCATCTGTTCGGCAATCAATGTCTGGTAGTGCCGCTCGAGCAGCGCCAGTTGCGCCTTGTCATTGACGCCCATCACTTCCATTTCACTGCCCGCCTGTACCGCCTGCACTTCGCAGCCGGATTCCCTGGCCAGTGCAATAATATCGGTCAGGTAGTATTCACCCTGGCGATTGTTGTTCTGTAGCTGTCCCAGCCAGTCCCGGAGGCGAGCGGCCGGAATTGCCATAATTCCGGTATTCACTTCATTGATCAGGCGCTGTTCAGCGGTCGCATCCTTATGCTCGACAATGGCCTGCACAGCGGCGGAATCGTCCCGGATAATGCGGCCGAAACCATTTGGGGTCCCGGTAATCACGGTCAGTAAACCGAGGTGGTCAGGGCCAGCATGAGCCAGGAGTTCTTTAAGGGTATCGGTCTGGATCAAAGGCACATCGCCGAACAGCACCAGCACCAGATTGTCTGCATCGTCACTGTCGATACCCGGCATCGCCTGCTGCAGCGCATGACCGGTGCCCAGCTGTTCCGCCTGCAGCACCCAGTTACAGGGTGCGGCGGCGAACTGGGATTGTATGGAATCGGCGCCAAAGCCCACCACCACGTGGATGTGGTTCGGTTCTAACTCCACCGCGCGCGCCATGACATGATCGAGCATCGGAGCACCACCAATCTGATGGAGAACCTTGGGTAATCGGGAGTTCATGCGGGTGCCTTTGCCCGCTGCCAGAATCACTACGTCCACTGCTTGCCTGCTTTTTTGTTGTTGGTGTTATCGGTGTTGTGTTGATGGCTCGCTCGTGTGTGCTGAGAACAAGCCGCCTGGATAAGAAATTGTCCGGGTGAATATCTGGACAGGCGCAATGCCAATTCGCCCTGACATCAGTATCAGACTACCAAAAAAAAAGGTAGCCAGTGCTACCTTTTCTTGACGGGCCAATAGGCCGTCCGCAGTGATGTGTGGTGCAGCCGAAGGCTAGAGTTTCTTCAGTTGCCGCAGCGCGCGAAGCTGGGCAGCGGCCTCGGCAAGTTGGGCAGCAGCGGCTGAGTATTCGAAATCCGAGTCCTGCTTGGCCATGGCGCGTTCGGCATCTTCCTTGGCTTCCAGGGCGGCGGCTTCGTCCATGTCATTGGCGCGCAGTGCGGTATCGGCCAACAGTGTGGCGACCCCGCGCTGAACTTCCAGGTATCCGCCAGACACGTAAAACACTTCTTCTTCACCGCCGTCCTTGATCAGGCGCACCGGCCCGGGATTGAGGCCGGTAAGCAGCGGGGCGTGGCCCGGTGCGATGCCGAGGTCACCGAGAGTTCCGGCCGCAACAATCATTTCCACGCGGCCGGAAAAAATATTGTTTTCCGCGCTTACGATGTCGCAGTGCATGGTCATGGCCATGATGTATTAACTCCTGTGTATCGCTTTCATAACGTTCAAATAGCGTGCTGGCCCATTAGGGGCCAGCGAATTGCTGGTCAGGCGCTTGTCTGTTGAGGCTCGCTCTTGTCGAGACTCTTGTTCAGACTCTTGTTCAGACCCTTGTTCAGACCCTGGATAACAGCGCTGAATACCGGTTAGCTGTTATTAAGACCAGCAAATTCACTGCAAGTTTCCTGAAATCAGTCGTTCTTCAGGCGCTCTGCTTTTTCAACGGCTTCATCAATAGTACCGACCATGCTGAAAGCCTGTTCCGGCAGATGGTCATAGTCACCGTTGAGAATGCCCTTGAAGCCAGCGATGGTGTCTTTCAGGCTGACATACTTACCGGGCTGGTTGGTGAATACTTCGGCAACCGTAAATGGCTGGGACAGGAACTGGGAAATCTTACGAGCTCGGGCCACGGTCTGCTTGTCTTCTTCAGACAGCTCATCCATACCCAGAATCGCAATAATGTCTTTCAGCTCCTTGTAGCGCTGCAGTACGGTCTGCACGCCGCGGGCTGTTTCATAATGCTCGGTGCCGATGACCAGCGGATCCAGCTGACGCGAAGTGGAGTCGAGCGGGTCAACCGCCGGGTAAATACCCAGAGAGGCGATGTCGCGCGACAGTACAACGGTGGCGTCAAGGTGAGCAAACGTGGTTGCTGGTGACGGGTCGGTCAAGTCATCCGCCGGTACGTAAACCGCCTGGATAGACGTAATGGAGCCGGTCTTGGTGGAAGTAATACGCTCCTGCAGGGCACCCATTTCCTCGGCCAGGGTCGGCTGATAGCCCACCGCCGATGGCATACGACCCAGTAGTGCCGACACCTCGGTACCCGCCAGCGTGTAGCGGTAAATATTGTCGACGAAAAACAGCACGTCACGGCCTTCGTCCCGGAATTTTTCCGCCATGGTGAGGCCAGTCAGGGCAACACGCAGACGGTTACCGGGTGGCTCGTTCATCTGGCCGTAAACCATGGACACTTTTGATTCGCCCTCAAGATCCACAACGCCGGATTCCTGCATCTCGTGATAGAAGTCGTTACCTTCACGAGTACGCTCACCAACACCCGCGAATACTGACAAACCGGAGTGTGCCTTCGCAATGTTGTTAATCAGCTCCATCATGTTTACGGTCTTGCCCACACCGGCGCCGCCGAACAGACCAACCTTACCGCCCTTGGCAAACGGACACACCAGGTCGATTACCTTGATGCCGGTTTCCAGCAGTTCGTTGGTGGCAGACAGCTCTTCGTAGGTGGGAGCTTTGCGGTGAATCGGCATTTTTTCCTTTTCACCGATGGGGCCGCGCTCGTCGATCGGTCGACCCAGCACGTCCATAATACGACCCAGTGTTTCATGACCTACTGGTACAGAAACCGGAGCACCGGTATCTGCCACGTTAAGGCCGCGCTTCAGGCCTTCGGTCGAACCCAGGGCAATGGTTCGCACCACGCCGTCACCCAGTTGCTGCTGTACTTCCAGGGTGATTTCTGTGTTATCGACAGTCAGGGCATCATAAACACCCGGGACCGATTCACGTGGAAATTCCACGTCGATCACAGCGCCAATGATTTGTACGATTCGACCGCTACTCATGTCCGGTTCCTCTTAAATTCGCGTTCTATTCCGTAAAGTCTGTTGTCTTTGTCCGTGTTCGGGGTTGCCGCTAGACAGCGGAAGCACCGCCCACGATTTCGGACAGTTCCTGGGTAATCGAAGCCTGTCGGGCTTTGTTGTACACCAGTTCCAATTCTTCAATAATGTCACCAGCGTTATCGGTGGCGTTCTTCATGGCCAGCATTCGGGCCGCCTGCTCACAAGCATTGTTTTCAACCACCGCCTGATACACCTGGGATTCGATATAACGCTGCAGAATGCCTTCCAGCAGCTGCTCAGCGGACGGCTCGTAGATATAATCCCAAGGGAACTCACGGTCCATTTCGTCTTCGTCAGAAGGCGGCAACGGCAGCAGCTGCTCGATGGTGGGCTGTTGGGTCATGGTGTTGATAAAGGTGTTACTTACCAGATTGACCTGGTCCAGTTCACCGCTTTCAAACTTGTCCAGCATGACCCGCACGGCACCGATCACATCCGACAGCTCCGGTGCTTCGCCAATGTTCTTTTGGGAGGCAACCACATTGCCACCCCAGGAGCTGAAAAAGGCTGCCGCCTTGGCACCAATAACGCAGATGTCGATCTCCACGCCCTTGTCGTTCCATTCGGTCATCTCCGTCACCAGTTTCTTGAACAGGTTAACGTTCAAACCACCGCAAAGACCCCGGTCAGTGGAGATCACAATGAAGCCAATCCGCTTCACATTACGGGTCTCAAAGAAATGATGCCGGTATTCAGAGGTGGAATGGGCAATATGCCCGATCACCGCACGGATACGGCGGGCGTAGGGCTTGCCGGTCTGCATGCGATCCTGCGCCTTGCGCATTTTGCTCGCAGCCACCATTTCCATGGCGCTGGTGATCTTCTGAGTGTTTTTGATACTCGAGATCTTGGATCGTATTTCTTTGCCGCCAGCCATAGCTTTTGCTTGCCTCTGCTTACTTTATAAAGTGTTTGCTTTAGTAATACCGGGCTTTCGCCCTCTGGCCTTGATCAGTAGCTCTGGGTTGCGGTGAACTTTTCCAGCGCAGCCTTGAACTGACCCTCGATCTCGTCGTTCCAGTCGCCAGTTTCGTTAACCTTACCCATCAGGTCAGCGTGTTCGCTGTTCATGTAGGACAGCAGCGCGTTTTCGAAATCCAGCACTTTGTTCAGCTCAACTTCCTTCAGGTAGCCACCGTTAGCCGCGTAAATGGACACACCCATTTCCGCCACGGACAGCGGCGAGTACTGCTTCTGCTTCATCAGCTCGGTAACACGCTGACCGTGTTCCAGCTGGGAGCGAGTCGCTTCGTCAAGGTCCGAGGCAAACTGGGCAAACGCCGCCAGTTCACGATACTGAGCCAGGGCGATACGAATACCGCCACCCAGCTTCTTGATGATCTTGGTCTGGGCCGCACCACCCACTCGCGATACCGAAATACCGGGGTTCATGGCCGGACGGATACCGGAGTTGAACAGGTCGGTTTCCAGGAAGATCTGGCCATCGGTAATGGAGATCACGTTGGTCGGTACGAAGGCCGACACGTCACCGGCCTGGGTCTCAATGATTGGCAGCGCGGTCAACGACCCGGTCTTGCCCTTCACTTTGCCCTCGGTAAACTGCTCAACGTAGTTAGCATTTACTCGCGCGGCGCGCTCCAGCAAACGGGAGTGCAAGTAGAAAACGTCTCCGGGATAAGCTTCACGGCCCGGCGGACGGCGCAGCAACAGGGAAATCTGACGATAGGCAATTGCCTGCTTCGTGAGGTCATCGTAAATGATCAGCGCGTCTTCACCCCGATCCCGATAATACTCACCCATGGAGCAGCCGGAATAAGGTGCAATAAACTGCATGGAGGCCGGATCGGAAGCCGATGCCGCGACCACAACGGTGTAATCCATAGCGCCGTTTTCTTCCAGCTTGCTCACCACGTTAGCAATTGACGAGGCCTTCTGGCCGACGGCCACGTAGACACACTTAATGCCCTTGCCCTTCTGGTTGATGATGGTATCGATGGCGATCGCCGTCTTACCCACCTGGCGGTCACCAATAATCAGCTCACGCTGACCACGTCCAACCGGAGTCATGGCGTCAATGGACTTGAGACCGGTTTGTACCGGCTGGTCTACCGATTGACGGGCAATTACACCGGGAGCAACCTTTTCTATGGGGTCGGTGAGTTTAGCTTCTACCGGGCCTTTGCCGTCGATAGGCTGACCCAGGGCATTTACCACGCGGCCTTCCAGCTCAGGTCCAACCGGGACCTCGAGGATACGGCCGGTACAGTGACAGGTCTGGCCTTCGGTAAGCTGCAGATAATCACCAAGTACTACGGCACCAACGGAATCGCGTTCCAGGTTCAGCGCCATACCGAAGATCCCGCCTTCGAACTCGATCATCTCGCCGTACATAACGTCAGCGAGACCATTGATGCGGATGATACCGTCCGAGACACTGACGATTGTTCCCTCGTTCTTGGCCTGGGCAGTCACATCCAGCGAGTCGATCCGCTGCTTGATAATTTCACTGATTTCGGATGGATTCAGTTGTTGCATGCTTGTTTCCTTTGTCCCTGAATCGTTCAGGAATTAATTGATTCAGCTAACTTGGCGAGTTTGCCGCGCACAGAACTGTCAATCACCGTGTCACCTGCGCGGATGATGGCACCGCCGATCAGTTCCTGGTCGGTGTGGGTCGCCAGCTTGATTTCCCGCTGCAACCGCTTGCTCAGTGCAGTCGCCAGCTTCTCGGTCAACTCTGCACTGATGTCGTAGGCAGTCGTCACTTCGACATCAATACTCTTCTGCTGCTGGGCTTTCAGGTACTCGAAAATCCGCAGAATTTCACCGAGTAACGGTAACCGCTTGTTCTCCGACAGCAGCCGGATGAATGCCTTGCCCTTGTCACTCAATTCGTCGCCACAAATCTCGACAAATGATTCGGCGACCTGCTCTGAGGTCAGGGCCGGGGCCTGAAGCAACAGTTTTACCCGTTCTTCGATGGTCACTGCGGCACCCAGCGACAGCATTCTGGACCAGTCGTCCAACGCATTATCATCCAGAGCAACCTGGAAGGCTGCCTTGGCATAGGGTCGTGCTAGTGTGGTCAATTCGGCCATTAATCAGTGCCTTGTCCGGATTCCTGTCGCTGCTTACAGTTCGTCAGCAAGCTTGTTGAGCATTTCTTCGTTGGCGGCCTGGTCGATCGATTTTCCCAGGATCTTTTCCGCGCCAGCTACAGCAATACTGGCTACCTGCTCACGCAGGTGTTGTTGGGCGCGCTTCACTTCCTGCTCGATCTCGGCGTTGGCGCCGGCAATAATGCGCTGACCCTCTGTACGCGCCTGCTCTTTCGCTTCATCAACGATTTGCGCGGCACGCTTGTTGGCCTGCTCGATAATTGCAGCCGCTTCCTGCTTGGCCTCTTTCATCTGCTCAGTTGATGCTTCCTGAGCAAGCGCCAGATCTTTCTCAGCGCGTTCCGCAGCCTGCAGGCCGTCAGAGATTTTCTTGGCCCGCTCCTCGAGAACGGCCACGATCGGCGGCCAGACATATTTCATGCAGAACCAGACAAAGAACGCGAAAGCGATACTTTGTCCGATAATGGTTGCGTTGAGATTCATGAACCGTCTCCTTCAGTCTTGTTGAACGATCGCCCCTTCTTACCGGGCCGATCAGTCATTGCCTTTATAAAAAGGCTTACATGAAAGGATTGGCAAAGATGAACAGGAACGCGATACCCACACCAATGATGGAGATTACGTCCACGAAAGCCGCAACCAGGAAGAACTGGGTTTGCAGTTTCGGGGCGAGTTCCGGCTGACGGGCTGAGCTTTCGATAAGCTTGCCACCCAGGTTGCCGAACGCCACCGCTGTGCCGGCGCCGCAGATGCCGAAAATGATGCTGGCTGCCAGCAGTGTAAATGCCTGTACTGTTTCCATTAGAGTCTCCGTGTCGTATCGAGTTGGTTTCGAAATAATTTCGAGATGGTAGTTAAAGTGTGAATCGTCAAGTTAGTGGTCCGTATGGGCCTGATCCAGGTACACAATGGTCAGCATCATGAACAGGTAGGCCTGCAGAGTGACAACCAGAATGTGAAACACTGCCCAGCCAAAGTGCAGCGGCAGCTGCCAGTAGCCAATCAGTGCAATCACCAGGAAAATCGTTTCGCCGGCAAAAAAGTTACCGTACAGTCGCAGCGCCAGAGATACCGGCTTGGCGAAAAATCCAGGTAGTTCCAGTAGCAGGTTAAAAGGTGCCAGGTACCACTTCGGAAAGGGGTGCATGGTGAATTCACTGATGAATCCACCCACGCCCTTGATCTTGATGCTGTAGAAAATAATCAGGAAGAATACGCTGACCGCAAACCCCAGGGTAATGTTCAGGTCGGTGGTCGGCACCGCGCGGAAATACGTGTGCGGATCACCAGCCACGGTTTGGGCCAGGGTGGGAATCCAGTCCACCGGGACCAGGTCCATGGCGTTCATCAGGAAGATCCAGCAGAAAATGGTCAGGGCCAGCGGACCAATCATGGCGTTGCGGGCATGAAAGCTGTTTTTGATGCTGTCCTGCACCATCTCGACAATTATTTCGATGATGTTCTGCCAGGATTTGGCGCGGGGAGCATCCGTTGTGGCCTTGCTGATCACGAACTTGAAAAGGCCGACAAACAATGCGCCCAGAATGACCGACATCAGCATGGAATCGACATTGATCGCCCAAAATCCCATTTCGCCAGCTTCTTCCGGCGAATGGGCAAATCCCCAATGACCATCTATCTGGCCAAAAGTGAGATTGGTCAGGTGGTGGGAAACGTATTCGGTTGGGGAGGCGTAAATTGCTTCGCCTTCAGCTGCAGCCATTGCTTAACTCGCTTCCTCTGTAGTTCGCGTTAACGTCACTTTCTGCACAGTATTCAACTGTACTCAACTTGGCAGTTCGCTTGCTGTTCAGGCCTTGCTCAGACATCAGTCTTCAGTCTTCAGTCTTCACAAACCTTTATACATTCGCGGACTGGTTGTAGGCACTGACCACCGACATTGTCAGCCCCAGCCCCACCAGATACACACCTATGAAACCCACGAAAACCAGTAGCGGTGATGCTGCCGGTACATAGATGAATGTGAGCGCAAAGCCCACACCGCTGAGAACAATCTTGTACGCTTCTCCAGCGGCAAATTCCCTGACGATCTGCTCGGTGGCAGACGCACCCTGGTATTTGAATGCCTTGATGACAAATACCCCGTTCGCTGCCCAGCAAATCAGGCCACCCAGTCCCAGGGAGAGGGCAGCATTCACTCCGGACAAACCGAATCCCGCCAGCAGCAAGCCCACTGTTGCGGCAAACTGGCCAGCGATTATTTTGGAGATGGAAGGAGCCTTGATGGGAGCTTTAATGATAGTCACGAGGGTGGGCGATACTGACTCGGTGCATTTGCGGTCGCGTCAGATTCGCTTCTGGTTCGTTTGCCCCGGCTGCTACTCTCCGCTTGATCAGCCTGAAAACAGAGTGTTTTCTGAGTGCGCATGTACTCAGAGAGCGCGCATTATAGGGGCTTTGTAATGGGCAATCAACTACGCGTGATTATCAGTTAATATGCGACAAAATGCCGTCTAATTCATCCAGACTGTTGTATTTTACCACCAACTTTCCCTTGCCCTTGGCAGTGTGCTGAATCAGTACTTTGGCGCCGAGTTTGTCCGCCAATCCGTCTTCCAGGGTTTTGATATCCGGGTTCACTGATTTTTCTTCCTTGCCACCATTAGCCGCCTCCGAGGTCAGGCGCCGGACCAGCGCTTCGGTCTGGCGAACCGACAAGCCGCGGCCCGCCACCGTGCGCGCCGCCTGAGACTGCTGTTCATGGGGCAGGGACAACAACGCCCGGGCGTGCCCCATCTCCAGATCGCCATGTTCCAGCATGCGCCGCACGTCAATACTGAGGCCAATGAGCCGCAGCAGGTTCGTAACAGTGACACGAGACTTGCCGACCGCGTCAGCCACTTCCTGCTGAGTGAGTTCAAACTCATCCTGCAGCCGCTTCAGAGCCATGGCTTCTTCGATGGGATTGAGATTTTCACGCTGAATATTTTCGATCAGCGCCATGGCGATCGCCGCTTCATCATTGACCGGCTTGATGATCGCGGGAATGGTATCGAGTTCGGCCATCTGGGTGGCCCGCCAGCGGCGCTCACCGGCAATGATCTCGAACTTGTTGTTGGCAATCGGCCGCACTACGATCGGCTGCATGACCCCCTGCTTCTGGATAGAGTTGGCCAACTCTTGCAGTGATTCCTGGTGCATGTCGGTGCGCGGCTGGTATTTACCGCGCTGGATAAGATCTATCGGGATGTTGCGCAGATCACCGTCGCGATCCGGTTGCTGGCTGGTGCCGGCCTGGGCCGGGTCCTTGGGCTTGCCCAGCAAGCTGGCCATGGTCTGACTGCTGCCGCTGGACAGCAACGCATCAAGGCCTTTTCCAAGTTTTTTCTTGTCGTTCATGAAGTGTCTCTAGAGCAAACCCTACCGCAGACTCCGCCTAGCCGGAAATCCGGGCGGCCTCATCGTGACGGCGCAGCATTTCGCCGGCCAGGGCAAGGTAGGCGATGGCGCCACGGGACTGCCGGTCGTAGCTGATTACCGGCTTGCCGTAGCTGGGCGCCTCCGCCAGTCGCACATTACGGGGAACAACGGTGCGGTAAACCGCATCGCCAAAGTAATTGAACAGCTGGCCGTTTACTTCCGTGGTCAGCTTGTTGCGTGGGTCGTACATGGTGCGCAGAATCCCCTCGATACGCAGTTCGGGATTCAGCCGGTCCTTGATGGCACCAATGGTATCCATCAGGGCCGATAACCCTTCCAGCGCGTAGTACTCGCACTGCATGGGAATGACTACTCCGTCGGCAGCCACCAGGGCATTGACCGTAAGCATGTTCAGCGAGGGCGGACAGTCGATGACGATGAAATCATAATCGTTGCGGATCTCATTTACGATCTGGCGCAGGCGCAGCTCGCGATTGTCTTCAGAGATCAGCTCTACTTCGGCGGCCACCAGATCACCGTTGGCCGGCAGCAGGTCGTAGTCCGCCTGGGCTGGCTTAACAAGCACATCTTCGAACCGGGCTTGCTGGGTGAGCAAATCGTATACCGAGCGGTCCAGTTCTGATTTGTTGATACCGCTGCCCATGGTCGCATTACCCTGCGGATCAAGGTCGATCAGCAGCACTTTCTTGCGAGTGACTTTCAGGGAGGCGGCCAGATTGACCGAGGTGGTGGTCTTGCCGACCCCGCCTTTCTGGTTAGCGATAGCTAGGATCCTGCTCACGATACCTGTTCAAACCTCTACTGCGGATTGCGTATGCTGTTGTTATTTCCGGCGGTTGTGTTGATCTGGTTCAGTTCTGGTAATACAGACCAGATGCCGCTGGGATTCGTCACCGGGGATCTGCAGCTGGTGCTGGCCGGTAACCGTAAACCCGTCAGGCAGTTGCGCAAGTTCCTGTTCCGGATAGCGCCCTTTCATCGCCAGCAGTGTGGTGCCAGCGCTGAGCAAATGCTCTGTAAGCCTGATGATATCCGGGATTGGCGCAAAAGCGCGACAGGTCACAATAGCAAGTTGCTGCTGACTTTGATAGTGCTCCACCCGACAATTTTCGATCCGCACATTGTCCAGACCGAGGGCCAGCTTGACCTGAAACAGGAAGCGGGTTTTCTTGCCGTTACTGTCCAGCAGCACAAATTCCCGGTCCGGATTGGCAATCGCCAGGGGTATACCCGGCAGGCCGGCTCCGGTACCCACATCAAGGATCGGGCTGTCGTGCAGATGCGCGGAAACCGACAGACTGTCCAGCAAATGCCGGTGATGCAAGTGCGCCAGGTCGTCGGCGGCAATCAGGTTGTAACTGCGATTCCACTTTTGCAGTAATTCGGAATATTCCTGAAATGCCGACAGCTGCGCCGTGCTCAGATGCATGCCTAATTCAGCAAGCCCATTGCGCAGCGCCTGGTCTTCAGGCAGCGCTTGGTCTCCGGCGGTCGGCATCTGGACTGTAGCCCGCCCGCTTAGCCAGCGCGCCGCTGATCACTGTGGCGATGCTTTTTAAGATAGATCAACAACAGTGAAATTGCCGCCGGAGTCATCCCGGGAATACGTGAAGCACGACCAATGTTATCCGGCTGGGCAGCGATCAGTTTCTGCTTCAGCTCATTGGATAATCCCTGCATTGCCGCGTAATCAAGATCCGCCGGTAGCACGGTGTCTTCCTGGCGCTTGAGGCGATCAATTTCTTCGGCCTGGCGATCGATATAACCCTGGTACTTGATCTGGATCTCGGCCTGCTGCGCCGCCTGGCGAGCCGCCGCTGTTTCTTCCCGGCCCGGGTTTTCTCCACCACAGTCGTTTGCCGCGTCAAGAAGTTCTTCCTGGTTAACCCGCGGCCGGGCCAGTAAATCCGCCAGACTGTATTCCCGGGACAGCGGTTTTTCCAGCAGCGGGTTAATGCGCGTTGCCAGTTCACTGTCTGGCTGTACCCAGGTGCTGCGCAGATAACTGAGTTGACGGTCGATATGCTCTACCTTGTCATTGAAAAATGCCCAGCGCTGATCATCAACCAGGCCCAGATTGCGGCCAATCTCGGTAAGCCGCAGATCCGCGTTGTCTTCACGCAACAACAGTCGATATTCGGCGCGGCTGGTGAACATGCGGTAAGGCTCGTTGGTTCCCAGGGTAATCAGATCGTCCACCAATACGCCGATATACGCCTGATCCCGGCGCGGACACCAGGACTCTTCACCGCGCACTGCAAGTCCGGCGTTCAGCCCCGCCAGCAAGCCCTGGGCAGCCGCTTCCTCGTAGCCGGTAGTGCCGTTTATCTGGCCGGCAAAATACAAGCCCTGGATAAAACGGGTTTCCAGTGAATCCTTGAGATCCCGGGGATCGAAGAAGTCATACTCGATTGCATACCCCGGTCGGGTTATGTGGGCGTTTTCAAAACCACGGATGTGACGCACCATTGCCACCTGCACATCGAACGGCAGGCTGGTGGATATGCCATTGGGATACAGCTCGTTGGTGTTCAGTCCTTCCGGTTCGACGAATATCTGGTGACCGGTCTTGTCGGCGAAGCGCATAACCTTGTCCTCAATGGACGGGCAGTAACGCGGCCCCATACCTTCGATGACACCGGTATACATGGGCGATCGATCAAGGCCAGCACGAATGACATCGTGACATTGCTCGTTGGTGCTGGTGATGTAGCAATTTACCTGCCGGGGATGCTCAGCCACATCGCCCAGGAACGACATCACCGGCAATGGCTGGTCGCCAGCCTGTTCAGTCATCACCGAGAAATCCACGCTGCGCGCATCAATCCGCGGTGGCGTGCCGGTTTTTAACCGTTCGACCCTGAATGGCAGTGCACGCAGTCGTTCTGCCAGGGCAATGGACGGCTGGTCGCCAGCACGACCGCCCGCACTGTTTTGCATGCCAATGTGAATCTTGCCGCCCAGAAACGTCCCGGTAGTCAGCACCACGCGCGGTGCGCGGATTTTAAGTCCCATCTGGGTGATTACACCGGCGACCTGATCGCCTTCCAGAATCAGGTCGTCCACGGCCTGCTGGAACAGCGTGAGATTGGGCTGGGTCTCCAGCATCTCGCGGATCGCCGCCTTGTACAGCACTCGATCGGCCTGAGCCCGAGTGGCTCGCACGGCTGGCCCCTTGCTGGCATTGAGCACCCGAAACTGGATACCCGCGCGGTCAGTGGCCCGCGCCATGGCTCCGCCCAGGGCATCGATTTCTTTCACCAGATGGCTTTTACCGATGCCGCCAATAGCTGGGTTACAGGACATCTGTCCCAGGGTTTCGATGCTATGGGTCACCAGCAGGGTGCGCACTCCCTGCCGTGCAGCAGCCAGTGCGGCCTCGGTACCGGCATGGCCACCGCCGACAACGATTACGTCGTAGCTGTTTGCGAATTCCATGGTGGTCTCCGGGATGCCAGGCATCGGGATCTGGGTGAACAGGGCCGAGCAGTATATAGATTATTTGCTGAATGTGAATCGCCAACTGCTGACAATCCAGATGACAAAACCAACAGGCAACAAATTGATCAACCCCTGATGTTTGATTGTATCGTTATTAATAGAAGTAGTAGAGATAGAGTATAGATGTTGAATATATAGGGGACGCTGTTTTCTGTGCATAAGGCCTTTTATTGGCGAGGAAACAACAGCTTGGCGGGATGATAACCCAGTGCAGAACACGGTGGCAGGCTCGGACCAAGCAGGGTACGGCCTGTTGACAGAATGCAGACGGGTTTTTATCCGCCCAGGTTATTTGAACTTGTCCACCGGCCACTCAGGCCAGGCGCCGGTCCACCCACAGGCTTGTCCCCAGGGTGGGAACCCTGTTGTTCGCTACTTGCCGACACAGAAGCTGGAAAAAATTTTCCCCAGCAAATCATCGCTGGTCACCTCGCCGGTGATTTCCCCCAAATGTCGTTGGGCCAGGCGCAGGTCCTCTGCGACCAACTCTAGTTGTAAGTGTTCGCTTACTCCAGAAAGCGCTTTTTGAAGGTAATGCTGAGCATTTTTCAATGCCATCACGTGGCGCTCGCGGGCCACAAAGGCGCCTTCATTACCAGCCTGGAATCCCACGCAGTTCTGCAAGTGAGTTGTTAACAGATTTATCCCCAGATTTTCCCTGGCGGAAAGCTGGATCTGGGTCAGGGAAACCCCTTGGTAGTTTGTGGATTCCAGGCTGGATTCCTGTGTATCAAGTAAATCTATTTTATTGAGGATAAGCGTGGTTCGCTTCAGCACATTGTGGCGCTGTTCATCGCTGAGCTCGGCCAATTGCAGTGGGGCCAGTCTGGATTTGAGGCTGCGACCCGGTTCACTGGCGTCCACTACCAGCAGAATCTGGTCGGCCTGTTGCATGGCCAATCGTGCCCGTCGTACCCCTTCCTGCTCGACAACATCCGCACTGTCGCGCAGACCCGCAGTATCGGTAATGTGTACCGGCATGCCGGATAGATTAATCTCCTGGCGAAGCAAATCTCGTGTCGTGCCGGGGATATCGGTGACAATGGCGCTGTCCTGGCCGGACAGGGCATTGAGCAAACTGGATTTACCGGCGTTGGGTTTGCCGGCAATGACTATGGAGATGCCTTCTTTTAATAAAGCGCCCTGTTCGGCCTGCTGGAAAATCAGGGCCAGATCATCCCGGGCGGAGCTGAGCTGATCCAGTACCCCGGTGTCGGCCATGACGTCGATATCCTCGTCGGAAAAATCGATAGCGGCTTCGACATTGATGCGAATCAGGATCAGCCTCTCCACCAGATCGTTGATGCGCCGGGAGAACTCGCCCTGCAGGGTGCGCATGGCAGACCGTGCCGCCTGCCGTGACCCCGCATCGATCAGGTCGGCCACGGCTTCCGCCTGGAGCAGATCCAGTTTGCTGTTGAAAAAGGCCCGTTCGGAAAATTCGCCGGGTGTTGCCAGTCGCGCTCCCAGAGCAAGTACCCGCTGCAACAGCAGATTGAGAACCTGGGTGCCACCGTGTCCCTGGAATTCCACAACGTCCTCGCCGGTATAGGATTTCGGAGCCGGGAAATACAGCGCGATACCCTGATCCAGAGGTTGACCTTCACCATCCAGAAACGGGCAGTAATGGGCATGACGAGGTTGTGGGGTGATGGGCAGTAATTGTTCGGCAATGCCCAGGGAATCCGGCCCGGAAAGACGCACAATACCCACGCCGCTGCGGCCGGGCGCGGTAATAATGGCGCAGATGGTATCGCTGCTGAGTGGGCTCATGGCTTCGGTGCCCCAGGATCGACATCGCCGATTCCGGTTCGGAAAACGTGCGTGTTAACCGGCAAGCGCCGCAGCGCCCTGGATTGGATGCGTGGTTAGCATCGGGCAGCGGGGTGCTCTGTTAGCGAGCACCCTTGGCTGCGTATTCGGTTTCAATTTTGCGGGTGATGTACCACTGCTGCAGAATACTCAACAAGCCGTTGGTGAGCCAGTACAGAACCAGTCCGGCGGGGAACCAGAGGAACAGCAGGGTCATGGCCACTGGCATGAACTTCATTACCTTGGCCTGCATGGGATCAGCCGGGGTGGGCGACAACGACGTCTGCAGGTACATGGTAACGCCCATCAGCAGCGGCAGCACAAAAAACGGGTCTCGTACCGACAGGTCATCCAGCCA
Source organism: uncultured Pseudohongiella sp. (assembly GCA_965212375.1). GTDB lineage: Bacteria > Pseudomonadota > Gammaproteobacteria > Pseudomonadales > Pseudohongiellaceae > UBA9145. Next base: position 3,643,089 of record OZ243108.1, on the reverse strand, counting down.
GAGCATGAACGGGGCATGCCGCAACTCGACGCTTTCCATCAGCACCCAGTACAGGGCAATGAACACCGGCATTTGCACCAGCATTGGCAGGCAGCCACCAAATGGATTGATCTTTTCTTTCTTGTAGAGATCCATGGTGGCCTTTTGCATCTTCATTTTATCGTCGCCGTAGCTTTCCTTCAGCTGCTGCAGCTTGGGCATCAGGCGACGCATTCCGGCCATGGAGCGGTATTGAGTCTCGCTTAGCTTGTAGAACAAGGCCTTCACCGCCACAGTCAGCAAGATGATAGCCACGCCGTAGTTACTGACAACGGATTCAATTTGTCTTAGCACCCAGTAAATCGGAGCGGCCAGGAACCACAGAAAACCGTAGTCGATGGTCAGGTCAAGATTGGGTGCAATTTCCGCCAGGGCGTACTGGTCCTTGGGGCCGGCGTAATACTCGACTTCGTGGCTGCCGCTTTCTCCGGCTGGGACGTTGATGGCGGCAGTAGTAAACACGCCAAAGTATTGGCCTGCCTCGTTGCGGCGGGTGCTGTAGCGATTGACCGTGTTGCTGTCGGGTACCCAGGCGCTTATAAAGTAGTGCTGGCTGAAGCCGATCCAACCGCCTTCCATCTGGTGGCTTGGTACGCCATCGTCAATATCGTCGAATTCGATTTTTGCGTAGGGATCGTCATCGCTGGTGGTGACAAAGCCAAGGTAGGTTCGCCCAAAACCGCCAGCGTCGCTGGGGTCATCAAAATCGCCGCGTTTGATCTGACCGAAAACATTGGCCTGCCAGGCTTCCGCAGACTGATTATCGATCAGGTAAGCCACCTGGATCAGGTAGCTGTCGCGGTTGAAGGTAAAACGCTTGGTAATCTGCACACCCTGGTCGGTACGGGTTTCCAGATCCACGGTCAGGGTGTTGTCGCCTTCAGACAGCGTATAGCTGTCGCTGCGAGTCTGGTAAGTGGCCCGGCTGGAGCTGTCGATGCCGTCTCGTCCGATCAGGCCCGATTGCGCCACGTAGCTGCGCTGCGGATTATTCGACAGAATCACAAACGGGTCGTTACTGCCTTCCAGTTCGCGCAGGTACTGCGGCAATGCCAGGTAGACAATGTCACCACCGTTGCGATCAATTTGCAGCTCCAGGGTATCGGTATTGACCTGGACTATGTTGTTAGAACTGGCTCTTTCTGACTGTACAGGGCTGCTGACCACAGCGTTGTTCCGCGCTGAAGGCTGCAGTATGTCCTGTGGAATATCAGCATCGGATGCATTGCTCGTCGGGTCAGCCGGGGTATCGGTTACTGGCGGCAAAGGGATGTCGCTATCAGTTGATGCGGTTTGTTCCACCGCGGCTGCCGGGTCGCTTGAAACCACGGGCGGATAGTCCTGTTGCCAGGCCAGCAGCATCAGGTAGGTAATGACCGCCAGTGCGGTATATAGTGCAAAACGAGTTAAATCCATAGCAGTCAGCCGGGTATTCCGGTTCTAAACCTCATTGATAGCGTCTTCAGAATCCGGTACCGGGTCGTATCCACCGGCATGCCACGGATGGCAGTGGCTGATGCGCTTGACGCCGAGTTTACTGCCGCGGATAACACCGTGGCGGGCGATGGCTTCTTTGGTGTATTGCGAACAGGTGGGATAAAAACGGCACTGTTGACCAATCAACAGGCTCAGGGTGAGTTGGTACAGGGTAATCAGCTTGATCAGGATAACTTTCAACATGGTCAGTGATCAGCGGTCGCGGGTATCAAGACTTTTCTGACCAAGGTCGGTTCCCAGGCGCTGTAACTTGTGCGCGAGTTGCGAGTTCACGAGTGTATCAGCATCCTTTCTGACCAGCACTACCAGGTCCAAAGGTACTGGCAGCTGCAGGTGGCGAAACCATTCTCGAACCAGGCGTTTGATCCGGTTGCGTTGTACGGCATGGGAAACATGTTTCTTGGCAACGATGATGCCGAGTCTTGAACACGTTGCCTTACCGGGCGCAGCCAGGATCAGGAAGTAGCGGCAAGAGACCTTGAATCGGGAGTGGTTGAAAACGGCCTGATAATCGGCGGCATTGAGTAGCCGGGATGATTTTGGGAATCCGCTTGCAACCACGCCAGAGCCACTTTTCTTCTGTATATAAGGAAGGAAGAAAAAGCGACGTTACGCGGAGAGTCGGGCGCGTCCCTTGGCTCGACGGCGCTTCAACACCAATCGGCCGCCTTTGGTAGCCATACGAGCCCGGAAACCGTGAGTTCGTGCGCGCTTGAGCACACTGGGCTGAAATGTACGTTTCATAGTTGAATATCCAAGCTGCTAAGTGATCTTCTTTCCCGAGACTATGACAAACTGAGGTTCGAAATTCAGGGGTCCGAAAAGGAGGCGGGATTTTAGAGGTTTTAATGCCAACTTGCAACGCTGGCGGGGTTTCCAGTGTGATTGTCCCTGGGTCGCTCGTGGTGATGTGAATTCATGGTCATCAGACGCGCGGGCATTATGGTCAGAGCTGGTTACGGTACTCGCATGACCGCAAATGGGAGTTATCGGTATCGGCAGTTCACTGCATTGGTTGGGTGAGTTTGTGTACTAGGGCCAAATGCTTCCAATTGTCGTGCCCGGCGAGTCAGTGGGTCAAACAGCCGGTGAAAATCATGCAGTAGTTAAACACATGTTATCCACAGATAAATTATCAACAGGTCGGTGGTTCGGTTAAAAATTTGCCTGCCTTGAAAGCCCCGGTTTATCAGGCAAGAATAATATAACCGATTGAAAAATAAGGGAATAAAGTTTGGTTAAGCATAGGTTCAGAGCGCCATTTGTCGGTGGATAAGTCTACCCTGTGGGGCTATTATCCGGCATTCACAATAACAACAGCAGTCGTACAAGAATTTAACAGGACCGGGCAGCACAAGTGGTAGAAACATACTGGACAAAATGCATCGAGAGCCTGAAAGACGAGCTTCCCTCCCAACAATTCAATACCTGGATCCGGCCTCTGCAAGTAGAGGCTGACGGCGATGTATTGCGCATATTTGCACCCAATCGGTTTATCAAGGACTGGGTGCGGGGAAAATTCCTGCATCGGATCGAGTCACTCATCGAGGCGCAGGGAGCTGACACTTTCAGCATAGAATTACGGGTTAACAACGGGGAATTCCGCGCGGCAGTAAACACCGACCTAGCGCCGACTCAAGCGGAGCACAAGGTCGATAATGCCCTGCCCGGTCAAACAACCGTGACGCAAGCCAATGGTGAAACAGCGGGACATGGGCGTGCAAATGAAGATTTATCCGATTCGGTAGCGCCTAAGACAGGCAGTGCGCAAATCACCCGAGGTATGGGTGGCCAGCGCCGTGGTTCGGTGTTTCGGGAAACCGACCGGGCGGCGATGGACACAATTATTGAAGGCAAGCTGCGTCATCGCGGTGCGCTCAATGACGACTACAAGTTCGACAATTTCGTGGTGGGTAAATCGAATCAGCTGGCCCGCGCTGCCGCCCGGCAGGTTGCGGAGAATCCAGGCTATGCCTACAACCCGCTTTTTATATACGGCGGCGTTGGCCTGGGCAAAACCCATCTCATGCATGCCATAGGCAACTACCTGGTGGCGCAAAAACCCGGTGCCAAAGTCGTCTACCTGCATTCGGAAACGTTTGTCGCCACCATGGTGACGGCGCTGCAGTTGAACGCCATCAACGAGTTCAAGCGGTTTTACCGGTCCGTGGATGCGCTATTAATCGATGATATCCAGTTTTTTGCCGGTAAGGAGCGCTCCCAGGAAGAGTTTTTTCATACTTTTAATGCGCTACTCGAAGGCGGTCAGCAAATTATTCTGACCTGTGATCGCTTCCATAAAGAGATCAACGGGCTCGAAGAGCGCTTGAAGTCCCGTTTCGGTTGGGGTCTGACAGTGGCTGTTGAACCGCCGGAATTGGAAACCCGGGCCGCGATCTTGATGAACAAGGCAGAGCAGTGCCGCATTGAGTTACCCAACGACGCGGCAATGTTTATTGCCCAGCGGTTGCGGTCCAATGTGCGGGAGTTGGAAGGCGCACTAAAAAGAGTGATAGCTCATGCCAACTTCAAGGGCGAGCCCATTGATGTAGAACTGATCAAGGAGGCGCTCCGGGATCTGTTTGCGGTGCAGGATAAATTGGTAACCATCGATAATATCCAGCGCTCAGTGGCCGAGTACTACAAGATCAAGATGGCGGATATGTTGTCCAAGCGCCGTAACCGCTCTGTCGCCCGTCCCCGCCAGGTGGCAATGACCTTGTCGAAAGAGCTGACTAACCATAGCTTACCGGAGATTGGTGATGCTTTTGGCGGGCGTGACCACACTACTGTCATGCATGCCTGCAAGCAGATAAACCGGTTACGGCACAGTTCCATCGATATTCAGGAAGACTACAATAATCTGCTCAGATCCCTCTCCAGCTAGCGCGCGGTGGCAAATCTGGCCAGAAGCAACACGATTCAGGAAGCAAGACTATGCAATTAACGATTTCCCGAGAGGCCCTGCTGCGGCCTCTGCAGCTGGTAAGTGGTGTGGTTGAGCGGCGGCAGACGCTGCCGGTATTATCCAATGTATTACTGGTTCTCAAGGGCAGTGAGCTGTCACTGACCGGTACCGACCTGGAAGTAGAGCTGGTAGGACGAGTGCCGGTTGAGGAAGTTGGTTCGGAAGGCGCGATAACGGTGCCCGCGCGCAAGCTGTTGGATATCTGCAAATCCCTGTCCGACGATGCGATGATTGATCTGACTCTCCAGGACAGTAAGTTGTTACTCAAGAGCGGTCGCAGTCGGTTTACACTTACTACCCTGCCCGCCTCGGAATTTCCGCAGGTCGAAGAAGAGCCGGATACCTTCTCCCTGCAGCTACCCCAGGCCAGACTCAAGGAATTGCTGGACGCTACCAGTTTTGCCATGGCGCAGCAGGATGTGCGCTACTACCTGAATGGCATGCTGTTTGAAGTGGATCCGGGTTATTTACGAGTCGTGGCCACGGATGGTCACCGTCTCGCCATGGAAACCATGGCGATGGAGAACGCCATTAGCGAATCCCAGCAACTCATTCTGCCGCGAAAAGGTGTCATGGAACTATCCCGGTTGCTGGATGAAAGTGGCGATATTGATCTGACTTTTGGGCAAAACCACATCCGGGCGAAAGTACCGGAGTATACATTCACTTCCAAGCTGGTGGATGGGAAATTCCCCGACTATAACCGCGTGTTGCCAAAGGGCGGGGACCGCGTCGTTGTTGGTGAATGCCAACTATTACGCCAGGCGTTCAGTCGTGTTTCCATACTTTCTAATGAAAAGTATCGCGGGGTGCGGGTCATGCTGGAGCCGGGAGAGTTGCGCGTTGTGGCAAATAACCCCGAACAGGAAGAAGCCGAAGAAATAGTAAACGTTGACTACTCGGGGGACGCCCTCGAAATAGGATTTAACGTGAGCTATTTGATCGATGTGTTATCCACGGTCAGTAGCGACAAGGTCAAAATGACCTTGTCGGATCCCAATAGCAGTGCCCTCCTGGAAGCCGACCAAGGTAGTGATGCACTGTACGTGGTAATGCCCATGCGGCTCTAGGTAGTTGATAGTGGGCACTAGCCGACTTACAGACCGTCCGCGGCGAGTGTGATGAGTACCATTGTAGAGCTGCAGGTGACCGCAGTTCGTAATATCGATCAAGCGCGTCTGGACTGCCACCCTCACCTGAATATCGTCTACGGTCGCAACGGTAGCGGCAAGACCAGTCTGTTAGAGGCTATCTACCTGTTGGCGCGCGGCAAGTCGTTTCGGACCGCCAGTACAGATACTGTAATAGGTAAGCAGCATCAGGAATCAGTGGTACATGCCAGGCTCGTTGACCATCAGTTAGGCATTAGCCGTAGTCGTGGTGACAAACGTAAACTACAGCTCGACGAGCGGTCCCAGCCAAACTGGGACGAAGTAGCGAGGGCCCTACCGGTACTGATTCTGGACTCCGGTAGTTTCTCTCTTCTTGATGGTGGACCTGGTGCACGGCGGCAATACCTCGACTGGGGAGTGTTCCACGTGGAACAGACTTTTCTTCCTGCGTGGCGTCGCTACAGGCGAGCGCTTGCTAACCGTAATCAGTTGCTTAAGCACCATAATCCGGACGACCAGGAACTGGCGGCCTGGGATGTCGAGCTGGATAGCGCGGCGGACACTATTGATCAATGTCGCAGGTCCTATTCCGAAGCGCTTAAACCTGTGCTTCTGGGTTTGTTTGCCGAGATCGCGGGGTCCACTACTGCGGATGACTGTACAGTAGAGTATCAGCGTGGGTGGACCGAGGATATGAGCCTGGCCGAGGTACTGCTTCGCAATCGGGGGATTGATATTCGCTATAAATCCACCCAGTCCGGCCCTCAACGCGCAGACCTGGTAATAAAAATCGGTACCCGGCCTGCAGCTGAAGTGCTGTCCCGCGGGCAACAGAAAATGTTAGTAAGTGCTATGAAAATTGCGCAGGGTAAAGCCTATACCAGTTCGCTGGGTCGCGAATGCATCTACCTGGTTGATGACTTGCCTGCAGAACTGGATACTCATAACAGGGCCCAGGTACTTGAGGGTCTGGGCGCCTTAGGTGGCCAACTTTTTGTGACCAGTGTCGAGGCCCGCGCTATTCAGTCTGCCTCGGATGGCCTCAAGGATTACAGCGCGTTCCACGTGGAACGTGGTAAAATAACCTCTGGTTAAAGGACTGCTATTCGAACTGTTTTTAACTGTAGTGTGAGCAGTCACCAAGTCATAGTGGCATCAACGCGCGGACCGATATTCGGCGCCGGGCAGGCTGTCGCGGAGGAGTTGCATGAGCGAGAAAGAACAATCTGACTATAACTCGGATAGCATCAAGGTCCTGAAAGGGCTGGACGCTGTCAGGAAACGCCCTGGTATGTATATCGGCGATACCGATGATGGTACCGGCCTGCATCACATGGTTTTCGAGCTAGTAGACAACTCTATCGATGAGGCGCTGGCAGGACACTGCGACGCGATCCAGGTCACCATTCATGTGGGCGAGACAATCACTGTCTCCGATAATGGCCGCGGCATTCCTACGGAAATGCACAAGGAAGGCGTGTCCGCTGCGGAAGTCATTATGACTGTACTGCATGCTGGCGGTAAATTTGACGACAATTCGTATAAAGTATCCGGTGGCCTGCATGGCGTGGGCGTCTCCGTGGTCAACGCCCTTTCCGAGGAGTTGAAGCTCACCATCCGCCGGGATGGCAAAGTTCATGAGCAGATCTATCACCATGGCGTGCCCGATGCGCCACTGGAGGTTGTTGGAGAAACCCAGTCAACTGGCACCGAGTGCACCTTCAAGCCGTCCGATGCCACGTTTACCAATGTCGAATTTCACTACGATATCCTGGCCAAGAAGCTCCGAGAACTGGCTTTCCTTAATGCCGGCGTGGCCATTACCCTTAATGATGAACGCTCCGGGAAGCAGGATGTCTACAAATACGATGGTGGCTTGAAAGCCTTCGTTGACTACCTGAACAAGAACAAGCCCACGGTCAATAAACTGTTCCATTTTGTCTCGGAACGGGAGTCAGATGGCATCAGCGTGGAAATCGCTCTGCAGTGGAATGACTCTTATCAGGAAAACATCTTTCCCTACACCAACAACATCCCGCAGCGCGATGGCGGAACCCACATGGCGGGTTTCCGAGCCGCGCTAACCAGGGTGTTGAAGTCTTATATTGACAAGGAGTTGTCAGTTAAAAAAGGGAAAGAGGTTGTCGCTTCTGGCGATGATGCTCGGGAAGGTCTTACCGCAATTATTTCCGTCAAAGTGCCGGACCCCAAGTTTTCCTCCCAGACTAAAGACAAGCTGGTGTCATCAGAAGTCAAAACCGTGGTGGAACAGGAAATGGCCACCCATTTCAACGACTACCTTATGGAAAACCCCACGGACGCCAAGCTGATCGTCAACAAGATGATCGATGCTGCACGTGCCAGGGAAGCCGCTCGTAAAGCCAGGGAAATGACCCGGCGCAAGGGGGCCCTGGACGTCGCCGGGCTTCCTGGAAAACTCGCGGACTGCCAGGAAAAAGACCCGGCACTGTCAGAAATCTACATTGTGGAGGGTGATTCCGCCGGCGGTTCCGCGAAACAGGGTCGTAACCGTAAAAACCAGGCGGTGCTACCGTTAAAAGGCAAGATCCTCAACGTTGAAAAAGCACGTTTTGACAAAATGTTGAGCTCCGCTGAAATCGGTACGCTGATCAAGGCGCTGGGCTGCGGTATTGGTAACGAGGAGTTTTCGGCAGCAAACCTGCGCTACCACAGCATTATCATCATGACCGACGCGGACGTGGACGGCTCTCATATTCGTACCTTGCTTCTCACCTTCTTCTTCCGGCAAATGCGGGAACTGGTGGAGCGAGGTCATATCTATATTGCCCAGCCACCACTTTACAAGGTGCGAAAAGGTAAACAGGAGCAATATCTCAAGGACGAAGCCGAGCGAAAAGCCTACCAGACACAGGTTGCGCTCGATGGAGCGAGCCTGCACGTGAACCCAACTGCGCCGGGTATTGCCGATGATTCCCTGGAAGCACTGGCCAATAAATACAATCGCGCTTATACCATTATTTCACGCATGGCCCGTTTGTATCCGACGGAACTGCTGGAGTCGATGATCTACGCACCGCGCTTGCCCGAAGAGAAACTCAAGGACAAGGAACACGTGGAACAGTGGGTGCAAAAACTCGCCGACAGCCTGGCGAGAAATCATCCCGGCCTGGCGGCAAACTATACGCTACTGGTGAAAAGTGACGAAGAGCGCTACATCTATCTACCCTACGCCAAGCTCAATCTGCACGGTCTGGAAAAAACCTTCACCTTCACCCAGGACTTCTTCCACACCGGCGAGTACTCCGCCCTGGCCGAATTGGGTGAGACGCTCGACGGATTGATTGAGGAAGGGGCCTACGTCAAACGTGGCGATCGCCAGGAAAATGTAAAAAGCTTCACCGAAGCGATGGAATGGCTGACCCGCGATGCCATGAAGGGCCACTATCTGCAGCGTTATAAGGGACTGGGCGAGATGAACCCGGAGCAACTCTGGGAAACCACTATGAACCCGGAAACCCGGCGAATGCTACAGGTGACCATTGATGATGCAATCGGCGCCGACCAGCTGTTTAATACGCTGATGGGTGACCAGGTTGAACCCCGTCGCGAGTTTATCGAAGAAAATGCCCTGGCCGTCGAAGAGTTGGATATCTAGGGAACCTCTGATCAGTTCTACCGGTGCTCTGCGGGAGTCTGTCGGGCGCTACTGCTAGGCGTCACGCGCCGGGAATGGCCAATCCCTTGCCAAGCGGGACAACGACGCAGTGGCGCCCGACAGGCCCCGCCCGACGGGGCCTCCAGACGAGCCCACTGGCTTCGTTGCCTCGCCTTGACAGGCCGACGCATGCCGGCGGCAAGGCGCCTCGCCAGTGATCTCGTCTGGAGGCCAGAGCATCGGTAGAACTGATCAGAGGTTCCCTGGGCTGGCCGCCTAATTATTCACACGGCCAGACGCTGACGAATCCAGTCTTCGGCTGCCGCGGTCAGGCTGTTGCTGTTGTGACCGGCCGGGTCGATCGGCGGGCCGATCTCAATCTGGATCGTACCCGGATATTTCACTATTTGGCGCGGTGGCCAGCACTTTCCGGCATCAAGGGCCACCGGAATCACTGGTACGCCGGCGGCGATGGCCAGCTTGGCGCCACTGCGGGTGAACGGCTTGATGGTGCCCGCCGGAGAGCGGGTACCTTCCGGAAAGATAATCACTGAAAAACCTTCCCCCAGACGCCGCACCCCCTGCTCCATCAATGAACGACTGGCATTGCGCGGTTTGCTGCGATCGATGGCAATGGGTTTTAGCAGCCGTAGTGCCCAGCCCCAGAACGGGATGCGCATCAGCTCCTGTTTCAGTATTGGCGCAATGGGATATATAAGCTGATAGAAGAATAGTGTTTCCCAGCTGCTCTGGTGGTTGGCCAGTACCACCATGGCGCCATCCTGCAGATGTTCTTTGCCGCGCACTTCATATTTCACCCCGCAACTGATTCGTAGCCAAACCAGAATGACCTTGCACCACGCCGCCGAAAACTGGTACCGACCGCGGGCAGGAAGTATGGGAAAAAGCGTGATAAACAGCGTCGACATGACGATGGTCACCGGAACGTAGCCGACATAAAACAGCAGCGAGCGGGCAATCAGCAAGGCGCGGTGCATTTGTTAATCCGGGTCCTTTTTTGCTGGCGCAGTTGAGTTAGATGAATTTGGTAAAGGATCGCCACAACCGGTTGATGACACGCTTGCCGACGATAGAGACGAAGTAATTAGCCCCAAACCTGTCACCGCCTCGGCCAGATCGTTAAAAACCGGAAGGTCAGGATAACGGTCTGCCACCTGCGGCTCGGTCTTTGCTCCCTTGCCGGTGCGAACCAGCACCGGACGCATGTTAAACGCCACGGCCGCTTCCAGATCTTTGGCACTATCGCCAATAAAGAAACTACCCGCCAGCGGGGTCACCAGTTGCAACTGAATCTGCTCCAGCAGACCGACTCCGGGCTTCCGGCAGCGGCAGTTATCATCTGGCAGATGCGGGCAATAGCATACCGCGGCGATCGATCCGCCCTGGGCCTCAACTAGCGTATGCATTTTCCCATGCATCTGTGCCAGTTGCTCTGCATCGAACAAACCGCGCCCGAGGCCTGACTGATTGGTAGCCACCGCAACCTGGACACCACTGCGATATAAACTGGCGATCGCCTCGATACTCCCCGCGATCGGCTGCCATTCTTCAGGGGATTTGATATAAGCATCGGAGTCATCGTTGATGACGCCATCGCGATCCAGAACGATTATGGGTTGCACCATTGTGCGCCCCTAGTTGCTGTGGAGGTGGGAAATATCCGCAACCCGCAGGAACAGCTCGCGCAACTTTTTGAGCAGCGCCAGACGATTGGCTTGAACGGCGGGGTCTTCCGCCATGACCAACACTTCATCAAAGAATTTGTCTACCGGCATCTTAAGCTCGGCCAGTGCCGCCAGTCCCTGGGAATAGTTTCCGGACGAAAACAAAGGGGTCACTTGTTCCACTTTGCTGGCTAAAGCCCGGGCGAGCTCCTGTTCAGCTGCTTCGCTCAGCAGGTCTTTTTGAACGGATTCGAGCTGATCAGTGGCGGTCTGTTTGCCAAGCAGATTTGAAACCCGTTTGTTGGCTGCGGCGAGGGCCTCGGCTTCGGGTAGCCCGGTGAATCTGGCAACCGCCTGAACCCGGTGATGAAAATCCAGGGGGCTGACCGGTCGCACGGCACTAACCGCCTGGAATATATTCGCGCCTATGCCTTCGTCGGCATACCAGGCGCGGAATCGTTCCAGCATAAAATCGAAGACCTTCTGTTCCGTGGTAGCTTCCAGATCCTTACCAGCAAAGCCAGTTAATGACTGTGCAATACAAGCTTGCATGTCCAGCGGGAGTTCTTTCTCAACCAGAATCCGCAGGATTCCGATTGCAGCACGGCGCAGCGCAAACGGATCCTTGGACCCGGTCGGCGGTTGACCGATGCCAAACAGACCCACCATGGTATCCAGTTTGTCGGCAATCGCCAGGATGGACCCGGTCAGTGTCTCGGGCAGGTCTGCACCGGCGTGACGCGGTTGGTACTGTTCGGTCAGCGCACTGGCCACTTCGTCGGGCTCTCCGTCATGACGTGCATAGTAGTAACCCATCAGCCCCTGCAGATCGGCAAACTCGCCTACCATCTGGGTGAGTAAATCACATTTGGAAAGCTCAGCGGCACGGCGACAGAAGTCCTGGTTGCCATCCAGTTGCTGGGCAATCCACTGCGCGAGGTCGGCTACCCGCTGGGATTTATCATAAACAGTGCCGAGCTTGTCCTGGAATACCAGCGCCTTCAGTTGCTCGCGTCGATCTGCCAGGGGCGTCTTCTTATCGGTCTCAAAGAAAAATCGGGCATCGGCCAGCCGGGGACGAATCACCCGTTCATTGCCCTCCACTACCCGCGCCGGGTCTTTGCTGATCAGGTTGCTTACCGTAATAAACCGCGGCAGGAGGTTCCCGTCACCATCTGCAAGGCAGAAGCATTTTTGATGCGACTTCATGGTGAGCACCAGGGTCTCGGGCGGCAGTTCAAGATAGATCGGATCGAACTCACCGGTCAGCGCTACCGGGTACTCCACGAGACTGGCTATTTCCTGAAGCAAGCCTTCATCCCACATGACCTCGCCGCCGACTCGTTTAGCCTCGGCCGTCACCTGTTCACGAATCATCTCCAGACGTACCGTAAAGTCGGCTATTACCTTACCGGTTTCTTCCAGGGCTTGTTGATAATCTGAAGGTTGTTTGAGGGGAATCCAGTCATTGTGCAGGAAGCGGTGCCCTCGGGTTTCTGAACCGGAATCCACGCCCAGTATAGTGGCCGGTATAATTTGCTCGCCAAACAAAAGCACCACCCAGTGCACGGGCCGGACAAATTCTACTCTGGAAGCCCCCCAGCGCATGCGTTTGGGGATCGGAAGCTGAGCCAGGGCCTGGGTCAATATCTCCGGCAGCAGTTCGCTGCTGGGGCGACCCTTTTCAAGCTTCTCAAAACTGAGTTTCTCCACGCCGTCTTTTTCGGCGCGGCCCAGTTGCGCCACGTCAACGCCACAGGAACTGGCAAACCCGGTCGCGGCGCGGGTGGGATTGCCCTCTTTGTCAAACGCGGCCTTCACGGCCGGTCCGAACCGGGTGATCTGATTATCTTCTTGGGTCTCCTCAAGGTCAGACACCAGCAATGCCAGGCGCCGGGGTGTAGCAAAACGCTTGATTGCTGCAAATTTCAGCCGGGCGTCGTCCAGTCGCTCCTGAATTTGCGCTTCAAAGGCTGATGACAATCCGGCCAGGGCTTTTGGTGGCAGCTCTTCCGTGCCAATCTCGATTAATAAATCGCGGGTTGGAGTACTCACTTGCGTTCCAGATAGTCGTTGCGCAGCTCGTCTGTGGCCAGGGGAAATCCAAGCTTCTTGCGGCTGTCGAAATAAGTTTGCGCAACTGACCGGGCCAGGGTGCGCACCCGGAGAATATAGCGCTGCCGCTCGGTGACCGAAATAGCATTGCGCGCATCCAGGAGATTGAAATAGTGGGATGCTTTGAGTACCTGCTCATAGGCCGGTAGCGCCAGGTCTCTTTCTATCAATGCCTGACACTGCTTCTCGCAGTCGTCGAAATAGGAAAACAGTAGCGTGGTATCCGCCAGTTCAAAATTGTAGGCTGACATCTCCACTTCATTCTGTTTGAACACATCGCCGTAGGTGACGACGCCATCGGGACCTTCCGTCCAGACGATATCGTAGATACTGTCCACACCCTGCAGGTACATGGCAATGCGCTCGATTCCGTAGGTGATCTCACCGCTAACCGGGTGGCACTCAAGGCCACCCACTTGCTGAAAGTAGGTAAACTGCGTCACTTCCATGCCGTTTAGCCACACTTCCCAGCCCAGACCCCAGGCGCCCAGGGTCGGCGATTCCCAGTTATCTTCCACAAAGCGTACGTCGTGCACGCTCATGTCGATACCAATCGCTTCCAGGGAAGCCAGGTACAGCTCCTGAATATCTTTGGGTGACGGCTTGAGGATGACCTGGAACTGATAGTAATGCTGCAGGCGGTTTGGGTTCTCACCGTAGCGCCCATCGGTAGGACGGCGACACGGCTGCACGTAAGCCGCGTTCCATGACTCCGGCCCGATGGCGCGCAAAAACGTGGCGGGATGAAACGTCCCTGCTCCCACTTCAAGGTCCAGTGGCTGCAGCACAACGCACCCGCGATCTGCCCAGAACTGTTGCAGGGCCAGCACCAGCCCCTGAAAGGTTCTGGTGTTATAAGACGTACTCACGGTGATGAAAGCTTCCAGAAATCAAAGGGCTGCAATTATGCGGGATTCTATCTGACGATGCCACAACGCGCACCGGCAGGTAGTGGCTCAGATTGAAAAACTCGCCTGCTTTGCCAGGGTCCACAAGAGGCGGGGTTCTTCGTGACAGCCCGCAGCAGCAATGCGGTTCTCGAGCCCGCATGGGTGAGCCACGCGCTGTTGCAAGGCGCAGCTGCCCGACACCGGTCGGTGATCCAGGACTGGGCCGGATTTACCGAGGGTATAGAAGTGCCCCGTCTCATACGGAACCATGTATCTTGGCAAGTCTCATCAAACTGGGCCCCTGACTATGGGCATCGGGGATCCGGATGTCGGATTGTTTATTCGTGGATTCCCCCTACAATAGGCGCGAAACACCAAGCGGCGCGCAATACCGAATAGGCGCAGAAACCACTGCGAGCGCTCGAGGCCAATTATCACTACCCTGCAATATCACTTGTTCCGGATCTGGCTGTGGTTCACGGCGCGACTGCCGCTGTCCTGGCTACACCTGCTCGGTAGCGGCCTGGGTCGCCTGCTGATGCTGGTCCCCAACCGCGCCCGCGATACCACACTTAAAAACCTGCGCACCTGTTTTCCAGATCTGGATAATCATCAGCTCGATGCCCTGGCCCGGGAGAGCCTGGAACATACTGCCTGCACCGCCCTTGAGATGGGCAAGGCCTGGATGCAGCCGATTGCCCGGACCGTTGCCCTTACGGTGGCTACCGAAGGTGTTGCGGAATATCGCGAGGCACTGGCCAGCGGCAAGGGGGTGATCCTGTTGGCACCCCATCTCAGTAACTGGGAGATCTTTGGCTTTTACGCGGTGGATGGGGTGCCAGCGACTTTTATGTATCAGCCACCACGGCGAGCCTATATCGACCGGTTGCTGCAGGAAGTGCGTTCGAGAAGCGGTGTGCGCATGGCGCCCACCAATCGCAAAGGCGTAGCGCAAGTGCTGGGCGCCCTGCAGCGCGGCGAACTGGTGGGAATCCTGCCGGACCAGGTCCCGCCTGATGGCAGCGGTGACTTCGCCCCATTCTTTGGTGAACCGGCCTTCACTATGACCCTGATCAGCAAGCTGGCGCAGCGCACTGGTGCTGAGGTGTTTTGCGGTTTTGGTCAGCGCCTCCCAAGGGGGGCGGGTTTCAAGGCAATCTTTCGGCGTGCCGACAAGGCGATCGGCAGCAGTGAACCGAGTGAATCCCTGCGCGGTCTGAATCGCAGTGTCGAGCAAGTGGTCACGATGGCGCCCAGCCAGTACCAGTGGGAATATAAACGCTTCCGGCGACGGCCGGATAATTCTGAGTTTTACTAAGCAGGATTCGTTGGCAGTGTTATCAGCCAAGAGTTCTATCAGATCGGCGTTGTACTATCGTTGTACTATCAGAGACCAGTAAGTCCTGATAACGGCGACGCTAACGTCGCCAGAACATTGGCGTGAACAGCACCAGCAGGGTAAACACTTCGAGCCGGCCCATCAGCATCGCCAGGCACAGAATCCATTTCGCCGCCGGATTCAGCGCGCCATAGGTCTCCGCCACATTGGCCAGCCCCGGGCCCAGATTGTTAATGCAGGCGCCCACCGCGCTGAACGCGGTAATGATATCCAGCCCGGTTGCCAGTAGCGCCAGCAGCATGGCCATAAACACCATTACGTAGGCGGCAAAAAAGCCCCACACCGATTCCACCACCCGATCACTTACCACCTCCCGACCCAGCTTGATGGGAATAGTGGCGCGTGGATGAATCAGACGCTGGATCTCGCGAATGCCCTGTTTGAAAATCAGCAGGATGCGCACCACCTTCATGCCGCCACCGGTGGATCCGGCGCAGGCACCGATAATCGCGGCATAGAGCAGTAAAAATGGCAGGAACAGTGGCCAGGTGCTGAAGTCCGCAGTGGTAAACCCGGTAGTGGTGGCAATCGACACCACCTGAAACACCCCGCGAATCAGCGCCTCCGAGAAACTGCCGTAGACCTCTGCAGAGTTCAGTACCGAAACAGTCAGCACCGCCACCAGCAGCAGGATAAAACTGTAGAACTTGAATTCCGGGTCGGACAGATAGGGCGTGATTCGGCGGGCCTGCCAGGCTGTGAAATGTAGCGCGAAATTAATTCCGGCGATAAACATGAAAACAATGGCCACCAGGTCCACGGCGGTACTGTCGAAGTAGCCCAGGCTGGCATCGTGGGTGGAAAAGCCACCAATGGCCACAGTAGTGAAGCTGTGGCTGATGGCGTCAAAGACATCCATGCCCACCACCCAGTAAGCCAGGGCGCAGGCCACGGTCAGCGCCAGGTAGATATACCACAGCGCCTTGGCGGTCTCGGCCAGGCGCGGTACCAGCTTGTTATCTTTCACCGGGCCCGGGCTTTCGGCGCGATACAGTTGCATGCCGCCGATACCCAGCATCGGCAAAAGCGCCACGGCTAACACAATAATCCCCATGCCACCCAGCCACTGTAGCTGCTGGCGGTAAAACAGAATGGACTTGGGCAGGGTATCCAGCCCGGAAATCACCGTTGCTCCGGTGGTGGTCAGTCCCGACAGGGACTCGAAGATGGCATCGGTGACCGATAGCTGCACATCGACGGAGATCAGAAATGGCAAACAGCCGGCAGTGCCCAGTACCGCCCAGAACAGCGTCACTATCAAAAATCCATCCCGAGTACTGAGTTCTTTATGGGTGCGGGCCGTGGCCGCCCAGGCCACGAAGCCAACGCCGAAGGTAATTGCCATGGCGGTGCCGAAGGCGAGTACCGTGCCATCGTTGTAAATCAGCGACACTATCATCGGCGGCAGATTGGCCAGCACGCTGAAGAACATCAGCAGCAGGCCAAGAATCTTGACGGTGATAGATGCGTGCATGAGTAGCTAAAAGAACCCCAGGCCGACCTGGAACAGGCGTTCAACTTCGGGAATGCGCTTGCGGTTCACCACGAACAGGATGACGTGATCGTCGGATTGCACCACAGTGTCGTCATGGGCGATAAGCACTTCCTTGTCGCGGACAATCGCACCGATGGTGGTGCCTTCCGGCAGGTCGATATCCTCGATCGCGCGGCCAACCACTTTTGAAGTGGCCTTGTCGCCGTGGGCAATGGCTTCCATGGCTTCGGCGGCACCACGGCGCAGGGAGTGCACGTTGACCACGTCACCGCGGCGCACGTGGGCCAGCAGCTTGCCGATCGTGGCCTGCTGCGGGGAAATGGCGACATCAATCTCGCCACCCTGGACCAGGTCCACATAGGCGGGGTTATTAATAAGGGTCATGACTTTCTTGGCCCCGAGGCGCTTGGCCAGCAGCGATGACATGATGTTGGCCTCGTCGTCATTGGTCAGGGCGAGAAAGACATCGGTTTGTTCGATGTTCTCATCCATCAACAGATCCCGGTGCGAGGCTTCGCCGCAAAGCACGA
This sequence comes from uncultured Pseudohongiella sp., assembly GCA_965212375.1. Lineage (GTDB taxonomy): Bacteria > Pseudomonadota > Gammaproteobacteria > Pseudomonadales > Pseudohongiellaceae > UBA9145. Next base: position 3,625,722 of record OZ243108.1, on the reverse strand, counting down.
TGGACTTGCTCAGGGTGCGGGACAGGGATTCACAGCGTTCGGGATCGCGTTCGATAATCTTGATCTGGTAGCGGTGTTCCAGGTTCTGCGCCAGGCGCGAACCAATATTGCCGCCGCCAGCAATCATCAGGCGCCGATAGGGCTTGTCGAGGCGCCGCAGTTCTCCCATGCAGGGGCGGATGTCCTTTTGAGCGGCGACAAAAAAGACCTCGTCGTCCGCCTCAATCATGGTGGACCCCTCGGGAATGATCGGCCGGTCTTTGCGAAAGATTGCTGCCACCCGGGTATCTACCGACGGCATGTGCTGACGTAGCAGGCGGATTTCCTGGCCGACCAGCGGCCCGCCGTAGAATGCCTTCACCGCCACCAGCTGTACCAGCCCGTCGGCGAAATCCAGTACCTGCAGTGAGCCAGGCAGATCGATCAGGCGGGCAATATAGTCGGACACGATCAACTCCGGGCTGATGACCAGGTCCACAGCCAGGCCTTCTTCGCCGAACAGTTTGTCGCTTACCAGGTAGGCCGAAGAGCGCAATCGGCAGATTTTCTTGGGGGTACGAAACAGGGAGTGGGCGACGCGGCAGGCCACCATGTTGACCTCGTCGCTTTCGGTGACGGCAATCACCATGTCGGCGTCCTCGCCCCCGGCCCGGGTCAGCACGTCCGGATGACAGGCCTGGCCCTCCACTATGCCGATATCGATGCGGTCGCGCAGCTCGCGGAGTTTTTCCACGTCGCTGTCCACTACCACAATATCGTTGGATTCACTGGCGAGGGTCTCGGCGAGGGTACTGCCCACCTGATTAACGCCAAGAATGATGATTTTCATGAAAATACTCGTAAAACGACACGCAAACGTCCGGTCGGGACTGACTGATGGGCCGGTTTACTCCTTGCGTAACAGGGCAAAATAGAAGCCATCCGGTTCCGTGTCGGACCCGGTAAGCAGTTGTCTTCCGTAGGGGCATTCTACTCCCCAATCGGCCGTGATGCGCTCATATTTAGCGTTCGGGGTGGCGGCCAGGAAGGCCGCGACGGTCGCCTCGTTTTCATCGCGTAACAATGAGCAGGTGGTGTAAAGCAACAGGCCGCCGCTGGCCAGGCAAGGCCACAGGGCGATTAACAATTCCTGCTGCAATGCGGCCAGGCGCGGGATATCCGCCTCCCGGCGCAGCAATTTGATATCCGGGTGGCGGCGGATAACGCCGGTGGCCGAACATGGCGCATCCAGCAGGATGCGATCAACCGCTGTACCGTCCCACCAGGCATCCAGGTTGCGGGCATCGGCTGCCTTCAAGGTGGCCTTCAGCCGCAGCCGATCCAGGTTTTCCTGTATTCTGCCCAGACGCTCTGCAGACTCATCCACAGCAACCAGTGACGATAGTGATTGCTCACTTTCAAGCAAATGACAGGTCTTGCCGCCGGGTGCGGCGCAGGCATCCAGGACGCGTTGGCCGGGCGCCAGTTGCAGCAAGGTGGGGACCAACTGTGAGGCTTCATCCTGGACGCTGAACTCGCCGCTGCTGAAGCCGGGCAGCGCGGCCACGGCACTGGGCGCGTCGAGGTACAGGGCTGAACTTGCCCATTGGCCGGGTTGCGTGCGGTGGCCGTCTGCAAGTAGCTGCGCCTGCACTGCCGCGCGGGTGGTACTGGCGGTATTGATGCGCAAGGTCATGGGGGGCCGTGCATTGCCATGGGCCAACAGTCTGTCGGCGTCGTCTGGCCATTGTGCCTGGAGTTTGGCCGCCAGCCAGGCCGGGTGGGCATGACGCGCACTGTCGGGCAGCTCGGCCGTAATGGCTTCGGCACGGCGCTGGTAATTGCGCAGAATGCCGTTTACCAGCCCGCGGGCCCAGGGTTTGCCCAGCGCTTTTACCGCGGACACGGTTTCATTGACCGCGGCATGGTCGGCGGTGGCCAGTTCACGCAATTGGTAGAGGCCGACCAATACCAGGTTCTGCAGGTCCAGATCCTTGGCCTTGAAGGGCTTTTTGACCAGGATGTTGAACACCCCAAGCAGCAGGTAATAGTGGCGGCAGGTACCGAAACACAATTCCTGCAGAAAGCTGTAATCGTCCCGCTCGCGCTGCTGGGAAAGGTGGTTAGTAAGTGATCCCTGACCTTGAACAAGACTGGTGATAATGTCTGCGGCAATCGCGCGGGTGTTGTTAGCGTTTTTGCTTGCAGTTTTGCTGGCCATCAGCCAGCAGCTCCGGGTTGCCCCAGGCGAGTGCCTTGCGGTAGCAGTTCAGGCCGGGCATTCAACCACTCCTGGACGGACACCGGGTTTTTGCCTTCCAGTTGCAGGCGACTTACCCGCAGACCCCCGGCGCCACAAGCGACGGTGATGCCGTGTTTATCAACTGCCACCACTGATCCCGGAGCGGCGCCGGCAAGGCTCGAAGCATCCGCTGGCAGCACCGCTGCAGCCAGCAGTCGCAGCCGCTGCTGGCCGATGAACGTATACGCCGGGGTGCGCCCGGCACAGGCACGAATCTGGCGGTCAATGACCGCGGCGTCATTCTCCCAGTGGATTAGCGACTCACTTTTATCCAGCTTGGCGGCATAGGTGGACTGGCTATCATCCTGGGTCTCGGCGTTGCTCTGCAGGATCTCGAGATTGTCGAGCGTTTCTATAAGTGAATGTTTACCAACCTCAAGAAGCCTCGCTTCCAGGCTGCTGCCGGTGTCATCCTCAGCAATCGCCAGTGCTTCCCGGTGCAGCATGGCACCGGTATCGAGGCCAGCATCCATTTGCATGATGGTGATCCCGGTGTCGGTATCGCCAGCAAGAATGGCACGCTCGATCGGGGCAGCGCCGCGCCAGCGTGGCAGCAAGGAGGCATGGACGTTGAGGCAGCCCAACCGGGGAATATCGAGAATCGCCTGGGGCAGGATCAGGCCGTAGGCCACCACGATCAGCAGATCCGGTTCAAGCGCGGCAAACTCGGCCTGGACCGCAGTGTCTTTTAACGAGGCGGGTTGATAAATGGGTAGTTGATGCTCGAGGGCCAGCTGCTTCACCGGGCTGGGCAGCAGCTTCTTGCCACGTCCGGAGGGGCGATCCGGCTGGGTATAGACTCCGACAATGTGACTGCCATGGGCCAGCAGTGCCTGCAGGTGTCCGGCGGCAAAGGCCGGTGTGCCGGCAAAACAGATCCGGTAGTCACTCATGCAGGCTCAGGCGGACTTCTTGTGTTCTTTCTCGAGCTTGCTGCGGATCCGCTGGCGCTTGAGGTTGCTCAGGTAGTCGACAAACAACTTGCCATCCAGGTGGTCGATTTCATGCTGGATACAGGTGGAAAGAATGCCCTCGGCCAGCAGCGCAAATGGCTCGCCGTGCTTGTCCGTGGCAGTAATCCGCACCTTGCGCGGCCGGGATACGGTTTCATAAAAGCCGGGCACGGACAGACACCCCTCATCGTATTCGCTGAGTTCCTGCTCGAGAATCTCGAACTCGGGATTAATAAATACTTGAGGAGTATCGCGGCTTTCCGATACATCTATTACCAGTAAACGCTTGTGCACATTCACCTGGGTGGCGGCGAGGCCGATACCCTGTGCTTCGTACATGGTTTCGAACATGTCATCGATCAGCTGATGCAGCGTGGCATCAAACTCGGTTACCGGAGCTGCCTTGGTGCGCAACCGCGGATCGGGGAATTCCAGAATGGGTAAAGTCGCCATGTTGTCAAAGGCCCGAAGGCTTGTCGGAACTGTTCATTTAAAAAGGTACTATTGAAAGCGTATTGCTAAAACCGTACTGCTGAACCGTATTAACGGATAAGTTTACTCACCAGATTGCCAGCCAGTCTGAAGTTGGCAGGTTGTGAACTGCTTCTAGTGATAATTATACCGTATTGCTACCATATCGCTGCCAAAAAGGGCGGATTTATTAATGATCAAGCTGCGCATGCTTCACGCCGTCAGTCTGCTACTGGTAATAGGTTGCTGGCTGGCAAATTCAAGTGCTCAAACCCAGACATCATTGCTGCGCTTTGATTTTCCGGACAGCTATACCGTTCAGGAAGACGACACGTTGTGGAATATTGCCAGCCAGTTCCTGCAGGATCCTGAGCGTTGGCCAGAAGTTTGGCAACCGGACCCCTATCTCGACAACGCTGACCTGATCTATCCCGGCGATATTCTCAGCATCAATTTTGTCCGTGGTACGCCGCGCATTGCGATCAAGCGAGGCGCTCGTGAAATCAGCGAGCTGGGCCCGCAGATTCGTGAGCAACCCTTGCAGAGTGCGATCCCGGCCATTCCGCTGGAATCCATCGAGAACAGCTTTACCCGCAACCGCATTGTCACCCAGGAGCTTTACGACGCCGCTCCCTACATTGTGCAAAACATTGGCGACAACCTGGCGATTGCCACCGGCGATGAAGTCTACGCCCGGGGCGAGTGGCCGGCAGGCACCAATACCTTCGAGGTGTATCGACCCAGCCGCGAGTACTTTGACGATGACAATGGCGAGATGCTGGGTATCGAAGTGGAATACCTCGGGTTCGCGACTATTTCCAGCAACGAGGAAGACGGCGTCCGCCGCATGCTGATTAACAACAGTAGCAAGGAGATCCGGCAAGGTGACCGCTTACTAACCCGCGAAGTCCAACGGATAGGTGCCACAATCTTTCCCACCGAGCCAGAAGTGGAGCTCGAGGGGCGGATTATTTCGATGCTCAATACCGAGGCGATGGCCTCGCAGCTGGATACAGTCGTGATTAACCGTGGCGAGACTGACCAGCTCCGGGTCGGCGATGTGCTCGCCGTGCGTCATGAAGACAGTCGGGTAATCGACGACGTGGAGCGCGAACGAATGGGCTTCCGGCGGCGAATGCAGGCGATCTTCCGCAGCGAGCGCCTGAATCTGCCTGGTAACGACATCGGCACATTACTGGTCTATAAAGTATTTGATGAGTTCAGTTATGCCGTGGTGTTGAGCAGTCTCGAACCGATCCAGCTAAATAATCGCGTCACCAACCCGTGATGTAAGCGCTCACCAGGCGCATAAGACAAGTTATTCAACACCCTCGCTCAATACCATTATTCAAGGATGAACAATGGACGAGGAAGCCCGGCTGCACGCCTACCTGGTGCTGCGCCACAGTAAGCACCTGTCAGCGGCCAGCTTTGCGCGTCTGATTCAGGCGCACGGCACGCTCGACGCCCTGCTGGCCAATGATGAGGATCCGCAGCTGGCGCAGTTGCCAGATCACCTCGCCCACCCTGACCGCAGCACTCGCGACAAAGTAGATCAGGAGCGGCGCTGGGCCGAACAGCCTGGTCACAATCTGCTTACCTTCGAGTCGCCCGACTACCCGCCGGCATTGCGCACTATCGCCAGCCCCCCTCCGTTGCTGGCCGTCCGCGGTAACGTACAGCGCCTGCAGCAGCCGCAGCTGGCCATGGTGGGTTCACGGCGCTGCAGCGCCTACGGTGAAGATATTGCCCGCTGGATGGCGTCGGAGCTGGCTGATTGTGGCCTGGGTATCACCAGTGGCCTGGCCCGCGGTATCGACACCCTGGCCCACCAGGGAGCCCTCGCGGCCGGCGGCTACACTGTTGCGGTGGTGGCCACTGGCCAGGATCAGGTTTATCCCCGCGGTAATAGCGCGCTGGCGGAGCAGTGTAGCGCCAGTGGCGCCGTGGTCAGTGAATTTCCCCTGGGCACGCCGCCATTGCCTGCCTATTTTCCCCAACGCAACCGCATTATCAGCGGTCTTAGCCTGGGAGTGCTGGTAGTGGAAGCCAGCCTGCAGTCCGGGTCCCTGATTACCGCGCGCCTGGCCATGGAACAAAATCGCGAGGTATTTGCCGTCCCCGGCCAGATTAATCGTGCCTATGCGGAAGGCTGCCACCAGCTCATCAAGAGCGGTGCCCGGCTGGTGGAACAGCCCGGTGATGTGCTCAGCGAACTGCCGGCCGAGGTCCTGGATGGTTTACAGTCAAATACCGTGAGAACCTCGTTGGCGTATCCGGGCAAGCAGGCGCGCGGCAACTCTGGTCCGGCACGGATCAAGGATGGCCGCTGCCGTGCCATCCTGCGCGTGCTGACCCGGGAAGATCTGGCTTTCGAAGTGCTACAGGCCCGCTGCCAACTGCCAACCGACACCCTCAGTGCCTGCTTGCTGCAATTGGAAATCCAGGGGCTGGTTTGCCAGCGCGAAGGCCGCCTCGGGGTTCCCGACTGACTATCCTCTCTTGAACCGCTAGCAGCCGGGGTCAACCGGACGCTCACAGCGCCGCGTGGGTTGACCGCATCCTGGGCTTGAACCCCGGCTTGGCCAATGTCCCCATCGCCCAGGTTCTGACAGTCAAAGGCCAGGACACGAAGGACCAAAATGCTATAGACAGGGAACAGCAAACAAGCCAGTCCCCAGCCAGCTGTTGGTCAGTAATTCCCGACTGGCGACAGCGTTGGCGAGACTACATCCCGGCGCTCGCCCATGGCCTCTCATCGCTGGACTTCCCGCTCAACCTACCCCGCTGTGCCTGATGGCCAATGATGAGGCGCATTTGGCACTGCTGGACGGCCAAAACCTGGGTTACACTCACAGTCTGCGTGCCAGGCTCGTATGGCAGTCAGTGCGAGTCGATCATTGTTGGTAGTTAGCTTGATAGTTAATGTGAGGTAAGTCCACTGCTGTCCCAAAGATTTCCCATTGAGAATTCTCGATCAGTCCAAGATCGGGTGTTTCCTAATATTTTCAGTCATGAAACCTTGTTGTTTGGCACCCGGGACAAACCAACGAAGCCAGTGAATATCGACTCTTGCAAACAGCAAGGGGTGACCGGCAGTTAGCTTGTGCCGATGCAATTAAGGACCGACGCTGAACGGCGAAAAATGGCCGTTTTTCAGGGCATTTTTCACAGTGAAGGTACCCCGGAAGGGCGTGGTCCGCAGCGGCACGAGCTAACTGCCGGGCGCACCGCTCGGAGCCGCTTGTCAACAGTGGGACAGCAGTGAGCCAAGTTGATAACAATGTACATCGCCAGGTTGATAGACAATTAGTTGATAAAAGACAGTTGAATAAAAGGATGACACAGTGACAGACAGCAGCACTTCCCCCGACAGCGCTCCGGCTGGCAGCGACCCCAAAGCCAATAACAAGGTTGATAACACCGTCGACACCGACGCGGTAAAAGAATTCTTGTTGGGTTTGCAGGACAAAATCTGCAGCGGCCTGGCAGCCGTGGATGGCAAGGCAGACTTTCGCACCGACGCCTGGGACCGCGACACCGGTGGCTCCGGCATCACCCGGGTGATTAGCGATGGCGCAGTGTTCGAGAAAGGCGGGGTGAATTTTTCCCATGTATACGGGGAAGCGATGCCCGCGTCCGCTACCGCGTCACGCCCGGAACTGGCCGGCCGATCCTATCAGGCCATGGGCGTGTCCCTGGTTATCCACCCCGACAACCCGTTCGTGCCTACCTCCCACGCCAACTTCCGCATGTTCGTCGCCGACAAGGAGGGCGAGGATTCGGTCTGGTGGTTTGGCGGGGGCTACGATCTGACCCCGTACTACGGCTTCGAAGACGACTGTCGACACTGGCACCGGACCGCTCGTGGGGCCTGCATCAAGTTTGGTGAACACTACTACCCGCAGTTCAAGAAGCAGTGCGACGAGTATTTTTACCTGAAGCACCGCGATGAACCGCGCGGCATTGGCGGTTTGTTTTATGATGACTTCAACGAGTTGGGTTTCCAGCAGAGCTTCGCTTTCGTACAAGCCATGGCCAACAGTTACCTCGATGCCTATGTGCCGATCGTGGAAAAACGGCGTGACCATCCGTTCTCGGAACGCCATAAAGAATTCCAGGAATACCGCCGCGGCCGCTACGCTGAATTCAATCTGGTGTATGACCGGGGCACGGTGTTCGGTCTGCAGTCCGGCGTCGGGCGTATCGAGTCAATCCTGATGTCACTCCCGCCGGTGGTGCGCTGGTGGTACGACTGGCAGCCGGAGGAAGGCAGCGAAGAAGCCGAGCTGTACAAGGATTATCTGCGTCACCGGGATTGGGTTTGAGCAAGTAACAGGCCAGCACAAGGCCAGCTACATGAAAGGAATCTGAAGTGTCCCGTTATGCCGTGCTGGGTAAACCCGTTGCCCACAGCAAGTCGCCAGATATCCATCGCCGGTTCGCGCAGCAAACCGGCGAAGCGGTGGACTATGAAGCGATTGAAGTCGAGCCGGAAAACTTTGTGGGGTTCGTGGGCGAATTTTTTGCGGGCGGCGGCGCCGGGCTGAACATCACCCTGCCCCACAAGGAAGCCGCGTTTGCCCTGGCGCAACAGTATTCAGACCGGGCCCGCCTGGCGGCCGCAGCCAACACCCTTTATCTGGAAGCAGGCGCACTCTGTGCCGAGAACACCGATGGCCCGGGCCTGGTGCGGGACATCAGTCACAATCACGGCTTCAGCATTACTGGAACAACCATCCTCATGCTGGGTGCCGGCGGTGCTGCGCGCGGTGCTCTGGCGGCCCTGATCGAACAACAGCCAGGCAGCATCACCCTGTTGAACCGCACCCGATCACGTGCCGAGGCCATTGCCCGCGATTTTGCCGACCACGCCGCCATCATCCCCGGCGACTTCGACAGCCTCGATAAGCAAGCGCGCTACGACCTGATTATCAACGCCACATCCCTGAGCCTTAGTCAGGAGTTACCGCCTCTGTACAGCGAATGGCTCAATAGCGACGCTTGCTGCTACGATATGATGTATGCCGATACCGACACGGTGTTTGTGCGCTGGGCCAAAGACCATGGCGCTACCCTGGCGCTGGACGGCCTGGGCATGCTGGTGGAACAGGCTGCCGAGTCTTTCCGAATCTGGCGCGGCATCCGGCCGGACACTGCCCCGGTCATCGCCGCCCTGCGCAGCGCAGCTCACTCCAGCAAGTAGAAGACGAATGCCGCGGCGCCCGGGAAAACAGGTAGCAAGCAGTGAGTACAATCACTGCCAGGCGCTGCAAACCGGGGCATGAAGGCACGAGTGTTTCGCGCCTGCTAAAGTGCGTCTCCGCAGGAATCCCGCAGATACTAAAAAGGATCATCGCGTAATGCCTGGCAATACGCGATGAACCTTTCTTTTTGTCTGTTCTGCCTGTCTGTTCTTTCTGTTTGTTTTTGCCTGCCAGGGCGGCAGGTCAGTGGGCTTCTTCCCAGCTCTGGCCAGCACCGACATCCACGACCAGGGGCACGTCCAGTGACGCGGCGCTGACCATGCGGAATTTCACGCCTTCGGTCAACAAATCCAGGTCGTCTGCCTTGACCTCGAAGATCAGTTCATCGTGTACCTGGAGCACCATGCGGGCATCCAGTTCGGTCTGCAGCAGCCAGTTGTGGATGTCGTTCATCGAGCGCTTGATGATATCCGCGGCTGAACCCTGCATGGGGGCGTTGATAGCGGTGCGCTGGGCGGCACGGCGCAACATGGCATTACCGGCATGGATATCCGGCAGGTAAAGTCGGCGTCCGAAGATGGTTTCCACGTAGCCTTTCTCATCCGCCAGCGCCCGGGTCTCGTCCATAAACACGCGCACGCCCGGGTATTTTTCAAAGTAGCGGTCGACATACTCCTGGGCTTCGCCCCGGGATACCTTGAGCTGGTTGGCCAGGCCAAACGCGGACATGCCGTAGATCAGGCCGAAGTTAATGGCCTTGGCGCTGCGTCGCTGATCCTGGGTCACCTTGGACAGCGGGGTGTTGAACACGTCGGAGGCGGTGGCCTTGTGGACGTCCTCGTCGCTGCGAAACGCGCTTAACAGCCCTTCATCGGCAGACAGGTGGGCCATGATGCGCAGCTCCACCTGGGAGTAATCCGCCGCCATCAGGGTGTAGCCGTCGGCCGGGACGAACGCGGTCCGTACCCGGCGGCCGGCCTCACTGCGAATGGGAATGTTCTGCAGGTTGGGATCGGTGGACGACAGGCGCCCGGTGGCGGCAACCGCCTGTTGAAACGTGCTGTGAATGCGGCCGGTGCTTTCCTGTACCTGCAGCGGCAGCTTGTCCGTGTACGTGGATTTCAGCTTGCTCAGGGAACGGTGCTCGAGAATCAGGTGCGGCAGGTCGTACTGTTCCGCCAGCTCCTGAAGCACCGGTTCGGCGGTGGATGGCTGGCCGGTCTTGGTTTTTTTCAGTACCGGCAATTCCAGCTTTTCGTAGAGAATCGACTGCAGTTGCTTGGGGGAACCGAGATTGAATTCCTCACCGGCGATGGCGAACACCTCGTCCTGCAGCTTGTCGATTTGCTTGCCGATCGCCTTGCTCTGTTTCGCCAGTTCCTGCTTGTCCAGTTTGATGCCGTTGCGCTCAACAGTTTGCAGCACTTCGATCAGGGGCAGCTCGTAATATTTATACAGACCCAGCAAGTGGCCTTCATGGGCCAGGGTTTGTTCCAGGTGCAACCCGAGGCGGTAGATGGCGTCGGCTTTCTCCGCCGCGTGGTCGGCGTAGTCGGTAATGCCTACCTGGGATGGCGTCAGTTTGTTGCGACCCTTGCCCAGCAGCGGGCCCAGTTCTTTCGGAGTGATTTCCAGATAATAGCGGATGATATCCACAAGATTGTGTTTGATCGCCACCGAGTTGAGTACATAGGAGGCTAGCAGCACATCGGATTTCAGTGGCTGCAAGTCAATGTCGTGGTTGGCCAGCAAATGCCGGTCGCGCTTTAAATCATGACCAACCTTTACCAGGTTGGCATCTTCCAAAAGCGGCTTGAGCTGTTCCAGCACAGTTTGCGCCGATAACTGTTCCGCATCTTCACTGCGGTGGGCAAAGGGAATATAGAACGCCTTGCCGGGCTCATGACTGACGGCAATACCGAATAACGGCGTCTCGAGATAATGGCCCTCGTCCGCTTCCAGGCTGATGGAAAACTTCTTCGCCTTGCCCAGCTTCGCAAGCAGATCGCTGAGGGCTTTTTCGTCGACAATAGTCTGATAGTCAATGTCTGCCTCGACCACCACATGGGCCTGGGGGTCAACATCGTCGTCACCGTTATCGGCCTGCGCCGCCACCCCGGCCGAGGCAGAGACCCCCTTGTCTTCCAGCTCGCTAATCCAGGTTTTGAACTCCATTTCGGTGTACAGGTCCATCAGCTTCTGCTGGTCCTCATCCACCCGGGTCAGTTCGCTGATTTTGAATTCCAGCTCCACGTCTTCCTTGATGGTGGCCAGCTCATAGGACAGGCGTAGCTGCTCGATATTCTCCCGCAGACGCTCGCCGATCTTGCCGCCCACGGCATCGGCGTTGTCGATAATGCCGTCTACCGAGCCATATTCCTGCAGCCACTTCACGGCGGTCTTGGGACCTACGCCGGGTACACCGGGAATGTTGTCGGACTTGTCACCCATGAGCGCCAGGTAGTCCACAATGCGCTCGGGGCCGACACCAAATTTCTTTTCCACGCCGTTGCTGTCCAGTAGCTCGTTGGTCATGGTGTTAACCAGGGTGACGTGATCGTCCACCAACTGCGCCAGATCCTTGTCACCGGTGGATATCAGGGTCGGAACACCGTCTTTGGCCGCCTGCCGGGACAGCGTACCAATTACGTCGTCCGCCTCGACGCCCTCGACGATCATCAGCGGCAGGCCCATGGCGCGGACGATCTCGTGGATCGGCTTGATCTGGCTGCGCAGCTCATCGGGCATCGGCGGCCGGGTAGCCTTGTACTGCTCGTAGACATCGTTGCGAAAGGTCTTGCCCTTGGCGTCGAAGACAATACCGATATGGGAATCCGGGTGTGATTTGAGCAGTGCCCGGATCATGTTGATCACGCCTTTGACCGCACCGGTGGGCTGGCCGCGACTGGATACCAGCGGCGGCAGGGCATGGAATGCCCGGAACAGATAGGATGAACCGTCCACCAGGACCAGTTCTTTCACTTGGGATTTGCTTTTGGCCATGGGAAATTCCTGTCAGTTAGCGCAGTCGGCGAACGCGGCGGCGATGGACTCCAGTAGCGCCGGATAGCTGTCATCAGATGCTGGCAGGGCATAACCGAGTGGGTCAACCGGCACCTGTTTGATGTCGCGGCCGTTGAGCAAGGTGTTCAGCAAATCCGGATTATAGTCCGGCTCCAGCAACACGCAGGCCGGAGCAAGGGCAACCAGTTCGCTACGCGTAATCAAGGTCTGGCGCATCCCCGGCGCCACTTCCGGATTGCTTACCAGGGCCAGGCCATGACTGAGGCCAAAACGCTGCTCAAAATACTGATAGGCATTGTGATAGACGGCATAGTCAAGATCCCGGTATCCGGCAAGGGAGGACTCAAGCTGCACCTGCAGGTTACTGATACGGTCAGCGAACCGTGCAAAGTTGGCCTGATATGCCTGGGTATGGCTGGCATCCAGTTCGCCCAGTCGGGTGGCCAGGGATCTGGCGATGTGTATGGCATTGACCGGGTCCAGCCAGACGTGAGGATCAATGCTGCCATCGGCCAGCGAATGGCGCACCAGATCGGTCAGCATCAGGACGGTAACCCGGGGTCTGGCCTGCTGGCGCTGGAAAAACCGCTCCAGGAACACTTCAAACTCCGGGCCTATCCAGAGCAACAGATCTGCGTCTTCAACCGCCAGGCGGTCGCCGGGTGAGAGAGTAAAATGGTGAGGCGAATCCTGGGCGTCGATAATGGCACGCACCTGACCCTGGTCACCAACGATGGCGCGGGCAATCAATTCCAGCGGTCTGACCGTGGTCACTACATCGACCTGGGCCCATGCACTGGCCGGAAACAGTGAGATGACTGAGGCAACGAACACCGCCGGCAGCAGAATTCGCAAGCGAAACCGAAACAGGGATAACAGGGTGCAGGACATGGCTTGGTTGGTGGCTTGGTTGCTGGATTAGTTGGCGGCTTGGTTGGCGGCTTGGTTGGCTGTTCTAACGACCGGGAAAGCGGCAGGGTAAAGGTTTGACATCGTTATCATGATATACCATTGTCAGCCGTGCTCCTAAACCGGGCAGCCCGTCCAACCATACCAGGTGATCATCATTAACAGCGCGTCTGCCAGTCCAGCCAGCGGTGCCAAGACAACCGTGTCTGCGGCGCCGCTTATTGTCGCTGACAAGGTCTGCAAGGATTTTGCGGATCGGCCGGTACTGCAGAACGTTAATCTCCAGCTCAGTGCCGGCAAGGCTGTCACCCTGATCGGCCCGAACGGGGCTGGCAAGACCACCCTGGTGCGGATTCTGCTGGGCCTGCTGCAGCCGGACTCCGGCAACATCACCCGCCAGCCGGCACTGCGCATCGGATACATGCCGCAGCGCGTCTCGGTGCAACCGACACTGCCGTTAACCGTGCGACGCTTTCTCAAGCTGGCCCGTGATGCCACGCAACTGTCGATCACGGAGACACTGGCGCTGTTAAAAGTCGAGCACCTGCAGACCCAGCAGTTGATATCGCTGTCCGGGGGTGAGCTGCAGCGGGTTCTGCTGGCGCGAGCGCTGCTTAACAACCCGCAGCTGTTGATTCTCGACGAACCGGCCCAGGGCGTGGATCTGGCCGGGCAGGCAGAGCTGTACCAGCTGATTGGCGATATTCGTGCCCAGCGTGGCTGTGGCGTATTGATGATTTCCCATGACCTGCAGCTGGTGATGTCTGCCACCGATGAAGTCATTTGCCTGAACCACCACATCTGCTGTCACGGCAAGCCTGAGCAGGTAAGTACCGACCCGGCGTTTATTGACCTGTTTGGCAATAACCTTTCTCCCGGACTGGCGCTTTACACGCACAACCATAACCACGAGCATGATATTGCCGGTGATATAAAGCCCGCCGATCAATGAATATTTCTATCGTAGAACTGTTGGCTGCGGACTTCTTTTTGTACGCGCTGATCTCTGGAGTAAGCCTGGCACTGGTGGCCGGCCCGTTGGGCTCTTTCATAGTATGGCGCCGGATGTCTTATTTTGGCGATACGCTGGCGCATTCGGCTTTGCTCGGCATTGCCATCGGACTGATGACCAACAGCAATCCCCAGATAAGCATAATTATAAGCTGCCTGTTGCTGGCGGTATTATTGACGTTCCTGGAGCGACGCCCGGCCCTTTCCACCGATACCCTACTGGGTATTCTGGCGCACAGTTCGCTGGCAGTCGGCGTGCTGGTACTCGCCCTGTCGCGCTCCCAGCGCATCAACCTCGAAGGGTATTTGTTCGGTGAATTGCTCACCGTGGCAGCGGTTGACGTGATCTGGATTATTTCCGTAGCGGCGGTAGTAGCAGCGCTGCTATTTCGATTCTGGAACGACTTTTTGTCAATGACCGTGCATGCGGAGATGGCAGAAATCGAAGGGATAAATGTTCGACGGCTGAATCTGCTGCTGGTGGTGATGCTGGCACTGACTATCGCCGTTTCAATGAAAATCGTTGGCGTGCTGCTGATTACGTCACTACTGATTATTCCGCCAGCGGCGGCGCGGCAACTGGCCAACACTCCTGAGCGCATGGCGCTGGTGGCCAGCCTGATCGGGGCGCTCTCGGTACTGGCGGGGGTCGTGACTGCGTTTTATCTGGACACGCCGGTGGGCCCTACCATCGTGGTAATTGCGGCGCTGGTGTTCTTCTTGCTGGCATTCAGGCCGGGTCGCACGGTGGCCTGAAGCCGGGTATGACGCCAGGCAGATGCAATCCCATTGAGTGGAACAGCGTTCCCGATAATTCATCCGAAAACCGAACTACTGCCAATTCTCGACGATCATCTCGTAGGCGGTAATTAGCGTCTCACGACGATGGGGCAGACGCATCACGGCATAAAGCTCGCCGTCGGGATTAATCACGGAGATATGACCGCTGTGATCGATGGGAGCCTCGATTGGCGTGGGCACGCTGGCATCGTCACCGTGGGTCATCTCGCCATGGCCTGCCATTGAGTCAGCAATGGTGTCGCGAACCACATAAAGCTGTCCGGCGAGGTTTGCCAGCGCCGAATCCGGACCAGTCAGCCCGATAAAATCCGGGTGGAACTGATTCAAAAAACGGGTCAATTCGGCGCCATCGTCTCTTTGTGGGTCAACTGTCGCCATGATGACCTGGGGCACCGGTTGGTCTGAGGCCTCCGGTAGCTGGCTGTAAAACTCGCCCAACTCGGCCATGGTCAGCGGGCAGACATCGGGGCAGTTGGTAAAGCCGAAAAACACCAGGCTCCAGCGACCGGTCAGGTCATCCTCGGTAAACGCGGTGCCGTACTGATCCTGGAGTTGGAACGGCGTGATTGCCTTGGCCTCAGGATAGACCGTTGCCCCCACATCGCGCAGGGCCTGAACCTGATCGAAGTCTTCACGCAACAGAAATAACCAGACCAGCACCAGGGCCAGCGCCAGGTCCACCACAATAAAAAGCGACCATTTAAGTTTCAGTGACATATTCAGGGACTAGTTGGCAGAGATCGGTTGTAACGAAAGCGGTCAGGGACCCGGCTATCAGGAGCATCAGCGGCATAGATATCGACCAGAGCCGAACCAGGCCGTCGCCTCAAAAAGCCAGACTAACCAGTTGCTATAGCGTGCTGGCGGCGTATGGCCGCCAGCGATATTGGGGTCTGAAAACCGTTGTCAGAACAGGTAGTGATCGACCACCAGCGCCACGAACAGCACCGCCAGATAAACGATGGAGTACTTGAAGGTCTCCATGGCTGTGGTGGGCTTGGGGCGATACATCAGCAGCAGTGACCAGTACATGAAGCCGGCACCCAGTGCCAGGGCGGCAATCAGGTACAGCCAGCCACTCATTCCCGAAAAGAACGGGAAGACGCTGACCACCACCAGTATGGCGGTATAGACGATGATATGGATCTTGGTGACGTGCTCACCGTGGGTCACCGGCAGCATCGGTACGCCCGACTTGGCGTATTCCTTCTTGCGGTGAATCGCCAGCGCCCAGAAGTGCGGCGGCGTCCAGGCGAAGATAATCAGTACCAGGATCAAGGCGTCCGCCTCAATCGTCCCAGTGACCGCAGTCCAGCCCAGCAGCGGTGGCGTGGCGCCGGACAGGCCGCCAATGACAATGTTCTGTGGCGTGGCGTGCTTCAGATAACCGGTGTAGATGAACGCGTAGCCAACGAACGAAGCCAGGGTCAACCAGGCGCAGAGCGGGTTGATCCAGTAATAGAGGATCACCATCCCCACCAGGCCGATGGCCAGGGCAAAGGCACTGGCTTGCATGACATCCACCCGGCCCTGGGCCATGGGGCGATTGTGGGTGCGCTTCATCTGCAGGTCGATGCGCCGGTCAATCAGGTGATTGACTACGGCACCTGAGGACGCTACCAGGGCAATGCCCAGGTTGCCGAGAATCAGAACGTCCAGTGGCACCATGCCGGGTACAGCCAGCATCATTCCCACCACTGAGGTGAGAATCAGCAGCATCACTACCCGCGGCTTGCACATTTCATAGAAATCGCGCCAGGTAGCTGTTGGTGTCGAGATAATGTCTGTCATAGTTGGCCGTTTGTTGCGTTGCGCCTGCGCTGCCGACCTGGGTCAGGTGTCTGCACCCGGATCTGGATCAGCCGTCAGGCCGCATTCAGTTCAAGTTCTAAAATGCAATATTTCAATATGTAGTGTAACCGGGCCGTCAGGAGTGGTACTTTTCGTGTTGTCCTGAACTAACGTCCTGGTACCGAGTAGCGGTGTCAAACGGTCTTGACCAGGGGCCCGCAGCGCTCATTTCCGAGCGCGGGCATTCAACCACGTTTACTGGCCAAGCTCAATAAAGCTACGACCGTATTCAGCAACATCCTCACACTTTTTCTGACCGATTGTTTGCTAATTATTGCAGCCAGGTGTAATGCCACGGTGAGAGTGACAGTTTCCTGTCAAAAACACTTGATTTAGCTCAGTTTTATAGGCTTTTACAGGTCCTTCGCGGTTGCGGTTATAGGCAATTTTCTATAGCATCATCCGGCGCGTGAGGTGTGCGTTTGACCCGAGTTTCCAGCGGTATTTTCCGCCCGATTGCATGGCAATCCGGCGCAGCTTAACTACCGGCCTGGTCGGGTCGTAAAACCCCCATCCAGAACACAATAACGACAAAAGGATTTCATCAGGACAAGTACCTCGGGGAATGGCCATTGGCCTGATTTTCGTGTGCGCGCTGCTTAACTATTGCTGCGCGCTGCGCCAGTCAGCCAAGGTCGGCACCGGTTCGAACTGGTGAGCTAAGAGAAATACACTGAATTGTTCGTCCGGGCGGCTTCGTCCTGCGAATAACGTTGGTAACTTGAGAAGGAAAACTGGTTTATGGCTTTAGCGGTCGTCATCTTTCTACTGGTCGTTGGATCAATCATCTTTCATTTCGCGAGCCCATGGTGGTTCACCGACTTGGCAGCCGATTGGGGTTCCATTGACTTCACCATCAATGTGACGTTCTGGGTAACCGGTTTCGTCTTCATTGCCACCAACTTGTTCCTGGCCTATTGCGTTTGGAAATACCGCAAAAAAGATGGCCACAAGGCCGTTTACGAGCCGGAAAACACCAAACTGGAAGTGGGCCTGTCGGCTTTCACTACCGTGGGTGTTATCGCCATGCTGGCGCCGGGCCTGTTTGTCTGGGCCAGCTTCGTCAATGTGCCGGAAAACGCCGCCCAGTTCGAAGTACTCGGTCAGCAGTGGCAGTGGCAGTTTCGCTATCCGGGTGCCGACGGCGTCCTGGGTGTGGCTGATACCGAACTGGTTTCCGTCGACAATCCTTTTGGTGTTAATCCGGAAGATCCCAACGGTCAGGATGACGTGGTGGTCAATGATCCGGTGATGCACATCCCTCTGGGTCAGCCGGTTCAGGCGCTGCTGCGCTCACACGATGTGCTGCACAATTTCACCGTGCCCCAGTTCCGGGTAAAAATGGACCTGGTTCCCGGTCTGGTGTCTTACCTGTGGTTTGACCCAACCCGCGCTGGCACCTACGACATTATGTGCGAAGAGCTGTGCGGCATTGGTCACTTTGTCATGCGTGGCTCGATTGTGATCGAGCCCCAGGAAGAGTTTGACGCCTGGCTGGCCAGTCAGCCCACTTTTGCCGAAACCCAGTCCATGGGTGATCCGGACATCGCTGCCGGCCAGGCCGCCTACGCTGCCTGCGCCTCCTGCCACGGCCAGCAGGGTCAGGGCAATGTTGCGCTGAACGCACCGAAACTGGCCGGTCAGCAGCCCTGGTACATCGAGCGTCAGCTGGATTATTTCAAGCAGGGCGTCCGCGGTGGCGAAGGCGACACTTACGGTCAGCAGATGACCGCTTTCGCCAGCATGCTGGCGGATGATGCGGCGGTTCGAAACGTGGCTGCCTACATTGGCACCTTTGATGACGTCCCGGCTGAGCAAACCATTGCCGGCGGTGACATCGACAACGGCTACGATATCTACGACAAGAACTGTGCGGCCTGCCACCTGGATAACGGCGAAGGCACCTGGTACACCGACGCGCCGAAACTGGCGGGTATGAGTGACTGGTACTTTGTTCGCCAGATCCAGAATTTCCGCGCCGGTATTCGCGGCAATCATCCTGACGACGACTACGGCGAACAAATGGTCTACATGGCGCGATCCATGTCTGGTCAGGAAGAAATGGAAGATGTTGCTGCCTATATCAACAGTCTGGCGCAGTAATCACAGCATTTATTTGAGAGTTTATAGGTAGCACCGCGCTACGATTTTTTTGAAGTTAGGAGGTTTTAATGGCTTACGTCCCATTAGCTGACCAAGATAAAACGATGGAGATGCACCATCCGCATAGCTGGGTCGAGAAATACGTATGGAGCCAGGATCACAAGGTCATTGCCGTACAGTACGGCGGCATTGCCGTATTCACCGGTATTGTTGGTCTGGTTCTTTCAATCATCTTCCGCCTGCAGCTAGGCTTTCCGGAATCAGTAGACTTTATTAGCCCTAACTTCTACTACCAGGCTGTCACCATGCACGGCATGATTATGGTGGTGTACTTCCTGACTGCCCTGTTCCTAGGCGGTTTCGGTAACTACATGATCCCCTTGATGTGCGGTGCGCGGGACATGGTATTCCCGTTCCTGAACATGCTCTCGGTATGGACCTTCCTGCTCTCGGTTATCATCCTGATGTCGAGCTTTTTTGTAGGAGGTGGTCCGACCGGGGCCGGCTGGACGCTGTATCCACCACAAACCGCCATGGCCGGTACTCCCGGGCATGACATGGGCATCATCCTGATGCTTCTCTCCCTGTTCGTGTTCATTGTCGCCACCACCATGGGCGGTCTGAACTACGCGGTCACCGTGCTGCAGTATCGCTGCCGCGGCCTGACCATGATGCGCCTGCCGCTGACAGTCTGGGGCATCTTCGTTGCCACCATCCTGGCGCTGTTTGCCTTCCCGGCTCTGCTGGTAGCAGCCATCATGATGCTGTTCGACACCCTGCTGGGCACCAGCTTTTTCATGCCAGCCGTGATCGAATCCGGTACCCCACTGGACCACAACGGCGGCAGCCCGATTCTGTACCAGCATTTGTTCTGGTTCTTCGGCCACCCGGAAGTGTACATCGTTGCCCTGCCGGCCTTCGGTCTGGTGTCTGACGTACTGAGCACCCATGCCCGCAAAAACATCTTCGGCTACCGGATGATGGTGTGGGCGATTGTCGCTATCGGCGGCCTGAGCTTTATCGTCTGGGCGCACCACATGTATGTATCCGGTATGCACCCGTACTTCGGCTTCTTCTTCGCCACCACCACGTTGATTATTGCGGTGCCAACGGCGATGAAGGTCTACAACTGGGTGCTGACCCTGTGGGAAGGCGACATTCGCCTGAACGCACCGATGTATTTCGCCATTGGCTTCATCTTCACCTTTATCCACGGTGGTCTTACCGGACTGTTCCTGGGTAATGTGGTGATTGACCTGCCACTGTCTGATACCTATTTTGTGATTGCCCACTTCCACATGGTGATGGGTGTATCGCCGATCCTGGTACTGTTCGCCGCGATCTATCACTGGTTCCCGCTGATGAGCGGCAAGATGTACAACGAAGGCCTGGCCAAGCTGCACTTCTGGCTGACCTTCCTGGGTGCCTACGCGATTTACCTGCCGATGCACTACCTGGGCTTCCTGGGTGTACCGCGTCGCTACTACGCACTGGGCAACACAGACTTCATTCCGGCTTCGGCGCAGGATCTGAACGCGTCGATTACCGTCGCCGCGATCATTGTCGCCGCCGCGCAGCTGATCTTCTTCTACAACATCATCATGACCCTGGTGAATGGCAAGAAGTCCGAGAAGAACCCCTGGGGTTCTGCTTCGCTGGAATGGCAAACGCCTGATATGCCGCCGAAACACGGTAACTGGGGCGACGAGCTGCCGACCGTATATCGCTGGGCCTATGACTACAGTGTCCCGGGCGCGCATCAGGACTTCATTCCCCAGAACACACCGGAAAGTGTTGAACCGACCGTGGATGAGGAGCACTTCGATCCTGACCACGACAAGTCCAAGGCTGATCTATGAGTTTTCTCAAACACATCACGGAGAAATCCTGGGAACGCAAAGGCGTCATCGGCGGCCTCAAGCCTGAGGGCGCCTTTGATACCTCCGCCGAGAAGGTGGGTTTGTCCATCTTCATGGTGGTGGCGTTCGTTATCTTTTCGCTGTTTATCGTCAGCTACTACATTCGCATGGAGTTGCCTGACTGGCAGCCGCTGTCAGAACCGGGCCAGCTATGGTTTAACACCGGCCTGCTGGTGCTGAGCAGCGTGTTGTTTCAGTGGGCGCGCAATATCGCCCAGAGTGGTAGCCAGAAGAATCTGATGACCGCGTTTATCGGTGGCGGCGTGCTTGCCGTGCTGTTTATCGCTGGCCAGCTGATGACCTGGGGCAATTTGCAGGAAGGCGGTTATTTTCTGACCTCCAACCCGGCCAATGCCTTTTACTACCTGTTGACCGGCGTGCACGCTGTGCACTTGCTGGGTGGACTGTGGGTGTGGAGCAAGAGCTCTATTCGCCTGCTGTCCGGCGCAGAAGCAAGGGAAGTGCGACTCAGCATCGAGCTGTGTACGGTTTACTGGCACTTCCTGCTGATCGTCTGGTTGGTGATGTTCGCAGTTCTGGCCAATACCTGAAATCTTGAAAATTAGACTTTACTGAATGGGAATGAAAAAGGATGAGTGAAGCAGCCGTAGCAGAAAATAGCCCGGCCCATGGCATGGAAGGGTTCGTAGACGACTGGAGCGCGGACAAACAGGCATATCACGTGCCCTGGGGCAAAGCCATGATGTGGCTGTTCCTGGTAAGTGACACCTTTATCTTCAGTTGTTTCCTGGTGGGTTATCTGAACGTCCGGATGACTACTACCGAACCCTGGCCTTTGCAGGGCGAGATTTTCGCCCTGTCGTTTGGCGGCGACCCGATCCCGCTGATTCTGATCGCCATTATGACCTTCGTGCTGATTACCAGCTCGGGCACCATGGCCATGGCCGTGAATTATGGCTATCGCAAGGACAAAGCGACCACGTTCAAGCTGATTTGTGCCACCGCCTTTTTCGGCGCGATGTTCGTCGGCATGCAGGCCTTCGAGTGGAGCAAGCTGATCGCCGAAGGCGTGCGACCCTGGGGTAACCCGTTTGGCGCTCCGCAGTTCGGATCGATATTTTTTATGGTGACCGGCTTCCACGGCTTGCACGTGACGGGCGGCGTAATTTATCTGCTGTGGGTAGCACGGCGGGTAAAACGGGGTTACTACGATGACAAGGGCTTTGAGATCGTCGAGATCGCCGGCCTGTACTGGCACTTTGTTGACCTTGTCTGGGTATTCATTTTCGCGTTTTTCTATCTATTGTAAGAGGGATCATCAATGGCTTCAGAAGCAGGTCAACAACATCCACTGGGAATTTACTACAAGGTTTGGGCGCTACTGTTCGTAGTCAGCCTGTTCTCTTACCTGGTGGACTATTTCCAGGTTCAGGGTGCCATGCGATGGACCCTGGTATTACTGTTCATGGTAATCAAGGCGGGTTTCATTATCGCCATCTTCATGCACGTGGTGTGGGAGCGCATGGCGCTGATTTTCACCATCCTCGGCCCGCCCGTAGTACTGCTGGTACTGATCGGACTGATGGCTGTCGAAGGTGGATACACCGAAGAGTCGCGGTTCACCTACAACGGACATGACCGCGATGCGGTGGCCCTAACGCCATCGGATATCCATGGCGGCGAACATGGTGGCGAAGAAGAAGCGCACTGACGCAACTAATTCACCCAACCACCAGGAAGAAAGCAAAAAGGGCCACGATGTGGCCCTTTTTTTTCGGTTCTTTAAAAGGTGACGGAGGAGATAATTAGGTTTAAAAGGAGACGGAGGAGATAAATTGATCCCAGAGGTTAAAAGGTCATTAGATTAAAAGGTGACGGAGGAGATATAATAAAAGGTGACGGAGGAGATATCGCGCTGACCTGCCTCCCGCAGCCGCGCCCGAGGTCACCGATCTGCGTGACTAACTCAACACTCAATTGCTCTACCGCGTAAACCTGCGAAGAACAGAACATAGACCTATCTTAATCTTAAAATAGTGAGCGCACACTATGTCCCAGAGTCTTTCACCAGCGCGCCGCTTGCATCCTAGGTAGGCTCACTGAGCCAGGCGTTTAGCTGCTGCCGCGCGGCATCGATGCCCTGTCAGGTCACCGAGAAAATTAAAAGGTGACGGAGAATTAAAAGGTGACGGAGGAGATAACATTAAAATTAAAAGGTGACGGAGGAGATTGTTTGCTGGTGAGGAATTAAAAGGTGACGGAGGAGATAAAGCGCTGAATGGCCTCCCCCGCAGCCGCGCTCGAGGTGACCGATCTACATGACTATATCTACACTCAATTGCCCTACCCCATAAACCTGCCAAGGGTCGATTACAAACCATCTTAATTGACCCTAGTGAGTGCTAGCTAACGGTCAGAATTCCCCGGCAGCTCGCCGTTTGCATCAAGGTCGGCTCACTGAGCCAGTCGCTTAGCTGCTGTCGCGCGGCATCGGTGCCCTGTCCGGTCACCGAAGAAAGTCAAAAGGCGACGTAGGGGATAAATTGAAAAGGTGAATTGAAAAGGTGACGGAGGAGATAATTTAAAGGGTGACGGAGGAGATAATTGGAAAGGTGATGGAGGTCGTTAAAACGCTGGTAAAGGTGCCGGAGGAGATAAAGCGATGACCAGTCTCCCCGCAGCCGCGCTAGAGGTCACCGATCTACATGAACACTTCAACACTTAATTGTTATACCGCGTATACCTGCGAAGAATCGGCCAGAAACCTATGCCAATCTGAGCGCAGTGAGCGATAGCTAACCGTCAGGGTCGTCCGGCAGCGCGCTGCTTGCATCCATCGTCGGCTCACTGAGCCAGGCACTTAGCTGCTGCCGCGCGGCATCAATGCCCTGTCCGGTCACCGAGGAAAACAGCTGTACATTGATCTCGCCAGCGCCGGACACGTCTCTGCGCACTTTGAGCAGCGCGTTCTGCGCCGGGCCCCGCTTCAGCTTGTCGGCCTTGGTGAGCAGCAGTAGCAGGGGCAGATTCGACTCCCGTGCCCAGGCCACCATCATCTGGTCGAACTCTTTCATGGGGTGGCGCACATCCGATAGCAGTACCAATCCGACAAGCTCTTGTCTCTTTCTCAGGTACTGTTCCAGCTCGAACTGCCATTTTTCTTTTACCGAGAGCGGCACCTTGGCAAAACCATAGCCAGGCAGATCCACCAGGTAGCGCTGTGCCACACTGACGTCCGGCTCGGCGGGCTGCAGGGCGAAGAAATTGATTAACTGGGTGCGACCCGGGGTCTTGCTGATCCGCGCCAGGCGGGATTGTCCGGTCAACGCATTTATGGCGCTGGATTTGCCAGCATTGGAGCGCCCGGCGAAGGCCACCTCGGTGACGCTGTCGGCAGGGCATTCCGAGAGCCTGGCGGCACTGGTAACAAATGCCGCGCGGCGAAAATCCAGAGACTCGCTATCCGCCGTACTAGACGGTGCAGCAGTTTCGAGTTTCGAGTCGGGCGATTGTGGTTTGGTCATGCTTGGCCCTGTCAGGGTAGATATTTCGGCCGCAAACTGTACTCAAATTTGCCGCACAAAGCGCGTAGAGACACGCAGTTAATTACGCTATAATCCGCGACCGCTGATGGCCAGGCCACAGCATTTACTACTCCGGACGGGGTTAACACTGCCAATACCAGTGTCCAAACCACCATTGTCCGGGACGGCCAGGGGCCGGAAATCTGAAGTGTATCCAGGAATGTCCATGAACAAATCAGTTATTTTGCTGCTGACGGCCCTCGTCAGCTTTGTCGCTCCGCAACTCCTCCTTGCCCAGGAAGGCGATGCCGCCGCTGGCCAGTCCAAATCGGCCGTGTGCGCCACCTGTCACGGCGCTGACGGCAACAGCCAGATTCCGATGAATCCCAAGCTGGCCGGCCAGAGCTACTCTTACCTGCTTAAGCAGCTGAACGATTATAAGTCCGGTGCCCGCGAAAACGCGGTGATGTCGGGCATGGTTGCCACCCTGAACGAACAGGACATGGCCGATCTGGCCGCCTGGTATTCTTCCCAGGAAGTCACCCTTGGCGGCGTTGATCCGGAGCAGCTGGAGCTGGGCGAGTCCCTGTATCGCTACGGCAACAGCGAAGTCGGCGTCGCCGCCTGTTCCGCCTGCCACGGCCCGAAAGGCAAGGGTGTGGCAACTGCTGGCTTCCCGTCTCTGAGCGGCCAGCACAGTGAGTACACCCTGACTCAGCTGGAATACTTCCGTTCCGGTGCCCGTGCCAACGATGACAACGCCATGATGCGGATGACCGTTGAGCGCCTCACCGACGCCGAACTGGAAGCCCTGGCCAGCTACGTCTCCGGCCTGCACTAAGCGCGGGTCTGTCTGGCCAACTAAAATGGCCAGGAATCGCCCGGCTGCACCCCAGTCGCAGTGCCTGTGAAAGGGGTGCAACAGGCGGTGAAACACAACACGGCCAACGGGTCTATTTTTGAGCCCATCGGGCCCGGTAGTACCGGCCAGCGCGTGGCAAGGCCTTTCCGGCTGTGCTAATTTGATCGCTCGCTGGCATCTGCGAATAAACGCGACGGAGCACAATGATGAAACGAAGCCTGCAACTTATAGTCTTTCTTGCCCTGCTGCCCCTGGCCATGTCCAGTTTTGCCCAACTGGAACGCTACGTAGCTGGCACGCACTACACCGAATTACGTAACCCGGTTAACACCCCTGATCCGGCCAAAGTGGAAGTACTGGAAGTGTTCTGGTACGGCTGTTCCCACTGTTTCCGGTTCGAGCCGCTGGTTAACGATTACGAGATGAATGCCCCGGAATACGTGGATTTCAACCGCTTCCCGGCGATGTGGAACGCGCTGATGAAGGTCCATGCCCAGGTCTACTACACCGCCGAGGCACTGGATGCACTGGATGTCCTCCACGAGCCGATTTTCAACGCCATTAACCTGGAAGGTAACCGCCTGGCCAATGAGCGCTCAATTGGCGCGCTGTTTCAGGAACACGGCATCAGCCAGGATGAATTCGAATCCACGTTCAATTCTTTCTCGGTGCGCACCAAGGTCAATCAGGCCGAAAGCCGCATGCAGGACTATCAGATCCGCAGCACCCCGAATATGGTGGTCAATGGCAAATACCTCGTCACCACCGGCGAGGGTGTGCCTACCCAGCAGGAAATGATGAACGTGGTGCGCTTCCTGGTCGACAAGGAATACGCCGCGATTCAGTCTTCAGGCGATTAATCTCCCCTGACGACACATCGGCTGGGCAGCACCTTGATCCAGTCCCCGAAAAACCCGGTCCGGCTTGCCAGACCGGGTTTTTTGTTGGCAACGATATTTGCTGAAATTACTTGTCTGATAAAACTATTTCCGTCCCCCGTCAGTCTTACCGCCAACAACTAACAACCGTGTCCGGTGCGCACCCCAAGCGCGCGCCAGGACGCACTTTCGTGCAAGCCACGCAACATCCCTAATGCGTATCGTGCACCCTGCGACCAGGAAACCACCGTGCAGATTCCAGACCGGCTTCGTAATTCGCTGCCACCCCGGCTCCGACAGGTGCTGCTGGCCGATGCGCGAAAGGAATTGCTGAATTCCCTGGATACCGCCCTGCTGCTGTTTGATAAGCAGATGATCCTGCTGGGCAGTGACCAGCAAGTGTCGGTAGTCAGTACCAGTGCCGATGATCTCGCCAGCGCCGCCCGCCAATTGCTGCCGGATGTCGGGAGGGATTTCCATCTGAGCCTGCTGTTATCCCCGGCCGAATTTGTGACTACCAGCCAGGTCATGCCGGGGGTCAGCGGTGACAATCTGGCCTCAGCCGTGGCGCTGCAGGTGGATTCACTGCTGCCGGCCAATGAGCAGCCGTTGGCCCTGGCCGTAAATGCGGGCTCGGCTGGGAGGTCCGAGGTTGTGCGATCCGAGCGAGGCGATGAGCACATTGCCCTGTGGATGCGCCAGGCGCGACTGGATTCACTGTTTGCCGCGTTTAATGAGCAGGGGCTGTTTCTCGCCGCTGTGCGCCCCAGGGTGCTGGCGATACCCAGCGACGAGGCAGAAACCCGAATTCTGGACGAATCCGCGGCTGGCATCACCGCGGTCGCGATGACGCACGGGATGATTACTCAGTGGCTGCAGGTCGATGCCGTGGATCTTGAGCAGGAGGCTTTTGCCGAGCAATGGCAACAGGAGCTGAAAAGCCATCCTACTGCCCAGCGTGTGGAACTGCGCAGCGCCGCTGACTATCAACCTGCGCAACCTGATCAAGCTGGCCATTCTGGCGCCGAGCTTACGGCCAATACCCCTTATCACTTTTTTCCGGCCGGTGCCCTGCAGGCCCGACGCAGGATTCAGCGGGGTCAGCGCTTGCTGGCCGCTGCCGCTGCCGTGGTGGGGGTGATGTTGCTGTCCGCCATTCCCTTCCTCGCTCAGACTCTACAGCTGCGCAGCGCCCAGGCCGAGCTGGCTGACAGTCGCGCGCTGGCGGCCGACGCCCGCGCCGATCAGCAGGCGGTGGTGGCATTTGAAAACGAGTGGGGCGCCATTGATGACTTTCCCGACCAGGACATTCGCCAGGCCATGTTTACCCTGCAGGAAGCGTTGGTTCCGGATCAGCTCACCGCGTTGGAAGTCAGCGAAGGCCTGATTAGCATTGAGGGCACCAGCAACGACCCCCAGGCGATTTTGCAGCGCCTGGAGCAGGATCCGCTGTTTACCGAGGTGGTGTTTGCCCGCGCTACCAACAACACCCGTTACTACATTGACCTGCGTTTGAGCCCGGTAAATTTCGAAGGCTACATGCGCCGTTATTTTCCGGATGACTAGGCCATGAACGTATCCCCCCGCGAGCGCAATATTTTACTGCTGGCTGGCCTGGTGGCGGCGGTGTTTGTGTTCACCCAGGTATTCCCGGCAATACAAGGTTTTTATGCGTCCCGCCAGGCGCGTATTGATGACGTACAGCTGGATGTGGCTCGCGAGCAGCGTCTGCTGGAGGAACAGGCTCGCTGGCAGGAGCGCCGTGCCAGCGTGGAAACCCGGAGCAGCGAGCTTGAAGCGCAGATTTTCATCGGCACCACAATTCCGCTGATTGAAGCCGCTATACAAAGAGACCTGACCCAGTACGCCCGCAACGCCAACATCAGTGTGCTGTCCACGCGCCTGGCAGAACAGCTCAGCGCGGGCGGCTGGCTGATGATCAGCCAGGAGATGTCGTTCCGCACCGGCGACGCCGCCAACACGCTTGAATTTCTTGCAGCACTGGAGCAATCGGTGCCGCGCCTGCATGTCAAAGACTTCAGCCTCGATCGCAATCGCAACCTGTTCAGCGGCGACATTACCGTGGTGGGTTTTGCCCGCAGCGAAGGACTGGTCAACAACAGCAGCCAGGCGCGGCGTTGACACTATGGTCACGAGCATGAACAGGAAGCAATCATGAGCACAGCCACCATGACCATGCCGGTATTCACCCAGCTCCTGGAGCCTCAGGGCATTGCGCCGGCGCAAAATTTTAACGAGACCAGTACCCTGGTGTGCAGCCAGCTGCCGAGCATCGAGTTGCGTGCCAGGATCCGCTTCATCGCTGGCGAAGACTTACGCTTTGAACTGAAAACCGATGCCGAAGTGCGGCGCCTGATGAAACACTGGCGCGCCGAGCTGTCGCCATCCATCGATTCCAGTGAGGAAGACGTGTTTGTATCCGGTTTCGAGGATGACGAGGAGCTCATCGACCTGGCGTCCGAGGCGCCGATCATTCGGCTGGTGAATCACCTGTTTGCCCGCGCTCTGGATCTCAACGCCAGCGATATCCACTTCGAGCCAAACGAGAATCATCTCGATGTGCGCTGCCGCGTCGACGGCATCATGACCCGAATCGAACGCCTGCCAATCAAGATTCACACCGCCGTGGCCTCGCGCCTGAAACTGATGGCGAAACTGGATATCGGCGAGAAGCGACTGCCCCAGGACGGCCGCATTGACTACCAGATCGGCAGCAAGCAGCTGGACATGCGAGTCTCCACCCTGCCTGGTGTGCACGGTGAATCCGTGGTGCTGCGAATCCTGGACCGTAGCGACACCGCCGTGGACCTCAAGGCCCTGGGTATGCCGGCAGACGTGTTAACCCATTACCAGGGCGTCATTACCCAGCCCCACGGCATGATCCTGATCACCGGTCCCACCGGCAGCGGCAAGACCACCACGCTGTATGCCACCCTGGAGAAGATTAACAGCGAAAAGCAGAAGATCATCACCGTGGAAGATCCGGTGGAGTATCAACTGGACGGTATTACCCAGATCCAGGCCAATTCCAGCATCGGTTTGAGTTTTGCCTCGGGACTGCGCTCCATTGTGCGCCAGGACCCCGACGTGCTGATGGTTGGGGAGATCCGCGACCATGAAACCGCAGAGATCGCGATTGAGTCGGCACTCACCGGTCACCTGGTGTTCTCCACTCTGCATACCAACGACGCCGCGGGCGCGGTTACCCGTTTGCAGGATATGGGCGTGGAAGGCTATCTGATTTCGTCGAGCCTGCTGGCAGTACAGGCCCAGCGCCTGGTGCGCCGGGTGTGTACCGACTGTTCTGAAACGGTCGCCCTTACCATTGACGAGGCCAATGTCCTGGAGATCGAACCAAGCGACTGTCCGCAAGTGACACGTGGCACCGGCTGCGAGACCTGCGGCCAGACCGGTTATCGTGGCCGGGTAGGTTTGTACGAGCTGCTGCTGATGAGCGACACCATTCGCCACCACATCGCCTCCGGCGCTGATGCCAACGTGATTCGTCGCCAGGCTCGCGAGGAAGGCATGCGCACCCTGCGTGAAGACGCGCTGGAGAAACTCCGTGACGGACTCACCACGCCGGAAGAAGTGGTCCGGGTAACCCGGTTGCTTTAAGCAAGGTACAGAGCAGTAATTTATGAGCAACAGCGCTTACAAATACCAGGCCTTCGACGCCAGTGGCAAGATGCAGCAGGGTCAGCTTAATGCCGAGTCAGAGCGCGATGCCATCCGTCTGTTACAAGGTAAGCACCTGACCCCGGTGAAGATCCATCCGGCTCGCGAGGCCGGCAAGCGCAGCGGTCGCAAGAAGATTTCCCACAATGATCTGCTGGATTTTACCAATGGCCTGTCCACCCTGGTGGAAGCCCGTGTCCCGATCGACAAGGCGCTGCGCTTGCTGGACGGCATTACCGAATCCGCCGCCATGCGCGAGCTGGTGCTGGGCCTGCTGCGCGATGTAAAGGAGGGTAAATCCCTGGCTGGCGCGATGGAAGCCTATCCGCAGGTGTTCTCCAAGATGTACATCAACATCATTCGCGCCGGGGAAGAAGGCGGCATTCTCCATGAGCTGTTGCCGGATCTGGCGGAGTTTCTGGAAACCACCGCCAAGACACGCCAGGCGGTAGTCTCCGCGATGATCTATCCTGCCGTGCTGCTGGTTACCGGCATTGTCTCGGTGATGTTGCTGCTGATTTTTGTGGTGCCGCAGTTTGCCGCGCTGTTTGAAGATGCCGGCACCGAGATTCCCGCTTCGGCGGCATTCCTGCTCTCCCTGAGCCGCTTCCTGCAGGCCTGGGGCTGGCTGTTTGTGGTGGCCGCCGTTGCCGCGGTGGTTGGCTGGCAACGACTGGACAGCGACCCGGCGCTGAAATTGAAGAAGGACGGTTTCCTGCTCTCCCTGCCGCTGCTGGGCAACCTGATTCTGTTCAAGGAGTGCGCGGTGTTTGCCCGCACCCTGGGGTCACTGCTGGGCGCCGGTATTCCCTTGATCCGCGCCCTGCGCGTGTCCCGCGAGGTGATCGCCAACTCCATGCTCACCGAAAACCTGAAACAGGTGGAAGAGGACGTACGCGGCGGTGCCGGGCTGGGCATTTCCCTGGAAAAAACCAACCAGTTCCCCACCCTGTTGCACCAGCTGGTGACCGTAGGCGAAGAGTCCGGTCGCACCGCGGACATTCTGCTGCGTACCGCGGTGACCTTCGACAATTACGTGCGTAACCAGATGTCGACTCTGGTGTCTGCGCTGCAGCCGGCCCTGATCATTTTTCTCGCCATCGCCGTTGGTGGCATCACCATTACCATGCTTTCCGCCGTGTTCAGTATGAACGCCGTGGATTTTTAGCGTCGACCGTTTACAACACCGAACAAAGAATCCCGGAGATTCCTGTGATAACACAACAACATGCCTCAAGCGCAACTCCATTCACCAGACCCTGGCAGCACGTCAGCGCCCGGCGTCTCAGCATGGCGCTGCTCGTCGCTGTGGCGCTGCCATCCTGCACGGTGCTGGAGTCGCAAACCCCGGCCAATGTCTCCGGGCCAGCGGAAGTGGAGCAGCCGTCTAATGGCAGTCAGGCCGCACCAGGCGCGATCCCCGTCATCGCCAATGCCAACACCGCGGAGCGGCAGGCACTGATTGATGAGATCAATCGCAATGGCCAGGGTCTGGACTACAACGGCATGTCGGACACCGCGCCGCAGCCCGCCGATGCCGATGCCAGTCCCGACGATGTGGTGGAGCTGAACTACGAACAGGCCGATCTGCGCCTGGTACTGGAAGAACTGGCCAATGCCCTGGATATCTCCATGGTGATCGACCCGACCATCAGTCAGGAAATCAGTATTCGTACTGCGGCTGACCGGCCGCTGCAAAGGGATGACATCTGGCCCCTTATCAGGTTGCTGACCCGCGATGCCGGGGTGCTGATCGAGCAGGTAGGCGATGTCTATAACGCCCGCCGCGTGCAGGGCAATCTGCCGCCGGAGATCACCACGCCAGACTCACTGGATCAGGCCACCGCCGCCAATCTCATCCAGGTCACGCCGCTGACCTATGTGTCCACCTCGGCGGTGGTGCAGGCCATCACCCCGTTGCTGGCCCCGGACGGCAGCGTCAACCAGCTCGGCAATCGCAACCTGTTGATCATCTCCGGCAGCGAATACCAGCTTGAGCGCATTAACCAGTTGCTGATGCTGATCGACTCTGACCCTTTCGAGGATCAGGGCATTCATCTGTATCAACTCACTAATGCCAACGCCACGGAAGTGGCCACCGAGCTAACCGAGATCCTGCAGCTCATCGAGGGTGAGAATCCTTCTTACCAGGTAAAAGGCATCGAGCGTATTAACGCGCTGCTGGTCACCGCGCCAGCCAACCGGGGCTTCGACGAGATCAATCGGTGGGTGCGTATTCTTGATTCCGATAATCAGGAGCAGGTGGAGCAGCTGTTCATGTACCGGGTTAAAAACCTGGTGGCGCTGGAGCTGGCGGAAACCCTGTCGACGATCTTTGAACGCGAGGATGAAGACGTGCGGGTAACCACCACTACCGATGACGGCAACCGCACACCACCCATGGCCGTGCGCACCGGTGAGGATGGCCAGACCACGCTGTTCCAGCCGCAGCCGGCGCAGAACCAGGCCAGCGCCACTCCCAGTAGCCAGAGCGGCAACGAGGCCGTCTCCGCCGACCTGTCGGTACGCATTGTCGCTGACGAGGCCACCAACAGCCTGTTAATTCGGGCCACCGCACGCGACTATCGACAACTGCTCACCACCATCAATCAGCTCGACGTGGTGCCGCTGCAGGTCATGGTAAACGCCGCCATTGCCCAGATTACCCTGAACGACGATACCCGCTTCGGGGTGGACTGGAGCCGCATCGCGTCCCAGGCGGATCTGGATCCCATCTCCACCGCCACTACCACCAACTTTGTGCCCAACCTCGGTGGGTTGATGTTTACCAAGGGTTTTCTGGATGGCTCGGCCCGCGTGGAAGCCACCCTGCAGGCCATCGCCTCCAACAACGAGGTGCGGTTATTGGCGCGGCCGTCACTGACGGTAAGCAACAACCAGGAAGGAGAAATCCAGATCGGTGCCGAAGTGCCCGTGGAAGCGGGGCAGGCCATCGGCCCCGGCGGGGTGTCCAACACCAACATCCAGTACCGGCCCACCGGCATCGAGCTGTACATCACGCCGCAGATTAACGTCGACGGGGTGGTCAACCTGATCATCCGCCAGGTGCTGTCGTCGGTGGATGCCAGCGCCCCGGGGGTGAACAACAATCCGATCTTCAACAACCAGGAGATCAGCACTACGGTAGTGGTACGCAATGGCGAGAACGTGGTGCTGGGCGGGCTGATCCAGTCCGACGAGGAGCGCCTGAATACCGGTGTCCCCGGCCTGAACCGCATCCCGGTAGTCGGCGGTCTGTTTTCCTATCAGCAGATTAACGAGGAGCGCCGCGAGCTGTTTATTGTGCTGCGCCCGGAGATCATCAATCTCAATGAAGAGACCAGCGTACAATACCCGGAAATCCTGGATCGCTTTGAGCTGGCCGCGGAACTGTTTGAAGAGAACGGAGTCCGTTAATCTGCGTATCTGAACCGACGGCAGAAGAAACGCCAGAGTCAACGGCGGAGGAATCGCCAGAGCACGCACGAGAAAAACTGTTAGAGAAGTCGCCAGAGGAAGACACCCGAGAAAGACACTCGAGAAAGACACCAGAGAAAGACACTAGCGAAAGTACCGTAGAAAGTACCGTAGAAAGGGCCGCAGAAAGTACCAGAGCAAGCGGCAAAGACTGAGCCAGAACATGACAACCGAATTGACGAGGAACACCATGACCATCCCAGCACACGCAGTTAACCGCCAGGCCCGCCACAGCGCCGGTTTCACCCTGATCGAAATTCTCGTGGTGATGGCGATCATCGCCATGCTGGCGGTGATGGTGGCGCCCAATTTGTTCCGCCAGCAGGCTGGCGCTCAGCGCGATGCCGCCATGGCACAGATCTCCGCCCTGGAGACCGCCCTGGACGCGCACTTTATCGACGTGGGTGAATACCCGGAATCGCTGTCCGGCCTGGTGGAAAACGAATCCGACCGCGCCTCATGGAACGGACCGTACCTGCGCCGTGACGTGCCCATGGATCCCTGGGGTAACGAATACGTGTATGACGCCCAGGGCCGCGAATTCACCCTGATCTCCTACGGCCCCGATGGCGAGCAGGGCGGCAGCGATGATGACGCCGATATTGGCCTGTAAGCCCGGCCAACAATTTATTATTAAGCGCTCAGCCGGCTTCACCCTGCTGGAGCTGCTGCTGGTGCTGACCATTATTGGTATCGCCAGTGTCATCATCGTGCCCAACGTCGGCAGCCTGGACTCGCGAACCTTTTCCGCCCAGGTGCGTCAGGCCCATTCGCTGCTTAACTACGCCCGGCGTACTGCCGTGGTCAGCGGTCAGCCCACCAGCGCCACGTTTATTACCCTGCCGGAGGCGGAATCTGAGCTGAGCGAATTGGATATCGCCCGCAATAGCGTCGGCACCTGGCTCACCGAGGGCACTGATCTGCGCTTTGTGGACAGCACCGAGCGGGAGCGCGATATCGACGACCTGGTGGAAATCAGTTTTTACCCGGAAGGTGGCAGCACCGGTGGCACGCTTACTTTTAGTCAGGGCGAGCAACAGCAACACATTCACATCGACCCGTTCACTGGCCGTATCGAGACACTTGATGAAACCCGCGACTAATGCCGATGACCAAGGCCCACAACCCACAACCCACAACCAAGGATCGCGAAAGTATTTGCGATGAAGACTTGCCCTAACAACTCACAATGCTGGTCGGCGATGAATAGCCGGACTGTCAGCGCCAACCATGGACAGCGGGGTTTTACCCTGCTGGAAGTCATCGTCGCTCTGGCTATTACCGGTTTTGTACTGGGCGGTCTGTATTCCCTGGTGGCCGGCAGCAAGCAGATCACCTGGCGCTCCCAGGACAGCCTGGTGCGCGCCACGGAGATCCGCGCTGCCACCAACTTTGCGCTGCTGCAGAACGAATATAATGATGTGGAGCCAATTCTGGTGACCGAGAACTGGGTGGTGGAAAGCCTCGAGGTACTGGACGACCCGGAGCGCAAAACCCGGCCCATGGTCTATGCCCTGCAGGAGTACGAGGTGATCAACGAGCAGCGCGGCACGGTGATTCGCGGGACCCGCTGGCTGCGCCGGGAGCTGCCGCAATGACCTCGCTATCCCAACCCGGTAATCGCCACCGCCATCATGCCTCTCTGCACCCTGCTCTTAACTCGGGTCCCAACTCTGGACCTGGCTCCTGTTCTAACTCTTGTCGTAACTCTGGTTTCAGGTCCGGTTTCAACTCCGGTTTCAACTCAAGTTTGAACTCTAGTTTCAACTCAAGTTTCAACTACAGGACACGCGGCTTCACGCTGGTTGAAATCATGATGTCCCTGGGCCTGACCGCCCTGCTGCTGGCGCTGCTCAGCTCCGGCGTCTACATCGTTGCCGATGACTGGAATCGCAATGCCGACAGTCTTGAAAACAGCCTCGATGAAGCGCTGACCATCCTGCAGCTGGACCGCGCCCTGCACGGCGCCTTTCCCCACAGCTTCACCAACGAAGAGACGCTGTCCCGGCAGATCTATTTCACTGGCGAGGACGATTACCTGAGCTTTGTGTCCACCGTCTCACCCCAGCGCACCCCCGGCCTGATGACCTGGGAAATCTTTACCGAGGAAGACGAGGGTGTCTATGTAACCCTGGCGCCAGCCTATGCCGATGACCCCAGTCAGCGTCTCGACAATGCCGAGCCGCAGTTATTGCTGCCGGGCTACCGCGCCGAGTTCAGCTATCTATATCAAGACGCCGATGAAGATCGGGTGTGGACCGACCAGTGGCTGGCGGAAGAGCTGCTGGCCCTGCCCATGGCGATCTATATTCGTTTCGAGCCCCTGGACGAGGACGCCAATAGCGACGTACTGGAAGTGCTGGCCCGGGTGCGCAACAACGAACACCGCTCCATCGAACCCAACCGGCTGGCGCTGCAGGCTCTGTAATGGCATCGATGGCTTCGACAAGCAATGACAGGATGCCGGCCCGCACCAGAGCGAAGTTGCGCAGACCGGCTATGCAAACTCACCAGCGCGGCGCAGTGATCATCATCGTGCTGTGGACCGCCGTGCTGCTCACCGTGCTGGTCACCGCCATGGCCGGCAAGGTGCGCCTGTCGGCCCAGACCGTGATCCACAACCAGGACGCCAGCACCCAGTGGGCAGAACTCATGGCGGTGCTGCACAAGGCCGAAGCAGAACTGATGCTGGACCTGATGGCACGGCCGGTAGGCATGCAGCTGGAAGAAACCGACGAAGGGGAAGTGCGCACCCCGGCCTACCGCTTCAACGGCCAGCCGCTAACCGACTTTTTCTATCCGAAATCCGACGACTACGTGGTGCGCATTTACAACCACGCCGGCAAGATCAACCTCAATCGCATTCCCCGGCGCAATATGCAGATGCTTATCGAGGAACGCCTGGGAGGTGTGGAAAACGCCAACCCCGATGAAGTGCAGGCATACCTGTCCGCCTGGACCGACTGGACTGACCTTAACAGTCTGGCGGCCCTCGGCGGCGCCGAGGCGGACTACTACCAGTCCCTGGAGCCCGGCTACACTCCGCGCAACAACCCCGAGCTGGACACTGTCTCGGAGCTGCTCCATGTGCGCGGCTTCGCCGAACTGTTCGAGGGCGTCAATCTCGATGCCGCGTTCACCATCCACGGCAACGTGCGCAGTCTCAATCTCAACCTGGCCACCCGCGAGGCCATGTCCCTGATCCCCGGCATGACCGAGGAAATCACTGAAAACATCCTCGCCTTCCGCGAGCAGGAAGACATCAACAACCGCGCCGAAATCGCCGAAATGGTGCCCTTCGAAAACCTGCAGGAAATGTCCTCCTGGATCGGCATTCAATCCTCACCGGTTTTCGATGTCTTCGTCTACCGCCGCGCCGACCCCGAACAGGTAGCCGAGGCAAGAGAAAACAGCACCGAGGAATTCTTCAATCCCGACCCCATCACCCAGGCCTACTCGGAAACCATCGAGGTGCGCGGTTTTAACAACCTGCCCACGGTGCTGGAAGTGAACCCCTACGGCCGGCTGCCGGACACGGCGCCGCCGCGGGTGCGGGAGGAAGATTATTTATTTTAAAGGAAGTCAGTGCACAATAATAATTCTGGTCTACAGTATTAGAAGAATCATGAACACCCTTGCCTGACCTAAAGTGATAGAATAGTATCACTTTATGAAAACGGAACTCGTCACTACGCTCAAACGCCAGGCAACAAAAATTCTTGCCGATCTTCGCAAATCAAGGGAGCCGGTGTTGATTACTGAACATGGACAACCATCTGCCTATCTTGTTGACGTCGACGACTATGAAATGTTGCAGAATCGATTACGGATTCTGGAAGGCATAGCCCGCGGCGAAAGTGCTATTCCTGAGGGCAGAGTCGTCAGTCACGCCGAAGCGAAAACCCGAATGAGTCGATGGCTGAAATAATCTGGACCGAGCCCGCCCTTAATGACCTCGACCAGATAGCCGAACATATCGCACTCGATAAACCGGTCGCCGCGCAGCAACTGGTAAGTCGCGTGTTCGCAAGAGTGGATCGGTTAGCTGACCAACCCCGGTCGGGCCGCAAGATCCCGGAACTCAGCCCTTCCAGATACAAGGAAGTCGTCGTCGGGCCGTGCAGGGTTTTCCACCGGGTCGCTGATAACAAAGTCTATATCCTGCACGTGATGCGAGTAGAACGTGAACTTCGCAAGTATTTGCTGAATGATCGCGATCAGAGTTGGTAATGGCGCAATCTATAACGTGAAGCTACACTGGGGCAAAGTCACTGGTTTATGAGCGCAAAGAGCTTAAGACTAGATAATTTCTGGACCACGCTATGTCAAAGCGCAACTTTGTAATTTGTATCGATAATACTGATTATCCCGCTTCACTGGAGAAGCGGAAGATCTACGAAGTGATTGAGGATAAGACCGCAGCCGCCGCTGAGCATCTTCGTGTTATTGACGAATCGGGGGAGGGTTATCTCTATCCTGCATCCTGCTTTATCGATGCCCAGTTCCCAGATGCCGTCCAGAAAGCGGTGACCAACGCAACATAGCGGCCCCACCAGTTCCGATTTGGTATTACCGGGGAACAGTTACGGACCGAATACGCATCGAAACTAGGATCGACCAGGCTCGATCTTCAACTGTAGCCCGAGTGCGTTGGCGATCCTGGACACTGTCACAAACGTCGGGTTGCCATCCACTGATAGCGCTTTATATAAACCTTCCCGCGACAAGCCCGAGTCCCTTGCCAACTGGCTCATATTCTTAGCGCGAGCGATGATCCCCAGCGCGTGGATGATATAGGCGGGATCGTCTCCGCCTTCTTCAAGCACAGCGTCCAGGTAAGCCTGTATATCCTCATCTGATTTGAGGTACTCAGCGCTATCGTATCGGCTGATTTTCACCGCCATGATCAGTTCTCCAGTTCCCTAGCCAGCCTAATTGCCTTCCGAATGTCCTTGCTCTGAGTACTCTTGTCTCCACCTATCAGCAGCACGACTATGAAAGAAGAACGCCTGGTGAAGTAAACTCTATATCCGGGGCCATAGAAAATTCGCATTTCACTGACACCGCCACCGACCGACTCGGCATCGCCGATGTGCCCCAGTTCCAGTCGATCTATGCGCGCCTGAATTCGAGCTCTGGCGTTGCGATCCTTCAGTTTCGTAAACCAGCGGGCGAATTGGTCTGTTTGAAAGACCTCAAGCATCTGAACTGTAATCCTCAGTTTTCAAACTGTCAACTGTGGTTAACAGTCGGTAGTGGCTCAGTTCGAAAAATTCACCAGCCCTGGAAGGTTCTGGGAGAGACTGGGCACTTCGTGACCGTGAGCAGCAAGGATGCTGCTCTCGAGCCCCCAGGGATGGGTTTACGGCGTGTCGCGAAGTGCCCAGTCTCTCCCAGAGCCGATCATCTTCGAAGTCAATTTCAAACTGAGCCACTACCTAACAGTCAGATGGATGGCTAAATCCTTAAACAGCAGTCAACGGCCGAATGCGCGCTAGTTCAGATTTCAAGGCCTGACCCGCCTCCCATAAATCCAGGGCACGCTGGGCATTCAGCCAGAAGTCGGGGGAATTCCCGAACAGCTTGCCCAGGCGTATCGCCATTTCCGGGCTGAGCGCCCGCCGCTCTCGCAATAGCTCGTTAACCGATTGCCTTGAAACACCAAGCAACTGGGCCAGTCCTGAAACGCTCAGGTCATAATCAGGCATAAAATCCTCGCGCAGCATTTCGCCAGGGTGAGTCGGCTTGCGTTTGATGCCGGTATTGCGAATTGCCATCTGATTACCTTTGATCACCGTGCTTAATGATAGTCACAGACCTCGACATCATAGGCGTCGCCATCTTTGAATCGAAAACAAATGCGCCACTGAGCATTGATCGCAATGGCATACTGCCCGGAGCGATCATCCATGAGTCTGTGTAATCTGTTTCCTGCCGGTACTTTTTATTCGCCCAATTCGACCAAGTCCTCAAGAGATGTTGCCAGATCGACGGATTCCAGCTTTCTGGCTGCCCGCGCAAGAATCTCTGCTGGCAATTTACGAGACCTCCCGGATTCATAGAGCGATTTTGTGTGCTTGTCAGCAAAAGTTTTGATCATGTGCTGTATGCGGCAACACGGAACAAATGTATTGTGTCACGTGACAGATGTCAACTTGTGCAACCGTCCGCAACGGTTAGTCGGGAAACCGATTCTCGGTATCCAGCTTAGTACGAAAAAGCGGAAATGCGCGAAAAACGGCGCGCAAAACGGCACAAAAAATGAGGCGAAAGATGAAGAGTTAGGAAGATATCGGCAGGCCAGGACTAGCCAGATCAGCCGGGTAGGAACTAGTTACCGCTGCGGGTCTGAATCGCCCAGTCCGATTCCATGATCACCGGCCCAACCCCCTTGTTGGGCTCCACATGCATCAGCTTGCTGAACTTGGTCTCGTACCACAGCAGACCGCTGCCGTCGGCCACGCCCCCCAGCACATAGAAATCCCCCACCCGCAGTGCCAGCTTGCGCACCACCAGTGAGACTTTCACCTTGTCGCCTTTCTGGAACGGGCCTTTTTCAACTTCCGGGCGCTGGGTGGTGAGGAACGAGGCTACCGGTTCCTCGGCGGACTTCATGAAGGCAAAACCAAAGTGACCCTCGGCGCCGTCCCGCAGCACTTCTACTTCCATTTCCAGCTCTATATCGGTGAGCGGCGTAAGGCTTTCAAGAGTATTGCCATCCAGGTCTTTCACGGTAAGGGAGTTGATGCGGCAGTCCTGGGTATGAACTTCGTCGCCCGCTGACTCACCAGCAGGCTCGCCGCCCGATCCGTCCGGCGCGCCTTTGCCGCCAGCGCCCTTGGCGCCACCGTTCAGTTCTGCGGGTAAATCCTCGCGAATGCTGTGATACACCTTCTTGCTGTTGCAGAAGTGCTCGTAGTGACCCACCACTCTATCGCTGTCGCCGATCTCGCGAATCTTGCCCTGGTCCAGCCAGATGGCCACGTCGCACAGTTCCTGTACGTGAAACATGGAGTGGCTGCAGAACACCATGGTCTTC
This sequence comes from uncultured Pseudohongiella sp., assembly GCA_965212375.1. Classification (GTDB taxonomy): domain Bacteria; phylum Pseudomonadota; class Gammaproteobacteria; order Pseudomonadales; family Pseudohongiellaceae; genus UBA9145. The sequence goes on along the minus strand of OZ243108.1, from coordinate 3,585,752 downwards.
TGCTGCTGGCGAAACTCGTTCATGCGCTGCACGCATTTTTTCTGGAAGGCCATGTCCCCCACCGACAGCGCCTCGTCGATCACCAGGATATCCGGGCGCACCATGGTGGCAATGGAAAACGCCAGGCGCACATACATGCCCGAGGAATAGGTCTTTACCGGCCGGTCAATAAAATAGTCCAGTTCGGAAAAGGCAATGATGTCGTTTTCCAGCTCGTGTATGTTTTCATCGGGCACTCCCAACAGGGAGGCGTTCAGATAAATATTCTTGCGCCCGGTGAACTCCGGATGAAAGCCGGCACCCAGCTCTAAAAGCGCCGCCACCTGGCCGTTGATCTCGATCTCCCCGGCGCTGGGCTGCAGGGTGCCCACCAGCATTTTCAGCAGTGTGGACTTGCCGGCGCCGTTGTCGCCAATAATCCCCAGGCTCTTGCCTTCCGCCACGGCAAAGGAGATATCGTCCAGCACGTGATACACCCGGTGCAGGGGCCGGCGCAGAAAAATCTCCCGCAGCCGGTCCTGGGGACGGTCATAAATCTTGAAGTCCTTGCACAGGCCGGAGACGGTGATGCGGGGCCGATTGGAATCAGTCATGGCTACAGCACATCTCCAAAGGCATGTTTGATGCGCATGAACAGCCAGCCGCCAACCACGTAGCTCAGCAGCGACACCGGCACGATGATCTGCAGGTTCACCAGCGGCAGCTCGCCAGCCAGCACAATCTGCCGGTACAGGTTCACGAAGCTGTGCATGGGGTTGAGCAGGAACAGGGACTGAATGGATTCACTCTGGATCATGGAAATCGGATAGATAATCGGGGTCAGGAAAAACCACACCATAACCATTAGCGACACCAGCTGCTGCAGATCGCGCAGAAACACGCACAGCGCCGACAGCACCGCCACCAGTCCCATGGTAAACAGAAACTGCAGCGCGAAGATCACCGGCAGCCACAGCCACAGCAGGTTCAGATAACCCTGCAGCGCCAGGTACACCAGCAACAGCACAAAGCCAATAATATGGGTGAGGTAGGGCACTACCGTACCCACCACCGGGATAATCTGCACCGGAAACATCACCTTGGTAATCAGTGGCGCCTTCTCCAGCAGCAGCCCGGTAGACCGGCTCACCGATTCGGCGAACGCAAACCACGGCAGGTAGCCCAGCATCATGAACACCACGAAGCGGGTTTCACCAAACTCCGCCGGCGCCCGCACCTGGAAAATATAGGCAAACACAAACGAGTAGATGACGATGTGGAGAATCGGGGTGACGAACAGCCACAGAAAGCCGCCCATGGAACCGGTGAACTGGGCAAAGAAATCCTGGCGCGTAAAATTCTGAAACAGGCGGCGGTGGGCTAATGGGGTAAGCGCCCACTGTTTGATTAACGATAAAATCATTTGATAATCACAAACGCCCTGGAGTGGTGGTGCCGGGTTACGTAGTCAGGCCGACGATGGCAAACCGGTATCGACGCGCGGTGTATGCTGGCAAGAGGCCGGTACAAGCCCACCGAAGGCGCGCCAAATCGCGGCTGCAGACCGCTGTTGCGGGGACGAATTTAACCACGAAATCACTGCAAAAAGCGAAAAATTCCCACGCGCTGCTATGCTGATTAAAGAGTAATCTGCGACTTACGGTTAAATACGTCATTGACGTATGGCGGCCAGTGTATACAATCATCGAAACACCGACATTTCATGATGACGCCCAGAAAATCTGGATTGAGGAGGAACGGGGCGCATTCTGTTCCTGGCTCGCAGCGAATCCAGAGGCTGGACGGGTCATTCCTGGCTCCGGCGGCTGCAGAAAAGTGAGGTGGTCGATGACGAGGTCACAGTCGGGAAAACGCGGGGGAGTGAGAATTATCTACTTTAATCGCCTCGCCGAAGGCGAAATATGGCTATTGGTCATCTACAGCAAATCGGTGAAGGGAAATATCCCCGCTCACATTCTCAAGGCAATCCGGGAGGTCATTGAAAATGAGTAAGAAATCTGCGATCACATCAATGTCCGGGACCGACCTTGGTAACAAGCTACTGAAATCCGCTAAAGAAATGAAAGCCGGCAAGGTGGCACGCTCCGCAACTATCACGCCCAACGAAGTTGCCGCAGCGAGGCTCAAGACCGGTTTGTCACAGGCTATGTTCGCAGAAGCACTGCAAATCTCCCCGCGCACCCTGCAAGAGTGGGAGCAAGGACGCCGGCAGCCGTCAGGCGCCGCTAAAGCCCTTATAAAGATTGCTTTTCGCCATCCGGAAGTTATCAGAGAAGGTCTTCAAAATTAGGAATCCTGGGCTAAATGGCAGAACGAGAAAGAGATCGCGCTACATGAAGAGTCATTCAAAGAACACCAGAGACTTCGATAAAAAATTCGACGATGCCAGGCAAGATATCATTGACGATCTTGATCTATCCAGCGCCAGACGCATCAACCAGGATCAGAAGCGTATCAATGTCGATTTTCCCTCCTGGGTTGTGGAGTCGCTTGATCGTGAAGCGGCGCGTATTGGTGTTACCCGACAATCAATTATTAAAGTCTGGCTGGTTGAACGCCTCAAAGCTGAGGCCGCCGGTCAGTCACTTGATAGTGACGCGGTCAGCAGCAAATCGTAATGGCGCGTTTTGAGTCAATCTCTGCGGTGTCTTTCTTTTCGGCTTTTGCGGCCTCTGCGACTAAGGACCGCTGCTGATCATGTTCCACCCCGAACACATCCTCATTGCCTTCGAGGCCTCCGAGCTGCCCCCCGGGCCGTGGCTGGTATTCGCCCCTCATGCCGACGATGAAACCTTCGGCATGGGCGGCAGCCTGCTGAAAGCGAAAGCAGCCGGTATCGCCACCCATGTAGTGGTAGTCACCGACGGTGCCCTGGGCGGCAACACTGAGGATCTGGTGGCCGTCAGAGCCAGTGAGGTTAAACAGGCCGGGGCACTGCTGGGCCTGGAGTCCCTGCAGTTCTGGCAGGTCCCGGACCGGCAGGTCAGCGTCGATGAAAACCTTGTAACCCGCGCCCTGGAAGCCATCGCCACCCTGCATCCGGCCAGCGCCTTTTTCCCCGCCGCTCTGGAGATCCACCCCGACCACCGCGCCACCGGTCACCTGGTGTGGCAGGCCCTGCAACGCGCCCACGTCTCCGGCCTGTCCCCCACGCCCTACGCCTATGAGATCGGTGTACAGAACCCGATCAACATGTTCATCGACATCACCGGGCAAGCGGATGCCAAGATGGAAGTAATGAACGTGTACTGCAGCCAGAACAGCGAGAATAATTACCCGGAGCTGGTGCGCTCGCTGGACAAGGGGCGGACGTTTTCACTGCCGCCAGAAGTGAAATTCGCGGAAGGGTTTTACCGATTCAGCGATGCCGACCTGCACGACAGCCTGCAACAGGCCACCCAGCGGATTATTGATCTGTACTTTCCGATCTAGCCCAACCGTATTTGGTCGGGTAGTGCCAAGCGCAGCTGGTGCGGCTACTCGACTGAAAACCTGCCCAATCAGTTCGAAAGTGGTGACTCAAGCCGCATACCGATAGTCATCAATATCTGCCTGGATACCTATACTTACACGTATTGATGCCAACAGCCCTCTGGTATCTTTGTAAATACAATGTAATTACGCTATTGTATGCCGGGCCTGAAATTCGAATGGGACCCAAAGAAGAACGCAGCCAATGCAGAAAAGCACGGTGTGACGTTTGCCGAGGCTCAAACTGCATTTACCGATGAATTCGGGCGACTGATCCCAGACCCTGACCACTCTGAAGACGAGGAAAGATTCATTTTGTTGGGAATGAGTCTGGTTTCCAGACTACTTGTGGTTTGTCACTGTGTGCGTTCAGAAGAATCAATCCGCATCATTTCCGCACGCAAGGCGAACAGACGCGAACGGACAGTGTATGAAGAGTTCAGACATACGTAGCGAATACGATTTTTGCAAATCGAAGAAAAATCCTTACGCAAAGAAATTAAAAAAGCAGATTACCATTCGGCTGGATGAAGACACGATTGGTTATTTCAAGTCGTTGGCAGACGAAAAAGGTATTCCTTACCAGAGTCTGATCAATCTCTACCTGCGAGATTGCGCACAGTCACAACGCGACCTTAAACTGCGTTGGAAATGAATGTACGTGAACTGCGAACTGTCATTAAAGAATTCTGTGTAGTAATCAGTGCATCGGAGCCGAGTTGTCGGTACTGACGATCGCCGCCCCGTCCTTGATCCAGTCCGGCCACACCGCCAGCGGCCACTCCGCCTTCAGCCACTGGCTATAAACAATACCCAACCATTGCCGCAGCTGCACGACATCGAACGGTAACTCACCGTCAATCTCGGGACTGACCTTGAATACCAGGAAGATGTGGTTATCGCTCTTGCGAATGTCGAGCTCGGTAACCAGCACTTTCGTTGTCGCAGATGCTGGCTTGACCGGTGGCGCTTTCACCAGGCTGGCGCTGGCATTTTGCTGGGCGAAGTTTTGCAGCGAAGATTTTACCTGCGGGTCATTGGGATTGGAGGCATCCGAGACCGGGTCTTTCTGCTCGAGCCACTCCAACAGCACGCGAACAATTCGCACAAACAAGCGTTGGGTAAGCCAGAGATCAACGGTGCCGCCTTCCGAGGTGCTGCCCAGCAGGCGGAAGCGGTCCTCGGCCTGATCATACTGTGTGGTGACACGGGATAGTTGCATGGCAGGCAATCAGAACTCTACTGAGCCGCCGGCTGCAGCCAGGTGCCTACTTCCAGCATATCTTCAGGAGCCAGAATGCCGGCTTCACGTTTCAGGATTAGCAGATACACGATATTTTCATAGCGTGTGCGCTGTAAATCGCGTTCTGCCTGATATTGATCGCGCAGGGCATTGAGTACATCAACGCTGGTAACAGTACCGAGTTCGTAGCCTTCCCGCATAGACTCAGCAGCGATGGCAGTGGATTCAACCAGTGCTTCTGCCGCCGCGGTCAAAGTCTGGCTGGCCTGGACCTGCAGGTATGCTGAGCGGACGCGTTCACCAGCTTGCAGCTCTGTTTGTCGGAGTTCATTTTGAGCGATTCCGCGCAGCCCTCGGGCTTCCTGTACTTGCGCCTGGCGGGTACCACCAGAGTACAGCGGAATATTTACATTCAAACCGAAATAGGTGATTTCGGTATCACCAATCAGTGCGTTATCAAAACCTAGATTTGAGTTCTGGCGTTGTGCGATAAGAGACACATCGGGCAGGTATGCGCCGCGCCGCTCTGATATGCGTTCTTTTGCAGCTTCGAGTGCGAACTCCCGGGCCATAATCTGGTGATTATTCTCCCGGGCCAGATCCACCCAGTATTGCACGCTGTTATCGACGCCAGGAACGTCGACGCTATCTCGCAGCGTAAAAAGTTCGCCGACGTCAAGACCGCTTGCCGAGCGCAGGGCTTCCTGAGCCAGTGCGAGCTCGGCCTGCAATCGTATCTGTTGGGCCTGGACCTGGGAGACACTGGCCTGAGCCTGCCGAAGATCGGTGATCTGCGCGAGTTGACGGTCAAACAGGCTTTGTACCTGCTCCAGCTGATTGCTGACCGCATCAAGTTCAGCAGAAATTGAAGTCAACGCATCCTCTGCAAGTAGCACGTTAAAGTACTTTTCTGCGACATCAGTCAGGACAAACGCGAGTTCGTAGTAATACTCCGCTTCAGCCTGGTTTTCCTCAGCCAGAGAACGTTTGCGAGCAGCGAAAGCCTGCCAATTGAACAGTGTCTGGGTGAGTTGCAATGAGTACCGTTCACCATCGAACTCCTGGAACTGTGGACCCGATTGTCTGCGGTTGGCTGAAACACTGGCGCGGGCGCTGATCTGGGGAAGGAACTGGCCGGTCGCTTGCCGTTTACGGGCACCGCCAATATTCAGATTTTCCTCAGCTATACGCAGTCGCGGGCTGTAATCCAGGGCGGCGGAAAAGAAATCTTCCAGACTGTTGCCCGCAACCCCAGTAGGCGATTCAGCCGCGAAGGCGGTACTTGCAATGAGACTCCAGCAAAGGGCCGGTATTAGCAGAATTCGCATTACTATCAGCCTTAATCTTCGTTGAAGCTACGCGCGATAGCATTGGAAAAGGGTTTGAAGAGATATTGTAAGAATGTCCTGGAGCCGGTGTTGATAAAAACTTCAGCCGGCATTCCCGGCATTAGAATCAGGTCGCCCAATTCCGCCATACCTTCTTCAGTGACTTCCACACGGGCCAGGTAATAGGAGACTCCCCGGTTCTGATCAGTTATGGCATCAGCAGACAGGCTCATTACATTCCCTTCGATAGAGGGAACAGAGCTTCCAAATGTAGAAAATCGAATAGTGGCTTCCTGACCAGCGAACACCCGGTCAATATCGTTTGGAGAGATTGACGCTTCGACAATCAGTTCGTCGGTCGCAGGAACAATCTCGGCAATCGGAGAGCGCGGTGCGATCACGCCACCGATAGTATGAACCTGCATGCCGTTAACAATACCAGCTTCTGGTGCGCGCACCACGGTGCGGCTAACCACATGTTCGAGCGCGTTAATGCGTTCGCTGACATCCTTGAGATTGGTTTGAACTTCGCTCAGGCGATTGACCACTTCATTCTGCATTTCTCTCTGCTGCTGCAGTATCTGCAGGCGTGTTTCACCAATTTGCACGCGAGTCGAGGCGATGTTGGCAGTCAGGTCTGCGGCTTCGCCTTGATAGTTTGCATAGTTTCGTTCAATTTCCCGCAGTCGGGTTTTATCAGAAAAGCCGCGGTCCAGAAGCGCCTGGGTATCGCTGAGTTCGTCTGCGAATGATGCTGCAAGCATTTCCTTACTTTCTTTCAATGCCTGCAAACCAACGACTGAGGATTCAAGTTGCTCAATTCGCTGTTCGAGTATCTCAATATTGTTCTGCAGAGATGATTGGCGAGCCGCAAAAATCTGATCCTGCGCGGCAATTTCCTCAGCAACACGCTGGTCGCTGCGCGACAGTGATTCAGGATAGTCCACCTGGTTGAGGCCATCTCGCTCGGCGATCAATCGAGCCTCTCGAACACGCAGTGCTATAGATTGGCTGCGGGCCATCTCCAGCTGTGCTAACGACTGGGTATTATCGAGAATCAGCAAGGGGTCACCAGCTTCAACGCGATCGCCATCGCGTACCAGAATGTCGGCAACGATGCCGCCTTCCAGATGCTGAACAGTTTTCTTGTAGGATCTTACTGTGACCGAGCCTGGTGCATAGGCAGCACCATCAAGCGGTGCCAGTGCAGACCACAAGCCGAAGACACCGAAGACAAGGACAAACACTATTAATCCCACCCGTAGCGGACCATCCATACTGGTCACAATGCCGCTATGCTTCTGTGAATTCGAAGGATTGTTGATTGCCGGTAGATTTTTATCTGTATTGCTCATAATTACCTGATTAGAGTCAGGTCACTCTTTTTATATTCTGAAGGGCGGATAAACCCGCCAATAAATTCTGCTATGCCGTAGCGGATTTAGCCTGTGCAGCGGCAGGCCCCATCAACGCTGACAATACCTGATCTCGCGGACCGAAATTAACAGCAGCGCCTTCTTTCATTACCAGAATCTTGTCCACAGCCTGTAAAACCATGGTGCGGTGAGTAATGACAATTATTGTTGTGCCTGCAGCTTTGATTCGCTTGATTGCTTCCACCAGTTCTTTCTCGCCGCTATCGTCGAGATTGGAATTTGGCTCATCAAGCACAAGAAGTTTTGGTGCGCCGTACACAGCGCGGGCCAGACCGATACGCTGACGTTGACCGCCGGACAGCATGCCGCCAGAACCACCAATAACGGTGTCATATCCATCCGGAAGATGAAGAATCATGTCGTGTACGCCGGCCAGTTTGGCGGCCGCAACGATTTCATCCGGATCAGGCTCCTGAAAGCGGCAGATGTTGTCGGCAATAGTACCGTTAAACAGTTCGATATCTTGTGGCAGGTAGCCCACGTAGGGGCCCAACTCAGTGCGGTTCCATGAACCGATGTCAGCGCCATCAAGGCGCACTTTGCCACTGTAGGTTGGCCAGATGCCCAGCAACGCGCGGGCGAGGGACGATTTTCCAGACGCACTCGGCCCAACCATGCCCAAAGCGTCACCCGCATTAAGTGAAAAATTCACGCCGCGAACTACTACCTGTCGGGAACCGGGTGGAACAACTGAAACCTGTTCAACAGCCAGATCACCTTTCGGTGCCGGCAAACTCATGGTGTCACGTTCTTCGGGCACTGTTTCCAGAATTTCCGCCAGACGGCTGTACTGGGCCCGGGCAACAGAAAATCCTTTCCAAGTGGCAACCAGCATATCGATAGGTGCCAGCGCACGACCCAGAAGCAGGGAACCCGCGATCATCATACCGGGCGATATCTGCTGGTTCAGCGCAAGATAGGCACCAAGACCCAACAGCAGGGACTGCATGATGATGCGAATGGATTTGGAAATACTCTGAAATATGCTGGCCCGCTGGCTGGCATCAGTCTGCAGTGTAAGGACGACGTCGGAGTGAGCTTCCTGGCGGCTGCGAATGGCATCGGCCATACCCATTGCAGCAACCACTTCCGCATTTCTCAGACTGCCTTCAACCTGCGCGTTTACCTTGTTTGCTTCTACGTTTGCCAACTGCAGGCGCTTGTTGGTGCTCGCTTCGTTGGCATAAGCCAGAGCCACCATGATGATGCCCGCGACAATGCCGGAGACGCCAAACCATGGGTGGAAGAGAAACATGACCCCCACGTAGACAGGAAACCAGGGGGCATCAAAGAATGCGAACAAGCCGTTTCCGGTAAGAAACTGCCGCAGGCCGGTCAAGTCCTGCAATGGCTGAGCATTGCTTACCATCCCGCCACTCAGCAATGACCTTTTGAAGGTGGCGTCGTTGATACGCTTGCGCAGCTTCATTTCAATGCGGTTACTGGCGCTGACCAGGATCATTGACCGCACCCACTCAAAGCCACCAAGAGCGACGAGTAAGGCCACCATCAAAACGGTCAACATCGCCAGGGTTGGCAAGCTGCCACTGGAAACAACCCGATCATATACAGTAAGCATGTAAATGATTGGGGTTAACAACAATATATTGATAGCAGCGCTAAACAATCCGGCAAACCAGAAATACTTTTTTACATCTTTCAGCGCCAGGACGAGTTCGTTGGGCTGTTTATTTTTAGACTTGGCGTTCATGTTATATCGCTTGCAGTAAGTGGTTTGGATGCCGTTTTAGTGGCTTATCCGCTTGCCAGCCAATTGGCCTTGGCTTGATTAATTAGGACAAACAGACTTTTGTCGAATGTGTTCGGTCTTCTTTTTCCCCAGAGCCGCCAAAGGTGCGGCTGGAATCTTTGATTTCAAGGCAGTGCGTGGAAATCGTTGCGCTGAGCACGGTAATAATGGCGTCTTGGATCGCCTGAAATCAGCAGTAGTTGCAGATTCCTTGTGCTGTTGTTGTCGGTTCAGGCTCTGTTCTCTCGATTGTCCCTTCTCTATAACTCTATATCGCTATATTTCCTGTTTGCCTTCTGCAAAATCTTTCAGTGCGGCTAAATTATTCACCAGCAGCCTGGTGGCCCCATCTCGTTTCACGATCTGCTGATTTTGCAGGTTCTGAAACACCCTCGTCACAGTCTCGCGGCTGACATTCAGCATGATCGCGATTTCCTGGTGAGTAGGAGGGTTATCGATCACCGACGCTGATTTCTCGATCCGGTCCCGTGACGGGACCAGTTCCCAGAGCTGGCAGCACACCCGCTGGGCAATGTTGGGCAGTCCCAGGAATGTGCGCTGCTGGGTCATCTGCCGAACCCGGGCCGCGACTCGCTGACCAAGTGCGGTCACCACCGCCGGGTGCTTCTGCATAACCAAGCGTATCGCCTCCATGGGTATCATCACAATCACGGAGGGAGTCAGCGCCATCACAAACTCTGGTTGCTTGCCATGGTCGAAAAGCCCGAGTTCACCGCAGAAATCCCCGGGTTCCACGAAATATAGCCCCACTTCGCGGCCATCTATGGTGAAATTCACCCCCTGGAGGCGGCCTTCGAAGAGGAAGCACAGGCTGGTCTCTTCGACACCAGCTTTCAGCACCACGCCACGGCGGCTGACCTTTTGCAGCTGTGAATGCTGGGCCAGTGCTTGTAAATCCGCTTCCGGCAGCGATTTCAAAAGCGGAAATTTGCTGAGAAGCTGTTGAGTGACTACCATCGAAATGTGCCTTGGAGTGCTTTTCCTGCCGATCCAGGTGAGTCCCTCACAACCAGGGCGCGCAGTATAACTCCCTGAATTCGGTCAGCTAAAGCAAGGATCGATACCTCGTGTGATGGCAATCACTCGCTGTCAGACAACTATGCTGTACTTTACCGATTAGTCAGATTGCGGGCCTGTGCCTACCTGTTCGTCTTCCGGGAAGGTCTTGTAACCAGCCCCGAATCGATACCGGCAACCAGGCCGCAATAAACCATGACATTAGCTATTTTCGGCAACGCTATGAAATTCCTTAATATTATGGCTTTCTTACTAAAAATCCGGGTTCCAGCCACGGGTTTAGCGCTGATTCTGTCCATGGCGGGAATGGTAATGCCAGCCTATGGTGCTGGTCCGGAAATTGCCAATGCCAGCAGTACGGTGCGCCAGGCCCCGGCGGCGGTGGGCGAAGTCCGCCTGGTGCTGGGCAAGGCCTATCTTGAATCGCCCCGCGGTGGTCGCCGCGAGGCCGAACCGGGCGCCGCTATCAAGGTTGAAGATCGCATCGTCACTGGCGCCAATGGCCACGTTCACATCCTGTTTGCCGACGGTGCCATGGTCAGCGTACGCCCGGACAGCCAACTGGAAATCGACCGCTATGACTACGATCCCATGGCGCCCGAGCGTTCCACCGTGCGCTTTACCTTGCAAGAAGGCGTGACCCGTTCCATCTCCGGTGACGCGGCCCGCTCGGCAAGAGAGCGTTTTCGCCTGAACACCCCAATCGCTGCCATCGGCGTGCGCGGCACTGATTTCGTGGTCAGTGCCACGGACTCCACCACCCGGGCGATGGTCAACGAAGGCATCATCGTGCTGGCCCCTTATTCAGTGGATTGCAGCGCCGACTCGTTCGGACCCTGCATGGCTAACGCGGTGGAATTGAGTGGCGAATCCCTGCAAATGCTTGCCCTGGACAGCGCCGCGCCGGCACCGCGTTTAATACCAGCACCGAATGTGCGTAACCCGAATATGATGCGCGAAGAGGTGCAACAGGCTATTGCTGCCAATGCCCCGACCACTTCGCAGCCAGCTGATGAATCCAGCGAGCAGGATGCTGCCGGGGCTGACACCGACATTGCCGTCACTGACTCGGTAGCTGGAAATGATGGCCTCGAGGCCAGCGAAATCAGCAACGATATTGCCGCTGTGAACAGCAGCAATGGCGGCCGGGCCACCGAGTTGGAAGTGGTTCAGGAAGCGATTACCACTCCCCAGCTGACTTCAGATGTTGGCATGGCTGCTGATGCGGAGAACGCAGTCAGCGCGCCAACCGAATTTACGCCCGATACTGCGCTGTCATTCTCACGGCTGAATAGCCGCGAATTGATATGGGGCCGGTTCTCACAATTTGGCTCAGATGATATTCCCGAAGAGCTGGAGCGGATTACCGTCAGCTTTGCCGAGGCCAGCCAGAATCGCGAGGCTACCGTCGGTAACTTTGACTACGGCCTGTTCCGCCGCGATCTCTATAACGAAGGTCTGCAGGTGGACCCGCAGGTGCTCAGCTTCCGACTCAGCAGCGCCCAGGCATTTTATAACTCGGCATCTGGTGTCATCGCTATGGACGTCACCGGTGGCAGCCTTGCTGTGGATCTGATCGAAAATAACTTTGCGACCGAGCTTAATCTCAGTAGCGATGCAACCGGACTGGTTGATTTCAACGCTGCAGGCCGCGTCATTGACGGTGGCTTCTTCAATTCCCGTAGCGCCGACCAGCGCATTGCCGGTGCCATCAGTCTTGATGGCCGGGAAGCCGGATATTTCTTTGAACGGCAACTGGAGGAAGGTGGCATTGAGGGTCTGACCCTCTGGGATAGCCAGTAGCACCATGTCCGCGTCCGATAACAAACAAACCAGCGCCCAATTGCTGCGGCATCCGTTGATGTCCTTGCATAGCTTGCCGCCGCTGGTATCGCGCTTGCTTACCCTTTTGGTTGCTGCAGTTGTCAGCCTGTTGCTGTGGTCGATACTGGCTGCGCCGCTGAATACCCTGGAAGAACGCCTTGGCGCCCTCGGCTGGACAATGTCGCCGGCCATCGAGCCGGAGCGACGCGTTACGCTGGTAACCATCGACGAACGTAGTATCAGCGAAGTAGGCCCGTGGCCCTGGACTCGAGAGCAAATGGCGCGGCTGGTATCCGCTGTTGATGCTGCCGGTGCCCAGTTGCAGCTGCATGATATCGTCTATCCTGAGGCACGCCCTGGCGATGCAGTCATGTTGGCGGCTTTGCAACAGGCTTCCAATCCTGTGCTGGCCCAGGTTCCGGTGCTGGTGAATGACAGTTCCCAGGCTCCCAGCCCCAGTGTCACCACCGGGACTATGAGTCACGCTCTGAGCGGTGTGAGTTGTCAGGCCGGCAATGGCCCGCAGCTGGCGGCGACTTCCCAGTATCTCGCGCCCCATGACGGATTCGCCACGGTAGCGAAAGGTCACATCACCCCAATTATTGATGCCGACGGTGCGATTCGAAAGACCCCGGCTGTTATCTGCGTGGATGGTCTGCCTTATCCGGCATTGTCGCTGACCGCGTTTCTTGCTGGCTTTGACAGTGAGCGCTGGCAGGGCAGCATTCGGCCCGGTGACTCATTACTGGATGCGCCCTGGATTCTGCGCCTGAACGCTTACCCCGGTCTTGAGATCCCGCTTGATGAGGATGGCAACATCCGGATTTCCTACGCCCGTGATCCCTCGGTTTTTAACGCTATTTCGGCGATAGACGTCATGGACGGCAGTGCCGATCTGAGCGCTCTGGACAATACCTGGGTTCTGATTGGCGGTACGGCTTTCGGTATGGGCGACGTGGTACCTACACCCTATGACGGCGCCGCGGCCGGAGTGGAATTGCAGGCCCGCCTGCTCACCAGCCTGCTCGACGTGGCGGTCCCTTACACTCCTGCTGGCAGTTTCGTGTTGCTGGCCCTTATCAGTGTACTTTTTGCCGGGGTCATCTACGTGCTGGCCACCCAGGAGGGTCGTCTCAGTGCCTATGGCCTGCCGGCAGCAGCGGTGATCCTGCCGCTTGTTGCGCTGGCGGCACACGGCCAACTGCTGAATGAATACAATCTCTGGTTGGGCTGGCTTTATCCTGCCCTGTACGGCCTGATCGCCGGCGCCCTGATGCTGTTGCTGGAGCAGAGCCGTATCCGGGTTGAGCGCAGTCGCGTGTTTGGCAACCTGAACAGCTACCTGCCCCAGGACCTGGCCCGTGAAATCGCCTATTCGCTGCCGAGCTCCAGTATTAATGCCCGGCGCGCCAACGTGACCTTGTTGAGCGCAGATCTGCGTAATTTTTCTGCCTTTGGTGAAACCCGCCCGCCGGAAGAGTCGGCAGCGGTGTTGCACTATTTCTTTACCCGTGCCACTGCCATCATTGAGCAGCATCACGGCCGCGTACACGAATTTAAAGGCGACGGCGTTCTGGCAGTATGGGAAGGCAACGGCGACGCGGCGGAACTGGCGCTGGCTGCAGCCGAGGCCATGCAGGGTTCACTGCATACCCTGATCCCCGAACACGCGCTGAAAGGCCTGGAGCCGTTGGCGCTGGGTATTGGCATCGAACAGGGGCCGGTATTACTGGGCTCCATCGGACCTGCCCATCGTCGTACTCACACGCTGTTAGGCGACACAGTGGCCATTACCCTGCGTATCCAGGAAATGACCGCCGAACTGGCGCAGCCGATTCTGCTTGGCGAATGCGCCGCGCGGCAACTGGGCAATGAAAAGCTTGAGTCCCAGGGCAGCTACCTGCTTAGTGGGCTGCGTACCCTGCACGTGCTCTTTGCCCCGCAACCCACGCAACAGGAACTCGATCCGCGCGGCACCGACAAAGGCCCCGGCAAGGGCAACCAGCCCAAGCTGAAAGTGGTAGCCGGCGGTCGTGCTTGATATCAGGGCGGGTGCGTAACCATGTCAGGCCAAACCAGGCCAGGCTCGAAGCGCGTTGCATGTCGCCGGCAGATTACCGATAATCTGCCGCCTCTACTGACGCCGCCCGCACCCCTATAAACAATAACGCACTGGCTGTCCTCCCATGGGTTGCTTTCCGATTGCCGACCGCGCACGCGCCCTGTCTGCATGTTTAAAAATCGTTAGCCACACGGTGAGCCCGCTTGCCAGTCGGCTCGCGTTAGCAGGCGCTTGCCTGGTGGCAACTCCTGCTCTCGCCCAGACCTGCCCTGATCTGACCCAGTACTATCCCGGCGCAAACCCCGATTGGACAGAGCTCGATGCGCAACTGGCACCGTTGCTCAACCAGTGCCTGAACAGCAGTGAATACTTTGCCCTGCGTGGCGCCGCGGAACTGAACACCGGACAGCTGAATGCAGCATTGGAATCGCTGGAACGGGCTTTGCTGCTGGAGCCGAACAATGGCGCCGCCCAGATCGACTACGCCCTGGCTCTATTCGAGGCGGGGCAGTTGTTCGCTGCCCTGGAAATCAATCAGCGCTTGCTTGGTCGCGAGGACCTGCCAGGTAACCTGCAGCCAGGGCTGCGCCAGCGTCAGCGGCAGTGGCAGCGGCTGACACGGCAAACCGAGCGGCAAATTGATGTTCTGGCAGGCTACGACAACAATCTGAACGGTGCGCCTACCGGTGACCAGCTGACTCTCACCTTGTCCGGCGAGCCGGTCTTGTTGGAACTGAACCCGGAATTCAAGCCGGTAAGCGGTCCGTTCACCAACCTACGAGCCGGGGGACGCTTCCGGCAGCTAACCCCCAGCGCCCAACATAATGTTACCGGCGATGTGCGCGGCCGTATCAGCGAAGACACAAATTCCGATATTTTGCAGTTTAGTGGCCGCTACTCGTTTATCCGGCCTGACGCCAGGCACGCGATTCAGGGTCAGGCGGGGGTCAACCACCTGTTTTTTGGGGGCAGCGAATTGTTTACCGCCACGGATATCGGTGCGGTTTATCAACCCGCCGGCGATGACCGCTGCCGGCCTGAGTTCACTGTTGCTCTTCAGCACCAGCATTTCCACGAGCAGAGCCAGCTTGATGCCGTGGAGAGCCGCGTTACCGCTGGCGGAATCTGCCGACAGCCAGCCCTGGGTGGCCAGCAAGGGACCCAGAGGCTTGCTTTCACAATGGGGCTACTGGCCAACGATAACGTTGAAAACGGACGCCCCGGGGGCGACCGCCAGGGTTGGCAGCTGAACTTTGACTGGCAGCATCCGCTCTGGAACGGCAATCTGCGTACCCAGCTCAATCATACCCGTCTCAAAGACAGCAAGGGCTACAGCCCGGTATTGGCAAATAATGCCGAGCGTTGGCAAAACCGTAGCTTTGTACTGCTGCAGTACCGCGAGGCGGTGAAGATCTTCGGTCGTGACACCATCCTTATGGCTAACCTGTACCACCAGCAGCAGCGCAGCAACATCGAGCTGTTTCAGAACACCGACACCACCTTGGAGGTGGGTTTCAGTTTTCGCTTCTGAACAGTCTGTCCCCAAGGATGCGTTGTTAGGCAATAGTTGCGGTATTCAGGTGGAATCTGGCTACCAGGGGGTGTTTGTGTCGCTATTTTAACAGCGACACAAATTTCTGATTTCAACGCCGAATCCCGTCAATTCCGTCTATATCGGGTGGCGTTGGGAAAAATTCCCCACTATCTGCGAAGTCATTGATAAGTAAGGCCCTAAAAGCCCCCGAATGGTTGTATCAGGGCTACAGACCCTATATCATCCGCCGATATCTAGCACGGAACGGCAATGCCTATGCATTACCGTGCTGATAAAAAAGAATTTTCAGGGTATGTCCTTTCCATGTGATTACCGTCACAAGGGAAACGTCATGCCTTGATTATGCTAGCTACGCCGATGATAGGGGCAGTCGCCATTTTTGGTAGTCACTTGTACATCGGGCAATATTTTGAATTTGAATTCGAACTCAAGGAGTTAACACATGGCTGTAACAGCTGAAACCCGGAATGCGATCATTGAATTGGTCGTCACCGCTTATAACGGTGCCCCCGGTACTACCCTACTGACCGAACTGGTTGAAGCCGCAGACGGTGGCGCCTCTCTGGCCGACATCGCTACTACGCTGACCACCAGCTCTACTTTCAACAGCATCTACCCGACTTTCCAGACTGTCACAGAATTCGCCAATGAGTTCCTGGACAACGTGGTTCCGTCTGCTTCTGCCGATGCCCGCGCTGAAGGCGTTGCGGCTATCGAATTTGTACTGAACAGCGGCGGTTCTCGTGCTGACGTTATCCTGCAGGCCCAGACTTTCCTGGCCGGCCTGGATGAGACTGACGCAACTTTCGGTACTCCGGCTGCTGCCTTCAACAACAAAGTTGAAGTTGCCACCTACCACACTGTAACTCAAGAGCAAGACGGCGACCTGGGTACTCTGCAATCAGTGCTGTCTGGCGTAACTGCTGACGACGCGACTGTTACTACTGCCAACGCTGCAGTTGACGGCGGCGTAACTACTGGTTCTACCACTACTCTGACTACCAGTGTTGACTCTGCTAACGGTACTGCTGGCGCCGACACCTTCAAGGGTGTTGTTAGCTCCACTGCTGGCCAGACTACTCTGGGCGCAGGCGACGTTGTTGACGGCAAGGCCGGCACCGACACTCTGGAAATCATCTTCGACGGCACCGGCGACTTCGGTCCTGTTGCTACTGTTAGCAACATTGAAGTTATGGACCTCAAGAACTTCGGTACTGCTGGCAACTCGGCTAACCTGGCAAACATCACTGGTCTGACTCAGGTCTGGAACCGTGGTTCTACTCAGGACGTGACTGTTACCAATCTGGCGTCCCTGGCGACTCTGGGTGTGTCCAACACTACTACTGACTACGACGTTACTTTTACTAACGACGTACTGGCTGGTGACACTGCTCTGGGCATCGTACTGTCTGGTGCGGCTGACGGCTCTTCCATCACTTTTGGTGCCACTTCCGGTACTGAAGGTGTTGAAACTGTCAACGTTACTTCTACTGGCAAAGCCAACCGCATCGACGACATCGACAGCGACCAGGCTGACTTCACCACTCTGAACATCTCTGGTGACCAGGCTCTGCGTCTTGACGACGTTGACAGCACGCTGACCAAGATTGATGCATCTGCCCTGACTGCGGCTCTGACTGCAACTATCTCTACTGCGTCTTCTGCCAATGACATCAGCTTCATCGGTACTGCCATGAACGATGCCATCACTGTTGGTACTACTACTACTGCTGACACCATCAACGGTGGCGACGGTACTGATACCCTGACAGCGACTGGTACTTTCGGTGCGACTACTGAAGGTGTTGAAGCCCTGGTTCTGGTTACCTCTGCAGGTGAGCAGACTCCGACTCTGGACATGGATAAGGCCCAGAGCATCACTTCAATCACTGTATCCGGTACTACCCTGGGTTCTACCTACGGTGCACTGAACCTCACCAACCTGGCGGCTAACAGCACTATTTCGCTGACCTCCAACGGTGCTTCAGCGATTGACGCGGCCAGCACTATCAGCCTGAAGACAGCTACCGGATCTTCTGATGCGGTTACCCTGAACTTCGGTGGTAACGGTTCTTATAACTTCTCAACTACTGCTGCTACTGCAAACGGTATTGAAACCATCAACATCGGCGCCAACAGCTCCGGTGCGGTAACTTTCAACATCGCTGACCTGTTCGGCCAGACTACTGACGTGCTGAGCAAGGTTGTCCTGACTGGTACTGCCAAGGTCGACATCGACGCTACTCTGAACGCCGGTACTCAAGCGTTCGAACTCGATGCGTCTGGTCTGTCCGGTGTACTGGAAATGACTAATGCTGCGGTTACAGGCAACACTACCTTGAAAGCTGGTAACAACAACAACACTGTTATCACTGGCGCTGGTACTGACACCATCACTCTGGGTTCCGGTAACGACACCGTAACTTCAGGTGCCGGTGCGGACACCATCACCCTGGGTGGCGGTACTGACACTGTGATCTCTACTACCGGTGCTGCTTACGGTACTGCCGACAAGGTAGGCGGTTTCGGCGGCGGTTCTGCTGGCGACGTTCTGCAGATCGACATCTCCGATGCCGAAGCAGTTGCTTCAGTAACTGACCTGGTTTCTGGTACGCCTACTACTTCAGTAGCTGCCGGTGCTGCGGTTGTGCAAGCTGTAACTGTTGGAACGCCTACCACTCTGGGCGCTACCACCAACGTGGTTGTGTTCACTGGTACTACTTACGCCAACAACACTGCACTGCTGAACGACATCACCAGTGATGGTTCTACCAGCAACACAGACATCACCCTTGGTGCTGCTCCGACTGCTGGTGACGCCTACGTTGCTATGTACTCTGACGGTACTGACGTGAAAGTAGTTCTGGTAGCGACTGCCGGTACTGCGACTGTGTCTACCGCCGCGAACACTACGATCACTGATGTCATTACCCTGACCGGTAATAGCTCTATCAGCTCTACTGAGTTCGTAGCTGGCAACTTCACGTTCGTTGCCTAATCGATAATCCTCGGATTATCTCGGGCAGAGATCCTTTGTGATCAACGCCTGACACCGACTCCGGTCGGTGAACCGAAAACCCGCTCTACGCAAGTAGAGCGGGTTTTTTATTGCCCGCAGATAAAACTCATGGAAGCGATTTCATATTCCGCCTTCGGTGGCCTCTGCCAGCAATCATCCTTTACAAATAGCAATAATCGGCGTGCTTGTTACTATGCTAGTTGTTTAATTCGATGCGAATGAGTAACTAGAGTGGGCGAGAAAAGAACAAATGCGAGAAGGAGATAAAAAGCACTGAGAGAGAAAGGGCTGAGTGAGAAAGGGCGGAGAGAGAGAAAATACCGAAAGAGAAAGTACCGAGATAGAAAGTACCGAGACAGAAAGTACCGAGACAGAAAGTACCGAGAGTGAGAAAGTAACAAGAGTAGGTATAATGACCCTTTCGCCGATATCGGCATCAATCCCTCTATCCGGATTCACGAAAACCCCTTCAAGTAACAGAGTTTCACACTATGGCCTCATGGACGGCGATAAGCCGGGACAAACACATTAACAGCCGCTGGCAGCCACGCAGCAGTTTCGAATTCGCGGCATCAATACAGCTGGTAGAAGTGGTGATTTCGGAAATCGCACTTCTGTTGCCCCACTATGTACTCGGACTGATCGAACATGAAGGGGAATGGAAACTGGTGGCACTGCTGGGACTTGGGGGAGAACAGAACCTCTATGTTAACGCCAGCCGGCAGTGGCTCTGCGAGGTTGTACCTTACGGCATGCAGGGATACCCGTTCAGCACCTTTAAGAACGACGACGGCGAATATGTGCTCTGTATTCGTGAAGATCATCTAACCGACGGTAATGAAGGCCACCCCCTGTTCACCGAGGCCGGCGAGCCGACTGCGGATGTCATGCAGACCCTGCAGTTTCTGCAGCAGTGCGAAGAAGACAAAACCAGAACCCGACTGGCTTGCAAATCATTGGCCGAGGCAGGCGTGGTGGAGCCCTGGGCTATGGAAATAAATACTGGTGAAGCGGAACCGGTAAAAATCCAGGGACTGCAGCGCATTAGCCAGTCGGCCTTGAACGCCATCGACGCTGACACTCTGCTCTCTTTGCGGGATTCCTTCGGTCTTTATGTTGCTCACGGCCACCTGTTTTCACTGCAGCAAATTCGTCAGTTAATTACCCGGGTCGAACAGATTGGCCAGGAGTTGTCTCGCGCTGACCAGCATTCTGTTGGCGAACTGTTCGGCGACCAGGGCAGCATCAGTTTTGACTCACTGGGTGACGACTAAGCCCGCGCGACCAGCCCGGTATCATCGTGGCGGGACGCTTATGTCTGAAATTCCCCATGGATGACTGACGGATCTATCGGATTCATCTCCTACTGTTCTCCCAATTTCACCCAGAATACCCTAACATCCAAAGCCATGATCGCCGCGTTGGCGGCAGTGAACTATTCACCGGGATACGCAGGAGAGATTGCATTGAGCGAGTGGACTTCTGGCTATGTAGCCGACATTGACTATACCTACGGCTACTACCCTGAGCTGAACCCCCAACGATGCCGATTTGGCATGCTCCATAGCGGTGTCCGAGAGCCGCAATTCGAAACCGCCTGTGAGTTGGGGTTTGGTCAGGGCCTGAGTTCGAACATTCACGCTAGCGCGTCCGACACCGAATGGTGGGGCACGGATTTCAATCCAGCCCAGGCGAGCTTTGCCCAGGAGCTGGCTAAAGCCAGCGGCTGTAACGCCCATCTCTTCGATCAGTCTTTCAGTGAGTTTTGCCTACGAGACGATTTACCGAACTTCGACTATATCGCCCTGCATGGGATCTGGAGCTGGATTTCGGACGAGAACCGTAAGACAGTGGTGGATTTCGTACGCCGCAAACTGAACGTTGGTGGCGTACTCTATATCAGTTACAACACCCTGCCTGGCTGGACGAACTTCGTTCCGGTGCGCCACCTGATGACCCGTCACGCGGAAGTGATAGGTGCCGAAGGTCAAGGCATTGTGAACCGAATTGATGGCGCGCTTGATTTCACTCAGAAACTGTTGGACACCAATCCGCTGTTTAAAGCTATTAATCCCCGGGTTGAAGACCGCGTGAAAAAAATGAAGGATCAGAATCGCCAATATCTGGCCCATGAGTTTTTTAACAAGGACTGGCACCCTATGCATTTCGCCACGACCGCTGACTGGCTTGATCCGGCCAAAGTGGATTTTGCCTGCTC
Organism: uncultured Pseudohongiella sp.; assembly: GCA_965212375.1. Classification (GTDB taxonomy): domain Bacteria; phylum Pseudomonadota; class Gammaproteobacteria; order Pseudomonadales; family Pseudohongiellaceae; genus UBA9145. The sequence continues at coordinate 3,564,808 of OZ243108.1, read as the reverse complement.
TGCACATTTCCTGGATCACATTGACCAGCTAAATTTTAATGATGAGCAAAAGGCATTTATCGCCGAGATCCCTGACGCCATGTTGCAGCAGTCCGTACGCGACTTCGTGGTTAACCAACAGTTCCGCCGGGACTACTGGGTGAAAGGCGCTCGACGCTATCCAATGATCGAGCGCGCCGAAGCACTTACGAAACAGCGCATAATCCTGACCACACCAAGAGATAACGTGTCTTTGAAAGTAACCGGTGGCCAGGGCGAAGCGAGTATGAACGAGGACATATACGGCCCCATCCTCGATGTTCTGCAAGACCATAAAGTTACTACGATCGCTAAATTGCAGGCTGACGCCAAAAAGATAAACGCCAAGATTAGCGCCGCGCTGGCCTTGGAAGCGGTGATGATTCTATCCAGCGGTGGCCACATAAACCCCGTGCAGTCTGATGACGTGATCAAGCGCGCGAAAAAACGGACAGATAAACTGAATCACCTGATTCAGGAAAAAGCCCGATCAGGCTCCGAGATCACCCATTTGGCCTGCCCGATAACCGGCGGGGGAATTTCAGTACCACGGTTCCATCAATTATTTCTTCGAGCAACTCGCAGCGGTGCGTCCACCCCTGAGGAACTGGGCATCGCAGTCTGGAAAGAGCTGCAAAGTCAGGGACAACTTATCATCAGGGAAGGTCAAGCTTTGCAGAACCCTGAAGACAATATCGCTGAACTGACAACCCAGGCCAAAGAGTTTGTCGCCAAAAATCAGGCGATCTACAAAGCACTAGCAATAGACTAGAGTCGATGAATGCGGCACGAAACGCGTCCAGTGCCCCAGCTGCCATTCGATACTACTGTCAGCAAAGTGTGACAGAAGCCGCCGGTTGAGCCGGCCGCAGCTTGCTGAAAGGCGTTGGTTTTGAAGGTTTTTCGAAGCGCCAGGTTTTTAACCATTAAGTATGTAGTTCAGGTCTCCAGATGAATATTCTGTTAGTCCATCAGAATTTCCCTGGCCAGTTCCGGCATCTGGCCCCGGCGCTGGCAAAACGGGGCCATTCCGTCTCGGCCCTGGGTCTGCAGCCTCTGCAAGACAACTCCCAGCAGGGAGTCAAACACTTCCGCTATTCTATTGCCAGGGCCAACACTCCCGACCAGCATCCCTGGGTAATCGATTTTGAATCCAAGGTTATTCGCGGCCAGGCTTGTTTGCGCGCGGCCATAGAGCTTGATAAGCAAGGCTATCGTCCGGACGTTATCGTCGCGCACCCCGGCTGGGGTGAAAGCTTGTTTCTAAAGGAAGTGTGGCCTGAAGCCAAGTTAGGTATTTATTGCGAATTTTTCTATCAGCCGGATGGGCTGGATGTGGGCTTCGATACTGAATTTCAGACGCATGATTATGAAAACAAGTCCCGGGTTCGTTTAAAGAATGTGAACGATTTGCTTCACATGCAAATCGCCGACGCCGGCATTTGCCCAACTGAATGGCAAGCGAGTACTTACCCGGAATTTTTTCGGAGCAAGATGAGTGTTATTCACGATGGCATTGATACTGCTAAAGCAGTGCCAGAGCCGAAGGCTTTTTTGACTCTGAACGACTCTCTGAAACTGACATCAGAAAACCAGGTCATTACCTTCGTGAATCGAAATCTGGAACCCCTGAGGGGTTTTCATACCTTCATGCGGGCCCTGCCGCAAATACTACGATCTGCCCCGGAAGCCCAAATACTCATTGTTGGTGACAATAAACAGGGATATGGCACCGCTCCTCCAACGGAGGATGGTTGGGCACCGTTTATGATTGAAGAAATCAAACCGAAGATGCGGGACTCAGACTGGCAGCGTGTACATTTTCTGGGCAAGGTGCCGTACAACCACTACCTGACTATTCTGCAGATTTCTTCGGTACATGTTTATTTGACCTATCCATTCGTTTTGAGTTGGAGCTTACTCGAGGCAATGAGCGTCGGCTGCAGAGTTGTTGGCAGCCTGACACCGCCAGTTATGGAGGTTATCAAGGATGGAGAAACTGGCTTATTGAGAGATTTTTTCGACCCGGATCAGATAGCACAGGCGACGCTTGAGCTACTTAACGACAAGCAGAGAGCAGAACACTTAGGTCAGGCAGCCCGCCGCTTTGTCGTGGAAAATCTCGATCTACACAAATCGTGTTTACCCAAACAAATTGACTGGGTTGAGACCCTTTCCCCTCACTTCACCCTTTAGACTCCAACCTGTGCAGATGCCGCGTTGTTAGAACTGTTAACCCTTCGATCTAGCGCTCAATGGTGTAGAGGCCGTTTACTTCATTTACCAGGTTGAGTTGATCAGCCATATCGAAGCCGCCCACAAAGGCTTCGCCTTGGGAGCCGGTAAACACACCACCGAGATCGGCATTAATGGAATCACTCACCAGGCTGCCAAACTGGGAGAGCTGACCCCCGCTGGCATCCAGTTGAACAGTGCCGCCGTTGACCGTGCCGTCAAAGCCCACTGACCATACTTCACTACCGGCGACTTCAACCTGCAGGCTGCCGTTACTGATGGTGCCGCTATTGAAGTCTACATCCATGGCAGCCATCAGATCAGTTACTGCACCAGCACTGCCGCCGCCGATGAATGACGACGCTGGGCTACTGGCGTAGCTGGCGGTACCTTGCAGGTTGGCAACCGGGGTTGGATTGACCGTGGCCAGGTAGTCATCGGTTGCTACGGTGGTAGTGCCGTTGGCCTGACTTTCCACGGCTACCCAGTTTTGATCGATCGGGTTATCCCAGGCGCCCCAGCCGATGTCGTAGCTATCGACGCTGGATTCTGGTGCTTGCAGCGGTGCACCCGGCGGCCCGGTAAACAGCACCGCGCCGTTAACGTTGCGGTTCGAACTGGTTTGGGCATCCGCCAGTGCCGCATCCTGGTCTGCACCCAGACCGCGGCTGGAACTGAAGCTGAGCACAAAGCCTTCTGCCTGTTCGCCAAGGATGAAGCCCACGGACTGGGCAAGGATTACTGCACTGCCGTCATTGGTTTCAGCGCTGGAAAAAGCTGTGCCGGGCCGGCCGGTGCCCAGGAAGTTACCGCTGAAGAATACCGGCCAGTAAATGTCACCGTAGGATGATGAATCGCAGCTGGCGGCACCTACACAGAGTTCGAGCTGGCCATTTGATACCGTGCCGGAGGCCAGTTCGATGGTTAGCGAGCCGGTTACCGAGCCGATGGAATTATCGTCGAAACCCTCGGCGGCGATCAGGAAGTCGCTTACTGTGGAAAATTCCTTCTGGCCGCTGAACGCGCCGAAAGGGGTTTCGATCAGGGACATACTGAATACATTGCCGGTCAGGTTTTCAATCGCGTAGTCGCCGATACCGTAATAGGACTCACGCCGGGTCAGGTTGTCACTGGCCGTGGCGTTCCATAATCCCCACTGCAGATCAAAGCCGCCAACACCGGTTTCCAGGGTTACCGGGTCGATGTCGCTCAGGTTGAGGAAGCCAAAATCATCGGTGGCCGAGATTGGCAGGCTGGTGGCGTCAAAGGTATCCACAAAAATCTGGCGGCTGCCGGAGAAATCCGAGGCGGCACCCACATACTGGTTCACTTCACCACCCCAGATGACACCATTGCGAGTGATGTTCTGCAGGTCGGTATTGCTCAGGCCGGAGACCGGGGCGCTGGACTGGGTAAACAGCAGAGCGGCATCGATAATCTCGCGGGTGCCGGAAATTCGCGTGCCGTCCTCAAGCAAGCGCAGTCCAGTGGCAAAACCCAATTGACCGGAGCCATTGCCCACAAACAGTCCCTGGAAGAAACCCTGGAATGTAGTGTTCAGGTTTTGTGCGGGGACGCGAACATCACCGCTGACTGGCGTGCCCGCCACGAATTGGCTGGCACTATCCAGGCTCAGGGACGGAATCAGGTCAGTGCGCCAGATCTCTGTAGCATTGTCGCAGCTACTGTCGCCGACACATACCTGCATGCGGAAATCCAGCAGCGTGCCGTTGCCGGTGTCCAATAGAAATGAACCCCTTGCGGAGCTGGTGGTGTCGGCAACCAATAGGGATTGTGACACCTGGTAGCGACCAGCGGCTGTAAGGCTGTTTGCGGACACCGGGGTTCCAGCGGCAAATAGCACGTTGCTGTTTATTGCCTGACTCAGGGTGCCGTCGGTGGCGTCAGGCGACAAGCTGGCACCGGTATTCCACAGACCCCAGCTCAGCTCGAAGCCACCTACGTTTTCCTGAAGGGCTGCGACACTGGCATCATCCTGTAGCAGTACCGCGAAGGTTTCCGGCAACTCGCCGCCGGCTAATGTCAGCGGGCTATCGGTAAAGATCGCCTTGCTGCCACCCGGGTTAGCAGCAGCACCAAAAAAGAAGCCATCGGAGCCGCTGGTGGGTTGTGCGCCTGAGGCCGGTGGCGTGAACGTGGCAAAACCAAGCCGGGTGAGGCTGGCCAGTTCTGCGGTAGTGAGTATGAAGTCACTGGGAGCCAGGTCCACCGGGTCGCCGAACAGCACCGCGCCGTTGACTGACTTGCCGGTGGTGTTGGCGCCGCCGCCTGCGGAAGAGAATGACAGCACAAAGCCCTCGGCTTGTTCACCAACGAACAGGCCGGCACCGTAGGTGTCGATCAGTGCCGCGGACACCAGTTCGGGGTCTGAGTCTGGATTGCCAATCTGGCCCTCGCTGAGCAGGTTGCCAGCAAAACGGATCGGCCAGTAGTTGACGCCGAGGTCTTCGGCGGCGCAGCTGGTGGCGCCGATGCAGATATCCAGGCTGCCGTCGGTGAACGCGGCAGTGGCAAAGTCGATGGTAAAGCCACCGGTGACTGCACCAATGCTGTTGTCGGCAAAACCCTGGGCGCGCAGCAAGTGATCCAGCACGCTGGTGAATTGTTTCTGGCCGGTAAGGTCGGTGATGTCCGTGGGTGTGGCGTTCACCAGCACGATGGGCGTGGTGATGTCCTGTACTACGGTGTCATTGGCCGGGTCGGTGAACAGTTGCGCCGGTGTTTCCACCGAGGCTTCCCATGCGCCCCAGCTCAGGCCGAATCCGCCGATACCGCTGGCGAAGTCTGCCACTGGCGCGGTGCCGCGGCGTAGAATAGGCGCGGAATCGGTGGCAAAGCTGCCAAATGCCGGGCCGTTAGCGGCGATGCCGCCGTCCGGGGCGTCGATGGCGGTGCTGACACCGGCGAAGAAGCTGGCGGCCGGTGAAGTTGATGCAATGGAGACGAAGGCACCGTTGCTCAGGGCGAGTATTTCTTCTTCAGCCAGGACGGGGCCGGGTTCAGGCTCGGGTTCCGGCTCTGGCTCTGGCTCTGGCTCCGGCTCTGGCTCGGGTTCCGGCTCTGGCTCGGGTTCCGGCTCCGGCTCGGGTTCCGGCTCCGGCTCGGGTTCCGGCTCCGGCTCTGGCTCGGGTTCTGGTTCTGGCTCAGGTTCTGGTTGTGGCTCTGGTTCCGGCTCTGGCTCGGGTTCCGGTTCGGGCTCACCAATCGGACGGCAGGCCGCCAGCGTGGATCCCGGGGCGCAGGCAATGGAGCCATCACCGCGCACCTCGTTGGGGTTCACTTCCACCTCGGCGGTTTCATCGTTGCGACCGTCTTCTCCGGTAAGGGACAGGCCGGTTTGCTGTTGGGTATCGTCCGGGGTGCGGGTGGGGCCGCGCAGGGCGCGTGAGGTGCTGGCGGGAGTATTGCCGCCGGAGCCGGACTGGTTGTTGTCCTGGCTGTCATCGCCGTCGGTATCAGCTGCGCCATCATCGCCGTCGTCTGCGGCAGCGTCATCCGGGGCACCGTCATCCGGGGCTCCATCATCAGCTCCGTTGTCTGCGTCGTCATCAGCATCGGCGGCACCGCCGTCCTGCTGGTCATCTTCTTCATCACCCTCGTCATCCAGGTCGGGCACGTTCAGCACGGTGATGTTGCCCAGCTGACTGGGCTGCAGGATCAGGCCTTCCGGCGGAATATTGGGATCGGTGGCGCGGCCGAAGTCATAGTCGGCGCCGACGCCGAGCTCCAGATCGCCGCCGTTATTGCTCATCAGGGTGCCGCCGTCGTATACGCCGGTGATCAGCACATTGTCGATCAGCACCGCTTCGTGGTCGGTGCCGCGAATACCAATGTTGGAAAGCGGGGTATTGACGGTATAGGAGTCCAGATTGTTGGTGCCGATGGCGCCGGTGATGGTGCGGAAGCCACCCTCAATCAGGTTCATGGTGGAAATGTCGTTGTTAGGGTCTTCCTCGTACTGGTAGGCGACGATCTGGAATTGGGTGGACTCCTTCAGGGCGATAATGGCGGAGTCGGACATGCGGATTTGGGCGAAGGCGTTAGCGCCGGTGGTGATGGTATCGCCAACGCGCACTTCCGAGCGCCGGCTGAGACTGCGGGAGGCGCCGCCGGCATCCTGAGCGGTGACTTGCCCGCGTACCACGACTACCCGGCCGGCCACGGTTTCTTCCTGGGAAATCGCCACCGGGGTGTACACCGCCAGGCAGAGGAACAGGAAAGAAAAGCAGCCGCTTTGCAACCAGGCCCGTAGTTGTAAATTCATCATTCCCACTCCATTGCGCTCGCGCGACTCGCGTTGTTGTCGTTTGTTATTGCCGAAGCCCAATCTCGAGCGCCAGTGATGTCTCGCCACACATCTCATGGGGCGGCGTTTTCATGGCGCTACGGTAACGGAGGACCAGATTATTGATGCAGCATTTTGTACCTGTTTTTATACTACTATTGTCCACAGGGCGACAATGAATTCGCCGGGTCAATAGCGGGTAATTCGGGCTTGTGGGGCGAATTGAGAACTAATTCTCGCCGGGACACGTCCTAATTCCAAAACATGGCCTCGGTAGATCGCCAAAACGGCAAGAAACGCTGCTATCGGAAAGCCGTCAGGGTGGCGCGATACGTGTCACTGTGCCTGCCTGGACTGGAGACGATATCGCTCCCGGAACGTTGACCGGAGTTTCTGAATAACCTATCGAAACAAGCCGGGTTGAAGAATTGGAAGAATTGAGAGAATTGAGAGAAAACAGTGAAATACGCAATAGTGATTGAAAAGGCCGACAGTAACTACTCGGCCTATGTGCCGGATCTTCCTGGCTGCATCGCTACCGGTGACAGTATTGACTCAGTAGAGCAACAGATTCGCGAAGCTATCCAGTTTCATATCGAGGGTATGCGAGAAGATGGCGTTGAATTACCCGAAGCCAGCAGCCGTGTTGACTACGTGCATGTCGCTGCATAATGAGCAACATCAGCCGGAATCTTCGAGCCGGTTATTTAGAAAGATTTACATTGGCGATGACAATGAGTAACACGAAATTGGACAAGGAGGAAAAGCAACTCTTAGAGGCGATTGAAGCTGGAGAATTTGACTCTGTTCTGACCAATAAGCGGAAAGCTGAATTGGTGTCCACAGCAAAAAATACTGGGCGCAAGGACAAAGGCAAGCGGATAAACAGCCGCTAATTATTCTTCAAGTTGTGCTTCCGGGGCGATCTGCGAAGAGCCTGTAAATTCGGAAACCTGGCGCGTTTCGCCTTGCTCCAGTCCAGATACTCGGTGGAGTCGTGGGTTTCCCAAAAAGCACGTTCTTCCGCTTCACTTTTGAACTCAGGAATTTTTTTCAATTTGCTCATAACATTCCTATCTTAACAGTGTTTTACCGCGCTTTGCGGTTCTTGACAAAGCAGATTAACTCGGACCTGCACCGCGCAAGGCAAGTTTCCCAAAAAGCACGTTCTTGGGTAAGGGCAGGTCTGGTATGGAATCTTAAGGCAGTGAAACCTAAGGCAGAGAAACAGATGGTAACGGAAGCTATTGTAAAACAAGTCAGGCCCAAGATCCGGGCGGCGGCATTGACCGGGCAAAAAACCTCGTTGCTGGCTGCGCTGATGCTGTTCGCCAGCGTCACCGGCGCAGCCCAGGCCCAGGACGACACCCCCTTCACCCTGTTCGAGCCCATTGAGTCCCAGGAGACTGGCAGCAGTCCCAATTCCTCACGGGTCACCCGCCGCGAGACTACCGGCAATGCCGGCACGCCGGTGTTCACCCTGGTGGGCACCAGCCGCATCGGCGAGCGTCGCTCCGCCATTGTCCGCCATAGCTCCGGTGTCACGGTGCCTGTCAAGCTGCGTCACGCCGGTGTGACGCCCATCCCCGGCTATGAAGACTACGCCATCGTTGGTGCCGCCGGCAGCGGCCTGTCCGTCCGCTATCCCGGCGAGCAGGCCTGTGTGCCCTTTGAAAGCAGCGGCGTGCGCTGCAGTGACGAGCAAGGTGTGGCGCTGTTGAGCCTGACTACCGCGGCGCCTATCGAGCCGGAACAGCCACCGGCTGAAGACTCTGCCCAGGACAACCCGGTCGCCAATCCCGCCGATGAGGGTGAGACCCGCAATCCCTTTGCCCTGCTGCGTGAGCGCGCGGAAAACGGCGAGCTGCGCGCAGGCGATACCAACGACAACTCACGGCGCTTTCAGCCGCGCCGCATTGATCCGGCCGATGTACCCCCCGGCAAGCGCATTGTCTCGACGCCATTCGGCGACCGGCTGGTGGACGAATAGCCAGCTCTTCAGGTGCGAGCTAAGGTCTACATTTCATTACGTTATTGGTAATGATTTGTTAACTAATCCGTTGCCGCCCTTGAATCACAGGTCTACAATACATAACAATTAAAGTTATAATTTGTAGACCTATGACCAGATCAGACAGGTTACTCAGTGCCCTGGCCGCCGCCGTCAAGGCCGGGGGCGGCATTCATAGTGCCGCAGAGCTGGCGTTCATGCTGGGGGAGCCCTGCGATTCGGCCTTTATAAAATTTCTGGCCGACAGGGTTAAACAAGGCCAGCTTAGGCGGGTTGCGAAAGGCTTCTACGAAAGCGTGTTGACCCCGCCAGAGCCAGAAACCGCGATTTACAAGCTCATTAAAAAACTGCGCAGTGGCGTGCTTAACTACATTAGCCTTGAAAGCCAGTTAAGCCATACTGGTGACATTTCCCAGGTGCTTATGGACAGAGTGACCGTCATCACGAAAGGGCGAAGCGGAACCTTTTCCACGCCATACGGTGTGATTGAATTTACCCATACCAAAAAGCCAATCGATCACCTTGCCCCCAATCTGTATTTTGACCCCGACATCAAGATGTACCGGGCCACAACCGCGCAGGCAATTGCCGACCTTAAACATTGCCATCGCAACCTGCACATGCTGGAGAACTAGGATGTTAAAACAGCAGATTCAGCGAATAGTTCAGGAGAACCCGGACTACGCGGCGATTACCCCGGTTATAGAAAAAGAGATCCTGCACCACGACATTATGGATGTCCTGATCAAACAGGGCGCAATGCAGCAACTGACCTTTATTGGCGGTACCGCAATGCGCCTGTGTTACAACAGCGTGCGGCTGTCGGAAGATCTTGATTTTAACGGCGGGCATGAATTCAGACCGGCGAACTTCGATGGTCTGGAACTGGCGATCCAAACCTATATCCAGAATAAATACGAAACCGACGTCTGGGTAAACAAGCCGGCAGACGACAAACAGGGAGACACGGTTTCCTGGAAAATCAGCATTGTTAAAGAAGCGAATCGCCCAGACTTACCGCGGCAGAAAATGCACATTGATGTGTGTGCGATCCCTTCATTCGATGTCGAAAAAAGACCCTTGCTGAATCACTATAATATTGTCGTGCCCACGGAAGGGCTGCTGGTTCCGGTGCAATCGCTGCAGGAAATGCTGGCCGACAAGTTGATCGCTTTAGCCTATCGAGCAAGGCGAATAAAACCACGGGATATTTGGGATATTGTCTGGATCAGACAGCGTGGTATTCGCTTATCTTCGGACCTGGTTGCAAGGAAACTGGCTGCCAGAAACAAGCAAGCAGACGATTTCCGTCAGGCACTCACTCTACAACTGACCAACCTGATGCAAGAGGACGCGGTGCGTGTCGACTTCAACACGGAAATGAGCCGCTTCATTCCCTTTAAGATCAGGGAAAGAACCCTGGATAACCCGGAGTATTGGGCGTATGTGCAGACGGAAGTCAGTGAGGTGGCCGCGGAATTGCTGGACGGCAAGCTGACGTTTTGAATCAGATGTCAGTTTAGATTTGAACTACTACAGGTCATCTGTCAAGACTCATCAAGAAATGTCATGATTTGCAGATAGTTACTGGCATTATCGCGGTGAACCCATGTCCAAATTCCCAACGAAATTCACGGCTCGGACAGATCCTGACCTGCTTGCCGACGACCGTTCATTGGCCCGGGAAACCGCGTGACCGCCCAGCCCCACATCTCCCTCTCTATCTCCATTGTCAGCTACTATTCCCCGGCCGCGCAGTTAACCACCACGGTGCGCTCCCTGGCGGCGGCGCTGCAGTCTCTGAACCGGCATTTTGAGGTGGACCCGCTCAGCGTGGTGCTGGTGGATAACAGCGAGACCGTGCATATCACCGTCGACGATGTAACCAGCCTGCAAGAAATCCTGGCGCCAGCGAAGGCGGCGCTGAGCCTGATTCAGGGCAATGGCAATGTGGGCTATGGCGGCGGGCACAATTTCGCCATTTCCGGTACCCGTACCGATTTTCACCTGGTCCTGAATCCCGATGTGACCCTGGCCGAAGACTGCCTGGTGGAAGGCATCGCCTATCTCAAGGCCAATCCCGATGTGCTGATGGCCAGTCCCCGGGCCCGGGGTGCATCCGGGCGCCGGCAGTATTTGTGCAAGCGCCAGCCCTCGGTGCTGGTGCTGTTGATTCGCGGCTTTCTGCCGTTCCTGGCTGGCGTGTTCAGCAAGCGCCTGGCGCGTTATGAAATGCGCGACCTGTCGGAAACCGAGCCCACCGTGGGTATTCCCATTGTCAGCGGCTGTTTCATGCTCTGCCGCCGCAAACCGCTGCAGGCGGTGAAGGGTTTTGACGAGCGCTACTTTCTGTATTTCGAGGACTTCGACCTGTCGCTGCGCCTGGGCTCCCGCGGCAAGCTGGCCTATGTGCCAGCCATGAAGATCATCCATACCGGTGGCAATACCACACGCAAGGGATTGCGCCATATCCGCTATTTTCTGCGTTCGGGAGTTCGCTTCTTTAACCAGTGGGGTTGGCGCTGGTGGTAACGGACCAAGACAGCACTGCCGGGCCCGCCAGTACTGCGAGGCACGAAAGCAACGACGCGAACGAAGGCGATAACGGTTCGGCGCCGCTGGCCGTGGTCACCGGTGCCAGCGGGTTTATTGGTAGCTATCTATGTCCCGCCCTCAAGCAGGCGGGCTATCGCGTCCTTGCCGTGACACGGCCAGGCAGTGGGGTCACCACCGCCGGGGATGGCATTGATGAGCTGCGCACCTGCTCACTGCAGCGGGCTTCCCTTGCTGAGGCCTTTGCCAGCGCGGCGGTGGTGTTTCACCTGGCGGGTATCGCCCATACCGGCGTGCGCAATAAAGCCCTGTTGCGGGAAGTGAATGTACAGGGCACCCGGGAGGTGGTGCGGGCCGCGCAAGCGGCAAAGGTCGGCAAGTTGGTGTATTTCAGCAGTGTGCTGGCCGGCAGGCCTGGGCAAAGTGCCTACGCTGAAAGCAAACAGCAAGCCGAGGAATTGGTGCTGGCAGCCTCAGGGCCGCAATTGTCATCGGTGGTGCTGCGCCCGGTAAACGTTTACGGCGTCGGCATGCGCGGCAATCTGTTGACCATGGCGAAGCTGATCGCCGCCAGACGCTTGCCGCCGTTGCCGCGGCTGGAAAACCGACTGGCACTGGTGTCGGTTCAGGATCTGTGCCGCGCAGCTATCATGGCGGCAGCGACGCCTTTAGTCGCAGCGGCACCACTAAGCGGAGCGGCGCCCCTGGCGGCAGCCGGCAAGGTGTATACCGTCAGCGACGGTCAAACCTATACGCCCACGGACATTGAGGCGGCTATTTACCGCGCGCTGGGCCGAAATAAACCCCCGTGGCGCACCCCCCGTATGTTATTCTTTGCAGCCGCTGCCGCCGCCGAATTGGCCAGCAGGATGGGCCTTATTCGCAGTGGGTTTGGCCTGGCAAGCTATAACAATCTGGTGACTGACAACCCGGTTTCCCAGCAGGAATTAACCGACGCCACTGGCTATCAACCAACGCTGACTTTGTATGACATCTTGCCCGACATCCTCGAACCGCTGCGCTAACTCACTCCCGGAATACACCCGCCACCGATCAATTACCGACTCATGAGCCTGCTATGACAAAAGGAATTATTCTCGCCGGAGGCACTGGCTCCCGCTTGCACCCCCTGACCATCTCGGTGAGCAAACAGCTGATGCCGGTGTACGACAAGCCCATGATCTACTACCCGCTGTCCACCCTGATGCAGGCGGGCATTCGTGAGGTACTGATCATCACCACGCCGGAAGACAGCGAGGATTTCCGGCAGCTGCTTGGCGATGGCTCGGGCTGGGGTATGCAGATCGAGTATGCGGTGCAGCCCCGTCCCGACGGTCTGGCCCAGGCGTTTTTGATCGGTGAGGACTTCATCGGCAATGACCGCGTCTGCCTGGTGCTGGGCGACAATATTTTCTACGGCAATCGCATCGAAGAAACGCTGAAGAAAGCAGTCAAGAAAAAAGACGGCGCCAGCGTGTTTGCCTACTATGTTAACGACCCGGAACGCTATGGCGTGGTGGTTCTGGATGACGATAATCACGCCATCGACCTGGAAGAAAAACCGAAAAAGCCGAAATCACATTACGCGGTTACCGGCCTCTACATGTACGACAATGACGTGATAGACATCGCCAAGTCCATCAAGCCATCGGATCGCGGCGAGCTGGAAATTACCGACGTTAACCTGACCTATCTGAAAGAACGCAAACTGCGGGTGGAGCTGTTTGATCGCGGCACCGCCTGGCTGGACACCGGCACCATTCAGTCGCTGCTGGATGCGGCGAATTTTATTCGCGTGTTGGAAGAGCGGCAGGGCTTAAAGATCGGCTGCCCGGAAGAGATTGCCTGGCGACAGGGATTTATTGATTCGGGCCAGCTCAAGAAACTTGCCAAGACTCTGAAGAAAAGCGGTTATGGGCAATATTTGCTGGAACTGCTTCGTTAGGTCTACGCTAAAGGATAACTATTTGCGTTTAACCGTGACCAGGTCGGGTACATGCCTCCCAAAATCAAAGCACTTATCTCTGAGTTGGAAAAAGCAGGTTTCGTGAACAGGTGAGGTAAAGTCAGCCATCGGAACTTCGTCCATCCAAACGTTGCCAAACCGATTACAATATCTGGTAGAGCTGGCCACGATGCAAAAAAGTATCAAATTCGGGCGGTAAGACTTGCAATTGAGGAGTCACAAAAATGAAAGAGAGTGCAAACTACGTAAAGTTGGTTGAGTGGAGTGAAGAAGACCGGTGCTACGTTGGTAGTGCTCCGGGTCTTCTTTTTGGGGGATGTCATGGCGATGATGAAAAGCAGGTCTTTAACGAGCTGTGCGACATTGTTGAAGAGACGATCCAGTCTTACAAGGTGGATGGCAAACCGTTACCTCCAGCGACATCGGGCCATGATTATGCGAACAAACTGCAATCCGTTGCTTAGCGGAGTGCAGCTTATGAGCCGTCACACAGAAAACGATGAGCTTCGCGGTGAGTATTCTCCATTATTGATAAAGTCTGGAGAGCGCGGTCGTTATGTTGACCAGTACCGTGAAGGAACCAATATCGTGTTAATCGACCCGGATTTGCATGCAAAGATTCCCGGCTCAGAGGCGGTTAACAACGCATTGAGAGATTATCTCAAGAGAATCGGCAGTTCGGTTTGACGTAATGCCTTCATAGGCCAGGAAAAGAGGACAAAAGGATATGTTCTTCGCAATTATAGGTGGCGTCTTTATCGCCGTGCTGGCAATAGTAGTAGCCATTGCCGCCACTGAATCAACCAAATAATTAGTCTGGCTCCGGCCGTCAATTTAACGACCAGAATCTTATGGAAATCTCGCCCACCCGAATCCCTGATGTCTGGGTTTTTACGCCCAGAGTGTTTGGCGATGACCGCGGCTATTTTCTCGAAACCTTTCGCAGCAGCCATTTCAAGGAACGCGGCGTCGAGAAGGAATTCGTCCAGGACAACCAGAGCAAGTCCAGTCAGGGCATTCTGCGCGGGCTGCATTACCAGCTGGAGTTTCCCCAGGGCAAACTGGTGCGGGTACTGTCCGGTGAGGTATTCGATGTGGCGGTGGATATACGGCGCAGCTCGCCCACCTTTGGCCAGTGGGTCGGGGAATTACTGTCCGCGGACAACAAGAAGCAAATCTGGGTGCCGCCAGGCTTTGCCCACGGTTTCTACGTCACCTCTGAATTCGCCGAGATCGCCTACAAGTGCACCGAGTACTATCATCCGGAAGACGACCACAGCCTGCTGTGGAATGATCCCGATATCGGCATCGAGTGGCCTCTGGTGACACCTGACCCGGTATTGTCCGATAAGGACAAAAACGCAAAGAATCTCAGTGAAGCAGCACTGTTCGACTAACCTGGGTGGCGAGGCTGTTAAACTGGGGTCACGAATTGATTATGGCTAACACGGTATTGAGCTTTCGAGTCAGGCAGCAATCATGATTGATAAACCCGCTATTGTAATCACCGGGGCCGGCGGCCAGTTGGGCCTGACCCTGCAGCAGCTGTGGCCGGCTTCGCGGCTCAATCAGCACTACCGGTTGTTGCCCCTGACCTCAGCGGAGCTGGATATTGGTGACCCGGAAGCGGTGCACTCTGTGCTCGGCAAGGAAAACGTGGCGAGCATCGTCAACGCCGCCGCCTACACCGCCGTGGACGCCGCGGAAGACAATCGTGACGCGGCCTTCTGGGTGAACCACCGGGGGCCGGCCTTGCTGGCGGACTGGTCGGCGCAAAACCGTAGCCGATTGGTTCATGTGTCCACTGACTTCGTGTTCGACGGCAGCTCGAAACAACCCTACACGCCCGACGACGAACCCCTGCCCATTGGCGTGTACGGCTCCAGCAAGCTGGCGGGGGAGGAAGAAATCCAGTCGCGCTTGCCGGAAGCCTCGGTGATCGTGCGTACCTCCTGGCTGTACTCGCCGTTTCGCGCTAACTTTGTCAAAACCATGCTGCGGCTGATGCAGGAACGGGACAGCCTCAGTGTGGTGGCCGACCAGATCGGCTCGCCCACCTCCAGCTTCAGCCTTGCCGGGCTATTGCTGGCGGTGTTGCAGCATGAAAGTTTCACCGGCATTTATCACTGGTGCGATGGCGCCACGATCAGCTGGTACGAGTTCGCGGTGGCGATTCAGGAAGAAGCCCTGGAGCTAAAGCTGCTGGACAAGGAAATTCCCATCGAGCCTATCCCCACCGAGGAGTATCCCACGCCCGCCAAACGACCCGCCTACAGCGTGCTGGACCCCAGTCTGGCAGAAGCGGACTTTGTGTTTCCCCACCAGGACTGGCGCGCCAATTTGCGCGGCATACTGGGACACCTGGCCCAGCTTGATGAAAGCAACTAAAAAGCAATCAAGATGCAACTGAAAGCAATTGCGAGGATTAGCACAAGCGTGACCAGAAACAGTATGTACAGCAGGAGTCAACCATGAGAAAGCTGCTGGTAACCGGCGCCGCCGGTTTTATCGGTTCGAATTTTGTCCACTACTGGCGGGAACAGCATCCGGCAGACAGCATCGTGGTGCTGGACGCACTGACCTACGCCGGCAATGTGCATAACCTGCAGGCGCTGATGGGGCAACCGGCATTCGAGTTTGTGCAGGGCTCCATTACCGATCAGGCGCTGGTAGCCGGCTTGCTGCAAGACCATGAGATCGACACCATTGTCCACTTCGCCGCCGAGTCCCATGTGGACCGTTCCATAACCGGCCCCGGGGCGTTTATCGAAACCAACATTACCGGCACCTACGCGCTGCTACAGGCGGCGCGGGAATATTGGTTCGCTGGTGTCGAAGCGTTGCCTCACCATTTTCACCATGTTTCTACTGACGAGGTGTACGGTACCCTGGCCGCCGACGATCCGGCGTTTTCGGAAACCACACCCTACGCGCCCAACTCGCCTTACGCGGCATCCAAGGCGGCATCGGATCACCTGGTGCGCGCTTACCACCACACCTACGGCATGCGCGTCACCACCAGCAACTGTTCCAACAACTACGGTCCCTATCATTTCCCCGAGAAGCTGATCCCGCTGTGTCTGCTGAACATCCTCGCCGGCGAGGCGCTGCCCATCTATGGCGATGGCCAGCAGATTCGCGACTGGCTGTATGTGGATGACCACAGCCGCGGCATCGACCTGGTCATCGGCCAGGGCCGACCCGGGGAAACCTATAATATCGGCGGCAACAACGAGTGGGCGAACATCGACGTGGTGAAGCTACTGTGCAAGCTGGTGGATAACAGCTTCGGGGCGGACCCGGAACTGGCCAAACGTTTTCCGGATTCGCCCTGCGCCCAGGGCAAACCTGCCGAGTCCCTGATCACTTTTGTCACCGACCGGCCCGGCCACGATACCCGCTACGCCATTGATGCCACCAGGATCACCGGTGAGCTGGGCTACAAGCCCGTGGAAGACTTCGACAGCGGTCTGGCCAAAACCGTGGCCTGGTATCTCGCCAATGAAGACTGGTGGCGGGCTATTCAGGATGGCAGCTACCGACAGCCTTGAGCGGAAAACAGCCATGAGCGCAAAACAGCCATGAGCGCAAGACAGCCATGACCGACAAACAGTTACTTGCCGCGCCAGGCTGTAACAAAACAGTAGTGTTTACCGCGCTCCGTGAGTGACAGAACTGTGCGCCGCATCAACGGAGTTGCTGCGGTTAGTCTTTATTCTGTTGGTCGCGTACTCAAGCCGGCAATCAAGATCCTGAAGCCAGCCCGGTTGCTAGACGCCTTCCTGGTTGATGTATTAGTTGAGGTTAGTTGAGGCGAGTTGACGATAGTTAAGAGAGTATAGCTGTGCGCTGCGGTAACCGTTATTGACCTCTAACAGTTCACTTCTAGTAGTTCACCTCTAGTAGTTCACCACAGGGCCATTATTGTAATCATGCGAAACTCAGGCCGCGGTCAGACCCAGGTGCTTCACGAAAGGCTTGAAATCTTTGTCGGAGAACAGCAGCGGAAGCCCATGCTCAATACAGAAAGTCGCAATAATGACATCGGCGGTCTTGCGAATTGTGATGCCTTTTTTGCGCAAGGTGCGAAAATGCTCGGCGCTCTTGATCGCCATGTCACAACCAAGCAGGTCAAACTGCAGCAGTTCATTCAGCAGTCTTCTGGCGGTTCGGTAGTCCCGGTCAGATCTGAAGCCCTGGAGAATTTCCACCAGGATCAAATCGCCGATGGCAATGGTCCGTTTACCGAGCGTGTCATCCAGCGCAGTGGTTTGCGGTGTATCCAGTCCGTTGAAGTAGTCAATCCAGACGCTGGAGTCCACCAGAATCATGAGACGCGTCGCATGTCATCGAGATCGTCAGTCCAATCAAGCTTGCCGCGGAAATTACGAATGGATTCCTGCTTCTTTAATCGCACCAGCGTTTTCAGACCCAGCTCCACAACATCTTTTTTGGTTTTTAAACCAGTTGCCTTGAGCGCATCGTTCATTAGCCTGTCATCAATCTCTATGTTCGTTCGCATGGCTGGATAGGTCTCCAGGTGTAAATTGCCAATGTGTACAGTACTTCCAATTTATACACATCACAACTGTTCACCCTCCAGGCAAGGTTCGAGCTGGTGTGGAACTGGTGTGGAACTACAGGAAGACAAAATCTGTTATCGCGGCTGGCACCGCGCCTGAGCCAGGTGCCCTTTTGGAAAGTTATAGTATGCCCTGACGGTCTTTGCTGTTTTGGTGCCGTTTTTTCTCGTTACTGGCAGTTATTATGATCCTTCGTGTTGTTACCGCATGCGCTTTATCTCTGCTGGCGTCCCCAATGGCCCTGGCCTTCGATATCGCCGGCAACAAGTGGGCCGGTGGCACCGTGGATTACTATGTGGATCTGGACGGCACGTCGCTCACCGGCATTCGCTGGCATGATGCATTTATCGATGCCCTGGAAGAATGGAACCAGGAAACGGTGTTCAATTTCGTTCCTGTTGAGCAATACAGCGACCCCTGCGCGGGCAATACTTTGAGCAGCGTCGACTTCACCGATGATGTCTGTGGCAGTGAGTTTGGTGAGAACACCCTGGCGGTGACCCTGCGTCGACTGCAGGCCACCGTGCTCGGGCCGCCGAACCTGATCGAGGCGGATATCGTGGTTAACAACGAGGTGAACTACAACATCTTCGACGGGCCCATTCCCCAGTTTGGTGTTCCCGGCCTCGACTTCCGCCGCGTCGCTCTTCATGAGTTGGGCCACGTCATTGGCCTGGATCACGAGTCCGGCGCGCCGGCTATCATGGCCCCCAATATCGGCAATCTTGATCGCCTGCAGCCGGACGACATAGCCGGCGTGAACACGCTTTATGGCGGGCTCGATGTCTGCGAGATCCGCCCCCTGGCCTTTGGGGTGCTCACCGATGCCCTGGAAGCCAGCGACTGCACGGTTAGCGAGTTAACTGTGGGCGGTCAGGACAGCAGCTTTATTGACGTGTATCAGCTGGAGGTGCTGTCGTTTACCAACATCGCCCTGGAGATGACCTCGCCTACCCTGGATTCGGTGCTGATCCTGGCGGATTCGGAACTGAATTTTTTCGCTTTTGACAACAAGACGTCAGGCTCCTGCAACTCTACCCTGAGCCGCTTCCTGTTTCCCGGCACCTATTTTGTGCTGACCAATACCTATGACGTTCCGGTGCGCGACGACTGCGGCAACACCGGCGACTACACGCTGACCGCGGCCTATACTGCCACCAGCATCCAGGCCCTGGGCGGGGTCACCAGTCTGCTGGGAGATGTCAGTGGTGCCAGCTTTCGGGGCGGGGTGACCGCCAGTGGCGGTAGCAGTTTTGGCAATCGATTCAGGCCCTCGCAAAGCCTCGACGTGGTCGCCGAGATCCAGATCGACCCGATCCATCGTGGCCAGCCGGGGTTCCTGGTGGTGGCGGCCCTGCTGGGGGATGAGATCCTGCTGCAGGATGCCAGCGGCAGTTTTGCGCCTTTTGACCCTGCCCAGCCCATTACCCGCATTGCCAGCAAGACCCTGGGATCCCTGGAATCTATTACCGTATTCACCGATCTGGTGCCGGCAGAGTTGGGTATCGACAGCATTTCGGTGGATTTCGTGGTGGGTTACGGGCTGGAATCGAACCCCGGCGAGGTCTTCTACCATCAGCGCCCCATCAACCTGACGGTCACGCCCTGAGATCAAAGCGGCCCTGATTCAGCGGGCATTCATCGACAACAACTTACCTTTATCGTGCTAGTTCTGGCAGGTGAATACGGTATAATTCGCGCCGGTTAAAGCCCCGGAGCGATCCGGTCGTTCTTGTTCCAGTCACCATTGGTTCTGTACAATCCCGGACTTTTGAATTTACGGTCCAGGCCATGCAACACGGGCTTGGCACGCGGCTTGCGAACCGGCTTCCGGGAAGCCATGAAAAGGCTTCAAAAAGAGCCCCATTGCCGACCACTGACACATCGCTGGGCACAGCATCAGCGTAGTACCGGACAGGCAGTAACTGACCGCAGTAAAAGACCAACTGCAAGTCCTAATTAACCTGCAATTGTGGAGATGAAGGTGGAGATGAAGGTGGAAAAGAGTAACGTGAACAAACTGAATTCAGGCCAGACTCCTGGAATCGTGACCGGCGCCCTGTTTGCGCTGCTGACTATCGTTTCCGGTTCCGCGCTGGCGCAATCCGCGGCTGACAACATTCGGCCGGTATCCGAGGTGTGTATGGCTGGCCAACCCTGCGTGGGACAGCCCGCCAGCGGTGGCAGTATGACGTCATCTTCAGGCAGCGGTGCTTCGGCGTCTGCCAGCAACAGTTCTGCCAATGCCAGCTCTTCTGGCAGCAGTTCAACTGGCGGAAGTGCCGCCAATACCAACACCGCATCCAGTTCTGCACCGGCTGACGAAGAACCTGCCGACGCGCAGTCCGGCAGCGCCGCTGCTACTGACGTTGCCGCCGCCAGCAGCGATGTCGATGCCGAAGCGATTTACAACCGAAACTGCATGGCCTGCCACATGACCGGCGCCGCCGGCGCACCCAAGCTGGACGATGATGCCGCGTGGGAAGAGCGTCTTGCCAAAGGTATGGATGCAGTGATGACCAACGTTTACAACGGCATCGGCGCGATGCCGGCTCGCGGCTTGTGCATGAGCTGCAGCGATGAAGATTTGCGCGCCGTCGTTGACTACATGATCAGCCAGTAAGCGAGGTGCTGCCTCTCTGCTGACCGGTTCTGAAGCAACCAGTTATTTTCCCTACTCAAGGAGCAACAACGTGTTAAACATGATGAATATTCTGAAGTCCAACACCATCAAGTCCCTGGCTCTGGCTGCCGCAACCCTGGTTGCCAGTGTCAGCATGGCCGACGACAGCAAGCCGCTGCAACTGGCGCAAACCAGCGACGGATTTGACGCTGCCGCCAAGTACATGGCTTCCTGCTTTGCCTGCCACAGCACCGGCGCAGCCGGCGCACCGAAAGTCGAGGCTGGCGCCTACGACGAGCAGTGGGCCGCACGCATGGAAAAAGGCATGGATGCGGTAATGAGCAACGTCATCAACGGCCAGGGCGCCATGCCCGCCAAAGGCCTGTGCTTTGACTGCACCGACGCCGACCTGCGAGCCATCGTGAATTACATGGTGGAATCCAGCCAGTAAGCACACTGACTGTTCGGTAACGCACCATCTGTTACCGGAATTGAAGACCTGAAAATGCGCTGCTTTTGCAGCGCATTTTTTTTACCTTCGTATTCCAGGCCCGGGCTCAGGCCCGCATTTTTACTCTCTCGCCCATACCTTGTTACCTGGCACGTGCAGATTTTAGTGTTGTCAGGGCCACTTATTAGTTACCTAATCCCATCTCTCCCGACCGCAGGGTGTGGTCGCGCTCAAGCGGCAGCATCGGGGAGCAGCTTGAGAACTTTACTGAGTTTCACCTGCTTTCCGGCTCGCCACAAATTGTAAGCACTCTGCATGGCCAGCCAACTCTCAGGGCTACGGCCCAGAGTCTTTGCGAGTCGCAAGGCCATCTCCGGACTCACGCCACTTTGCTGTTTAAGAATTCTGTTCAGGGTTGAAGGAGTAACGTTGAGCAAACCCGCAAGGTACCGGCAACTCACTGCAAACGGATCCATATAAGTTGCTCGAATAAATTCGCCGGGATGTGGAGGTTTGTGCATAGCCATTAATGGAAACCCTCGTAATCCAGCAGATAGACATTGCCATCCGTAAATTTAAAAGTCAGTCGCCAATTTCCGCTCACGGAAATCGACCAGGTGCCCCGACGATCCCCCTCAATCGATGCAGTCTATAGCCTGGGATATCCAAGTCCTCAATTACTATCGCCGTATCTAAAGCGACGAGCTGCATGCGCAATTTAGCTGCGTGAGCAGGGTTAACGCCTCTGGAATTGCCGTTGTTGAAGAGTTCCCTCAGGCCTTTATGCTTGATTGATACGATCGCATACAAGACGTTGCATGTTGCGCAACAGTTATGGTGCCAAAGATCAAAAACATCATCACACCTGCCGTTACCTGACCAACTTGCAGAAACCCTTTGCTAACTGAACCACTGTCGCAGACGCACCAGCCACGCACTGTTTGAAATAAGTGCACGAAGCAGGAATCTCCGGCCAGTCGAGCATAATTTGTCAGCCTGATACTGGCACTTACTGATTTCTGGCCTATACCAACTGGTACAGAGTATAGGCTTGGGAAGCTGGTCTTGCCTGATCGGCGGCAATCAGTGCGACTGACACCGCAGGGCCGGATGTCGCTGTGCCGTAAAGCGTAGTTAAGTATCAAAAGACACGTATCAAAAGATGCGTTTCAAAACAGGGATTGTTTGTGTCCGTTGCCACAGTTATTTCGCGCGCACTGCTGGGTGTCCAGGCCCTTGAAGTCAGCGTCGAGACCCATTTATCTTCGGGACTGCCTGGCTTTGCCATCGTTGGCCTGCCGGAAACCGCAGTGAAGGAAAGCAAGGAGCGGGTGCGCAGCGCGATTATTAACAGTGGTCTGGAATTTCCGGCTCAGCGCATCACCGTCAATCTGGCGCCAGCGGACATTCCCAAAGCGGGTGGTCGCTATGATCTGGCCATTGCCCTTGGGATTCTGGCGGCGTCCGGACAGATTCCCGTTGAGAAACTGAAAGGCCAGGAAGTGTTGGGCGAGCTGGCGCTGAATGGTGAGGTGCGACGAGTCCAGGGTGCGTTGCCTGCCATCCTGGCAGCGCAGCAGCAGGACCGCGGTATCCTGCTGCCCGCCGGCAACGCTGATGAGTCTGACCTGGCCAGCTATGATCGTGCGCAAACGGTCGCACATCTTAACCACTATATAGACCACCTGGTTAATAACGCGCCGCTTTGTAAAACAGTGACTGATACCCGGTTGGCAGTGAAGGAGACCCGGAGCCAGCTTCCGACCCGCGACGACTTCAGCGACTGCAACATCCAGGGTCAGGCCCTGGCCAAGCGTGCTATCCAGATTGCGGCGGCGGGAGGGCACAACCTGCTGATGATCGGTCCACCGGGTTGTGGCAAAACCTTGCTGGCACAGGTGATGGTGCGCCTGCTGCCTGCCTTGAATGCGGAACAAGCGCTTGAAGTGGCTGCGGTTCGTTCCGTGGCGTCGTTATCTGTAACTCGTCAGGATTGGTGGCAGCGACCGCTGCGGTCACCGCATCATTCAGCCACCGCGGTGGCGCTGGTGGGAGGTGGCAATCGCGCACGACCTGGCGAGATCAGTCTGGCTCATCGCGGTGTGCTGTTCCTGGATGAACTGGCTGAATTCAAGCCCAGTGTGCTGGACTGTCTGCGCGAGCCCCTGGAGTCGGGGCAAATTACCATCAGTCGGGCCAACTACCAGGTGGTGTTTCCGGCAGACTTTCAGCTGCTGGCGGCGATGAATCCCTGCCCCTGTGGTCACGCCAGCGATCCGCGCGTCGCGTGTCGCTGTCCGCCGGACCGGGTGACGCGCTATCTGGGGAAATTGTCCGGGCCGCTGCTGGATCGTATTGACCTGGTTGTGGAGATGGCCAGTCTCACCCAGTCAGAGCTATTGTCAGCAGGTGACAACCAGGACGACTGGCCGGCGGTGCAGGCCGCAGTGGCGGACTGTCAGCAGCGCCAGTGTCGTAATCGCGGCAAGCTTAATAGTGGACTACTGAACCGGGAGCTGGATCGCTACTGCGTGCTGAACAAAGACCTGCAAGCGATGCTGGCCAGCGCCATGGACAAGCTGAACCTGTCGGCCCGCACGGTGCATCGCATCATCCGGGTGGCGCGCACCATTGCCGACCTGCGCCGGGGTGAAGCACTGAGCAGTGATGATCTGATGGAGGCGATTGCCTTTCGCCGCAGTTCGGTGGTCCAGACCCTGGGCAGTCTTTAGTAGCTGCCAGGTCAGGCTCGGAACGGGTTCCGGCCGCGTCACGAAGTACCCGGCCTCCGGCGCCAATGCCGAGCTTCGCTATCAGCGTCAAATTAAATCGAAACCGGCGCAACTGACAGGTGCTGGCGGAAATGGCTGACAAGGAAGCCTGGCAAGGAAGGCTTGCAAGAAAGGCGGGCAAGAAAAGGCGGACAGAAAAGTCTGGGAGCAAAGGTAAGAAGAAAACGCCGATGTAAACGCGTGTCCCCCTGAGGGTGTCACCGGCCTGACTCAAGCGTCTCCAGGCGTGATTCCAGTTCGCGGATTTCCAACTCCAGATCGTTGATTCGCTGCTGTGCGCGCTGCAGGGAGTCGGCCTGGACCTGAAACTCATCCTGGGTCAATAAATTGAGCTCCTTGAACCCTTGCTTGAGGGTCTGCTCTATTTTGGTGCGAACCTCGTCGCGCATACCGCTGGCTGCCGGGAGCAGGGCGGAGAGGCGCTGGCTCAGTTCTCGGAATGCGTCGTTATCGAGCATGGGCTGGTCCACTTCTTAATACTTTGGCAATCATTCTAGCATTAAACCGGCGGTGAGCAGGGGTCAGTGTTGGGCGTCAAAATCCGGTATTACGGTAGCGAGCCGGTGGAATCTCTCCCTTGATTAGTAGCATCGCCAGGATTATACGGGCAGAAATGCACGCAAATAGTGCAGCACTGGCCCGTTAGCACTCTGTTGCGCCAGAAACGCGCCAAAAGCGATCGCCGAACTGTAATTGCCTGCCTCGCTTCCCCAGCTTGGTCTGATAACTAATTGTATTCCTTTGGAAAAATACATCTGGCATGAGCCGTGCATAGATGGTGCCTCAGTTGGAATTATTCGACCTGGCAAACCGCTGAGATACTTAAGGAGCAAAAGTAATGAAGTTAGTCACGGCTATTATCAAGCCATTCAAGCTGGACGATGTCCGCGAGGCATTGTCCGAGATTGGGGTGCAAGGCATTACCGTCACGGAAGTCAAAGGTTTTGGCAGACAGAAAGGTCACACCGAACTGTACCGCGGCGCTGAATACGTAGTTGATTTTCTGCCCAAGGTAAAACTGGAAGTTGCAGTTGGAGCCAGCTTGCTTGATCAGACTCTCGAGGCGATCACCAAAGCAGCGAACACCGGCAAGATCGGTGACGGCAAAATCTTCGTCACAGATCTGGCACAGATCATTCGTATCCGCACCGGCGAAACCGGTGAGGAAGCAATCTAAAGCGATTAAAAACAAAATTTTGACTATCTGTGGTCTCAGGCTCAGACCACTCAGGAGGTAAAGGTGCAAGACCAAATTTTTGAATTGCAATATGCAATGGACACATTCTATTTTCTGATCTGCGGTGCGCTGGTCATGTGGATGGCGGCTGGATTCGCCATGCTCGAGGCTGGTCTGGTGCGTTCCAAGAACACCACCGAGATCCTTACCAAGAACGTGGCGCTGTTCGCCATCGCCTGTACCATGTATCTGGTTTGCGGTTACCAGATCATGTATGACGGCGGCATCTTCCTGTCCGGCATTACTACTGTTGCCGAGATGGACGATGCAGCGGTTGCCGAGATTCTCGCGGCTTCCAACGAAGCTGGATTTGCCGACATGGGTGAATACTCAGGCGCGTCCGACTTCTTCTTCCAGGTGGTGTTTGTTGCCACTGCCATGTCTATCGTTTCCGGTGCCGTTGCCGAACGAATGAAGCTGTGGGCATTCCTGGCATTCGCCGTGGTCATGACCGGTTTCATCTATCCGATGGAAGGCAGCTGGACCTGGAACGGTGATTCCGTATTCGGTATCTACTCACTGGATTACTACGACTATGCCGGCTCCGGTATTGTTCACCTGGCCGGTGCTGCTGCAGCCCTTGCTGGCGTGATCGTACTTGGCCCTCGTAAAGGCAAGTACCGCGCTGACGGTTCCATCAACGCCCTGCCGGGCGCCAACCTGCCGCTGGCTACCCTGGGTACTTTTATCCTGTGGCTGGGCTGGTTCGGTTTTAACGGTGGTTCTACCCTGAAGCTGGGTGGTATCGGTGTTGCCAACGAAGTCGCCAACGTGTTTCTGAACACCAACGCCGCTGCTGCCGGTGGCCTGATTGCCGCCCTGATCGTAGCGCGCATCATGTTTGGCAAGGCTGACCTGACCATGGCCCTTAACGGTGCCCTGGCCGGACTGGTTGCCATCACTGCTGAGCCGGCTGATCCGTCGCCGCTGCTGTCCACCATCATCGGCGGTATCGGTGGTGCCATCGTGGTATTCAGCATCGTGACCCTGGACAAGATGAAGATCGACGATCCCGTCGGTGCCATTTCAGTCCACGGTGTGGTCGGTATCTGGGGCATCTTCGCCGTCCTGCTGTCTGATCCGGATGCGTCATTCGGTGGCCAGTTGATCGGCATGCTCACTATCTTTGTCTGGGTATTCGTCACTTCCATCATCGTCTGGTTCGCGCTGAAGGCCATCATGGGCATTCGCGTCAGCGAAGAGGAAGAAGAAGAGGGTGTGGATCTTTCCGAGTGCGGAATGGAAGCCTATCCCGAGTTTGTTTCCCAGTAATTTGTATATGTAAGACTCTCCCTTGACGTAGAAATTACGTTACAGCGCCTCTGGCAACAGAGGCGCTTTTTTTTGCTTCGTATATTTCAGGGAACAACCAACACTAGAGCTGTACCTGGCTCAAAAGTCAGTGACCTCGAGCGCGGCTGCGGGGAGGCAGGGCTCCCGCCCCGCCGGCTCGGCGCCCATCCAGTTTTCGCTTCGCTACGCCCGGCAGGCCTGGGTCCCTTCACTCCAGAAAAAGCCCTGGAAAACCAGTGCTGTCCCACAGATTTCCCAATAGAAATGCTCGATCAGCCCAGTCGCGGGTATTTCGAGTATTCCTTAGTGTTTTTATACATGAAACCTTGTTGTTCGACACAGGGGACAAATTAACGAAGCCAGTGAATAGGGACTCTTGCAAACAGCAAGGGGCGACTGGCAGTTAGCTTGTGCCGATGCAATTAAGGACCTACGCTGAACGGCGAAAAATGACCGTTTTCCAGGGCATTTTTCCACAGTGAAGGTACCCTGGAAGGGCGTGGTCCGCAGCGGCACAAGCTAACTGCCAGGCGGACCGCTCGGAGCCACTTTTCACGTTGGCTAAGATGCAAGAAACTGTGGGACAGCAGTGCCTGGAAAACGTTCTTTTTCCTGCGTTCAGCGCCGGCCTTGACTGGCGGGTCGGAAACCCTGCCTCCCCACATCCGCTTGTACAGTGGCAGCCGGGACAGCGAAGCTCTCTTTGTTCATCGCTTCTGACCAATGCGACCTCACCCTGTAGATGGGCGTAACCAACAGGTACGCAATCGGAGCCTGACCACAAATACCCGAAAGTGCGCGATCTAGAAATTCTTATAGAGTGGTTCCGGCTCGGGGTGGCGCAGCGATCCCAAACCGTGCATGAGTCACATTGCGGGTTGAATAAGCCCGTCAATCAGCAGGCGCCGGAGTAACTTGCGCTGCAACTGTGAGCTTTCTCACAAGCACCGCGCAAGAAAGGGGGTAAGCTGCGTGACCATGGTAGCCGCTAACACTCCTGCATCCACCGCCACCCTGCTGAAAGTCGGCACTAACGACGTGCTGGTGGGCATGTTTATCTCCGAGCTGGACCGTAGTTGGTCTGACACGCCGTTTCCCCTGGGCGGCTTTCATATCAAAACTGCCGATGACATCCTGCTGCTGCAGAAGTTTTGCAAGGTGGTCACTATTGACACCAACAAGGGTGCCGAGCCCGCGGCGCGACGACGCAGTAATCTCACCATCCTCTCAAGTGCAAGGCGTGCAGCACCCGCCGCCGCCAGCCTCAAGGTTAATCGCGACGCCTATCCGGTTACCCATACTGCCAAGCAACTGATCGACAAGGCGGCGCAGAGCTATGACCAGTTGGTCCTGGCGATGCAAGCGCTTGGTCAGGCGGTGCGCAACGGCGATGCGCTGGATATCGCTGGTCTGGAACAACCCTCGGCAGTACTGGTGGAATGTCTGCTGGCTAACCCCCAGGTACTGGTCTGGATTCTGGGCACCGAGGATGAGCCGCGTACGTCAAATACCTACTGCGTGCGCGCTGCTATCTGGGCGGCGATCCTGGCCCGCCAGTTCGGCCAGAAGCAGGCTGATATCGAGCTGTTGTTGCTGAGTACGCTGTTGGCGGATGTAGGTATGCACCTGCTGCCGGAACGGCTGGTGAACAAGCGTGGGCCGTTTCGCAAAAAGGAATACCTGGCCTATCGCAAGCACGTGGATTTCGGACTGGAATTGCTCAACAGTCATGAGCAGCTCGACGAACGCCTGTTGCGTGTGGTGCGCGCTCACCACGAGCGGCACGATGGCCTGGGTTTTCCCAAGGGTCTGAAAGGCGATCAGATTCCGGTGCTGGCGCGCTTTGCGGCACTGGCTTACAGCTTCGAGCGCCTGTTGCGCAGCAACGATCGAAAGTGCCGGGTGTCACCCGCAAGGGCACTGGCGAAATTGTATCGACAGCGCAAGCTGAAATTTCCCGAGCAGCTGGTAGTGGAATTTATTCACGTGCTGGGTACGTACCCGGTGGGTTCGGTGGTCAAACTGGATAACGGCGATGTAGCACTGGTGCTCGAGCAGAATCCCGAAGAGCGCCTGTCGCCGAAAGTGGCCGTCATTTGCGACGCCAGTCAAAAGCCCCTGGCCAAACCCAAACTGCTGGACCTGGCCAGCCAGAAAGACAGTAACTCCGGCCGCCGCATCAAGGCCAGCGTTAATCCTGGCGAGCTCAATCTGGATCTCAGCGACTACCGCTTCCAGTTCTTTGGCAAGCGGCTTGCCCTCGGCGGATTCGCTTTCCGTTTCTGACCAGCAATTCGACCCGGGAACCCGGGCATCGCGTTTCCCCTGTACTAAATTTTCCACGTAGAGGCGGAGTTAACTTCTGTCGCCCATTATCTGAAACCGTTGTTCAGGAATCTTCAGACTGCTTGTGGTGGCAATGGGCTCAACATATAATCGTACGGAAACTCCGTACATAAATGGGTGGTTTCATGGACACAGTGAGCGTCAACAAATTCAGGGACAACCTTAAAAGCCTTGTAGAACAAAGCCTTAGCAAGCATGAGCCGCTGCGAGTCACAAGGAGAGCAGGAGAGGATTTTATTGTGATCAGCGCTGCGGACTGGGAGCGTGAACAGGAAACCCTCTATATTCTGCAGAACAACAGCTTAATGCAGCAGCTCGCAGATTCAGCCAGCACTCACATCGAGCGTAAAGGTTACACGCCCACCAAAGAGGAACTGGATGAAATCGCTGGTGTTTGAGGGCATGACCTGGGAAGCGTACGAAACCATGCGCCAAAAGGATAAGAAGCTGCACGATGCCACGCGGAAAATTATCAAAGAACTACTCCGCAGCGACGACCCTACTGTGGGTCTGGGCAAACCAGAACCTTTGAAGCACAACCTCTCCGGGTTTTGGTCCAGGCGCATATCGCAAAAAGACCGGATTGTTTATAAGTTCGATAACACATCAATCTATATTTTCGCGCTCGGTGGGCACTATGACGAGCGCCAGTAAAAGGTTTATCGCGCATTACCGGGAATTGTGACCAGGCTTTACTAGTGGCACTGTTTGTTGTGCTCGTCTGTAGGTTGAGCTCGCACCGGGCACGAGCGGCGGGAACCTAGCCGCCCCGCAGTCGCGTTCGAAGTCACGGATCTACAGGGTCAGATATACCAAACAATTGTTCCTCTAATCGATATTCGCCAGAAATCTGCGAAGAACCTAATAGAAGAACTCAATAACGCCCCGACCAAGCAAATTCGTCTTCTGCAATACCTGCATAAAAATCTACTCTGCAAGCATTGAATAGTCTTGATAATGAGTATCACCGCCGAGCGAAAATTCGGGCCACGCGGCTAGTCGCAGCACCGTTGGGGATCACATATCCCCGTAAAGCGCCTGCAGAATCGACAGGGCTGCCAGCGGTGCGGTTTCTGTGCGCAGGATTCGGGGTCCCAGACTGACGGCCTGATAGCCAGCCTGGGTTGCGGCAGAAAGTTCTGCGTCCGCAAAACCACCTTCCGGGCCGCTGAGTAACATGGCGCTGCTTTGAACGGCGATCTCTTTAATTGAGGGCGCCTCGCCGGTGTGCAGCAGCAGTTTCGGGATGCTGGTGCTATCCGCCAGTGTGTTTTCGCTGAGATACTCCGGCAGAGCAAGCGGTGGTTCAACGAGCGGCACCGTAATCCTTCCGCACTGCTCGCAGGCATTCACGACCACCTGCTGCCAGTGCCGCAGCTTGTTGGCAAGGCGTTTCTGTTCCTTGAAGCGCACTTCACCAAACTGACAGTACAGCGGAGTAATCCGGCTAACACCCAGCTCCGTGGCTTTTTGCATGACGAAATCCATGCGCTCGCCCCGGGACAGACCAATACCCAGATGTAGTTGCAGGCGCTCTTTGATCGGCGGACGCAGCTGTTCGGCAATCGCGATGACTACCTGCTTTTTACTGGCAGTTTCGATGCTGGCGGCAAACTCGCCGTCGTTGCCATTAAAGACTATGAGTGATGATTCGGCGCCGAGTCGTAAAACGGTGGCCAGGTAGTGACTGGCATCAGGAGGGAGGGTAAGGGAAGCTCCAGGCTGCAGACTGGCTTCGACGTACAACCTGGAGATTCGCATAGTGTGCACCGCGTGAGTTGTTGGACAACCGCCGCGGCATTGACCGCGCTAGCGTCGGTTAGACAGGTCCAGATTATTCCAGATTTCCGTCACTGCTTTCGAGACATTCATGGAATAAAAATGCAGACCGGGCGCGTCGCCTTCCAGCAAACGATCGCAGATGTCGGTAACCACGTCGATGCCAAAGGCACGCATGGAGGCGTCATCGTCTTCGTAGGCTTCAAGGCGACGGCGTATCCATTGCGGAATTTCCGCGCCACAGGCGGCGCTGAATCGCGCCAGGCGGGTGTAATTCGTGATCGGCATGATGCCGGGCACGATGGGAACGGTAATGCCTTCCTTTTCGCAGTAATCCACGAAGCGGAAATAAGCATCGGTATTGTAAAAATACTGGGTAATCGCTGAGTCGGCTCCGGCGTTCACTTTCTGCTTGAAGTACGCCACGTCTTGGGCATAGCTCTTGGCATCGGGATGAATCTCCGGGTAGCAGGCTACTTCTATATGAAAGAAGTCGCCGGTCTCCTTGCGTACAAACTCCACCAGCTCATTGGCATAGCGGTGATGTACGGAGGAACCACTGCCGGAAGGAATGTCTCCGCGCAGGGCCACCAGACGATTAACGCCGGCCTCCCGATACAGAGACAGTAGTTTCAATACTTCCTTTTCCGAAGTACCACCGAAGGACAGGTGCGGGGCCACGCTTGACCCCGCTTCCTGATACTTCAGCACGACTTTACGAGTGCCCTTCTTGGTCGACCCGCCAGCTCCGTAGGTCACCGAAAAGAAATCGGGACCCAGGGAGGCGAGCTTTTTGTGGGCAATGTCCAGTTTGTTCATACCCTCCTCGGTTCGAGGCGGATAAAACTCAAAGCTGAACGTTTTTGCAGGGGATGCTTCCATTTCTCTCCCGTCGTGTTGTTATCAAAACGAGTGAAGTTACTCGTTATGAAAAGTCGTGAACGATTGACTAGTACTTATAGCTGTCGGTCTTGAAGGGACCTTCAGTCGGCACACCGATGTACTCTGCCTGACCCTTGGTCATGCGTGTCAGTACGCCACCGAAACCCTGTACCATCAGCGCAGCCACTTCTTCGTCCAGCTGCTTCGGCAGGACTTCGACAGTGATCTTCTGCTTCTTGGAATCTTCCGACAGGTCAGCATACTTGCGCTCGTACAGATACATCTGTGCCAGCACCTGGTTGGCAAACGAACCATCCATAATGCGTGAGGGGTGGCCTGTGGCGTTACCCAGGTTAATCAGGCGGCCTTCTGACAGCAGCAGCAGGTAGTCGTCCTTGTTCTCGGTGCCGTTGCGGAAGATCTGGTGAACCTGTGGCTTCACTTCCAGCCAGTCCCAGTTGTCACGCATGTACTTGGTATCGATCTCGTTGTCGAAGTGACCGATGTTGCAGATCACCGCGCCTTTCTTGGCGGCTTGCAGCATGTACTTGTCGCAGACGTCGAAATTACCTGTAGCGGTACAGATCAGGTCCTGTTGACCGATCATGTCCTTGTCGATGCTGTCCAGAGAGCCTTTGTTCTCACCATTGATATAGGGAGAGACGACTTCAAAGCCGTCCATGCAGGCCTGCATGGCGCAGATCGGATCGATCTCGGCGATCTTAACGATCATGCCTTCCTGGCGCAGGCTCAGGGCTGAACCCTTACCCACGTCACCGTAACCGATAACCAGGGCTTTCTTGCCAGACAGCAGCATGTCGGTGGCACGCTTGATGCCGTCGTTCAGGCTGTGGCGGCAACCATACTTGTTGTCGTTCTTGGACTTGGTGACCGAATCGTTGACGTTGATGGCGGGTACCTTGAGGGTGCCCTTCTTCATCATTTCCAGCAGACGGTGTACACCAGTCGTGGTTTCTTCGGTAATACCGTGCACGTGTTCCAGTACTTGCGGATACTTGTCATGCACCATGGAGGTCAGGTCGCCACCATCGTCAAGAATCATGTTGGCGTCCCAGGGCTCACCATCCTTCAGGATAGTTTGCTCAATGCACCATTCCGCTTCTTCTTCGGTCTGGCCTTTCCAGGCATAGACAGCAACGCCGTCACGCGCCAGACAGGCAGCGGCGTGATCCTGCGTGGAAAAGATGTTGCATGAGGACCAGCGTACTTCGGCACCCAGTTCCATCAGGGTTTCGATCAGTACCGCGGTCTGCACGGTCATGTGAATGCAGCCGAGAATCTTGGCGCCTTTGAGCGGCTTCTCTTTTGAATATTTGGTGCGCATGCCCATCAGAGCGGGCATTTCAGCTTCGGCCAGGGTGATTTCCCGGCGGCCAAAATCGGCCAGTGAAATATCGGCTACCTTGTAGTCCTGTACTTCGCTGCCTTCTTTTTGCACAGAGAGGTTGTTCATAAAAAACTCCAGTTAGTGAATGAATTCGTGAAAGTCGTTAGTTGTTGTCGTTAATTCTCAAAGCCCAGCGGCGCTTTTCAGCGCGTCGGCCTTGTCTGTTTTTTCCCACGTAAAGTCCGCTTCGTCGCGGCCAAAGTGGCCGTAGGCGGCGGACTTGCGGTAGATCGGCCGGAGCAGGTCCAGCATCTCAATCAGTCCCTTGGGTCGCAGTTCGAAGTGTTCTCGAACCAGTTCCGTGATCTTGTCGTCACCAATTTTGCCGGTGCCGAAGGTGTCCACGCTGATGGATGTGGGCTCGGCCACACCGATGGCATAGGACAGTTGAATTTCAGCGCGCTCGGCAATGCCGGCGGCCACCAGGTTCTTGGCGATGTAGCGCGCCAGGTAGGCGGCTGAGCGGTCAACCTTGGACGGGTCCTTGCCCGAGAAGGCACCACCACCGTGGCGAGCCATACCGCCGTAGGTGTCGACAATAATCTTGCGGCCGGTCAGGCCACAGTCACCTTGCGGTCCGCCAATAACGAAGCGCCCGGTCGGGTTGATAAAGTATTTGGTGTCCTTGGTAACCCACTCTTCGGGCAGGACTGGTTTGATGATCTGGTCCATCACTGCTTCGCGCAGGTCAGCGAGGCTGATCTCTTCGCGGTGCTGAGTGGACAGCACGACGGCGTCAATGCCTACCGGCTTGCCGTCTTCGTAACGGAACGTCAGCTGGCTCTTGGCGTCGGGCTCAAGCCAGGGCAGAGTGCCGTTCTTGCGCACTTCTGCCTGGCGCTTCACCAGCAGGTGCGAGTAATGAATCGGGGCCGGCATGAGCGCTTCAGTTTCGTTGCTGGCGTAGCCGAACATCAGGCCCTGGTCGCCCGCACCCTGTTCATGGTCGTCGCTTTCGTCAACACCCATGGCGATGTCGGGCGACTGGGCGCCAATACCATTGAGGACTGCGCAAGTGTGGCTGTCGAAACCGCTTTCCGAGTGGTTGTAGCCAATATCGTTCACTACGTCGCGAACGATGGCTTCCACGTCGACATACGCGTCAGTGGTGATTTCACCGGCAACAATAACCATGCCGGTCTTGACCATGGTTTCGCATGCCACCCGCGAGCGCTTGTCCTGTTCGAGCAATGCATCGAGGATAGCATCCGAAATCTGGTCTGCCATTTTGTCCGGGTGTCCCTCGGAAACGGATTCAGAGGTAAACAAGTGTGATTCTGCCATTTAGATGTCCTTATGTTAGTTGGTTGATTAGAGGGTTAATAATTTTTTGATTGGCCGTCAGGTGCCATGTGTCCCGCGTTTGAATACACGGATCTGAATCTGAAAACCATTACGCAGTTGCAGATAGGAGCCCTGGTCGATGATCAGGCCGGCATCAAGCGCCCATCGATCCAGGTCCTGTTTTTCAATGCCCAGCCACAGGTCGCCACAAGCCTCACGCACCCATTCCTGGTCATGCGGGGCGAGTTCGACAACCAGCAAATAGCCGCCGGGTTTAAGCAGGGCAGCGCAGTCCTGGAACGTGCGTGCCGGGGAAGAGATGTGATGCATGACCATCTCGAAGATGATCAGGTCACTGCTGATGTTGTTGCCAAGCGCGACGCTGGTATCACCATGGATCAGCTCTACCTGGGTGTGACCGGCTGCGGTTACCGCCGCCTGGCTGCGCTCCAGCATGTCCACGGAGTTGTCCAGCCCGGTGACCCTGGCAAAGCGTTCCGCCAGTTCCACCAGCATTTGCCCTTCGCCGGGGCCCACTTCCAGCACCGTGGCGTCAGTGCTGAGGCCGAGGCTGTTGATCACGTCATGGAGCACGTTACTGTACTCGTCGTGAGCAACAATCAGGCCCTGCTTTTCATGGAACTTGTTGGCGTTGCGATTGAAAAAATTGAGGGACAGCTGCGAGCGTTCCAGCTGAAGCTGGCGAATCTTGCGTTCCTGACCGGCAACAATGGGTAGCTTGTCGATCTGGGCAAACACGGCGGCTTTCAGGTCGCGCAGCTCGTCGCCGTCGGTGAGGAACGTGCGGCGGTAAAAGATGGAGTTGCCTTCACGTCGAGTCGACACCAGCTGGGCGTTCGCGAGAATCTTTAAATGGTGGCTCAGCGCCGACTGGCGAATATCGAGGATGCGGCACAGTTCCAATACGCCGAAGGACTCGTGGGTCAACAGGCGCAGGATCTGTAGCCGAAGCTGGTCTGCCAGGGCCTTGTGCAGGGCCGCTAGCTGTTCCAGGGGCGTGCTGATAGACGCCACCGGGGTTGTCTGGGTCGCTGTACTCAAAGTGTATTGTTGGGGTCGGTGCTGATAAGAGGCGCTACAGTAGCAGGTCCGGGCGGCCATATCAAATCTATATCAATAAATTTTGATATAGGGTGATCAAAATATTTTGATATAGAGTCAGATCTGTCACATTGGCGTGACACCGCCATGGGGCGGGCTGAAGCCGGAATCGCCGCCCCAAACCCGGAAACTGGCTCATTCTGAATATTTCACTGCCGCGGAAGGCGCCGGGAGAGTCCGGGTATTTCGTGACCGCGAGCAGCAGGGATGCTGCTCTCAAGCCCCCGGGGGGAGACAAGCGCAGTTGCAGGCGCAGCCTGCTGCAGTCCAACGACTGCGATCTGCGGTCGGGGGCTGGGCACGGTTTACGGCGTATCAAGAGATAGCCAGACTCTTTTGGAGCCTCGGAGCCTCGGAGCCTCGGAGCCTCGGAGCCTCGGAGCCTCGGAGCCTCGGAGCCTCGGAGCCTCGGAGCCTCGGAGCCTCGGAGCCTCGGAGCCTCGGAGCCTCGGAGCCTCGGAGCCTCGGAGCCTCGGAGCCTCGGAGCCGTTCGCCCCCGTTCGCTCCCCAGGTTCCATTAGAAAGCGGTTCGCTGCTCTGTTCGAGATCGGCGCCACCAACTTACTCTGCCTTCCTGTGGCATATTCGTAGCAGGTGCGGGAAAATAGCGCCCGCTCGCAGCCCGCGCGGAGCCTGTAACCTGGCCAAGCGCGCCGGTATGCCCGCTTTTGACCAGTTTGCACACAAGCGATCACCCAAGACGATCACCGTAACCATCACCGAGAACGATTCAAGCGAAAGGAGTCCCACCCATGGCGGATAACGCTATCACCCGAAAAGAGCGCGCCAACGCAATTCGCGCGCTGAGCATGGATGCCGTGCAGAAGGCCAAGTCGGGTCACCCCGGCGCGCCGATGGGCATGGCGGACATCGCCGAGGTGCTGTGGTGCGACTATCTCAACCACAATCCGGGTAACCCGGAGTGGTTCAACCGCGACCGCTTTGTCCTGTCCAATGGCCACGGCTCGATGCTGATTTACTCATTGCTGCACCTGAGCGGCTATGACCTGCCCATGAGCGAGCTTGAGAACTTCCGTCAGCTGCACTCCCACACCCCGGGCCATCCCGAATACGGTGATACCGTGGGTGTGGAAACCACCACCGGCCCCCTGGGTCAGGGACTGGCCAATGGCGTCGGCATGGCGGTGGCCGAGAAGACCCTGGCGGCGCAGTTTAATCGCGACGGTCTCGACATCATCGATCACCACACTTACGTGTTTGCCGGCGACGGCTGCCTGATGGAAGGCATCTCCCACGAGGTGTGTTCGCTGGCGGGCACCCTGGCGCTGGGCAAGCTGATTGTGTTCTATGACAACAACGGTATATCCATCGACGGCGAGGTGGATCAGTGGTTCAGCGACGATACCAACAAGCGCTTTGAAGCCTACGGCTGGCAGGTGCTGAGCGTGGATGGTCACGACCCGGATGCGGTGCATAAGGCCATTGCCGCGGCTCAGGCCGAGACCGACAAGCCCACCCTGATCAACTGCAAGACCATTATTGGCTTTGGTTCGCCCAACAAGCAGGGCACTGCGGCCACCCACGGCGCACCGCTGGGGGACGAGGAAATTGCCGCGGCCCGGGAAGCGCTGGACTGGCCCCATTCACCATTCAATGTGCCCGCGGACATCAAGCAGTCCTGGGACGCCACCGAGAAAGGTTTCCAGGCCGAGACCGCCTGGAAGGAAAAGCTGGTGGCTTACGAGGAAGAATATCCCGACCTGGCCATGGAGCTGGTGCGCCGCATCAAGGGCCAGCTTCCCGGATACTTTGAAGAGCGAGCCTGGGAATTCATCAAGCAATGCCAGGCCAACGGCCAGGACATTGCCAGCCGCAAGGCATCACAGAATTGCATCGAGGCTTATGCCGCCATGTTGCCGGAGCTGATCGGCGGCAGTGCCGACCTCACCGGCTCCAACCTCACCACCTGGTCGGGCAGCACGCCGATTACCGAAAAAGCCGGTGGTAACTACATCTATTACGGGGTGCGCGAATTTGGCATGACCGCCATGGCCTCGGGTATCGCCCTGCACGGCGGACTGATTCCCTACAGCGCCACCTTCCTGATTTTTATGGAATATGCCCGCAATGCCGCGCGCATGGCAGCGCTAATGGGCCAGCGCAGTATCCTGGTCTATACCCATGATTCCATCGGCCAGGGCGAGGATGGACCTACCCACCAGCCGGTGGAGCAACTCGCGACACTCCGTATCACCCCGAACATGTCGGTATGGCGGCCGGCGGACGATGTGGAATCTGCAGTGGCCTGGAAAGCGGCCCTGGAGCGTCATGATGGCCCCACGGCGCTGGTATTTTCTCGACAGGGGCTGCCGCACCTGGAGCGCGACGCCGAGCAGCTCAAGGCTGTCGCCCGCGGTGGCTATATTCTCAAGGATTGCGCCGGTGAACCGGAGCTGGTGATTATCGCCACCGGGTCAGAAGTCGCACCCAGCCTGGCGGCCACCGAGGCCCTGCAGGCGGATAATCTGGCGGTGCGCCTGGTATCCATGCCCAGCGTCGATGCTTTCGAAGCCCAGGACCCGGAGTATCGCCAGGCGGTGCTCCCGTCCGCGGTGCGTAAGCGTCTGGCGGTTGAAGCCAGCGCCAGTGACTACTGGCACAAGCTGGTGGGTCTGGACGGTGAGATCGTTGGCATGCGCAGCTTCGGTGCCTCGGCACCCGGTGGCGCATTGATGGAGCATTTCGGTTTTAGCGCCGAGAACATCTCCGCCGTGGCCCGCAAGCTTGCCGGAAGCGGCTAGCGCGCCAGCACTCCATAACCACTGTCCCCACGGACACCACACGGACGCCCAGCAGTGAGCCAGTCATGAGCTATCGTATTGCCATTAACGGTTATGGTCGCATCGGGCGCTGTGTGCTGCGGGCGTTTTATGAAGCCACCAACACGTCCACCAACTACGCCGATCTGCGCATCGTCGCGATCAATGATCTGGCGGACAGTACCAATCTGGCACACCTGACCCGCTATGACAGTACCCACGGCCGGTTTCCTGGCAGTGTAGCGGCGGGCGCCGACTACCTGGAAATCGACGGCGACCGCATACGCGTTTCCAGCCATGCCGACCTGGAGTCACTGGACTGGCAGGATGTCGACCTGGTGATGGAATGCAGCGGGGCGTTTACTGACCGGGCCCAGGCGGAAATCCATCTGGCTCGCGGCGCCGGCAAGGTACTGTTTTCCCAGCCGGCGGAGTCTGATGTCGACAACACCGTGGTGTGGGGTGTCAATCATGAGACGCTCACCGCCCAGCAGCGTATTTTGTCCAACGCATCCTGCACCACCAACTGCATCGTGCCGGTGCTGGACGTGCTGGATCGCGAGCTGGGTATCGCCTCCGGGGTCATTACCACCATTCATTCGGCCATGAACGATCAGCCGGTGATCGACAGCTATCACCACCACGACCTGCGCCGCACCCGCAGCGCCATGCAGTCCATTATCCCGGTGGACACCGCCCTGGCCAGGGGAATCGAGCGGATTCTGCCGGATCTCACCGGCAAGCTCAGTGCCCAGGCGATCCGCGTGCCCACGGTGAACGTGTCCGCCATGGACCTGACCGTGGTCATAGAACAACAGAGTCAAACCAGGGCAATCACGAGTGCCGCCATCAACGACATGCTGCGCGCCCGCGCTGCCGAGCTGCCCGCGAATGTGCTGGGCACCACTGACGAGCCGCTGGCATCCTGCGATTTTAACCATGATCCCCGCTCGGCGATTGTCGATCTGACCCAGACCCGGGTTGCTCCCCGTGGCCTGGTGAAACTGTTAATCTGGTTCGACAACGAATGGGCCTATGCAAACCGAATGCTGGATGTCGCGCAATATCTGGGTAGGCTGTGACATTCAGTGGCGCCGGGCTCACCCGGCATGACTTTGGTTCATCGCGGGCTTCCCAATAAAAATGCTCGATCAACCCAAGTGCGGGTGTTTCGAGTGTTTGTCAATGTTTTCAGGCAGGAAACCTTATTGTTCGGCACACAGTACAAACTAACGAAGCCAGTGAACACTGATTCTTGCAAACAGTAACTGCCGGGCGGACCGCTCGGAGCCACTTTTCAACGCGGGTTAAGGGGCATGAAACTGTGGGACAGCAGTGGTTTTCCAGGGCTTTTTCCGGAGAGAAGGCACCCAGGCCTGCCGGTCGTAGTGAAGCGAAGACTGGATGGGCGCCGAGCCGGCGGGGCGGGAACCCTGCCGCCCCGCAGTCGCGCTCGAGGTCAGCGATCTACATGACTACCTACAACCCAACGGTTCTATCGCGTGAAAGAGGGTGTCTTGCGCGATTACTAAATTGTTATTAAAAAGCACTAAAAAACGATAAAATCCGCGAAATGCTAAAAATTTGTCGCAAAGCTCTCCAGGTTAACAAAATATGATGAATTGTTCTTAAATGCAGCGAAATTCAAGATATAAACACAAATAGCCATTAAATAACGCGATCTACAGAAATTTTAGCCTGAGCTAACTTCGTCGGAATGTATTTAAAATACGCAAATAGCTGGCTTCTTCTGTAAAAATAACCAAACAAGTAATTCGAGTGGAAGAAAAGATGACCTACCTGCGCATGGATGACCTGGAACTGGCTGGCAAACGCCTGTTGATTCGCGAAGATCTCAATGTGCCGGTGGACGCTGGCAAGGTGGGTAATGACACGCGAATTCGCGCGGCGCTGCCCACTATCCAGCGCGCTTTGGAAGCGGGCGCCCGGGTGGTACTCATGTCGCACCTGGGGCGGCCGGAAGAAGGCATCCCCATTGCCGAGCAGGCGGAGTTTTCCCTACAGCCGGTGGCAGACTATCTGGGCGAGTTGCTCGATGAACCGGTGGTCCTGGTGAGCAACTATCTGGATGATCCGGCTGCGGTGACAAACAGCACCTGCAGAGTGATTTTGCTGGAAAACGTGCGTATCAATCCCGGTGAAAAAGCCAACGACGATGCCCTGGCCCAACGCTACGCGGCGCTGGGCGACATCTTCGTGATGGACGCCTTCGGCACCGCCCATCGCGCCCAGGCCAGCACCCATGGCGTTGCCAAATTCGCTGGCCAGGCCTGCGCCGGCCCGCTGTTGGCCCAGGAACTGCAGGCCCTGGAGCGATCCCTGAGTAATCCGGCCCGGCCGCTATTAGCGGTTGTGGGCGGCGCCAAGGTGTCCAGCAAGCTGGATGTACTCATGAGCCTGAGCGACAAATGCGACCAGCTCATTGTCGGCGGCGGCATTGCCAACACCTTTCTGCTGGCCAGCGGTGCCAACGTGGGCAAATCCCTGTGCGAGCCGGACCTGGTGGAAACCGCCAAACAGCTCATGCACAAGACTTCCATCCCATTACCGGAAGACGTGGTGGTGGCGCAGGAATTCGGGGCTGAGCACCAGGCCACCGTGAAAACCATTGCCGAGATCAACGACGCGGACATGATTCTCGATATCGGGCCGGTAACTTCGGCACGCTTTGCAGCCCTGGTGGGCCAGATGGCAACCATTCTCTGGAATGGCCCGTTGGGTGTATTTGAATACGATGCCTTTGCCGCGGGCACCGAGACCCTGGCCCGGGCCATCGCCGACAGTGACGCCTACTCCCTGGCTGGCGGCGGTGAAACCATTGCCGCCATCGACAAATATGGTGTCACCCGCGACATCTCCTATATCTCCACCGGTGGCGGCGCCTTCCTGGAATATGTGGAAGGCAAGGAATTGCCTGCGGTGCAGGTATTGAAGGAACGCGCCGCGGCGCAGTAACCTGACGCTCTCGAATTGAAACACTAACCCGGGTCCTGACCGACCCTATCAGCTCAGCCAGACCAGAAGCACAGAGGAACCCTTATGGCGCTTATCAGCTTGCGACAACTCCTGGATCACGCAGCCGAAAATGGCTACGGCGTACCGGCCTTCAACGTTAACAACCTCGAGCAGGTACGCGCCATTATGGAAGGCGCCGCCGAGGTGAACAGTCCGGTGATCCTGCAGGCGTCCGCAGGGGCGCGCAAGTACGCGGGCTCCAACTTTCTCAAGCACCTGATCCAGGGCGCGATTGAAGAATTCCCGCAAATTCCCATCGTCATGCACCAGGACCACGGCGTGTCACCCGCGGTGTGCCAGCGTTCCATCCAGCTGGGTTTCTCCTCGGTGATGATGGATGGCTCGCTTGGCGAAGACGGCAAGACGCCCACCGACTTTGACTACAACGTGCGGGTGACCAAAACCGTGGTGGACATGGCGCATGCTTGTGGTGTCTCGGTGGAAGGTGAGATTGGCTGTCTCGGCTCCCTGGAAACCGGTATGGCCGGCGAAGAAGACGGTATCGGTGCCGAGGGCAAGCTGACCATGGATCAGCTGTTGACCGATCCGGATGAGGCCAAGGATTTTGTTGACGCTACCGGTGTGGATGCCCTGGCCATCGCGGTGGGTACCAGCCACGGCGCCTACAAGTTCTCCCGTCCGCCCACTGGCGATACTCTCGCCATCCAGCGCATCAAGGAGATCAACGCCAGGATACCCAACACCCATCTGGTGATGCACGGATCGTCTTCTGTGCCCCAGGAGTGGCTGCAGGTGATAAACGAATTCGGCGGCGAGATTTCGGAGACCTACGGCGTGCCGGTCGAAGAAATCCAGGAAGGTATTCGCCATGGCGTACGCAAGGTCAACATCGATACCGATCTGCGCCTGGCGTCCACCGGGGCGGTGCGCAAGTTCCTGGCAGAGAACAAGTCAGAGTTCGATCCGCGCAAATTCCTGATCCCGACCATTGCCGCCATGAAGGACATTGTAAAGGCGCGCCTGGAAGCCTTCGGCACTGCGGGTAATGCCGACAAGATCGGCAAAGTCTACAGCCTGGAAGAAATGTACCTGCGTTACGCCGACTAGAAAGCTCGCGAGATCGGACTCTCCATTGTCAGTAAGGGCCAGGTCACCCAATCAGTGGCGCGCTGATGTCCAGTGCGCCCAGGACTAGCCATGTTCAGCCCGATTGATGCCGAGGCGCTGCGCCAGTCGCTGTCGCCAATACAGTTCCAGGAGTCCACGCCCGACTCCGCTCTGCTTGAACAGTATCGCGCTCACTATGGGCTGAAACTGGATACCCTGGAGCGGCCGGTAGACCATCGTCTCGGTACTCTTTCAGTCTCCGGCTCAGTGCCTGGCGCGGATGCCGTTGATTTCCAGCTGGTGTGTCAGTATTTCGCTTTGCCGCAAGAGCAGCGCAAAGGCACGGCTTTCTTACTGCACGGCTATTTTGATCATGTTGGCTTGTTTGGTCATTTGATCCGACACTGCCTGGAGCTGGGGCTGTCGGTGGTGATCTTCGATCAACCGGGCCACGGTCTGTCCAGCGGGGTACCGGCCAGCATTGATTCGTTCGCGCGCTACGTGGGCGGACTTGATGGCTGTCTGCAGCTTGCCGATGCCCAGCAGGTTCCCGAGCCCTGGTACATGATTGGTCAGAGCACCGGCGGTGCGGTGTTGATGGATGCCCTGCAGCAGCAATCGGTACCGCTGTTATACCGCGCCCAGCGCTTTATCCTGCTGGCGCCGCTACTGCGGCCCCGACACTGGCCGGTAACGCGGTTGCAGTTTGCAGTGCTGCGGCATTTCCTGAGCAGCAGCAAGCGCGTCTTCGTCGACAACAGCCACGATCGGGAATTTCTCGAATTTCTGAAAAATCACGATGCCTTGCAGTGCAGGGTAATTCCCATAGACTGGATTCAGGCCATGATCGACTACCAGCGCCGCTTCGGCCGGTCGCCGATTGGCAGCGAGAGTCTGCACGTTATCCAGGGTACCGACGACCGCACGGTGGA
This sequence comes from uncultured Pseudohongiella sp., assembly GCA_965212375.1. Lineage (GTDB taxonomy): Bacteria > Pseudomonadota > Gammaproteobacteria > Pseudomonadales > Pseudohongiellaceae > UBA9145. The sequence continues at coordinate 3,522,103 of OZ243108.1, read as the reverse complement.
CTGGCAGTACAATCTTGCTCAGATCGTCAAGAAGTTTCCGGAGTCGCGCACTTACATGGTGGCCGACGCTCGTCATCATTTGGTCAACGAGTCAGAATACTATCGCGAGCGCATTTTCGGCCTGATAAGTGAGATCATTTTCCCGCCCGGGCAGCTTTAGAGGCGAGGTCAGAGCTTCGCTGGAATTGATCGGAGTTCCCTAGAAAAGAACCCGGCAGCGAATCGTGCCATTGACCTTGTTCAGCTTCTCCAATGCCAGTTCGCTGTACTGCTGGTCTACATCCATCACCACATAGCCTACCTCGGTATTGGTTTGCAGATACTGCGAGGCGATATTGATTCCGGTGTCGGAGAAAATCCGGTTGATCTCGGATAAGACACCTGGCACGTTTTTGTGAATATGCAGCAGGCGGTGATTATCGGGGTGTGCCGGCAGGGTGACTTCCGGGAAATTCACAGCGGTGAAGGAAGATCCATTGTCGCTGTAGCGTACCAGCTTCTCAGCAACCTCTACGCCGATATTCTCCTGGGCTTCCATCGTGCTGCCGCCAACGTGGGGCGTGATAATGCAGTTATCGAACTGACGCAGCGGCGAAAGAAATTCCTCGTCATTGGATTTCGGCTCTTCCGGGAACACATCGATGGCAGCACCGGCAATTGATCGGGACTCCAGCGCCGCGGCCAGGGCATCAATGTCCACCACTGTGCCTCGCGACGCATTGATGAAAATGCCGGAGTCCTGCATCCAGCCAAGTTCGCGCGCGCCAATCATGTTGCGGGTCTCCGGAGTCTCGGGCACATGCAGGGTGACCACGTCACAGGTCTCCATCAACTCCTGCAGAGTGTCGACCTGAGTGGCGTTACCCAGGGGTAGCTTGGTGACAACATCATACAGATAGACTTCCATGCCCATGGATTCTGCCAGGACACTTAACTGCGAGCCAATATTGCCATAGCCAACGATACCCAGTTTTTTACCGCGCGTCTCATAAGAGCCCTTGGCGGCTTTTTGCCAGATGCCGCGGTGCGCAAGCGCGTTCTTTTCCGGTATCCCGCGCAGCAGCAGGATTGACTGGCCAATCACCAGTTCGGCGACGCTGCGGGTATTGGAAAACGGGGCATTGAATACCGGGATACCGCGTATCAAGGCGGCGTTCAGGTCCACCTGATTGGTGCCAATACAAAAGCAGCCCACTGCCAGCAGTTTGTCTGCCGCAGCGAAAATCTCTTCCGTCAGCTGGGTGCGGGAGCGAATGCCCACGAAGTGAGCGCCCTTGATGCGCGCCTTGAGATCATCGGCATCCAGTGAGGTTTTCAGGTACTCGACATTGTCATACCCGGCCTTGGTGAGGTTATCCAGAGCGCTCTGGTGAACGCCTTCGAGAAGGAGGAACTTGATCTTGCTTTTGTCGAGTGAAGTGGGCTGCATAGGTTCTTGGAGGTAGTTGTGTTGTGAACAGGATTATGGGTTCTGGCTAATCTGGAAAACAGTGGCGGACTGAATGCGCTGCAAATCGGCTGCTTGAAAACCCGGTTTCCCAACTCATCAAAACCAATGGCTCAGCAAATAGGTCATCGGTACAGACCTGGGTGAGCGAAAGTGGGTCACCGTGCGGCGGGGGGGCGGTTTCAGCCTGAGTCATGCCCCTAAAGCGTGCGCATGATAACATACTCGCCCGCGTCAATGCTGAGGCAGTGCTGCCGCTGCGCTTGATCAAGTCACCACAGGAGAACCATGAGTACACAGTTACAACAAAGTTTTACCCCTGACATCCTGTCTGCCCTGCAGGACATAGTAGGTCCAGACTGGGTAAAAACCGAATCTGAAGATCTGCAGAATTACGGCAAGGACTGGACCAGCGCCTATACCGTTGCCCCCAGTGCCGCGGTGCTGCCGGCGTCCATAGAAGAGGTGCAGGCTATTGTCAGGCTTGCCAACGAGCATCAGCTTGCCGTGGTCCCTTCCGGAGGCCGAACCGGTCTCAGTGGCGGTGCGGTGGCGAGTCATGGGGAAGTGGTGATCGCTTTTGACCGGATGAACAATATCAAAGACTTTAATGCTGCAGACCGGCAAGTGGTGTGCGAAGCCGGTGTGGTCACCGAGCAACTACAGGAGTTTGCGGCGGACAAGGGGCTTTATTACCCGGTGGATTTTGCCTCTGCCGGCTCCAGCCAGATTGGCGGTAACGCCGCCACCAATGCCGGTGGCATCAAGGTGATACGCTACGGTATGACCCGCAACTGGGTTGCTGGCCTTAAAGTGGTAACCGGCACCGGTGAGCTGTTGGACTGCAACAAGGGTCTGGCCAAGAACGCCACCGGCTACGATTTGCGTCATCTATTCGTCGGCTCGGAAGGCACCCTGGGTCTGATTGTCGAGTTGACTATCGGGCTCACCAGCCAGCCCCACGATCCGACGGTATTGTTGCTTGGTCTGAACAGTATGACCGATACCATGCCAGTGCTGCAGGCTTTCCAGGACAAGCTACCGCTAACCGCGTTCGAGTTTTTCTCCGAGAAAGCACTGACCCATGTGGTGAATGAAAAGTCGCTGCCGCGTCCGTTTGATACCCAAACCCCGTTTTACGCGCTGATCGAATTCGAGAATCGCAGCGAGCAGGATATGGATACCGCCATGTCGCTGTTTGAACACTGTATGGAACAGGGTTGGATCAGCGACGGCACCATCAGCCAGAGTCTTGGTCAGGCGCAAAATCTGTGGCGCTTACGGGAAGATATTTCGGAAACCATCGCTCAATTCACGCCCTATAAAAATGACATTTCAGTGAAGGTTTCGCGGGTGCCGCAGTTTCTGAGCGACGTGGATGAGCTGGTCAGTGAGGCGTATCCGGATTTCGAAATCATCTGGTTCGGCCACATCGGTGATGGCAACGTGCACCTGAACATTCTCAAACCGGATGCGCTGTCCAGGGAAGAGTTCTTCGAGCGCTGCGGCAAGGTTTCGGAAATGGTCTTTGATGTCGTGCAGCGCTATGACGGCAGCGTGTCGGCGGAACACGGCGTCGGTCTATTGAAGAAACCGTATTTGCAGTATGCGCGCAGTGCCGCAGAAATTGCTTACATGAAAGGCATCAAACAGGTGTTCGATCCGCATAACATTCTGAATCCGGGAAAACTTTTTGATTTGTGATCCCTTGTAGTGCGGCTTTCAGTGCGTTGGTGCACTGTTTGAGTGAGTGCTTCGGTGGCGCCGTTGTCATTAACCGGTTACCAACTGGTTACGAAATGGTGACCGACCGATGACCACAGCGCCGGCTGGCGTCGCAGATCGGTCTGGCAATCGGATGTTCCCACGAAAATTGCAAATTTGGACAAAATTGCCTTTCCATCGACTCAGAAACCGGCGTAAACTGATGTCTCGGTCAACGTTGGCCGAGGGGTTCTGTGAGTAACAGCCCCGTTCAATTTTTAAGATAGTACGAGAGAGATATGTCAGAATCAGTAGAGGGTACCGTTAAGTGGTTTAACGACGAGAAGGGCTTCGGCTTCATCGAGCAGGAAGGTGGCAAGGACGTATTCGTCCATTTCAGCGCCATCAACGGCTCCGGTCGTCGGACGCTTCACGAAGGTCAGAAAGTAACCATGGATGTTACCCAGGGCCAGAAAGGTCCGCAGGCGGAAAACGTTACTCCGCTTTAATTGTCTCACTGGCGGCAATTAGCCGCTGGGGTTAACCTGGAAAGTTAACCGAGACAATTGCAGTCAATATCGTCTGATCAGCTTAAAAGCAGACGGATTGCCGACCCGATGCATTCATCGCTGCCCTGCAGTTGATGAATGCGTGTCCGGCTGTATTTGTAATTAGCTTTTTGTGCTTCGGCACAGCAGGTGACGACAAATTCGCAGCCGCTGGCTGTCGGTCCGTTTTTATCTAGTCAGTGGGATGGATCGCCCGATTCATCGTGTTCCTCGAGGCAGGATTTCCTCGACACCCTTGCTTGTGCCGAGAAATAGCCGGTCTGCGGCGCGATTGGCAAATAGTCCATTGCACACGACACCAACGATCTGGTTCAGGTCGTGCTCCAGTTTGCGCGGCTCCATGATCTGCAAATTGCAGATGTCGATGATGTGGTTGCCGTTATCGGTGACACAGCCTTCACGCCACACCGGGTCTCCCCCCAGCTTCACTATCTGCCGGCCCACATGACTGCGCGCCATGGGAATAATCTCCACCGGCAGCGGAAACGCCCCCAACAGTTTCACCATCTTTGATTCATCGGCAATACAGACGAACTCCCTGGCCACTGCGGCGATGATTTTCTCGCGGGTCAATGCCGCGCCCCCACCCTTGATGAGCTGCAGGTGATCATTGGTCTCGTCGGCGCCGTCGATATAGAACGCTACTTCTCCCACGGCATTCAGGTCGTACACCGGGATGCCCAGTTCCTTCAGGCGCCGGGCTGACTCCTCGGAGCTGGCCACGGTGCCTTCGATGCGATCCTTGATTTTGTCCAGTTCGGCAATGAAGTAATTGGCCGTTGAGCCCGTGCCGATGCCCAGTACCGTGCCGTCTTCCATGTGCTTGTCCACATAGTCAAAGGCGGCTTTCGCTACAGCCTGCTTCAGTTCGTCCTGGTTCATGATCAATCCCTGGTAGTGTCGTAGGTTAAATAAGTAGGTTAAATAAGTAGGTCAAATAAACTGCTGAACTGGGCGCCAGATAATCGGTTTGCCCGGCGCGTAAGTCGACGCGTCAACTTGAGAGCATCTGGCTGGCAGCTTCTGTGTTGTTGGTAGCCAGCGTCTGGCCCATTCGTACCGAGAGGCCAGCAGCAAATCCCGGGGCCAGTGTCGCGGCACCCTTGGCAAACAACACGATAACCGTGGACCCGGTTTTGAACAAGCCAAGCTCGTCACCACGCTGGAGAATGACCGGCGTGGCTTGATTGGCATAATCCGTAGTGAATGTCCCGCGCCGTCCCGGGCACACGGTACCCGCCCAGACAGTGTCGATGCTGGCCACAATCATCGCTCCGACCAGGATCACTGCCATGGGGCCGATCTCGGTATCGAAATGACAAACCACGCGCTCGTTGCGGGCAAACAGTCCAGGTACCGCCGCCGTGGTCGTCGGATTGACCGAAAACAGGCGACCCGGCACATGGGTCATGGTGGTGAGCCGTCCGGTAAACGGCATGTGCACCCGGTGATAGTCACGGGGCGATAGATATACCGTGGCGAAGCTGCCGTTGCTGAATTGCCGGGCCAACCTGGTGTCAGCCAGCAGGTCGGCGCAGCTGAACTCGTGCCCCTTGGCCTGCAGGATCAGCTGGTCATTCAGCTCGCCAGCCTGACTGACTGTGCCATCGGCCGGACAAAGTATCGCCAGCGGGTTGTCGGGGAATGGCCGCGCATCGCTTTTTAACCGGCGAGTAAAAAAGTCATTGAATGAATCATAGTCCGCTGCCTGTTCGCGTTCGGCTTCAGACAAGTCCACCCCGTAGCGCCTGATAAAAAACCCGATCAGCAGCGACTTCCACAGGCGTACACCCATGAACCAGCCTACCAGGCGCGAAAACGCCTGGTGAGGAATGAGATATTGAACGGCGACAAACAGACGTGACATAGGCAAGGATCAGGATCCGGTTTCGACTGGCGTATCGGGATCATTTCCCCATTCCGCCCAGGAACCGTCATAAGCCTGGATATCCAGGCCCAGCGCCTTGCCCACCAGATAGGTCAGGCCAGAACGATGGTGAGTCTGGCAGTGGGTAATCAGCGCCTTGGCGGGATCGATACCGTGGCGCTGCAATTTGCTGCGAATGACATCCAGCGGCAGCAGGCGCAGATCGTTGTCCCGGTCCATGAGTTCCAGCCAGTCCAGATTGCGGGCGCCGGGGATGTGGCCATTGCGCAGGGCATTGACCCGCTCGCCGCGATACTCTTCCGGCGAGCGGGCGTCCCATACCTGCATGTCAGGGTCCCCCAGGTGAGTGAGCACCCACTTTTTGTCGCGAAGCAGGTCCTGGTTCAGGGTGGCCTCGTAGGGCGTCGGCTGCACAGTGACAGGACCCGATGCCACCGGCTGACCCGTTTTCAGCCAGGCCAGCAGCCCCCCATCGAGGTAGGAGTAGTGGGCATGGCCGATCACGTCCAGGGTCCAGATCAGGCGACCAGCCCACCCGCCGCCCTCGTCGTCATAGGCAACGATGTGCGTGTCCGGGGTCAATCCGATACGGCTGAACAGGGCACTTAATCGCTCGGCGTCGGGTATCTTGCCCACTGCCGGTTTCTCCCCGCTCACCAGCTCGGCTGGCTGGATCAGCACCGAGCCGGGGATGTGATTGGCTGCAAACACTCGTGCCTCGCAGACCGCCACCAACAGTACCCTGGCCTGTGCTTGCAGCGCTTCCAGTTCGGAAATATCGATGATGAGTTTATCGGACAGCCGATTGTCGGACGTTGCGGTCATGGTTGTATTGTACTCATTCTGGATGGCTCATTGCCGACTTGTTGCGCGTGGCTCAATCATTGCCCTGGCCAAGAATGCGCTGAAAACTCTCCCAGCGACTGGCATCAATATCCCCGGCCTGCAGTGCCGCCGCCAGCGCGCAGCCGGGATCGCCCTGGTGGCGACAGTTGCGGAACCGGCACTGGCCCTGCAGGGCGCGAAGCTCCGGAAACCCCTGAAATACCTGCTGCGGGCTCAGGGTGCCGGTATTGAATTCACGAATACCCGGCGAATCGATCAGGTCACAGGTGGCCAGATGAAAAAGGCGTGCCGTGGTCGTGGTGTGCGTGCCTTTATCCTTGCCTACCGACAACTCGCCCACTTCGGCGCTAATGGCGGACTGGGCGTCGGCTGAGGATTCAGTGTCAGGGGAGGCAAGCCGGTTGATCAGCGACGATTTGCCCACCCCTGACTGGCCCACCAGAACCGTAGTCTTGCCGGTCAGAAAGGTCGACAGTTGTTCCATGCCAGCGCCGCTGTGGGCGGAGACCTGGAACAGCGGGTATTGCAGGCGCTGATAAATAGACATGATACTGTCAATCTCCGGTTGGGCCGGACCCGCCAGATCGGCTTTGTTCAGCACCAGCGCCGCCTGCAGATCGAGATTCTCAATTGCTACCAGATAACGATCAATGAGATTCGGAAACGGCTGCGGCACTACCGCAAACACCACCAGCACCACGTCCAGGTTGGCGGCGACTGGCCGATCGCGGCCCAGATAATCGGGTCGGATAAACACGTTGCGGCGCTGGGCCAGGGCTGTGACGACGCCGGTTCCGTCGTCGCCGTCTTCCCAAACCACCAGGTCACCGGTCACCAGGGGCGGCAGATTGGCGCGCTGGTGGCAGCGGACTATTTTGGGCGAATCAGTGTTGGGTAAATCGGACCCGGGTGTCGCTGCTCCGGGCCCATCAGCGTGCAGTGCTTCCACATCCAGCTGCTGGCCAAAATGACTGACGACCCGGCCGTTACAGGCGTGCGCCGCCGTTTCCGGGCTGTCGGCGGCACGGGTGCGCACGGCACTGATGCGGCGCTGCTGCTGTTTGCTAAGTCGGCGTTTACTCATGGTGATCCTGTCGGCAGCCGCGGATTATCCCACAGCTGGCGCGATGTCGGGCACGTGAGTCTGCTACAATCGCTGGCGAAAAACCCGTGCCCAATGGCAAGGTGCCATCGCCGGGACACGCGATGCCACGGCCCAAACCAATAAGGAATCTGCAACCCATGGACAGCAGTTTGAATCTGATCTGGCTGGATCTGGAAATGACCGGCCTGCTGCCAAACAGCGATCGCATCATCGAAATTGCCACCCTGGTCACCGATGCCGAACTTAACGTGTTGGCGGAAGGTCCGGTACTGGCCGTTCACCAGCCCGACGATGTGTTGGCCACCATGGATGCCTGGAACCAGAAACATCACGGCCAGTCCGGCCTGATCGACCGGGTCAAGAACAGCCAGACCAGTGAGCGGGATGCGGAACTGGCGACCCTTGAGTTTCTCCGTCAGCACAGCAGCGAGAATTCCTCACCACTGTGCGGCAACAGCATCTGTCAGGACCGGCGCTTCATGGCCAACTATATGCCGGAACTGGAAGCCTACTTCCACTACCGTAACCTCGACGTCAGCACCATCAAGGAACTGGCCCGGCGCTGGAAGCCGGATATTCTGGAAAAACTGGTGAAGCAGAGCAGCCACCAGGCCATGGACGATATCAAGGATTCAATAGAAGAGCTGCGTTTCTACCGCCAGCACTTTATCGCGCTGTAAACCAATTACGGCGTCGCTCGCAGCGTCGGTTAGCCATCAGACTGGTGCTGCGTCAGCGCCCATTCAACATGCTCTCGTACCAGCGCTGAGGAGTGATTGCGCCGGCTCTCCAGAGCGGTCAGTACTTCATCAGACGTTTGCGCGTTGCCCAGTCCCACCGCCAGATTGCGCAGCCAGCCCTCGTAGCCGGTGCGGCGGATCGCTGACCCGGCGGTGTTGTCGAGAAACTGCTGCTCGCTCCAGCCGAACAGTGTCACCAGCCCAGCATCATCAAAGCCGTGCCGCGGCGCGAAATCGGATTCAGCACTGACCCGGGTGAATTTGTTCCACGGGCAGATCAGATTGCAGTCATCACAGCCGAATACCCGATTGCCCATGGCCCGGCGCAGCTCCACCGGAATGCTGCCGCGCAGTTCAATGGTCAGGTAGGAAATGCAGCGCCGGGCATCCAGTTGATTGGCGCCTACAAACGCGTCGGTAGGGCAAACATCAAGACAGGCGCGGCAACTGCCGCAGTGGGGCGCAACCGGGGCATCAAGCGGCAGCGGCAGATCGGTAAACAGCTCGCCGAGGAAAAACCAGGACCCCGCCTGTTTGTTGAGCAGCATGGTGTTCTTGCCTATCCAGCCCAGTCCCGCTTTTTCAGCCAGGGCACGTTCCAGCACCGGCGCGCTGTCTACAAACGCCCGGTAGCCGAATTCCCCGACCGTATCTTCAATCCGGGTGGCCAGTCGCTGCAGGCGTTTGCGGATCAGCTTGTGGTAGTCCCGGCCGCGGGCATAGCGGGCGATATAGGCGGAATTGCGGCGCGCCATGGGGGCCAGGGAATTGTCAGTCTGGCGGGCATAATCCAGGCGCGCGCAAATCACCCGGGTCGTACCGGGCAGAAGACGCTCGGGATGGCTGCGCAATTCATGATTGGTGGCCATGTAGTGCATCTGCCCGTGATAGTCACTGGCGATCCAGTTGCGCAGATGCGGTTCATAGCTGCCCAGGTCAATGTCGGTTATGGCCAACTCCTGGAAACCCAGTTCTTTCCCCCAGCGCTTGATGTCACTGGCCAGTTGCGCCATGTCCAGGTCGGGAGAAGCCATCACAGGCGGCAGAGGATCTCCGCTGCCTGTTCAAGGGTGCTGTCATCCTTACAGAAACAGAAGCGGATAAGCGGCGCTTTGGAGGGAGTCTCATAAAACGGCGTGAGCGGGATGGCGGCCACACCGTGTTCGCGGGTCAGTTCGTTGGCGAACTCGGTATCGGGTTTGTCGCTGATGGCGCTGTAGTCCACCACCTGAAAATAAGTACCCCGGGACGGTGTATAGGTGAATCGGGAGTCCGCCAGCAGGTCACAGAACAGGTCGCGCTTGGCCTGATAGAACGCGGGCAGCTCGATGGCGTGCTCCGGGCACTCGGCCATGAAGTCGGCAATGGCATACTGCAGGAAGCTGGTGGAGGTGAAGGTCACGAATTGGTGGACCTTGCGGAATTCCGCGGTGAGCGGTGCCGGGGCAACACAATAGGCCAGTTTCCAGCCGGTGGCGTGGTAGGTCTTGCCGAACGAGAATACGGCAAACGCGCGTTGGCTCAGCTCCGCATGGCTCAGTACGCTTTCGTGGTGCGCACCGTCGAACACCATGTGCTCATACACCTCGTCTGACAGTACCAGGATATCGCGCTCCCGGGTCAGCGCTGCCAGCTGGTCCAGGTCCTCGCGAGTAACAATGCCCCCACAGGGATTATGGGGAGAATTGATGATGATCAGGCGGGTTCGCGCGCTAATGGCCGCACTGACCCGCTGCCAGTCTATGGAGAAATCCGGCAGGCTTAACGGGATATGGACACATTTGCCGCCAGCCAGGGCAATAGCGGGCTCATAGGAATCATAAGCCGGATCGAACACAATCACCTCGTCGCCGCTATTCACCACCGCCTGTACCGCGTCAAACAGCGCCTCGGTGGCACCACTGGTGACCGTGATTTCGGTCTCCGGATCGGCGACAAACTGGTAGTGAAAATTGATCTTATTGGCGATTTGCTGGCGTAGTATGGGCACACCGGCCATCGGGGGATACTGGTTCTTGCCACCGTTCAGGTGTTCAACTACCAAGGCCCGGAGCCGCTCGGGACAATCAAAATCCGGGAAACCCTGAGACAGATTGATTGCCCCGTGATCCTGCGCCAGCTTCGACATGACCGTGAATATGGTTGTGCCGACATGGGGTAGTTTACTTTGCAAGTTGCAACACCTTTTGGGGGTCTATAAGCTTTAGCGCGGACCATAGCCGCGCCGGCTATTCTAACTGATACATCGGGAGATCACCGAACCTGCCGTTGTGAGAAAGCCCAGGCAGAAAGCTGGCTGACTCCCGCGCTCCCGTACAGAAATCAGTTCTCACCAGTCAACTCCATATACGAATTTCACTCTATCAGAATTTATGCAGGGCGATCTGCTCAGGTCGTCAGGTAGCGAACACAGGAACATGATATGTCTGCTCCGGACGAAGTAATCAGTTTGAATGCCAACCGGTCCCAACGCGATTCCAGGGGCCTGGCCGAAAACAAGGGCCTGCCTCATTCATTGCCGCTGGTTAATTTAAACGGCGGCCGGGCTGCCCTGCTGGCCTATTTTGAGAACACCTGGGCGCTGACGGAACAGCTGTTTTCCGGTCTGGCCAGTGATGAGGCTTTTCTGGTGCGTCCCTATCACAAGACCCGCCACCCACTGATCTTCTACTATGGCCATCCGGTGTGCTTCTACGTCAATAAGCTCCTGGTCGCCGGGTTGATCGATGAGCCGGTAAACAAGGAGCTGGAGCTACTGTTCGAAACCGGTGTCGATGAAATGACCTGGGACGATCTGCATGAGGGTGGGCAGGATGTCTGGCCGGAAGTCGATGCCGTGCGTGCCTACCGTCGCCAGGTATACGAACTGGTGCATAACCTGATCAAGACGCATCCGGAGTTTGACAAGCCAATTGCTATGGATCAGCCCGGCTGGGCACTGGTCATGGCCTTTGAACATGAGCGCATTCACCTGGAAACTTCCAGCGTATTGATGCGTGAACTGCCCATTGAGTATGTCAAACAACCGGACGCCTGGCCGGATCTTCTGGCTGAACCCAAAGACACGGTGTATGAACCCCGCGCCGGCCAGGATTACCCGATCAATGAATTGGTGAAAGTCGCGCCAACCACGGTTCGTCTCGGCAAACCGAAACGCTGGCCCAGCTTTGGTTGGGACAATGAGTATGGCGCCGACACGCGCCAGGTTGATTCATTCAAGGCCGGAAAATTCCTGATTAGCAACGGCGAATTTCTGCAATTCGTGCGCGCTGGTGGCTATGAGAATGAGCGCTACTGGTCCGAGTCGGGCTGGGCCTGGCGGCAGTTTCGTAATGTGAAGTGGCCGACCTTCTGGGTCCAGGACGGTCCAGCCGGTTCGCACCGCTACAAGCTGCGAATCACTTTCCGCGAGATTGCCATGCAGTGGGACTGGCCAGCCTGTGTAAATTACTATGAGGCCAAGGCCTATTGCGCCTGGCTCACTGAAAAAGAAGGCTATGAAATTCCCCTGCGCCTGTTGCAGGAAAGTGAGCACCAGGCCATTCGTGAACCCGCCATGGCCGGCGCTGTTGACTGGACCCAGGGAGACAATAACTGTCTGGCCCTGGATCCGGTAATGCTGCGTGAGCCGCGCACGCTGATCAATCACAATTTGCGCTTCGGCGCGGAGTCGCCGGTCAACGCTTGTGATGCCAACAGCCGTGGCTTTCACGATAGCTTTGGCAATGTCTGGCAGTGGTGTGAGGATCCGTTCCATCCGCTGCCGGAGTTCGAGATTCACCCCTACTACACGGATTTCAGTACGCCTTGTTACGACAATGAGCACCAGATGATTCTGGGCGGTTCATTTATCAGCACCGGTGATGAGGCCAGTATCTGGTCGCGCTTTCATTTCCGGCCGCATTTCTTCCAGCACGCCGGCTTTCGGGTCGTCCAGGATATTGGCATGGCTCTCAAGAAAGGCGACAAGTATGACCTGGACACGGTGGTGGATCAGTACCTGTTGTTCCACTTTGGCAGCGACGCCGACCAGCGCGACGAGGCAATTGCCAACTCGGTTGGACATCCTACGGTAGGTAACCTGATTCAGCGCACCGTGGAGTTGGTGAATGAATATACCAGCGGCAATAGTTCAGTGCTGGATCTCGGTTGTGCAGTGGGCCGGCAGAGTTTCGAGCTGGCGCGCGATTTCGACAAGGTGATTGGCCTGGATTACAGCGATGCATTTATCGACGTGTGTAACGCCATAAAAGACCAGGGTGCGTTGACCTACACCCGACGCGATACCGGTCGTCACGGCAAGAAACTGGAAGCGCGGGTACCGGACGATGTGGATGCCAGCCGCGTGCTGTTTATCCAGGGTGACGCATCAAGGTTGCGTGCCGCAGAAGAACTGGCTGCAAACGGTCCCTTCGACGCCCTGCTGCTGTCCAACTTACTGTGCCGGCTGAGCAGCCCGAAAGACTGTTTGCAACAGTTCACCAGTTCTGATCGCTACATCAAATCCGGCGGCATCCTGGTGATCGCTTCACCAAACACCTGGATGGACGAGTTCACCGATCCCGATGAGTTTCTGGACGGCGCGGATAGCGAGGCTACTCTTGCGGCTATTGGCGAGCACTTGCCCGGTTTTACCCGACTCCATGCTGAAGACCTGCCATTCATGATCCGCGAGCATCGGCGGAAATACGAATACATTGTTAGTCAGGTGTCGGTGTGGCGTAAGGACTAGTTTATGTTCAGAAAATTCATCCCTGAATTTTCTGAAAGTCGCAGTCGAATCACTGGCGAAGAAGTGCGATTCTTCTGGTGATTCGACTGCTCGCGTCGCGCATTAAAAGGTTCATCGGGCATTGCCTAGAATGTGACCAGGCTCTGTTTGTAGAACTGTTTGTTGTGCCCATCTGGAATGTGGTCGCGCCGGGCAGGAGGGGGCTGTCGCCAACGCTCTGCGCCCGTCCCGGGTGCCTTCACTCCTAAAAAAGCCCTGGAAAACGGTCTTTTTTCTCCGTTCAGCGCTGTCGCTTTATTGTTGTCGACAACCCCCTCCTGCCTGACACTCCGAGCGCTGGTAGGTGTTGCGTAGTTTGTTGGCTTGGCTTCCCTTCGATCACTGGTGCGAAGAGAGTTGCGAAAGGTGGCGCGAACAGTGGTGCGAACAGTGCTTCGCTGTCCCGGCTGTCACTGTACGAGCGGATGTGGGGCGGCAGGGTTGGCGACCCGCCAGTTAAGGCCGGCGCTGAGCGCAGGGAAAAGACCGTTTTCATGGGCTTTTCCCGGGGTGAAGGAGCTTATGTATAAACCCAGGATGGGCGCCGAGCCGGCGGGGCGGGAACCCTGCCGCCCCGTAGCCGCGCTCGAGGTCACTGAGTGACAGTAGCCAGGTACACAAACCTATTGTTCTTCCCCGGAAATCTGCGCAAATCCATAAAAAAAGCCCGACACCTGGTCGGGCTTTTTAATTTCGACTCGAGTGGGTCTTACTGTTCGAGCCAGGCGTTGAGTTCGATGATGTCCTGGGGGGTAAGGAGGCCAGCTACCTGGCGCAGCACCAGGGTGTCGATGACATAGTCATAGCGCGCCACGGCGTACTCGCGCAGGGCCCGGAATAGATTTTCACGCGCGCGCAGTACTTCCACGATGTTGCGTGTACCGACCTCGGCGCCCAGTTCCGTGGCATCCAGCGCAGTTTGGGTGGAGGTAATGGACTGCTGGCGCTGGGCGATTACCAGTACGTCAGTATTAACCCGGCGATAGGCGTTGCGAATATTCTGGGTCAACTGGCGCTTGGTGAATTCCAGGGATTCTTCGGCGGCCAGTACATTGTACTCAGCGGCGCGGCGACGAGAGCTGGTGGCGCCGCCGGCCAGAAGGGGGATGCTGATATCCAGAGCCAGGGACGTATTGTCGAAGGCACCGCCACCGATTGAGATACCCTGTCTCACAATCGCGCCGGTCACGCTGTGGCTATATTGACCGGTAAAGCCGACGGTTGGCAGGTGATCGGAGCGGCGTGCCTGCAAGGTCCTGCGGGATGCTTCCAGATTGAATTCTGCGGCGGCGATGGCCAGGCTGTTGTTTTCCGCCTGGGCCTCCCACTCATTCAGGCTGCCATCGACTTCCACAACGGGAAAATCTTCCCTTAGCAGTTCGATATCCGGGTGTGCCTGTCCGGTAATGGCTTCCAGTGCTTCAAAGGCGGCTCTGAGCGCATCACGCTGCAGGATCGTGGTATTGCGCGCCAGGTCATAGGCGGCTTGTGCGTCGTAGACGTCGGTTATGGCCACCAGGCCCACTTCTTCCCGCTGCTGGGTTTGTTCCAGGGAGCGCAAGGCGGCCTCTTCTTCCTGAAGATTGGTTTCCAACAGATCCTGGGCGCGCAGCACGTTGAAGTAGGCGGTCGCAGTACGCATGATCAGGTCCTGCTCCTGGGCCGCCAGGTTAACCGCGGCGGCGCGGTCGTTGGCCCGGGCGCTCTGATAGCTGTACCAGCTGGCCAGGTTGATGATGCTTTGCGACAGATTCACGCCCCAGCTATGGTTGTTGATTCCCCGCGCAAAGCTGTGGCCTTCCTGCACCAGAACGCTCATGGTCTCCCCGGTCATCGGATCGGTGACTTCCCGGAATACCGGGCTTGCGGGGCCTGACGAGACCCGGCTGGTGGAACCACCGACACCCAGGGTTGGCAGCAGAGAGGCACGTGACTGAATTACATTTTCATGGTTAGCCCGATATTGGGCCTCCGCCTGATTCAGTGTTGGATCGTTTTGCAGCGCCGTCTGCAGGATTTCCAACAGATCATCGCCATAGGCGGCGGTACTGGCCAGACTGCTGATTGTCAGTAGTCCAATAAATGTCGAGAAGCGTCCCATAATCGATAGCCTGTTTCTGTTCCGGCCGATTGTCACTGCTACCCGTTTCAGTCGGGGCGGCGACCAGGGCCAGGAAACCTGGATGAGGTTCTTGGTTGAGGTTCTTGATTGAAGTTTTCGGTAAATAGGTGTCCAGCGTGAGAAAACCGCGGTTAACAGTACGCCGGATGGCGACCTGGAGACCGCTGGCATTCTACACAGTGTCACTAAAGGTGACAATTTAGCATTCGGGTCGTTCCCTGAGATTCGCATCATAACTGCCCCAATCGACTTTGTGCCTGGCGAATCCCGTCCGAGCGCCCAGTGGTACCTAAAGATAGGCGAACTGAGCGGGTTTGCCATTAGACGTCTGATAAACGGGACAGTTACAGCTACCTGACCATTGTGTGCTCCAGCGCTAATTCAGGCATAATGGCAGCTCATATCGTATTGCCATTTGCAGGCCCCCCCGGTTCCAGAATCTCGCACTCCACGCCCCTGGAGCCGGCCATGATTCTGCCTGCAGTCTGGCCGCACAGGTAACCTACATGAATGCAGACAGCCAACCCTTCCTGGACAAAATCAGTAATCTGGACACCAACTCCAGTGATATCCATCCCAACTCACGTAAAGTCTATGTGACCGGAAGCCGGCCGGACATTCGCGTCCCGATGCGGGAAATCCAGCTGACGCCCACCACTACGGAGAAGGGCAGCGAAGACAACGCGCCACTTCGGGTCTATGACACCTCCGGCATCTATGCCGACCCGCAAGCCAGCATCGATCTGCGCGAAGGCCTGCCGGCTATCCGCGCGCCCTGGATCGAGGCCCGCGAGGACACCGAACTGCTTTCCCAGGCCAGCTCCACCTTTGGTCAGGCGCGGCAGAGTGACATGCAAACCGAGCATCTGCGCTTTGAGCACATCCGCAAACCACGCCGGGCCGTTGCCGGGGCCAATGTCAGCCAGCTGCACTATGCACGCAAAGGCATTGTGACCCCGGAAATGGAATTTATTGCCATTCGGGAAAATATCGCTCGGCAACAGGCTCGCGAGGAGCAGCAGCTCGCCCAGCAGCACCCCGGCCAGGACTTTGGCGCAACGATTCCCGCCGAGATCACACCGGAGTTCGTGCGCGACGAGGTGGCCCGCGGCCGTGCCATTATTCCGGCCAATATCAATCACCCGGAAGTAGAGCCGATGATTATTGGCCGCAACTTCCTGGTGAAGGTGAATGCCAATATCGGTAACTCTGCGGTTACCTCCTCGATAGAGGAAGAAGTGGAAAAGCTCGCCTGGTCGGCGCTCTGGGGTGCAGACACTGTAATGGATCTGTCCACGGGCAAGAACATTCATGAGACCCGGGAGTGGATTATTCGTAACTCCATGGTGCCCATCGGCACCGTGCCCATCTATCAGGCGCTGGAGAAAGTCGACGGCGTCGCGGAAGACCTGACCTGGGAGCTGTACCGCGACACCCTGATTGAGCAGGCCGAGCAAGGTGTGGATTACTTTACAATCCACGCCGGGGTGCTGCTGCGCTATGTGCCGCTCACCGCCAAGCGGGTTACCGGAATTGTCTCCCGCGGCGGGTCGATTATGGCCAAGTGGTGTCTCGCCCATCACCAGGAAAATTTCCTCTACACCCATTTCGAGGAGATTTGCGAGATCATGAAGGCTTACGACGTGTCTTTCTCGCTGGGTGATGGCCTGCGTCCCGGCTCGATTGCCGATGCCAATGACGCGGCCCAGTTCGGTGAACTGGAAACCCTGGGTGAGTTGACCAAGATCGCCTGGCGTCACGACGTGCAAACCATGATCGAGGGTCCGGGCCACGTCCCCATGCACATGATCAAGGCGAACATGGACAAGCAGCTCGAAGTGTGTGACGAGGCACCTTTTTACACACTGGGGCCGTTGACTACCGATATCGCCCCCGGATACGACCACATCACCTCCGGCATCGGTGCTGCCATGATCGGCTGGTTTGGGTGCGCCATGCTCTGCTACGTCACTCCCAAGGAACACCTGGGGCTGCCCAACAAGCAGGATGTCAAAGACGGCCTGATTGCCTACAAGATCGCCGCCCACGCCGCCGACCTGGCCAAGGGGCATCCCGGTGCACAGCTACGGGATAATGCCTTGTCCAAGGCGCGCTTCGAGTTTCGCTGGGAAGACCAGTTCAATCTGAGTCTCGATCCGGTGACCGCCCGTGCCTATCACGACGAAACCCTGCCCAAGCAGTCAGGCAAGGTGGCGCACTTTTGCTCCATGTGCGGTCCGAAGTTCTGCTCCATGAAGATCTCCCAGGAGGTCAGGGACTACGCCGCCGAGCGCGGCCTGGACAAGGTCGACGAGGCGCTTGAAACCGGGATGGAAGAGATGGCCGAGGAATATAATCAGTCGGGCCGGAAGCTGTACCACGAGGTTTGATTTGTTTGTTGTTGAGAAAATTCATCCCTGAATTTTCCCAACATCGCAGCCCGATCACTGGCGGAGAAGTGTGATTCTCCTGGTGATCGGGCTGCTCGCGTCTCGCGCGTAAACGCGCTCGCGTCGCGCATCCCTGCGCTCACTAACAGATACTCTCAAGTTCTTACGTTGTTCACCGACGCGAATTTTCTTCAATCGGCGGTGCGAAGAAGGTATCGCTGTCTCGGCTGGCACTGCGCGAGTGGATGTGGGGAGGGAGGGTTTCCGACCCGCCAGTCAAGGCCGGCGCTGAACGCAGGAAAAAGACCGTTTTTCAGGGCTTTTTCCGGAGTGAAGGCACCCAGGATGGGCGCCGAGCCGGCGGCGGGAGCCCTCCCTCCCCGCAGCCGCGCTCGAGGTCACTGATTTACCGGGCAATGAAAACCACACAATCGTCCACCACCGGAAATTTGAGAAGTACCTAAAGCGTCAGGTTTGGTCAGCCTCAGACCAGGCCGCTTTCCACATAGTCCAGTAGTGCCTGCAGGCAAGAGTGGGCCAGGCGCTTGCTGCGCTCCGGGGACCAGCCAAACTCGGTATCCGGGGTGGCGCTGGTGTCCTTGAAGGGCATTTCCAGGGTCATGGCCAGGCAGTGGTGCAGGTGGGCGGTTTGTGCGGTGCTCATGGTCAGGTTTGCTTCGCCTGGCTGTTTGGGCGGATAGCCTTTTTCGGTCTGGAAATCGCTGTTCAGTTCCGCCAGGCGATTTTTATAGAAATCCAGCTGTGCCTGTTCCCTGTTGCCCCAGTGCAGCAGACCTTCGGTGCCGGCGATAAAACAGTAAGGCAGGGACTCATCGCCGTGCACATCGAGGAGAAAATCCACCCCGGTGCTGAGCATGGCTTCCTTGGCCAGTTTTACTTCCGGTGAATGTTGGTAGGTTGGATGGGCCCATTCCCGGTTCAAATTGCGTCCCGCAGCGTTGGTGCGCAAGTGTCCGCGGCGGCTGCCGTCGGGGTTCATATTGGGTATCAGGTAGATATCGCAGCGCTCCAGTAGCGCGCTGGCGAGTTTCTGGTCGCCGCCCAGCAGCGCGTCGATACAGCCTTCCATCCACCACCCGCCCATGGTTTCCCCCGGGTGCTGCCGGGCGATCATCCAGCAGCGCTTGCGAGCCTTGCCGTCGCCTTTGGAAATGGTGAGCAGATCAAGGTCCTGACCGTCCAGCGACTGGCCCAGTAGCTGGTGCCTGCACAGCGGTGACTGTAGCGCGCCAGCAATGAGTTCGTGGTGGCGCTCCATGGAGTAAGGCACAAAATAGGCGAAATACACGGCATCCTGCTGCGGCGTGAACTCGATGCGCAGCGCGCCGTCGGCGAGGCTGGTATCGTGCCGGATCCAGGTCTGCCGATCGTAACTGTACAGAACCCGGTAGTCGCGAAAGCCAGGCGGGTAGGCTGCGTCCCGGGCATTCAGTATCTGGATGGTGCAGGCTTGCCCGCGAGCCCCGGTGAGGCGGAAATAGAACCACTGGTAAAAGTCGGAGTGCGCATCCTTGCGGATGTTGAGGCGGATGTCGTCGGCGCGATCACTGGCAACAACCTCGATGTTGCCGGCGTCAAAGTTCTGGCTGATAAACATGTTGGAGCCTGTTAGTGGGCGGTCTTCCCGATTGGTTAAATGCGCTGGCAAGTATGACTTTGCAACAGTCTATTTGCTATTATTGCCGCCCATTTTTTCGCGCGTGGCTGCAAGGCCAGCTAGATTCAGAGAATTACCATGACAGCAGTCATCGACAATCGCAATGTTGAGTCCAACGAAGCGCTCCTCACCCCGGAACAGCTGAAGTCTGAATTGCCGCTGGAAGGCAAGGCGCTGGACTCGGTCCAGCAGGCTCGCGACACCATATTTTCCATTCTGGATCGCAAGGATCAGCGGCTGTTTATCGTGGTCGGCCCCTGCTCCATCCACGATACCAAGGCGGCGATGGAGTATGCCCAGCGCCTGAAGCAACTGGCGGACAAGGTGTCCGATACGCTGTATATCGTGATGCGTGTCTACTTTGAGAAGCCACGTACTTCCATTGGCTGGAAGGGGCTGATCAACGACCCTTACCTGGATGATTCATTCAAGATTGAAGAAGGTCTGCGTATTGGTCGCAAACTGCTGTTGGATATTGTTGACCTGGGACTGCCGACGTCGACCGAGGCCCTGGATCCTATTTCGCCACAATACCTGCAGGATCTGATTGCCTGGTCGGCGATCGGTGCCCGCACTACCGAGTCCCAGACTCACCGGGAGATGTCGTCCGGCCTGTCCTCGGCGGTTGGCTTCAAAAACGGCACCGATGGTGGCCTGACGGTGGCGATCAACGCCATGCAGTCGGTTAACAATCCGCATCGCTTCCTGGGTATCAATGGTGCTGGACAGGTATCGGTTGTCACTACTCGCGGTAATCCATACGCCCACGTAGTGCTGCGTGGCGGTGGCGGTAACCCTAACTATGACACCGTACACGTTGCCCAGGCCGAAAAAGCCCTGGACGATGGTGGCGTCAGCACCAACATCATGATCGACTGCAGCCATGCCAATTCCAACAAGGATCCCGACGTGCAGCCGCTGGTGCTTAAAGATGTGACTCACCAGATCCTGGAAGGCAATAAGTCAATCATTGGCGTGATGCTGGAAAGTCATCTGCACAAGGGCAACCAGTCGATCCCGGCTGACCTGAACGACCTCAAGTACGGCGTATCGGTAACCGATGCCTGCATGGATTGGGAAACCACCGAAAAGGCAATCCTGGACATGGCGGATAAGCTAAGAGACGTCCTGCCTTCCCGATAGCTTTTTAGTTACCTGTTTACAACTTTCATCCCCGAATGTTGTAAACGTCGCAGGCGAATCACTGGCGAAGCAACGCGACTCTTCCGGTGATTCGACTGCTGGCCTCACACCGTGCTCACTCAGCAGTGTTAACCCGTTAGAACGATGAGCCGGGTTGGGAGAGGAATTCCAGTTCCTCGGGAGTGGACTTGCGTTTCAGGATCTCGTTGCGGTGGGGGTAGCGGCCGAAGCGGTCGATGATGGCCTTGTGCTTGAGCTCGAAGTTGTAGTTGTCCTCCAGGCCGGGCTGGTCGAACAGGAACACGGCGATGTCATGGATTTCCGCGGACTCGCTGTGCATGAACGGCATGTAGAGAAAAGCCTTTTGGCTGGCTTGCAGTTCCGTGTCCAGTTTGCGGCGAATGGCTTCCTGGGCCAGCACCAGAGCCAGGGTATCCTGGGCAAACGCTTTGGGCTTGTCGCGATACATGTTGCGCGAGAACTGGTCGAGGACAATGATTTCTGCCAGCGCATCCAGCGGGTGGTCGCGCCAGGCGTAAAGCAGCCCCTGACTGGCCCGTTTGTGGACCGACTTGAAGCGCTCCAGAATCAGCGCATCAAACTCCTCGTCTTTCTTGAGCGCTGTTTCGGAGAAATTTCTTCAAACCAGAACTGAATAACGTCTTTGGCAGTGGCCGTCATGATTTGCTCTCAACTTCCAGGATCCTGCTAGTTTTTATCGACAAGGACCGCCCGGGACTTAGCTCTGGCGGCAGCGAAAGCTCTCCGGTAACCCCGCCTCCCCGCAGCCGCGCTGGGGTCCACTGATTTACATGACAGTGATTTAAGCGGCTATTTACACCATATAGTTGTTTCACCCCGGAAATCTGCGCAGGACCTGAAAAAGGCCCCGAGGGGCCTTTTGATAGCAGTGCAAAGCAGTCCGCCGAATCAGGCGCTGGTGGCATAAGCGATGGAGAGCGGCTCCTGTTCGCGGCGGCCAAGGGTAATCCATTTTTGCACGAAGGGATTATCCAGCAGGGTTTGCATGTAGGTATTGGCGTCGCTGCTCAGTTCCGCGCCGTATGCCTCGAAGCACACCGCTATCCAGGCGGACATGCAGTCGGCAATGGAGAAGCGTCCGAACAGATAGTTGCCATTGGCCCCGTAGCGGCGACGGCAGCAGCTCCAGATCGCATCGATGCGGGCAATCTCGTTCTGCAGCTCGTCCGAGGGAGTGAGCTTGAAGGAAGCCTTGCAGTTCATTGGCCAGTCCCGCTTCAGGGCCGGAAACTCGGAGTGAATTTCGGCAGCCACTGAACGTGCGGTGGCCTTGCGTTTGGGGCTGGATGGCCAGCCGGAGCCGCCACCCAACAGGTCTTCACTGATGTATTCGCAGATCGAAAGTGAATCCCATACGGTAATGTCTTTATGCAGGAGAACCGGCACTTTCAGGGAGGGCGAGTAAGGACCCAGTTTTTCCGCGGTGTTGTCCTGGTAGAGGGCGATCTGGATTTCCTCGAAATCCACATCGAACATCTTCAACATCAGCCAGGGGCACATGGACCAGGATGAGTAGTTCTTGTTTCCAATGACGAGCCGGATGTCTTTCATAATGCTGACTCCTATGATTCGTGTGGCGGTGCTTAATTGCCGTCCGGAGTGTGTGAAAGCATGGATTCCCGCGTATCCCGCAAGCGGACGATCACGCGGCGGTCGAAGAAATCAGTTTCCAGCGACTGGCTGGCATGCAGCGGTTGGCTTTCGCCGTGGGCAACCGTGGTAATAAGCGCATCATTGATGCCCTGCTGGTTGAAAAACTGCCTGACGGCGGTGCTGCGCTGGCGGGACAATCCCAGATTCTGCTGGCTGTCACCGGTACGATCAGCATAGCCGGTAATATCGATGGCGGCGTTGGGCAGCGCGGTTACCAGTTGTGCCAGCGCCTTCAGCTGTGCCTGGTACTGTGGCTCCAGATCACTCGATCCTGACCGGAAGTGTACGGTCAGTGCGGTGTTGTCGAAGGCGACGTCACCGCCGCTGGCGGGCAGGAACGCCGCTTGGGTGCGCACCTGACGTAGCTGATCCAGTTCCGCCATGGCCAATTGATACTGGGCCCTGAGCTCCTGGGTCTCTTCCCGCAAGCGGTCGGTTGCCACTTGCGCGGTGATCAGGTCCCCCTGCAGAGCCTTGACCCGCTTGCGGGCGTGTTGACCGTCGCCGCTGAAGGCCCCGATAGCGGCGCCAATGATGGCCCCGGGTGGGCCACCGGCCAATCCGCCGACAATGGCACCACTGACAAAGCCGATGGCTTCCTCGCCACTGGCGGCTTCGCCGTAGTTGGCAGGGCGGGTTTCCGCCAGGGCGGCGGACGACAGGGTAGCAGTGGCGGCGAACAGCGCCGAGCAGAGGCTGAGGGTTATTACACGGGAAGCAGTTTGTTGCATGGCCGAAATCCTTAGAGAGTCTGAACACGGTTCTGGAGGTTGGCTGATGTAGGTCTTTCGCTACCCACCAGTCACCAGCGGTTTATTGGGTCAGGTCGGTGGGACGGGGTTGCATCGCCTCGCCGCCTGTTTGCTCCATGGTTGCCATTTAACCGGATATTTCTAACTGGTGGCGGCAAGCATTGGGGCCATGCAGTGATTAAATATGGCAGAATGATGGCAATCCATGGGTTACCGGAACCAGTTCTGCGGGAATCCAGACTAATGCGTTACAGTGCCGCTGAATCAAGGGCCTGCAGCCGATTCATTCAGCGCCCGCTAAGCCAGCATCGCGCACCATGCGCAGCTGGCGCACAACAGACAACAGACAATTGAAACTGACCAAAGTGCGTCGGTTTTTTCCAAGGGACAAACAGACCCGATCCCGGGTCGTGGAACGATCGGACAGCAGCATGAGTAGAAGAATCGCTATCGTCGAAGACGAAGCCGCCATTCGTGAGAATTACGCCGATGTCCTGCGCAAGCAGGGCTATGAGGTGCAGACCTACGCCAACCGCAAGGATGCCATGTCGGCGTTCGATATCCGCTTGCCCAACCTGGCGATCATCGACATCGGCCTGGAGAATGAAATCGATGGCGGATTCACCCTGTGCCAGGCCTTGCGCTCGCTATCAGATACCCTGCCCATTATCTTCCTCACCGCACGGGACAATGATTTTGATACTGTGAGCGGCCTGCGCATGGGGGCCGATGATTATCTGACCAAGGATATTTCCCTGCCCCACCTGACCGCGCGCATCGCCGCGTTGTTCCGGCGGCTGGATGTAATCGACCAGCCGCCCTCGCCGGAAAACCAGCTGCAGCGCGGTAAACTGTCTCTGGATATCGGCCGCCTCACCGTGCAGTGGGATGATCAGGCGGTGCCGTTGACGGTCACGGAATTCTGGATGGTCCACGCCCTGGCCAAATACCCCGGGCATGTCAAAAGCCGACAGGTGCTGATGCAGGAGTCCAAGATATTTGTCGACGGCAGCACTATCACCTCGCACGTTAAACGCATTCGTAAAAAATTTATGCAAGTGGATCCGGAATTCGACTGTATCGAAACCGTGTACGGCATGGGCTATCGCTGGAATGTGGAACCGGTGTCCGTCAACTAGGGAACCTCTGATGAATTCTACCGAAGCTCTGGCCTCCAGACGAGGTCACTGTCGAGGCGCCTTGCCGCCGGCATGCGTCGGCCTGTCAAGGCGAGGCAACGAAGCCAGTGGGCTCGTCTGGAGGCCCCTCCGGGCGGGGCCTGTCGGGCGCCACTGCGGCGTTGTCGCGCTTGGCAAGGGATTGGCCATTCCCGGCGCACGACGCCTGGCAGTAGCGCCCGACAGACTCCCGCAGAGCACCGGTAGAATTCATCAGAGGTTCCCTAAGCTGAGGCCAGCTATCCGCTGGTCATATTCAGGCTGCTGATTTTTCTATGAACCTGGCATTCAAAAACCCATTTGGCATTCGCTTTAAGCTGGTGTTCCTGTCCAGTTTTCTGCTGGTCATACCCTGGCTCGGCTATCAGTACATCCTGGAAATGGAAGAGTATTTGCGCCGTGGCCAGGAACAGACAGTACTGGGCACCGCCCAGGCTCTGGCGACCGCTCTCAACGAACGCCCGGAGTTGTTCAATGAAGGTAACTACAGTCCCGCCCGTCGCGCCGAGGATTTGTATGTCTACCCGATTTTCTCGCCCCTGTCTCTGGACGACGGGTCACTGCTGGACTGGCGCGAGTATCAGCAGTACGAGGTTACTTACGATCAACGTGACTACCTGAGCACACCGCTCAATCCCTCACGCATGTACGACAAGGAAGGTACCCTCAGCTTCAAGAACATGGTGGGAGAGTACAACGGTTCACTCTATGCCTACTTCAAGGTCAAGGACGACAAGATCGTCTATCGCAGTCGCGATGCCCTGAGTGTTTACCGCAGCGATTTCATCCAGGTGTCCATGGTGTCGCCGGAAGGCAACGACGTGAATCGCTATGTTATCGCGCCCCACGAACCGGAGTTTCTTTATCCATTCAAGGTGAATGCCAACTACGGCGACCCGGTGCACGAAGATCGCATTAGCGGCCAGTGGTATGAGACCGACGGTGGCTATGAAGTGGAGCTGCAAATTCCCATGGAGATGCTTGGCAATCGGCTTGGCTTTGCCATCTACGATGTAGACGATCCGCGCACCCGCTATGTCGCCAATGTAGTGGCCACCTCCCAGGTAGAAAACATTGAACGGCTTGGCTCACTGCGACTGCCGACACCGGAGATCGACCGCATTGTCGCGGGCATGGGACACAACAATTCCCGCATCCAGGTAGTGGATCGCAGCGGCCGGGTGCTGTTGACCGTGGGCGACATACAGACTGCTACCGGCTTGCAGGTGGACAGTGACAGTAATGGCGCAGCAGCCAACAAGTACTGGCGCTATATTCAGGAGCGCATTCTCAATCCGCTCTACTACCAGATTCTCACCAAGCCCAGTAACGACTTTATTGACGATCTCTACTCGGATGTTACCCGCGATGGTGCGCATATCGATTCGGCTCTCAATGGCGTGCCACGTACCCAGTTTCGTACCCTGGAAGACTCCGAGACCCGGTTGCTGGAAGCGGCGCATCCAATTCTCGCCGATGGTGAGGTGCTGGGTGCAGTAGTGGTAGATCAGAATATGAATGGCTTGCGGACTTTTCGTAATCAGGCCCTGGAGTCGCTGTTCAATACTATTCTTGCGGTGATGCTGCTGGTGGCGCTGGGACTGTTTCTGTTTGCGTCGCGCATTTCCAATCGCATTCGCAGTCTGAGCAATCAGGCAGAAGGGATTATTGATGAAACTGGCCGGGTGAAAAATACTATTCTGCCGTCGCGTAACTCCGATGAAATTGGCGATCTGTCGCGCAGTTTTTCCAGTATCGTTGAGCGGCTGACCCAATACACCAGCTATCTGGAGAATATGTCCTCACGGCTTTCCCACGAGCTGCGCACACCGGTGACGGTGGTGCGTTCGTCGCTGGAGAACCTGAACATGACCGACAACGGGGGCGATTCTGCGGTCTATCTTGAGCGAGCCGAAGAAGGTATCAACCGGCTGAATCTGATTCTCACCAACATGAGTGAGGCGACGCGGCTTGAGCAAATGCTGCAGACCTCCGAGAAAGAAAAGATCGATCTCAGCAAGGTAGTATATGGCTGTGTCGAGGGTTATAAACTGGCTTATCCTGAAGTCAGATTTGAAACGGACATTCCGAATCAGCCTGTCTCCATCAATGGCGTGCCGGAATATATTGCCCAGTTACTGGACAAGCTGATTGCCAACGCAGTGGAGTTCTCTTACCCCAATCAACCAATCGTTGTGTACTGCCGTCCGCTGCGCGATCACGCCGTGCTCAAGGTTTCCAACGCCGGCCCGTTTTTGCCGGAGGAAATGAAAGATCGCCTGTTTGATTCGATGATCAGTGTCCGGCCCCAGGAAAAGCAGAAGCAACCGCATCTGGGCATGGGCCTGCATATCGCGCGCCTGATCAGCGATTTTCATGGTGGCACTATTCGAGCTGAAAACCGCAGTGACCGGGAGGGCGTGGTGTTAACCGTGGTGATTCCGCTGTTCTACCGGTAGGCTGCAGGATACAACCATTGCAGACTGGCTCTAATCGCCGGTGTAGAACTTCGGGGCATTTTCCTTCACCACCGGCGAATCGCTGGCCCAGGCGTGGCAGGTATCCAGCACGCCAGGTCGCTTTTCCGATTCCGGAATATCGGAGTCGGCCTGGTTCTTACGGTGGCGCAGTAGCGGCCAGATGGTCTGCATGGCCACAGTGGCCATGGGAAACAGCAGCTCTGTGAGGTGGGTGCAGCCTTCGGTGCCGCCAACTTTCTGGCGGATCGCCTTGCGCCAGCCAGGGCCCATACGAATACCGATCAGCGACTTGTAGTTGGGAGTAATATCCGGGCACATGGGAAATGGGCTGTGATCGGTGACCGCCACCACGTCCCTGATTGCAAAACTTTCATCGATGGTCACCCGCAGCAGCATTTCATGCAGCGGCTCACCGGCCTCAACCTCACCGCGCCACTTGTTGTGAAACGCGTAAGTCTTTACATCCGTCATGTGGGCCTCGATATCAAACATCCCGTCTTCCCGCTCGAATCCCCTGTAGTCAATAGCGCGAGTGTGGATGTGTTTGCGTGGCGATGCATCAGGCAATGGCATGAGAGTACCTGTAGATAAAGTATGGGTATGGTGTCGTGCTATGGAGTCAAGTCGCTCCGGGGCGCGCCGCGACGGCCTTCCTGACCGGTCTCAGCGAGGACAGTATTATAGCGCAAACTTGCCGCAGCCTCTCAGGGCTGGCGATATTTTCTGGGAGCCACTGTCGAAACGCTGCAACCAATGCCCATCCGGGCCCTGCGTCGTCCCCGGATTGACCCGGATCGCGTGGTGCAGCACGCTGTTTCTGATTCCATGAATCGGGCATAATGAGCCATTGCCCAGTAAGGAGAAAATTATGACTGTAGCCACCGCACGCCACATCCTGGTTGAGACCGAGGAACAGTGTCAGGCACTCAAGGACAGGATAGAAGCCGGTGAGGATTTTGCCGATATTGCCCGCGAATTTTCCACCTGCCCGTCTAAAGCGCAGGGCGGCGACCTGGGCCAGTTCGGCCCTGGCATGATGGTCAAGGAGTTCGACGAGGTCGTTTTCAGCGCCGACGTCAATAGTCTGCAGGGACCGGTCAAAACGCAATTCGGCTATCACCTGTTGGAAGTCACCAGCCGCGACTAGGCGGCGAGTCCGGGAATCACCATGAATCTGCTGTTCTTGTGCACCGGGAATTCGTGCCGCTCGCAAATGGCCGAAGGTTGGGCGCGGCATTTCGCTGAAAAGTCCATCTCGCCACTGGAGTTGGAGGTGCGCTCCGCGGGCCTGGAAGCTCACGGGCTCAATCCCCGGGCGGTGCAGGCCATGGCCAGGCACGGCGTGGATATTTCCGCGCAGACATCGGACGTGCTTGGCGATGCCATGATCGACTGGGCTGATATGGTGGTGTCGGTGTGCGGGCATGCCGATGCCAACTGTCCATTACTGCCAGCGCGGATTAACAAGCGGCACATGCCGTTTGATGACCCCGCCAGGGCCACCGGCAGTGACGAGGAGATTGACAGGCAATTCGATGAAGTCTGCTGCCAGATTCGCGACAGTGTGCTGAAAATGCTCACCGAACTGACCTACGAACTGGTCTGAATGACGAATCTCACCTCCGAATTCAGTGCCGACGACGTAGAAATAATCGAGCGTCGCGAACTGCATCGTCGCTTTTTACGAGTTGACCTGATTACCCTGAAGCATCGGCTACATGAAGGTGGCTGGCTGGGCCCTATGGATCGCGAAGTGATGATCCGGGAGCAGGCGGTGGGGGTACTGCTTTATGACCCGCGGCGAAACGAGATCGTGATGGTGCGGCAGTTCCGGGTAGGGGTATTGGATGAAAAGCACTCACCCTGGTTGCTGGAGTTGGTAGCTGGCATGGTGGACACTGATGAGTCGCCCACTGAAGTGGCCACCCGCGAATGTCAGGAAGAAGCTGACCTGGTGCCAGCCGACCTGATCAAAATCTGTGAGTATTACAATAGTCCCGGCGCCAGCAATGAAAAGGTTACCCTGTTCTGCGGACGCGTCGATGCCGGTCAGGCCGGTGGCGTCTTCGGGCTCGACGAAGAGCACGAGGACATCGAAGTAGTGACCCTGAGTGTGGATGAGGCATGCGCCGCGGTTGGCAATGGCTTGATCGACAATGCCATGAGCATCATTGCTATCCAGTGGTTGCAACTGAATCAGGCCGATCTGCAAAGCCGCTGGAGTTGAGCCACGGCGGCGCGCGCAGCAGCGCCCACGAAATCAGGTGGCAGTAACGTTCGCAAAATGACGGTAAATGGTTACAATCACACCGGAATCCTAAATTTTAGCGATTACTACGCCGACAATAACCAGGGTCCCTGGAAATAGTAGTCCCTGGGAATAAATCCCAGTTAAGCCCTTCTGCTGAGCCGCCAGTTGTGCGGATCGCGACATTGCGGGACGATGTTTGACCGCAGGATGTTGTACCGACGGGTGTTAGCGGGATGCAGAACGCAGATTTCGCCGCTGCTGCCCGCAGTTCACCCTCAGCGAGCGAACGAATCCTGCAAAAACAGCAAAAAGTGATTCTGTGCGCCGGTCAAGACGGAGAACTGGTGTTAAAGTGGGTTCAGCGTGGCACAGAATGCGCCGCCGCATCCGCCAAATTCAGGGCAATGGATTTCCAGGATTGGAATGACTTGATAGCAACACCAGAAATAAAGACGCAATAAAGACCGGGAATTGAAACCACAGATTAACAGCAGGGAAAGAATCAGAGTTGCCGGGTAACCGGGAACGCGCCCACGGAATCCGGGTAACGTTGACCGAGACATTTTGTCCGGAGTTCTTTCCAGAAACGAGCCAGTTTACACGCAGAGGCCAGCAAGACCGCCCACACTATGCCGAAAAGCAGTTACAACATAGACCTGATCAAACAAATGGCTGAATGCGATGCGAATTATATTCGGTTGTTAAAGCTGGTTCCGGAATTGAGCGTGTATCGCGACGGTTCCTTTGCCGATTTTGATAGCGATAACAGCGCCGAATACTCAGCCCAAAAGGCAGACGCGATTCCCGATGATGAACCGGAAAAGCGACTCCAGGGTTTGACCACTCGATTCAGTATCGCGGATCTTGAGGAGCACCAGGGCAAGGTATCGGTAGAAATTACTATCGTTGAGGCGTTCAAGTACACCTGCACACTGGAAATCGTTCAGCGGCCGGAGTTCAGGCAGTGGATGACCAACCCTTCCATGCAGGTGCGTGTTTACCACGATGCCAGCACTGCAGAGGTTGTGTCTTACCAGGGTCACAGAAATCTGAAGCCCCGTTACAGTCAACCCAATCCTGATATGTATCATCCGGATGAGAAAATGCAAGTTAACCAGTTTCTGGGTGAATGGCTGACCCATTGTCTAAATGTTGGTCGAAGCGCTAAGGTGCCAGATCTACTATTTAGCTCCTGATATGCGTTTGGGCCGCAATGAGTTCGATCAACACAAAAGACCCTATCCGCCTGGTGCAGATTACTGACACCCATCTTTACGGTAAGCCGACCGGCACGCTGTTAAAGATGAATACTCACGAGAGCCTCGATTATGTGGTCGATCTCGTGAAGGGCAATGAAGAGCGAATAGATTTTATTCTCGCCACCGGCGACATAGCTCAGGATGGATCTCCCCCAGCCTACGAACATTTTATCAAGACCATGGCGGAGCTTGATGCGCCGTTTACCTGGATTCCCGGAAATCACGACAAACCGGCCGTCATGGATGAGGTGGGCGGCGAGCGTGGTTACTGCGAAAAGAATGTGCGCCTCAATAACTGGCAGTTAGTATTTCTGGACACCAGTGTCGAAGGCCAGGTACACGGCAGGCTAAGCGAGACCGAGCTGGACTTTTTACGAGCCAGTCTCGACAGTGCCGAAGTCGACGCGTCTGTGGCTCACGTCATGGTTTGCCTGCACCACAATCCCACCAAGGGTAATGCTGGCTGGATGAAAGATATCGGCTTGCACAACGGCGAGGAATTCTTTGCCATTCTGTCCGGCTTTAATAAAGTACGCAGTGTTGTTTATGGGCACATCCACCAGGAACTGGACTATGACCATGAAGGGATTCGCTGCCTGTGTACACCTTCGACCTGTATTCAGTTCAAACCCCACGTCAACAATTTTGAGCTGGACCGGACCAATCCTGGGTATCGGACGCTGCAGCTTCACGCCAATGGCGATATCGATACCCGCGTTTATCGAGTCGAGGGCTTCGAATTCGAGGCCGACTTCAATAGCACCGGCTATTAGCGGTTGCTATCAGGCCACCGCCAACAGCCACTTCTGTCAGCCCCATGTCTGAACCCAGCCTTCTTTACCTGCACGGTTTTCTGAGCTCGCCAGCGTCGCAAAAAGCCCGTGAAGCGCAGCGCTATGCGCAGGAATGCGGGCTCCAGGATCGGCTGACTATTCCGGCGCTCGATGCTGGCCCTGCGGCGACCATTGCTGCCCTGCAGGACTGGATTGCGGGCCAGGACTGCGCCAGTCTGGGCGTGATTGGCAGTTCACTGGGCGGATTTTACGCCTCGGTGCTGGCCGAGTCCCATGACCTGCCGGTGGTGCTGATCAATCCGGCGGTGCAGCCCCATCAGTACTGGCGCAGCTATCTGGGTAGCCACCGCAATTACCACACCGACTCAATTCACGAGGTGACGGCGCAGCACGTGGCGGAGCTGGAAGCCCTTGATCCGGGTCGTGTGAGCCGCCCGGAAAACTATCTGGTGTTTCTGCAGCGCCAGGACGAGGTGCTGGACTACCAGCAGGCGGTCAATCGTTTCGGTGTCGAGCAATGCATTATTCGTGACGATGGCAGCCACGCCTATGAAGGTTTTCGCGCAGAATTGCCGGTGGCGTTCCGCTTTCTGCTATCAAGAATTAGCGCGAGGGTGCGATAGAAAGTGCGATAGAATAGTATCCCGTAAGTGCCATCCAGGCACGATTCGCAAATTCCCTGACAAGTCCAGCTTTTCATGTCCAATTCCTATAACGCCGATGCGATTGAAGTCCTCACCGGACTGGATCCGGTCCGTAAACGACCCGGCATGTACACCGATACCACCCGCCCGAATCACCTGGTGCAGGAGGTCATCGACAATAGCGTCGACGAAGCCCTGGCCGGCCATGCCAGCACCCTCACCCTGACCCTGTTCAAGGACGGCAGCGTGGAGGTCAGCGATGACGGCCGCGGCATGCCGGTGGACAAGCACAAGGGCGAGAAGGTCAGCGGTGTGGAACTGATCCTCACGCGTCTGCACGCTGGCGGCAAATTCTCCAACAAGAATTACCAGTATTCCGGCGGCCTGCACGGGGTCGGCGTGTCGGTGGTCAATGCCCTGTCGAAAACCCTCGAAGTTACCGTCAAGCGCGACGGCAAGTTGTACAAGATGGGCTTCAAGAACGGCAACAAGGCCTCGGAGCTGAAAGCCGTGGATACCGTTGGCAAGCGCAATACTGGCACCACCGTGCACTTCATGCCCGATGAGCAGTACTTCGATTCGGTGAAGATTTCCATTCCCCGGCTGAAACATGTGCTGCGCGCCAAGGCAGTGCTGTGTTCCGGGCTGCGGGTCGTTTTCATTGACCAGACCGTAGCCAGGGACAAGGCTCAGGATGAGGAGTGGTGCTTTGAAGACGGGCTGACCGATTATCTGACCCAGTCAACCAGCGAATGGCCCACCGTGCCCGAGGAGCCCTTTACCGGCTCGGTGCAGGGCAATGACGAGGCCGTGGACTGGGCCGTGCAGTGGCTGCCGGAAGGCGGGGAAATCACCGGCGAGAGCTATGTGAACCTGATTCCCACCACCCAGGGCGGTACCCACGTCAACGGCCTGCGCACCGGACTGCTGGATGCGCTGCGGGAGTTCTGTGAATTCCGCAATCTCCTGCCCCGGGGCCTGAAACTGTCGCCTGAAGATGTCTGGGAAAAGTGCTGCTACGTGCTGTCCTCGAAGCTGCAGGACCCGCAGTTCTCCGGCCAGACCAAGGAGCGGCTGTCTTCCCGCGAATGTGCGATGTTTGTCTCCGGCGTGGTCAAGGATGCCTTCAGCCTGTGGCTGAACCAGCATACCGCTGAGGCGGAAGCCATTGCCGAGCTGTGTATCAACAACGCCCAGACCCGGCTGCGGGCCAGCCGCAAGGTGGCACGCAAGAAAATAACCTCGGGCCCGGCGCTGCCGGGTAAGCTGGCGGACTGCTCCACCCAGGATGTAATGGCCGGTGAGCTGTTCCTGGTGGAGGGTGATTCTGCCGGTGGCTCTGCCAAGCAGGCCCGGGACCGCGAATTCCAGGCCATCATGCCGCTGCGCGGCAAGATCCTGAATACCTGGGAAGTGGACTCCGGCGAAATCCTCGCCTCCCAGGCAGTACACGACATTGCCATCGCCCTGGGTGTGGATCCAGGAGTGCCCGGCATTGAAGGCCTGCGCTACGGCAAGATCTGCATTCTTGCCGATGCAGACTCCGACGGGTTGCACATTGCCACCTTGCTGTGCGCCTTGTTTGTCCGGCACTTTCGGCCGGTGGTGGAAGCCGGACACGTTTACGTGGCCATGCCGCCGCTATACCGTATCGACGTTGGCAAGGAAGTGTTTTATGCCACTGACGAGGCGGAGAAAAACGGCGTGCTGGACCGCATTGCCGCCGAGAAAAAACGCGGCAAGGTCAACGTGCAGCGCTTCAAGGGTCTGGGCGAGATGAACCCGCTACAGCTGCGGGAAACCACCATGGCCCGGGATACCCGGCGCCTGGTACAGCTCACCCTGGAAGAAGACCCCACCGCGAAAAAGAAATCCTCCACCTTCAGCACCATGGATTTGCTGCTCGGCAAGAATCGCGCGGCAGATCGCAAGGCCTGGCTGGAAGCCAGCGGCAGCGAGGCAGACTTTGCCGAGTAAGCGACTACCGCGAACAGTGCGAACGACAACGGAATCCCCATGAACGAAGAAATTAGCGTAAGCGAAGACGGCGTCGAACAACTGGCGCTACGCAGCTATACGACGCAGGCCTACCTGAACTACTCCATGTACGTCATCAACGATCGGGCCCTGCCCAATATCGGTGACGGCCTGAAGCCGGTGCAGCGGCGCATCATTTATGCGATGTCGGAGCTGGGCCTGAAGGCCTCGGCAAAATTCAAGAAGTCAGCGCGAACCATTGGCGATGTGATCGGCAAGTTTCACCCCCACGGTGACTCTGCCTGTTACGAGGCCATGGTACTCATGGCCCAGCCGTTTACCTACCGCTATCCGCTGGTAGATGGCCAGGGCAACTGGGGTAGCCAGGATGATCCCAAATCGTTTGCCGCCATGCGCTACACCGAGTCGCGGTTGCGTGATTACGCGGATGTGTTGCTGGGGGAATTGGGCCAGGGCACGGTGGACTGGAAGCCGAACTTTGACGGCACCATGGACGAGCCGGAAATTCTGCCGGCGCGCTTGCCTAATGTCCTGCTCAACGGCGGCAGCGGCATTGCCGTGGGTATGGCTACCGACATCCCGCCTCATAATCTCAACGAAGTGGCCAGCGCCTGTGTTCTTCTGCTGGATAAACCGAAGGCCACGCTGGAAGATTTGTGCGAGCTGGTTAAAGGGCCGGACTTCCCCACCGAGGCGGAGCTGATCACACCCCGGGAAGAAATCGTCCAGCTATACAAGACCGGCCGCGGCTCTCTGAAAGCGCGCGCTGCCTACCACATTGAAAGCGGCGAGATTGTCATTACCGCTTTGCCATACCAGGTCTCCGGCGCCAAGGTACTGGAACAGATTGCCAACCAGATGCAGAAAAAGAAGCTGCCCATGGTGGTGGATCTGCGCGATGAATCGGATCACGAGAACCCGACCCGCATTGTGATTGTGCCGCGCTCTAATCGCATTGACATGGAGGGGGTCATGTCGCATTTGTTCGCGACGACGGATCTGGAAAAGAACTATCGGGCCAATTTTAATGTCATTGGCAACGACAAGCGCCCCCAGGTCAAGGACCTGCGCATGCTGCTCACCGAGTGGCTGCAGTTTCGTACCGAAACCGTGCGCCGCCGGTTGCAGTATCGCCTGGACAAGATCGTCGAGCGCCTGCACATTCTCGAAGGCCTGTTGATCGCCTATCTCAATATCGACGAGGTGATTCGCATTATTCGCACCGAGGATAAACCCAAGCCGGTGCTGATGAAGAGCTTCAAGCTTTCCGACCGCCAGGCCGAAGCCATCCTCGAGTTAAAGCTGCGGCATTTGGCCAAGCTCGAAGAAATGAAGATCAAGGGCGAGCAGGATGAGCTGAGCGCCGAGCGCAAGACCCTGGAACAACTGCTGAAATCTCCCGCGCGTCTCAAGACCTTTATCAAGAAAGAAATCCAGGCCGATGCCAAGCGCTTTGGTGATGATCGCCGTACGCCGCTGGTGGTGCGCGAAGAAGCGAAGGCGTTCAGCGAAACCGAACTGATTTCCACCGAGCCGGTTACCATCGTGCTGTCCGAGCGCGGCTGGACACGCGCCGCCAAGGGGCATGAAGTAGACCCGGCCGCCCTGCAGTACAAATCCGGTGATGCGTTCAAGCTGGCGGCCCGCGGCAAGAGCAATCAACCAGCGATCTTTCTCGACTCCACCGGCCGGGCCTATTCCCTGGCCGCCCATGCGCTGCCTTCGGCCCGTGGACAGGGCGAGCCACTGTCCGGCAAGGTGAACCCGCCATCCGGCGCTACCTTCGAAGGCGTGGTGATTGGTGAGAATCAGCAGGATGTGTTGCTGGCCAGCGACGCCGGCTACGGCTTTGTGGCCAAGGTGGGCGACCTGATCAGCAAGAACAAGGCCGGCAAGGCCGTACTGCGCCTGCCCAAGGGCGCAAAAGTGCTGCCGGCGATGATGGTGGACGACTACGACAACAGCATGATTGTCGCCATCAGCAACGAGGGGCGCATGCTGATGTTTCCCTTAAGCGAACTGCCGCGCCTGGCCAAGGGCAAGGGCAACAAGATCATCAGCATTCCCACCGCCCGGGTTGCGGATCGGATTGAGTTTGTTATCGCACTGGCGGTACTCGGCCCCGAGGATGGCCTGACGGTTCATGCCGGTCGCCGCCACCACAATCTCAAGCCCGCAGATCTCGACCACTATCGCGGTGAACGCGGCCGTCGCGGCAACAAGCTGCCACGGGGATTCCAGAACGTGGATCACGTGGAATTGCTGGTGAAAGGCGGTTAACAGCAACGGTCAGGTGTAAAAATCAGGTTCATCCCGCAGTTGCGGGAATCGTGACCAGGCGCTGATTGCGGAGCTGTTTGTTGTGCTCATCTCGACGGTGTGGTCGTGCCGGGCAGGAGGGGGTTATCGCCAACGCTCTGTACCGTCCCGGGTCCCTTCACTCCGAAAAAAGCCCTGGGACACGGTCTTTTTTCTCCGTTCAGCGCTGTCGCTTAACTGTTGGCGACAACCCCCTCCTACCCGACACTCCGAGCGCTGCTGGGTGTTACGTGCTTTGCTGGGAATCGTGATCAGGCGCTGATTGCGGAGCTGTTTGTTGTGCTCATCTCGACGGTGTGGTCGTGCCGGGCAGGAGGGGGTTATCGCCAACGCTCGGCGCCCGTCCCGGGTCCCTTCACTCCGAAAAAAGCCCTGGGAAGCGGTCTTTTTTCTCCGTTCAGCGCTGTCGCTTAACTGTTGGCGACAACCCCCTCCTGCCCGACACTCCGAGCGCTGCTGGGTGTTACGTTATTTGCCGGCTTGGTTTCCCTTCGATCGGATGTGCGGATGTGCGGATGTGCGAAAGGTAGCTTCGATATTTCGGTTGCCACTGCACAAGCGGATGTGGGGAGGGAGGGTTTCCGACCCGCCAGTCAAGGCCGGCGCTGAGCGCAGGAAAAAGACCGTTTTCCAGGGCTTTTTCCGGAGTGAAGGGACCCAGGATGGGCGCCGAGCCGGCGGGGCGGGAGCCCTCCCTCCCCGCAGCCGCGCTCGAGGCCACGGATATACAGTGCCAGGAACACCGCACAATTTTTAAATTGATCTTCTCCGCAAATCTACGAAGCACCGGAATCAGAACCAACAATCAGTGGTAAAGATCAGCGGTCGTCGGGAATCCCGCGGCCCGGTTTATTCGCTGTACAGGGTAACCAGTTGAATGGCCTGGCGCTCAAGCAGCAGCTTGTAGTCAGACATGGGTTCCAGGGCCACAAAGGTGTCCACCGTATCCGGCTGGCCTACCAGGCCATACTCGCGGGCCTCGATACGGTTGCCGGCACCGGCCAGCTCAAACGACCGGGCGCTGATCAGCAGCGTATTGTCCGGACAGTCGTGACAAAGACTGCGGGTGACATCGAGGGTTTTGCCGGCCAGGTTGGTGGTGTCCTGGGTGACCGGTGAATACAGGTCAATCACCGCCTGCCCGCTGTGCACTGCCAGGCGGAATTTGGCCCCCAACTGCTGTTCTCCCACGTCGGACAAGTCGTCCACCAGCTGCAAAAACAGCTGGCCGGCGCAGATTGCGAAGAACGCCTGCTCTTCTTCCAGCATTTCACCACCGAAATTAATCAGCACCTCGTCTTCAAAACAAAAGCTGACATTGCCGTTGTACAGCTGGCTTACCTTGCCGGCAAAAAAATAGAATTTGTTCAGCATGCGAATCATCAGGTCCTCGGTCTGGGTAGACGCCAGATACTGGAAATTTGACAGCTTGATACACAACAGCGTGACGTCCTGCTGCCCGGGCTGCGTCTGTAGCTGCTGATCTTCGTCGCTGGGCAGACGGCTGCCGAAGTTGGACAGGAAGGTATTCTGGGCCAGGAATTCGGCCGTGGCGTTGTATTGCCGGATCGCGGTACTCAGTTCGCTATTGCCCTTGGGCTCCGGGCAGGTCTCGATATTGCCCTGGCGAATATTACTCAGTGAAAACGCCAGCATGTTGGCCGGGTAGCTGATCAGGTACTGCAGGTAGAGCGTGATGAGCAGGTAAGCCGCCAGCATCAGCACCAGGGCCGCCGCGACAATAATCAGCAGATTATTCACCAGTGTCGCCTCGATATAGGTCAGGTCGAGGATGACAGTGACATAGCCGGCCACCGACTCGGCCAGGGCGATTGGCGCGGTATATTCCTGATTGATGGGGACCAGGTTGACCGGTATCGGCAGCAACAGCTCGGGCTCTTCCACAGTGGCGCTGGCGGCGGCGATGGTGCGGCGGTCGACATTGAGCACCGAGACCTCGGCAATGGCCGCATTTTCAATCAGGCTGCCCAGCACCACATTCATGCTGATCAGGTCGTTGGCCAGCACCAGCTCGGTCAGCTGCGTGGCAGTTTGCAGGGCCAGGGACTGGCCAAGACTGTCGGCCTGTTGGCGCAGCACCCGCTGGGTGTTGTAGCTGCTGATCAACCAGAACACGCACATCGCCAGCAATAACAACAGACCCACACTGATAGCAAACTTGCGGGCAATAGGTTTTATGGGTTTGCCAACAATCTCGGCGCTATCGTCTGATTTGCTGCTGGCGTTGGCGGTACCGGTGGGATTGGTGGGATTGGTGGAAGGACGGGCCATGTCTCTCGCAATCGGGTAGCGGGTAGTTGCTGTCGCAAGAATAGCAGGCCAGGCGCCGACGCCCAATCAGTTTCTGGCGGCTATTCGGCAAAGCTCAGGTTGCTAACGCAGTCCATCACCGGGCCGCTGGTCGGAGGTTGCAAAAGCTTTCCCTGCACCTGGTCCAGGCCAGCCTGCCAGAGCAGTGGCAAGAGGTGCAGGTCTTCAACTTGCCCGGCCGCCACGGTGATCTGTCGCTCGTGCAGTGCCGTCACCAGCGAGGTGAGTGACAGCAGTTGCCTGCTGTCGGGCGCCAGGTTACTCAGTAGTGATGAATCCAGTTTTATCCGCGTGATACGCAGTAGAGAAAGATAGCGCTGCGGGTCCTGGCTGCAGCCAAAGTGGGTGATGGCCAATGGGATACCCAGGGCTTTCATGGCAATACTGAAGTCGCGCAGGTGGTGCTGGGCCACCAGCAGGTCGAGTTCGCTGATTTGCAGTACCAAACGGGTGCCGGGGTGGGGGACCGAGTGCAACAGCCGGTCCAGCCAGGTAACAAAACTCTCGCCAACCAGGGATGAGAGGGACAAATTCACTATCAGGCTTGCTCCGGCGAATTGCGTCTGCTGGAGCCGGGCCAGGCTGGCCCGGACTACCCACCGGTCCAGCGATTCCCCCAGGGCATTGTCCACCGCAGCGCTGAACAGCCGGTGGCCTGCCAGTCTGCCGCGGGCAGTTTCGAGATGGCTGCGCACTTCGTAACTGCCATGATTGTTGTCGTCGTCGCTGGCTTTCCCGGCCCGCAATGGCACCAGGGGCTGGAATGTCAGGCGCAGCTGTTTGGCCCGCAAGCCGCCCAGTATTGCCCGAGCGGCGACCAGGGATTGCTGTTCGTCCAGCGCAGGCAGCGGGGCGTTGCGACTCAGGCTGTGGCGGGCCCTGGCGAAGAGTACGTCCGGGAGGCGAACATGTTTACCCAGAGTTGCCAGGCCAGCGGCACACTGCAGCTGAATCTGCGGCGGCAGCGCCCTGGAGACAGCCGATTGCAGGGCCGCTTTCAGCTGTTTGGCTATCACGCAGGCCTGCTCACTGTGGTCATTTTCCAGTAGTACTGCGAACTCATAATTGGCACAACGACAAAGCATGGCGCCAGCTGGCAGCGCCTGCTGTAGCGCGCGCTCGCTATCCGCCAGCAGCAGACGCGCCTGGTTTCTGCCCACCCAGTGCCGAATCTCATAGAAGTTGGCCAGTTGCAGCAGTGCCAGGGTCGCTCGCACGGTGGTGTTTCCCGACCGGGTGATCAACGCTTGCAGGCGCTTGTCCAGCAGTTGGCGTGCGCTGGAGGCTTGTGCCTGGGGACAGGTGGCTGGTAACGGGATGCTTTCCCGGGGCTTGCTGGCCACCGATGTGGCCGTTGCGCTTGCGGCCATTCCCTGGCCCTCCTGTGGCTGATGTATTGCCCTCAATATTGCCGGTAGTGGGCCGGCGCTTGAAATGCGAGTCGCCAGGTGCCCAGGCTCAAACTGTCGGGCGACGATCAGGCCAACGGCGACTTGGACGCCTGCCCCGGTTCCTCGCGCACCAGCCGCGGCACAAGGTACCCGGGGAGACGGGCGCGCAGTTGGGCGATCAAGTCCTGGGCCCGACTGGCGTCCACCTGAAAATGCGCGGTACCGGCAACCTTATCCGGCAGGTGCAGGTAGTAGGGTAGTACATGGGCTTGAAAAAGCGCTTCGCCAAGCCGTTTCAAGGCCGGATAGCTGTCGTTAACGCCAGCTAAAATCACAGCCTGATTAAGCAACGTGATGCCATTTGCGGCTAACGTCTCGAAATTGTCCTGACAAGCCTGATCCAGTTCCTGGTGATGATTAACATGCACCACCAGCACGGCGCGCAGCCGGGACCGGGCCAGTCGCGCCACCAAGGCGGCGGTGACCCGCTGCGGTATAACCACCGGCAGACGCGTGTGAATGCGCAGGGTGGTGAGCTGTGGCAGGGCCTCCAGGCGCCCCAGCAGCCAGTCCAGCTGCCGGTCGGAATTGGCCAGCGGGTCACCGCCGCTGAGAATGACCTCGTGTATCGATGGGTCAGCGGCAATCTGGTCAATACTTTGCTGCCACTGGCTGCGGCTCAGGGTATTGGCCGCGTAATCAAAGTGCCGTCGAAAGCAGTAGCGGCAGTGGATGGCGCAGTGCGGTGCCGCGGTCAGCAACACCCGGCCGGAATACTTGTGCAGCACACCAGGTGCGACATTGAACTGCTGTTCCTGCAATGGGTCGCTTACCAGCCCGTCGCCAGGATCTGCCTCGTTCCGGTCTGGCCAGACCTGGCGTAATAATGGATCGGCCCAGTTGCCTTTTTCCATGCGTGCGGCAAAGGGCCGCGGGACCTTCATGGAAAACCCGGCGAGACCGGTTTCGCCCAGCGGATTGCCGGTCGGATCCAGCTGCAGAATTTCCAGTAATTCCTTTGGTTCCGTAATGAGATCGGCTAATATCTGTTGCCATTTTTCAGCGATGTCAGACTGAATGAGGGAAACAGCGGCGTTGTTCATGGTCGTGATCATCGTCGTGAATCGTGCTGCAGCACTTTGTGATTTATCAATTGTGCGATTTATAACGGATTAATACAGTCAGGCTTGGGTCTTTCTTTCCAGCCTGCTTTGCCCGGGGCCAGCCCGGGGCATAAAGGCGGCATCATAGCAACAAATCCCTCCCCCGACATCGCTCCGGCTTGTTGTCAGGACCTGATCTGGAAGATCGGGTCGCACGAGCTGCCAAGACACACTGATGAGAGGACACAATGGCAAGTTATTCAACCAATGAATTCAAAAACGGACTCAAGGTACTGGTGGACGGTGAACCCTGTTCCATCCTGGAAAATGAGGTGGTCAAGCCAGGCAAAGGCCAGGCCTTCAACCGCGTCAAGCTGCGTAACCTGAAAAACGGCCGGGTGCTGGAAAAGACCTTTAAATCCGGTGAATCCATTGACGCCGCCGATGTGATGGAGGTCGAAATGGAATACCTCTATGAGGACGGTGAGTTCTGGCACTTCATGAAAACCGATGGCAGCTTTGAGCAAGTGGCCGCTGACGCCGCAGCCATCAGCGAAGCAAAAGACTGGTTGAAAGAACAGGACCCGTATCAGGTTATTCTCTGGAACGAAAATCCCATTTCAGTAATGCCAGCCAATTTCGTGGAGCTGGAAGTCACCGAGACTGACCCCGGCCTCAAAGGCGACACTGCCCAGGGTGGCACCAAGCCGGCGACCCTGAGTTCCGGTGCGGTGGTGAAAGTCCCCTTGTTCGTTAATGTGGGCGACGTGCTCCGTGTTGATACTCGTAATGGCGAATACCAGAATCGCGTCACCAAGTAGCGGTTTCCCGACAAATATTTTCTTATCGAATGGTTGATTGGCAGCCTGGCGCGTCCCCGGAGAATCTGAAGCGGCGCGCACGCT
The DNA here is from genome assembly GCA_965212375.1 of uncultured Pseudohongiella sp. GTDB lineage: Bacteria > Pseudomonadota > Gammaproteobacteria > Pseudomonadales > Pseudohongiellaceae > UBA9145. Next base: position 3,480,600 of record OZ243108.1, on the reverse strand, counting down.
TGTTGTCGGACATCCGGAATTTTTTCGCTGAGCGCGACATACTGGAAGTGGAAACGCCGGCGTTGGGGCGCCATGCCGTCACCGATGTGCATCTCGACTCATTCTCCGTAGATGCCGGCACGGCAGGCGACGCAAGCACTTCAAACAGCCTGCAAAAGTATCTGCAGACCTCACCCGAATACGCCATGAAGCGCCTGCTGGCCGCCGGTAGTGGCCCAATCTACCAGCTTGGCAAGGCGTTCCGCCGCGAGGCAACAAGCCGTCTGCATAATCCGGAATTCACTCTGCTGGAGTGGTACCGGCCAGGTTATAGCTGGCGCCAGCTCATGGAAGAGGTAGCAGCACTGGTGGTGACGGTGCTGGAATTACCCGGACCCGGCAGCATTGCACAGTTCAGCTACGCCGAGCTGTTCGCCAATCACTTCAACATCAATCCCCACACCGTAGACGGAACAACCCTGGAAGCATTGACCCGGGCTACCGTCGACCTGACTGCCACCGGACTCAGCGCCACCGATTGCCTGCAGCTGCTGATGCACCACTGCATAGAGCCGACCTTGCCGGACTACTGTTTTGTCTACGATTATCCCGAGGCGCAGGCCGCGCTTTCGGTGGTGGAACACGGTGCGGACGGGATTCCGGTGGCGCGACGTTTTGAGCTCTATGGCGCCGGTATGGAGTTGGCCAATGGCTATCAGGAGCTGACCGACGCCCAAGAGCAGCGGCGTCGCTTTGAGCACGATCAGGCGCAGCGGCGGCAGCGCGACGGGTCACCAATCAGCATTGATGAGCGCCTGCTGGCGGCACTGGAAAGCGGATTGCCTGCCTGTGCCGGTGTAGCCCTGGGTGTGGATCGTCTGGCGATGTTGGCCCTGAACGCCAGCCACATCAACGAGGTGATTGCCTTCACCGATGAGAACGCCTGACAAGGTCTCAGGCGTCGGCCGGTGTTGCTGTAGTTGCGCTGTTGCCAGCCTCAGCCAGCATCCGCTGTTTGTAGGCCTCCCGCAGGCGCACAGTGACCGGACCAGGTGTCCCACTTCCTATCCTGTGACCGTCAATCGACACCACGCCCAGGGTGATAGTTGTGGCGCTACTGATGAACGCCTCATCGGCCGCCAGTGCTTCGTCGAGAGAAAACGCCCGCTCTTCGATGGGAATGTCCAGCTCGGCGCTGATTTCCAGCAGGGTTCGGCGGCGAATGCCTGGCAGGATTTCATTGCTCAACTGCCGCGTAATAATGCGATTGTCCTTGACGATATAGGCGCTGGATGAAACTCCCTCGGTGACCATGCCGTCTTCCACCATCCAGCCCTCTTTGGCGCCACGGCTGGCGGCATCCTGTTTGGCCAGCACCTGCCCGAGCAGGTTGATGGACTTGATATCGCGACGTTTCCAGCGCAGATCGGGAGTGGTTACCACCGCGATACCGGTTTTTTCCGCCGGGTTGTCCAGCAGGGACATCACCGAGGTAAAGGCGATAAATCCCGGTGTGGCGTTGGCGGGAAAGGTGAAATCCCGATCCGCCACACCCCGGGTTACCTGGGTATACACCACGCCTTCGTCGAGCTTGTTTCGGGCGATCAACTCGTTCATCACCGAAACGCAGTCGTCGGGCGAGCAAGGCCAGGCAATCTGCAACTCGCCAAGGCTGCGTTCCAGCCGCTCGAGGAAGTAGCGACGATCCACCAGCTTGCCGGTAATCACCGGGATTACTTCATACACTCCGTCCCCGAATATATACCCCCGGTCAAAGATGGAAACCTGGGCTTGTTGTTCCGGGACATAGTCACCATTGACGTACACGATTCTGCTCACTGTAATCTCCTGCCTTGATCCTTACTTTAGTTCCCGGCTGTGACCCCTGATCTGCTGGCTCACTTGAACTGGTCGGCGAAACTGGCCAGCGCATCCCCATGCAGACGCTGCGCGGTCCACTCGTCCATGGGCACGGCACCGATGGAGCGGTAGAACTGAATGGATGGTTCGTTCCAGTCCAGTACCGACCACTCCACACGGGTGCAGTTCATGTCCACCGCCAGTTTTGCGATGTAGGCAAGCAGGCTCTTGCCAAATCCCTTGCCACGATATTGCGGCTGCACATACAGATCTTCCAGATAAATACCCGGTCGCCCGGTGAAGGTGGAGAAGTTATGAAAAAACAGCGCATAACCCACCGCTTCGCCCTGGTATTCGGCAATCAGCACCCGGGCATAGGCGGGGTCGCCAAACAGCGTTTCTTCAAGGGTTTGTGTGGTGGCAACCACCTCGTGACTGAGCTTTTCATATTCCGCCAGCTCGCGAATGAAGGCGAGGATCAACGGACAGTCAGTGACGTCAGCATGACGTATCTGAAATTCGGGTAGCGCGGTAGGTATGATCATGATGGGTATTTTGGTTCGGATACTGTGGATGGGTGAATCGGATTTATTGGATGAGTGTATTGTGCGCGTGAGACTTATTTTGGGTTAGCAGTGAAGCCATTGGCGGGTCCGGCGGCGTTTTGCCTGCCAGTGCCTGTTGGCTGGTTGTCGCGCGTCAGTGAGCGACTATAAGTTGGGTACCGTGACTGCTATAATATGCGCCTTTTTCGGGCGCTGAAATTCTGCAAGCTGAACGTCAGGGCGTTATTGAAGCCTGTTGCGACCGGAAAGTCCACGGCTGGAGCCCGTCGCAAGCTGCAGCCCGACACCATTGTGGAAATCATTGCGGAAAATCATCGCGGAATTAGTTAAGGAATCAGAATGTCAGACAAAAAACCAACGATTATTTACACCGAAACCGACGAAGCACCTCAGCTGGCGACCTATTCTTTCCTGCCTATTATCAAAGCCTTCGCCGATGCCTCGGACGTGGGTGTAGAGCTACGTGATATTTCCCTGTCGGGGCGCGTTATTGCCAGCTTCCCTGACTATCTGACTGCTGAACAGAAAATGGATGACGCGCTGGCGGAACTGGGCGAACTGACCCAGGATCCGATGGCCAACATTATCAAGTTGCCGAATATTTCCGCATCGATCCCGCAAATGAAGGCTGTGATCAAGGAACTGCAGGCCAAGGGCTACAAACTGCCGGACTACCCGGAAGAGCCAGCCAATGACGAACAGCGCCAGATCAAGGAGCGCTACGACAAGATCAAGGGCAGTGCCGTCAACCCGGTCTTGCGCGAGGGTAACTCAGACCGTCGTGCGCCAGCCTCGGTCAAGAACTATGTCCGCAAGCATCCGCACTCCATGGGTGAGTGGTCTGCTGACTCGAAATCCCACGTTGCCAGCATGAGCGAAGGCGACTTTTTCGACAGCGAAAAGTCCACCACCCTGGAAAGCGCGGTGACCGTCAGGATTGTGCACAAGGATGCCAGCGGCAAGGAAACCACTCTCAAGGACGGCCTGGCCCTGCAGGCGGGTGAAGTAATTGACTCTTCCTGCATGAGCGCCAAGGCGCTGCAGGCGTTCCTGGAGCAGGAGATTGAGGACGCCAAATCCAAAGGGGTGTTGTTCTCGCTGCATCTGAAGGCCACCATGATGAAGGTCTCTGATCCCATCATTTTTGGTCACGCCGTCAAGGTATTTTACAAAGATGTGTTTGCCAAACACGGCGAGCTTTTCGAGTCGCTCGGCGTTGATGCCAATAACGGTATCGGTGATGTCTACAGCCGCATCGAGGACCTGCCCGCCGACCAGAAAGCGGCAGTGGAGGCGGATCTCAAAGCGGTATATGAATCCAGGCCGGAAATGGCCATGGTGGATTCGGACCGTGGTATTACCAACCTGCACGTGCCCAGCGATGTGATCATCGATGCCTCCATGCCGGCGGCACTGCGCACCTCCGGCAAGATGTGGGGCCCCGATGGCGGCACCCATGATATGAAAGCCACTATCCCTGACCGCTGCTACGCAAGTGTCTATCAGGAAGTGATCGATTTCTGCAAAGAACATGGCGCCTTCGATCCGGCGACCATGGGTTCAGTCCCCAATGTGGGACTCATGGCACAAAAAGCCGAGGAATACGGTTCGCACGACAAAACCTTTGAGATCAGTTCGGCCGGCACTATTTCCGTCATCGATGAAAACGACCACACTCTGCTGGAGCACAATGTCGAGCAGGGCGATATCTGGCGCATGTGCCAGGTGAAAGATGCTCCGATTCAGGACTGGATCAAGCTGGCGGTAAACCGGGCGCGATTGTCGGACACGCCAGCGGTGTTCTGGTTGAATGAGGAGCGTGCTCACGACCGCGAGTTGATTGAGAAGGTCAAGCAATACCTGCCGACCCATGACACCACCGGCCTGGATATTCAGATCATGTCGCCCCAGAAGGCCACCCGGCACGCGCTGCAGCGACTCAAGGACGGCCAGGACACTATTTCCGTGACCGGTAATGTACTGCGTGACTATCTCACTGACCTGTTCCCGATTCTGGAGTTGGGCACCAGCGCCAAGATGCTGTCCATCGTACCGCTGATGAATGGCGGCGGCCTGTTTGAGACCGGTGCTGGCGGTTCGGCACCGAAACACGTGCAGCAGTTCCAGAAAGAGAATCACCTGCGCTGGGATTCACTGGGTGAGTTTCTGGCCCTGGCGGCTTCCCTGGAGCACCTGGCACAGGTCACCGATAACAAGCGCGCACAAATCCTTGCCGATGCCCTGGATCATGCCACTGGCCGATTCCTGGACGAAGACAAGTCACCGTCGCGCAAAGTGGGTGAGCTGGATAATCGCGGCAGCCATTTTTACCTGTCGCTGTATTGGGCAGAGGCGTTGGCGGCGCAAAGCGATGACAGCGACCTGCAGGCCCGTTTCAAGCCGGTCGCAAAGTCTCTGGCCGAGAACGAGGCGGTGATAATCGAGGAACTCAATTCGGCCCAGGGCGTGGCCATGGATGTCGGCGGTTACTATCGCCCTGACCCGGATCTGGCCAGCAAGGCCATGCGTCCGAGCAATACGTTCAACGAGATACTGGCGGCAGTCTGATCACCGTCTGACAAGACCGCTGCGATAATCTCCAGCCAATAAAAAACCCGGTTGCTGTTCAGGCAACCGGGTTTTTTTATGGTCGTTATTGGTAGCTGTTAATCGTTGTTAGCAAGCACAGCTACTTGATCGGCCGCACATAGCGCTTGATGCCGCCTACCGGACCAACTTCGGCGCCAAAGATATTGCCATGGCTGTCGGCAACCACGCCCTCCGCGGTGCAGGTGCCGCGGCAATCGGGGTTCGGGTCGGGAATCAGGAATTCCACTTCACCGGTGATGGCGCTGCCAATGCGAATACCGCGAGTCCAGTCGCCATGCGCCGGGTTCACCGAGCCAGACTCAGAGTCCGCGGCATAAATCACGTCATTGTCGTCGATGAAAACACCGCTGTTGCGGCTGAACTGGTACCAGACGTCCAGCAGTTCGCCGTCCTGGTCGAAGATCTGGATGCGGTCATTGCCGCGGTCAGCAATAAACAGACGGCCCTGGGAGTCCATGGCCAGGCCATGGGGCTGGCGGAAGTTGCCAGGTTCTGTACCCCACTCGCCAAACTTCATCAGCAAGTTACCGTCGGCGTCATACTTCCAGACACTGTTGGGTGAGCCTTCGGCGCTGGAGTGACCCTCGCCAATGAAGATGGAGCCGTCCGGCGCCACCAATACGTCGTTGGGGGTATAGCAGCACTCGTCCTGGTCGGTGCTACCGCCTTTCACACCGATTGACATCAAATGCACGCCGGTGGGGCTGAACTTGTGCACCTGGTGGCCAAAGGGTTCGCCATCATAATCGTCCATGGTATCGGTACCGCGGGCATCGGCAATCCAGACGTTGCCATCGGGGTCCACTTCAATACCGTGGGGCCAGGCGATATAGCCGGCACCGAACGAGCGCACCATATTACCGTCCTTGTCGAACAGCATGATCATGTTGGTATCGGGGCTGTTAACGCAGGCGTTGATGTTACCGCCACAACGTTCTGCCACCCAGATGCTCTCGCCATCGGGGTGTACATCAACCGTACTGGACGAACCCCATTCCCGGTCGGCCGGCATTTTGAAATAGCCGGACTGGGTAATATAGGGATTGGGAAGATCGTTGACGGGGGGCATGTCAGCCTGCCCGAGAGCCAGGGCCGGTACCATACACAGCGCAAGGCAGGCTGACTTTATAATGTTGTTGTTGGTCATGACTGTATCTCTCATTGCTAGAAGATAGTGAAGGTGGAAGGGCCAAGCATAAACCAGGGGTATAGCCAATTCAATTGCTCCCCTGGTAGCCCGACTCGGTGCCGGACTGAAGACCGGAAGGCGCCCCTGCAGGGTCACAAACGGCAGTGCTGATCACCGGGCAGACTGCCACAAAAAAGGTAGTTGCAGGACGAAATAACGGCTCGCTATCAGTTTTCTGGCTATCGGGGCTCAGGCACGTATGCCAGCCAGTAGAGCCCCGACCGACAGGTACATCGAGTCAGTTATCCCATTTATTGGGCTGTTTGACAAAGACCCTAGTCGCGCGACGATACCAGAATGCCGAACTGGTCGATTTCCACCAGTACGTTGTTCATGCTGGTGATATCTATCGGCTCAGCATCGGATGCGTCATGTTGGCCATAGACATAAACCTTTAGCGCGTCATTGCGCCGCTCGGGAAGGCTGGCCATGGTGGAGTCGAAACCCTGGGGGACAAAAATACTCACCACATCGGCACTGTCGCCAGCCTGTTCGATAAACTCCCGCTTGCCGCTGTACCAGTCGGTTTTAGTCTCCGGCATTGCCTGCAGGCTCAGCTCGTCGTAGACAAAGATGATATCCACCCCGGTAATCAGTATGGCGTTGTAGTCCAGCCGCGACTGGATAAACACCGACTCCACGGCAAGCGCAGGGCTGCTGGCCAGGACCGCCAGCAGGGTGGTAACAAGAGCAGACAATTTAACTCGGTTCATGACAGTGGATCGGGTGAGACTCGGGCTTGATTCAGACCGGCAATATTATCAGTGCAGCGCGCGTTTGGGGAGATATGCCAGGCCTGAGCTTTGGCGTTACTCTAACCCGACCCGGTCGGCCTGGCGTGCGTGTTGCAGTCCTGTCCAGCCAGCGCACCATAACAGCGCTGTGCCAAGAATAATAATCACCAACATCTGCCAGTTCTCGGCGAGCCAGCCAAAACCCACCGTGTCCTGCAGCGCATCCCGCACCTCATCAAAGGCCACATGGTAGAACGTGGCGACCAGCAAACTACCACTGGCCTGCCAGAACCAGGCGAAAATCACCGCGTGCAGAACGGCGGGAATCAGACTGACCACTGCGATCACGGTGAAGGTCAACAACCAGCCATCGCCACCGTGTACCGCCATTGCCAGAAGAAACGGTAAATGCCAGAACCAGGTGGCCAGTCCATGCCAGAGCAACGCCTGTCGGACGCTGAATCGTTGTCTGAGTTTTGGCAGCAGGTAGCCGCGCCAGCTCAGTTCTTCACCGAAGGCGGGTAGCACGGTCAGCAGCGCGTTGATCGGGAGCAGTGCCAGGGCCGCGGCCAGTGCGGCTTGCGGCGCATGAATACCCAGCACCCCTTCCAGTAACACCGGAAACAGCCACAGCACCAGTGCCAGCAGCAGGGCGTACAGATAATAACGGAGTTTGCCGACTCTCCAGCCAGCACCGGCAAGGCTATCGCCAAACAGGAAGCGTGCTGCCAACACGGTCGCCACTCCGGCCATGATCATGGAGAGCAATAACACCGGGCGATAGTCCGGGCCCAGTAGCAGATAGGCAAACTGGAACGGCCAGGACAGCAGGCAAACGACGAACAGGTAGCGGGGGATTGTGAAACGGATCGGGAAACGAGCAAGGAAGGCGGTACGCTGTTGCACGGGGCAGGCTTCCGGGAAAGGTTCGGCTCGGTAGTTTACTGTATTGGGAACCCTGCACCTGGCCTGGCTGGTGCAGGGTTCAGCCAATCAGATGACGACCGGTAGTGGCTGTTCACTCCGGTCGGCCTGCGTCAGGCAATTTATTGCTGGATTCTGGACTGTATAGTTGCGAACGGCTCAGTCCAGCCCCAGCTCCTGTTCCAGCTCAAGGCGGCGGGCTCCCGCCAGGGAGCCTGGCATCGAATAGTTGCCTTCGTGACAGGCGTATTCATAGAGGCGGTCGTCGGTAGCGTAAAAGCTAAGCTCGGCGGTCCAGGTTTGCTGATAGATGTTGCTGTCCTCAACGGTAAACTGATAGAAAATCTCATCGTCTGAGTAGCGACTGAAGCGCTCAATGATGCGGCCATCCTTGGTGATGGGAACGGAGCTCTGGCTTAATTGCAGAGGCTTTATATTAATGGTTTCCACCACCAGTTCCCCGTCTTCGTACCAGCCCACCGAATCGCCGAACCAGGGCTCGTGTACGGCCGGACGGCGATTGGCCCGGGCCTGTTCGGGTGAATCGAAAATGGGAATGATACGTGCGTCGTGCACCATCTCGACATTGATCATCACGTAGTCGTCGGTCTGCACGAACTCATAGGTGTTGTTATAAAGCGCGCCCATCATTCCCGGGCCGGCCTTGTTGCCAAAGCCAATCAGGCAACGCTCGGAATTGGGAAACGCTTCCGGACCGCTGAAATCACCAATGCCGGTGGCGTACCGCGCCCCGAACGAGACCCGGTCGAAATCGAAGCTGGGATTCTCCCGCCACGGGACGCGACCGTTTTCCGGATTTACCACATAGGAGGTGCGGAACTCCCCTTGCACCAGGGCAAGATTGGCGCCGGGGTCAACCCAGAAATTATTGTAAGCGCGAACACCGAAATCGTCGGCGCCGGCATCCGGTGTGTCGTTCTGCTGGTCACCTTCATCCAGGCCGCCCTCAATACCGGCAATCGGGGTGCTACGGGCAATTTCCTGTGCTCTGGCGGCATCCACCACCAGGGTATCGACACCCTCGGGGCGGTTCAGGTTGGTCAGCGACGCATTGGTCCAGGTGCCTTCCAGATCAGGACGATTGCCGTCCTGAGCCAGCACGCCGGATGTGTAGAGTAGGGAGCCAGACAGCAAGGCGGTGCCCGCCAGCACTAGTCGGGCATTACGCGTTGTTTTACTAGCAGTGGTCATGGCGCACCTCGATCCTGGAGAATGAATAAAAAAAGCGCTCGGTTACTCCTCAGTAGCCACCACACCGGAGTCGGATTTCGGGGAACCGTCGCCGTTGAACCCCATTACCTCGTAACGACGCCAGCCGGCAAGAATTCCCATCAGGCCGTGGTTGCCCTCGTGGCAGGCGTACTCATAAACCGGATCCGCAGAACGACGCAGCGGCAGGCGCGCTGACCAGGACTCATCCCAGGACAGGGGGTCGCTAACCGTGAAGTCATATTCCAGGGTATCGCCATCAATCCAGCTGATGCGCTCCTCGATCACCGCCTGGTCGGACATGCCGCGCAGGTTATAGTCGTGATAGAAGTGTTGGGTGTTGATCACCAGGGTATCGCCGTCCCAGTACCCCACCGAGTCACCTTCCCACTTCAATTGTTTGGTGTGGTGTTCGTCATCAAGGCGAATAATACGGGCCGAATGCACCATTTCATTGAGAATCATCACGTGGTCTTCGGTCTGCACAATCTGCATGTTGTTATTGTAGGAGCCGGGAATCATCGGCGGTCCGCCGACGAAACCGGTGATGCAGCGATCCACCGTGGTCCGGCCTTCGGGGCCAGCGCTCTCAAACACCATTTGCTGGTATTCTGCCCGTCGCTCGCGACCGGCTGCGTTTAGCTCCGGCATCCGGCCGTTGGGCGGATCGTAGATAAGCGAAGTGCGTCGGCTCTCAACGGTCTCCGAGCCGCGCTCATACCAGAATTCGTTATAGGAAATCACTCCCGGCGGGTAGCCGGCGCCGCCCACGGAGTCGATGATCAGGTCGCGATTCTGGCGGCGATTTTCGTAGGCTTCCCACTCCTCGGCTTCTTCCGGCGTCAGCACCGCCTTGTTGGCCAACTCCACCGGGCGTTGCAGCGGGGTAATGGTGCGGAATGTATAAGTGCCCTGGAAATCGGGATGGCCGTGCGCGGTGCGCGGGATATCGTTGTTCTGCGCGAGCGCGGCGGGCACGAGTAGCAGGCCCAGCAGGGCGCGGATCAGGACGCGTGAGGACATGGCAACCTCCGGTAAATTATTGTCATTATTTTCCTGCGCCTAGGCGCAAGGATACTGCCTGAGTTCCTGAAATTACGCCTGTTTTCCCCGTTTGGCAACAGCACCCGGTGTGGCGTTCGGGCAAATTGAATTGGCCCTATAGCTGGTTTATGCTTCTTCACCGCTGTGCAGTTAGCAGTCACTACTTGATAGTCGCTGATTGCTAGTCGCTGAGCCAACGCCGCAACTCGTTACCTCGATTGGTGCAGCAGCTACCGGATTTACCAACGACCGACTTACCAGCCACATACAGGAACACGCCGAACATGGCCACCACCGCCAGCCAGCAGTCTCACACCGATTATTCCCTGGGTCCGTTCAAGGTCCCGCTAGCGCTTGCCGCCGCCTTGATCGCGCTGTCTTTTTTACCCCGGGTTCAGGAAAACAGCACTCTGGTGGCCTCGTTCTGGGGCGCGGTGGCAGTATTACTGACCTGGAGCGGCTACCAGTTCCTGACTGCCCGTCGCAGCGGCGAAGCCTATGGCTTCCAGGTATTCCTGCGCCCGCAGCACTATGTCCAGGCCATGGTGCAGTTCAGTGTCTACGCCTACTGGGGGTTTTTCTGGCGCCCGGTTTACGAGCATGCCTGGCTGATTGTTGCCCAGATCCTGTTCGCTTACGCATTTGACATTCTCTTGTCATGGTCGCGAAAACGCGATTACACCCTGGGTTTCGGGCCGGTGCCCATCATTCTCAGCATTAACCTGTTTCTGTGGTTTCGCGACGACTGGTTCTACATGCAGTTCCTGATGATTGCCCTGGGCTTTCTCGGCAAGGAATATGTGCGCTGGGAGCGTGAAGGGCGCAACGTCCATATCTTCAACCCTTCGGCGTTTGCCCTTGGCCTGTTTTCCCTGGTGTTGATCATGACCGGCACCACCGGCCTGACCTGGGGACAGGAAATCGCCTCCACCCTGACCCTGGCGCCGAACATCTATACCTACCTGTTCCTGGTGGGACTGGTAGTAATGTACTTCTTCTCCATTACCCTGGTGGCGGGAATGGCGGCCATTACCCTGCTGGGATTCAGCGCCCTGTACTCCGCCACCACCGGTGTGCCTTACTTTCTTGATTCGGAAATTCCCGCGGCCGTGTTCCTGGGTCTGCACCTGCTGGTAACTGACCCGTCTACGTCACCGCGCACACCGTTGGGCAAGACTATCTTTGGCGTACTGTATGGTCTCGGCGTGTTTGCCTTGTACACCCTACTGGGTGCGATTGGCGTCCCCACTTTCTATGACAAGCTGCTGTGTGTTCCGCTGTTAAACCTCAGCGTGATTGCCATCGACCATGGCGTGCGTCGCATCAAGTCAGAAACCATTACCAACGTCTGGCGCGATAGCTGGTTTGGCGGTCGCGGTAATCTGGCACACATGAGTGTGTGGATCGCGGTATTCGCGTTCATGACTATTCTTGGCAAAATGGATGGCCGTCACGCGGGCGACAGTCTGCCGTTCTGGCAGCAGGCCTGTGCCGAGGGCCGCCCCAATAGCTGCGAGCGTCTGGTGCAATTGCAGTCTACCTACTGCAATGACAACGCCGCCTGGGCCTGTAACGAACTGGGCGCGCTTTATCGTGAAGGCGAAGTGGTTGACGCGGATCCGGATCGTGCGCTGGCCTTTTTCAGCCGCGCCTGTGAACTCAAATTCCAGGCGGGCTGCGTGAACCTGCTGGAAACCAATAGCGTTGCTCGCGCGGAACCACGGGAACTGGATTTACGTCTGCTGCTCCGCGAAGGCGGCCAGAATCTCATGGAACTGCCGCTACCAGAGTTATACCAACGCGCCTGTGAGCATGATTGGCAATTTGCCTGTCAACGCAACGGCCGTACCATTTGAATTGGCCAGCGTGTGCGACCGCAAGAGGCGCCAGCATGAGACGCCAGCCATGAGTTACTTGCCATGAATAAAAAGCCGGCGTCTTCCGCCAGGAGGGCAGAACGCCAAGCAGCGGGTCAGCAGTCCGAAGTCCCGCAGTCGCCCCCCCAGGCAAAAAATAAAGTACCGGGTCGCACACTTGGTTTTGTAATCATGTCGCTGCTGATTCTGTTTGTAGCCGCGTTTATGGTGCAGCAGAGCCAGCAGCTGGATAGCGACGACGCCGCTGTCCGGGTCACTGCCAATCCTGAGCTGACCGGTTTTCGCAGCGATCTGTGGTATCTGCCTGATGGCCCAATGCTGGGTTTCGTAGAGATTCCCGCTGGCGCGTTTATCATGGGCAGCAACCCGGCCCTGGATCGCATGGCCTATCAGAATGAGCGCTGGTCGAATCTGCAGCGCCAGGGCGAGGTAGATCTGCCCACTTATTACATAGCCCGCTTTGAGACCACCCAGGCGCAGTTCAATGCCTTTGTGCGTGATACCGGCCTGGCTCAGGCCGCTGTTGACGTGAGCGTGCCGGGAGACTACCCGGTGACCAATGTCACCTGGCCCGATGCCCTGGCCTATGCCCGCTGGCTGGAAACCCGGTTGCGCAATTCGCCCGATACACCTGCAGCCTTGCAGCAATTGTTCACCAGCGGTGCGCGCCTGACTTTACCCAACGAAGCGGAGTGGGAGAAAGCGGCGCGCGGCACGGACGGGCGGCTATTTCCCTGGGGACCGCGACCGCGCAGCAACCTGGCCAATTTCGCCAGTGACGGGCCGGTGCCGGTTGGCGCCATCGAGTGTGACAGCTGCGCTCACGGGTTGGCAGACATGGCGGGTAACGTCTGGGAACTGACTCGCAGCCCGCTGCAGGACTATCCCTTTGATCCCAGTGATGACCACGAGGTCCAGGGCGGCGATCCGCTGTACGTGATGCGCGGTGGCTCCTGGGCTGACGAGTTGAACAATGTCCGCACGGCGGTTCGTGGCGCGGTAGACCCCGGAGTGCGCAACAACACCATCGGTTTCCGCCTGGTGTTGACTGGCCAGTAACCCGGCCTTCCCGCAGCCGCGCTCGAGGTCTATATTTTAGGGGGTTTTATACACTGCTTGTTCTTCCCCGGGCATCTGCGAACAATCTTTAATCAGAGGAACTTTAATCAGACGAACCTAAGTTAGAAAAACCTTAGTTAGAAAAACCTTAATCAGAAGCACCCTAATTAATAGGCTGGTCGAAGAGCTGGCTTTCCGCCAGCATGCGAATCATGGCGATGGCATCGCGGTCCACCTGGACGTAGGCCGACTTCAAGTGTTCCGCCACATCCACCTGCTCAGAGGTATCCACCAGCTCGCGCCGATAAATGAAACGCACGAACAAATAGCCTGACTCCGGTTCTTCGATTCGCGCCGTGCTTTCTGCGTGTGGTTGGTCCAGTTCGCTCAGGGTACGGGTGTGAATTTCCTGTTCGGGGGACAGCACTACTTTCTCGCAGAACTTGCTTTCGCCAGCTTCGATGATGCGCACGAATTCATTGTTGCGCAATTCTTCTGACTGGCACTGCAGCCCACGATTGAATTTTTCCGGACTGCGGGCCCGGAGCACCAGGCCGCGCCACAGTTGCGTGCGAGTGATATCGATAATGGCGTCGTTGCCCAGATCGTTGACCTGGACGATGTGCTCAAATTCCAACATGTCCAGCAATCGAATTCCGCGAGCCGTTGATCCTGAATCACAGTGTAGCGAGTTGGACGTTGATTCGACAAGCCGAATGCGCAGTGGCTAGAATGCCTGCGCCTGGCATCAACACTAAAGACTCATGGCGATGCCAGCTAGCTTTCCAGGCCGGCATATCTCGTAGTAGTCACTGTCAGTTGTGGCTGTGCACGCAAAGTGGTAAGTGAGAATATCGCCAGGGTCTTCATTGGATCGCTATCAGGCAGCACCTTTCGTGCTTCTGGAGACCTGAGTTAACAAAAACCTGAGTTAACCAGAACCTGAGTTAACAAGAAAAAACTATCATGTACTGATCAGGTACGTACCAAGGATCAACAATGACCCAAGCACCGAGCCCTGAGATATTGTTCAAGCCGTTTCACCATCCAAAACTGGAGCTGGCTAATCGCATTGTAATGGCGCCCATGACGCGCCAGTTCTCCCCCAATGGTATTCCAGATGCTCAGGTATGCGACTACTACCGTCGTCGGGCGGAGGGCGGCGTTGGCCTGATTCTTACCGAGGGAACTACCGTGCCCCATGGAGGCGCGTCCTCCATGATCGGGGTGCCAGGCTTTCACGGCGACGCCCTGGAAGGCTGGCAGAAAATTGCCGAGGCCGTGCACGGCGCTGGCGGCAAGATCGCACCGCAGCTCTGGCATGTGGGCGCGACCCGCAAACCGGCAACCGGTCCCAACCCTGATTACCCAAGTGCGTCCCCCTCGGGCCTGATTCGACCGGGCAAGAAAGTGATGGAGCCGCTGACCGTGGCCGAGATCGACAAGATCATCCACGCCTTCACCGAGGCAGCTGTCAACGCCCGGCAGCTCGGCTTTGACGCGCTGGAGCTGCACGGCGCTCACGGCTACCTGATCGATAATTTTTTCTGGGAGGGGACCAACCAGCGGGATGACCAGTACGGTGGTTCCCTGGTCAAGCGCACCCGTTTTGCCGTGGAGATTCTCGAATCCATCCGCGCCGCAATCGGTGATGACTTTCCGATCCTGCTGCGCTTCTCCCAGTGGAAGCAACAGGACTATGACGCCAAACTGGCTCGCGACCCTGATGAACTCGGCGAATTCCTGGAGCCATTATCCGCTGCCGGTGTGGACATCTTCCACTGCAGCACGCGCCGTTTCTGGGAGCCGGAGTTCGCTGGCTCAGACCTTAACCTGGCGGGCTGGACGAAAAAGCTGACCGGCAAGCCGACGATCAGTGTCGGCTCGGTCTCCCTTACCGAGGAGTTTATCGCCACCTACCGGGAAGGCGTGGCGGAAGTGGCTGGTCTGGAAAATCTGATTCAGCGCATGGATGCTGAAGAGTTTGATCTGATTGCCGTGGGCCGGGCGCTGATCGCCAATCCCGACTGGCCAGAGCTGGTGCATCAGGACGAGATGGCTAAACTGCGCGCCTACGACAAGGCAATGCTGAGCGAACTGGTTTAAGCTAGGGTCTGAAATCCTGAATTAAATTGTAGTGGCCCGGCTGGCAGCTTTCGTCTGCCATGCTCACCCACAGCCGTTTATCTTCGCTAGCAATTTTAAACCAATCCACTACTACCTGAATGTGACTTACAGGCCCGTAATATGAAATCCAGACTATTGCTGATTCTCGTTTTCGGACTGCTGTTTGGTGGCGGAAGCTACTGGCTGTTCGGCGTACCCAGCGTTGATGAACGGGAGTTGCCGACCTCGACCGATGCCCTGGCGCGGGGCGAATACCTGGTGACTGCCGGTGGCTGCCTGTCCTGTCATCGCGGCCAGCGCAGTGACGATGACCTGAGTCTGAGCGGCGGGCTGGCGCTGGAGTCGGATTTCGGGACCTTTTATGCGCCGAATATCACCCCCGATCCTGCGACCGGGGTTGGCAACTGGACGGGGCGGGATTTTCTGCTGGCCCTGAAACATGGTCGCACACCGGGCGGCAGCTTTTACTACCCGGCATTTCCCTATCGCGCCTATGCCGGTTTGACAGATCGTGATGTGCTGGCGATGGGTGCCTATCTACAGTCCCTCGAACCGATAAGTAACACCGTGCCGGAACCCGAGGTGCCAACCTGGCTGAACCGCTGGGCGGTGGCTGGCTGGAACCGGCTGGCGGACCTGACCCAGCCAGCGCTGGCCGAGTTTGATGATGAGCAGTTGGCACGAGGCGCCTATCTGGCGCGCAACCTGGGTCACTGCGGGGAATGTCACACGCCGCGTACTGGCCTGGGTATCCCGGATCTAGATCGTGAGTTCGCAGGCGCCACCCTGGGGGACGAAGTGGTGGAAGCCATTGATGCCGAAGCGCTGGCGGACTGGACCTTTAACAACTTCGACCTGTTTCTGCTGATTGGCATGAAGCCGGACGGCGAATTTGTTGGCGGCGACATGAACGAAGTGATTGAGTACAACACCAGTCAACTCACCGATGCCGACCGAGATGCGCTGGCCGCGTTCTTTACCCGGCACAACAGCACCGACTGATAAACCTCACGTCGGCAATGATCCTGCGGACTCGCCGCGAGTGAGATCCGGTTTCCTCTCTTGCCTGACTGGCAAGCTGCCGAAACTGAACTACACTGTTCAGTGCACCGCGCAGCACAGTTGAATAACTGCTGTTCGCATGCCGCTTGCCAGGGTATTGCTGCGACCTGGTGCCCTGGTTCAAGTCTACATCAGCGTAGTCCTGAAACAGCGGGCACCGGATCGCAGTACCTGATTGCAGTACTTCTATCGGAATCTCAGCACAGTGCCGGACGGCACAAGGAGCGCGTTATGCGGGAACTTACAGAACAGGAAATGCAACGGGTTACCGGAGGTAGTGCCAGCAGTGGCCCTGGAAGCCTGCCGGCTATCGGGCCACTCACAGTCGGCGGGGATCCGGCCCGGGTCGTGGCAGCTGCGCACCTGGCCACTATAAAAAGCGAGCTGGATGCGCTGAATGTCAACGAGCAGATCTGGTCCAGCCTGTCCGACTCCTAGGTCGCCCCGGTAGAGCCTGGGCAGGTCTGGTGCTTGCCTGACGATCATAGTCGCAGCGCATGGAGTCGTGACGGAAGTCGTGACTGAAGCTGTGACTGAAGTTGTGCATCGAATTAAAACAGGGGCATAACAAAGGTTCATCGCGCAGTTCCGTGAGTTGCGATCAGGCGCTGATTGTCTTGTTCATCTGCAGGCTGAAGTCGCGCCGCTGGGTGCTACGTTGTTTGCTGGCTTGATTTTCTTTCGGCAGGAGATTTGTGATCACCGGTGTAAACAGGGCTTTGCTGTCCCGGCTGCCACTGCGCGAGCGGATGTGGGGCGGGAACCCTGCCGCCCCGCCGCCGCGCTCGAGGTCAGTGATTTACATGGAAGTGATTTACAAAGAAGGGATTTACAGGGCTATGTACACCACACAATGGGTCTTCTAACTGCTCTTCCCACTTCATGGGTCTTGTCATTGCTAGTTCCCGCAAATCTGCGAACGACCACAAAAAAGGCAGCGTAATGCTGCCTTTCGTGAATCGTGATTGCGCGGGATGTTATCAGTCGGTGTCGACTCGATATTCATCGTGGCAATTACCGCAGGAACCGCCAAAGGCACGGAAGGCGCCCATGGCCTGACCCATATTGCCCGTGGCTGCAGCGTCGGCAAAGGCATTGGCGTTATCGATCAGTGCCTGGGCCTTGGTTTCAATGTCGCCCTGGTTTTCCCAGATGATATCCAGGGCCGTGGTGTCAATACTGTCATAGTCACTGGTATCGTATTCCAGTACTTCCGGGATCATGGTGGCCATGACCGCGATGCGCCGTGCGTTGCGTTCTGCAACCTCGGCATCCCAGGGTGCACCCTGCGCCATTCCGGCGATCGGGCCGATGTTAAAACGCAGCATTTTGAACAGCGACTTGCGGGTATCCACGGCAGCAGCCGCGCGTTCCTCCGGGGTCATGTCTTGAGCGGAGGCTGTGAACAGCACGCCGGAAACGGCAATCATCAGGCTACCAAGCAGTACTACAATCTTCTTCATCGTTGTTTCTCCAGTTACTCCAACAGCGTCAGGGAAAATCGGATACGCAGCAGTGCGACGTTGGAGGCTGGTACTGCACTGCGCGTCAGGCTAAAGCGGCCACGTCCCGACTATAGTACAAAATCCAGCCCAATGTTACCGGGGCTGGTTAAACCAGACAGCAGGGGATTCACAAGGCAGGTCACTAACGCGGGTCAAGAACAGTGGCAATTAACGTGTGTTGATAATGGGGTCAGTGAGGCAGGCCACCAACGAGAATAAACGAGCCAGTTCGATGACCAGGAAAACGCAATGTTCAAAAACGGTGCATGCTAGTTGGCGACTTCCTTCCAGACGAACAGCCGGGTCGCCAGCACAAATCCGATTGCAAACCACACCACAATGCCAAGCAGACTTGGCAACACTGCCAGCAGCGTAGCCCCTTCGTTGGCAATATCGCGCAGCGCGGTGGAGACAAAGCTGAGAGGCAGGAGGTGGGCAACAGGCTGCACCAGCTCCGGCATGGATTCAATGGGATAAAAAATGCCCGACAGGAAAATCTGCGGAAATATCACGATATTGCCAATAGCGCCAATGGCCTGCTGGGTCTTGGCCAGGCTGCCGAGGGCAAAGCCGATATTGAGAAACAGCAACGTGCTGAGGATAACGATAAAGTAAAACGCCGCGAAGTTGCCGAGAATGCTGACCTTGAGAACCAGCACCGCGAATGCCATCAACACCGTTAACTGAATGAGTACGATGAGCATTCGCGCCACCACGATCGCCCCGATGAAATCACGGGGCTGAATCGGTGTCACAAACAGGCGCTTGAGAATCCCCTTGCGCCGGTACTCTACAATATTGAAGCCGCTGCCGGCGATGGCCAGCTGCATCAGGGTAAATGCCATTAGTCCCGGTAGCAGAAAGTCGATATAGCGCTGGGACCGGGCCTGCACGTCTTCCAGCTCAAACGCGAACATCGGCTCGATAGCGCGAAAGCTGCGTTCAATGGCCAGCAGTTTCTGTTCCAGCACCGGCAGTATCAGGTCCAGTTGCCGAACCTGGGCAGCATCCACCAGCACGCGGATGCTGGCGCTTTGCTGTGCCGCGGCGCTCACTTCAAAGTCTTCCGGCAGCACCAGAACCAGGGTCTGGTCTCCGGCTACCAGTTGTTCACGCAGCGTGGCCTCATCTGCCCGGGTAATAATAAACCGGGGATCCGCCTGCAGTTCGGCGATGAAGTCCGCGGCCACCTGGGTATTTGACAGATCCACCAGGCCGGTATTGATCGGTTCCTGCTCGCCGTCGTTGACGAAGCCAAACACGGTCATGAAGATGACCGGAAAGAACAGGCTGAAGAAAATCGATTGCCGGTCGCGCAGAAAAATCTTTACGAACACGCTGGTAAGATGAGTTTGTAATTTAGTAAACATGGCGCCTTTTATTTTCCGGTCGCTGATTCTGGCCTCGTATCTCTACGGCCCTGTTTTTCTGGCCTCGTCTCACTTGAGACTGTTCCATCAGTCTCGAAGCCCGTGACCGGTCAGCGCCAGGAAGACGTCTTCCAGGTTTCCGTGTAGTGGCGCTTCAGGAGGCTCCGGCGCATGTTCCAGGATCAGTTCCTGGGGCGTACCCAGAGCGATTAGCTTGCCGTGGTCCATGATGGCGATACGGCGACACAGCTGCTCGGCTTCCTCCATGTTGTGGGTAGTGAGCACGATGGTCATGCCGCCCTGATTCAGCTCGCGCACCAGCTCCCACAGGTTGCGTTTGGCCTGGGGATCCAGTCCGGTGGTGGGCTCATCCAGAAACAGTACTTTGGGTTCATTCACCAGGGCACAGGCAATGGAAAAGCGCTGTTTTTGGCCACCAGACAGGTTGGCTGGCTTGGCCTGGGCTTTTTCAGTGAGGTTGACTTTAGCCAGCAGAGCGAGAGGATCGACGTCCCGGTTGTACAGCGCACCGAAAAGCTTGAGGAGTTCCACCAGCGCCAGATTATCAAAATATTCATTGGCCTGGAGCTGCACGCCAATAATGGCTTTTACCTTGTAAGGGTTGTTAGCCACATCGATACCGTCGATGCTGGCGCTGCCACCGTCGATATCATTAAGCCCTTCCAGCATTTCCAAAGTGGTGGTTTTACCAGCGCCGTTGGGTCCGAGAATGCCAAAAATCTCGCCTGCTTCGATATTCAGGGAGACTTCATCCACGGCAAGAAACGTCTGTTTCTTGTTGTCAGGCTGCGGATAGCGTTTTGTGAGCTTGTCGAGAGCGATAATCGGCATGATCGGGCGTCAGTCCGTGGCCGCCACGATTGGGCGAGTGGACGTTATGATAAACGAACCACTCACGATTGCACTTATGGAACCACTCATCGAATCACCCGTGATTGAACGGCAGATTCAGATTGCGCGGCTGGCAGGGATAGTCCTAGTAGCGATAGTCGTAGCGGTCATACCGGTCGAAACGATCACGGCGATCATAACGACGACGCGGTTTGATGGGTGCCAGGAAAAAATAGAAGATCCAGGCGAACCAGCTCAGCAGGATCATGGCCAGTAACCAGGCAATCTTTTCAAACCCGGTAGTCTGGTCAGAAGTGGCGATAATCCAGAACGGCAGTATCCAGATGGCAAACACCGCCACTGCGGTCAGCAGCCCGAAACCGAATGTCACCAGCGGCAGCAGGCACAGCAGACCCACAATTACCAAAAAGATTACCAGCAGATTACCCAATGTTCTCATGTTGATCTCCGCAGCTCCGGCTACTGACCGAAGTAGTAAAAACGCACAATGCCACTGATAGTTGCGAATACCGTGCCAAAATATAAATTCATAAATAACAATGAGTTGGGTTTTAACTGTCAGGCTCAAGCTGGCAAAAAGCGTGAAAATTAGCGAATTTCACCAATCTTGCCTGGGGCATTGGGGTCCAGGGTTATTGGGCTCCGGGGTCAAAGGCGAGCTGGCCCATACGCAACGGCATTATTCGATGGCACTGAATTCGACAGGCTGGCATTGCCAGTACTGACCGCAGCCGCGTATCCATTAGCCTGTAAGGTCGCGTGCGCCGAGCGTCGCTGAGTCGTGTTGTGTTTACCGGATACGGCCGGCAAAGGTAATTTTTTCCGACTTGTGCAAACACCGGCTTTCACAAATAATGATTGTGCCTTGAGATACAGGGACCGCAAAGAGCCAAGGGTGGCCGGTTTCGTCCCATTAATCGCCGCGAGGGCAGGCCTGCATGGATGGCGTCAATTCTGCAATTTTGCACCAGGAAAAGCTGATCAAGACGGTTTTTTCAGGGCCGTTCGAGACCGATAGGTTAGTTAACTATTTTGCCAATATCCTTGACCAGGTGAAGCCGGATGCTCAGTACCTGGAGGATGTCGATTTTCGGGCGGTGACCGAATTCAAGGTGAGCTACGCTGATTTTGGACCTTACTCCAAACAGGCCGCCGAAATGTATACTTCTGGCCGGGTCCGGAAGACGGTCTTCCACGTCAGCGATGAATTGCAGTACGGCATGGCCCGCCTGTTTGCCTCGTCTACGGGTATGGATGACAGCTTTTTTGAAATAATCCGCCACGACGGCTGAGCGCTTGGTGTGTTAGCCGTCGCTGAGTCGACCAGCAAATGGTGCTCCTTGCCAAGACCGGGTGCAACCGGTCTCCCGAAAAAGTCGACTTTATTGTATCAATCCCTATTGTCCAGCTTTGTCGTACTGTCTGACTCATCGCAAGTAGTTGGAGCAAGTAATGACTGATGAGCAACAACAGGATAGCCCCGGTAAACTGAAAGCGGTATTGGGCTTCGGTATGGTGATAGTGAGTGGCGCATTCGCGCTCACCATGGTGATGCGCTTCTTCGGCCGATTCCTGATCTTCCTGGTAGTAGATCGACCGGAGATCGGTTTCGGATTCTTACTGAGCACCTTCGCCACCAGTGCACTGGGTATCTATGTGGCTTGGCAGGTTGGCAAGAAAGGCTTTGAGCTCTCCGGTGGCCCCGGACCAGAAGTAATAATTAACGAGGGAGTAAAATCTCAGTCTGCACAGGATAGTGAAGCAAATAGCAAAGCTATCAGCGGCGAAAGCAGCGCAACAAAGGACGATTAGACATATAAACCGATAGTTCATATCCTGCACCCACACGCAAAAGAAGAGGTCGTTATGAAACCCGCATCCCGTGCCGTTAAATTGCTGTTTACGCTGTTGCCGCTGGCCTTGCTTTCTGTTGTTGCCGCCCAGGAGTTTACTGCCCACCCGTCCACGCAATCCCCTGAGCGCAGGGTTACACTGGCGACGTTGTCTGAATGGGAACAGTCGCTTTCCAATTGGGGTCGCTGGGGCCCTGACGATCAGCGCGGTACGCTGAACCTGATTACTGCGGATAAGACCCGCCAGGCAGCGGCGCTGGTTAGCGAAGGCATTACCGTAACCCTGCAGCATTTTGTCACTGAAGAGCAGGCCATCGACAGCCAGACCTTTGGTCCCACCGAACACTGGATGAGCCGTATTGACGCAGAAACCGGCCTGCCCAGCTTTGCCCTGGATGAAATCCAGTTCTCCTTGCACGATGGCATGCTGTCGCACCTGGACGCTCTGTGCCACTACCGCACGGAGATCGACGGTGAATATGTGATTTTCAATGGCTATCCGCAGAATCTTGGCGTCGATGGCTGTGAGGATCTGGCGATTGATCGCATGGGGACTTCTTATGTCACCCGCGGCGTGCTGGTGGACATCCCCCTGTTGCGGGGTGTGGACTGGCTGGAACCCGGCACGCCAATCTATCCCGAGGATCTGGAAGCCTGGGAGGAGTTTGCCGGGGTGACGATTGGCAGCGGCGACGCGCTGCTGGTGCGCACTGGTCGCTGGGCGCTGCGCGACGCCGAAGGACCATGGGCCTACAATCGCGGTGGCGCCGGTTTGCACGCCTCGGTACTGCCCTGGCTGCGGGAACGGGATGTGGCACTTCTGGTGGGCGATGCGGTGAACGATGTCCAGCCATCCGGTGTCGCGGGCATTAATCGCCCGGTGCACCAGTTGACCCAGGTAAACATTGGCTTACCGTTGGTGGATAACGGTTACCTGCAGGATGTGGCCCGAGTGGCACGGGAGCTGGGACGCTGGGAGTTCATGGTGTCGATCCAGATCAATCCAGTACCCGGCGGTACCGCCAGCCCGTTTAACGCCAACGCCACGTTTTAACTGGCGGGTAACGGAACGAAAAACGGGGAAGCCAGTGGCTTCCCCGTTGTGGTTTTACAACCGACGAATTACTGATCAGATAGTGGTGTCTGAGGTTGCGTCGTCGTCATCACCGTCGTCGTCTTCATCCTCATCGTCGTCATCGTCATCGGAGAAGCCGTCGCCATCGCTATCGTCGTCAACTTCACCGTCGCCGTCGGAGTCGAACGGCACTGCCTCGTTGGTGACGGTCAGGCCGACGATATCAATCAGGCCCAGCAGTCCTGCGTACCAGTCATTGATGTTGAGTGGATCGCCACCTGGATTGGTCAGGATCAGGCCTAGCTGATAGGTCCCTGCCGGCAGGACGCTGAGATCAACCGCGCCTATGGCAAACAACTGACGAGCCCGGATGCTGGCATCGCTACTTACCGGCAGCACTACCGCGTCGCTTAGCGCCCTGGCTGTGCCGCTGGAGTCGTCGCTGTCGTCATCAGAGGTGTCATCGTCGCTGGAAGAATCTGAATCTGAATCTGAATCGTCGTCGGAATCTGAATCGTCATCTGAATCTGAGTCTGAATCGTCATCGGAATCTGCATCGTCATCGGAATCTGCATCGTCATCGGAATCCGATCCGGAGTCGTCATCGCTACTGGCAGAGCTGTCGTCGTCACTGTCGGTCGAAGAATTCGAATCGTCATCGGAATCCGAATCCAGATCGTCATCGTCTCTGTCTTCATCACCCACCAGTGGCGAGAAAACCACTACATAGGCATCGACCACGCCGCTGGTGACCAGCTCCGCGCCGCGCGGGAACTGCAGACTGATTTCCAGGGGATCACCGGTGTAGGCGATACGTTTGCCGGTGATGATGCGCCCCTTGATGCCGTCGGAGGCATTGCCCACCCCAATATTCCTGCTCCTGCCAAAAGCCTTGCCATTGCCGTTTCCACCGGCATTGCTGTTGCTGTTGCCATTTCCGTTACCGGCGTTCTGGCTGTTGCCCTGGGCCTGGCTGATCTGCGCAAGACATAGCAGCGTCAGCGTGGTAGCGAGAGTTAGTAGTTGTCGGGTGCGCTTCATGATCGGATTCCTGCAGTTACGGGTTGCTTTGCAGTCTCGACACTATCGCCGCGAGGGGAATTCCAACAGGAGAAAAGGCTGACTCTGTGCCGCGTTTCACATTTTCGAGGCACTGATTATTGTGCCGCAGGCAGGAATGAATCCGGCCTGCGGGCGGAGGTTGCGCTAGCGCGTCCCGGTATAACCCGGGCCGTGCAGAATGCGGCCGGGCCGCGCACCGGTGTGCTGACCGTCACTGACGACTAACTCACCATTGACCAGGACATACTTCATGCCTGATGCATACTGGTGCGGATTTTCGAACGTTGCTCGATCAATAATCTCGTCAGCGTCAAACACCGCAACATCGGCGAAATAGCCTTCGCTAATCAGGCCGCGATCCTGGATGCCGAGTCGGCGTGCAGTCTGGCTACTCATTTTACGTACCGCCTGCTCCAGGGTAAGAATGCCGCGCTCCCGGGTGTAGTAGCCCAGCACCCGGGCAAAGGTTCCGTACTGGCGAGGGTGGGGGGCGCCTTCGCCGAATACACCAACCGGCCCATCGGAACCAATGGCGGTGGCCGGGTGCTGCATGATGCGGTCGACGTCTTGTGGACCGATGGCGTGGTATACCGCAGTGGCGCCGCCGCCGCGAATAATGTCGAACACCACGTCGGCGGCGTTTTCCGGAGTGGGCTCCATGCCCGCTTCCATGGTCAGTTCGGCCAGATTCTTGCCGGCCATGTCGGGGTCCCAACTGTTGCGGGAAATAAATACGTTTGCTGGATCACCGCCGCCGCGGTCGTAAAGGATTTTGGCTACCACTTCGGCCTTAATGGTTTCCCGAGTCTCCGGGCTGTTGATGCGCGCCAGCAGCTGATCCCTGCCACCTTCCTGGGCCCACTGGGGAATCAGGGCGGTAATACCGGTTTGTGAGGCGGTGTAGGGATACTGGTCGATCGTAATGTCGATGCCACGGGCTCGGGCTTCATCCACCATGCGCAGGCTTTCCACCGAGGCGCCAAAATTCTCGACGCCGATCACCTTGTGGTGGGTCATCTGGACCGGGATGTTCGCTTCTTCGCCAATGCGAATGGTTTCCTGTACTGAATCGAGAAGCTGGTAGGCCTCCTCACGCATGTGCGAGATATAAATGCCGCCATGGTCGGCGGCGACCCTGGACAGCTCAATGACTTCCTCGGTGGAAGTAAAGCTACCTGGCACGTAGAACAAACCCGTGGAGATACCCAGGGCGCCGTCTTCCATGGCGGCGGCTACCATGTCTTTCATGCGCTGCAGCTCGGCCGGCGTTGGCTCGCGATCTTCTTCACCAACCACTCTACTGCGGATCGTGCCCTGGCCAACAAACACGCTCCAGTTCGGGCTGATGCCCAGCGCTTCAATTTCGGCGTAGTGTTCATCGATGGGAAACGGCGAGCTGCCATCGTTGCCCTCGGTGAGGGTAGTCACGCCCTGCAGCAGGGCGCTCTCGGCATTGGGAACGTCGAAAATTCCGCGTAACGCATGGGTATGGGGATCAATAAAGCCCGGGGAAACCACGAGCCCGGTTGCGTCGATGACGGTGCCCGCGGTGGCGTCGTCAAGATCGCCGATGCGGATAATGCGATCGCCGTTGATGCCGATGTCGGCCTGGTACCAGGGGTTGCCGCTGCCATCCACCACCCGGCCATCGCGAATCAAAATGTCGAAGCGCTCCTGGGCGGCGCCGGTTTGGATCAAGCCTAGAATACAGGTGATGGCTAGCAATCGGCGTAGCATGCGCGCTCCGTTAATCAATAGGTAGTTCTACAGGTAATAACGCCAGGCTGAGACTGCGTGTGTCCAGCCACTTGCCCTGGCGGTCATCTGATTTAAGCAGACGATCGCCAGATCACCAACAGCTTACCAGATGCGGACGCGCTCTTCCGGGGGCAGGTACAGATCATGCTCCGGGGTGACGTCAAAGGCTTCATACCACTCATCGAAATTGCGCACCACGCCATTGACGCGGAACTCCGACGGCGAGTGTGGGTCAGTGGTCAGGCGCTGAATCAGGGCGCTTTCGCGGTACTTGCGCTGCCAGACCTGGGCCCAGGCCAGGAAGAAGCGCTGATCACCGGTCAGGCCATCGATAACCGGAGCTTCTTCGCCATCCAAGGCCATCCGGTAGGCGCGGTAGGCCATGGACAGACCACCCACATCACCAATGTTCTCGCCAAGCGTGAACCGCCCGTCGACAAAATAGCCGGGGACCGGCTCGAACGCGTTGTACTGCTCGGCCAGGGCGGTGGCCAATTCCTCGAAATTGGCGCGATCGGCATCGGTCCACCAGTTGCGCTGTACGCCTTCGGCGTCAGACTTGGAGCCCTGGTCGTCGAAACCGTGGCCCATCTCGTGACCAATCACGGCGCCAATACCACCGTAGTTCACCGCCATGTCGGCGTTGGGGTCAAAGAACGGCGGTTGCAGAATGCCGGCCGGGAAAACAATCTCATTAAAGGACGAATTGTAGTAGGCATTCACGGTTTGCGGCGTCATGCCCCACTCTTCGCGGTTCGTCGGCTCACCCAGGTCGCTGATTTCATCGGCGTAGTTGAACTCGCGAATAGTCTGCGCGTTGCCAAACAGGTCGTTGCGGGAGATTTCAATCGCCGACAAATCCTTCCACTCGTCGGGGTAGGCGATCTTGGGGCGAAATGCCTGTAGTTTTTCGTAGGCTTGTTCCTTGGTTTCCTCGCCCATCCAGTCGTTTTCTTCGATGCTCTGGCGCAGCGCAGCGCGCAGGTTTTCCACCAGTTCTTCCATTTGTTGCTTGGCAGATTCGGGGAAATGCCGCTGCACATAAATCTGGCCCACGGCCTCGCCAAGACTGTTCAGAGAGCCAACCCGCATTACGCCGCGCTCCCAGCGCTCGCGCTGCTGGGGCACACCGTTGAGCACGGTGGAATAAAAGTGGAATGCTTCCTGATCAATGGCTTCTGACAGCACCCCGGCGCTGTCGACGATGTAGCGGTAGGTCATCAGCGCACGCCAGTCTTCCACCGGCAGGCTGTTGACCAGTTCAATAATGGGCGACATGGCGCTTGGATAGTAGACATTGAGATCGGCGAGATCATTGATGCCGGCGGCCTCGAAGTAGGTATCCCAGTCGAGGTTTGGATACCCGGCCTTGAAATCCTCGTAGCTCATGGGGTTGTAGGTCAGGTCGCGGTTGCGACGCTGGGCGCGCGGCCAGGTGTGTTCGGCTACCTGGGTTTCCAGGGCCAGAATTGCCTCGGCCTTGGCGGCGCTGTTGTCGATGTCGGCCATGTCCAGTACGCGGGTGATGTGGGCGACATATTCTTCGCGGACTTCCTGGAACTCTTCGGTGTCCTGCAGGTAGTAGTCACGATCCGGCAAGCCCAGTCCGCCCACTGACAGATTGAGCTGGTGACGATCCGGGTCGCTGCGATCAGCGCCGATGAAAAACCCAAACGGGCTGGCGGTATTATCGACCTGGGATCGGCCGAAGCCGCGGATCAGTTCTTCCCGGGTGTCGATTTCCGCAAGCACCGCCAGTTGCGGCTGCAGCGGGCTCAGCCCCAGCTCATTGAGGGTTTCGGTATCCATGTAGCTAAGAAAATAGTCGGCGATTTTCTGCTCGATAGAGCCAGCGACCGGTTCCATATCACTGAGGTCATCGATGATAGTGCGGACCCGTTCATCTGAGCGGTCGCTCAGGACAGTGAATGAACCATAGTTGCTGCGCGACTCCGGCAGCTCGAAAGTGTCCAGCCAGCGGCCGTTGGCATAGCGAAAGAAATCATCGCCCGGGTGCACCGACAGATCCCGATTGGTCAGATCAATACCGAAGCTACCCAGCTCCGGTTGTCCGGCAACGGAATCGGTGCCGTTCGCTTCGTTAGCCGGGGCAACGCTGGTGGCAGTGCTGGCCTGGGATGAGGGCGCAGGCGGTTCGCTGGCAGTCTCGCCGCCACAGGCAATCAGCAGGGCGCCCAGGGGCAGAGTGAGTGAGAGATAAAGCGTGTTTCGCAAAAATGACATGGCGGTCCTCGATCGGTGGAGCCGCACGGCTTGATGACAGGCAGGCGGCACACTTAACGGATACCGGATCAGGCGCAACGCTGGCAGCCCGACCGATGAGCAGTAAATTGAGGCCGAGTATACCGTAATTTTCGGTGCAAACCGCGCTGCGGGGTATCCAGAAAACCTCCACTACTCAGCAGTTGCGCGACTTTCACTGGCGGTAAAGGTGAGGGTACACTCGGGGGCAGTATTCCCAAGGAGCTTTCCATGGTCTCACCCTTTTCCCCGGCCCGTTGCACGCGCGCCACGGGCCGCGCATCCCTGTGTGTGCATGCCGCACTTACAGCGTTACTTGCTACGGGTTCACTGGTCAGCGGTTCACTGACTGCCCAGGAAACCCTGACTCCCAACGGTGTTGCCGATCAGCGCGCCAGTGCCTACGCCCTGACCAACGCCCGGTTGTATCTGCCGGATGGCGAGTTGCAGACCGGCAGCCTGCTGATCCGCGATGGCGAGATCGTCGCGGTGGCGGACAACGATTCCGTACCCGCGGGGTATTTCGAGATTGATCTGCAGGGCCGCTACATTTACCCCGGCCTGATCGATATTTACACCGAGTATGGCGTTCCGGAGTTGCAAACCGAGGACGATAACGGCGCCGCGGAGAACCTTTACCCCAGCGCCCAGGCGTTTAATGTTAACGATGCCATCAAGGCGCACTACCGTGCAGCCACGGAATTCACCCCGGATACCGAGCTTCGCGACAAGTTTCGCGACCTGGGGTTTTCTGCGGTGCTCAGCCATCGCGGTGACGGGATTGCCCGGGGTACGTCAGCGCTGATCACGCTGGGTGATCAGAACGCCAATGAGGCGATAATCGTGCCCGATGTCGCCGCGCACTATTCATTCGACAAGGGGTCGTCGGTACAGTCCGTGCCGGTGTCATTGATGGGCTCGGCGGCGTTGCTGCGCCAGACCTATCTGGATGCCCAGTGGTTTACCGCGCAGCAGCCGCGGCCGTTCACAGACCTGACCCTGGACGCCTGGCAGGCCAATCTTTCCCTGCCGCAGATATTCGATGTGCCGGACTGGCAGATGGCGTTAACCGCAGACCGGATCGGCGACGAGTTCGGCAGTCAGTACATTCTGAAAACGACCGGTGACAGCTACCGGCGCACGGAGCTGATTCGTGACACCGGCGCCACACTGATCGTGCCACTGGATTTTCCCGAGGCGCCGGATGTCAGCAATCCATTGTTAGCCGATGAAGTGTCATTTGAAGACCTCAAACACTGGGAGCTGGCGCCTTTTAATACGCGCCTGCTGAACGAGCAGGGCATTGCTTTCGCGCTTACCAGTAGCGGCGCCGCTGATGACTTCTGGGACAATCTGCGCAAGGCGGTGGCCAGCGGCCTGCCGGAAACGGTGGCGATTGATGCGTTAACCCGGATACCGGCAGAGATATTGGGCGTGGCCGACCGCATCGGCCAGCTGCAGCCGGGTGCCATGGCGAATTTCATAGTCACCTCGCAGCCGCTGCTGGCGCCGCAATCACGGATCCTGGAAAACTGGATTGCCGGTCAGCGCTACGAGCTGGCGAGCGACTTCGACAGCCGCGCCGGGGAATATGAGCTTAGCCTTGGCGATGACGATTTTGACGTGGAGCTGCGCTTTACAGATGACGAACCGCAGGTCACGGTGACCGAGCGTGGCAATGAGCGCCCGGCCACGGTGGAAGTCAGTGACGATTTCATCACTCTGAACTTTGTCTTTGATGACGACGGCAACATGGTGCGCCTCACCGGCTGGCCCAGCGATAGCGGTTGGCAGGGCAATGGCCGCACTCCAGACGGGCAGCTGGTGAGCTGGGCGCTGGCCCGCCAGGATGACCTGGATGACGAGCCGGACTCCGAAGCGGCGCAACTGGCCGACCTGCCCAGCCCGGTGCTGTTTCCATTTAATGCCTACGGCCGCGAAAGCCTGCCGGAGCAGCAGGATTTTCTGGTCACCGGCGCAACAGTGTGGACCAACGAGAGCCAGGGCAACCTGGTCACCAATGTGCTGGTCAGGGACGGCGAGATTGCCGCCATCGGTGACAACCTGTCCGCCGCCGATGCCGTGATCATCGATGGCAGTGGCAAGCATTTGACGCCGGGCATTATCGACGAGCACTCCCATATCGCCCTGTTCAATATCAATGAGATTGCCACCAACTCCAGCATGGTGCGCATGCAGGACGTGGTGGATTCGGAAAGCATCAATATCTATCGCAACCTGGCCGGTGGCGTGGTGGCGGCACAGCTGCTGCACGGCTCGGCCAATCCGATTGGCGGTCAGTCCGCGCTGATCAAGATGCGCTGGGGATCATCGCCACAGGAGCTGTTGATAGAAGACGCTGACGATTTCATCAAGTTCGCCCTGGGTGAGAACGTCAAACGCAGCCGCAACCCGGCTTCGGTGCGCTACCCGCAAACGCGGATGGGCGTGGAACAGGTGTTTGTGAACGCGTTTTCCCAGGCTCGCGAATACGAGGCGACCTGGGATGATTACAACAGCCTGTCGCGGGCGCAGCAGCGTAACACCACGCCACCGCGTCGCGACCTGGTTGACGAAACCATACTGGAGATTCTCAACGGCGAGCGCTTCGTGACCTCGCACTCCTACGTGCAGTCTGAGATCAACATGCTGATGCATGTGGCAGACAGCTTCGATTTCAACATCAATACCTTCACCCACATTCTTGAAGGCTACAAGGTGGCTGACAAGATGGCGGCCCATGGAGCCGGCGGTTCCACCTTTGCCGACTGGTGGGCCTACAAGTGGGAAGTGCGCTATGCCATTCCCTACAACGCGGCGCTGATGCAGCAGGCGGGGGTCACCGTGGCGATCAACTCTGATGACGCAGAAATGTCCCGGCGCCTGAACCAGGAAGCAGCGAAGATCGTCAAGTACGGCGATGTCAGCGAGATTGATGCGTTGAAAATGGTGACCTTGAATCCCGCCCGCCTGCTGCATCTGGAGCAGCGCATGGGCAGCATCAGGGTCGGCAAGGATGCCGATCTGGTGCTCTGGTCAGATCATCCGCTGTCAATCTATGCCATGGCGGAAACCACCTGGGTCGAGGGTGTTCCCTATTTCGACCGCGCCGAGGACCAGGCCATGCGCGAGATGATTGCCAGCGAACGGGCGCGCATTATTGCCGCCATCACCCGCGACGAATCCGCGGCCAGCGACTAACAGGAGAACACCCATGCACACGATATTTCAGCGCAGCATCATCCTGTTACTGGCCATAGCCATGCCCATAGCACAGGCCATTGTGCCCACGCCGGCGGCCGACCAGAGTGAGCCCATTGCCATCATTGGCGCGGTGATCCACACCGGGGACGGCCAGGTGATTGGCGACGGCGTAATCACTTTTGACCAGGGCGTAATCACCGCCGTGGGCAGCGCCAACGACAACATCGATACCAGTGGCCACCAGGTAATCGACGTGCAGGGCCGCCACGTGTATCCGGGCTTTGTATTGCCTAACACCACGCTGGGGCTGCTGGAGGTTAACAGTATCCGCGCCACCAGCGATGTGGCGGAAGAAGGCGATATCAATGCCAGCGTGCGCGCAGCAATCGCCTACAACACCGACTCCGAGATCATTCCCACCAATCGCTTCAATGGCATCCTTACCGCTCAGGTCACTCCCCAGGGCGGATTGATTTCCGGTTCGTCCACGGTCATGAAACTGGATGGCTGGAACTGGGAGGATGCGATGCTCGCCGAAGACGTTGGCCTGCATCTACACTGGCCGTCCTATACCAATCGCCGCTACAACAGCGAGCGGGGTGAATTTGAGACAGTGGATAATGACAACTACGCTGGCCAGACCCAGTTGTTGCATGATCTGTTCCAGAATGCGCTCACCTACACCGGCCAGCCACTGAACCTGAACCTGCAGGCCATGCAGCCGCTGCTCAACGGCGCTGCCAAGCTGTTCATTCACGCCGATCAGGCGCGCGAAATTCTCAGCGCGGTGCGCTTTGCGCGCAGTTACGGCGTGGAAGACATCGTGCTGGTGGGTGCTCGCGATGCCCTGCAGGTGCAGGACTTCCTGGTGGCCGAGAATATCCCGGTGATCTACGAGCGGGTGCACGCCTTGCCCACCCAGGCGTGGTACGACGTGGATGCGCCGTTCAAGACCCCGTTCTTGCTTCAGGAGGCTGGTATCCAGGTGGGTATTGGTGGTGGCGATACCTCTTTGGACGGGCAGCGCAACCTGGCGTTTTTTGCCGGCACGGCCGCCGCCTACGGTCTTGACCGGGAGACTGCACTGTCGCTGATTACCCGCAATAACGCCGACATTCTTGGCGTCGGCGACCGGGTCGGCACCCTGCAGGTGGGAAAAGATGCCACGCTGTTCGTGTCCGAGGGGGATGCCCTGGATATGCGCACCAGCAAGTTAATTGGCGCTTACATTCAGGGACGGGATATCGATCTGTTCGGCACCCAGCAGCAGCTTTACGAGCGCTTCCGGGAGAAGTACGACACCCAGCTGGAATGATCGCACCCGGCCGTATTCAGCTCTAGCGCAGTACGCGTCTGAGCTGCTCACGATGAAAATCCGAGGTCTCGGAAATATCCTTCACCAGGCGGCACACCCGCTTGGGGATATTGGTGCCGACCGGCGTTTCCATGCGGCAGATGATGTGTTCTTCCGGCGGCACGCTGGCGTTGTATTGCTCCACCTCGGCATCGGTGGGCAGACGCGGTGATTCCACCGGCTCATTGACACAGGCCGCGAGCAACAGCGCGGCAAACAGCAGCGGGATATACTGGAATGCAAGTTCAGGTATTGTCTTGGTTACGCTTGTGAAAGTTGCGTTCATGGTGTTGCCTCGAATGTCCAGGCGCGTTTGTTGGCGTGGTAACGCAGGCAATCGGCATCGCTTGCAGCACCGGATATCGGTTTACCCGGGCCTGATCATTGTTCGGTAGTCGTTACGTCATCCGTATTCAGGCCCAGCATTTCGGTCAGGCTTTCATCGGCGATAAAGTGCGGCGATAGCTGCATGGTCAGACTATACCATTGCTGGGTTTCGCTCTGCAGCGGCCGGAATTGCAGCAGCACTGCCTGGCGGCGGATCAGCTCCCGAAACGCTTCCTGATCGGGGTTGGCAGTGTCGACTTCAAGTCGCCAGGGTGCAGTTAACGATTCGGCGCTGTCAGTGACAATTGATTGTCGGGGGGGAATCAGGCGCAGGCGTGCCAGGAGCTGGCCGGTTTCCGGCGCAGCATTTGCTGCAGCCAGCGGCGATTGTACACCCGGGTACAGCGGCGACCAGGCCAGCATGGTCATGGCCCGACTCGCTGCGTCGGCTGGCCAGGTTAATTGCAGCTGTTGCTCGGGAATGATCACCGGGCGATTAAAGAACCCTTCGATCTCCGCAGCCGATCGCCCGCCTTCGCGCATCCACTGCCGGGCCAGCTGATAACGCGCCAGTGCCGCGTCGTGCTGCCCATAAATCAATTCCCAATCGGCCTGATGCACGGCAACGAGCGCGCGCGCCTCGGCATCTGCTGGCGCCAGGGCCGCAATGCGCTCCAGCAGTTCCTGGCCGATGTTATAGCTCATGTCCAGGGAGGTGTTTCTGCTGAGTCGGAAACCGTTCACCAGCGCATCGGCATCGGAATGGAAATCATAGCTGGTCAGACCGCGGCGCCGAATCAGGGCGCTCTGCTGGTAGTGATTCTGCACCACCCGGTATAACCAGGGAATCAACATCGGGCTTTGTTTGCCCCGTCGGGCCTCAATGGCGGAAATGGTGCGCCAGTTCTGGTTCTTGGCGGATATCAGGTA
The DNA here is from genome assembly GCA_965212375.1 of uncultured Pseudohongiella sp. Taxonomy (GTDB): domain Bacteria; phylum Pseudomonadota; class Gammaproteobacteria; order Pseudomonadales; family Pseudohongiellaceae; genus UBA9145. Next base: position 3,446,766 of record OZ243108.1, on the reverse strand, counting down.
ACGCACCGCCAGAGGATTCTGCGGATCGGCAGACGCGGTCAGCAGCAAGTCGCTGAGTGCCTCGCTGCCGCTGAGATAGGCGCCGAAATCCAGGCGATAGTTGCGGGCATTCAGCCATCGAAAGTAGTCAATCTGATCATCGGCCGCCTGCCAGTTACGCCCCTGCAGTTGCGCCGCAATTAAAAGCTGCAGCGGCTCGATCTGCAGGGGACTGCGCAGTCCGTGATTGATGCGAATGATTTGCAGGGCATCGGCGATCAGCCGCACTGCGGTGTCATGATCGTCTTCACGCAGCGCGGCCCGTCCCTGGTCCAGCAGCAGTTCGGCCTGGCTGTTGGTATAGAAGTTTGGCCAGTCCCCGGATACCGCGGCCGGGTCCTGGCCGTAGACTGAAGCGGCGTGCAGGCTACAGATCAGCAGCGCGCTGATCGCCGCGCGTTCAAGCTGGACGCGTTCGCACAGCCCGGCCAGGTGCCGGGTTGCCAGCAAGGATGCGTGCCGGAAATACTTGTTGAGCAGTGGAAACTGAGCTGGCATGCAATGCGCTACGGTCGATGAGGCAGGTCGGACCAGCATACAAACTCGTCCCGGGGGCGGCAATCAGCCAGCAGGCGGACAGTCGCGTAATCGCGCTGCTCGGCGATTCCAGCGGTCAATCCGGGCGTGTCAGGGGGCGCGACCGGTACGCAACCGCAACCCTGTTGCAGCCGCCGCTGGCAGCGCTTCGCTTGCCATAACGTGGATCTGGCCGGGTGCTCACTGGCAAGACCGGCGGGTCCTTCGGTAGACTCAGCGTCCTTTGCTGTTATTCCCGCGTCTGGAGGTTCTTCCCATCATGGCAGTCACATCGAAACACGGTCTGGATCTGTACACCTGGAGTACCCCGAACGGGCGCAAGGTCTCCATTATGCTGGAAGAAGTTGGTTTGCCCTATCGGGTGCATCCGATCGATATCACCCAGGGCGAGCAACATCACGAGGAATTCCTGAGTATCAGTCCCAACAACAAGATACCGGCAATCGTCGATCATGACACCGGTACCCAATTAATGGAGTCAGGTGCCATTTTAATGTACCTGGCCCACAAGACAGGCAAATTAATGAGTCCAATGAGCTCGCCTGGAGACGGGTTCTGGCGGCAGATGGAATGGTTGATGCTGCAAATGGGGGGAGTAGGCCCGATGCTCGGTCAGACCCATCACTTCGTGAAATTCAACCCTGGCAAGTCGGCCTATGCAGAGCAGCGCTACAGCGCGGAAACAGCCCGGCTGTATGGCGTGTTGAACAAGCGACTGCAGGGCCGGGATTACATCTGCGATGACTATTCCATCGTCGATATCGCTACCTGGCCATGGATTTCCCGCTTCGAGTGGCAGCAGATGGAGCTGGCGGACTATCCGGATCTGCGCAACTGGTATCTGCGCGTGGCCAGCCGTCCGGCGGTGCAGCGCGGTTACAGCGTACCGCAGAAACTGGACGTGCCGCTGCCTGCTGATTGAGGAGTGTTAGCAGGCTTTGGTTGGGCTGAAGTAATTAGTCCAGGTATTGGTCCGGGTATTGGTCCCGGTACTAGTCCAGGGAATAATTCAGCGGCAGGGCGGTGGTGTACTTGATTTGTTCCATGGCAAAGCTGGACGACACATCCGCCAGTTCGGTGGACTGGACCAGTTTCTTGTAAAAGGCATCGAAGGCGCGAATATCCGGAACGACCACCCGCAGCAGGTAGTCTGCTTCGCCAGCCATGCGGTAAAACTCCACCACTTCCGGAAACTCGCTTACCGTCCGGGAAAAGTCCTGTAGCCACTCCCAGTTGTGCTGGTTGGTTTTTACGGCAATGAACACATCGGTGCCCAGGTTGATCTTCTCCCGGTCAAGCAGCGCCACCCGCTGGCGAATAACCCCGGTTTCCTCCAGGCGCTGAATGCGGCGCCAGCAGGGGGTGGTGGACAGGCCCACCTGGTCGGCGATTTCGGCGGTAGACAGCTGGGCATTGTGCTGCAGCAGTTCCAGTATTTTGCGGTCTATTTTGTCCATCTCGGCATTATAAGAATAAAAAACCTATAAATCTTTATATAATGGAAGAAAATTCTAAAAAGGCTCGCTACAGCGCTAAATACGCAACTATTTGTCCCGGGCTCCCTGCTATGCTGACTTCTCCAGGCAATCCTGACGTGAGGCATTCAGACCACCATGGGCAAAGGGCAAACAGGTTCGCGCTTTAACCGACATCTCAATGAGGTCGACGAAACCTATTTCGAGCATCTGCAGCACGCGCTGTCATTCGCCCTGGCGATGCTCTGGGGTGCGGCTTGCTGTGTGGTACACGCCTTCCTGCCATTTCTCTGCGAAAAATCCGGCAGCCGCATTATCAGCCGCCTCCATGGGCGTATGGTGGTGAACCGCAAAGGTCTCGGCAAAACCGACCGTGCCGCCAGCGATAGCGCCGGCGGTCAGTCTGGCAGGTCAACAGAGGGCGAGTCGGCGCACTGCGTTTGAGCGGCACTGAAAGGCGCACAGCCGAACGGCCAGCGTGTCTGTAAAACAGCTCGCTGGCCCGGCAGTGATTGGGTGTTGCATCTGGGTCGGGTGGAAATGGACAGCCTGAAAGCTCAGGAATCCCGGCTGCTGGCGGGCTTTTGCGAAGTCATCAGAGCGGCCAGCTCCTCATGACTGAGCATATCCAGATCCCAGTGACTGGTGTGTCTATCCTTGATTTCTTCGCGGTAGATTTTCGAATTCTTGCGCTTGGCCTTGTCCTGTTTCGGGTCGTTTATCATTGTTGCCTCTCAGGGTAAGGTACACATGCTGAATACGGCTGTGTGTACCTCAGGTTGCGTCTTGTTGGGCCGGTCAGCGGCTGCCGTGGATGGGAATCACCACGTCGGACAGGCTCGATCCGATAATGTCGCGAATCTCGCCGGCCAGCTGCCGATAAAATGCCTTGTTTGGGGAAGAATGCCGCCAGGCTAGCGCGTGATTGCGCATGACGTCTACTCCTTCCACTATTGCTATACGCAGTTCTTCTTCATCGCGGATTTCTGACCTTACATAAAGGGCTGGCAAAAATGCCGAGCCCATCCCCATTACCACCATTTGCCGCAGCGTATCCAGGCTGGAACCCTCATAATCCCGACGCACCTGGGCGCCAACCCGCTCGCACAACTCGGTGATCTGGCGGTGAAACAAGTGGTGTTCACTGATGGTGAGAATCGGTTCACCGAGCAAGTCCATGCGGTTGATGCGGACCTTCTCCGCCAACTGGTGATCCCTTGAGGTAATCAGGCGCAGGGGCTCACGGCATAGTGGTGCCACCACCAGTTCCTTGGAGACGATCGGCAAGGTGCTCAGAATCAGGTCATACTGACCATTGACCAGTCCCATCTCGAGATCACTGGGCGGCTCTTCCCGTACATACAGCTGCAGGCGGTTATAGTGTCGGTGAATCGACGGCAGGATGTGGGGTAGCAGGTACGGCCCGAGAGTCGGGGTGACGCCAAGACGGTGAGTACCGAACCCGCCCCCGGAGATGGTGTTGGCGCGGTCCATCATGCCCTGGGTTTCCTCCAGCACACGGCGCGCATTGGCAAGCAATTCCCGGCCTGCGGGCGTGATATGGGTGCCGCGGCGATTGCGCTCAAACAGCTTGACCCCGAGCGTCTCTTCAAGCCCGGTAATCAGGTTGCTGAGGCTGGGCTGCGTGGTATTGAGCTTGAATGCAGCCTGCCGAAAGCTGCCGTGATCAGCCACCGCGAGGAAGTAGCGGATGTGCTTGATGCCAATCTTGTCGATCGCTTCCATCGTCTACCCGTCGCTGTTCCCGTTAAATACGTGATATTAAATATCTATGATGAACTGTTCTGCGTAATCTATCACCTATCACCCCGAACCACCTAGCATCACACCATCGATAACAAACCCCGGTTTTCCACCGGTTCAAGTCATAGACGTCAGGGGCATTACGCGCACGGCGTCAGGTAATTATTCGGAGTTTCAATCATGGAAAAAGTCGTTTCTGGTGTGGTCAAGTTCAAAAACTCGTCCTATGAGGACCGCAAGAAGCTGTTCGCCGACCTGGCCAATGGCCAGAGCCCGGAAGTGCTGTTCATTACCTGTTCGGATTCGCGAATCGACCCGAACATGGTGACGCAAACCGAGCCCGGTGAGCTGTTTATTATCCGCAACGCGGGCAATATCGTACCGCCCAACGCGCGTGCCGCGGGTGGGGTTACCGCCTCGATTGAGTTTGCCGTGGCGGCTCTTGGCGTGAAACACATCGTGGTTTGCGGTCACACCGACTGCGGCGCCATGAAGGGTGCGCTGAATCCCGGCGCATTGACCGATCTGCCCCACGTGCAGAATTGGCTGGATCATTCCCGTGCTGCGGTGGACGTGGTTAAAGCCAAGTACGGTCAGGCCACCCACGAGGAGCTGGACAAGGTCACCGAGGAAAACATCCTGCTGCAGATCCAGCACCTGCGCACCCATCCGGCCGTTGCCGCCAAGCTGAGCACCGGTGAGGTGGACATGCACGGCTGGGTATATGACATCAAGCACGGCACAGTCAGCGCCTATGACGAGACCAAGAGCGAATTTGTGCCGATTGAAGAACGTTACGCCAGCCTGATGGCCAAGGCTGTCTAGTACTGACGGAATCGTTCATCGGCATGTGCCCATATTCATACAAAGTCAGTTTTTACACTTTCCCAATACTCTTTCCAGAGTTCGGAGGTAGATAAAGTGTTTGGTTTTTCAACATCAAATTTGCGGGGCGACATCTTCGGCGGCATCACCGCTGGCGTCGTTGCCCTGCCCCTTGCGCTCGCCTTTGGTGAAGCGTCTGGCGCCGGACCGATTGCCGGTCTTTATGGCGCTATTATTGTCGGCTTCTTTGCCTCGCTGTTCGGTGGTACCGGACCGCAGGTGAGTGGTCCCACCGGGCCCATGGTGGTGGTTTTCGCCGGGGTCTACGCTGCCCTGGCTGGCGACCCGGCTCTGGTGTTTGCGGCTGTGGTTCTGGCCGGTGTGTTCCAGATCCTGTTCGGGGTTTTCAAGCTGGGTCAGTATGTGCGCCTGGTGCCCTACCCGGTTGTGTCCGGGTTCATGAGCGGCATTGGCTGCATTATTATTGCCTTGCAGACCAGTCGCCTGTTCGGCCACGAGCCGGAATCCAGCGGTACCATTCCAGCACTGGTTGAAATCCCCAGCGCGGTGATGGATCCCAACCTGATCGCGCTGGCGCTGGGTGTGTTGACCCTGGTCATTGTGTTCAAGTGGCCCAAGGAGTGGGGCAAGTTTGTGCCCGCGCCACTGGCCGCTCTGATCATCGCGACGCTCGCCAGCGTCATGATGCCGGGTGCGCCGATTCTGGGCGATATTCCCACCGGGCTGCCCAGTCTGATTATCCCGGCCTTCAGTCAGGACAGCTTCATGATCGTGGTGGAGGCTGCCTTGATTCTTGCGCTGCTGGGATCCATCGATAGTCTGCTCACTTCCCTGGTGGCGGACAATATGACCCGGGAGCGCCACGACTCCAACCAGGAACTGATTGGTCAGGGTGTGGGTAATACCGTCGCCGGTCTGTTTGGCGCGGTACCCAGTGCCGGCGCCACCATGCGCACGGTGATCAATATCCGCACCGGTGGGGCAACCAAGATTTCCGGCATGTTGCACAGCGTTCTGCTGTTGGCCGTTGTGTTAGTTCTGGCCCCTCTGGCATCGGCAATCCCGCATACTGTCCTGGCGGGTATTCTGATCAAGACCGGTTACGACATCATCGACTTCAGCTACCTGAAACGTGCTCACAAAGGGCCGCGTTGGGACCTGGGCCTGATGCTGCTGGTACTCAGCCTGACGGTCTTCGTTGATCTGATCACCGCGGTAGTCGCCGGTGTGGTTCTGGCGTCGCTGGCCTTCGTGAAGCAGATTGCCGATCAGCAGTTGAAAGGTCTTGGTGATCTCACCAAGGAAGGCCTGTCGATCCCGCTGTCTGAAGAAGAGCTGGCTATTATGGATGGTCACAGCAAGTGGATTAACCTGTTCGACTTTGGCGGACCGTTGAGCTTCGGTGCGGCCGCCGACCTTGGTCACCAGGTACGTGAGAAATCCAAGGGCCATACCCAGGTGATGATTCTCGATTTCAGCCGGGTGCCGTTTATTGATGTGTCGGCAGCGCGGGCGGTGGAAACCGTGGCCAGCGATGCCTTTAACGTCGACAAGGCGGTGTTTATCTCCGGGATGAACGACCAGGCTCGTCAGGTAATTGCAGCGCTTGGGTCTGATGCGCACCTGACGGAAAAATCGTTCTTCGCGACTCGAATCGACGCGCTACGCGCGGCGGTCAAACTGCTAGAGGAAGAGGACAGCGGGAAACTGACCGCCACTCAGAAACTCGCTGCCGCCACTTCCTGACCAGGCGGTTCGCAACACCTCGAATGGCCGGAACTGCAAGGTTCCGGCCATTTTTTTGGTTGTTCGCGCATTACCGGGAATTGTGGCCAGCTTTGTTTGAGGAACTGTTTGTTGTGCCCATCTGGAGGGGTGTCCTATTTGCGGGCGCCACTGCTTTCCCACAAATTCATGCCCCCTAACGAGTATTGAAAAGTGGCTCCGAACGGTCCGCCCGACAGTGAGGGTGTGCCGCTGCGGACCACGCCCTTCCGGGGTCCCTTCACTGTGAAAAATGCCCTGGAAAACGGTCATTTTTCGCCGCTCAGCGTAGGTCCTTAGTTGCAGCGGCACACCCTCACTGCCGGCCGCCCCTTGCTGACTGCAAACGTCAAGGTTCACGGGCTTCACAGGTTTGTACTGTGTACCAAACAACAGGGTCTCATGTCTGAACCATTGGGAAATGCTCGCAAACCCCGTTGGCGACAACCCTGCCGCCCCGCAGCCGCGCTCCAGGTCACTGAGTGACAGTGACCAGGTTCACAAACCGATTGTTATTCCCCGGAAATCTGCGAAGAAACAATTTTTTTGCCTCATTTTCGCTCCGGGCAACTAACCTCACCCTCAGAACCCACCAGGTTGCGGGTTGGTCCGGCGCCGAAACAGGGCCGGGCGCCAACTGCAGGCAGGTCTGGCAAACCGCTGCTCACTATCTTGGTGCGCGTTTGCGCCCACAGGCACTTGTTGGGATAGCAAAGACTGCGCCAGGCTCTCCCGCGGCACATGAATGGAGCAGTGAGCTGTCAGGTGCAAGTCAGTTGCCTCAAAGGGCCTGATCTATTGCACTTCCATCCCATGGTAAGCCCCAAACCGGACCTCCTGAGCCAAACCAGCGCCAATTTGCACCAAATTCATCCAGTCCTGCCTTTAAGTGCGCTTTTCAGGGGCGTAACCCTTGCTCCCATCTTCAATGACTGGCGCCAACTGCCTCGCTTTCGCTGTAAGCCCCTGTTTTATAGCGCCTTTACCAAGTTGGCTCGGAGATTGCTATCTATCGACTCCTAAGGGAAACAGAGATTCCTTAGGCCCCCTGAATGGATCAGGGAAGCCTTGTTATTCAAACCACGAATTTCGATCACTATCTAGCTAGGAGCTTGATCTATGAAAAAAATAGCCCACATCGCATCGGGGCTGGTGCTTGCATCCTCCGCATTGCTGCTATCCAGTACTGCCAGTGCCCAACTGACCGGCAATGTGAACGTTACCAACAACTACGTCTGGCGCGGCCTGACGCAAAGCATCAACGAAGCGGCCGTCCAGGGTGGTCTCGACTACGCCGCAGACAGCGGCTTCTACGTCGGTACCTGGGTATCCAACGTATCCTACGATTCTGACGATGCTTACTCTTACGAACACGACCTGTATGCGGGTTTCGCCGGCGAGACTAACGGCATTGCCTGGGACGTGGGCTACCTGTACTACAACTATGACGAGAACGCCGGTTTCGACTTTGGTGAAATCTACGGCACCGTCGGTTTTGGTAACTTCAGCGCCTCTTTGTACATACTGGCAAACGCCGAACCGGATGAGGGCCCAGGCCAGGATTTCGGCTTTGGTGAAGCCTCCTACTGGTCTTTTGACTACGCGGTCCCGCTGGCCAGCGGCGCCCAGCTGGGTCTGCACGCCGGTTATCATGAAGGTGATTTCGTCTATGCCTTTAACGGCGTGACTGATGACTACTGGGATTTCAATATCAGCATTGCCAAAGACGGCCTGGCCGCCATGATTACCCAGACTTCACTGGGTAGCGACGACGATGGCGACGGTTTTGAAGACTATGCCAGCCAGCCAGCTCGTGATAACGACGAAGTGAAATTCGTTATCTCTTACTCGGTCGACTTCGAACTGTAAGTCCGGCTTCAGGAAACGGATAGCGCCCGTCATTGCGGGCGCTATTCCGCTCCATCCCCGCTTCCTCCTGCTACTCGTATTGTCTTCGCTGCATCAAGATCTCATTCACGACCGCTTCGAGTCGCACACTGATCGTTAGCTGCTGAAGTTCCACGTTATTATCCCTGGGCATTTCCGCCATCCTGCGGCACCACACTTCGCCGTCGCGCCCAATGGCGCATAACCGATGCAGCCAGCTAATCATCGTTTGCCAAGTTGAATGCCGCCCGGCATGAGCGCACAATGCTCGATCATTTCCAGTGTACGGCGCGAGTTCAGCGCAACAGGAGACATTATGAAAGCAGCACTGCTACCTCTACTGGCCAGCGCACTTGGCATGGCCACGCCGGTGCTGGCCCAGGACGGTGATTACGAAGTCCCGCAGACCCAATGGGGATACCCGGACCTGCAGGGGGTCTGGAATTTTTCATCCAATGTGCCCATGCAGCGACCGGAGCGATTTGGTGATCGGGAATTCATGAGCGAGGAAGAAATCGCCGAAATGCGCGCCCGCATGGCCGCGCGCGATGAGCAGTCTGATCAGGCCGTGGCGCAGAGCGAAGGCAGCCCGGGTGGCTACAACGACTTCTGGGTGGAAAGTGCCGGCATAACCGATCACATTCGTACTTCGCACATTGTCTATCCCACCGATGGTCGTCTGCCCGATACGGTGGAAGGCACGCCGGTGCAGTACGGCGGCCTGGGTGATGATGTGCCCGGGCAGCGTCCGGTGCGTTACACCGTGGGCGGCATTGCCAAGACCGGTCCGGAAGACCGCGGCCTGTCGGAACGCTGTATCGTAGGTTTTAATTCCGGCCCGCCGTTTACTCCCAGCCTGTATAACAACAACGTGCAGATTTTCCAGGGCAAGGACACTGCGGTGATTCTTACCGAGATGATTCACGACGCGCGTATGGTGCCTATTTACGAGTCGCGCGCAGCGCTGCCGAAACTGTCCGACGAGATTGGCCAGTGGACCGGTGATTCCCGCGGCTACTATGAAGACGACTCGCTGGTGGTGGTGACCCGTAACTTCAGCGCTGACACACAGAGCTTCAGCGTGTTCGGTACTGGTGAAGACAAGGTGCTGACCGAGCGCTTCACGCGCATCGATGATGTTACTGTCGACTATGAGTGGACGCTGGAAGACCCGTCCACATTTACCGACAAGGTTACAGCGATCGTGCCCATGACCAAGGTGGCGGGGCAGCTTTACGAATATGCCTGTCACGAGGGTAACTACGGCATGGTTAATATTCTGCGCGGTGAACGGGCCGCAGAACGTCGCGCCAGTGAAGGTGGCAATTAGATGGCGGTAGTTCAATACGATTTAACCGGGCCAGGTGCCCGGTTTTTTATGCGCATGGCATTTCATTCTTTGATGGGAAAAATCACTCTAGTGCACCAGCAGACCCTCCTATGAGGTAGGGTCGCGACTGTGAATAGATCCTATCATCCAATCAGATCCCTTAACTGGCTGGTGCTGAACCTCCCCCCGTATAATTTCCCTGGATACCTGGTTATAAATCAACTTAAGGAACCTCTGATCAATTCTACCGAAGCTCTGGCCTCCAGACGAGATCACTGTCGAGGCGCCTTGCCGCCGGCATGCGTCGGCCTGTCAAGGCGAGGCAACGAAGCCAGTGGGCTCGTCTGGAGGCCCCTCCGGGCGGGGCCTGTCGGGCGCCACTGCGGCGTTGTCGCGCTTGGCAAGGGATTGGCCATTCCCGGCGCACGACGCCTGGCAGTAGCGCCCGACAGACTCCCGCAGAGCACCGATAGAATTGATCAGAGGTTCCTTAACAACCCCAGCAAAATTTCATAATTTCTGGAAGTGCCCTTTCGCAGCGGTTCTAATAGCCGCTGAATGTCGGGGTGGCTGGTATCTTCAAGCGCCAATGCCTCTGCCTCAATTGAAGCGAAGGCATGCTCAATGAATGTTCTGAGGTTCTTTTTTTGTCTGCTTAATTTGATCTGAGTCTGCTTTTCCAGTGACTTCAGGTGTTCAATATTCAATTCCTCTTTAGTGGTGGCCTGTCCTATTGGCATTGCGAAATGAGAATCAAGCTCTTCATATACTTCTGTATCGACAATGTCGTAAGCAGGAGCCAGTTCGATACGTGTTGTGGTGTGCAGTAAGGAGAAATTCTTGGCGTGGGCATCGTTGTTGCCAACCAGGATATTGAACAATAGGCGTTTGATGACCTCGTTCTGATAAATTGCCGAAGGCGATGTGAACCTGCGTACGGAGTCAAATAATTCCTGATAGCCTGGGCTCCGTCCTTTACATATTTTTGTGCCGATGGGATCGACATGACCTGACAGATATCTTCCTGATGAATTCGTTTCATTGAATTTTCACCAGGTTCTCTGTCGTAGCGTTCAATCACCAGACACTCATGGTGTTCACCATGACTATCAAGATATGGCATCAAGCTTACATTCGCTGTATCGATTCCGGCTCTTTGAGCACTACGCATACACAAGTATTCGTTCTGAACCAGGTGCGGAAACCGTTTTGAAGGCGGTTTAATAATATGTGTTGAAGCCTGTCCATGTGTCAGGTAGACGTCGCCATCCTTGACGATGACCGGGAGTTTGTTCTGCGCTCCAGCCAGGCTGAGTCTTGGCTTTTGGGATTCATCTATTCGAAATGGTGAAACTTCAATTCTTTCCAGGATGTCGCCTATTCTGGATCTTGTCAGTTTCTCCGGTTCTCTAGTTTCCCCGGCTTCAAGGTTATCCTTCCTCAGTATTCTGATAGCACCGGCTACATCCCCCCCGACACCTTCCAGTAATTGAGAAAAATTATTCGGTGCAGTTTTAAGTTGCTCTGCCATTAGCTGCCGGATTTGGCCTTCGGGCAACAGGTTTTCGAAAAATGGAAATGTGCGCTCGTCAGAGTAGCCCTCTTCATTCAAAGGCATTGATACTGAAATGGGTGGCTCGTTGGCTGCCAAATAAGATTCGAGATAGCGGAAACCAAATCTTTCGTTTTCGATTTTCAGGATTCCGCATGGCTTTCCCAACAATTCAATTTCAAACTCCATGATTTGTATCGTTCCCGGTAGTCGTGGGTTCTTTGTCAGCCCTTATTGCCACCATGGGCCTGAGCTTGATTTCTATCGCCAGGCAATCCAGTACCTTCAGCACCAGCCCGATGTGAGCTGTTTCTTTGCCGTTTTCTATTTCGCTCAGAGTCCGTATGCCGATGCCTGCGACACTGGCCAGTTCGTCCTGACGAAGATCAAATGATTTTCTGGTTTGCTTGATGAGCTTACCTATATCCTTCATTCGCATCGCGCCGCCCTCGTATGCGTGAACTCGCATACTAGCAGATCCCCGTCAGAATCTGTACATATATGCGCGATCACGCATAAAACTGTAATTCGCCGATACTACATTAGGAATATGCGTGATCGCGCAAACCAAGTGGGCCAGGCAGGGATTGACATAACAATGGAATAATACTGTATATTCATACAGTTTAATTGATATTGTGATGCTTGTGAAAACCCCGGACAAAGCGCCCTCTGAGCGATATGCCAACCTGCCGCCAGTACGACAGACACCTGCCAGGTTGGCCTATGCCGAACTGCATTGTCTGTCCAACTACAGTTTTCTGCGTGGTGCTTCGTTTCCGGAAGAGCTGGTGGTACAGGCTGCGTCTCTGGGTTATCGGGCGTTGGCGATTACCGATGAGTGTTCCCTGGCGGGGGTGGTGCGGGCGCATATGGCGGCAAAAGAGCAGGAACTTGCGCTGATTGTCGGCAGTGAATTTCATCTCGAGGAAGGTTGTCACCTGGTGGTGCTGGCCTGCAGCCGGTTCGGCTATGGTCGGCTCAGCCACCTGATCAGCGCGGCGCGCCGCGACTGTCCCAAAGGCAGCTATATGCTGGATCGGGAGAAGCTGGAAAGTAATCCCCTGGGGGAGTGTCAGGTGCTGTGGCTGCCGCACCTTGAACAGGCGCCGGAGCGGCTGGCCTGTCAGGCGGTGTGGTTACAGCGTTTGTTTGCCGGTCAGCTCTGGATTGGTGTAGAGCTTCTGCTGCGCGGGGATGACCGGCGGCGGCTGCAGGCCCTGCAGCACCTGAGTGAGAGATACGACATTCCCCTGTGCGCCGCGGGTGGTGTGTACATGCACGTGCCCAGCCGCCGTATTATCCAGGATACCCTGACCGCGATCCGGCTTGGTCGGCGCCTTGAAGAGGTGGGGCTGGATGGGGAGAGCAATGGCCAGCGTCATCTGCGCAGCCTGGAGCAGCTTGCCAAGCTCTACCCGCAGTCATTACTGGAAGCCACCGCGACTATCGCCGAGGGGTGTCGGTTCTCGCTGGATGAGCTGCGCTACGAGTATCCCCGGGAACTGGTGCCGGAAGGCTATACGCCCCATGGCTGGCTTCGGGAGCTGACCGAAGCCGGGGTACGCCGCCGCTGGCCGGGTGGCGCCAGCCCGAAAGTGCGCAACACCATCGAGCATGAGCTGATGCTCATCAAGGAGCTGGACTACGAGCACTATTTTCTCACCGTGCACGACCTGGTGGCCTTTGCCCGCAGTCAGCATATCCTGTGCCAGGGGCGCGGCTCGGCGGCGAATTCGGCGGTGTGCTACTGCCTGGGCATCACCGAGGTGGATCCGGCGCGGGTGGAGGTGCTGTTCGAGCGCTTCATCTCCAGGGAGCGCAACGAGCCTCCGGATATTGATGTGGACTTCGAGAACGCCCGCCGTGAGGAAGTCATCCAGTATATCTACAACAAGTATGGTCGCGGCCGGGCGGCGCTGGCGGCCACGGTGATTACCTATCGCTCCCGCAGCGCCCTGCGGGATGTGGGCAAGACCCTGGGTCTGGACGATGAGCTGCTGGACCAGATCGCCAGGTCTATCTACTGGTGGGGCGCCAACCTGCAGGAGCAGCTCAGCGATTGCAATATTGACTACAGCGACCGGCGCCTGCAGATGCTGGTAACCCTGGCGGAGGCCATCATTGGCTTTCCCCGTCATCTGTCCCAGCACGTGGGTGGCTTTATTATCAGTCAAGGGCCGCTGTCGGAACTGGTGCCTATCGAGAACGCCGCCATGGTGGATCGCACCGTGATCCAGTGGGAGAAGGATGATCTGGAATCCCTGGGCCTGTTGAAGATTGATGTGCTGGCCCTGGGCATGCTGACCGCGGTACAGAAATGTCTGGATCTGGTGAGCAGCTACAGCCGCGAGCCGTTAACCATGCAGGGCATTCCCGCCGAGGATCCAAACGTCTATGACATGATGGGCAAGGCCGACACGGTGGGCGTGTTCCAGATCGAGTCCCGTGCCCAGATGAGTATGCTGCCCAGACTCAAGCCGCGCTGCTACTACGATCTGGTGATCCAGATTGCAATTGTGCGACCTGGCCCTATTCAGGGGGATATGGTGCATCCCTATCTGAATCGTCGTAGCGGCAAGGAAGCGGTGAGCTATCCCAGCGAGGCTGTGCGTGTCGCCCTGGAGCGGACTTTGGGTGTCCCGATTTTTCAGGAGCAGGTCATGCAGCTGGCCATGGTGGCCGCTGGCTTCAGCGGTGGGGAAGCGGACCAGCTGCGCCGCGCCATGGCTGCCTGGAAACGCAAGGGTGGGCTGGAACCTTACCGGGATAAACTGGTAAACGGGATGCTGGAGCGCGGCTATGAGCGAGACTTTGCCGAGCAGCTTTTCAAGCAGATCAAGGGCTTTGGCGACTACGGTTTCCCGGAATCCCATTCCGCCAGTTTTGCCCTGATTGCCTACGTCTCATCCTGGTTTAAATGCTATCACCCGGCAGCCTTCTGCTGCGGACTGTTGAACAGCCAGCCCATGGGTTTTTATGCCCCGGCGCAGCTGATCCAGGATGCGCGGCGTCACGGCGTGGAGGTGCGGGCGATTGCCATCAATTACAGCGACTACGACTGTACGCTGGAGCTGCCGGACGGCTTCAACAAGCTGGCCAGGCACGACGAGTTTACCCTGGCGCCAGCCCTGCGCATCGGTTTGCGTCAGGTGAAAGGCCTGTCAGCGGCTGCCGCTCATGCCATTGTCGAGGCCCGAGACTCTGGCCACTTCCAGACGATTCAGGATCTGGTGTTCCGCAGCGGCATCAACAAGCGCGACCTGGAAGCGTTGGCGGCGGCCGATGCCCTGCGCGGCTTGAGCGGTGATCGTCACCGGGCTTTCTGGCAGGCCTCGGGGGTAGACAGAGACGCGGACGGCGACGACCCTCGCAACCTGAGTTTCTTCAGCGATCCTGGTTTTAACGACTGCGATTTTGGCGTCGATGTATTGCTGCCGGTGGCCAGCGAGGGACAGAACATCGTCGGCGACTACACTAGCAGCGGTTTCAGTTTGCGTCGACATCCGCTGGCGCTGTTCCGTTCGCACCTGGACAGCTACCGGGTTACTACCGCCAGCGAACTGGATTCGGCCTGTGACGAAGAGCAGGTCAAGGTGACCGGTCTGGTGACCTGTCGCCAGCGCCCAATGACCGCGGCAGGTGTCACATTTATTACCATGGAAGACGAGACTGGCTGTGTGAATGTGGTGGTATGGCCAACACTTGGTGAATCGCAGCGACCGGTGGTGCGCCAGGCGATGCTGTTGGGCGTAGTGGGTCATGTCCAGAAAAGCGATGGCGTCATTCATCTCATCGCCCGCGAGCTGGTGGATCTCAGTCACTGGCTGGGCAGCATGGAGGTGGCATCGCGGGACTTTACCTGAACACAACAACAGCCCGCCAAATAGAAACAAACCAGGAACGATTAACCGGGTCCATTGCGGTTGAATCGGGGACCAGGACGATTAACTGCAGCCCTCAGCTTTCAGGATTCGCCTGGTAGACGGTGAAAATTCAGCCAGGGCGAATCGGTCGTGGCACAAAGTCACCGCCACAGTTCGGACATTTGCCGTGCAGTACCTGCTCGACACATGGCCGACAGAACGTGCATTCGAAGCTGCAGATCATTGCCTCGCCAGACTCTGGTGGCAGATCCTTGTCACAACACTCACAGTTGGGTCGCAGTTCCAGCATGGTTGCTCCTGGCTCCCGGCAATTGGTTTATTCGTCGCATCGTATCACTGGCGCAGCCAGCGAGCATTTTTGGGAAATTACTGTCCAACCGGTGAGTACAGCCGCTCCCAGGGACCGTCTGAACCGACCCCGGTTTCGCGGGCGATCCAGCCCTTGTGCTGATAAAAAGCCTGCGCCAGGCCATTGGCCACCTCGCACTTGAGAGACAGGCCAGCGCCATATTCCTGCTCACAGTAACGCAGTAGTGCACTACCGACTCCCTGCTTCTGATAAGCCGGCAACACATAGAGATGATGGATAAACCGGTCCGGTTCCCAGATGGAAACAAAGCCGGCGACATGTTGTTTCAGCTCGGCGATACAAACACGCTCACCCTGAATAAGTTTGAACATCTCGCCCAGGCTGACCGGCAGATCCGAAAAGCAGTCCACTGACGCCCGCGCCTGGTTATAAATCGCGGGTAGTTGCTCAAAGTCGCTTTGTTGAGCGTCGCGCAGAACAAGCATGGCGTTGCCGCGAGTGGGTGAGTGAGTCTCACATTATTAGCCGCCCGCGGCAGCCTTTTCCAGTGCTGCCAGATCAAATTTAACCATGGTGTTCATCGCGGCAATCACGCGCGCAGCGCGCTCCGGGTCTTCGCTGCGTACCAGCTCGAAAAACTTCGCCGGTACAATCTGCCAGGCCAGTCCGTATTGATCCTTTAGCCAGCCACAGGCCATGGCGCTGCCGCCGTCGAGAAGCTTGTCCCAGTAGTAATCAATCTCGTGCTGATCATCGCAGTGGACCATCAGGGAGACCGCTTCATTGAACGTAAATTGGGGACCACCATTCAGGGCCAGGTAGGGCGTTGTGTTGAGTTCGAAACTGACTGTTAATACCTGCCCCGCCCGGTCCGGCATGTCGTCCGGATAGTGCGTGATCTGGGTGATCTGCGAGTCGGGAAAGATACCGATATAGAAGTTTGCCGCCTGTTCTGCATTGCCGTCGAACCACAGGCAAGGGTTGATGCCGTTCATCAGTTGTTCTCCTCTGGCGGGTTCCTATTGCATGGAGTGCAGACCAAAGCGATTGCCGTCCGGATCGGTGGCGAGGCTGATGAAGCCGTAGTCACCAATCGACATCTTCGGGCGCTCCAGTTTGCCGCCGGCGGTCGCAATGCGGGCTTCTTCCACGGCACAGTCAGCGCAGTGAAAATACACCAGCGTGCTGTTGCCGCCGGACGGCACCATGTCATGGTGAACAATGGCCCCGCTGCTGCCGAAATTATCGGTGCTCATGGGAAAGGAGTACATGGACAGTTCCTCGTCGGGTGGGGAAATGCTGTCCATTGTTACGCCGAGCACGGCCTCGTAAAAGGCTTTGGCGCGCTCGATATCCTGCACATAAATCTCGAACCAGTTAACCGGATTGTTCGCCATGTTGTTCTCCTGGTATTTTTTGATGTTATTGAGACATGGGTTGATGCAGTTGCTGTAACCCGGATTATGAACCACTCAGAATAAAATAAGCCAGTCCATCGATAGCGGCCTGTGCGTCAGGCGAAGAAGCCGTGCAGGTACCAGCCACGCTCGCCGTCCCGTTCCCGAAACACCCACAGCCGACTGCCGCAGCTCTCCCGCGCCACGTAGTAATCGCGGCGTATATCACGGCCCGCCCACCAGCGGGTCTCGATTCGCTCCGGGCCACTGAGCAGGGTAACAGGCTGGCGGTGGTAAAGGCGGTCACCGCGCCGGGTCAGGGGCAGTGGTTCCGGCAGCAGCCACAGCGGTCGGGGATTGCCAGCTACCGCTGTCTGCTGTGGAGTGCGCCGCAGATTATCGCTGTCTGCCTCATAGTCGCCCAGGCGGCTGGCATACTCGGGACAGTGCTCGGCGACGCTATTGAGGGTCTTGACCGGCTGTACGCCAAGCCGCGCCCGCAGCTGTTCCATGAACAATTCCAGGTTACCGCTGCCGGGCTGTTTGTCGCGCAGCAGTGAGCCGCTGTCGGTAGTAAAGGCATCGAACTGCAGCACCGCCAGCTTCAGCGTGCACACCGGTGCCGGGATGCTGAGCTGGGCGAAGTGAGTTTCCAGTAATAGCAGTAGATGATCCCGGTCGCGGCTCGGCTGGCGCAGGCCGAGACTGACTTCCGTGGCGGCGCGGTTTTCATGCTGCAGGGCAAATACCAGGTGGCTGGTGGCCAGGTCGCGGCGGCGCAGGAAATCCACCAGCTGGGCCAGCATTTCGTCTGCCACCGGCAGCAGACGCTCCAGGCTCTCCACCCCGTAGGACAGATCACAGGCGGTTTCGAAGGCAGGCGGCGGCAGGTAGTTGTGGGTGGGCTCCGGTGCCTTGCCCAGGGCCTTGTTGAGCTGGGTCACCAGGGCACTGCCAAAGCGCTTGCGCAGACCGTCCATGGGCAGACGCCACAGGTCCTTTAATTGCCGCACGCCCATGTTGTAAAGGCGCCGGTTGGGCTCCTTGCCCAGTTCCAGTACAGCGAAGGGTAGCTGGCCAAGGGCAGAGCGCAGGTTATCGCGCCGATACACCACAGTGTTATGGCCGGCCCGGGCCAGCAGCAGGCTGCCGGTCACCGTGGGTGCAGCGGCATAGTGACAGGTAGTGGCCAACTCCAGGGCGTCCAGGCGTTGCTGCAGCAAGGGTTGCAGATGCTGGTGCAGGGCTTTGAGACCGCCAAAATACTTGAGGCTGGAGCGCACCTCCGCCACCAGCGTCTGCGGATGATAGCTGACCGTGGCGCTGACCTGGTTGACCTCCTCTGCCAGCGCTTTCAGCAGACGGCGCTGCTGATCGGCGCTGAACGGCCCAAGCTGGGGGAAATACAGCGCATACCATAGAGACCTGCAGGGTGTTGGCGAGCGGCTTTGATCGGGCTCGGGCCGTGGTGCTGCCAGCCTTGTCGGCAGCGGGATAACGGTTGCCCCCTGCGGCTCGGGCACTGCCGGCAGGGGCAGTTGGGCACTGTGATCGCTGTCTTTCATGCCCGGGTTCTCAGGCCGAGGCGGCACCCGGCAGTGCCGGATTCAGGGGTAGCTGCAGGCGGGCGCGGAGCGGGCGGAAGTTGCCCCGGGCCTTGAGCAGGGTGACTTCAGTTTCACTGCTATGGCTTCGCTCGGCGGAGCAGTCCTTGACCTGCAGGCGGGTTGGTGCCGGGGAATTGGCGCTGTCGCGATGCTTGAACAGCACGCCCAGGGTGTCGCCAGCGGTGGCAGCCAGCTGCAGGCGGCGCACCACCTTGCCCGGTAGCCAGTTCTGCCAGGCCAGTACCAGGCCGCAGTTGCGGGTCTGCAAAGCCTTTTCCATGGTCCACAGGGCGTCCCGGCAGGAAGTTTCCAGGTCCACCAGCAGCACCTGCCGGGTGTCGATGCCGGCCTGCACCAGGGCCGGTGCGTAGAGCAGATAAGGTGGGGATATCCATAGCACCCACTGGCCCTGGGCAATAACCGAGCGCATTAACGGCAGCAGCAGCTGCAGTTCGCCGCTACCCCAGTGCGGCGTGATGACTTCCATCAGTCCATTACGGGGCCAGCCGCGTCCGGGCAACAGGTTATCCAGTCCGGGAAAGCCGGTGGCGCGCCCGCCATGACCCTGACCGGCCAGGTCGCAGCCGCGCCACAGGGCCGGATTCCGCTGTAGAAGCTGGTCAACGGTGGTAGCGTTGGCGCCTGCTTGTGAATGCTGCGCTGAAGACTTTAATAAAGACTCAGATGAAGGCCTGGATGAAGATTGGGGCGTGGAGAAGTGGGTCATGGCAACCACCTATACTGTATATGCATCCAGTATATATACATGAAACAACCACTGGATGTAAATACAGCATTTTGCTCAGATTCAGGCAAAAAACTCTCTGTCGAAGGTGGCCAGGATGTCCTGAACCATGTCGCACATCTCGTTGAGCACTACAACGGCTTGCTTCCCCTTGAGCCCTTCGATCTGTGTAAACGTTATGCTGAGGGTCGCGTCAAGCTCTGCTGTCATCTGCGCTCCCGGGGCGGTTTCGGCGAATTCTACTTGTTCTCTCGGGCCATCACATCGGATATCAAGGCAATAAACATCTCCGACCTTGCCGAGGTGAGGCCTTCGATCGAGATTGGTTTGGATCATGCCTCTACCGTTCGGGTCTTTGACGAGAAACTCGCCACCAGACTGCGGGCCGAGCCGGAGAAGATCGCCGTTTAGGCAGTAGACTTTTGCAACTTTAATCATGCTGCCGACTGCGAGTACTCCAAGCGAGGGGTGTTTATCGTCTCTATTAGAGTCATGCAGCAGCCAGAGAAGATCATTCCCTCCCTTGTATGGTTTGAGCCCGTCGATTATCGGGATCGCGCTGGCGGGGAGCTTTTTTACTTTATCTCTGATTCTTCTGTCAGATTTATAGGCGTCCTCGCTTCTGGCGATGGGGAAGTAGACTCCACTGGTAGACTTGTTGTTTGCAATGGCCAGCGCGGCGGCAAGGTTGTCGAGGGACGATCTGAGGGCATGAAGGATTTGCCCGAGTTGGACGTTGAAACGCAGAGGTGGTTTAGGAAACTTAAACGCCCAGACCTGATTGCCCACGATATTATCGTAGGTGACAATTTCTTCAGACTGGAGTCGGAAAAACTCTCTGACTTCCCGGTCGAACTTGTTGATGTCGGATTTAGCAACATCCGCTTTAGCGAACGCCATTTCCATTGATTCTGGTTTATTCATGCCCCAAGCCGACAAAGATAAAGAGAAAAAGCTCGACCCAGACGGCGTGCTGCGGCGGATGCTTAAGACGCCCCCAGAAGCAAAAAAGAAAAAATGGGGATAATAAAAAGGCCGCTAAGCGGCCTTTAATTTACCCAGCAACCGTCATTGGTTCTGGCTCGTAAACTTTGCCCTGGGCTGATTCGACGGCACTTACCTTGAGCTGTCCCTTGGATAGGATGCTAAGCCAGGCCGTTAAGGCGTCTAGGGAAATCTTGTCTATCCGGCCATTCATTAGCTCGCTAATTCTTGATCTGGGGACGCCAAGGTGTTCGGCGACCTCGGTATTGTTTAGGCCTGAAAGTTTGATTAGGTTTTCTATTGCTATCACTAATTCCGATTTGGCCGCCAGGATAGCCGCTTTCTTTGGATCTTCATCGTATAGTTGGGAAAAAACTGATTCGTTCATTTGGCCCCTTCTTGCTCGTCTTTAACGAGAGAGCTATAGACTTTCCTCGCAGCTCTTATATCTTTTGGGTCAGTTTGATTGCGCTTTTTTTCAAAGGCGTGAATGATATAAATCTTGCCTTTGAACTTGGTTGCGTAAAAGGCTCTAAACCAGCTTTGGCCTTCACTGACGCGAATTTCAAAAACACCGGCGCCTACTGCTTTTATTGGCTTAAAGTCTGTGGGATTGGCGCCGCGCTGGAGTCTGTGAATTTCATTGCCAATTCTCTGTTTGGCTGCGTCAGGAAACCCTTTAATCGCTTTCAATGAGTTTCCCAAAAACTCTGCTTTTTTCATTGCGGAAAACCGTTTGATAACTGTATAAAATATTATACGGTGTCGTCAATGTATTTATTTAAAGAGTGAGTTAGCCTTTTAAATACAGAGGGTTAGAAGCTAATTAAAGCACCAATGGGTTTTCAGCTTATAGAGCCTTCTCCCCAGTTTAGCGGCATCGCGCTCTATCTCGTAAGTTTTATTGCGGGTTGGCACTTTGATAGGCAATAGGAGGTCGAATCGGGAAAGCAACGGCTTTCTGTCAATCCTGCAACTGTCTCGAGGTTTGACTGGTACCCGGTTGTATTTTAAAGAGAATTAAAGATTTGCCTGCTTGGGTCGCTAGAACAAATGAACGTTGCATCTGGCAGGGAGACCACAATGCGCAGAAAACCGGACATGGTCGTGGTGATCATCACCTTGTTCATCGTTGGCGTGCTGGCCAGCAGTGTCGCGCAAAGCGCGCTGATGTAGGCAAGCCCGGCGTCGAAGAAAACAGCAGAATACCGGGACAGACCGATTCTGCGGGCCGCAAAGAGCCTACGCTAAAGAACTCACGATAACGAACAGGGAATAACGAAGCGCCAGGGACAGGTAGCAAGGGTAGTGTGTACCGCCCTGGATTAGGGACTTTCTAATCTGTGTCAGGGCGGTAAATTTTTTCGGTTGTCACCACCGCATCGAGTCGTACGTCCCAACTGGCTACCGGAAACGGATCGGTTAACTGGCATTCGTGTGCCAGCCCCACCAGCAGCGGCCGACTGTGCCGATTGAAAATCTTGAAACTGAAAGTGCGATCGTAAAAGCCCTTACCCATCCCCAGACGAAAACAGTTCGTGTCAAAGCCAACCAGCGGGACAAACACCACATCGAAGCGGGTGGGAGAAATGGCTTCGTCGGGAAGCGGCGGTTCCGCTACGCCCCAGCTATTGGTGGTCAAATCGGTGTTGGCATCATAGGGCGCAAAGGCCAGCAGATTCGAATCGTCTGTGCCGACGACCGGCAGGAAACAGGACTTCCCCTCATCCATGGCGCGCCGCATTAGCGGCTCGGGATCAAGCTCACCGTCGATAGTGTGATAAAACGCGATCAGTTCGGCGTCGCGATAAAAATCCTGCTGGGTCACAAGCTCGATTAATGCCGTTGCTGCCGCCGCCTGTTGCTCAGGAGTGAGGTTGTTACGCGTACCCCGCAGAGAGTCGCGCAGCGCGCGGCGTGCTTCTTGATTCATCGAGATTCGGAATTAGGGTGGATGGATCTGCTTAAAAGAATCAAGTCCCCCGGAACACCGCTATCAAAATTGCCCTGAACCAAAAGGTTCAGGTGGTGGCTCCCGCGATGAATCAGGCTTTCCGACGTGCGGACGTGCACAACATCATCTGTCGAGTTGCCTCCGGGTATAAAGATATCGGCTCAAGAACATATTTGATTGGCAAATGTTCTAGGGAACTCTCGGAGCTAGTATATAACCCAGCGCCTACATAGATAAAGACGACAGCCAGATCATTTTAGTTAAGTGGAATGTATTGATGCGGCGAAATTTTTGGCGCAGTGGCGCCGCGCTGATCGGCGCCAGGGCCTGGCCATCGGGGGCTTTTACTTAGGGTTCTACGGAACATTCCTACAGCCAGCATGAAGCGCTGGCAGCAGCGGCTAGATTTCCAGCTGCCGGTTTGCAGACAGGGCCATGTCGATCTTGTCTTCCAGCCCTTTAACCTGCTGTGCGGTGACGTGGCGGGTTTCATTGATCAGGCGGTTTTTGCGCAACATGTCGTGAGTGATGTTCAGAGCGGCCATCACGGCAATTTTCTCGCCGCCGTGGATATTGCCCCGGCCCTTTATCTTGCGCATATTTTCGTCCAGGTAGCGGGCGGACTTCAGCAGCGCTTCCTGGTCGGAAGGCGGGCAATTTACCTGGTATTCCTTGTCGAGAATTTTTACCTGGACGGCGGTGCTTTGCTCACTCATAGGGGTACCGGAGGGGTTGTCAGGTCTGATCCATTGCCTTGAGACGTACCAGAATCGACTCCAGCTTGGACTTCGCTTCCTGATTACGCTCGATCAGCTGCTTGCGCTCGGATTGCCAGCTATTTTCGTTGGCTTTAAGCATCTGGTTTTCCCGTTTCATCTCCGCACAGAGATCAATCAGGTCATCCACCTTGCTGTTCAGAGATTGGAAGCTGTCTTCAGTCATTTGTAGTTAGTTGATTTTCTTGAATTCTTTTATCGAATTCCTAACAATCGCAATGGACTATTGGCGACACTTTAGGATTTACATTAAGAGTGACCTAACTATAGAGCCGGGGCGATAGTGGGTCAATAATACAGTGGCAAAAAATGGGACTTGGTTCGCCAATCAGTCGGCTATATGCTTGGGCGCCTTATCCAGTCACCGTATCCAGTCAGTTAAGAGGAATGCATGGGCAGTCTTATCCGGGAATTCAAATCACGCCGCAAGGAACTGATGGCGCAAATGGAGCCCAACAGCATCGCGCTGCTGGCGGCGGCACCAACGCGCATTCGTAACAACGATGCCGACTACCCCTATCGCCAGAACAGCGATTTTTACTACCTCACCGGGTTTACTGAGCCGCAAGCGCTGCTGGCGCTGATCCCCGGCCGCAAGCAGGGCGAAACCGTGCTGTTCTGCCAGGAGAAGGATCCGCTGCGGGAGCTGTGGGATGGTTTCCTGCTCGGGCCCGATGCGGCCTGTGAGTCGCTGGCTATTGACGACGCCTATCCCATTGCCGACATCGACGATATTCTGCCCGGCCTGATAGAAGGTCGCGATCGGGTGTACTACTCCATGGGCAAGGACGACAAGTTTGATGACCAGGTCATGGAGTGGGTGAAGGTGATTCGCAGCAAGTCCAAACTTGGCGCGCACCCGCCGGGGGAATTTCTGGTGCTGGATCCCTTGCTGCACGAGCTGCGCCTGATCAAGAGCAAGGCAGAAATCAAATTGATGGAGCAGGCCGCGAAAATCTCCGCGGAGGGACACAAGCGCGCCATGACCGCCTGCCAACCGGGCGCTCATGAGTACGAGCTGGAAGCCGAATTGCTTTACACCTTCAAGCGCCGCGGTGCGCTGGCGCCAGCATATACCTCAATTGTTGCCTCCGGCACCAACGCCTGCACCCTGCACTACAATGACAACAACGCAGAGATTAAAGAAGGCGACCTGGTACTTATTGATGCAGGTTGTGAATATGAATACTACGCCTCGGACATTACCCGAACCTTTCCGGCATCGGGAAAGTTCAGCAAGGAGCAACAGGCGATTTACGAGCTGGTGCTGAAAGCACAGGAAGCGGCGATCGCAGCGGTCAAACCTGGCGCCAGCTGGGATGCACCGCACAACGCCTCGGTCAAGGTAATCACTCAGGGCCTGGTGAAGCTGGGCTTGTTGAAAGGCACGCCGGCGAAGCTGATAAAGAGCGAGGCCTACAAGGAATTTTACATGCACCGGGTCGGACACTGGATCGGCATGGATGTGCACGATGTCGGCGACTACAAGATCGATGAATCCTGGCGTCTGCTGGAGCCGGGCATGGTGACGACGATTGAGCCGGGGATCTATATCTCTCCGACTAACAAAAAAGTAGCCAAAAAGTGGCGTGGCATTGGCGTGCGCATTGAAGACGACGTGCTGGTAACCAGCAAGGGTCACAAGGTGCTCAGTACTGGCATTCCGAAAACCGTGGCCGAGATTGAAAAGTTCATGGCGCAGGCTGCAGCGTAAATGCAAGTTGACCGGCCCAGGCAGCAGTACGATATCACCGTGGTGGGCGCGGGCATGGTGGGTGCCTGCTTTGCGCGTCTGCTCAGTGAAACCCTGGGGCAGTCAGGTTATTCAATCCTGGCGGTGGAGGCGGTGGCGCCAGCCGCTGCCGAGCAGCCCAGTTTTGATGCTCGGTCTACGGCGCTGTCCTGGGGTTCGCGGAAAATATTCCAGCGCATGGGTCTCTGGGAAGAACTGCAGGCGGTGACCACCCCGATTCGTGAGATCAGGGTTTCGGATCAAGGTCATTTTGGCAGCGCGCAGATTGATTGTCGTGAACACGGCCAGGATGCGCTCGGTTATGTGATTGAAAACCGGCAGCTGGGCGCTCTGCTCAATCCGTTTCTGCAGGCCTCACCCGCACTGGACTACCTTGCTCCCGCGCGAATCAGTGCAGTGCGTCCCCGCCAGGACGGCATGGAGCTGGACATCGAACAACAGGGCGAAATCACGACGGTGTCGTCAGGCCTGGTGGTGTTGGCCGATGGGGGCAGGTCGCCTATTTGCAGTCAGCTTGGTATTGAGCAACAGCGCAAGGCGTATGGCCAGCAGGCGCTGATCGCCAATATTGCTTTCAGTGAGCCCCATGGCAACGTTGCCTATGAGCGCTTCACCGACAGTGGTCCGCTGGCGGTGCTACCGCTGAATGATTTCGAGGACCAGCACCGCGGATCACTGGTCTGGACGCTCACCGAGGATGAGGGTGAACTGTTTACGGCGCTGGCCGATGAGGAATTGCTGAACAGATTGAATGAGCGCTTCGGGCGCCGCCTGGGAGTCATTACCGGCATTGGCGCCCGCGCCTGCTACCCGCTGCATCTGACCCGGGCGCGCGAGCAGATTCGTCCGCATCTGGTGCTGTTGGGCAATGTCGCTCACACCCTGCATCCGGTCGCCGGGCAGGGCCTGAACCTTGCCCTGCGCGCGGTAGATGATTTGGTGAATGCAGTGGCAGCGGCCCGCGGTCAGAATCTGTCACCGGGAACAATGGCGGTCCTCGAGCCATACCGACAACGGCGGGAATCCGACCAGCAAACCGTGGTATCGCTTACTGATCAAATGATTTCGCTGTTTAGCAACAAGCAGCCGGAGCGCGTCGCGCTGCGCAAGGCCGGTCTGCTGGCCATTGATTTGCAGCCCGGGGTACGCCGCGGTTTCGCCCGACAAGCCATGGGCCTGAATGCCTGGTAACCGGGTTCCGGGTTTCAAGTCGTTAAGCGCTCACTTTCAGAAACCCGCTTTACAGAAACCGGTCTAGAGTTGGCTGCGGATCGACTCGATTCGGTCGCGGTTGGCGCCCAGGTCGCTGTAGCCCAGGCGTGATGCCGAGCGCACATAGGTCATGCCGCTGCCCGGGTCGTAGAGAAACTCCACGTCGTCTACAAAACCCATCAGCCGGCTGGTAAATTCGGCATACAGATAGTTGCCTTCCACCGACACAATGTTGGTGCGCTCCATCTCAACCAGCACCTGTTCGATGGTCTCCAGATCTGCATTCAGCGGTGCGATCCCGTGAGTCTCATCAGATTCAAAGCTGGAGACACAGTTTGGTGAATCCGGGCAGGGCGCCAGGCGTCCACCTTGCACACCAATATCTTGCGGCGGTTCGCCAGCACAGGCAGAGAGAAATGGCAGCAGAGCAAGCAGGGGTTTTTTCATGACGTGTCCAGGTTGATGTGATTCAGTAACAGGTAATTTTGTGGCGGATGAGCTGAACCTTACGTAAAAAGCCGGGAGACCGGATTAGCCGGTCACGGTCATGCCCAGCCATTCGGCAACCAACGCGGGCTTGCTTTCGCCGTCAATTTCCACCGTGACTTCATGCTTGAGCAGGTAATGGTTAGGCTTTTTCTGTTCTGCATCAAGCAGCACAAACCGGCCCCTGATGCGGCTGTTCACTTTCACGGGATTGATGAAGCGCAGCTTGTCGAAGCCGTAGTTAATCCCCATCACCGCATTCTCCAGCTTCAGGCTGCCTTCATAGCCCATCACCACCATGAGCGACATGGTTAGAAAGCCATGGGCAATGGTGCTGCCGAACGGGGTCTGGGCTGCCCGCTCCGGGTCGACATGAATATACTGATGATCTCCGGTGGCATCGGCGAATTGGTTGATGCGCTCCTGGTCCACGGTAATCCAGTCAGAGACACCCACTTCCTTGCCGATGCAGGAAGGCAGCTGATCGGTACTGACGATGTTCGGCATGGTCTTTCCTCCCTGGCGGCCTGTCGGCTACCTTGCATTTCTATGGCGGGCGATTTCTTGGATGAGCGTTGTAGATCTGCAGCCGGTGAGTCTAGCAGCAATCACCTCATCCGCGAAGCTGACACGCAGCGTAAGCAAGTGGTGGCTCCCCCACTACTCATCAACTAGTTCTCAACTAGTTATCAACTACACATCAACTCTCCTGCCCTGAATACGTTACCATATCCAAATGAACAGCAGCCCAAAGAACAACCGCTCCTCCAGCAATGAGTCGCGTCAGTATGACATTGTAATTGCCGGTGGCGGCATGGTCGGTGCCACCATGGCCTGTTTGCTGGCCGATTCCCCGGTACGTGTGGCTCTCATCGACCGCGGGGAACTGCAGGCCGATATCCCGGCCGGCAGCACGCAGGAACCGGCATTTGACCCCCGGGTCAGCGCCCTGACCCTGGGTTCGGCAAGCTTGCTGGACCGCCTGGGAGTCTGGGAGTCGGTGCTGAACAAGCGCGCCTGTGCCTATCAGCGCATGCATGTCTGGGATGCCGAAGGTACCGGGTCCATTACTTTCAGTGCTGACGATATCGACCAGGACGCGCTGGGTACTATCGTTGAAAACTCGGTAGTTCTGTCCGCCCTGTATGAGCGCCTGCGGCAGATCGATAATCTTGAGTTGCTGACCGGTGAGGAAATTACCGCGCTGGAGCGTCCGGCCGGAGAATCGGGACTCAGCCTGATTTGTGCTTCCGGCCTGCGGATTTCTGCCGCCCTGGTAGTCGCCGCCGACGGAGCGGCGTCCCCGGTGCGTACCCTGGCTGGCTTCCGTACCCGCGAGTGGGATTACAATCACAGCGCCGTGGTGACCACCGTAAAGACCGAGCAGCCCCATGAGTTCTGTGCCCGGCAGCGTTTTCTGGATACCGGGCCGCTGGCTTTTCTGCCGCTTAACACCGGTCAGGATGCTGCGCAGCATTACTGCTCAATCGTCTGGTCGACAGTGCCCGAGCTGGCCGAACAAATCATGGCCATGGATGACGCCCAGTTCTGCGCGGCCCTGGGCCGGGCATTCGAGCACCGTCTGGGCGCCATTGAATTCGCCGCCCCGCGCTACAGTTTCCCGCTGCGCCAGCGGCACGCTGTGGACTATGTGCAGGACAATCTGGTGCTGATCGGCGATGCGGCACACGCCATCCATCCGCTGGCCGGACAGGGTGTGAACCTGGGATTGCTGGATGCGGCTGCCCTGCAAAATGTCCTGCAAGAGGGGTTGGCTGCGGGCCGGGAACTATCGGATTCCACCGTGCTGCAGCGCTACCAGCGGGCGCGCAAGGGCCACAACATGGGCATGATGTGGGTCATGGAAGGTTTCAGGCATCTATTCAGTGATCAGGCCCTGCCGCTGCGCTGGTTGCGCAACACAGGGCTCAGAAGCGTCGACCGTCTGGGCGTGGTAAAGAACCAGTTGGCCCGGCGTGCCATGGGCCTGGACTGGAACGGTTGAGCGGTCAGTGATCGCCGGTAGTGGCCCCGGCAATACCCTGGTAGCGCTGCGCATTCATGATCGCAGTGACCGCGTTGCGCACGAAGATATTGATTAGCTGCTCGACATCACCCTCGCTGGTAAGCCGGCAAGACTGCGGCCAGTCCTGATTGGCAGCCGCGGCCTTGATCGTGCCTGAGCGCTTGAGGGAAATCAGTCCGTGTAGCTGTGACCATATAAGCATTGTGGCGCGCACAACCGACTCTTCCGAGACGCGTTCATGGTATTTGCTAAAGATTTTCAGCACCGCCCTGCGAGTCTCGGTCAGGCACCGGCCGGATATTTCGATGTATTCCGGGGTTGCATTTTCCTGCGGTAAGCTCGAGTTGAAAAGAATTTGGAAGTGCGTCGGATTGTCTTCGGCGAACCGGTAATACGCCAGGCACATGTTCAACAATGACTGCTCGGGGTCGGCTACAGGTTGGCGAAACCTGGCGAAATAGGCATTTAGATCGCGGTACAGGCGCAGCTTGATGGCCAGCATCAGGGCGTTCTTGTCCGCGAAATGGTTGTACACTGCCGACGGTGAAATCCCCACTTCACGTGCCAGGCCGCGCAGGCTAAGGCTCGCCAACTCCTCGGTCTCGATAAATTTCAGTGCTTCGTCTACCAGTGCTTCTTTCACGTTGCCGTGATGGTAGTGTCGCTGTTCTGCTTCCCCGATCTCCATGGTCAGTACTGCCCCCGCTGTCTTTTGAATTAATTGTTTATTGTTTTATTGTTTCTCCCGGTTGCCTGGTCATGACAGGAGCAACCGCGTCAGGGTGATTGAAAGCTGTATCGCAACTGTAATTGTAGGACGTCATTGTGACGAAACGGGTTAACGAGGGAACTATCGGGTGCCGAATACGCTACCCACATCAGGCCCAGGTTCAGACTGTCTGACCAGTCGTAGGTCACGGTCGCCCTGGCTACCCGCCCCTGATCCTCGGCCAACTCGTTGACCACCCCGAGAACCTGCAGACGCTCATTCAATGCGCTCCACCTGGCGCGCAGCCCCACACTGACAAGCTTGCCGTCGCCATAGCCGAACGGTTCGTTGTCGCGGATGCGCTGGGCATCAATCTCGGCTGTCAGCAGCAGGTTCCGAAACCCGCTGTACTCGACTCCCAGCACGCCAAGCAGTTGATCCTTTTTCACCCAACCGTTCGGATCAAAGGCAACACTTCGCTCAGTGGGACGCGCTACCCGATTGGCATGCCATCCCAGTTCTCCAAAAAGCAGCCAGGAACCCGATACCCGATTGGCCGCCACGCCCAGCGCGCGCATCCGATTTTGGTACAGTTGTGCCACAGGCTGCTCGC
Organism: uncultured Pseudohongiella sp.; assembly: GCA_965212375.1. GTDB lineage: Bacteria > Pseudomonadota > Gammaproteobacteria > Pseudomonadales > Pseudohongiellaceae > UBA9145. The sequence continues at coordinate 3,417,113 of OZ243108.1, read as the reverse complement.
CATTCAGCACAACGCGCTCCAGGGCCAGAGCGTTATCATTAAACTCGCCAGCGACGATCTGTATATCACCGTGGGCATATTGTGTCGAGCCGCGCATGAAAAATTCATAGTCCCGCTCCGGTCGACGAATGCTTATGGTGCCACCTGCCTCATAAAGTGGCGCAAATAAATCGAACTCATCCCGGCGCGGGGCAATATCGTCACGCCCGGCGTGGTAGGTGAGCACCGCATCCCAGGTCCATCCGCCAGCACTGACACTGGTAAGCAGCGCCGGTACCTGCAGACGTAGGTCTTCCAGATCCTGCTGCCCGAGCTGATACTGATTCTCGACGTTGATCAGGTCGGTGACGCGCAAATACTCGGACATACCCCAGGCCAGAATCTGGTGGCCGGCTTTGATATAGATTCCGTTTTCTGCTTGATGCTCGATGTAAAAGTCACGAATTTCGAAGCGGTTACGGTGTTCGTTGATTTCCGCAAAAGTGTACGGGGTGCTATCGTTTATTCGGTAAATCTCATCGTGATAGGCCTTGCCACTCAAGCGCACCTGGCTGCGCTCGCCCAGCGGTCGATCAATTTGCAGATAGGTGCTGGTTTCGACCCGGGTCAACTCGCTTTTCTGACGGGAGAATGCCGGGCCGGGAGCTTCCAGCCCATAGGCAACTTTCTGCTCCACCCAACCCAGCAGGGAAAAGCCAATGCCGCTCTCGACGTCGCTTCCGGTCTCTGTTGCCGTCTCACTTCCTAGCTCGATTTCAATGTCGCCGAAGAAGTCGTCCTGACCCGATGCTGGCAGACTGGCCAGCGTCGCGAGCAGATACAGGCCACCGGCGGGCAATGGGAAGCGGACCGAGGAGGCAAAAACAGTGAACGCAGTGCGTAACAGGCAGGATCGGTAAACTGGATGGGAATAGCAGCGCAGGCCGGAAAACAGTCCGGTGAGTGTACAGAGACAATTTGAAGCTAGGCGGTCCAACACAACATGACTGCGGAGATCAGTTGACGCCCCGCTGCAGGGAATCCGGGGAAAAATAATCATCCGCCACCGGCGTGTTGTATTCGATATTGTTGAGTTGCAGCACACTGGCATGTTCCTGGCGACCGTTGCGGGTAGTAATAGCCTGTTGCCGGTGCGTAGTCCAGATGCCCTGTACCTGGCGGATGTCTGACGCCGTGAAATACTTGATGCGATTGCCACGCAGTTCCCAGGCCTGGGCCCTGGCCTGGATGAAGTTGTCCTTGCGAATCCACACCTGGAGACGGGAATAGCCGGTGGCGTCCTCGGCTTTGGCCTTCATCTGCTCGCGGGGCGTGGCTTCAATCACCCAGCAGTCGTAGCCATCCACTTCTTCAGACTCACTGATAAAGCGATAGTCAAACCAGTTGATCTCGATACCGTTGATATCGGCATAGGTGAAATCGCTGCCCATGAATGAGTCCGAGGTATCGCTGCTGGCGATGCGCCGCACCCGCTGCATGGCGGGCAGGTACAACCAGGAATCATCGTCCCGGTCGGGATCCTGCCAGTCATGGTTCAGGTAGGCGGTACCGGCGATGTCGGCGGGTGATTCAAACACCGACAGGGTGGACGTGTTGGTGCGAGTGTCAGCATCGAAGTCCTTGGCGTAAATGGTTAATTCCCTGCTGCGCTGCCGGTCCCGTCGGTCAATCAGCACCATGGTGTAGTCGGCGACCCGGGTCTGACCATCGGCCACGGTATCGGCGCGTTCCATTACCTGGCGGGCGGTCATTTCGCTGGCAGTCAGGGGCAGCGATGAAAGCAGCAAGGGCAGCGACGCCAGCGCGTAAAGAATTACCAGGCGGGGACTAATCAGGCCGGGGCTTGTCAGGCAAAGAGTTTGCAAAAGAGGGCGCTTGAACATGAGCTTAACCATAAAAACAGTCACGAATTTAATCATAAAAGGTTAGCGTGCGGATGTAAGTAGTTTACAGATTGTGCAACGGATTGCGCTGTTCGGCTCGTCGGTCCTGTCTGCCATCCACCAGAAACAGGATGGCGGGCAGGAAAATAAGGTCGCCAAGCAGGGCCAGCGCCATAATGATGGAGCCGAACAATCCGACATAAATCACCGTGGTGAAAGAACCGAAGATCAGCACCGAAAAGCCAAATACCAGGACCATGGAACTGAATACCACGGCGCGACCCGATTCATTCATGGCGCGCTGTACGGCGTGGTGAGTGGAGGCGCCGGTATTGCGAATGCTCAGGTAGCGAGACATCACGTGGATCGCATCATCCACGGCTATGCCCATGGTCATGGCGAATACAATAACAGCACTCTGGTCGAGGTAAATACCCACAAAACCGGCCAGGCTGGCAGCCAGGATGATCGGCATGACGCTGGGGATAATAGACAGCAGACCGTAGCGAACCGAGCGAAACAGCACGATGAAAAACAGGGTGATGACGGTGAGCGCCACCAGGAAGGATTGCACCATACCCTGGGCCGTATAGATGTCCTGCACGGTATACAGCACCATGGTGCCGGTCAACAACGGGTTCAGGTGCGCGAAATTGCTTTCCAGGTAGCCGCGAATGTCATCGAGCTCTGCCTGCATTTCCGAGGCGGGCATGTTGACTACCGGCACCACCAGGCGTGAGTACTGGTTGGTGAAATCGATGATGTCAGACAGATCCTCGTTAGCGCCGGCGCTGTCGTAAAGCAACAGAAACTGGGCCGCCATTTGCCGTGACTCGGGCAGCTGATAAGCGTCCGGATCGTCACCGTTGAGCGCCTTGTTGATTTCCATGAGGTAGTCAGCCAGGGAATTGACCTTGCCCAGTTTTTCATGGCTGGTGAGCCACTCCTGAATGCGCTGCAGATCGCGCAGAAACTGGGGGTCTTTAACACCTTCGGCGGCGCCCGCATCCAGAATAATATCCAGCGTCATCATGCCGCGAAACACGTCATCAAAATAAACAATGTCCTGTCGAGTCTGGCTGCTTTCCTTGAACAGGGTGACATAGTTGTTGTCCACTCGGGCATTGGGCAGATTCCAGACTGAAAACAGGATAACCGCGATCCCGGCGACCAGAATTGACTTGCGGTTCCTGAATGTGAAATCTGGCACCTTGCGGGTCAGGCGGGAGACCAGACCCTGGTTCATGATGTTGGACGTGGCGCTTGGCAGCCGCTTGATGTAGCTCAGCATTGCCGGCAAAACGGTCAGCGAGAACAGAAACAGCAGAATAGGACCTATCGCACCTAACAGGGCAAATTCCCGAATTGGCAGAATGCGTGTTACCGACAGCGCCAGAAAGCCGGCGGCGGTGGTAATCGCGGTGAAGAACGCGGGGATCCAGATGTGACGGATGGTTTCCCGAGCCGCTTCCTGACTGGACTGTCCGGCGCTGGCAGCGCGAAAGAACTCCAGCAACACGTGCACGGTGATACCGATGCCGATGATGATCATGGTTGGTGCCAGCGCGGCACTGTCGATGGTGGTGTGCGGGATACCAAGGTAATACTGCAGCTCGAGCAGCAGCAGCAGGCCTGCGGCGATCACAAACCAGGGCAACAGCATCGCGGCCAGTGAGCGGAAGCTGAGATACAGAATCAGTACCATCACCACGATCATGACTGGGATCAGCCGGCCGGTGTCTTCCGCCGATACCGTCTCGAAGCGCTCATTCACCAGTGGATAGCCGGACAGATGCAGGTTATAGCTGTCTGCCTCGGCAAGATTCTGCTGGTCGATGAAGCTGTACAGTGCCTGTACCAGTTCGATCTTGTGCTCGGAGGTTTCTTCCCGATATTCCACCCGCGCCGCAATCCGGGTGTGGCGAAAATCCTCGGTGATCAGGGTGCCAAGTGCCAGGGGTTCCTGGCGCAGGACGGTTTTAACCTGGTCAACGGCCTGTGGGTCCTCCGCCAGCGCTGCCGGGTCGTCGAGAATATACTCTGTGCGCAGGCTGAAATCGTCAGCACTGAGATACTGGTAATTGGTCAGGGACCGCAGTTGGGTCACATAGGGATGGAACTCGAGAAACTCCGAGATCTGCACCAGCGCATCCAGCGACTCGGCGCTAAACACATCCTCGGCGTCACCGGCGGCTTCAATACCCACAATCAGATATTCGTTGTCGCCAAACAGCTCCAGCAGGGTGTCGTAGTCTTCCAGGGTAGGGTCGCCGGCAATGAAGTAGCGGGCGGTGCTGTTGTCGAAAGGAATAGTGCCGCCAGTGAACAGGATCAGCGGCAGGAGTAATAGCGTGAAGATTATGACAAGCGCGCGCTTGGCAACGACAAATTCAGCCCAGGCATCAATCAGCCTACTCACCCTGACTACTCTCCTAAGGGTCAGGTTGCCTGACCTGCATATTGTTCTTATTCGGGCCAGTCGTCACTGATCCAGGCTTTGCTGCCCGAGTCCAAGCGAGGAAATTGACCCCTGGTGAAATAACACCAAATTTGGGGGATAGTCTAAACTGCCAGCTATATGGCGTAAAGAACCAATATCTGGCCATCGACAAGTCCGCTTAAAACTTAAAAACTTCAAGCATTAGAATTTGTTATGCAGATTTCTTAATGTCAGTCGATACATTTTTTGTGCAAACAATTTCCCCTCTTATTCGGGGCCCGCGGTGGGATTTGTTCGTAGTTTGCCAAGTGGAGTGGTACCCGATGGCCAAGGAATTGAAGTTTCCATTTAATCTCGACCTCAGTGAACTGGACACCGCCAGTATCACCAATATGCTCAATGACATTGAACATCATATCCCGCTGATGGACACCGAAGGTGATCTTTGCGAGCTGCAGCAGGTGAAAGCCTTCTTCGAAGATGAGCTGAAAGCCGAACGGCGCCTGCACTAGCACCAGGTTAAAGGGCCTGTCTAAAGAGCCTGGCAAGAGGATCTGTCAACAGAACCTGGGCCTGCGGCGCGCTAATCCTGCATTCGCCACGCCGGTGCGGGCAGTCGGCGCGTGGTGGTGTACTCCCTGTTAGCCATGGTTTATTCTGCCTAGCCCTGTTTGTGATGCGCCCTGTAGCCCGTCACACGGCCGCGATTTCCATAATCAGCAAATACAAAACTTAGAAAAGGTTGCCGCTATGAAATTCTCGAACACTCTATTACCTGTGGGTTTGACCCTTGGTCTGTTCTGCAGTTCTGCACTTGCCCAACTGGACACCGCCGCTCTGGAGCGCGCCATGGCCAATCCGGAGCGTCCCGCCGCCGACAAGGAACGTGACGCCAGCCGCCATGCCCCCCAGGTACTGGCCTTCATGGGCGTTGCGCCCGGCATGACGGTACTGGACATTAACGCTTCAGCCGGATGGTATACCGAGGTCCTGTCCTATGCGGTGGGCCCCAACGGCACGGTGTATATGCAGAATCGTCCCGGCGGTCGCGCCGAAGATGCTGCCAACACTCGCGCCGCACGTCTGAATAATGTCGAGCAGATTGCCGCCATCACCGACGCCCCGGCCAGCAGCGTGGACTTCGCCATCACCGGCCTGAATTTCCACGATTTTCACAATTCCAACCCGGCCATGGCGCAGCAGATTGTTGGCCAGGTGGCCTCGGTGCTGAAGACGGGCGGTATTTTTGGCGTTATCGACCATGAAGGCACACCGGGTGCAGACAACGAATCCCTGCACCGAATTGCCTTCGATGAGGCAGTACGGGCGCTGCTGGAATCCGGCGATTTCGCTCTCGTGGGAGTCAGCGAAGTTTTGGACAATCCGGCAGACGATCACACCGTGGGTCCATTCGATCCCAGTCTGGAACGTGACACCGATCGCATCGTCCTGAAACTGATGAAGCTGTAAGTCACTTTGGCCAGGCGCAGCCGCGTCTGGCTTGTTTGTGGCACACTCCTCGTCCGGTCCTGGCGGCTTCCTTCGTGCCGCCATGCCGGGCGTGTTACTATCCCCGCCGCCTGACTGGCACCTGTACAGTGGGCGCCCGCCTTGCGGACATTCATAAGACGGGCATCCATAAGACGGACATCCATAAAGAGGTACACCCCGTACCTGTTCTGCCCCAACCCGTAATTACCGAGTAAAGTTTGAGTACCCAGGATTCACCGAATTCGCTGCGCAAGTTTGTGTCGGTTTTTCGATACAGCCGCGTGGCAATGGAAATTGTCTGGAGCACCAGCGCCGGACTGACAATCGCCATGGCAGTGAGTACGCTGATCGCCGGCGTCTTGCCGGCGTCCATTGCCTCCATCGGCGGCTTGTTTGTGGATGCCGTCGCCACTGCGATTCAGGAAACCGGCGCTGCCGCCGAGCAGGCCCGCAGTGACGTCATACGCTATGTGCTGATTGAGGCAGGACTGGTGGTGCTGATGACCGGGGCTCAGAAACTCAATTCAGTGTGCCAGGCCATTCTCCGGGTGCTGCTGGGCAACAAGATCAACGTCATGATCCTGAAAAAGGCCCTGACCCTGGAGCTGGCCCACTTTGAGGATGCCGAGTACTACGACAAGCTGGTCCGCGCCCGCCGCGAAGCGTCCAGTCGGCCCCTGAGCCTGGTGATCAAGACCTTTGATTTGCTGCGCGATGTCATTGCCCTGACCACTATCGCCATCTTCCTGTTCCAGTTTTCCCCCTGGGCCGTGCTGCTGCTGGCGGCGGCGGGAGTGCCGGCATTTCTGGCCGAAGCAAAGTTTTCCGGCGAAGCTTTCCGCATTCATCGGCGCCGCTCGGCCGAGCGGCGAATGCAGATCTACCTGGAGATGGTGCTGACCCGCGAGGACGGCGTGAAGGAAGTGAAGCTGCTGCAGCTGGGTAAACTGTTTCTGCAGCGCTACGTGGATATCTTCCGCAATATTTACCAGGAAGACCGCAACCTGGTTCTGCGTCGCAACTTCTGGGGTTACCTGCTGGGTCTGCTGGCCAGCGGCGCGTTCTATTTTGCCTATGGCTGGGTGGGCTTTGCCGCGATCGCCGGCACCATCACGATTGGCCAGATGACCATGTACATCGCCCAGTTTCGACTCGGGCAGAATGCCGTGACCAACAGCCTGACTTCGATCAACGGCATGTACGAGGACAACCTATACCTGTCCAACCTTACCGAATACCTGGAACACAAGGTGCCGGAAACAACCGGCGACCAGACTCACGGACCGGATCCGGACGATGGCATTCGCTTTGAGAACGTCAGCTTTCATTACCCCGGCAGTGACATACCTGCGCTGGACCGGGTCAGTCTGCATCTGCGTGCCGGGGAAAGTCTGGCTATTGTCGGCGAGAACGGTAGTGGCAAGACCACGCTGATCAAACTGCTGACGCGTCTGTACACGCCCACCGAGGGCAATATTTACTTCCAGGGGCTGGAGTTGCGGGAATGGGATGTGGACGCGCTGCGCCAGCGCATCGGCGTGATTTTTCAGGATTTTGCCCGCTACCAGATGCTGGTTGGAGAAAACATCGGGATCGGTGATGTCAGCGAGCTGGGCGAGCAGGACCAGATTGCCACCGCCGCCGCCAAGGGGATGGCCGATGAGTTCATCAAGGACCTGCCGGAGCAGTACCAGACCCAGCTTGGCACCTGGTTCAAGAACGGCAAGGAGCTGTCCGGGGGGCAGTGGCAGAAAATCGCATTGTCACGCGCCTTCATGCGCAGCAAGGCGGATGTACTGATTCTTGACGAGCCGACTGCCGCTATCGATGCCCGCGCCGAAGCAGAAATCTTTGCGCATTTTCGCGAGCTGACTGACAACCGCATCTCTATTATTATTTCCCACCGCTTCTCCACCGTGCGCATGGCCGATCACATCATCGTGCTGGAAAAGTCGCACATCATTGAAGAAGGCAGCCATGAGGAACTGCTGGCAGCCGATGGCCAGTATGCGCATTTGTTTAACCTGCAAGCCCAGGGATATCAGTGAGTCCTGACAACCCAGCCTGGTATTTTGCCGTTGCCCTGGCAACCTCGTTCATTGCCACGCTGCCCTTTGGCCCGATCAATCTCACCGTCATCAAGACGACGGTCGACCATAATCGCCCCGGCGCCATCCAGGTGTCTTTCGCTGCCGCGCTGGTGGAGACCGGCCAGGCATTCCTGGCCATCTGGTTCGGCGTGGTCATCAGCCGTTTTCTCGCCGATCACGCCAGCATTAATCTGGTACTCGCCCTGGTGTTCGTCGCCCTGGGAGTCTATGTCTGGATTCATGAGACCCATCCGAGTCTGAACACGAATCCCGATGTGGAGCCTTCCTACATCAAGCGCGGTCTGTTCATCGCCCTGGTCAACCCCCAGGCCATTCCGTTCTGGATAATCGCGGTTACCGCCACCACCCGCTATCTGGGTTTCGACTTCGCTGGCTGGTTATTGGTGGTGTACTTGCTGGGCGTTTACGTGGGCAAGGTAGTAGCGCTGTGGGGTTTCGCGCTGGCCAGTGACTTTCTGAAATCCCATCTGGATGAAGGCAGCCGGCTGGTCAATCGCCTGCTGGCCGGGGTGCTGATTTTTATCGGTTTGACCCAGCTCTGGCGCGGGGTTGTGAACTGGTAGGCTGGTCGATGAGCCGCGCCTCGCGCAGGCCGCGTACGCTGTTACCCACCAGAATCCGGGAGGCGCGAGCCAGGTCGTCTTTATACAGCACTGACTCCGTGGCCTGACCGCTGTCCAGCAGGTGACGACGGAAGGTGCCCGGCAGCAGGCCGGCGCTTACTGGCGGGGTGAGCAGTACGCCTTCAATGTCCAGAAACAGGTTATAGATCGTAGTTTCGGTCAGCTCGTCGCGCTCGTTCCAGAGAATCACATCGTCAACGCCGCTTACCTGCTCTAGCGCATACTGGTACACCTGGCGCTGAGTTGTTTTGTGGCGCAGAAAATTATCCCGGCTGCATACCGGGCTGACGGCGACACCGAGACTGACCATGCCATCGCTTTCGGGAATCCGGCTGGCTTCCAGCCGGAACAGGCCGTCTCTGTCCAACAGCAGTCGCAGTTTCATTGGCCGGTCGGCCTGGTAATCACGCAGAGCTTGTTTGACTGCCTTCAGATCCAGGGCGAAGCCAAAATGCCGGGCGCTGCCAGCCAGGCGATCCAGGTGCTCGCGGCGCAGCGCAACGCCACTGTCCGGATGGTAGGCAAGGGTCTCCAGGAGTTGCCAGTCGCTGGCGCCGCTGTCGAGAACCCGCGCCTTGATCCGCGCTTCCTGCCATTCCGCAACCGGCTCAGAATCCCAGACAATGCCGCCACCGATACCGTATTCGGCAACCTTCCGGTTTCTGTCTACCGTCAGCGTGCGAATGCCGACATTGAAACGCATGCTTCGATTCGGGCGCACCACACCCACCGCGCCGGTGTAAACGCCGCGGGGACTCACTTCCAGTTGCTCGATAATCTCCATGGTGCGGGCTTTTGGAGCCCCGGTGATGGAGGCGCAGGGAAATAGTGCAGAAAACAAGTCCGAAAGCGACGCCGACGTTGTGGCGCTAATGCGTGACACCTGCTGCCATACCGTGGGCAGAGCGCGCAGCTCAAACAGCGCATCCACCTTGACGCTGCCCGGCGCCACGATCCGGCCGAGATCATTGCGCACCATGTCCACGATCATCAGATTTTCGGCGCGCTCTTTCTCTGAATCCAGCAGCTCCCGCTGCATGCGCTGCTCACCGGCGGCATCGCTGCCGCGTGGTCGGGTGCCTTTCATTGGCTCCATCATGATGTGCTCGTTATCAAGACTGAAGAACAACTCTGGAGACACGCTGCAAATCGCTTCAGTCTCATCCTGTAAGAAACAGGCCAGCGGTGAGGGTTGGGCAGCGAGCAAGGCCGCAAACAGGGTTTCCGGGTCGGCGTCACAATGGCCGATCAGGCGCTGGGTAAAGTTGACCTGGTAGCTGTCGCCATCGCGAAGCAAGCGCTTGATGTCATCCACCGCCGCCAGATAGTCCGGCTTGCCGATTTCGGACGCCAGGGCAAGGTTCGGTAAGGGTGTTTCCGGAGGCTCCCAGGCTCGAGACTCGGAGAAAACAGCAAATTTGAGCAGCGCGCCATTGTGATGGCGACACTTCAGTGAGCTGTCAAAGGCCGGAGCAGCCTCGTAGGCGACGTAGCCGATCGCGGTTAGCCCTTCAGCCGCATATGCCTCCACTTGCTTCAGGGCCGGCACCACCTCGCCGGGCCGGCGCGCGGTAACCACCGCCACCGGGTGGCTGAAACGTTGCCACCCAGCGCCGTCCTCGGTGCTGATAATTGCAGTAAAATCGGACATAAATTGAAGGTCGGGATCTGCCCGGGGAATATACATGCCCGGACATCTTAGCTAGAGTAGGTATCTGCAGGTGGCTCGTTACTTCACCCGGTTTAAACGCTGCCGCTTACCATGCCCGATCATTCGGGCTGGCGAGATGCCCGGGATGTCGGGCCAGAAACACGGATCAACCAACGGACGCAGTATGGGCGATGCACCCGAACCAGAACATTCCGGGAATGAACCGGAGCAAGACCCAATTACACACTATTCTCCCCACATCAGGAAGGTGTTGCGGCAAATAAGCCGTGCCCGCACCCGTCTGCTGGTGTGCCTGGGGACCCTGCCGGTCTACATGGTGGCGGTGTGGTTCCTCCTCGAGAACCAGCGCAGTGTTGATTCCTTCATGTTCATGTACATGGCGGTATGGTCCGGCTTCGCCGTCGACATGGCGCGGCGCCGCTGCCCCAACTGCGGCGAACAGTTCTTCGTCAAAGTAATTTTCCTCAATCTCATCACCCGCCGCTGCGTCCACTGCTCCCTGCCGCTGGATGGCCCAAACGACAAGCAGGTAGAAACCCGGAAATTCTGACACCAGCAGTCAACTCATCAGAACAATCACACTTCTCCGCCAGTGATCGGGCTGCGACGTTCATAAAATTCAGGGATGAATTTTCTGAACAATGAGGTGCAAAGAAGAACTGTGAGTGAGGCCATGGATGGCCGACGCTCGCGCCACAGGCGCGAGACGCGAGCAGCCCGATCACCAGGAGAATCGTACTTCTCCGCCAGTGATCGGGCTGCGACGTTCATAAAATTCAGGGATGAATTTTCTGAACAATGAGGTGCAAAGAAGAACTGTGAGTGAGGCCATGGATGGCCGACGCTCGCGCCACAGGCGCGAGACGCGAGCAGCCCGATCACCAGGAGAATCGTACTTCTCCGCCAGTGATCGGGCTGCGACGTTCATAAAATTCAGGGATGAATTTTCTGAACAATGAGGTGCAAAGAAGAACTGTGAGTGAGGCCATGGATGGCCGACGCTCGCGCCACAGGCGCGAGACGCGAGCAGCCCGATCACCAGGAGAATCGTACTTCTCCGCCAGTGATCGGGCTGCGACGTTCATAAAATTCAGGGATGAATTTTCTGAACAATGAGGTGCAAAGAAGAACTGTGAGTGAGGCCATGGATGGCCGACGCTCGCGCCACAGGCGCGAGACGCGAGCAGCCCGATCACCAGGAGAATCGTACTTCTCCGCCAGTGATCGGGCTGCGACGTTCATAAAATTCAGGGATGAATTTTCTGAACAATGAGGTGCAAAGAAGAACTGTGAGTGAGGCCATGGATGGCCGACGCTCGCGCCACAGGCGCGAGACGCGAGCAGCCCGATCACCAGGAGAATCGTACTTCTCCGCCAGTGATCGGGCTGCGACGTTCATAAAATTCAGGGATGAATTTTCTGAACAATGAGGTGTAAAGAAGAACTGTGAGTGAGCGCAGGGATGCGCGACGCGAGCGTAGCGAGACGCGAGTCCGCCCGGCTCAAGCAGAATCGCACTTCTGCGCCAGAGTCGGGCGGACGACGTCTAGCTAATTCAGGGATGAATTAGCTAGACAGTAGGTAAAAAGCTGCGACGTTCATAAAATTCAGGGATGAATTTTCGGAACACTCATGTAGAGAAGAACTGTGAGTGAGCGCATGGATGCGCGACGCGAGCGCAGCGAGTCGCGAGCAGCCCGATCACCAGGAGAATCGCACTTCTCCGCCAGAGATCGGGCTGCGACGTTCGGAAAATTCAGGGATGAATTTTCTGAACAGTAGGTTAATCAGCACGCAGCATCCGCCACAGCTCCAGCAGGCGCGGCGGCTGACCGGTACGCAGCACGCCCTGGCGAAACACTTTTCCCGATCCCCACAACACCAGCAGAATGCTGATCAGCAGCACGATGGTGGTGCCGACTACATCCACCAGCGGCGGATTGGCGGCGGCGCGATTCATCATCAGGTAGGGGGTGAACAGCGGAAACCAGGACAGTGCCCGGACGATCGAGTTATGGGGGTCGGTAATGACAAAAAACATCATTGCCAGCGGTACGATCTGTACCATGATCATCGGCATCATCAGCGCCTGGGCTTCCTTGAGCGTGGTGCAAAGACTGCCTATCGCCAGGAAAACACCGGAGTAAAGGGCGTAGCCGGCGAAGTAATAAAACACAAACCAGGGGATCAGTTCCGAGCCGAGAATCACCTCCAGTGCCTGGCCAATGAGCTGCGTTCCGCTGCTGTCATAAAGGCTGATAAACAGGAAAAAAGACAGCAGCCAGATGCCGATGGTAGTCAGCCCCGCCAGGGCAATGCCCACCAGTTTCCCCAGCATCAACTCGTCAGCGGTGACCGAAGCCAGCAGCACTTCGATAATGCGGTTGGATTTTTCTTCAATGGTGTTGCTGAGCAGGTACTGGACGTTCTGCATCAAGGACACGAACATCAGGTAGACGAAAATCATCGGCGCGTACTGGCGAAAGGTGTCGGCCATGCTCACCGCTTCCTGGCCCTCGTCGGCCGAGGGATCAAGCTGGCTAAACGGCAGTCGGGTGCGCTGGATATTGCGAATCTGTGTCGCATCGATTCCCTGTGCCTGGTATTCACGGGCACGTATCTCGGCGTTGATGCTGCTGGCGATGGCGTTTGGCAAACGATTGTCGGTGAGATTGCGTGACCAGTACTGCACCCCACGAGTCGTCGCAGGATTCTGCGGCATGGCGCCAGGTCTACTAATAAACTGCTCGACGTTCTCAGGTATAAAAATCAGGGCAAACAGCTCGCCGCGCTGATCTCCGGCGGCCACCGGACGGTCGCCGCGAAGATAGGGTCGCAGCGTGTCAATTACTTGCTCGGGGCTGGCATCCGGATCCAGTTCGGTGGGCAGATCGGCAGCGATAAACTGTCGCTCCGGCGCTTCGAACGGCGGCGCGTCGGCTTCCAGATACGGCGCGGCCATGAGCAGGGCATAATCCAGCCCGCCGTTATCGATCCAGTCATTGAGCGCGGCGACTTCGTCGGCATCCACGTCATCCACCAGTTGATCCACGTTGCCAGTGGCATTGGCGACGGTGGCCTCCAGATCGGTTTCGGTGCGGTATTCCAGCAGATAGTCCACGAAGGCCTGCAGGATGCGGCGCTGATGTTCACGATTGATGGCCACGTCAACGGCGTCTTCATACTGCCCGGACTGATCGACCACGATGTAGTAGCGGGTGGGCGTCGCCTCGGACAGGGCGGACTGCAGAAAATAGATGCCGGCAAAAATCAGCGGGAAGATGGCAATCGTGAGCCAGAAACCCTTGGTCTTGACGTTCTCGGCGTACTCACGCCGCGCAATCAGGCCGATCATGCTCATAAGCTGGTCTCGGCCGCAGCGTCGGCTTCGGCCACCGGCGGTTCTTCCACCAGGTGTACGAACACATCGTGCAGGGTCGGCTCGGTAAACTCGAATTTGCGCAGTTTGATGCCTTGTTCAAAGCAGCGCTGCAGGATCTTTTGCGGATCTGCCTGTTCGCTGATATTAAGTTGCCAATGTCCGGGTTCGTCCCCGGGCAGCGCCTCAACCGATTCAATCAACGCATCCTGCTCGAGAGCGCTCACTGGATCATCGGTAGCCACAAGGACCCGGCGCGGGATCGTCGCCCGGGCCTCGGCCACGGTGCCATCAAACACTTTCTTGCCACGGGTAATGAGGAGAATGTGGTCGCACAGGCGTTCGGCGTGCTGCATGACGTGGGTGGAGAAGATCACCGTCTGCCCCCGTGCCGCCATGTCGCGGATCAGGGTTTCCAGCACCGTCTGATTAACCGGGTCGAGGCCGGAAAATGGTTCGTCGAGAATCACCAGCTCCGGGTCGTGGGCCACCGCCGCCAGTACCTGGACCTTCTGGCCCATGCCCTTGGACAGGGTTTCCACCTTGCGGTCGGCAAACTCACCCAGGCCATACTGCTCCAGTAAAGCCAGGGCACGCTGCTTGGCATCCTGGCGGGACAGTCCCTTGAGCATGGCGAAATACTGAATCACCGCCCAGGCCTTCATCTTCTTGTACAGGCCCTTCTCCTCGGGGAGATAGCCGATGCGATCGCGCACTGCCAGGGCCGAGTCGCTGCCCAAAATGCTGATCTGCCCGCTGCTGGGCTTGATGATATCCAGGATCATACGGATGGTGGTGGTCTTGCCGGCGCCGTTCGGGCCGAGGAATCCGTAGATCGCGCCTTGCGGAATGTCCAGGTTAATCTGGTCCACGGCTGTAAAGCTGCCGAAGGTTTTGCTGACGTTGTGCAGGGACAGAACGGAGGTCGACATACAGGTCAGATGGTTGCGCGCGGAAGAGCGTCAAGTATGTCAGAAACACTGCCGCGACAGTAGGGGCGCGGGCAGGACTGGTGTCAGGTACGGCCGAGATTGCTGATCGGCTGCTGCCAATAGGTAATGTCTTTGCCGACTTCGGCCGCCAGGCCGCTGGTGACAGTGTCGACCTGGCTGGCTTCCATAATCACTTCGAACTGCAATCGGTGTCTGCGGCCACTGACCTGTTCCGCCACGGTCAATTGCGATCTATAAGGTGACGGAGGGATTAAATTTTAGTCAGCTCCATTGCCGCCCGCGTCGTTTATAGTTATTGCACTCCTATCCAGTAAGAACGGCTAGCCTATCGAGCACTTTCTCGGTTAGAAGGTGGGTTAAAAAGGTAAAAAGGTGACGGAGGGATTAAGTTTTAATCAGCTCTGTTTCGGAACGCGTCGTTTATAGTTATTGCACTTCTATTCAGTAAGATAGGCTAACCTATCCAGCACCTTTTCCGGCTAGCGCGGTGGGGAAGCTTGAGCACGCACATCCGCAAATGTGGCCGTGAGGCAAACCCTCTTTGAAGTAACCACGCAAATCAATTTGTCCCAGCGGCCCTGGACTGGTTAAAAATTAATCCCTCCGTCACCTTTTCAAAGCTGCCGAAGGTTTTGCTGACATTGTGCAGGGACAGAACGGAGGTCGACATGCAGGTCAGATGGTTGCGCGCGGAATGGTTGCGCGCGGAAGAGCGTCAAGTATGTCAGAAACACTGCCGCGACAGTAGGGGCGCGGGCAGGACTGGCGTCAGGTACGGCCGAGATTGCTGATCGGCTGCTGCCAATAGGTAATGTCTTTGCCGACTTCGGCCGCCAGGCCGCTGGTGACAGTGTCGACCTGGCTGGCTTCCATAATCACTTCGAACTGCAATCGGTGTCTGCGGCCACTGACCTGTTCCGCCACGGTCAATTGAATATCCTCACTGTGACCCATGGCCTTGTAGGAGGTAAAGCCACCGACGCAGTCGAGGCTCAGCAAATAGTCCACGAGATCATCTTCCAGCGACGGCGGTATGTTGAGTATCAGTAGGGTGTGCATCAGGTGGCTTCCATGTCAGGCGTGTTGCCAACAAAATACCGGTAGGACACCGGGAACAGGAACAGCGTGAGCAGTGTTGAACTGATCAGGCCACCAATCACCACGATGGCCAACGGTTTTTGTATTTCCGATCCGGGGCCGGTGGCCAGCAGCAGCGGTACCAGGCCAACGGCGCAGGTAGAGGCGGTCATCATCACCGGGCGCAAGCGGCGCTCGGCACCTTCCCTGACCACGGCGGTAATCTCCAGGCCACGGTCGCGCAGATGATTGAAGTGGGCCATCAGCACCACACCATTGAGTACCGCGATCCCCAGCAGGGCAATGAAACCCACCGACGCCGGCACCGAAAGAAACTCGCCGGTTACCCAAAGGGCAATCAGGCCACCGGTCATGGCAAACGGAATGTTGGACAGTACCAGCAGGGTTTGTTTAACCGAGTGAAAGGTGAGAAACAGAATTAGCGCGATCAGCAGCAAGGCAATCGGAATAACCAGACCCAGTCGTGCCGCGGCGCGCTGCTGATTTTCGAATTCACCGCCCCATTCCAGGAAATAGCCTTCCGGCAGGTTGAGGCTGGCAGCCAACTGCTGTTGTGCTTCAGCAACGAAACCTACCAGGTCCCGACCTTCGACATTGGTTCGCACCACGGCGAAACGCTGCCCGGCTTCCCGGGAAATACTGACCGGTCCTTCAACCCGTTCGACCCGCGCCAGCTCTGCCAGCGGAATTATGTTGCCGTCGGGAAGTACGATGAAATTGTTACTCATGGCTTCTTCGCCATCACCGCTAAGTGCATCGTAGCGAAGCACCAGCGGTACGCGTGCAGAGCCCTCTATAACCGTGCCGACGCGCAGTCCTTCAATCTCGGCGCGCAGGCGGTCCTGCAGGTCCGTTGCGTTGAGGCCAAGCTGTCCGGCCCGGTAGCGATCAAAGTCAATCTGCAGATACTGGGCGCCTTCGTTGACCGTGGCGATTGTGTCGATAGCGCCGTCGATGGTTTGCACCTCGGTAGCGATCTGTTGCGCCAGGGAATTCAATGCCTGCAAATCGTCACCAAACAGCTTGATGGCCACATCGCCACGGGACCCGGTCAACATTTCCGAGACCCGCATATCGATGGGCTGGGTTAACCCGTAATTGAGTCCCTTGAACTGCTCCATCACTTCACGCAGTGCGTCTTCCAGTTCCAGCTTGGTCTGCATACGCCAGGTTTGACGTGGCTGCAGTTGCAGAAACATGTCGGTTTCATTCAGGCCCATGGGATCCATACCGATTTCATCAGACCCCGAGCGGGAAACCACCCTGACTACCTCCGGTACCTGGTCGAGGATGGCCTGCTCAACCCTTTGCACGGTTCGCGTGGTGGATTCCAGATTGATAGACGGAATCAGTTCCAACTGAATAATGATGTCGCCTTCGTCCATGGTGGGCATGAAAGTCTTGCCCACCAGCGGGAATATTGCCCCGGTTAACACCAGTAGCGATGCTGCCACAGCGACGGGGATCAGCGGCCGGGCAAGTGCCTGTTCCAGCAGCGGCCGATAGAGTCGGGACAGAATTCGCGATAGCCAGGGATCGGTATATTCCTGCCCCTTGATAACAAAACTGGCCAGCACCGGGATCACCGTCAGCGCCAGCACCAGCGATCCCAGCAGGGCAAACACGATGGTCAGGGTGACCGGACGAAACAGTTTGCCTTCCAGCCCTTCCAGGGTGAGCAGCGGCAGGAACACGATGATGATAATCAACACGCCGGCGGTCACCGGGATCGCCACGTCCTTCACCGCACGATAGATGATGTGCAAACGCGGTAATTTGCTACCGCGGATTTTCTGCGCGGACAGGGACGAGACGATGTTCTCGACAATAACAATCGATGAATCCACCAGCATGCCGATCGCGATTACCAGACCACCAAGGCTCATCAGGTTGGCGCTCATGCTCATCGCGTTCATCATCAGGAAGGTAAACAAGGCGGCCATCGGCAACACGAAGGCCACCGTCAACGCGGCTCGCAAGTTGCCGAGAAACAGCCCAATCAGTACCACCACCAGCAGCACCGCCGCCAGCAGGGAAACGCTAACGGTGTTGACTGCGCCCTGAATCAGAACACTGCGGTCATAGAACACGTTGACCGAGGTGCCCTCGGGCAAGGTTGCCTCGATATCATCGAGTTTGGTCTGGACGCCATCGACTACTTCCTGGGCATTGGCGCCGCGCAAACCAATAACCAGGCCCTGCACGGCTTCACTTGACCCATCGGCGGTCACCGAACCATAGCGCTCCAGTGCGCCGGTACTGACTCGCGCTATTTCAGTCAGCGGTACCTGGTGGCCGTCACTGGTGGTGATCAGCGTGTTGCGTAAATCGGTCAGGGTCTGGATTGCACCGGACACTCTCACCAGTAGCGTTTCCTCGCCCTGGTCGAGGCGCCCGGCACCGTCGTTTTTGTTGTTGCTCGACAGGGCAGCAATCAGGGCGGTGTTGGCAACGCCCAGCTGCACCATGGCGTCGCGATCCGGGGTGACCTGATAAGTCTTGACGAAGCCACCCAGTGCGTTGACGTCCGCCACGCCGGGTACCGTGCGCAGCGCCGGGCGAATCACCCAGTCCACCAGAAAGCGCTTTTCTTCCAGGGTCAGGTCGTTGTTGTCCACCGTGAACATGAACATATCGCCAAGTGGCGTACTCATGGGGGCCAGGCCACCACTGATGTCGCCCGGCAGATCGTCCCAGACATTGCCGATACGTTCCGCGACCTGCTGGCGTGCCCAATAAATATCGGTGCCTTCATTGAAATCCAGGGTGATTGAGCTCAGGGCATACTTGGAAATAGAGCGCAGGATTGCCTGATTCGGTATGCCCAGCAGCTCGACTTCCATGGGCTGGGTGATCAGTGTCTCCACTTCTTCCGGCGTCATGCCTGGCGCCTTGATAATGATCTTGACCTGGGTCGGGGAGATGTCGGGAAACGCATCAATCGGCAGGTTTAGCAGGGCGTTGCTGCCAAAGCCGATCAGCAGCGCCGCCAGCAGGGCGGTCATCAGGCGTTGACTGAGTGCGAACTGGATAAGTTGAGTCAGCATTATTCGTCACTTCCCAGGCCGAGTTGCATGCCTTTCACCAGTGCTGCACCGCGAACCAGGATTTGTTCGCCGACGCTGACTCCGGCTGTGGTTTGATAGCCATCCCCTAGCGGCAGCAGTTCCAGGGCGCGAATCTCCACGCCCTGGCTGTTGCGGATATAGACCAGTGTTTGCTGGTCTTCATGTACTACTGCGGATGCCGGGATGAACACGGTCTCCCGGCCAGGATGCAGCAGCACCCGCAAAATCTGGCCCACGGTGTGCTCGCCTGATTGTTCAAACTCGGCCAGCAGCTCCACGGACTGCGTATCAGGATCAATGGCGAAGTCACGCTGCCGCAAGGTCAAGCGCTGCATTGTCCCGGCGACGGTGAGATAGCTCTGCTCGCTGAGCGCTGGCAGCAGGCGAGCCGGCATCTGCAACGAGAGCCAGGCGCGACCCCCGGTCATGAGCCCGGCAACAACCGCGTTGGCGGCAACGTAATCACCGGTGCGGAAGTATTGATGGGCAAGCGTGCCGCTGCCCGGCGCGCGGATGTAAGTGATGCCCAGGTCGAATTCACCGTCGCGTAAATCCTGCAGATCACGGTCATTCAGGCCAGCACTGCGCAAGGCCTGCTCGCTGGCGCGCACCAACATGTCACTGCTGCGCAGCCGCGACTCGCTGATCTGCAGGCGCTGCTGGGCGATAACACCACTGGCGAACAATTGTCGCTCCCGTTCTACCTGTTGCCGCAACAGGGTGTTGTCATTGCCCCGATCGAGAAACTGCTGCTGCACCTCAAGTACCGGCGTGCTGCGCAGACTGGCAAGCACCGCCCCTTGATCAACCCGGGCTCCGGCCAGCTGATGCCAGCGCTCAAGAGTCCCTTCGTAGCGGGAGATGGCCTTCGATACCGCATTCGGAGACGCGATTACCCGTCCCGGAAGCGGGATGCCCGATTGGTCGGCAGTCAGGCTAAGTGGCGCAAAAGCCAGATCCAGCAGCCGGATATCGGCCTCGCTCAGGGCTAACTCTGATTGTGCTGAACTCTGGGTTGAGACCAGGGTTGAGCCGATTAGTAAAGCGCTTAGGAAGATGGCGTAACTGGTCAGGGCTTTCATGGCAGTAGTCCCACACTCTGGTTGTAATCACTGATAAGTTGTTGATAGCGCAGTTCTGCGTCGGCCCGCGCTTTGCGGGCCGCAATCAGCTCCCGTAGCGACAGCACTACCGAAACCGCATCCGCCTCGCCCGTTTCATAAGCCAGGCGCGACATTTCCCACTGCTGCTGGCTCAATTCAACCTGGCTGATAGCCAGCTCGAGGGTGAGCTCCATGGTGTATAGCTGGTGTTCGGCTTCGTGGAGCTGCTGATCGAGCATGATGCGCCCCTGCTGCAGGGCGACCTGCATATCGGCCTGCGCCTGCCGGGCGTCGCTTACCTGGCCTGCGACTGTCGGGGAACGGCCCAGGGGCATGGTGAAACCGATGCCCAGGGTATCGATGTAGCTTTCGAACACCGAGGCGCGCTCTCTGCGCATACCAAGCCTGATCGAGGGCCGTTCAGCATTGACTTGCCGCACCTGATCGACCCGCGATCTGGATACCTCGACATTGGCCTGCAGGAACTGCAGCAGCGGATGACTGATGCTGATCTCGGTTCTGCTGCTGCGCTGTTCCAGGAACGTCTGCGCAGGACGGACATTGAGTCCGGTGATCACCTGATATTCCCGCTCGGCATCCACCAGTTGGGCTTCGGCTTCATACACTGCCTGCTGCTGGCTCATTACCAGCGCCCGGGCCCGCAGCACGTCTCTCTCCGCTACACTGCCGGCGGCGAACTGGGCATTGGTCAGTTGTTCAAATTCACGGGCCGCTGCCAGTGCTTCACGTTCCAGCTCAAGCATGGCGTCGGCCAGCTGCAGTGCCCAAACGGCGCGCCGGACCCGTCCGGCGATTTCCAGTTCCAGGTTGTCCTGCCAGGTCTGGTACAAATCAGACAGACCTCTGGCCAGGCCTTCCGACTGCTGCCGCTCACCCGGACGCCAGAGGTTCAGACGCAAGCCAGCCTCAATCTCGCGCAGGCCTACCGCATCCAGGGCGCCGTCATCGATGTAGCTGGCTTCCAGTACCGGCTGACCGGGAAACAGGCTCGATGCCAGGCGGTTATACTGATCAGCCTGATCGGCGCGAGCACCTGATGCCAGGCTTTCCGGAGCAATGCTCAGGGCATTCTCAAAAACCTGTTCATAGCTGAGGCTGGCGCTGCGGGTAACAGGCTCGTGATCTTGCGCCGCGAACAGCGCAGCTGGCAGGGTTGTCACCAGGACGATCGCCAGAGTCTGAGACGTAGCCTGAATCTTGTTTTTCCAATACAGCATGCTTTTCCAGGGACGACAAAGTTAATTTCGCAACGAGCATAATCCCGGGAATGTAAAAAGTTTGTCGAAACGATCATGGGAGCGTGACTATCCGGTACTGAACCGCCGCTGAGTTGATATGGATCAACAGGGGACACTAATAGCTTAGGGTCTTAGGAAGCAGATCGCATGCTAACATGCGTCTGAGCCTATGATTACCGGTGCCAATCGCTACTACAAAAATTCAAAAATCAGTGAGGCCAAATTCAGGCAATTGCTTAGGGCGTTTGCCATGGATTTTTCGGCATCGGATACTGCGAAACTGACTGGTTTAAGTACCCGATCTACTAACTCTATTTACCTCAAAATACGTGCTCGAATTGCCCGGTTCTGTGAAGAACAGTCTCCGTTCTCGGGAGAAGTCGAAATGGACGAATCCTACTTTGGTCCAACTCGAATCCGAGGAAAACGTGGACGAGGCGCAGCCGGTAAAACCATCGTGTTTGGCATCTTCAAGCGCAATGGTCATGTCTTCACCGAGATCGTCCCGAATGCTCGAAAACGCTCTCTTTTACCAGTAATTAGAGGGCAAGTGAGTCTAGATAGCATCCTGCACACAGACGGCTGGCGAGGCTATGATGGCCTGGTAGATGTCGGCTATGCCAAACACTACCGAGTTCGTCACGCCGAAAACGAATTCGCAAATGACAAAGCACATATCAACGGGATCGAGTCATTTTGGGCCTATGCGAAACTCCGTCTATCCAAATTCAAAGGTATCCCGAAGAGGACCTTCTATCTGCACCTAAAAGAGACTGAGTTTCGATTTAACCATCGTCGTGATAACGTCTACAAAACGCTTTTGCGACTCTTAAGAGAGAACCCAATTTAGTCAATCTGCTTCCTAAGACCCTAGCTTAATAGCTTAACTAGTGCGTGCATGGCTTTTTCGCGTGTCCGGTCGGGTTAAGCTATTAGTGTCCCCCTCTGATTCGACATCGTTTTGACATTGCCTCTGGCACACTGGCATCAGCTATGCGGAGTAAGTCTATTGAAGGTATTAATCGTCGAAGACAGCAGAGATATCGCCGAGAACATCGCTGATTTTCTCGAGCCGCTAGGCTATGTGCTGGATTTCGCCTACGACGGTAGCACCGGGCTGACCATGGCTCAGGATCCTTCATTCAACGCCATCGTGCTTGATGTCATGTTGCCCGGTATGAATGGCTTTGCTGTGTGTCGTCAGTTGCGCCAGGATTTCGGTATCGGCACACCGGTGTTGATGCTGACGGCGCGCGATCAGCTGGAAGACAAGCTGGCAGGTTTCGAGGCTGGTGTTGATGATTACGTGGTCAAACCGTTTTCGGTCAAGGAACTTGAAGCAAGACTGAAGGCGCTGGTGAAAAGAGGCAGCGGCCAGGATTCAGCCAAGCCGCTGCAGGTCGCCGACCTGAGCTATGACCTGAATACGCAAACCGCGACCCGGGCCGGTACTCGATTGCAGCTGAACCCGATTCAACGAAAGCTGCTGGTCCACCTGATTAGTAATAGCCATCGGGTGGTAAGTCGCAGCGAGTTGGAACAGCTTGTCTGGGAAGATGATCCCCCCGATAAAGACATACTCCGCTCGCATATCTATAGCCTGCGCAGCATTATCGACAAGCCTTTTGCCAGCAGTCTGTTGCACACAGTACGCGGTATTGGCTATCGACTCAGTGCGGCAGAGAGTGAGAATTGACCGGTTATGTTGAAATCAGGCACTAGTCTCCGAACCCGATTCATTCTGCTTATAGCAACTATTGTCACGCTCAGTAGCTTCTTGTTTGCGCTGGCGCTGGTGGTCATCAAGGATCGTCTCGAAGAAGCAACTTTTGGCGAGATGGTTCGCGATCAGCTTGGCGTGATCCTGAGCACCGGCCATGAACACAACGAGATTGCGGTGCTTAGTGACTGGGACTTTTACCTTGGTGAAGATTTAGCGTTGTTGCCGGAAGCGTTGCAATCGTTGCCGCCGGGCTCGCATCACAGCGTGATAGCCGATGGACGCTACTACCAGGTGGAGGCAGCGCGAGTTGACGGCCAACCGGTGTTGCTTACCTACGATATAACCCAGTGGGAGGAGCAGGAGCATGCGTTACTGCTCTGGCTACTGTACGGCGCGCTGGCGGTGCTGTTGGTTTCGCTGTTGCTGGCCTGGCTGGTGACGCGTGCTGGTTTGCGGCCGCTTTATTCCCTGACCGCGCGACTGGCCAGCATCCGGCCGGACCAGCGCCAGATCCAGATTGCGGATGATTTCAGTGATCATGAGGTCAGTTTGATTGCCCGGGAGTTCGATCGTTACCAGCATCGGCTGGATCAATTCGTTGACCGGGAAAAGTTTTTCTCGGCAGCAGCAAGTCATGAACTACGCACACCCTTGTCGGTTATCCTCGGTGCGGTTGATGTTATCGAAGCCAGACAAACCGATGGCAGCCATGACAAACCGCTGCAGCGGGTTCGCCGCGCCTGCGAAGAGATGCTGGCGTTTATCGAGGCGACCCTGTTCCTGACCCGGGAGGACTACCAGTTCAATGACGATGCTGGCACCTGCAATGTCGAGACTATCGTCAGGGAATCCCTGGCTGAAAATCAACAGCAAATCCAGGCGCAGCGGATCGCGGTCGATTACACGCCAGTGACTGAACTCACGGTCAGCGAACGCCCGAGTATTGTAAAAATGGCAGTGGGTAATATCCTGAAAAATGCCATCGAGCATACCAGTGATGGCCGCATCACCGTACAACAAACCAGCCAGTCCCTAACAGTCAGCGATACCGGTACAGGCATCGCGGCAGCTGATCTTGGCCGAGTATTCGAGCATAGCTATACCACCAAGGCTGGCGGGACTGGCCTGGGGCTGACACTGGTGAAAAAAATCTGTGATCGCCTTGGTTGGCGCATAGATATCAACAGTGAAGAAGGCAAAGGTACGCAGGTAGTCATCGACTTCTCTGGCAATCGGGGACACTAATAGTTTAATAGCTTAACAGGGTGAATTGGGCAGGGATAATGAGCGTTGTTGGCACAACTTCTCGCCTTTCTTGACCCAGGCCGAAGCTGAGGGCTGGCTGATCGAGAGGAAGTCAGCCATTTCCCGGACGGTCAGGCCAAGCTCGGTCGAGGCCAGGTAACAGAGGCTTGCTTTCGCTTCAGCAAGCTTTCCTCCCCTCGCTTTGGACTGCAGCTGGTGTTGCTGCACACCGGTATTTTCACAGAGCCATTGCGCCAGTTTTTCAAGATCCCATCCTTGTCGAGCCAGAATCAGGGATCTCTCCTTACACAAGTCATCCTGCCTCAGTACGGATTCAACAAACTCACCCGACCCAAGAATTCTTTCATCACCGATACAGGCAGTATGTTCTTTGCGTAAGCGATCAAGGCCCTGCCATCTGCCGTGGCTCCTGATCAATCCACCGCCGGAGAGATGCTTTGGACGTGGCTTTAGTGCGCCCTGCTTCATAAACCTGAGATAGGCAGATCTTGCTCGCTGGCGATTTGCCCCGAAGTTCGCAAGAGTTATATCCGTACTGTGCCATTCCTGCTTGTGTTTGTTCAGCATGCCAGCATGACCAGTCCAGGGGTAAGAACCTAACTTATCCACATTTTCTACTACACTGGCGGCTACCGGATTCAGATGGATATAACGTACCAGTTCCAGAAGATAAGAATCTTTATCCACAAGAATGGATTTGTAGCGGTTCTGGAATACATATCCACAACGATCATGCCGGCGGTTGTAATGGCCTGCATAGCCACCCAGAACGGGTGCCATAAGCTTGGACAGAGGTTTCTGCCCTACAATTATCAGCAAATGGTAATGATTCGACATCAATGCCCAGGCGAGGCAGCGCGCGTCTGCTGACACCAGGTTTTCGCCGAAACGATCGAGAAAATCCAGCTTATCGATTCTGGATTCGAATATGTCGCGCTTCTCCAGGCCACGACCAATCACATGGTAGTAGCCACCTGGTATGTGTAGTCGACCAATCCTTGGCATGCCCTGAAACCTAGTCCAGGGCTAAGGTAAACACCAACTTTTAAGGACTCTCTGATTAATTCCGATTTTGGTCGATAATATTGATCATATCCCCAACTACCGATATTTCCAGGTTTGAGACCCATGCGCCAGCAATCCCTGACAGATAGCTTCGAAAAATACCGCAAAAAAACCCGCAAAGAGCAATTTCTTGAAGACATGGAATCCATCATTCCCTGGAAGGAACTCGTTGCGGTGATCGAGCCCTACTATCCCAATCCCCAAGGTGCTGGACGCCGGCCAGTGGGCATTGAAAGAATGTTGCGCATCTATTTCCTCCAGCACTGGTTCAATTTGTCTGATCCAGCGGCCGAAGAGGCTTTGTACGATTCCCGCGCCATGCGCTGCTTTGTCGGAGTTGACCTGGGTAATGAGCCGGTGCCGGATGAGACCACGATCTGTAAGTTTCGCCATTTGATGGAACGGCATGATCTGGGAGACCGTTTCTTTCACCTGGTTAATAAATACCTGGATGAGAACGGGATGGCGGTGAGCCGCGGCACGATCGTGGATGCTACGATTATCAATGCGCCGAGTTCGACCAAGAACAAGCGGAAAGAACGAGACCCGGAGATGCATCAAACCCGGAAAGGAAATCAGTGGTATTTTGGGATGAAGGCCCACATTGGCGTGGACAGTCAAAGTAAGCTGATCCATTCGGTAGCCGCCACTGCCGCCAACGTCCATGACTCGGTGCTGCTGGAAGACTTGCTGCATGGTGAAGAAACGCGGGTTTATGGGGATTCGGCTTATGCGGGAAAGAAGGCGGTGATCGCTGAATGTGCGCCAAAAGCTAAAGACTTTACCCAGAAGAAGGGAAGTCGTCACCGTAAGCTCAGTGACGAAGAGCGTTCCTGCAACCGCACCAAATCGAAGGTGCGGGCAAAGAGCGAGCATCCTTTCTGGATTATGAAAGGCCACTTTGGTTTTAAGAAAGTCCGTTATCGTGGCTTGGCCAAGAACGCCCATCACTTGTTTGTGTCCTGCGCCCTGGTGAATCTGGTGATGGCGAAGAA
The DNA here is from genome assembly GCA_965212375.1 of uncultured Pseudohongiella sp. Classification (GTDB taxonomy): domain Bacteria; phylum Pseudomonadota; class Gammaproteobacteria; order Pseudomonadales; family Pseudohongiellaceae; genus UBA9145. The sequence continues at coordinate 3,390,984 of OZ243108.1, read as the reverse complement.
GCGGCTACTGAAGAGAATAGATAGATTGAAGTATCCAATACAGGCGCAGTACGCCTGAAAAACGGCATCAAGGTAGAATATAGCCACCTTGATGAAGCTAAAAGCCCAAATGGGGCAACAAACACTGCGATTTTGAATAGTTGTTTCCATGTTTTCTTAGAATGCGGATATTAGGCTAATTGATCAGAGGTTCCTTAAGCTATTAAACTATTAGTGTCCCTTAGGATTTCTGAAATTCCCATAAAATTCATTGTTTGCGTATCCATGGTACGGATAAATGGCGATGAAACAATGGGAAACAATGGGGTCAGAGTAAAAACACGGTATTGTATTATTACTCTGACCCCAGGATTACTAGGATTACAAATTAACGGCTAGCTGAAGTCGCCTTCCAGAATCACGTCGCCGTTAAGCAGCATCTGCACTCCGGTTATATCGCGAATATCCAGGCCTTCGGGAATAAACTCACCAAGGCTTCCTTCCCCATCGTCACTGTTTGCGCGTAATTCAACTTCCAATTCACCGAAGGAATTAGAAGTAAATGTACCCAGTTCCACCGGCGTATCGCCGAAGGTGATTACCAGTGCGAAATCAGTGTCGCTGGCAGCATCTTCCAGTTCAATCTCCAATTCCTGTTCGATTTCCGAACCATTCTGTTCGAAAGAATATTTCGCTTTGCCGTTAGCCGCTACGCCGTCGGCGCGCAGAATTATCTCGGCGCCAACCTCGATTTCATCACGGGAATCTGAATTGTCATCGTTGCTATCGTCATCATCGGTGCCGTTGTCATCGTTGCTGTCGTCATCGTCGTTACCGCCATTGCCGCGGCCTCGGTTGGAATTCTCATCGCCACGCTCGCCGCGTCGGTTGTCGTCGTCAGCATCGCCGTCGCCGTCTTCGTCGGTGACGATCTCGAATGCCAGCAGGGAGAGATCTGATTGCAGTTGCCCCTCCGCTTCGACAAAAACGCCTTCGGCCAGATCCCCAACGACGCTGGTTTGCTCATCAATGAAAATTATCAGTTCGCTACCGCCTTCTATGGCGATGGATATCTGGGAATCAGCCACAGCGGTGATGTTACCTTCCAGCTCGATAGCCCCCTGCTCCCGGGTTCCCACGTGCACGCGTGACGCGACGAGAATCCCGTTGCTGAGTGTGCCGCTGACATTAACCAGATCGCCCTGAGAGAGATCGGCAGCGGGGATCTTGTTACCACCAGCTGTGCCACGATGGGTAATATCGGTATCCGCCACGAGGGTGACGTCCACGCCCAGCAGAGTAATGACTGTACTCTCGGAAACCTGGTCTACTGCGTCAAGTTCACCCCGGAATCGGAACTGCTCGCCCCGCTGATCAACCACGTTGACTTCTTCAGCGACCAGCCCTTCAGCGGAAAAGAAGCTGTCGATGCGGACAAAAGCGCCGGCGGTCAGATCAGCCAGGCTGATTTCTTCACCCGCTTCTTCCAGCTCCGTATCGCCATTCACAATAATGGGTACCACGATATCGTGAATGGTTACTTCGATTGCACCGACATCAGAGTCTGATTGGGAAACTGAGATTACAGTACTGGTAAATTTGATTTCACCTTCTTTGGCCAAAGCAGCGTTTGCCAGTAGCGAAAACGCGCAGATCAGCGCCAGTGACCCAAATAATCTGAATTTCATGACTTTCTCCCGGTTGAATGTAATACCGGTTACGAATCTATCACGGCGCCAACAAGTCGGAGTGATGCAGATCACGCGGGTCTCGAATTAAACCTTCACGGTCTTCTGGCTGAGACAGAGTTCACATAACTCACGCTGATGCTCTGAAACCGGGGTTTGCCCGATGAGATCAGGCAGAAGCGGCATAGCCTGCAGGGCCATTAACTTGTCAAGCGGATATTCAGGCCAGAGCATTTCCAGAATTGATCAGGGGTTCCTTGGTTCTTAACTCGCGCCGCAAAACAATGGGGTCAGAGCCTGAGATAGCCCCAGAAAATATTGAGGATAAATAACAAGTTAAGCTAATTTGAGTGCGTACACGATAAAGTTCTCCAACGTGTAAGGTGACGGAGGGATTAAATTTTAATCAGCTCTATTGCCGACTGAGTCGTCTATTGTTATTGCACTCCTGTTTAAATAAGAACGGTTAGCCTATCCAGCATCTTTCTCGGTTAGCACGGTGGGGAGGCTTGAGCACGCATATCCGTAAATGTGGCCGCGACGCAAATTCCCTTTGAAGGTACCACTCAAATCAACTTGGTCTTAAAGCCTCGGGTCTGGTTAAAAATTAATCCCTCCGTCACCTTTTTACGAAAAATTAATCCCTCCGTCACCTTTTTAGCGCCCGGTGCGACCACGGCCTGGCAGATACGGAATCCGGTAGCGCATAAAAAACCCGGCTGCCTCTGTTGAACTATTGAGGGCCGGGTTTTTCGATCCGAAGACCTGACGCTAGGCGTTCTCGAGATAGCCGTCGATCTGTTCGGCGGCCAGTCGCCCTTCGTCGATAGCGCGCACTACCAGTGATTGTCCGCGGCGGCAGTCGCCAGCGGCAAACACCTTGTCCACCGAGGTGCGGAAGTCCTTGTACTCGGCCTTGTAGTTGGAGCGTTGATCCAGCTCCAGGCCAAGCTGTTCGCTGACGTAGTGTTCCGGGCCGAGAAAGCCCATGGACAGCAGAATCAGGTCGGCTGGCCAGAAGCGAACGGTGCCGGGTATCTCTTTAAACTTGGCGTCTACATCCACGGTATTGATTCCCAGCAGTTTGCCGTTGGCATCACGCACGAATTCCTTGCCGGAGACTGAATACTGGCGGGGATCTTCGCCGAACTTTGCCGCCGCTTCCTCATGGCCGTAGTCAATGCGGAAGATCTTTGGCCACAGCGGCCAGGGATTGTCCGGGGCGCGGTCGGCCGGTGGACGCGGCATGATCTCGAAGTTTACCAGCGACTTGCAGCCATGCCGCAGTGAGGTGCCGATGCAGTCGGTCCCGGTGTCGCCACCGCCGATGACAATCACGTTCTTGTCTTTGGCGCTGATGTAGTTTTTGTTGGCAAGCTGCGAATCCAGCAGGCTCGATGTGTTCTTCCACAGGAATTCCATGGCAAAGTGAATGCCGTCGCCTTCCCGGTTTTCGATCGGCAAGTCGCGCGGGGTGGTAGCGCCAGTGGCCAGCAGTACAGCATCATTAGTTTGCAGTAATTCATCGACTGAGATGGCGTTGTCGCCGCTACCGCCAACGTCGGCGTTAGTAACAAAATTAATACCTTCTTCCCGCAGCAGATTGACGCGGCGGTCAACCACATCTTTTTCCAGCTTCATGTTCGGGATGCCGTACATCAGCAGGCCACCAATGCGGTCGTCACGCTCGTAGACGGTCACTTCATGACCCTGGTGATTAAGCTGATCGGCCGCCGCCAATCCGGCCGGACCAGAGCCAACTATCGCCACCTTCTTACCGGTTCGATTGGTTGGCGGTTCCGGCACTACCCAGCCTTCCGCAAAGCCGCGGTCGGCGATGGCACACTCGATGTTCTTGATGGACACCGGCGGTTCGTTAATGCCCAGTACGCAGGAACCCTCGCAGGGGGCCGGACAAACGCGACCGGTGAACTCGGGGAAGTTATTGGTTTTGTGCAGGCGCGCCAACGCTTCTTTCCAGCGACCCTTGTACACCAGGTCGTTCCATTCCGGAATCAGGTTGTAAACCGGGCAACCCTCGCCCGACTGGCAAAACGGTACACCACAATCCATACAACGCGCGCCCTGGGTCTTGAGCAACTCCTCGTTGTGATCGGTGTAGATTTCCTTGAAGTCGACCAGGCGGTCCATCGCATCGCGATAGGGCTCAACTTCACGTACGTACTCTTTAAATCCTGTTGGCTTTCCCATCGATATTCCTAAACACGTCGGTGGTTAACTCTGAGACCTGGCTCAGGCGGCAGTGGCGGCGGCTCTCTCCGCCAGCACTCGCTTGTAGTCAGTAGGCATGACTTTCACAAACTGTGAAAGCATGTTTTCCCAGTCATCCAGTACTGCTTTTGCCACCGGTGAATCGGTGTACTCGTAGTGATTGCTGATCAGGGTCTTCAGCTCCAGCATGTCTTCCGTCGCGGAAACCCCTTCCAGCTCAAATGTTTCCAGGTTGCACTGCTTCCTGAAGTCGCCATCGCGATCCAGCACGTAGGCAATACCGCCGCTCATGCCGGCGCCGAAATTACGGCCGGTTTTACCCAGCACCACAACCCGGCCACCGGTCATGTATTCGCAGCCATGATCGCCAATGCCTTCGACCACGGCGCTGGCGCCGCTGTTGCGGACCGCAAAACGCTCGGCGACGATGCCGCGGATATAGGCCTCACCGGTAGTGGCACCGTAGAGAATTACGTTGCCGGCAATAACATTGTCTTCCGCCTTGAAGGAACTCTCTTTGGGCGGATAAATAATAATCTTGCCGCCAGACAGGCCCTTACCCACGTAATCGTTGGCGTCGCCTTCCACAGTCAGGGTAATGCCCTTGGCCAACCACGCACCAAGACTCTGACCGGCACTGCCGTTGAGTTTGATGTTGATGGTGTCCTCCGGCAGCATCGCTTCCTGGTAGCGCTTGGCCACCTCGTTGGAGAGCATGGTGCCCACCACGCGATTGATATTAATAATCTCGTGCTCGATGTGCACTTTCTCGCCGCGCTCCAGAGCCGGCTGCGCCATGCGGATCAGGGCGTTGTCCAGGGCCTTGTCCAGGCCGTGGTCCTGCTCCATGGTCTTGTAGAACTCGGTGCCTTCGAAAATCACTTGCGCCGGCTCCAGCATGGCACTCAGGTCCAGACCCTTGGCCTTCCAGTGATTCACGGCTTTGTCGGCATTGAGCAGATCAACGCGACCAATCATTTCATTGACGGTGCGCAGTCCCAGGCTGGCCATGATCTCGCGCATTTCTTCGGCCACCATGAACAGGTAGTTCACCACGTGCTCCGGCTTGCCCTTGAACTTCTTGCGCAGTTCCGGGTCCTGGGTGGCGATACCCACCGGGCAGGTATTGAGGTGACACTTGCGCATCATGATGCAGCCCAGGGTAATCAGCGGCGCGGTTGCAAAGCCGTATTCTTCGGCGCCCAGCAGGGCAGCCACGGCGATGTCGCGACCGGTCTTCAACTGGCCATCGGTTTGCAGGGTGACGCGGGAGCGCAGGTTGTTCATCACCAGGGTTTGATGCGTTTCGGCCACGCCCAGTTCCCAGGGCAGGCCGGCGTGCTTGATGGAGGTCAGTGGCGACGCGCCGGTGCCGCCATCGTGACCGGCAATCACCAGGTGGTCGGTCTTGGCCTTGGTCACGCCTGCAGCGATGGTGCCCACGCCAACCTCCGAGACCAGCTTGACGCTGATGCGCGCGGCGCGGTTGGCGTTCTTGAGGTCGTGAATCAGCTGCGCGATATCCTCGATGGAATAAATATCGTGGTGCGGCGGCGGGCTGATCAGGCCCACGCCCGGAGTCGAATGGCGGATGCGGGCGATCTGTTCGTCCACCTTCCCGCCCGGTAGTTCGCCACCTTCACCGGGCTTGGCGCCCTGGGCTATCTTGATCTGCAACTCGTCGGCATTGGTGAGATACCAGGTGGTGACCCCGAAGCGACCGGAAGCCACCTGCTTGATGGCAGAACGCTTGGAGTCACCGTTGGTCAGTGGCTTGAAGCGCGCCGGATCCTCCCCGCCTTCGCCGGTATTGGACTTGCCGCCCAGTCGGTTCATGGCCACGGCCAGGGATTCATGGCTTTCCTGGGAAATCGAGCCAAAGCTCATGGCTCCGGTGGCGAAGCGCTTGACGATTTCGCTGGCCGGTTCCACTTCATTGATATTCACCGCTTCGACCGTGTCGGTCTTGAAGCGCAGCAGGCCACGGAACGTACAGCGACGGGTGCTTTCTTCATTGGCGAATTTGGCAAACTGTTGATAAGCATCGCGGCTGTTGCTGCGCGCCGCGAGCTGCAGATTGAAAATAGTATTGGGGTCCCACATGTGCGCGTCACCACCGGTGCGCCAGTGGAAGTCGCCGGGGTTGTTGAGAACCGGGATACGGTCGGCGGGATCCAGCGGGAAGCCGATGGCGTGACGACGCTGGGATTCCTCAATCAGGGTATCGAAATTAACACCCTGGACACGACTGGCGGTGCCCACGAAGCAGCGCTCGACGATCTCATCGGCAAGGCCGACGATTTCAAAAATCTGCGCGCCGCGGTACGAGGCGAGGGTGGAAATTCCCATCTTCGCCATGACTTTCAGCATGCCCTTGGCCACGCCTTTCTTGTAGCCAGCCACCAGCTCGTCTTCAGTGGGGTATTTGTCGCCTAACAAGCCTTCCTTGTTCGCCTGCCACAATGCCTGGAATGCCAGGTAAGGATTAATGGCATCGGCACCATAGCCCGTCAGCAGACAATGGTGATGCACCTCACGGGCTTCGCCGGTCTCGACGATCAAACCGATCTGGGTACGCTGGTGATTCTTCACCAGGTGGTGATGCACCGCGCCACAGGCAACCAGGGCACTGATCGGCACGCGTTTTTCGGAGGTGGCTTTGTCGGACAGAATAATAAAAGAATAACCGTCGTCGATGGCGGTCGTGGCTTCCTCACAGATGCGTTCCATTGCCGCGCGAAAGCCATTGTCTTCGGTGCGCCCGTAAGTGATGTCGATCACCTTGGAGCGCATGTCGCGATAGTCCATCTCGCGAATGTCGGTCAGTTCCTGATTGGACAGGATCGGGTGGTCGATGGACAGACGTCGTACCTGGCCGGGTGTGGTGTCCAGCAGGTTGCCTTCCGGACCCAGGAACACCCGCAGCGACATCACCACTTCTTCACGGATAGAGTCGATGGGCGGGTTGGTAACCTGGGCAAACAACTGCTTGAAGTAGTCGTAAATCATGCGCGGCTTGTCAGACAGACAGGCCAGGGCCGAGTCGTTGCCCATGGAGCCCAGCGGGTCCCGCGCCTCGGTGACCAGGGGCATCAACATGAACTGCATGGTTTCCGTGGTATAGCCAAAGGCCTGCATGCGGTGCAGGGTATCGTCGGCATCCAGGGAATGATCGGCCGGACCGCTGGAAATCTGGTCCAGTGTCACTTTTTGTTCTGTCAGCCATTCGCCATAGGGGCGCTTGCTGCTGATCGTGCCTTTCACTTCCTCATCGGGAATCATGCGCCCCTGTTCGAAATCGATCAGGAACATCTTGCCGGGCTGCAGGCGGCCTTTCAGCTTGACGTTGGCCGGGTCAACTTGCAGCACGCCCACTTCCGAGGCCATGATCACCTTGTCGTCGTGGGTAACATAGTAGCGGCTGGGGCGCAGTCCATTACGGTCAAGAACCGCACCAATGTACTGGCCGTCGGAGAAGACAATGGACGCCGGACCATCCCAGGGCTCCATCAGGGCGGAGTGGTACTCGTAGAAATCTTTCTTGGTCTGATCCATGTTGGTGTCGGACTGCCAGGCTTCCGGAATCATCATCATCACTGCTTCCTGCAGTGAGCGCCCGGACATCAGCAGGAATTCCAGCACCGCATCGAAGCTGCCGGAGTCTGATACGTCATTGTCGATAACCGGAAAAATCGAGCTGAGTTTGTCGCCGAATACGTCGGTCGACACCTTGCCTTCCCGGGCCACCATCCAGTTCACGTTGCCGCGCAGGGTATTGATCTCACCGTTGTGACTCATGAAACGATTCGGCTGGGCGCGGTCCCAGGAAGGGAACGTATTGGTGCTGAAACGGGAATGCACCATCGCCAGGTGGGTTTCGAAATTGTGGTTGGTCAGGTCGTTATAAAAAGGAAACAACTGACCGGGAGTCAGCATACCTTTATAGACAATTACCTTGGTGGACAGGCTGCAGGCATAAACCTGCTTGGCCTCAGTCAGTGACTCATCGTTGCGCAACTGGTGTGAGAAGCGCTTGCGAATGATGTACAGGACACGCTCAAACTGTTCCTGACTCAGACCTTCGGCGGCGCCAATAAACAGTTGCTCAATACGCGGCTGCGCCATGCGCGCGGCCGGGCCCACATCGGCGCCATCAGGGTCGATGGGCACTTCGCGCCAGCCCAGAAGCTGTTGGCCTTCGGCGGCGACAATCTCGTTGATGGCCTGCTTGCAGGCCGCCAGCTCGGCATCGATTTGCGGCAGGAAGATATTCCCCACGGCATAACTGCCCGGGGCCGGGAGCTCAACGCCGAGGTCATCCGCCGCCACCTTGTTAAAGAAGCTGTGCGGCAGCGCCATCAGAATACCGGCACCGTCGCCGGTGTTGGCTTCAAAGCCACAGCCACCGCGGTGGTCCATACGTGAATTCAAATGGTAGGCGTCCAGCATGATCTGGTGGCTGGGCTGGCCCTTGATGTTGGCCACGAAGCCGACGCCACAAGAATCTTTCTCGTTTTGTGGATCGTAAAGGCCGGTTTTTTTCGGAAAACCGAATTTCAGAGGGTAAAGATTCTCGTCACGCATAGCAGATTGTGTCTCTTCAAAAATCAGGCAGTGTTTTCGTTGCCCCGCTGTGTCCCGTCCCGACGATGGCTGCGCCTCTCGGGTGGGTGAGCGATATGCTGCTGAATGTGTCCGGGCTGGGCGCGGTGCGTTGTACGTTGCCCCCTCTTGTTCTATGGGGAGCTCCCCGTCGAAGTAGGCGCTGTCCGGGCCCGTCGGAAAGGGCCGGTCAAAATAACACTACGGAACAAGATGTCAAGGTACCGAATCGCCGGGAAACGGCAGCAGCCGCGAGTGAGCGCGGAATTTCGGTGTTCGGGAATCGACCTTCGTTATAAAAAATGAAAACATCTTGTCATCGGCTCCGCCGCGGGCATTTTCATGCTCTTCCACTGGCGGCGCCTGGCAGCTTCTGAACTGCTCGACCCGACAAGCTGCTCACTTCGCTCGCGATTGCTGGATGCTCAGGTTACGTGGTGTTCTGGCGAACGGGCCAGCAGCAATTCGTGCGGCGCGGCAGCGCGGCGAAAAACTGCGCCGAGTGGAGCCGGTACTGCCCCGGATAGCGGGGTGTTCCGGCGACAGTGCAGCTTGATTAAGCGCAGGAGGTGGATTACTCTACCGACGTTAATTTCGCGAGTGCAAACAAGGCCTTAAATGAAAATCATTCTCATTTGTCGAGGCCGGATTGTCCAGCTTCATTCAACACAGTTTTTAAGCACAGCTTTTTAAAACAGTTACTGAAAACAGTTTCGAGCTGTTCGGGAGTCATCCGGAACAGCTCTCCAACAACAATAAAAAACATCCTGCTCGCAGTAGTTGGACCCTTTTCCAAACGACGGAGGCGAAAGAACCCGTGAATCCAAAACTGACCCGAAGACGCTTCATCAAAGGGGTGATTGCCTCTGGTGCGGCTGCTACTTCCAGCTCGCTGTGGTACGCGGCCAATGGCCAGAGTCGCCCGGCCGGCTCCGTAGAGCGTCTGATCCGAATCAATGTCAATGGCCAGATGCGCAGCGTCGATGTTGCGCCCCAGGAAACCCTGGCTTCCACCCTGCGTTACAAGTTGGGCCTGACCGGCACCAAGCTGGGCTGCAACCGCGGTGAATGCGGTGCCTGCACAGTGCTGGCTGACGACGTCCCCACTTACGCCTGTTCGGTGCTGACGCATTCCTTCAAGAATAGCCGGATCGAAACCGTCGAAGGACTGGAAGGTCCCAACGGCGAACTGCACCCGGTTCAGCAGGGCTTTGTTGAAGCGCTGGGACCGCAGTGCGGTTACTGCACCCCAGGTCAGGTCATGTCAGCAGTTGGACTGCTGCGCAGCAACCCGAATCCCACGCGTGAGCAGGCCCGCATGGCCCTGTCCGGCAACATCTGCCGCTGTGGATCTTATGACTCTTACCTGGACGGCGTCATGCGCGCCGCGCAAATAGGATAATCATCATGGCATATATGCATATTGGTAAAGATTTCGTTCCGCCAGATGTCCACGGTAAGGTCACTGGCCGAATCAAATACTCTGAAGATTACACCCGCGAGGGCATGGTTTATGCCCGTCTGCTCACCAGTCCCGTGCCCCACGGCCGGGTGGTTAACATCGACGCCTCCGAGGCGCTGGCAATGGATGGCGTGTTCGGCATCCTGACCGCTGACGATGTGTATCCAGATGGCGAGCCCGCAGGTCCGGGTCTGAAAATTCTCACCAACGAGCCCACGCTGGTAGGCGAGCCGATTCTGGCGGTGGCCGCGATTGACGAGAAAACCGCGGAAAACGCCATGGCGCTGATCGATGTCACTATCGAGCGTCTGCCGTTCGTCCTGGACCCGCTGGACAGCCTGGCCGAGGGTGGCGCGAATGCCTACTCCGGCGGCAACACCTTCATCTTTCGCGAAGGCTTTGCCAACGAAAAGTGGAGCCGCGATCAGGTGGCCAGCTTCCGCGCTGGTAATGAGCCCACAGCCGAGCCGCTGCAAACCTGGTCCTATGGCGATCTGGAGTCGGAATTTGCCAACTCCGCGTTCGTTTACGAGAGCACGTTCACCACGGCTGGCTATCCTCACCACTCCATGGAGCCCCGCAGCGCCATGGCCTATTGGGAAGACGGCAAGCTGTATCTGCACGGCACGTCGCAGTCGTTGACTGCGCTGGCCGATGATATGGCCGGCATTGTTGGCGTTCCGAAGGAAGACCTGGTGTTTATCAACGCCGCGACCGGCGGTGGCTTTGGCCAGCGCGCTCGCGCTGGCAGTATTCCCAGCATGGCGATTCCCGCCAAGCTGTCCCAGAAGATCAATCGTCCGGTGATGATGCGCGTTACCCGCGAAGAAGAATTCACCATCGGCGGTGCCCGGCAGGGTTTCCAGGGCTGGATCAAGGTTGGCTTCAACAGTGACGGCACCATGTCTGCGGCCGACCTGTATATAGTCTCTGATAACGGCGGTAAAGGCGGTGGCGGCGACGCTTCTTCCGCAGCCGACCTGATCAGTGTGCTGTATCAGCCAGCGGCGGTCCGCTTCCGCAACACCTCCATTGGTTCCAACACCGGTCACCGGGGCGCCCAGCGCGGTCCAGGCCAGAACCAGATTGCCCCGATCGTTTCCCCGATCCTGGACAAGGCGGCGGACGAGCTGGGTATCAGCCGGTTTGATATCCGCAAGATGAATACGCCACAAAATGGCGACGTCCATGGCCCCCGACGTACTGCTTTCACCAGTGCCTACATGCCGGAAGCCCTGGAAATGGCCCGTGCCCAGTTCAACTGGGATGAGCGCCAGGCGCGTCGCCGCCAGCGCAATGGCAGCAAGGTGATTGGACTTGGCTTTGGTCAGGGCTACCACAGTGCTGGCCGCAGCGGCATGGACGGTATTGTGTCCATGGGCACCGACGGTCGCCTGCGGATCCACAATGGCGTGGGCAACCTGGGTACTTACTCCTATGCTGCTACCTCGCGCGCTGCGGCCGAAGTATTGAAGATGCCGTGGGAACGTTGCGATGTGCTCAACGAGCGCACTGACAATCACCTGCCCATTACTTCCCCGCAGGACGGCAGTAACTCCATTTTCACCAACACCCGCACCTGTTATGGCGCGGCCCAGGACCTGCTGGCCAAGATGAAGGAAATCGCGGCCACCGATCTGGGTGGTGAAGCAGACGACTACGATGTCGCCGACGAGCGCGTCTATCGCATCGACGACGAGTCCGTGGGCTACACCTACGCCGAAGTGGCACAGCGTGCCATGGAACTGGGTGGCAAGTTCACCGGTCAGGCGGAACTGCCGGAAGACCTGGCAGAGTGGACGGCTATTTCCGTGTCACGACTGGCCGGTACTGCCTTCCTCGGCGTGTACCACGACCCCCGTCACGAGAACACGGTTACCGGTTTCACCGTCACAGCCTGTGAGATTGAGCTGGATACCGAGACCGGCAAGTACGAGATTCTCGACATGGTCAGCATCGGCGAATGCGGCACCGTCATGCACCCGCAGGGTTTGAAAAACCAGCTGGTGGGTGGCGCCGTCTGGGGCATTGGTTTGTCTGGCTACGAGCGTCATTTATATGACCCGCAGAACGGCATTCCGGCCAGCACTGGCTACTGGCAGTCCAAGGTACCAACCTACCTGGACACGCCGGTAAAAATTGATACCGGCTGGGTGGATCTGCCCGATCCGGAAAATCCGGTAGGTGCACGAGGTATCGGTGAGCCGGCCATGGGTGCGGTATCCGCTGCCCTGACTGGTGCTATTTCCGACGCGCTGGAAGGACATCTGTTCAACGCCGCGCCGGTCACCGCCGACATGATTATTAACCACCTGGCAGGCACTTCCGAAGAAGCAGTGCCCCTTGCCCAGAACAACTTCAGAGGTTGATATGGTAGCCACATCTAATGACGTAATGCCCGACATCGAGCTTTATCAGCCAACTGATGAAGCCAACGCCCTGGCATTGGCGGCCCAACTGGGCAACGACGGTTGGTTGCTTGGTGGTGGTCAGGATACTTATGGCTGGTTGAAGGACCGTAACAAGTCCGCGACCGCCATGATTGAATTGACCCAGGTCGATGCCTGGAAAGGTGTTCGTGAAACCGCTGACGGTATTGAAATCGGCGCGGTCACCACCTTGACGGAAATCGCCAACAATCCCCTGGTGCAGACCCATTTCGGTCTGCTTGCCGAAGCCGCTGGCGTTGTTGCCAGCCCGCAGATCCGTAATGTCGGTACCCTCGGCGGCAACCTGGTACAGGATGCCCGCTGCTGGTACTACCGCCGCGGCCTGGACTGCTATCGTGCCGGTGGCAATATCTGCTACGCCGATTCGCCGGAAGGCCTGAATCGTGAGCACGCGCTGTTCGGCGCCAGCCGCTGTGTGGCGGTGAGCCCGTCAGATACAGCGCCGGCCCTGGTGGCACTGGATGCCACCATGGTGGTGTCCAGTTCCTCCGGTCAGCGTTTGATTCCGGCCCAGGACTTCTTTGTTGGTCCGGCGCTGGATATTGTCAACATGACGGTGCTCGAAGAAGGTGAAATCCTGACTGCTGTACGTTTGCCGAACGAGTGGGCGGGCGCCGAGTATTACTGGGAAAAAGTAGCCGACCGAAATGTCTGGGACTTCGCCCTGGTCAGTATTGCCGCCGCCATGAAGGTGTCAGGTGGCACAATTCAGGACGCCCGGCTTGCTGCCGGAGCAGTGGAGTGCAAACCGCGACGTCTGCAGGCAGTGGAAAACGCACTGCGCGGCCAGCAGCGTTCAGACGATCTGGCAGAACGCGTAGCCAGCATCGCCACCGACGGCGCCCGTCCGCTGAACTACAACCACTTCAAAGTACCGCTGCTTGCCAATCTGGTGAAGCGTGCGGTCCGTGGCTAGCAGGGACCGTTAGCAGAGTTGATGGAAAGAGCTGCTTGAACACGCCGGGGGCTGGCGCGTATGCGTGAGCCCCCGGATGATTTAAGCCGACTCACAACAAAAACAGCAGTAAACAAAATAAAGAGGGAAGCACAGTGGGAGAAATCGTCCGTTACAAGCGCGATGTCTGGGGAGAAGAAGTCATTCTGGGGGTCTCCTGGGACCTGCTTTGGGTTGTTGCCGTCGCCGTTCTGGTGTTACTGGCGGCCCATGCCATTGTCATGGCGGCCCTGGCCAACAAGAAAATGGACAAGCCTTCCGCGCAAGGCCGACGCGTCATGCGCCACGAAGCCATTGACCGCTATTTTCACTGGCTGATGGCAGCCAGCATCCTGGTGCTGATTTTTACTGGCACTGCACCGATCATCGGCCTGCGTATTGCCTGGCTGGATATTCACTGGATTGCCGGTCTGGTCCTGACCTTCCTGGTGGTGGCACACATCGTGCGCGCCATGTTCTGGCAGGACTTCATGTCGATCATTCTCGGGCCGCGCGATTTCGCCGAGCCATTCGATTCCAGTCTGAAACCAGGCAAGTATTCATTTGAGCAGAAGGGCATGCACACGGCGGTTACCATTGTCGTGCTGGCAGTAATCGTCACCGGCGTGCTGATGTTCATGCAGATCAACACCCCGTTCTGGGAGCGCACCAACAGCATGCCGGAAAGCCAGCTGGGTCTGGTATTCCTGCTTCATGGTCTTTCGACCCTGGCCCTGGTTGCACTGGCGGCGACGCATATTTACTTCGCCCTGCGCCCGGAAAAGCTGTTCTACACCCGCTCCATGGTATCCGGCTGGCTGTCTGAAGACGAAATGACTGCCAATCACGATCCCAGCAAGTGGTCCCCCAAGGAAGCCGACTGACAACAGGGGACACTGACAACTTAACAACTTAACTCACTCAGTGAGTAACTGGGGACACTAATAGTTTAGTAGCTTAACTGGCCCGGGCGGGGAAACGCCCTATTTTCACTAGTTAAGCTACTAAACTATTAGTGTCCCCTTCAAAGGCACTACCTTCCCCATATCAAGGCACAACCAGTGATTAAAGACGCAATAGAAACCATCGAGTCGGGTTACGAGTTCCTGCTGGCCTACGCGGCCCAGGGTCGGCCGGCTCAGGCCGAGACTGGCCCCGGCCCGCACGCCAGACCCACCATTGAAGGTGTGGCCACCGCCATGGACACGGTGCAGGCGAGCTTTGCCGACAGCAACAATGAGTTCGAAAAAGTGATCGCCGAGGATTGCCGCAAGGCCGTCGCGGCGCTGCGCTTTATCCTCGCCCAGCCTGCCATTGGCTCGGAAATGGTGGATAACCTCAACGCCTCTATCCATCTGCGCGCGGTGCTGACCGACCTGTTCCTCTACAGCGAGGCCAAAGAGCCCCTCGGCGCCGAAGGCACGCCCGACTCCGGCAGCATGGCTTACGACGCCAGCAAGAGCTAGACACCAGGGGACACTGACAACCTAACAACTTAGCTCACTCAGTGCAGTTCCCATGCGGTACAACGCAGTTAAGTTGTTAAGTTGTCAGTGTCCCCTTCCTTCAAGAGTACCCCTGCCATGCTCGACTACCCTGCCAGACTGTCGCTGGCCAACCTCCCTACGCCCCTGACCCGCATCTCGCGCTTCCCCGGCTTGCCTGATGACGTGGAGGTCTGGATCAAGCGCGATGAACTGACCGGGCTGGAAGTCAGCGGCAACAAGATTCGCAAGTTGGAGTTCTGCCTGGCGGATGCTCAGGAGCAGGGCTGCGACACCATCATTACTTGTGGCGGCGTGCAGTCCAATCACTGCCGGGCCACAGCGGTGCTGGGGGCACGGCTGGGCTTCAAGGTACATCTGTTGCTGCGCGGTGAGCCTGCCGAGCACGCCCAGGGCAACCTGCTGCTGGATCAACTGGCCGGTGCCGAGATTACCTATGTCCCGGCAAGCCGTTGGAGTGAGCACCCGGAGCTGGCGAAAACCCTGCAAGAGAAATATCAGCAGAGCGGCAATAGCGCCTACTTTATTCCGGTGGGTGCCAGCGACGCGGTGGGACTATGGGGTTACATCGCTGCCTGCCAGGAACTGCAACAGGACTTCGAGCGAGAAGGGCTGCAGCCGGATACGATTGTTTGCGCCACCGGCTCCGGCGGCACCCAGGGCGGCCTGCTGGTGGGTGCCCGGATGATGAATCTGTCGGCCCAGGTACTGGCGTTTAACGTCAGTGACGATGCAGCCTATTTTGAGCACAAGATTCGCGAAGATGTAACGCTCTGGAAACAGCGTTACAAAACTGACTACGACCTGGCTGACTTGGACATTACGACCCTGGAAGGCTATCTCGGGCCGGGTTATGGCGCGGCGGGGCCGGAGGTGTTCGCTACCATCCGCGAGCTGGCCCGCAGCGACGGGATCTTTCTGGACCCCGTCTATACAGGTAAAGCCTTTCATGGCATGGTTACCGAGTTGAACAAGGGCGCATCCGGCCGCCTGGCGGGGGCCGCACAGATTGTGTTCATCCACACCGGTGGATTGTTCGGCGTGTTTCCGCAAAATCAGCAGTTTAACTTTTAAGGATATTGCCCAGTCGAATTCAGGATATTCTCGTCACCCATGGTGTGCTATCACCAGCAGTGCGACCCTGACATCAATACATTGCCTGCTGAATAGTCGCAAACTTCCCGTTCCCATACCAAATCAGCAAACGGAGACCACCGTTCAATGATGAACAAATTACCTTCCGCCATCATCGCCACCCTGGGCATCGCTCTGCTGGGCTGTGACCCGGGCGCGTCGCAGCCGCCCGCTACCGCGCAGCAAACACCTGCCGCCAGCGAGACTGGCCGTCCGGATAGTTCAGACCAGGCCACTGCAAGCCAGGGTGATTACGAAGCCGACGGCTACGCGGGTGCGACGGCCTACGCCGAGGAAGACACCGGCACCGAGCAACGCTTTGACACCCAATACGAACAACTGCTGCTGGCCAATACCCGCCAGCTGGTCACCGAGGGCGCCCGTTCCGGTGAAGGCTACTTCAGCGCCGACGGCAGCGAATTCATCTATCAGGCCGAGGTGGCAGGTAACCCGTTTTACCAGATATTCCTGATGGACCTGGAAACCGAGCAGGCCACCATGGTGTCTACCGGCACCGGCCTGACCACCTGCTCCTGGATTCACCCGACCCTGGACCGGGTGATGTTTTCCTCTACCCATGAAGATCCCGATGCGCTGCAGAAACAGGCCCGGGAAATCGCCCTGCGCGAAAGCGGTGAAGACCGGCCCTACGGCTGGGACTACGACCCCCACTACGAGATCTACCAGGCCGACAAGAACGGCAACAATCTGGTTAACCTGACCAATACCGAGGGCTATGACGCTGAAGGATCCTACTCGGCGGACGGCAGCAAGATCCTGTTTGCCTCCAATCGGGAAGCCTACAGCCGCACCCTGTCGCAGGCGGAACAGGCGCTGTTCGAGGACGACGCCTCCTATTTCATGGACTTGTACATCATGGACGCCGACGGCTCCAACGTGCAGCAGCTGACCTTTTCACCGGGCTATGACGGCGGGCCGTTCTTCAGCCCGGACAATGAAAAAGTCGTCTGGCGCCGCTTTAATCCCGACGGCAACAGCGCCGAGATCTGGACCATGGACGTGGACGGCAGCAACCAGCGCCAGCTCACCGCCGAGGCCATGGTGTCCTGGGGGCCTTACTATCACCCCAGTGGCGACTACATTATTTATTCCAGCAACGTGCTGGGCCATGCCAATTTCGAATTGTTCATGATTGATCCGGAAGGCCTACTGGACCCGGTGCGCGTCACCAACACCGCCGGCACCGACATCCTGCCGGTGTTTGCCCCGAACGGTTCGCGCCTGGCCTGGAGTACCACCCGCACCCCGGGCGGCGCTTCCCAGATTCATATCGCCGACTGGGACCACCAGTTGGCGCTGGAACTGCTAGGGATAAACTGAGTCGCGGATAATGAATTCGCCCGCCCGCATACCCATGACCGAGATTCTGCAGGCTTCTCATGCGCTGTTACTAGGCCTGGCGCTGCTGCTTGCCAGCACCGCCAGCGCGCAGCCCGACCCGGCTGACGGGGTAACACCTGACGCGGTCGAACCCGCTCCCCTGCAGCATACCCTCGAGGTCTACCTCGATCCGTTCAATGCCTACTTGGAAGTCACGGACCTGCTCAGCTTTCCGGATGCCAGCGAGCGCAGCGCGCGCGACTTCACCCTCAACAGCCGCCTGCGTATTACCGCCAGCTCCATTCCGGTCTCGCGAGTGGGCACTAACGATCCCGGTTATATAGCTTCTACTGCCAACCAGGGTGCTGAACTCACCACCTACCGCTTTGAACCGCCCCGCCGCTGGAACGGCGAGCTGCAGCTATCCTATGCTGGCACCATTAATGACTTGATTGCCCCGTCCGGCGCCGAATACGCCCAGAGTTTTTCTGAGACCTCCGGCATCATTGCCGAGGATGGCGTGTTTCTCAGCCGTGCCTCCGGCTGGGTGCCGGAGTTCGGCGATCGCCTGGTGAGTTTCGAGTTGACCACCCGTTTCTCCGACGCCGCCGCAAACTGGTCCGCCGTCAGCCAGGGCCGCTTGCAGGACAGTCCAACAATAAGCAGTACCGCCGCCGGCGCAGGGACCGCTTCCGGGCTCAATCCCGGCGCGAGCACCTGGATAGAAACCACGCCCCAGGAAGAAATCTACCTGATCGCCGCAGACTTCACGGTCTACCAGCAAGACGCCGGCGATGTGCAGGCCATGGCTTACCTGCGCGGGCCTGATCAAAACCTGGCGACACAGTACCTGGACGCCACGGATCGCTACCTGGAATTGTATGAACCCCTGCTAGGCGATTACGCCTACGACAAGTTTGCGCTGGTGGAGAATTTCTGGGAAACCGGCTACGGCATGCCCTCATTCACCCTGCTGGGCCCCCGGGTGATTCGTTTCCCGTTTATCCTGGAAACCTCCTATCCCCATGAGATTCTCCATAACTGGTGGGGCAATGGGGTCTACCCGGATTACCAGTCCGGTAACTGGAGCGAAGGCCTCACTGCCTACCTGGCCGACCACCTGTTCCGCGAGATGGATGACCGCGGCGCGCAGTATCGCAAGGACATGCTGGCCCGCTACAAGAACTACGTGGCAGACGATGCGGATTTTCCACTGCGGGATTTTACCTCACGCAACTCCGCCGCCACCCAGGCGGTGGGTTACGGCAAGACCCTGATGGTCTGGCACATGCTGCGCATGGAGCTTGGCGACGAGCTGTTTCTGGAAGGCCTGCGCCGGTTCTATAGCGACTATCTCCACCAGCGTGCCGGCTGGGACGACATCGAAGCCCTGTTCAGCGACTTAAGTGGCATCGACCTCGGGCCATTCTTCCAGCAGTGGGTGCAGCGCACCGGGGCCCCCGAACTGTCCATCAGCGTCGATGGTGTCAACGGCAATCGTGCGCGCATCATGTTTGCCCAGGTCCATGCTGACGACCCCTACCAGCTCACCGTGCCAGTTGCCTTGTTTTACGAGGGAGAAGACCAGCCACGTATCTACAACATCAGCCTGTCACAGAAACTGGATGGGGTAATGGCCGATGACTTTGATCGCCTGCAGGCCATATTGGTAGATCCTTACTTCGATGTGTTTCGCACCCTGGATCGGGAAGAAACCCCGCCCACCGTGGGCGAGCTGTTTGGCGCCAGTGATCTTGCGTTTGTGCTGCCGGACAGCAACCGCGAACACTGGACCCGCCTGGCTCAAGCCTTCAGCGAAGGCACCAATGCCGAGATCCTGCGGGCCAGCGAGATCGACTCCCTGCCGGCCGACCGCTCGGTCTGGGTACTTGGGCGGGACAATCCCTTTGCTGCAACGGTGGCGGAGTCGGCGTCGGTTTACGGCGCCAGCCTGAGCGAAACTGGCCTGGGCATGGCCGATGAACAAGCGGAATTCACCGATCGCAGCAGCGTGATTATTGCCCGTCACCCGGCCGATGCGGAGCTGGCCCTGGGCCTGATTCACATCGAGGACATGGTGGCGGTGCCGGGTATGATCGAAAAGCTGCCCCATTACGGTCGCTATTCCTATCTCAGCTTCTACGGTGATGAGCCCACCAATGACATCTCGGGAATCTGGGAAAGCCCGGATTCTCCCATGCAGTGGGTGAATCCGGATTTCACCGGCAGCATCGACTGGAACAATCTGCCAGCCGTTGAACCGCTGGCAATTCTACCGCCGGAGTACCGGCCCGATGCCATGCTCAGCCATGTCCGCGAATTGAGTTCGCCAGCCATGGAAGGGCGCGGATTGGGCAGTCGTGGACTGGAGCAGGCGGCTGCCTACATCGCCGATCAGTTTGCCAGTGCCGGGCTGAGACCCATCAACGGGACCTACCGGCAGCGCTGGCAGGCGACGCTGCCCGGCCAGGGTCATGTGGCCCTGGAGAACATCGTCGGCCTGATTCCCGGCAGTAATCGCAGTGTCAGCGCCGAGCCGGTGATAGTGGGCGCTCACTACGATCATCTGGGCATGGATGCACAAAGCGGTCGCTACTACCCCGGCGCCGACGACAACGCCTCTGGCATCGCCGTGCTTTTGGAAGTGGCCGGCAAACTGAGCCGCGCCTTCACGCCCCAGCGGCCGATCATTTTCGTGGCTTTTACCGGCGAGGAGAATGGGCTGTTAGGCTCACAATACTTCGTCGACAACCCGCCGGGCGCCTTCGCCAGCGACGACTTTTTCGCGATGATCAATCTGGATGCGGTAGGGCGTCTTGAGGGACGGGAGCTGCAGGTATTCGCCACCGACAGCGCCTACGAATGGCCCTATATGGCCCAGGGCATCGGTTTCACTATCGGCGTGGATGCCACGTTCCCCAGCGAAACTATCGCCAGCAGCGACCACGTTAGTTTCCTCAATGCCGGCGTGCCCGCCATCCACCTGTTCAGCGGCACGCACAATGACTACCACCGGATCAGCGATTCCGCAGACAAGCTGGATACGGCTGGCATGTCAGACGTGGCCCTGTGGCTGGAAGAGGCAGTGGTGTACCTGGCGGACCGGACCGATCCGCTGCGCAGTAATCTGGCGGGCGCAGAGCCCGTGGTGACCAGCGGCCAGACCACGGCGCGGGAAGCGGCGCTGGGCACCGTACCTGATTTTGCCTATAGCGGAGAAGGCGTGCGCATTACCGGCATCACGCCAAACAGCGCCGCGCAGGCCGCCGGCCTGCAGGCCGGCGATATCCTGCTGAGTTTTGATGGGGAGGCGGTCACTGACCTGCAGACCTACTCAAACCTGCTGCGGGAATCAGCCCCGGGAGATCGGGTGCGACTGGAGATTCTGCGGGACGGCAGTCGCTTTAACGTGGAAACCGAACTGACAGCGCGTTAGGGCTAGTTTTTCCAGGCCACCTTTTTGAGGCCCCCATTTTGAGACGACCTTTTTGAGCCCACCTTTTGCGGCCACTTTTTCACAGGTCAGTTTCGGGTCAGTTTCAGGTCGGTTTTTCAGGCCAGCCCGGGCAGCGCGAAGGCACCCCGGGTTTGCGAAATGGGTCTTAGGCCAGACGCAGGGCGCTGAGCAGTACGCCGCTGATAACAAACAATACGGCCAGCGCGACCAGATGCCGATTTACTCGCGATTTGGGTGAAGACCAGTTATAGATCTCTTCTTCCACGAACAGGCAGTTCTGACTTCTTTTGAACAAGCGCACGTTATCCTCCGGTGTTTGTCTGTGTGATTCAGGTTCTGAACCTGGGTCGCTAGCCCTGATGACTGACCCGCTGTTTCCGGCTCCGTCACCGCTAACTCTCAGGATGCTATTAAACACGACGGACCTGACCTGGCAACGCTCAGAAAAAGGCAATACGCCGGCGAATTCTGATGAATTATGGCAGCCGTTCCAGACCGCGGCCTATAATCGGCTGCAACTGTTGTCACCGGGGTTTAACACGTGTGTGTTAGCGTGCCGGGCAAGCTCAGTTTCTGCTCCACGCAACGGGATAAAAAGATGAACACAGCCAGATTAATCGGGATCCTACTCATGGCCACACTCATGACCAGCCAGGCGCTTGCCCAGAAAACCGTCATCGCCCATCGCGGCGCCAGCGGCTACCTGCCGGAGCACACCCTGGCAGCCAAGGCCATGGCCTATGCCATGGGGGCGGACTACCTCGAGCAGGATCTGGTGATGACCGCCGATGATGAGCTGATCGTGCTCCACGATATCACCCTGGATCGCACCACCGATGTGGCTGCGCGCTTCCCGGACCGGGCGCGATCAGACGGGCGCTACTACGCCATTGATTTCACCCTGGCGGAGATCCGCCAGCTGCGCGCCACCGAAGGCTTCGATATCGACAACGGCGAACAGGTGCAGGGCTTCAAAAACCGCTTCCCACTCAACCAGTCCAGCTTCCGGGTACCCACCTTCGCCGAGGAGATCGAGCTGATCCAGGGGTTGAACCAGTCCACTGGCAAAGACATTGGCATCTACCCGGAGATCAAGCAGCCGGCATTTCACCGCGCCGAAGGCAAGGATATTTCTACCGCGGTAGTGGCGATGCTCAAGGACTATGGCTACACCAGCAAGGACAGCAAGGTCTTTCTGCAGACCTTCGACTTCGACGAACTCACCACCCTGCGTAAGGAGGTCCTGCCGGCGGCTGGCATTGATGTGAATCTGGTGCAGCTGATTGGTGGCGAAGATGCCTATCCATGGATGTTCGAGGCCGACGGCATGAGCAAACTGGCGACCCTGGCGGACGGCATTGGCCCGTCCTACAACCTGGTCATTGACCGCGCTTCAACACCGGGGGACATCCAGGTGACGGAACTGGTGGCCCGCGCCCATGACGCCGGAATGGTGGTGCATCCCTACACCTTCCGCGCTGACCCCGGCCTGGTGCCCGGCTATGCTCAGGACTTCAATGAACTGCTGGAGCTGCACCTGTTCGAGGTTGGCATCGACGGGCTGTTTACGGATTTCCCTGATCGGGTGGTGGAATTCCTCAACCAGCGCGACTGATCATCGCGGCAGAACCACGCCAGCCAGGCCCGCGTAGCGGCGCCGGTTACGCTCGTGAGTCAGAATCAGGCGATCGCTATTCTGACGGTCCCAGAGCACAGCTTCCCACTGGTCTTCAGGCAAGATTTCCATACTTGCCATGGCCGACCAGTCCACGCCCTGGGCATTGGTGGGCGCCCACCAGACGAAACTGGCTTCAAAATTCCGGGTTCCAGTCAATGCCAATTCGCCGCTATCCGGATGAATATCCGCACCGGTAATCAGCGCATCCACGGGCAGAATTTGTAGCGGTGCTGACCGATAGTTGCCGGGCGCTTTTGGAAACGCATACAGCTTCGTTTGCAGGTCGCCGCGATTTTTGCTGAACAACCACAGTTGCTCGCCGCGCACCGCCAGAGCTTCGGCATCAAAATTGTGGGAACTCGGGCTGCCGCCCTGGTGGTCTGCATAGCGCACAGTGATCAGCTCAGCGCGAGCAGTGTCGGCAGCAAGGTCTGCCCAGGCCAGGCGATAAATCTGCAGCACGCTGCGCAGATTGAAATTGTTGCCGGTGTCTGCAATGTAGAGATACTCGGCATCGTGAGCCATGGATTCCCAGTCCACATGGTCGGCATTGCTAATAGCGACCTGGTGTTCAATCCGGCCCTGGGAGTTGAGCCGGAATATTCGCGGCTCATCGCCGCTGTCGTTATGGGTCCACCAGGCGCCCGCGTGCCAGGCAAGACCCGAGGTTTCCTCCAGTAGCGAATCAAGCTGTGCTATTTCTTCAGTTACCGCCGCCATTTCCTGAGCCGGCAGCGTACTGCTGGCCAGAAACCACAGCAGGGGAACGGCGCAGCGTAGTCTGGTCATACTGGTAGCTTCCTGATGGGGGTCATGATCGTGGGTGATGGATTCGCTTTTACTGCGGTGCTTTGATAATCGTTACCGACGGCGCCGGGACTGATCTTCATCATCAAGGTACCACTGCAATACCATCTCACCGCCATAGGGTGTGGCCTGCCAGTGGCCCTGCAGGCGTCGTCCGCGCTCGCGGATGCGGGTGGCCAGGTCGTCTGTGTCCCAATCCGGATTGACCCGGGCCAGGGCGTTGCGGAACTGCTCGGTATCCGCCTTGATGCGCATCAGGGTCTGCACCGGTCCCGCCAGAGCCTCGGCAGTGGCCATGTCACCGCCCTGGAATTCGCCAGCGTCACTATCCGAGCTGGCCAGTGGCGCACCGGCGGCAACTAACCCCCAGTAACCGGATGGCAGGGGAATCTCAATTTCCACTGCCAGGTGGGCCAGATCATGACGGAGAAAACTGCGGCTGTTGAACACCTCGGATTCTTCGCTACCGTCGGCGCGGCGAACGGTCACCGCATGTTGCTGGTCCGAGACTTTGCTGAACACAATTTCCATGGCTGACGGAAGTCCGCTGTAGTGCATGGGTGGCGGGGCAGGCCCGGGTCGACCTGCAGGCTTGCAGCAGAATAGCATCCCTGGTCTGACCCGCAAGTTTCTCGGGATTCCTTGTTGCCGCGGGTCACTGCGCGGTTCTGTCAATGCCATCCGGGCAACAACAAGCGCTGATCAAAAGCGTACCCTGACACCGGCAAACGCCGCGCGCGGCGCAGACACACCTAAAAATACCGGGTTGCTCATATCTTCAATCAGCGGTACTTCCAGCTCGCCGGGCTCTTCGCCCAGCAAACCGAAGGTGGAAAACTCTTCATCCAGCAGGTTGTCAATGCGGGCGAAGAACTCAATCTGCTCGCTCAGGCGGTAGCGGCCGCGCAGATTGACCTGGGCGTAGCCGTCCACCGGGGCGAGCTGATTGGATTCATCGCCGCGCAGGAACTGCTCGCTGAGGCTGACCACGTCGACCCCTACCGACAGGCTGTTAGTCACCTGATAGCGGCTGAACAGCTTGAACTGGTGGCGGGGGATGCCGGGGATGCGGTCTCCGGGCGCGATGCTGATCTCACCATCCGCATCGGCGAAGGCATGGTTTGGACTTAGCGCCGTAAAGCGGTCTTCAAAGGTGGCGTCGATATAGCTGTAGGCCGCCTGCCAGGACAGCGCCTGCCATTGGCCGCTGAGGCTGGATTCCAGGCCGCGGCGACGAGTCTTGTCGACATTGGCAAACAGTCCGGTCTGGCGGCCGGTGGTCTGGAACAGGATGTCGTCACGGTTATCCGCCTGGAACACCCCGAGGGTATAAACCAGCGGACCAACGCTGCCGCGGGCGCCCAGCTCCAGGCTGCGGGTCTTGACCTCTTCCAGGGGTGGATCGGCCAGGAACGCGTTGGGCAGCCGGCATTCGAAATCCACATCGTCCGGATCTTCGCCGCGCTCAATGGCATACTTTACTGCCAGATCGAATACGCCTTCGTTACAGGCCAGCTCGATTGGGGTAGGCGCGCGTGAGGACTGGCTGAGATTGACATACAGGTTGTGGTCCGGGCTGGCCTGCCAGGTCAGCCCGATGGCCGGGTTGATGCGGGTAAAACGATGATTACCATTGAGCTCCGGTCGCACGCCGGACAGGTCTTGAAGATTGACCTCGGTCTCGTTGGCGCGGGCCGACAGGGTCAGCGCCAGGTCGTCATTGAGATCCAGGGTATTGCTGAAGTAGACGCTCACAGACTCGGTCTGGGTATTGATGGCGGTGGCGTCTTCATTGACGAAGGTGCCGGTGCCGAGCCCGGTGGTGATGCGCGTCAGCGGGTCGATGTCGGCCAGCTCCAGCACCGAGTTGAAAATTGACTCGCCGCGGAAATACGCGGCGCCGGCCACCAGCTGGCCGTCAAGCCCCCAGAAATTGCCAATCAGCGTCCACTGGAAATCGGCGCCCTGGCTGGTCTGGTTGCGATCGCTGATGTTGTTAATCGCGGCATCGGACAGCAGGCCGGTGCCGGACAGGTCATCCCCGTCGAAGCCTTCCACGGAAAATTCCTCGTCTTCCCCCAGATCCATGGCAGTCTGGTTAAGAAAGACCTCCAGGGCATCGGCACCGGGGAACTGACCGGCACAAACATCATCGTCATCCAGCCCCAGCTCTTCCAGGTCATCGTCTTCAATGCCAGCGATCAGCCCGTCGCCATTGGTGAAGCCACAGACCGCGAATTCAGACCCATCGCCATTAAAGGAATCGGTGTTGTTGCGGCGGTGGAAGACATTGCCGCTAAAGGAGATGGCGCTGTTGATGGCATGGGCGAAATCCACACTGACCATCTGCATGTCGTTTTCGGTAACATCGGGTCCGGTGAAAATCGCTTCCCGGCGCAGCGCCAGCAGTTCCACCGGCGCCGCCCCGTTGCCAATCAGCTCGGAGTCGCCGTGCTGCAGGTTCAGGTTTACTTCAGTGCTGGCCCCGCGGTAGCCGAGGCTGGCATAGAGATTGACGGCCTCAGACTCCGACTGGTCCCGCCAGCCGTCCTCGCTGAACAGATCGGCATTAACATACCAGGCCAGCCTGCCCTGTGAACCGCCGGATTCCAGGTTAGCCAGATGACGACCAAAGGAGCCGCCGCTGTAGGTCAGGCGATTACCAGGGTTGTCGAAGCCGTTTTTCATGTCGATGACCAGGGCGCCGCCCAGGCTGTTCAGGCCATACAGCGGGTTGGCCCCACCGGACAGGGTCAGGGACTGAATGGCCGATTGCGGCAGCAGGTCCCAGTTGACCGCGTCACCCAGCGGCTCGTTGATGCGCACCCCGTTCTGATACACCGCCAGGCCCTGCCCGAGACCGAGCAGCGGCGAGGCGGTAAAGCCGCGGTACTGCAGGTCTGCCTGCAGCGGGTTGTTCTGGGCGTCGTTAAGCGACACCGAGGCGAAGGTCTGCTCCAGGGCATCCGCCACACCGAGCATCTGCATCTCCTGCAGATCGGCGCTGTTCAGGGACTGGACCGGGTAGGGCACCTTACCCAGTTCCTGGGTTGCCCCGGCCGGAACCACGCCGGTCACGGTGATTTCCTCAGGCTCCTGCGCCTGGCTGGATGCTGTAGCAGTGATTGCCAGCAGAACCAAACTGTATCGCAACATCAATCTCTCCCGCGGTTTTAGTCGTTATTATTGATCATAGTTATTAAGCATTGTTATTAGTCGTCGTTAACAAGTGCGATCGAGTATAGCAGAGGCGCTTCTCGCCGCGGCGCGTGAGCCAGAGGCCGGGTTTTGACCGCTGCCGGGCGGACCTGTAGATTAGCGAGCTTCCTGGCCAGCATGCTGGCCACCGGCGCCAGGGACACTGCGCGCTGACTCAATCAGACAACAATTATTTAGCAGGACCACAATTAGCAGCACCATGCTGCGGGAGACCTTATGAGCACCTACCTGGTAACCGGCGCCAATCGCGGTATCGGTCTTGAATTCGTCACCCAGCTG
Source organism: uncultured Pseudohongiella sp. (assembly GCA_965212375.1). Classification (GTDB taxonomy): domain Bacteria; phylum Pseudomonadota; class Gammaproteobacteria; order Pseudomonadales; family Pseudohongiellaceae; genus UBA9145. The sequence continues at coordinate 3,364,217 of OZ243108.1, read as the reverse complement.
CTGGCGCGCGGCGAAACCGTGCTTGCCACCTGCCGCGACATCGACAAGGCGGAGGAGCTGGTCAAGCTGAAGGAAAGTAGTGAATCCCTTACCTTGCTGGAGCTGGACGTCACCGATGCTGCGTCTCTGGCAAATTTTCCGAAGCGTCTGGAAGGCAAGGCGGTCGACGTGTTCATCAACAACGCCGGGATCTATGGGCCACGTGGCGCCAGCTTTGGCAAGGTGGATGGCGAGGAATGGGCAAAGGTGTTTGAAGTGAACAGCATCGCGCCGATTCTGCTTACCCAGTTGCTGATGGAAAACCTGCGCAAGGGGCGCGACAAGAAGCTGGTGTATATCAGCTCAAAGATGGGTTCTATCGGCGACAACAGTGGCGGTGGACAATACATTTACCGATCCTCGAAAAACGCCCTGAACGCCGCCGTAAAGAGTCTGTCCATCGACCTGGCGGATGCCGGTTTCGCGGCGACGGTCGTTCACCCGGGCTGGGTGCAAACCGACATGGGTGGACCGAACGCGCTGATCGATACCCAGACCAGTGTCAGCGGCATGTTGCAGGTTATCGATAAACTGACCCTGGCCACCGCCGGTGAATTTTACAATTACGACGGTGAGACCATTCCCTGGTGAAAAAACTTCGGTTCGATTTTATTACCTGTTTCGGTAGCTGTTTCTATAGTTGTTTCTATAGCCATTTCTATAGCCATTTTTATAAAAACAGCCGAACCAGACCGGTGTGCAGCTCATCGCTAGCCCGACGCGCAAGTTCTGGAACCGGATTGCGACTTGCGCCATGGCTGGCCGTGCTTCTGTTGGGCTGGCTCCCGGTTGCGGCCTTTGGTCATGGCAGTGTTGCCGCCGAGGATGACCGCTGCATCATCAGTATCGACTTTATGGAGGCTCACTTCACCGTGTTCCAGCCGGAAAATACCGGCAATGAGGAATACTGTGAAAATGTGCCGGACGTCACTCGCTCGGTATTCATCATGGAGTATCTTCACGATCTGTTAAGCGAGATGCGCATCGACTTTCGCATTGTCCGCGACATCAATGACCTTGGCCGCTACGCGTCCTGGGAAGACATCGAGGCCATTGACGATCTGCAGGCGGCCACGGTGCACTACGAACGGCCGCGGATTGAGGATGGTGGCTTCTACCAGACCAGCTATACCTTCGAAGAGCGCGGCAGTTATATCGGTGTAGTGACCGCCGAGCATCCTACCGAAGACCGGCAGTACAATGCGGTGTTCTGGTTTCGGGTCGGCGGGCGACCGTTGGGCACCCTGCCGCTGTTCATTGGTTTGCTGGCAGTGCTCCAACTGGGCTACTGGTTCAGCAGCGGCGGCTATCGACGCTGGTCCGAAAAGCGGGCCAAACGCCAGCAGGAAACCCTGCGCGTCTAGCAAGTGCAGCTTGCCGTCCGGGCAGTATGCCGCCTAACAAGTGGCATCTGCCTCCCGACAACGAGTTTAATGACAGTTCGGTCATACTTGCTGCTGAAAATCTGGCTGGAAAGCACTGTGTGTTTCAGTCAAAAACAATTGCGCCGATAGTAAGGATGTGTAAACTTCATGAACAGTAATTGTTCAGAAACTGTCAGAGGTTTCCTGACCCGCTAAGCAGAATCGTTCAGGCAGTTTCATTCAGCCAGGTATATGCAGGCAGTCATATGAGTGCCAAGATCTTACGCTTAAACAAAGCTGGCATTCCGGTCAGTTGGCTGACCCGGGAAGAGACCGCTACGCTATTGGTCAAGGACCTGGTGATCTGGTCGCTGGGTGAAACCGTGATGGAAATCCGCGGCGGCTTTAACCACGCCGGTAAACAATCGGTACTTCGCCTGCCCAGTATAGTTGCCTGCGACGGCAAGGTTCATACCGACAGTTTCGATCCCCCCCTGGAAAACAAATTTCTGTTCCGGCGCGACAAGAATATCTGTCTGTACTGCGGCGGCGAGTTTGGCGTCACCGAGCTATCCCGCGATCACGTCCAGCCTATTTCCAGAGGTGGGCGCGACGAATGGACCAACGTGGTGACTTCCTGCCGCCGCTGCAACAACCGCAAGGCAGATCGCACCCCGGAAGCCGCGCGCATGGAGCTGCTGGCAATCCCCTTTGTCCCGAACCAGTACGAGTTTCTCTATCTGTCCAATCACAATGTGCTGGCTGACCAGATGGAGTTTCTCAGTGCCCGGTTCTCCCGCCATATCAAACTCTCCTGAGCTGGCTGGTTGACCGATTTCCCAGGCCTGATTGACCGCTTTCCCAGGATAGTGGCTTAATTTAAAACTGATTGCGAAGATCAACGGCCTCGGGAAGAGCAGGCGGACTTGTTAACCTGCGCCACTCCCGTTTCCGGCCGCAAGTTGCTTTCCCGCGGCGATGCCATTAACTTCTTGGTCCCAGCTTAAAAAACCGGAAAAGTTTATGCCCCTGCCCAGACCTGTCTTCTCGCCTGTACCGCGGCGCCTGCCGTTCAAAGTCGTTCTGCTGTTCAGTGGTCTGTTTACTGGCTGCCAGGTTGCCGATGCCCAGCGCGGTTTCGTGGACTTCGAGAAGTTCACTCTGGATGAGTCCATGCAGGGTGGCTACGGCGTTGAGGTTGCCGATGTGGATGGCGACGGCCTGACGGATATTATTGCCCTGGCGACCAATCCGGCCCAGTTTGCCTGGTACAAGAACCCGGGCTGGGAAAAGTATGTCATTAGCAGCGTTGCTGAGCGCAACATTGACGCGGCCCCCAAAGATATCGACGGTGACGGCGACATCGACCTGGTGTTGGCCAGCGAATTTGCCCTGGGCGCATCCACCGAGGGTGGCGTGATCCACTGGCTGGAGAATCCCGGTGACCCCACGGTCAACCAGGAATGGGCAATGCACTACATTGATGAAATCCCCACCTCCCACCGTATCAAATGGGGCGATGTGAATGGCGACGGTGCCCAGGAACTGATCAATCTGCCTATCATCGGCGTCGGCGCCGGGGCGCCGGATTACGCGGTCGACCTGCAAATGAAAGCCTATCCGATACCCGCCGACCTGGAGCGCAGCGCCTGGCCGGGCGTGGTGCTGGATCAGTCCCTGCAGCTCTCACACGGACTGCAGCTGGTGGATTGGGACGACGATGCACAAACCGATATCCTGACCGCCAGCTTCGGCGGTGTGCACCTTTTCCAGCTGTCAGACAATGGTGAACCGGTGAGCAAAATCCAGCTAGGCAGCGGCAAGCAGGATGCCCAGCGGCCACAGATTGGCGCCAGTGAAGTGGACCTGGGAACTCTGGATACCGGCGAACGGTTTATTGCCACGATCGAACCCTGGCATGGCAACCAGGTGGTGGTGTACACCGGCGGTGATGCTGCCAATACCGGTCAGAATGCTCGCGACGATGAAGACGCCGCCCAAACCGCGCTATGGAACCGCAGCGTCATTGATGAAGGCTTTGCCAATGGGCACGGATTGCTGGTTGCTGACCTGAACAATGACGGGCGCGACGAGATTGTTGCCGGTGGTCGCTCTGAACCCTACCAGCTGGCGATTTTTCGCTTTCTCGATGAAAACCGGGGCTGGCAGCGCATTGATCTCGATGACCGCAATATAGCGGTATCCGGGTTGGCTATTGATGACCTGAACGGCGATGGCTTTGACGATATCGTTGCCATCGGTGCGGGCACCAGCAACGTGGTGTACTACCAGAACTCGGGGCGCTAACATCGCCGTGGGAATTTCCATAGCGTCAATCGACGCTGTCTGCTTGCGGTCCTGTGGCAGTTTTGCAGTATCGCAATTCTGGTTCCGTAACTCTGGTGTCATGACTCTGGTTCCATGACAATGGTTCCCTGGCCCAGCTATCCCATGGTCGTGACCACCACCACTACGACTAGCCAATAGTATCTGGCTGCGGCCCCATTTCCTGATTGATTGCAAGCTATGAACTCTTCCATCCAAAAGCCCGTGGCGGGATTTGTCCTGTCTCTCGTCACCGCCATGATGTGGGGCATCCTGCCCATCGTGCTCAAGGAGTTGCTGGCGGGACTCGATGCCACGACCATCGTCTGGTATCGCTTTCTGGTGGCGTTTGTGGTGCTCGCCGGCTGGCTGGCCTTAAAAGGACAACTGCCCCCAATTCGCGGCAACGGTGGCCGGGTGAGTGCCATGTTGCTGGTGGCAGCGCTGGCTCTGTGTGCCAATTATTTTCTGTTTTCTTTTAGTCTGAATTTCATCAATGCCGAAACCAGCGAGGCGGTAATCCAGCTCACCAGTCTTTTTCTGATTCTTGGCGGGGTGCTGGTTTTCGGTGAGCCGTTCGTGGGCGTGCAGAAACTGGGCACCGGCATTCTGGTAGCCGGGCTACTGCTTTTCTTCAATGAGCGGCTGCGTGGCTTTACCGATCTTGATAGCCAGGAAAGCATTGGCGTGATAATTGTCGTGTTCGCGGCCATAACCTGGACGGTGTATGCGTTGCTCCAGAAGCGACTGTTGCGCAACTACAGCTCGGTCCAGATCCTCGTAAGTATCTATGCTGTTTCGATCGTGGTGTTGCTGCCCTTCATCTCGCCCGGTTCGGTAGTGATGCTAAGCGGCTGGCAGTTCGCCCTGCTCGCGTTCTGCTGTCTCAACACCCTGGTTGCCTATGGCTGCTTTGCCGAGGCGCTGAATCTGTGGGATGCCTCCAAGGTCAGCGCCACCATTGCGCTGGCACCGCTGTTCACGATCAGTACACTGAAACTTATCGTGTTTCTGGAACCGACCTATCCGTACTCTGATCGCCTGTCGCTACTGTCCCTGCTGGGCGCGGCCCTGCTGGTGCTGGGCTCGGTGTTGACAGCTCTGGTCCCCATTTACTACCGGCGCAAACAGTTGGCGCTCAGCGAGGCAGGTTCATTGCCTGACGCCTGAATTTGTTAACGACCCAGGCAGTTAGCAAAGAACTCCGGGGCTGGTTTGACAGGGCTGGTCAAATATTAAACACTGATCAGTCCCGGTTTTTATTTCACGCGATAAAAAACCAATAAAAATTATCGCCAACTCCGCAGGTATGCCCATGAGTACAGCCAGGTCAGTCAGTTTCCTGTCGAACCCCATGTCTTTGTTGCGATCGCTGCCACTTACTCTGATCGTTCCGATCACGTTGACCCTGGTCTGCTCCAGTGGTCAGGCCCAGGTCAGCCGCATTGAAGTCACCGACCGGGAAACCCTCAGCAATGCCGATGTGGATTTTCAGTATCAGGCAATTCATGGCCTGATTCACTTCATGCTGGACCCCGAGGACCCGGCCAATGCCCCGGTCATCGATCTCGATCTGGCGCCGCGTAACGACGCAGGTCTGGTGGAGTACAGCGCGGATTTTAAACTGTTGGTACCGTCTGCCAGCATCGCCAATGGTGGTCTGTTGTACAACGTCAACAATCGCGGTAACAGCAGTCTGCCGCCGGAAGAATCTTTGCAGCATCCGCTCAGTGAGCTGGGCTTTACCTATCTGGTCACCGGCTGGATTAACGAAATCGAACCGCGTGACGGGCGTATTCGCCTGCACGCCCCCGTGGTTGGCAGCGCGGCGAATCCGGTTACCGGGCCGGTGCGCTACGAAATCAGCGTTAGCGAAACCGACAACAACGTCAACATCGCTGGCGGCGGGCACCTGGCCTATGCGCCAGCGCAAACCGATTTTGCCGACGCCACATTAACCCAGCGGCTGTACCAGAGTGATCCGCGTATTCCGGTGGAGCGCGAAGATTTCAGTCTGACGCTGAATGCCGTGGCCGACAGCAATCAGCCGATAATCAGCTTGCATGTCGATGGCGGTCTGCAGCCAGGCTATCTCTACGAGTTGATCTACGAGGCCAAAAACCCGGTGCTGGCGGCGTCGGGCATGACCGGAATCCGCGACGTGGTGTCGCTGCTGCGCTACGGTGGCGCGGCGCAGTCAGACCTGAGCGGGTTGGGCCTGCCAGAGATTGATCATGCCGTGGCCTGGGGAATTTCCCAGAGCGGTCGTCTGCTGCGCCAGTTTGTCTATGACGGGTTCAATGCGGACCTGGACGGACGCATCGTGTTTGACGGGGTGATACCGGTGATCTCCGGCGGTGGTTACGGCATGTTTAACCACCGCTTTGCCATGCCCACGCGCACCAACGGCCATCATTCCAACTACCTGTTTCCCAACGACCGTTTTCCGTTTACCTACGGACCAAGCACCGACCCCTACACCGGCCGCACCGACGGTATTCTTGGCAAGGCCCGGCAGACCAATACCGTGCCGCGGGTGATGCACATTCAAACCAGCAACGAATACTGGCTGCGCGCCGGCTCGCTGCCGCATACCAATCCCCAGGGCACGGCGGACGCGCAGATTCCGGACGAGGTCCGGTTTTACACCATCGGTGGCTCCCAGCATGGTTCCCGCGATGGCCGCGTGCGACCCGCCAGTGGTGGTCAGCTACCGGATAATCCCAACCTGTGGTCACCGATCTCCGAGTCGCTGATCGTTGCCATGTACGACTGGGTTGCCGAGGGCGTACAACCGCCTGATTCGCGCTATCCGCGGATTGCCGATGGAACGTTGGTCCCGTCCCATGTCGATGGCGAGATTAATCGTGCGGCCTGGAACGCACTGTCCGGGGTTAATCACCCAGGTTCCATGTATCTGCCGGCGCATACCGAGTACGGAGACCGCTGGGAGAGTGACGGCATTATCGACCGGCATCCGGACTACTCGGATCACAGCTATCAGGCACTGGTGCCAGCGGTTGACAGTGATAATAACGATCGACCGGATAGCACCGTCCTGCCGCCGTTAACAAGTGTGCCACTTGGCACGTTCGTGCCGTGGAATCTGCGTGCTCCTTCCAATGGTGCTGAAGCCTCGCTAGCCAGACTCAGGGGCGGCTATATTCCGTTTCCGGAAAATGAGGATGTTGCTCGGCAGGCGCGCGACCCGCGCACCTCGATCTCCGAATTGTATCGCTCTTATGACGATTACTATGGTCAGTATGAGGCAGCCACGGATGCGCTGATAGAAGCAGGTTTTTTGTTGCCCGGCTTTAAACGGGACTATATGGAAGTCGCCCGCCGCAATGTCAGTGAATTTGACTAGCGGCGGATCAGGATTTAGTTGGCAGGACTCAGGCGATAGGTATAGAGCCGGGAGAGATTGTCATCCGGTGCCGCGAACAGCAGTAGGCTGTCGCCATCGGCACTGAGGTAGATGGGGTTGCGGGTCAGCAGCGAGCCGTTGGCGGAAGTCTCCAGCACCGGCAGTTGATGAATTGCTGCCAGGGTATTGATATCCAGCAACTCCAGCCCACCGATTGTCGACACCTCGCCCCCACTGGTGCGCACGCTGGCGAGTCCGCCACACAACATCTGTTGTTCAGGCAGTGACTGGCAATCCTGCAGGTCCACATAGTGACTGCGATTGGTCTGCTCGATCGGGTCGCTCCAGCTGTTATCGTCCAGTCTCCGCCATTTGTAGAAACGACGTGATCCCCAGCTGGCTGCAACCAGAGTCTGGCTCTCACGGTCGTGGATAATGGCGCCCAGATGGTCGGCGAATTCGAAAATCAGTTCGGCGTTAAGGGTCTGTGGATCGACACGATACACCAGAGAATGACTGTCAGGACGGTATTCCGCCACGCTGACCCACAGCCACTGGCCGTCGTAATCGATGCCGCCCGGATGATAGCGACTGCCCTCGCCAAGCTGCATCGATGCCAGCAGTGTGCCGTCGTCCGCGAACTTGAACAGGTGACCGACGCCGACTCCGGTGCTGCGATCGGGGCCCGCGCCAGCATTGTCCAGCCGCCGGGTGCGCTCAATAATCTCGACCGAAGAAAGGAAAAAGTGATCGCCGACGCGCACCATACCCTGCGGGTGGTGAGTATCGAATTGCAGCTCAACTTCCCGCAGTAGTTGCCAGGATGCCGATCGGTCCAGCGCTTGAAAGCGGCCACCAAGTTCGGGATCAGGCTGGGCCAGGGTCATCGCGCCCGTTGTGCACAGGGTGATCCACAGCAGCGGACGCAAGCAGTAGTTCAGGCCATTCCTTAGAGTCGTCACAGCGCCACAAACCGGTTGGCGTCACGATCCTTGCGCACGGCGTCGTGACGAAAAATTTCGCCGTTCATGGCGATATACACACCGGCCGGCATGGTCTGCACCGCGGTGAGAGCGGCGCCGATATTGAACATGGCATCGGAATTTTTGAACACCGCCGGGGTGAGCGAACCGGTAAGCACGATGGTTTTATCCCGCACGGCGCTGAGCACCCGGGCCGTATCCACCATGGTATCGGTGCCGTGGGTAATCACCACGCGCCGCCCGGCAGCACCCTGAACCGCAGCCAGGATTGTCTGCCGGTCCGCCTCGGTCATATCGAGACTGTCCTTGCGCATCAGTGACTCCACGGCGCACGACAGATTCAGGTGCAGGCCGTCAAGAATCTCGGGAATGTTTGGCGGCCCCACCTCATAGGTACTCTTGGCATCGAAATAGATTTTGTCGATGGTGCCACCGACAGTGAAGATATGAATCTGCTCGTTACTCATCAGGGTTCGGTATGCCTCGGCAATACTTCAAACATCCAGGTATCGCCGCTGGTGACGGTATCGGCGGAAGTTACCTCGCCAATGCCGTACTTGCGATTGAATTCCTGCAGCACCGGGACGATATCCGGGCCGCTGGTAATACGCTGCAGGCGCTGTTCATACAGCCGCCCGTCGATGCGCAGCATGATGCGATCGTCTCGCTCGAGATAGTGTGGCCATTGTTTCCAGACTGCGCCGATGCCGCTGTTCATGTAGCCGCTGACGATAAACAGCCGGTCATCGTGCACGCCCAGCCACACGGTTCGCGAACGCGCCGGCTCCAGAGTCTGGAATTCAATGGTGTCGTAGTCGGCGACAAAATCCCAGGAGGCCGGAGTGGGCGCGAGTTCGCCGCTGGTGAACGGACCGCCGGAGACGATTTCCAGCGGACCGTCATGAAAGCGGGCGTAGATCAGAAAGCCGGCAATACCGATGGTAGCCAGCACCACCAGCAATATTAGTCCGTTCAGTAGTTTTTTCATGGCTCTGTCACTCGTTCCCTGTGTACGTGATCTGCTTACTCGTCTGGTTTGGCCAAGCTTGGCCTGCTGTTGGCCACTACTGTAAATCACGGCACCAGGTTCTGACCATCGGGTTTACCCGGCAGGCATTCCCAAAACATTTTGCCCGCCACCGGCGCCAACCATCAGGGCTTTTGGTAGCGGCTTTCATCCAGATATTGCCGCACTAGTTCCAATTGGGGTAGCTGCTGCCTGATGGCGTCTGTATCCAGCGCCTCGGCAAGCGCCCGCAGCAGCGGAAAAGCGTCGCTGATTGCCTGCTCGCGCAGTTCTTTTCCAGCGTCGGTAAGGGTTACGCGTTTCTGGCGGCCGCTGCGCGGATCCGGTTCGATCAGGATCAAGCCCTTGGCCTCCAGTTTCTTCAGGGTATTGGTCATGGCGCCGCCAGTCACCTGAAATGCCTTGGCCAGCCGTCCGGGCGTGGCCTCGGTATCTACCCGGATAAACCAGTTCAGCACCGTGAACTGGGACAGGGTGAGATCACCGGGCAGCAGACGCTCAAAACTGTTACTGGCCAGGGCCGAAATAATCCCGATCTCATTGAAATAGCGGAACAGTAGCGCCTCGTCTGGCTCGTCCATGGTGACTCCTTGCTGCCGATAGCAGGACGGGATGCTAGCACAAATGTTTTACATTAAACTATTTAATGTTAAAGTATTTGTTAGTCTGAAAAAGTATTTGCCAGTCTGAGGAGTCACTATATGAGCGAAGTCAACATGGAACACCCGGCCGGACAACTTCCACCCCGATCCCTGGGCAATCGACTGCTGCGTATTGCTGCCGGTCTGGTGGTAATGCTGATACTGCTGGTGGTGGCGGTGTATATCCTCCAGCGCCTGGCCTCGGAGCGGATCGAAGTCGTGGAACTGCATACCGTGGACGCTGCCGGAGAGCCGGTGACTACCCGCCTGTGGGTGGTGGACGATGGCGGTTATCAGTATCTGCGGGTTGGCGGTGATGGCTCCGGCTGGTTCAGCCGGCTGCAGGCCATGGCGTCTGTGGAGCTGTCGCGGGACGGCCAGCGCGCCCGCTACGAACCGGTACTGCGGCCTGACAAATCGGCCCGCATCAATGAGTTGATGCAGGCCAAGTACACCTGGGGAGATTCAGTGATTGCTGCGCTGGTGGGCAGTCGCGACGGCTCGATCCCGATCGAGCTGCAGCCGCTGCCGTGAGGGTTTTCATCGCGACCGGCTAGATACCGATGCGTGACAGGTTGTTGATCAGTTCGCGAAGAATGCGTTCGGCCATCGGGTGGGTTGCCGCAAAGCGGGCTTCCAGCTGAATAGCATCATCCATGATGGTGCTTTCGGAGGTATCCACTTCCGGATTGACCAGATCGTGAATATCGCCTTCCAGCTTGCGCGCCGTTTCCACGGTCTCGCTGTCCACGGAGTCCTGGGTTTCCAGTTCCGCCAACAGTTCTTTCATCAGTTGCTTGATTCGTTCTTCATTCACGCTTTTTCATACTCCATTTTCGATCACCGGATACCCTATTGTGACTGAGCGCGGTCGGGATGACTACGCCTGGCTGGGGTCCCGGCGCTGATTCGCCACGCCGGTCAGCGCCCTGATCCGGTGATTCTCACTGTCACCCACGTAAACAACCCCATTGCGCACACAGATTCCATGAGGACGATTCAGGCGGCAGGCCAGCGGGTCGCCATCCGGACCGTCGCCCCGTTCACCGTTGCCGAGCACGGTTTCAATGCGCCCGTCGGTAAGGCCGACTCGACGCACCGCATGGTTCTCAGTGTCGACCACATAAATACTGTTGTCCTGAGGCGAATAGGCAATGCCTTTCGGGCCGTTAAAGCTGGCGCTGATCGCCGCCGCACCATCGCCGCTATAACCCTGCTCACCGGTGCCAGCGACTTTCTGTAGCCGGTTGCTTGCAAGATCCAGACGGTAGACGGCATTACCTTCCCGCAACACCAGCCAGGCTCTGCCGTCCCGGTCCGCATCGATGGAGCGCGGGCCCATCAGTGGGGTGCCGGTAATTGGCCCGCTGTCGGGCGTTGGCTCAGCCCGTCCGGTACCGGACAGTGTGCTGATAATGCCGGTTTCGCGTGACACCTGGCGCAAGCGCTGATTGCCAATGTCGCAGATCAGCAGATTGCCGCGCGAGTCAAAGGCAATACTGTGCGGCCGCCGCAGTTGAGACAACACCGCCGGGCGGCCATCACCGGCGAAACCGGCTTCGCCATTGCCCGCCAGCGTGGTCACCAGCCCGGTACGACCGGCGATGCGGCGCACCGTGTGGTTATCCCGCTCAACAATGTACAGATTGGACTCATTGTCCCAGCGAATCTCGTGGGGAGCAGAAAACGGGGTTTGCAAAGGCGTGCGGGCTTCCGGTCGATAGCCAGGCTCACCGGTGCCGGCAATAGTGGACAGCCGATTGCGGCCGAGATTGATGCGGCGAATGCGGCCGGTGTCCACCTCACAGAAATACAGTGCCCCGTCCGGCCCAAAGACCACGCCGTAGGGATTGTTGATCGGCGCTGCGCTGGCCACCGCGCCGCCGGGGCCTTCTTCCTCATAGCCCGCCACGCCGGTGCCCGCCACCGTGAATACCTGGGGCCGGGTTTGCGCCAGGGTCAGTGCTGGCGACAGCCCGACTCCCAGTGCCGCCCCAAGGCCGAGACCATGGCGAACACTGGAACTGAGAAAATGACGTCGATCGAGTGTCTTCATAGGGCTTTTGGGGACAGAACCCGTTTTGTTTGACGCCATTCTGCCAGTGAATTCGGGACAATGGCAGAATATCTGCTGTTAATCGAGCAGGCTGCGCACCGCATCGCCCAGCTTCGCCTTGAGTTCAGGGTTGGTCATTTCGCCACGCTGGCTGTCGAAATTATCCTGGAAATTGGGGATCGACAGGGTGGCCTTTACCTGACCACCAAAGCGGGGAACGTGTACTTCGGCCACCGCCATGACATTGGCACCGCCACGCCCGCCCGGAGAGGTGGACAACAGCACCACAGGTTTGTCCTGGTAGACCCGGGTTTCAATTCGCGAGCACCAGTCGTACAGATTCTTCCAGGCGGCCGTGTAGGAATTATTGTGTTCGGCAAAGGACACCAGCAGCGCATCCGCGGCGGCAATCTTCGCCAGGAATTGGTGGGCCTGGTCGGGGTGACCGTGCTGTTCTTCCCGGTCGACACTGAACAGCGGCATTTCATAGTCATTCAGGTCCAGGATCTCGGTGCTGGCCTGGGGGATCAGGGAGGCGGCATAGGTGACCAGCTGCTTGTTGATGGAGCGCGAGCTGTTGCTGGCGGCAAAGGCGAGTAGGTTCATCTCGGGGTCCGGGGTAGTCAGGGCCGGGTTAATCAGGGCCGGGTTAATCAGGGAAAAGTCGAGCAGGGAAAATACACTGCTTGCTATTGTCTTTTCTCCGGGCGAATCTTAGGCTCAGAATCATCTGGCAAAGAGTGAGTCCTGACAATACAAGGAGCGCATCATGTGTGACAACGATACCCAGAAAGATGTGGAAGAATACCTGCGACGCCATCCGGAAATGAGCCGCCGCAATTTCGCCAAAATGGCCACGGCGGCAGGGCTGGCGGCGATGTTTCCGCCCCTGGCCAATGCCCAGTCAATCAGTGAACGCTATATCGATATTCGCACCCCGGACGGCGTGGCCGATTGCCACTTTGCCTACCCCTCCATGGGTGCCCATGCGGCAGTACTGGTCTGGCCCGATATTCTGGCCCTGCGCCCGGCCTTTGAGGAAATGGGCAAGCGTCTGGCCCGCTCCGGCTACGCGGTACTGACCGTGAATCCGTTTTACCGCGATGCCCGGGCTCCGGTGGTGGGCCGCGGTGCCAGTTTCGGGAATCCGCAGATTCGCGAACTGGTTTTGCCCATGGCGCGCAATCTCAATGCCGATACCCATTTTAGCGATGCTCGCGCGTTTGTGGCCTGGCTTGATCAGCAGCCCGAGGTGGATACCAGCAAAGGCATAGGCACCACCGGCTATTGCATGGGCGGACCCATGGTCATGCGTACCGTTGCTGCGGTTCCCGACCGCCTCGCTGCCGGCGCCACCTTCCATGGCGGCGGTCTGGCCACCGGCGAGCCCAGCAGTCCGCATCTGCTGATTCCGGATACCAATGCGGCAATGCTGCACTGTATCGCCGAGAACGATGACGCCAGTGATCCCGAGGCCAAGGTGACCCTGCGTGAAGCCTACGCCGCGGCCGGTATTTCGGCGGAAATCCAGGTGTATGAAGATACCCTGCATGGCTGGTGTGCCATCGACTCCCAGGTCTACCACCAGGAACAGGCGGAACGCGCCTGGCGTCGCCTGCTGGCGCTGTTCGAAACGCATCTGGCCTGATCGACAGTCATTATTCCCGACACCGCCACGCCCGGGCAGGGACGCCTGGCTGGCGGCATCAGTAACCGCACAATCATTCACAGCACAACAGGGACCTACTCATGATCAAGACTATTGCCGCCGTGCTGCTGGTTCTGCTGGGCGGATACATGATCTTTCTGGGGCAGCGGGCTGGTATTCAGGCACCCATGGTGACTGGTCTGGGGTTTTTCGTGATTGCCGGCGTGTTCTTTGCCGATGGGCGGCGCGGCGACAAGCCTTAGCGGCTGGTTAATGGCGGCAATTAGCCGTGCTTACTCAGTCGCGGCAATTAAAAGTTGCGGCTAATCAGCGCCGCCAGTGCATCACCCAGTCGCTCGTCCGCAGTGATGTCCCCGTGACAGGGGATCAGCACCTGCCGCTGCGCCGCGCTGAACTTCTCAAGCGCCCATTGCCGGAAGGCCGGCTTGTCCTTGATGCCGCGCCGGAAGCGCTTGTGCACATGCAGGCCTTCACCCAGCCCGTACCATTTCAGCAACATTTTCAGCAGCGGGTTGCTGCCCAGGCTGTCGAGATTCATCAGTGAATCGCATACCGCCCAGTACACGATGGCTTTGCTTTCCTCTGGGCCTGATACCTGTTCACCGTCATCGTCCCCGGGTTCTTGCCTGTGGTTTTCCACAATCCGCAGCCAGCACTCGCCAAACGGATTGTCGGCAAGGTCGATGAGCGTGATCCAGTCGGGGAGGTCATCGTCGATCTCGCGGGTATCGAACACAACGGGCAGCTGGGTCTTGTCGAGAATCCTGGCCCGGGCGCCGCTGGTGGCCGCCACCCGGGAGTCGGGAAATGCTTCGCTCCAGGGGCGCAAGCCCATGGTATGGCCCATGGAAGGCGCCACGATTATCAAGCGCACTTCATCAGGCAGCAGCTCTCGGGCGGACTCCACCAGGCCGGGCCCGGGACTGTACACCAGGGCTGTCTGGTCATCGATCTTCACCAGCAGGCTGTAGGGCTCACCGAAGTCCGCCTGATACTGGGCGCGATACAAACGTGCCTGCTCGTCGATCTGTTGCCACTGGCCCACTTGCCGCGCCGTGTCAGTCAATTGCGCCGGGTCCGAGACCGGTTAGCGCGCGGAATCGACATTGACCTTGTTGGTCCAGAAGATATCAATGTTGCCGAAGCTGTTGTCCTGTCGCGATGAAAACCAGGTAAAGGTTTCGCCGCCCGGCGGCAGGGCCGGGCACATATCTGCCGATGCGGTGTTGACCTGGGGACCAAGGTTGTATGCCGGACCCCACTGGTTCTCTCCGCGCGCAGGTGCGCCCCAGATATCCATGCCACCAAAGCCACCGGGCCGGTTGGAGGTGAAATACACCGTGCCGTCAGCGTCCTGGCTGAAATGAAATTCCTCGCCGGAAGTGTTGATGTTCGGGCCCTGGTTCACCGGTGCCAGCCAGTCGCCGTTCGCATCCTGCCGGGAGCACCAGATATCGGAGCCGCCATAGCCGCCTTCCCGGCGTGACGCGAAACACAGGGTTTCGCCATCGTTCAGGATCGCCGGGCAGTGCTCATCGCCGACATTGGTGCTGATGGGAAAACCCACCAGCTCCGGTGTGCTCCACTGGCCGTTCACCTTGTGGGTGACAAACAGGTCGTTGTTATTACGCGGCGTCGTGGTCGCCAGCCGGTCCGATTTGAAATAAATGGTATTGCCGTCGGCGGTAATCCACGGCTCGCGATCATCACCGCGACGCAGTGGGTCGGCATCGGTGTCCGGCGGTGCGTTGATCGGGATGCCCATGTTGACCGGGGTATTCCAGCTACCGGTGTCGCTGTTGAACGTCGCGATATACAGATCTTTCGGATCGCCCGGAGCCACCGCCATGTCTTCCCGGGCGCTGCAGAACACCATGGTGCCGTCGGCGGCAAAAGACAGCTCACCCTCGGCCCACAGGGTGTTGATCGGGGCGCCGAAGTTATGTACCGCAAGGTCCACCCAGTCTGCTCCGCCGCTTTGGGCAGCCGACAGCGCCGGGCACAGTATGGCCACCAGTAATAGTGTTGGTCTGATTGTTCGCATTGGGCTCTTGCCTCCGTAGTTGATCAGGAACGGGACTCCACATGAAAGGTCCACCAGTGTCCGGGGCGTTCTGCATCCGGGTCCGGGGTGGGGTTATAGGGACCGCCGCCATGCACCTGCAGCTTGTTCACCCGTGCCTGCCAGGCGCGGTCCATCTCCGCCGGGTTCTGAACGCGATTGAGGGTGACCGGGTAGGTCGTACCGTTCAGACGCATCACTGCTGTCTCGTTCGGGCCAACCTTGCCCGCCCAGTATTTTTGCGTGCATACCGAGCAGCTTAGATACAGCTCGCCTGCAGGGGTCGACATGCAGTTGAGGTTGATTGAATGTGGTCGGATCCCGTCATAAATCTGCAGCTGACACAGGGGAATATCGTTGGCGAAATTCCAGTCCTGAACCGGCTCTTCCACGCGGTCACCAAACAAAAAGCCACCGGGCGTGCGGTCGCAGGGGCAGACACTGGAATAAACTAAAAAACCGACTACGGCCAGCAGCACCAGGGCGGCAAGGCCGCTGCCGATAATCAGCGTGGATTTCGATCTGGAGCCAGTTTGAGCGATCTCTGCATCAGTCATGGCGGGCCTCGCTAGACGAGTGTTGTTATTGATTAACTGGTCTTGGGTAGTTAGCTAATCTACCACTTTCAAATCGTGCGCGGCAATTGGCTGCATGTCGCAGTGTTTCAGCTCAAAAGTATAACTGGATTTGACAGGGCGGAGAGAGGGCAGGTCCAAGCGGGACCGTGAGCGGCAGGGATGCCGCGACCGAGCCTCCAGGGGTGAGACAAGCGTAGTTGCAGGCGTAGCCTGCTGCGCAGTCGAACGACCCCGATCTGTGATCGGGGGCTGGGCCGGATTTACGGCGTGTCCCGATTGGGCCTGCCCTCTCGCAGCTCGATCGGCACTAATCTTCCTTATCAATGAGTGATAACGCTCAGTGGATAAAATTTATCGGGAAGCGCTAGAGTAATGCGATAGGCAGCAGGGTCGGTCGATCACATCTCAGATCCCGGCTTCCTGACCGGTTTCCAGAACAAACAGCTCACGCAGGATCCGGCGCCACTGCATGTATTGTTCCTCAAGCGTGCCGCTTAGCCCGCGGACCTGCCGGTTCAGTTCCAGAATCGCTGGCGCCGCCTCGCGATTGAAGCCGGAGGCCAGTTCCTGATATTCCTGCTGGTAGATTTTTGCCCAGCGGTAGCGGTCATAGCGCTGGGTCAGGGTCAGGTAGCCCGAGGTGGAGCTGTACCGGCTCTGGTCCTGATCCCGCTGGGCGGCGCGCTGGTCTTCAAGTACCTGCTCATGGGAATAACTGCGCCAGATCAGGTAGGGTGAGTGCATGTCGTCGTAGAGCGCCTGGTAGTATTCATCCACGGTATCGATAAACAAATGATGACGCACGCGCATGGCTCGCACCCGTTCCAGCATCGGATCTTCGGCGGCGGGCAGGCTGCTTACCCGCAAACGGTTGTCTTGTTCGCGCAGCATATCGCCAAAAGATTCTGGTGACAGGTCATTGGCAAACACCAACAGCGCCACTTGTCTTATTTCGTTGAGTTGCGCGGTACTGAGGGTGCGGCGCGCGGCGAGCAGATCGTTGGCGATTTGCGCATAGAGATCGGCAAACGGCTCGTCGATCTGCTGTAGCTCGCGCTGGTTGGCACGACGCAGTTCAAGCGGCTCCGGGTAGGCATCCGTCAACGCAACGTCGGTGTAGGTCTCGTTCAACCAGACCCGGCCAGTGGCATCCCGGGCAAGGACGTTCAGTTCCAGCAGTTGGCCATCGGAGCGCAGCACGGTGCCGGTAACCGTCAGATCTACCGCAGGGTCTTCCTGTGGGAGAATCCGCACCGCACCCCATTGATTGGACTGCAGCAGGGTCTGGCGCAGGTTAAATGGCAGCAGGTGTCGTTCATTATCCCTGACCTCGGTAAAAACACCTTCACCGTAGCGCTGGTCATCGAGTTGCTGTGGCGCGCTGGCAAAGACCACGACCCCGATATCCAGTAGCTGGGCTTCATCGGGTGTGGCTGCCGCCTGCTGCAGCTCGATATCGCCGACCCCGGTGACTACCTCCACCGGCTCCGGCGCTGGCGCGCTCCCGCAGCGGGTCAGTATAAGCGCCAGACAGACAGCGACGGTGCGCGTGAGTAGTTGCAACAGGCTCATGGCAGCGGGCTGGTCTGGCTGCAGACCCGGCCGCGACTCAGGGTGAGTACGCAGTCAAAGGAGTCGGCGGGCTCATCAAAGTGGTTAAAGGTCTGGCGCAGATTGAAAGGTGCCCCGTTGCCGCTGCGAACACTGGTAAGCATTTGCAGCTGCTCGCCATCGGCGGCAACGCTGAAGCGGTGTTGAATGACCAGTTCTTCCGGGAGGGTAATCACGAACACCAGCTGCTGATTTTCCCAGCCGCACACTTCCCGGCCATGGATACTGTCGAATGACTCGGTGGCCGAGTTGCCCAGAGTGCACACCAGCGGCGCTTCGCCGCGTCGCTCAATGCGAATCTGCTCGCGGTCCTGGACGATATTCATGGTGGTTTGCCGGGTGATGTATTCCGCCAGTCGTGCCAGGTCAACGATGCTGGCGCCACCGCTGCCGCGGTTGAGATTGATATTGCCAATAGACACCGCCGGACCGGTGCCCGAGCTCAGGCCAGCTTGCTGCCGTGCCGCCTGTTCCTGGCGAATCCGCAGCATGCGCCCCAGCTCATCTTCCCAGCTGTCGCTGCGCCCGAAGTCCTTCTCCCAGGAGCCGGAGAAATCCAGCCGCAGGGGACGATCAAGGTCCAGCACCGGCAAATCATCCTGGGTCAGACCCAGCGTACTGGCTAACAGCAGGATCGCGCTCAGCAGGCATTGGACAATTCTCAAGACACATTCCTCATGACCCAACCATAGGTAAATCTACAGAGATGGGTCAAATAAATTCCGCTGCCGATCATGGCCCATGGAGAAAAAATCGCCAACCGCTCCCGCAGCCGTCCCTCTGCGCAGTCGCTTATCTGCCGAGCCAGATTCTAAGCAGCCATCCACCTGCTTGCTCATACGTGCCAGAACGACAAAACCGTCACCGTGCCGGCTGAAAGCCCGCTGAGCGTGGACTTTGTCCATCCCCCGCCCTATGCTCCCAGATTGATGGTTTCCGGCGCGAATGACCGGCAAGTCAGCCCGCCCCGGCCCGAACCAAACCAGAATAACAAAGAGGATATCCCATGCACCGATTTCCATGGTTGACCTGCGCCATCCCGGGCGCCACCTCGGCTCTGATCCTGCTGCTGTGTTCCAGTGTGGCTCATGCGCAGCGCGATTTCAGCAATGTCGAAATTATTGCTCATCCCGTCGCCGGCAGCGTCTACTACCTTGAAGGCGCCGGTGGCAATATCGGCGTCACCATCGGCGAAGACGGCGTGGTGATGATAGACGATCAGTATGCGCCGCTGACCGATCGCATTGTTGCCGCGATCCGCGAGCTTACTGACCAGGAGATTCGCTTCCTGATCAACACCCATGTGCATGGTGATCATACCGGTGGCAACGAGAATCTTGGCCGCATGGGCGTTATTATCCTGGCCCGGGACGAGGTGCGCGTGCGGCTGGCACAGCAGTCGCCCGCTGCTGCCCTGCCGGTGCTGACCTACAGCGACGCCATCACCATCCATCTGAACGGCGAGGAAGTGTTCGCCTTTCCGGTGCCGCCTGCCCATACCGATGGTGACACCTTTATTCACTTCCGGGATTCCGATGTCATTCATGCCGGTGACGTATTTCGCACCACCGCCTATCCGGTGATTGATACCAATAACGGTGGCACTCTCGACGGCACCTTGCAGGCCCTGGCCTTGCTGATTGGCACCGCTGGCCCGGAAACGCGCATTATCCCCGGTCACGGCCAGGTGTCGGATCGTCTCGATGTCATGGCGTTTCGCGACATGATCCTTGATGTACGCTCCCGGGTTGCGCCGCTGGTGGATCAGGGCATGAGTTACGCGGATGTCGTCGCGGCCAATCCCACTGCTGCCTATAATGACCGCTACGGTGATCCGGACCGGTTTCTGCGCGCGGTTTATAGCGAGTTGGGAGGCGAATCACCATGAGGCATGCTGCCGCTGCACTCCTGGCCGCGCTGGTCTGGCAATCTGCCGGGGCCCAGGAAGCTGAACCGCTGTATCCGCGGGATCTCATCACCAACTTTTGGCGCGCGACAACCGACGCGGCGCGTGCCGCCGCCGCCGATGAACTCAGTAACAGCGCCGCTTCTCCGGAAGCACTGTACCGCTGGTTTCGCCTGGGACCCGAATACGATTCCGAGGCCGCTACCGGCGTGGTGGTCGACAGCCGCTCGGGCCCAACCGGCGAAGACTTTCCCTATGCGGTACTGGTTCCCGATGACTATGATTCAGAAACCGCCTATCCGGTTGAGTTCATGCTGCACGGCGGCGTGGGCCGGCCGCAACCGCCAGAGGATGGGGTATTCTGGCGCGGCGGCTATGACAGCCTGCGCCGTGATGATCGGCTCGTTGTCGTCCCTGCCGCCTGGCGCGATGCCTACTGGTGGCATGAAAACCAGGCGGAAAACCTGCCGGCGATCCTGCGCCGCGTACGCCGCAACTATCATGTCGATGACAATCGCGTCAGCCTCACCGGGGTGTCGGATGGCGGCACCGGCGCCTGGTTTTTTGCCTTCAAGCAGCCCAGTGACTGGGCATCATTCCTAGCTTACATCGGACACCCGGGTGTGCTGCGCAGTCCCCAGAGTGGCGGCGGCTATCGGCTGTACTTCGAGAACCTGATGAGCAAACCGATATACATCGTCAATGGCGAAAACGATCGCCTGTACCCGGCAGAGTCATTGGGATCGTTCGTGGAGATTCTTGAGCAGGAAGGTGTTGAGCACACCTTTCGGGTAATCGCCGGCGGTGGTCACAACACCAGCTGGTTGCCGGAAGAGCGGCCGGCAATCGAAGCATTTAAACGGGAGCATCCTCGTGATCCGTTCCCGGAGCAGATACAGTGGGTTGCCGATCGCGTGGATCACTTCAACCAGAATCACTGGATCCGAATTGATGAACTCGCCGAGCCCGGTCGGCCTGCGTTGCTGCAGCTTAACCGTGAGGGCAATGTCTTCAGCGCCACCGTCCGAGGGGTCAGTGAGTTTACGCTGCTGCTGAATCCGGACGAGGTGAATTTTTCCGACCCGCTGCTGGTTAGCGTCAATGGCCGGGTGGTGTATACCGGCACCGTGCGGCAATCCATGGCGACGCTGCTGGAATCTGCCCAGGCTCTGGACCGCGACTTTCTTTACACTGCTACCTTGAGCGTCGAGGTGCCCTAGTGGTCGGTAAGCCACTACTCACCACAAGCTGCGGCCCTGTACACTGGCGGGAGACCCGGGTAGCATTCTCAAGCGTCGTCATGCGCGGCGAGCATGCTTGCCCACTGGCGTGAAACTGTTCAACAGGAGACAGCTGTGAAACGGAGTGTTCGGCGAAACATCGATATTGCCCTGACCGGTCTCGGTATTGGCATCATCTTCAGTGCCGTGATTCTAGGCGGGTCTCTCGATATTCGCGCGCAACTGCCAATCGCGCTGATCGGCGTGCTGATTATGGAAGCCGGGGTCTGGGGCCTGTCCGCCAAGCTGTTTCCCAGCGAGCGACGTTTCTCCCAGCTGCGCGAGGAGGGTGATCGGATGATGGATCTGATTCGCGAGCTGAACGCTGCAGCTATCGCCAAGGACACCGGTGCTGAAGACGCCAAGCGTTTTCAGGATACCCTGCAGAAAATGCACGATTCGGTGCTGAAGATGTCCAACCTGGCGGCACTCGAAGACGGCAAGGGGAATCGCGACCCAGACGCCGCTACCTGACTTCTGATAGCCGTTGCGACTATCTCCCGCGTTTATTTCTCGCCAACGCGTTTCGGTTTGCTGCCGGCAGCTATTCGACACCTGCTTGCGTCTCACCTGAGCCCGCACCGTCACCCCTGACCCAGTAACTCCGGCTGTATGACATGGGGGTCACAGATACCCGACCTGACATAGAAACTGGTCCCTGGCTTTTCATAAAGGGCACTGTTGCTCGGCTGAATCCGGGGCCGCTGTTGGCAGACAAGTCTCTTGCATCGCGGCGGAGATGTGCAATGATTAGGCCCAAAATGACAACAAGATCCACAAGGATCGATACCGGGAGACCATCCTCATGCGAATTCCTTTCGGTCGCGCCGTACTGGCGGCGACCTATCTGATATCACTGTCCAGCATCGCCAGCCTGGTACATGCCCAGGGCAATGCGCGCGGCACCATCGGCCCGAGTCCCTATGAGGTGATTCCCTACTGGGCAGAACCGTTCCAGGAGAATGGCTACGCATTCGGCGGTAATTCCGGTATCTGGGCGGAAACCCCGGAGCGCATCATCATCGCCCAGCGCGGCGAAACGGTGCTGCCATTCCCGGTGCCGGATGACTTTCCCGGATTCGCCGGGGCACTGGGCATTAATGTACTCACCGACACCAATCGTCGCACCTGGCAGAACTGTTTGTATGTCGTCAATGGTGACGGTGAAGTTACCGAGATCTGGGATCATCTGGATTATCTCTGCGCGGACTCGGCAGGGCCGGGGCCGCACCGCATTCGTATCAATCCCTATGACCCGGAAGAAAAGATCTGGCTGGTGAATGAAACCTTCCACCAGATTTACGTGATTGCCAATGACGGCAGTGAAGTGGTGGCCACCTACGGTGAAAAGGGCGTGCCGGGTGATGACGCCGATCACTATGGTCGACCCCAGGACGTAGCGTTCCTGCCCGATGGCCGCATTCTGGTTGCGGATGGTCTGGATAATCATCGCATCATTATTTACGACGCGGACATGAACTATCTCGGTGAGTTCGGCGGCTTTGGAGACGGCCCAGGTCAGTTCAATACTATCCACTCCCTGGGTATTGGTCCCGAGGGGCGAGTGTTGGTAACCGATCGTTCCGGTGGCGAGGTCAATCTGTTCCGCACTACCGACGACCCTGCGGTTATCGAGTTTGAGCGCTCCATTGGTTCACCGCTGACGCTACCGCTGGACATCATCGTCAACGACGATGGCTTCTGGATCACTGATCTTGGCCCACTGCGTTTCGTGAAGTTCGATTTCGAAGGCAATATCCAGTACACCTGGCTGGTACCGCCGGACCTGCCCAATGGCTATCTGGAAGTCCATACTTTCAGCGTGGATCCCGAAGGCAACCTCTACGGTGGTGACAACCAGTATGGTCGCACCCAGAAGTTCGTGCCCCGGGAAGGCGTCGATCCGGCACTGTTGATCGATCCACCCTGGGTAGCGCCCTGAGAGATTTAGAATGAGATCTGGCGCTTTTATCCTGGGTTTTGTTCTGGTTTCGGGTCTGGTTCTGGGTCAGGGTTCGGCGCTTCATGCCCAGGAGCCGCGGCTCAACAAAACCATCGAATTACTCGAATCCGGTCAACCTGCATTCGGTATCCTGTCATTTGATTATTCCCTGAACAACGCTCGTTCCCTGGCGCGCTCGGGTCTTGATTTCGTGATCATCGACATGGAGCATGCCCCGTACGATGTGGAGCGCCTGCGCACCTTTCTGCTGGGTATGACCGACAAGCGGTCGATTCTGGCCAAGGGCAATTTGCAACCAGACGTGGTTCCGATCGTGCGCATTCCGGCTATCGGCCAGGAAGATCTTCTTTCACAAGCCAAGCAAGTGCTGGATGTCGGCGCCTTTGGGGTCATGTTTCCCTCTATCAACAATGCTGCCGAGGCGGAAATGGCAGTGCGCGCCACGCGCTATCCGCAGCTCAATGGGGCGGCCGATTATGAACCCAAAGGACTGCGTGGCCGCAACCCATCCAATGCGGTGTGGTACTGGGGAACCCGTGACTATCATCAACGCGCGGATGTCTGGCCACTGGACGCAGGCGGTGAATTGCTGGCGATAATCCAGGTGGAAACCCTGGAAGCTGTGGAAAACATCGAAGAGATTCTGGCAGTACCGGGTATCGGCGCGATCTTCATCGGCCCTGCAGACCTGAGTACCGACATGGGCTACGCCAGTTCCAGCGCACCCGAAGTAGAGGCGGCGATTCAGCAGACGCTGCGTGCGTGCCTGGCTAACAATGTGCCCTGTGCCATTACTACCTCACCGGACTCGGTCGCCACCCGGCTTGAGCAGGGCTTCCGTCTGGTGACCGTCGGTCTGGATGGGGGCTTGTCGGCGCGTACCAGTGAGGCACTGCGCCGTGGACGCGAAGCGGCCGGGCGCGACTAGTTCAGCTACGGCCCGCAAGTGTAGTCAGGATTGGCTTTCTTCGAGCAGTGCTGGCAAGTCGGCGATCGAATCAATAACCGCATCCGGTGACACTTCCGACGCTCTTGCGAGCTCTTCCCGGTACTTGCCGGTCTTTACCAGCACACCCTTGAGACCCGCTGCCTGTCCGCCACCAACATCGTTGTCGATATCATCGCCAACAATCATGATCCGAGCCGCCGGGGTGTCCAGCGACGCCGTTGCCAGATTGAAGAAGTCCGCGCTGGGCTTGCCGATCACCCTGGCCTGTTTGCCCGATACGAACTCCAGTCCCGCCACAAAGGCACCAATATCCATTTGCAGGCCATCTTCGCCTTGCCAGAATTTGTTCCTATGCATGGCGATTAGCTCGGCGCCGTCCATCAACTCGCGAAACACCTTGTTGAGCAGTTCGTAATTCCAGGCGGCGCCGATATCGCCGACGATGACATAATCTGGCTGGCTGGACCCCTGGGTAAAATCCCGAAAATCGGCCTGGGCCGATTCACGGATTAGCAGATGTACGGACGGCTTGTCCTGCTGCAACAGGAATTGCCGCGTGGCCGTCACCGCGCTGAAAATTTCCTCAAGATTGATGTTCATTCCCATGGCATTGAGTTTGTTCGCCACATCGGCCGCAGTGCGGGTGGAGGTGTTGGTAATAAAGCGAAACGGAATGTTCTTTGTCCGGCAATAGTCGAGGGTCTCGGCGGCGCCATCGATAACCTGGTCACCGACATAGAGCACACCATCGAGGTCGAAAAGAATAGCGCTGACAGGCTGCATGGATAGGGTGAAGTTGGGAATGAGGAGTAATTATAACACCCGCGTACTGCAGACACAGGTTGGGCGGGACTGGCCGCGGCAGTGCTGCGTTGGCTGGCGGCTAGAGGTGGAGCGTACCGCTGTGGGTATTCATATGGGTACACATGCCGGGGCTACTGGATTGTAAACGTCAGGCCGGTGCTGCTATAGGCAAAGACGTCGGAAGCACTCAGTCCATAAGCGAAATAGACAGTCGCCGTGACGTTGGCAACGCCCAGTTCGGCCGGTACAAAATTGCGAAAGGCCACCAGGTCCTCCTGCGCCTGGAGAGTACGCGGCGCCGAAGTGCCACCCAGGGTCGCGAGGTCTCCGTCCCAGGCCTGATAGTTGCCCTGTCCATCAACAAAAAACAAGCCGGCACCTGGCACCGAGATGACAATGAAGGTCTGGCCGGTCTCACCCTGGTGCTGGTAGGGAATACTCAAGGTAGCTGTGACATCAATACTGTCGCTGCTGGTGAACAGGGTGCCTGCCTCACCGTTACCGGTGCTGCGAGCAACCAGGGACAGGGCGCTTGGCTCGCCGTTTGCCGTGCTGACAGCCAGGGCGTGGGATTGTCGCTTGGCGGCCACCTGGAAGCGGGTATGGTTGATGGCATGGACCGCGTCGGCGCCCTGCTCGGGATCATTACGAGAGATGCCGCAGGGCTGGCCGTTACAGTCATTGTTTTCCGGGCTGGAAAAATACGGGACACCCACGGCACCGGCGAAACGCGATGGATACGCCATGATAGTGGCAAACGATCCGTCCACGCCGTAACCGCGAGCCCAGGGCAGCGTGGCTTGTGCTCCGGCTTCCTTGCGGGAATGGTTGAGCCCGAGGTTGTGTCCCAGTTCATGGGCGAGGGTGACTTCATCGCAGCCGCTACCGCCATTTTCGGGAAACCCCGGCCGATACAGCGTGACGTAGAGTTCGGTATCGGCGGAATAGGGATGGAATAGCTCGCCGCTGAAGCCGACACCGGGTGCATCACCCAGGCCACAGAAACTGTCGCCGTCCTTGATGCCGTCGATCATCACCACAATGTCTGCACCAACGCGGTCCCGCAATTCAGGGATATTGGCGAATACACCGTCGCCCCGAGACAGTGTTTCGATTGCCGATCTCAGGCCGCTATTGAAGTCATAGTCCACCACTGAGTAGTACACCGGTCGAAAGCGCACACCGGCGCCGCTGTCCTGATAAAAACCATTGGTCAGTTCCACCAATTGATTAATTTCGGTCTCCGGGAAGGGGTTGCCCAGTTCAGCCACGAAATCGCGCGTGTACAGAAACAGCAGGTCAATTTCGGCCACCGTGTTGAAGTCGGGCGTCGATGCGAAATCGGCTGGATTGGTGCCCAGAATCAATTCATTGAAATCCGAAGTGCCGTCAAGATCGGTATCGAGCAGGGTATCCTGATTGACGAAGATAAACGCATCGCTACGCACATGCTCGCTGGGATCAAAAATATCGCCAACGAACACCGAGCTGGGCACCTGGGGATAGGACTGCCCGGTAATCCTGACTGAATAGTCAAATTCAATGCTGGCGCCCGCAGTCAGTTCGCCAAGAGGGCAGTCGATGGTTCCCTGGCTGCCAGTAGTACCTTTCTGGCAGCCGCTGTTGCTACCCAGAAACTCGGCCATGTCCACAATAAACAGCACGGTGACATCTTCATTGCTGATGGCGCTGTCCAGGTTGTTGGTGATGGTGAACCTGACATCCACCTGATCACCTATGGTGGCCACATCCCGGGACAGGGTTTGTGTGATGCTGACATCGTCGTTGCCCAGCGCGGCGCGGGACAGCAGTGCATTGCCTGGCGGCGTTGCGCTCCGGCCGCCCTGGTCAATGACGGCGCGCGGCAGGTCGGGATCCTGGGAATACAGCCAGCCGACGTAGTTACTGTCACTGTTGTTATTACCGGGACTGCTAGCGTTACCGCTGTCGCTGCGTGCCGCGCGCAAGCCGTACTTGTAGCCCTGCCAGTAAATGGTGGCCAACACGGTCTGTGCATTGACAGTTAGCGTCAACCGGTCACCGGCATTGCCGCCAACTCCGACGCCCCGCCAGGCGCTGTCACCGTTGATGTAACGTGCTTCGGATACCAGTTGGAAATCAGCCGTCTGACCCGGGGCCATTGCCAGGGTCAGGGTCAGTCCCTGAGCCAGCTTGCCGGGTAGACCGGCAGGCAGCTGCACCGCGTGCTGCGTTATCAGGTGGGACGGTACGCCGCTATTGGCCAACTCCCCGGCAAGCAGATCGGGGTCTGCCGGATCCCAAAGAGTCAGCGTCTGGGCGTGCAGTGCCGGGCTGACAAGAACAATCAGCAGCAAACTGAAGGCGATGAATATCGGGCGCATGGACGATTAACTTGGTATCAGAGGTTCCCTAGTAGCGGCACTCGACCCGGCGTCGATTGCTGGCATTCAATATAATCAATACCGGCACTGTAAAACAGGGCTTTGTTCACAGCGCTGGCGATTGGTGGGGTTGAAATCAAAGGGTTGAAAGCAAAAATGAAAGCAGAATTGAAAGTGAGCACAAGCGAGAATCACTCGGCAGTGACGCGGCAATAAAAAAGGCCGGGCAAGCCCGGCCTTGATGAACAGATTGTGGTACTGAATTCCGTACCGGTACTGTGCTGTGGAGAGCGCGCTACTGATACAGCGCGGTACGCGCAGCGCCATGGACCTGCAGTGAGTAGAGGATGTCATCATTCTGGATCATGCCAATAAAGACAATGTTCTCCACCGGGTCAATCCAGAACCAGGAACCGGCAATGCCCCACCACCAGTGGGTGCCAGCCGAGGCGCCCTGAAAGGCAGCGGGGTTTTCAACGATGGCGAAGTCCAGGCCAAAGACGTTGCCCGGGTACAGCATGCCGATGTTGGGCACCGCTTCCGGCAGCTGATTGCTGCGCATGAGTTCCACCGCTGCTTCAGACAGCACGCGTTCGCCGTTGTACTCACCCTTGTTCAAGTGCATCTGGGCGAACTTCATGTAATCTGCCGCAGTGGAAGTCAGGCCGCCGCCACCGGAGAGAAATTTTGGTCGGTCCAGAAAGGAATGCGGCGGGTCCAGGATCGCATTGGACTGACGCCATTCCAGGCCGCCTGCATTACCCGGGCCATACATGCGGGCCAGCCGCCCGGCATTTTCTGGATGCACGTAGAAGTCAGTGTCATCCATTCCCAGTGGCGTGAATAAGCGCTGTTGCAGGAACTCATCGAACTTCATGCCCGACAGGCGCTCCACCAGCCAGCCCTGGATATCAACCGAGATGGAATACACCCACTGACTGCCCGGTTGATGGCCCAAGGGGATGCCTGCAAGTGCGGGCATCGATTCTTCCAGAGTATAGCCAGGCAGATTCATAATACCTGCTTCGGTGTAGGCTTCGGCGATGGCGCCCTGGGACAGCGGCGGGGTATACAGGAAGCCGCCGGTGTGGCTCATCAGTTCGCGGATCGTTGGCGGATGATCTGCCGCCTCGGTTGCCCAACTGCCGTCTTCATTCTCGGAGACAAACACGCGCATGTCTGCCAGCTCTGGCAGATGTTGTGCCAGCGGATCGTCGAGCTGAAATTTACCCTCGTCCCACAGCATCATCAGGGCCGTGCCGGTGACTGGCTTGGTCATGGAGAAGATGCGGAAAATGGTGTCGGTGCTCATGGGCACCTGGTCCTCGACGTTCTGATAGCCGATTCCTTCGTGCATCAATACTTCCCCGTCCTGGGCCACCATGATCACGGCGCCGGAAAGACGCTGGGCGTCGACACGCGCCTGGATGTCGGCTTTGACTGCATCCAGCTGCGCTTGCTCGATATCGGCACTGGCCAGATTGCCCAGCAGCAGTAGTGGAGTTGCCAGCAGTAGCGACAGAAATCGTGCGGGCAATGAGCGGTTATTGGTTTGTTGCATGGTGTTCCCCCGGTTAATCATGGTGGGTTGTCGGCGCGTTGCGCCGGACCCGAATCTCAAACGCGCTGTCAGCCAGCTGGCTAAAACTGTTTGCACCCCGACAACAGCCATCTGGTGTAAGATGCTGCTATTAGAGCATCATTCTGGTGGCCAATAAACGCCACAGACCCGATGGATCTGTACAAGCGCCTTGGTTTTCAGGCGATTCACCCCGGCTCGAGTTAACCCGGGAAAGGCCGACAAAGAAAGAGTTGCCAGGACCCTGAGTTAGTCGCTCTGGTTAGCTGTCAGTTACAGTTCGGCCTGGCACCGTTCACTTATCGACCTTGCAGGAATTACCCATGTTCAACTCAAACGGCGCTGCACTTGCGTCTCTGCAGCATGGGTCAACTATTGTGCTTGCGGCAGCTTCGATTGCCGTTGGCGCCTGGCTTGCCTTTCCAATTCCCGGCACCGAAATTCCCCAGACCGGACAAACCGTGGCGGTGCTTCTGGTGGGTGCTTTGTTGGGACCGGTGCGCGGCAGTATGGCAGTGCTGATCTACCTGCTGGCGGGGCTGTTGGGGCTGCCTGTGTTTAGCGACGGGGGCTCCGGCTGGCAGGCGTTGGTGGGCCCCAGTGCCGGCTATTTCGCCGGGTTTGTGCTGGCAGCCGCCGCGATGGGTGCGCTGCTCAAGCCGCCTCGACACCATGACTTCCTGCTGGCCAGCGCACTGTTCATCGCCGGTCATGTAATAATCCTGCTATCCGGCTGGGCCTGGCTAAGCCTTGAGGCAGGCGCAGGGACGGCCTTCAGTCAGGGGGTAGCGCCATTTGTCTACGGCGGCCTGGCCAAGTCGCTGTTGGCGGCGGTCCTGCTGTGCGCCAACTGGTATCTCCTGCCAAACCGGGTCTGGCGATTCCGGCAGCAGCACTGATTATGCAGATGCCGGGGTAGCGAGGCGCGTTACCCATGCGCGTTAGCAAGGAATGGCGCTGCGTCGATCTACTGCTAACCGGCCAGACTGGTCAGGCGGCACAGGCCGGGCAATGAAGCATTCAGTTCTGCGCCCAACCCGTGTAGGATACCGGCGCATGACTACCTACCTGATGCTCAAACACCTGCACGTCACTTTCGCCGTCTTGTCGCTGCTGGGGTTTTCCCTGCGCGGCTACTGGATGCTCACCGAGTCAGCCTGGCTGCAAAAAAAGCCGGTGAAGATTCTGCCGCATATCAACGATACCTTTCTGTTACTGACGGCGCTGATGCTGGCGGTGGTAACCGGGCTGTACCCGTTCGCGGTAGGTTGGGTGACCCTGAAGCTGATACTGCTGGTGGTGTACATCGTGCTTGGCACCTTTGCCCTGAAGCGTGGTAAGACGAAGCAATCGCGGACCGGATTCTTCATCGCGTCACTGGCCACCATCGTCACCATCTTCCTGCTCGCGATCATCAAGCCCGGCTTTTAGGATCTTCTTTTAGCTTCATCGCGCTGTTAAAAGGTGACGGAGGAGATAAATCGCTGACCTGCCCAGATAACTTCGCTGTCCCGGCTGCCACTGCGCGAGCGGATGTGGGGCGGCAGGGTTCCCGACCCGCAGCCGCGCTCGAGGTCAGTGAGTCGCAGGCCAGATACTTACCATGGCTAAGCACTCACATAGCTATGCACACTACAAATTAACTCTTCCCCGAAGAACTGCGAAAAACCTTCTTTTTTTATCCGAGCCGTAAATCAGACGCTGAGATTCAGGCTGAGCGAGCCTTGCTGCTGTCGGCAGCCTCCAGAAACGGGCCGTCGACGCAAAGACGGCGGCCATCCGGCGCATCACAGGCGCCGCAGATACCGACTCCACATTTGGTCCAGTAATCAATCGCGTTGAAGATGCGGGTGTCCGCTACGTATTCGCGCTGCAGCTTCTCCGCGGCGTGCACCATGGGCGCCGGGCCGCAGTTGTAGAACACCAGCCGCTGGCGCTCGCTGTCCGACATCTCCTGCAGACGCTGGGCCAGCATCTCGGTCACCAGGCCATGGAAACCGCGGCTGCCATCATCGGTTGCCACGTGCAGCTGGCTCACCTGTTCACACTCATCCATGAAGTACAGCCGGTCCTCGCTGCGGGCGCCCATAAAGATCTCCGCGTTGCCGAAATCGCGGGCGATCTGGTAGACCGCCGCCAGGCCGGTGCCGCCCGCCACACACATAATCCTTGCGTCGTCCGGTGGTGCCACGCCCTGGCCGTGGGGACCGCGCACATAGGCTTCGACCCCGGGCTCGAGACTCAGACACGCTTCGGTGAATAGCCCCAGGTTAATTACCACCAGTGAGAATGGATCATCGGTGAGCGCTGAAAACGGCTTCTCGCCCAGTCCGGGAACCCAGAGAAAGACGAACTGACCGGGCTGCACGTTGACCTTCTCCTTGAAGCGCAGGATGCAGATGTCGTCGGTGATGCGCTGATTTTCCAGTAGCGTCACCGGGCGAAAATTCATGTCCACGTCATAGCGCACCAGCGCCTCGGCTTGTTCGGTACCCGCTTCAAGGTCGCTGCTGAGCACCTGGAAATAGTCGCGAATGTCGTCGGTACTCATGCCCACCAGGGCCGAGCCGATGCCGATGATGGTTGCCCCGGCGGCCTGAAAGTCCCGCACGTCCTGGGCGCTGCTGATGCCGCCACAGGCGATGATGGGACAGGTAACCGCCTCATGAATTGCTTCTACACACTGCAGGGCCCGCGGCAGAATACCTTTACCGGATACCCCTCCGACTTCATTGCTGAGAATGGGGTGGTCAAACGCGGTATAGCGTTCGGGTCCCATGGTGTTAATAGCGCACAGCGCATCGGCGCCGCCAGCAACCGCCGCCAGGGCAATCTCTTCGATATTGGGCACATTGGGGGTGAGCTTGGGAATAACCGGAATGTCGACAGCCGCCTTGACCGCGGCAACAATCTCTTTCACCAGCGCCGGGTCCTGGCCCATGGCCATGCCGTAGCCCTGGGCGTGGGGACAGGACAGATTCAGCTCCAGTCCATCGCCGAAGGGTGCCAGCTTTTTCGCCACCGCCACGTATTCCGCGACGCTGCTGCCGAAGATGGAGATCAGCAGAAAGCGATCTTCCGGGATAGTCAGGCCAGCAAGTAATTCTGCCGAGCGCTCCGCGCCGGGATTAGTCAAGCCCACGGCATTGGTGAACTGGCCGGGTTCCTGTTGCGTCAGGATCGGCTCGCGATAGCCCAGTCGGGGCTCCGGACCGATACTCTTGGTGGTCAACACTCCCACCTCGGGCATGGTGTCGAACACCCGCTGGATGATGTTGGCGGAGCAGGTCACGATGCCTGAGGGAATGGTAAACGGGCCGGACAGGGTCTTGCCCAGGAATTCAGTTTTCAACGGCTGGGGAACTCATGATCGGGTGGCTTGAATGGCGTATTTTACTGCCTGCCGCCGCCAAACGCACGGCGGCTGGGGTAGCAAGCTCAGTATTTTGTAAAGGTTTCAATGTCCGGGCTCCAGCCACATTCGTCGCATTCGCCAGTCAGGGTGGATTTGCTCGCCATAATAGTGGAAACCATGATGAATCTGCTGAGAAAGCGCCAGGCAATTGGATGCTTAGGAAAGCACTGCAGCGAGATCAGGCCCGCAGTTGATTGAATTACTAAACGTCTTGCGCGGCATAACGTATACGCATAATCTATGCGCATAAACTATGCGGAAGACTCCACCATGACCGATATCTACGATGTAGAAGCACCCAAGAAGCCGACTAATGTGAGTATTAACAGTGATTTACTGAGCCAGGCAAAAAGCCTGAAAATCAATTTGTCAGCAACACTCGAACAGGGCCTGATTGAGCAATTGCGCGCCGGGCAGCAAGCTCAATGGCGCCAGGAAAACGCGTCGGCTATCCAGGCCTATAATGATCATGTGGAAAAGAATGGCACATTTAGTGACGCGGTGAGGAAATTCTGATGGCTCAGTTCATTGCCTATCAGAACCCTAATCCCGCCAGTAGCGAGCAATATCCCTGTTTGTTGGATATTCAAAGCAACCTGCTTGACGAGCTGCGAACTACCATTGTGGTGCCGCTCTGCCCTTCCGGGTCAGTGGCCGATATTACTATTTCAAAACTGAACCCAGTGCTGGAAATAAATGGCGAACGTTTTACAGCAATGGTGCAGGATTTGGCGGGTGTAGATCGTCGCCAGCTAGGTCGAGAGCTTTGCGATCTTACTCAGTACAGAGCTGAAATTATCGCAGCTGTAGATTTTGTACTATTTGGTATATGACGAGGGGTGATGGTTAGTCTAGCCTGCTGCTCGAATTTGCCAAAGCAGAGCCTCGTTATAGTCCGACATATAATTAGTTCGCATTAAACCCAAATTCCCCTCTGGTATTGAGAGCCTCTTTCCAAAAAGATTCTCGCAGAATTACATATTGCTCATTTGCTCGATTCGAGATGTGTTCAAGCAAGCAAATTTGCATATTCTTTCGAGCATAATCAATAGCATCCTTTCGCTTTCCAAGTAGCTCTTTAAGGAGCACGTTATTTCCGTGCCCCCCGGTCTTAAAATATGCGCCCCATCTCGACCATATGCCATTATCGCCATATGCAGACCCGACATATCGCCGCCCACTCTTTGTGTCCGTTATTAAATAGATGCCCTGACAGTTTGCGAGAGCCGTATACCAATCGGGCTTGGAATCGCGCCATAATTGTTCAAGCGTTGAGAAAGGAAGGTTTATATTCTCGTAGCCTGGAAAATCTATTCCTGAATAGGTTTCAGGCAGAAG
Organism: uncultured Pseudohongiella sp.; assembly: GCA_965212375.1. GTDB lineage: Bacteria > Pseudomonadota > Gammaproteobacteria > Pseudomonadales > Pseudohongiellaceae > UBA9145. The sequence goes on along the minus strand of OZ243108.1, from coordinate 3,330,898 downwards.
CTCAGCCACAGTCATATATGGAAGCACTGTATCAGGCATTCTCCCTTTCGCTCGCGCATCTTTCTTCCAGTTGAGAACCAGTCTTCCGATTAATGCTTCTCCTTCACGATGCAATTCAACCTTGTAGAAAGATCTCTCTTTGCCATTCCGCATTTTTTTCTTATGCGACAAAACGTGGAATATTCCACCAAAAAGCCATTTATTTGGTTGTGTGGGCAACTCAATTATTGAAAATACGTATTTCCGATTCCAGCAGTGATTTGAGTGATAGGCTCCATTCCAATTATTCTGCCACTCGTCAAAGCTACGGGTAAACACATCAATTGGTTGCGTATCGCCAGCTCTTTGCGCTATATGAAACTTGGTAAAACCCCATTCGAAGTCGGAAAACATTGATTCCACGTTTATTCGAGAATTCATTTTTTTCTCCGTGCTCGGTCACTCACTGGTTATAACAGTCTGCGCCAAAGGTCTGCTGCCTTTGTCTGGGTAGAAAGCTGGCGCTTATGTTTATGTGCTCACGGTTGTGTCATACGCAGCTGCTATCCATGTAATTTTCTGGATCAATTATTCCTGCTGCGTCTTTAGTTGCGTGTGGGATATGGCGGCGCGCCAAAAAAATCGCCGGGGTAAGGGACCGTTACACCATCTCCTTCAATGCCGGCTTGGTGACCTTGCCCATGGCATTGCGTGGCAGCGCATCGACAATCTTGATGTGTTTGGGGATCTTGTAGGACGACATCCGGTCGGTGCACCAGGCCTTAAGGTCTTCGTAATTGAGTTCGGCACCCTTGTTCAGGCCAATGAACGCGGTGACTGCCTCGCCCCAGGTATCATCAGGCACGCCGATCACCGCCACCTCGGCGATAGCGTCGTGGGTCAGCAGCACGCCCTCAATTTCCAGCGCCGACAGCTTGTAGCCGCCGGACTTGATGATGTCCACCGATGAGCGACCCATGATGCGGTAGTAGCCATCTTCCATCACCGCTACATCGCCGGTACAGAACCAGCCGTCCTTGAAGCTCTCCCGGGTGGCTTTTTCATTGTCCCAGTACTCCTGGAACACATTGTCGCCCTTGACGCGGATCTCGCCAGGTAATGCTTCTTCGTTTATCGGTTCATCGTACTCGTTAAACAGCTGGACCTGCACACCAGGCAGCGGTTGTCCCACAAAGCCGGCGCGGCGCTCCCCGTGGTAGGGGTTGGAGATACCCATGCCGATCTCGGTCATCCCGTAGCGCTCCAGCAGCACCTGGCCAGTAAGGTCCTGCCACTGGTTGAACAATTTCACCGGGCAGGCGGCGGAACCGGAAATGTTCAGGCGCATGGCCTTGAAGCCGGCGCAGATCTGCTGCACCCGGGCGGCATCAATGGTGTCGAAATACTGGATCAGTTTGACATAGATGGTGGGCACCGCCATGAACACGTTATAGGTGCCGTCCACGATCTGGTTGCTGATGGTGGGGATATCGAATTTGCTAAACAGGTGCACGGTGGCACCGGCCCACAGGCCACAGCTGAGAATATTAATGATGCCGTGAATATGGTGCAGCGGCAGGAACAGCGGAATTACATCGTTCTCGGTCCAGGCCCACGCCTCCAGCAGGGTGGTAATCTGGGCACGAATGGTCTTGTGCGTGGAAACTACTCCCTTGGGTTTGTTGGTGGTGCCGCTGGTAAACAGCATCATGGCGCGGCGACTGTCGTCGATGTCAGGCAGCTCGCCCGCCGTCTCGGCCAGTAGCTCATCGACCGTGTACAAGGCTACATTCAAACGCTGGCACAGCTCTCCCAGTGACTCAATATAGTCGGCGCTGGTCACCATTCGGGTCACGCTGGCGCAGCTAAGATAGTGATCCAGCTCCGCCACGGCCGAGGTTACATTCAGGGGCACCGTGATGCCGCCCGCGCGCCACACGCCATGCATGGTAGTGACATAGTCCAGACTGGCAGGCAGGAAAAAAGCCACACGCTCTTCTTCAAGGTCGGCTTTGCCGCCCAGCAGGCCGGTGGCAAAACGATTGATGCGTTGATTCACCTGGCTATAAGTGTAAGACGTGTCACCTTCTACCAGGGCGGTGCGATCGCTTTCCTGGTGCAGGTAGGGAAATGACTCTGAACTCATGGCTTGTTTCCGCTTTTTTATTTATGACTTAAATAACATCATGACCAGTTAAAACATGGCGCTGACAATGAAGTACAGGATCGACGGTCCCAGCAAACAGCCAACGCCGGTATAGAAAGTTGCCGTCATTGCGCCGTAGGGAACCAGTTTCGGGTCGGTGGCGGCAAGGCCGGCAGCAACACCGCTGGTGGTGCCCATCAGTCCGCCGAACACCATGGCGGACTGGGGATTATCGAGACCGATGTACCGCGCCACCAGGGGCGTACCAATCATCACCAGAATGGATTTCACGAGACCGGCAGCGACACTAAGGGTAATAACCTCGTTCGAGGCGCCAATGGCTTCCCCGGTAACCGGGCCAACGATGTAAGTCACCGCACCGGCGCCGATGGTGGTGATTTCGGCCGGGTCAGTGTAGCCGAACAGCACCGAAATGGCGGCGCCTACTATGAACGACACGATCACGCCGGCAAAGATGGAAATCACACCCGCCAGGCCAGCTTTGCGCAGTTCACTGAGTTTGACGCCGAAGGCGGTCGCGACAATGGCAAAGTCACGCATCATGCCGCCACCCATCAGCCCGATACCGCCCAGCAGCGCCACGTCTGCAAGACCGGTACTGCCACCGGTGGCGACGCCACCAAAATAGGCCGCCAGCAGCCCCAGGGCAATGGCTATTGCCGAACCGTGGATGCGGCCCTGGGTCAGCTTGTCCGCCAGGAAATAGGAAACCCAAATGGTGATACCCACCAGGGCGAACGCGACAATCAGGCTGTTGCGACCAAAAACCGTGTCAAAGATCTCCATCAGGACGGTCCCCCGTCCAGACGCTCGTCTATCGGTTCATCCTGGCCGATCTTGCTAAGCACCGGGACCAGCGCAAAGCTGACGACCACTGCTGCAACACCGGCCAGCAGCGCCAATACGCCACCGTCCACCGCCGCCGCCACGTTTTGGCGCGCCGCCATGGCCACCACAATCGGGATATACATGGCGCTCCAGAACTTGATGCCGTCCCCGGCTGAGCCCTCGGTCAGCGCCTTGAAACGGTCCGAGTTGCTGGCCAGCACCAGAAACAGCATGGCGATACCAACACCGCCGACATTGGCGTCCACGCCAAGGGCGACGCCGAGTGCTTCACCAATGAGCATGCCGGCGATCAGGCAGGCAGAGAGCAGGGCGACTCCATAAACAATCATTATTATTATTCCTTTCGGGAGGCGCCAGGGTTGCGCCACTGGAGGCCGATGATATGACGCGACCGGGGCCAGTGCAATTTGCCGGCGGCCCGCAGAATTCGCTGCCTGCAGCGGCCAATGCGAGTCCGGGCGGATAGCTTCGCGCTGATTACCCGCTATGCTATGCTGCGCCACTCGTTTCTGGCGCAGGCTGGGCCTCGCCCCCGATTCCCCGGAGAATGATTGATGAACAGCAAACGTTTGTTGAGCTCAACCCTGGTGATGTTGTCGCTACTTTCACTGCTTCCCGCACTGACTCAGGCGGAGGAGTCGTTCAGCGCCGACCAGACTTTTGGTGATGCCATGCCAGCTGGCGATTCGGCGCTGAGTTTGAAGGAGGCTATAGCCAGCCTCGACGGGCAATCACAGGCTACCGTGAAAGTCATCGGTAAGGTCACCGAGGTCTGCCAGGCCAAGGGCTGCTGGATGATCCTGGTGGACGGCGACACCTATGCGCGCATCACCTTCAAGGACTACGGCTTTTTCGTGCCGATTGAAACCAGCATGCAGCGCACTGTGGTTTACGGCGTATTGAGTGAGCACGTGTTAAGCGGCGAGCAGGCTGAACACTTTGCCCAGGATGCCGGTGCCCAATCGACCCTGGCAATGGACGGAGAAGTGCGGGAATACTCGCTGGTGGCCAGCGCCGTAGCGCTGGAAGACCGCTCCTGAGTGCGCCAGCAGGCGCGACAACAAGCTGTGCCTGTGCGCGCAATTAACCTCAATAAAATATCGACATTATTAAGTAAGGATCGGTTATGAATTTTGACCCCGCCACCCTGACGGAATTGGCTATCAATTACGGCACCAAGTTACTGGCCGGCCTGGCCACCCTGATCATTGGCTTATGGATTGTCAGTATCGTCAATTCGATCGTGCGCCGCATGATGGAGCGCAGTAAGGTCGATCCGTCCCTGCGTACCTTCCTGGGCAGCATGATTTCCATCCTGCTCAAGGTAATGGTCTATATCACCGCCCTGGGCATGCTGGGTGTGGAGATGACCTCGTTTGTGGCCATTATTGGTGCTGCCGGCCTGGCGGTGGGTCTGGCCCTGTCCGGCACCCTGCAGAACTTTGCCGGCGGGGTAATGATCCTGTTATTCAAACCCTACAAGGTGGGAGATTTCATTGATGCCCAGAACTACTCGGGCACCGTCAAGGAAATCCAGATTTTCGTGACCTTGCTGACCACGCCGGACAACAAGACCGTCCTGATCCCCAATGGTTCGCTGGCCACCGGATCGATGATTAATTTCTCTACCCAGGAACAGCGCCGCGTGGACTTTACTTTCGGCATCGCCTATGGCGATGACGTGGATGTAGCCTACGGCGTGTTGAAGCGAATCATTGAAGAAGACGAGCGAGTCCTGAAAGATCCGGAGCCGTTTATGGCCCTGTCGGCCCTGGCAGACAGTTCCGTGAACATTGTCGTGCGCATCTGGGTGAACGCCGCGGATTACTGGGGTGTGCATTTCCACATGAACGAGCAGGTCTACAAGGAATTCCCCAAGGCCGGTCTGTCGTTCCCGTTCCCGCAGATGGATGTGCATCTGACCCAGGAAGACACTCCACAGGCCGCACCGGATGCACCTGCCAGTTGAGGTCTGAATTCCGGAACCTGGACGTCAGAACAGCAGGAACAGGGTCATGGCCAGCAGGATGAGGCCGGTTAAGGTGGTGGCGGCGTAAGCAAGGCTGATCAGCAGAAACAGCAGGGTGGTCAGCAGCCAGCCGCGGTGGAAAAAGAACTTCAAGCTGAGGAACAGGTAGACCGGCATCCAGATTGCCGCCAGGTCAGAAAACAGGCTGGCCAGGCCACTAATGAACGTGATCTCTGCTGACACCACAGCGTCCAGCAGCGTCTGTAGCAGCAGGATGGCTATCACGAAAGCGTTGTTGTGCAGCACCAGCACCAGGTGCTCTATGTAATAGCGCCCCGAAGTGACGAAAAACAGGTTCTGAATCAGCGCCAGTAGCGGCATCATCACCAGCAGGAACACGGTGATATATTCCATCAGCCCCATCAGGGTGTCGCGCGGGTCTTCCAGCAGGCTGCGAAAATTCTCCTCCGCCTGATTGCGCATCACTGCCTGCAGATTGGCATTGCTCGTATCGCTGAGCAGGGGCAGGCGAATATTCTCGATCAGGGTATACACCCCTTCCAGGTCCGCCCCACCTAGCTGCGCCTGAATGTCCGATGGTTGGTCCGCGGCATTGCTGTCCTGAGCTGCGGTATCGATGTTCTGGATGTCCAGCATGGCATCACGCAACGACACCATGCTGCTGCCTGCCGTGACCACCACGAAAAACAGAATGCTAACGGCGATAAACAGACGCAGCGGCGGCGTATAGCGCATGCGCTGTCCGCTGACATAAGCATTGGACAGGAATGCCGGTCGGGTGAGCAGCAGACCCACGGTGCGATAGGCGCGCCCGTCGAGGTCGAGCACAACTTGGAACAGCTCCCGCAGAAGCGAATAGACGGGACGTCGGATTTCACGATTTGGTTGACCACAGATGGCGCAAAAATGGCCGTTCAGTGGGCTGCCACAATTGGCACACACCGACGGTGGGGACGGAGACTGGTCTGCTGCTGGAGCTGGGTCAGGGGTGTCGGTCATGGCAGGCTATTCGGGCAATGCTTGCCGATGCCGAGATTCTCTGCCCCCGGCCGACAGGGTGTGAGTCAGACCGGAGGCAGAGAGGCTCAAGGAGCACCCGGACACAGTCAGTGTGAGGTGTGGAGACCTGTGTCATGGGTGGTTGCAATACGACATCAATTCACTATGTGGCGTTGCAGGCAGAACAATAGCACCATATATAGTGAATCTCAAGCCTGACTACTGACAATTAACACGCCGTTGCAGAGCCGCCTGGCGGGATCTTTTCCGGCCAATGATACCGACTTTGACACAGGTCAATTTCGGCCTCCTGAACCCGTGGTTTTATAGCCTCACCGTAACGTTGCTGCTCTTCCTTTCATGTGTGCAGTGTAAGTGACGGTTCTCAAGCAGGGATGGGGTTGCCGCTTCAACAGGGCAACCCCGTTTTTGATTCCCGGTATTGCCGGGAACGGTTTTGTTGCCGTGAATGCCTTTCTCAACGTATTTCCGACCCCGGATTTCCGACCCAGCCATCCTCCAGACTGCCTGATCAAGCTCGTTGTTGTTGAGATTTCCTGGCCTGGCTGGGTATCACCCTTGGCGCTGCTTCCCGCTGCGGTCAATTCGTGGCCTCGGAAAGTTTTGCTTTGCTGCTTGGTCTGGTAGGCAGTGGTTACTGAAAATTACTACCTGAACTGAACTGAACTGAACTGAACTGAACTGAACTGAACTGAATTGAACTGAACTGAATTGAACAGAGCGCGAGCCATGAGCAAGACTGACTCCCGGCCACTGCTGTCCCACAGTTTCATGCCCCTTAGCCCGCGTTGAAAAGCGGCTCCGAGCGGTCCGCCTGGCAGTTAGCTTGTGCCGCTGCGGACCACGCCCCTCCGGGGTACCTTCACTATGAAAAATGCCCTGGAAAACGGTCATTTTTCGCCGTTCAGCGTAGGTCCTTAATTGCATCGGCACAAGCTAACTGCCAGCCGGCCCTCGCTGTATGCAAGATTCCATGTTCGCTGGCTTCGTTGGTTTGAACCGTGGGCCGAAAATGAGGTTTCCTAGAAAACACTCGAAACACCCGCACCTGGGCTGATCGAGCATTTTCATTGGGAAATCTGTGGGACAGCAGTGGACTCCCGGCACTATTATCCCTGGCTTCCCCGGGCGCATGTTCTTTTTATGACCATGGTTTTTAGCCAGTTGGCAGCGCCGGCCAGCGCGGCAGTTGATCCGGTATACACCGGCTTTTTTAGCAGTCAGGCCATCAGCGGCTATGACGCGGTGGCGTATTTCACCGAGGGGCGGCCGTTGCAAGGTCGTAATGAATTCAGCTATGACTATAGGGGTGCGACCTGGAAATTTTCCTCGCAGCGGCACCTGGAGCTGTTTCGCGCTGACCCCGAGGCCTATGCGGCGCAGTACGGTGGATACTGCGCCTACGCGGTGGCCAACGGCGACACCGCCAGTGCCGAGCCCGACCTGTGGACGATCCACGAAGGCAAGCTCTACCTCAACTACAACCGCCGCATAAATGAACGCTTCCGCAACGACATCGACAGTTTTATAGAACAGGCGGACCAGAACTGGCCGTTAATTGAAAAGAAATAGTTTTTCTGTTGCTGGTGTTTAAACCTAGGGAACCTCTGATTAATTCTACCGGTGCTCTGCGGGAGTCTGTCGAGCGTTACTGCTAGGCGTCACGCGCAGGGAATGGCCAATCCCTTGCCAAGCGGGACAACGACGCAGTGGCTCCCGACAGGCCCCGCCCGAAGGGGCCTCCAGACGAGCCCACTGGCTTCGTTGCCTCGCCTTGACAGGCCGACGCATGCCGGCGGCAAGGCGCCTCGCCAGTGATCTCGTCTGGAGGCCAGAGCATCGGTAGAATTAATCAGAGGTTCCCTAGTTGCGTGCGTAGTTGCAGTCCGGGCTAATCCCTTCCCGGCGTGCCTGGTCCAGCAGCGCATTGGCTGCCGGCAGGTAGGAATTGAGCTCGGCAATACGCGATTCCGGCGCAGGGTGAGTGGAGAGGAATTCCGGTGGCCGGGCGCCACCCACGGCATTCATGTTCTCCCACAGCTGAATGCTCTGCGCGGGATCGAATCCGGCTTCTGCCATCAGCATCACACCTATTACATCGGCTTCGCTTTCCTGGGTGCGATTAAACGGCAGGAAGATCCCCAGTTGCGCACCCTGATCAATCAATTCGATGGCTACATCCGAGGCGCCAAGAATGCGGGCCGCAGTGAGCCCGGCATTACGGATAGTCGACTGACTGGCGCGCTCGTTACTGTGGGCGGCAATGACGTGTCCCACTTCATGGGCCATCACCGCAGCCAGCTGATGCTGGTTGACCGCCACGTCCAGCAGGCCGTTGTACACGCCAATCTTGCCACCCGGCAGAGCGAAGGCGTTGGCCTGTTCATCATCGAAGACAGTGACCTCCCAGGCCACACCGGAGCGCTGTTGATCGCTAAGCGCGGCAACCACATAGTCGGCAACACATTGCACATAGTTGATCTGGTTCGGGTTGTTGGAGATCGGTATTTGCTGGCGCATCTGCTGGTAGGCAGCGGCGCCCTGCTGGGCCATGTCCTGGTCGGAGTAAAGCACCACCTGGCGACGATCCAGGGGTGAGGTGGCGCAGGCCACCAAAAGCGCTGCTGCGACAAGCCACAGCCAGCGCGCGCGGGGAAGAATTGTCGGGAGTGATCCGGAAGTGGCGGAGCGGCAGGTAATTCTTAACATGGCTGGTAGCAAGTTTTTCCAACTGGGTGTGAATGAGCAAGCCGCAGTGTACCCGAGGTCCAGAGCGCGGTCACGGTGGCAAGTGTCGGTGCCTCAGTACTGGCAGCGCTCCGGCGCAACCTGGGTCCGGATCTGTGTTCCTTGAGAATCCCGATCCACCTCGAAACAGTCTCCCTGCAGGTCACGCAGCAGATAGGCGGAATGCTGGACAGTGGTTGCCGGCGCGCTTGTTTGTGGCGAAACCACGCGTGCGGGTCTGCTGCGCACAACGGTGCGGGTTACTACCGGTGCGCTTTGGTACTCGACTCGTGGTTGGCTGAAAGTCCGGGTTAACAATGAACCCAGCACTACCCCGCCCAGCAAGTTGGCGGCGTCATTGTTGCGGTAGCCCCAGTGCAACCCGCGGTTATAGCCGCGGTTGTGACCGCGATAGAAGCCGCGTGAGAATGCCCGCGAGTAATGTCGATTGTAGCGATAGCGGTTAGGCCAATGATTGGAAGATCGAAAGGAACGAAAGGAACCAAAAGAGCCATAGGAAACACTGAAAAAATTATCCCGATACCCGTTACTAAATCCCCGGCCACGATTCCAGCGGTAGCCTGCTGTGTGACTACCGCGCCAGTAGTCCTGGCGGTGATCGAAGCGATGACCGGGGCGATTATCAAAGCCGCGGGCAGTATGTCCGTATGCGCGCCAGGAATCAGCCAGTGCGCTGGGGCTGGCCGCAAGCAGCAGCAGGATCAGGCAGGGGGCAAGTTTGGCCATGGGTTTTCACCTCTGGTCGTTACTGACTTTATTGGCAGGTTCCAGCTTCGTTTCTGACATCCTAACCCTACCGGATCGGTCTGAATACAGGCTGAATGCGGCTACCGGATCCGCTGCCAGCTGACCATTCGGCACGCGAACCTGGTTAGAGAAAACCGATCCCCCATCGCCGGGCACTGGCTCAGTCTGACTGCCTGAGTTCTGCCAGCAGCATCTGAAATAGCGCCCGGGTCGCAGGCCCCGCCCCGGCCCGGTCTGCCAGTAGCAGGTAAAGCGGAATAGTGCGGTCCAGGCTAGGTTCCAGGGGAATCCGCGCCAGTTCCCCGCGCTCCAGGTAGGCCTGCACCCAGTTCAGCGGCAACATCGCAAAGGCCAGGCCGGACAACAGCATCTTGATGCTGCTGGAGAAGTGACTCACCGTCCAGCGCTGCTCCGCCTGGAGCCAGCCACTATCAACCTCCCGGCGCGACCCGGTATCGCGCAATACCACCTGGCGGTGCTGGCGCAGCTCGATTTCCGATACCGCCTCGCGATCCTTGACCAGCGGATGTCCGGGTGCAGCCACCGGGGCCATGACGACGTCCCCCAGTTTGGGGCCGGTGAATCCAGGTGGGGTCTGGGTATGCACAACAATGTCCGCTCGCTTCTCCAGGAGTGCCTCGGTGGTGCCCGACAGGCTGGTTTCCAGAACCCGCAGTCGAGTATGGGCAAATTGTTGGGAAAACTGTTCGAACACACAGACCACCGCAGCCACATCCAGCAGACTGTCGAGGGCGATGGTGACCTCCGCTTCCACGCCGGCAGCCATGGAGCGGGCAATAGACTCAGCTTGTACTGCCTGAGCCAGCAGTTGTTCGGCATGGCGCAACATGACTTCGCCGGTATCGGTCAGTACCGCACGGCGACCGGACTGTTTCAGCACCGGGTCCGGGAGTTGGTCGTTGAGGCGCTGAAGTGCGTAACTGATGGCCGACTGGCTCTTGTTCAGAGCCTCGGCGGCAGCGGCGTAGGAGCCGCGCTCGACAACGGTTTTAAAGGCCAGCCACTGGTCCAGGGAAATGTGCGGAATTTTGACCGGCGGGGGTTGGCGAGCACTCACTTTTCTCTCCTGTGGATCTACGCATTATATCTAAAAATTAGATTGATTATCGCAAATAATGCGTACATTAGATCAAAAATATAACCCTATTATGGTCGGCAACCTAGTAACCCGCCAGCCATTATTGCCAGGAGGTATCCGCAATGACTCACGCACTTCGCTTGACCACCAGTATTCTCGGTGAAAATAGTGTTTCCACCCACTTGCTCGACAAGCTGGAGACACAACTGCGCGCCCAGGGTGACGATCTGACAGTCACTCATCGTGATTTCAGCGTCGAGCCCATTCCCCATTTTGATTCCGACTGGCTGGGCGCGGTGATGACACCGGAGTCGGAGCGCACCGACGAGCAGCAGCGCAAGGCGGATTTTTCCGATCGGCTGATCAGCGAACTGCGCGATGCCGACGTGCTGATGATCGGCCTGCCGATGTACAATTTCACCGTGCCGTCCATGCTCAAGGCGTGGAATGACCACGTGGCGCGTGCCGGCAATACCTTTGAATACACCGCGGCCGGACCGCAAGGACTGCTGGCGGACAAGCCAGTGTTTCTGGTCAGCGCGATGGGCGGCATTCACAAGGAAGGTGAATCTGACTTTCTCCGCCCCTATATGAAACAGTTTCTGGGCCTGCTGGGTATTACCGACATCCGTTTTATCACCGCCAGCGGTCTGAACCTGGGCGAAGAGCCCCGGGCAACAGCCATTGCTGCCGCCGAGGCAGAGATTAACAACGCAGTCAGCAGTTACCGTAAAGCCACCCAAACTGAGGAGCGAGCTGCATGAGTACAGTACGAAACATTGAAGAAGTGCTGGTAGCACAGGCTGCCAGTGACGGTGCGGGAGTCAAACTGAAGCGCGTGTTCGGCGGCCAGAATCTGGCTCGCTTCGATCCGTTCCTGATGCTTGACGAATTCGGGTCCGAAGAAGCGGCGGATTACATTGGTGGTTTCCCTGCTCACCCCCATCGCGGCTTTGAAACGGTGACTTACATGCTGGAAGGCTATATGGAGCATCGTGATCACATGGACAATGTCGGTAAACTTGGTCCTGGCGACGTGCAGTGGATGAAAGCCGGGTCGGGTGTCATTCATTCCGAGATGCCCCAGCAGGAAGAAGGTCGCATGCGTGGATTCCAGCTCTGGGTAAACTTGCCAGCGGCCGAAAAAATGACGCCGGCCAGTTACCAGGACATCGCCGCCGACAAGATTCCGGTCTATACCGTGGGTGACATCCAGGTTCGCGCCATCGCCGGGAAATTGTCACTTAACGGCACACAGGTAGCCGGTTATGTGAATGACCTGACCACCGAGCCGGGCTATCTGGACGTGGAGTTTGATACGGCTAACACTGCCAGTATCGCAATCCCCGATGGCCACAACGTGCTGGTTTATGTGTATGAGGGCAGCGCCAGGATTGGCGAGGACGACTACGTGCTGACTGCCGGCAAACTGGCGCGCCTGAATCAAACTGGCGAGCTGCGCCTGCAGGCTGAAGCCGGTACGCAACTGCTGGTAATCAGCGGCAAGCCCCTGGGCGAGCCGATCGTTCATCACGGCCCGTTTGTCATGAACAGCGTAGAGGAAATCCAGCAAGCCGTCCGCGACTACAGCGAAGGCCGCCTGGTATCGTGATCTGCACGGCCTGGGCTGGGCTGATTCAGGTAGAAATAGTGATCCAGGATCTGGGCGGGACCGGGCAAAAAATGCCAGGTCCCGTTTTAGTCTGAGAGCTGCTTCTCAGGGATTGGAGCCGGCTTCCGGCCACACGGTCTGGGCAGCTTTTGCCACCCGGGCGTGACGCTTTGCCCGGTCAGGCCACCGGGGGCTCGGCTGGCTCGCTCGCATCGGAATTGGGGTCCAGCACCTGCTGGTAGGTTTCAATGTGCCCATGGGTATCACGACTATTCACCTTGGCGATATGAAACAGAGCCTCACCTTCGTTCACCAGGGGCAGGTTGGTCTTGCCGATCACCACGCCGTCGAACGGCGCCAGGGCTTGTTCTTCGTCGTCACCGAACGGGTCTGCCACCACACCCAGGACTTCGTTTTCCTTCACCCAGGAGCCGAGGGGCTTGATTAGTCTGACGATTCCGCTTTGTGGCGCGCGCACCCAGGTGCTGCTCATTGCCACTTCGGTGACCGGCTTTTTACGCGGATTCTTGCTTGGCGGCAGCATATCCAGCTCGCGCATAACCGAGATTACGCCACGCACACCGGCACGAATTGCGAACTCATTAAAGCGCAGCGCTTCTCCGGCTTCATAAACAAGAATATTGATTCCCTGTGCTTCCACAGCCTTGCGCAGTGAGCCATCAATGATGTCGCTGGCCAGAATAACCGGTGACTCGAAGGCGGCTGCCATACGTTCGGTTTCCTCATCGTCCAGCACCGCGCGAATGTGGGGAAAGTTCTCCCGGTGGATGGCGGCGGTGTGCAGGTCAATGCCGTGGGTACAGTGTGACACGACTTCATTGAGAAACAGGTGCGCGATGCGCGCAGCCAGGGAGCCGCCTTCGGATCCGGGGAACGAGCGGTTCAAATCGCGGCGGTCAGGCAGGTAGCGTGACTGATTGATAAACCCGAAAATATTCACCACCGGGATGGCGATCAGGGTTCCCCGTAGACGATGCAAGGATTTCTGGTTCAGCACCCGGCGGATAATTTCCACGCCGTTGATCTCATCGCCATGAATGGCAGCAGAGACGAACATGGTCGGGCCCGGCTTCCTGCCGCGGATAATCTGCAGCGGCATTTCCAGTTGGGTGTGGGTGTAGAGACTGGGAACCGGTAGTTCAATGGTGACGCGTTCACCGGGCTTGATATCGCGCCCGGCGATGGTCAGGATCGATGAATCAGTTGCCAACTTTAGCCACGTCCTTTTGTTGCAGTTTTGCCCGCTTTGGCATTGGTCTCCATGAAGCTGATGATCAGCCCGGCGACGTCCTTACCGGTGGCAGACTCAATACCCTCTAACCCCGGAGAAGAGTTGACTTCCATCACCAATGGTCCGTGCGCCGATCGCAGAATATCAACACCACAAACATTAAGACCCATGGTCTTGGCGGCGCGAACCGCGGTGGAGCGTTCCTCGGGAGTGATCTTGATCAGCGATGCGGTACCACCGCGGTGGATATTGGAGCGAAACTCACCTTCTTTAGCCTGGCGCTTCATGGACGCTACCACTTTTCCGTTGACCACCAGGCAACGAATATCGGCACCGCCAGCCTCCTTGATGTACTCCTGTACCAGTACCGAGGCCTTCATGCCCAGAAACGATTCGATCACGCTCTCTGCGGCTTTTCGCGTTTCAGCCAGCACCACACCAATACCCTGGGTGCCTTCAAGCAGCTTGATCACCAACGGGGCGCCACCAACCATCTTGATCAAATCCTGGATGTCATCGGGCTTGCTGGCAAAGCCGGTTACCGGCAGGCCAATGCCCTTGCGTGACAGCAGCTGCAGGGAGCGCAGCTTGTCGCGGGAGCGGGAGATCGCCACTGACTCGTTCAGCGGGTAGACCCCCATCATCTCGAACTGGCGCAATACCGCCGTACCATAAAACGTGACGGAGGCGCCGATTCGCGGAATCACCGCGTCCAGCGGCTCCAGCGTTTCACCTTTATAGTGCATGCTGGGGCGATGGGAGGTGATGTTCATGTAGCAGCGCAGCACGTCGAGCACCACGACTTCGTGACCGCGTTCTTCGGCAGCCTCGATCAGTCTGCGGGTGGAATAAAGTTTGCGGTTTCGCGAAAGTATGCCGATTTTCAAAGGATAGTCCTGAAGATTGATGAATTTCTTGTTCGAACCCCGCGGCGGTTAAAACGCTCCCAGGGTAATCGAATGCGAAGTATCCCAAGCATACTACGCTGAGAGCGCGCTGCAACGGCAATGCCTGTCCAGCGGCGGCGCTGGCGGGTCGGCACTATACGAATGCGGTCGGGAGGAAGCAAGCTATTTCAGGGCTGGCGGCGCCGACTGGATAGCAACGCCCGGGGCCGCGCCGAACCGTTGCTCCAGCGCTACCGGAAAGGCTTGGCCTTTACCCCTCTATGGTGGAAGGCTTTTGGTTGGACTTTGGTTGGACTTTGGTTGGACTTTGGTTGGGCAGCGAGTTGAGGCAGGCCAGTCGCGCCGCGGCAGGACGCATTCAGTTAATTTTTTCAATCTCGATATCCAGCATGTAGCCGACGCCACGCACGGTACGAATGATCTGGTGGCCATTGTCGTTGAGTTTCTGGCGAATTCTTGAGATTTGCACGTCCACGGAGCGGTCAAAGTTGTCGCGTGAGTGGCCGCGTGTGTAATTGAACAGTTGTTCGCGAGTCAAAACCCTGCCGGCGGATAAGCTCAGTGCTTTGAGGACGTCAAGTTCGCCAGCAGTGAGATCGACGGTGCCGTCACTACTATGGCGCAGCTCGTGTCGATTGAAGTCCAGTGTCCAGTGCGCGAATTGTAAGCTGCCAGCAGTCTGTTCCGGCTCAGGATTGAGCATGCTGGTCTTGATCTTGTTGATTAGCTTGAGCTGGGCTTTGATGCGCGCCGATAGCTCACTGATGTCGATTGGCTTGGTGATGAAATCTTCGGCGCCAAGCTCCAGGCTGGTTATTTTGCGTACGGGGCTGCTGCGAGCGCTGAGCACGAAGATCGGTACCGGATACCGGGATTCTATATGGCGGATGATGTCGAGATAATCGGCATCAGGCACTGCTTCATCCAGCAACACCAGATCGACAGTCAGCGTGTCCAGCCGCTGTAAACCCTCCGCAGCGCTTTCGGCGATCTGGATATCATACCCCCGCCTGTCCAGCTCTGTGGCTATGCGATCCCATGTGTCCTTATCGGAATCGATGGCGAGGATGATATGTGCGGCTATAGTGGTTTATGCATGAGTGTGAACAGCATCCCGTGGCTTTGATGAGGCACCATCGTAACGCAGCCAGTTGCCGAAAGCGCGACGGTTTTCAGGGTAATCCGCCAGGCAGTTGATACAGATCAGCATCGAGACTATCTGAATGATTTCCCAGTCCGCCGTCAGCCTTGCTCAAGACCTAATTTCACTGGCCCGTCCTGGTCCAGCTGCCAAGCATAACTGCCACGCATCACTACCAGGCATAACTCCCAAGCTTAACTACGTGGCTTTGGGCTTTCGGTCCGAGAGCAGCGCCATGACTGCTCCAGCAGGATCCTTGATCACGCAAATATCACTGCTGCCCATGCGCTTTGGGCCATCGAGTACTTCACCCCCTTTCTGGCGGCAGGTCTCGGCGGCTTCGTGCACACTGGCGACACGTACATAAACCAGCCACTGCGATGGCAGGCTGGCATTCTGCCCGCGGGCATGGCAAATGCCGGCGATGGTCTCGCCACTTTCGGGCAGATTCATGTTGTAGTCAGAATACATGCCCATATCCACGTCAGCGGCTTTCCAGCCAACCACCTCGCTATAAAAGTCGCGCAGGCGACGGCCATCGTGAACGGTGAGATCCAGCCACTCTATGCGCCCCAGTGGATTTTTCGGGGCGGCTTCCGGCTCGGTTTCATCGGGCTGTTCGGGCGCTTCGGGTACCGATTCGTTGTCTTCGCTCATGGTGTGTCCTCGTCAAATATGTGCGTCGGCAGTCCATCGAGTGACACCTGGTTCTTTTTGCGCCAGTAGTTCTCGATGGGCTCCTTGGTCTTGCTGGCAATCCATTTCGGCATGTTGCCCCGCTCTTCCTTGAACTCATAAAGCGGTACGCCAAAACCACAGGAGGTCTGCGCCAGATTAAACTGGAAATCCAAATACTGCCGGGCAGTGGGATGGGGCTGGAACAAGGCTTCCATCGCGTCCCACTCAGCATCCCGGTGGTGGATGGCCCGGGCGCGGCCGTACAACCTGAGAATATTTGGTCTGCCATCGAATGCGCAAAACATCAGGGTCATGCGCCCATTCTCCGCCAGGTGCGCCGCCGTCTCATTGCCGCTACCGGTGATATTCAGCCAGACGATGCGGTTCGGCGACAGCACTCGCAGGGAATCAAAGCCTTTGGGTGAGACATTGATGGTGCCATCGTTGGCGGCCGTGCCCACGAAGAAGAGCTTTTGCTGCTCGATAAAAGCAGTCAGCTCCGGGGTCAGCTCGGGGTAGCGTTTGGCCATGTTGATTCTCGGTTGTAAGCAGGCATGGGTAAACCTATTGTAACCCGGAGCGGATTGAAGCACAGCGCCTGCCGAGGCCGTGTGGCAGGTTTTGCCGGCAACCTGCAGGCAGGAGGCGAGCGGTGGATTAAAGAGGCGGCTGGCTATATTCTGATGTCACCACAATCCAACGAGAGAACTATCATGCGCCGACTCATTTTGCTGCTGGCCCTCGGTTTGCCCACTTTGATTCTGACCGCTTACTCCAACGCGCAGGAAAACCTGCTTGGTTTCGACGCCGCAGGCACCGCCGCACAGCGTGCACTGGAGGCCGATTTCGACGCCAGGATATCTGCCGAGGATCTCGATAACTGGCTGCGTATTCTGTCGCGCGAGCCGCACCATGTAGGTTCTGCAGCAGGTCGGGCGGTAGTGGATTTCGTGCAGGAGCAGTTCAGCAACTGGGGATACGACGTAGAGATTGCCGAGTACAACGTTCTGTTCCCGTCGCCTCGTACCCGTGAGCTGGAGCTGGTGGCGCCGGGTTCCTACCAGGCAACGCTGACCGAGGATTCACTGGACGCCGATCCCAGTACCTCGCGCATTGATAACCTGCTGCCACCCTACAATGCCTTCTCCACCGACGGTGAAGTGGAAGGGGAACTGGTGTTCGTCAACTACGGCACGCCTGCCGATTATGAAATCCTCGATCGCTACGGCATCTCGGTGGAAGGCAAGATCGCCATCTCCCGCTACGGTGGTTCCTGGCGGGGCATCAAGCCGAAATTGGCGGCGGAGAACGGCGCCATTGGCATCATTATCTATTCCGACCCGGCTGACGATGGTTATGGCGCCGGGGATACCTACCCCGATGGCCCGTTCAAACACGAGAGCGCGGTCCAGCGTGGTTCGGTCATGGACATGCCGACCTATCCCGGTGATCCATTAACACCATTTGTGGGCGCCACAGCTGAAGCCGAGCGACTGCCCCGTTCAGAAGCACCGACGATTACCAGAATTCCGGTATTGCCGATCTCCTATCGCGATGCCCTGCCGCTGCTGGAGGCGATGGGTGGCGAAGTGGTGCCAGACGAGTGGCGTGGCGGACTGCCGATCACCTACCACCTCGGCCCGGGACCGGCACGGGTGCGCATGAAGCTGGAGTTTAACTGGGACATGGTCACCGCCTATAACGTCATCGCCCGTCTTGAAGGTAGCGAGTATCCGGACCAGTGGGTCATGCGCGGCAATCACCACGACGGCTGGAACCATGGTGCAGCCGATCCCATCTCCGGGCTGGTAGCAATGATGGCCGAGGCCAAAGCCATTGGCGAGTTGGCCCAGGCAGGCAGCCCGCCCGCCCGGACCATCGTCTATGCGGCCTGGGATTCCGAGGAACAGGGCCTGATCGGTTCTACTGAATGGGTTGAAGAGCATCACGCGGAGCTCGATGAGAAAGCAGTAGCCTATATCAACACCGATGGCAACAGTCGCGGCTTTGTGCGCATTGGCGGTAGTCACGTTCTGGAATCCCTGGCTAACCAGGTCATGGATGACGTCATTGATCCACAAACCGGCGTGTCGGTAGCAGCGCGGCGACGTGCCAGTATTGAGGTCAATGGCAGTGCCGAAGACCGCGCCGAGTTGAACAGCCGGGAAAATCTTCGCATTAGTCCGCTGGGCTCCGGTTCTGACTACTCACCGTTTCTTCAGCATCTGGGCATCGCATCATTGAATATATCCTATGGTGGAGAAGGTAACGATGGCTCCTATCACACGCTCTACGATACCTACGAGCATTACACAAGGTTTCGGGATCCGGGGATGGTCTACGGTGTCGCGCTGGCACAAACCGCCGGCCGCGCCACGATGCGCCTGGCGTATGCGCCGCGTTTGCCGTTCGAGTTCACCGGCCTGGCCGACAACATTGCCATGTACGTGACCGAGGTGGAAGAATTGGCCAGCACCATGCGCGAGCAGACCGAGGTCACCAACGCGCGGATCGACAGCGGCGTCTACGCGCTGGCGCTGGATCCGACCCGCAGCTTTGGACCGCCAGCAAGGAAAGCCGAAGTGCCGTTCTTTAATTTTGCGCCGCTAAAAAACGCACTGGATGAATTGCAGCAAGCCGCCCGTGATTATCAGGCGAGCGCGACCGGCGGCAGTGCTTCGGAAATGGAAAATATTCTGCTTTATACCAGCGAACGGGAACTGACCCGCGACGACGGTCTGCCCGGCCGACCCTGGTACACCCATCACATCTACGCGCCGGGTTTTTACACCGGATACGGCGTCAAAACCCTGCCCGGCGTCCGCGAAGCCATTGAGGAGAGACAATACGATATGGCGGCAGACGAGATTTTTGTTGCTGCCGATGTGCTAAGCGGCATGGCCCAGCGCATCCGCAACCTGAGCCAAACCGACTGATCTCATTAAGCAAAGGTTTCTAACTGTATAAACCGAACGAACAAGAGTGGGCAGTGCCATGAAGAGACTTTCGATACTGATATTTACGCTTGTTCTGTCGATGAATGGCAATGGGCAACAAGCAGACGATATAAAAATTGTGCACGCTGGCACCTTGCTGGCAGTCCCCGGCGAAGCGCCAGTAAATCGGCAGTCCATCGTGATTCGGTCTGGCCGGATTGACCAGATAGTCGATGGCTATGTCACGCCATCGGATCTTGGTGTAGACGCTGAGGTAATCAATCTGCGTGATAAATTTGTATTGCCAGGGCTGATAGATATGCATGTGCATATCACTTCACAACTTGGGCCTGATAGTCGCAACGATGCGCTTTATGTCACTACCTCCATGAAAGCCTTGCGTGGCGCCCACTACGCAGGGACTACCTTGCGTGCCGGGTTCACCACGGTGCGTGATCTCGGCGCGGAACCGGAAGCCATCTTTGCACTGCGCGATGCAATCAACCAGGGCCTCATTGATGGGCCCACGATCGTTGCTGCAGGCAGTGCCATTGCGGCCACCGGCGGCCATGGCGACGTAGACGGCTACAAAGCCGAGCTACTGGAATTGTGGACCCCGAATAGCATTTGTGATGGTCCGTACGATTGCCGGAGTGCGGTTCGTCAGGCAGTTAAATTTGGCTCCGACTGGGTCAAAATCACGGCAACAGGTGGAGTGTTGTCCGACACGGGCACTGGATTGGGTAAGCAATTAACCGACGATGAACTTGTTGAGACTATGAATACGGCCCACAGTCTTGGTGTCAAAGTCGCTGCTCATGCCCATGGCACCGACGGCATTAATGCCGCTTTGCGTGCCGGCGTGGACAGTATTGATCATGGGACTTTTCTGGATGAGGAATCCATTGAGTTATTTCTTGAGACAGGTGCCTACCTGGTTCCGACCTTGTCGCCTGCCATCAAGATTCCTGAATCCATGGAAGGCAACCCGTTCTATACCGACGACATCAAGGCCAAGGCAAATGCCGCGGGAGCGGCGGCCATGGATAATATTCGGCGCGCCTATCTGGCAGGAGTCAATATCGCTTTCGGTACGGATACCGGCGTCACAGCCCATGGTCTCAATGCCGACGAGTTCGCCTATATGGTGCGGTTGGGTATGTCAGAGATGGAAGCCATCCATGCCGCGACCATGTCCGCCGCGACCTTGCTTTCCCAGTCAGATGTTATCGGCAGCATTGAAGTGGGCAAGCGCGCGGACATAATCGCCACTGATCGCAGCCCCCTTGAGGACATCACCGAACTGGAGCGAGTAAGTACAGTGATCAAGGCCGGAAAGCTGATCAGGTAGACCATGCCCTGGTTAACATCGGTGCCAGCGCAGCATACGAGTACGGTTCAGTTCCTGTGCTGCTTGCCTTAAGCGTGGATGACGGGCCTAAACTGTCCGTGACCCCGGCTTTGCCTTTGCAGCCAGAAAGTAAAATAGCAATCCCAGAGAGATGATCGCCAGGCTGAACAGGGCTTCCACCGGTCGGTTTACGAGTGTGAAGCCCAGCGTCCAGCCAGTGAGCAGCAGGTAGATGATCGGCGGCAATGGATAAAGAAATGTACGGTAGGGTCTTTCCAGGTCGGGCTGCTTCCAGCGCAATACAAAAATCCCGAACACGGTAACAAAGCTGTTCAGTGCCAGGGTGAACCCGGAGAACACCAGAATCGATTCAAAGGTGGAAGACAGAATAAACAGCAGTGCCACCCCGGACTGAATACAGATCGCAACCGCCGGAATACCGTTACGGTTGGTCTGGCCCATCACCCCGATCGCCGGATAGTCCTCGCCGATGACCTGAATCACCCGGGGGCCAGCCATGGTCATGGCGCTGACTGTGGAGATGAGAAGCAGAGCCAGCACCAGGCCTGTGAAGCGTCCCGCTACCTCACCAAACGCAGCCTGTGCGGCGATCGCGCCGACTTCAACCTGGCCGGTCATCGCCTCCATCGGCGCGGCGTACAGGAACGAAAAGTTCAAGCCCAGATAGAGCAGTGTGACCACTGCGGTACCGCTGATGAGAATCCAGGGCAGCGTGCGCTGCGGGCTTTCCAGCTCACTCACCAGGTAGGTTGCGGCATTCCAGCCGGTGTAGGCAAAACTCACATAGATCAGGGCCACGGCATAGGCGCCGCTGGTGATGACTGCGCCATCACCGGGTGCGGGGAAGAAATTGACTGGCTGGGGTGACTGAACCAGTAGCAGGGTGCTGGCGATGAAAGCAATGATGACCGCGACCTTGAGCACCGTAAACACCACCTGGGTGCTGCTGCTGTTGCGGCGATTGGTCGCATGCACCAGGGTCAGCGCCACCAGCAGGAAGGCGGCCATGGCTTTCTGTGCGCCCACGCCAGGATCGCCAGGGACAACAGAAGCAGCATAGGCGGCAAAGGTCATGGCCGCCAGCGCCACCGGCCCGGAAAAGCCCACCGTTGATGAAATCCAGCCGGACACAAAGCCTGCGGCCGGATGATAAATACGTCGCAGCAGGTTGTATTCACCGCCGGAGCGCGGCAAAGCGGCGCCGAGTTCTCCGTAGGTCATGGCTCCACACAGCGCCGCGATTCCTCCCAGAGCCCACAACAACATCAGGGCAAAACCGGAACGGATATCCAGTAGTTGAAAGCCAAGGCTGGTAAACACGCCGGTGCCAACCATATTGGCAATGACGACAGCGGTAAGTGTGGGGAAGCGAAATTTCTCGGCGGACATCAAATCGGACCTGATCCGCCATCAATCAACGCGCTGGCAGAATTTGCTGAGTAATGTGAAAAGCGGAGTTGGAAAAAGAGTGCCGAAGCGACAGCGCAACGGCACCCCCTGTTGATCAATCCGGCAGGCTGAATACGTAGAGCGCATTACCGTGATCCGGGTAGGTGATCTCGGTGGCAATGACGCTGGGTACGGTACGCGGACTGGTGCCGCCCAGGGCTGCGGTAACGGCAATGTACTGCTTGCCGTCGATAGCGAAGCTCACCGGGTGACCCTGCACCGACGTGCCTAGTCTGGTTTCCCACAGTACTTCACCGGTGTTTACATCGTGTGCCCGAAAGTATCGGTCCAGGTCGCCCACAAACACCAGGTCACCAGCGGTGGACATGGTGCCGGTGTGGTAGGACGCGCGCTGCTGGAAATTCCAGACTTCTTCCATGGTATCCACGTTATAGGCGCCCAGTTTGCCGAGGTTACCGTTGGTACCGGGCATTTCGAAAAACTTGCGGCTGGCGGCCAGGCCACCGCCGCCCTGCACCAGGTCTACTTCACGGGCAGCGTTTTCCAGGCAGGTCTGGCTCAGCGGCGCAATCATTAGTCCGCTGGGCGGATGATAGGTCATGGAATGCCAGTCCTTGCCACCGGCGCTGGACGGACAGGAAGAGGTCCACTGATCGAGTTGGGCATTCTGGATGTCTTCGCGGTAAGTGACCGCGCCGGTTTCCGGATCGATATGGGTGAAGGCGTTCTGGAACACGGTTTCGGTGAAGCCGAGAAATTCGCCGTTGACCCGGTCGTTCTTCCAGAGGATGCCGTACTTGCCAAGTGAGAACACCAGTTGTTCATCGCCACGGTTGACCAGTACCCGCTCGAACACTTCATCCAGGTCCAGGGCCTCGGCCGGTACATGCTGGAAGTGCCAGTCCAGGGTGCCGGTGTCGATATCGATGGCCACGGTGGAGTTGGTGTACAGGCCGGCATCTTCAATGGTCAGGTGACGACTGACCGGTACCCAGGGCTTTTGCTGCGCCGTACCCCAGTAGGTCAGGTTGGTTTCCGGATCCCAGGACCCGGCGATCCAGGTTTCGCCGCCGGCGCGGAACACGTCATCCAGGTCGCCCCAGGTATCACCACCGGGCTCGCCAGCCTTGGCGATGGTATTGAAGCGCCACTGTAGCTCGCCGGTATCGGCATTGTGGGCGCTGATGTAGCAGTCTTCCGGGATATAGCGCGCACACCCGGCCAGGCCGGTGATCACCGTGCCGTTGGCGACAATTGGGCCGGAGGAATTGGCAAAACCCTGGCTGCTGTCCGCGAGCACGGTTTCCCAGACCTGTTCACCGGTACGCGCGTCCAGTGCCACCAGGCGGGCGTCGGTGGTGGCCTGGATAATCTTGTCATTCCACATGGCGATGTTGCGCATATCCTGGCCGTTGGCCGGGCCAGTCCAGTGCTCCCAGATCAGCTCGCCGCTGGCGGCGTCCAGGGCCTGGATGACGTTGCCAGGATTAATCAGGTAAACAATGCCGTTGTATACCAATGGCGACGGTTCTGAATCGCCCTCATGCATATTCCACACCCATTCTAGGGTCAGGTTGCCCACATTATCCGTATTAACCTCGTCCAGCGGGCTGAAGCTGTGAGCGTGGGGGTTGCGGCGCATCGCCGGCCAGTCAGCCGGGTCGGGATTGGCCAGACGCTCCGCCGTCAGCGGCGTGAAATCGACAAAGTCCTCGGTATTGCCGGCCACCGTCAGTCCGGTAGGCGCGGGCGGTTCCGGGCGCTCCCGCATGGCGACCAGTTCCGAGACATTCTCGGCAATGGTGAAATCGGTGCTGGCAGTCAGTGGCTCAGCAACACCGTCGACGCCATTCACAGCCAGGATGTGGGCGGTGATGTGCAGGTAATCCTGGTCATTGAGATTGTCGCCGCCGCCTGGTGGCATGTTCGCCTGAATGTTGCCCAGCAGCAGGGCCGGAGTCTGTTCACCCCAGCGCTGCAGGAAGGCGCGCCCGGACAGCAGCGGGCCGAGCCGGGAGCCTTCCAGGTTGGCACCGTGACAGGAGGCACAGTTGCTGGCATACAGGGCCTCGCCAGATTCCGCCTGGCTGGTAAAGCCGGCTACCGCCGGTGCGGCCGCCACGGGAATCTCCGTGGATGTGGTTTCGCTGCCGCTATCGCAGGCGATCAGCCCGGTGCCGAGCAACAGGCTGAAGCCGGTAATCTTCAGTGACTTGGGAAGGGTGGTGTTCATGGGCATGCCTCGAAGTAGTGGCCGGCCCGTCGTGACTGCGCGGGTCGGTCCGGTATTTGTATTGACCGTCTCAAATTCAATCCATCTATCAATTATCGAAGTGGCTGCGCAAAAATATCCAGCCGCGTAATTCCCCCGGAGGATTGTTGGCGCTGTGCACCTGCACGTACAGGGCATTACTGGCCAGTGCAGTGAGCTGCTCGTCGGTCAGCTCGAGGGTGCCAGAAATGGAGCCCGACGGCGCCTGATCCACGGTCAGTGTGTGTACAACCGGGCCCGGCTGCGCCGGCGGTCCGTTGTGTATATGTGCTGCGGTGGCCGCTGAACTCATGCTGGCAAAATTGCCGTCCACAGTCAGCGTATTGCCATTGAGCGTGAGGATGACTTCGCCCTCACCGGTAATCTCATCCACGGTCTGTGGCGTGGTCGGCATGGGAGACAGGCGGGCCCGATAGACTTCCTGGGCCAGCAGCGCCTGTGAACAGAAAAGAAAGGTTAGGGTGGTGACGCAGAGGGCAACGCTTCTGAAGCCAGTTTTTTTCATGTTATCAAGGCTCTAAGTTAAGGTATCAGGATCGAAAAACTACCAGCATTGCCGGTAAGTTGGCAATTCGGCGCTGCCAATTAGCGGTAAGGCTTTGTCAACTGCCCCGGGCAAGCGCGCAGTGGCATCATTCGAAAAATGATGCTGCCGTGGAAGGCTCCGGGAGCTGCCCATTGCCGGGATCAATTTCAAACCGAACCACTGCTGGTTCCAACCGAGCCACTGTTGGCAATCGACCTCGCCGCAGGCCTGATCGGTAAGAATCAGCGGCAGACAAAATTCGCCGCGACCCAGTTATCGGGATTATCGGCGCCCCCGGTCGGGCCCACGTAGCGTGCCTGCTGCGGGTAGGTGCACAGCGGCCGTTCGTTATCCACATTACCGTTGCTGCTGTGGGTGGCGATAATACTGTCCGGCGCGTCGTTGTTCTCCACCCAGTCCACCAGTGGCGCCAGTTTGTCCCAGCTGTCCGGGCCCGGCCCGCCGCGACAATGGCCCATGCCCGGGGCGAGATACAGGCGGGCGTTGTCCTGCGCCGCCGCCATGCTGCCAGCAAACGTGGTATCTACCATGTCGTTGTAATAATTGATGGTGTCAGTTGCCACAATCAGGGTGTCCACCAGGCCGTGGTAGATAATCATTTTGCCGCCGGAGTCCACCAGAAAGCGGGTCAGGTTTGGATCGTTGGCATCAGTAATGGACTTCATCAGGTCGCCCTGGCCGGAATAGAAATCGTCGATATCCCAGTCGCGCCAGTGGAATTCCGGAATGGCGCCATCGGTGTAAGGCTCGTAGTCCATATCCCGCACATCTGGCACGGCCATTCCGGGATCGGTTTCATAAAACAGGTAGTTCATGTGGTCGCCAGCGACGCCGGTCAGCTTGCCCGGACCCATGTCGTTACCCTGCCAGGGTACGTAATAGCCAGGCCAGCGCGGCTCTGAGCCGAACATCTTGCCGGGATAGACCTGGCGCCCCGCGGAATCACGGGGCCCCTGGTAGAGATCGGCGATGGTCTGCACCTGGGCGGTAGTAAAACAGCTGTCACTGCTGCTACCCGCAGGACACATCAGGTCATTGAGATCTGACGTGGGGTCGAAATCACAGGCCAGCGGGTCACTGACCAGGCGATCGCGGATGCCGTCATTGGCATCACACTGTTGCAACACCTGTTCGTGCAATACGCTGATCAGGTTCAGACTGTCGTAACTGCCGTCGCCGTTGGTATCCACCGCGAGATTGCCCTCCAGGTCGTCGCGGAACATACGCTGCAGGTTCCAGGTGCCGGCGGCATTAAGGCCCTGGTAGTTGAAAGCCGGGGCGCCGGCGACGATGCCGTCAAAATCCCCCGGAAAACGTTGGGCCGACATAAATCCCTGGCGCCCGCCCTGGGAGCAGCCTTCAAAATAGGAATAGGCTGGCGCGCGGTCATAGTATTCGTTCACCAGCAGCTTGCCAGCCATTACCGTCAGATGGACGGCGCGATAGCCAAAGTCGATTTCCGCCTGGCGGTTATTGAACGCGAACGAGGCGCCGGGCTCGACGCCATTGTCGTGGCCCAGATTGCTGTTGGTTACGGCATAGCCTTCGGCGACCCGGTGGTCAGCGTAGTCCAGATCGCCGTCCTTGCCACCATCGCCCCACATCAGGTAGCGCCCGTTCCAGTCTTCCGGCAGGGGGAGTTGGGCGTGGAAATGAATGGCAGGCGAAATAATGCCGCGCACATAACAATAGTGGCTGTCGTTGCTGGTGTTCTCGCGGATGCTGGCACGGGTAATGGTGAGATTGCGCAATCCGGTGAGTGCGGCGCAGGACTCGGCGGTGCGGGCAGTGACCTGGCCCTGGGCCTGCGTGGTCAAGACGGCAAGCAGTAACGGGAAAATCAGCAGCAGGTGTCGAACAGCTTTCATGGCGGTGTTTTTATCCTGTGTTTTAATTATAGTGGATGCGGCACTGTGGGCGTCGCTATAGAGCGCCAAGTGCCGCGCGAGCGGCAATGTCCAGTGGCCTCAAGGACTTTACCACTGCCGCAAGCAAAAGCAACGCGAGCAAGCGCAAGTTAAAGCGAGCAAAAGTTACAAGCGAGCGAAAACGAAGACAATGTGCGGACGATTCAACCTGATCGACAGCCCGGAGATCCAGTGGCTTTGCCAGACCCTGGGAATTAGCCTGTTCCCCCGCTTCGGCAGTCCGGATATAGCGCCCGGGGCACGTATCGCGATTATTCATCAGCGCGACGGCCAGCGCGTGGTGTCAGAGGCTATCTGGTGGCTGCTGCTGGACAAGGACACCCTGAAACCCAATTACAAGTATGCCAGCTTCAACTCACGCTCCGACAAGCTCAATCAGAAGCGTGCCGTTGCCTACAAGCCGTTTCGGGAATCCCGCTGCCTGATTCCCGCCAGTGCCTTTGTGGAAGGCCTGGGAGACAAAAAAACCTATCACAAGATTGAGCTGGAAAATTCCGCCATCGCTTTCGGCGGTCTGTATCGGGAATACCTGGACAAGGAAACCGGCGAAGTGGTCTACGGCGCTTCGATTATCACGCTGCCACCGCTGTCGCCGCAGTGGGATAACATTCATCCCAAGTCCATGCCGCTGATGCTGGATTTTGAAGACCAGGATCTGGTGGATAAATGGCTGGATCCGGAATTTCAGGACGTCGCGCAATTCGCGCCGCTTCTGGAACCGAAAGTTGATAAGCCGATGAAAGTGACGCGCATCGGCAAGCCCAGCAAATGGGATGAGCAGGAAGACAGTTTCATGATTGTTGCTTATTAAAAAAAGGGCTTGAAAACCGGAACCACTGGCGAGACCTGAGATGAATGATTCCGATGACTATATAGAACCCAGGGTTGATGACTCTTGCGATCTTTACGCAGACCTTCCGGATGTGCGTGATGGTCTGAATAAGAAAGAGCGCATCATTCTCTATTGTCTGCTCGAGACACAGAAGGAATTCAATAATCGCAATGTGCCTACGATTACCCTGTACGGGCGCGTTGTGGAACACATCGACATCAGCGAAGATGAGTTTCAGCACATCCTGTCCAGGCTCACCGGGCTGACGCGCGACACTGATATGTGAACCGCGCCTGTGGAGCAAAACACAATGCCAGGAACAAGGAGATTCCCATGACCGATACTATTCCGGCGACCGGTGCCTGCCTGTGCGGCAGGGTACGGATCACCGCTAACGCCATGCCTGCTGAGCTGAGCTGTTGTCATTGCAGCATGTGCCGCAAATGGGCGGGCGGCCCATTCATGGCGGTGGAATGCGGTACCGAGGTCGCCTTCGAAGGTGAGGAGGATATCACCCGCTACGAATCATCCGAGTGGGGCGAACGCGGATTCTGTCGTCACTGCGGCAGCCATTTGTTCTACCATCTGAAACCAACCGGCGACTACCACATCCCGGCCGGACTGTTTGATCTCGACGATACTGTCAGCAGACGCTTTGCCCACCAGATATTCATAGACGAAAAGCCAGACTACTACGCATTTTCCAACCCAACCGTGGAACTCACCGGTGCCCAGGTCATTGCCCAGTTCGACGCGCAGCAGGAAGAAGACCAGGCACCATGAATAAAGGAGGCGGGCATGCAGATCAACGACCCGGACGTGATAGTGGAGCAGGACTTCCCGTGCTCACAACAGGTGCTGTGGCGGGCCATCACTGACCCTGCACAAATGCGCCAGTGGTTTTTCGACAATATCCCGAACTTTGAACCTCGGGTTGGTTTTAAAACAGAATTCACGGTGGATGCCGGTGAGCGCCAGTTCCTTCACCAGTGGGACGTGACCGAAGTGGTACCTCAAAAGAAGCTCGTCTACCGGTGGCGCTACGGCGGTTACGTCGGTACCGGACGGTCGGTGTTCGAACTTGCCGGCGACGACGAATCCAGCCAGTTGCGCATCAGCTTTGTAGTAGAGGAAGACTTCGCTGCCGACATTCCGGAATTCGAGCGCGCTGCCTGTCTGGGTGGCTGGCAATATTTCATCGCCGAACTTGGGCACTACCTGGCGACGCGCTAGACTTGACCGACTTTGAACGCTAGGCTTTCGCCCTATGATTAAAACAACTCTTGCTCAACAACACTTTGGTTGGTCCCGAATCCGGCGCGCGTCTTTGGCAGCCCTGCTCACCGCTGCCACACTGATAGCGGCATCCCCGACGATGGCCCAGCCGGAAGCGCAGGCCTCCAATGTTTCGCCAGCCATTCGCGCGATGATCGAACAATCCCAGTCCGGCAGCCAATATGATTCCATGGCCCGGATGCAGGTGGACGTGCAGTTCGGTGAGTTTCTCGCCACCCTGGCGGATGATCCCGACCAGCGCATGGTGGTGGAGCAGGCCTTGATCGATGTCATCAGCGAGCGGGCCGAATTGAGCGCCGAGGTGGCCACCGGTCGCGGCGACGTTGCCGAACTGGAAGCCCTCAGCAGCTACGCCTACCTGCGCAGCCAGCTGGCACCGCTGCTGGACCGCGATTCGCTGCAATTGCTTGATGAACAGCAGGGCGCTGTTGCCGAGCGCAACCTGCGCCTTAACTATGGCGAACAACTCACCCGCCTGG
Organism: uncultured Pseudohongiella sp.; assembly: GCA_965212375.1. Lineage (GTDB taxonomy): Bacteria > Pseudomonadota > Gammaproteobacteria > Pseudomonadales > Pseudohongiellaceae > UBA9145. The sequence continues at coordinate 3,301,636 of OZ243108.1, read as the reverse complement.
CACCCGACCTGACCGATGCCAGCCGGGAAATGGTGCTGGATATCCTGGTGCCGGCCATGCTGTTTCGGGAGGACAACGCCAGTGATCGCAATCAGCTGTCTCCCGACCAGATCGTCAATCAGCAGCTCATGTCACTGCGCGATGCCCGTGAGGCACTGCAGTCCCGACTTAACGGTCCACAGCTGGCGCAGGTCGAGCAGTTCTTTAATCAGATTCGTTCCAATCTGTTCCTGAACCAGTCGATGTACGACGCCTCGCAATAACGCAGCATTTGCGGTACAACGGGAAACCCATTGTGTTGAACCGGTGCTGCTCGTCATGCGATCCCTGACTCTGTGTTCCCTGAACTCTCGTTTCCTGCTCCGCCGTTCCCCGGCGAAATCTTTCCTGGGCCTTCCTGGCCGGCCACGGTTTAATGCTCGGCCCCTGGCTTTGTTGCTGGCGGGCTTGTTGCTTGTCGCCTGCTCCGATGCGGACAACGCCAGTAGTAATGACGGCACGGTGGAGTCAGCAGCAAATACCCTGGCCATTACCAATGTCACCGTGATTGATGCGGTGGATGGCCGGCGCAGTGGGCAAACCGTGCTCATCAATGGTAACGAGATTGTCGCCGTACAGCCCGCCAGTACCCCCGTCGATGCCGCCGGCGTTATTGATGGGTCCGGTAAATTCCTGATTCCCGGGCTGTGGGACTTCCACGTCCACCTGACTTATGAAGAGGGACTGCAGGATGCCATGCCTGCCTTGTTTGCCTCCTACGGCATCACCAGCGTCCGCGACACCGGCGGTTTGCTGGATGCGGTTTTGCCGGTGGTGGAGACCATGCGCGCCGACCCAATGGCGCCACGAGTCTTTTTTGCCGGACCGCTGCTGGATGGTGAATTCGTGGTTTACGACGGCGATGGCCGACCTGAGATTGGCACCTCGGTCCCCACTCTGGAAGCCGCTCGCCAAACAGTCCAGGCGCTGTACGATCAGGGCGCCAGTTTCATCAAGATCTACGAGATGGTGAGCCCCGAGGTATTTGTCGCCCTGGTGGACGCCGCCGAAGAGCTGGGTATGCCCATCGACTCCCATGTGCCGCTATCCATGCGCGCCAGCCTTGCCGGTCCGCAAGTGGATTCCATCGAACACCTGCGCAACATCGAGATGGACTGCGCCGCCAACGCTCCCGAACTGCTGGCCATTCGCCGGCAGCGCCTGGAAAACCCGGATGGCCTGTCAGGTGCCGAGCTGCGCGCCAGCTTGCATGCAGAACAGCGCCTGCCAGCGGTGGCCAACTATCACGAAGGTCAGTGCGATCGCACCATCGCCGCGCTGGACGAAACCGTCATGGTGCCGACCCTGCGTCTGAACTCATTCAATCTCACCCCAGCCTGGGAACGGGACGGCTGGGAAGATGCCCTGTCACGCCTGCCGGAAGATATGGCAACCCAGTGGCGCAGCCAGGCACAGGAACGCAGCGCACAGCCCACCGGCGACACCACCTTTGCCCAATGGAGCCTGTTCCTTACCGAGCGTATGTACGAGGCTGGCGTGCCAATTGGCGCCGGTACCGACACACCCATCAATCTCTCCGTGCCTGGATTTAGCCTGCACTCCGAACTGGAAATGCTGGTACACGCTGGCCTCACACCGCTGGATGCCATCGGCGCCGCCACCATCGAGCCCGCCCGCTACTTCAGCCTGGAAAACGAAATGGGCCGCATCACACCCGGGCACGCCGCCGACCTGGTACTGCTGGATGCGGATCCTGAGGCGGATATTGCCAATACCCGAAGCATTAACTCGGTGATTATGCGCGGCCGTCTACTGGGCCAGTGACAAGCCCGCAGGCCTGGTCGATTGTAGACCGAGCTTATGGCAACCCGTTGTTCCTCGCAGAACCCACAGCGGCAGTCCGGCTGTTGGTGCGCTGTGTGTCTATCTATACTCCCGAATCCGGCCAACAGCAAAGACAAAATATTTCTCGAAAAAAGCGAGCGCTGAGCGATTCCGGATTGTCACAACCAGCGATGCAGCAGGCCGTTAAAACCTGCTTGCATATGCGAAACACGGTGGGCAAACTAAATTCAGGAACGAAAAGTTAATCCAGCCCGGGTATTCGAGATGCGACCAATTATCGGCGCATAACAATCAAATCAATAAGCAAGTGCCGCTATGCGGCCCGCTCTATTATTAAGGGCGCTACAAGGCATAGGAGAGTGCTGTGGTACTCGAAGTTGCAATACTCAACGTAAGGCGTACCCAGGAAGCTGACTTCGAGCATGCTTTCGGCCAGGCGCAGCGAATCATTGCCGAAATGCCTGGCTATGTATCTCACCAACTGCAGCGGTGCATTGAGCAGCGCAACCGCTACATCCTCCTGGTCAACTGGGAAACGCTAGAAGATCATACGACGGGCTTCCGGCAGTCCAAGCCTTACGAAGAGTGGAAGGAGCTTCTGCATCACTTCTATGAGCCGTTCCCCGAGGTAGAGCACTATGAAAAGGTATACGATAGTGCCAATGCCTTATAACCATTGCATCAAGTGTGCTCCTTTCGGTCGCCGGATGGAGCCTGCGGCTGCACCGTTTATCAAAGGGCGTTAGATTGCATTTATGAGAGAGTGCTTGCTTCAACCTATTCCCGAGATGGAGCTTGCCGCCAAGTTGCTTGATTCTGCGGCAGATGCATTAATGATGGGAGATAAAGCGCTAGCGGCACGTCTCCTTAGAGAATCTGACTTCAAACGTATTACTCAGTATATGATTAAGTTGGTAGGTCCGCTTTCGGAACATATTCATAAACAAACAAAACTTCCCGAAGTCCTCCCAAAAGCTGACCGTCATGAAACACGCATGCCACCCGCCAGCATTCAACGCAAAATCTTTAGTCGGGATGGATGGCGATGCCGGTTCTGCGGTATCAGGGTGATTTCGAGAGAAGGCAGGAAGACATTTCTCGACTTGTTCCCGAATGAATGTCATTGGAGTGCTATAGAATATGATCGGCATTCTGCTCTTTATGCAATGGCTGTTTCACTAGATCACTTGGTACCGCATAGCAGAGGTGGGACCAATGTGGAGGATATTTTAGTGACAACCTGCTTCTGCTGCCAGTTTGGCAGAGGCCAATATACGATTGAGGAAGTAGAGCTCAGTGACCCAAGATCCAGACCACCTGAAGTCGATGATTGGGATGGACTGGAAAGGCTCGGTGGTTTTACCGCAGATGCAATCTAACGATCAATTCAATCAAGGAATTGCCTATTAACACGGGCGTTACGTGACAAGGGGTAATCAAGTGCAAGACCGTATAAATGATGTTTTTGCTATGTTCGATTCGGAGTACGACCCTCACGAGGTTCGCAGAGCTTGTATAGAGATCGGAGTTGGTCTTGCAGAGCAGTTTGGAGAAGACATAGACGCTTGGGAAAAATCACAATTAGCCAGCGCCATAGGTGCACTCAACTGGAATCTGGCCCTGCCACATCCTGTCTCTGAAACTGGATTGAGGCTTGCCATATTTTCTCTGAATAAGTCCCTCGTCCCAAAAGAATACAGGAGCCCGGATTACCCTATAGAGGAAAAGGATCTGGAGAGTGTGTCAGTATATGACTTGATAAATGCATTCAATGAGTTGTAAGTGCAAATGCCACGTAACAATAATCAGTTCAATGAACGACTTGGTTGCCGCCGAGCCCATTAACCAAAGCGTTATGCCGCCTCAATGCCGACCGAAAGCTAGAAGATAGGAGTCCATGTCGAAGTATAAATACACAGAATATTTCGAAAATGAAGTCCTACAGAAGTGGCATTATCTAAAGAAGGAATGGTGTGAATTCGCTATAGAAAATGCCGTTCATTCGGAACCTCAGGAACATAACCGCTACCGTTTCTGGGCTAGAATTGATGAATTGGGCAAGTATTTGAGAGTAGTAACTCTTGAGGATCAATTAACTATACACAACGCGTTTTCAGACAGGAATTTCGAACCATGAAACTTAACTACTATCCAGACACAGATTCTTTGTACATTGATCTATCAGAGCGGACGAGCACTGAGAGCCGGGAAATCTCTGAGGGTGTGGTGTTGGACTATGACGAGAACGGAAAGCTCGTCGGTATAGATATCGATAATGCTAGAAATAAGATCGCCCTTGAGAAAACCATCCTTAGCAAACTTCCCGGAACAGTAGAAACAGCGGCCGCTTAATCAGTTCTATGAAGGACAAACTGCAACGCAGATTGCCTGTGAACAAGGGCGGTAGGTGTGCAACAAGGTTATAGCGCAGTAAAAAAAGATTGACCCAACATAATAAGGCTCACAATGTATGAAGATTTACGGCCGGGCACAAAAAGGTGATTCCGATCTTAAACTCCTTGGCGAAACAACCATAGTAGCAGAACCCAGTGCTCTACGAGATCTGGCTTCGTTTCTTTATCGTTGTGCCGATGCTATCGAGGACCAAGGTGATAATTGGGAGAATGAATATTTCGAGAGCAATGAAGAGGTCAGTCCGCAGTTGGTGGTTTTCAATCCGGATGTGGTTGATGTTTGAATGCTCTCATACAATAAACGAATGCAATTCCAGGAGGCGCCTGGTTAACAGGTTAACAGGTTAAACAGATTAATGGTTCAACGAGCAATAAATGAGATTCGTTGCGCCGGTAATTTACCAGCCTGGCGGTCGACAGGTGCAGCGCAATGGTTCGAAATAGTTGGCCTTTAGACTACAAGGAGCTTAATGTCTTTTGATCCTCTTGTTTGCATTAAAAATAAATTAATAATTCCAATAAATTAACAACAGTTTAACTACAGATAGGTGCCTGCAATGCTGAGACGAGATTTCCTGACCAAGTTACCCGGCATTGCGGCGGTGCCGCTGATGCTGCCGCAGGCTGCGCTTGCGGCACAGGCGGCGCGCCTGAAGATCACTGATGTTCGTTTGATCAAGATCAAGCTGATCAGGGACAAGGGCATTCTGGCCCGACGTGTTGATACGCCCCGGGGCGGGCTGCACGTGCAGATCGGTAATTTCACAGTGACCGAAGTGCACACGGACCAAGGCCTGGTGGGCATCGGCCCCGGCATCCCTCCCGAGAACATTGAGTATGTGAAACAGCTGCTGGTCGGCCAGGATCCGTTCGATATCAATCAGCATGCCACCGCGCTATATCGCCCCCAGCGTCGGTGGGGCGCCTCGGTAGAAATCGCGCTTTGGGATTTGTTGGGTAAAGCAACGGATTTACCGCTTTACAAGCTCTGGGGCGGTGGCCGCGACCGGGTTCTGCCCTACGCGGCCATGTGGGGCATCGGCACGGTGGAGGATCGGGTCGAAATTGCCATCGGGCTTAGAGAGGATGGCTGGCGCGCGATCAAACTGCGTTCCGGGTTCAGGACGATGGAGGAGGACGTGCGGGTCGTGGAATTGGTGCGAGAAGCGTGCGGCGATGACTTCCATATCCTTTGCGACGGCAACAAGGCGCCCGGCGACGCAGACGCCAATGGCGAGGATCCGACGCTATGGAACTTCAAGCGCGCCTACGATACGGCAATGGAGTACCAGCGTCTCAATGTCTATTGGCTCGAGGAGCCGCTGCCCCGCTACGACTATGAGCGCCTGGCGGAGCTCAATCGTCTGCTTGCTATGCCGATGGCCGGCGCCGAGGCAAACTGGGGCATCCATGAGTTTCGGTGGCTGCTTGAGCAGGGCTGTTTTGACGTCCTCATGCCGGAGATCGGCGATATCGGGCCGATGATGTCTCGCACTGTCGGGACCCTCGCGGCGGCGTACAACCGACAGGTCTCACCGCACTCGGCGCCGTTTGAGCGACGACTGGTTAACATCTGCGGAATCCACCTTATCGCGTCCATGCCCAACGGCCCGATAACCGAGTTTATCCATGAACCGCCTCATGCAGATATCTTCGAGGGCTGGGAGGTCTTCGAGAACCCGCCTGTCCTGGAAGCGGATGGCTACATTAAAGTGCCTCAAGGCCCAGGCCTTGGAGTTACGTTCAGGGCGGATCTTATCGAAACTGTTCTTTAAAAAACCCGAGCAGTGAGTCAGAAGAGCCGGAGGACGACTCTATGAGCGAAAAACTAACTCAGGACAAAATCAAGTCGCAACTCGATGAGTTGAACGGCACTACGTCAAAGCACTGGGATCTCGACGACGACAGATTAAAAAAAGAATTTAAATTCGATAACTTTGTAGAAGCCTTTGGTTTTATGACAAAGGTTGCGATTCTTGCAGAGAAGGCCAACCATCATCCTGAGTGGTCGAATGTCTATAATAAAGTCGAGATAGAACTGACGTCGCACGACGCTGGCGGTATCACCGTGAAGGATTTTCAGCTGGCAAAGGGCATCGAAAGCGTCGCCTGAAACAGGCCTTCGAAAAGACTGGGGCCACCATACAGGGTCAGTTAATGAAGGTCCGTTAACGAAGGTCCATTAACAGAGTTACGTTAACCAAGGTCAGCCACTAAGGTCAGCCAACCAGGGTCTGTCAACTGAGGACCGCTATCCAGGCGCCACTAAAAAGGAAGTAGCTAACGCGTTACATTTCAGCCCGGACAGCAATAGTGATACCGGTATCAGGGTCCCAGAGATCAGCTCGTCAGCATCTTGTAGAGTTCATCTTTTACATGTACCCGTCGCATTTTCGCTTGTTCTTCTATTTCAGTGGAAACCGGTTTGTTTTCTTTTTCCATATTCTCAATATTGGTTGTCAGTTCGTGATATTCATCGAAGAGTTTGCGGAAATGATTGTTGCTTGTTTTCAGTTCATGAATCCGGTCGCGCAATTCAGGAAACTCGTGTATCAGATCATGGTGTTCGATAGGCATAACTATTTACCTTGTTGTGCTGTTAGGGGTTTGTAAGTCCTTGAACAATTTGCCGCGCCAGTCTTAGTTACCAGTATTAGTCTAACGGACTGCGGATTCCAGGCAAGGATTGCAAGGAAAACATATATCAGACGATGTAACCACTAGTGTCCTTTACTCCCAAACATCGCATTGCCACTGCTGCTGATATTCCAGCCGTGATTAAGCTCATGCAGCTGGCGATTGAACAGAACATGAAGGCATTTCTTACCAGGGAAGAGATCGAAACCGTCAAGGAATCCATGGGCCTGGACAAATCCCTGATCGAGGACGGGACCTATTTTCTTGTTGAAACCGAGCAGGATGGAAGAACCTTGCTGGTTGGCTGTGGCGGCTGGGGGAAACGCAGGACGCTCTACGGTGGTGATCAGAGTGCAGGCAGGAACGATGAGTTTTGTGATCCGCGAACAGAACCTGCACGCATTCGCGCCATGTATACCCATCCCGACTGGACGCGCCGGGGTATCGGTACCCTGTTGCTGGAGTTGGGCGAGGAGGCGGCGCGTAGTGCAGGTTTTCAGTCAATCGAACTTGGGTCCACAGTAGCGGGCGAACCGCTGTATCGCGCGCGCGGCTATATCGAGGTCGACCGGCATACGCACCGTGCGGCCAATGGCACGGAAAGCCTGGTTATCAAAATGCGCAAATCCCTGTGAGGATACGCATCAGGGCAAGCCAGGATTATGTCAGATCAGGGCTGCGCTCTGCGCCGCTGGCGCTGACGTTAATCCGGCATTCATCTGCTGGCGCTCGGCCGCATAGAAAATCCGTACTGCTATTAACACCCCATTAAGTTACCCCCGCCAATAATCACCTCTACCAGCCCAATAAATCAGGTGGAGGGTGCAACATGAACAACAAATCTCTGTTGATGATAATCGCAGCCGTCCTGGCGATGGCTTCCATGGCGGTGTCAGCCAACGACCGCGGCCGCGGAGGTTTTACCGACGCCGGCGGTTGGCGTCTGGGCGAGCCGGTGCGTGGCGGCTATGCAATTTATCGCCAGACCGGTCGCGGCTGGTATCGCGTGCCTGGTGCCGGCATCGCAATCGCTGATGGTTGGGTGCTGGGCAGCGGCCGGGAAAACGGCGGCTACGCCATTTACCGCTGGAACGGTCGTGGTTGGGACCAGGCTCCGGGCGGTGCGGTGCGCATCGGTGGCAGTTATCAGCGGCCCTGGGTGGTGAACAATCGCGGTCAGCGTTTTGTCTGGAATGGTTTTGACTGGCGGCCGGAGTTTAATGCCTTTCGTGGTGGCGACAATCGCTTCAAGCGTCCGCACAATGCCGGGCGTGGCTACCAGGGGCGAAATCGTGACGACTTTCGCTTCAAGCCGCGTGGCAAGTCGCGCTGGCATCGCGAGCATCGCAATCAGGACACGCAGCGCTATCGTCGCGGTGGCCGCTGGTAAGGTGCCCGTTGGTAAGCAACTCGCTGGTAAAAACGCGCTGGCGGCTTTTCCTCGACACCAGTCTGAAGTAGGCTCTTGGGTCGTTATCGGTTAACAACCGACACCTGATTTCCCACTTCTTGAATCCGGACGATGTTATGGAAGAGCTTGCCAGCAACCAGTGTTTCGGCGGTACACAACTGCGCTGTAAACACTTTTCAACGACCCTGCTTTGCGAGATGACGTTCTCGGTATTTTTGCCGGAACAGCTGGCCAGTGGCGCTGACGTCAAGTTACCGGTGCTGTATTGGCTGTCCGGACTGACCTGTAACGATGAGAATTTCGTGCAGAAGGCTGGCGCCCAGCGAGTCGCTTCAGAACTTGGTCTGATCATTGTCGCGCCGGACACCAGCCCGCGGGGCGAGCAGGTGCCCGATGCCGAGGATGAGGCCTACGACTTTGGCAAGGGCGCCGGGTTTTACGTCAATGCCACCGAGGAGCCCTGGGCGAAAAACTACCAGATGTACGACTACATCTGCGAGGAACTGCCCGAGCTGGTGGCGAAAAAATTTCCGGTGGACCCGTCCCGCCAAGGCATCAGCGGTCATTCCATGGGCGGGCACGGTGCCCTCACCATCGCCCTGAAGAACCCGGACAAATTTCATTCGGTATCAGCGTTCGCGCCAATCTGCGCGCCGCTGCAGTGCCCCTGGGGGCAGAAAGCCCTGCGCGGCTATCTCGGCGAAGACCAGTCAACCTGGGCACAATACGATGCCGTGGAGTTGGTGAAACAGTGTAGCCGGCCGGTGCCGATGCTGGTGGACCAGGGGTCCGATGACCAGTTTCTCAAGGAACAGTTGAAGCCGGAACTGCTGGTGGAAGCCTGCAACCGTAGTGGCTATCCGCTGAGTTTTAATCAGCGCTCGGGCTATGATCACAGCTACTTTTTTATTGCCACGTTTATCGACAGTCACCTGCGCTTCCACCACGGCATTCTCAGCATGAGCTGACCAGAGCCGATCAGGACAGCTCAGATCGCCAGCCAGATAATCACCCCGCACACGGCTACCAGCGCCTGGCTGAGATGATCGGTGATCGCAAAAATCAACGGATCCTCGTGCAGCTCGCCGCTGCGGGCGAAGCGCCAGGTCCGTGTCAGCAGCACAATCAACAGCGGGCAAATCAGCCACAGCAGTCGCGGACTGGCATACAGCTCCCGGGTAGCCGGATCGTTGGCATACAGCACAAACACCAGCACCGCCAGGCCACTGGCGATCGTGCCCACGGTGGTAAGCAATTCCAGGTGCGAGCCGCGATAGGCACGGCCATCGAGACTGGCGCTATCATCGCCATTGGCCTGGGTGCGATTCACCAGCTCCGTGACCCGCTTGACCATGGCCAGGCCCAGAAACAGGCACAGGGAAAACGCTACCAGCCAGTGAGAGGCGGCGACCGAGACTGCGGCTGCGCCAGCAAAGATGCGCAGGGTATAAAGCAGGGCCAGGACCGTCACATCCACCAGGAACAGTCGCTTCAGGTAGAGGCTGTAGAGGCTGGTAAGCAGCCAGTAAAACAACAGGATTAGCAGGAACGCCGGTGGTAACAGCAGGGCGACAGCAAAGGCGGCGACCAGCAGCGCCGGCGCAGCAGCCAGGCCCGCCACCAGCGGTAGACTCCCGGAGGCAAACGGTCGCTGGCGTTTGCTGACATGGCGCCGGTCATTGTCCAGGTCGACCAGATCGTTGAGCAGATACACACTGGAGGCGCACAGGCTGAAACTGATGAAGCCCAACAAGGCATGAGCCAGCAGCGTCGGATCATTGAGCTGGTGCGCCAGCAGCAAGGGCAAAAACACCAGGCCGTTCTTCAGCCACTGGTGGGGACGCATGGCTTTCCACAGCTGGGCGCTGGTGCTATCCGGCGCATCGAAGTGCTGGACCTTCTCCGGTGGTGCCAGGTCGCTGCCCAGTGCGGCGGGACAGTTCACCATGATGACTTCCTCGGCGGCAGCCCAGATCGGCATGTCGGCACGGGCATTTCCGGCATAGGCGAACCCGGCTTCGCCATTCAATTCACGGATGCGCGCCAGTTTCCGACCGGCTTTCAGGTTGAGCTGCGAATCACTACCCACCACCTCGTCGAACAGCGCCAGGTACTCGCCCACCTTGTGCACCAGCTTTTCGTTGGACGCAGAAATCAGAATCAGGCGTCGACCTTGCTGTTTTTCTGCTTCCAGAAATTGCCAGAATTCGCCGTTTAGCGGCAGATGTTCAATCGGCACGTCGACCCGCGCGGCGATTTCCGCCTTGAGGTTTGCCAGCCCCTTGCTCAGCCACCAGGGAACAAGCGCCAGGTAAAACAAATTTTTTTTAAGCAGCAGCAGCAGGCTTTCAAACGACACATCGGATTTAATCAGGGTGCCGTCGAGATCAACATACAACGGGATTGGGGCAAATGGGACTGGGGCAGAAGTGTCAGGCACGGCAGAATCAGAATTTCAGGCGTTTGAACAGAAAGTCGGGGATCGATCGCACCACCGCCATGATGATTCGCCAGTAGCCGGGCACGTAGACCGTGTGGCGCCGCTTGTGAATCGCGGTGACGATTTTGTCGGCCACCAGTTCCGGGGTTGACCACAATGGTCCCTTCTCGAACTGGGCTGTCATTGGCGAGTCCACCAGCCCCGGTCGGATATCCATGACGTGGACGTTGTATTCCAGCAGCCGCCCGCGCAGCCCTTGCAGGTAGGTGGACACCATGGACTTGGCTGCGCCATACAGGTAGTTGGGTTGCCGTCCGCGATCCCCGGCCACCGAGGTGACCACCGCAAGTACGCCGCGGCGCTGGGCTTTCAGTACCGGTAGCAGGCAGGTCACCAGGGAAATCACGCTGGTGGCGTTGACGGTGATTTGCTGCTGGGCATACTCAAAATTCTCTTCACTCTGGTCGCGATCCGGCAGCGTGCCGTGACAGACCAGCACCAGGTCTATGGGCGCCAGCTGCTCGGTGACCTTGACCATTACTTCCGGGTGCTGATCCAGCGCCAGAAAATCCAGCACCTCGCAGTCCACGCTGCCTGCGCCGCGCACTTGCAGATCGGCGGCCAGTTTGCCCAGGCGCTCGGCATCCCGCGCCACCAGGAAAAAATCGTGACCTTGTTCTGCATAGCGGCGGGCAGTGGCGGTGGCGATGGCGGAATTAGCGCCAAGTATCAGTATGTTCATGATTGGCATTGTACCGGCGCGGGATGCGCTGTGGACGGATCGAGACCGAGACGTCGGGACTGCAACGACGAGAAGCGAGCTTGCGGATCCACTTCATTGCGGATCGCCATGAAGCGTTGCCACTCGGGGTAGCCGGCTTTAAACATGGCTTCACTCATACGGGCATCCTTGGCCAGGTACAGTCGGCCGCCGTGGTGCTGCACGATGGCGTCCAGCTCGTTCAGCAGCTCGGGCAGGTTGGGTTCCATCTTGAAATCCAGGGTAAGCGTCAGTCCGGCCCGGGGAAAGGATAGCGGCATATTGTTCGCCTCGCCAAACTGCTTCAGCACCGCCAGAAAGGAGCCTTTACCAGCCTGCGTCACTCGCTTCAGGATCTCGCTGATCCCCGTACCGGCGGAGTCGTCTGGCAGCACCAGTTGATACTGCTGAAAACCGCGCCCGCCATATAAACGGTTCCAGTTACCAATGCTGTCCAGCGGGAAAAAATACTGTTGATAGTGCACCAGCGACTGCGCGTCCCGTCGTGACTGGCGCCAGTAATACAAATTATTAAAGGCGCTCATCGAATGGCGGTTCAGCATCCAGCCCGGCGTGCTGAACGGCACCGACAGGCGTGGACCGCGCACGCTCGGGGCCGCCCTGACCGGTGCCGGGTTGCCAGCGTGTTCGCCAAGATAGACGATGCCCCGGCCGCTGGCAGCCCCGGTACTCAGGCAGTCGATCCAGGCCACCGAGTAGCGGGCCTGCTGATATTCCTCAAGCAGTTCGATGCAGTGCGTCAAATTGCTTGCAACGTACTGCTGATTGCGGATAAAGACACCTGACACCTTGATCAGCGACAGACGTACATCGAGAATAATCCCGGTCAGTCCCATGCCGCCGCAGGTGGCGGCAAACAGTTCGGAATCCTGTTCCCGGCTGCAGGTGCGAACCTCACCGGAGGCGAGCATCAGGGTCAGCGATTGGACATGGTTGCTTATACAGCCGTCGCGGTGGTGATTCTTGCCGTGAATGTCCGCAGCCACCGCGCCACCCAGACTGACAAAGCGGGTGCCGGGCACTACCGGCAAAAACAGGCCTTTGGGTACGATCATCTGCAGGATCTCCGCCAGGGTCACCCCGGCGGCGCAGTGCAGCTCACCCTGCTCGACATCCAGTTCCAGGAAGTGATCCAGATGACGGCTGCTCAGCACCGTTTTGGAAAGGGCTGAATCGCCGTAGCTGCGCCCCTGGCCACGGGCAATGCTGGATCCGGATGGACCAGCCTGCAGCCAGTTGCTGAGTGCGGCCTGGCCGGCCGGGGCCAGCAGCTCGGCATTGACGGTGGGATAGCGTCCCCAGCCGGAGAGTTTCATGCAGCGGTCCTGTTAATTGTTTTGCTGATTGTCCCGGGCGGTGAAGACAAAGCGCTTGTCGAGGCGGTACTTGATAGCGTAGCCCAGAGATAACCCGATGACGGCGCCAAGATAGCGCGCCTGCGGGGTGCCGTACCAGTATTCAAAGCCCAGCTCGAAGCCCCAGAACAACGCGGTGGTAAACCCGCCGGTCAGGGTGTAGAGCCACAATCGGTGGATATCCGCCGCACCCAATGCCGAGCGTTGAGCAAAAATGAAGTATTTGTCCAGGATGTATTTGCTGAGTAACCCGGCAACGGTGCCTGCCGCCATGGCCAGGTATAGCGCATAGCCGCCCTGATAGACAGCCATTACCAGCGCCTGGGCGAGCAGGTTGATGATGGTCGCCAGGGCGGCAAACAGCGTATAGCGAAAAGCCAGATGTAAAGCAGACATAGTCGTTTCGTTATCGGCAGCGGCGGCCATTCGGACACGTTCGCGCGCTGCCAGGGAGCCGGGAAGGTGTTGCGACAGGTAATGTTATGGCGGATCGGTATAATGCCGCCTCAGTATCGATACGTCGCCAATGGCTCGTGGCGGTCTCCGGCGGCCAGCGAGCCAGCCGCGACCAGAGCAGGAACCAGAGCCGCAACCAGAGCAGCAACAAAAGTCACGACCACAGTATCGACAAGCGTAACGACCAGAGCAGCAGGGAGCCCAACGTGAGCAGTGAATTTGAGTTTGCCGTCGGTCTGGCCAGAAAAGCCGGTGAGATGATAGCCCGGGAACGCCGCGACGCCGACCTGACCCATTCCTACAAGGGCGGCACCGAGCTGGTCACGAACGCGGATCTGGCGGCAGATCGAATGATTAGCGACGCTATTCGCGAGCACTTCCCGGACCATCTGATTATCTCCGAGGAATCGGCCCCCGAGACCGGCGATGTGCAGCATCTTGACCAGCCATTGTGGATTATTGATCCTATCGACGGCACCGTAAACTACGCCCACGGACATCTGCAGTCGGCGGTGTCCATTGCCCACGTGCGCGCTGGCAAGGTGGTGTTGGGCGTGGTGTTCAATCCGTTTGTCGACGAGCTGTTTCATGCCCAACAAGGTGGCGGCGCTTTCGTCAATGACACGCCGATCAAGGTCTCCGGTCTTACTGAGCTGAGCAAGGCCCTGGTAGCCACCGGCTTTCCCTACATCAAGGTCAACCTGGAGCCGCAAATCGCCCGCCTGAGCGCGGTAATTCACCAGTGCGCCGATATCCGTCGCCTGGGGTCTGCCGCACTGGATATTTGCTGGGTGGCGGCCGGGCGCCTGGATGGCTATTACGAAAACCTGAGCCTGTGGGACTTCGCCGCGGCCCGATTAATCGCCCAGGAAGCCGGGGCTCATTGTGGCCATTTCTCGCCCTTGCCGGAAGGCGCTGATCCCCAGTTTCACTGCAACGATTTGCTGATCACCACCCCGGCATTGTTCGATCCGCTGCATGCGCTGCTCAACGCCGCCAACGACTAGCCGGGGACTGGTCTTGCCAATGCACTTTTTCGTCGCTAATCAAGCTGTTGCCAGCGCAACATGATTGACTGTCCCGCCCGGCCCCCGTAGCCTCGAAACTCGGGGTGAACAAACTGCAAGACGCGCATGACCACTCCAGTAAATTCTTGGAATAAATCAACAGCGGCGCCACTACGACTGGTGCCGACGTCAGGCTCGATGCGAGTCAAGATGAGGAGAAACACGTGAAAACAGCCAGTTTGCTCAACAGCTCACTGCTTGCGGCGCTGCTAACGGCGTTAACAGCGTCGGGAATTGCCAGCGCTGCGGACCGGGTGGGGGACTTTTCGCTGCTCGACCAGGAAGGCTACTTCCACCACATGGCCTGGTATGACGACCATGCGGCGATTGCTCTGTTGGTGCAGGCCAACGACAGCGCGGCGACAGCCGATGCCGTACCAGCCTTCCAGGCTTTGCGGCAGCGGTTCGATGCCCAGGGCATTGAATTCATGATGATCAACCCGATGGGTCGTGAAAATCGCGACGCCGTTGCCGCGACGCTCAGCGACTGGGGCGTTGCAGATATCCCGGTGTTGATGGATGACGCGCGGATGATTTCCCGCGATCTGGGTATTGAGCGCGCCGGTGAAGTGCTGTTGTTCGATCCGTCCAGCTTTACGGTGACCTACCGTGGCACCGTGGCGGGCGCCGAGCAGGCGATTTCCGAAACGCTGGCGGGCAAGGCGGTGTCCACGCCGCTGCTGGCCGGTAACGGCGAGTCGGTGACCTATCCGGAAGCCGAGCAACTCACGTCCAAACAAGTGTCTTATGTTGACCAGGTAGCGCCGATCATTGCCGAGAACTGCGCCAGCTGTCACCGCGCCGGGGGTATTGCCCCGTTCGCCATGGACAGCCATGCCATGGTACAGGGCTGGTCGCCGATGATTCGTGAGGTGGTGATGACCAAGCGTATGCCGCCGGGTCAGATCGACGGTCATGTCGGCGAGTTCATCAACGACATGCGTCTTGAGGACAGCGAAGTCCAGGCCCTGCTGGCCTGGATCGAATCGGGTTCACCGAAAGATGGCGACAGCGATCCGCTGACCGAACTCACCTGGCCTACCAGCAAGTGGGCATTCGGCGAGCCGGACTACATTATCAAGGTTCCGCCGCAGGAAATCCCGGCCACCGGTGTACTGGACTACATCCATGTCTCCGTGCCCATCGATATTGAGGAAGACAAGTGGCTGCGCGGCAGCCAGTATGTGGCCGGTGATCGCACCGTGCTGCACCACACCCTCAACGGATTGACTGAACCCGGTGCCAGCCGTCGCGGCGGTTTCCTGGGTGGCGGCGATCCCGACCAGGCCAGTATCACTGCCTACATTCCTGGCGCCGAACCGCGCCTGAATCCGCCCAACACCGGTGGCTTGCTGAAGGCTGGCTCGGTGCTGAATCTGCAGCTGCACTACACCACCACCGGCAAGGAAACCACCGACGCCAGCGAGATCGGCCTGTGGTTCTATCCGGAAGGCGAGGTTCCCGAAAAGCGAATGGCTGGCCAGTGTGCCTGTATCTTCACGCCCACCTGGACCAACATCCCGCCGGGCGATCCGAACTTCGAGCAGCAGGCCAGCGTGACCCTGCGCCGCGATGCCTACATGCGCAGCTTTACACCGCACATGCATTTCCGCGGCAAGTACATGCGCTGGGTGGCTAACTACCCGGATGGCAGCAGCGAAGAGCTGATCAACGTGGCGAACTACAACTACAACTGGCAGTTGGCTTATACCTACGAAGAGCCGAAGTTTATGCCGGCGGGTACGACGATTACCGCTATTGGTGCCTTCGATAACTCGGCGCAGAATCCGTATAACCCGGATCCGGAGCGCAGTGTGCCCTGGGGACAGCAGTCCTGGGATGAGATGTTTTTCGGCGCCATGTCCTGGCAGTATGCGGATAGTGGTGGCGAGGACTAAAACGCTCCAGCGTTTTAGTTTGGCAAGATCAAACCCCGACTACTCTCGCGAGTAGTCGGGGTTTTTTGTGCGTGGGACGTAGCGGCTGCGGTGACCCGGAGCTTCGTTGCGGAAAAATTTTGGCCCGGTCATTTAGCATGAGTAAACTCCCGGACCAAAATTTTCCCGCGCCTCACTCCAGATCACCTCGCTCGCTACTCGGGTTGTCACCTGGCTGGATGTGCGGTGTTCTTTTTTATTCCTGGTGCGTGGGACGTAGCGGCTCCAGGCCACCTCGCTCGCTACTCGAGTTGTCACCTGGCTGGATGTGCGGTGTTCTTTTTTGTTTCTGGCGCGTGGGGCGTAGTGGTTGCGTTTGTCTCTGTCTCTGGCTCTGCTTCTGAGCAATCATTAACTATCAGGCAGGCCTGTTCATTCCTCAGTGTCTTAATGCTTTGATTGTCAAAGCCCGCCTGATTGGTCAATATGCTGGGCTTGTCTGTATTCAGGCCTGTTGCGATGCGGAGGATGGAGTTGAGCACAACGAATAAGACAGTCTCCCTGGTGCTGGGTAGCGGTGGTGCGCGGGGTTATGCCCACATCGGTGTTATTCGCTGGATTGAGGAACAGGGTCTTGAGATCAGTTCGGTGGTGGGCTGTTCCATGGGTGCTCTGGTTGGCGGCTGCTATGCGGCTGGCAAACTTGATGAGTATGCGGATTGGGCGTGTGAGGTGCGTAAGTCGGACATTGTGCAACTGCTGGATTTCACGCTCAGCAAAAAGGGCTTCGTTGACGGCAGTCGCCTCATTAAGGTACTGCAGGATTTCGTCGGTGACCACCAGATCGAGGAACTGTCGGTCAGATACACTGCGGTTGCGGCGGATATCGACCGGGAAAAGGAAGTCTGGATTAACTCGGGCCCCTTGTTCGATGCGATTCGCGCCTCCATCGCCATGCCTTTTTTCTTCCTGCCCTACGAGAAAGGGGGGCGCATGCTGCTGGACGGGGGCATTCTTAACCCGGTGCCAATAGCGCCTACCTTCGACGATCAAACCGATTTCACCATTGCCGTGAATCTGAATGGCCCTCCCGACGATGATTTGCCAATGCCTGACCGGAACCGGCCGGAACCTGAAGAGAAGTCGCGGGATATGCGTAGCCTCATCGACCGATTCTTCAACGGTCTGCAGGAACAATTCAGCAAAGGAGACTCCGAAGACTGGACCATGCTGGATATAGCCCAGCAAACCCTGGATTCGATGCAGAGTACGATTGCCCGCAGCAAGTTAGCCGCCTACCCACCCGATGTGATTGTTCCTATCCCCAGGGAGTGTGCAACGATTATGGAGTTCGATCTGGCGGACGAGCTGATCGATTTGGGATACAAGTCCGCAGAGCAGCATATAGGCACCTATCTGAAACGCCACGACGGCCAGGACTGAGCTACAGACCTCTTCTGGTCCGCCAGGCGCTGTGACTTCGCCTGAGCCCGTTAACTGCTTAAGCCCTGCGTGGCAAAGTCGCTATTCGCATCGGATAATTGACTGCCAGCTCACGCCAGTGCCAGCTCGGCGTATTTTTTATCGATGCCGCAGATGTGTGATTTCAGCCAGAAGCGCAGGAAGGTAAATACTTCGTCGTTGAGTGCGCCGTTCTGTTTGAACTGCTTGTAGTGGTTATCCATCGTGGTGAGCAGTTTCTGGTGGATGAGCTTGTGGGGGCTCAACTGCGGAAAGTTGATGGACTCCATGTAGGCTTCTTCATCGCCGAAATGCTGGCGCGTGAAATCGGCAAGGCGCTTGAAGGCACGGTCTATGGTGCCGACTGGTGCGCCACTTTCAAAAACGCTTTCCAGGTCATTCATCAGCGCGATGATCTGCTGGTGATCGCGGTACATGGGGTCGACGCCGAGGCGCAGTTGTTCGGTCCATTGAAATTCAGACATGTGGTTTACTCCGGGGCAGTGTTGCTTTGCTGTCCGGAATTACGCCAGTTCGGCGCGGATTATGAAGGGCTATTTTCGTCTGGCGCGCCAGAGACTGATCTGGATCAATTTCCGGTTGCAGGTAAGCCGTTCCGGGGCTGAACCGGCAGCAGTAAACAGACTACTGCGCAGGCCCTTCCGTCACCGGTCTGGCGGCACTGCGGTCAAAGCGACGCAGAATAGTCGGCAGGTACACCAGGTCCAGCACCAGGGCCAACACCACAATGGGTACCAGCAATTTGGCAGATTGTTGAAAGTACAGCGTGTTGGCCCAGATCAGAATCGTCGTGCCCAGCGCCAGCACCAGGGTGGTGATGGTCAGCGCCGGCCCGGTAACCTTGATGGATCGGGCGATGGCGTCCTGCTGACTGAGGCCGGCTTGCTTGCCTTCAAGATAGTGGCTGAGGATGTGCACCGTGTCGTCTACCACCAGGCCGATACTGATGCTGAACAGCATCATTACAAAAGGGTCCAGCTGTCCCACAATGACAGCCCAGATGCCAAACACGATGGTGGCTGGGAGCAGGTTGGGAATAATACTGAGCACGCCGAAGTAGAAACTGCGCAGTCCAATCACCAGGCTCAAGGTAATCAGCGCCAGGCTTAGACTGTAGCCCTGCAGCAGTTCCATGGTAACCAGCTCGTCCATACGTGCGAACAGCAGCAGTCCGCTACCGTGGACCAGGGTGGCGTCCTCAAAAAAGTTGTCAAACTCGCTGCCAAGTGTGGTGTCCAGATCAATCAGTTCCTGGTTGCTCACCGGGGTTGCGTTGATGAACAACGTGATCATGGAGAAGTCCAGATTGATAAACCCTGACAGTGGGAAGTCTTCGCTCTGCACGGTCTCATAGCCGTTCAGGTAATTGGCCACGTCATTGATATCGTCCGGGATGCGGTAGTAGGCCGGGTCTTCCTGGTGCTGCACCTGGTTGACCGTCTTTACCACGTCGGCTACCGAGGCGGCGGACTCCACTGCACCCAGATCGACAATGCGGTTGATATAGGCTTCCACGCGGCGCAGAAACTCCGGCTCGATCGCGCCATCGATACGTCCGGTGTCGATGGCGTAGGTAATCTGCGGGCCGCGATTGATGCGGTCATTGATGACGTCGTAATAGCCGCGTATATCGCTGTTGGCGGTGATGAAATCCAGGCGATTGAAGTCGGTTTCATTCAGGGGCAGCAGTGCCAGGGTGATCAGCGCCAACGCGGTGCAGCCAAAAAATATCCGGCGGTCCTGGCGCTGTGAGAAAGACACAACCCGTGCCAGCAGGCGCTGCAGCAGCGGCGGATCACCAGGCCCCCCCGCCGCATTGCTGCGGGTCAGCAAGATCAGCAGCGCGGGCAGCAAGGTCAGGGTCAGGACATAGGCAAAGGCAATGCCCAGCGCGACAATGCGGCCGAAGTCCTGAATTGCCGGCGACGAGCACAGGTTCAGCGATGAAAAGCCAATTGTAGTGGTCAGTGCCGCCAGGGTAATCGGGCGCAGGTTGTAGTCAAGGCTATGGCCCATGGCGGCCAGCCGATCCTGTCCCTGGTGCAGGCCCTGTTTGTAAATGGAAATAATGTGCACCGAGTTAGCCACCGCGATAATCACTACCACCAACGGCGCAATAATGGAGATGCTGTTAAAGGCGAAACCCAGAAAGCCCAGCGCGCCTATGGTCAGGATCAGGCTGGCAATGGCGTGGGCGAGAATACCCAGACCAAACAGCGCCGAGCGAAAGCAGTAACAGATCACCAGTACGCACACCAGGATCACAATCGGCATCAGGGTGGTGAGATCGTCGATCATCGCCTGCTGACTGGATTGTTCCAGCAGGACTTCGCTGCTGAAGTGAATGCCCAGCTCCGGGTAGTCGTCGCGCATGGCGTCCCGCAGCCCCAGGGCGGCACTGGCCAGATCCATGCGTTCCCCGCTGTCTGCTCGTTCGCCGGCAAAGCGAATCACCGCAAACATCAGGCTGCCATCGGGGGTCAACAGGTTGTTGGTAAGCAGGCGATCAGTCAGCGCTACGCGCCCCAGCTCCTGCAGCTGCGCGTCGGAGTAGTCCGCATAGGGACGCTCAAACAGGCGGCTACGAGTCTCCGGTGAAAAGTAGTTGATGGGAGTGGAGATGCCCCGCGCGTAGGGCAGTTCCTGAAAGCGGGTCTGCAGGTCGAAGACTGCATCAAGTACCGGCCGGGAAAATGCGGATTGCCCCTCGGGCGGGACAAACACCGCGGTCATGGTCAGGGTCTGCGGAAACTCTTCGTTGAAAGCATTGAACTCATCAAGATAGGGGTCACTGCGGGTGAGCAGCGCATCCAGTGACGTATCAAAACCAATCCTGAGAATCCCGCTGGCGCCAATCAAGGTGGTTACACACACTGTCAGCAACAGCCACGCGCGAGCGGACAGCAGGGCGCGGATAAAAGCTGAGGGTGTTGTCGGGCTGGAATTGGAGGTCAGTGACATGGCGTATAACGTTTTCGGCGTAAACCCTTATAACACGGAGACTGTGGTGAGCGCTTGCCGGCGGTTGACTGGTTGCAGTCCGACGACAGGCCGAAAGCGCCTGGAACCTTGAACGGTATAATCAGGGTTGGCAAGAGCTGAACCAGTTATTACGCTCGGTAGCCGGATGTCGGTTGCATTGTGCCGCAGAAGGCGCCGAAACCACCAGTTCAGCTGCGGGGTCGGTAGCAGAACCCGGCGCCCGGTAGACCAACATAGCGCGTACAAACAGATAAGATTCAGAACAACTGGAGAGCAGCAAGTATGGAGTTCAGTTCGAACCAGCATGAGGCAGTGGCGGCGGACAAATGCCGCGTCACGCAATCCCCATTCGGCAAGCGTAGCGCGCTGGCCCTCGGTTGCGCCCTGGCATTTGGCGCCGCAGGTGCTGCCCAGGCTACCGATCTGGTGCGCCTGGCTGGCAGTGCCGCCAACGAAGGCGCCGGGGGGCTGATTGGTCTGGATCCAAATCCGCAAACCGCGGTACTCAGTAATCCGGCGCTGCTGTCTGACATTGACGATGGCTTCAACTTTACCCTGGCATCCCTGCGCGTGAACTCGGATTTCACCAGTAAGCTGGGTGAAGTTGCCGACGCCGACAAAGGCCCCGGTTTACTGCCGGAACTGGGTTTCAAAGGAACCCTGGGTGACAATGGCTGGTCCTGGGGTGCGGGATTTACCGTGCAATCGGCCCTGCGTGCGGATTTCACCTTTCAGGATCCACCGGGCACCGCCGGCGTCAGCTACGGCGTGCAGCAGCATTTATCGGAGTGGGTGATTGCCAAACTGGGGGGCGCCCTCAGCTACCAGATCAGTGATCGTCTCAGCGCCGGACTGTCCCTGGGCCTGGCCTACAACCGCAATCGCCTGGACGCCCCTTACATTTTCCAGTCGCATCCGGTGCTGACCGGCCTGAAGGTGCTGGTGGATCTGGAAGTCGACGATCTGGCCCTGACCTCAGCGCTGGGCATGAACTACCGTGCCAGCGATTCCCTGAAACTGAATCTGGCCTACTCCCTGCGCACCGACTTTTCTGCCGATGGTGATCTCAGCGGCAACCTCGGACAGTTGGGCCTGGGAATCCAGGAGACCTTTCGCTACAACGCCAATGTCGAAACGGCGCTGCCTGCCGTGCTGATGGCCGGTGCGACCTGGCAGGCCACCGAGCGCCTGACCCTGGGTCTGCAGTGGGACCGGGTGTTTTGGGAAAACAGTTTTGACGTCTTGCCCATTCGCCTGACACAGGGCAGTAACGCTGACCTCAATGCCTTCCTCGGCGCCGACTCAATTGTCGATGTGGCGCCGCTGGACTGGCGTGACCAGGATACCTTCCATATTGGCGGCGAGTACCTGCTCGTTGGCGGCGGCAAATTGCGACTGGGTTATGAAAGCAGTGAGGCTCCTGTGCCACGTCGCACATTTACTCCCATGACCGGCGCAATCCTTGATCAGGCCTGGACGGCTGGTCTGCAATTCCGTCTTGGCCGGCGGGACATTGATGTGGCCTATCGCTTTGCCCAGGGGGATGACCTGCTCGTGGTTGACAGCGATCTCGCCGGTGGCGAGTATGCAGGTACCAGCCAGACCCTTGAACTGCACACTTTCGTGATATCTGTGCCGTTTTAGTCGGGGGTGTGCTGGCCATGGTTGGTGGGCCGGGTGGCTGATACGGTGCCACGGGTCAAGTCTTGAAAAATGCCGCCAACTCCCCGGAATTCTTGACCTTGTTTTCCGCACCCTGTGAACGAGATCGCACAATAAATTGGGCCGAATTGTTAAGCTTGTCACACTCACGCCAGCTTCCCGGGATTCGGTAATGCTGGCGCTGTTCTCTCTGGCGACGGCATCTCATTCGAGATGAAGCCCCGTCGTAAACCAGAAACTGGCAACAGGGCCACTCGTGACATGGTGCCACAATTCGAATTGGACAATTCCCGGCTGCGTGAAGCGAACGCGGAAAAGATAACCTGCCTGGTATGGTTGGCGGTCATCGCCCTGACCTATGTCTGGTTCTTTATCGGTTTCCGGGAAACCGTCGCCGAAAACCTGTTTACCAATATCACTACCCTGGTGCTGGTCATGGCGCCGGCGTTCAGCTTCATTGCCTGGCTGATTCATCGCGGTTACTACTCCCCCTCCATCAAGTACATCAATACCTTTCTGCAGGTCACCCTGGTGTCAGCGGCGGTCGCTTTTGATGGCCAGTCCGAAGGTGCAGCTTATGCGCTAAGCTCCATGCCGCCCATGGCGTATGCGCTGGTGCCCATGATCACCGCGTTCCGCCTGCAGCCCTGGTTGGGTTTGTTTGCCGGTTCGGTGGCGGCGGTGGAGTTTGTCTTACTTTATCTGTTCGTCCTGCGGCCCGATCCGGCACTGATCGCACAAATTCCCAGTCTCGGTTTTCAGGTCACCATGATGAAGGCGGTGGTGCTGTTTTCGCTGGGCGTGGCCAGTGCGCTGTCGGCACGTTCGCTGCGTAACTATTTTGAGAACTACACCCGGTCGCAGCAAACGCGGGCGCGACTGGAGCGCAACTTCGGCCGCTTCGTCTCCAACACCATCGTCGACCAGATCGAGAACAGTGCCGACGGCCGGGTGCCGGCGACCGAGCAGCATGCGGCCATCGTGTTCGGTGATATCCGTGGCTTCACGTCCTACTCCTCGAAGATCAGTTCGCTCGAGGTGACCGAATTGCTCAATGCGTATTTTGAGATCGTCTGCCGGATCGTTGAAGAAGAAGGCGGGATGGTGAACAAATTTCTGGGTGATGGCTTCCTGGCATTTTTTGGCCTGTACAGCAGTGATCCCAAACCCTGCGAGTCAGCAGCACGGGCGGTACTGCGTATGCAGGAGGAAACCGACAAACTGCTGGCAGCCCACGGCCTGCGTGCCGGAGCAGCGGCCAACTGGGGCTCTATAGTGACCGGTGAGGTAGGTTCGGCAGGGCGCTGTGAGTTTACCGGAATTGGCGCGGCGGTGAATCTTGCGTCGCGGCTGGAAGGCTTGAACGACCGACTCAATACCAGTTTTCTGGTGTCCCAGGATTTCATTGGCCAAATCAATTCCGACCACTTTACTGTGCGCTTCCGCGGTGAACAGGCGGTGCGTGGCCTGGATGACAATATCGCTATTTTCGAAATCAGCTAGCGGCAACCGCACTGCTGTTCCGGCACAGGGTCATCCAGTCCTGGATGCCCTGCGAGCGAAACTTGTCTCGATGCACAATAAAATAGAACTGGCGCGTCCAGTTGCGGTGCGGTACCGGCAATGGCACCAGTGAGCCGCGGGAAAAGGCTTCCTGCAGGGTTAGCGCCGACAGACAGCCTACACCCAGGCCCGCTTCCACGGCGCGTTTGATGCCCTCGGTGTGCTGCAGTTCAAGCTTGATATGCAGTTCCGGCAGAATGCCTGCCATGGCGCGATCAAACGCCTGGCGCGTCCCGGAGCCGCGCTCGCGGACAATCCAGTCGATCGCCTTGAGATCACCGTCGCGCAGTCGGCGCCGACTCGCCAGGGGGTGCTCAGGCGCGCAGAACACGCACAATTCATCATCCCGCCAGTAGCTGATCTCCAGTTCCGATTCCTGCAGTTCGCCTTCAACCAGGCCAATGTCCAGCTCGAAGTTCCTGACCCGGCGCGCGACCTGAGCGGTGTTTTCCACGCTCAGTTCGATGTGGGCCCCGGGATGTTGCTGGATGAAGTCCGCCATGATGGGAATCGCCAGGTAATTGCCAATGGTCAGGGTGGCGCCTACTTTTAACTCCCCGACCTCGTCATGGCGCAGCAGGGCGTGTTCCAATTCCTCCGCCTGGGCCAGCAGGGCGGCGGCCCGGGGGCGGAACAGTTGCCCGGTTTCGCTCAATTTGAGCCGCTTGCCCACCCGGTCAAACAGCGCCAGATCGAAGCGCTGTTCCAGTTCTTTCAACGCGGTGCTGGCGGCAGACTGGGACAGTGCCAGTTGGGTCGCCGCACGGCTGACGTTCTCGTGACTGGCAACCGCCAGGAAAATCTGTAATTGTTTAAGGGTAAAGCGCATGGCTTATGGCTCCGTAGCCAGTGATCCCGGCCTGTTCAGAGAGCTTACGGCCAGCTTCTATATTAAATAAATAGATAACCAATATACAAACAATTAATTTTACAGATATGGACTTGATGTCTATACTGCGCCCTTTTGACCTGTTGGAGGAGTCCCCGTGGCAAAGTTGTCCACCCAGAGCGTTACTGAGGTTCATCACTGGAACGACTGGTTGTTCAGTTTCAAGACAACCCGTGATCGCACCCTGCGTTTCGAAAACGGTCACTTTGTCATGCTCGGTCTGGAAATCGAGGGCAAACCCCTGATGCGCGCCTACAGCATCGCCAGCCCCAATTACGACGAACAGATGGAGTTTTTCAGTATCAAGGTGCCGGACGGCCCGCTGACCTCAAGGCTGCAGAATATTCAGGTGGGCGATGAGGTGTATGTCAGCAACAAGCCGACCGGCACCCTGGTTGTTGATCATCTGCAGGAAGGCCGCAACCTCTACCTGATCTCTACCGGAACCGGCCTGGCGCCGTTTATCAGCATCATCCAGGATCCGGAAGTCTACGAGCGCTTCGACCACGTTATTCTCACCCACGGTGTGCGCCATATCAGCGAGCTTGCCTATCAGAAGCTGATTACCGAAGACTTGCCGAATAATGAATTCTTCGGCGAAGAAGTGCGCGACAAGCTGCTTTACTATCCGACCGTCACTCGCGAGGATTACAAAAACCAGGGGCGCCTGACCGACCTGATGACCTCTGGCAAACTGTTCACTGACCTGGGTATTGAAAAAGCGGATCCGGACAAAGATCGTTTCATGATTTGTGGTAGCCCCAGCATGCTCAAGGATACCTGCGCGATTCTGGATGGCTGGGGCTTTGAAGAATCCCGCCACGGCATCAAGGCGCAGTACGTGATTGAACGGGCGTTTGTCGAATAGAGTATTATGAACAGGATCCTGGCCCGGCAATGAGCAACAGCCGCAGGCCTGCATGACTCACTTCAAAAACCGGCGTTAGACCCACACCCTAAACCAGCAGGAACAAGGGTTCTTCGCAGATTTCCGGGGAAGAGCCATGGTGTGGATAGCCCTTTTGATCACTGGCCTCAAGCGCGGCCGCGCTTGAGGCAGGTTGCCTGCCCCGCCGGCCGTTGACGATAAGCCCCTACGCCCGGCGCGACCTCACCCTGCAGATGGGCGCAACAAGCGGTTCCACAATCAGAGCCTGGCCACAATACGCAGCGTTACATGATGAGCCGGGTTTGCTGACTATTTTTACCTGCCAAGGCGGCAAGTCAGCGATTTATCTCCTCCGTCACCTTTTAACTGTCTTTTGTCGGTATCGCTATAGCTGGTCGGCGCTAGGTGTCGAAGATGGCTACCAGGCAGCCCTTGGAGTCGGGTATGTCGTCCATGTTAACCGTGCCGCCGGCGAGAATCGTATCCAGGGCATCTTTCAGGTACCAGTCATCGGCCTCGTTGCGCTGCGTCTCGTAACCCAGCTGGTCATTGATGGGGCCACGAAACAGCACTTCGCGAGTGCTGGTATCTACCACGAATACCTCGGCGGTACGCTCCACACCCAGTGACTTGGCCAGCACCTGGCCTTCGTCTTTGAGAATCGGGAAGTCGATGCCGAATTCTTCTGCTTCCTTGGCAATGCGGGGAATATTGTCCTGGATGTTGGCGTTGAACATCACAAAGCCAACATTTTTGTCCGCATACTCATCGCGGACTTCGCGGTAGTTGGGCAGCGCGATGCGGGCGATTGGGCAGCCAACTCCCTGAACATAAAAAGCCACGTAGTCATACTGCTGGAAATCTTCCCAGCGATGGACGTTGCCCTGCTGGTCGCTCAACTCAAATTCAGGCAAAGACCGCAGCCATTCGTCGGCTTGTGCGCCCAGCGCCCCCAGCGTCAATGCTGTTGTTGTAACGAGTGTTATCACGAGTTTGATCAGCAACTTCATGCCTGGCTCCTGTAACTGGTTCTCACTTCTGTAAGGTTCACTTTCTGCTTGCTGTGCTGCTGACCGGGCTGGAAGCCGCAATGAGTCAGCCTGCGTTGCCAGCCAGTGCTGGCGTCTGTGGCCGCACCGCCTGTTAAGCACTATCTGGTTAACACCAGTAACGGCAACCGCGATTCAGCTGCAAGCCGTTTTTGCCACACAGCTCTATATAGATCCTAAGTTAATGGTAGCAGCATTCCCCCGGGGCGCCCAGCGTATGCCCGCCAGGGGGCGGATTCGGTTGCCTCTTGGCGCGCCTCGTGGATTCGTTTAAGGGCAGAAAATAATCCATGCAAAACAATAGGTTGGCAGGCTCCCGGCAGGTTGCAAAAATCAGTAACTGATGCTGGTGGCCTGGTCTGGCAAGAAGTGCACAAAAACGGCCCAGCTGGCGGGTCCAGTGGCCAGCTGGGTGCGATGAAACCTTGTGCGCCAGTTTATCGTAAACAATTCCGTAACAGCGTATAGTGGCGCCTTCGTTCGGTCACCATGAAACTCTTGTAGCGCTACCTTGAGCGTGTTCCAAACTGGTGCTGATCGGCATCAATCCAAACTAAAGCTCATCGGCATCGATACCCGTTCCGGAATGTCTTCTCGAATCGCAACACGTTATAGCAACCTGGTTTTTAACCACCCCTGGCTGGTCATTGCTGCGCTTCTGGCGCTGGTGGCCTTCTTTGGCTGGCATGCCCAGAATTTTCGGCTGGATGCATCCGCCGATTCTCTGCTGCTTGAAAATGACCCCGACCTGGAGTTCTCCCGGGAAATCGCTCAGCGCTATGGGGTGGCCGACTCGGTAACGGTGGCCTACACGCCCCAGGGCGAGCTGTTCAATCGCGACAACCTGCAGCAGCTGCAGGCCTTGCGCGAGGATCTGCTGGCCATTGAGCGTGTTGCCTCCGTGGACAGCATTCTCAATGTGCCGATTTTTGGCGACACGCCACTGACCGGTATCTCCGAGGACTACCTGACCCTGATGGATGCCGAGGTGGACCTGGACTCGGCACGTGAGGAACTGGTCAACAGCCCGGTGTTTCGCAACGCGCTGATCAGTCCGGACGGCCAGACTGCCGGCATTCTGGTGACCTTTGAAGTAGACCAGCGCGCCCGGGAATTGCTCAACCGGCGCAGCGACCTGCGCAGCAAGGAACAGGCGGGCACGCTGAGCGCAGAACAAGCCCGGGAGCTGGCCGCGGTCGAGGCAGAGTACGACGAGTACAGCGTGGTGGCTTCAGATCGCCAGAGCCAGATGATTGCTGCGATTCGCCAGACCCTGGATGGCTACCGGGATGACGCCCGGATCTACCTGGGCGGCGCACCGATGATCGCCGATGACCTGGTGACTTTCGTGCGCGCCGACCTGCAGACGTTCAGTGTCGCAGTGTTGGTGCTGATCATCGTTGCCCTGGGCATTATTTTTCGCAAGCCCCGCTATGTCATGTTACCGCTGGCGTGTTGTGCCGTGGCTGGCGTGATCATGGTCGGCATCCTGGGACTAATGGACTGGCGGGTTACCGTGGTGTCCTCCAACTTTATCTCCCTGCTGCTGATCATCACCATCTCGCTCACCGTGCACCTTACGGTACGCTATCGTGAATTGCGGGCGACCCGGCACTATTCCAATCACGACAAGCTGCTGCGCCACGCCGTGCTCAGTATGTTTCGACCCTGTTTGTATACCGCATTGACCACGGCAGTGGCCTTCGGATCACTGATCGTCAGTGGAATTCTGCCGATCATCAATTTCGGCTGGATGATGATGATGGGCGTGGCTACTGCGCTGCTGGTGGCGTTTACCCTGTTTCCGGCGATCATGAGTCTGTTGCCGGCGGATACCACCGAACTGTCCTCAGACCTGAAACTGAATCTTACCTCGGCGCTGGCCAAGGTTACCGACAAACTGCGTGGCAATGTGCTGGTTATTTATGTGCTGGTTACCGCGTTCAGTGTGTTTGGCCTGGCACAACTGCGGGTGGAAAACAGCTTTATCGATTATTTCCGTCAGAGCACGGAGATTTATCAGGGGATGACCCAGTTTGACGAAAAACTCGGTGGCACCCTGTCATTCGACGTTATCATCAATCTGCCGGAACCGGAGCAATCAGCCGATGATGGATTTGACGACGGCTTCGATGACGGCTTTGGTGCTGATCCGTTTGCCAGCGATGGTTCCCAGGATGATGCCTACTGGTTTACGGCCCCGAAGATGCAGCGGGTCAAGGCGATCCATGAATACCTGGACAGCGATCCACAAACCGGCAAGGTGCTATCGTTTGGCGCTATTGTGCAGTTGGCCGAGCAGCTCAACGCCAATGAGCCCATCGATGGCGTGCTGTGGGCAGTGCTTTACAGTCGTATCCCGGAGACTCTGAAAGCAACCGTTCTCAACCCTTTCGTGTCCATTGAGGCAAATCAGCTGCGCTATAACGTCCGTGTGCCTGAGTCCGCCGAGGGCCTGAATCGGGACGAGCTGCTGGCGCGCCTGGAAAGCGGTATCGAGGAAGAATTCGGCTTCGCCGATGAAGACGTGCGCCTGAGCGGTATCCTGGTGATGTACAACAACGTGCTGCAGAGCCTGTTCCAGTCGCAGATATTGACTCTTGGTGTGGTGATGCTGGCCATCATGTTGATGTTCCTGACCCTGTTCCGCTCCCTGGCCATTGCCGCGATCTGCATTATCCCCAACGCCATTGCCGCCGGTTTTGTGTTGGGCATTATGGGCTGGGCGGACCGTCCGCTGGATATCATGACCATCACCATTGCCGCGATCTCGGTAGGTATCGGGGTCGATAACACCATTCACTACATGCACCGTTTCAAGCGTGAGTTTCCCCGTTTTGGTAACTACCGGGCCACCATGTTCTTTTGCCACAACAGCATCGGCCGGGCGATGTACTTTACCTCTATGACAATCGTGGCGGGATTCTCGATCCTGGCGCTATCGAATTTCATTCCCACCATCGTGTTTGGCCTGTTGACCTCTCTGGCGATGCTGGTGGCGCTCACCGGGTCGCTGACCCTGCTGCCCAGGCTATTGATTACCTTCAAACCGCTGGGCCCGGAGTCCCATGGTGATGAGGAATTTTCCCACCAGGTGGTGGCGAACTGAACAATCGCTCATATTGAATACCGGCCGGTAAGCGTTTAATCTGCTTCCAGCGTCAGCAGGTCTTGGACGCACCGATCCCGCCGGTCCCGCCGGCTTAACCCTGGTCGCCGGTTGCGGTGCCAGTGTCGGTATCAATCAGTTTCAGGGCAGGCATATGCACCGATTGTTGTGCTCATCCGGGTTTGCAGCCAGGTGGACTGGTCTTGTAGTCTCGACCATTCTCACCCTGGTTAGCTGCGGTGGCGATGAGCAGGTCGCACCGGAAGAGCTGGCGCCGGTTGAGGCCTTCCTGCTTGACCCGGTAGCGCTGGAGCGTGGCCGGGCATTGTACGAAGGCAGTTGCGCGAGTTTCTGCCACGAGGTGGAAGACCCCGACCTGGCCGTGAATCTGTTTGACTGTGAATGGCGGCACGGCTCGGAAGACACAGTACTATTTGACATTATCACCCGGGGCATACCCGATACCCGCATGGTCGGGTTCGGTGAGAACTTTCCCGAAGGTGAACAGGATACCTGGCGTCTGGTGGCGTTCTTACGCAGCCAGCAGACGCAGTGCACGCAGGGAGCTGAATAGCGGTTCCCAGATAAATGAATGAGGATTTATGACTAATCAGTATGTAACACAGAACGATAGCGGCAAGTCGGTCATGGAGAAAGAAAAGCCTGAAGTAAAGGAAGGCATCAGTTCCGGCTTCATGGATGAGAAACTGTTCAAGTCGCGCGCCATTACCATTTTCGGCGAAATCAATGACCGTATCGCTCGCGCTGTCACCGAGCGTCTGTTGGCGCTGGCATCGGAAAGCGATGACCCGATTTGTCTGTATATTTCATCTCCCGGCGGACATGTGGAATCCGGCGATGTGGTGTACGACATGATGAAGTTCATCAAGCCGGAAGT
This sequence comes from uncultured Pseudohongiella sp., assembly GCA_965212375.1. GTDB lineage: Bacteria > Pseudomonadota > Gammaproteobacteria > Pseudomonadales > Pseudohongiellaceae > UBA9145. The sequence goes on along the minus strand of OZ243108.1, from coordinate 3,270,830 downwards.
GAAAGTCATTGGTACTGGCTGGGTGGCGTCCGCCGCGACCACCATCTTCCTGGCGGCAGACAAGAACAATCGTTTTGCCTTGCCGAATACCCGCTTCCTGATTCACCAGCCGTCCGGCGGCTCACTGGGTGTGGCCAGCGATATCGCCATTCAGGCCAAGGAGATCATCAAGATGCGCGCCCGCATCAACAAGCTGATCGCCGAGGAAACCGGCCAGCCGCTGGAACGCGTGGAAAAAGACACCGACCGGGATTACTGGATGTCAGTGGAAGAGGCCATCGAGTACGGTATCGTCAGCAAGGTAGTGCGCAGCATCACCGAGATCTAGGGACGAACCTAAGGTTCCCCGCCAGGCTCACTAACCTTGCGAAAGACCGCCTGCTGGTTGCGTGCCAGAGCACATACCACCATGAACTCCGGCATGCAGCTGGCGGCAACAGCCACCGCGGTGGTGGCGTCTACCAGTTCGGCCTGGACGATGCCACTCACTCCCGCATAGGACACCGGTATCGTGGCGATATTCCCGGCCACTTCCCCTGCCTCGCTGTCCCAGATAAAGCCCAGTGACTCCACTTCCCCGACCGTCATCACCCCGTTGCTCACCGTGACACTGATCTGAAACAGTGTGCCCTCGGCCAGCCATTGGCCGTTCCAGCGTGAATCTGTGCTGCGCTCTGCCTGGGCATGGGCGCTGGATCCGCTTATCAGCAGCAGGGTGGTGAAGACGACAGACAACAATGAGTCAGACAGTTTCTTATACAAGGGTCAGTCCTACGCCAAACAGCTGGCCGTGGAAGATGAATATCAGCAGGTATAGCACCACACCTGTCACCAGGGCAATCAGGTCCCAGACAATGCTTGGCTTGCGCGGCTGTCGCGCCTGATGCCGAAGGGTGAAGATCTTGACCATGCTCCACAGGGCGAAACTGGCGAACAGCAGCAGCGAGGCGAGGTCGCCATTGGCCCATAAATGCGCCAGTGACCAGAGCAGCACGCCCAGCAGCATGGGATGGCGCAGCAGCATGCGCAGATGAGACATCGGCAGGTTGCCGGCGGCCACCAGAATCAGCGCCGGGAGCATGATGAAATGACTGACCCAGCGCAACTCGAATAGCGGCTGCCAGACCATGGTGAACGGAGCCACCGTCATACCCCAGATAATCAGACCCAGCCCCAGGAAGGTCACCAGGCTGAACAGTGCCTTGTAGGCCGCCTCCGAGGGCAGCGCCCTGAGCAGTGCCGGACGCAGCCCCACCTCCCGCCACAAGTGCGGAAACAGGAACAAAATCAGGCCGATGCTTAGAAGGATCACTCTCGGTCCCTGTATTGGGGGGGGGCAGGAGGGTTCGAGCGCCAGTGTAGCATGAGGTCTTGATTTCCCGGCACCGACCGACCGCTGGCAGGTCGGTTTGACAATTAATTAAACAATTAATTAATATTGTTCTGATGATGCTCAGTAGCCGGCTATTAGCCGTGTTTACAGAACAGCCGCGTTTTCAGAAAAAAGAGGAGCCCCAGTGAGTAAATCGGTGAGTTCGCGTAATACCCCGGGTCGCCCTGCCGGTCGTTCTGGTGACCAGGTCAAGGCTGACCTGTTGGCAGCGGCGCGGGAAAATTTTCTGAGCAAGGAGTTCAAGGCGGTCTCGGTGCGGGCCATCGCTACGGCAGCGGGGGTTAACGGGGCCATGGTCAACTACTATTTTGGCAGCAAGCAGGGTCTGTACCTGGCCATGGTCGAAGAGCTTTTGACGGCGCTACGCGAAGACCTGGACAAGCTGGACAAAACCGGCAATTTCAGCGCGGCGGATTTCTGCGCCAGCTACTCACGGTTGCTGGCCAGGAACCCCTGGTGGCCCAATTTCGTGGTGCGTGAAGTGTTGTTCTCGGACGGCGATATCCGGGAAAAGGTGCTGCAGCGGATTGCCTCCGGCTTTGCGCCGCGTTTGCTGGCCAATATTCAAACCGAGATCAATAGCGGCCATTACCGGCAAGATCTGGATCCGCGCCTGACCCTGATGTCGCTTATGGGCATGACGGTCTTTCCATTCCTGGCCGGCCCGGCGCTGAAGACCATCATGAATGTGGAATTGGATCCCGCCTTTGCCGAGCAACTGGCACAGCACAACACGCAACTGTTTTTGCACGGTGCCCTGGCGCCAGGGGATTCGGCTCATGACGGAGCGGGTCATGAATAGAGGCCGCGGCATCCTCTGGCTGGCAGCCGCGTTTTTGATTGGCTGCGAAGAAGCGCCTGACATTGCCGTCGGACAGCTTGAGTCCGATCGCATTGAGGTGGTTGCCGAATCCAGTGAAGCCATCACCGAAATACGGGTACTTGAGGGCGACAGCGTAACTGCGGGCGCCGTGTTGCTAACCCAGAATAGCGAGCGCCTTGCCATTCGCGAAACCGAACTGCGTGCCAGTATCGCCCGGTTTGCTGCGGTACTCGAAGAGCAGCTCAATGGGCCGCGGCAGGAAGTGATTGCGGCCACTCGAGCCAGTCTGGACGAGGTCCGTATTGACCACGCTTACCGCGCCCGTGATCTGCAACGACTGCAGGGCCTGCGGGAGCGCAACCTGACCTCCATTGAAAGTGTGGATCTGGCTGAGCGACAGCTGGCTACCGCAGCGGCGCGTATCGATCAGGTCAGCGCCAGGTTGGCAGAGCTGGAAGCGGGAACCAGACCCGAGCAGATTGCCCAGACCCGGGCGCAACTTGCCCAGGCGAATGCGCAGCTTGCGGCCATTGAGTTAGACCAGGCGCGTCTTGAGATTGCCGCACCGGTGGCCGGTATTGTTGATTCATTGCCGTTTGAAACCGGCGAGCGGCCCCGTATCGGGTCCGTTGTCGTGGTGCTGCTGGCCGGGGAGCAACCCTATGCCCGGGTCTATATTCCGGAACCACGGCGGGTTGATATCGCTGTTGGTACCCGGCTGCCGGTAACTGTGGACGGGCTGGCGGATCCCCTGACCGGAACCGTACGCCGCATTGCCGCCGAGCCCAGCTTTACGCCTTACTTCGCGCTGACCGAGCGGGATCGTTCGCGATTGTCCTACATCGCGGAAATAACACTGCCGACTACGGAACCGCGCTTGCCGGACGGTGTGCCGGTGCAGGTTCGATTTCCATGATTGACCTCCATGAGCGGTGTCCATGAACGATAGCGATTACGCCATTACTTCCAGTGGACTGACCCGGCGATTCGGCAAGCTGGTGGCCGTGGATCATGTCGACCTGCAGGTGCCCAGCGGGCAGATCTACGGTTTTCTTGGCCCCAATGGATCGGGCAAGTCCACCACCATTCGCATGCTCTGTGGGTTGCTGACTCCCAGTGAAGGCCAGGCCACGGTACTCGGCAAGGATACGCGCCGTGAGGCTGAAGCCCTCAAGCAGGACATTGGCTACATGACCCAAAAATTTTCCCTGTACGAGGATCTGACCGTACAGGAGAACCTGCGCTTCATGAGTGAGATCTATGCTATTTCCGGGAAACAGCGACGGGACCGTATGCAGGAATTGTTATCCGGCTTTGCCCTGGAAGAGCAGCGCAAGCAGCGCGCCGGTACCCTGAGCGGCGGCCAGAAACAGCGCCTGGCGCTGGCCGCCGCTACCCTGCACCGGCCGCGCATCCTGTTGCTGGACGAGCCCACCAGCGCCGTGGATCCCCAGAACCGACGCGATTTCTGGGAAACCCTGTTCGAGCTGGCCGATCAGGGGACCACAATACTGGTCTCGACTCACTACATGGATGAAGCCGCCCGCTGCCATCGCCTGGCGATTCTGGATCGTGGGGCAAAAGTGGCCGACGGCACGCCGCGGGAGTTGGGGGAGAATATAACGGTCTATGTGATCGAAGTGGAAGCGGACAACCCGCAGCAGGCGCTCCGGGCCCTGGAAAATGAAGCCTGGATCGCCAGCATCACCCAACTGGGTATTCGCCTGCGAGTAATGATTTCAAAATCAGAGCAAGATGGCCTGCAGCGGGTTCGCGATGCGCTGTCCGCTGCCGGGATAGAGGCGAACGCCAAACAAGTGGCGCCGGATATCGAGGACGTTTTTGTCGCAGTGACTGAACTGCAGCGCGACGAGCAGGTCCACTGATGCGCGCGCTGCTGCGAATCACCGCGGTGCTGCGCAAGGAGTTCCTGCAGTTAAGCCGTGATCGACTCACCTTTGGCATGATCGTCGGTATCCCGCTTATTCAGCTATTGATGTTCGGCTACGCCATCAATACCGACGTGCGCAATCTGTCGGCAGCGTACAGCGACCAGGCAGATACACACCTGTCGCGACAGTTCACCGCTGACCTGGCGGCGTCCCAGGTAATTACCTATCGCCAGCGAGTGGCCGATGTGTCAGAGCTGGAGACTCTGCTGGATACGGGGCAGATCTCTATCGGTGTTTTCATTCCCCGGGATTTTGATCGCCGGGTGCTGATCGGCGACCGCCCACCCGCCCAGCTTCTTGTCGACGGTACCGACCCTATCATTCTGGGCGTGGCACGCCAGTTGACCGCCATGCCGGTCGCCTTCGACAGTCAGCAGGCAAGCGGCCCGCCGGCCGCGGCCGTTGAGGTGCGTAACTACTACAATCCGGAGCGACGCTCGGCAGTGAATATTGTGCCCGGACTGGTCGGGGTTATTCTCACCATGACCATGGTGTTGTTTACGGCAGTGGCCATCGTCCGTGAAAAGGAGCGTGGCAACCTGGAGCTGTTGATTAACACACCAGTGCGCTCCACAGAATTAATGTTAGGAAAAATAATCCCCTATATTCTTATTGGCCTGATCCAGCTGGTGTTGATTCTGGCGCTCGGGCGCTACTTTTTCGATGTGCCGCTACGCGGTAGTTATCTGCATGTTCTGGTAGCGGCGCTGGTATTCATCGCCACCAACCTGTCACTGGGACTGCTGATCTCTACCTCTGCCAATACCCAGTTTCAGGCAATGCAAATGACGTTCTTCTTTTTCCTGCCATCGATCCTGCTGTCCGGCTTTATGTTTCCGTTTGAAGGTATGCCGGTAGCCGCTCAGTACATTGCCGAGATATTGCCGCTTACGCATTTCAATCGCCTGATGCGGGGGATCGTCTTGCGTGGCGCGGATATAGTCGGGCTTTGGCGGGAAGTAATAGCCCTGCTCGCGTTCATGACGGTAGCCATGACCCTGGCGATAACACGGTTTAACAAGCGTCTGGATTGAGAGGCGACAAGCGAATCGGGATCACGCGGTGATGCGCGGGGCGAACGCTGCTGCGATCGCCCCGCGCGTCAGAGACAGAATCAGACCTGCGCGAGCGGCGCTGCCTGGGAAAAGTCGTGATTCTTGAGTGGTAATTCACGGACCCGCTGACCGGTGAGGATATACAAGCCATTGGCCACTGCGGCAGCAATGGGTGGCGTTGCCGGCTCACCCAGACCGCCCAGGGCTTCACCGGACTCGACGATGTGCACATCGATTTCCGGTGTATCCGCCAGTTTTACCATCTCATAGTCGGGGAAGTTATTCTGTGCGACTCGACCCTGCTCGATAGTGATCTCACCGTACAGTGCGGCCGTCAGGCCAAAGATAATGCCGCTCTCCACCTGGGCTTCGACGGTGTCGGGATTGATGGTCCAACCGCAGTCGATGGCACAGGTTACCTTGTGGACTTTCGGGCGATTGTCCGCATCCAGGGAGACCTCGGCAATTTCTGCAACGATGCTGCCAAAGCTCTCCTGCACGGCAATGCCAAGCGCGTGGCCTTCGGGCAGGTTCTGGCCATAGCCTGCGGCATCGGCCGCGACTTCCAGCACCCGCCGGTGGCGGGGATGAGCCTGCAACAGTTCCATACGCAGCTGGTACGGATTCTTGCCGGCCCGGTGCGCGATCTCATCTACAAATGACTCGATGAAAAACGTCTGCTGGGAGTGGTCCACGCTGCGCCAGGAGGCAATGGGCACATGGGTTTCAACATCCACCACCCGGATCGACTGGTTATCAATCGCATAGGGGATATGCGCTGCGCCGGGCACCTGGATCGGGCCGGTGAACCGGCTGTGCCACGCGCTGACATTGCCGCTGGCATCAAAGGCAGCCTTGAAATTGTTGGCCACAGCCGGGCGATAATAATCCTGCTGCATGTCGTCTTCGCGACTGAATACCGTTTTTACCGGCACATCGAATTGTTTGGCAATCTGTGTGGCGTGATCGATCATGTTCCAGTTAAAGGGCAGTCGCCGGCCGAAGCCGCCGCCCAGGTAAACGTGATGGAAATTGACGTCATCTATGTCGACGCCCGCCTGTGAAGCCACGCGGCCTTTAATGCCGAGGGCATCCTGTGTTGAGGTCCATAAATCTACCTTGCCGTCCGCCCGGCAGTGCACGGTGCAGTTCATCGGCTCCATGGCTGCGTGGGCCAGGTAGGGTACCCGGTAGGTGGCTTCGATGACGTCGTCAGCAGCCTCAAGCGCGGCCTCGGTGTCGCCGGACTCGAAATCCTTGCTGCCGTTGTCGCTGGCCAGGCTGGCGTCAAAGCTGCGCCACAGATCCGCTGATGACACGTTGTCGTTGTCCGAGGCCTCGAATTGCGCATCCACCAGTTGCAATGCCTGCTTGGCGCGCCAGTAGTTATCTGCCACTACAGCCACCGAGTCTTGCAGTTCAATAACCCGCTGCACACCGCGCTGTTGCAAGGCCTGGCTGGCATCAACCGAAACCAGCTTGGTACCAAACACCGGGGCCAGTCGAATGGCCGCGTAGAGCATATCGTCGCTGTGCGCATCGATGCCGAACATGGCGCTGCCATCGACTTTGGCCGGGATGTCATGACGGGATATGGGCTTGCCCATGATGTTGAACTGGCTGCGGTCTTTGAGAAAAACCTCTTCTGGCGGCTCCAGTTCGGCGGCGGCAGTCGCCAGGTCGCCGTAGGCAATCGAGCGGCCGCTGGCATTGTGGTGCACATGACCCAGTTGCGTGGTGCACTCATTGCTGTCCACTCCCCACTGCTGGGCTGCGCACTGCACCAGCATCTGCCGGGCAGCAGCGCCGGCCGGGCGCATGGCCATGTCGCCGGTGAAGCGCACCGAGGAGGAACCGCCGGTAATCTGCAGGTTCATGATTTCAGCCACGGTAGTGGCGCTGGCGTTCACCAGGCCGGTCAGGAACGCAGGTAGACCAAATTCACTGGCAAAACCCTTGACCAGATCGCCATTGGCGTAGAGGTCGGTTGCCGGTGCCTGCTCAACAGTCACGTCTTCCCAGGCTGCATCCATCTCGTCGGCCGCCATCATCGCCAGCGAGGTATGAATTCCCTGGCCCATTTCGGAATGCGGCAGATAGATGGTGACCTTGTTGTCGGGATAGAGGCGGATAAAAGAAGTCAGATAGCGCTCGCCGTCCTGAACCAGTTCGTTGTTGGCCAGTCGATGGCGGCTGGGGCGGGTGGCAGAATAGCCCAGTAACAGCCCGCCACCGGCAACCGCGGCGCCCAGTAAAAAATGTCGTCGTTTCATTTTCATGGTGACCCCCTTATGCGTTCGCCAGAGCGCGAATGGCCCGGCGGACCCGTGGATAGGAGCCGCACCGGCAGACGTTGGTGATACCGGCATCAATGTCAGCATCGCTGGGATTGGGGTTACGGGCCAGCAGCGCGGAGACCGCCATTACCATGCCCGACTGGCAGTAGCCGCATTGCGGTACCTGGTGGTCGATCCAGGCCTGCTGCACGGCGGTGAGATCGGGACTGCTGCCGCTATTTGTAGCGTCATTGGCCAGTCCCTCAATGGTGGTTATGGCCTGTCCCTCAACCGCGCTGACGGGGGTCACACAGGAGCGCACCGCTTCGCCATTGATGTGCACTGTGCAGGCCCCGCAAGCGGCGATGCCGCAGCCAAATTTGGTACCGGTCAGGCCCAGCTCATCGCGTAGCGCCCAGAGCAGAGGCATCTCCGGTTCGATGTCCAGCGTGTAGTCCACGCCATTGACTTGCAATGTTGCCATGCTGATTTCCCCCTCGGATAACTCAGACAAACTTGACCGATTGTAACGCTGCAACTCGCGGAAAGCGACGCGACCGGGCTGATGGGCAGGTCTTGTGAACCGGGCTGGCGGACTGGGCTGGCAAGAGTTGCTGTGGGACAATTCCGCAGCGGATTCTTTGCGGAGTAGAACCATGGCTGAGCCTGAGGCTTTCACCCATCATTACACGGCCCTCGAGGTGGTCCACGTCGGCGCCGAATTCAGTGCCAGCCTGGCAGCTGAATGCGAGCGCCGTGGTTATCAGCGGGTACTGGTGGTGGGGTCATCCAGTCTGCTGAGCAATGGTGAGTTGCGTACCTGCTTGCGCCATGCCCTGGGTGCTCGTCTCGCCGCCATCACCACCTGTGTCAGTGCCCACACACCGCGGCCTTCGGTGATTGAAGTCATGGAACTGGCCCGGGCGGTTGGCGCGGATGTGCTGGTGGCCCTGGGTGGCGGCTCGGTGATTGATGCCTGCAAGACGGCGCAGCTGGCGCTGGATCAGGATGTCACCACCCAGGCCGACCTGCAGCGCTTTGCCCGGCGCGCCGATGGATCCAGTGGGCCGCTGGTTGGCAAAGTGGACCATCCGGTCAAGGACTATCCGCTGCGTATCATTGCCATACCCACGACGCTTTCGGGAGCTGAATTCAGCGACAATGCCGGCGTGCTGGACCCCCAGCTCAAGGCCAAGGAAGGCTACCGGGCACCGGGACTGTGTCCCGAGGCCATCATCTACGATCCCGCCCTGGGCAAGCACACGCCGGACTGGCTCTGGCTGTCGACCGCGATTCGGGCGCTGGATCATGCCGTGGAAGGGCTGCTTTCTGCGGACTGCAACAGCTTCCTCGAAGGTCAGTTCCGGCACGCGCTGGGTCTGTTTGCTGACTCCCTGCCGAAGGTTGTCGCCGACCCTGACGACCTGGCCGCGCGCAGTCGCAACCAGCAGGCGGTGTGGCTGGCCTGCGCCGGTCTTGGCAAGGTGGCGCATGGCGCCAGCCACGGCATTGGCTACATACTGGGCAGCCTCTGTGCGGTGCCCCATGGTTACACCTCGTGTGTCATGCTCCCTGCGGTTCTGGCCTGGAACGCTGCCCGGCCGGACCCGCACAATAGCCACACTGGGGATAGCCATATCGCGGCGGCGCTGGGGCGCCCGGACGCCACCGCCAGCGTCGCGGTCAGAGACCTGGTGCGCAGCCTGGGCTTGCCAGACTCACTACCGGCCGTGGGCGTAGCTGACTCGCAGCTTGATGAGATCGCCGCACGCGCAGCGCAGCACCCGGTGGTGCGGCGCAATTCGCGCCCCATAGACCGGTCTGACCAGGTGACCGAGATTCTGGCGCTAGCCTGGAACCCTTGAGCGGTCGTTATTCGCTGACAGGAGTCGGCGGTGATACGAGATCTGGTTAGTGTATAAATTATCGGCACATTCTGCTTGCTGTGCGCCGGCTGACCGGCAACAACTGTTGTCCCGGGAAACCACCGCCGTCTGCCAGGCCCATTGGCCGACGAATGCTGGCGTGGCCAGCCAACAGCGCCAGTTGTCACCCAGGCTGTGGCCGGGTCCCCAAGGAATGGGGCGAGTGTGCTCCTGTGGGTTTTCAGAAAGGGTTACCAAATGCCCCATTTGAGGTTGACTGGGGGGTGATTTACCGGACAATAAGCCCACCGTTTCGCAATCGGGGCAACTCTACGTAGAAGGGGGGTGGGGGTTGAGCGCAGCGACGCTAATTGCAATCAGCGATCTCCAGGCTTCTGTTGTCAAACAGTCTGAAAAATTCCAACAATTGGTGAGATTACTATGAAGAAACTAACGAGCGGATTAATGATTCTGGCGCTGACCTTGCTGGTTGGCTGTGCTGCAAGCACACCTCCGGCAGTGGGCGTTTGGGCAGTGGAGATGAATACCCCGCTGGGCGCGTTGCCTGCGACTCTGACCCTCAACGAAGACGGTTCTGGGAGCATGGCTGCCGACGGCATGGGCTCAGCAGCCCTGACCGGCATCATGTATGACGGCAACGCGGTCATGTTCGAAGCCGAAGTTGATGCCCAGGGCCAGACCCTGGTGCTGGATTTCAACGGCGCGGTGGAAGGTGATTCCATCTCCGGCGAATTCGGCAGTGACTTTGGAGCGTTCGGAGTAACCGGCACACGCCAGTAGCAGTTACTCAAGCTACAGTCGTAAAAAGGGCGCCTTTGGCGTCCTTTTTTTATGGTTCATTGCGCATTTTCAGGCATGGCAACCAGGCTCTGGTTGTTTCGCCCATCTGTAGGCAGAGGTCGCGCTCGAGGCCAGCGATGGCGTTCCGGTCAGATCAAGTTGCGACGCAGACGTTCCAGCACCAGCTCCAGGTTTGCCTGGCCGTTGGGGCTTGCCGGGTGCACTTCCAGCAGCTGCTCAAAGGCCTCGCGAGCCTGATTGAGATTCTCGCGCTGCAGGTGAATCAGTCCCGCGCCTGACAATGCGCCAAAGTGGCGTGGTTCCAGTTCCAGAACCTGCTCGATATCAGCCAGCGACGAATCGAATTCGCCCAGCAGGTAAAACAGCGTGGCGCGCTTGTTCCAGGCCTCGGCGAAGTCCGGATAGGATGCGGTCAGCTCATTGAAGATCAGCAGTGCGGCGGGAAACTGTCCGGCATTCATGCGCCGGGTGCCCAGCACCAGTAGCTGCTCGACATCGCTGTTCTCATGCTGCATCCAGAGCTCCCAGATGGCATTTTCAATAAATCGTAGTTGCTGCTGGTCGCGGGTCAGCTGCAGGCGAGTAAACAACTCGTCCAGCCGCGGGCTGGTTTGATCTGCAGCCGCCGGAATCCCTGACAAGGCGCCAAACAGGATGCACAGGGCAAGCAAATACCTGGTGTATTGCTGAATTTTCATGCCGTCCTCGGGATTGAATACGCAACCAGTATACGGCGGGTGCGAGGATGCGGGCCAGCGGCGAGCCGCCGATCCGGCACAATGCTGCTGTCAGCGGAGTGGTTGTGAGGTGTGCGTTTTCCTGGTGTGTGCTACTGGAAGCGCTGCGCGGAAGCCCGCTGCCAGTCATCGTCATAGGCGTCGGGTATTGAGCCACCCAACAGCTGCCCGGCCTGCAGTGGGTGATAGATCTGGTGGAAATTCTTCAGGCCTTCCTGGTAGCGGGTGAACAAGTCCTCCGCGTTCGGGGTATCCGGATTGTCGAAACCCATGGCGCCGCAAAGCTCAAAGCAGGCGTGCACGGTGCCCTCGTGATAGTTACGTACCCGTTCGGCTTTTTCCGCCACGTCAATGGCCCGGGAACGGCCCGGGTCCTGGGTGGCTACCCCGGTGGGGCAGTGGTTGGTATTGCAGGACTGGGCCTGCACACAGCCGACCGCCATCATGAAAGCCCGGGCGGCGTTAACCATGTTGGCGCCCACCAGCAGTTTTTCCAGCATATCGAAACCGGAAGCGGTCTGGCCGGAGCTGATTAGCTGGGTTTGTTCGCGCAGACCCGCACCAATCAGCACCTGCTCGATGTAATAGGTGGCTTCCAGGCAAGGCGTTCCCAGGCGGTTGGAGAATTCCACCGGGGCGGCGCCGGTACCGCCTTCGGCACCGTCGATGGTGATGAAGTCCGGCACGATGCCGGTTTCCAGCATGGCCTTGACGATGCACATGAACTCGGACTTCTTACCGAGACACAGTTTAAAGCCCACCGGCTTGCCATCGCTCAGCTCGCGCAAGCGCTGAATAAATTCCAGCAGTCCGGTCGGGGTGTTGAATTCCGGATGATTGGCCGGGGAATAAACGGTCTGGCCGACCTCCACGGTGCGGATGCGGGCAATCTCTGCGGTGACCTTGGCACCTGGCAATACGCCGCCATGGGAAGGCTTGGCGCCCTGGGAAAGCTTGAGTTCGATCATCTTCACCACGTCGAGACTGGCGCGCTCCTTGAATGCGTCGCTGGCGAAGCGCCCCTCGGAATCACGGCAGCCGAAATAGCCGGTGCCAATCTGCCAGATCAGGTCGCCGCCATGGGCAAGGTGATATTCGCTGATCCCGCCTTCGCCGGTATTCTGGGCAAAGTCTCCTAACCGGGCGCCTTTATTCATGGCCGCGATGGCGCTGCCGCTTAAAGCCCCGAAACTCATCCCCGAGACATTCAGGCGCGATGCACTATAGGGATGACGGCAGGCAGTATTGCCCACCGTGATCCGGGCGTGTTCGGCGGCGACCTTGGTGGCACTTAAGGAATGATTGAGGCTGCGATAGCCCTCGGCGAGGATGTCCTGCTGGGTTCCGAACGGCAAGGTGTCGTTGGCGTTCTTGGCGCGCCGGTAGATCAGGTTACGGCGCTCCCGGCTGAAGGGTCGCTCCTCGGTGTTGTTGGCAATGAAGTACTGCTGAATCTCCGGGCGGATGTACTCCAGCATGTAGCGCAGATTAGCCAGCACCGGGTAATTGCGGCGCAGGTTGCTGTCGCTGAACAACATCTCGTAGCCGCCGGTGAGTGTCCAGCCCAGGAATATCAGGCTGGCCAGCAAAGGCAGCGGCGCGGAAAGCATGGCGGCGAGATCGGGCTCGCCGCCGGTGGCGTGGTACAGCCAGTACAGGCTCAGCGGGGTCGCCACCACGGCAATCAGCCAATAGAGGCGGACAATCGGGGTCACGGGTGTGCCTCTGGGTAATATTTAACCAGGTTGCGGATTCCTAGAATTCCATATTGAAGGTAATAGCAGTCTGGGTGTCGGTGTTCTTGCGGCCCACTGGCACCTCGGTCTGGTGCCGAATGCGCACCGCGAAACGCAGTGACAGGTTTCCAAGGATCTGTGTTTCGATGCTTGTTTCGGAACGATAAATGTCTGAATTGGAGCCGGCGTCCACACTCAGGTCCTGGCTGAACAATGCTGATTCTGACAGGTTCCAGTCGTATTCACCGGCCAGGCGCAGAATAGGTTCTTCTTTGGTGCCGCCATCTTCCAGGCGCGAGTAGCGGGCACCGATACCGCCGACCAGACTCAGGTCCATGGTCGGCTGATTCAGCAGAAAATCGTGACCGTAGGAAAACGTGAGGTCGGACTGGCTGTCAAAGCCGTTGAAGCGGTCATCTTCATGAGAGGCACGAGTCTGGAAAAAGCTGTACTCGGTGATTTCGTAGTTGACCCGGGCGATACCCACCACGCGTTGTGCCTTGACCACGTTCTCACTCTCGGCGTAGAGGCCGTTGACGCTGAACAGATAGTCCCAGTCAGTCTGGTCGATTTCTACTTCGGCACCGAAATTCAGGTTTTGTTCGTCGGTGTTACCGGAGGTCAGCAGCGCGCCCAGCTCAGCGGAGCGGGTAATGTCAGTCTGCGCCAGACCCGGTCCGGACAAGATCAGCGTAAGGCAAAAAACCACGGGTGAAAGCTTCGTCATAATGTTGGCAATCCATTGTAAATCAGGTGAATGTTGAGAGTTTTTCGAGAGTTATCGAAACCTGTCCTAACGTTTTCGGCATTGGCGGCAGATCAATTAGGTTTAGCGGAGCTGATTCAGGTACTGGGCAAGCTGGACAATGGCTGCTGCCTTTTTCTGCCCCGCTGATTCCGTGGCAAGACGGCGATTCATCCGGCACGACAGGCTGCCATTCACCAGCCATTGAACACCGGTTAGCCACCGATGGTCGACGCCGGTAAGTCACCAGTCTGAACTTACCGGGCGCTGGCTGGAGTTGCCGTGTTAATTGGGGTATAAGGCATTTGAGATCGGTGAATTCACAGGTTGCCAGCCGGCTCACTGAGACACCTCGCCTGCCTGTATCCGAGTAGTGATGAAAACCCTGTTTCTGCTGCGCCACGCAAAATCCAGTTGGGACGATCCTGATCTGAAAGATTTCGAGCGGCCGTTAAACAAACGCGGGCGGGAGGATATTCCCGTGATGGCAGCTCGATTCCGTGAGCGTCAAAGCCAGCTGGACTGTGTGATTTGCAGCCCGGCCCTGCGCGCCAGGACCACCGCAACACTGATGGCCGGCGATCTTGGCTTTCCGGTGGAAGACGTGGTCTCCAACCCGGAGCTTTATTTTGCCGGTGCCGGCATGTTTCTCAAGGCTGCCGGCCAGTTTGATGACGAGTGTGATGCGGCAATGGTGGTAGGTCACAATCCGGCTATAACCGAATTCGCCAACGCGATGGCCAACACCGAGATCGACAACATACCCACCTGTGGACTGGTGGAGATCAGTCTGCCTATTAACAGCTGGTCAGACGTGGCGTTTGGTGTTGGCGCACTGGTGGAGTTTGATTTCCCAAAGAAGCCCGCCGGGGTTGCATGACGGGCTGGGGATGCAGGTCCGAGGTTTGCATGACCGGGAGTCGGATGACCGGCAGGCGTCTGCAGCAATGGCTCGGCCCGCTAGCCCGGATGTTGCACCAGTCGTCCGTAGCGAGGGCGTTCCAGGGTGCGCCCTGGGGCGGCCGCAGTAGGAGGACTGGTGCAATATTCGGGCTAGTACTTGGTCTGGGCTTGCTTGGCTGCAATGATCCTGGCCCTGCCGATACTGGCAACATGGGTGAGCTGGCGCGGGGATCGGATGTGACCACCGGGCGCTGGTACAGCCAGGCCCAGGTTGAATCCGGTGCAGGGATCTTTCAACAACATTGCGCCAGTTGTCACGGTCGGGAGGCTGAGGGCCTGGTGGCTGACTGGCGAGCGCGCCAGGCCGATGGCTCGTTGCCGCCACCACCGCTGAACGGCTCCGCTCATGCCTGGCATCATCCACTACCGGTGCTGCTGCAGGTAATCAATGACGGCGGCGCGCCTTACGGCGGCAAGATGCCGGCGTTTGCCGAGCAACTGTCCGCCACTGAAAAGCGCGCGGCCATCGCTTACTTTCAGGACTTTTGGGACGATGAAATTTACCAGCAGTGGCTGCAAATGGGAGGCATCAATTAATACACCGGCTAAATCCCTGATCATTATTGTTGGCTTGCTCGCCGTCCTGGCTGCGCCGCTGTCGGCGCTGGCGCAGCTTGAGCCCCCTGCGCAGTGGCAGTCAGAACTACTGCGTGATCATGAACTGGTTGGGCAGATATGGAGCAGCGCTGACCAGGCATTTATCAGCAGTACGCAGTTTGCCGAACGTATCGCCCAGGCCAGATATCTGCTGCTGGGTGAAAAACACGACAACGCTGACCACCACGCGCTGCAGTTGGCCACGCTGGAGTATCTTCTGGGGCGGCAGCTGGTAAACAGCGTGGCCTTCGAGATGATGGATGAGACGGTGATGGAGCGGCTGCTGGATATCCAGCTGCAAGCGGGGATGACCCTGCCGGAATTGCAGGCCTATTTACTCTGGGATGAGGAAGGCTGGGACTGGGATTTTTATGGTCCGATGCTGCTGGCGGTGTATGAGGCCGGAGTGACCCTGACCGCTGGCAACCTCAGTGAAGCCAGTATCAACCGGATCTATGGCGATGAAAATGCCATTGACGTGACCGGGATTTTGTCGGCCGAGGCCATTGCTCGCCTGGAAACCGATATCGATGAAAGTCACTGCGGCATGTTGCCTGCGTCGCAGTTTCCAGCCATGGTGCGCGTACAGCAAAGCCGCGATCGGGCCATGGCGCGCAGTCTGCGACGCCCGCCCCAGGATGAAATGAGCGTGCTGATTGCCGGCAACTACCACGTGCGCCAGGATCTCGGCGTACCGGCTTACCTGCGGGTGCGAGAGCCCAGCCTGTCCACTGAACAAATTGTCTCGGTGGCATTTATGGAAGTGCAGGAAGGGGTAACGTCGCCACCAGAGTATCAGGATGCGTTCTCCGAGCAGCAGACCTATGACTATCTGTGGTTCACCCCGGCGCTTACCAGCCAGGATTACTGTGCGTCGCTGCAGCAGTAATGACTGTCATGCGTCATCGGCGCTTCCCTGCCACGACTCATCGCCGGTTCACTTGAACCGGCCCGTTAAACTGTAGACACTGAGTTCCCATGAGACACCACCTTCGACTTACATCAGGCTTGCTGCCGGTACAACTGGTGCTATCCCTGTTTCTTGCCCTGCTTGTTGCGCTGCCAGCCACGGCGCAGGTCTTCCAGCCGGGGCAGAATTCCCGGCAAGCCAGTTCCGGCCCTGACCTCGATTACGACCAGGCCGGTGAATTCAATTTCGTGCGCGTCCAGTTCGACAGCTACTACGGCGGCGGGATGGGTTATGGTCCCTGGTCCATTGATTTTCCTGATGCCGATATGAATTTTCTGCGCGGCGTCTCGCGTCTGACCAATATCCGGGTTATGACCGACCCCATCGTCCTGCGCCTTGATGACGAGCGAATTTTTGATTATCCGTTCCTGTATATGCTGGAAGTAGGTCAGGGCGGTGGCATTGCCATGAACCCTGCCGAGGCGGAGAATTTACGGGAATATTTGTTGCGCGGCGGTTTTCTGCTGATTGATGATTTCTGGGGCCAGCGTGAATGGGATAACTTCTATGCGGCATTCACCCAGGTCTTTCCGGACCGGGAAATTGTCGAGCTGCAGCCGGATCACGAGATCTTCCACGTTTATTACGATATCGATGGGCCGCAGATGATTCCGGCGTTGTACCGCAGTGACGACCGCGGTGAGCAGGGCATCGACTACGCCTCCAACCACGCTATCCTGGATGACAATGGCCGGGTCATGGTGCTGGTGAACTGGAATTCTGACATGGGTGATGGCTGGGAACATACCTATCACCCTGCCTACCCGACCCGCTATGCCAATGCCGCCTACCAGTTGGGTATCAACTACCTGATGTACTCGCTGACCCACTAAACGGTGTTTTGGCAGCAATCTTCTGCCAGGCAAATCAGTGTTGCATCGGGTCGGCTTTTGCTGGATCGATATTCAACTCACCAAGCCTGTTCTGGAACACCGTATCGGTAATATGTTCCTGTCTCCGCAATCCCACTAGCGCGGCGTGACAAATGTCATCGGCGCTGACTTCGAAGTAGCGGCGCAGTTCTGTCCTGGTTTCACTCAGACCATAGCCATCGGTGCCCAACACCAGGTAGTTGTTCGGCATCCAACGGGCAATACTGTTGGGTAGTGACTTCATGTAGTCGCTGGTGGCGACAACGGTGCCGCTGGTCGCCGCGAACAGCTGCTGCACAACGGGCACCCGCTGCGCTGCGTCGCAACGCAGGCGATTGTAGCGCTCACAAGATTCGGCTTCCCGGTACAGTTCGTTGTAGCTGGTGACGCTCCAGAGGGTCACCTGGTACCCCCAGGCTTCCAGCGTTTGTTGCGCTTGCAACACCTGCTGCATGATCGAGCCGCTGCCCAGCAGGTGCACCTCAGCTGTTTCTGCGGCTACGCCGCCGCAGCGATAGATGCCCTGCAGGATACCGGCTTCGATGTCAGGCTGCTCCGGCATTGCCGGCATCAGATGGTTTTCGTTATAGGCAGTCAGGTAATAGAAAATATTCTCCTGTTCCTGGTACATGCGGCGGATACCTTCGCGCACGATGATTACCAGCTCATAGGCGAATGCCGGGTCATAGCTCTTCAGGTTGGGATAGGTGCTGGCTAGCACCTGGGAATGGCCATCCTGGTGCTGGATGCCCTCGCCGTTGAGGGTGGTGCGACCAGCGGTGCCGCCGATCAGGAAGCCGCGACATAGCATGTCGCCGCAGGTCCAGATCATGTCCCCGACCCGTTGGAAGCCGAAGATCGAATAGAAAAAGTAAAACGGGATCATCGGCACGCGGTGAATCGAGTGGGCAGTGCCAGCGGCGAGAAAAGACGCAATGGCGCCGGTCTCACAGATTCCTTCCTGGAGGATCTGGCCGTCTTCTGCCTCGCGGTAGGCCACCAGGGTATCGGCGTCCACCGGTGTGTAGTTCTGACCCTGCAGCGAGAAGATACCGGCCACCTTGAACAGGGCTTCCAGGCCAAAGGTGCGCGCCTCGTCCGGGACGATCGGTACGATGTATTTACCGATCGCCTTGTCGCGCAGCAGGGTGGCAAGAATGCGAACCAGGGACATGGTAGTGGATTGCTGCCGATCTCCGGAGCCGGCCAGTAGTGCGGCGAAGCTATCCAGGGGCGGCGGATCAATAGAACGGCACTGTTGCTCGCGGCGCGGTATCGGGCCGCCCAGCTCGTCCCGGCGCCGCTTGAGATACTGGATTTCCGGGCTTTCCTCATCGGGCCGAAAAAACTCAGCGCGCGCGGCTGCCTCGGCACTCAGTGGAATGCCAAAGTTACGGGCAATTTCCTGGCGCTGAGCCGCGTCCAGATTCTTCTTCTGGTGCACGGTATTGCTGCCCTGGGCGCCGACAATGCCGTCGCCCTTGACGGTCTTTACCAGAATGACGGTGGGTTTGCCCCGGTTGGTGATGGCTCGTGCGTAGGCCGCGTATATCTTGCTGGCGTCCTGGCCGCCACGCTTGATCTGCCGCACCTCGTCATCGCTGAGCGAGTTCATCATCCGTTCCAGCTCGGGGTCGCCGTGCACCCAGTGTTCGCGCTGGCGGTCGCCGGTCAATACCGAGTAGCGCTGGTAGTCACCATCCACACATTCCTCCATCCGGCGGCGCAGGGTGCCGTTGATATCGGCGGCCAGCAGAGCGTCCCAACCGCTGCCCCAGATCACCTTGATTACATCCCATCCGGATCCGGTGAACGAGGCTTCCAGCTCCTGGATGATTTTGCCGTTGCCGCGCACCGGCCCATCGAGCCGCTGCAGGTTGCAGTTGATCACCAGGATCAGATTATCGAGTTTTTCCCGTGCCGCCACGCTGATGGTGCCCAGTACCTCAGGCTCATCGGCTTCGCCGTCGCCGATAAAACACCACACCTTGCCATCTCCCCTCGGTTTTAGCCCGCGGTTCTCCAGGTACTTGGCAAACCTGGCCTGATAGATAGCCGTGGGGGTACTCAGCCCCATGGAGGCATTGGCGACTTGCCAGTAGTCCGGCATGGAGCGCGGATGTGGGTAGGAGCTTAGGCCGCCCTCCGGTTGCAGTTCACGCCGGAAGTTGTGCAGTTGCGCGGTGCTGAGCCGTCCTTCCAGCCAGGAGCGTGCGTAAACACCCGGGGCGGCATGGGGCTGGAGAATAACCAGGTCGCCGGCATGCTGGTTGCTGCGCTGCCGAAAGAAATGATTGAAGCCGACCTCCATCATGGTCGCCGCTGAGGCATAGGTGGCGATGTGGCCACCAACGCCGGTTCCGGCATCCTGTGCCTGCAGCACCATGGCCATGGCGTTCCAGCGCAGTATGTTTTCCAGGCGCTGCTCGATATCCCGGCTGCCGGGATAGGGTGGCTGTTGCGCCAGCGAAATGGAGTTCAGATAGGGCGTGTTAACCGTGGCGCTGGCACTCAGCGCCGGGTGTTTCTGGCGGCACCATTGATTGAGCTCGGCCATGATGGCCTGCACACCGGTTACACCATGGTGGTGATAGATGTTGTCGATCGCTTCCAGCCACTCGCGTTTTTCAGCGTCTATCTCTGCCGAAGACTTGTTCTCGGGAGCGGGTGGTAGCGGGTTGTCAGACAGTAACTCTTTCATAGTGTTGTTTATAATTATTATTCACTGCAATTACCTGAGCCCGGCAACCGCGAGCGCCCGGCCAGTATCTGCCGCGGCGATGACTATTAATGGCCAGCAGCGCTTCCCAGACTAGCAACAATGCGCGCAGAAACGAACCTTTCAAACGCTGGGGGAGAAATCCCGGCCGGGCCCGGAACCCATGCGGACCGCGCGGCGGTGAATCCGCTTACAGCGGCTGTAACGAGATGTCCTGTTCCCGCAGATGCCGGAGAATAATCTCGACATCCTGGTCCACGCAGCCGGGGCTGCTACTGAAAATATAGTCCGCCGACTGCTCATGAATGAGCCCAACCTTGGCCACCGTATCCTTGAATACCTGAATCTTGTTCGGCGGCAGGCCCAGATTGCGATGGAAGTTGATGAGTACTTCCAGTTCTTCGCCGCTGAGATTGTCGGCCAGAATTCGCGCAATCCCCGCGGCAAAATTTTCCCAGCGATAGGCCTGACTGTAGCAGGCGGCGATTTGCTGCCGTACTGGCACCGGCAGGCGGTAGTCGGTGTTGCGACTGACAATGACTGTGTAATTGTGGATGATTCGCTGGGCCTGACGCCGGGCGCGGTATTCGAACTTGGCTTGTGCATCAGCTACCCGCAGCAGGCGCTGCGCATCGCGCACCGGATCGGCGCTGACGACCGGCGACAGGAGCACGAGCAGCGCCACCATGGCGAGCGCCTGAAACGGGGAATCCTGTGGCTTTGCTGGGTGGGACAGACTGAACATGCGCGACCATCAACCTGACTGATGGCATTCAGTCTACTGTATGAATCAACCTGGCAACAGTCGGAAAAACTGTTATGTCCGGGTGCTGCCCCGTGGTTCTGCCTGCGATTTTTCTCATTCTGGCGAAGGCTTACGGCGATGCTGTATCAGCTTTGCTAACTCAAGGGGGGTGGTTTGCTGAGTGACAAACCTGCAAGCAGATCTGGCCTGGCAAACAGGATGTGCCATCGGCCCTCGACAGCGTTGCTCAGCAAGATGGGGTCATGGTGCTTTCTTTAAGCGGAGCTTTGGTAATGCTTTTAGGCAGCGAAGTAAAAGCAGCCCGTGGCGCGAGTTGTCCCGGTGTGACCGAGATCGCACATGGTGTTAATGCCGGGTGCAGGCATCGTCCTGCGGACGGCGTGTTGGTCGGGTCAGTAGTCGTCACCGCTAAACTTGATCAGAGGTTCCCTGGCGCAGAAAAGTTACAAGCCTGCTGAACATTGCCGATAGCCCACTGCGTGAGCTGTGCAGCGCGCTGTCAATGCGCTGCATGTCGTTGACAGTATATGGTCTAGGAACTGCGCTGCCGCGTAGTGCAAGTGGGTTCCAGGCTGCGCACACTCGTGCCGACGGAATCAGGTCTGATCACGACAGCAATGTCCTCGGAACCTGATCGAAAACAAAGTCTGGTTTTGGCAAGGTGCTTACTGTGAAGTATCCGGCTCAGCCCGCTCGATACAGACCACTTAATCCACAGGCGGGCAATAATGATTGACTGTTACTGCCGCCAATGACAACATGCTGACACTAACATGCTAAGCAAAGGTGAGGTACGGGTGCATTCTTCCAAGCGCGTACTGTTTCTCGATCTGGTGCTGTCCATCTTTCGGCTGAATGGGCTTTTGATTGCCGAAGGCGACGCCATGACCGACAAGCTGGGCCTGACCCATGCTCGCTGGAAAGTAATCGGCGCCATCGCCCTGTCCAACAACGGGCTTACCGTACCCGGAATCGCTCGCGTGCTGGGACAATCCCGGCAGGCGGTGCAGCGTATTACCGATGTGATGGTCGAGGATGGCTTGCTGCAATACGAGCCCAACCCGAAACACAAGCGTTCGGTTCTGGTCACCTTGTCTGACGAGGGCAAGACCGTCTACAACACGCTGCGCGATGTGCAAGACCCCTGGGCTATCGAAGCGACTGAGGAAATTCCCATCGAAGAGCTGGAAACGTCTCTGCGCCTCATTCGCCGCTTGATCAAAAAATTCAATAAGTGAGGCTTGGCGCCATGGCTGACTTTACCGTCAGGCTGCCGCGAAATCTTTATCGGGCCGAGCAGGTCCAGCAACTCGATCGCATCGCGATTGAGGATTTTTCCACGCCAGGTTTCTCCCTGATGCAACATGCCGGCCAGGCCGCGTTCACTGCGCTGCTTGAGACCTGGCCCGGGGTGCGTCAATTGCTGGTGTTCGTCGGCGGCGGCAATAACGGTGGTGATGGCTACGTGATCGCTGGCCTGGCGAAAGAGCATGGCCTCAAGGTCCAGCTTATTTACCTGCACGGCGAAGACTCGCTCAAGGGCGACGCCGCCCGCGCCCGGGATTTTGCCGCCGCGCGACAGGTGCCGCTGCAAGCGTATAGCGAGGGGCAGGAGTATGGCGCTGATCTCAACGCCGATTCCGTGATTGTTGATGCCCTGCTGGGCACGGGACTGGATCGGCCGCCGCGGGAGAATTATGCGCGAGTGATTGCTGCTATCAATGCCAGCGCCGCCCCGGTGCTGGCGGTGGATATTCCGTCCGGTCTGAACGCCGATACCGGCAATCCTATGGGCAGTAGCGAGGAGATCGCAGTCAAGGCTGACTTGACGGTGACGTTTATTGCCATGAAGCAGGGCTTGTTGACCGGTATGGCTCGTGACCATGTCGGCGAATTGCGCTTTGCATCGCTCGACGTATCCGATCAGGTGTTTCGGCACCAGTCAGCTCCGCTGCCGACGGCGCGCCGGATCGACATTAACGATACGCCGCAGTTACTGCCGCAGCGCACACCCGCCAGCCACAAGGGCAGCCATGGCCATGTGCTGGTTCTGGGCGGTGACCTGGGTTTTGGCGGCGCGGTGATTATGGCGGCGGAAGCCGCCGCCCGCGCCGGTGCTGGCCTGGTAAGTGTGGTCACTCGCTCGGCCCATCGCACGGCAGCCATGAGCCGGCGTCCGGAATTGATGGTGCACGGCACCGAGGACCAACCGGATCGGCTCGATGACCTGTTGACCCGGGCCAGCGTGCTGGTCATCGGTCCGGGCCTGGGGCGCGGTTCGTGGTCCGCCGATTTGCTGCATAAAGCCATGGCCGGCGCGCGCGCCCGAGACCTGCCCATGGTGCTGGATGCCGACGCTCTGCATTTGCTGGCCGATCGCCGCCAGGCGGATCCGCGTCTGCGCCGTGACAACTGGATACTCACTCCACACCCTGGCGAAGCGGCTGTGCTGCTGGACACCAGCGTGGCGCCAATCCAGCAGGATCGATTTGCGGCAGTCACCGCTATCGTCGCAGCTTACGGGGGCACCTGCCTGCTCAAGGGTAGCGGTTCGCTGATTGCCTCGGCGCCCGGTAATCAACCCATCAGTCTGTGTACCGAAGGCAATCCGGGTATGGCTACCGGGGGCATGGGGGATGTGTTGAGCGGGCTGATTGCAGGCCTGTTGGCACAGGGTCTGGCCTGCCGCGAGGCGCTGGAGTGTGCGGTGTGTATTCACGGTGAGGCGGCCGATCTACTGGCTGCAGATCATGGCCAGCGCGGCATGCTGGCCACGGACTTGCTACAGCGCTTTCAGCAACTGCTGAATCCACAACAGAATCGTTAAGCCCATGAGCAGCCCGCAGGCCGACAATACGGTTTTCCTGGCCGACGAAGACGCGACCCTGGACTTCGGCCGGCGCCTGGCGCGGGCCACGTTCAAGACCCCGGACCCGGCGCCGTCGGCGGCGCAGCCCCAGCCGGGTGAGGGATATCCTTGCGTTGGCGGCATGATTTACCTGGAAGGTGACCTGGGCGCCGGGAAAACCACGCTGACCCGGGGTATCCTGCGCGGCTTTGGCCACCAGGGTGCGGTGAAAAGCCCCACTTATACCTTGGTTGAGCCGTACGAGTTCCGGCTGTGCAATATTTACCATTTCGATCTGTACCGACTCGCCGACCCCGATGAGGTGGCCTATCTTGGCACTGAGGATTATTTCGCCAATAATAATCAGGGTCCGGATAACTCTGGGGTTAACAATCTTTGTATTGTTGAGTGGCCAGAGCGCGGTGGCCGAGCGATTCCAGGGCCGGATTTGCGCATCACGCTGACCACCCAGGGCGCGGGCCGCGAACTCAATTGCCAGAGCCTGACTGAATCAGGCGCTGAAATTGCCAAAAGATTGTGGTCGGCGGGCCGAAACCCATAGACAACGCGAACTTTGTCAGTGCCATCCCAACATGTCAGCTATCCAGCGACTAGCGCTAACATTTATCTTTACTGTCGTCTCGGCGTCCCTGTCGGGCCTGCTCGCGCCTGCAGCTTCTGCCGCCAATATTGACGAGGTGCGCATGTGGCGCGCGCCGGACCACACCCGGCTGGTGTTCGACCTGGACAGCAGCGTGACCTACAGCATGTTCACCCTCAATAATCCGTACCGCGTGGTGCTGGATATTGATAACACCACCATCAGTGATGACTTCACCGGCCTGGATTTCACCGGCAGCCCGATCCAGCAGATTCGCAGTGGCGAGCGCGACGACAACCGCCTGCGGGTGGTGCTCGACCTGTCTACCCGGGTAGACCCGTCCAGCTTCACCCTGGCACCCAATCGTGAATTCAGTGACCGGCTGGTGGTGGATCTCTATGATCTGGAGCCGCCCGTTACCCAGCCGCCAGTAGCGATTCCAGACCCGGCGCCTGCGCCGCAACCCGACTCCATTGTGCAGCCACCCCAGCGGCGTGACATCGTGGTGGCAATCTCTGCTGGTCATGGCGGGGAGGATCCCGGCGCCATTGGTTATGACGGCCGTATCAGGGAAAAGAATGTGGCCCTGGCCATTTCCCGGGCGCTCTACAATCGGCTGGCCAGCACTCCTGGTTACCATCCGGTGATGGTGCGCGATGGCGATTACTACGTGCAGCTTAATGAGCGTCCGGAAATTGCCCGCAAACACCGTGCCGATCTGTTCGTGGCGGTGCATGCTGACTGGTTTCGCAATGCCCAGGCCTACGGCGCCACCGTGTACGCCTTGTCCGGTGACCGCGCCGACCGGGAAAATTCCCGGCGGGTGGCGGAAAAGGAAAACAGTTCCGATTTGCTGGGCGGTGTTGATGGCGACATCACTCTGGGCACCTTCGATGACGATGTGGCCATGACCCTGGTGTCGCTGCAAATGGCCTGGAGTATGGAGCAAAGCCTGCTGGCGGGCACCCGCATTCTCGAGGCCATGGACGGGATCACCCGGGTACGCCGTAACAAGGTGCAGCAGGCGTCGCTGCAGGTACTCAATTCACCGGACATTCCCTCGGTGCTGATCGAGACCGGCTATCTCACCAACCCCTCCGAGGCCGAGCGACTGAACTCGCCGTCATTCCAGAAAACCATGGCGGCCGCCATCGCCCAGGGAATCGAGACCTATTTTTATGACTCGCCGCCTGCTGGCACCCTGGTGGCCTGGCAGAAGGACAACGGCATTACACCGGGATCCTATACAGTGCGCCGCGGCGACAGCCTGTCGGAAATTGCCGAGCGGTTCGACACCAGTGTGGCGGTGCTGCGCAGCCTCAACAAATTACGCTCCAATACCATTCAGGTCGGGCAGCGGCTGAATCTGCCGGGCAGTCAGCCGATTCGCGTTTCCGAGCATCGTATCCAGCGCGGCGAGACCCTGTCCGAGATTGCCGAGCTGTATCGGGTCAGCCTGTCCAACCTGCGCCAGGTCAATAATCTGCGCAACGACCGCATCATGGTTGGCCAGGTGCTGAAGATTCCCACCATCTGATCGCGCGGCAGCGCCCGCCCGCGCTTGGGTGCATCGGTATAGATGCTACAATACAGGCTACTTGCGTCTGTGTTGCCCGCCATGCCCCGAATCAATCGTCTCAGCCAACGTCTGGCTAATCAGATCGCCGCCGGTGAAGTGGTGGAACGCCCCGCCTCGGTGGTCAAGGAAGTGCTCGAAAACAGCCTCGATGCCGGTGCCACCCGACTCGACATCGACATCGAGCAGGGCGGCGTCAAGCTGATGCGCATTCGCGACAATGGTTGCGGCATCTATCGCGACGATCTGCCGCTCGCCCTGTCGCGCCACGCCACCAGCAAGATCAGCGGCCTGGATGACCTGGAGAATATCGCCAGCCTGGGCTTCCGCGGCGAAGCCCTGGCCAGTATCAGCTCGGTCTCCCGTCTCAGTCTGCTGTCCAAGGCCGAAGCCGAGGCCGACTCCGCTGGCTGGAAGGTGGAAACCGAGGGCCAGGGCATGGAAGCCAAGCTGGAGCCGGTAGCCCACCCGCAAGGCACCACGGTCGAGGTGCGCGATCTGTTCTTCAATACCCCGGCGCGTAAAAAGTTTCTGAAAACCGAGAAAACCGAGTTCAGCCGTATCGAGGAAGTGGTGAAGCGCCTGGCGCTAAGCCGTTTCGATGTGCAATTTACCCTGCAGCACAACCAGCGTGCCATTCACCAGTTGCGCAAGGCCGGCAGCGACGTGGAAATTCAGCGTCGGGTCGGGCTGGTATGCGGACCGGCGTTTGTCGACAACTCGGTATATGTGGATGTCGAAGCTGCGGGTCTGCGCTTGTGGGGCTGGGTGAGCCTGCCGACGTTTTCCAGAAGTCAGGCCGACCTGCAGTATTTCTATGTCAACGGCCGCATCATTCGCGACAAGCTGGTGGCCCATGCGGTCAAGCAGGCCTACCGGGACGTGCTGTTTCACGGTCGCCATCCTGCGTATGTGTTGTACCTGGAACTTCCTGCCTCCGGTGTCGATGTCAATGTGCATCCCACCAAGCACGAAGTGCGCTTCCGTGATAGCCGGCTGGTCCATGATTTCCTGTTCTCCTCGCTGCACAAGGCATTGGCGGACGTGCGGCCAGATAGCCAGATGGCAGGGGGCGATTCGCCGCAAACGGCGTCACCGGTTGGCTTCGAGCAGCCCGCCGCCAGTGTCGCTTCCAGCAGCGCCGAGAGTCTGGTGCAGCAGTCTGCGTTGGGCCTGTCTGAAAACAGACCGCAATCCTATGCCAGTTTTGAGCGGCGTTTTGATCGCGGGAATCCAGCTCCGGCCCAGGTGCGCGAAAACCTTGCCGGTCTGGCGGCACTGAATGAGTCGGATGTGGAAGTCCCGCCGTTGGGCTATGCCATCGCCCAGCTGCACGGCATTTACATTCTTGCCCAGAACAAGGAAGGCCTGATTATCGTTGATATGCACGCCGCCCATGAGCGCATTACCTACGAGCGCATGAAGATGGCCTGTGACAACGAGGCCTTGAAAATGCAGCCGCTGTTGGTGCCGCTGTCGATTGCGGTCAGCCAGGCCGAAGCCGACAGTGCCGAAGAACAAAGCGCCATGTTGCTTTCTTTGGGGCTGGAGGTCGAGCGCGTGTCTGCAGAGTCAATCGTGGTTAGACAGGTGCCCTCGCTGTTGAAAGACGCGAACATCGAGCAGCTGGTTCGGGATGTGCTGTCCGATGTCCTCGAATACGGTAGCAGTGACCGGATTCAGGCTCACCAGAACGAGTTGTTGTCCACCATGGCCTGCCACGGTTCGGTGCGGGCCAATCGCCAGCTTACTATCCCCGAGATGAATGCCCTGTTGCGCGATATGGAAGCCACCGAGCGCAGCGGACAGTGCAATCACGGCCGACCCACCTGGGTTTACCAGAGCCTGGATCAACTGGACAAGTTGTTTCTGCGCGGTCAGTAGCCACCAGCGCCAGTTAATTCAGCGATATCCAATCCTGACTGCAAGCCATAGTGAAAGAGTGCAACCCTTCTGTGACTGACAATCCTGCCCCGGCCGCCAGCGCTAAACCCACGGTGATCTGCCTCATGGGTCCGACCGCATCGGGAAAGACGGCCCTGGCCCTGGAGCTGGCGACGCGCCACCCGTTTCAGTTAATCAATGTCGACTCCGCACAGGTTTATCGCGACATGAACATTGGCACCGGCAAACCTGACCCGGACACCCTGGCGCGTTTTCCCCATTCCCTGATGGATATTCGCGATCCTGCCGAGTCGTATTCGGCCGCTGATTTCCGGACCGATGCCATGACTGCCATTGCTGCTGCGCTGGCGGCAGGCAAGACGCCGCTGCTGGTGGGCGGCACCATGCTCTACTTCAAGGCGCTGCGGGACGGACTGGCAGAATTGCCCCGCGCGAATGCGGCTATCCGTGCGGAAATTGAGGAATTGGCCAGGCGGGAAGGCTGGCAGGCGGTACACAGTGCACTGGCGGCTGTGGATCCGGAGGCTGCGGCGCGCATTCATCCCAACGATCCACAGCGCCTGCAGCGCGCGCTTGAGGTGTACCGGGTTTCGGGCCAGACACTGTCTGATCTACATCGGGAAGGACAGCGGCAGGGCAGTAATGACAAGAATCTGCCATTTAATTTGGCCTTTTTTGCAATCGCTTCCGGTGAGCGCGCCGTATTGCATGACAGGATTGCCCGGCGGTTTCACCAGATGCTGGCTGACGGCCTGCTCGACGAGGTCCGTGAGCTGTATCAACGGGGCGATTTGAACGAAGATTTACCTTCAATTAAATCAGTAGGTTACCGGCAAGTTTGGCAATATTTTGGTGGGCAAATGGACTATGACCAGATGGTGGAAAAGAGTATCATTGCCACACGACAGCTCGCCAAGCGCCAACTGACCTGGTTGCGAAGCTGGGAGAATCTGTTCAGCCTGAGTGGTTCACGGGCCCAATCCACTGCGGAAGTCTTGAATTACGTGGATTCCAACGCAATATAGAACTTAATTTGCCAGTCTGTGGTCATATGAGAGTCCGCGATTAAGAAATCGGGACAACGGATTCTTCGCATTGCAAAAAGTAAGGAGAAAAATAATGTCCAAGGGTCATACCCTACAAGATCCATTCCTGAATGTGCTCCGCAAAGAGCGAATTCCGGTTTCTATCTACCTGGTCAGTGGTATCAAGTTGCAAGGTCAGATTGAATCCTTTGATCAATTCGTCATTCTGCTCAAGAACGCGGTAAGCCAGATGGTCTACAAGCACGCGATCTCAACGGTTGTCCCGGCACGAATGGTGAAGATTCCGATGCAGAATCAGGGTGATTCCCCTGACGACGATGCGGGCGAACCCGGTAACGCGTGAGCGATTGCGCGTAAATAGAGGTAATTGATTGTTTTTCGAGAGGCCAGATTCAGGCGAGACAGCGATTCTTGTTCACATCAGCATCAAATCTGAAGCTGAGCAGGAAGACCCGCGTGAATTCGAGGAATTAGCACTCTCGGCAGGTGCCTTGCCGGTCGCTTCCATCACCGGCTCGCGCAGCCAGCCTTCCCCCGGCCACTTTGTCGGCAGCGGCAAGCTGGAAGAAATCGCCGCTGCAGTGCATGCCCACAAGGCGCAACTCGTGTTGTTTAACCACAGCCTGTCGCCCAGTCAGGAGCGCAATCTGGAGCGTGAGTTGCACTGTCGGGTACTCGACCGTACTGGTCTGATCCTGGACATCTTTGCGCAGCGCGCTCGCAGTCATGAGGGCAAGCTGCAGGTGGAACTGGCGCAGCTGCAACATCTGAGCTCGCGTCTGAAGCGCGGCTGGACTCACCTCGACCGACAGAAAGGCGGCATCGGCATGCGCGGTGCCGGCGAGACCCAGCTCGAGTTGGACCAGCGCATGATTGGTCAGCGCATCAAGGCGATTCACAAGAGCCTTGAGAAAGTCAGGGGGCAGCGGAATCAGGGACGTCGTTCACGGCAACGCGCCGAGGTGAACACGGTCTCCCTGGTGGGCTACACCAATGCCGGCAAGTCGACCTTGTTCAATTCCCTGACGAGTGCGGGAACTTATGCGGCAGACCAACTGTTCGCTACCCTGGATTCAACGTTGCGGCGGGTTGAACTGCCCAACTTCGGGCCAGCGATCCTGGCCGACACCGTGGGCTTTATCAGTCACCTGCCCCACGGACTGGTAGAAGCATTCCGGGCGACGCTCGAGGAAACTGCCAGTGCCGATCTGCTGCTGCATGTAGTGGATGCGGCCAACGAGGACTATCTCGACTACATTGATAAAGTAGAAGAAGTACTGACTGAGATTGGCGCTGACCAGGTCCCGCAGCTTCAGGTATTTAACAAAATCGATCTTCTTGACCAGCAGCCCCGGGTTCAGCGCCGCGACGACGGCCTGCCGTACCGGGTCTGGGTTTCAGCCAGTACCGGCGCCGGGATGGCCGAGCTGCAGGCGGCAATCACCGAGCTGTTGGCAGGTGGTATGGTTGAGCAGGAAGTGATCATCGAACCGGCGCAGGCGCGACTGCGTAGTACCTTGTACGAACGTGGCTACATCGAGCAGGAGCAGGTAGATGCCGATTCCGGCAGTTACCTGTTGCGGTTGAAGCTGCCGCGCACCGAGTTGCATCGACTCGCGCAGGCAGGCATGCAACTCTTGCCTGACCGACCGGTAGCGGAGGTCGCCGAGAGCGACCCCGCTATCCAGACATCGTCGCTGACGCCAGAGGCAGTACGCCTCGGCGGCAACGGCTAAATTACTGTGAAATTCACAATTATTAGCTAAAATCGACCTTCTGCTTTAGAGAAGGTTTTGGAGAGACCAATGGCTTGGAACGAACCTGGAAACAACGGTAAAGATCACGACCCCTGGGGTGGTGGTAACCGCGGCGGTGGTGACCAGGGCCCACCAGACCTTGATGAAGTCATCAAAAACCTGAGTAAGAAATTCAATGGCCTGTTCGGTGGTCGCACTGGCGGCGGTGGCGGTGGATCCGGCCGCTCCGGTGGTGGGCTGTCCGGCGGACTGCTTGCCGGCATGGCCCTGGTGGTGGTCGTGGTGTGGGGCTTCATGGGCTTCTACATCGTCGATGAGGCCGAGCGGGGCGTGGTGCTGCGTTTTGGTCGTGTTCTCGACGGCACCGTGCAGCCGGGTCTGCACTGGAACCCGCCACTGGTCGATGAAGTGAGTATTGTTAACGTCTCTGAGCTGAACGCCAAGACCTACGAAAACAACTCCATGCTGACCACCGATGAGAACATCATCGATATTGCAGTCACCGTTCAGTATCTCATCGAGGATCCCGTGGACTACGTGATTGC
Organism: uncultured Pseudohongiella sp.; assembly: GCA_965212375.1. Classification (GTDB taxonomy): domain Bacteria; phylum Pseudomonadota; class Gammaproteobacteria; order Pseudomonadales; family Pseudohongiellaceae; genus UBA9145. Next base: position 3,240,261 of record OZ243108.1, on the reverse strand, counting down.
GGTACAGGATCCAGAGCGCAGCCTCGACAATGCCGCTGAATCAGCCATTCGTCATGAGGTGGGCAGCAACTTTATGGATCAAATCCTGACTACGGGTCGCGCCGCCCTGGCCGACGCGGTGCAGGATCGTCTGCAGGACTACATGGACAGCTACACCACTGGCATCCGCGTGTCGCAGGTGAACGTGGTCGATGCTCAGCCACCGGATGCAGTGCGACCGGCTTTCGATGACGTGATCCGGGCCCGAGAGGATGAGCAGCGCGCGCAAAATCAGGCGCAGCAATATGCCAATCGCGTTATTCCGGAAGCGCGCGGTGAAGCCCAGCGTCAGATTGAGCAGTCCAACGCCTACAAGGAAGAGGTGATAGCCAGGGCCGAAGGTGACGCATCACGCTTCGACCAGCTGCTCACCGAATATACCAAGGCGCCGGAAGTCACACGTCAGCGCCTTTATATCGATTCAATGCAGGACGTGATGACCGCGAGTAGCAAAATCATGGTCGACGTGGAAAGTGGTAACAACCTGTTGTACTTACCGCTTGATCAGTTGATGCGTCAGCAAGGACCGGCGAATCCAGCCAACGCCAGCTCTACCCAGGAACTGCGCGACCTGGCGAATCAGCTCGCCCCGTACCTGTCATCGCCGAGCAATTCCTCCACGGTAAACAGCTCGCGACTCAGCAATAATGGAAGAGGAGGCCGATAATGAAAAATTTTGTAGCTGTAGGTGTAGTATTTCTGGTACTGCTGCTTGCCAGTAATTCCCTCTTCGTGGTTAAGGAAATTGAGCGTGGCGTGATGCTGCAGTTCGGTGAACTGGTCAATGCCGACATTGAACCGGGTCTGCACGTGAAAATTCCCTGGGTGCAAACGGTGCGCAAATTCGACGCCCGTATTCAAACCGAGGACTCCACGCCGGAACGATTCCTGACTCTCGAGCAGAAAGCTCTCGAGGTTGATTCTTATGCCAAGTGGCGCATCACCGATGTGGGTCAATTCTACGTGTCCACGCGCGGTAACGTGTCCACCGCTGGTCGTCTGCTTGCCGAACGTATCAACGACGGCCTGCGTGACCAGATCGGTGCGCGTAACCTGCAGGAAGTGGTTGCCGGTGAACGTGACCAGCTGATGGTGGATCTGACCGCCGAGCTGAATGAAACAACAGCCGCCGACCTGGGCGTTGAAGTCATTGACGTGCGCGTGAAGCGGATTGACCTGCCTGACGACGTGCGCTCGTCGGTGTATGACCGGATGATTACCGAGCGAAACCGAGAGGCGCAGGAGCTACGCTCCCGTGGTGAAGAACTGGCCATCGGTATCCGTGCCGACGCCGATCGCCAGGCGGTGATTTTCGAGGCTGAAGCCTATCGTGATGCGGAGCGCATCCGCGGTGATGGCGATGCCCAGGCCACGGCGATCTATGCCGAAGCCTACCAGAAGGACCCGGAATTCTTCGCGTTCACACGTAGCCTGACCGCCTATCGGAATACCTTCAGTTCAAAGGGTGACTTCCTGTTGCTGGATCCTGACAGCGACTACTTCAAGTACCTCAAGGACGGAGCACAACAATAGTAATATGCGGTCCACGCGGATGAGTGGACCTTCACTGACAGCGCATCAAGACCAACCCGGTACGCGAAGGCCTCGCGGCCGGGTTGGTTTTTTTGCGTCAGGCATTTGGCTGCCATCGCTGACGGCTTTAGAATTGCACTATGTGGCATGATCTCGCCGTAGCTTTTTGCCTGATGCTGGTAATCGAAGGCATCTTACCGTTTCTGGCACCGAATCGATGGCGGCGCATGCTGATGACGCTGGATCAGATCGACGACAACACCATGCGCTGGATCGGTTTGGCGAGCATGCTCACCGGCACGGTGTTATTGCTGATAATAAATTGAACCTGAACCGCCAAGTCTCGACATAATCCACAAAACCAATCACAAGAAACAACACATCATGACCACTGCCAAACGCTGGCTGTTACCCGACGGCGTCGAGGAAATACTGCCGGCGGAAGCCTATCGACTGGAATCCCTGCGCCGCGATCTCCTGGACCTGTATGAGTCCTGGGGCTATGAACTGGTGATCACGCCGCTGATTGAATTTCTGGACTCGCTGCTGGTGGGTTCCTCTCATGACCTGGATATCCACACCTTCAAGATCACCGATCAGCTCAGTGGACGGATGATGGGTATCCGGGCCGATATCACACCACAGGCGGCGCGCATAGATGCGCATTGTCTGAATCGGCAGGGACCGGTGCGGCTTTGCTACGCGGACAACGTGCTGCACACCCGACCCCGCGGGCTGATGACCTCGCGCGTACCGATTCGGATTGGCGCCGAGCTATATGGTCATGCAGGTGTCGCCTGTGATATCGAGCTGGTCTGCCTGATGCACGAAACTCTGCGTCGCGCGCAGGTTCCGGACCTCTATATCGTGCTGGGTCACGTGGGGATCTTTCGGGCCCTGGTGGCCGCCGCCGAGTTACCCGCCGACATTGAACGCTCACTGTTCGAAGCAATGCAGCGCAAGGCCTTTGATGAAGTAGATACGGTGCTGGACGCGAAAGTGTCAGACCCTGCACTGGAATCGATGTTGAAATCCCTGTCACGATTGAGTGGCGACGAGGCAGTACTTGAACAGGCGCTTGATGTCTTCGCCGAGGCACCGGAAACGGTGCAGAGGGAATTACAGGATCTGGTAGATATCGTCGCCGGAGTAAGAAAGCGAATTCCGGGGGTCAATCTGTGTTTTGATCTTTGCGAGCTGCGCGGCTATGAATATCACACTGGCATTGTGTTCGCTGCTTACACACCCCGCTACGGCAGAGCCGTGGCCAAGGGCGGTCGATATGATCATATCGGCGAAGTATTCGGTCGCGCCCGTCCGGCGTCCGGTTTCGACAGCGACCTGAAAATCCTGGCCAAACTGACCTGTAAGGAATTTGCTCGTGGTCAGGGAATCCTCGCGCCAGCGGGTTATGATGACGCGCTGCTGGGCAAGATTGGCGAGCTTCGAGACCAGGGTGAGATAGTTGTGCAGTGGCTTGAAGAAGCGCTGCCGGACGGCGACCAGATTGCTGAGCTGAACTGCGACAGAAAGCTGGTAGATGATCAGGGCAAGTGGCAGGTGACCCCGATCTGAAACAGCATTGATTGCGCGACCGGGCGTGATTGATAGATATAAAAAATTAAAACGGTAGTGCATCGCGTAGCGATTACCTCTAGAGAAAACGGATACAGAGACAGTCATGGCAAAATCAGTAGTGGTACTGGGTACTCAGTGGGGTGACGAAGGCAAGGGCAAGATCGTCGACCTGCTAACCGATCAGGCAGGCGTGGTAGTGCGCTTTCAGGGCGGTCATAACGCTGGCCACACATTGGTTATCGACGGCGAAAAAACCGTGCTGCATCTGCTTCCCTCCGGGATTCTCCGGGATGGGGTCAGCTGCATAATTGGCAATGGCGTCGTGCTCAGCCTGGAGGCATTGCTGAAAGAAATTGGCGGTCTCGAAGAACGTGACGTACCGGTCAGGGAGCGACTCATAATCAGTGGCGCCTGTCCGCTGATTCTGCCCTCACATGTACTGCTGGATCAGGCGCGTGAGACCAGTCGTGGCGATGCCAAGATCGGCACCACAGGTCGCGGAATTGGCCCAGCCTATGAAGACAAAGTGGCGCGGCGCGGTATCCGTCTGGCTGAAACGCTGAATGAAGACCTGTTCGCCGAACGGCTGGCTGAACTGCTGGAGTACCATAACTTCTGGCTTACCCAGTACTATAAGGCCGAGGCGGTGGACTATCAGGAAACGTTTGACAGCTGCATGGCCCAGGCGCGCGATATCCGCCCGATGATTACCGATACCGTGGATCGTCTGCACGAATACCGCAAGGCCAACGCCAACATTCTGTTCGAAGGTGCCCAGGGGTCACTGCTGGATATAGATCATGGCACCTATCCTTATGTAACCTCATCAAACACTACTGCGGGTGGGACAGCCACCGGTAGCGGTTACGGACCGCTCTATCTGGATTATGTGCTGGGGATTACCAAGGCTTACACCACGCGAGTGGGCTCCGGGCCGTTCCCCACCGAGCTGTTTGATGATATCGGTAAGCACCTGGCCAGTGTCGGCAATGAAAAAGGCGCTACTACCGGTCGTGATCGTCGCTGTGGCTGGTTCGATGCGGCGGCGGTGAAAATGGCAAACCGCATCAACAGCGTCTCCGGCATCTGCCTGACCAAACTCGATGTGCTTGATGGACTGGAGACAGTCAAAGTCTGCGTTGGTTACCAGGGTGGGACGACCACTTCCAGTAGCTTGATGGCGGTAGATATATTCGACAAGCTTGAACCGATCTACGAAGAATTGCCGGGGTGGAGCGAGTCAACGTTCGGGGCCAAGAGTCTCGATGATCTTCCCGAGAATGCCCGGCGCTACATCCGGTATATCGAGGAGGTTGTGGAAGTGCCAGTTGACATTATTTCCACCGGCCCGGACCGCGAAGAGACCATCACTCTCAGGCACCCTTTCAACGCCTAGGCTCCGGTTATTTGCGTTGTGCTTGCTGGATTCCGTACCTTGATTTGCGGGGCCTTGGGTTTTTGGGACCTGTTTTTAAGACCTGTTTTTTCAGGACCTGTTTCTTCATAACCTGTTTCTTCATAACCAAAGACACGCCGCACCTCGAGCTCCACTGGCGTCACCAAAGCTTGGTGGCAGTAGCCTGGTCAGCACCGAGTCGCTGAACACGTGGGGTCCCAGGTGTGTGGGGGTCATTTCGTAGATCAGCTCAATATTTGATAGCCCGCCCCCCAGAACAATCGCTTCGGGATCCAGAATATTAATCACCGTCGCCAGGCATATCGCCAGCTGCGCGCAATAGGACTCGATAGTCGCCAGCGCGGCTGCGTCGCCCGCCCGGGCATGCCCCGCGATTTCGTTCGCTGGCAACGACGCTCCGTGTTGTTCAAGGTGAGTTTGTTGCAGTCCTCTGCCGGAAAGAATGGTCTCCACGCAGTTAACCCGACCGCAGTAGCACGCTCGGTCATCGCCGATGAGCTTGCGAGCCGGGGCAGGAATTGGATTATGGCCCCACTCGCCACCGATACCATTGGCTCCCGTGACCAGGGTTTTGTCGATGACGATGCCGCCTCCCGTGCCGGTACCAAGAATGACGCCAAACACAGACCGATACGGTCTCCCTGCGCCCTGCAGCGCCTCAGACAGGGTAAAACAGTTGGCGTCGTTTTCCAGGCGTACTGCGTAGCCTAGCTGTGCCTCAATATCTGACTTCAGTGGCTTGCCGTTCAGACAGATGGAATTGCAGTTCTTCATCGTGCCGGTCTCAGCGGATAAAGCGCCAGGAGTCCCAATACCGACGCTAAGCCTCATGCCAGCCTCGGTTTGTAATCGGTTAACAACTGAGCAAACGGCTTCGACAGTCTCCTTGTAATCGCTGGCGGGGGTGGCGATCCGATGCCGGGTTAGCACGGAATAGTCAGGTGCCAGGATAATCCCCTCAATCTTCGTGCCGCCAAGATCTATTCCGATGCGCATAATGGTTATCAATCAGTCATTAATTGTGATGCGAGGGCCTTGTGTCACTGTCACTTTTAGCGCTGTGACTGCCCGAGTTGCATAGTAACCGAAACCGACTAAAATCGGCGGTCCGCTCAGAAAAAGTGATACCCGTGACACGAGCCCGCTATCAACAGGTCTCTCTGGCAGATACCCCGTACTACCACTGCATCTCCCGATGTGTGCGGCGGGCCTATCTGTGTGGCGACGATCCCGTTAGCGGGCGCAACTTTGATCACCGTAAACGCTGGCTGGTGGAACGCATAAAGGAACTCGCCAGCTATTATGCCGTCGATATTTGTGCCTACGCGGTAATGAGCAATCATTACCACCTGGTGCTGCACGTGAACTCTGCTGCGGCGGCCGAGTGGTCCGATGAAGAAGTCATCAAGCGCTGGACAGCAGTGTTCCCGGCCAACGGTAAGCTGATCGAAACACTGAAGCTGAATGCCAGGTCCAAAGCTGCGCAAAAACAGTTGCGTGGCAAGGTCGAACTGTGGCGGGAGCGGCTGCAGGATATCAGCTGGTATATGCGCAGTCTGAATGAGACAGTTGCGCGCCGGGCAAACCGGGAAGATGAATGTACCGGCCGGTTCTGGGAAGGGCGCTTCAAGAGCCAGGCGCTTCTGGATGAAAAAGCCCTGGTCACCTGCATGGCCTACGTGGATCTCAATCCGATTCGCGCCGGGATTACCGATGCGCTGGATAGCAGTGACTTCACGTCCGTTCAGGAACGACTCATCCAGCACGCCAAGAAAGTAAAACAGCGCAGCTATCGGCAACACCGGCTGCTGACCCGCCGCAGCGCCAAACACCTGCTGGGACAATCCTCTATCCGACAGGTGCAACTGCAGTCGCTTAATGACTTGCCGGGATTTGCATCAGGTCCGGTCCTGCCCATCAGTCTGCATGCCTACCTGGACCTGCTGGACACCACCAGTAAAGCGCTGGCGCTGGCCCGGGAAGAGCATGGCAGGGCCCAGCACCTGCTGGAAGAGAACCCGGGCCCTCTGTCGGACTTCGCGATTTCGCCGGTCGCCTGGCTCAACGGGGTGTTGGAGTTTCATCGCTTCTTCGGCACCGGCGCGGGCAGCGAAGCGTCACTGGTGAGATTTCAGCGCAATCGCATCAAGGCTGGCGTGGACTTCAAGCACGCTCACAAGTGGATCCGCGGGATACCCCCGGCGCGTCGCTTATTTGGCACCTGATCGTCTGATTCCCAAAAACCCTTCACTGCTTCTGATTCTCGCCACCGGGAAGGCTGTCCGGCACCCACCGGGCATAGCCATGTCACCCTGACAGGTATTACCTGGCGAGCGCGCCTGAATTCCAACTCCCCGGCTCGATAAATCCCTCAAGCTGATCATTTTTTGCTCAACCAGGAAGAAGGAATCAGTAATAGCTAAACAAATGGGTGTCCTTTAAATATTAATTGGGTGTCCTTTTATTAGTTGAATTTGGGTGTGAAGTGCTTTTTGTAAGTGTCGGAAATTGTTGAAAATGTGACCTGGTGTTTTGTTGAAGGAGTCTGGTGTATTTCTTAAAAATCGGGTGCAAGTGTCACTGTCACGTGGGTATTTTGACTAGATATGGATTGACTTGGACGGGCTTACACTATATGTTGCGCTGCAAGGAATGGGGCATTAGCAGGCCTTTTTACGGCTTCCTGGCTGGCATTGCCCAGGGCCGGTTTGGAAATTTGGTGCAAGCGATGCTTCGCCAGATGGTCAAAACAAGGTCGATGTCGCCATCCGCGCACACTCAGCCCGGGAATTCACCACAATTCGCTGCTGGCAACCAGTCAAGGCAGAGCCTGGAGTTAATGACAAGATGAACAAACTCGCTCACGCAGTCGTCGAAGAACCCACGAGTGATAACCTGCAGGAAGACGAGCGCCTGTATCTCAAGAAGAAAAAAGAAGAAGAGATCCGTATGAAGTTGGATGCTTTCGCAAAAGAGCTGTCCGACATGCGCGAGCAGCGCAAAAAGCACTGATCTCGAAATCTTCAATCGACACGGGCAGAACCAGAAACTGCCCGTGAGCCTCCGCCGCGGCGTCTCACACGCCACCCTGTCTCCGCCTCTTACCCCTGCAAAGACATTCCGCTTAACGGCCGCGAACATCGACCCTCTGAGTTGATCCAGGCCACCCAGCTTCAGTTCGCGAGCCCGACCACCGCCCCTCACTCAGCCTTTAACTATTCCGGTTCCAGCTTGCCCCCAGCAATCCGCCACTAGGCACTGCGGTGCACGGGACGTTATTATTGTCGGCCATCCCTGAACCACAGAGTTTTGCATGCTGTCTCCGATGTTGCTGCGCACCCAGCTAGCCAATTACAAACTGTCCATCACTTTGCGATTTGCGCTGCTGGCAATTCCAGCGTTGCTCCTCGCCTGTGCCGCCCCAGCTAATGATTCGCCGCTGTTGCGCGCCGAGCCGGAAATCGGTGCCGAACTGCAGCGCGCGCCGCGTACCCTGCGGCTTTATTTCGAGGCCTTGCCCGATGTCTCCCAGAGTAGTGTGCGGCTGCTCGGCAGCAGTGGCGAATTTCAGTTGCGGGGACTGCATACCATGGCTGCCGACGACCTGATGATTGAGATCATGGACCCCCTGACGCCAGGAGAGTACACCGTGGAATGGACTACCGTGGTCGGCGCCGACCCGAGCCTGTATGCTGGCAGCTACACTTTTACGGTTGCGCCCTGACGCGGATAGCGGGGCATGGCGTCAGTTGAACGCCTTAGTTGGACACTTGTTGTCATTGCCCAGTTGCAACTTGCGCCAGATCAAATTAGTGTCATATTCGGAACCTATACTTCGCGGCGTCGTTTGTTCGTCAGTTGACCAGTAGCCATGCCCAACACGACATTTTTCGCACGCTATCCAGGTATGGCTTAACTCGCCCTATTGGGTTGTTGGATTGTTCGCCATGAGCGCACAGATAAATTCTTTCCTGTTACTGCGGACGATCCACGAGCCGCTGAACGCATTTCAGGAACTGGCCCGCGTCAATCCCTCGCCGGTCAGCGTCCTGCTCCGTTATTCCATCTGGTTGCTGATCCTGCCGCCGTTCTTCGCCATGATCGGCGCCGCTAACTTTGGTTGGCGGCTGGGTGCTGCCGAGCCGCTGCGAATTTCCACCAATGCGCTGCTGCTGATCAGCGCGAGCTATTTTCTGGTGCTGCTGTTCGGCCTGTTCAGCACCGCGTTGATCAGCCGCTGGATGGCCACCACCTATGGTGCCAACACCTCACTGGGCAAGCACGTCGCCCTGATCACCATAGTGGGTGAGCCGCTGGCCATTGCCAGCATCGCCCATCTTTACCCTGATGTACTGGTCAATATACTGATCCTGATTCCGACGATGATGTGGAGTATGTACCTGCTCTATTCAGGTATCCCCGTGGTACTGGAAACGCCCCCGGAGCGCGGCATGTTAATGGCCTCGGCGCTGGTTGGCTGGTTGCTGGTGGCAGCGGTAAGTCTGCTTGGCATCAGCATGGCGCTGTGGACCATGGGGTTCGGACCGCTGCTTGGTGTATAGGTTGCTATGTGGCCAAGCAGTCGCAGCCGGGGAGTATTCATGCACGAAATCGCATCAGACAATCGCAACCGTTAATCGCATTAGTCAATTGAGCTGAAGCCAATGGAAGCCGAAAGACAAAATTACTATCAGGACAAGATTGTACTGCGCCTTGTTCAGTTCTCCGTGGTCTGGGCAGTAGTCGCCATGGCGGTCGGGGTGTACATCGCCGCAGAACTGGTCTGGCCGTACATCGATTTTGGGCAGTTCTGGCTTTCATTCGGTCGCCTGCGCCCGCTGCACACCAACGGCATTATTTTCGGCTTTGGTGTATCTGCGTTAATGGCCACGGGTTTTTACAGTGTCCAACGCACGTCCCACGTTACTCTGTTTGCGCCGCGCCTGGCCTGGTTCTGTTGCTACGCCTGGCAGTTGACCGTCCTCCTTGGCGGGCTGTCGCTGTTGGCGGGCTGGAATACCACCAAGGAATATGCCGAACTTGAGTGGCCATTCGATATCGCCATTGCCATCATCTGGGTGTGCTTCGGCATTGTTTTTTTCGGCACCATCGCGACGCGCAAGATCCGGCCTATCTATATCTCCAACTGGTTCTACGGGGCATTGATTATCGTCGTCGCCATGCTGCACATCGTCAACAACCTGGCGATTCCGGTGACGATTGATAAATCCTATTCGCTGTATGCCGGTGCCCAGGATGCGGTGGTGCAGTGGTGGTACGGGCATAATGCGGTGGGCTTTTTGTTGACCGGTGGCTTCCTGGGCATGGTGTACTACTTTTTGCCCAAACAAGCCGGGCGCCCGATCTGGAGTTACCGGCTCTCGGTGGTAGCCTTCTGGGCCTTTGTCTACAGCTATATCTGGGCAGGCCCACATCACCTGCACTACAACTCCGTTCCCGAGTGGGTGCAATCCCTGGGCATGGGTATGAGCCTGGTACTCCTGGCGCCTTCCTGGGCAACCCTGGTCAATGGTGTGATGACCGTTAGCACCGCCTGGGAAAAATTGCGCACCGACCCGGCGTTAAAATTTATTGTCCTGTCGCTGGCCTTTTACGGTCTTGCCACCTTTGAGGGGCCGATGATGGCGATTCGTTCGGTAAACGTGGTCAGTCACTTTACCGACTGGACCATCGGCCACGTCCACTCAGGCGCACTGGGCTGGAACGCCATGATCACCTACGGCACGTTTTACTTCCTGGTACCACGCCTGGTTAATCGGGAGCTGTATTCGGTCAAGCTGGCAAATCTGCATTTCTGGCTGGCACTGGCAGGCACCATGCTCTACATCATGAGTATGTGGGCGGCGGGTGTATCCCAGGGCCTGCTCTGGCTCAGTGTCGATCAGATTGGTGAGCTCAGTTTTGGCTTCAAGGACATCATGTCCAGCATGACGCCTTATTATCTGATGCGGCTGCTGGCTGGCCTGATTTTCCTGTTCGGCACCGTGCTGATGACCTACAACCTGTACATGACCCAGCGCGGTCATAAACCGGCTGCCGTTACGCCACCGGCGGTTGATCCGGCCTATGGAGTTGCCTGATGAATGGTCTTTCGCTACATCGCAAGGTTGAAGACAGCACCGGCCTGCTGATTTTTGGCATCCTGTTTGTGTCTGCCATTGGCGGCATGGTGCAGCTGATCCCTATTCTCGAGCAGGAGAGCCTGGAAACACCGACTACCAATACCCGGCCGTATTCGGCAGTCGAACTCACCGGGCGGGATATCTACATGCGCGAGAACTGCGTCGTGTGTCATTCACAGCAGGTGCGCCCACTGGTTGCTGAACTGGAACGCTATGGGCCTTACTCCCGGGCCGGTGAATTTGTCTACGACCGGCCTTTCCTGTGGGGTTCAAAGCGCACCGGTCCTGATCTGCATCGCATCGGCGGCAAGTACTCCGATGACTGGCACCGGATTCACCTGCTTGAACCGCGCTCGGTGGTTGCAGAGTCCATTATGCCCGCTTACCCCTGGCTGGCCGAGCGTGATGCCAGCGAGACTGGCAATATCACGGCCAAGATGACGGCCCTGAGACGCCTGGGTCATCCGTATACCGATGAACAAATTAATAGTGCGGAACAAGATCTCGATGGCCTGAAAGAAATCGACGCGCTGATCGCCTACCTGCAGATGCTGGGTACGGGCTTCAGCGAGGAGGAATCCGGCGAATGACAATGTTTCTTTTTCTGGGCGACATGCTGGTCATGCTGTTCATGATCAGCCTGGCAGTGTGGTTCATAAACCGCGACGACGATGACAACATCGACTATGCCGCCCGCATTCCCCTGGACGATGAGGATTACCATGGCTGATATGCCTTCAGGTTTCTGGAGCGGCTGGATTATTGTCGTGACTCTGTCTTCCCTGGCCGGGGTTGCCTGGCTGGTGTGGAGTATTTATTACGGCCGTGACCTGAAAGAAGAGTCAGAGGTTGAGCCGGTGTGGGACAACGATCTTGAAGAAGGTCACAACCCGCCGCCGCTCTGGTGGTTCTGGATGTTGTTCGGCGCAATGATTTTCTCGTTGATCTACCTGATGTTTTACCCGGGGCTGGGAGCTTTTAACGGCTTGTTAAACTGGTCCCAGGGCAGCCGCGTGGCCGCCAGTTATGAAAACTATGAGGCCAATTTCGCACAGGCCCGGGAAGAAATCGCCAACATGAGCCTGGCGGAAATCCAGAATGATCTGGGGTTAATGGATACCGCCGAGCGTATTTTCTCCCGTGAGTGTTCTGCCTGCCACGGTCCCGATGGTCGCGGTCAGGCGAATATGTTTCCTAACCTGCACGACGTGGACTGGCAGTGGGGCGACAGCGCTGAACAGATCGAAATGTCGATCCGCGGCGGGCGTCGCGCCAATATGATTGCCTGGGAGGCGGTGCTGGGGGACGAGGGTATTACCCAGACTGCGAGATATGTGCGGACCTTGCAGGACGGAGGTGACGAATCATTGCCCGGAAAGCAACTTTACGAGCAAAGTTGTGCGGCTTGTCACGGCGTTGATGGTTCCGGCAATGCGGCGCTGGGTGCACCGCGCCTGAACGATGACATCTGGCTGTACGGCGGTAGTCAGGCCACTATTGAGGAGACCCTGCACAACGGCCGCTTCGGCGTGATGCCGGCGTTTGCCGACCGGCTTGATGAAGCACAGCTCAAACTGCTGATTGCGCTGTTAATTCGCTAGCTTCCACAGCTCTCGCCGTTGCCCGGCTATTCCTGTGACGTCGGGCGCATGCCTTTACCAGGCACCCCCTGTTCTAACTTTTCATTCGCGGCCCGGGCGCAGAAGTTTTCTGTGAGGAATTCGGTAAGGGCGGCGAAATTCCAGTTGCCCGGATCAATTATTGCCCCGGCATGGCCGACATTTACCAAGTCATATGGCACGCAATTCCTGGGTGAATTCGCCGCAGGAAGCCCAATCTGCAACATCATCGAGTTTCATTGGAGCCGCGAAGAAGGGGCCGGAGCCGGTCGTACAACCGGATTCGTAGAGTAACTTCAGAGTATGTTCGGAATCTATTCCTTCCGCGCGAGTGCTTAGCCCTCGTTTATCGCACTGGGAAATGAATGAACAGACTTCAAATTCGTTGTCGACGCTAAGGGCGATGCTATTGATCATCCGCGAACTCAAGCGAACTTCATTGACCGGTAGGTGCAACAGCCGATCCAACTCCGCCGTTGACGTATTGCTGATCCGTACTGACACGTTAAAACCATGAATTCGCAGTCGGGTTAACACATTCAACATCTGGTCAGCGTTGGTCATTAACGTCTCATCGGTTAGGCCTAGCGTGATACTGCCCGGTGAAACTTTGTGTACATGTGTCAGATACAGAACCTGACTGGGAAAGCTGATTTCCTGATAAACCGAGTCATGCAGACGAACAACGATTCCAGCCTGCATTCCGCGTTCATTACAGTAATTCAATGATTCGAAAGATTTCTCCAGGAGATCGTGACTGAAGCGGTTGATAAGCCCTCGCGATTCAAGCTTGGGAAAGATGGATTGCGTGGCTACGAATGCAGTTCCGCTGTACCCAGAGGTGGCCCCAGAAATCTGAACAGCGCTGTAAGTGGATTCCCTGCCTGACTTAGGGCATCGTATTGCCAGTTATCAGGAGAATCAACATGGCTAGAAGGCCACGCCGAAATCACAAACCCCAATTCAAGGCCAAGGTGGCCCTGGAGGCCATCAAAGGCGAGCAGACAGCAGCGGAGCTTGCCGAGCGCTTTGATATTCACCCCAATCAGATCACGCAGTGGAAGACCCAGCTTCTGGAGCGGTCCGCTGACGTGTTTGGTAGTGAAGAGGCGAAGGAGCCGCCTGTCGATGTCAAAGTCCTACACGCCAAAATCGGGGAGCTAACGCTGGAAAACGATTTTTTAGAAGGCGCGCTCACCAAGGCGGGATTGCTGAGCGAAAAACGATGATCGACCGCGACCATGAACTCCCCATCAGCCGGCAGGCCAAACTGTTGGATATCAGCCGAGGCGCGGTGTACTACCGGCCCAAACCGATCAGGCCCCGTGACCAGATGCTGATGAACCGAATTGATCGGCTTCATCTGGAACTGCCCTTCGCGGGAGCCCGGATGCTGCGCGATCTACTGCGTCAGGAGGGTCACAAGGTGGGTCGATCAAAAGTCGGCCGCCTGATGCGGCTCATGGGCATTGAAGCGCTCTATCGCAAACCCAAGACCACGAAGCGGCACCCAGGGCACAAAGTCTACCCGTACCTACTTAGGAACCTGGCGGTAACCCGACCCAACCAGGCGTGGGCGATGGATATCACCTATATTCCAATGGCTCGTGGGTTTGTCTATCTGGCCGCCGTTGTGGACTGGTTTTCCCGGCGTGTGCTGTCCTGGAAAGTCTCCACCACCATGGATACGCACTTCTGTCTGGAGGCAGTTGAAGAAGCGATGGAGAAATTTGGCAAGCCGGATATCTTCAACACCGATCAGGGTAGTCAGTTCACCAGTGCGGCGTTCACCGGCCTGCTCAAAGACAATGGAATCCGAATCAGTATGGATGGCAAGGGCGCCTGGCGGGACAACGTATTTGTAGAACGGCTTTGGCGATCTGTGAAATATGAAGAAGTCTACCTTCACGCCTACGACACCGTCTCGGCGGCCAAGGTCGGCTTGGATCGTTACTTCCGGTTTTACAACACCCGGCGGCCCCACAGCAGTCTTGACCGGCAGACGCCGGATCAGTTTTACTTTGAATCGTTGCCGCTACCCATGGCAGCTTAAACCCAGTGCAGGCATCCACTTATAGAATCGGGTATGTTGTTCAAAGAACTGGGGCCACCTCTCCCGTACCAGTTCACCGAAGTGTCAAGATCAGCGACCCCCATGCCGCCCAAAGACTTTATCGCCATGCAGGGTTGAAACAAAATGCGGAACTCACCAGTACCGAACAGATTCTCCATTGTCTGGGAAGAAAAGCTGGACGTCGTGTCGGTCTCGTCTTTGAGTATTCGTTCAATGTCATCAATGTTAAAGGGCTTCCTGATAGTGCCGACGACATTAAGGTGATTCAATTTGCCCACTTCAGCAGCAGCCTCCAGTGTACTCTGATCCATCCCACTAATAATGAATACTTTTCCCCGATAGCCTGCTTCTGCAAGATCGTCCAGCACCTCGACGCCGTCACAACCTTCAAGCTGGAGATCGAGAAAGATAATGTCAGGTTGGAAGCCTCTAAGAATGTCGTGCATGGACTGATAGTCGTTGACGGATTTTACTGACAGGTGAAGGTCTTCGGTGATGGTGTGAAACAGTCCGGTTATTCCCGTGTCATCATCAATTACCAGGAGTCGTGGTACCTGTTGTTCGTAGAGGGCTAAATTCATGATGCAACCTTATCGATCAGTGAATGGGCAACTCTCGGTATATCATCAGAGTCATAGGGTTTACTTACGTATCGAATGTTGCTGCGTTTAGGGATAGTCTCTGACAGGGATCCTTCTGAATAGCCGGTGGTAAACAGGATGGCCGCGTCTGGCCGCTTTTGTAGAATCCGTTTTGCCATTTCGATTCCGGTCATGCCCCCGGGCATCACTATGTCCGAGAAAACCAGATCTATTTCGGGGTGATCACGAAACTGCTCAAGACCTGATCTACCGTCTTTTGCCGTGATGACTTCGAAACCAGCATCAAGCAACATTTGTACGGCTACGTTGCGCACCGAGTCGTCATCTTCAACCACCAGAATTGTTCCGCTGTACTGCCTGTTGTCCAGTATCGTCTCGGGAATATGATTCGGTTTCACGACTTCTGCTGATGAAGGCAAAAATATGCTAAAGGTTGTGCCCTTACCTGGCTGGCTGGTCACCAAAATATCGCCGCCGGATTGCTTGATGAATCCGTAAACCGTACTCAATCCCAGCCCAAAGCCTTTTTCTTTCGATTTGGTCGTAAAATACGGCTCAAATACATGCTCTTTGACGTCGTCAGGCATACCGGTACCGTTGTCACGAATCGCCAGCTTGATAAATTCTTTCCTGGCCGACTGTGTCTTGCTGACCTCGATCTTTAGAATTCCGCCATCGGGCATAGCATCTTTGGCATTTACACATAGATTGAAAATCGCGTTCTGAAATTCAATTTTGTCGGTAACGGCGAGGCAGTCTTCCTTAGGTAGCTCCAACCTGAAAGAAATATTTTCACCGAGGATGCGCTCCAGAAAACTTTTAATATCGAGCAGCAGAATATTGATGTCGTGAGTTTCGAGATCGAGTTGCTGTTCCTTGGAAAAACCGAGCAGCCTGCTCACCAGGTCTGCACCACTGCGGGCAGCATCCAGAGTGCGCTTGATAAGTTCAGTCATGCGCGGATTCAGGTCCGGTTGCTTGCGCATGAACTGCAGGTTACCGATGATTACAGTGAGCAGATTATTGAAATCATGGGATATGCCACCGGTAATGCGGCCAATGGCCTCTATTCGCTGCGATTGAATCAATGCCGACTCCATTTCCAGCTGTTTGGAAGTGTCGGTGAAGCTAACTACTGAGCCTATGATCCTGTGTTCATTATTGCGAATCGGGCGGCAGGAGAAGCGAACCGGGAGGACTTCACCGGTACTGCTGACAAACTGGCCCTGTTGACCTATGGAACTCTGGCCACTTTCATAAGATGCGGTCATTGCGTTGCTGGTTTTGATAAACTCATCAGCGTCACCGCCGCGGCGCCTGACCAGTCGCGTTACGCGCACACCAATGATGTCATCTTCTTCGTATTGCAGCATGCGCAGGGCAGATGAATTTGCAAAGGTCACTTTCCCGGTATTGTTGACACCGAATACTCCTTCCTCGATCGATTCGAGCAATAGCAGCCGCTCTTCGGCGGCAGCTTGCAATTTGTGCCCAGTATGCTTTTTCTCATCAATGAGCTGCTTTTCCCTCAGTCGCTGCGCGGCCAGCTCTGACTCCTGCTCGGTGAGCTTGTTGTGTTCAAATCTGAGGTTTTCTTCAAGGATCTCATTTTCCAAACGAAACCTTATTCCCTGTCGCAACTCGGATCCGATGTGCAGACCCAAGGGAATGATGAAAAGCACATATGATAGAAACGCGCCCATAAGTATTCCGGAGATACTGCTGAATTCCAGAATTAGCTTGGCGATAGAAACAACAATCGGTGAAGCGATGAACACTGAGAACACTGGAGTGGAAATCGAAATCGAGGCGGCGGCGCCAGCCAGTACACCGCATTGCCACAGCACCACCAGACCATATTCAACATAGCCAGCCGTCGGCGGCATAATAAACCAGATGCTCGCCCAAACCAGGCCACCCACGCCCGAGCCAATCAATACGAAGCGTCGCTTTCTTTTTGCCGTGATGGACGCATCAGGCCGTCTGATCAGGTGATAGGCAATAACACCACGCACGGCACAACTCAGGCCAAGGGAAGCAAACCAGATCAGCATCTGCGAGCTCTGCAGCATCAGGCTAAGCGCCAAAAGCAGGAATAATCCTGCCAACATGTCCGCTACCAGAATAAGGGGCAGCCGAATAATGATTGCCTGGGTCTGTGCGTCCGAGAGAGCTTCCTCGCTGGGAAGCTTGGCGTTACCACTGCTTGCGTAGTGGGTAAAGTGCCTGAATACGTCAACTATGCTGTTCATCGCTTATTCTTAATAGTCCTTTCAGGTTTTGCCCCGATCTTCCGTAAAGATCTACATCAAATCAGGGCTATTCCACGGTTGATCCAGCAAATGGCCTGCGAACCTTGTAAACAATTATGGTGACAGTCATCCATCAATTGCGGAAATCGAGTGCCTTTCATGACAAATTTTCAAGGTGGGTATCTTCTTACCACTCAAACGCGCGCGCAGATATAGGAATCTTCCCCAGATCAAGGTGAACTTTTTTTTAATGTGAACCGCATCAATTATTGGACGAATTTCTGTCACGTGAATAGCAGACATTGCGCACAATGGGTTCCGGGAATCAATGTCAAGTATTTAGTTGACACGGGAGTGGGTATTTTCTCCCCAAAAACACAGCAAAGAATCTATGAGTTATTTAGGGACATACTTGGATCAGGTATCAGCAAGGCAAGGTTTAAAGTCGGATTCTGATCTTGCAAGATTTCTTGATATCTCACGCCAGCATCTCAGCCGGATCAGGCAATCGGGTTTGATGAGTGAAGAAAAGTGCCTGGAGATCGCTACTACGCTCAACATCGATCCTTTGGAATTGCTGGCGCTGATGCGTGCCCGCAAGGCAAAGTCGGAGGAACTCCGCAGCGTCTGGATGGACTTGCACAGGCAGTCGAAGAAGGTGAAAGACTCTATTCTCCTCAACAGTAACCTGGATTATTGACAACGCAGTCTTGGCTCCCGAGACGCGCCACTCGGGTTCGGTACGCTCTAGATGGGCAACACTGTAAGCAAATTCGCACAACGGCGGAATGCGAAAAACAAAAAACATTGACCTGCAAAGCATGGGAACCCGGTCATTCATAACTTGGCGAGTGCTGTTGCCGCTAATGATTGTGAACAGCTAAATTGGCTTATTACGTCACAAACTCGCCGGACCGCGTTTATCCCAGCATCTCTCGCAGGGTTCGTCCCAGCGCCGTGCCGCTGGTAAACGCATCTTCCACGCGATTGCCCACACACCAGTCGCCACAGCTGGCGAGCTGGTGTTCGTCATCCAGCAGAAAGTCGTCATCGGCAACGGTCGATTCCACGCGTGCGTATAGCCAGCGGTGCAGGGCAATGAACGCTGCACGGCGCGCATCTATTCCGGTCAGTTCTTCCAGCGCCCTGCTCAGGATGCGTTGCACGTCATCCGGATCGCGGTCGACGTGCTGCGCCGCCCAGTCATTGTTGCTGTGCACCAGCACACTGGCCGGAGCAGGGCGCTGGGGTTTCAGGTGGTTCAGTGCCAGCCAGGCGATCGGCGAGTCACGTACTACGGCGCAGTCAAACCCCGGTGGGTCGAGCTCCGTCATGCCGATCATCAGGGAAAAGCAGGGCGAAAATTCGGCGCTTGCGATGCGCTGATATTCTGAAAATTCTCGCGGCATTAGCGCTTGTGTCTGGGGAGCCGGAGCGGCACTGATAACCCAGTCAAACTCGCCCAGAGCAGCGCCCTGGTCATCCTGAAGCCGCCACCTCGAACCGGCCGATTCTATACTGGCAACCCGGGTCTGCAGTTTTACCTCGATCTCAGCGGCCAGGGTCTTGACCAGGAGATTCATCCTTGGAACCGCGACATAGTGATCTTCGTACCAGGGACGTTTAAAAGTCTTTTTCCCACTTTCAATATTGATGACCTTGGGTTCCCAGATGGCCACGGCTGAGTGCAATGACTGCTTGGCAAGCAGGCTGCGAAACGACTCCGTGCGAGCGGTGAAAAACTGTGCGCCGTGATCAAACTGAAAATCCCCGGCACGGCGGGTGGCCATGCGCCCACCGGGGCCGCGGGATTTCTCAAACACCGTCACGTCGGCGAGCGGCGCCAGCTGGCGGGCGGCGGCGATGCCGGCAAGGCCAGCACCGACGATGGCTATTGTTGGTAGCATAAGATTAGTCGCATAAGGTGGAGATCCGGGTTGATACTACGTGGCTGCGGCCCGGGAGGATCAGGCAAACACCGGGCACGGCTGGTTGATCAGACAGCTCAGACCGGACTGTAACAGCAGCGGCCGGCACTGACACTGCTGGTAGCTAATCACGGGATCGTGCTTGAGCCAGGCGGTGAGAGGACCTGGAGCCTCGGCCGAGCATGACAATCAGGGCACGATCGTTCATGATTATTGCCAGGTTAGCGGCGCAGTCCGCCCAGCAAGTCTCAATTCCATCGTATTCAAACCAGTTAAGAGCAGACACTATGACAAGCGTTTTCGACATCATGAATGAGCGTGTTATCACCCCTGGCAAGGCACTGCTGGTTGCAGCGGCGCTGCTCCTGGCCGCCTGTGGCGACTCCGGCAACGACCAGACGGCAGCCATGCCTGCGGCAGGCACTTCCACCTCAACAGCCATGGAGTCGGCCGCCAATCCAGCGACCGGCGCTGCGCCAGCTGCCGAATCCGAGGAAGACCTGCTTGCCCGTGCCCGCGGTATTCACGAGCGGGTCATTACGCTTGATACCCATGTCGACATCAATACCGACAATTTCGTCTCAGGCAACAACTACACGATGACTCTGGACACCCAGGTGAATCTGCCGAAGATGGAAGCAGGCGGCCTGGATGTCGCCTTCCTTATTGTCTATACCGGTCAGGGACCATTGACGCCCGAGGGTTATGCCGCCGCTTACGAAAACGCCATCGACAAGTTTGATGCGATCCATCGCCTGACGGAAGAAATCGCACCGGACCGCATCGAGTTGGCCTATAACTCCGATGACGTCCGGCGGATCGCCGCCAGCGGCAAGAAAGTCGCCATGATTGGCATCGAGAACGCCTATCCGGTAGGTCTTGATATGAGCAACATCGAGGATTTCCATGCCCGGGGCGGTCGCTACATGTCCCTGGCACACAACGGTCACAGCCAGTTCGCCGACTCCCAGACCGGCGAAGCCGACAATGAATACCTGCACGGCGGACTGAGTGACCTGGGCCGCGAAGCCGTGGCGGAGATGAATCGCCTGGGCATCATGGTCGATATCTCCCACCCCTCAATCGACGCTATTTCCGAGATGCTCGATCTGACCGTGGCGCCGGTTATCGCCTCACACTCTTCAGCTCGGGCGCTGACCAATCACACCCGCAACCTGAATGATGAGCTGCTGATGCGGGTAAAGGAAAACGGCGGTGTTGTGCAGACCGTGGCCTTTGGCAGCTACATCAATGAAGATCGTCGGGTGTTCCTGGCCACCGAGCGGCAGGAGATCATGGAGCGAATGGCCAGCGAACGCGGCTTTGAGATCCTGGATCAGGACGAAGTACAGGCACTTTCTGCCACCGATCAGGCCGCTTATCAGCAGAACATGCAGCGGCTGTTTCCCGAGGTGAACATGCTCGCTCCGCGCGCTACGGTTTCCGACTTCGTGGATCATATCGACTACCTGGTGGACCTGATCGGCCTGGAGCATGTGGGTATCAGCTCGGATTTCGATGGTGGTGGCGGGGTGACCGGTTGGAACGATGCCTCAGAAACCTTTAATGTCACTGCTGAGCTGGTGAGACGGGGTTATACCGAAGAAGAGATCGGCCAGCTGTGGAGCGGTAATCTCCTGCGAGTTCTGGACGACGTACAACGCATTGCCGCCGAGATCCAGGCGGAAGCCTGATTGAGCTCGAGCGCTATCAGCCAGGCATCGGCTGCTGGAGGACCCATGAGACATTACATCACTAACACTGTGCGCGGTTTGCGCATCCTGATCATGCTTGCTGCGGTGATGGCTGTTACCGGCCTGAGCGTTTCGGCCGCCGCGAATGAAACTCGCTATGGCGTTGAGCTCGATGAGCGTCATGTGCAGCAGGTGACGATCGAGGCGCGATTCACCGATGTGGTCGGTGAGACCCTGGATTTTCACCTGCCGGTGTGGCGTTCGGGGCTGTATCTGGTGTTGGACTTTGTTGGCACTCTCTCGGGTCTGGAGGTCACCGATGGCAGCGGTGCAGCGTTGCCAGTTGAGCAGACTGCAAAATCATCCTGGCGTGTGCTCAGGCCGGAAGCCGGGGTCGGTGATGTGGTGGTTCGCTACCGCCTGTATGCCGACAGCTTGACCGACCGGACCCGTCACGTCGATGCAGAGCACGCCTTTCTCAATCCTGCTGCGGTGTTTGTTTATGCCGACGGTTTTCGCGATGAGCCGGTGGAAGTGGCTATCGATTTGCCCGCCGGTTGGCGGGCAGAAAGCGGTATGGAGCAACCCGCCCCGGGCCGTTTCCTGGCGCCGGACTATGACCGTCTGGTTGATTCGCCAATCGAGGCGGGCACCTTTGATCTGGTCAGCTTCGAGGCTGGCGGGATGACCATCGACTTTCTCATTCATGGCACCTGGGATGACGACGAAGAACGCCTGGCCCATGACATCGGCGCTATCGTCGAGGCCTCAGTGGACGTGTTTGCATCGGCAGATCGTCCGTTGCCCACCGATCGCTACCTGTTCCTGCTGCATAGTGGACCGGGACTCGGTGGCGGCACCGAATACTACAACAGCACCGTGGTGCACACGGACCCCAGTGCCTTCTGGGATGAAGAGCGCTGGCAGGGCTTTCTTGGGCTCATGGCCCACGAGTTCTTCCACACCTGGAACGTCAAGCGCTTCCGGCCTGCAGCAATCGATCGATACGACTATCAGGATGTTAACTACACGGAACTGCTCTGGGTGGCAGAAGGTCTGACCAGCTACTACGACCAGCTGCTGCCGGTGCGCGCGGGCCTGATTTCCGTGGCGGACTACCGGGAGCAACTTGCCGAAACCATCAGTGGTGTTGTGGATGCCCCCGGCTACAGCCAGGACACCCTGGCCAATGCCAGTCTCGAGGCCTGGACCAAAGGCTATCATCGCGGTGCCGACCGGGCGGCGGATAAACCGAACCGCACTATCTCCTTTTACAGCCAGGGCGGGCTTCTCGGCCTGGTGCTTGATCTTGAGATTCGCCGCGCCAGCAACGATTCCCGCAGTCTGGATACCGTCATGGCCTCGCTCTACGACGACTTTCCCCTTGGCGGCGGCGGCTTCACCTATGCAGATTTCCGCGAGCGTATTGCCGCCGCTGGCGGCGATGGACTCGCCGGACGACTGGACGGTTGGGTCTACGACACCAATCCGCTACCGGTAACTGAAGCCCTCGCGTCCGTGGGCTGGGAGCTTGGTCGAGAAGATACCAGTGAGGACCCGGTCCAGGTATCACTCGATGCTTCCCTGCGCGGTAATCCACCGGTGGTGCGCTATGCACGACTCGATGGTGCCGCCTGGCGTGCCGGTGTGAACGCCGGCGATGAACTGCTGGCACTGAATGGTGTGCGCATCGGCAGCGATTTGAACACGATTTTGCGCCGCTATAGCCCGGGTGACGAGGTAGACCTGACCCTGTTTCGCGACGGCGCACTGAAAACGCTCGCAGTGACCCTGTCATCAGTGCTTGCCGAGCATGAGATAGAAGTGGTTGCAGACAGCAGTCGCCGCGTGCGCCGCTCGCGTAGCGACTGGCTGGGCGGTGTCGATGAGGGCGATACAGAAGATTGAACCTCTACCCACCGACGGGAAGCTTGCCAGCGCCGCGCCGTCACCATTTCCGCCTGGCCTCATGTGTCTGCCGCTCTTCTGCCCTCGTTCACGTGTGTGTTGCCAGAGTTCACGTCAGCTTGTCCGTTCACGGTCCTGTCCTCTTAGCGCCGTGAATTTTTATTGCACTCGCTTATCCTGGTACAAGCGTTTCGCCAGCCCTGTGACTGTTTCCAGATGCTAATTTCGAGACAGTCAGGGGTAAGAATAACCATTGTGCAAAATCACACGCCCGGGAGAACTACTTTGAGGTTCCTGTAATCAATTTGTGTTTCCGATTATTAAGGCACTCTTGACCTTCAAGTTAGCGCGGCGCATTGTCTCCACTCGGGACTGATAACAAACTTTGCTTCAGGGGAATATATTGGCAACTCTTACTTTTTACGGCGCTGCACGGCAAGTCACCGGATCCTGCTACCTGCTGGAGTCTCCTGGGTTAGGTAGAATCCTGCTGGAATGCGGCATGCATCAGGGTGGCGATGCAGTCAAACGAACTGGCGAAGAACAGTTTGACTTCAATCCCGCAACCATCGACGCCGTAGTGCTTTCACATGGTCATCTCGATCATTCCGGGTTGTTGCCCAAGCTGGTGCATTCAGGTTTCTCCGGGCCAATTTACTGCACGCCAGCCACCAAGGGCTTATTGAAGATACTGTTGGAAGATTCCTGGGGCCTGTACCAGAGAGATATAGAGCACACGAATAGACGCAGGCAGCGTGCTGGCAAAAAGCTGCTCACCCTTGAATATTCCGAACGCGATGTGAATAAGGTGCTTAAACTGTGCGAGCCTGTACCTTATAAGACCCAGTACAAGCTGGGCCCTTCCACTACCCTGTGTTTTCACGATGCAGGTCATATCCTGGGCTCGGCTATTGTTGAGCTAACGATAACGGAAGATGGAAAAGATAAGCGGTTGGTTTTCTCGGGGGATCTTGGGAATGCCGATTCGGCACTGATGAGGGACCCTGCAGAGTTATCGCAAGCCGATGTACTGCTAATGGAAAGCACCTACGGCAATCGAAATCACCGCGACATGGGCAATACCCTCGAGCAGTTTTCCACTATTCTCAGCGAAGCCTGGCAGCGGGGCGGAACGGTAATGATCCCGGCTTTCGCGGTGGGTCGCACGCAAGAAATCATTTATCACCTGGGGTGCCTGCACAAAGAAGGCAAGCTCGATAACTGGACAGTATTCCTGGATAGCCCCATGGCAATTGACGTTACCCAGGTGTATGACAATTGGTTAAATATACTGGACCGTGACGACATCAAATGCTTGACCGACTCGGGCCGGGAATCCCTCGAAGAGTTTTTACCAAAGCTGCGGCTGACCGATAGTACTGAGCAATCCATGGCAATTAACAAGATTGAAAGCGGCGCGATAATAATCGCGGGGAGCGGCATGTGTACCGGGGGTCGTATCAGACACCATTTCAAGCATCGCATTTGGAACAGGAAAAATACGATAATTTTTGCAGGCTTTCAGGCACAGGGCACGCTTGGCAGATTACTGGTTGATGGTGTCAGAAAAATAAAAATGTTTGGTGATGATTTTGTCGTTAAGGCAAACATCGAAACTCTGGGCGGGTTCTCTGCCCATGCCGGACAGAAAGAGCTAATTCAGTGGGCCAACAATTTTTCTCCTGTGCCACGCTTGATCCTGATCCATGGTGAAATAAGCGCGATGGAAACGCTCTCTGCAAAACTACTTGAAGACCACAACATTGCCAGCGAGATACCTTCCCAAGGGGACTCCATAGAATTCTAGTCTTGAGCAGATAGCGAAGATCATAAAGGCGAGACTGGCGGGCCAGGTTATGCAAAGCAGCGATGATATTCTAATTTGTAATGCAGGCAGCTCATCCCTGAAACTGGCTCGCTGGAACACCCACAACGACAGCTTCGACCCGGTCAACTATGAAGGTAGCTTTGAGGACCTTGAGAAAGCCCTGCAGCGCTATCTGCAAGAAAATTTACCCTGCAGCGCAGCTTTACATCGAATCGTTCATGGCGGCGATTCAGATGAACGGCCGCATAAAATCACCAAGGATGTGCGCGAGCGGATTGAACACTGGCAGGTCGTGGCACCACAACACAATGCCATCGCACTGTCGTTAATTGCGCTGGTTCAATCAGAATGGTGCAACGCAGAAAACTTTGCTTTGTTTGACTCCGCCTTGTATGCCCATCTACCCGAAGTAAGCCGCGGTTACGCCCTGCCCGAAAACCTGTCCAGCAAATGGCCCATAAGACGCTACGGGTTTCATGGTCTGGCGCATCGGGCGCAATGGGCACTTTTAACCCAGAACAAAGTCTATGAAAAGGTTATCACGCTGCAGCTTGGTAGTGGCTGCTCAGCAAGCGCCTGGCTGAATGGCGAAGTAGTGGATACCACCATGGGGTTCTCTCCCCTTGAGGGCCTGCCCATGGCCACCCGATGCGGCAATATTGATGCGAGCGTCGTGCTTCATCTGCTGCAATATGAAGATGGCCATACCACATCCAGTCTGCGACGACTGCTTTCGGAACATTCAGGCTTAAAAGGTTTAAGTGGAATTTCGGGAGATATACGAAAATTGATGGATAGCGATGACGAAAGCGCGACCCGCGCTATTAATCATTTTTGCTATCAAATTCAGAAAACAATTGGCAGCTACATTGCTGTGCTCGGTGGTGTCGATGCAATTACCTTCGGAGGGGGAATTGGCGAAAACCAGGACGCTATCCGCCATAAAATCCTGTCCCCGCTAAAGAACCTGTCCATTGTCCTGGACGAGGACAAGAATAGTCGATCCAGCGGCTTCACTGCACTCCACGATAGTAGCAGTCAGACAGAACTGTGGCTGACGCCGGTGGACGAAATTCGCCAAATGGCCCGGCAATTCAACGCATTGGCTAAAGGCCAGGAGAAGATATGACTGCTCTTAACAGGCAATGGTCAAAGGGAGAAGGCGTCATCCAGCACAAGTCTCAGACAATAGAGCGAATTGAGCAATTGACAGCGGAGCTTGATGCCCGGGAATTATGTGATCGAGAACTTGCTGCCGAGCTTTTTCGTGCAGCCGATATCTTATGCAACATGGCACTGTGGCTTACAGTCCACATGACTTATGCAAAAAATGTGTACCTGGACGGTCGACCACTTTCAGCGAGCGACTTCAAGTTGTCTCCTGAGGGACACACTGGTGGTGCTCTCAATATGGTTCCCGCTTACATTGGCTATCTGCTGGCTAACAATCTGACCGGGAAAACCAACGCGTGGCTGATGGGGCAGGGGCACTGCGTGGCGGCAATCGATGCGGTAAATGTTCTTTTGGGAAATCTGGACCAGGAACAGGATCAGCGCTACCCATTATCGGATCGTGGTTTAAGCCGCCTCTGCCAGGACTTTTACAGCTATGACACAGATGGCGATGGTCGACCCGTCGCGCCGTTGGGCAGCCATGTAAATCCTTTCACCGCGGGTGGCATTAGTGAAGGGGGTTATCTTGGTTTCGCTGAATTGCAATACGCACATATGCCCTTGCCCGGGCAGAGTCTGGTTACCTTTCTGAGTGATGGTGCGTTCGAGGAGCAAAGAGGCAGTGACTGGGCGCCGCGCTGGTGGCGCGGTGAAGATACAGGGAACGTCCTGCCGATAATGATCGCCAACGGCCGACGCATTGATCAACGAACAACCCTGTCACAGGCTGGCGGGGTCGAATGGCTACATTCCCATCTGGCGTTGAATAATTTCTCGCCGAGAGCCATTGATGGCAATGATCCCGCCGCCTTTGCATGGGCGATTATAACCATGGAGCAAGACCTGGAAAGTCAATACGAGCGCATAAAAGAGGGGCTGGATCGCTACCCGGTGAAACTCCCCTACACCATTGCCGAATCAATCAAGGGGTTTGGTTTTCCCGGCGCAGGGACTAATGCGGCTCACAATTTACCGCTAGATGGTAATCCAGCCCTGCGTGAAGACACTCGCGAGCTGTTTAACGAAAGCTGCAGGAAGCTTCATGTGCCACCACAGGTATTTAACCAGGCCCTTGATGTATTCAGGCAACACAAAAAGCAGAATCGCGTTCAGGAAAAAGACCACTACTTGCGCAATCTGGTCGTAAAGAAGCCACAGCTACCCGATATTACAGAACAGGAAAAGTCAGCACGGATATCGCCAATGGCGAGCCTTGATGCCTGGTATTGTGAATTTATAGAGGCCAACCCTGCCCATCGATTCAGGATCGGGAATCCGGATGAAATGCGCAGCAACCGGATGAATCAGACACTGGATAAACTTCTGCACAGGGTGACAGCGCCAGAAGGCGGCGTGGCGGAAGCAACGCTTGGCAGTGTAATTACAGCACTTAACGAAGAAACAGTAATCTCCGCGGCATTAGCCAATAAGCAAGGGATTAACCTGGCGGTGAGCTATGAGGCATTTGCGGTAAAGATGCTTGGAGCGATGCGACAGGAAATTGTTTTTTCACGGCGCCTGGCAGAATCTGGCCGCACCGCCAACTGGATTAGTGTACCGGTAATACTGACCTCCCATACATGGGAAAACAGCAAGAACGAGCAGTCTCATCAAGACCCGACACTGTGTGAAGCCTGGCTTCAGGAGATGTCTGATGTTGCCCCCGTGTACTTTCCCTTCGATGCGAATACCGCGGTACGGTGCCTGAGCCACATTTATAGCAGTTGCGGCAAAGTTGCTGCAGTGGTAATTCCGAAGAATAAAGTTCCGATCGAGACAACTAACCTGGAAGCCGAAACCGCTGTGAACAACGGAGCTCTGTTATTGGCGCACGATAAAGATACCAGGATACAACTCATTGCTATCGGCGCGTATCAGCTTCAGCAGGTTCAAACAGCGGCCCGCCGCCTGCGCGGCAACGGCATCGGCGTCTCGGTGATCGCCATGATCGAGCCCGGCAAATTCCGCTCACCCAGAGACGCTATGGAAGCTACTTGTGTGGGTGACCAAGCCCGGCAGCTACCCGATTGTCCGCTGCGCATTGTCGTGTGTCACACCCATGCCGAGGTGATGACCGGCGTCCTGCGACAGCTCGATACTGGCGCTGACTCCACCCGGTTCATGGGTTACAGGAACAAAGGTGGAACCCTTGATGTGTTTGGCATGCTCTACGCGAACAAGCAAAGCTGGCTTCATATCGTCCATGAAGCTGTGCTGCTTCTGAAAGACGTCCAGTTAAACACTCTGCTTGGCACGGACGAGATGGCCGCTTTGCAGGGAGAGGCTTCGGGTGAAACGATGCGCAGATTAAGGGAAGTATGAAACGCAATTTGGCGATGTCGATGATTGGCGTGTACCAGAATCTCGCCCGATGGATCACAATGGATGGCCGGTCATGCACAGGCCCATTCCCGGAAATTGTAACGATTGTCTTTAACGAGAGCGCATGTGAGTACTAGTAAACCCGAGAAACCCAAGCAGAACTCTTCCCAAACTCTGCCGATGGAGGATTTTGGCGCAGAAACGTTGGTGCCGGATACGCCGCAAACTCTGTCTCCCTCATTCAAGCCAGCCTATAAAGACGAAGACTTTCTGCTAAGGGATGAGCTTCGCCCGGTTCGCCTGCAGTTGGAGCTGCTGAAGCCGGATCTGCTGCAGCGCGAAGCAGGTATCACTTCAACAATCGTGGTATTCGGCAGTACCCGGATTCCAGAGCCAGCTAAAGCACAGGAAAATCTGCAGCAGCTGGAATCGCAGTTGGCCGAATCACCGGATGACTCTTCATTGCTACGAAGTGTGGCTATAGCCAAACGAATTTGTGACAAGTCAAAGTATTATGAGATTTGCCAGGAGCTCACCAGGCTGATTACCAGCAACTGCCAGAATAAAGACGTCTGTAACTCGGTCATTATTACCGGTGGCGGCGGTGGCATTATGGAAGCTGCCAACCGCGGAGCATTCGATGCGCATGGGCGGAGCATCGGGCTCAACATTATCTTACCGAAAGAGCAGTACCCAAACGCCTTCATCACCCCGGAGCTCAGTTTTCAGTTTCAGTATTTCGCGCTGCGAAAAATGCATTTTCTGATGCGCGCGAAAGCACTGATTGTTTTTCCTGGCGGCTACGGCACGTTGGATGAGCTGTTTGAAACGCTGACTCTGATCCAAACCAGAAAAATAGACCGCCTTCCAGTGTTGCTTTTTGGTGAGGAATACTGGAATCGTGTGGTTAATATTTCAGCCCTGGTTGACGAGGGAATGATTGATCCTGAAGACTATGATCTGTTCCAGTTCGTTGAGACCCCCCTGGAGGCCTGGAACATTATTGATCAGTTCTACAGCTGAGCTTCAACACAAATTCCGGCGCGGTCAGGCTTACGTTCAGTACCAAGAGTTGGCCGGTGCCCTGTGGTTGAGTTATTGCGATTGGCAGAGGGCGAATAGTGAAGCAGATACGCAGGATTGAATTGCCATGGCTGTTATCTGAATCAGGACGACAGCAGCGCCGCGCCCAGTGAACGGCGATAGGCGATGATCGCCGGCAGCAAGGTGATGAACGCGGCGGCGAATAGCGCACCTGCCATATAGGCCCAGATACCTGGCGTTGACGGCCAGACATCGATCACCAGGGCAAAGGTTTCACTCAGCCAGTTTTGGATCAGACCAAAGCCCGCAGCCGTGACCAGATAGCCCAGCACGGCGGCCACCCCGGTAATCGTCACCGCTTCCAGCTCGACAAGCCATACTATAAAAGATGGGCGCGCGCCGATGGCCCGGTAGAGCGCCAGTTCCCGGCGGCGTTCCCGCAACGATGACAACAGCATTGTTCCCAGTCCCAGCATTGATGCCGTTAGCACCAGTATCGAAATAACCCGCAGCAGATTTTCCAGGGTGCCGATAATCTGCCATAGCTCGCCCAGTGCGACTGCTGGCAGGATCGCGGACAGCGGCTCGCGGGGATAGTTATTGATCGCGCGCTGCAGGCCAAACACGGCCGTTGGCGACTCCAATCCCAACAGGATTGCGGTAATCTGGTCCGGCTCAAGCTCGTTGAGGTGGGGATCGTCAGGGTTGGGACCCTGGCCCGGGAGGCGTACCCCATTACTAAACCCTTCGTGGATGGCTTCAATGCCTTGCAGGCTGACATGCACGGTGCGGTCTACCGGAGTACCGGTGGTCGCGAGAATGCCGGTGACCGTAAAGGGCAGGTTGTCATGGTTGACGAAACTGGTATTGCCGATACCGTGGGACAGCACGACCTCATCGCCAACTGCGTAGCCGAGGGTGCGCGCGACTTCACTGCCAAGTACCGTATGCAGTGGCTGGGAAAAAGGCTCGCCCTGAATTACCCGCAAGGGCTGCGAATCGCCGTAGCGGTAATGCTGAAAGTATTGCTCATTCGTTCCAAGCACCCGGTAGCCACGATGCGAGTCACCCAGGGAGAGCGGAATGCTCCACGCCACTTCCGGACGTGCCGCAATATCTTCATAGCTTTGCCAGCGAATATTGTTGGTGGCATTGCCAATCCGAAAAACAGAATACAGAAGCAGATTGATCTGACTGGTGCGTGCCCCGACCAGCAGATCAACTTCCGAGACCGTTCGCACGAAACTGTTCTCCGCCTGGGAGCGAACATGCTCGACTCCAATGACGATTGCCATGCTGATGGTCAATGAGACCAGCGTCAGCATCACACTGCCGCGTCGACTCCACAGGCTGCTGAATGCGACTTCAAACATTGCTGGCCACGCTCGCCGCCTGGTTGATAGTCGCCAGTTCAATCCGGCGATCGAAAATACCGCCGAGCCCATGATCATGGCTGGCAAAGACGATGGTGCAGCCGGTCAGCTCGCGAATTGTCATAAGCAGGGTAATGAAGTGGTCCCGGGCATCGGCATCCAGCGCCGAGGTGGGTTCGTCGGCAATCAGCAGCTCCGGTTCGTTGATCACGGCGCGGGCGATGGCAACTCGCTGTTGCTGACCGACACTCAACTGGTCGGCGCGGCGCTCCATCAGCGCCTGATCAAGACGCAGTGATTCCAGCAGTTGCCGGCCGCGCGACTCAATGTCCGGTTCGGGTCGATCGGCAAATCGGGACGCCAGGCGCAGGTTGCCAGCCACGGTGAGAAACGGCAGCAGGTTGAACTGCTGAAACACGATACCGATGTGACTTGCCCGAAAGCGGTCGCGCTGGCGGGCGCTCAGGGAAGACAGGTCCTGCTCCAGTATCCGGACGCTCCCGGCATTCGCGGTCAGCGTCCCCGCCAGCAGGCTCAGCAGCGTGGATTTACCGCTGCCGGATGCGCCCTGCAGGAACACCGCCTCGCCAGCATCGACCTGGAAGTCGGCAATTTCAAGCGTCGGCTCAGTAGCGCCCGGCCAGGTGTAGCGAAGCTTGCTAATGTCAATTAGTGGCATGTTTGCCCGGCATGTGCGTTAAGTTTGCTGTCTAGTATACTGACCGCTCAATCATTCCGAAATCGAACGCGGAAAACCCTATGAGTTTGAACGCCCGCAGGCTTGCACCAGCAGTTTTCATTGTCTCGATGATGGCCCTATGCCTCGCACCGCTGGCCCACAGCCAGGACGGTGAGGTACTGGCGATCGACTGGGTCGATCTGATGAGCCAGAAAGACCTGGATGCCATTCTTGATGCACCCGCCATGAGCCACGACGGTTACGGCTGGGAAGAGCAACTGGAAGGCAATCCCGAAACCGAAGCCTATCTAGAGTCCTTACAGTCATTCGATGTTAACCCCGACCTGGTTAACCAGCGCATCATGCTGCCGGGGTTTGTTGTGCCCACCGCCTACGACGAAGACCGCAAGGTCACCGAATTCTTCCTGGTACCCTTCTTCGGTGCCTGCATCCACCTGCCGCCACCACCACCCAACCAGATCATCCACGTCACCTACGAACCCGGCCTGGAACTGGACAACTTCTACGACGCTCACGTAGTCCACGGCCTCCTGACCGCAGAAACCACAAACCACGAACTGGCCGACTCCGCCTACCGCCTGCAAGCAGAAGGTGTTTCAATCTACGATTACTGACCGCCGCCTGGTTACCAGCGTTATCGCAACCAACCCGGGCTGCGCTGACGCCACCGGCTCCTGTACTCACTCCGCTGCTGTCGGCTTGGGATCAAGCCGTGCCCCCGGTTTCGAGCTGCCTCTACGCCGCTGTCGACTACAGCTGAATCTCAGAACAGCCGTTTTCGATAGACTGAAAAGGCCATTTGGCGAGTGCAAATCAGAATGATTCGCATTATATAAGCTACTGAAAACATTGAATAATTTGCAGTCATTGGTAAACTGGCCGCCTTGAATACACGTAGTGGGTAGTCACTCGAACTGCTCGGCATGATCACGGAGACAAGCAATGAAAGGCAGCCCAACAATCCTCAAAGCCCTGAACGGGGTTTTGAAACTTGAACTAACTTCAATCAATCAATACTTCCTGCATGCGCGCATGTTTCGCAACTGGGGAATCAACGAGCTGAATGAAGCGGAGTATGACAAATCCATCAAGGACATGAAGCAGGCTGACGAGTTGGTCAAACGCATTCTGTTTCTTGGCGGGCTGCCAAATCTTCAGAGCCTCGGCAAGCTTTACATTGGTGAGCACACCGAAGAGATTCTGCAGATGGATATGAAATTTGAGCTAGAGCAGATTCCGGTGATCAAAGACGCCATCGCCCTGTGTGAGTCTGAGCAAGACTATGTCAGCCGCGATGTGCTGGAAGATATTCTCAATTACGAAGAAGACTATGTGGACTGGTTGGAAGCGCAGGAATACCAGATTCAGCATATTGGTATTCAGAATTACATCCAAACCCAGACCGGTGAAGGAGAATGAACATGAAAGGCAACCAGAAAATTATCGACTCCCTGAATGGCTTGCTGGCCATGGAATTGGCCGCCATGGATCAGTACTTTATTCACTCACAGATGTATCTGGACTGGGGTTTGCACAAGCTCTATGCCCGCATCTCTCACGAGTTTGAGGATGAGAAAGGCCATGCCACTGTCCTGATCGAACGGATGCTATTCCTGGAAGGCATCCCGGACATGGTTACCCGTGATGGTTTCAAGGTCGGCACCGATGTGAAGTCCATGCTGGAAAGCGACCTGCGGGTCGAGTACGAAGTCGCCGACAGGCTCAAGGCGGCCATCGCCCTGTGTGAAAAAGAGCAGGACTTCGTCACTCGAAGCGCACTGATCCCGCTCCTTGAAGACACTGAGATGGACCATGCCCACTGGCTGGAACAGCAGCTCGGTCTCATCGAGCGCATCGGAATGGAAAACTACATGCAGTCCCAAATTGGGGAAGGTGAGCCGGAAGGCTAACACCGTCCCGACTACGTTCTACTGGCTCGCGGCCACAGGCAAAGTGGTCAGCGTGGCCTGAAAAGAAAAGGGGTCCGAAAGAAAAGGGGTCAGGGTAAGAATACATTACTGTATTCTTACCCTGACCCTTTTTTATACGACCACTGAAAACGTGTTATGAGTTGCTCCCGAGAACGACGCCGCCCGGACTGCACCAAACAAATGTTGATTCGCCAGGAAAGACGCGCACGGCTGTCTGCTGGACAAAGCGGCTAAGCAAGCTTTCGCCAGGCAACTCTTATACAGGTTGATGACAGGACGAAGGGGAGGAAAGTGTTGAGAGGAAGAGCCGACCCGCGGGCGGACGCTCAGGGGCCGGCTTCGGCGTTATGAGCTCTTTGAAGCGGCTACTTTCCCGAGCTCGCTGCGCTCACCGCGCTGTTTCGCCTTGCTTACGCGTCGGCGCTGCCATAACGCGGCGCCAATAAACGCGGTGAGGGTAAACATACAAAGAAAAAATACGATGCTTGGGGTAGGCATTTAATGCCTCCTTTATTGCGAATGTACTGGGTCTACGATATGGGGCCAACCACTAGTTCACCGGGTTTTTCTGGCCTGGTGACAAGCATTGGCTTTTTCCCGGCATGGGGCAGCCCTTGTTTGTGCAGCAAGTAGTTGCGCAACCGGGATTCAGCCACCGATAACGGGCTTCAAGTCCGGCCCGAAAAAATCACCCCCAAGCCTTTGGCCCTAAAACCCGAAGCGCGCACTCTATACATTATTGTCAGTATTAATAATCGAACGTTCCGGTAAGACCTGGCGCTCCCTGCAAAAACATCACGCCCTCGTGAAATAAAGTACAGCGGCTTTGACCCCGGAGTTTGGTAGACATCGACCGGTCCACCACAGGCAAGATTGTTGAGCTGCTGAGAAGCTAGCTATATTTAAGAGGGGTTATGGTGCCAAGGGGATCTCCCCTACCTTACGGCCACTGACCGATGAGGTTTCTTTCACAGTAATCAGAGAGAAGCTGTGGTCGACCGGTCCACTACAGGCAAGATTGTTGAGCTGCTGAGAAGCTAGCTATATTTAAGAGGGGTTATGGTGCCCAGGGGGATCTCCCTCAGCTTATCGCCACTGATTGCTGAAGTTTGCTGCACAGTTTTCGGAAAGCAGCTGTGGTCGACCGTCCGGCTAGGGCCACGGTTGTTGTGTTTCAGAAGGGCCACCGGTACTAGTTAAGAAGCTGTGCCCAGGGGGATCTCCCTCACCTTACTGCCACTGGCCGTTGAAGTTTGCGGCACAAAATCCAGACAGCAGCTGTGGTCGACCGGCCGACTAGGGCCACGGTTGTTGTGTTTCAGAAGGGCCACCGGTATCAGTTAAGAAGCTGTGCCCAGGGGGATCTCCCTCAGCTTACCCCCACTGACTGCCGAAGTTTGTTGCACAGTTTTCGGAAAGCAGCTGTGGTCGACCGGTCCACTACAGACACGATTCTAGAGCTGCTGGGGAGCAAACTATATTTAAGAGGGAGATGGTGCCCAGGGGGATCTCCCTCAGCTTACCCCCACTGACTGCCGAAGTTTGTTGCACAGTTTTCGGAAAGCAGCTGTGGTCGACCGGTCCACTAAGGGCACGATTCAGGAGCTGCTGAGGAGCTTGCTATATTTAAGAGGGAAGTGGTGCCCAGGGGGATCTCCCTCAGCTTACCCCCACTGACTGCCGAAGTTTGTTGCACAGTTTTCGGAAAGCAGCTGTGGTCGACCGGTCCACTAAGGGCACGATTCAGGAGCAGCTGAGAAGCCAGCTATACTTAAGAGGGAGATGGTGCCCAGGGGGAGACTTGAACTCCCACGACCTTTCGGCCACTAGCACCTGAAGCTAGCGTGTCTACCAATTCCACCACCTGGGCTCAGGACTGGAATACGGCCATAAAACCGCGGAGCGCAACTCTACCCATGCACCCGGTTGCTGTCAACTGTCACGGACAAGAAATGGCGGCATGTGTATAATCGAGATTCATTCTTTCTGAAAATCCCGCCTCGATGTCCAAATCCGGAAAACCCCGTGATCCCTTCGCCAAGCGCGAAGCGGATAACTACGACAATCCCATTCCCAGCCGCGAGCTGATCCTTGAGCAGATGGAAGAGATCGGTGAGCCGACCGACCTGTCGCAGCTGTGCAAGATCCTGCAGTTGGAGGACGAGGATCAGCGCGAGGCCCTGCGTCGGCGCCTGATTGCCATGTCCCGAGACGGGCAGATTATCAGCAATCGCCGCGGCGCCTACGGTCTGGCGGCGCACATGGAGTTGTTGCCCGGCTATGTGCAGGGCAAGAAGGATGGCTTTGGTTTCTTCGTACCTGACGATGGCTCCGAGGACATGTTCCTGAGCCCGCGGGAAATGTCGCGCCTGTTTGATGGCGACCGGGTGCTGGCCCGCCTGACAGGTCTGGATAGTCGCGGTCGCCGGGAAGGCATGATCGTGGAAATCCTGGCCCGGCGCTATAAGGAAATAGTCGGTCGTTTCTACCGCGAGCAGGGTATTGGCCTGGTGGTTCCGGACAGCAAGCGCATCACCCATGAGATTCTCATTCCCGATGGCCAGTCCCGGGACGCCGCCGACGGCCAGTATGTAGTGGCTCAACTGGTGGAATATCCGTCCAACCGGCGCAAGGCCATTGGCCGGGTTACCGAGATCCTGGGTGATGTCACCACCCCCGGTCTGGAAATCGACATTGCCCTGCGCAGTCACGATATTCCCCATATCTGGCCATCATCGGTCAACAAGGAAATCGCCCGCTTTCCCAATGAGGTCAGTGAGGCGGAGCTGGCGGGTCGTTTTGATCTGCGCGATGTGCCGTTCGTGACTATCGACGGTGAGGACGCCAAGGATTTCGACGACGCGGTATTTGCCCGGCGCCACCCTCAGGGTGGCTGGACCCTGATGGTGGCCATCGCCGATGTTTCGAACTACGTCACGCCCGGCAGCGGGCTGGATGAAGAAGCGCTGGAGCGGGGCACCTCGGTGTATTTCCCTGGTCACGTTATCCCCATGCTGCCGGAGAAACTGTCCAACGGCTTGTGCTCCCTGAAGCCCGAGGTGGACCGCCTCACCCTGGTGTGCGAGATGGAAATCTCCGCCGACGGCGAACTGGGTGACTTCTGTTTCTATGAGGCAGTCATCCATTCCCATGCCCGGCTGACCTACACGGAAATGGCCGACATGGTGCAGACGCCGGAAACGTCGACCCAGGAAAAGCTGCACCAGCGTTTGCGCGAGCGCCATGCCGCCGTTATAGCCGATCTGGATAACCTGTATGGGCTGTACCATGCGCTGCGCCAGAACCGCGAAGCCAAGGGCGCCATGGATTTTGAGTCCACTGAAACCCGCATCGTGTTTGGCGAGGATCGCAAGATTCGCGAGATCGTGCCGGTGGTGCGCAATGATGCTCACAAGCTGATTGAAGAATGCATGCTGTCGGCCAACGTGGCGGCAGCGCGCCTGTTCGAGCAGCAGAAGCTGCCAGCGCTTTATCGGGTCCACGAAGGACCGAATCCGGACAAGCTGGTAAACCTGCGAGAATTTCTGCAGGGCATTGGCCTGCACCTGGGTGGCGGCGAGCAGCCGGATCCGATTCACTACCAGCGGGTGCTCAAACAGCTGGGCACACGACCGGACCGTCACCTGCTGCAGGTGATGTTGATTCGCTCCATGATGCAGGCGGTATATTCGCCCGACAACACCGGGCACTTTGGTCTTGGCTTTGACGCCTACACCCATTTCACTTCGCCGATTCGTCGCTATCCCGATCTGCTGGTGCATCGCGGTATCCGCTACCTGATCCGCAACAAGCCGGGCAAGCATGTGCGCCGTCACGAGCAGGCCGCGAAATTGCCGAAGTCGGAGATCTATCCCTACGGCAACGACGACATGGATACCTTTGGCGAGCGCTGCTCGGTTGCCGAGCGTCGCGCCGATGCCGCCAGCTACGGCGTTGTCGACTGGCTCAAGTGCGAGTACATGCAGAATCGCGTGGGTGACGAGTTCGACGGCAGCGTGTCATCAGTTACCAGCTTTGGTTTGTTCGTGGAGCTGACTGATATCTACGTGGAAGGTCTGGTGCACGTTACTGAATTACAGAACGATTATTATCGATTCGACCCGGCCCGCCATTGCCTGCGTGGCGAACGCTCCGGCGTGGTGTACGGATTGGGTGATTCGGTGCGGGTAAAAGTGGTGCGCGTCGATCTCGATGACAAGAAGATTGATCTGCAGATGCTACGCAAACTGGAATCTGCTGGCACATCTGGTTCACAGCCCGCACCACCGGAAAACCAGGACGAGCAGAATCAGAAAGCCGGGCGACGTCGCAAAGGCCAGAACAAGGGCGGCGCCGGTGGCAAGCAAAATAAAAGCGGTTCCAAAGCTGGCGGCAAGGGCGGTGGAAAGCGCAGCAATAGCACCAGTAATAGAAGTGCCAAGAAAAAGCCAGCGCGCAAGGGCAAGGCGCCAGCCAGGAAGCAAGCTGCTGGTGGCCGTGGCAAGAGCGCAAGTGACGGGCAGGCAAGCCGCAAAGGCCCCGCCGGTGGCGCCGCCAGGAAATCAGGCGGTAGCGGTAAACCGCGGCGCCGACCCGCGGCCAAGAAAGGTAGCTAATGAGCGGGCCGCAATGGGCAGTGGGTGTGCATGCGGTGACCGAGCTGATTCGCCGCAACCCGGCGCAGATTAGTGAGGTGCTGGTGCAGGCTGATCGCCAGGACCGGCGTTTGTCGGAGCTGCGCCAGCTTGCCAGCAAGTCCGGATTACGCCTGCGCGAGGTATCGCGCGCCGAGCTCGATGCGCTTGGCGATACCCGGCACCAGGGCGTCGCTGCGGCAATGCAGGCCGGTGCCGGCCAGCCGGCCCGACAGGAAAGCGACCTGGAGAGCTTGCTGGCAGACAGCACCACGCCACCCCTGATACTGGTTCTGGACGGTATTACCGATCCCCATAATCTCGGTGCCTGTCTGCGCACTGCCGACGCCGCCGGTGTCACTGCGGTGCTTATCCCCAAAGACAAAGCGGTTGGCTTGACTCCTGCGGTGCGCAAGGTAGCCAGCGGCGCGGCGGAAACGGTGCCCTTGCTTCAGGTGACGAACCTGGCGCGCAGCCTGAAGACGCTACAGGAGCAGGGTATCTGGATCGTGGGTACCGATGACGAGGCGGATACTGAGGTTTTTGACCAGGATCTCACTGGGCCGCTGGCCATCGTCATGGGTTCCGAGGGTAGCGGGCTGCGCCGGTTGACCCGCGAGTGCTGCGACTTTCTGGTGTCCATCCCCATGGCCGGTGCGCTCAGTAGCCTTAATGTGTCAGTGGCCACCGGCGTCACACTGTTTGAAGCGGTGCGCCAGCGCCGCGCCTGATCCCGCAAACACCGGTTCGGTGCCCGATTGCGCTTGCAACCACCAGGCAGTTTCACTAGAATTCGCCCTCTTTTATTGGCGGAACCCGTTTTCGCCCCGACATAACTCCTTGTCTCACCACGCGCGCCAGCGTTTGATGGGAGACGGAACCCAAGAGGAGTCTCTATGAGACACTATGAAGTGGTTTTCCTGGTGCATCCGGATCAGTCCGAGCAAGTACCAGGTATGGTTGACCGATACACCCAGCTGATGACCGAAAACGGTGGCAAGGTTCACCGCATGGAAGACTGGGGCCGCCGCCAGCTCGCCTACCCGATCAACAAGATTCACAAGGCACATTACGTGCTGATGAATATTGAGTGCAACGGCGAGACTCTGGAAGAACTGTCCACCCTGTTCAAATACAACGACGCGGTACTGCGCAACCTGGTGATCAAAGCCAAGGAACCGGTAACCGAAGAGTCGTTAATCCTCAAGGGTGAGCGCGAGAACAAGGAACGCAAGGCCAGATCTGACGCCAAGCGCAAGGCCGAAGAAGAAGCGGCCGCGGCGCGCGCGCGACGTGAGAAAAATGATGATGAAGAAGGTCCCGGCTCGGTGCTGAAAGGCTCCGCCAGTGACGACGACAGCTCCAGCGATGACTCAGCTAGCGACGCCAAGACAGAAGAAACTGCTGACGACGCGAAAGACTGAGTACGCATCACCAATCTCACTCATCACCAACTTATTCAGACAGGAATTAAATTATGGCCCGTTTTTTTCGACGCCGGAAATTCTGCAAATTTACCGCTGAAGGCGTAAAGCAGATCGATTACAAAGATCTGGAAACCCTGAAAGCCTATGTTTCGGAGACTGGCAAGATCGTCCCGAGCCGCATCACTGGCACCAAGGCACGTTATCAGCGACAGCTGGCCACGGCAGTCAAGCGCGCCCGCTACCTGGCGCTTATCCCATACACGGATAGCCACCAGGTCTAGAACGCAGCTATGCGCGGCCTTGCTAAATTAGTTATGGCCGGACGCAAGCAGGCCATTATCGCGGCGTTGGTGCTTGGCATCATCCCGCTGATAAATCTGCTGAGCCCGGTGGTCGCAGGCCTGGTAATGCTGCGCAAGGGCCCGCAGGAAGCCTTGGTGGTTGTCGCCTGGGCGATCCTGCCGCTGGCAGGCTGGGCCATGGTAGGGGATGTAATCCCGCTGGTCCTGTTGATCGGTATCTCCGGACTGGCCCTGTTGCTCAGGGAATCGGAATCCTGGGAATTCACACTGCTGATGGCGATTGCCGTAGGTGTGGCGGTCGAGATGTACATGCGCCTGCAGCCGCAATTGCTGGATGTGCTGTTTCAGCAGATGGAGCAGTATCTGCAGGCGAACAACGTCCAGGGCGTACAGCTCGGTGAAATCCGGGCGGTGATGCCCAGCGTGTTTGGTGCGGTGTACATGTTTCTCAGCGTACTGCTGCTGATGCTGGCGCGCTGGATGCAGGCTACTCTTTATAACCCGGGTGGGTTTCAGAAAGAGTTTCACCTGCTGCGTATTGAACAGAAAGTGGCGCTGCTGCTGGTGGTGCTGATGGCCATGGCCAATTTCGGGATTGTCATTCCCGAAGCCTGGGTACTTTACGCGGTGATGCCGCTACTGATTTCCGGTGTTGCCCTGGTGCATGGCATGGTCGCCAAACGCAAGGCATCAAGCATGTGGCTGGTAGTGTTTTACGCTCTGCTGATGCTGCCTTTGGCGCTGCAGCTGGTAGTACTGGCAGCGATTTTGGACAGCTGGTATGACTTTCGCTCGCGGGCGCAGCCGCCGGCAACCTGATCATGGCATTACCTGCCAGGCAGGATTGCCAGAGTCGAGAGTCGAGACGCAAGTAAAGAATTGAATACACAAGAATTGATTCGCGCCGCGGGCGCGGCATTGAATTAGAGGACAACATCATGAATGTTATCTTGCTGGAAAAAATCACCAACCTGGGTGACATCGGCGAAACCGCGGATGTGAAGTCCGGCTTCGCTCGCAATTTCCTGTTTCCCCAGGGCAAAGCCATTCCAGCCACCAAGGCCAACCTGGAACAGTTCGAGGAACGCAGGTCTGAACTGATGGCGGCGCATAAGAAACATGTCGCCGAAGCCGAGAAGCGCAAGGCCAAGGTCGACGGTCTCAATATCAAGATTGAGGTCAACGCCAGTGACGAGGGCAAGCTGTACGGATCCGTGGGCACCAAGGACATTGCTGACGTTATCAATTCCCAGGCCGATGCCGAAATCATCAAGAGTGAGGTGCTGTTGCCCCACGGTGTGATTCGCGAGTGTGGTCAGTACGAGATATCCCTCGATATGGGCTACGACGTCAGCGCCGAGATTGTGCTGGCAATCATTGCCCAGGACGCGCCGGCTGGTGTGACTGACGACGGCAGCCTGATTGAGGACGTCGAGTCCATTGGCGATCAGGAACTGGAAGAGCTGGATCTGGAAGACGATCCCCAGGCACCGGGTGCCGCTGACGAGGCCAACAAGCCGGGCGAATAGCTCGGGTTACTGGATTGCAGAGACCGTTTTCTGACGCTCTCTTTTTTAAGGGCAGCACTTCAGCAATGGAGTGCTGCTTTTTTTTTGAGTTCTGGATAGACTGAATCCATGTCCGAGTCACCGCAACCCAAGCCACCCAGTTCCGGCAATCTGGCCGCACTCAAGGTCCCGCCTCACTCACTGGACGCCGAACAGGCGGTTCTGGGCGGACTGATGCTGGATAATGGCGAGTGGGACAGTGTCGCCGATGTGCTGCTGCCGGAGGACTTCTACCGGGCCGAGCACCAGCTGATCTTCGGCACCATGATTCGCCAGTCGGAAGCCTCCAGCCCCATTGATGTGGTGACCCTGGTGGAAGCCCTGAACAGCATGAACCAGCTGGACGAAGCGGGTGGCGTCGATTATCTGGGCGATCTGGCGCATAACGCGCCCGGCACCGCCAACATCAAGGCTTACGCCGATATCATCCGCGAGCGCGCCGTGCTGCGCCGGCTGATCACGGTAGCCAATTCCATTGCCGACAGTGGTTACAACACCGGGGGTCGCAAGGCCGAGGAGATCGTCGACGAGGCGGAACAGCAGGTGTTCAACATCGCCGACGAACGGCCCAAGGACCAGGGCCCGGTGGACATGAAGACGTTGATGAAGTCGGCCGTGGAGCGAATTGATGAGCTGGCGGCCTCGGAAGGCGGGCTCACCGGACTATCCACCGGGTTCACGGATCTGGACGAGATGACTTCCGGCTGGCAGAAATCGGACCTCGTGATTGTTGCCGGCCGTCCCTCCATGGGCAAGACCGCGTTTGCCATGAACCTGGTGGAAAACATCATCCTCAAGTACGACGATCCAGTGCTGGTGTTCAGCCTGGAGATGCCGGGCGAAAGCCTGATCTTTCGAATGTTGTCCTCGGTGGGCAGGATCGATCAGACCAAACTGCGTAGTGGCCAGTTGTCCGGCGATGACTGGCAGAAGTTCGGTGCTGCCGCCAAGCAGCTGCGGGATCGCCCCCTGTTTATCGACGATAGCGCCGGAGTCAGTCCCATGGAAATGCGTTCCCGGGCGCGCCGGGTGGCGCGGGAGCACGGCCGACTGGGGATGA
Source organism: uncultured Pseudohongiella sp. (assembly GCA_965212375.1). GTDB lineage: Bacteria > Pseudomonadota > Gammaproteobacteria > Pseudomonadales > Pseudohongiellaceae > UBA9145. The sequence continues at coordinate 3,198,112 of OZ243108.1, read as the reverse complement.
TAGTGGTGGATTATCTGCAGCTCATGCAGATCAAGGGAACCAGTGAGAACCGGGTGAACGAAATATCCGAGATCTCCCGCTCCCTGAAGCTGTTGGCCCGTGAATTTGAGTGCCCGGTGATTGCCCTGTCGCAGCTCAATCGTGGTCTGGAGCAGCGTCCCAACAAGCGCCCGGTAATGTCTGACTTGCGTGAGTCAGGTGCCATCGAGCAGGACGCTGACGTCATTACCTTCATCTACCGGGACGAAGTCTACAATGAAGACACCCCGGATAAAGGCACGGCCGAGGTGATTATCGGCAAGCAGCGTAACGGGCCGATCGGCACGGTACGCCTCAGTTTTCTTGGTCAGTACACGCGCTTTGAGAATTTCATCCAGGCCCGTTACGACGACAGTTATACCCACGGAATGTAGTCACAGCGGAAGCCGGTATGCCACAACCCACCAAGCGCGCCTGGGCCACTATAGATCCCGGGGCGCTGCGCAAGAACCTCGGCCAGGTGCGTGCCCTGTGCCCGGAATCGAAGATCATCCCCGCCATCAAGTCCAATGCCTATGGCCATGGCCTGGTGGCGATTGCCCGGGCGCTGGCTGAGTCCCCCAGCAACGCCTCGGCACTGGCGGTCGCCACCCTGGATGAAGCCCTGGGCCTCAGCGAGCTGGATCTGAAACTGCCGATCCTGCTGCTCAACGGTTTTGTGAATGGCGAGGAATTAAGCCTGTGCCTGGAACACGGCATCGAACCGGTGGTGCACTCCCCTTATCAGGTGGCGCTACTTGAAAAACAGTTCAGCAAGGAAATCTTCGGCGACAAGCGCAAGCTCTGGCTAAAGCTGAATACCGGCATGAACCGCCTTGGGATGACTCCTAAAGACGTTGAGCAGGCCTACCTGAATCTGCACAAATATCCCGATACCGAGTTTGTGCTGATGTCCCACCTGGCGTGGGCCGACAGCCCCGACAGTGTCGCGGCAACAGAATTTAGCGCCGCGCAGCTGGCAAACTTCAAACAATCGCACCAACGCCTGGCTTTGGCCCGCAAGGATGCCTTGCCCGGCAGCCTGTCGGCCTCGGCCGGAATCCTCACCATGCCGGAGGCACACCTGCAGTATGTTCGGCCCGGCATTATGATCTATGGCAGCTCGCCGCTCAGTGACCAGACCGGCGAAGAACTGGGGCTGGTCCCGGCCATGACGCTCAGCTCACGGCTGATTGCCATCAACGACGTTTCCGCCGGGCAGAGCATTGGCTATGGCGCTACCTATACTTGTGAGCAGGATACGCGAGTGGGTGTGGTCTCTATCGGCTATGGTGATGGTTACCCCCGATCGGCAATGAACGGCACGCCGGTGGTGGTGAAGACCGCCCATGGCCCGGTGCGCACACGGCTTATTGGTCGGGTGTCCATGGACCTGATTACCATCGACCTGAGTGATGTTGCCGACCCGCAGATTGATGACGAAGTGGTATTGTGGGGCGAAGGGCTGTGTGTGGATGAAGTGGCCCGTGCTTCTGGCACTATTGCCTACGAATTATTCTGCAAGGTGACTGCGCGGGTTACCCGGATTTACATCTAGCCTCGGCGACAATATTGCTGCCGATGCGGCGCTAATTAACTGCAAGGACATTCATGGCCAAGGCCAAATCAGCATTTGTGTGCACCGACTGCGGTGCCGAGCATGGCCAGTGGCAGGGACAGTGCGCCGCCTGTAAGGCCTGGAATACCCTGTCGGAAATCAAGCTGGGCGGTGGTAGCTCACCGGCAGCCAAAGCCGACTTTCGTCGCCAGGGCTATGCCGGGGATAAATCCGCCGTGCAGACCCTGGCGGAAGTCGATCTGGAATCACTGCCGCGCTTCAGCACCACCATCGGTGAGTTGGACCGCGTGCTCGGCGGCGGCCTGGTACCGGGTTCGGTGGTGTTGATTGGCGGTAATCCAGGTGCCGGTAAAAGTACCCTGCTGCTGCAGATCATGTGTCTCATGGCGGCAACCGGCAGGCCAGCGCTGTATGTCACTGGCGAGGAATCGCTGCAGCAGGTAGGCATGCGCGCCCAACGCCTGGGTTTGCCGGCTGCGGAACTGAAAATGCTGGCCGAGACCAATGTCGAACAAATCACTCGCGCCGCCGAAGAACACAAGCCCGGCCTGCTGGTGGTGGATTCAATCCAGGTGATGCACAGTGCCGATGTGCCGTCGGCGCCGGGCAGTGTATCCCAGGTCAGGGAGTGCGCCGCCTATCTGATTCAGTTCGCCAAACAAACCAATACCGTGTTGTTCCTGGTAGGGCATGTCACCAAGGAAGGCAACCTGGCCGGCCCCAAGGTTCTGGAACACATGATTGACTGTTTTATCATGCTGGAAGGTGGTAGCGACACCAAGTACCGGATTCTGCGTGGCCAGAAAAATCGCTTTGGTGCGGTGAACGAGTTGGGCGTGTTCGCCATGACCGAAAAAGGCCTGAAGGAAGTGACTAATCCCTCGGCCATTTTTCTGGCCCGCACCGAAGAGGATTCACCAGGTTCGCTGGTCATGGTGCTGTGGGAAGGCACCCGGCCCCTTCTGGTGGAGATTCAGGCGCTGGTGGACGCCAGCCCATTGGGCAACCCGCGCCGGGTGGCAGTGGGCCTGGAGCAGAACCGTCTGGCCATGCTGCTGGCGGTGCTGCATCGTCACGGTGGTCTGTACATGGCCGACCAGGATGTCTTCGTCAACGTGGTGGGTGGCGTCAAGGTTACCGAAACCAGCGCCGACCTGGCGCTGCTGCTGGCCATTGTCTCCAGCTTTCGCGATAGAGCCTTGCCGCGCGATCTTGTGGTGTTTGGTGAAGTCGGCCTGGCCGGCGAAATCCGTCCGGTGCCCGGTGGACAGGAGCGACTGCGGGAAGCCGCCAAGCACGGCTTCAAGCGTGCCATCGTGCCGAAAGCCAATGTTCCCAAGACGCCTGTTAGCGGGCTGGATGTGGTCGCGGTGACCAAGATCAGTCAGGCGCTGGATGCTATCGATTAGGTTCCTGGTCTATGCACTCGGTCTATCCTTTCGGTCTTTCCACTACGTCTTGCCCCCGGAAAATGGAACTTTTCAGGCCTGTTGCTCGTAGTGTATAACTGCTTCCCAATTCCTTCTGGAGATTTAATTGGACAGTCCGTCCCAGACCGCCAGCATGAAGTTGACCATGGGCGCAGCGTTCATTGCCCTGGTTAACAGCCTGTTTGCCTACCTTGTCATGGCGATGGGACTGGATTGGGTGCACAGCGAAAACGCGCTGCTGGAAAACCTCCAGGTGTCGATTCTGGCAATCAGTGGCATTGTCTATCTTTGGCTGGGTGGCAAGGCTGGGGCGCCGGAGAAGTTCCTGCATCTGGCGCTGGCGCTGCTCAGTTTCAGTTTCATATCGAGAGAACTGGATATGGAACGACTTCCGGTTCCGGCATTTGTGCAACTGGTAGGCAGCGGTGCTGGACGGAATCTCCTGCTCACTGTGCTGTGGACCTGGCTGCTGGTTACCCTGTTCAAGAAGGTGGCAGACAAACGCCAGTTCATCGCGGACTATCTGCTGACCCCCGGTTGCCTGCTGCTGGCTTTTGCCTTGTCGCTGTTGATCTTCAGCGCACTGATTGACAGGCAACTGATTCCTCTCAAAGAAGCGCGACTGTTCGAGGAACTGGCCGAGACCAATGCCTACATCCTGGTCTTGTTGCCAGCGCTGTCGCGCTTCAGGCAAATCAGCAGATCGCGCCTGGTTTCGCAGCCCGGCTAGGCCGGGGCGGACACCAGGAACCCGGGCTGCATCCCCTTCGCCTCCTGGCGTCCCGATTTACAGCCGGGTTTGCGTGTTACCTGACAATCGTTACCGGGCATGGAGCCTGGTTGGCCACCACATGGCTGACGCTGCCCAGCAACATGCGTTTGACGCCGGTGCGTCCATGGGAGCCAATGACCAGCAGGTCGACGGCGTTTTCCTTGGCATAGTTGCAAATGGCGTCTGCCACGTGACCCCAGACCACGGCTGTCTCAGCCTCATGAGGCAGGTCACCTAGTGCTGCAAGGGTATCCGCCATTTCGTTTTCCCGGGCTTTCTTCTCGAGCAAATTGCGAATGTCCTCGACGGGCATGGTGCCGGTGGGACCCAATTCGGTGAATTCGGCGGCCCCCCAGGCATTGGAGACAATCAGATCATCTGTAAGCACAAACAGGACGGTAAGGCGTGCATTCAGGGCGCGAGCCATGTCGGCAGCGTGTTTGGCCGCTTTCAGTGCACCCTCGGAGCCGTCGGTGGGTACCAGAATGTTAGTGATTGCAGACATGATTTTCCTCCAGTGAGATTAGATTCCTTGGGCAATCTTAGCCAGTTCACGGTACCGGGAATAGTCAGGATATAACCCATTAGCGTGCGGCTGCGACAATTTGACTCATCGTAGACTGAATGAATCGCCCTTATATTGATTCCAGACAAGATATCGGATGCCCTTGTCGGGGTAACGTAGCAAGAGTTTGAGCAGACTGGAAATCAACAGGTCCGGAGGCACAATGGTGAATAGACAGATGCACAGAGTACTGCTTGCAGGATTGCTGTTTTTACCCGGGCTGGCCGGGGCGCAACTGGAAGGCGGGGAAGCGGCTGTGATTCCGAAGCCACTGCAGCCGGAATGGGTCATGCCGCGCACCGAACATGGTCATCCCGACTTGCAGGGCACCTGGTGGTTTGGCTCCCGCACGCCGCTACAGCGGCCCGCCAATCTGGGCGAGCAACGTTCGTACACCGCCGAGGAAGTGGCCCGGCTTGAGCAGCGCATGGCGCAGCGCAATGCCGATCTAATGGCACCGCTTGCCCCGGACCGCAGTGCGCCTGAGCAGGGTGCAATGATTCGCCAGGAAGCCGATGATAATTTCCTGGCCCATTTTCAAGAGCCGGAAATCGTCCCGGTGGCTGGCGAATATCGGACCTCGGTAATCGTCGATCCGCCCAACGGGCGTATCCCGCGGCGCGGCAACTTTCAGGATTTTTATCAGCGGCGGGAAGCAACCGGTTTGACTGCCACCGACGGACCCGAAGGGCAGCCCCTGTCCGGACGCTGCATCATGTTTGGGTCAGCGGTGCCCTCACTGACACCGATCATGATGAACCCGAACCTGCAGATTGTGCAAAACAATGACTATGTGATGATCATGACCGAGATGGTCCATGATGCGCGCATTATTCGCCTGAACGACGAGCATTTCGACAACGGCGTGCGCAATTGGATGGGCGACTCGGTGGGCTACTGGGAAGACAACACGCTGGTAGTGCACACCCGGGACTTCCGTCCCGAGCAATCATCGATGCGCGGCTTTGTGATGTCAGAGGAGTTTGAAACTATCGAACGCTACACCCTGGTTAGTGACAGCCAGATCCATTACGCCTTTACCGTGATTGATCCCCAGGCCTACAGCCAGCCCGTTCACGGCGAGCGTATGCTGACCCGCAACCATGCTGAAGATCGCATATACGAGTTTGCCTGCCACGAAGGAAATTACTCTCTGGAAAGTATCCTGCGCGGGGCGCGCCGCCAGGAAGTGGAAGCACAATTGGCCGGAGAAACTCGTCAATAAAAGGCGGACAAGTCAATAAAAGCCGGACAAGTAGGGAACGCCTGGATGAATGTAGCTAACGGCTTGTTGGCGATCGGGTGTTTCCTTCATATACTGGGCGTTTAAACCAGTCTTTTTCAAGCGCGGCATACAACAAGGTCTGGATAGTAATGTTGGTCGGTGGGTGCATCCCCTTCGATCCTGGCCAATGAGTGGGGCGCACAGGCCATCAACACCTCGGTCGAGCAATGCTGACTGAATTGGTCGGGGTGAGGTTACAGAAGCGTGATCGGTGTGCCAGGTGCTGAACCGAGCCGTTTTTCCGGGCAGCCTTTCGCTGGTCCTGATCAGGGCTGAGCAGTAACAGAGTTGACAAGTAGATGTTCCACCCTGAAGCAGACACCCGTGTGAACCCCTTCCTGGTAAGAGCCCACGGACTCGCTGCCTTGCTCACTCTGCTGCTGGCAGTGGTGTTTGGCATCATCGTTTCCCTGCAGTTTATCTGGCCGGATTTTGCAACGGCGCTGCCTAGCTGGGGACGACTGCGGTTCGCGCATACCCAGGGCATCATGCTCGGCTGGCTGGGCAATGCCTTTCTTGCCTTTCTCTATCATGCAGTCCCGGTACTGAGCGGACGCGCGGTTTTCAGTGACCGCCTGGGACTGTGGCTGTTTGCTCTGTGGAACCTGGCGGTGATGCTGCCGGGCTGGGTGCTGGTGCTGTCCGGTATCAGCCAGCCACTGGAGTGGGCTGAATTCCCACTGGCGGTGGACCTGGTGGTTATCCTTGCCCTGGTGCTTGCCGCGATCCAGTTTCTCCCGCCTTTCTTTCAGCACGGCTTTGAGAATCTCTACGTCTCAAGCTGGTACATTATTGGCGCCCTGGTATTTACCTTGCTCAGCTATCCGATGGGCAATATCGTCCCGGAGTTCGTGCCCGGCGCCGCCGGCGCGGCGTTTAGCGGACTGTGGATTCATGACGCGGTGGGCCTGTTCGTCACGCCACTGGCGCTGGCCATTCTGTACTATGTGATTCCCGCCAGTACCGGACGTCCCATTTACAGTCATTTCCTGTCCATGGTTGGATTCTGGGGACTGTTTTTCCTCTATCCGCTTAACGGCCCCCATCACTATATTGCCTCGGTTATTCCCATGCTTGCCCAGACCACGGCGATCCTGGCGTCGTTCCTGTTGGGAGTGGTGGTAGTCATAGTGGTCAGCAATCTCATGCTGTCCCAGCGTGGCGCCGGCTGGATTCCCAAAGAGCCGGCCCTGCGCTTCGCCTCAATGTCGGTGGTCTTTTATCTGGTTGTCAGCCTGCAGGGTTCGGCCCAGGCCAATATGAGCCTTAATGCGCTTACCCACTTCACTGACTGGGTAATCGGACACTCGCACCTGGCGATGCTTGGTTTTGCAACGTTTGCCGGAATCAGCGGCTTGGTGCATGCCTGGCAGAAATTGCCCGACGCGCCTTACCATTCCGGCTATATCAACTGGGCATACTGGCTGCTGACTGTCGGCATCACGGTCATGGTAGTTGACTTGACTGTCGCCGGGCTGGTGCAGGGCGAGCTATGGCAAAGTGGGGCTCCCTGGGTGGAATCACTGCGTGCTTCCCAGCCGTATTGGATAGCGCGTAGTGTGTCGGCAATACCGGTGGCTGCCGGATTCGTTCTGCTGTTCATGGGCCTGACGCTGGGCCCTCGCGGTGCCGGTGAGCCGAGCCAGGCAATGGCGTCGGATAGCGCGCCATCGGTTGCGTTATCCGCCAGCCAGGCAACCGGCCATGTCGGCGACTCTGCCGCAGCACTGCGTATGTCTTATATTGTTGCTTCGGTGGCAGGTGTCACGTTTTTTGTGTTCTCCGTTTCCTTGCTCGGTTTGCTGCCGCGACAGATGCTCGCCGAGCAGTCAGCATCGCTTGCTCCGGGCCAGCTCTTGCCCCTCACTGCATCCGAGCAGCGGGGGCGGGATATCTTCGCCCGTGAGGGTTGTGGCTACTGTCATACCCAGCAGATCCGCTACACCGATGCCGACGTTGCCCGCTTTGGCGCGCCCACCCTGGCCTGGGAAGACGCACTGGATACACCGCACCTGCTGGGTACGCGGCGTATTGGTCCGGACCTGTCCCGTGCCGCCAATACCCGCACCGCGCAGTGGCAGCTGGCGCATCTTTATGCTCCGCGCGCCGTGGTATCGCAATCGATCATGCCTGGCTATCCGGAATTCTTCGATGGATCACCGCTACGCCCGCTGCAGCAGGCACAGGACCTGGTAGCCTACCTCGATTCACTGGGTCGGGCCCGGGAACTGGGTTGGCCCGATGCCGATGCCGCGGCCCTGAGCAAGGCAGGACCGGACCCCCGTGCCCGGATGGCGCTGGACCTTGCCGAGTTGAACACCCATCCGGCGCGTACGCGTCCGCGCGGTGCTGCGCCAGCCCTGTCTCGAGTGCCGGTGAGTGCGCGCGGACAGCAGCTCTGGCAAGACAACTGCAGCAGCTGCCATGGGGTGTCGGGCGGTGGCGACGGTCTTGCTGCGGATTGGCTGCAGCCACCACCGGTCAATTTGCAGCAGCGTCAGTACCGTCATGACTTGCTGGCAGATATCCTCTGGAATGGCGTGCATGGATCGTCCATGCCTGCCTGGCGAGACCGGTCTGCAGAAGAGCTTGCGGACATGGCAGCGGTGGTGCGCTCGTTCAGCGAGGTTGCACCGCAGTCTGCCGCGGTTCCGATCCTCAGTGCGGGCGCGATTGTCTATCGGACCCACTGTGTAGAGTGCCATGGGGAAAACGGCAATGGCGACGGGTTTGCGGTGGGCAACCTGCCCATTCCGGTGCCTCCCACGGACTTTACTCGCGAGCGCCTGAGCCTTGACGAATCGTTGCGAGTCCTGCGCAGCGGCGTCCCCGGCACGTCCATGGCCCCGTGGGGAGATCGTCTCGATGACGATGAGATGCGAGCCGTGAGTTTTTATTTGCAGTCACTTTATTCGGACGCCGAAACGGTAACCGAAATCGTGGAAGAAATTGTGGAAGGCCAGCCATGATCAGTTCCGCGATTGTCGCCCTGACTTTGCTATTTCTGGCTGCCTATAGCCTGGCGTTCCTGCTGCGCCCAGGCTGGCGGCAGCGCATCGAGCAGCCCAAACACAGTTTTCAACAGCAGCTGGCGCAATTCGAAACGCGCCGCAAGGGTGAGCAACCATGATTGAGTCAAAGCTGAGCACCGGCCCGGCTGTCCGGCTGCGCGGGGCGGCCGCACTGACAATGCTGCTCGGTACTCTCGCCGGTGTTGGCGTCATCGCGGCAGTGCTGTGGTTGCAACCGTCTTCTCCGACTACCCTGCATAGTGAGCCCAGTGTCGAATACGGGCGACAATTGATTCGCGACACGGCGGCGCTGCTTGGCCCGGGTCACGAAGACCCGGCCAAGCGGTTTTCCGGTACCTCCATGGACTGCGCGTCCTGCCATCTGGATACCGGCACCCGGCCCGGCACCTTGTCCTTGCTGCAGACCGTGAACAGCTACCCGCGCTTTTCCGGCCGGGATGGCGGTGAGCGTGATTTACGCGACCGTATCAACGGCTGCATGACCCGCAGCATGAATGGTCGCGAATTATCCCGGGACAGCGTCGAGATGGTGTCCATGGAGATGTACATCCAGCAGCTGAATCGGGAATACCAGTTAATGAGTGTCGCCCGGCGTCAGTCCGATGAACCGCCAGCCTTTGCCGAGCCCGATCGGGCGGCCAGTGTGTCGGCCGGGGAGCTGGTTTATCAACAGCGCTGCGAGCTTTGTCACGGTGACAACGGTCAGGGACTGTTGGCGGCATCCGATCCGCGCGAGGGCTATCTGTTCCCGCCCCTGTGGGGGCCGGACAGCTACAACAACGGCGCCGGCATGACGCGGGTATTAACCGCCGCGCGTTTCATCAAGGCCCGCATGCCGCTGGGTCAACCGGATCTGAGTGACGATGAAGCCTATGACGTGGCAGCGTATATTAATTCCCATACGCGTCCTGAGCGGCCAAATCTGGAAGTGGACTATCCCGACCTGACCAACAAGCCGGTGGACAGCCCGTATCCCCCCTACGCCGATAATTTTCCCGTCGAGCAACACCGTCTCGGACCGTTCGGGCCAATCAGGGACTTTTATCGCAACCAGGCGGCAGCCAGCGACCAGTAATGGGTCGTCAGCACGAGTCTGTTGTGGCGGATCGGACCCGTCAGCTCAGACGCAGCAGCCAGAATTACCGGCAGCGAGCCAGGCAAGACTGTCAACCGGGCCAGCGTTGCTGCTGGACTGATGGTCGATCAGGGGACTTCGCTTGCCAGCCGCTGAATCAGAATCGCGTTGAGCTGGGCACGTTCCACCAGTGAACTCGCCCGGGCTTCTTCACGGTTGGAATGGGCACCGGTACCGGCCACGCCCAGCGAGTCCTGGGTTGGCAGACCCACAGCCTGGGTCAGGGAGCCATCGGTGCCGCCGCCGGAATCAGTCACACCAATTTCCTGGCCCAGCAGGCGGCCGATGGAACGGGCTTTCTCCAGCAGGTAGTCGGATTCCTCGGTGGGAATCTTCGGCGGGCGATGCAGGTTAATCCAGCTTTCGGTGCTGATTTCGCCGCTGTCTACCGGGTAGCTGTACACCTCGGAAAAGATCGCTTCGAACTGGTCGGCCGCATCCAGTCCCTGCTGCGGCTCGGGATAGCGCAGGTCCACCAGGGCTTCGGCACAGGGGGCGATGGTGTTGCGCGCTTCGCCGCCGCTGACGATACCAACGTTCACAGTAACGCCGGTTTCGTAGTCGGTCATGTTCTCGATTTCAACGATCTTGTAAGCCAGTTCCTTGATGGCGGAGCGACCCTGTTCGTGCGCGCCACCGGCATGAGAGGCCTTGCCGGAGACCACAAAGCGAGCCTGCCCCAGGCCCTTGCGCTGACGGGTCAGGTTGTCGGTACCGGATGACTCATACACCAGCCCCCAGTCATGCTCGCGGGCCTGGTCTTCCAGGTATTTGCGGGATGACAGGGAACCCATCTCCTCGTCGCTGTTGAGCAGTATCGAGATGGCCAGGTCGTCCAGTTCACCAGCCTCGTGCAGCGCCTTTAGTGCATACAGCATGACCACCAGGCCACCTTTCATGTCAGCCACGCCCGGACCGTACATGGTGTCACCCTCAAGTCGAAATTCCTGAAACGGACTGTCGGGCGGGAACACTGTATCCATATGTCCCATTAACAGCAGCCGGGAGCTGTCACCGGGTTTCGTCGCCAGCACATGATCGGCCACATCGATGGCGTAGTTGCTGCCCGGGCAGCTTGGCATCTCGATCACCTCGCCGGGCAGGGTGCTGATGGAAAAGCCCAGTTCGCGAAGTTCGTCGGAAAAGAAGCGGGCGATCTCATCCACACCTGCCTTGTTAAGACTGCCAGAGTTGATATTGGTTAGCTGTTCCAGAACATCGATCATCTCTGTCTCGCGATCCTGCAGCCAGTCAGCGAGTTGCTGCTCCTGACTCGAGATTGCCGGTTCTACCTGCGCCTGGCCATGCAAGGTGGCCGGCAGCAAGGCCGAACACAGGGCGACAAATGATGCTGTCGAGGCGAGTGATAGCAGCCGCAGGGATCGCGACATCAGGCTCGGCATGGCTGGTTCTGGCAGGTTCATCGGAGACTCCGTTGTCAGTTGACGGTCGGTATAATTAATTAAAACCAGATTTTTAAAACCAGTTTCTTAACAACCAGGCTCGTTCTGGAAACGTGACCTGGCAGCAGTGCCGGCTCGGGCCTGCTTCTGGCTGTGGCATAACAAGCCAAATGCAGCCAAATGAAGATAGGCCTCTGGGTGGCGCTGGCCGGTTTATAGCGCTTAAAAGTAGCACGCAATCAGCGATGTTTGCCATTGGTCAGCACCGATCAGAGGTTCCCTGGGTAGTGGACGCCAATCCGGGCTGCCCGGGCTGTCGTTGTATTTACCCATTGCTCCCTTATAATGCGGCCTCCATGTCCAGTCCAGCCAACGCCATTCTCATCGTATCCGACCTCTGCAAGCGCTACGCAGGCGGCTTTGAGGCGCTCAAGAATATCAATCTGGAAATTCAGGAAGGCGAAATTATCGCCCTGCTGGGCCCTAATGGCGCCGGCAAAACCACGCTGATTTCCACGATCTGCGGCATTGTTCGTCCCACTTCCGGCTCCGTTACCGTGGCTGGCTATGACATTATCCGCGACTACCGCAAGACACGCTCGCTGATTGGGCTGGTGCCGCAGGAGTTGCACACCGACTCTTTCGAATCGGTATGGAATACGATTGCCTTCAGCCGCGGGTTATTCGGCAAGGCGCCAGATTCGGCGCACCTGGAAAAAGTGCTGCGTTCACTGTCGCTGTGGGACAAGCGGGACAACATGATCATGACCCTGTCCGGCGGCATGAAACGCCGGGTACTGATCGCCAAGGCCTTGTCCCACGAGCCGCGGATTCTGTTCCTGGATGAGCCAACGGCAGGTGTCGATGTGGAGTTGCGCAAAGACATGTGGAATATCGTACGCGAGCTCAAAGCCGCTGGCGTGACCATCATCCTGACCACCCATTATATTGAGGAAGCCGAAGAAATCGCGGATCGTATCGGGGTGATCGACGATGGCAAGCTGATCCTGGTGGATGAAAAAGCCAGCCTGATGCAGAAGCTGGGCAAGAAGCAGTTGATCCTGGATCTGGTGGCGCCGCTGGACAGCATTCCCGACGCACTGGCGAGCCATGGACTGGAAATAGACGCAACCGGGTCAAAACTGACCTACACCTTCGACACCACCGGGCAGCGCACCGGTATCACCTCACTGCTGGATGACCTGAAGGCTGCGGGCATCGGCTTCCACGACCTGAACACCACGCAGTCCTCACTGGAAGATATTTTCGTGAATCTGGTCAATGATTCGCGCTAGGACCCGGCCATGAATATCTACGGCATACTGGCAATCTATCGCTTCGAAATGGCACGTACCCGCCGCACCCTGCTGCAGAGCATTGTTGCGCCGGTGATCACCACCTCGCTGTACTTCATTGTATTTGGCGCGGCAATCGGATCGCGTATTCAGGAAGTAGGGGGCATTGGCTATGGCGCGTTTATCGTCCCTGGCCTGATCATGCTTAACCTGCTGACCCAGAGCATCTCCAACGCCTCGTTCGGTATTTACTTTCCGAAGTTCGTTGGCACGATTTACGAGATGTTGTCTGCACCGGTGTCTACCATTGAGGTAGTGCTGGGCTACGTCGGCGCTGCCGCCACCAAGTCCATCATGCTGGGGCTGATTATTCTCGCCACCGCGGCGTTTTTTATCGACCTGCAGATCGCCCATCCGGTAATCATGCTGCTGTTTATCGTCTTTACTGCAGTGTCTTTCAGCCTGTTGGGTTTCATTCTCGGCATCTGGGCAGACAACTTCGAGAAATTATCTGTGGTGCCGATGCTGGTGATTACGCCACTGGTATTCCTCGGTGGAAGTTTCTATTCCACGGACATGCTGCCGCCGCTGTGGCAGTCGGTGTCGCTGCTGAATCCGGTGCTGTATCTGGTCAGCGGCTTGCGCTGGAGCTTCTACGAAATCGGTGAGGTGGATGTCTGGATTAGCATGCTAAGCGTCGTTGCCTTCATGCTGATCTGCCTGGGAATAGTGGTCTATCTGTTCCGCTCCGGCTATAAACTGCGCAGTTAGGTTCTGTACGCCTCAGATTGCCGCGTTTACTTCGGAATCTCGTGTATCGGTGGCGATCGATGACGCTGGGGACTCCGTGGGTTCTGCGCCCGGGGGCAACGGCGTGGCCGTCGGCAGTAACAGCAGGGCGCTGACCAGCAACGGCAGCAGCATGGACAAACAGAAAATCAGGCGAGGCAGTAAATTGCGGGCTAGGATCATGGTTCTGGGCCGGTCCTGGGATAACTGTGTGGTTGGTTGTGTAGTTGGTTTTGTAGTTGCTCGTGAGTTGATTCTGTAGCTTGTTTTGACGCTACTGGTTATAGCTGATGCGCAATTCGCTGAGCGCGTGGCGATGCAGTTTAGTTAACTCGCACGCCGCTGTCCGCCAAGCTGATCACAGTCCGGAATGACAGGGCAGGATTGTCTGCCTGGCCGGCCACGCTTCTGGGTATAAGCTGGCACCGCAACCGGCGCTGCTGCCGTGCACTTTCGTTTACGACCTCTTTACACGATCTCTTTATAAGGCCTGTTTTCACTCGTTCTGGTTTTTCGCAGATTTACGGGGCATAGCAATGAGACGACCCATGAAATGACAAGAACAGCTAAATGACCCATTGTGTGGTGTACATTGCCTTGTAAATGACTTCCATGTGAATCACTGACCTCGAGCGCGGCTGCGGGGCGACAAAGTTCCCGCCCCGCCGAGCGTTGGCGACTATACCCCCTGAAAAACCCCTGAAAGACCCTGCTGCCCAGCGCGACCACCCACGAATGCGCAATAAAACAGCGCCCGGTCACAATTCCCGGAAATGCGCGATGAACCTTTCTATTGGGCTATCTTTGCGTGCCTGTGAGGCTTCCCTGAGCAGGGGGCGCCCGGAACCTGAACTGATCCCGGATCGCCAGCCGCCTGGCAACCAATCGCGGCTTTGCCGGATGTGTCCTGGCGCGCTTCAAAGACGTTGGAAATGGCCTGCAGCCCTTGCCAGCAGGGGTGTGTGGCGCAATTGTGCAGCACTGGAAACAGCCGATAGATGGGGGTTGCAATAAAAAATAGACTGGTCTAATATTCTGTCCATGGCACGCATAAGGGACGAACAAAAATTCCGGCAGTGCCGCGAGTCGCTACTCGCGGTGGGTCAGGAACTGTTTATCAACAGCAGCTTCAACAGCGTTGGCCTCAATGACATCCTGCGTCGTGCCGGTATCCCCAAGGGATCCTTTTATCACTATTTCGATAGCAAGGAAGACTTTGGGTTACAGGTGGTGGAGCTGTATGCGCGGCAAAACCTGGCGCAGTTGGAAGAAGCGTTGGCCGACGAGACGCAGTCCCACTACGCGCAACTGAAAGCGTTCTTCGCTGCGAACATTGATCACTTTGACAGTATCGAATTTTGCCAGGGATGCCTGATGGCCAATCTGTCCCAGGAACTGGCGGATGTGAACGAAAAGCTGCGCTGCAAGATCAATGAGCTGTCGCAGGTGATGGTCAGGCGGATTGCCGAGGTGCTGGCGGTAATGGATGCCAGCGAATTGAGTCTGGGGCATTTGCCCCCGGAAGAAGCAGCCCAGGTACTGATGAACTCCTGGCAGGGCGCCATCATGAAGATGAAGCTCGAAAAGAGCCGCGAGCCGCTGGACGTGTTCATGCGCTTTTTCTTCCGCAACTAGATTCGCACAGGATCGACGCGGAAAATTTTTTCCAGATTTAATAATAGACTGGTCTATTAGTTAGATCGAAACGCAACCAGACAAGAACGAATCAGGACAAGAACCTATTAAGAAAAGGACAGCAACGACGTAGTTATAGGCAGTAATACCGGGTGGCAGGGTCGCTGTACCCGAGACAACTGCAGCAGCCGGTGGCAAGCCGGTGTCGTTCTGAATCCGGATCACAAGCGGCCGATTTGGAGAATGCAGATGTCACATAGCACGAGCCGAACAATCCATGACCGGATGACGACTCTCCTTGAATTGCCAGTGCGCAAGATGCCGAGTCCCCGCGGCGTTGCATTGGCAATTTTTTTATTCCTTGGCCTGGCCAGCACCAATGCCAGCGCTGCTGAGTCGGACCCATGGGAAGTCGTTAACCGCCCGACCCATGAATTCAACCAGATCGTCGACCGGGTTCTGATCCGGCCCGTAGCAAGCACTTACCAATCCGTGGCGCCCCGTTTTGTCAGGCGTGGGGTAAGCAACTTCTTCTCCAACCTGAACGACGTCCAGGTCGGCGTCAATGACTTGCTGCGTCTGGATCTGCTGGCGGCCGCCTCTACAGTGGGGCGTCTGGCGGTCAATAGTACTGTGGGTATCGGCGGGCTGTTTGAAGTCGCCCGGCCGGTGTTTGGCCTGGAGAAAACCAATCAGGATTTCGGTCTGACCCTGGCGCATTACGGCGTGGACACCGGACCTTACCTGGTACTGCCTTTTATCGGCCCCAGCACCTTGCGTGACGCATTTGGTTTTGGCGCGGATATGCTGGTTGATCCGGTAAACCGGGTGGACGATGTGGCTACCCGCAACGGGCTGCGTGCCGCCCAGATCACCAGCTACCGCGCCTCGGTACTGACTTTTGACGACCTGGTGATTGGCGACGACTATCTTTTTTACCGCGAGGCCTACCTGCAGCGGCGGGCGTCGGCTGCCGGGGAGCCGGTGCTGCTGGGAATGCAGTTCGATGCCTTCGACTGATGGTCCTGCTGGACACCCGCGAAGGGCCTGCTATTCTGGCCTGAAAACAATCAGGGAGCTGCCCATGCCCATCCAACGCCTATCCTCTGGCCTGCTTTTCGGCCTTGCTCTTATCCTTACCCTGGCCCTGTCTACTGCTATTCATGCCCAGCAAACCGATCCGGGCCTGCCCATGGCCGATCCGGAATCGGTAGGGATGAGCAGCGAACGCCTGGCGCGCATTGCGCCAGCCATGCAGCAGTATATCGACGACCAGCTGGTGCCCGGCGTGGTCACCCTGGTGGCTCGCAAGGGCAAAGTGGTGCACTTCGAGACCCACGGCTACATGGACGTGGATAGCGGCACGCCCATGCGCCCCGATGCCATCTTCCGTATTGCCTCAATGACCAAGCCGATTACTTCGGTGGCGCTGATGATGCTGTGGGAGGAAGGTGCGTTTCAATTGCGCGACCCGGTGAGCAGATTTATTCCGGAGTTTGCCAACCCACAGGTGTCTACTACTGCCGACGCCAGCGGTAACTCGGGTAGCCTGATACCAGCGAGTCGTGAGCCCACTATTCGTGACATGCTCACCCACACTGCAGGTATGGCTAACAGCTATATTGGCAACTCGCGCTATTACTCCAGCCAGAGCGGAGTACGGCCCGATGACACCCTGGCATCCTATATTGACCGGCTGGCCGCCATGCCGCTGAACTACCATCCAGGCGAGGCCTGGCAGTACTCGGCGGCAACCGATGTGGTGGGGCGGCTGGTCGAGGTGATTTCCGGCCAGACCCTGGCGGACTTTATGCAAGAGCGTATCTTTTTCCCGCTGGGCATGAACGACACGCATTTCTATCTTGACGATGACAAGGGCGGGCGCCTGATGTCACAGTATACGCCGGGCCCCAACAACAACCAGATTGTGCTGCAGGATCCTGGCAGTAGCGAAAGTCGCTGGATCAGCAGCGAGAACAAGCGGGTGTTTCGTGGCGCTGGCGGTCTGGTTTCCACGCCCCACGACTACCTGCGCTTTCAACAGGCCATGCTCAATGGCGGCGAGCTTGATGGTGTGCGCTTGCTGTCACCCAACACCCTGGACCTGATGATGTCCAATCACACCGGTGATCTGCCGCTGTGGCTACCGGGCCCCGGGTTTGGTTTTGGCCTGGGCTGGGCGGTTGTGGAAGACCGCGGTGCTGCGGCGACCCCAATGAGTGAAGGCTCTGCCTACTGGGGAGGTGCCTACTGCACTATTGCCTGGATCGACCGGGAGCAGGAACTGGTGGGGATACTCATGACCCAGGTGCGGCCCTACAACCACATGAATATTCGTCAGGATTTTCAGGTGCTGGCGCACCAGGCACTGATCGAACTGAATTAATCAGAGGGTCCTTAATCAGAGGGTCCTTAATCAGAAAGTCCTCAGTCAGTCGATTCCTGGGGCTTGAACCAGAATTCGATTTCTGCGGTTTCCTCCGGGAAGTCCGCCGCGTGGGGCTTGTTTGCCGGGACGTGATACCACTGACCGGCGCTGATTCGCTGTTGCTGGCCGTCCATGGTCAACAACAGAACTCCCCGGGTGATGATGCCGACGTTTTCGGTGTCATGCTGGTGTTCCGGGATACTGGTGCCGGCGGGATAGCTGGCAAACAGCACGTCGCAGTTCCTGGCCTCCAGCTTGCGAGCGTCAAAGGGACCCTCGAAGGCGGGCAACTGGTTGATCAGGTCGGGATAAAGGCTGTTCTGTGGCATGGTGATTCTCCTGGATAACCAGTGTTGGATTGCCGTTTGGCCTGCGCATTCGCTGGCACCTGAATGCCGCAGGCAGGTATTCGCAGACCAAACTGGCAGCTTGTCACGAAAGTAAACAGGCAGCATTTGGTCTAATCAAGGGCGGGCTTTATACTCTGCCCCAACTATAAGACATATCGTATCTGCGTAAGACGCCCCCCGTATCAACGGACCGTTTAACTGATGCGGTTGCCAACCACCGGCCAGGCGCTGCAGACGCAGCATCTGGCCCCTAGTGAGGAGCATCCCCATGACAGGATTAACCATCGTCAATCTGGTCCTGTTCGCCGCATTACTGAGTTTCCTGTATCAGCTGTCACGCCGTGATACCAGTTTGTCCCGGCGAGTCCTGGCGGGTCTGGTCGCCGGATCCATTTTCGGCTTTTACCTGCAGTTTGCGTTTGGCTATTCCGCGCTGGTCACTGAGCAGACCCTGGAATGGACCAACGTCATTGCCAACAGCTACGTCAATCTGCTGCGCATGATCATCATGCCGCTGATTCTGATCACCATGATCGCGGCGGTGCTGCGGGTGGAAGAAATCCGCGCGCTGGGCAAAATCGGTGGCACGGTAGTCAGTGTGCTGGTGGTGACCACCATGATCGCGGCGCTGATCGGCATCTTCATGGCGCTGGTTTTTGGTCTCAACGCCGGCAACCTGGCGGCGGGTGCCACCGAGCTTGCCCGGGCCGAAGTGCTGGAGGCGCGGCAGGGCTCGGTCGCCGATTTAAGCCTGCCGGATCTACTGGTGAGCTTCGTGCCACGTAACATTTTTTATGACCTGACCGGCGCGCGCGACATGTCAATTATCGCCGTCGTGATCTTCGGTTTGCTGTTTGGCATTGCCGGGCTGCTGGTCAGCGAGGAAAACAAGGAACACGGCGAGCGTATTCGCAGCTTTGTCGACACCGCGCAGGCGGTCGTCATGCGTCTGGTCAAGATGGTGATTGCGCTGACGCCCTATGGCGTTCTGGCGCTGATGACCCGGGTCATTGCGTCCTCGGACGGTGATGCCATAATCACCCTGATCGGCTTTGTGATCGCATCCTACCTGGCTATTGCCCTGATGTTTGCGGTGCATTCGCTGCTCATCCTGATGATGGGCTACAACATTCGCACCTATTTCCAGAAGGTCTGGTCAGTACTGACTTTTGCGTTCGTGACCCGCAGCTCCGCCGCCACTATCCCGCTGACCATTCGCACCCAGATCGAGGATCTCAAGGTGCCGGCGCCGATTGCCAATATTTCGGCATCCTTCGGCGCCACCATCGGACAGAATGGCTGTGCGGGTATTTATCCGGCCATGCTGGCGGTAATGGTGGCTCCCACCATGGGTGTCGAGATTGATCTTGGTTTTATCACCAGCCTGGTGTTGATTATCGCGATTGGCTCGTTCGGTATTGCCGGCGTCGGTGGCGGCGCCACCAACGCGGCACTGGTCGTGCTGCCAGCCATGGGCTTTCCGGTTACCGTGGCTGCGCTGTTGATTTCTATCGAGCCGCTTATCGACATGGCGCGCACCGCCCTGAATGTGAACGGATCAATTACTTCGGGCCTGATTACCAATCGCTTCCTGGGCGATCAGGTGCGGGCCGATGCTGCCGCCAGCGCAGCCGAGTCGAATGAAGGTTTACAGCAAAACCAGGCTTGATCAGAATTTCCCTAACAGTCAGCAAGGAGAACACATGGCTATTCGTAACACATGGATTCGCTCAGTACTGGGCGTCGCCCTTATGGGGGTCAGTCTGCTCGTCAGTGCCGCAGAAATTGAGCGTGTTAATGAGGGACGTTATTTCTACTCGTTGATCAAGGTTCCGCCCGGCGCTGAAACCCTGTATCTGAGTGGTTCCGGAGCGCGTCCACAGGAGGATGGCACCTGGGGTGACATGCGTCAGCAAACCATCAATACCTTCAGCCGCTTCAAGGAAACCCTGGAGGCTGAAGGCTGGTCGATGAGCGATGTTATCCAGGTACGCGCCTTTGCAGTCTCGGCCGACTATGGAGAACTGGATTTCGCCGGTTTCAACGAGGGCTACGCAGAATTCTTTGGTACTGATGAAAACCCCAACAAGCCGGTACGTTCGTTTGTGGAGATTTCTGACCTGGTGGTAGACGGCTGGTTGGTGGAGATTGAAATCCGCGCCGCCCGCATGCCGGACTGAAGCGCAGGTCTGCTGGACTGATTATTCAGGGCGGGGCATGATGGAAATCATGCCCCGTTTTTCATGGATGGCCTGTGGCTATTAACGACCTGCGCAAGCGCCGGCAGCAACAACTACAAAAGCTGGGTGATCTGGCACCCAGGTTCTCGCCCGCCATGGAGCTCGGTGCGCGCGGCGAAGATCTCTATTTCCACGCCTTTCCTTTCAGGCGTTCACTGCCCGCGATCGTGGTTACCGGGGGCATGCTCGCCGCCTTTTCTATACCTCTGCTGAGTATCGGCGCCACACTAACGGGCGGCGGCGATGAACTGTTTTCCTTTGTCAGTATGGCGTTCTCCCTGTTCTGGTTGTTGGGCTGGTCCGTGGGAGTGATTGCTCTTGCGCTGGCTTTCCTGGTGTTACTGGTCGGCAGGGAAACCCTTCATGTAACGCAAGACTCCCTGATTCTGCGCGTTGGCCTGCCCGGTCTTGGCCTCGGCCTGGCCTATCCGCGGGCCTTGATTCGCAATTTTCGGGAAGCCGACGCAGGGACTGACAAGGGCTCCGAATGGCGCGGAGAACACTTGCTGTTTGATTTCGCCGGACAGCCGGAAGCGTTAGGCTGCAATATAAGCGGAAAGCAAGCGGCAGCGCTGTTAGCCAGGTTGAAGGAACTGTTCCCGGACCAGGCGTCGCCGCTTCCTGATCTATCCAGTCCGCATCAGGAACAACCAGCTGACTTCGGCGCAGGCGATGAGTCTCCATTGATGTCGAAACAGACGATCAAGGCTCAGGCACTGCCAGCTGTGGCCTGGTATTCACCCTCGGCCCTGGCGCTAATCGCCGCCAACCTGGTACCGCTGGTGGGTGTTGTTATCGCGGGCTGGAATGTGGGTGACCTGATGCTGTTGTTCTGGGCCGAGAGTGCGGTAATCGGTGTGTATAACCTGTTGAAGATGGCGCGGGTGGCGGGCTGGGCTATTCTGTTTCTCGGGCCGTTTTTTGTTGGTCACTACGGCGGCTTCATGGTGGGCCACTTGTTGTTCATCTATACGCTGTTCATCAATGGCCTGGATGGCGGCACCGACATCCCGCTGCAGCTTGTGCTGCAGGATTTTGTGATCATGGCACCGGCGCTGCTGGCTTTTGTCATCAGCCATGGGGTGTCCTACACCCAGAACTTTCTCGGCCGCAAAGAATACCTTGGCCGGGACGCCAATACCCAGATGGGCGAGCCCTACAAGCGAATCATTATTATGCATGTCACTATCATCTTCGGTGGTTTCCTGGTCATGGCGCTGGGGTCGGCGCTACCAGCGCTGTTGTTGCTGATTGCCTTGAAGCTTGGCGCTGATCTCTATGCACACCTGAATGAACATCGCGGGGGAAGTGCCACGGATGCCAGCCCGGCACCCGCTGTGTGAGCGTCATAATACGGCTGCCTGATTCAGTAGCAGCACAACAATGGTTAAAGTGAATTGCAAAAAAACAGTGTCAATAAAGGCTGGTTAAGAAATAAAGGATAGTGAAGAAATGGGGTTTTCAATAAAGCGTTCAAATTCAGGTGCTCGAATCTTAACCGGCGGCTGGCCTATGGTTATGCTGCTCTGTTCGATGCTGCTGATGCCGGGTCTTGCTGCCCAGGAGCCGGTGGAAGTGACCGAGGCCAGTATTGCCGAGCTGCAGGCGGCGCTGTCTTCCGGCCGCACCACCTCGGTGGAGCTGGTGCAACAATACCTGGCACGCATTGAGCACTATGACCAACAGGGTCCGAGGCTCAACAGCATTATTCGGATCAATGCCAATGCTCTGGGTGAGGCAGCCGCCCTGGACGAAGAGCGTAGCAGCGGCCAGGTACGCAGTGCACTGCACGGTATCCCGATCGTGGTGAAAGACAATTACAACACGGTGAGCATGCCTACTACCGGTGGATCGGTGGCGCTGGCGAACTTTGTGCCCAGCCAGAACGCGGCCCAGATTGATCGACTGCTGGACGCCGGCGCCATCATTCTGGCGAAAACCAATTTGCACGAGTACGCCTACGGCATTACCACGATCAGCTCGCTGCTGGGTCAAACCCGCAATCCCTACGATCTGCGCCGGGTTCCCGGCGGCTCCAGTGGCGGTACCGCGGCGGCGGTGGCCGCCAGCTTCGCAGCCATCGGGCTGGGCTCCGACACCTGTGGCTCGATTCGCATTCCGTCTGCCTATAACAACCTGGTTGGGCTGCGGCCCACCAAGGGCCTGAGCAGCATCCACGGCGTGATGCCCTTGTCGGCTACCCAGGATGTGGCCGGACCGCTGGCGCGCAGCACCGAGGATCTGGCGATATTGCTGGACGTGGTCAGTGCCTACGATGCACGGGATCCGGCCACCGAGATAATGCGGGATCGTGGCGTGCCGGGTTTCCGTGCCGGTCTGGACAGTGTTTCCCTGCAGGGCCTCAGGCTGGGACGCCTGGACAGTTACCTGGAGCGAGCCGATTCCCGGTTGCGCGCCGAGATTGAGTCGGCCCTGGACTGGTTTGCCAGCCAGGGCGCTGAAGTTGTCGCCGTCGATATTCCCAATCTTGGTGAGCTCATCGCCGCATCCGGCGTTATTGGCCATGAATTTCGCCCCAACCTCGATCAGTACCTGGCGCTGTTCACCAGCGGGGCTACCACCAACCTGGATGATATTGTTGATCGCGGCCTGTATCACAGCGCGGTGGCCGGTGCCCTGCAGCGCAGCCAGCAGTCAGTGAGCAATCCTGAAGCCTATCGGGCCGCACTCGCAGCCCGAGATGACCTGCGCGCCGGGTTAGAGGCCGTACTTGCGGAGCAGGATCTGGATGCCCTGGTCTATCCGCCCATCGCCGAGTTGCCGGTGATGATTGGCGAGTCGCAGCCCGGCAACAACTGCAGTCTGGCTGCCAATTCCGGGCTGCCCGCCATCGCCATGCCGCTGGGCTTTACGAGCTCCGGGTTACCGGTCGCTGTAGAGTTGCTGGGAGGCTTTCTTGACGATGTTCGTCTGCTGTCGATAGCCCATGCCTGGGAGCAGGGTAACAGTCCCCGTCGCATCCCCAGCACCACGCCGCCGCTTGCTGACGGGATGCCGCCGGAGGTTCGATCGGTGTCCCTGGAGTTTCGCGCTGGCGGTGTTCACCTGGAAGGCGCGCTGCGGATTGATGTGCTCACCAACACGGCGCAGTGGCAGCTCGCGGTAGCAGGCGACAACAGTGATGCTGTCCAGGCGGTCACCTTGCTGATTGATAGCGAAGAGTACTTTCAGCTCTCTGACCCGGTTGCGGTTAACCTGATGGGACCGCAGCAGGCCAGTAGTAGCGGCAGGTATTTTATGACCCCGCAATTCCTGCAGGCGTTTCTTGATCAAAGAGTCTATTTAAAAGTCTTTGCCAACAATCTCGATACCGCCGGCGCCACGCGCCAGCTGACGCAATAGAAGCCGTGGCAAAAATAGCAGGCAATGGTAATAGCGAGCGCCAGCGAAAAGACTGTCGAGGTGATTAAAACCAGGGGCACTGATCAGGAGTTGCAATGCCTCCGGCGCTGCACTAACCTGAATCGCGTGGTCGCATCCCGGTGCGGCTGGCCCGTCTCGCTTTAACCCCGTGAATTAACTCCCACCAAGAGGAGCATCGCCATGACTGATCAATCTATACAGCCCAGCGCAATTCTGTCGGCCCTGGTTCTGCTGCTGTTCAGCGCCACACCGGTCCAGGCCCAGCAACTGGATTTCGATTACTTCAAAAATGAAGTGCAGCCGGTTTTTCTGGCCAAGCGGCCGGGCAATGTGCGCTGTATCCAGTGCCACACCCGCAGCAGCAACTTTCGGCTGCAGCCCCTGGAAGAAGGTCGCCTGTTCTGGACCGACGCCCAGTCTCGCCAGAATTTTGAATCAGCATCGCAGTTCGTGCAGCCCGGCGAGGATCCCCTGCAGAGTCGTTTTCTCGCCCATCCACTGGCCACCGCCGCTGGCGGCGATGCCTTTCATGGTGGCGGCACGCATTTTCACAGCCAGTTTGATCCTGAGTGGCGGATCATGGCGGACTGGGTTGCCGGGGCGACCGAGCGCCGCGAGCCCGCGGCGACCACGGTGCGCATCATCCAGACCAATGCCGCGGGGGACGACTCCCACGTTATCGATCCAGTGACCAACCAGACCGTGGCAAAAATTACCGACATCGAGATACCCCACGGCGTGGTGGGCGCCCCCGATGGCACCCAGCTCTATATCACCAACGAGGCAATGCACAGTCTTGATGTGGTGGATGCCCGTACCCTGCGCGTCAAACGGCGTATACCGCTCAGCGGGCGGCCGAACAACGTCGCGGTTACCGGTGACGGCCGCAAGGTGTACGTGGGCATTATGGAGATGCCCGGGCATGTGGATATTATTGACGTGCCAAGCATGGCCCGGGTCAAGACGCTGCCGGTCAATGGTGCCATCCATAATGTTTACGTAACTCCCGACAGCAAATTCGCCGTGGCCGGGTCTATACACACCAGTACTATCAATGTGATTGATACAGCGACCGATGAACTGGCCTGGACGCTGGAAATGAGTTCTGGTATCCGCCCCATGACCTTCGACACCAATCCGGACGGTTCCACCCGCAATATCTATGTGCAGCTGTCCGGTTTCCATGGCTTTGCTGTGGTTGATTTTGCCAGCCGTACGGAAATCGCCCGGATCGAGCATCCACCAGTACCGGGTCAGGAGCCCCACTATGATGGCCTGCAGGGAGCGCCAGCCCATGGGTTGGGAGTATCGCCGGACGGTCGGACACTGTGGTCTACCAGCAAGGTGTACAGCACGGTCTATATTCACGAACTGCCATCTCTGGAAGAAATCGGCCAGGTCTATGTAGGTCAGCATCCAGAATGGGTGACCTTCACACCGGATGGCAAAACCGCCTACATTGGCGCCGCGGGTGATCATGTGACCTACGCCGTGGATACCAAAACCATGCAGGCCGTTGCCAGAATCCCGGTCGGTCAGGTTCCCAAGCGAGTAGCCACGGTCCGCATGGCGGTGGACTAGGTTCGCCTCGGATTCGGATCCAGGATCGGAACACAGGGGCAGAGGAGAGAGGACAGGGTGAGGAAATAGAATCAGGAGACAGAGTCAGTAACCCGGGGCAACGTTTGCGCCGGGCCTCAAAGCTGGCCGCTCAGGGCTCCAGCAGGGCGCGGATGCGGGCCTTGAACTGGGCCGGTGTCAATGGCCGCTCCACGCTGAGGGCGGCGGCATTGCTGGTAACCACGCCGGTCGCCGCCGCATGCTTGCCGTCAATGATGCGCTGCGGCCGACGCAGTGTGGCCGGAACCTGAGCCTGGGGCTGGACGCTGGTGATGGGCTGGCGGTCATTGGTGGTGATCTGCTGCTCGCCGTCTTGCTCAACGATCAGGTAATGGCCCTGGGACCAGCCCAGCAACGGATTGACCAGATCGCGATACAGTGATTCCACAAAATAGATTCCCTGTTCTCCAGCAGCAGGCAGGGTCAGGCCGCTCACTTCGACAATTTCTCCGTTTACTTCGCCGCCGGTGAAACGCAGCTCAAGCTGTTCGCCGCTGTAGTTGCCCTTGATGACTTCGCCTACGGAAAAAGTGACATAGGTGTAGATAATGCCCGAAGCAGTGTCTACCCGCGCTTCGCGGCTGAGCACCGAACCTTCGAATATCAACTCGGCATCTTCGGCTACTTCATCAATCGACAGGCTGAACAAACTGGTGGCATACAGGCCGTTATAGGGTAGGGTCGCCAGAAAAATGAGCAACAGGCTGGCAACGAATGTCGAACAGACACTCCGTCCGGAGGGGCGAACACTGCTCGCCTGGCAAGCTGGTGTGTTGTGGGCAGGGTATGACAAGGAGACCTCCAAAGCAGTCCACAGTCAGTATATCAGGATCGCCTGATGCACAAATAATGCTCATTCACATAACCGGATTATCGCACTGGGGTAATCACGGGGAAAACCGGGATATTCACCTAGTATCAGGCTTCAGGCGATAGTATTCTCGGCCCGTCCCAACAAGAAAAGCATTCGTGAACAACTCCTTGGCCAACAAAATGGGGAACATTGTTTCCGGCAGCCTTATTGCCCTGGTAAATATTTCCGTGGCGGTGTCTGTCGCCGCGTTACTGTTTGCGCAAACTGACCCCCGCCTGATGGTGCCCGGTATCGCTATTTTGCTGACCGGTACGCTGGTAACCGGTCTTGGTGGCTCGCTGTTCAGTGGTTTCAATGCCGTAATCTGCTCGCCACGCAATGGTCTGGTTCCGGTGTTTGCAGTGATGGTGACCAGCATTTACTCGAGTTTCGGCTCGGAGTACTCCCTTGGGGCGGAAGCCACGATTATTGCCGCGATCATGGTCACCACCATGATTACCGGCCTGTTTCTGTTGCTGCTGGGCCGCCTGGAGCTGGGTAACCTGGTTCGCTATATACCCTACCCGGTGACTGGCGGCTTCTTTGCCGGTATCGGCTATATCTTCGTGGAAGGGGGGCTGACTGTCGCCAGCGGCGTTAATCCTTCCTTGAGTTCCTTTGGCGATGCCAGCTTTATTCAACTGGTTACCCCGGCAGTGGTGCTGGCCCTGTGCCTGATTATTGGCAAGCTGTTTCGTGACAATCGCCTGTCGGTACCGGGTATCCTGTTAATTTCATTGCTGATTTTCTATGGTGTGCTGCTGCTTGCCGGAATCAGTAGCGAGGAGGCAGCCGAGAACGGGCTGTTGCCTTCGATCGGCAATACCGGCCCGTTGATGCCGGTTTTCCATTTCGATTACCTGGCGCAGGTAAGCTGGGTAGCCATCTCCGATCAGATCAGCGGTATTGTCGTGGTAGCGCTGCTGTGTTCCATGATGCTGCTGCTGGATGTGTCCGGCATCGAATTGATTGCCCGCAAGGATCTCGATCCCGACCATGAACTCCAGGTGATGGGCTACACCAACATGGTGAATTCCCTGTTTGGTGGTTTCCCCGGTGTCCACGATGTGTCCGACACCGCGCTGGTGGATCGTCTGGGTGGCAAGGACCGGCTTACCGGCTTTGTCTACGCGGTGCTGGTGGCTATTGCCATTCTGGCCGGGGCCGAGTTCATGGAGCTGGTGCCCACCTTCATTCTTGGCGGCCTGCTGATCTACGTTGGCCTGGAATTCCTGATCGACTGGCTGTGGAAGGCGCGGGACGAGTTGCCATTGTCGGACTACGTGGTGGTCATCCTGATCCTGGTAGTGATCATTTTTTCCGACATTCTGCAGGGCGTCACCTTTGGCTTCTTCGTGGCCATCATCCTGTTTGTGATTAATTACTCACAGCTCAGCGTGGTCAAGATCGAGACCAATGGCAGTGACCATGCCAGCAATGTGGACCGCGACCTGGAAACCCGGGAGCTGCTGAACAAGGAAGGCAAGCGGGTGCTGATTCTGATTCTGCAGGGCTTCATCTTTTTTGGCACCGCAGACAAGCTGATTTCGGCAATCCGCAATCGCATCACCGATCGCGAAAACAGCCACTTTGATTTTCTGGTGCTGGATTTCCATCATGTCAGCCAGCTTGATACGTCCGCTATCGTGACCTTCTCCAAGCTCGCCCAGCTCAGTGAACAGGTGGGTTTTCACATCGTGATCAGCGGTGCCGACGAAAAGTCCATCAAGCAGCTGGTAAAACATCGGTTTTTCACGTTCGGCGAGCATCGCTGGGAGCGTCACTATAAGGAGCAGGTGGAGATCGCCGTCGACTGGTGTGAACGCCGGATTCTCGAAGACCTGAATCGGCCCGATGAAGACTACCAGCTTGAGCTGTCCGATGTGCTGAGCCGAATCGCTTTCGATGAGGCCGATATTGGGCCCCTGGCGGAGTTCTTTGTGGTGGAGCATCACCAGGCCGGGGACTATCTGTTCCACGAGGGGGACCGCGGCGAGAGCCTCTATTTTGTTGGCGCAGGCACCGCGGTTGTGGTGCTGGATCTGCCTCAGCAGCGAGAGCGAATTCTGCGTAAATACAAGGCCGGTGCGATACTCGGGGAGATGGCGATCTACACCGGTGAGCAGCGCACGGCCAGCGTACGTATCGAGAAGGAAGCGACCCTGTTCCGCCTGGACAAGGACGCCATGGAACGGATGTCGCGTAAGTTCCCGGCTTCAACCGCTGGCCTGCATACCTATATCGTGCGCGTTATGTCCGAGCGGTTGAGCCGCGCCAATCGCCACCTGAGTCGCTATATCTGATTACGCAGACGTGTTGGCCAGCGTGGGGCAACGAGAGGTAACGAGAGGCAACGAGCTTCTTGAACAAGAGGGCAGGCAGGGTGCCGGGCAGGAGTAAAAGGCTGCCCGCCGCGTCAGTCAGTCAGGCATCGATGAAAGTGTGTGGTTTGGCGCTTGATCAGAGGTTCACTAAAAGCTGGGGGCGTCTACCGGCCGCAGCACTACCGGCACCATCTCCGCGTACTGGAACCAGTCGCCGTCGATGCGGACGATGGTTTCGCCCGCATCATCCAGGCGCAGCGTGCCGGTGTATTCGGCATCGAGTCTCGGCATGGAAATCTTCACGCTCAGGCCATCGACCACCACCGCTTCTGCGGGCATGCCATAAATGCCCATGCCGCCGCTGATCAGGGCCGCGGTGTATTCCCCGTCTTCCAGGGCGAAAGTAAACGCCAGATTCATGTTGTCCCGGCCGATGACCAGCGGACCTTCCCAGGACCCTGCCAGCGCAACCGGGGGAGCGGATCGCTCTGCGGCCAGAGCTTGCGATATGCACAAACAGCACGCCAGGGCTGCCAGCAGCCAGTGGCGAGTAGTGAAAAGCCTTCCGGAGATGGCTTGCTGATGCTGTTGCAAAGCAGGAAGCTGTTGCATAAAAGACTGATGAGGAGCTGGTTTCATGAACGCATGTTAATGCAGCCACGTGGCGCTGCGCAATTGCGTTGGTTTGGCAAGTGCCAGTCGAATCAGTAAGCTTGCCGCCCAGGCCCGGAACCATCGGTCCGCTACCGCTGTGGCGTTATTGGGGATTTTCGAGTCAGCTATTAACTCAAGGAGTCATCTGTTTATGGAATACCTGCCTGCTGTTGAACTGGAAGCGCCCTCGGATACCGACGTGGATGCCGCCGTTATCTGGCTCCACGGCCTGGGTGCCGACGGCAATGATTTCGTGCCGATTATTCCCGAGCTCAGGCTGTCCGGGGATTTCGGTATCCGCTTTGTGTTTCCCCATGCGCCAGCTATTCCGGTGACTATCAACAATGGCTTCATCATGCCAGCCTGGTATGACATCAAGGCGATGGACGTGGATCGGCACGTTGACCGTGAGCAACTGCTGGCCTCAGCCAGACGCGCCCAGGATCTGGTGGATCGGGAAGTCGAGCGTGGTATTTCTCCAGCGCGTATCGTGCTCGCCGGATTCTCCCAGGGCGGCGCCGTGGCCTATGAGGCTGCCCTGACCTATGGCGAGACACTGGCGGGACTGATTGCGCTGTCCACCTATCTTCCGACCGCAGACAGCCTTGAGGTCAATGCGGCGCAGCAGCGACTGCCAATTCTGGTGGCCCATGGTGACCGCGACCCGGTGGTGCCCGAGTCACTGGGCAAGCAGGCGGTCGTTGCTCTGCAGGGCAAGGGGCTGGCGACTGATTACCGGAGCTATCCCATGGAACATGCGGTGTGTCCGGCGGAAATCGGCGACATTGCCAGCTTTCTGAACCAGATTCTGGGCCCGGGTAAATAGTCCAGCCAGGGGCTTGACCTTAGAGCTGACTCTAAGCTTATACTGCATTCATAGTAACTGAAACCTGTTCCGTTGGAGTGCATAAAACATGCTTAAGATCAGTGAGTTAGGCTCGATTACGGGTCTTTCTCCCCACACAATCCGGTTTTATGAAAAACACGGCTTGATAGAGGCCAGCCAGCGCAGTGACGCGGGATACCGCTATTACACAACTGCCGATGTGCGCCGCGCCGAATTCGTCAAGTCCGCCCGAAATATCGGCTTTTCCCTGGACGATATCGCCCAGTTGCTGTCTATCCGGGTCGATAAATCCAGTCACAGCTGCCAGGAAGTGACCGAAATCACCCGGCATAAACTGGACGAGGTTAACGCGCGCATCGCCGAGCTGGAGATCATGCAGTCCACGCTACAGCGCCTGCTGACAAGTTGCAGCGGCGGTCCTGAGAACGCCACCCACTGTTCCATCCTGGAAGCGCTGGAAGGTAGTGACGCTGGTGAAAATGACGAAGGTGGCAAGCAGAAAACAGGTGGCGCCGGGCAAGACAAGAACGCTGACCGCCAGTCCGGCACTGCGCCAGCGTCGGGGCTAAATAGCAAGCGAGGTATACAATGATGAATCTGTTGTCGATCTTCTGGGATCTGGTACTGGAAAGTGCCCCCTGGTTGCTGGTGGGCTATTTGCTGGCCGGTATTATCAAGCAGGTTATTCCTGCCAGCTGGGTTGAAAAACAGCTGGCCACCCCCGGATACAGCTCAATATTGAAGGGCGCGTTTATCGGTGCGCCCTTGCCGCTGTGTTCCTGCGGCGTGATACCCACGGCCCTGGCGATCCGCAAGGCGGGAGCCTCTAAAGGCGCCACGTCATCCTTTTTGGTGGCCACGCCCGAAACAGGAGTGGACTCGATCTCATTTTCCTATGCGATGCTGGGCCCGATTTTTGCCATCGCCCGGCCCATCGGCGCGCTGGTGAGCGCTATCATTGCCGGCATTCTGGTACTGCTGTTTGACAAGGAAGAGGCGCCTGTCGCCGAACCGGCCAGCAGC
Source organism: uncultured Pseudohongiella sp. (assembly GCA_965212375.1). Lineage (GTDB taxonomy): Bacteria > Pseudomonadota > Gammaproteobacteria > Pseudomonadales > Pseudohongiellaceae > UBA9145. Next base: position 3,167,451 of record OZ243108.1, on the reverse strand, counting down.
GGTTCCTGCTGTGCCAGCAAACAGAAGGCTCAGGCGCAGGCCGAAGCAGCCCCGCCCAGTCTGGGTCAGCGTTTCCGCAGTGCAATCCAGTACGGCTACGGCCGGATGATTTCCGATACCGCCAAATGGCTGGTGATCGGCCTGGTGGCGGCGACCCTGATTACCGCTGCGGTGCCACAGTCATTTTTCCTGCAGTGGGGTGACGGACTGGTGGCCATGTTGATCATGGTGATTGTGGGTCTGCCCATGTATATCTGCGCCACCGCATCGACTCCAGTTGCAGCGAGTCTGCTGTTTGCCGGTATTTCTCCCGGTGCGGCGCTGGTGTTTATGCTTACTGGCCCGGCCACCAATATTGCCACGATGGGGGTTATCAAGGAGCAGCTTGGACTGCGCTCCCTGTTTGCCTATCTGGCTGGTGTGATCGGTACCGCCGTCGCCTGCGGCCTGATTCTGAATCAGCTCTACACTACGTTCGGTTGGCCGCTGCAACTGACCATGGCCGAACACGGCGCCAGCTGGCCACTGTGGCGCCAGGCGCTGGGTGTGGTGCTGGTGGCGTTGATTGCCCGGGTCTGGCTGCAGCCGTTGTGGCAGCGCTTCCAGTCCGGTTCGCAGCCGCTGCAGCAGGCATGATCAGGCTATGGTGAGTACTACCCTGGTAGTGGCTCAGTTTGAAAATATCACTTGTCCGGGCCTGTTTAGCCCAGTCAATTTCAATCTGAGCCACTATCTCAACCCTGGGAGAGGCAGCCGGTAACCCGATGCTGTTGGTCCAGGGTATAAACCCGGTCGGCTTGGTCCGGCAACTGTGCCAGACAATGTCGGGTCAGGCGTTCGAAATGCTGGATAAAGCGCTCCAGCTCATGGTCTGACATGACGCCTGCCGATCCTGCTGGGCTGCGCTTGCGCAACTTTTCTTCCTGCAGGCTGCGCCACTCATAGACTTGTTCAAAGGAGGGCGCCTGGAGCATCAGCAGGCAATCCAGTTCTGCGAACACCTGTTGGTAATCTCCCGCCAGGGCGTTGTTAACCGCTCGCCGCCAGGCACCGTCGCTATCCTCGTTGCGCTCCAGCGCATTAATCGGGTCCACCAGCGCGGATTCGGCCTGCGGTGCTACGCCAATAAACCAGCCTTCCAGCACAATGACCTGCACCGGCCCGTGCACCACGGGCCATTGCTCCGTTGCCAGGCAATCATCCACAGCCTTGGCAAAGCGCGGCAGGGCAACACCGGTGGCGGCATTGGCCTCGCGCAGTTGTTGCACAGTGTTGATCAGCAATTGGGTGTCGTGGGTTCCGGGCACACCGCGGCTGGCGAACAGCGGATGCACCTCGGCCGCCAGGTGCTTGCGAGCTGCCTTGCCAAGATAAAAATCGTCTATCGACAGGTTGGCGACCGTGAGCCCCTCGGCCTCGAGCAATTGCGTCAACAATGCTGCCAGGGTGGACTTGCCTGTGCCCTGGGCACCGTTCACGCCAATCAGCAGAGGCGCAGATCTGGCCTGCTGCTGTTGCAAGCATTGTTGTTGCAGGCAGCGCGCCAGCGGCAGAAAAAAGTCGGTGGCGTCTTCCCGATAGTGCCCGGGCAAGTCTTCGCGGGCGATAAAATCAGTGAGCAACTGGGCCGGATTCATCGCTGGGCTTGTGGATACACTGTGGATTAACCGCCTGTAATCTGGGTATAAGATGATGTTAACAGTCATCATACTAAGCGCAGTGCGGCGCAGGCAATTGGTCCGTGTGTTCGCGAAATTCCCTGTGATAGCATGATCTTTAAAGGCAGTTTCAAACTGCCAACTCTCCCCGAGTTCGATCCGAGTTTTACAACCATGTCTGCTGATTTGCTACCGGAAAAACCGTTGCTTGTTTCCCCGACCCTGGCCGCAACTATCGGTCTTGAGGAAGCGCTGATGCTGCAAGCCTTGGCGGATCTGATTCAGCAGCGCCCGGCGACTGACAACACGCCCACGCAGGGTGCCAAGTGGGTTGAACTGGATGAGCAGTTGTTGCAGGAAGTCTTTCCTTTCTGGGAGCCTGTGGATTTGCGTCGCGTGCAGGCCAGTCTCAAGTCCCTGGGCCTGATCGCTATTGAGCCGAATCGCAAAAACCGGCACAGCAACTATTATGCGATTGAACTGGCTGAACGGCAGCAGGCAGTGTTCGAAGCGCAGCCCGCTGGAGCGGAGCATGGTCTGCACGGTCAGTACAGTCAGCACAAAAAGGATCGCCAGCCGATTGCCGCCAGCCCGGAGACTCCGGCGGGAACGGCCACGCTGATCCCGTTTAATTGGCAGCCGGACGCCAACTGGATACGGTTGTGCAAGCAGCACGCGGTGCCCGAGCAGTATATTCACAGTCTGGTGCCGGAGTTTGTCAGCTACTGGCGGGAGCGGGGCCAGGCGCGGTTTTCCTGGGGCAACGCGTTTTACAAGCATGTGCTCAAGGAATGGCGCAAGGAACAAACCCGGCAGGGCGCCTATGAACTGGCCAGCAACATGTCGGCCGATTGGTGGCCCAGCCAGGATGCGGTGGAAATCCTGGTCAACGCCGGCATCAATCCCGAATTCATCGAGGATGCCGTACCTGAGTTCGTCCTTTACTGGCGCGAACGGGGTGTGGTGCACGGCGCCTGGAACACCAAGTTTATCGAGCACATTCGCCGACAGTGGGCAAAGTACTCGGCGTCATTTGGCAGAGACGATACACCTCGTCCGATTCCCGAGGATTGGCAACCAAGTAGCGACTGTTATGAAATACTACAGCTCGCGGAAATCGACGAAGATTATGCGCGCAGCAAGATACCGGAATTCGTGATGTACTGGCGTGACAGTCAGCAGGTCAAGGCGTCCTGGAACACGGTGTTTCTGCAGTTCATCAAGCTGGACTGGGCGCGGCAACTCAAACAACAGGAGTCACAGCTAGGCCATGGAGAAGATCAAACCCTTACTGGATCAAGCCAGCAACGCATTAAAGAAAGATTCCAACGCATCGCTGACCGCAGTTGGGCGGACTGACCGGCCGGGGGCGGCTGGCGTCAATGACCCAGCGCCTGGCTACGGCGACAAAGCGGCTCCCGATCATGTCGATGCAATCAACCAGGTGTTTGCCGAATTTGAATTCGCCTATCACAACCAGTTTCACAAGGCGTTTGCAGACACCGAGAGTCTGGCCATTGCCAAGAAATACTGGTTGAGCTGTCTGGAGAATTTTACCCCGGCACAAATTGTCGCGGCCGCCAAATCGGTCATCCGCCAGAGTGAGTATCTGCCGTCTATTGCGGTGATCCTGAAAGCCTGTGAACAGGGCTACGATCTGTTCGGACTGCCGTCGCCGCGGGAGGCCTATATTGAAGCCTGCACGGCGCCGTCCCCGAAACGTGCTCACGACTGGAGTCATGAAGCGGTGTATTTCGCCGGCAAGGCGGCAGGCTGGTACATGCTGGCTAATGAGTCGGAGTCATCGGCGCTGCCGCGCTTTGAGTATCACTACGCGCGGCTGTGTCGCCAGGTGATTGCCGGTGAGAAGCTCACCATCGACGCACCCCAGCCGCTGTCCGACCGGATCGAGCAACCGCTGACTCAGGAAGAGCTGCGTGAACGGTTGGCGCAGTTACGCGACGAGCTGAAACTCTAGTGGCGAAGTAGATCTTCCCTCAGGCGTCAATTTTCTTGTACTTGACGCGCTCCGGTTGGCTGTCGCCCACCCGCTTTTTGTGTTCCGCTTCGTAGTCCGTGTAGTTACCCTCGTGCCACACCACCTGGCTGTCACCCTCGAAAGCCAGAATGTGCGTACAGATGCGGTCCAGAAACCAGCGGTCGTGAGACACCACGATCACGCAGCCGGGGAAGGCCAGTAGCCCTTCTTCCAGGGCGCGCAGGGTTTCCACGTCAAGGTCGTTGGTGGGTTCGTCGAGTAACAACACGTTGCCGCCCTTGCGCAGCAGCTTGGACATATGCAGACGGTTGCGTTCACCACCGGACAGGTCCTTGACGTATTTTTGCTGGTCGGAGCCGCGGAAGTTGAAGCGACTGGCGTAAGCCCGGGACGGGACCTCGTGTTTGCCGATCTGCAGGATGTCCTGGCCATCGGAGATTTCTTCCCAGACCGTGTTGTCGCCGTTGAGTTCATCCCGGCTCTGGTCCACATAGGCCAGATCCACAGTCTCGCCCAGTTCAATGCTGCCGCTATCCGGCTGCTCCTGACCCACCAGCATGCGCAGAAAAGTCGTCTTGCCGGCACCGTTGCCGCCGATAATCCCGACGATGCTGCCCTTGGGTACCGAGAAACTGAGATCGTCGATGAGCTTCTTGTCGCCGAAGCCTTTGCTGAGGTGGTTTACTTCGATGACCTTGTCACCCAGCCGGGGGCCCGGCGGAATGTACAGCTCCTGGGTTTCGTTGCGCTTCTGGAATTCCTGTGAATTCAGCTCTTCAAAGCGGGCGATACGGGCCTTGCTCTTCGACTGCCGACCTTTGGGATTGGCGCGTACCCATTCCAGTTCTGACTTGATGGTGCGTTCGTGGGCCGCCTGCTGCTTTTCCTCGGTGGCCAGGCGTTTTTCCTTGGTTTCCAGCCAGGCGCTGTAGTTGCCTTCATAGGGAATACCGTGACCGCGGTCCAGCTCCAGAATCCAACCCGCGGCATTGTCGAGAAAATAGCGGTCGTGGGTGATTGCCACCACGGTTCCAGGGTACTCCTGCAGGAAGCGCTCCAGCCAGGCGACACTCTCGGCATCCAGATGGTTGGTGGGCTCGTCCAGCAGCAGCATGTCAGGCTTGGACAGCAGCAGCCGGCACAGGGCAACGCGGCGCTTCTCGCCACCGGACAGGTTCTTGACCGTGGCTTCCCAGGGCGGCAGACGCAGGGCATTGGCCGCCACTTCCAAAGTGCGCTCCACCTGCCAGCCGTCGACGGCATCAATCTGGTTCTGCAACTCGCCCTGCTTTTCCAGCAGTTCGGTCATCTCGTCGTCGCTCATGGGCTCAGCGAACTTGTCGCTGATGGCGTTGAATTCCTCCACCAGGGCGATAATATCGCCCATGCCCTGCTCGACGTTGCCGCGCACGTCCTTGTCTTCTTCCAGCTCCGGCTCCTGAGGCAGATAGCCAATCTTGATGTCGGACTGCGCCCTGGCCTCGCCGTTAAATTCCTGGTCGCGTCCCGCCATGATGCGCAGCAGCGTGGACTTACCTGCACCATTCAGGCCCAACACGCCGATTTTTGCACCGGGAAAGAATGAAAGTGAAATGTCCTTGAGAATTTCCCGCTTCGGGGGCACGACTTTGCCGACCCGATGCATGGTGTATACGAATTGCGCCATTACTCGACTGTCCTGGGTGTTGAAAACCTGAGTGATAAAAATCTGGGTGGTAAATAAGAAGGCGCTATTATGTCACAGGCGGGTAGGGCCCGAAACGTGGGAAAGCCTCGCTGACGCGCCTGGTGGCAGGCGGGAGCTGGGTTCTATGACAAGCTCTTGCCAAGAGATGGATGCCGAATTCGTGGGCATCGGTTAGAATACCGCCTTCCTGAAATTCCCGACCCCGGAGATCTTGATGTTTAACAGCGATATCAGCCTGTCTGAATTTGACCCTGAAATTAGTGCGGCTATTGAGGCGGAAAAAGTTCGCCAGGAGCAGCATATCGAGCTGATTGCATCGGAAAACCACACCAGTCCCTTCGTGATGGAAGCTCAGGGCTCGGTGCTGACCAACAAGTACGCCGAGGGTTACCCCGGCAAGCGCTACTACGGTGGCTGTGAACATGTTGACGTGGTCGAGAACATTGCCATTGACCGTGCCAAGCAGCTGTTTGGTGCCGACTACGCCAACGTGCAGCCACACTCTGGATCGCAGGCCAACTCCGCCGCCTACATGGCGATGATGAAGCCCGGCGACACCCTGCTGGGAATGAGCCTGGCAGACGGTGGGCACCTGACCCACGGGGCCAAGGTCAGCTCATCGGGTCGAATTTACAACGCCGTGCAGTACGGTATCGACGAGCAGGGCAACATCGACTACGACCAGGTCGAGTCGCTGGCCAAAGAACACAAGCCGAAAGTTATCGTCGCCGGATTTTCTGCCTACTCGCGGGTAGTGGACTGGCAGCGCTTTCGCGATATCGCCGACAGCGTCGGCGCATTTTTCATGGTGGACATGGCCCATGTGTCCGGCCTGATTGCCGCGGGTGTGTACCCCAGCCCGGTAAACATCGCTGACGTCACTACCTCCACGACGCACAAGACACTGCGTGGCCCGCGTGGCGGAATCATCCTGGCGCGTGCCAATGAGGAGCTGGAAAAGAAACTGAATTTTGCGGTATTCCCGGAAAGCCAGGGCGGGCCGATGATGCACATCATTGCCGCCAAGGCGATCAGCTTCAAGGAAGCCATGAGTGATGACTTCAAGGTCTATCAGCAGCAGGTTATCGACAACGCCCGGGTGATGGCGCAAACCTTTATCGATCGCGGTTACGATGTTATCTCCGGCGGTACCGATGATCACTTGTTCCTGGTAAGCCTGGTCAAGCAGGACATTACCGGCAAGGACGCCGACGCAGCGCTGGGTCGCGCCAACATCACGGTCAACAAAAATGCCGTACCGAACGACCCCAAGCCGCCTTTTGTCACCAGCGGCCTGCGTATTGGCACACCGGCAATCACTACCCGTGGTTTCAAGCAAGCCGAATGTGCAGACCTGACCAACTGGATGTGCGACGTTATCGATAATCTGGATGATGAGTCGGTGATCAGCGGCGTTAAGGAAAAAGTTCTGGATATTTGCAGCCGCTACCCGGTTTACAAAGCGTCCTGATCTAAACTGGAACTGGTCTAAACTAACAATAAAAACTGGAACGAGTGGTTAGCCATGCATTGTCCCTTCTGTGGAGCGTTTGATACCAAGGTGATCGATTCCCGACTGGTTTCCGAAGGTAACCAGGTGCGCCGGCGGCGCGAGTGCATTACCTGCGAGGAACGCTTCACGACCTATGAGACCGCCGAGCTGGTCATGCCGCGAATTATCAAGACGAACGGGATTCGCGAACCGTTCAACGAAGACAAGTTGCTGGCCGGTCTGACCAAGGCCCTTGAGAAACGGCCGGTCAGTATTGAAAAAGTGGAAGAAGCAATCAATCGCATCAAGGCGCAGCTGCGCGCCACGGGAGAGCGTGAAATCCAGTCGCGGGACGTTGGGGAGCAGGTGATGAAGGAGCTGCGTCAGCTCGATGAAGTCGCTTTTGTTCGCTTCGCCTCGGTTTACCGCAGCTTTAAAGACCTCAACGAATTCCGCCAGGAAATCGACCGACTGTCCCAGGAACCTTCTGGTTAAGACCTGCTGGTTAACACCAATTGGTTAACACCTGCTGGTTAAGACCCGCTGGTTACGATCTCCGGGTGAAGACCTTCGGGTTAGAACCGCAGACCTGATTGATTGCCGTTCCGGCGGGTGACCTGACGGCGCTGAACCGGGATACCAGTCGGGGCACAATTTAAAGATATAGTCCGCCCATGAAAACTCTGACTCAGCCAATGACCGGCGCACAGGCAGCCTGGCCCGCTTACATGCGGCGGGCTTTCGAGCTTGCTGCCCGCGTTATCAGCACCCACCCGAATCCCCGGGTGGGCTGCGTTCTGGTGCACGGTGAGCAGGTGGTGGGTGAAGGCTGGCATGAGGCACCGGGTGAGGTGCACGCCGAAGTGGCGGCACTGGCTGCTGCCGGTGACAAGGCAGCGGGTTCGACCGCATTCGTGACCCTGGAACCCTGCGCCCACCAGGGACGCACCGGTCCCTGTAGCAGCGCGCTGATCCAGGCTGGCGTCAAGGAAGTGATCATCGCCGTACTGGACCCCAACCCCGCGGTGGCGGGCAAGGGCGTACGTGATCTGGAGGCCGCCGGTATTCCGGTTTATCACCTGGCAGCAGCGGAAGCGGAAGCCCGGTCTTTGAACCAGGGATATTTTGCGCGCCGCGAGCAAGGTATTCCGCAGGTCACTGTCAAGCTGGCAATGAGCCTGGACGGGCGCACCGCCATGGCTGACGGCGAGTCGAAGTGGATTACCGGTGCCGATGCCCGCGCCGATGTCCAGCGCCTGCGGCTGCAGTCCAGCGCCATTATTACCGGGATCAACAGCGTATTACTGGATGATCCTTCACTGACCGTGCGCCCCGCTGATCTGCACCTGGCGCCGCTTGAGCAGGACAGCAACACCTTGCTGTTGCAGCGCCAACCGCTGCGCGTGGTCATCGACAGTCAATTGCGCACACCTGACACTGCCCGGCTGGCTTCACTTGAAGGCGACTTTCTCGTCTTTACCGCATCCCGGGAGCAGTCGGCGCCCCTGGCCCCGGAGCGAATACGCCGGGTGCCCGCAGACCAGGCCGGAAGAGTCGACCTGCGGTCTGTGCTAGAATCGCTGGCCGCCGATTATGAGTGTAATGACGTTCTGGTAGAGGCGGGCCCGATTCTCGCAGGCGCATTTCTCCGCGCTGGTCTTGCCGATAAACTGGTGGTCTATGTAGCACCCAAAATACTGGGCAGCGATGCCAGACCACTCATGGAGATTGCTGGTCTTGCGTCCCTGGCCGATGCCATTGACCTGACCTGGCAGGACGTTACCCGGGTCGGTACTGACCTGCGGCTTACCCTGCTTCCGAATCGATCACAGGATCATTAGGCATGTTCACTGGCATTATTGAAACAACCGGCAGGATTGCCAGCCTGACGCAACAAAGCGCGGAATGGCGGCTGGTCATTGATACCGGTCAACTGGACCTCGGCGATGTCCGTATTGGCGACAGTATCGCAGTCAGTGGCTGCTGCCTGACGGTGGTGGAGCTGGGCGAGCAGTCTTTCAGCGCCGACGTGTCCAATGAGTCCATGCGCTGCACCAATCTTGGCACGCTGCAGACCGGAGACCGGGTGAACCTGGAAAAAGCCATGCGCGCCGATAGCCGTTTTGGTGGCCACATCGTCAGCGGCCACGTGGATGGGGTTGGCGAACTGGTAAGTTCTGAACCGGAAGGGAAAAGCCTGAAGCTGACTTTTGCGGCGCCAGACGAACTGGCGCGCTATATCGCGCCCAAGGGCTCGATTTGCATTGACGGTACCAGCCTCACAGTAAACACCGTTGACGCTAACCGGTTCAGTATTAACGTCATTCCCCACACCCAGGATGAGACCGTGATCGGCGCTTATGGCATTGGCCAGCCGGTAAACCTGGAAGTTGATATTATCGCCCGCTATCTGGAACGGCTGATGAGCGGCGATGCGCAACCTGCTGGCGGCATCAGCAAGGATTTTCTGCAGCAGCACGGGTTTGCAGCCAAATAGCCACTGACGCCGATTGGGCTGACAGCAGCGCGCTGCAACGCAACAACAGGCAATACACTGAAATTGAAGACTGAATCATGGAACTGAACAGCATAGAAGAGATCATCGACGACATTCGCCAGGGCAAGATGGTGATTTTGATGGATGATGAAAATCGTGAGAACGAGGGTGATCTCATCATTGCCGCCGAACGCGTGCGCACCGAAGACATCAACTTCATGGCTACTAATGCCCGGGGGTTGATCTGCCTGACCTTGACTCCCGAGCGTTGTCGACACCTGAAATTGCCGCTAATGGTCAATGAGAACAATACGCCATACAACACCAATTTCACGGTATCTATAGAAGCCGCGAACGGCGTGACCACGGGCATATCCGCGGCCGATCGGGCGCGGACCATCCAGGCCGCAGTGGCCCGCGACGCCCGGCCGGAAGACATCGTTCAGCCCGGCCATATTTTCCCGATCATGTCACAGCCCGGTGGCGTACTGCGCCGCGCCGGCCATACCGAGGCTGGGTGCGACCTGGCGCGTCTGGCCGGGTATGAGCCAGCAGCAGCGATTATTGAAATCATGAATGAAGATGGCAGCATGGCCAGGCGCGAAGATCTGGAACAGTTTGCCAAGAAGCATGATCTCAAGATTGGCACTATCGTGGACCTAATCCATTACCGGATTGCCAACGAGCACACGGTGGCGCGCAAGGACTCTCATCCGGTGCAGACCCAGTTTGGCGAATTTGTGATGCATACCTATGAGGACTCCCTCAGCGGCAATCTGCACCTGGCTTTCGTCAAGGGTGAGATCAAGGCCGATGACCCCACCATGGTGCGGGTACATATACCAAATACCGTGCGCGATGTTTGCGAGGTCCTTGGTGCGGAACGTACCAGCTGGTCATTCAGCAGCGCCCTGAAACGTATCAGCGAAGAAGGCAGCGGTGTTGCCGTGTTATTATCCGGCGACGACTATGGTCAGGGCCTGGCGCAGAATATCGCCTCGGCGCTGGCGGAAGGCTCGGATGCAGAGCGCACGGTGCGTCCCGGCAACGACTTGACCATTGGCACTGGCTCGCAGATTCTCCGTGACCTCGGTGTGGGCCGGATGCGACTGCTAAGCTTCCCGGCCCGGTTTAACGCGATTTCCGGATTCGACCTGGAAGTTGTCGACTTCGTCGAGTTTGACGCCTAGGGTACGGCAAAATCCCAATTCATCCGGAAAGGTCGGGAACAAGCCCCAACAGTACCCGGAACATCCAAAGCTGAAGAACACTGCAGGAATACAGCATGACTAGCATCAAAACCCTGGAAGGCAATTTCCAAAACGCTGCGGCGCAGTACGTGATTGTAATGTCCCGCTGGAACAGTTTTATTGTTGACCGACTTCTTGAGGGCGCTCTTGAAACCTTGCGCAAGCACGGTGTTCAGGATCGCGACATTACCCTGGTGAAGGTGCCAGGTGCGTGGGAACTGCCGGTGGCCGCCAAAAAAGTTCTGGAAAACGACGACGTGGATGCGGTCATTGCTCTGGGTGCTGTTATTCGTGGTGGGACGCCGCATTTCGAATACGTCGCCGGGGAATGCGTCAAGGGACTCGGGCAACTGAGCATGCAGTCCGGCAAACCGGTGACCTTTGGGGTGCTGACCGTCGATACCATTGAGCAGGCGATTGAGCGTGCCGGTACCAAGGCCGGCAACAAGGGCGAGGAGGCAGCGGTTACCGCAATCGAAATGGTCAGCCTGCTGCGCCAGCTGGATACCTGAGTGGCGACCGACAAAGCCCAAAGCAAATCGCCGCTGGCCCAGCGCCGCCGGGCACGCAAACTGATTTTGCAGGCGCTCTACCAGTGGCTGCTGTCAGACAATGAGCCCGCCGACATCGCTCGACAGTTTCACGAAGAAACCCACGGTCGGGTGGACTGGGAGTATTTCGACGCGGTGTTTCCGCAGATTCCTCTCCAGGTGGAAGACCTGGACAGTGTCATCATGCCCCTGCTGGATCGTAAGTCAGAATCGCTGGACCCCATTGAAAAAAGCCTGCTCTATCTCGGCAGCTACGAACTCAAGCACCGCATCGATATTCCTTACCGCGTGGTCATTAATGAGTGTGTCGAACTGGCCAAAACCTTTGGTGCGACCGAGAGCCACAAATATATCAACGGTGTCCTCGACAAGCTGGCCCCCAGGCTCCGTGAAGCCGAGTTGCGGGCCGGGCGCTCCTGAGCCAGGCTTGCGGTGAGCCCAGCCTGCCCATGAGCCACTCCGAATTCGACATCATTGAGCAGTTCTTCACCCGCACGGGAGCAGCGTTTCCCGCCGCGCATGTGCACACCGGTATTGGTGACGACGGCGCCCAACTGGTTATCCCGGATGGCAAGCTGCTGACGGTGAGTATGGATGTGCTGGTAGCGGATGTGCATTTCCCCGCTACCGCCCCCGCCGACCTCATTGCCCAGCGTGCCCTGGCGGTGAACCTCAGCGATCTTGCTGCCATGGGAGCGACGCCTCTGGCTTTTACCCTGGGCCTGACCCTGCCGCGGATTGATGTCGAATGGCTGGCGTCATTCAGTGACGGTCTGGCAGTGCTTGCGAAACAATTTGCTTGTCCGCTAATTGGCGGCGACCTGACCCAGGGTCCCCTGGCCATCGCTATTCAGGTCCACGGTAGCAATGAGCTGCACGGCGGTATTCTCAGGTCTCGCGCCGCGCCAGGCGACCTGATCTATGTCAGCGGTAGCCTGGGCGACGGCATCACCGGCCTGGCCAGTCTCGGTCTGGAGACCCACCTGGGCGCCGCTCTGGAATTCAATGCCGCCGCCCTCAATGACGCCGACCGCCAATACCTGCAGGCCGCCTACTATCAGCCGCAGCCTCGGGTAGCGCTGGGTCAGCACTGTGCGGCGCTGGTCTCTGCCGGTATAGATATCTCCGATGGTTTGCTTGGGGATCTGGGGCATATTGCCCGGGCCAGCGGCCTCGCCGCCCACGTCGATCTGGGTTTGCTGCCGGCGTCGCTGGCGGCCAGCAAGTCGCTGTCGCCAGACGGGCTGCAGCTGGCGGCGATGCTGGGTGGCGATGATTATGAATTGTGTCTGACCGTTGCACCTGGGAACGCTGCCGCCCTGGAGCAGATTGCCGCGCAGCTGCAGGTCCCGGTGACCCGGGTAGGTGCGATGGAATCCGGCTCCGGTGTGCACTGTTTCGGGCGCTCCGGGCAGCCGGTCAGCTTTCCGGTGCAGTCTTACCAGCATTTTGGGCAGCAGCCATGATAGCTATTCCAGCCAAGTATTCCTGGCGCAATCCAGTGCACGTACTGGCCTTTGGTTTTGGCAGTGGGCTGTCTGCCCGCGCCCCCGGTACGGTAGGCACCGTAGCGGCACTGCTGTGCTATCTGCCACTGGCCCAGCTGCCCTGGGCGGCTTATCTGGCGGTGACCCTGGCCGCCACTCTGCTGGGTATTGGTATTTGTGGCCGCACCGCAGCAGACCTGGGCGTACACGATCACGGCGGCATTGTCTGGGATGAGTTCGCCGGATTCTGGATCACCATGCTGTTCGTGCCGCCCGGGTGGGTCTGGATTGGTCTGGGGTTCGTATTGTTTCGGGTCTTCGACATCCTGAAGCCCTGGCCTATCAAATGGGTTGATGCCCGTATCGGCGGCGGGGTCGGCATCATGCTTGATGACGTCCTGGCGGGTATAATGGCCGCCCTGTGCCTGCAGGCCGTATGGATACTGGCGGCATGAGCACGGGACAGTTTTTTATCGCAAACAGAATAACAACAAGAACAACCATCAGGAGCATGCTTTGACACTACAGTATGTGGCATCAGCCGCGCTGCCGACCCATTGGGGTCAGTTCACGATCCACGGCTTTGAAGACCCGGACAGCGGTAAGGAACACGTGGCGCTTTCGTTTGGTGAAATTGACCCCGGCAAGGCAGTCCTGTGCCGCGTTCACTCCGAGTGTCTGACGGGTGATTGCCTGTTCAGTCTGCGCTGCGACTGCGGACCGCAGTTACAAACCGCCATGGAGCGCATCGCTGCCGAGGGCAGTGGCCTGATTTTATACCTGCGCCAGGAAGGCCGTGGTATTGGCCTGCTCAACAAGATTCGCGCCTATGCCTTGCAGGACAGCGGGGCCGATACAGTGGAAGCGAACGTGCAATTGGGTTTTGATCCCGACGGTCGCGACTACGATATCTGTAAACCCATGTTCGATTTGTTTTCTGTGCGGTCACTGCGGCTGATGACTAATAATCCCAGAAAGGTAGAGGCCCTGCAGGCACTGGGTTTCGACGTCGAACAGATTGTGCCGATCCACACCGAATCCAATCCTCACAACGAGAGCTACCTGGCGGTCAAGATCGACAAGCTGGGCCATTTGCGCAACGACTCGCGCAAAAAGGAACGCTAGGCTCCGCGGCAATACTATGACCGGTCGCGACAAGCAATTGCTGTTGGATGTGATCCGTCACGGGCAGCCCGAGGGCGGCGACATTCTACGTGGCCGCATCGATCCGCCGCTAACCGATCTTGGCTGGCAGCAAATGCGCACGGCCACCGGTTTGCTGCCTACCGGCCCACACGCGCACACGCCCTCCTGGACCCATATTGTTTCTTCACCGCTACAGCGCTGCCGGGCATTTGCCGAGGCTGCTGCAGATGAGTTGGAGCTGCGCTCACGCCTGAGCGTTAATGACCAATGGGTAGAAATCGATTATGGTGATTGGGATGGCATGCCTATTGAACAATGGCGGCACGAAGCGAAGGATCAGTTCCTGGCTTTCAAAACCGATCTATCGGCACTGGCCCCGCCCAACGGTGAGCGCTATATCGATTTTCGCGATCGTATCGTCAGCGCCTGGTCCGGCCTGCGCGACTACCCGGCTGACAGCCATGTCCTGCTGGTGACCCATGGCGGCGTGCTGCGAGTAATCCTGCCGCTGGTGCTGGGTATGCCGTTTAATGCCAGCGCGCCGCTGCACATCCCGTTTGCCAGCTTCAGTCGTCTGCAGATCAGTTTTCGGAAAGATGAAGCGGTGGGCACCTTGCTGTTCCACAACGCAGCAGAGCATCCCATGCCTGTCGGTTAACAGGGCCAGGCGCTAGCGGGCGGCGTCAAGTTGGCGGCAGAGCATTTCGGCACCCTCAAGGGCGCGTGGTGTGTGGCGCTGGAGAAGATCCGGGGGCACGAAGAACAGATTGTCATCACGCACCGCCTGCAGCTCAGGCCAGCTAATCCAGTCATCGAGCCATTCCGGGCGTTCGATATCCATGCCGCTGGCGACGATCGCCCTGGGGTCGCGTTCCAATACTGACTCGGTGGACACCTTGGGCGCGATGAGTTGCAGGTCGGCAAAGATATTCTCACCCCCACACAGATTGATGATGTCATTAATCAGTTCATTGCCCCCGGCAGTGATGAGCGGGACATTCCATACCTGGTAAAAGGTGCGCACTGGCGCCTTGTTCTGATAGGTGGCCCGCAGTTCACTTAGCAATGTGTTGAATTCGGTGATTGCAATTCTGGCGGCCGCTTCGGTTCCTGCCAGTTCGGCCAGGCGGGCGATATGGTCGGGAATGTCAGTCAGGCGCTTTGGTTCGGCAGAATACACAGCAAATCCAAGGTCGCGAAGTCGATTGATGGAAGCCCGTGGATTACCGGTGTGCCAGGCCACAATCAGGTCCGGCTGCAGCGAGACAATGCGCTCCATATCCAGGCTGTCGTGACGACCGACGCGTGGCAGTTGGTTGGCAGCCTCGGGAAAATCGCTGTACTCAACCACACCTACCAGTTTGTCACCAGCACCGGCTGCGAACAGCAGTTCGGTGAGCGACGGGGCCAGGCTGACGATGCGCTGGGCCGGTTGTTCCAGCGACAGGCTGGCACCGGCATCGTCTACCACCTCAATCGCTGCCGTGGCAGTCGCTGTCAGTAGCAGCCAGAGCGTGTACATCCAGAGGTGGGTGCGGATCATGATTAGTAGTCAATACCCTTCTGGACTTTGACGCCTTCATAGAACGGGTGCTTGGTTTCACCAACCTCACTGACGGTATCTGCCATCTCGAGCAGTTCCTTGCTGGCGTTGCGGCCGGTGACAATCACATGCTGGTCGGCCGGGCGATTGTCGAGGGCGTCAAGCACCATTTGTTTATCCAGATAGCCATAGGTGAGCATGTAGGTAAGCTCGTCCAGCACCACGACGTCTATCGCTGGATCGCTCAGCAGGCGTTCGGCCTCCTGCCAGGTTCTGGTGGCAGCCGCGATGTCTGCCTCGCGGTCCTGGGTATCCCAGGTAAATCCCGTGGCCATGACATGGAATTCCACCAGTTCATGGTTCTGGAACAGCAGCTGTTCACCGCATTCCCACTTACCCTTGATGAACTGCACCACTCCACAGCGCAGGCCATGGCCAACGCTGCGTGCCAGCATGCCGAAGGCCGATGAGCTTTTGCCTTTGCCGTTTCCGGTCAGTACCACCAGCAGCCCCTTATCAATCGTGGCCTCGGCAATCTTGCCATCGATGTGTGATTTTTTACGCTGCATGGCGCGCTTGTGACGCTGGTTACGGTCGCTGGAAGAGGTCATGTTAGGTTCCGGGTTCTAGACGGCTTCGGATTGGATCTTGCAGGCGCGCAGTTTCTGACGAATACGCTCCGCAAGGCTGGCGGCGTCGAGCCCGACACTGGCCAGCATCTCGGCCGGCTTGCCGTGTTCGATAAACTGGTCAGGCAGGCCGACATTGAGCACGGGAATGCGGTAGTCGGCCTGTAGCAGGAATTCATTTACCGCCGAGCCAGCGCCACCCATGACGGCGTTTTCTTCGATAGTCACCAGCAGCTGGTGGCCGCTGGCCATGTCACCAATCAATTCCTCGTCCAGGGGTTTGACGAAGCGCATATCTACCACCGTCGCGTTGAGTTCCTCGGCGGCGGCCAGGGCGGGAGTCACCATGCTGCCGAAGGCGAGAATGGCCACTGATTTACCTTTGCGGCGCAGCTTAGCCTTGCCAATCGGCAGGGCTTCGGCAGCGGTATCAATTGTTGCCCCTGGCCCCTTGCCGCGCGGATAGCGCACCGCTGCCGGGCCAGTGAATTCGTACCCGGTGGTGAGCAGGCGGCAGGTTTCCTGCTCATCCGAAGGGGCCATGACAATCATGTTGGGGACGCAGCGCAGGTAGCTCAGATCAAAGCTTCCGGCGTGGGTGGGTCCATCTTCGCCAACCAGACCGGCGCGATCGATCGCGAACAGCACATCGAGATTCTGCAGGGCTACATCGTGTATCAGCTGGTCATAGCCACGCTGCAGGAATGTGGAATAAATGGCGACGACCGGTTTGACGCCGTCACAGGCCATGCCGGCGGCGAAGGTGACCGCATGCTGTTCGGCAATGGCGACATCGTGAAAACGGTCGGGGAACTGTTGGGCAAAGTCCACCATGCCCGAGCCGGCACCCATGGCCGGAGTGATACCGACGATTCTGTCATCCACTGCTGCCCGGTCGCTGAGCCATTGGCCAAAGACGTTGGAATAGCTCGGGGCAGGAGGTTTCGGCTGGTCAACAGCAGCCGCTTTTTCCGCTACTTTTTCGGGGACTTTTTCCGGTGCTTTTTCTGACACTGCCTCGGCAACCGTTTCCGGAGCATCGTCCTGGGATTCGCCGCCAGCTTCGCTGTCGGCGGGTTTGTCCCTGGCTGGCATCTCGACCTTGCTCAGGGCATGCATGCCAAACGGGTCATTTTCCGATTCGCTGTAGCCTTTGCCCTTCTGGGTGATGATATGCAGCAGCTGTGGTCCGCGCAGGGTTTTTACATTGCTGAGAATCTCAACCAGTCGTGACGTGTCGTGCCCGTCCACCAGGCCAATATAGTTAAAGCCGATTTCCTCGAATAAGGTGCCGGGTGACACCATACCCTTCATATATTCCTCGGCGCGGTGCGCCGCTTTTAACGCTGGCGGAATCCTCGACAGAACCCGCTTGCCGCCGGTGCGAATGAAGTTGTAGGGCTTGCTGGCCCACATGCGGGCAAAGTAGCTGGACAGGCCGCCAACGTTGTTGGAGATCGACATATTATTGTCGTTGAGGATGACCAGCATATTGTCGTCCAGGTGACCGGCATGATTCAGGGCCTCAAAGGCCATTCCCGCGGTCATCGCGCCATCGCCAATCACGGCAATACAGTAGCGGTCCCGGGCCTGCATCCGGGCCGCCACCATCATGCCCAGCGCGGCGCCAATGGAGGTGCTGGAGTGGCCGACGCCGAAGGTATCGAATTCGCTTTCCTTGCGATTGGGGAACGCCGCCAGACCCCCGGCCTGGCGCATCGTCAGCATGCGGTCCCGGCGCCCGGTCAGGATCTTGTGCGGATAGGCCTGGTGCCCCACATCCCACACCAGCCGGTCTTCCGGGGTATTGAACACGTAGTGCAGGGCAATCGTCAGTTCCACGACGCCAAGCCCGGCACCAAAATGGCCGCCGGTCTGGCCCACGGAATAGAGCAGGTACAGGCGCAGCTCCTCAGCCAGATCGTCGAGCTGGTTAACGTCCAGTTCGCGCAGATCGGCTGGGGAATTGATCTGATCCAGCAGCGGCGTATCGGGCCGCGTGAGGGGGATTTCATCAAGCATTTGTCTATTTCAACGCCGCGCAAGGCGGTTTTCAAGCTTTTCCGGGGCAGGGTGGGTGGTCGGCTAACTTAAAGCAGGGGGACAAACAGGTCAATCAGCGGACCCCTTGCTATTACGTATCATCATTGATTCTGGATGCTGAGCTTGGCGGTGGTCATTCTAGTAGCTTCTGTGGCGCAGATAATCTGCCAGATCCCGCAGCTGGCTGGCGCTGTCCGGGAAGCCTGTCAGTGCCGTGCGGGCCCTGGCGGTCAGCTCACTGCACAGCGCCTGGGCTTGCTCCAGACCGAGCACCGACACATAGGTGGGCTTGTTGTGCTGACTATCGGAACCCTGGGGTTTGCCCAGGGTCTCGGTATCGGCTATTTCATCCAGAATGTCATCCTGGACCTGAAATGCCAGGCCGATAGCATCGGCATAGGTTTGCAGGGCAGTCAGTTGCTGATCGGTGCAATCAGGTGCCGACAGCGCGCCCAGGGTCACCGCGGCGCGAATCAGGGCGCCGGTTTTCAAACTGTGCAAATGCGCGAGCTGCTGCTGATTTAGCGCCTGGCCAACGCCGCTGAAGTCCAGCATC
Source organism: uncultured Pseudohongiella sp. (assembly GCA_965212375.1). Classification (GTDB taxonomy): domain Bacteria; phylum Pseudomonadota; class Gammaproteobacteria; order Pseudomonadales; family Pseudohongiellaceae; genus UBA9145. Next base: position 3,148,913 of record OZ243108.1, on the reverse strand, counting down.
TGGCCGCCCACCATGCCCGCAGGACCCACCGCGACCGCCAGGGCTTGCACCATGGCCAGCTGGCGCCCAGCGTCGAGTTTGCAGCCGGGTTCACTGAGCACGTCAAACGCCAGTGACTGCAGGGCATCTCCGGCGAGGATTGCGGTGGCGTCATCGAAGGCCCGATGCAGGCTGGGCTTGCCGCGGCGCAAGTCGTCGTCATCCATGGCGGGCAGATCGTCATGTACCAGCGAATAGCTGTGGATCAACTCCACCGCGCAGGCAGCATTGTCGGCGTCATCCAGATTGCCGCCGACCGCGCTGTTGGCAGCATAGACCAGGATCGGTCGAATACGTTTGCCGCCACCGAGGCAGGCGTAGGCCATGGCCTCCCCCAGTCGTGCCGGAATCGAGCGTGGCTGCAATGCCTGTTCAAGGCGCTTGGCCACACGCTGCTGACCTTGCGCCATAAAAGCGGCGAGCGCGGCAGTAGGATGGGCAGTGTTGGCTGATGCTGACATGAAAGGGCAGACCCGGAGGTGGCTAGTTGTCGAGCTCGCCGTCGGCCAGCTCATCTGAGTCGAGATCTTCGGTATCGCCGTCCTCATTGAGCAGGACCTGCACTTTCTGCTCGGCTTTTTGCAGGGCAGTCTGGCATTCGCGGGTCAGCTTGATGCCCTTTTCGAAGGCCTGCAGGGACTCCTCCAGGCTCAACTCGCCTTCTTCCATGGCGGTGACGAGTTTTTCCAGTTCATCCAGGGAATGTTCAAAATCGAAGCTGTCGGCGGCTTTTTTCTTGGGCATGGTGGTATCGCATTTGTCTGAATGGCGGCCCGCTTGGGGTCAGGCTTGAAGTATACGCGATCTTGTCGGGAATTTGGGTGGGTGACAGCCAGGAGGTGACGCTATACTCTTGGCTGAAGCTGACTTCCGGATAGCCACCGGGTTCATACGTCTGATACCACCTGCTGGACACGCTAGTGGCCACACTGGAAGGATGACATGCCATGACTGATGAGGCCCCCAGACGCAGCTTCTGGCCCGAGGACTGGCGCATTCAGTTCGGCCTGATCCTGACCCTGGTCTGGTTCCTGTTCCTGGCTATCTACATCGCCCGCAACGTGGGCTGGCCCAATTTCCTCGATTTGCCTATTGAAGAAATGGGCACCTTTCTGGAAGGTGCCTTCGCCTTCCTGGCGTTCCTGTGGCTGGTGATCGGTCTGTTCATCCAGCAGTCGGTGCTGGCGGAGAATAACGAGGAGCTGCGCCGCAACAACCTGCATTCGGAGAAACAGACCCAGGCTATCGCCGCCACGGAAATGAATGCCCGGCAGGAAACTTTTTTCAAGATTTCCGAGTCGACGCGGCGCCAGCTTGGTGGCATTGCCGGTCTGCTTTTTATCTCCAGTCAGGGTCCGACGGCAGGTAACAGCTACACCAGCGAGGATCTTTCCAGAATTTGGGAACAATACGCCAGCGGCGATTCCGAGGTGTTCTCCCGTCTGTTCCTTGGCCTTACAGCCAATGAAGAGGTGGACATGGCAGAACTTTTTTACGGCACCGAGATTCGCCGCCGGCACACGGATAATTTTCTAGTGGGCTTTGATCGTCTGATCAAGCTTGCCAGGGGCTGCGATACCGACAATATCATTCTCGACTCGCTCATCTACTCGGCGCACGGTATGTTGAATGTGCGCATGCAGGAGTGCCATCCCGACATTAAATTCCAGCCGATCCACGGCACTGACACAGCGGAATATCTGCAGGGAATCGTCGCCGCACAAGCAGGCGCTGACACGACAACGGATAATCATAACTGACAGGAGAACTACCCAATGGAACTGGTATCAATCATCGTGCTGCTGGCACTGATCGAATATTTCGTCTTCGGCGCGCTGGTGGGCTGGGCGCGCGGCAAGTACAACGTACCGGCGCCGGCGATCAGCGGCGATCCGGTATTTGAGCGTTACTACCGGGTACAGGCCAATACGCTGGAGCAGCTTATGGGCTTTATCCCGGCTATCGTGGTGTACGGTTATTATGGAAACCCACAGATCGCTGCCGGTCTGGGCGTGGTGTTCATTATTGCCCGGGTGGTGTATCTGCTCGGCTACGTGAAAGACCCCGGCAAACGTGCCCTGGGTTTTGTGGTTGGCTGGCTGGCCACGATTTTCATGTTGGTGGCCGGTGTGGTGGCGGCGGCGCGGGCGCTGCTGGCCTGATCCCCACGGCCGCCTCCCGGCAGCGGTGTCGCCGGGTTGGCGGGTGCCGCACCGGGCCGCGGGCCAGGGCCAAACCCCCTGCCAGCCGCGGCCAAAAGCATTTCCTCAGGATTGTGCCCCGTGCTATCTTTTCGGCTTGCTTTTTACGTCTACAGTTCCCTAGATTTTTCAATGACTAAAGTTCTCGATGGCGAAAGTTCTCAATGATTTACGTTCTCAAACACAGGTGACCCGACACAATGATTTCCCATTTTCCTCGATCCTGGCGCACATGGCAGTCCGCGATTCTGGTGGCATTTCTGGTCAGTTGCAGCGGCGGCGAGGAAGGTAGCGGCAGTAATAGTGGCCTGACCCGGGTCGAGCAGGGCAATCGCGACGGTGTGCTGCACTTCGGTAACGGCGTCGAGCCGGAGGGTCTGGACCCGCATATAGTCACTGGCGTGGCGGAAAACAAGATTGTCTCAGCCCTGTTCGAGGGGTTGGTGTCCAAGCACCCGGAAACCCTGGAAGCAGTGCCCGGCGTGGCAGAAACCTGGGAAATCTCCGAAGACGCCACCGTTTACACCTTCAACCTGCGTGACGATGCTGCCTGGTCCAACGGCGACCCGGTCACGGCAGAGGACTTTGTCTGGTCCTGGCAGCGATTGCTGACTCCGGCACTGGGCGCCAACTACAATTACAACCTGTTCGCCGTTGAAAATGCCGAGCGCTATGCCAACGGCGAAATAAGCGATTTCAGTCAGGTGGGAGTCAAGGCCCTGGATGAGCATACTCTGCAGGTCCAGCTGCGCTCACCGACACCGTATTTCCTGCAGATGCTGGATCACTACAGCACCTTCCCGGTACATCGTCCCACTATCGAACAATTCGGCACTATCTCCGACCGCCTGTCCACCTGGGCGCGCGAGGGCAATATTGTTACCAACGGCGCCTTTACCCTGACCGAATGGCAGATCAACTCCCATATCCGGGTTGAGAAAAACCCCGGCTACTGGAACGCCGATCAGGTCCAGCTCAATGCTATCGTTTATTACCCGACTGAAAATCTGGTGACCGAGGATCGCATGTACCGCGACGGCCAGCTGCATTACACCGGTGACATCGTGCTCGACAAGATCCCGGTGTACCAGGCCGAGATTCCCGAGCAGGTTCAGATCAATCCCTGGTTGGGCACCTATTTCTACATGTTTAACACTACCCGCGCGCCGTTCGACGACGTCCGGGTACGCAAGGCCCTGGCCATGGCGGTCGATCGCGAACTGCTGGTGGAGACCGTGATGCAGGGCATTGTTGATCCGGCCTATGCCCTGGTGCCGCCGGATACCCTGGGCTACTTCCCGCCTAAAACCTTCAGCTATGATCCGGACGGCGCCCGTGCGCTGCTGGCCGAGGCCGGTTATCCGGAGGGTGACGGCTTCCCGGCTTTCGATGTGCTTTATAACACTCAGGAATCGCACCGCCGCCTGGCGGTGGCCCTGCAGCAGATGTGGGCTCGCGAATTAAATATTCCGGCTCAGCTGATGAATCAGGAGTGGAAGGTCTACCTGGAAAACCAGGACAACATGAATTACGAGGTGTCCCGCCGCGGCTGGATTGGTGATTACGTAGATCCCAACACCTTCCTCGACATGTATGTCACCGACGGCGGCAACAACAACACCGGTTTTTCCAACCCGCGCTATGACGAGATCATTCTTGAGCAAGCGCCCGCCACTCTCGATCGAGATGAACGTTACGCTTTGTACAAGGAAGCGGAAAATATTCTGATGGAAGCCATGCCGATCCTGCCCATTTACACCTACAGCACCAAGCACCTGATTCGACCCAGTGTTAAAGGCATGCCAGCAAATATAATGGATTACCATAATTTCAATTACGTGTATCTGGAATCCAACACCACTGCGCCTGCAACAGCAACTGATTAAGTCCTGATATGTGGCGATTCATTGGGCTGCGAACGCTGCAGGCGATTCCAGTCATTTTCACCGTTATCACCGTAACCTTCTTCCTGGTGCGTGCCGCACCGGGAGGGCCGTTCGACGATGAAAAAGCCGTCTCACCCCAGGTCCAGGCCGCTCTTGAGGCGCAGTATCGTCTGGACCTGCCCATGCACGAACAATATTTTGCCTACCTGGCGGATATGTTTCGCGGCGATATGGGCCCTTCGTTCAATTACCCCGGGCGCAGCGTCAATGAGCTGATATTCCAGGGTCTGCCGATTACCGCCGAACTGGGTTTTTATGCCCTGCTGGTGGCGGTAGGCATCGGGGTGTTGTCCGGTGTCATTGCCGCGCTGCGCCCGAATACCCTGCAGGACTATATTCCCATGAGCCTGGCGATGGTCGGCATCTGTATGCCTTCGTTTTTGCTGGGGCCGCTGATGGTGTTGGTGTTCGGTATCTGGCTGGACTGGCTGCCGGTGTCCGGCTGGGACCAGTCCGGCGGGGATAAGATTCTGCCCAGCATTACCCTGGGGGCGATGTACTCTGCCTATATTGCACGCCTGAGTCGCTCCGGCATGCTGGAGGTGATGTCCCAGGATTACTTGCGCACCGCGCGGGCCAAGGGCCTACCGGAGCGCGTAGTGGTAGTTAAACATGCCCTGCGTGCCGGTCTGCTGCCAGTAGTGAGCTATCTGGGCCCTGCCTTTGCCGGCCTGCTTAGCGGTTCCTTTGTGGTGGAAACCATTTTCCAGATTCCCGGTCTGGGGCGCTTCTACGTGCAGGCTGCCTTCAATCGCGACTACACCATGATTCTCGGTACCACCACGTTCCTGGCCACCCTGATCGTGGTCTTTAATCTGCTCTCAGATTTTGTTGCCGCCTGGCTCAATCCTCGCCTGCGCTACCAGTTCCAGAAGGGCAAATGACCGATACCGCGACGCCAGTGACCAATGTTGCCGAGGCGATGCCAAAAGGGGTTTCCCTCTGGCAGGACGCCTGGGCCCGGCTGCGCAAGAACAAGCTCGCCATGTTCGGACTGGGCTTTTTGTTGTTTATTATTTTAGTGTGCATCCTGGCGCCACTGATAATGCCTTATGGCTATGAGGAGCAGGACCTGCGGCTTGGTGCCAGCGGTCCGTCGGCAGCCCACTGGCTGGGTACCGATACCTTCGGACGCGATCTGCTGACCCGCATCCTTTATGGTGGCCGGGTGTCGCTGATGGTGGGTTTTATCGCCACCGTTGTTGCGCTGCTGGTTGGCGTCACCTATGGCGCTATTGCCGGCTATGTGGGCGGCCGTGTCGACGCGGTGATGATGCGTCTGGTGGACATCTTTTATGCCCTGCCGTTCATGATCTTCATTATCCTGCTGATGGTGGTGTTCGGCCGCAACCTGTTCCTGCTGTTCCTGGCTATTGGTGCCGTGGAATGGCTTACCATGGCGCGTATCGTGCGCGGCCAGGTGCAGAGTTTGCGCCAGCAGGAGTATGTCGAAGCCGCGATCTCGCTGGGGCTGTCACCGGGCGCGATTATTTTTCGTCACGTGATTCCCAATGTGCTGGGGCCGGTGATTGTCTACACCACGCTGACCATTCCCCAGGTGATGCTGCTGGAAGCGTTCCTCAGTTTTCTGGGGCTGGGCATTCAGCCGCCCATGTCCAGCTGGGGATTACTGATCTCCTATGGCGTGGAAAGCATGGAAGAGTATCCCTGGCTGCTGATCTTTCCCGGCCTGGCTCTGTCGCTGACGCTGTTTGCACTGAATTTTCTCGGCGACGGGTTGCGCGATGCCCTGGACCCGAAGGCGTCAAGGGATTGAGGGGCAAGAACTGACCATGGCACTGCTTTCAGTTAAAGACCTCAAGGTCCATTTTCATACCCGCAATGGTCTGGTGAAAGCCGTTGACGGCATCAGCTTTGACGTCGACAGCGGCAAGACCCTGGCCATTATCGGCGAATCCGGCTCGGGTAAATCCGTGGCCTGCTACAGTTTGCTGGGTCTGGTGCCGCGCCCGCCGGGCCGCATCGAAGGCGGCACCGCCGAGTTCCACGGCAAGGACCTGCTGACCCTGTCCGAGTCGCAACTTCGCAAGGTGCGGGGCAAGGGCATCTCCATTATTTTCCAGGACCCGATGACCTCCCTGAACCCCTTTTTAAAGGTCGGCGAGCAACTCATTGAACCCTTGCTGTTGCACACCGATATGACCCGCAAGGAAGCCTGGGCGCGTGCCACGGCGATGCTGGACGAAGTTGGCATTCCGCAACCGGCCCAGCGCATGAATGCCTGGCCGTTCGAATTCTCCGGGGGTATGCGCCAGCGGGTGATGATCGCCATGGCGCTGATTACCGAGCCGGACATCATTATTGCCGACGAGCCCACCACGGCGCTGGATGTCACCGTGCAAGCGCAAATCCTGCATCTGCTCAAGGAACTGCAGGAGCGCCGCAACATCGGCGTGCTGTTTATCAGTCACGATCTCAGCGTGGTGGCGGACATCGCCGACACCATCGCCGTGATGCAGCAGGGCGTGATTGTGGAGCAGGGCAGCCGCGACCAGATCTTCAAGCAGGCGTCGCATCCCTATACCCAAAAGCTGCTGGCCGCCGTGCCGGATTCGGAAAAGACGCCAACCCCGGTGACCGATGCGCCACCGCTGGTGCAGGTAAAGGACCTGTGCGTCTGGTTTGGGGATGAGCAGCGTGGCAACCAGGTCCGGGCTGTTGACCAGGTGTCTTTCGCTATAGAGAAGGGCGAGATACTTGGCCTGGTGGGCGAATCCGGTAGCGGTAAATCTACTCTCGGCCGCGCTATTTTGCGCCTGGTGAATCCCACCAGCGGTCAGATCAATTTTCAGGGTCAGGACATTACCCATCTCAAACCATCCCAGCTAAAACCGCTGCGGCGCCACATGCAGATGATCTTCCAGGACCCCTATGCGTCCCTTAATCCACGCATGACGGTGTACGACACCCTGGCGGAACCGCTGTTGCTGCACAAGATTGTCGGCAAGAAAGAGCTGGATGCGGAAGTCTTCCGGCTGATGGATTCGGTGGGCCTGGCCCGTGAGAGCGTGCTGCGCTACCCGCACGAATTTTCCGGCGGCCAGCGCCAGCGCATCGCTATTGGTCGGGCGGTTGCCACCAAGCCGCAGTTCATTGTTGCCGACGAGCCAGTGTCGGCCCTGGATGTCACCATTCAGGCGCAGATTCTCGACCTGCTGCTGGAACTTGTAGACCGTTTCGATCTCACCATGTTGTTCGTGTCCCACGACCTGGGCGTAGTGCGCTACCTGTCAGACCGTATCATGGTGATGAAACTGGGCAAGCTGGTGGAAACCGGTGCCGCCCACGATATTTTCTCCAACCCGCAGCAAACCTATACTCAGGAACTGCTAAAGGCCATTCCCGGCAAGTCGCTGCTGCTCGGTGAAGTTGGCGCGGTTGACAGAACCGCCAAGTAAAGCCGAAATTGGGCCGCGAAGGCCCCGCATCCATTGACCCAGAGACAGGCCAATTTCTTACCATGCACTTCCGAATATAGGAAAGCGAAGGTACACAATGAGTGCTTTTTTACTCTCCGTTAGTAATAAAAGTGCTTGATTGGCTCTCCCTGACGACCGATTCGTTCCATCGCCTCAATGCCGACATCAATATGAATATCAACCCACTTTCGGCTGGTGCTTTCGTCAGACTGACTAGTTTTGACACCTTCGGGGGTGAGTGGCACATCTGAGACCAACAATAGGGCGCCACGAGCAATTTTGTTATAGTGGCCAACGATGAAAAATGTGGCGGTCTCCATGTCAATCCCGAGACAGGTCATGGCATTGAGTTTTCCCATGAATTCGGCATCATGCTCCCACACGCGCCGATTGGTTGTATAAATTACGCCAGTTCGATACTCAAGTTCGTGCTCGATAATGATCTCAGAGACAAACTTGTGCAATTTGAAAGATGGCAGAGCTGGAACCATACTCGGAAAGTAGTCATCGCTGGTACCTTCCCCCCTGATGGCGGCGATAGGCAAAATAAAGTGGCCGATCTCGGTAGATTTTTTCAGCCCGCCGCACTTGCCCAGAAACAGCACTCCTTCGGGTTGCACCGCTGACAACAAGTCCATGATGGTAGCCATGTTTGGCGATCCGATGCCGATATTAATCATGGTCAAGCCGTTCTTCGCTGTAGCCGCCTGCATGGGTTTGCCATCGCCGCTGATAGGTACACCGAAACGTTGTGAAAACTTGACCAGATAGGAATGAAAATTGGTCAGGAGTATTCGCCTGCCAAAATCTTCCAGCGGCATGCCTGTGTAGCGTGGCAGCCAGTCGTTTACCAGTAATGTGCGATCAATCATGATTATAGATACTCTTTCGTGTTGATGTGGATAGCCAACTTTGACTAGCGTCTTGTACCAGCATTGCCCGATTCGATCAGGAATTCAAAGAGGGTGGAGAACATCGCTTCTTCTGTTTGAATCGAATTAGCAACGCGGAATTGCGTGCGGACCTGTTGTTGGTCGAATTCCACCAGGGCATATCCGCGCTGTCGGTTATCGAAAAATTCCATGCAGGGGTTTTCCTGGCGAGTGTCATTGATGCTGCGGTATCTGGCTTGACCTCCACCGCTTGCACTGATGGATGTTGTGACAATCTCAGTGCCAATAGGGATACTGCACTGACCATGCTCGGCAGCCAGTACTCCAGCATAGAAAGCATGAATGTTTCCGCCGAGGGAAACTACATTAGTGATGCGTTTTTGCCGCCATGCCTGTAGCAGACGATTTCTGGCTTGAGGGTAGTTATCCCAGCCATCGGTTTCATAGGCTATTTCCGAGCCCGGGCTTAAATCAAAAGGTGTCATAACCGTGGTTTGGGCCAGCACATTCCAGCGGCAGTGGCTGCTACCAAACCCCGACAATAGCCAGGCTTCCTGCGCGTTACCCAGGTACTGGCGATCCGTGTCATTCACCATGTCACATGGTGAAAATCGACCACTGCCAGCAGTGTTGCAGACCGGGCCATCCCGGTATGAACGCACGTCCAACACATTGAGCTCTACCAGATCACCAATTGTCAGTCGCTGATAGAGATTGGGCGCGTCCGCTGCCTGGCGACGGGATTGACGAATCGGCATATGCTCGAAGAATGCCTTGATGGCTGCGGCCTTGCGAGTGTGGAAATCAATAGGCGCCGGCACCAGGTTGTAGGGCGAAGGCACAAAGTGATCCTGCCCCCAGTCGTTCACGACTTCGTGATCATCCCAAAGGATAATCCAGGGAAGTTTTTCATGGGCTTGTCGTAGATATGGGTCCTGCCGGTAGAGCGCGTAAAGAACCCGATAGTCAGTTAGCGAAAAGGCCTCTTCAAAAGGGTAGTTTCTGAAATCCCCGGCACCGGATTCATAGATATAATCACCTGAGTGCAGAATAAAGTCCGGGCTCTGGGCGACAACATCTGCATAAGCATTAAAGTAGCCGGTACTGTATTCCTGACAGGAGGTAAGAGCGATTTTTAATGACTCGATGGGCATACCGGCCGGAGGCAGAGTACGGGTGCGACCGAGCCGGGAGCGTTGTCCAAGGGCCTCGAATTGATAGTAGTAGTCCTTACCAGGTTCCAGTCCTTCCAGTTCTACATGCACACAATGGGAACTGTCCGCACTTGCCAGGAGCGAGCCGCTGCGTACATTGCGGGTGAGATGTGGATCTTCCGCCAACAGCCAGTTGACCGTTACGGTTTGCTCCGGGAATTCAAACGGATTGCCACCAGGACATATACGTGTCCACAGGACGATTCCATGAGCAGTCGGGTCACCCGATGCTATCCCCAGGTTAAATGGCGTGTCAGCTTTCCCTTCTGGTACAGCAAGGCCAGCGCAGCCGTGCAAGGTCGCGGTGGCCGAGCCAAGCAGAAAATGACGTCTTGATACCATTTACTAAAGACTCACATTTCGTAGCTGAGGCTAATGCCATAGGTGAGGGGAGGGCCATAGTATTCGCCTATTCCCCCCTGCACACCACGGATTCGAACGAAGTCCTCGTCAGTCAGGTTCTTGATCCAGGCATTGAGCCGCCATTGACTGAGCCCATTTCCAGACCAGTTATAACCTGCCCTGATATTCAGCAGGCCGTAGTCATCTATCAGGAAATCGGAAGAGTTGCTGGCGCCGGTATAGTAGTCATCCTGCCAGCTGTAGCCCGCGCCGGCCGTAAACAGCCCATTGCCCAGTGAGGTTCGATAATCAATCAGCGCAGACAGAGTCGAGCCTGGCGCGGTCTGCAGTTCATTGCCACTGAAGTTGTCGCCACCGGCAATGACAAACCGGTCATAGACCGCATCCAATGCTGAATAGTGAATATTGGCGGTCAGTCCTTCGGTCAGCAGAAAATTCAGTTCCATCTCGACGCCTTCCATGGTCGCCTCTGAGGCGTTGAAAATGCTGAAGTAACGCTCGACCGGATCGAGGTAGCCCTCCTGCTTGTCGTCGTATTTCTGGTGAAAGGCAGTGATATTCGCCACTACGCGGTTGTCGTTCCAGCTGGATTTCAACCCAAGTTCATAGGCGCGTATGGTCTCTGGCTCGAATCCAAGTGCTATGGCAACCGCACTGTTGGTTTCGGTATTGAAGCCACCTGCCGTGAAGCCCTCCGTGGCACTGGCAAATAAAGTCATATTATCGCGGGGTCGGTACGTAAGAGTCAGCCGTGGTGTAAACTCGTTGAAATCACGGTTGGGTGCTACCACAAAGTTGTTGGCAGCTCGATTGTTATCGGTGAACACGACCCGGGCATCTTTTTCCTCGCTTGTGTAGCGACCACCAACGCTGAGATCCAGTACCGGACTGAGGTGAAAGGTTAGACTGGCATAGGCAGCGAGACTCTGGGTGGTGACATTGACGTCAAAGTTGCGGTCAATGAAGGTTGCATTACCGCCGATACCCAGCAATGTATCGCCCAGAAACCGGTCGGTTTCTTCATCATAAAAATATAAGCCAGCTACGTAGTCAAAATTTTCGTCGGGCTCGCTGACAAAGCGAATTTCCTGGCTTAATGACTTAGGCTCATCCACTTCGCTTTTAAGAAACTGTGTGTCGACTGAAGACAGGCTCACATCGCCGGAACCAAGGCTGTAATCCTCTTTGGCTTCTGAATAGCGATAGGCTGTGATGGATTGCAAATTACCAGCCGGAAGAGACCAGTCCAGATGCGCCGAAAGACCCCAGATATCCCGCTCGTAGAATTGCGGAACACCAAGTTCGGCTGTTCGGGGGTCGCCATCATTGCCGGTAAAGTCAGTCCGATCGTTGCTGGAGAGAAAGGAGATACTTCTCCCGCCGTTTTCATCGTTGGCGAAATCGGCTGAAAGGGTTAACTCAATATCATCAGTGAGGTCGAAAACAAGAGCGCTACGAAGATTGATGGAATCCTGTGTATCAAGTTCTTGCCCGGTAAAGCGGTCTACGGCGAAACCGTCGCGGGATATTGTCGATAGTGACAGCTTGCCGGCAACATCAGCGTTGAAGGGGCCCGATACATAAGCCTGCAATTCCCGAAGGCCGTAATTGCCGGCCCCCGCTTGCAGTTTTGAAACTGTTCTGTCTCTGGATGGTGCTGCAGTTCGAACCTGAATAGCGCCACCTGTCACGTTACGGCCAAAAAGTGTCCCTTGCGGGCCACGCAGAACAGTAAGTTGCTGCAGGTCGAAAAGTGTGAATGAAGATGCAGAATTCCTTGGTACGAATACATCATCGATGAATACACCAACCGGTTTGCTCGCGCCGGCCTGAGAAAAGGTATTATTGGCGCCCCTAACTGCAAATATTGGTGAGGAATTATTGAAGAATGACGCTGCCAGCCCGGGAGTATAGCGAGCAATATCATCAATCTCGATAAAGCGGTTCAATTCCAGGCTTTCAGCGTCGAAGGCAGTGCTGCTTACCGGCACATTCTGCAGATTCTCTTCACGAATTTGCGCGGTGATTAATATTTCTTCAATTGTAGTAACGGGCTGGAAAGCGGGCTGCTGCGTCGGGCTCGAACGCGGCGTGGAACCGCTGGTTCCTGCCGGTTGTGCTGCAGCGCTGCGGTTCTGCGCGAGCTGATTGGTGTAACTGCTGCTGAGGCTGGAGGTTGCCGCATCGCTGTCTTGCGATCTAGCCTGAATGGCAACGGTTTCTGAATTAATGAAGCTATAAGTCAGTGGAGTCCCGGCGAGTAACTGGCCAAGGGCTTGCTGTATGGTGGTGTTGGAAGCCGCGCCTCTGCTGCTATAGATTTGAACCTCTGCGGATTCGTAAACAATCTGCAAGCCTGACAACGATGCGAATTCTTCAAGTGCCGTATCCAGTGTTTGCGGTGCGATCTCCTCAGCTAGCTGCGCGATGCCCGTAGCGGGGATCAGTGCGAATATTACCCAAGCAATCTGCCTGTTAAGTTTCATTTCAGCGCCCTCAAGTTCAGTATAAATCACCGTCTGGTGAAGTTACTCTTAAAGAGGGAAATGGCCGTGAGAACGGGACCGGCAATTGCTGCATGTCATGAAAGATTCACGAAACCGCAATTTTTCAGGGACTGCTTTGAATCAATACAGAATTACCGTAACGGGTGACATCGATATTGGGTAGCTGTTGCAGGTAAGTCAGGAATGATTCCGGATCATCGCTATTGAACACGCCACTGAATTGTCGGTTGGCAGTATCGCTGTCAACAATCTGGTAATTGATGTCATTGTAGCGACTGAATTCAGAAACTATGGCCTCCAGGGTTTTATTACTGAATATCAGACGCTGCTGTTTCCATGCTGTTACGGAGTTGAGCTGCTGTACTTCTTCCCGGGCGATACGCTTGCCTTCGGCAACCACTACTCTGTTACCAGCTTGTAATTCAACAGTATCCACGAGTGCCGAACCGGCACTATTCGCTGAGGACACTGCAGCCGTTGATTCAGCCTCGCCTGCCGCACTGACTTTTACGGTGCCTTCAATAACTGTTACGTCTGTGAATTGCGCAGAGTGACGAATGTTGAAGAGTGTACCGGTAACCTGAATTCTCGCTGTATCGGTAATGACAATGAATGGCCGGTTGGGATCCGCTGCAACATCAAAGTACACTTCGCCACGGCTCAATCTCACGAGGCGTTGTTGCGCATGTAGTTGTACACTTATTCTCGAGTCTGTATTCAGATCCAATACAGACCCGTCATCGAGTACGATGGTTTTCTGTTCACCACGAACTGTTGAATAGACGGTCTCTGACGAGGGCTCGTTTATAAGCAGCATGGTCAGGGCAATAAAGCACAGTATTACCGAGGCTGCAGAGATCCGTGCCCGATGATGATTAAAAGCGAGCCAGGTTCGGCAATGTTCAGCCAGACCTCGAGGCTGCCTTCGTTCGGTTGTGGCCCCACGTGGAAAGGCAACCACATTGGCGTGGTTGTGGTCCGGGGCTTCCTCGGTCAATGACTGGGCCAGCGCTGCCGTCAATTCGTCGTCACCGATATCGCTCCAGAGACGCGCTATAGCGAGATACTCGGAAACATGCACAGGTGATTCCTTCAGCCAGTCGGCAAAAGCACGCCGTTCGGCTGAGCTCATTTCTCCCTCCCGCGAACTAATAAACCATTGTGTCGCGGTCTCAGAAATCAGGCTTCGAGTCTTATCAGTAGTAATTGTCATGTTTTTAGCAGCAGGTAGTGGCGGCAACTCAACAAAGCTTTACACAGATGTTTCTTCACCATGTCTTTTGAAATTCCCAGCTCAGCAGCTACTTCCTTGTATGTCTTACCATCCCGCCTGTTCATCAATACTATTTTTTTCTGGATATCAGGTAGATTCTCCAGAGCCCGACCCAACTCCAGTAAGGTTTGTGCGTCTGATGCCAGGGCCTCGGGTGATTTCGCGTCTCCCGCCAGCGCGTCGAGATCGGGATGCTGGTCCGTAAGTTGACTCTGGCAGGCAAGCCAGTGTTCAGAAATAAGGTTCGACGCGATTCTGAAGAGATATGCTTCCGGGTTTTCTATCAGGTGCTGGCTGTTGAGCCTGATCATGCGCAAATAGGCTTCCTGGGCGAGGTCCATCGCGTCCTCTTTGCGTGGTAGTCGCAAAGACAAAAAACGCACCAGATCGCCATGTCTGGCGAGCAGCATCTGAGTCCGCTCTTGTGATTTTGCGCCTTGATTCATAAACACTGGCCGATATGCACCTTCTTTCCTGCCTATTGTATAGAGTCATTGCGGCGAAAAGTGGGACCTCTTTTTATATTTCATTTCTGTAACGCAAATTTAATTCTTCAGGAACACTGAACCTGTGGTGGAACCGAGCAAAAAATTGTGATCAACTTGCCCTAGATATTGGCGGGACCTCCTCCGGTATCAGCGATCTTGCTTGTGAGATGGATGATAGGTCAAAAAACATACTAGGTAGGACTCTTCCCTGGTCACAGGTTAAGGCGACCAGGGAGGCAATTTGAGTTTCTTTCCTTTCGCAGCCGATTCTGCCAGGGAGATTGCTGTGCGATCCCAATTTGAAAAGCCAAAATTAAAGCAGGCCAGGAATCCGTCAGCCAGCCTGAAGAGCACTTCTGAAACTGATTTCAGTATAGTCGACAACAGGGACGCCGCCAGGCGTCAACAGCGTATTCAGCTGGTAACTTCCGGGGATCATCGCTTCGCACGTCAGGTGACCCAACTGGCAAGAGCCAAGCCCTTGCTCGCCAATGAGCGCGATCTGCTGAAAGATACAGAAAAGGTGGCTTTAGGCCAGGAAAGGACCAAGGACAGGAATCTTCTTGACACAACTTATGACAAAGTAAGCAGCAACCTCTTGCTGGACATCAATATGCAATACGAAGAGCATTTGCAGCGCGAAGTGGAGCATAGTGGCTACTTTACCAAGACCCTGAAAGACGTCGTAGATGTGATTCACGGTACCGGGGAAATAGAATCGCTCGGGGGCAAGAGCGGCGAGGAGACAAGCAAATCTGACAGAATCAAAAATGCCATGGCGGCACTGAAAAAAACTGCCGGCAATGAAGCGCTGACCACCAGCAAATTAGCTGACAGTGGCTACAATGTTCAATCTTCACTGGTAGAAAATGAAGACCCTGAAATTCAGCGTATGAATGTCGGCTACGTGAAATTGATAAAAATGCTGGACACCCAGGCTCCTTATTTCGGTGGCTCGGTTGAATATGCCAAAGGTATCAAGAAATCGTTCGAATACTGGGTTTACCACCTTAGCACGCTTACCAAGGACCCTGATCGTAGTTACGGTACGGATACTGATCATTCCCGGCTGCTAAAACCGATGAAGGACTATCGTACGCACAAAGGACTGGTGCCGCTAAATAATCAGCGCAATCTTGGCACTGGTATTGTTGAAGCCAGATGGGATGAGTTGCCGAAAGAACTTCGAGAAAAGATGCTGACCAAGTTGAACTATCTATTGACCCGGCTTGGCACACAGGAGTATCCGGAGGATCGGGCTGCCAGGCGCGATTTCTGGATCAAGAGTGGTGGTGCCCTGAACCTTGAAAAGGAAGTGTCAGAGTCCACTGCGCATGAAAGTCGCCGTAAACCGTTGCATGAGATGCCGGCCGAAGAACTGGAAAGCTTATGGAATTCGATGAATGAAGATCAGAAGAAGAAATTCTATGGTGACGTAGTACAGGTTCCCTGGTCCGATTCTCACTTGCATGGCGGTCATGGCTGGGAGCAAAGTCAGAGACATAGCTATCTTCGGGAAGACCCGGAGTTCCACAAATTGCCTTTCAAGCAGGGCGTCGGGTTGGAGAACGTCGTTGGTGTGAGTGGTAATATTCTCGAGACGCCAGAGCGTGCTGGCGCGAAGTACGAAAAGGAATTGGGCGTGCTGGCGGGCAGGTTTGGCAACAAACACACCGTGCCCAAGTCAGCCTTCAGTGGCGACGCAAGTGACGTCAAATCGGCGTATAGACATGTCTTCGCTATTAGTGAATTGGTGGATAATTTTGTTGCCAAGCATCAGGACTGGTTCCAGCAAACCAAACAGGCATTCAAGCCCATTGTGGGTGGGATCAGCGGGCATACCCTTGGCTACCTTAATCTGTATTCCGATGCGCAGTTTCAGTACCCTGACTTCAACCCCGATTGGCCGAGCATGGAATCACTGCGTACCGCGATGCTAGGTGCGTTAATCGGCGACAAGCGCCACCATAGTTATGATGAGGTCATGGCAGCCAGCGACGGTATGCCCTATCGCACCAGTTACGGACAGCGTAATCTGCACTACTTCTTCAGGACTACCTACGGTGATGTTCTGGAGAGTTTTGAGAGCGAAACCAGGGGTGTAGCGAAAAAGGCCCAGACCAGAACCAAGAGTGAGGCAGTTATGATGGCCTCCAGGGAGAACACCGTCGCCAACACCATCCTGATTCTGGTTGCGTACGATAGAACTATTTACGATTTGATGATGGAAATTATTGAAAAACACTGTGTCGAATTTGGCTTGCCTGACTATAACAAGCTGGCTGAACTGGATCGGAAAGTGAAGGAGAAAATCAGCGGCCAATGATCCTGCCCATAGCCAAATTTGAGCGCTAGTCCGTCTGAGTAGCTTGCAGCGGCTCTAATGGTGAAAGTGGGCATTGCGCGAAAGAAGGCTTCGCTATCTTAGGTCTCGCTCGGCCTACTATTGTGTCGTTTGTGGCTCAGATTGAGTAGCGGACGTCATAAGTCAGAAAGGCGCCGGACGAGGAGACCGCCAATGCCAGCGCTAGATCAGTGGAAAACGCCTCTCACCACTCTTCCCAGGCAAACAACGACGACAGGGCCGGAACTCACTTTTGGACTGTCAACTGCTCTAAAGCCTTTCGAACGTGGCACGGGTCAGGAGCGTGCCCAAGCCGTTGAACCGGCCAGGGACATGCTGCTCCGCCAGCGAGGTGCTGACTCGAAGTGTCGCTTCCAGCCCTCTCTGTCGTTGAGGGTATCAATGAAGGGCGAGCTGTCTACGCTGAATTGCCCAAGTAGCGGGTGATCCACAATACTATCAGAAAGGTCATCAGGCCGAACATCGTTGCCATGAGGCTTACCAGTATGTATTGCGCCCTGGCGCTCTGGCTATGGTAAAGCCAGGTCAGGCTAATGGTAAACAAGGCCCGATACAAACGGTAAGCCACGTGACTGGTCCAACCTCGTTTCTACCTATGTGCAGTCTTTCCTTGCGACTATTCAGCATGTAATTGAGGTCGCTTGTCAAAGTACTGTAAATAACAAGTTCCCTATCCGACGCTGGCTCATAGCTTAGGATTTTCTGGATCAGGTCTTCAAACGACTCATGGGAGGGCAGCTACGAATCGGGTCGCCTGCCAATGTCATCCCGCTCTGTAGCCGGGGTGGCCAGGTAGTCATGGGTCTGTGACTGGATTTTGCTTTGGACCGGTTCTTTCAGTCCTTCTGCGTTCACAAATATGTCTGCGGCCATGTTGGCTTTTTGTATGAGCTAGATGCTTGACTTCAGTATAGCCGGGCTGAACATTCACAACCATCGAGCCAGGCGCTACAGCATACAAGACTCCGATGAACCAATGAGTGAGGGGAGTAGCGTCCATCGGCTCGCTGAATCAACCAGTCTTTTTTTCTCAACACGTGCACCCCAAGCTGACCAGGAGACTTGGTGCAAGGAGTGGAAAAAATAGCAGTACGAGCGTTAAGATCTGTTGCGCGACCAAGGGATGATCATGTCAGGATTTGTAACTATTATTCGTGGATAAAATGTTTTCAACATAGATCAAGCAAGGCTGAATTCATGAATTGTGTCGCTGCACAGCCATGTGTCACTAATTAAGCTTGTAGCGCGCTCCTGGTTTGGTTGCGGGGTATTAGTGGACGGCGCCAGACGTTCACACTTGCCCCAGGAGCCATTGAGGGTATAGAGTATGCTGCTTTGAAAAAGTAAGGGTCCAATTCAGGATTCTGCGGAATACGAATCTCTAATGAAAAGATCTCAGGTTCAGCGTATAGCTACTCAATCTCGAGCTGCTGCGAGTCGGCATGCCTCGAGCACAAATGCCGCCGCTGATCGGCAGTCCACCAATGTCTACACACAGCGAACCCGCCTTGGCGCCAATGTGTCAGTGACACCACTCACAAGTAGTGACAATGCCACGCAACTGCGGCAGCGCTGGCAGCCTTTGAATGTGCATAGTAGTCCCGCCAGTGTCGCGCAGCGGGAACAAGCTGAGAAAATTCATCGTTCCGCCGCGCAGTTGTCTGCGGGTAGTCGCATGCTGCAGGAGAAGTCTGACATTCCCCAGCGTGTCGAAGAAGAAGAGCTAATGCAAGGCAAGTTCGAGCCAGTGCAGCGGCTTGAAGAAGAAGAGCTAATGCAAGGCAAGTTCGAGCCAGTGCAGCGGCTTGAAGAAGAAGAGCTAATGCAGGGCAAGTTCGATCCGGTGCAGCGGCTTGAAGAAGAAGAGCTAATGCAAGGCAAGTTCGAGCCAGTGCAGCGGCTTGAAGAAGAAGAGCTAATGCAGGGCAAGTTCGATCCGGTGCAGCGGCTTGAAGAAGAAGAGCTAATGCAAGGCAAGTTCGAGCCAGTGCAGCGGCTTGAAGAAGAAGAGCTAATGCAGGGCAAGTTCGATCCGGTGCAGCGGCTTGAAGAAGAAGAGCTAATGCAGGGCAAGTTCGACCCGGTTCAGCGGGTTGAAGAAGAGGAGCTGATGCAGGGAAAAGCTGCCCCGGCACAGCTGCAGACCAATTCCGCGTCTGCGGCGGCTAATAAGACAGGGCTTCCCGGCAATCTGAAATCCGGTATTGAGTCACTTTCCGGCATGTCCATGGACAATGTTCGGGTCCACTATAATTCCTCGAAGCCAGCGCAATTGAACGCACTGGCCTACGCACAGGGTACCGATATTCATGTCGCATCAGGTCAGGAGAAACACCTTCCCCATGAGGCATGGCATGTCGTTCAACAGGGGCAGGGTCGTGTCAAGCCAACCACACAGCTTGCCGGTGGTGCTAAGGTAAACGATGATCCGGGGCTGGAAACTGAAGCTGATGTCATGGGGGCAAAAGCCGCTCAGTTGGCCAGTCGCGAAAACTCATCAAGGCATACCAGGTAGCCGGCTATCCGGTCAGGGCTCGATTCTAGCGAGGCATGAATCTGCAATGAAATCTCGCTCCACAAATGACAAGACCAGCGGTTCACGAGCCGTTGCCAGCGACGTTGGTCAATCGTCAATGCAGGGTACTGCGACTTACGAAATCAAGGACGGCAGAGCGGCATCGATCATGCAACGCAAACTAAGAAATCTGGCCAATGGTCTGGCGTCGGCAAATATCATCGCAACCAAAACGAACTCTAACAGTCCAATATCCGTGGCCGACCCGGGTTCTTTCTCTGTAGACAATCACGATTCTGATTAGCACCAGCATTTTCCAGCCGTCTGGTGCTGACAAGTCAATCGTGAGTAATTAATTCAGGGACATATTGGTGGTCTTGCTGCTCAGCAAGTTGCGAATTAATTCAGTACTCTCATCATTGGGACGAATCCCCAGTTCCAGCCCCAGCAAGTGACTGAGGTTGTTATACACTTCAATTGCTTTGGTATTCCTGCCGCTGTTGGCCAGAAGTTCAATAAGCCGGTGATAGCCGGATTCATCGAGTGGATCCAGCGATATGAAGCGCTGGGCATGATATAGCGCTGATTCGAAATCTGCCTCCGCAGCATGTTTTTCAATTAACCTGCTAAGAAGTATCAACTGATAGCGATGGAAAATATCGCGTTTATTGCACAGCCACTCGTAGAAAAGCTCGTTCTGTACGAGCGTGCTCTGCTCCATGAACTCGCCTCGATAGAGCGCTGTCAGCTGCTCAAGATCTTCGACGGTCAGTGATTTGCTTGGTCTGAGTGCCAGGTCAAAGGCATTGGCCAGTGCCGCAGTATCAACATAAAAATCGCTGTTGGGATTGAATCGGATGCTGGTGCGATTCACCAGCAGGAAAGGATCATTGTTGGCTTTTTCTCCAAGACCTCCCCGGAGTTTGAACAGGGCATAGCGCAGATTGCTGCGGGCATGATCATCAGAAAGGTCTGGCCAGAACATCTCGGCCAGAACTTCGCGTCGATGTGGCCGATTATTCTCAACTACCAGATAAGAAAGTAAGGCCTCGATCTTTTCGTAAAAGACGTCGTCAAGGGACTGTCCAGTCAAAGTGAGCCTGGGGGTCCCGAGAAGTGCCAGCGTCAGATTAGCCATGGGCAGGGGCAGCAGTAGTGATGCGCAAATAGGGCAACGATAATAACTGATAGGGATTCAGCGGGTCAATGCAATCCGTACAAACGTTCAACAAACGATTTATAAACGTTCAATAAGCGTCTGAAAAGCGTTAAAAAAACTTGGTTATCACGAACCCCAGGCGACGCTTGAACGATATGGCAACGAAGCAATGCTAGGTTGTGCCATCGGAGCAACAGGATCTGCGGTCAATTCATGGCTGACCCACTTCCCCTGGTTAACTCCACAGTTAATTCAAGCTCTACGTGCCATCTACGAACAACGGTCTTCGGCCAACGTGTATGATCAATTCTGCTCTCAATCAGCTTGCTTATGAACTCAACGAGTCTTTGCAACGGACATTCAGCCTCGATGAGAACATCGTTGTGGTGTCCAATACCGTTGAGCAGGATGGCAGCCTGCCACTGCAGGCTAACAACAAGGTTGCTTTGAGCCTGATAAATATTGAACGCGAAACGTTTACCCAAAAAGGGGGTGGATATGGAGGCAGCAGCTTTTCACGCTCAGTAGTTGGGCATGAGCCGATCTACCTGAATCTCTACGTCATGGTGTCAATATGCTTCGGTGGTAATAACTATCTTGAATCAATGAAGTTCCTCTCAACAGCGATCGCGTTCTTTCAACGGCGACCGGTTTTTGATCATTCCAACACGCCGGACCTGGACGACCAGATTGACAAGCTGGCCCTGGATATTGAGAACTTGTCCATCCAGGATCTAAGTAACGTCTGGGGGGTGCTGGGTGGAAAGTACTTCCCATCAGTGCTCTACAGGGTTCGTATGGTTGCCATTGATCCTGGAGATATTCGCGATCAGGCAGTAAGCATTTCGAGCACACCGGAATCAGCGGTCCGCGGTTAGGTCTATGGGACAGTATCGGCCAATGTTCAATATCGCTCTCGAGCACACCTACTTCAGAGACGGTAGATGTTCGGGAGTCCAGCTCAAGCCGACTGGTGAAGCCGCCCGCTTGATGGACAATACCAATCTGGTCAGCCGCGTGCGTGATGATGGATTGACGGTGTTCTTCGATATGGACTGGATCGATTCATTGCGCCTTTATGCAAAAGATGAAGAAGAGCCACTTGAGTTGAACTTCGAATTTCAGGTCGAGCACCAGAATTTTCAGAATTTCACCAGCCCCGATCTGTTGAGTCATAACAAGCTGCTTTATTTTGATTCGCGAACCACTGATCCCGGCCAGGTCGGCAGAAAATATCTCCATGTGGGAGATTATGTCGACAACTCCGAACTCGTGGATACTTTTACCAGTACCAGAGCCGCGTCCGGGGAGCATACCAGCTTCAGACGTTTTTCCTGGGATCGTGCGCTACTCTTTAACGCCGCGCAAACTGCGATAAATCCAGGAGTTAACAACTCTGTGGATGCCGCCAGCCTCACTCGCCTTGGCCGCGAATTGTGGCAGGCGACGCAACAGTCGGGCAGACCGGAGCCAAGTCTGGGCCTGGTCAGTATACATGTCAGCCCCATTGAGCTTGACCGGCTGGCTGGTGAGCCTTCAGCATCATTCAACGATTACCGGATCAGGTTTAATACTCGCGAAACACACTGGAAGTATTTCCTGATCGGAGATGCGAACCAGGAAACCGCACACATAGAGGATGCTAGTGGGGAAACGACGTTCGACCTTATCGGACAAGAAGCATTGGCAAACGGGAGAATGGCGAAGGTCTTCCTTTCCCGGCAACCAATTCCGCTACACGAACGATCAAAGCCAAAGTTTCAACTCAAGGTGTTAAAGAACAACCGCCCAAAGACCCTGGTCAATCGACTGGCGGTAGCGTCGGCGCATCGTATTAATAAGACAGTAGTAGATAGTCGCGAGCTTGTTGTATCTGAGATTTACGTAAATTTTTAATCGGAGGTAAGTAAGAACATGGCGGCACCAATGAAAACTCCTGGCGTTTATATCGTCGAAAAGAGCGCTTTTCCAAACTCGGTCGTCGAAGTAGCAACGGCTGTGCCTGCATTCATCGGTTATACCGAGAAGGCAGACAACAAGGGTAAGTCCCTGCTTAACAAGCCCTGGAAGATCTCTTCCATGGCCGAATTTCATAACTATTTTGGCGCTGGCTGCAAACCTGTATTCGGCGTCCGTAAAGCCGAAGAAGGTGACGAAGCTGACTTTCTGCAGCGCGTCGGTGATGACGAAGAATCCACCATGGAAGAATACGTTATCGAACAAAAAGCAGGAAAATATCTGCTGTACAACAGCATGAAGCTATTTTTCTCGAACGGCGGTGGCCCTTGCTACATCGTCTCAGTAGGCGCTTATGGCAAGGAAGATCAGAGTATAGACGCCGGGAAGCTTGCAGCGGGAATCGAAACCCTGATCAAGGAGCAGGAGCCGACCATGGTTGTTGTTCCTGATGTCTGTCGACTGGCCGAGCGTGCTGACGCAATCGCGGTTCAGCAAGCCAGCTTATTGCATTGCGGCGAAAAAATGAAAAACCGCGTCTCTATACTTGATATTTACGATGGCTATCGCGATCGTAAAGATCCTGCGGGCGATCCGGTAGAAGATTTTCGTAACGAACTGGGTACTAACAACCTCGATTATGGCATGGCCTATTACCCCTGGATCAATACGTCAATTGTCCAGGATAACGAACTGGATTACCGCAATTTTGAAACCGACAGTATCGAAACGCTGAAAGCGATAATCGCGACTGATCTGGGCCTGGGAGAGCCAGCGAATCAGAACGACAAGCAAAAAGCCATGCAATCCCAGATCGATCAGCTTGACAAAGTCACTACGGCCGACTGGATATCAGGTGACGGGGACGAAGCTGCAGAGCGGGCAGAGGCACCGGTCAAGATGCGCTTACTGCAATCCAGCCTGGTTCAGAACTCCGCAGCATTCAAGATTATCATGGATGAAGCCAGGAATAAGCTGAATCTACTCCCCCCGGGTGCAGCCATGGCCGGCATATTTACACGCGTTGACAACGCCAGCGGTGTCTGGAAGGCGCCGGCCAATGTCAGCCTCAACGCAGTGATATCTCCTACTGTCAACATTTCCCATGACGATCAGCAGGATCTAAACGTCACACCACAGGGAAAATCTATTAACGCAATTCGAAGTTTTATCGGTGAGGGTACTCTGGTCTGGGGTGCCCGAACCCTGGATGGTAACAGTCTTGACTGGCGCTACATTCAGGTGCGTCGCACCATGATCATGCTGGAAGAGTCGATCAAACTGGCCGCCAAAGCCTACGTTTTTGACAACAACGAGGCTAATACCTGGATCACCATCAAGAGCATGATTCGCAATTTCCTGAACGGCATCTGGAAGCGTGGGGGACTTGCAGGCTCCAGCCCGGATGACGCATTCACGGTCATGGTGGGCCTTGGTGAAACCATGACTCCGGAAGATATTCTTGAGGGCATATTGCGCGTTACTGTTCTGGTCGCTCTAATTCGTCCGGCAGAATTTATCGAGATTACTTTCCAGCAACAAATGCAGAAGTCCTGATCGGGGACTGCATTCAGTCACTCAATAGTTAAGCATATAACAGGAGATTAGTTATGGCAGATGATGGTGCAGCACAATCAACGAGTGTATGGCCGCTTCCCAAATTTCATTTCGAAGTGAAATGGGATAGTGAGGTCATGTCATTTCAGGAAGTATCGGGGCTTGATGTTGAATCACAACCCATTGAGTACCGCCTTGGAGACAGCCCGGAATTCTCAACCGTGAAGATGCCTGGCCTTAAAAAATCCAGCAATGTCACCATGAAGAAGGGAATATATAAAGGTGATAATAAATTCTGGGACTGGTTCAACGAAATCCAGATGAATACCATCAAGCGGGTTCCGGTCACGATTAGCCTGCTGGATGAAAACGGTGATGGCACGATGGTGTGGACCCTGGCGAACGCCTGGCCAACGAAGATCACCGGTACTGACCTGAAATCTGACGGTAACGAAGTCGCCATCGAGACGATTGAAATCGTTCACGAGGGACTGACTATCGATAACGCTGGATAAACTCGTCGGAGCGATAGACGGCAGGTCCAATGACCGATTCGAACCACTTTGCGCACTGGGATGACAATGCCCGGGACTATGACCCGGCGCCAGCATTCTATTTTCGCGTAGTGTTCGATGGGGCCACGGGATCTGCCGCCGCCTCGCCGGCTGACAATTCATTCATGGAAGTAGACGGGCTAACGCCGTCTATTGATACTGAATCTGTAGAGGAGGGTGGCGAAAACCGTTTCGTCCACGAGCTACCAAAGGGTGTGAAGTACTCAAAGCTATCGCTCAAGCGAGGTGTTGCGGGATTAAATTCACCCCTTGTGGGTTGGTGCAAGCAGGTACTGGAAAGCGGATTTATTGATCTTATTCAGCCGAAGGATCTCTCTATTCGACTCCTGGATCGCAAGGGCGATCCGCTGCGCACCTGGGATGTGATTAACGCTTATCCAGTACGCTGGCAAGTTGAAAAGTTTGATTCCATGAACAATGCTATCGCTGTTGAAAAAATTGAAATGAGCTACAACTACGCACACCGAACAAGGTAAACACCATGACCATCGAAGTTAAGCAATTGGTAATCAAGTCATCGGTCAATGGAGATGAAGATACACCGCGACAAAGCGTCGAGTCGTCAGTTGACCTGGCGTCATTCAAGAAAGAACTGCTTGCAGAATGCCGGGAGATTGTATCCGAATCATTGAGCAGTTTGAGGGATAGGTAATGGCGGCCGCAAGCCAGGGTTCCCTGGAGAAACTCACAATCACAGCTTGTACGGTGGACCGAAGCTCGGGAAAGATTTCGCCCGAAACCGGAGCCAGTGATGAGTTCAAGGTTATGCTCAATCCCAAGGGCTATGAACATACCTACACGATCTCCTACAACGAATCCAATGCGTTTGGAACAACCAGTTCCGATGCAAAATACAGTGGGACCAAACCGGACAATATTAACTTCAAGATCTGGTTAGATGGCACCGGCGTGGTCAGACCCGAAGGGCCGAAACCACAGCAGCCACTGCCACCGGTAAAGACTCAGATCAATCAGCTAAACAATGTGGTTTACAAATATGACGGTGAAGATCATGAGCCCAGAGTGGTGCGACTGCTATGGGGCAGCATGATTTTTTATGGTCGCCTGAAAACCATGAATGTGTCATACAAACTGTTCAAGCCGAACGGCGAGCCGCTCCGGGCTGAGGTCACCCTTGCCTTTACAGGGTTCGTCAGCAAGGAAGAGGAATCACTGAAAGCCTCCCGATCGTCACCTGACCTGACCCATATGGTTGAAGTCAAGGCAGGAGATACACTGCCCCTGCTGTGTAACAGGATATACAAGGACTCTGCCTATTACCTGGCGGTAGCAGAGGTGAATGGGATCGCACACTTTCGGGATATCAAGCCCGGACAGAAACTCTACTTTCCGCCGCTGTCCTGAGCCATGGCTGAATCCCCGGAAAAAAACGCCGAAGGAGTCGTCAGACTCACCGTCTATTGCAATGGCACAAAGCTGGCTGAGACGGTTGAGCTGGTGAGTGTGGAGATCGATAAAGAGGTAAATCTCATTCCGGTTGCGCGACTCGTTGTCCTCGATGGTGACATGCCCAATAAGGACTTCCCGGTCAGCAATACCGATGATTTCAAGCCCGGGAACGAAGTCAGGATAAGCGCTGGATACAAAGACCAGGAAGAAACACTTTTTGAAGGGATTGTGGTTAAGCACAACATGAAAATAACCGGCGAAAATTATGCCCGGTTGCATATTGAGTGCCGTGACAAGGCGGTTGCCATGACCGTGGGTCGCAAGAATGCCAACTTCATCGACCTCAGGGACAGTGAAGTATTTACCAATCTGGTTGGCAACTACTCTGGCCTTTCTGTGTCAGCAGCGAGCACAGAAACCCAGCATAAGGAACTGGTTCAGTACTACTGTACAGATTGGGATTTTATGCTGTCGCGAGCCGAGGTGAACGGCGCGCTGGTAATTGTGGACGATAGCGCGATAAAAATTGGTAGTCCGGCTGTGAACGAATCCGCCGTACTCTCGGTGACCTATGGTGAGGACCTGATGGAATTCCATGCCGAAATGGATGCCCGACACCAGTATTCCCAGGTCAAAGGGGCCTGCTGGGACCCAGGTTCCCAGCAAGTGCTTGAGCAGAGCGTCGGTCCGGCAACGCTGAACAGCCAGGGAAATCTCAGCTCGGCGGATTTGTCCAGTGTGCTGGGTCTGGACTCCTTTAAACTGCAAACGCCAGTGATTATGGACAACACTGCGCTCAAGGACTGGGCAACAGGGCAGCAAGTTAAATCAGGCTTGTCCAGAATTACGGGCCGCATGAAATTCCAGGGTTCAGCCAAGGCCAAGCCGGGAACGCTGATCGACCTGCAGGGTGTGGGTGAGCGGTTCAGCGGCAGCGTATTTGTGTCCGCTGTCCACCACGACATCTCTGATGGAAACTGGATTACAGAAGCGGAATTCGGTATGTCGCCGGAGTGGTTTGCCGAAAAACGCGATCTTACTGCACCCCCGGCGTCCGGATTGACACCGGGTGTTGAAGGACTGCATATCGGTGTTGTTATCAAGCTTGATGAAGATCCCAAAGCGGAGCACCGGGTCAAGGTGAGTGTGCCTGTTCTGCAGGCTAACACCGAAGGCGTTTGGGCGCGGCTTGCTAACTACTACGCGTCAAGTGGTTATGGTGAATTTTTTATCCCGGAAATTGGCGATGAGGTCATTCTTGGATATCTGAACAACGACCCGGCTCACCCGATAATTCTTGGCAGCCTTTATAGCTCCAGTCATACACCGCCCTACGCGTTGACTGCGGATAACTATACCAAGGCTATTGTCACCAAGAGCAAAATGAAGGTGGAATTTGATGATGACAAGAAAGTGATAACGGTGACTACACCAGGCGACAACAAGATTGTAATCAGCGATGACGCAAAGTCGATTCTTGTCAGGGATCAGTCGAGCAATGAAGTAGAACTAAGTACTAGTGGTATCTCCATAAGCAGCCCCAAGGACATCTCCTTGAGTGCCAAGGGCAAGATCTCGCTGGATGCTACCGGTGAGATTTCCATGACGTCGAAGGCCGACGTGAAGGCTTCCGGGCTGAACATCGAGCACAGCGCAAATGTTGGTATTACCGCGAAAGGCGGCGCTTCTGCGGAGTTGTCCGCCGGCGGGAACACAACCGTAAAAGGCGCCATGGTAATGATTAACTAGGAGTTGGATATGCCGCCGGCAGCTAGATTGACAGATATGCATACCTGCCCAATGCAGACACCTGGCGTGCCCCCTATTCCTCATGTGGGTGGACCTGTGGTCGGTCCCGGTGTGCCAACCGTACTGATTGGCAAACTGCCAGCGGCAGTGGCGACGGACAACTGTGTTTGTGTGGGACCTCCCGACACTATCGCAAAGGGATCTGCAACAGTAATGATCGGTGGCAAACCAGCAGCGCGAATTGGCGACACCACTGTGCATGGCGGAGCAATAACGGTTGGCTGTCCGACTGTTATTGTTGGCGGCTAGTTCAAGGGCGAAAGCGCATATGTCACAGGGTCAGGATAAATCTTTTCTGGGCAGGGGGTGGGGCTTTCCCCCGCAGTTCGAGCGCAACAATGGCGTACTGGAATTGCAGATGGTTTCCCTTGAAGACGACATCAAGGAGAGCCTGGCTATCCTGCTGTCCACAGCGCCGGGTGAGCGGATGATGCAACCTTCGTTTGGCTGCGGTTTGAACTCCATGGTTTTCGACAATATTGACGAGAGTACGATTACCGAGCTCAAGGATCTTATCGAACGCGCAATCCTGTTTTTTGAAACGCGCATTTCACTTGATGAAATCGAAATCGATATCAGGGCCGTGTATGAAGGATTACTCAGTATAAATATTCAGTACACGATACGCACAACAAACTCTCGCAGCAATATTGTCTATCCCTTCTACTTCCAGGAGGGTACTGACATAAGCTTCTGAGCGTATCTGGCCGACCGCCTTACGCCTGGGCAAACTCCCCATGATCAATACCAAGATTACAGCCCTGCCCGGAGTCGACCAGAGTGAGCGTCTGCCTCTCGCTTTGGAAGAAGGCTATTTCAATGTTGATGAAATGACTTTCGAAGACCTGATAAGCGCCAGCGTTGAGTTTGCTGGTGAACTGAAGTTCTATAATAGTAATTATCAGGTGAGTGGCGACTGGCGAGAGTTCCTGGCGGCTAACGAAATAGTCATCATGGCGCTTATTATTAATAAGGATACAAATTCGCTTCGTGACCGGTTTCGCTATGCGCGTAATTCGAGTCCGATAACACTGATCAATATGCTCGGTGAGCTCGTTGCCGAGCTGGATAAGTGGCTGGCGGACCTGGCAAGATCAAGCTCTGAACCGGCCCGTAGCCTGGTCACGCGAATCGAAAACACGGTTGAAGCGAGCCTCTTGAACGAGCTACTAGTTATTGAGCTTCTTGCTGAACGAATGCGCGAGCGAAACATTGAGTTGCCGATTATCGATCGTACTGCGCTGGGCAGTAGCTGGCGTAAGCGGGACAGCTCCGGGTTAAGTCAACAGCAGCAGTCTCGCCCTGCGCAGATTACCAGCGAAGAGCAGGTCTGTGTCCACCTTCGACGGGCAGCGTACGAGTTTATTAATGCCTTTGAGCATCTGAAAAGTGAGTGCCGTTCGCTGCTCCCCTTGTCCCTGAAGACCCAGTCTCACGACCCTGCGGTAAGTCTGTTTATAACGTTCCTCAAACTGTTCCGGTACGCCCAGGACAAGGCTAATGATTTTACCCAGAGACATCTGGACTTTTATTATCAGGATATCCTGAAAACAGAACTTCGACCACGGCGTCTGGAAGCGGTGGTTCTTGACTTCAGTATCGCAACTGGTGGAGAACCCGTTTTTATTGGCGAAGGTCAGAAATTTCTCTGTGGAAAAGATGAAAATCTTCGCGATATTGTTTTCTCCACGACTCAAGATTTAACGGTTACTGATATCGAAGTTGCTGCTCTCTATACCTTGCGGTTTGATCGCGAGCCGATGATTACCCCGGAATGCGACATGCATTTTGTCACCCGCATCAATAAGCAATCCATTCCGCAACCGCAAAGCGAAGCGCCGGTTTCGCAGCAGACGGGATGGTCATTATTTGGTGATGTTACCGGCGCTCGGGAACAGGGGTGTGAAGGTTTGGCAGACCTGCAGATAGGTCTGGCGGTGACGTCCAAAGTCCTTTTCCTTGAAGAGGGTGATCGTCGAATAGAACTGGAAATTGGTTTAGTGCGCTCGGTTAAACCCGTCTCGTCCTATATGGAGGCGCTTGAGAATGCCAGGAGCAGGACAGAATTTATCCAGGGTTTGCACGCCATGCTACTTGGATGGTTGAGTAGCGAAGAGCATCAGAACTGGGAGCTGGCAGTCCCAGGCGAGTTTGTTGACAACGTCAGGGAAAACGCAATAGCCCTGGATGCCCGGTTTCCGCCCGTAATTCAATCCTATGCCAGGGAGCATGACGAACAGCTTGAGTCCTGTGCGGGAATGCTTCTGCAGACGATCGCCGCGATCAAAAATAACCGGGACAAGTCGCTACCGTATCTCAATCAATTGCGATATGCCGAGAACGAGCAGGAATTTCGTGAAGGCCTGGGGGCTCTGGTAATTCATTTTCTTCTCGAGGGTGGTGACTTATCTGGGCTTTTCACCGGTGGTGTGGACTCCAGAGCGCGGGTACTGGGTTGTGAAAAGTCGTTGGACTCAATAAAACGGGAGCTGGGTGTCGGTCGAGAGCGTTTGCTTAAAAAGTACTTTGGGACAGCGTTCGTGCTTCACTTGAGCACCGCATCCGGTTGGTTGCGGATTGATCGTTATGACGTACTGTATACCGGAAATGAGGAAATTGGCCTGAAGTTGGTTTTGGGTTTGACCGCCGACGCGCCTGCTGTTACCGGGTGTGTTGGTGATATTCACGGTAACCAGTGGGATACAGATCTACCGGTCCTCAAGCTGACTATTAATCCGGAAGCTTCACTCAACGTCTATTCATTGCTGGAGCCGTTCTGCCTGGACCGAGTGACGATTAACGCAGGGGTAACTGGTGCCAGAAACATTGTTGCCTATAACAATATCAGCCAGTTGGATCCTTCCAAGCCATTCTATCCATTCGGCCCCACGCCCACTACCAGTTCCTACCTGGCGCTCGCGTCACCTGAGGCCGCCAAAAAGCTGGTAAGCGAGTTTACCATTCATTTGCACTGGGGTGATCTACCTTCAGGTGAGGAAGGCTTTGACGGACACTATGAAGGTTATTCTTCCAAATTTCGCAACAGCAGTTTCACTGCCCGGGTGAATGTGCTCAGCAACGGTAGCTGGCAACCTCAATCCAGCGCGCAGATTCAAGCCGCCCCGCTGTTCGTCGCCCGAGGTAAAAAACTGCAGGAACATCAGGTTATCAAGGTTCAGTCAGCCGAGTATCTGCGCCCGGTGGAATTGGATACCACTGAGACTGAGTTAGACCTTGGCCTGCGCACCCGCAACGGCTTTATTAAATTAACACTGGCCTCACCAGAGGCGGGATTCGGGCATCAGGAATTTCCCCTGAAGTTGTCCGAAACGCTGGAAAGCAATGCCAAGAAACGGCGTGTGACCAAGAAGAATAAATTGCCCCGATCTCCCTATACACCGTTACTCAACAAACTATCAGTTGACTATAAGGCGACCGCGATACTGAACATAAACTCCACCAGCAGCAGTGACAATATCAGGCACCCGGACAAACTATTCAGGTTGCACGCGTTCGGAGCTGAGCGGGTTTCGCCAAATGGAGGGAATAGATCGGTTCGTTTTTTCAAGCCGTTTGACCAGGATGGCAATCTGTTGATTGCGCTGTCCGGCTCACGCCTGCAGGGCACTACAACTTTGTATTTTTCCCTGTCTGATGATTCCAGGAGAAGCAGGTCAGGCAATAGCGCTATACTGGATTGGTCGTATCTGGGTCACACGGGTTGGATAGCACTCTCCGCCGAAAGAATCATCGTGGATGAAACCAAGGGCTTTCTGTGCTCGGGCATTGTAATTCTGGATTTGCCTTCTGACCTTGTCAAAGGGCGGTCTGATATGCAGGGAAATCACTTCTGGCTGAAGATTGCCACAGACAGCCCATCAGCCAGTTTCTCCAGTCTACGCAGTATCAGGACCCACGCCGTTGCCCTGGAACGTAGCGCAGAAGATGGCGCCAGTTTTGATGCGCAGGGTAGCGAAGATAGTCTGCGCTGGCAGCCTCGGAAATCAATTCCCGGACTGGCTCGAATTTCGCAGCCGGATGCATTTTTCGATATTGGCAAGCAGGAATCGCGGCGCCAGTTGAATACCCGCATGAGTGAGCGCCTGCGGCATCGATCCCGGGCAGTTACCAGCTGGGATTATGAGCGACTGGTCCTCGAAAGGTTTCCAATGGTAGGTAAGGTACTCTGCCTTCCCAATCGTAGTACCGCGCGTTCAGTGGATTCCCCCGGTAGCTTGCTTCTGGTAGTGACGCCCCGGATTCAGAACCCGCAGGCGGTAGTCGGAAAGACTCCCAGGCTCAGTGCGGTGCACCTGAACGATATAAAGGACTATGTGGCCGGTCTTGGATCGCCGTTTGCTACCATCGAGGTCACCAATCCCAGCTACGAGTGGGTTCAAGTGCGATGTGCCGTAGTGCTGGAAAAGTTTGCCGCTGGTGGACTGTTTATCGAGCAACTGAACGAAGACATCGGCAGGTATCTTAATCCCTGGGACAATACAGGCTATGGTCTTAAATTCTGTCAACCTGTCAAACGTGAAGATCTGTACTCCTATATCTACAACTTGAACTATGTTCGCTACGTCACTGACTTTTCGATGTTGCACATAAATCGCAACGAAGCTGGTTACTATTACCTGGGCGACTCGGTAAAGAACGAAATAATTGACGGTGAGGCGCCAGATATAATTCCCAATCTCCAGTGGAGTCTGATTGTTCCTCTTCAGAGGCATCACATCGAAATCATCCGGGAAGTTCAGCCGAAGGCGCCGGATATAACCGGTATACGTGATCTTGAGGTTGGCAGTACCTTCATTATTGGTGAGCAATAAGAGATGGCTAAGCAAAACCGAGAAACTTTGAAGCGGTTTTTCAGCGCCGGCAAGCTGCCTTCCGAAGAGCATTTTGCTGATCTCGTTGATTCGTCTATGAATATTATTGACGAGGGGTTTGCCAAAACAGAACAGTTCGGGTTCGAAATCACACCGCAGAAAGGCACCGACGATACCGAGAACCTGATCAGCTTCTTTCGGAAGCTCACCGATAAACTGCCATCCTGGTCGATCAGTTACTATGCCAAGGATGAAGCCTTGCAGTTTGTCCACACCGAAGCGGGTAGCAATGAACGCAAAACGGTGCTGTCGCTGGACAAGGACGGTAAACTGTCGATTTGCTCCAGCGAGTTCAATGAACAGACTCTGTTGGCCGACAATGCCAATGGCGAACCACTTCGTCTTGACGTAGGTGGTGCCATCCGCGCACCGGCACGATTGGGTGTCGGGCTTGCCGGCCAAACAACCGTCCCCGCCAACGGGCTTTTTCAGCCCATTACCGAGAAACTACACGGATTCCAGGCCCTTGAAGTAGTCGCGACTGTCGAACTCAAGGAACAGAAGCGATTCGCAATCATGCATGCTATCGCGATCAATGCCCATAGCCCGCCATGGAGAATCCTTAATTTCTGGAACCGGGGGCGCCGCATTCGTGTGCATCAGAGTTATCACAGTGGGCCGAAGGATCGTTTGAAATTGAAATGGGTAACAGTCGAGGACGACGATAACCCGGGGGTGTCTCAGTATCGCCTCTGCATCAAGTCTGCATTCCGCTATCCCGGCGACGTACAGATCAAGTATCACGTAACCAAACTGTGGGGCCAGGACTGGATCGCGGATACTGAAGCGAGCCTGGCCGGGGAAGTTGATAGCAACGTTTAGGTAATACCGGAACTGTTAGCAGCAACCAATATTTGCAATGTGAATATGTATCGGATCAGGCGCTGAATGAAAGCCAATAAAACCATCTCTCGTATAACCACAGATTCAGAACCCCAGGGTTTTGCGTGGTTGCGTAAAGAAGGCATCGAGATCTCTCAGGAACTCTCGGGGCTTGGCTGGACCGACTATAACTACCATGACCCAGGTGTCACGATTCTGGAGCAGGTATGCTTTGCCCTTACAGATCTCATTTACCGGACCTCATTCGATGTCGCGGACTATCTGTGTGATGAGCGTGGCGAAATTGACACTACAGCACTCGGCCTCCACGCTCCGCAGGATGTACTCTTCAATCGGCCTGCCACAGCGCTGGATTTCCAGAAACTCCTCGTGGATTGTTCAACAGATATTGCTGATGTCAAAGTACGCTGTAATCCCGTAGTTGGTGACGGCTATGGGCTGGTTGAAATTGAAGTAAGAGGCCAAGTGGGTAACGGCGGGGTGTACCCCGATATGGAGGCGCTGCGCGGTCAAACCAGAGAGAATTTCCACCGGGTCAGGAATCTATGTGAGGATCTGGAAGGCCCGGTGGCAGTAGTAACTGAGATTGAATGTCAGCTGCAGGCTGAGATAAGTATTCGCCCCGGTTTCAGTGCAGCCAAAGTCCTTGCTGAAATATATTTCCATGCCGCTGAACAACTGGCGCGGAAGATAAACTACCAGCCTTTCAGTGGCGGAGTGGAATCGGCCCAGTCCCTGGATGAATTACTGCAGGGACCGAGGACCCGGCAGGGACTGATACCAGATTCAGTCTTCGATAGTGAGCACAATGTACGGGATTTGCATTTACTGGAATCTGCAATACTTTCCCAAGTCCGCGATATCGATGGCGTAGATTATATTGCTGACTTGCGCTTATCGGCCTCCACTGACGAGTTTCTCGAGCGAGATGCCCGCCGTGCGTATGCCTTTCATCTGCGAGTCCCGGATGACGGTGGCGGCATGGAGCACATTCGGGTGCTCTCAGCAGGGCGATCGCTGACTTATTCGCGGGATGAATTCCTGGCACAGCTTGAGGCCATGCGCTTTTCAAGCAGCAGTAAAACCTATCGTCTGGAAGACGATATCCGGCTGTCGCTAAAACCTCGAGGTACGTATCGTGATCTGGCGCGCTATCAATCTGTGCAAAATCATTTTCCAAATGCCTATGGCATCAATCAGTTTGGCGTACCAGACACTTACTCACCGGAACGCAAGGCCCAGGCCCTGCAGTTGAAGACCTATCTGCTGCTTTTCGAACAGATCATGGCCAATTACCTGGCCAATCTTGGTTCCATACGACAATTGTTCTCAATTGATGGTCAGGACCGACTAAGCTACTTTGCCGGCGTACTGCAAGCCGAGGAGATATCCAGTTTGGAGCGGGTATACCCTGACAACGCAGCGGAAATTCTGAATACGATACTGTCAAGACTCGATGATTTCATTGGTCGCAAAAGTCGATTGCTGGATTACCTGCTGGGTCTATACGGAGAAGAGTTTAGCCAGGAGCAACTTCGAAATCTCGATTGCTATCACAGCCAGGCTGAACTTGACCGCCTGGTTATTTTTAATAAGGTGCGCTTGCTGAATCGCATCAAGTTCGCCAGTGGGGACCGCGGTGCGGCGATCAACCTCACCCGGCCGACTGACTTTGGTGCCGATCCGGCAGATCCCGAGTCCGGGATCGACAGTCTGGAATGCGTTTCAGGCCTTCAGTACCGGGTCAGTATCTTTCTGGGTTTCCGGCATTTGCTACCCAGATCCATGGTCAGCGAAGTGTTCCGGTATGGACTGACAATCGAGGACCGGCCGGATGTCGACAATGCGCAGCAGGACGGGCTGGTAAGATCAGCGCGAGAAAGATCAGAAGCCAGCATGGATGAAGCAGATGCGCGCTATTACCGCGTGGTAAGGGCAACCCTGGGAGGCTTTGATGGACTGAGAAATGGCGTTCTGCCTGCACCAGTACTGCAAAGCGGGATACGAGAAAGCAGCTACCGCACTCGTGACGGCAGCCTATTCCTTGAATTGGACAAGGAGCCCGGTTCTGACGGAGTCGATGCGCGGCAATTGGAATTACTGCGCAATCGCAGCGGGGATGAAATAGCGAGAAATCGAAAATTTCTGCAGCGCTGTCTCCTGCATCTCAACCAGGAATGCGAAGGCATGCATGTGTTGGAGCATATACTGCTGCGACCAGCAAATTTCAGAGACAAAGCTCACGAATTCAAAGCGAAGTATGCCAACCGGGTAAGTGTGATCTTTCCAGCCTGGACTGCACGCTGCCAGGATCGGCAATTTCGATCCCTGGCAGAAGAGTCGGTGCGTAAGAATTGCCCCGCTCATATCGCTACCGAAGTCTATTGGTTAGGCTTTGCTGATATGTGCCGCTTCGAAGTATTACACCGCAACTGGCTCGACCTACTTACTGTCCGCGATGATCCTGATAAGCGCGCGGATATTGATGCAGCCAGTATAAAACTGCAGCGCTTTCTTGAGTTGGAGCGCTCTCGCCAGGGGACATTCAACAAGTTTGGGCAAGGCTTCGCGATTTTGAAAAAGCGGATTGATGACAAGCTGAGTCACTTCCTCAAGCTGCTTTACCATCGCCGCAGGGAACTGGAATATTCCAGCAGGCGAGACGACGACGCGGAACTCGACTACTTGCGTGGGTTGGAACTTCTGGAGATTGAGCTAAAACAGTTTCGCATCCTGTCAGTCCAGCATATGACCCTCATGGCAGAGGGTGACCGGCAGGATCCCGATTGGGAATTCTACGTTGCCAGGATCAGTATTATTCTTCCCAAACTGCGCGCCTTCCGCAAAGGAAGCGAACTGCATCGTCACTTTCACAAGATTCAGATACTGGTCGAGAATACAGTCCGGGAAGCAGCGGATACCAGATGGGCCCTCAATTTCCACTGGCTAACACCCGACGATATGAAAAATTTCAGGTCAGTTTACGGACGTTGGCATCAGGCGGAAGAGCGTTCAGGTAATGACGAGGCAGAACTTCTTGCGTGCCGAAGAGACCTGACTGCAACGCTGCGGATCCTGGAAGAATCGAGCGCCGTTACCGGCGATACCCACGCCTGGAAAAAGGTTCTGGGAGCGATCCAGTGACCAGACAACACTGCATCGAATCGGCCATCCTGGAAGTAGACTATGCCAGTGAGCAGCTCGCGTTCTCTCAACAGGGTGCTTTCGAAGCCTTTGCGCGGGGGAGGCTGCTGGCCATTGTCGATGAAATATTTGACGAACTTTCCGATTCCGACACCGTGGTGCGGATTGATAAGCTGGAAATTGACCTGGGTGATATCTCGCCTTCTTATTTGTACGATGATATGGAATCAAGGCTGCGGGATAAAATCCGGGAGTGCCTGGAGGAGCAAGTGATTACACATCAGGCGGTCCCGGGGGCCAATGTCGATGTTGTCAGCCGAAAGCGTTCGGAGCTGGAGGTGATTTGCCAGTTCCTTAACACCGGGCAGGTTTCGTGGAATGCAGCCTTCAATACCTCGGACAGTCTTGAACAGCTCCTGCTCCGGGTGGCCGAGCGTAGCGGCCGTGAATTGGTGGTGTTCATTGCCCGCGCGTCCCGACAGTCCGAGACTATCACCAGACTCGCATCGCAATTCTCGAGCCGGACCTTTAGCAAGTTATTTGCCACGCTACTAAAGCTCGACGCTGAAGATATTCACCGCACTATGGAGGACCTGGTTGGTCTGGCAGGCCAGCAGCCCGGAATCTCTACTCGTACGTTGATGCAGCAAGTCCGGGAGCAATTGCTGCTGGCGCTGGCCACTGGTCAGCTGGTATCAGCATCACTCGATTCCCTGTTGGGCGAAATAGTGGCAACGATTGCTGTGACTCAGGCTCGTCAATCTGTGTCAGTGGTTGCGGTCCTGCTTGAACTGGCCCGAGGGGAATCCCGTTATGACTATCTGTTCCGGGCACTGCAACGACTGACACAGGCTGATTCCAATCTAAATCCTGATGTGGACCCTATGTTGTCACCAGCAGGCGGGCCAACTTCAGCTTACACCCAGGAACGGGAAGATTGGTCGCTGTCGCCTGCCCGTGAATTCAGGCAGCGCTTTTCCCATGCTGTGCGCACGGGACCCGATGCTGAACTAATCTCCACCTGGCGTCAGTGGCTGGACCGCCACGCTGTTACCATTAGAGAAACGATTTATCGGGAAGGACAGGCCGATAAGGTGCGCAGAACTCTCGCGCGGGAGTTTACTGACACCATGGTCCGGGACATCGTGGTGCTGCTTGAGCCCGTACACCATGAGTATATCGAGAAAGTGATGGCGCGACCCGAACAGCTGCTGTCTACTGAGGCTGGCCTCGCATTCAGCGGGTCAGAGGCCAGGAAGACGATGTGGGAATTCACGCTCACCTATTTGATCGTGGACCGGGGCAGCAGGTTCAACAAAAAGTCCTATATCGGCAGCGTCGTTCGTCAGCTGGCGGCCGCGTCGAATCTGTCCCTGTTGGATCTTTACGACAGCCTCGTATACCAGCTCCAGCCGCAGGCTGGACACGATAGCTTGCGCGAGGAGTTGCTCAGCCTTCTGTTGGAGTTGCGGGATCAGGCAGACGATTCCCAGAGCGATCGCCCCGGCAGCCCAGCCAAAAACTGGCCGAGGACGCAGCGCAGTCACAGCCCGGAGGCAGGAAATCTGACATCGGAAGGTCAGCTCTCCGCACAATTGCGTGGCGACAGTGGTGGTCATCAGATACCTCGGGGCGCAGCAGCTGATGCGTTTCGACTGGCATTGGTCAGCGGCGATATTGGCCGTCTGCGGCCACTCTGGACAGCAATGCTAAGCGACTATGGAGATTGGGTATCAGCAACACTGCAGCATGAAGGTAGACGCCATGATGTGCGGCTGACCATGGCGAGGGCGTTACCCGAGTCCATGCTGCAGGATGTGGTCAGGCTGCTTGAGCCGGCCGATGGCGGCTTCATAGTGGCTGCGATCCAGCACGACTCAGTGATCTATCGGCGGCCTTCCAGATCAGAGCAGGCCTCGCGGGGCACGCGTACTGCGGTGTGGGAATTTACCCTGACTTATCTCCTTGTCGAGCGTGGCACAGAATTTAATCGGCGAAGCTTTTTGACCGGCGTAATCAAGCAGATCGCGGCGCATGAAAATCTCAGCGTACTGTCGCTGTTCAGTTCCGTTAGTGCCACCTTTGGTGTGCTGAACGATTTCAGTAGCGGACAGCGGGCAATGTTGAAAATGTTGCTGGAGATCGGCCGTGAGCTGCGGCTTGAGGACTGGCACAGTGGTGTCGATGAAGATCGCGACTCGCGGCTTGTCCCGGCAGGACAGCGTCAGTCCCCTGAACCGTCCACCGGCTCCGCTGGAGACGTGTCCCGGGAGAAGGCTGCCCCGGCGGCTGGTGAGCGCCTGGAGTTGATAAGGCCGTATCTGCTCTATGAGCGACTCGTTACTGCGATTGCCGAAGCCGACTCCGCTGGCAGTCAGCTGTCCTATCACGTCGTGCGGCTCATCCATGAATTGGTAGAACAGTACCCGTGGAAATTGCATCGCCTAAATCAGGAAGTAATGAGTGGTCATCTATCGCTCCGGACGGTGATCAAGAAGCTGCCTCGCGGCCTGCAGCGAAAAGTTCTGCTGGCATTTTTTTCCAGTTTTTCCCGGCGTTATCCGTTTAACCAGCTCGCGTTCGAGCGCCGCCTAGATGCGCTGGAGGCCGTTGCCGCAGTATCCAGTCAGCATCTGGTATTGCTGTTTGAGCGGTTGCTTGCCCAGCAGCCACACGATATCGAGTCGCTGTTTGCCGGTCTTGAAAGCAGTCCCGATACCGCACAGTCAGGCGATACGGCCGATCAGGCGGCGCGCAGCATGGCAGAGAAAACACTGACCGCGCAGACCCAACCCCGACAGCAAGAACCGGCAATCAAGCAATTACAGCCCGATTCGGGACCAACCCGCGTTCATACTCCTGGCGAGTCATCTGCGGCGCATGCTAAACCCGGACCGTCGACCATGGATCTGGCGACAGCAAAGGATGTAGTGATAGCTTCGCTGCAGGGAGCGGCAGGATTTCAACAAAACGATCCAGCACTACTCACCCAGTCACTGGAAGTGTTGCTGGGCCGAGATCCGCGCACCCTGGCGGCATTGCTGCGTCAGTTGCTTGGCGACCGGCTGGCTTCAGACCGACTGGCAGCGTCCGTACCGGAAAGCCTGCTGGTCAAGATTCTGATCTTGTTGTGCCCTGCGGAACATTTCAAAGCAGTGCTCTATGCCGATCTGATGACCACGGGGGCCCTGGGGTCAGGGCTAGCCAAACCCGTTCAATCTGATGCAATGCACCTGGCCAAGTGGCAGTTTATCCTGCGCTTCCTGCTGGGGGACCGGCGAGCGTTCAGCGAACTGACCTTTGTACGTACTTTCGCTGATTACCTGCATCCCCGGATTCAAAAAGGTGATGTCTCCGGGTTCTATCGATTGCTGGCTGAGGAAGTGGGTAATGCGGCTACCGTGACTACCCATGTGCCCGCCGCGCGAATCAGCATGATTCTGGAAAACTCTGAGCCGGGTTCTGAATCTGCAGCGGACCGCGTGCCCGCGGACGACGCTCATGGCCAGCGCGGCAGGGAAGTGCTGCGTGAACTGGAGGAACGAAGTGAGGCCGCTGAAGCTGCGCATCCCTTCCAGCTGAATGATAAAGAGGAAGAGCCTGCGCCACTGGAAGACATCTACATCGACAACGCGGGGCTAGTGATCCTGGCTCCCTATTTACCGCGCTTCTTTGACATGCTCGGGCTGATAACCGGCAAGGAATTCAAGGATCGAGAGAACGCCGAGCGGGGCGTTCATCTGCTACAGTATCTTTTGGATGAAAGCACCTCAAGTTTCGAGTACCAACTGGTCCTGAATAAACTGTTGTGCGGCATCACAGCGGGCAAGCCAATTATTCGCGGGATTGACATCAAGGAGGCAGAAAGAGCTGCCGCCGAAAGTCTGTTAGCGGGTGTAATTGCCAATTGGCCGATACTGAAGAGCACCTCGATTGCAGGACTCAGGGAATCCTTTATTCAGCGTCAGGCGCATTTGCAGCGCAAGGATGATGTGTGGAAATTGCTGGTGGAGTCCAAGCCATACGATATGCTGCTGGATGAATTGCCCTGGAGCTTCAAAACCATAAAATTCCCCTGGATGGAACACCCAATACATGTGGACTGGCGATGAACCAGGAATTGATGCAGGCCAATGCGAATACACTGGACCGGGAACTCGCCTGGTTCAATAGCGTTCTGGATACGCGTATCGCACTGTATTTCGAGCACGAACAGGTGACAGATGACTCCCAGGCGTCATGCAAGTCAATCCATGATATCCCGATGCCTGAACTGGCTGAGGACGACTCAGTTTATGCCAATCTGGTGAAGGAGGCGGACCTTTGCTGTGATGAGCGTCTGTTACTGATCCTGACGCTTATTCCGCATATCCGGCCAGACATGCTGGATCTACTATTCACCAGAAACAAGAATTTTGACCGCGGGTTCACCCAGTTTGGAGGCTGGAAAGGACAAAGCCACGGCGGCTTCCTGCCCACCTGCGAAACCGCTGTATTCGTTATCGCCGGCAATGAGCTGAGCAAGCGCTTTCTGCTGTCCAGGCTGCTGGAAGGAGAAAGCTATTTGATAAAGCATGGCGTCATTTCAGTGGAGCACCAGTCGCCGGGTGAACCTTTTATGAGTGGCGCGCTGCGTATCGCGACGGAGCACCTTAATCGATTGACTACTGGTGTCTACCAGAAGCCTGACTACAGCATCAATTTTCCAGCCAAGCTGATTAATACCCGGCTCAACTGGGACGATCTGGTTCTGCCTGTTGAGGTCATGACTGAGATTGAGAACATCACTACTTGGATAAAGCATTCCAGAACCATTATGGAAGACTGGGGTTTGGCCCGGGTAATAAAACCAGGATATCGGAGCCTGTTTTATGGGCCGCCGGGTACCGGAAAGACCCTGACTGCGAGTTTAATCGGCGCATCGGTTGGAGTTGACGTGTATCGGATTGACCTGTCTATGGTGGTGTCAAAATTTATCGGTGAAACTGAGAAAAATCTTGCCAATGTATTTGATCAGGCGGAGACCAAGAACTGGATTCTGTTCTTTGACGAGGCTGACGCCTTGTTTGGTAAACGTACTACTGCGTCCAGCTCCAATGACCGCTATGCGAACCAGGAAATATCCTACCTCTTGCAGCGTGTCGAGGATTTTCCCGGGGTGGTCATACTGGCATCCAATATCAAGGCAAACATTGACGAAGCATTTTCGCGCCGCTTCCAGTCCATCGTCTACTTCCCCATGCCGGACAGTGAGCACCGATTGCTGCTCTGGCGACATATTCTGGGCAATACCCGCAACCTGGCGCTGGATATTTCATTGGAAAGCCTGGCTGAGAAATATGAACTGTCCGGTGGTGCCATAACCAATGTAGTGCGCTACGGGGCGATTAATACATTGCAGATGAATCGCTCGGAAATTTCTCAGGAAGACCTGATTGAAGGGGTCACCAGGGAATTACGCAAAGAGGGCAGGACCGCCTGACGCGGACACAATCATGGCTAACATATTAAGAACATCGTTACAGACGATAATCGACATCCCCATTCGGGCGGTTTCTGTTTTGGTGGTGGCCTGTACAGTCAGTATGAGTTTGGTCCACGCGAGTGAAGCGCCCCGCAGCGGGGCAGTTGATATCGCGACGCATTATCGTATTACATCGACCTCGCTGCAGACCCTTCCTGCGCTTCTGGAGGCACAGGCCAGTGGGCAGTTGGGTAGCGTCCGGGAAGAACTGGACCTGGAAACCTACATTGGCCAATTGGATACTACGGACTACGCGGCAATCCTGGCCAGTTTTGTGCGTCAGCAGAACAGCAATTCGATGACTGAGCTTGTGGATGCTGAGTTCGCGCGCTTTTATGAGCTTTTCATCGACAGTATCAGCGAAGCCGATTTCGCTGCTATCTACCGCGACTACCTCGGTGCATTGACTGCCGACTACCTGATCAGCGCGTCCAGTGAGGATTTTACACAGTACGTTCTGTCACGAATTCTTCGCCTTACACCGGGTGCTTACTCAGATCTTTATCGCAACTATATCGCGACGCTATGGAGCTATTATGTGGCGGATACCAGCGAGGAAGAGTTGCGGCGACTGTTGGGGGAGGACTATGCAGCACTGACCGCGACCGATGATCTGACCATTGAAGATGAGCGGTATTTCGATCTTCTGATAGAACACCTGACCACGATCGACGAAGCCGAGTTTGTCAGTGAATACCGCGCCTATGTCACCGAGATCATCGGCGGACTGGTGGACGATATGGGGGAAGACTCCGCCGGTGCCGGATTTACTGAATTGTCTGCTGCGGAAAGCATTGGCTTACTAAGGCGGCACATCGCCTCTATTGCCAGGGATCACTTCGCAGCTCCATTCCGCGCCGATATGCTGCGTGAGCCGGGTAAGTACGTGGCCGGGGTGTCGTCAGAAGCGCTCGCTTCACTGGCATCTTTGCCTGGCTTGATTCAAATCGTCGAACAACGGCGGGCTGAGTTTAACGCCGATATTCGCCAGACTAACAACTATGTCAATGAACTGCTGGATCCGGCATTCATCGAACAGGT
This sequence comes from uncultured Pseudohongiella sp., assembly GCA_965212375.1. Taxonomy (GTDB): domain Bacteria; phylum Pseudomonadota; class Gammaproteobacteria; order Pseudomonadales; family Pseudohongiellaceae; genus UBA9145. The sequence goes on along the minus strand of OZ243108.1, from coordinate 3,105,759 downwards.
TATGGCGGAGATGCGCTTCGTCGCAAATATTCCATACCCGAACGTTCGCTTGCTACGCATCGCTGTTGAGTATGCCCTGAGCACCTACGTGCGTGCCGCCGACAGCGATAATGCGCTTACCGAAAGCCAGTACCAGATTGTGCTCCAAGCCATAATGGAAACGGTGATTTCATTTGATGAAGCCGGGTTAGCGGGGCTGCAGACCGAGACTGGGGATCGGGCGGCCAACATCAGTGGGTCAATAAGTTGGGACTTCCTCGGTTGTGGCTGTGAAATAGAACAGTCCCGTGTGATCTATGGGTTTTATCCGACCTGGAGCATGCCCCAGCCCGGCACAGGTCCGCAGGCAATTGACTTTCGGTTCTACGATCGGGTCGCGTACTTCGGCCTGACTCTGGATTCCAGTGGCCGCATCAGTGACGATGAGTTCTGGCGTGAGGGCGGGGCGATGAATGACTTCATTCAGGGGGCCCATGTCCGCAACACTCGTATCGATTTGGCTGTTTATGCCCCGACCTGGAATAGCTGGACTGATGCGAATATGAACATTGCGGCTACCAACGTTGTCGACAAGCTGTCTATCCCCTTGCGGTTTAATTTTTATACCACGTTCGCCAATTCCTATCTGGCACCGATTTATCCAACCTATTCTGAAACGGTAGGAAAGAACACTATGGGTGACGGGCTAGCACTCTACTTTGATAACCTGGAAGATCCGGTCACGGGGCAGGTCCGGGATCTTGAAACGATAGAACGCTTCGTACTGCTACTTGATAACCTGCTGGGTAACGATTTCGAAGATGATGAGATGCCGATTCACCTAATCCTTGATTTCAGTAATGGAAATGCTGAAGCCGTGTTCTCTGAGCTGCGCCACCTTATTGTTGGCACACCTGATTCACCGAACGAGTTTGTCTCCCGGGTTCTGGTTTTTCTCGAACAGGACACCTGGAACAGCAGCCAGAATCTACTTCGCTCCATACGCTCAGTATTCAAGGACGACAACAGTGCCGCGGTGCTGCAAAAGTTGAACCCGATCCTTATCCCCGCCATGGACGAGCCCGGTGAATTCGCATCATTGGAGCGAGATCTTCGCGATTTTCGCTGGTCGTTTGGGGAGCATGGCGGTGCCGCCATCTGGCCGATGCCGCTGCAGGATCTCGAAGAAGACGCCCTGATAGAAGCTACCTTCCGCGAGGCTATGGTCGACAATTCGACCGGCGTCTGGACGTCCATCGAGGTGGCGGTACAGCGAATCTACTTCCGCGCGCGTCTCGAATTGATCTTCAGTATGACTTTTGTTTTTATCTTGTCGCTGGCCATCTTTGCCTATTCTATTCGTGAACCTGTCAGACCGTGGATTCTCTGGACTGCCAAAATACTTGGTGGGGTCAGCTTCGTGGCGATGCTGGTGTCCTGGTATTTCCTTGACCCCTATATCAATAATTGGCGCATTGCCTTCTTTGTTGGCATGGTGCTGTTGTTGCTGTTGATACCGTTCCAGCCTGCCGTACCGGAGGCAGCGGTGGATCTGACCCAGAACCGGCTCGTTGGCCGCCAGGTCAAGCGTCAGAAAAATCGTGGTAAACGCAAGTTGCGTACCCTGGTAAGAAATCTGTGGAGAAATCGCGGTGGGGATTAAGGATCTCGCGACTGTACAGGCTTATCATCGCGACCGGGTCCGGGATTTTGGGGCAGGCACCAGTCAGGCCCTTGGGTGGAAAAGTCGGGAGACGCAATTCGAAAAGTTTGCAGAACTGTGCAAATTGGGCGATTTTACAAATCGAAACGTTCTAGATCTGGGTTGCGGACACGGAGATCTATTCGCTTATCTTCTGGAAAGACATTCTGGAATTCAGTATGTCGGTATTGACCAGGTCGACTCGTTCCTGGAACTGGCGGTGCAACGCTACGGCCAGTACGCAAACTGCCGTTTCTATCGCGGTGATTTTGCCGCAATTCCCTTAGTCACTGCAGACTACGTGGTCTGCTCGGGTGCGCTCAACTACCGTCAGAGTGAATCCGGGTATCTCCAGCAGATGATTGCGCGATTTTTTGGGGCGGCGAGAATTGGCCTCGGCATAAATCTGCTTCGACGTGTGGACTTCTCAGCAGGAATACTGGTGGCTTTCGATCCGGAGCAGGTGTTGCGATTCTGTGAGCAGATTGCATCGCGGGTTCGCCTTGTGGAGCCATCCGGGGACGCGCAGGAGGACTATTACTCGGTGTTTCTTTACCGCGACTGACAGGTAATCGCAGTGAACTCAGCGTGCGGACTGCTCTGCTGGTGGACGGAATCGCCAATAGGTTCCTTGGGGCGCATAGACCGTTGTCAGATCGCGACGGAAGCTGGCGCGTGATCCGAATTGAACAAGATTCCAGATATCCGACACAACGGTGCCGCGGTCGCTGTAACTGGAGTGGCTGTCGAAGGTTGTTTTCAGGCCGCTGGCATCTACCGTCTCTATCCCATGGGCAATAACAATGCCATTGCGGGTGTCACCCACCAGGGCATCGGTGGATACTGATCTGGGCAGATCCAGGACAGCGGAGTCAGACGCGTAGACGGTGATTGGCGAGCCTTCAGACCCGAGAGCGGGGGCCAGTTCGCGCTTGAACTCAGTAACGCCAATATCCGGGACGACCAGAATAATCTCACGAATACGGCTGCGTACCACTGGCTGGGTGGCAATGACATCACGCAGTGACCGGGCCAACAGGTGGGCGCCGGTATCATGCGCTACCAGATAAATGTTGGCCGCTGGCGTTGTGTATAGCAGCAGGTTTAGCATCTCCTGCAGATATCGGCGGGATGCGTGCAGACTCTCAACATCAGCTACGTAGGTTGCTACTTCGCCGCGCGCCGGCCAACTGTAAAAATAGGTTAGCCCTGAAAACCCGATATCGTAACTGAATTGCGCAGTGTGAATCGCCGCGTCGACAAAATCGACGTTGTAGCCGTGTACGTAAAGCAGTACGTCACCACCAGCCCGACTGGTAGCTGTGCGGGCCCGGTTGCTGAATTCTTCGCGGTCCAATACCTGGTTTTCCAGCAGTGCGGATGGTACGAGAGGCTGTTCTGCAAGCGCTACGCGGGTCAGGTTGTCAGGCTCGATATCGAATGTGTCGCCGGAACGCGGGATGCGCACGTAGGCACTGCCAAGGGTGAGCTGGTCGCCGCGGGTATCGGCAAACATTCCATAGGGGTCTGACGTGGTGGACTGAAAGGTGCGATTGGTGGCAAACAGGGTCGGAATGATGGCAAAGGCACCATCCGGTGCAACGGCAGCGTTGGCAATACTGAAATTGCGATCCACATAAGCCGTACTTGCAAACTGGCCGGGTAGCACTGTTGCGGGTAGATTCCTGATACCTGTGACCACGCCAGATTCCACGACGCGGGTTACGAGTTCTGACTGACAAGCCGATCCAGAAAGGACAATAAACGCTATGGTCGCAATTCGGACAACAACTGTACATAAAGGACTGTTGGAATTCTGTTGCAAGGTAGGTGCCCGCCAGATTTTGACTGTATCTTCGTTGCTTCATTGAACCACATTTGGCTCTGCGGCTCTACAGCCGGGCATTCGCTAGCAGTGCCATTCAGCTGTATTGGTAGTTCCGTTTTTGTGCAGAGCAGGTCCGACAAAGGAGCGTAGTTCAGGCACTGCTGTCCCATAGATTCACCAATGACATTACTCGATCAGGCCAAATGCGGATGTTTCGAGCTTGTCCCGATGGTTCAGACATGAAACCTTGTTGTTTGGTACACGGTACAAATCTGTGAAGCCCGTGAACCTTGACGCTTGCAGTCAGCAAGGGGCGGCTGGCAGTGAGGGTGTGCCGCTGCGGACCACGCCCGTCCCGGGTACCTTCACTGTGGAAAAATGCCCTGAAAAACGGTCATTTTTCGCCGTTCAGCGTAGGTCCTTAATCGCAGCGGCACACCCTCACTGCCAGGCGGACCGTTCGGAGCCGCTTTGCAACGCAGGCTAGGGGGCATGAAACTGTGGGACAGCAGTGGTAGATGGGGACTTTTCTGGAAACGTCCAATAGGGGCCACTGCTGTTCGCTAATATCAATGCACTGTTTAATAATTTCTGCAGCACGGCAGCGGTTGACACTGCTTTGAATCGGCCGTCTTGGTTAATTTTGGGAGCACAAATCATGTTGGAAGTTTCCACCTTCGTCACTCATCTGGAGTGCAGCTATACCGGCAAGACTTATCCCGCCGACCAGCTCCATGGTCTTTCCGAAGCCGGCAAGCCGCTGCTGGTGCGCTATGATCTCGACGCCCTGGGTCGCGAGGTCGACAAGCAGAAGCTGCAATCGCGCCTGCCGGAGTTCTGGCGTTATCGCGAGTTTCTGCCGGTACGCAAGACCGCCAACGTGGTGCGGCTGGGCGAACTGATGACACCACTGCTGCCGGCTACAAAAATTCGCGCCCAGCTGAGCTGCGGGGAAATCCTGATCAAGGACGAGGGGCGCCTGCCCACCGGCTCATTCAAGGCTCGTGGCCTGGCCCTGGCGGTAAGTATGGCAAAGGAGCTGGGGGTGACGCGCATGGCCATGCCCACCAACGGCAACGCCGGCGCGGCGCTGGCGGCATATTGCTCCCGCGCGGATATCGAGACCTTCGTGTTCTGCCCGGAAGATACTCCCAGGGTGAATGTGGAAGAAATAGCCTTTCAGGGTGCCAAAACGTTCCTGGCCAACGGCTTCATAAACGACTGCGGCCGAGTGGTGGGTGAAGGCAAGGAGCGCATGGGATGGTTCGATGTATCCACGTTGAAAGAGCCGTATCGAATCGAAGGCAAGAAGACCATGGGTCTGGAGCTGGCAGAACAGCTCGGCTGGGAGGTGCCGGATGTAATACTTTATCCCACTGGCGGTGGTACTGGCCTGATCGGCATGTGGAAGGCTTTTAACGAGCTGGAAGCCATCGGCTGGATCGGATCGAAGCGCCCGCGAATGGTGGCGGTACAGGCAGAAGGCTGTGCGCCGATAGTGAAAGCCTTTGATAAGGGTGAGCGCCATGCGGAGCCCTGGCAGGACGCTCATACCATTGCCGCGGGCATCCGGGTGCCGGCCGCGGTGGGCGATTTTCTCATTCTGGATGCGGTGCGCGAGAGTGGCGGTCTCGCGGTGGCGGTATCTGATGAGGCCATCAATGCGGCACACCTCGAATGCGCGCGTAACGAGGGCATTCTGTTGTGTCCAGAAGGCGCCGCCACCCTGGCGGCTCTGAAACAGGAGCTGACCAGCGGGCGCATCAAGCCCAATGAAAAAGTAGTGCTGTTCAACTGCGCTACCGGCCTCAAGTACCCGATGCCATCCAGCCATCACCGGCTGGATCTCAAGCAAGCGATTGATTATGACTTTATCGAAAACGCTTGAAAGCTTGGTGGGGCACCTGGTCTTTACCAGGCTTTCAGCGCGCTATTAAGAAGTCCGACAATAATCAACTATCTCCAGGAATGCGCCTGAAAAACAGGTTTCGCCGGCGTCATCGATCGCTCAACAAGCCTCCCACCGGCATTGGTGATAACGTTTTCCCCGCTTACAGGCACTGGACTATTTTCACAGAGTGAGATCACAGTACAGCAGCGACCTGACGATGAACCTCACTGCAACGTCTTAAACCTGATTGCGCTGACAGGATTATTTGCCGGTGTTGGAATACTCGGTTCCATTGATAGGGATCATCAGGTGTGCCCCGGAAGTGCCGGGGCGCATCATCCAGGGTGTTCCCTTTCCAGCGAGAGAATTATCACGCTGCGAACCAACTGGCATGCCAAGTTCTTCGGCACTCGCGTTTGGCAGAGAAACAACCATTAAGTACTGAATACGATTAGGGGTGTCGAATCTACGATAGGCTATCGAACCGAACTTGCGAGGTGGGATTCTGCCCTCGTCTTCTGCCTTTTGCATGGCCATCTGTAGCTCATCGCCTTCAAGTCCTTGCGCTGATAATTTTGCTTGTAGATCTCGGCGGGCACGCTGTGAAACAGGACCGCAACGTGTGAAGCCTTCGTCGTCAGTTGGCGAGCATTCGACATGATTTGTACCAACTTTCAGAGTGACTCGATTCCCGTTGTCATCATATGTGTAGACGGTAGCGTCTGCACGCAGGTCCACAGGTAATGGTGACAGAGCCTTCTCGATTGTCGCCGCATCAGCTTGCGCGGCTACCTGGCCAGATGCCAGCAGTCCGGCTGTAATGAGACCCAGGGCGTTTGCTAATTTAGACATTTCTTTCTCCAACTCATATTGGTTTTGTTGTTGAACTCTAGAGAATTGGTTATTTCTCTCCTTTTTTATCGGGGCCACGCAGTCCTGATTACTCTTCGCAAGACATGGCACAGGCAATATCATGCAAATGCCAGTGTATCCAGATAGCCACCTGAGAAAGGCAATAAACTGTAACAGAGAATATAGCTGCCTGAGCCTGTTACGGTACTAAATTTCGGGCTTGAGGGGGATAGAACATCTATTAATTTGCTGATCTCGATCACTAAAAGAGCAATTCGGCCTCAGGGTCGAGTCGGAAAACAGGGAACAGATTACGATTTAGCCACTGGGCGAGCAGGACGTGCGCGCTGTTTGCCCCGCAGCTAACGAGTATTCTGAACCGGGTTGCGCCAGTTTTCAGCGGAGAATGGCAACCGTGGTCTGTTCCCTAATTCCGCCAAAGGTGAATGTGGAAGAAATAGCCTTCCAGGGTGCCAAAACGTTCCTGGCCAACGGCTTCATAAACGGCTGCGGTCGAGTCGTGGGTGAAGGCAAGGAGCGCATGAATACAGGACTGTATTTCTGCTCCGAGCCTGGGTTTACCAGTTTGCTAACCTGGATTTGACGGTGGCCTAGTGGTCATCCTGCTTGCCGGCATCGTTAATTGCACGACGGGCGGTGCCTATCAGCCAGTAAGCCAAACCGGCGCTTGCGAACAGATATGCGCTGGAGACCAGACGGTCTCCACCCTCTGCTGCAGAAAAATTCCTGATGTTTATGAACGCCAACCAGAAGGTCAAGCCCAGAAACATCATTCCCGCCGCACCGATCAGGCTACCGACGATCATCAATGTCCACGGGTCGACGTCTCCGAAGAAAAAATCTTTAAGAATTTTCATAGGCGTATTCGCCGATTTCCTGACTCCAGCCGAAATGTGAATCCAGCATGCTTCCCAAACCAAAGCCGGCATCGAATGACGCAACCGCAACGCCGGCAGCGCCCAGGCGGCGCATTACAATATTGCTGGTTGAGAATTGGCTATTGCCTGATAAGCGGATGCTTGCGCCGCCGCCTATTTTTTCTGCTTCTTCCTGCGTTAATTCTCGCATGACTATAAGTCTCCCGTGCTATTAAAGAATCCGGTTTCCGGATTGATACCTGAATTACCAGTGCGGCCATGAAGCTGTCGCTTCGCTGCCTCAATACTGTTGTAGTTCAGTCAATGGCGCCTGGCCAGATTTCTGTCAATTTCGATGAGTAGACTTTTCTCGCGCCGTGGGTGGAACCTGACCTGTCACGCTTCATTGTTCACGCCTGCCAATTATTCACGCCACTAGGAGTGCCCAGCATACAATTATTGCAAGTTGACGGTAACGTGACCCAGCATGACAGAACTACCACAGGTCATGTACTCGCCCATTGCCATGCCGCCACGTAACGGGTGTCGGGTTGAATGGGCAAGGGTCAAGAGGTGAGGGGTGAGGAGTAAGAGGTGAGTGTTAAGAGGTGAGTGTTAAGAGATGGGGGCTAAGCGCTAAGGGGAACAGGGCAAGGGTTGCGCGGCAAGTGGTATGGGCAAGTCGGCTTGCGCCCGCAACGGCGACCCTGATCGTTCAGTCACGCTGTGCAGTTGGAGATTATGGCGCTGGCCGATTCCACCACCCTCCACCGAGGGCATGAAACAGGGCGGCCGTATCGGTGAGCCGCGCGGCCTGGGCCTGAACCAGGGCAATTCTGGAACGGTGCTGTTGGCGCTGGGCATCCAGCAACGCGATTACGCTGATAGCCCCAAGGTCAAACTGCTGCTCAGCCAATGCCAAGTTTTCTGTTGCTGACTGCTCAGCGGCCGCTCGGGCGGCCAGCGTTTCGGCATTAAACTGCAGAGCCTGGAGGGAACCGGAAACGTCTGCGAAGGCATCAAGTACGGTGCTGCGATATTGTGCCGAAGCGCGATCCACGCTGGCGATTGCCGCCTGCTCTTCATGTCTGAGCGCACCACCGCGAAACAGCGGCTGACTCAGGCCCGCCCCGATATTCCAGAGGATCGAGTCAGCAGAAAACACGTCGGACGCCTGCGAGTTCAACGTGCCATAGCTGCCAGACAGGGTTATCCGGGGCAGCAGGTTGGCGCTGGCGACACCAAGGTCAGCGGTTGCAGCCAGCAGTAATGCTTCGGACATCTTGATATCCGGTCGTTGCTGGAGAAGATCCGATGGCAGGTTAACCGGGATTTCCCTGGGGAGTTGGAAATCAGCCAGCGTGAACGTCTCGGTCAGGGTGGAGCCTGGCAATTGCCCGGTCAGCACCGAGAGCTGATTGCGGGTGTTGGCCAGTTCGTATTTAAGCGGCGGCAAACCCGCCTCGAGTTCGGCAAGAGCAGCCTGCTGCGCTACCAGCGTCGCCCGGGACAGCGCGCCTAATTCGAAATCCTGTTGCATCAGGGCAAGACGCTCGCGCTCGCCCTGGGCAATTAACTCAGTCGCTCGAATCTGCTCCCGCAAAGAGGCTTCCTGGACCGCATAGGCAATCACATTGGCGGTTAGTGAAATATAGGTCGCTTCGCGGCGAAAGCGTTCGTACTCGGTTTGGGCAACCATGGCTTCCAGTGCATGGGAGGTTCTGCCGAAAAAATCGAACTCGTAGGACACATCGATGCTGGCGCTGTACAGCGAGAACAGAGTGTTGGGAAAATCCGGCTGCCCGAAACTGGCGCCGGCGAACAGTCGCCGTTCCACGCCGGTTCCGAGATTCACCGCCGGCAGGCGGCTGCCGCGTCTGGCTCGCAGTAACTCCTGTGCCTGCCGCAGGCTTGCTTCGGCTGCCTGCAGTTCGGTATTGGCTGCCAGGGCCTTATCCACCAGGGTATTCAATTCCTCGGATGCGAACAGCTCCCACCACTGCGCCTGAAGAGTCTCCTCCGGCAGAAATACCTGGGAGCCCCCATTCAGGGTATTGGACGACACTGTGTCGGTCAGTAGCTCGCCGTGACTGTAGTTACTGACCTCTGGATTGGCAGGGATGCCAGCCGTTGGCCCGGAGGTGCAGGCAGACAGTGCCATAACAACAGATGCAGTAGTGAGTACCCGGCAAATCAAGCAAGCAGCGCGCGCGGGGGTGGTCTCGGGGTGTGTCATCAACGCTCCCATGTATCAGTCGCTGTCCTGCCGATTGGCAATGGCGGTTCCATCGGTGAGTTCCGCTGCCGGATAAAGCACCACCGAGTCGCCCTCAGCAAGCCCGCTCAGAACGTTGGCTTCAATGCCGTTGTTCTGTTCAATCTCGACGGTTTGCAGTCGGGCGGATCCGTTGTCGACAAGATAGACAGCCCAGTCACCATCGTGGCGAAACAAGGCACTGGCCGGCACGATAAGCGCGTTGTCACTTTCCCAGACCACGATCTGTACCTCGACCCGGTAGCCATGCCCGAGACCTGCGCGTTCACTGGCGGGATTACTGAATTGGACAATGGCGTTGACCCGCTGCTCCTCCACCCCCAGGGCAGAAAATTTGGTAACGCCGAACGGGTCGATGCGTTGGACAATTCCCGCCAGCGGGGCGGCGCCGCCCCAGTTCTCGATGATTACCCGGTCACCGGTCTGAATCTGCACTGCATCGGTGGACAGCAGCTCGACAAGCACCTCAAGACCATTGTCCACGTCACCGATCTCAAGAATTGGCGCGCCGACGGACAAAACAAGTTCGCTTTCCTGCATGACTCGCAATATTCGGCCGTCTATGGGGGCCCGGATAGCAATCGCTTCCTGTGATTCATCTTGCGTCTGGCTACTGTTGATAAATGCCGCCTGGGCATTGGCCAGTTCCGCCTCGCGCATGGCGAGCGCCGCTGCTGCATTTTCCAGGCTGGACCGGGCGGCATTCGCCTCCCGGCGGGCCTGCTCAAACTCTGATTCGCTAATGGTGCCAATGTCACGCTGATCGGTGGCACGTTGTATCGCCGTGTCGGCCAGGGACAAATTGATTTCCGCGGTATTGAGGTCTGACCGGGCTGCGCGAAGTGCCGCCTGAGCCGACTGCACTCTGGTGCGGGCTTGTTCGCGTTGGCGGGCATCGAGGGCCGGTGGGCTGGATGGCAGCATCCTCGCCACCACCGAGCGACCTTGCTCGACCCGGTCTCCGGGTTCTTTTTCCACCCGCAACAGACGTCCCGATACTGGAGCCGACACCACGAACGTGTCGCGCACGCGAGTTCGCGCGACTTCATTGATGGTGAGCAGCATCGGGCCGCGTGTCACTGCACCGATATCAACCAGCATCGGTTGCGGCCAGAAGGCATAAACCATTCCTGATGCGATAATCATCACCGCGGCGATGGTCAGGCCGTGTCTGGACTGTTTCTTCCTGGTCATAATGTTTACTCTTTCGATTTCAGGGCTGATACCAGTTCAACCCGGTCAGAAATACGCTTAACCAGCCACCCCGAGAAAGCCGCCGCCAGCAACACTGCCAGGGCTGCCGAGCCGATACTTTCCGGTGAATAAGGGGCCGAGATTTGATACAGGTCGGTGCTGAATCCTGCGGCGATAACAATGGCAAAGTAGTAGCCCATAAAGGCGCCCAGGGGGATGGCCGCGAATATCACAACGGCCAGTTCACCCAGCAGTACAAACGCAGTTTCGCCTTTGGTAAAACCGATGACCCGCAGACTGGCCAGATCGCGCTCGCGATCGGCATAGGCAATGCGGGCCGCGTTGTAGACAATGCCAAAGGTAATAATTGCGGCAATAAAACCCATAACGTAGCGCATGGCCCCCGCGCCGGTATCCATAAGCCGTTGGAAGGCCACCTTGCTGTCCTGTTTGAGCGTGATCCCGGCGACCCTGGGCATATCCTTGATCTGTCTAAAAACCTGCTCGGTTTGTGCGGAATCGAGGCTGAGGTAAGCACCGGAGACGCGGTTCGGTTCTTTGAGAACCCGGTTCAGTGATTCCAGTTCCATGTAGGTGAGCGAGCCAAGCAGAGTTTCGGAAATACTGCCTACCGGTATCTCGATGGTTGGCCGGCGCCCTTCACGGACCTCCACCGTCAACACGTCACCGGGGGCAAGCTGCAGCACGTCTGCAATCGGCTTGGACAGGACAATAGAATCCTTGCTGAGCGTGATTGGTTGCTGTTGGCTATTCAGGGCTCTGTTCAGGCGCGGGTTCTGGACCAGTCCATTTATAGAGCCGCGGTATTCATGCAGGCCGTTGCGAAAAACTACCGGAACTATTCTGATGGGTTCGACGTAGCTTACCGCATCAAGATGCTGCAGATCGAAAATGGCGCGATCAGAGACTGCGCTGGTGAAAAACACCGAGGCGTCGCTGCGATCCTGAACGGTAAATGACAGGTCAATGGTTTCGTCAAAGCCAGCATAGATGCTGATCATGCCAACGGACAGCGCCATGCCGGTAGCAACCCCTACGACGATGCCCAGCATCCGCCCGGACTGCCGCATTACGCCGCGAACTACCATTCGGCTGGGTTGATCCAGGAGTGCTTTTAGCCACCTGGAAAACCCCTTGGCCCGGCTGTAGTCCGCTGGAGCCGGGGGGCGCATGGCGACGGCGGGCGTCAGCGCAAACACGCGGCGCAGCACCAGAATCCCGCCCAGCGAGGCGGTCAGGGTGCTGATGATAAAACCGGACAGGAAAACCCCTGGCTCTACCTGGAACACGATGAAGGGGAATTTGTAGTAGTTCTGATAGACGCCGGCGAGGCTCCGCCCCGCCGCAATGCCCATGATACTGCCAGCGATGGCGCCGCCAACTGCAATAATCAGCACCAGTTTCAGGTAGTGAATACCCACCTCACGGCTGGAGTAGCCAAACGCCTTGAGCAGGCCAATCTGGCCCCGTTCAGCCTGGACGATTCTGGAGACAACGATATACAGCAGAAACGAAGCGACCGCCATGAACACCGGCGGTATGCTGACGGCAGAAGCGCGCAGACCGGCTATTTCTTCGGTAATGAAGCGATTGGAAATCTGGTCTTCCAGACCGTAGGCGCCAAGTCCGCCAGCAGATTCCAGAATCCGGTCAACCGCATCCAGTACCCGCGGGAGTCTGGCTTCAGGGCCCAGGGACAATAGTGCTTCGTTAAACGCACCTTCCATGTCATAAACTGCGGACAAAGCCGTCTGGCTCATCCACATTACCGCAAACCGGCCGTCATCCGGGACCAGCTCTCCGGGCGGCGTGGTGTAAATAAACTCAGGCGCTTCGGCGAGCCCGACAATCTCGAACTGACGTCGAGAGCCGTTCATGGTGGCCAGCAGGGTGTCGCCGGGCACGAGATTCCGCGCTTCAGCGAAACTCTTCAGCAGCAGTATTTCATCAGTGCGGTCCGGGTCAATCAGTCGGCCCTGGCTGAGCGAAATATCATTCAGTTGCGGCGAGCCAAAGTCCGGCAGAGAAATCGCCTGGGCGCGCAGCGGAATAGCCACGCCCGGCAGGTCCAGCAGTGCATCACCCGTGATACGACCCTCAACAGCCACCACGCCACCAATTGCGGCGAGCTTCGGCAAGATATTTTCCGGTGCTCTTCTGACTGGCGCAAACACGTCAGCCAGACGATAGCGTTCGTAGTAAGCGCGTCGTGTCTCATCGAGGGTATTGACCAGGCCATTCATCATTACCAACATCAGCACGCCGAGCGCGATCACCAGGCCAATGGCTACGGCCTGTGACTTGATGCGAAGCAGGTCGCGCAACAGTTTTTTATCCAGCGGCGCTACCATTCGATTTCATCCGGTGTCAGTTTTTCATCGTTGACCACGATTTCCCGAATGCCGCCATCTGCAAAGTGAATTACCCGGTCGGCCATTTTTGCTGTTGCGGCAGCGTGAGTGATGATCAATACCGTGGCACCCAGTTTTTCATTCACATGCTGCAGAACTTTTAGTACCGAGCGTCCGGTGGTGCTATCCAGTGCCCCGGTTGGCTCATCGCAAAACAAGACCGTTGGTTGCTTGGCTATCGCCCGGGCGATGGCAACACGCTGCTGTTCGCCACCGGATAGTTGCGACGGGAAATGCTCCGCGCGCTCGGTGAGGCCGACCATGGCCAGCGCCTCTTCAGGCTCCATGGGGTCCTCGCCAATCTCGGTGACCAACTCGACATTTTCTTCCGCGGTGAGACTGGGCATCAGGTTGTAAAACTGAAACACAAATCCTACCTGCTCACGTCGGTAGCGAGTCAGTTCAGCATCGGACATGCCAGTCAGCTCCTGGTCCTGAAAATAAACGCTGCCATCGGTCGCGTCATCAAGCCCGCCAAGGATGTTCAATAATGTGGATTTGCCGCTACCGGAAGGACCCAGCAGCACGATGATCTCTCCTGCCGGTATATCCAGATCCACCCCTCTGAGCGCATGCACCGTGGCAGCGCCTTCTCCATAGACCTTGGTGAGCCCTCTGATGCTGAAGGCAAGCACGGGTTCCGCCTGGGCATTGGAGCCTTCAGCGTTCCCGGTGGTTGCTGTTGTGCCAGGGTTCATTGCGAGGTTTCAATATCCCTGATGGTCTGTTGATAGATATTTGTCATGAGGCTGCAAAAGGACTGTTCTTCTTTACGGTAAAAACGATAACTTATAGTGTTTAACTACGGCTGAACAGAATAATTAGGCAAAAAGAGCGATCTAACGGCTCATGCTGAGAGGCACTTTACGTGATTGCACTAAACTACTGTATTTTTATTCCGAGCCCCAATTACTGATGCTAATCAGTAAAACCCGCAATGTGGACCGGCACTTTATTTTTCAGCTGGATAAGAATGCAGCTCGCGTTCCCGGCGGCCTGGCTCGCCCTGAAGATTAAGTGACCCCGGGCTATGTGAATCACTTTATGGAGCGCGCGATGAGGGATGGCGTAGCGCTGGTAGCCGAGTCAGCCAATGGTGAGGTAGCGGGGGTAAGTCCATGCCTGTTCACCGGGCGAGTCCTGTTTGTCCCATGTCCTGAATGATCTCACCGTGGCGGTCGCTGCGCGGTGTCGCCAGCAAGGCATTTGGTGAAGCTCATTCCGGCAATTCGGACACCATCTTCCTCAAGAGATACCTTTTAGTCTTCCCTTACACATATAGTTAGATGCTTGAGTGGTAGCCTGGAAGAGCCCGGATTAAGTTGTTAAGTTGTCAGTGTCCCCTGCTACATTGGTTGATGAACTAACTGATGGTTCAGCGTGAGCTGCTGCAAAACATGCCGGAGTTGAGGCAGATAGACCTGCCTGGTCATGTTGCCAGCGTAATGGCCTTATTTCCGGCAGAATTGGTTCAATCAGTGTCGTTCCAGTCCCTTTAGTAATTGGTCACAGTGCGACTTCAGGAGTTTATTGACGTCAAGCGGAGCCAGGTCATCAAATAATATGCCCCATACCGCAATTAGCAGGGGCGTACCGGCAAATACCTGCGGCTCAATCTTGCTCGCGGCTTTTATAAACTCGCCAGTTTTTGCACCGTCTGCCAGGCACTGGCTGATGGCTGCCATACCGCGTTCCACCACCTCATGGTAGTAGAACTTGCGGAGTTCGTCGTGCTTGGTACCCTCGCCGATCATCAGGCGAAGGATAATTTTCATATCACCCGAACCGAGCCGTGAACCGACAATTTCGATCTGGCGGCGCAAGCGCTCGCCGGGGGACAGCTGCGAATCCCGGGCAGTACGCTCAACCTCATTGATCTCCGGGCTGATCACTTCGCGGACAACTCCTTCCAGTAGTGCCTGCTTATTGGGGAAATAGAGGTAGACCGTGCCCTTGGCGATTTCGGCCTCCCGGGCGACGTCCTCAATTCGGGCCCCTTCAAAGCCATCCCGATCGAATACCTTGAGTGCGGCACGAACGATGTCGCCGCGCCGCTGCTGCTGCGCCCGGGTTAACTGCTTGCATTGCGTGTCGTTCTGGTCCATGTGTTCCTCCCTGAAATTTGCCAACGACTACTTGATGGAAAGTCGCCAGATCATTGATCTAACGGCAGTAATCCATCATCCAGTTGGATGTCTGCCGGGGGCGGTGGAAGCGCCCTTGCAATGACTGGCTGGTCAGTCATATACTGACCCGCGAGTCATTATACATAATTCAACGCGCGCGGCGAATTTTCAATGCGCCACGACTCGAATCAGCAGTACCGCGCGGCAAACTGATGAGAAGCGCCACTCCCGCTGTATTCCGTGCAGCCGGAACTTTTCTCGCCAGAAACCACTGGTAATAGCACTAGCAGGAGACTTTTATGGCTGTATGCAGCCAGCCGAATTGCTACCGATACCACATTATCCTGGGGCCGCTGTTCAGTGTTTTGCTGGCAGCCTGTTCTGGACAGGAAGAACCACAGCTGCCGACTGAGAGAACGGTCTCCGTCGCAGAGGTGCAGTCAGTTGCCGCGACCCAGCGGCGCTATCCAGGAACCTTGCGTGCCATAGACCGGACAGATCTGGCCTTTGAAGTGGGTGGTCCAGTCTCCAGCATCAACGTGGAATTGGGCGATACCATTGCAGCTGATCAGGTGCTGGCGGAAATCGACTCGACGCCATTTCGTCTGGCGCTTGTGGCCAGACAAGCGGACCTCAGCAATGCCCGCGCCGAGCTTGCGGATGCGCAACAGGACATTGACCGGCGAGAGTCTCTAGCTGGCACAGGCGCTGTTTCGCAAGCCAGTATTGATCAGGCCAGGGCCAGACTCGAGCGCGCCCGTGCCCAGGTGGCAGCACTCCAGGCAGATGTCGCCAGTGCACAGGACAAGCTCGGTGACGCCACCCTGGTAGCGCCATTTGCCGGCCAGGTCGCTGCCCGGCTGGCGGAGCCTCATCAGGTTGTTGCTGCCGGTGCGCCGGTACTTCGGGTGGTTGGCGACGGCAACGCAATTGAGGCGGTCATTTCAGTTTCCGGCGCGGTCCAGCGCGAACTGGATATTGATCAGCTGGCAACCCTTGAACACAACAGCTCCGGAATCTCCGCAACCGGGCGCATCGTTGAGATTGGCGCGGAAGCGAATCGTGCGGGCATGTTTACGGTCATTGTCCAGATCGATGCTGACACCAACGCCTTGAGACCCGGCGAATCCATCGAGGCATCGTTCATTGTGGGCAGCGCGGCCGACGCGGTGAATGTACCCGTTACTGCCTTTACCACCCGCGCCGACTCCACCACCTGGGTTTATGTTATTGACAGTGAGGACGGCAACCGGGTTGTTGAGCGAGAAATCGAAATCGCTGATCTGGCGGATGAAGGTGCCGTGGTCAGTAGCGGTCTGAGCGCCGGTGAGCTGATCGTGGTCCGGGGTGTCGATCTGCTTGAAGATGGGCAATCAGTCTCGATATCTGGTGCGGGTACCGCGCGCTATAACCAATAAGGAAGCGCCATGAATTTAACCGAAGCTGCATTTCGACTTCGGCCAGTGGTATTGCTGTTGACAGTTGCCTTGATGGTCTATGGCGCGTTCAGCTACTTCAATTTGCCCGCGCGGGAAGATCCCAGCATCACCATCCGCGAGGCGATCATCACCAGCACATACCCCGGTCTGCAGGCTGAACGTGTTGAGATGCTGATCACCAAGCCCCTTGAAGAGGCGATTCTTACCGTCGCAGGCATCGATGAAATCCGGTCCATTTCCTCCGACGGCCAGTCTTTGATTTATGCCAAGGCCTATGAGTATTTAAGTGAGCTTGATCAGGTGTGGGATGAACTTCAGGAGGCCGCCGAGGGTGCGGCGGGACAGCTTCCCGCTGCCGCCAGCCTGCCACAGGTCAATGATAATTTTGGTGATGTGGCAATTATTACCCTGGCTTTGACTGGCGACGACTACACCCTGCCGGAACTCTACGATTTCGCTCAGCACTCGCGGGAAACCCTGAACACAATTCCAGGTACGCGCAAAGTGGAGATAAATGGCGCTGTGGAAGAGCGGATCTTCATTGAGGTTTCCAACGCGCGACTGGCCGAGCTGGGAATTCCGCCTGCGGCTATTTATGCAGCGGTTGGCGCGCAGAACACCATCCTTCCCGGGGGCGAACTCGATACGGGAAGTCGGGCGTTTGCCATCGTACCATCGGGAGACTTTCAGTCGGTGCGGGATGTGCAGGAAGTGCTGCTGCGAGTTCCGGGCGATGGGTCGCTAATCGCCCTGCAGGATATCGCCTCGGTGACCCGCGGTCTCGCCGACCCTGCGCCAAGGCGCGCCTATTTCAATGGCAAACCGACAGTAGTGCTGTCGGTAGTGATGCAGCCTACTGAAAGCGTACTGAATTACTCTGAGCGCGCCGAGCAGGTAATTGCAGACTTGCGTAGGGCCCTGCCACTCGGCGTGAATCTGGATGTAATCACCTGGCAGGCAGACCAGGTGGCGAACGCCGTCTACGGCGTGTCGTCCAGCGTAATGCAAACCCTGATTATTGTGCTAGTCGTGGTTATTCTTTTCCTGGGTGTGCGCACGGGATTGATAGTAGGCTCCATCGTGCCCGCGGTGATGCTGGTTGCGCTCGCGGTCATGGGGTTGTTTGACATGAACCTGGAGCGCATGAGTCTGGCGACGCTGGTCATTGCTCTGGGCTTGCTGGTGGACAACGGGGTGGTAATCGCTGAGCACTTTAAGCGCCTGCTGGGGGAACACGGCGACCGGGACAAGGCACTGAAGGATACTGGCCGTGAACTCGCCCTCCCTTTGTTGTCATCCTCCATCACAACGATCCTGGTGTTTCTGCCGCTGATGCTCGCCCAGCATTCTTCCGGCGAGTACACACGCAGTATTTCTCTGGTGATTCTGATTACCCTGACCGCATCCTGGATACTGGCGATGACGGTGACGCCAACGTTGTGTTATTTCTTCTTGAAGGAACCGAAGCAGGAAGGAGAAGACAGCGAGCTTTCCCCCGGGTTTTTCGGAAAAATCGAGCGCGGCTATGGCGGGATTCTGCGTCGGCTATTACGCTGGCGACTGCTGTTCGTCATCGCTATGTTTGCCTTGCTGCCAGTGGGTGGCTGGTTGGTGGGCGCGGCGCCTGCGCAGTTTTTCCCGAGCAGTGACCGCCCGCAAATTCTGGTTTACGTGAACCTTCCTGCCGGTGTCACCACGCGAACCACCGACGCGCGCTTTCGGGAAATGATGGCTATTGTTGGCGATGATGAGCGTTATCCGGAACTTGAAGATTTTGCGGCTTATGTGGGATTCGGTGGCCCGCGCTTCGTGCTTTCCCTGTCCCCCCTTGATCCGGCTCCCCATGCCGGTTTTCTGGTCATCAATGCGACGGATCGCGACGCGGCCGCTGCCGCGATCCCGCGCTTGCGCAATGATTTTCGTCGTCAGTTTGAAGACGTGGAGGCGCGAGTTTCAGCGATGTTTCTCGGTCCTTCTGACCCCAATGTTATTCAGATACAGGTCAAAGGTCCCGACGCCAACTATGTGTTTGAACAGTCCAGGAAAGTTGAAGACTTGCTGAAAAATTTCCCCGGCACCATTGATGTCTGGAGCAACTGGTACAACCCCGTGGCACGGCTCGCGGTGGATGTGGACCAGACCAGGGCGCAACTGGCCGGGGTCTCCAGTGAGGACATCGCCAGAGCCCTGAGTAGTTCCGTTAGCAGCCACCCGATTTCCCGGTTTCGAGATGGTGACGAATCCTTCCCGATTGTGACTCGTGCCATCGCCAGTGAGCGAGACAAGCTCGGGCGTTTGGAGTCGATTGCGATTTTCCCGGAGGGATCTTCTGAATCAGTACCGCTTGGCCAGATTGCCGAGGTGTCAACCAGGCAAGGCTTTGCCTTTATTCACCGCGAAGACCTGGTCAGGACGGTGACAGTTGAAGGGCGCAACCTGCGGGTGACGCCGGAAGACATGGCGCCTCAGCTCCAGGCCGATATTGATGCCCTTAACGCCCAGATGGCGCCGGGACACCATGTGGAGTTTGATGGCATTGTGGTTGATTCAGAGGCTGGCCGTTCAGCCCTGTTCGCCAGCTTTCCGCTGTGTCTAGGGTTGGCGGTAATATTGCTGGTGGCGCAGTTCAACAGCTATCGCCGGCCGCTCATTGTGATTTTGACAATCCCGCTGGTGGTTATCGGCGTCGGCGTCGGATTACAGGTCATGCGTGCCGAATTTGGTTTCCTGGTGATACTGGGACTCCTGGCGCTCGCCGGAATAATTGTTAATAACGCCATCGTGCTCATTGACCGTATTGACATTGAACGACGTGAATCGAATCGCTCGGATTTTGATGCGATTGTGGCCGCCAGCATGAGGCGGCTTCGTCCTATCCTGATGACAACCATCACCACGGTGGTTGGACTACTGCCATTGATCATTGGTCACGATGTGCTGTTCTACGGTATGGCATCAATCATGGCCTTTGGCCTGGCAATTGGGACGGTTCTTACCCTGGGCGTTGCGCCAGCACTGTACTGCCTGATGTTTGGGATTCGTGCCGATGACGAGCAGACCCCGGATGCAGACAAAACTCAGGGGGAGGTGATGACATGAGTACCGTAAAGTCCGCTACTTCATTGTTCATGGTGTTGTTGTCCACCGCCTGCGCGGTGGGCCCTGATTATCAGTCTCCTATACCTGATGAGGAACTCGGGTTCTCCGCTATCATCAGTAAATCGCAGGCCCTGGAGGCGGGGCAGGTGGTAGATGACCAATGGTGGGAGTCGTTTGCAGATTCCTACCTGGACCAGCTGGTTCAGCAGGCCATTGCCAGCAACCAGGATATCAGGGCGGCCACCGCGCGGGTGCAGGAGGCCCGATCACTGCGCGGAGTGGCACTGGCCGCAAATCGTCCCACGCTGTCCGCAGAGGCCAGCGGTACCCGATCGCAACAAAGCCAACTGGCCAATTTCCCGCCTGGAATCCCAACCTTGTTTTCGCTGTTTGATGTCGGCCTGGCTGCGTCCTGGGAGCCGGATCTGTTCGGGCGTATTAGTCGTCGCACAGAAGCTGCGAGCGCTCAGTTTGAAGCCAGCATCGAAGAGCGTAGAAGTGTGCTGCAGGTGGTTCTAGCTGAGGTCGCGCTGAATTATGTGGACCTGAGAATGGCACAGCAGCAACTTGTGCTGCGTAAAGAGCAGACTGAAATTGCCCAGCAGTCACTGCATCTCACTGAGCTGCTGCGCGGCCAGGAACTGGTGGACGAGAGCGCGTTGTTGCAGGCAAGGGCAGAAGTGAACCAGCGTAAGGCGGAGGTGGCCAGTCTGGAAGGAGCAGTACGCGCGCCGGCGGTGCGGCTCGCCATTTTAATTGCGAAACCACCGGAGCAGGTTATTAGCTCACTGCTGGAGCCTGCTGCTGGAAGTTTGGCTGTGCCCAGCATCCCGGTTGGCCTTCCCAGTGACCTGCTGCGCCGGCGCGCCGACGTGCGCGCGGCAGAACGACGACTGGCTGTTGCGTCGGCAAATCTCGGCCAGGAAACCGCCAGTCTGTTTCCACAATTTCAATTGACTGGCGGCCTGGGCAGTAATGCGCTTGAGTTGGAAAATCTGTTTACCGGGCCGAGCCAGGCCTGGGAACTTGCCAGCGTACTGAGTTGGCCAATTATTGACGGCGGTCGGCGAGATGCAGCTATTGCTGCCGCACGAGCGCGCTATGAGTCGGCGTTCGCGGCTTATGACCAGGCAGTACTGGATGCGCTGGGGGATGCAGAAACGGCGTTTGCCAGTTACGTGTTTGCTGCCAAGGAGCGGGATTTGCTGGAAACCGTGCGCATCGATCTGCAGTTGGCTGTTGAACTGGCGGCACTGCGCTACGAGTCGGGTCTGGCTGATCGATTCGAACTGCTGGATGCCCAGGACCGGCTGTCAGCGCTGGACGCACAGCTTACTGCCGCGCGCCGATCTGAACTGATTGCGGCAGTTAACGTTTATCGGGCTCTGGGTGGTGGTTGGGCAACGGCAGAGGAAATTCTCAGCCCCGCTGACGGAAGTTAAGGAATGAGTTAAGGAATGAGTTGAGCAATGAGTTAACGGATCAGTTAACAGGGCAGAGCTACACTGAAAGCGGTACCAAGTGGCATCCCTTCGGTTTTTTTGATGCATAGTAGCAATGATACATAGTAGCAGTGATTCATAGTACCAATGATAAAAGTCAGTCCACCTGGGGTGAGGCAAGCGCAATTGAACGCGTTAGCTTTCTGCGCAGCCGAACGCCCCTAAACTGTGATTGGGGACTGGGCCCGGTTAGCTGGCGAGCACTCGCCTTGCTGGAGGTAATGGGGGAGCAATGAGTTGATTGGCTGGTCAGCGCTGTCAGGCTAACAGTGCGGACGATTTGCTGAAAACTTCGATTCCTATTCAGCTGATGGTGAAGCGCATTCCGGCAATCCGGACACCGTCTTTTTCAAGAGATATCTTTTATTCGTCATTTACACTGAGGGCTCAATACTGGAGTAGTGTCCACGAAAAACCCAGGTTAAGTTGCACTTATTTCTTGAAACCAAGAATTGCCAGTGTCCCCCGCTAGCCAGCAGTCAATTGATAGACTTGCATTCCAATCACTACAGAACAAATGGTTGCTCCCAGCACCGGGATCAATATCGGCACATACGGCACATGGCCAGGTTGCTTTCCCTTTTTCAGCTTTATTAGTGCGGCATTAACACCGGTAAACACGAACAGTATTGCCAAGCTGGTTAGCTCAGCCAGTGATTTCAAAGGAATGAAAATAGTCAGCATTAATACTATGCCTGCGAGAAGCACGGTTGCCAGAGCAGGGGTTTTTGTCTGCTGGTTAACCCGTGCGAGTATCCTGGGGGCTCCGCGTCCATCCCGCGCTATATCCATTAGCAATCGTGAAGCGGCGATAGTCTGCGTTAACGATCCATTCACAATTACAAACAAGCTGGCCACACCAACTGGCCAACCTGGCCAGCCGTTTTGTACCACGGCTTCAACGAGCGGAGCTTCGGCTTGAGCAAGCTTTTCAATATTGGTAGTACCGATAAGCGCTGCCGAGACCAATATATAAAAAACAAAAACAATGCCGAGGGAGACTAAAATGGCTCTGGGCAAATTCTTTTCAACATCTCTTACCTCTTCGGCCGTTTGCGCCATATCACCAAAGCCAATGAACGAATAAACCGCGAGAAAGGCGCCAGAAAACAAACCTGAATAATTCAGGTTTCCACCACCCGATATGTTCTCCAGCACTATCCCTGGCGCAGCAACAATTCCATCTCGCGTTGCGACCAATACGGCAATCAGGGTCAGAATACCGACCGATGTGGTTACCGTCATAAACCACGCGCTCTGTTTTATTCCGGCTACAGCGAGGGTTCCGAGGACAGTAATAAGGACTGCAGAAATGATCCAACCTTCAATTTCGACAAAAATGCTCAGATAGTTTACGAAACCAGTGACGATTGTCGCCGCGGAAACAGTGTTTGCGATCATCAGCATCCATCCTGCAATAGTCCCTAGCAGGCTTATTCCGAACGCTGTTTCCAGGTAATCAATAGGACCGCCAGCGGATGGAATCCGCGCTCCAAGTTCTGCAAATGACAATGCGGTAGTGATAGCTACCGATGCAGCCAGTAAATAGGCTATGGGTGCCAGTCTGCCAGCCTCGCCGATGACCTCGCCGATGACGACAAAGATACCCGCCCCAAGAATCGTCCCCGTTCCATAAAAAACAAGTTGAGGAAGAGTCATAGTCTTGTTCAGGGAGTATTCCGAGTTTTTCATATCACCTCGATCAATCAGAACGGATCTGTGGCAGGGCTATGCAGCTGTCTTGACGCTAGAGTACTGACGAACCAGACTGCAAAATCCTCCAGTGATTTCGCAACATCGCGCATACCAGTTTGCAAACAGCCGCAGGTTCCATAAGTTCCTTTTAGGCAAACGCGTTTGGCCGCCTCCGAGCAGGTTTCGTCGTCTCTCAGGCGGGGATGTAAAACCCGATATCCCGCCGGAAATGGCATTACCCATGTGCTCTTTAGGCGTTGTATTTCGGGACCACGTGCTCGGAACTTGGACACCTGGTATTGCGTTGTTTCTGCAGTTTGGCTGCAAGCAGACAGCCCTTGGCTGTACACTCGTTTTGAGCAGCAACTGGAGCTTTGCTGGCCAGCAAAGGCAGTGTCGCATATTGGCTTCAGAAATCAGTGAAGCATCACGCACACTCGCTGTGTATCGGATTAATAAAGCAAGTGATCATAGTATGACTACAGGAAGAGGAGGCAATACATGCTCAACAGTCACGGCATCAGCATAGGTATCGAGCGCCACAAGGAAGAGTTCTTTGTTGTCCTGGAAGCGCGAGGCAAGCTAACCCATGAAGACTATAAGGCTGTGACGCCGATGCTAGAATCCGCGCTTGCCGTTGTTGAAAATCCCCACATCAAGGCGCTGGTGGATGTGCGTGGTTTGGAGGGCTTGGAGCCGCGAGCAGCGTGGGATGATCTGAAGCTTGGTCTGAAGCACGGTGGTAAGTTTGAGCGCATAGCCATTCTGGGCAGCAAGAAATGGCATCAGGCCGCCGCGAAAGTCGGCGACTGGTTTATCAGTGGCAATATGGAACAATTCGAAGATGAGTCCCGAGCATTGTCCTGGTTGTTTGGCGCGGGGGACACTGACTAGATTAGAAACTGGAAGGAAAAGATCGTGAACTGAATTTGACCTGACAGACGCCTTGTCAAAATCGGTATTTGTCAGATCAAGTATGAACTACTGCAGCTGGCTGACAGTGCGGACGATTCGCTGAAAACATCGATTGCTATTCAGCTGACGGTGAAGTCCATTCCGGCAAGCTGGAGACCGTCTTTCTTAAGAGACACTTTTCATTCTTCAAATACACTTGCGCTCAATGCTGGAGCAGCGGCCACGAAAAACCCAGGTTAAGTTGTTAAGAGTTGTTGGTGTCTCCCACTAGCCCAGACGATTCGCTGGAGTTTTCGAATAATAATATGCTGATGGAGGATCTCATCGCAGCAATCTGAGCAACATATTCCTAAAGAGATTCCTTTCATTCCTCGTACACACGATTCAATATTATTGAATACATTGTCAGTTAAGAAACCGGTTTGCAAGATTAGTCTTACAAATGCGTAAGTTCTCCGATCACTGACACGCATGTCGTGTACACTAAACCGACTCCAATAAATCCGATTTACATCGAATCAGCTAGACGGGTACCGTCGTTGCTGATCCGAATAGTAAGACACACAATAAAAAATCTGCCAATTTTAACTCACTCGCGAGGGGCTATCCACATGGCAATTGATAAATCCAGCAAATGGGATGCAAAAGACCTGTCCCACCGTTACACAACAAGTTTCTTCAAGTCAGAGTACAACGACTCTCCCACTGCGATCACCAAGTCTCCCAATACAAAGAGCAAAACCCTAAATTATTACAACTCAGCGGCGGGCAGCAATATTGTGAATGCCAAGATTTGCGCTGGTCTGTGTATAAGCTATATGGAAGCGAACGGCATCCCTTATGAACCCTCCTTTAAAAAGAAAAAGAAGGATCCGCGCGAGCTGTGCTTTAATCGGCTGGTCACGCATTTGAAAGACGGTGACGGCACGGTGCTGTTTACGGCCGACATTGTTGATCATTACTTTCGCTTTTTTAACGAGGATTAGACATGAAAGAGTTTCTGGGAAAACCCGCAGGCATCCTCGCATTGACTGTGCTGACGGCATTATTTTCTGCACCGCTTGGCGCCCAGATGCTAACCCAGGATCAACTAGACGAATGGAATACTGAAATACAAGGCAGGATGCAGGAAAAAGTCATTGAATTCGCCAACGAACGTCTTCCTGAGTTTGTTGAATTGAAGTATCTGGAAAAACCCGATTCCAATGAAACATCGACGGCTCTCAGTTACGACTGGAATTCGCAAAAGGACTGGGTTGACGAGATCAGCGCCACTGCTGATGGCCTGCGTTTCGACGGTAGAGGCTATAACGCCACTGCCAAGGGCAGCTACACATTCTCCGATAGTTATGAAAACACAGAAAACTCACAGCTTGGCATCGAATACCAGTGGCGCAGGTTCCCGGTATATTTTAATCGCCTATCCGAAGAAGACGGACTTCGAATACAACAATGCGTCCTGGAATCCGAAGGTTTTGAAGTGACCGTGGATGATTGCCGGACCCGATTGGGATTCAACCCAACACAGCTTTCCTATTCCTTCTTCGATATAGATTTTCACGCCAAAATGGAGGGTGATCAGAAATTTGATCAGCGGAACTATGTCTACGGGTTTGAAATGAACTACTCCCAAAATCTCGGTGACCAGTCTTTCCTACTCTACCCAATTTTGACGCTGGGGCTTGAGCAAGTAGATCCGAAACACGACACTAAACGCCAGGCGGCTTTTGCCAGCAATGACACTTATGATAGAGCCTATGCGGAATTTAGTGCTACAAGCGGGGGCTTCGAATTATTTGGGCAAAACCTCAAATTTAGTTACTCGTGGCGTTACTATCGGGAACTCAGTCCGGAGCCAGCCATCGAATCTGCTGGCCTTGACCGGTTTCGCTATTCCGCCATTGCCCTGCAAGTCCCCACAGCCATCCTGCCCTGGTTCAGTGGCGAGCAGAACAACTTCATGATCACCTATGCCAGTGGCTCACTTCCTCTGGTGCTGGACGATGAACAAACCATATCCATCGGCTGGCAAACCGACATCGATTTTCAATCCATCCTTGGATTAAATTGAGCACGCAGTACGGCTATGGGGAGACTCAGGGCCGCTTAGCGGCATTAAAAATCGATTCAACAGTGTACAAAAAGCTCTAGAGTGCTGGGCGCTCCTGATTGCCCTGGACCCAGCCACTTATAGATCGATTGGCCCTTACACGAAAAGCACGAATTGTTTTTCGCTTTTATACCGCATGAATGGACGGCTAGAGAAATTGGGCACGCCTGCTGGTGTCGACCTATTCAATATAATGACGAATTGCATAGCCTCCGGTGGCCTTAGGCGAATATGACGTCACGTTAATACTCCATACACCAAAATCAGAGTCATCAAGCTCACTCGATGAAACTTCTAGTTTCGAGTCAGAATCCCTCGAAATTGGAAATGCACTTAGTATAGGGTCATCAGAATCATCGTTTTGAAACCTCTTGTTTCCCGGTGTAAGCAAGACCATGTAAGTGTCGAAATCCTCTGAAACAAGCTCAACTACAAATGTCCCTTCAAATTCCGGGATAGTGAGTTGGTGAGTATTAAAATACTCCCCCGAAGGAAGTTGCTCGCTATCATCTCCCAATCGCCCGCCATCTTCTTGGTAATCAGGTACATTTAATGCAGACTCGTAGATAAAATAATCCAGCGTGTATGGCACAGCATCCATAGTCGAATTGTCGTTTACCAAATATAATTGCCAAGAGCCCCCTCGTTCTATCCGTTTCAGGATGTTTAAGTTTGGGCTATAGCCATCGAATTCAAATATTTCACCAGTAGGATCGTGCAAGTAAGCTGTGAGCGAAGGAGTAATCGCCCCTTGAGCGAGTGAACTTTCAACGTTCATGTAGATTGATTTTCCTCTTTCAATTTGAAAATCATAAACACCATAGCGACCATATTTCACCGAATCCTGATTCAGCGTTCCTGCTACAGAACCAGATTCAGAGCTAACAAGTCCTCGCTCCATTCGAAGTTGAAATTCACCAACTTCTCCTCCATAAGAGCGTGGCGACAATGCCCAAACGCCTGATTCTGTCGCTACGCCTTCAACACGTGAATTTGTATCAATGTAATCATCATTATCAAATTGCACTAGACCACTGGGCGATATCATCGATAAAACTGCGTCAAAATCATCTGAGGTCAAGTCTACAGAAAAAGCCTGGCCTCTTTGAAGTTGGATCGTATGCGCATTCGCGGGAGTTGTGCTGCCACTCGTGTCCAGTACCAAGTTGCCAGTTATCAGTTCAACTTCCTGAGCCCAGGATGCACTCCATAAGGCCGTGAATATGCAAAATATTAAGATTCGCTCAGGTCTCATATTAACCCCCGACTAAATTATTTGGCGACATACCCGCTCTAGAACCTTTGGGCACGAAGAAAGCCATTAGAATCTGGGCGATAACCAGAAAGCTTAGGCCAATAATAACCCCCGATGAGAAATCAAAAGCAACGAAACCAGCTCCTTCAATCTTGGCTCGAATTGGGTTGTCAGACGCTCGCAAAAGAAAAATTGCAACCAAACTGACCAGAGTGCCAAACCCAAATTGACTCCAGGATAATCTGTTAACAATATTTACAATCACCTTCCTTTCGTTGCCATCCTGAACATAGTTGCTTTTCCCCCAATAGAAAAACAAGAAATTGAGGATAACTCCAACTATGCCGCCAATCATCACGCTGTATATAGGTGCATTTGGTTCGAGAAAAATCTGGTCTGAACTCTCGACCCCCCAGCTCATCGCGCCGCCTGGATGAAACTCAAATTGCAATCCAATAGGTCGCTTTTCATAAAATACAGACTGCAAGAATGACTCGACTCGCACGTCTAGCTCTATCTGCTTAATCCTGGTTCCACCTGGCTCGATCAGCTGATCTTCAAAGTCCCAAATGACCTGTTCAAACTCCCCTTCAATCGGCACATCAGCCGGCTGAATCTCAAGTTCAATTCTTTCAATTGACATCATGTATTGCGAGTTATTTGTCAGCTTCAATATTAGTGTGGGTTTATTAATTGTTTCCCACGACCCTTCAGTTAGCTCGGATAGGACAATATGAGGATTTGGTGTATTGACCTGACCAAATGCAGTTATTGAAAAATTCAATAAAAACATGACAAATGATGCGCGACAAACTACATCCCGGGACGTCTTCATAAATCACAGGACCAATGCGGATGTAATGTCATTACATTTTCCTGACACCATCTGATTTGAGGCAGACACGCTCAAGATATTGATGCGGCTCTGAATCATTCTCGAACTAAAAGGATACGCTCGGTCCAACGTCTTGCTAAAATCTTCTAGAAGTTCATTTTGCAATATGCATCGCCAACTCACGAAGTCGTAAAATTCTCTTATTCTTACAATTTCTTCTTTATTGACCGCAGTCTCATCGTCCAACCTTAGTTGGTGAATCTGAGAAAGTGTGTTGATAACTCTGAAAAGCGTATCGTACCGATCTTTATTCATAGAAGGCGCATGCAATCCATTGGCACTCGGGAGGATAAGCAAACTGCGTGCTGCATAGTTTGCTTCCTCTTCGAGTGTATTGGGATTAAAGGCGGGTTGGTCGGAATAAGTTTCTTTAAGCAAGACTAGTGACGAATTTGTATAACGCTTGATAAACAAATGCTGGTCATTCTCTTCGGCGTCAGGAAATGGGAACTTCAGTACTCGCGAATTACCATTTTCACCACTATATTTTCGAAAATTACAGTACCAATAGCGATATTTGTCTTCAATTGAGTTAGATGTATTGGATTTGGAAACACTATCACGCCAATCGGCGACTGTAGAATGAGAAAGGCATTGCGCACGCGCAGTAGTCGCAAAACTTAAACAGGAACATATTAGTAAGAACTTCAGCAGAGCGTTGACTTTCATATCAGGCCCTATCTTTACGACTCTACTTATCTTGATGTATTGGTCGCTTTATTGAGGATTCGAAACAGTAGACTTTATTTCTGGCTCAGCCAGAAACTAAGCACCATCAGCCTATATCCTGGATAGTATCTCATTAAGTTAGCGGGACGTACAATATTAAACCGAATGTACGCCACAGGTTTCAAGAATGATATTGAAAAGTACATAGTCTGACCGCGAGTCAGAAACTGCGGATTCTTCATCATTTATTATGATTCTTTCGGAAGCGAGAATAACCCTTGGTCTGAACTCTCTGTATCAAAATCAATTTAGGGAAAAACTGACCATTCAAGACTAACAAGGGATAGACCGTTAAATATTAAGTGTGACGCAGCCAATGCATTCAAAATGTTGAGACCTGTCGTCAGAATAGCGCTATATAGTTGTTTTTTATAGGTATTTCCAGTTTAATAACCCCTGAGGCCCAATCACTGATGTTAATCAGAAAAACCCGAAGTGAAGATCGAGGGTCGATTTTCAGCTCTATAAGAATGTAGCTCGCGTTCCCGGTGGCCTGGCTCGCCTTGAAGATGAAGTGATTCCGGACTATGTGGATCGCTTTATGGAGCGCGCGATGAGAGATGGCGTAGCGCTGGTAGCCGAGTCAGCCAATGCAGATATTGTGGGGAACTCCATGCCTTTTCGCCGGCCGTGTTTTGTTTTTCCCATGTCCTGAATGACCTCACCGTGGCGGTCGCTGCGCAGTGTCGCCAACAAGGCATTTGGTGAAGTTCATTCCGGCAATCCGGACACCATCTTCCTCAAGAGATATCTTTTAGTCTTCCCTTACACATATAGTTAGATGCTTGAGTGGTAGCCTGGAAGAACCCGGATTAAGTTGTTAAGTTGTCAGTGTCCCCCGCTGGGTCTCTGATATCTGTCCCTGGCTTCTGCCTTGTTGGCACTGACCGTCTTCGGATTGACTAACAGGAACCGCCAGCAAACCTGGCTGCATTGCCATTGTTGCAGGACCGTAGACATTTCCTGCCGGAGCATTTCAGGGTCTAGCGCGCGTTCACCACCAGTACATTCGTGTCTACCGCGTCCAGGAGCTTCTCGGCTGTATTGCCAATAACCGCCGCTTTTGTACCCTGCCTTGATGCGTTGCCGATGATTATCAAATCGGCGTTAATGTCACGAGCAACTTCAGCAATGACCTTGGCAGGCTGGCCTTCTATGGTATGTGCCTGGTTGGAGGGTATATCCAGTTTTGCCGCCAGGTCGGCCGGGTAAACGTAGCGCTCCGAACTGGAATAGGCATTAACCGCGTGCAATGACGCATCGGTGACACTCTCTCCCAAGGTCTGACCAAAACCGATTACCCTTTCATTGAGAGCGCCATGCAGATCATCTTCTTTCTTCAGGTCCAGGGCAACCAGAATGGTCGCGCCTTTTTCGATCGGCGTGCCTTTAACCAGATAAACCGGGCAATGCGCCTTGCGCAGCAGGGTCCAGTCCGAGGTCTTCAGTAATCGCCGGCCCGCAGTCCAGTGCGACCCCGCCGCCTTGACGATCAGATCCGCGCCATTTCGGTCGGCCGCAGGCGCGATTGCATCCCGCCAGTGACTGGTCCATTCAACTTCCACATCAACCTTGATGTCCTGCTCCAGCAAAGGCTCCAGCATCGCATTTATCCAGGTGCGATGACGGCTGATCTCTACCCGTTTCAATCCTTCCAGGTCGGCACTGGTGGAATTACTGAAAATAGCGCAGTAAACATGCAGCGCAATGGTTTTATTCCGTTGGGCCATCCTGGTGGCGCGGTCCAAAGCCAATTGCTGTTCGGTCGTCGGGTCGATTACCACAAAAATCTTGCTGATCGCAGACATTATTAACTCCCATCTGGCGGCCTGTCTCAAGACCATTACTAACCTGTCCAACCAAGTGTATCGGTGAACACGCCAGCGGTGATTGATGAGCATCAAGAAAATGACCGCCGCAAAGTCGCTGTGCCGCGGATTCGCAGCCGGAATCCGCGATACAAGCCGCAATCCACCTACTGCCTTATTTGGGGAGGCGGCCGGCTGCGGCGCTGTCTTTCCGGCTCGAGCCGGTCGCCGGTTCCAGCACTAATCCGGCTTGCAGCAAGCAGCGATCAGGTGTGGCCGGTTGCAGTATTGCAGGCGCACTGCTCTCGTAGCATGGCGGCGAATTTTACGGCGCCACGGCGCAGCCCTTAGCTTCGTTGGCACAACTGATATCTTCCACCTGGCCGTTTGTTACCAGCTGCCTTACCCATTCGGAAAAATGAACCTGTTCCACCTCGTACTGGTAGAAAAGCGGGCTGCCTAAAATAGTGTGCACGTCGCCCCCGGCAGTGTAATGATAAAAAGTCTCCACTGCGCTTTCGATTTCGACATAGTGATTGAACACCCGGACAGGCAAACTGAAACTACCGGGCGCATCACCAATAAGATAGTTGAAATCATACTGCACGCTGTCTTCTGCCGCATTGTACTGCGAGATCGTCAGGTTATCGTTGTGGCGCGAACTGGCTATATAGAAGTCTTCGAAGGTAAGGCTTGCATCGGTTTCACCCTGGTATTCCGGCCAATCCGGCAGAATAGACGCGGTTTTCCAGGCCGTGAATGTCACCGGAAGCTGTGGGCTGTTGTAACCACCGGCCGCATCCGCGAGCAATACCACCGGTGCGGCTTCGAAATGTTCAGCAACAAGACCGGAATAGAATGACGCGCCAATAGCGCCGGCACTACTGCCGGCAACGACGACTTTTTCCGGTGCTTGATAGTTATCATAAATCCAGTCAAGAACCATCATACTGTTTTCATATCCATTATGATGTGTGGTAACCATTCGCCCCTGCCCGTCACTATCGGTGTAACTGTAGCGGCGCTCACCTCCGCCGATATGAACATCCCCGATGCAATAGGGAAGCACTACCATGTCGTAATCCGCCAGGGGGTTTTCAGGATGATCGAGTGCGAAGATGCCATCGAAGTTAGCCGGATTGTTGCCCGGCATCGCGGCAAAGGGGGAATGCACATTGGGCTCGACGCTGAGGTCGCAGGCCTGGCCGAACCAACAGGCACCGCCGCCATTGAAATAGACTAGCAGGTTATCGCTGGCAGCGGAGTCGCGCACATAAAACTGGTAGGGAGTCCCGGAAGAGCACAGGCCATTGGTCGGCATCGTGTTCCATCCATCTTCCAACTGCTCGACAGAAGGCAGTTCTTCCTGGGCAGTGACGGTCGCGAATAGCAGGCAGAGGACAACAAACAAGACGGGCTGGCGCATAATAAGGTCTTTCCATTAACTCAATTCACTAAAATCATAAGGCTTTCCCGGCGACGCTGACAAGCGCAGAAGCCGCGATGCTGAGGATCCGGAAAACCTTTAACCCAGAAAAGCTGCCGGAAATCGGCACAGGAGACTGTTCGACCCGGACAACAACCGGACAGCTTTC
The DNA here is from genome assembly GCA_965212375.1 of uncultured Pseudohongiella sp. Lineage (GTDB taxonomy): Bacteria > Pseudomonadota > Gammaproteobacteria > Pseudomonadales > Pseudohongiellaceae > UBA9145. The sequence goes on along the minus strand of OZ243108.1, from coordinate 3,073,560 downwards.
ATTCTTGTCCGTTGCCAACGGCCCGATTGACGATCATGCGCTTTGCTGACGCTCCGATTCCCCCTTTAACACCAATGAACACCCTGTGGCAGCCCAGGAGGTTCCCGCAGCTGTGGCCCGCACTTGAGCCGGCAGCCAGCGCTTTTCTGAATCATCGATTACCCTGTTGCGAAATCGCCTGCCATTTTACGACGAGCTGAATGATGATCATTGCCAGCGGTTGATCGAACGGATTAAGCTGTTTATCGTCGACCAGTACTGAACTACTGTATTGTTACTCCGAGCCCCAATTACTGATGTTAATCAGAAAAACCCGCAGTGAAGATCGACAGTCGATTTTTCAGCTCTATAAGAATGTAGCCCGCGTTCCCGGCGGCCTGGCTCGCCTTGAAGATGAAGTGACCCCGGACTATGTGGATCACTTTGTGGAGCGCGCGATGAGAGATGGCGTAGCGCTGGTAGCCGAGTCAGCCAATGGTGATATAGTGGGGGAACTGCATGCCTGTTCGCCGGGCCTGTTCTGTTTTTCCCATGTCCTGAATGACCTCACCGTGGCGGTCGCGGCGCAGTGTCGCCAACAGGGTATTGCCCGGAAGTTGTTCGAAATGCTGTTTGTCGAACTCGCGCAATCCAGGCCCCACATTACCCGTGTTGAGTTAATTGCCAGGGAGTCCAATACGAGCGCCCTGCGCTTCTATGAAACCCTGGGGTTTGTGCAGGAGGGTCGTTTCGAGAAACGCATCAGGAATCCGGATGGCTCAACCGAAGCCGACATACCGATGGCCTGGCACAAAGCAGAATGAGCTACACCGGCCTGCGTATTTTCGTTCCGTATCCGCAATTTTAATCCCCCAACCACAATCCCCAACCCTAATACCGACACCAGAAACTCTTAACCGCAGGGGAACTTATAGAGAGTCTGACCCTTTAGCTACTTTTGACAGTGCCATGGGCGAGCGTGCTACGTTGCCCGCGTGCTGGTGATCGGCGCGCGCTGAAACAACGTCATGTAACAGTAGGTGTAAAAGCTGGCGCACCGGTTTCAGTGTATTCGGTCCGCTTTATCGAGGTGTCATGAGATCTCTCACAGCAACAGGTTTCGCGCTGCTTGGGGCGGTGCTGATCGCAACCAGCTATGGCCTGGCGCGTTTTGCGTTTGGCCTGTTTGTGCCGCAGATCCGTGACGAGCTGGCGCTGGCGCCCAGTGTCATCGGTTATCTGGGCGCACTTCCGTTTATCAGTTTTGTGCTGGCATCACTGATTGCGCCATGGGCGGCGGATCGCACCGGGGCTCGCAACACCGCGGTGCTATCGGGATTGTTTGCTGTGCTGGGTCTGGTACTGATTGCCACGGCCGCAATTCCATTGGCATTGGCTGCCGGCGTATTTGCCTGCGGAATCTGCACCGGGCTGATGATGCCGGCACTGACCGCGGCGATGCAGGCCCTGGTCAAGCGCGAGCTTCACGGTCGGGTGAGTGCGGTGATGAATGCCGGTACCAGTATTGGCGTCTGCTTCGCCGTCCCCACGGTGTTGTTTCTGGCGGATGCCTGGCGGATCGGCTATTTCTCGTTTGCGGTGCTCGCAGCCCTGGCGACCGTGGCGGCATTCTTTCTGCTGCCGTCGGTGTCGAAAGTCGTGCCGGCCAATGCTGCACCACCGCCGCCAATCAGCGTGCTGCAGTGGTCACGGCTGTTCCGGTTGTCACTGTTTGCGTTTGTGATGGGATTTGTTGCCGCGGCCTACTGGATTTTTGCACCCGATCTGGTGGTCACCCTGGGTGAGCTGCCATCCAGTCAAACCGCCTGGCTTTGGCTTGCGGTTGGGATCGCGGGACTGAGCGGCGCCGTGGTCAGTGATCTTGCCGATCGCAACAACCCGCCGATCACCCACGCGCTGCTGCTGGTCACGCTGTCGGCGAGTCTGGCACTGCTGGCGGCAAGTCCGGATCGCGTGTTTCTGGCCGCTTTTTCGGCGCTGGTGTTCGGTGGTGCTTACATGAGCCTGACCGGTCTGTACCTGTTGACCGGCATTCGTCTGTTGCCCGGACGCCTGTCGTTTGGTCCGGTATTGCCCTTTATGGCCTGCGCCATTGGTCAGGCGGCAGGCTCTCCGGTAGTTGGTTTGCTGGTCAGCGAGTTCGGTTACGCCGGTGCATTCTCGATTTTCTCCGCCATCGGCATCCTGGTGGCGATCGCCTCGCCGCTCTATCCCCGCTATCTGGAGATCGAGGAAGAGGTTGTACCGGAAGACACCGGACTGCAGGCCGCCTATGACTATCAGCTTCAGGACGAAGAAGGCGAGCCGTTGGTCATTGAGACGGAAGAAACCGCTGAAGAGATGGTGCTGGACTAGATTGACACGGCTGGCTGCTACGCCAAACTGGCCCGGAGACGTTTCTGCTGCAGTGTAGTTACCACGCAGTGATTAACCTACACTAGGGTACTTTTACGATTAACCCTTTTTAATGAATCCATTGTGTGAACAAACCCATGTGGCGATTTGATAACAGCTATTTGCACTTACCTGAGGACTACTATGCCCGGCAGTTACCTGAACCGGTGCCGGAACCCGGGCTGGTGGTATTTAATCGTGATCTGGCGGTGGAGCTTGGTCTGGGGCTGGACGGGCTGAGCGATCAGGAACTGGCGCAGCTGTTTTCCGGCAACCAGCTTCCCGAGGGTGCCGAGCCAATCGCCCAGGCCTATTCGGGCCACCAGTTTGGCTATTTCGCCAGGCTCGGTGACGGGCGCGCGGTGCTGTTGGGCGAGCATCTGACGCCTACAGGCCGGCGCGTCGATATTCAGCTCAAAGGCTCCGGGCGGACCCCCTACAGTCGCAACGGTGATGGGCGCGCTGCCCTGGGACCGATGCTGCGCGAGCACATCATGGCCGAGGCGATGCATGCCCTGGGAATCAGCACCGCGCGCAGCCTGGCCGTGGTCAGTACCGGTGAGCGGGTGTACCGCGAGTCGGCGCTACCGGGTGCTATTCTCACCCGTGTTGCCGCCAGCCATCTGCGGGTCGGCACCTTCGAGCACTTTGCCGCCGAGCGGGATCTGGAAAGCTTGAAACAACTGGCAGATTACGCCATCAATCGACACGATCCGCAGCTGAAAGATTCCGACCAGCCGTACCTGGCTTTCTTTCAGGCGGTGATGCAGCGCCAGATTGCGCTGGTAGTGGATTGGCTGCGCGTCGGCTTTATCCACGGCGTGATGAATACCGACAATATGACAATCTCCGGCGAGACTATCGACTATGGGCCCTGTGCCTTCATGGACAGTTATGATCCGCAGACCGTGTTCAGTTCCATTGATCATGGCGGCCGCTACGCCTTCGCCAACCAACCCCGCATCGCCAAGTGGAACCTGGCCCGTCTGGGTGAATCCCTGCTGCCGCTGCTGCACGATGATGTTGAGCAGGCAGCAGTCCTGGCCAACTCACTGTTGGAGTCTTTCGATAACAGCTATCAGCAGGCCTGGCTCGCCATGATGCGCCGCAAACTGGGGCTGGCTGGTGAGCAGGATGTCGATGTGGAACTTATCGATGAATTGCTGCGCTGGATGCAGAACCATCAGGCTGACTACACCAACACTTTTCGAGATCTGAGCGCTGAGCAGGCCCCAACCGGTGAGCAGTACCAGAATGACGAGTTCATAACCTGGCACCAGCGCTGGCAGCAGCGCCGACAAGACAGTAATCAGTCACTGCCGTCGGCAATGGCAATGATGCGTGACAACAACCCCGCCCTGATCCCCCGCAACCACCGTGTGCAGGCCGCGCTGACTGCCGCAGAAAGTGACGCCGATTTTTCGCTGCTGAAGTCACTTCTCGAAGCGTTGCGTGACCCTTACGCCGACAACGCGCTGTTTCAGGAGTATGCAACGCCACCGGCACCGACGGAGCAAGTGCGACAAACGTTTTGTGGTACCTGAGTTTTCTTGCTGATGAATTGTTGTCAGGGAATTGCCTGCGGCCGGGTTGACAACCAGAGTCGAAAACCAGTGCCGAACAACAGCTGCCAAGTCACAACTGAGAGACTGCCAGACTCCAGTACAGGTAAGTCATGCAGGCGGGTCAGGGCAGGTTGGTGCGCAGGCTGATGGCACCGCGGATTTGCCCAGCGCTGTAGCCGGTGGCCAGGTCATCAGGGTAGTGCTCGGCGAGAGCGGATCGTACCGCCGGGTCCAAGTCTTCACCGTGGCAGGTCAGGCACATCGGCATGGTTGGCTGGGCCTGCATATAGCGGTACTCACCATCGACCACGGCTGATGCGTTAATGGCCCCGCCTGCTTCGCCAGACTGCTGGCGCCGGTCAAACTCGGCAAGTGTGGCCCGCTCCCAGGCATCGGGAACGGCAAGGTCGGCATTTCTTGGTTTCAGGCTGACCCGGCGAACTGACCAGCCGGAATTGGCGCTGAGCTGCGCAGCTATTTCCGGGGCGCGTTCGGAACAGACATTGATCGCCTCGGTAGGTCCGCCGGCCGCAAGGGCTCCCTGCAGGGTGGGCAGCAGTGTGCCGACAAAGCTCTGGGTCAGGGATCGGGCCTCGGTCTCGAGTGTGCCCAGATCGACAGGCTCGCTGTCGCTGCAACTGGTCAATAAGGCCAAAACTGACAGTGTTTGCAGTGCGATCGCAGTTTTCATTTCGGGCCGTCCTCCATTGGTAAGTCTGCCGCAAGTCTGTGGCGGCGACGAGCATCTGTCCAGCGGCAATCAGCAGATCGCAAGTCCCGAATACAAACCAGCGAAGCCAGTGAACATTGACTCTTGCAAACCGCAGGGGCCTGGCGGACCGCCCGGAGCCGCTTTGCCAAGCTGGTGAAGGGGCTTGAAACTGTGGGACAGCAGTGTCCTAGTGTAAAAAATTTTCGCTGTAATGAAACACATGGCGGTCCACCGTGATCAGCAGTAGTGCCAACACGGCAGCAAACAGCATACCTGCGCTTCCGAACTGCGCAAAGGGCTGGAGTGCGATTTCGTTGTCGTTCCAGACCAGACCCAGATGCACCTCGAATCGCACCGCCACACCCAGCGCGATTGCAGCAAGTGCCAGGTATAGCCAGCGAAGATAGACCGGATGGTAGGCAAAAAGGTCAATAGCGACAGACACCAGGCCCAGCATCAATGTTGTGCCCAGCAGGGCTTCACCGATGTCCGCCAGACTGGCGCGGCTGAAGTCCGGGTCGAACATTGCGCCATACAGCAGCCACACCACCGCCTGAGCAGCGAGCCAGGCAAGACAGAAGAGCCACTGTGCCCAGAATACCTGCGTGGCCGTTACCGGAAGCTGGGCATAGAGTCGCGTGCGGCGCTGATCGCTGTTGTTTACCGTCATGATCAGCAGATGGACAAAGTAGACCAGGAGCGTGACGAACATGAATACCACCAGCGGCCGGCTGTTCATGGCACCCAGCAACACCAGGAAAAACACATTCAGTGTGGCATTGAATAACAGCAGCTGGCGGTTGGCTGCCAATTCCGTGGTCAGTAATAGTTTAAACATGATGTTCTCCAATGCCGGGACCCATCGCCTGACGCAGGATACGCACGGCGATTTGACCGGCAGTCATGGGGATTTGTTCGATGTTGCTGATGCCCTGGCGCCGCAGGTAGGCGACAGTGGCATCCGCGTCATCGGAGATCACTTGCTGGTAAGGCGGTTCCGAGTGGATAACCAGGGCGTGGGGAATGTCTACCAGGCTTTGTTCACAGCGGAACGACAGGTTGCGCCAGGATTCCAGCAGGTCTTCCTTGATGGCGTCGCGAATCACCTGGCCCCGGTGCATGAACACCAGGCGGTCCGCCAGGCCCTCGATTTCCTCGGTGTGGTGGGTGGCATAGAGCAGGGCGGTTTCGCCAGTTGCCACGAAAGAAAACAGGGTATCCAGAAACGCTTCCCGCGCCACCGGATCAAGACCATTGGCGGGTTCGTCCAGCAGCAGTAGCGACGGGCGATGGGCCAGGGCGCTGACCAGCGCCAGCTTGGTGCGCTGCCCAGTGGAGTAGGACTTCACCTTGAGGTTTAAATCGAGACTGAGACTGGCGGCCAGATCCTGGGCCAGCTGCTGATCCCAGTGCGCATAGAAGCGCTGCAGGACGGCCAGGTTTCTGGCGCCGGTCCAGGCGTCAAAGAAGGGATGAAAGTCACCGACATAGCCAACCTGGTTGCGCCACTGTCCTGATTCATGATCAGCAGGTTCCTCGTTTACGATGACGACTCCCTGATCACGCTGTACCGTTCCCATCAGACAGCGAAACAGGGTGGTCTTGCCGGCGCCGTTATCGCCCACCAGGCCGACTGCGCAGCCTGGCGCAATGCTGAGGTCGATCGGGCCCATGCTGAAGCTGTCGTAGTTTTTAACCAGTTGCTTAATGGTCAGTGTCGGGGTCATGTCAGTCTCCGGATTTCATCGTTCTGCGGAATATTGCTTCCAGCGTCTCGGCTCCCAGGCCGTCTTTGCGCGCTTGCTGGAGCAGATCGTCGAGCCGGGAAGCGAAGCGTTCCTGGGCCAGGGCTGATTTGTCCGCCTCCGGCAGGGCGGCAACAAAATACCCTTTCCCGCGCCGGGCATAGATCAGTCCTTCATTGAGCAGGGCGTCATAGGCACGCTGGACTGTGATCACCGAGACCTTGAGCTGGCTGGCCAGGGCCCGGATGGAGGGCAATCCGGCCTCAGCCTGTAGCTCGCCTGCCAGGATCCGGGCCCGGATCTGGGTCAGGATCTGTTCCTGCAAGGTGGCGTTGGAATGCGGTGCAATAGTCAGCAACATGCTTTTCATCTCTACTGTGTATATACAATATATACAGATGACAAAAACCCGCAAGGAATTTCTTTGAGGATTTTCAACTAATTGAAATTGCTATGATTTTTCAGTTTCGGAAAGGGGCTTTTCGGGCCTGGCGGAGTCCTGGGACTGGCGGACCAGTTCGGTGAGGGAGCGGAAATCGGTTTTACCGCTACCCATGCGCGGGAACTCCGCGATGGTTACATACTGTTTGGGCAGGGCCAGATTCGGCAGTTCCTCGGCCAGTTCCCGGTTCATCGCCAGGCCGTCGACGTCGCTGCTGGTGACCCCGACGATCCGCGAGCCACGCCGGGAGTCTGGCAGCTCCACCGCGCAGCATTCCACGTCGGGCGGGGTAACGGCGTCCATGGTCTCTTCCACGGCCACCAGGGAAATCATCTCTCCGCCAATTTTCACAAAGCGCTTTAACCGGCCCTGGTGCCACAGGTAGCCATCGGTGTCCAGGTATCCCAGATCGCCGGTGTCGTACCAGCCACTTTTCAGGCGCAGGTGGGTTTCTTCCATCTCGTTCAAATACCCCTGCATCACGTTGTCACCCCGTACCAGAATCCGCCCGGTTTCACCGGTGTTGCAGTCCTGGCCGCTATCCAGGTTCTGGATGCGCACCTCGACACCAGGCACGGGCTTGCCAATACTGCCGGGCTTGTTGGCGTGGCGAGGGTTGGCGGAAATTACCGGTGAGGTTTCAGTGGTGCCATAGCCTTCGATGATGTCCAGGGCGTGTTTCTCCAGAAATTTGGCACGCAGACTGTCGGGGCACTTGTCCGCACCGGATACCGCCAGCTTGATGCTGGCAAAGTCGCCGGGTTTGGACTGGCGCAGATAACCCTCGAGGAATACCGGGGTGCCAATCACAAGCTCGGGTTCGTCTTCACGAATAATGCTGGCGATGGTTTTGAAATCCAGCGGATTGGCGTAGGTGATCGCGGTCATGCCCAGACAAAGTGGTGTCCATAGATTGCCGGTAAGGCCGAAGACATGAAAGTAGGGCAGTATCGCCAGCATTCTTTCCATGCCGCGGATTTCCATCATGTCTGAGAAGGCATCAATATTGGACAGGATATTGCGCTGGCTGAGCTGTACCGCCTTGGGCTCTTTCTCGCTGCCGCTGGTAAACAGGATGACTGCCGGGCGGTCGAGGTCGTATTTACCAGTCAGACGTTTCAGCAGAGGTAGCGGCAGTCGGCTTTTGATCGCCGCCAACAGTTTTTCGCCACTGCCGAGATTGCCCATGATGTCCTCCATGAACACCATGCCCGGGACTTCCTCGCAACCGGTTTTCTCCAGCACGGTACGCGCGGTGACAATGGTCTTGAAATCGCATTGCTGCTGCGCGAATCGACAGTTGCGCGCCGGGCCCGTGGAGTAGTTGATCATCACTGGTGTCAGCCCGGCCATCAGCGCGCCGATGATAGCCAGGGCACCGGCAGATGACGTGGGCAACATGATACCGATGCGGCCGCTTTCTGACTTGCGAAAGCGTCGCGCCAGAATCAGCGCGGCAATCAATGCCTGGCCGTAGGGCACTTGCCGTTTGGCGGTGCGATCCAGAAAAGCCAGCTTGTCTGGATGCTGGCGGGCAGAGTCTATAAAGCGATGCTGCAACATCTGTGCATGGTAGCCCAGCGACCGGAGGCTGGAAACACGGAATGCACAGTTGTGGCGCGTTGTCTGGCAGCTGTGTAGGGGCGGTGATAGAGTAGCGGGACCGGGTTTTTGACCACGCCACCTGACTGCCTGGCCGCTTCACGGAGAAAGCTATCAAATCCCTGCTGTTTATTGTCCTGACACTTGCTGCGTCGCTGTACTACACCGACCTCGAGTCCAGCAGCACCTTCAATGGTGTGGCCCTGCCCATACTGGATTTTCTGCTGATGTGTAGCCTGGCGATCTGGCTGGTCAATCGCGGCATGGGGCAGCGCATTGATCGGGGCGGCGCCGATGATGGCGCTATTGGCGGCTTTTTCGATGGTGGTGGTGACGGCGGAGGCGGCGGCTGTGACTAGATAGCCTGCCGAAGCCGGCCGCTGTGAGCCTGGGAGCCTGGAATAGGCGCTGCCGGATCAAACTGACGCGCTTGCACACTGGCGCCTGTCACCCTAGTATCCGGCGCTGGATTTAAGCGACAGGCATCTCCGGTGCGGCACCTGCTAATTACCCACATCAACACCATCTGGCTGCTGCTGGTAGCCGCGGTATTGTCTATTCTGCTGATCTTCCCGGACTGGCTCACCAGGGAGTCTATCGCCGCCTATCTGGAAGGATTGGGCGGCCTGGCGCTGCTGGTTTACGTGGTTCTGTCTCTGAGTCGGGCGCTTCTGATGATGCCCTGCACTCCGTTTGTGCTGGCTGGCGGCATTGTGTTCCCGGACCAGCCTTTTGTGGTGCTGGTTATTTCCCTGGCTGGAGTTGTCGCCGGGGCCTTCCTGGTATACAGTTTCCCGTCTTTCGGCAGCTACGACGAGTACCTGGAAAGCAAGTATCCGGATAAAATAGACGCGATTCGCAGGCGCATTCACGGACCCTATTCCTTCTGGATTATCGCTGGATGGTCGTTTTTCCCGCTCGTACCCACCGACCTGATCTGTTACGTGTCAGGCATGGTGAAGCTGCGTTTCCGGAAACTGATTACCGCCTTGATGGCCGGGGAAATTCCACTGGTCACGGCCTATGTGTTTCTGGGCGCCGAGATTGGTGAATGGCTCAGACTTTGAGCATTACCAATAACTGACCTTTCAGTATACAAGAAGGTATAGAAATCAGATGAATGCAAGAACCAGGATTGGCGACCACCTGAAGCTGATCCGCAATATCCGCACCACGGGCACAGTGGCGCCCAGCTCGCGCGCCATGATCAAGAGTTTGCTGGCCAAATTCGAGTTCAGCAAGGCGCGCTGCGTGGTGGAGTTGGGTCCCGGCAACGGTTGTATTACCCGCGAATTGCTGCGCCGCCTGCCTGCCGATGCGAAGCTGATTTGTCTGGAGTTGAACAACGATTTTGTAGCCCAGCTTAATGCCCTTGAAGATCCGCGCCTGCACGTCTACAACGCCTGCGCCTCGTCAATTACCGAGATTCGTGACGAGCTTGGACTGGATGTGGATTTCGTGGTGTCCAGCCTGCCGCTGTCGATCATGGAGGACCTGGTGGTCAGCTCGGTAATCGAAGCGGTGGCCAGCGCCCTCAGGCCTGGTGGGCGATTCGTGCAGTATCAGTACACCCTCAGCAATTTCGAGGATATCAAGCCGTCCTTCAGCGAAGCCAAAGTCCGATTTACGCTGCGCAATATCCCCCCCGCGTTTATCTACGATTGCGTCAAATAAGCCCCCAGGGATGAGACCGGCCTGATTGCAGGCGCAGTCGACCGACCCCGATCTGTGATCGGGGGCCGGGCCCGGGTTTACGGCATCTCTGGAAGGAGCCAATTATTCCCGGGGCCGTTCACCTTCGGTGTTAATTTCACACTGACCCACCAGCCGCTTCAGGGCAAGGTAAACGCTACCAGCTCGGGGCTGTGCCGCCGGTCGCCAATCGCCACCAGCAAATACTGCTTGCCGTCATGCAGATAGCTGATCGGGGAGTTGCTGGTGCCGGCCTCCAGTTCGGTTTCCCACACCACTTCACCAGTTGCCTTGTCATAAGCCCGGAACATCGGGCCGCCGCTGTTGGTGGCGATGGCCATCGGCATGTCCGGCGGGATGCGACCATCACGCGGCACATTCGTTCGTCCCTCGCCGATAAACAGCAGCGCGCCGGTAACCAGCGGCGCGGGTCGTCCCGGCACCCCGAGCTTGCCCAGGTTGAGATGAGCAATGGCGGGATGATCGCGCGGTCCGTCGCCATTGGCGACCATCCACACATGCTCGCCGCTGTTCATGTCGATGGCGGTAATGCGGCCGTAAGGCGGTTTGAACAGCGGTAGCCCGCGAGGTCCGGCAATCCAGCGTCGAGAGCCTTTTACATAGGCCAGATTTGAGACCTCGGGATCTCCCGGCAACAGATCGGCGACAAACGCCGAGGTAATCGACGGGATATAGAGGTAGCCGGTTTCGGGATCGAACGCCGCGCCCTGCACGTCGCCGCCGCCCTGGGAGCCAGGCAGCTGCAGGGTACCCTGCGTGCCGCCCTCAGTGGCCACTGTCGGCGGAGTATAAAGCGGCCCCATGACATAGTTGCTGACGATCTCCAGGGCCTCCTGGCGCAGCTGGGGCGTGAAATCGATCAGGTTGTCGATGGTGGCACCCTGTCGATCAAAAGGCGCGGGCCTGGTGGGAAATGGCTGGGTCGGTGAGGTCACCTCTCCGGGTACCGTGGAGGCCGGTACCGGGCGCTCTTCAATGTCCCACACCGGCTCGCCAGTTTCCCGATCCAGTACGAACGTAAACGCCTGCTTGGTAATCTGTGCCACCGCCTTGACCGGTTCGCCGTCCACGGTGATATCCATCAGGATTGGTGCTGCTGGCGGGTCATAGTCCCACAGCCCATGGTGCACGATCTGGTAATGCCAGACCCGCTGCCCGGTCTGAGCGTCCAGCGCTACCAGCGACTGGCTGAACAGGTTGTCGCCAATGCGGTGGCCGCCATACATATCGTTGGTGGACGATGACACCGGCATATAAACCAGTCCCAGTTCTTCGTCAGCACTGAACAGGGCCCAGACATTGGCGTGTCCGGTATAGGACCAGGACCGGTCCTGCCAGGTGGCAGTACCGAACTGGCCTTGCTGGGGAATGGTATTGAACGTCCAGCGCCGCTCACCGCTGCGCACATCAAAGGCATGCACGTCGCCGCGTGGCGCTTCCTTGTTGGCAAAATTATCGGTCATGGCCTGGCCGACGATCACTACATCATTGACCACCATCGGCACTCCACCCCAGCGAAAGCGCTCGAAATCGGCCGGCATTATCTGCAGGTCCACACGACCGTTGTCGCCAAAACCGGCAATGCCTTGTCCGGTGGCTGCGTCCAGTGCATAAAGATAAGTGCCACGTTGCACTAATATGCGCTGATCATCGCCGTCGCTCCAGTAGGCTGGACCGCGGGTGGCAGCTCCCGGCAGGCCATCGGCGCCGCCCGGAGGTTCCTGGACCCACAGGGTGTCCCCACTGCCGGGATCGAACGCCTCAACCAGGCCAACGCCATTGGTGATATAGGCTATCCCGTTCTTGACTATGGGCGTGCCGACCCAGTTACTGGTGAAGCGTTGCTCGGGATTTATGTCCCGGTAGTAGCTGTCCAGCGCCGGGCGCCGCCAGGCGATTTCCAGCTGCGTCACGTTATCGCTATTGATTTGGGTGAGCGGCGAGTATTTGGTGCTGCCAAGATCTGCACCGTAGGCATCCCAGCCATCCTCGCTGGCGCCCTGCTGGGCCTGAAGCGGCGTATGGGGGAGCAGTGCCAGAGCCAGGGTCAGGCCGCAGGCGCGCCAGTCGCGCGGGTGGCGGCAGGAGCTCAGCATACGGTGCAGGGTGGGGTAAGACTTTGAGTCAGTCGGGCGCATGATGGTGATTCCTTTCTTATTATTGGTAACCAGCTTCGGTCATTCTACCGAATCCCCGGAAAGGCGAAAGATTTGCCTGCCACGGATTTGCCCATCACGAAGTTGGTCGACACCCGGTGCAGCGGAGGGAACCCGGCGATGACCAAATCAGTTTGTCTGTGCACATCGGTGCGATCAGCGGTTTGCCGCCACTCAGGAACCCTGTTAGCCTGAAACAGAGCATGTGCAGGCACACTGCCCTACAAGATGTGCCGCGTGCGGATATAGCAGGCACCATATATTGAAAACTGTAAGAAAAGCGTCAAGAATTGTTCAATAAAGTGACATATAACCGGTTTAAGGTGTGCTCATCGGCAATCCAAGGGGAGAGAAACCGTGTTAAACGGGCTGCTTAATCTGGATACCACCACTTACCTGTGGTTGAGCAGGTTGCAACAGCGCAGTGGCGCTGTGCACCTGAATCGCTGGATATCGCGTTCCGGGGACGGTCCGCTCTACGTTGCCATCGGGCTGCTGGTGTATTTCACTCAGCCGATCAACTACCTGGATTTCATCAAGGTCGGCCTATTGGCCTTCCTGATCGAGCTGCCTTGCTTCATGTTGCTCAAAGCAGCAATTCGCCGCGACCGGCCGTTCGTGAAAATTCCCGAATGCCGGTCGATTATTCAACCCAGTGACAAGTTCAGTATGCCTTCCGGGCACACCGCCGCCGCGTTTCTGATGGCCGGGGTAATCAGCTACTTTTACATCGAGTACATAGTGCTGGTGTATCTCTGGGCGTTCGCCATCGGCACTTCACGGGTGGTACTGGGGGTTCATTACCCCAGCGATGTACTCGCCGGAGCGATGCTGGGCAGCAGTGCCTTCCTTCTCAGTCTTGCCATCCTGATTTAATAACCGGGCTTCTTGATGCGTATCTTGTACGGTATTCAGGGTACCGGGAACGGTCACCTTGCGCGTGCCCGGGCGCTGGTTCCTGCGCTGCGTGAATGTGGACTGGACGTGGATTTCGTGTTCTCCGGTCGCGCCCGTGAAGACTATTTCAACATGGAGTTGTTCGCCGACTTCGCCTGTTATCGTGGTCTGTCCCTGATTACCGAGCGCGGCCAGCTCAAACACTGGCAAACCCTGCGCCGCAATAACGGCTGGGAATTCCATCGCGACATGCGCGGGGTCAGGGCAGCCGACTACGATCTCATCATTTCCGATTTTGAACCCGTGACCGCCTGGGCAGCCAGGCTGGCCCGGGTGCCGTCGGTAGGTATCAGCCACCAGAATGCGTTTCGCTACGCCGTGCCCAAAGTGCGCGGTTATGCAGGGTCGCGGGTGCTCCTTAATTATTTCGCACCCACCGATGTCCAGGTCGGACTGCACTGGCATCACTTTAATCAGCCGGTGCTGCCACCGCTGATCGAGCCGCTGGCCGGCAAGCGGGTCACCGGCAATAAGATTCTCGTGTACATGGGTTTTGAAGCCGTGGACGAGATTGTCGACTTCGTGCGGGCCTTTACCGAATTTGATTTTTTTATCTACGCCAAGGTCAGCGCACCTCAGGATCACGGCCACGTGCAGGTTCGGCCGTTATCGCACCGCGAATTCCATGAGGACTTGACGGACTGTGCCGGTGTTATTGCCAATGCCGGCTTTGAACTGGCCAGCGAATGTCTGGCCCTGGGGAAGAAGCTGCTGGTCAAACCCCTGCTGGGCCAATACGAGCAGCTATGCAACGCCCTGGCGCTGCAGGCGATGAATCGCGGGACGGTGATTGAGAGCCTGGACCAGGCGGTGCTGGAAAAATGGCTGTCTCTGGCCAACCATCAGCCGATTCCCTATCCCAATGTCGCCCTGGCGCTGGCGAAATGGATCAAGGATGACCGGCAGTTGCGGCTGGAAGAGCTTGCGGAAAGCCTGTGGGGTGGCCTGGAGCTTCCGGTGGAATACGATCGCCGCTTTGGTCGCAGTCTCATGCCCGGGCTGATTTACTAGCGGCGGGTTGCGGGACACAAAGCGCACCTGGCCAGGCAAACCAGGAGAGCCTAGTTGGCCAGGCCCACCAGTTGGTCACGCAGTTTCGGGTAGCTGCTTTTCTCGGATAGCCAGATTGCCAGAAACTGGTTGGTGAATTCGGCGTCGCTAATTTCACCGATTGGCTCGCCATTGTAGTAAAACTTGCTGCTCAGCTTATCGCCCACGTGCAGCACCAGTTCATCGCCTTCCTGAATGTTCGGCCACAGCGCCGCCAGCTGGTCAAGCCACGCTTCCTGCTTTTCGTGGTTAAGATCAAGCTTTTGCCACTCCTGGCGAGTGCGCTTGATAAGCTCATCGGTCCGGATATCGCGCCGGTAATCCAGCTCCAGGGCCAGCCCCGGCTCGATACCGTCAAAGCGGCCGTCCGGCGAATACAGCCGGCTGTCGTAAATAGTCCAGAACCATACCTTGAGGGTGGCAGAACCAACCCGGTCAAGATTTTGTACTGGCGTGGCGTAAGCCTGACTGGCAAGCAACAGGCTTGCCAGTAGGGCAGTCGCGAAAATGTAACTAGGGTAACGCAATGAGTTCCTCCCATTTTCGTTCAGATATATAGAACAATACGGGCAACAGCACCATCCAGGTCACTGCGAGTACCACCAGCGTGATTACCGGGGTGTCGCCAAAGGATACTGCACCGAGACGTTCCCCGACCCCGTAATTGAATGGAAACGCCGCCGTGCCGGCCAGCGCCGCAACCCATTTGTTGCGGCCGAACACTTCCAGTGAGCGCGTCAGGGTTGTCGAAAAAGCGACCCAGAGCACCACGAGCCAGGCAGGCAGGAGCAGCGCCGCGTCGTCAAATTGAAACAGGCCGGAGATCGTCATCAGGACATCCGCGGTCAGGCCGATCGCGGCCGGGAGCAGCAGTTGGTGAGGCTGCACGGTGCGCGTGAGCAGCAGCAGCGCGGCGTAGGCGAACACCACTGGCGCCACCAGCCACAGCCAGTCAATCCCGCCCAACACGCAGCCGATCCACATCAGGTTGAAGGCGACCAGATTAAACGGTTTCGACAGCAGGAATCGCATTGCGACGTTCCCGTGGGGGCCAGCCTCAGGAATAGTGAGGTGCCCTGGAGGCCAATAGTTGAACCGCACTGATCCGGCGCTCCCGGAAGCCGCCCTCGCAGTAGCCGAGGTAGTACAGCCAGAGATTGCAGAACTGGTCGTCGTAGCCCATTTCCCGTACGGTGCTGATGTTCTCCAGGAAGTTGGTTTTCCAGGCAGCCAGAGTCTGCGCATAGTCCAGACCAATGTCGTACACGTCTCGGATGATGAGTTCGGTCTTGCTGGCCATTATTGACGACATCATGGTCATGGACGGCAGAAAGCCGCCGGGGAAGACATGCTTCTGGATGAAATCCTCGCTGCGCGAATATTCCCGGGCGCGCTGGTCAGCGATGGTGATAGCCTGGAGCATCAACTTGCCGCCAGGTTTGAGCAGCGAGTTCAGCTTGGCAAAAAAGCCGGGCAGGTATTTTTCACCCACGGCCTCGATCATTTCCACCGAAACGATTTTGTCGTACTGGCCTTCCAACAGGCGATAGTCCAGGTCCAGCAGCTCAATCTGGTCGCTCAGACCCGCCTGGATAACCAGTTCTCGAGCGTGGGCCAGTTGCGCGTCGGAGATCGTGGTGGTGGTTACCTTGCAGCCGTAGTTGCGTGCTGCGAACATGGCCAGCCCACCCCAGCCCGTGCCGACTTCCAGCAGATGATCATCAGGTCCGAGTTCCAGCTGCTCGCAGATTCTTGCCAGTTTGTGTTCCTGGGCCTCGGCCAGCGTATCGTCGGTGTTGCGGAAGATTGCCGAGGAATACTGCATGCGCTGGTCCAGAAACGTCTGGTAGAGCGAATTACCAAGATCGTAGTGGGCGAGGATATTCTTTTTCGCCTGTTTACGGGTGTTGGCGCGGGCCAGCATTCGCGCCAGACTGACCGGTTTCAGTAACCAGCCAAAGCGACGCTTCCACTGGTCCATCATGTCCAGGTTGCGGGCAAAAAAGCGTGTGACCGCGGTGATGTCCGGCGAGGTCCACCAGCCATTAACGAATGCTTCGCCTGCGGCGGTATCACCACCCAGCACGGCTTTAAGATAGCAGCGGGTATCAACGATGTTGACTTCAGCCTGCAGCGCGTCTGTACGATCACCAACCTCGGCAATCACCCGGCCTTTTTCGCGCAGCAGGAAATGACCGGAGCTGGCGTGGCTGAGCACTTCAATCAGTAAGCGGCGCAGGAGCGCGGTGGAGCGTGATGACTCATCCTGTTCGGGAATGGCGCGATCGGCCTGGGCAGCAAGCTGCTTCTGGTTCATAAACTACCTTCTTTGGAACTAATCCGCTGTTTCTCGGGATGTTGATAAAGCGGCACACGCTTGATGAAAAGCTTCAGTGCCTGCCAGTAAATACCTGCTACCACGCTGGCCGTTTGGGCCGGAGTTTTTAGCAATACGCGGGTCAATTCTGCTTGGTTCAGAGGCACGCGCTGTAAACTCAGGGTGGCATCAAAAACCTTTTCGCCACTGTCATCGCTGGCAGATTCAATGTGCACCAGGCAACGGGCCTGTTCGGAATCCGGGGGAATCAGCCGCCAGCGATAGGATTGGCTCATGGGGTTGAATGGGGAAACATGGAACGCCTTGGCATGGGGTTCGGGCTGGTCAATATTGAGCAGGTAATAGTGACGCTCGTTCCAGGGCGTGTTGCTTACTTCTGCAAGCATGTAGGTGAAGCGGCCATTCTGTTTCAGGTAATACAGGTTCAGCGGGCTGAAATAGATTCCCATATAACGCAAGTGACAAAGCAGAAAGGTTTCACCACTAAAATTCTCAATCGGCGTATCGGACAGCTCGGCCATCTTCTGGCGCACTGCCACATCAATCGGCTGATCAGCAGGACCGATATAGTCCTGGCGCCTGAATCGACCCCAGCTCAGAATGCCGCGGCCCAACTGCCAGAACCGGCTGAGTATTTCCGGGATCTCATCGGTTTTGAGCAGCAGCATGAACAGTTTATTGTCGAATGAGTGGTTGCGCGGTACGAAGCGGCGGTGTCGGACGAATCCGGAATAGATCGCACTTTCCAGGTCGTTACCCAGCTCACCGCCCACCTCGTTACCGGCAGTGTGTTGCTGCCGCAATTTGTGACCAGACCTGTTCACAGGGATTCTCCAAAACGCTGGCAAACGTCCAGGGCAGACCGCACGCCATCCTCGTGAAATCCGTTATACCAGTATGCGCCGCAATAGTGGATACGATCCTGCCCGCAGATTTCCTCGCGACGCTGCTGCGCGCGCTGGGACGCGGTGGAGTAGACTGGATGAGCATAGTTGAAGCGCTGGATGATTTTATCCGGGTCGATCTTGTCGGCGGCGTTCAGGGTCACCAGGAAGGTGTCATCTCTGGGCAGGCCCTGGAGGATATTCATGCTGTAGGTCACTACCGGTGCCGATGCTTCATTGCCTTCACCGGCCAGAAAATTCCAGCTCGCCCAGGCCAGTGACCGGGACGGCATGATGGACGCGTCGCGATGCAAAATCACGTCGTTGTCCTGATAGCCAATATCTCCCAGAATCTGCGTTTCCAGGCTTGTCGCATCGGCGAGTAGTGACAGGGCCTGATCGCTGTGACAGGCCATTACCACCTGATCAAAATTCGTTGACCCGGCTGCGGTACTCACCTCGATTCCGGTCTCGTGGCGGCGCACTGCCTGGACCGGCGTGCTGAGGTGAATGCGATCGCGAAAGCCTCTGGTCATGGGTTCGATATAGGCGTGGGAACCGCCCTTGAGAACATACCACTGCGGGCGATTGCGTACGTCCAGAAGGCCGTGGTTGAGAAAGAACTGCAGGAAAAAGCGCAGCGGGAAACCGCCAGCCTGGCGTACGCTGCAGGACCAGATTGCTGCGACCATGGGCAACAGGTAATTATCGCGCAGCATGGGTCCGAGCCCCGCATTCGAGATAAAATCATCCAGTGTCTGGTCGCCAACCCGATCTTCTTCCAGCGCCTGCTTGGCCAGTTTGTTGAATGTCAGTATGTCGCGAACAAAGCGGATAAACGAGGGTCGCAGCAGGTTGCGACGCTGGCAGAACAGGGTATTGAGATTATGGCCGTTGTACTCCAGCGCGTCAGCATCGTTGCGCACACTGAAACTCATTTCGGTGGGCTGTAATTGCACCCCGAGCTTGTCCATGAAGCGCAGGAAGCTGGGATAGTTGCGGTCGTTGCAAACGATGAAGCCGGTATCCACTTCAACCGTGCGGCCATTCGACTCCACCGGCACGGTGTGCGTGTGGCCGCCGATATAGTCATTGGCCTCGAATACCGTTACGTCGTGCTGGCGCTGTAGTAAATGCGCGGTGGTCAGCCCGGCGATACCCGAGCCGATGATAGCGATACGTTGTCCTGACATGTGACGCGACTTCCGTGTGTCTGTCCTGGTCAGTTGCTGACTGTTCGGCCGACCAGTAAAAGCTGTAATCCAAGCGGCAACCGGCCCAGAAACCTGAGGGTGCCAGTAAACAGCCGGGGAAAGTGTATTACCCGGCGCCTTTTTTCGATACCTTTTCTAATCTTGCCCGAAGCAAACTTGACGTCGACCCGCATGGGCATCGGGAAATCGTTCACGTCGGTAAGCGGGGTTTCCACAAAACCTGGCGCGATGTAGCTGACATGTACACCGTCAGGCTTGAGGCTGGCCGACAGGGTCTTGGCCAGGTATTCAGTGGCAGCCTTGGAGGCGCCGTAGGCTTCCGCTCGCGGCAAGGGCAGAAAGCTGGAGCTACTGCCCATTAGCGCCAGTGTTCCGCCACTGCGGATCTTCGGAATGGTAGGCTGCAGGCAATTTGCCATGCCGATGACGTTGATATTCATTACCCGCGCGAAGGATTCCGCGTCGAATTGCCGGGCATCAATGTATTCACAGGTCCCGGCATTCAGGATCACGATATCCAGCGTGGGTACATCACCCAGTGCCCGCTCGCAGTCGGCCAGGTCCTGGATATCGAATGCCAGGGGCTTGGCAGTATGAGGATATTGCTCTTGAAGTTCAGCCAGAGCCGACTCGTTGCGACCGCAGCAATACACAGTATGCTGCTGCGCCAG
This sequence comes from uncultured Pseudohongiella sp., assembly GCA_965212375.1. Taxonomy (GTDB): domain Bacteria; phylum Pseudomonadota; class Gammaproteobacteria; order Pseudomonadales; family Pseudohongiellaceae; genus UBA9145. The sequence goes on along the minus strand of OZ243108.1, from coordinate 3,054,117 downwards.
GTAGTCCAGCGCCAGCTGCCGGCCGATGCCGGAAGTGCTGCCGGTGATGAGTACGTTCATTGGCCCAGGCGTTGTTTTATTCGCAGTACGATACGGCCAAGCAGGGGCAGGTTTTCGTAGACCATGGCGCCCATGTCGAAGTAGTCGCGGTGATAGTAGATTTTGCCATTGCGGGTGCGCAGATAGCTGGCTCCTTCCACCCGGATCACCTGGCCTTTATTCAGGCGGGGATGATTCAGAAACATTGTCCAGGACATAAAAATGTCGGTGCCGTTAGTGATGGTCTTGTGGAACTTGAATTCGCAGTTTTTCAGGTTCTTGAACATCCTGGCGAAATACTTGAGCAGGGATGATTTGCCCTGAATCGCGTGGGAAGGATCTTCGAAGTAGATATCCTCGCTATACAGGCTCTCCACGTCGTCCAGATTCTCATTACCAAGCGTGTGATAAGCCTTTCTGACCCGATCTGCCAGGTACTCGGCGCTGGTCAGGGTGCCGGCGTTTGTAAGTTCGGGAGCGGTTGTCATACTATGCAACTCAAAGTTAATGGGATGATACAGCGCTTACGGCCGCAGCAGCTGGCTGGATCACAACGCTTCGGGTATTGACATGGCTTTCTTCCAGTGCGGCCAGAGTCCTTTTGAGAGCGCAATCCCGATTCTCCATCCTTGGCCGGGGATGCTCTCGCGACCCGCCTTTACTGCGATACCCGCTTTCGTGTTCCCGGCAGTGATCCACCGCCGTGCGGCGGGCGTTGTTCACGATTATGCTTACTATGACATCGACTATGGAAGGGCCGGCTATGACTGCGCGGTTAACAAAAAAGTGGACCAGCCGCGCAGAAGCACTTCGGCTAGCGAGCCGAACCGGGCGGAACGCACAGAGGCGTCCGCAGACAGTGACGAAAATCTGCTGATTGCGGTGGGCAATACTCAAAATACCGCCGCCTTCAATGAGCTTTTCCAGCGCTTCTCCAACCGGATTTTCGCCATGGGGGTCAAACTGACTCGCAATGAGCAGCTGGCCAATGACCTTGTTCAGGAAGCCATGTTGACGGTCTGGAAGAAAGCGCCGCTCTACGATCTGGACCGGGGCACCGCCCAAAGCTGGATATTTACGCTCACACGTAATCGGTGTTTCGATATGTTGCGTAAGATAAAGCGACAGCCCAGTACGGTGAGTGCCGACGACATCTGGCCTGTTGAAGGGGAAATGGAGTCCAACCTGGTCAATGAAGAGCAGGGGACCCTGGAAGTTGAGATTGCGCAAATCGAAAGTTATTACGGCCAGCTACCGGACGCGCAGCGAGCGGTAGTTGAGCAAATCTACATTCACGACCGCACGCACGAAGAGGCGGCGGAAGTCTTAAACATACCGCTTGGTACACTCAAGTCGCGACTGCGGCTCGGGGTTGGCAAGCTACGACACATGATTGGGATCGAACAAAATGACTAGTGCTGTTACTTATCATCCATCTCCGGAGATGCTCAGCGGTTTCGCAAAGGGCAGTCTGTCCACCGGGCTCAGTGTTGCCATTTCGGCACACGTTGAGCTGTGTGCACAGTGCCGCGAGCGAACCAGTGCCCTGGAAACCGAAGCCACCCTGGAGTGGCTGCAGGATCCGGCTCGCGACGCAGCTGGCGATCGCGACTTCTCGCACATGATCGACGCCATTGTTGGTCAGGCGCAGGAAGCCGATGACGTTGAGGAGTCCGAGTCCTCGGTGCAGGAAATTCACATGCTGGAAGGCAGTGTGACGCTGCCACGTATTCTGGCCAAACTGGCCAGTGAAGGCCTGGTCTGGCGCAAGATGGCTGGCGGGATCAACCAGGCAGCAGTGGCGCTGGATGACGAAACTCAGTGCGAGTTTCTGTACATGAAGCCGGGTAGCCAGGTACCGGTACATAAACACAAGGGTAACGAGATCACCCTGGTGCTTGACGGCAGCTTCAGCGATGAGTCGGGCCGCTACGAGGCATCTGACTTCGTATCCCGTGATTCCCGCCACCAGCACCAGCCGGTGAGCGAGGAAGGTTGCCTGTGTTTCTACGTGCTGGATAATCCGCTGGTCTTCACCAGTGGTCTGGCTCGACTGCTGAATCCTTTCATCCAGTATCAATTCAAGCGCGCCACCTCACGCGCCTGAAACCTCGGCTGACGCCTGCCCAGACCGCAACTCCTAGGCCTGGGCAGGTCTTGCCTCACTAAACAACACCCTCGCTAAACAACACCCCCGCTTTAAACCCCTGACAGTTTTCTGGAGCCATTGCTCCAGCCAAGCCCGTTTCTTAGGGATTTCTGCGCTGTGCGTCGATATTCATGGCGATGGATATGCGCTCCCGGTTACCCGTGTACGGTCGCACCCCGTGTCGCAACCAGGCCGGAAATACGATCAAATTGCCGCGCGCCAATTTAAAATCCACCTCGTATTGCTGCGGTTTGCCGTCCATCCCGGACATACGCAGCGACGTTTCGCGCATCGCACACATCGGAAAGCGCGGGTCTTCCAGGTAGAAATTGCCACCCACGTTCTCGCCTTCGGTCTCAGCGCCCATATCCAGATAGAGCACCGCGGCCCAGAGATTGCCGGGATGGGCATGTACGTGATTCAGGCCGCCGTGCGGCGTGACGTTGGCCCACATGCGCACGAACCAGTCCAGATCTTCGGCACTACCGCCTAAAAAATGACTCATGCGTTTGCAGATGTTGGTGGCAGTGGTGGCCAATTGGCTCGCCGCCGGGCCACCCCAGTCCAGCATGTCGCTGTCAGAATGCCAGCTGCCGATATTGGAGCGCTTGACGCCGGCGCTTGCTGCGGCGCGGTCGCGAATCACCTGTTCCAGCTCCGCCATTAATTGCTCGCCGTTTTTCAGCGTGCTGTACGCCACCGGGGTTTCGAACAGGCCCATCTGCTGGGCCTCGACCTTCAGGTCGTAGGGGTCTTTTGATGCTTGCATAAGGCACTATTTTTACGCGCGAATGTGACGCGCGCATGACACTGTCTTGACAGGGCGGGCTCATGCCGCTGTCAACGGCCCCTAAAAACACCCGATATTTCACGGCCAATCCATTTAATCGTCATAAAAATGCAATAAAAACGTCGCAGAAGTGAAATATGCCACTCCTATTATGGTCCGACGTAATTTCATACGTTCGAACGTAGTTTCAAAAACAGTCTCAAGAACACTCTCGAGATAAAGTCCAAGGAGTCAACATGAAAAGCATGAGAACCAAACTGAGCGCGATTGCCAGCGGTGTGGCATTGGGAGTCGCTTCCATGGCGGTAACAGCCGCTGACCAACCGCAGCTCGCAGCAACCGGTCCAAAAGCTGGTGCAGTATTCACTGGTGGGGCAACCATCAATGGCGGCGCAAGCTTCCTGTCAACTGTTCCCGCCGCTGATGCGGTAGATCTGGTTGCCACCATCAGCCCGGCGGCTGGCGATGTCGGCCAGAGCGGCTCACTGGTTGCAGTTCTCGAGGTTCCGGGCGTCGGCCTGTTTAACCTGCTTTCCGGTGGCATCTGGGTGCCTTTCGATGGCTCCACAATTCTGCCTTTCGCCACCAAGACTCTGTCTTCTTCCGAATCAGTTGAAGTTCTGGACGGCCTGATCGGTGCCGACACCAACCTGACCGGCCTGACCCTGACTGCCTACGTTGGTTACTACACCGGCGGCGACGTCAGCAACATCACTTACACCTCCGCTGGCGCGAAGGTCACTATCTCTCCTGTGCCTGCTGCGGGCTGCCCGGCTGGCACTGCCGCCAATACTGCGGTACCCACCTTTGAAGGCAAGCCGGTTTGTAATATTCCTACCGGCACCGTGACCGAAGATATGCACCTGACTGCCAACAACACCTACTTCTTCAACGGCAGCGTGTTCTTCGGCGACAACACTGTGAATACTCCGGATGCTGATAAAGTGGTCCTGACCATCGATGCCGGCACCAAGATCCTGTCCGAAGGCAGCCAGAGCGCCCTGGTTATCACCCGCGCTGGCAAGATTTTCGCCAATGGCACGGCTGCCAAGCCGATCGTTATGACTACCTCCCAGGATGACGGTTCTCTTGACGCCGCCAACGCCCGCGGCTTGTGGGGCGGCCTGGTGCTGTCCGGCTCGGCCCAGCTGAACTCTGCCAGCGGTTTTTCCGACGGTGAAGGCTCTACCGGCGAATACGGTGGCGGTACCAACTTCAACAATGCTGACAGCAGTGGTGCATTGACATACGTGCAGCTCAAGTATGCCGGCTTCCCGATTACCCAGGACGACGAGCTGAACACCCTGTCTCTGCAGGGCGTCGGTTCAGGCACCATCATTGATTACGTCCAGGCCCACAACGGCGCTGACGATGGTGTGGAGTTCTACGGCGGTGCGGTTAATGCCAAGCACCTGTTGTTGACCGGCAACGATGACGATTCCATTGACTGGACCCTGGGCTGGAGCGGCAAGGTACAGCACGTTATTGTGGAAAAGACCACGGGCGGCGACAACTGCATCGAGGCCGACAACCTGTCTTCCGGCCCGACCAACACCCCGCGTTCACAGCCGACGGTTTCCAACCTGACCTGTATCACCAGCTCTGGCCAGACAGCTGCCGGCCACGCGTTCGAACTGAAGGCCGGTACCGGTGGCAACCTGTCCAACGTGGTAGTGGGCGGCAACCTGGAGTCAACTGAAGGCTGCGTCTTTATTGCCAACGAAGCCACTTTCACCCAGTCAGGTGCATCCATTGCTGCGCTGAATGGCACGCTGACTCTCGAGAACACCCGCGTCACAGACGCTTGCGGTGCAAACCTGGGCGGCGAAGGCCCGGCCTGGACTACAGCTGAGTGGTTTGCTGCACAGGCTGGCACCAGCGCCGGCACTGTTGACCTGGGCGGTCCCTATGGCTGGGCTAACGGCACTGCGATTAATGCAGTACCCCATAGCATCCCGTCAGATTCTTTCTTTGATCAGGTCGATTACATCGGCGCAGTCAAGGATGAGTCTTCCGACTGGACTGAAAGCTGGTCCTTCACTGGCTATCAGCAGTAAGCGCTGACTGTCAGGCTTGACTAAAAAAGGGCGTCTTCGGGCGCCCTTTTTTGTCGGTGTTTTTGTCGGCATTTGTTGCCGGCGTCAGCTGTCACAAGCGGCAACCACCGAGTCCGTGGGCTTTCGCGGATGTGGTTCACCGTAATACTAATGTAATAAATCAGCAATAAACTACAGCCACTTTGTAGCCCAGCAGCCCAAAATTTACAGTCAATGCCCGGGATAATTTCCATGAAACACAACAAACTCGCTCTTGCCATCGGCACCGCGCTGGCAAGCACGATCGCATTTGCCCAACCTCCACAGATCGAAGAGATCTCCGTCATCGGGCAGTTCGTGCCCGACGAAAAGCGCGGTACCGACCAGGTGTCCAACGTTGTCGGCGGCGAGCAATTTGAGCGTACCGGTGATGCCAATATCGCCGAGAGCCTGAAGCGAGTATCCGGCCTCAGTACCGTAGGCGGCAAGTTTGTTTACATTCGCGGCCTTGGCGAGCGCTACTCAACCACTTTGCTCAATGGTGCGCGACTTCCCAGCCCGGAGCCTATTAATCGGGTGGTGCCCATGGACCTGTTCCCCACCGCGGTGCTGGACAGTGTGCTGGTGCAAAAAACCTATTCTGCCGCCTACCCCAGTGAATTCGGCGGCGGTGTGCTGCAGATGCGCACCAAGAAATCCACCGACGAGTTTTTCTGGAATGTCACCTCCTCAGTAGGCATGGTCCAGGACGTCAATTTCCAGAACGGTTTTCGCGTTGATGGTGGTGACAATGACTTCCTCGGCTACGACGACGGCTGGCGCGACAAACCGGAGCCGTTACTGGAGGCGACCGGCGATGGCGAGAAGTTGCAGCCATTCAGCCCGTTTACCGGGGTTGGCCAATCGCCGGAAGAACTGCAGGCAATCGGGCGCAGCTTCAATAACCAGTACTCCCTGCAGTCTGAAGACCTGCCGCCCAATTTCTCACTGACGACTTCAGTGGGTAATTTCCATGACATCGGCAGCACCGGCGCCAAAGTGAACTACATGGCGGCAGTGAATTATTCAAATGCCTGGGATACCAATGTCATTGAGCGAAATACCTGGATTCCGGGTGAAGACGGCCTGCTTCAGGATCAGGGACTGGTGTTTACCGGCACCGAAAACAGCGTCGATTTGAGCAGCATTTTTACTACCGGACTGGATTTTACCGATAACCACAACATTCGACTGACCTCGGTCATGCTGCGCAAGAGCGACAACATCGCCAGCGAAAGTAAGGGATTCGCCCAGGAAGGGGCTGACCTCACATTTAATGAAATCGAGTGGGTGGAGCGCGAGCTGTTTTCCAATCAGCTGCAGGGTGACCACTATTTCCCCGAATTTAACGAATTCGTATTTAACTGGCGCGCCAGCCGCATCAAGGCGGAGCGTGATTCTCCCGACTACCGGCGTTATCGCCGTGATGCTGGCCAGCTATCCTCGCGGGTAGATGGCAACCAGCGTACCTGGTCGGTGCTGGATGACACCGCTGAGGAAATCGGTATCGATATGTCCATGGCATTCTATGGCCCACTGAATTCAGTGATCACGCCACAGGTTGGCCTGGTGCGTTCCGAGAAAGAGCGACAGTCTGAGATACGCCGCTTCGGCTTTGCCTTCGTTGGCGCTGGTGCCAACGACCCGCAGTTGCTACAGCAACCAGCGGAACAGATCTTTGCCCCAGAGAATATCAGCCCCAATGCGTTCCAGATGCGCGAGCTCACCCGGCCCACCGACACCTATGAAGCTGCCAATGAGTTGGAAGCCTATTACGGGCAAGTAGAGTTTAATTTTGATGATCGCTTTCGCTTCACGGTTGGTGCGCGTCAGGAAGACTTCACGCAGGAAGTGAACACCTTTGACCTGTTTCTGCCTGACAATGCGGCTGGAGCCAGCCAGGACAGCAGTGAACTACTGCCGGCATTCAATGCTACATTCATTCAGAATGACCACCAGTTCCGCGTCGCCTACAGTGAGACGGTATCGCGACCGGATTTCCGGGAGCTTTCCCCGGCAGCGTTTACCAACCCGGTAACCGGACGCGAGGTGGTCGGTAACACTGAGCTGGAGATCACCGAGATCACCAACTATGACGCCCGCTGGGAATGGTACTTTGCGTTCAGCGATTACATGTCGTTGGGTATCTTCTACAAGGAATTCGTAAACCCCATCGAAGCGGCCATCGTTGACAGTATTACCTTCCGGTCAACCTACATCAATGCAGCAACCGCTGAAAACCAGGGCATCGAATACGAGATATACAAGCGACTCGATTTCCTCCCTGACAGCTTTTTTAACGGCATCGGCGAAGACTTCTATGTGCAGGGCAACATCGCCTTTATCGACTCTGAAGTCCAGATTCGTGAAGAAGACCAGGGTGTGCTCACCAACAACACCCGACCGCTGCAGGGCCAGTCAGACTGGTTGTTCAATTTTCAGATGGGCTATGAGCCGATCTCCGGTACCACCGCGACACTGCTCTACCACTACTACGGTGAGCGTATCGCCGAAGTGGGTATCGAAGGCGCGCCGGACCTGGTGGAGCAGCCGTTTGGCGAGTTGAATTTCGTTTTTATCCGCGACCTGAGCGACAAACTGTCGATGACTTTCAAGGCAAAAAACATCATGGATGAATACAACGACACCACCCAGGGTGGCTTTGTGACCACTGGTTTTTACCGGGGCCGCGAAGTGAGTTTCCAGCTGGACTACACGTTCTAGTGTGAGCCAGGCCAGAGGGGGCGCACATCATGCGCCCCTTTTTTTATTTTCAATAAAAACAACCAGTTAAATCAAGAAGGGCGGTAGTTTTTAAGCCTGCTCTGGCGGCCGCTTGTCATAAACCTGTAATATAGTACTGGTTAAATAACGGCATCTGAAACTCCTCCCAATCAGACAGTCCAGGCTAATAATGAGCGAATCAACAATTCTGGTAGTCGATGACGAAGCCGCCATTCGCGACATGGTTGGCATTACCCTGGACCTGGCGGGATTCAACAGTCTCAGCGCGGCCAACGCCCACGACGCGCACGTCTCAATTATTGACCACAAGCCGGACCTGGTGCTGCTGGACTGGATGCTGCCGGGCGGAAGTGGTATCGAACTGGCGCGCCGTCTGCGTCGGGATGAGATCACTGCAAACATTCCCATCATCATGCTCACCGCCAAGACCAGCGAAGACAACAAGGTGCAGGGGCTGAATGAGGGTGTCGATGATTACGTCACCAAGCCGTTTTCACCCCGCGAGCTGGTGGCCCGGATCAAGACGGTTCTGCGCCGCGTTAACGGCAAGCAGAAGGACAAGGTGCTGCGGGTGTTTGATCTGCAGCTGGATCCCACCAGCCACCGCATTTCTATCGAAGACAAGCCGGTGGAAATGGGACCTACCGAATTCCGCCTGCTGAAGTTTTTCCTGCTCAACCAGGAAAAGGTCTTCAGCCGGGACCACATCCAGGATTCGGTGTGGGGCGGAAATGTTTACCTGGAAGAGCGAACCATCGACGTGCATATCCGCCGTCTGCGCAAGGCCCTGTCTTCCATTGAAGGGGCCGCCATTGACTATGCCAAGCTGATTCAAACCGTACGCGGCGCGGGCTACCGGTTTTCAGTGCGCCCCTCCTGAGCGGCGCTGACGACACCCTTAAGTTCACCGCAATTGAACTATCCAAAGCTGGCCCTAGGCCGGCTTCTTCGGTTTTCCCCTAACGAACTTCATCACCTTCATTGCCGAGAGGCTCCCGGACCCGCTGATACTCGTCAAAGGGTGTGCGGTAGTGGTCGGTACATACCTGCTGTTGGGGGATTGGCTGCAGCTCACAGCGCTGCCGCTGGTTTTCCTGTAACAGGTTATAAACCTGTTGCTGGCTGCAGCCGCACAGGGCCAGGGCTGCGAGCAGTACGCTACTGTGCAGCTGGGATTGTGTGGGTTTCCGGTTTGCCAGTAACACAGTATTCAGAGCTTTCATTGCGGCTTTGATCTTGGTGAATCTAGCATCGGCTGCCCGGCACGACGAGTGCCTGTCGACGTGCTTCCGTCATACTGCAAGGACAGGCGGGTAGTCAGTAGCGCACAGGTATCAGTAAGCGGCAGTACAGCATTTCTTGAATGCGCCCTGATATTACCGGTCCCGCTCAGTGTCCGGGTGACACAGCGCAGACTGTGATCTGGTTCCCGAGCCCATAAATTACCGATTGGTATATTTTGATTGGCTGTATACACTAAAAATCTGCGTTTTCGAGCGCCTGGGGACCGGACGACCCTGGCCTGCTTTCCGAAATCTTACAGAAATCATAACAACAACAGTTACAGATACGCGGAATTGCGCGCGCCACCAACCGGCTGCACTGTCTTTAATGGCACCCGGTTTCAGATCCCTTCAGCATGATCCTTGTGGCGTTCAGCAACCAACTACTCAGCAGTGGTGGCCATGGCGGGAAGACCCAGAAAGGCAGAACCGGAAGTTGCACTGGATGCGGCGATCAAGGCGTTCTGGGCGCGTGGCTACCAGGCAACCTCGATGACCGACCTCACCGAGGCGACCGGGCTGCACAAGGCCAGCCTGTACCAGACCTTTGGCGACAAACGGTCATTGTTTTTCACGGCGCTGGAATCCTACGCCAACGCAACGCTGTTGATGCTGAAAACCTGCAAGCAGGAAAACCCTGATCCCATTGCCGCGCTGGTGGCCGCTTCATCAGCGCTGATTCAACAGTGCAGCGATGGCAAAGGCTGCCTGGCGGTCAATTCCCTGGTTGAAGTGGCGCCGATTGATACCGATGTTGAAAAACTTCTCAACCAGTTCCGCCAGCGTCTGGACAACTACTTCGCCAGCTTGATCGAGCAGGGCAAGTCCAGCGGGCAAATTGGCCGGAAGATTGAAGCCAAGCCGGCAGCGCGTCTGTTGGCCGTATTCCTCTTTGGCATAACTACCAATATGGCCGCGGGCATGAGTGCCAACAAGGCGCGCAAGCTGAGCCTGGAACAGATCAGGCTGGTTTTGCAGCTGACCCGCAAGCAGGTAGGTGTTAAGTAGGTACTAAGTAGGTGTTAAATTGCCGTCCATGGCCGTACCGGGCTGCGCGCCGAGTTATGCTGGTGAACGATGCGGATTTGCCTGTTTAGCGGCGAGTCACGAATGTCACACCTAAACCCGATCGCGATCTCCGCCCGGGCCCCAACCCGATCTCTTACCGGGACCCTAACCCAAACGAATGAGACCTGCCCTGAACGGCGCTGGTCGTTATAATGTCGTCACCGGTCAGTGTGGTCGAAGCGGGGCAGGCTGTTGTTTGCAGGCGTAGTTATACCGCCAGCAGGGTACAATTCAGGGCCACAGTGAGCAGCGCCATTATAAAAAGGGAGTGAGTCTTGTTGAGATTATTTCGTCGCTGGTTCAGTTCGCCGCCATCCGCTGCTGCTGACCTTGCTTCAGACGTTTCTGCAAACACCGATGCGGCCATGGAGCTTGCCGGTGCGCACTGGGCCGAGCGTGCCCGCGAGCAGCAGCTTGCGGTGCTGCCCAGTTCCTGGGCAGAGAGCCCGGTGGTGATCCGCGAATACATCAATCCCCGGGTATCCGGAACCGGTGACCAGGGCTGGCTGGAAGCCGTGGCCCGGGATTATTTCAAGCAGCCGGTAAAAGTAGCGCTTAGCCTCGGCTGCGGCGGAGGCGGCCTCGAACGGCACGGCCTGCAGCTTAACATCGCCACACGGTTCGAGGCCTATGATGTGTCCGCTGGCGCCATCGAGCTGGCGCGCGAAGAAGCTGGCATTACCGGACAGCAGGATGCCATCGACTACCAGGTGGCGAACCTCAACAAGATCGAGTTGCCTGCCGGACGCTATGGCGCGGTATTTGCCTCTCAGTCGGTGCATCATATCGAAGCTCTTGAGCACTACATGGCCCAGGTGCATCGCGCACTGAAACCCGGGGGACTGTTTGTCATTAATGAGTTTGTTGGTCCCAATCAGTTCCAGTGGACCGATGCCCAGCTTGAACACGCCAACCGCCTGCTGCAGTCCATCCCTGAAAAGTATCGACATTGCATCCGCGAAGCCGGGGAGAAAAACCATATCCCACGGCCCACAATCGATGCCATGAATGCCTACGACCCGACCGAGGCGATTCGCGCCCGCGACATCCTGCCGCAGCTTGTTGAGCGCTTTGAACTGGTTGAACAACGGGATTTTGGCGGCACATTGCTGCACCTGGTGCTGGACAACATTGCTGGTAATCTTGACCAGTCCGAAGAAGGGATCGCTATCCTGCGCCGGCTGATGGACGAAGAAGCTGCGCTGATCAAGGCCGGTGAGTTGGACAGCGACTTCACCCTGCTGATTGCCCGTAAACGCTGATGACCGGCTTTTCGGCAATACGCAAACGCGCCGAGCAGCGCAAGGGCGGGAAGGCGGCCCTGGCGAAGTTATTGCCTACGGTAGCCAGTGACAAAGCGCTGGCGGCAATCGGAGATGACCGCTATCTGTCGATGATGACCCGGTGCATCAACCAGGCTGGGTTCAGCTGGAAAGTCATTGAAAACAAATGGCCGGAATTCGAGGAGGCCTTTCACGGCTTTAACCCGCACACCCTGGGTCTGCTGTCGCCGGAGCAGTGGGAAGCCTATACCAGTGACCGGCGTGTGGTGCGCAACTGGCAAAAAATCAAGGCGCTGAAGGACAATGTGTTCTTCGTCCAGGACACCGCAAGACAGCATGGTGGATTCGGGGCCTGGCTGGCTGCCTGGCCAGCCTCGGATCAGCTCGGGCTGATGCTGCACCTGAAAAAACATGGCGCCCGCCTTGGCGGCCAGTCGGCGCTGTGGTTCTTGCGGCGAATGGGCAAGGATTGTTTTATACCGGCCCGGGATGTGGTGACCGTGCTGCGGGCAGAAGGGCTCCAGATTGCTGAGCAACCTACCAGCAAACGCGACCTTACGGCAGTGCAGGAGCAGTTCAACGCCTGGCACCGGGACACCGGACTGCCCTACAGTCATCTCAGTCGCATTGTCGCCTGCTCGGTGGGCGAGAATTATTTATAGCCTGAAGCCAGTGTTTACTTGGGGATGCACACTGCAGCTCGAGGAAGCAACTGGGAGTTGCTCTGGAGTAAGACCCCGGCGGGTTGGGCAACAGGCAGACTGGTTCAGGCGGGCAACCCGGGGCCGGGTTGCCCGCACATCAAAAGTAGGCGTTATCGAATTCAGACAGCTCGTTGAAACGAATCATGGACTGTAATTCTTCTATGTAGGCTTCACCGCGCTCGCTGTAGCGCTCCAATTCACCTGCAAGTGCCAGGCCGGTAATTGGATTGTCGTTTTCCCGGAGCTGCTCGCGGCGGATGCGTAGCTCGCGATAGGCAGGGTGATGGTTGAGATTATGGATGTATCGTTCCACCGACTGCTGGGGCGAATTGAAATCAGCCACTTCGTGAGTGGCGCCTTCAGGTCGTGACGACGGCACAATGCCGCAGCCGGGCACGAAGCACCAGTGTCCGTAGTAGTTGTTGCCTTCAAGCGCGAAGCGCGAGGTGCCCCAGGCGCTTTCATTGGCTGCCTGGGCCAGGGCCAGCGACGGGGGGACAATGTCAATGCGCCGAATCAGCACATCCCAGTCATCGCCGTCAGCCAGATCAAAGTCTTCAACCTCATACTGCTCGGCAAGACCCAGGACGCTGTTGCGCTCGAAATACGACAAGCTGTCGCGCTGTTCGCGAAGCTGAATTAACTCGCTGCGCGTATCCAGAAGATCCTGATTCGCCTGTTCAATCAAGGGTACGAAGTAGGAGAAGAACGCTTCCTTGCGCGGTTCGCCCGCCTCGTAAGTCGTGAAATCCGGGGTATCGCTGTCTGACAAGCGCATCAGAGCCAGCAACAAACCGCCAATAATTACCGCGACAATGACGGCGCGGATGGTGGCGATTTTGGCGTCTTTGTTGATGCACAGGCTGGTGAACTTTGCGATCGAGCGTTGAATGAAATCCATTTATCTAAGCTACCACAGGCGGAGTGTGTATAAAAGTAACGTTCATCGCTGGGAACTGGATTGCTGCGGTTTTGCGGGGTGGCTCACAGGCGGGCCGGTTAATGTCCGGGACGTGGAAACCCGGACCTGGTTGTCTGGCTGTAGTCTGATAAAGGCCGCTCAAGACGTTGGGGTAATCGCCATGTCCCTGGCCGGTTTGCGCATGGTTCGACAAGGGTTGGGTTTCATGTGCCAGGCGGCTTTCCAGGCCATCCCGGTCATATAATTGATTTCATCCACCCCTGGACGGCTGGCCTCCTGAATAGTTTCCACGTTCAGAAACTTGCCCATATTGTTGTAGTCATTATTGCTGCCAGCGTACAGTGAGACCCAGGTATTCTTGTAGTGAGCGGACATGCTGACAGCCTGTTTGGCTCCGTCGATGCTGATGGTGAGAGTACGCAAGTAACCCAACTCTTTCAGTTCAGTCACCACGCGGCGTACTTCCTGCTTGCCAGCCTCGGTGATGTGATCGGAGTCGGCGCCAGAATTCTTCAGTGTTGAATAGACAGCTGCAAGAAGGGCGCTGACGTGCCTGTTTGGATAGCGCTAGAACGCAACGGGATGGGCTTAACTCAGGCGTCAGTAAAGTGCGGGAGAGCAGGATTCTGTGGGCGGCTTGTGGGTCGCTGTTGGGTTTTCCAGCGGCAATACTTGCAGGCACTGCCCGTTGGCAGCGCCTGATGAGGATGTCTGCTAGAACTTGTGCCCCAGGGTGAACATATAGATCCAGGGGTTCAGCTCCTTGTTACCGGAAAAGCGGTCAGTTGCAGTCTGGAAATTCACCGTGGTGTTCATGTCGATGCGCGACACCGAGGTATTGATGAACCAGCCGTTGCGCAACTCCCAGTCCAGACCGGCGCGCAGTGCCAGCCCAACCGAGTCATCAAGGTTCAGATTCCGGGCGCCGAGTTCTGAGCGGGTCTGATTGGTAACAGACGCCTGGAAGAACCGCGTGTAGTTGATACCAGCGCCGATGTAGGGCCGCAGATTGCTGCGTGGCGGTCCGAAATAATACAGCGCACTGAGCGTAGGGGTCACCAGATAAGTATCGCCCAGTGAGGTAGTAGTCAGGCCCTGTGCCTGCAGCCCGTTAATGCTGATCTCATGCTTGAACGAGGCGCTGGCTTCCGCTTCGATCGCCCAGGAGTCGGTGAGCATGTAGCCAATGGTGACGCCCAGTTGGGAGTTGTCATCCATGGAGACCGCAGCACCGCCCAGGCTGGTTCCGGAATCGGCCCGCAGGACACCACGGCTGTCGCTGGGATCAAAATTGACGACCCCAAGCCGAAGTAGCCAGTCACCCTGTTCCTGAGCGAGCAGTGACGCACTGAATAGCAAGGCCAGGCCTGCCATCAGCGGGGGCAGAATAAAATGCCTGCTCAGAGGGTTTCGACCGGGGTTGGGGATACTGCCAGGAATACGACTGGGTGAACGCATGGTGTTCTCTCCTCATGAGCCTCTTCCAAAAGGCTCGCTGTTGGTTATTCAACTTAATCGTTTTTGTCATCCCCATAGTAACGACTGGGTTGGCGTTGACTATTCGAACTTGTTGACCCCAAACTTCTGAAAAACCGATGGAAGACTGGCTGTAAAGGCCTCCAGCGGCCCTGGCTGGCGTGGCTTGCCCGGCGGCGAATTCAGGCAAATTCAAGACCCAATTCAAGACAGCCACAGGAGCTGTGCGGACCGACTGTTGCCGGTTGCAAGTCTCGACCGGAGAGGACTGCTCAACACCAAAGTTTTTCGTTGGGTATGATGACGGGAATGTGACAAAATCGGCGCCCTCGGGTGTGCGACAACAAACCGGACATTTTTTAGTATTTGGTACAACCCATTGAAATAAATAAAGATATAGGCTTTTCTGGCAAGCTGTAGCTGGTCGTGGGTCGGGCCTTTTGTCACATATTTGTCATAAAAACGTCACAGCTTCGCAACGTGGCTCTGGCAAACTTCGCGGGTTGTTATAAGAGCTATAAAAATCGCAACCCAATAACGATTTTATCTACTATCGAGGAGTTCTATCTGATGCGCTATCCAAACAGTGCAAAGAAGTTATTGTGCGTCTCCATGCTGGCTGCCATGGGCTTCAGCGCCCAGGTTGCTGCGCAGGACACGTCATCGGCGATTCGCGGTCGCCTGGTCGACGCCAACGGTAATCCCATGGCCAATGCCACCATCGTGGTCGAAGACTCGCGCACCGGTGCCACCCGTACCCTGCAGTCCAACGACACGGGTACCTTCTACGCCACCAACCTGCCGGTGGGCGGTCCTTACACGGTGCGCATCAACAACCAGCGCACGGTCACCATTGACACTATCGAGCTGGGTGATACCTACAATCTGACCGTGGACATGGGCGCCAGCCAGGTTGAGGAGATTATCGTTCTTGGTCAGGCCAATACCCTGGTAGATGTAGCCGCCGGTCCTTCGGCCACTTTTGGCAGTTTTGATCTTGATACGGCTGTTGCCTACAACCGGGACATTCGCGACGTTTATTCACTGGATCCGCGCTTCAATCTCGATGGTGACGCCCGCGATGCGCAGACCAACTGCATCGGCAAGCACCCACGCTTCAACTCCATCATGCTCGACGGTGTCGCCCAGAACGACCGCTTCGGCCTGAACGGCAATGGTTACGCGACAGCCACTGGTATGCCCTTTCCCTACGCGGCAGTGTCACAGGTTTCCGCCGAACTGGCGCCATTCGACGTCACCTACGGCGGTTTCAGTGCCTGTAACATCCAGGCAGTGACCAAGTCCGGTACCAATGAATTTACCGGAAGTGTGTTCTACGAATTCACCAACGAAGGCCTGCGCGGCGATTCCCTTGAGCGCCCCGACGGTTCGCTGGACACCTTCACCACTCCGGACTATGACGAAGAATACAAAGGCTTCAGCCTGGGTGGCCCGATTCTCCAGGACCGACTGTTTTTCTTTACCGCCTATGAAGAATCCGAGCAGCCGGAATTCATTGGCCAGGGCTTTGCCGGCTCCAGCAATGGTGTCGAGCGTGACTGGCTGGATCAGGACACTTTCAACCTGGTAAACAACGCAGCACGCGACCTGTACAACATCGATACCGGTGGTCTGCCTACTGATGGCACCCAGACTGCAGAAAGCTGGATGGGTCGCCTGGACTGGAACATCAGCGACCGCCACACCGCAGCACTGATTTACAACAAGTACGACGGTGTTGAAGACCGCGCTTCAGACGGTGACCAGAACGAATTTGAATTCGCTAACCACTTTTACCAGAAGGGTGCCGATCTGGAGACCTGGACTGTCAAGTTGAAGTCACAGTGGACCAATGCCTTTTCTACCGACATCTTTTATAACACCAACGAGATGCTCGACTCCCAGGTCACCGTGGGCCCGCAGGATGTCGGCGACCACCAGATCAGCGTCAACGGCCAGGCCAACGTGATCTACCTGGGTGCGGACGACTCCCGTCAGGCCAATGCGCTGAACTGGGAATCCGCCTACTACCGCTTTCTCGGTGAATACCTGATTGGCGAACACATCGTAACTTTCGGCTACGAGCGTGATGAACTGGATGTATTCAACCAGTTCGTGCAGCACTCCAACGGCGGTGAGTACGATTATTTTGACGACTCTCTTGGCAACCCGGCAGCTTGTGATGCCCTCGATCCACAGGGCCGTTTCGACGCTGCAGAATGTTCACTGTCCGGTATCGACCGCTTCCTGCTGGGCCGACCCAGCCGTGTGTACTACGGTAGCGGTGGCGGTACCAACGATCCGGCCGATGCATCGGCACGATTTCGCAACAACATGGACATGTTCTATCTCCAGGACGAGTGGTACCTGCCCAATTACAACCTGACCCTGGTAGGCGGCCTGCGCTATGAGCGCATGAGCATGGACGATCGTCCCCAGTTCAACCAGGCGTTCCTGGACACTGTTGGCATTCGCAACGATGCGAACCTGGATGGCGTTGACCTGTGGATGCCGCGTCTTGGCTTCACCTGGGAAGCGGACTACAACCTCACCGTACGCGGTGGAGTTGGTCTGTACTCTGGTGGTAACCCGAATGTCTGGGTCACCAATGCCTGGAGCAACGATGGTATCTCCAACGTGCAGCTGCAGTTCCGCAACTTTGACGGCGCGCGCTCACTGTTCAACGATGTGCCGCTGAGTGGCCAGGGTCGCCCGGGCTATGATGTGCCGCAAACCCTGGTTGACCAGGTAGCCAACACCACCGCTGCCTCCGGTAGCGACGAAGCCCTGGCTCTGATCGACCCTGACTACGAGCAGCCTTCCGAATGGAAGTACTCACTGGGTGCGACCTATACCTTCGACAGCGGCCTGTCCGTTGACGGTGACATTATTTACTCGCGCCAGAACAACCCTGCTTACTACGAGGATGTTTCCCAGGCACAAGTGGGCACCACCGCTGCCGGCGCACCGATCTTCGACTACGTACGTGGTGAAGATAATTACATGCTGACCAACGCCAACACCGAAGGTGAAGGTCTGGCCCTGTCCCTGATCGCGAAC
The DNA here is from genome assembly GCA_965212375.1 of uncultured Pseudohongiella sp. Classification (GTDB taxonomy): domain Bacteria; phylum Pseudomonadota; class Gammaproteobacteria; order Pseudomonadales; family Pseudohongiellaceae; genus UBA9145. Next base: position 3,036,523 of record OZ243108.1, on the reverse strand, counting down.
CAGCGCTATGACTGGGGTCTGGACTGGATGCTCGGTTACGCCTATACCGACCAGACCGACGTCAGCGGTATGACGTCAGCGGTTGCCGGCTCCAACTTCAGCAACCTGACCCTGACCACCCTGGTGGATCCGCAGCCGGCCACGTCCGAGTATGTGACACCGCATCGCTTCACTGCTCGCGTCAGCTACGGTCGTGATTTCATTCCCGGCCATGAAACCCGCTTCACTGCGTACATGTTTCGCCAGCAGGGACAGCCGCAGAGTCACGTGATGAGTTCAGCGGATCTGGAAGGCGATGGTTTCTTCGGTCGTCACCAGCTGTATGTGCCGACGCTGAACGATCCCAACGTGGTAATTGGCCCGAACTTTGACGTCGATGCCTGGGCACGGTTTGTTGAGAACCAGGGTTACACTGAGTTCGCCGGTGGGTTCGTGCCTCGTAATGAGAACTTCGCCGACTGGTCTACCCGTCTGGATTTTCGTATCGACCAGGAGCTGCCGCTGTTCTTTGGCACCCGCGCTCGTGCCTACCTGAAAGTCTACAACATGCTGAATATGCTCAACGACAGTTGGGGCGTTCAGAACAACAACCAGTTCTTTGCGCAGGTTGCTGTTGACTCGTCTCTGGATGACCAGGGCCGTTACGTGTTCGAGCAGTTCAACAACCGCAGTCTTACAGACCTGCAGGAGAACTCATCCCTGTACGAGATCCGCATGGGTCTGCAGTTCGAGTTCTAGAGCTGATCCTCCATCCTCGCGATGGAGTGTGGTAAGTCAAAAGCAACACGTAAGAAGCAAGATTAAAAGGGGCGCCAAGGCGCCCCTTTTTTATGGTTCATCGCAAATTTACGGGGCAGTGCGACCAGGGTCTGTTTGTGGACCTGTTATTTGTACCAATCTGTAGAGTGTGGTCGCGCCGCGCTCGAGGTCATTGATTTATTGAGGTCATTGATTTAAAGGACTATGTACATCACACAATTGTTGTCTTCATTATTATTCTCATTGTTCGTCCCCGAAAATCTGCAACAACCTTTTTATTGACCGGATTTCCTGTCTCTACTGTTGCCAGAATTAATCTACTTAACATCCCCTAATCCGCCAGAATCCCCGCAATGACTCGCAGTGAGTGCGCCTTGGAAAAAGCACTCCCAGGTCAATAGCGGGGAACTTATTTTCTGGCGCTGCATTAGCTTGAATTGACACTCCACGCGCGTCTCGCTGCTACCCCCTTCTAGCGACAACTTGCGGGAGTCCGGGAATCGGCAGGCAAGGCCGGTGGCCCGCCGAATTGCACTCCAATCCAGGCAGTAGAGGAATAATGTCAATCGCAACAACAACAAGCCGTGTTGAGCCAATGGCGATCACTGGCCATGGCGCCCCCAGAATATCTTTTTCACGCACACGTCAACGCCCAGGAACACTCAGAAAACCCAGGGCTTTGATGGCTATCCTAGTGGCTGTTGGTCTGCTCGGCTGCGCAAGTAGCGGTCAGAACGACGACCCGCTGGAGCCGCTGAATCGACAGGTATACGCCTTCAACAATTTTTTTGATGCCAATGCGCTGCGACCCGCCGCGCAGCTGTATCACCATGTTACCCCTGAATTTTTCCGCACCGGCGTCAGAAACGCGTTCGATAATGCCTCTTACCCGGTGGTTTTTGTGAATCAGTTTCTGCAGGGCAAAGTCGACACCGGCGTTCAGGATCTGGCGCGCTTTGTGATGAATTCGACGCTGGGTATTGCCGGGTTGATTGACGTGGCCTCCCCGCTGGGGCTGGAAGCCCACAATGAAGACTTTGGCCAGACCTTTGCGGTATGGGGATTCAACAGGGGGCCGTACCTGGTAGTACCGTTCTTTGGTTCTTACTCGTTGCGCAGCGGAATCGGCGCGCTGGGTAATCAACAGGGCAGGCTGCAAACCTATATTGACCACGTGCCGACTCGTAACAGTGTCTTCGCGCTGTGGGCCATTGAGCAGCGCGAGCGCCAACTGGGCCGCGGTGGCCTACTGCAAGGCGATAGCTACCTGTTTTTGCGTGACGCCTATCTGCAGCGCCGGGAGAATCTGGTTACTGACGGTGAATCCGAGTCAGACCCGTTCCTCGATACGCCATGATAGTGCTGCCGGGACGCCAATCGCATCGACGCGCCATCGCTTCAGGGCAATTGCTTGAGGCCTATCGCTTCGGAACAATGCTCGAGTTGTTTATCCAGTGACGCTTTTTGAAAAATTCTTGTCCGGCCGCTATCGGAAATGCCTGAACTACCCGCTTTATATTTTGGCGGTGGTGTTGCTGCTAGGCGGTCTGGCCTATCCTTTTATCGATGACTTCCGGTTTGATGCGTCAGCCGACAGCCTTGTCGCCCGGGGCGATCCAGCCCTGGCTTACTATGAAAAGATCAGTGAAACCTTTGGTGGCGAGGGCTTTTTGTTCTTTACCTATGAGCCCAGGCAGCGTTCATTATTCAGCAAGCAGTCCCTGGATGAAATCTCCGCACTGCAGGATCAGCTCAGCCAGCTTGATCATGTCAGTAATGTACGCAGCCTGCTGGATGTGCCCCTGCTGCGCAATCCCCCGGTACCGCTCAGCGAGCTAACCGACAATATCAAAACCCTGCGTGACGATAACGCGGACATCGAGCTGGCCAGACAAGAACTCACCAACAGTCCATTCTTCCGCAATCTGCTGGTTTCGGCAGACGGCACGATCACAGCCATGCGCGTTGATCTGGGTGGCGGCGAGCGCCTGCAGCAAATCGATACAGAGCTTGAAAGCCTGCGCAATACCCAGAACCTGTCAGCCGCACAGCGCGAGGAACTCAGCACACTGGAGTCCGAGCGGCGTAGCGCTTATCGCCAGTTCACCAATGACCGGGCCGCTACCATTGCGTCGATTCGGCAGATTCGTGATGGTCTCGATGGGGACGTAATCGCCCATGTCGGTGGTGTGCCAGTGGTGGCCGCGGACATGATTCGCTACGTCAGGCAGGACATTACCAATTTTGGTGCCGCAGTTGTCCTGATTGTCGCCGTGATGCTGTATTTGCTGTTCCGGCGCTGGCGCTGGGTGCTGCTGCCGTTGCTGGCGACCGGGACCTCTATCTATTTCACGGTTGCCTTGCTGGGTCTGTTGCGGCAACCGGTTACTGTGATTTCGTCAAACTTTATTTCGCTGCTGACCATTGTCAGCATCTCGTTTTCGATACACCTGATCAGGCGCTACCGCGAGTTGCGTAACGCTGACCCGGACAAGCGTCATGTAGACCTGGTGTTCGAAAGTCTGCGCGACAAGTTCTCGCCCTGCTTTTTTACCGCGATTACTACCATGGTGGCATTCGGCTCCCTGACCACCAGCAGTATCGTCCCGATTCGGGATTCTGGCTGGATCATGTGCGTGAGCGTGCTGGTGGCCTTTGTCGTGGCCTACAGCCTGTTCGCCGGGGTGTTGTTGTTATTGCCCAAGGGGGCGCCAGCATCCAATCTCGGCAGTCCCGCCCGACTGCCAGGCCTGTTCAGCAAAATGACAACCTCCGGCGGCACTGCAATCCTGGTTGCCGCATTGCTGTTTGCCCTGGTGGCCGTGCTGGGTATTAGTCGGGTAAGCATGGACAACAAGTTCATTAACTACTTCCAAAACGATACCGAAATTTTCGAGAGTCTGGCCTATATCGATACAAATCTCGGCGGCACTATCCCGATGGATATCACTGTGGAGTTTGATCCTTATGAGGAAGGGGGTCAGGATACGGCAGCTGATCCGTTCAGCCAGCCGGAGCAGGAATATCCAGAGCGCTACTGGTATACGCCGGACAAGATTGCCGAACTGAACAAGCTGCAGGACTACCTGGCGCAGCAGCCTGAAATAGGCAAGGTTCTCTCCCTGGCGACGCTGTCGCGCATCGCCCGGCAATTTAATGAGGGTGAGCCGCTCAATTCGGTAGAGCTGGTTGCCGTGCTCGGCGCCGTGCCTGACGAATTTCGAGCTGAGCTACTTGCCCCCTATGCGGCACCGCGCGATGGCCTGGTACGCGCCTCGGCACGCATGCATGAACTGAATCAAAGCTATTCCTATGACAATTTGATTGCCGGGATCAACGAGTTCGCGCAATCGGAATTGGCTGTGGGTGGCGACGCAGTAAGAGTGACCGGTATGGCAGTGCTGTTTAACAACATGCTGGAAAATCTGTATTCGTCCCAGCGTTCAACGTTAATCTTTGTGATTCTTGCCACGCTGTTGCTGTTTATGGTGCTGTTGCGTTCCTGGCGAATGGCGCTCATGGGACTGCTTCCCAATCTGCTGGCGGCGGCCATGATCCTGGCCATCATGGGTTTCGCCGGTATCCCCCTGGACATGATGACCATCACCATCGCGGCCATCATTATCGGAATTGGCGTCGATGACGCGATCCATTACCTGCATCGCTACAAGCATGAAATTGATTCAGGGTGCGATGGCAGGCAAGCAGTGGAAAACACCCACAAAAGTATCGGACAGGCTATTTATTACACGTCCCTCACCGTCATCATCGGTTTCTCTGTGCTGGCTTTTTCAAATTTTGTGCCTACGGTTTACTTCGGTTTATTGATCGCCCTGGCGATGGCTCTGGCCATGATCGCAAACCTGACGGTATTGCCAGCACTGTTGCTGCGTTTTTACCAACGCTAGGCCACTGGAATCATTTTTAGTCTCAGCAGTTAATTATCAATACTGGCGCTATGGTTGGCCCCGATATTGACACTAATGTTGGAAGCTGGCCAAAGCTACCCGACAAAATTGGAAGAGGTTTTATATGAAAGATATCAGTAGCACAGTTCAGCGCATTCTGATGGTGATGGCTTTTCTGGCTGGCAACGTATACGGCGCCGCGATGCCGGCACCACACCAGTTGGTGCAGGAATCCGTCGACGATGTGTTGGGCGTGGTCAGACAGATTGATAGCACCGGCAACATTGCCATGGAAGATGTGGATGAATTTTTGGGGACCCTGGAGCCGGTAGTTGCATTTGACGCGATCGCTCGCGCTGTGGTGGGAAGTCACGGTTCTGCACTGAACGACGCCCAGCTGTCTCGTTTCAGTGAAAAGTTCAAACGCACCATGACCCGATTTTACCTGGAGAGCATGGTGACTTTCGGTGTGCAGGACGTGACTGTCCGCCAGCCCGATGGCTTCGATGCATCTGCTTCCCGGGCCCGGGTGCGCATGGACGCGGTTGACCGCCGGGGCAATTCCTATGACATCAACTACACCATGGTGAATAGCGATGGCCAATGGCAGATGCAGAACATGATTGTGGATGGGGTCAATGTCGGTCTGACCTACCGTAATCAATTCGATAGTGCCATGTCCACTAATGGCGGCGACGTGGATCAGGTCATTCAGAGCTGGGAGCAGTTCATTGAGCAATAGGATACCAACAGCGCCGAGGGCAGCCGCAGTAATAGTGTGGCTATTGATGCCATTGTCATCCACGGTGTTTGCCCAGGACGACTGGGAGCTGAAACGCGAGGAGCAGGGAGTGCGTGTATTCTCCCGGGAAGTGGCGGATGCCAGGTTTGATGAGATTCGGGTCGAAACGGTAGTACGCAACTCCTCGCTGGACGCAGTGGTCGCGGTGCTTCGTGATACACCGTCAAATCCGGAATGGGTTGCTTACTGTGAGGACGCCTACGTGGTTGAGAAGATAAGTCCCACTGAGTCGGTTGTCTACACGCGTACCGATTTACCATTTCCATTAAGGGACCGGTGGGTTGTGTCGCGATCTCAATGGCAGCAAGACCCGGATACTTACCAGGTGAGCATGCGCGGCAGGGCAGTGGATCGGGAAATGAGTGGTGAGCAAAGCGGGGTGCGAGTCACCGATAGTCGCTTCAGCTGGCAGCTAACGCCCATGGAGTCAGGTGACATCCGAATCGTTAATCAGACGTTTCTGGATCCCAATACACCAATACCCAGTTGGCTGGCCCTGTCTTTCATGTTCAATGGTCCACTCACCACCATGCAGAATTTCCAGGACATGATCGAGCGGCCTCAATATCGGAACGCAGACGTACCGTTTATTGACTCGCCGCCGGATTGAGACCGGTCAGCCCAGGTGCGGGTGCTTCGATTGTTTCTTAATATTTGCAGACAGGGAACCTCGTTGTTTGGCACACGGGACAAACCAACGAAGTCATTGAACATTGATTCTTGCAAACAGCAAGCTAACTGCCGGGCGGACCGCTCGGAGCCGCTTTTCAAAGCTGGCTAGGGGGTATGAAGCTGTGGGACAGCAGTGGTTCTCATACAGTCATGCGATGACTGGTTATGTCGTAGCCCTCTGTGCTGCCCTTACCGCCACTTCGGGTAGTTAGTCTTTACGCAAGGCAAGGCTGAACGAGGCCAGGGCAAAACCGGAAAAAATCAACTCGATCCCGGCGAGGACGCCTATGGCCCACATTGAGCTGGACGGCCAGCCGACCAGTATCAGGATACCAATCACGATGCCCAGAATGCTGCTGGTCATCATCAGCCCCGAGCCTGACATCCCCTTGAGCCTGGTGCTGAGGAACAGGCGAATGGCGCCCGAGAAAATAAAGAACATGCTCAACAGCAGAGTTAAAGTCATAACGCCTGACATTGGGAAAAACAGTAGCAGTAGTCCGGCGACGGTTGCCAACACGCCGCCCAGTATCTGCGAGCCGGAGCCATGCCAGGCGCGGTGTGAAAATCCATGGATACACTGGGAGATGCCACCAATCGTCAGTACTGCTCCCAACACCAGTTCAAGAGCAAGACCGGCAGCCAGGGGCATGATCAGGGCGATGGTCCCAAGGACTACCCAGACAATCCCGACACCTAACAACCACCGCCATTTATCGCGCAGTTCGTCAATGCCGGAAGCGTAGGTAGAAATATGAATATTCGTTTGCTCAGTCATTGCAGTACCTTGTGTTTAAACAGGATTGTGTCGGATTTGGCCAGCCGCTTCTCGAGCTGCTAGGCAGCCAGCCTGTCTTTGATGGCGTCGCAGAACGCGTCGAGATCATCGGGTTTGCGCGAGGTAACGAGATTGCCGTCTACCTGCACCTCGGTGTCTACCCAATGGGCGCCAGCATTTTTCAGGTCGGTTTTCAGACTTGGCCACGAGGTTACTTGCTTGCCGCGTACAATATCGGCTTCAACCAGCAGCCACGGGCCGTGACAGATGGCGGCAATCAGCTTGCCCTGATCATTGAAGTCGCGCACCAGTTCACTGGCGCGGTCGTCAAGACGAAGCGAATCCGGGTTCGCCAAACCGCCCGGTAGAACCAGCGCGTCATAGTCTTCTGCGCTAACCGCATTGATGTTGTGATCAACATTGAAGGAGTCACCTTTATCGCCATGATGGGTTCCAGAAATACTGTCGTTGTCCGTGGATACCAGTTCGGTGGTGATATTTGCGGCCTTGAGAAACTCCCAGGGCTGGGTAAGCTCCACTTGTTCAAAGCCATCGGTGGCCAGAAATGCAACACGGGGTGATTGGGTCGTTGGGTTCGTCAAGGGTGATCTCCTGGGGACGCTAAAATACGTGATTAGTACAGTCACCTACACCAACAACCTTGATCAATCGAAGTTCCTCGCGCCGGGGAATTTGCCCAATGTTATGCTCATCAAAAATCTGGTCAGTGACGTTCATGCTGCGCACCATAAAGCCAGCGTTTGTTGCACAATCACATCTCTGGCTGAATAGATTCCCAATACGGGCATGGCGCGCCGAGGATCAGGTGGGCAATTGCGCCGGAAAACCGGTTTACTAATCGAGTTATTAATCGAGTAATGTGTCAATGCTGGATTTGAGTACCATGCCCCTGTACCTGTTGTACCTCAGCTTCGCTGTAGCGGCAGCGGTAATCGCTTTTGCCGGAATCAAGCTGGCGCATTCAGCTGAAACAATTGCCTACGAATCAGGTATTGGTCAGGCAGTGGTAGGCGCGGTTTTCCTGGGCGTGTCGACCTCGATTTCTGGCTCCATTCTCAGCTTCTACGCCGCATCACAGGCGCACCCGGCCCTCGCTATCAGCAATGCCATCGGCGGTATTGCGGCGCAGACGGCCTTTCTGGTGATCGCCGATCTCAGCTTTCGCAAGGTCAATCTCGAACACGCGGCCAGCTCGCTCGACAATCTGCTGCAAACCACATTGCTCATTATCTTGCTGGCCATGGCGCTGCTGGCCAGCTCCCTGCCGGACTGGACCCTCTGGTCACTGCATCCCGCTTCCCTGGTGCTGGTCCTGATGTACGTGGCAGGTTTGTACATTGTGCGCGGTGCTGCCGAAGAACCCTACTGGTCGCCCAAGCGCACTGCCGAGTCGCAGCAGGAAAAATCAAGAAAAAGGAAGTCGAAGCGCAGCGCTGACAATCTGGGTCGGGTGATTGTTGTGTTTATCGCTCTCGCGCTGCTGCTGGCGGTTTCGGGTGTTGCCCTGGCTGAAACCGCACTTGAGCTTTCGGCGCGTACCGGCATGTCTGAAACCGTGGTGGGCGGGCTGTTGACGTCAGTGGTCACCAGTCTGCCGGAGTTGATCACGGTGTTGGCTGCGGTGCAGCGCGGGGCGCTGAACCTGGCAGTGGGAGATATTATCGGGGGTAACAGTTTTGATGTGTTGTTTTTGGCTGGCTCCGACTGGTTCTATAGTGCCGGTTCAATCTATCACCAGTTCACCACACAGCATGCCGTACTGTTGGGCACAGTCATTATTATGAGCGGCTTTTTATCGCTCGGATTAATGCGCCGCCAGAAACAGGGGCCAGCCAATATTGGGTTTGAAAGTGTGACAGTCCTTGCTCTTTATTTTGGCTTCATTGCCTACACGATATTTTACGGCTAGTGAATACTTGCGGGTTTGCTGTCATCTTCCAAAGTCTTTTCCAGCGCGTGGCGCGCCCGCGACAGCCGCGATCGCACCGTACCCACCGGAATATCCAGTTTGCTGGCGACTTCCTGGTACTGCTGACCTTCAATGCACACGCTCTCAAGAATTCGCTTGTGATCTGAACTCAGCGACTGCATTGCGGCATCGACTTCAGCACACCACAGCTGGTCCAGCTGCCGGTCAGGGATTTCCTGTGCGGCAATGATTGGCTCGGGATCGTACTGCGATTCATGCTTCTTTCGGCGTCGGTAGCCCGAAACGAAAGTGTTGTACATGATCTTCGAACACCAGGCGAAAATATTGCTGCCCAGTTGGAATTTGTCCTGTTTTTCCATGGCCTTGAGAAGGGATGCCTGCAACAGGTCATCGGCATCGGAGGGCTGGTCCGTCAGGCGCAGCGCAAAGCCGCGTAGCTTTCCCATCTCTTGAACAAGCTCATTGTTGAACATGGCTATTTTTATGCACCCTAAGTTGTGAATGAGATGGAACCTTAGCTTGCCAAGATTAAGACTTTTCTGCTGTGGCTAGTCATTTCTGTTATTTTTTTGTTTCTGCTCTGTTAACGGTGCCCAATTGGTGCGCATGTATGTTGAAAGTGGTGGTAATGCCATGAGTTTTTTCGCTAAACTTCTGTTATCTACATGAACTGAACGCGTACTATCAGGAAATGTCCACATATTTAATATTGGCAATTGATAAGGACATTGATTCCTGGAGTCAGGTACAGGAGTCGCTGGCCGAGCGAGGTTTCAACTTTCTTTTCGCTGACAGTATCGACGCCGGTTTTAAGGCACTCGATGACAGACGCATCGACCTGGTGTTGTTGGACGAAGCGGTTTCCGGCGGCGATTTCCTTGATGTGTTGCGTGACATCAAGCAGCGCTACACCTTGCCGTTGTTCGTGATCAGCAACAAAACCAATCCCCCCAGCAAAGTAACCAGTCTGGAGCTGGGTGCGGACGACTATATTCACAAACCAATCGACATCGACGAGCTGGCGGCGCGGGTAAAATCGCAGCTCAAGCTCATCGCCGAGGTACGGCAGAACGCCCTCACTGATATTCAGGAATCAGACATTCAGGCCATCAGGTTCAGGCGCTGGATTCTGGATTTCGATCGCTATGAGCTGCGCGAAGCTGAAGTTGATGGCACGATTATCGGCTTGACCAGTGGTGAGTTGGAGATCCTCATGGCGCTGGCGCGCTCCGCAGGGAAGGTGCTTACCCGGGAGCAGCTTTTCGCCGAGACCCGGGGTCGGGAAAGCGAAAGCTTTGACCGGGCGGTTGATGTGCAGATTTCCCGCATTCGACAAAAGCTCAACAGCGGCGATGAAGACTGTATCCGCACCGTGCGTGGAGTTGGTTACATGCTTGATGCCGACATCGAGAAAATCCCCCGCAAGCCCGAATAGTTGCTCCCGCACTATTAGCTGAATCATCCGCAGGCATGCGCCAGCGCGAATAACCGATCATTCCCGGCAAGCCCATGTTTAATTCCTGGTGCGAAGGAACTCTGGGTTCTGCCCCACGTTGGCATCTTTACCAGGACGCTGTGGCGGGCATTGCAGGTTCGTCAGCGTCAAATTCATTGCACTGCTTCATTGCACTGCTTCATTGCACTGCTTCATTGCACTGCTTCATTAAACTACTTCATTTTACTACCGGGCAGCGATTCTGTGCAGAGTTGCCGGTTACGGTCGCTCTTCGCAGGGATTGCAAAGCGGCCAGGACGAGGAAACCATGATGACGAATGACGAGAGTAAGGCTATCTGGGATCTCATCAAGAACATTGAGGTCGCCATGCTTACCACCGAGCGAAAGGGTCAGCTACGTGCCCGGCCCATGTACCAGGTACAGGATAAATTTGACGGCACGATCTGGTTCCTGACTTCCGAAAAATCAGCCAAGGCGGAGGAGCTTCAGGAAAACCAGCAGGTTTGCCTGGCCTACTCCGATCCGGTCCAGGGTACCTTCGTATCGATCTCCGGGAGCGCCGGGTTCAACAAGGACGAGATCCTGATCAATAAATTCTGGAACGAATCTGTTAGCCAGTGGGTGGATGGCGATGCTGGCTCTTCTGACGTAATTTTACTGGAAGTGTACGTAGAGCAGGCCGAGGTGTGGGATACCGAGACCAGCACCATGAAACACCTGTTTGAAATTGCCAAAGCCAAGGTTACGGATTCTAAGCCCGGTTTTTCTGAACACCGTAAATACGGGTGATACCTCGATTAGCCCGGCCAAACCCCGATGAGCTGTGCCATGCACAGCTCATGAGCCTGCCGGATCGCTACCAGAGCGGGTCCGACAGGATTTTGGCAGCCTCTCCCCGAGGCTGCCTTTTTTAATTAGAGCTTCCCTGGACGGATTGCCTACCCGGATTGAGACTGGCTACCGGAACTTCAGCGCCCCCTCATTCATTGGTATGCCCGAATCCTTTGCTGAAACGGAAAAACAAACGACATAAGCCGTTTGGCAAGCATCACCATCACAAAGGAGGATAAGAATGAGATTACCTAATACCGCATTAGCAACCGCCGTCGCCATTGCTTCTTTCGGAGCTGCATCGGCCCAGGCTCAGGATCAGGATCCCAATCCCTATCTGCGCGCTGACGATACCTGGATCAGTATCTCCGGGACCGTGGACAATGTCGCCCGTGATGCCTTTGGTCTTGATTACGGCAATGGCATGATCACGGTGGAAATGGATGACGGTGACCGCGATGCCGATGCCTATGCACTGTTGGCTGGAGATGAAGTCACCGTTAATGGTCTGGTGGATGACGATTTTTTCGAGACCACCACGATCGAAGCAAGCAGTGTGTATGTCGATAAACTGGATACCTATTTCTACGCCAGCGCCGTCGACGAGGAAGACTGGACAGTGTGGTACAACTATCCAGTAGACTTCGGGCAGGTCACGATTCAGGGAATGGTGACCGAAGTCAACGGCGGCGATTTTGTGATTAACGACGCCGGCCTTGCCTTTGAAGTGGGCGTAGACAAGATGGCCTACGACCCGCTTGACGATGAGGGCTACCAGAAAATCGAAGTCGGTGATGTGGTTCGCGTGACCGGCTCGATGGACAGCAGCATCTTTGACGATGATGCCCTGGAAGCCAGCGCAATTATGACGCTGCAGGATAGCTAGTCTGGTGACCCCATGCCTGACCGGTGAATTTCACCGCTCGGGTGGGTAATCAAGAAGCCACGGCTGCCGCCGTGGCTTTTTTGTGTCCGCTGGGTCTACCGGGGCATTGTGTCGGTAGGTTTTGCTGGTAGGTTTTGCCGGGAAACAGCCGGCCCGCCTGGCCTGGCGCCGCCCGACTAATACTTGACTGAAATACTCAGGTATGAAAACATCCCCTGCTCTCGAGCAATATAAAGCAGTGAGCATCCCATGCGTTTGACCGCTAAAGGCCGCTATGCCGTGACTTCCATTCTGGATGTCGCGCTTCACGAGGCGCAGGGGCCGACCCCCCTGGCCAGCATTTCCGGTCGCCAGGACATCTCCCTTTCCTACCTGGAGCAGCTTTTCTGCAAACTCCGCAAGCGCGGCCTGGTAACCAGTGTGCGTGGGCCTGGCGGGGGCTATCGCCTGGGCCGGGAGGCCGACGCCATTAGCGTAGCCGAGGTCATTGAGGCGGTAAACGAAGCCTCGGACGCCACCCGCTGCGGCGGCAACCAGGACTGCCAGAATGGCGAAACCTGCCTCACTCACTACCTGTGGATGGATCTCAGCGACCAGATTCATTGCTTTCTCAGCGGTATCTCCCTGGCAGACCTGATGCAGCGTCGGGAAATCCTGGCCATCTCACGCAATCAGGACTTTCGACAGGATCCGACAGCAGAGCGTGAAGCTGTGCCACTGACCCTGGTGAACCAGGCCTGAGGGAGTTCAGCGTAGTAGGTAGTTGCTAGTAGGTGAAACAAGCATAAGTATACAAGCGGTAAGCCAACACATTGTAAGCGTAGCAAGATCAGCAAACCTTGACGCGCCATAAGACAGACTCGGTCCGGGTTCGCCCGGGCATTATTGGTACAACGGAGTAACGATGTCACAAGAGAGGATAGACGAAGCCATTTCGCGTGAGTACGCCGCGGGCTTTCACACCACCATCGAGACCGACACTCTGCCTCCGGGCCTCAATGAGGACACCGTGCGTTTCATCTCGGCACGCAAGAACGAGCCGGAATGGATGCTGGAGTGGCGACTGGAGGCCTTTCGCGCCTGGCAGAAAATGACCTCACCGTTGTGGGCCCATGTCGATTATCCGGACATCGACTTCCAGTCGATTTCCTATTTCTCGCGTCCCAAGAGTATGGAAGAGCGCCCCAAGAGCCTGGATGAAGTGGATCCGGAATTGCTGGCTACCTATGAAAAGCTGGGCATTCCCCTGCATGAGCAGGAAATGCTGGCCGGGGTTGCCGTTGATGTGGTGTTTGACTCGGTGTCGGTGACTACCACGTTTCGCGAAAAGCTGGCCGAGGCCGGCGTGTTGTTCTGCTCTATCTCTGAAGCGATTCAGGAGTATCCAGACCTGGTGCGCAAAAACCTGGGCACCGTGGTCCCGCGCAAGGACAACTATTTTGCCGCGCTGAACAGCGCCGTGTTCAGTGATGGTTCCTTTGTCTATATCCCCAAGGGCGTGCGTTGCCCCATGGAATTGTCCACGTACTTCCGCATCAACGAGGCCAATACTGGCCAGTTTGAGCGCACCCTGATTATCGCCGACGAAGGCAGCCACGTTAGCTACCTGGAAGGCTGCACCGCTCCCATGCGTGACGAAAACCAGCTCCATGCCGCAGTGGTCGAACTGGTGGCCCTGGACGATTCCGAGATTAAGTACTCCACGGTACAGAACTGGTATCCGGGCGATTCGGAAGGCAAGGGCGGCATCTATAACTTCGTCACCAAGCGTGGCGTGGCGCACACCAATTCGAAAATTTCCTGGACCCAGGTGGAGACCGGCTCGGCGGTCACCTGGAAGTATCCCAGCTGCATCCTGCGCGGCGACAACAGCGTCGGAGAATTTTACTCGGTGGCCCTGACCAATAACCGGCAGCAAGCGGATACTGGCACCAAGATGATTCATCTGGGCAAAAACACCACTTCCACGATTATTTCCAAGGGAATCTCTGCCGGTCACAGCAGTAATGCCTATCGCGGCCTGGTGCGGATTTCTCCAACCGCCAAGGGTGCGCGCAACTTTACCCAGTGCGATTCCTTGCTGATCGGCGATGTGAGCGCCGCGCACACTTTTCCGTATATCGAAAGCAAGCAGCCCGATTCGGTGGTTGAACACGAGGCCACAACATCCAAGGTTGGTGAGGATCAGCTCTACCTGTGCCAGCAACGCGGCCTGGATGAAGAAAAGGCAGTGTCGATGATTGTGAACGGCTTCTGCAAGGAAGTGTTCAAGGAACTGCCCATGGAGTTTGCCGTTGAGGCGGGCAAGTTACTGGAAGTAAGTCTGGAAGGCGCCGTCGGATAATTCCGGCTGTATTCAGAACAGGCAATTAATAACTGACAAGTGGATTGAAGAAACAGCATGTTAAAGATCAAGGATTTACAGGCCAGCGTTGACGACAAGCCCATCCTCAAGGGCATCAATCTGGAGATTAATGCCGGTGAGGTGCATGCCATCATGGGGCCGAATGGTTCTGGCAAAAGCACCCTGGGCCATGTCTTGTCGGGCCGTCCGGGCTACGAGGCAACCGGCGGTAGCGTCGAGTTTCTGGGCCAGGATCTGCTGGAGATGGATACCGAGCAACGGGCTCACCTGGGTCTGTTCCTGGCCTTTCAGTACCCGGTGGAAATTCCCGGGGTCAGCAACATGGAGTTCCTCAAGGCCGCAGTCGATGCGGTGCGTGAAAGCCGGGACCAGGAAGCACTGGACACGGTGACCTTTATGAAACAGGCGCGGGAAGCCTGTACCGCGGTGGACCTGGACCATGCGTTTTTGAAGCGTGGTGTTAACGAAGGGTTTTCCGGCGGCGAAAAAAAGCGCAACGAGCTGCTGCAGATGATGTTGCTGCAGCCCACGCTCTGCGTCATGGACGAGACCGACAGCGGCCTCGACATTGATGCGCTGCAGGTAGTCGCCAAGGGTATTAACGAGCTGCGCAGCCCCGAACGTTCCTTCTTGCTGGTAACTCACTACCAGCGCCTGCTGAACTTTATTGAACCGGATTTTGTCCACGTGCTGTCCGGTGGCCGGATTATCCGCTCCGGCGACAAGTCCCTGGCGCTGGAACTTGAAGAAAAGGGTTACAGCTGGCTTGTTGACGAGGTGGCGTGATGCCCGAGTTGCTAACCCTGGTTAATAATCAACACGAGTCAATGCAAGAGGCTCCAGCCTGGCTGCGCGAACGTCAGGAAGCCGGCCAACATGCCTGGCAAGCCTCATCCTGGCCGACCCGCAAGACCGAAGACTGGAAATATACCAGCCTGCATGCCCTGGATCGTGAGTTCACGGTAGCGACCCGCAGTGAAGCCAATCGCGAACAACTTGGTCTTAACGTGCCGGCACTGGGCGGCACCATGCTGGTCTTTGTCGACGGCTTCTTCCGGGAAGACCTGTCCAACCTCGTTCAGTCCGAAGGGCTCGAACTGGTGCGCTTCAGCGACGCCAGCGACGAACAGGCCGACATCATTCGTTCCCGATTGGGTAGCGTGGTGGACCAGGATCACCACCTGTTCAGCAACCTCAATGACGCTAACCTGGCCGATGGGGTATTCCTGCGGCTGGCCGCAAACCAGCGCGTTGAGCAGCCGGTTCAGTTGATCTGGCACACCACCAGTAAAGACCAGGCGTTTGCGGTAAACCAGCGACTGCTGGTCATGCTAGAGGCTAACAGTGAGCTGAGCCTGGCAGAACACTTCAGCGGTCAAGGTCTTGCCTTCACCAACGGGATCAGCGAGCTGATTCTGGAAGAAGGCGCCAGGTTGACTCATTATCGCCTGCAGATGGAGCGTGAAGACGCTATGCATATCGGCGGCGTTCACGTACAGCTGGGCCGCAACAGCGTGGTGGATGGCTTTCATCTGGCACTGGGCAGTGCCCTGAAGCGACTTGATCTGGTGATTAATCACCGGGGCGAAGGTGCCGAGTGCAAGTTGAATGGTATTTACCTGCTTCGCAATCAGGAGCATGCGGACTACCACACATGTATCGAGCACGCAGTTCCGCATTGCACGACTGACGAGAATTTCCGCGGCATCATCGGCGGTAAGGCCCGGGCGGTATTTAACGGCCGGATCCATATTCATCCCAACGCGCAGAAAACCCGTGCCGAGCTCAGCAACAGGAATCTGTTGACCAGTATGGGTGCCGAGGTGAACACCAAGCCGGAGCTGGAAATTTACGCCGATGACGTGGTGTGCGCTCATGGGGCAACAGTGGCGCAACTGGACTCCGGCATGCTGCATTATCTGCGCACCCGTGGTATCGGTGCCGATGAAGCGCAGGTGCTGCTTAGCTATGGTTTTATCAACACCCTGGTGGACGATCTCCGCCTGGCAGAGTTACGCGATTATTTAAAGACGTTTCTGGCTGAGTATTTCAGCGCTGAGTACGAAGATCAGGCGCGTCTGGTGAGGCACCTGAAGTGACCGTGAATTCGCTGGAAACAGTTGCGAAAGTCGACCCTGCCTCCGGCTTTGACGTGCAGCAGGTGCGTGCAGATTTCCCTATTCTGCAACAGCAGGTTAACGGCCACCCGCTGGTCTATCTGGACAATGCCGCCACCACGCAAAAGCCCGAGGTGGTGATCAACGCCATCAGCGACTACTACCGGCATGACAACGCTAACGTGCACCGCGGGGCTCATACCCTGAGTGAACGCGCCACTGCATCCTTTGAAGATGCGCGTAAGGCTGTCGCGCAGTTCGTAAACAGTCCGTCAGAACGTCAGGTGATCTGGGTTCGTGGTGTCACCGAGGCAATCAACCTGGTGGCCCATAGCTGGGGCGGTAACAATCTACAGCCCGGCGACCGGGTATTGGTCTCCGAGCTTGAGCACCATTCGGATATCGTGCCCTGGCAAATGGTTTGCGCACGGCAGGGTGCCGAGCTGGTGCCGATTCCGGTGCTGGATAACGGCGAGATTGATCTTGACGCGTACCGTTCGCTATTGAGCAACGGCGTGAAACTGGTCGCTGTAAACCATGTATCCAACGCCCTCGGTACCGTCAATCCGGTGCAGCAAATGGCAGCCGATGCCCACGCCGCGGGCGCGGTGATTCTGGTGGACGGGGCCCAGTCGGTAGCGCATTGGCCGATTGACGTGCAGGCCCTGGACTGCGACTTCTACACGTTTTCCGGCCATAAGCTGTTTGGTCCCACCGGGATTGGCGTGCTCTGGGGTAAAGAGTCCCTGCTTGATGCCATGCCACCCTTTCTGGGCGGCGGCGAGATGATTGAAACCGTCAGCTTCGCAGGCACTACCTACAACCAGCTGCCTTTCAAATTCGAAGCGGGCACGCCAGACATTGCCGGTGCTATCGGCCTTGCAGCGGCGATTCATTACGTTAACGGTCTGGATCGGGCCGGTGCGGCCGCTCACGAAGACCGCTTGCTACAGCACTGCCTGGAACTGGCTGCAGACTTTCCTGGCTTGACCCGCGTGGGCAACGCCGCCCACAGCGTGGGGGTTTTCAGTTTTCTGCTGGAGGGGACCCACCCCTCCGATCTGGGCATGCTGCTGGATCAGCAGGGTATTGCCATTCGCACCGGGCATCACTGCGCTCAGCCACTGATGTCCCGCTTCGAAATCCCCGGTAGCGCACGGGCTTCGTTCAGCATTTATAATACGCTGGATGAAGTGGATCTATTGTTTGACGGCCTGCACAAGGCCAAGGCATTGTTTGGTTGAAAGACCACATTGTGATTATCAATGGTGGTTTTAAACTACTGCATTGCATTTTGCAGTAACGCCCGCATACACGCGGGTCTAATCCCTTTCAGGGAGGCACTCATATGACCGTTGAAGTATTTGACGTCAAAGATACAAAATTAATTACCGTGACTGACGCCGCGGCCGGCCACCTGCAGTCCCAGCTAAATAGCCTGGGCAAGGAAGCGCTGCGGCTGAGCGTCAAGGAAAGCGGCTGTACCGGATACATGTATGTGTTGGAGGAAGTCTCCGCCGGTCAGTCAGAAGACATCACCGTGGCCCTGGATAACGGCATGCAGGTTTTTGTCGACGCCGGGTCTGTTCCCTTTCTGCGGGGCACAGAGCTTGATCTTATCCAGAAAGGGCCGAATCGGGTTTTGCAGTTTAACAATCCCAATGTCAGCGTTGCCTGCGGATGCGGCGAGAGCTTCGACATCGAGGCTCAGTCCTAGGGCTTATTATCGGGCCTTGCTATCAGGTCTTGCTATTAAGTCTTACTCACAGGTCGAATTGAAAACGCTATGACTTCACAAGAACGCACACTGCTCACCACCAATCGCGATATCTCAGGCCGGTTGGTACCCGTTGGCGATCCATTGACTATTCCGTCCGGCACGTTTGTTACGCTGGTGCAGTCACTGGGCGGCAGCTACACCGTGGTTTACAACGGTAACATGGTGCGGGTTGACGGTACCGATGCCGATGGCCTGGGGCTGGAACCCCTCGAGCTGCATTTTGATCCACCCGCCGACGGGCAGATCAGTGAGGATCAGGTGTGGCAGGCCTTGCACACGGTCTTTGACCCCGAGATTCCCGTCGATCTGGTAAACCTGGGTTTGATCTACAAAATGGAAGTGGATCAGGAGCAGGGCAAGGTGAACATCGACATGACCCTCACCGCACCGGGCTGTGGTATGGGCCCGGTCCTGGTAGGCGACGTCAAACACCGGGTTGGTCTGGTACCGCACGTTAAATCTGTAGCCGTTGAGCTGGTTCTGGATCCACCCTGGAGCCGCGAGATGATGTCGGAAGAAGCCCAGTTGGAAACCGGGATGTATTCTTGAGCCAGGCAATCACCTGTCAATCGGTGCCATATAGCACTCTTTCTTCGTCATTATCTGTCGCTTACTGATCTGTTATGAATTCTCCAGAACCTGCTGCAAATCCCTTTGGCCACCGCATTAGCCCTGATGACATTCGCGACACCCTGGGTTTTTTTGACACCTGGGAAGAGCGCTACAAGTACATTATTGATCTTGGCAAAGAGCTGCCGGAGCTTCCCGAGGCGCTGCACACCGAAGACCGGCTGGTGCGCGGTTGCCAGAGCCAGGTGTGGGTGGACAGCCGGGTTGACGAAGGGCGGGTGCAGCTGGCGGTGGACAGTGATGCGTTTATCGTCAAGGGGCTGTTGGGCGTGGTGCTCGCGGCGTATAACAACAAAACACCCGAACAAATTCTGGCGTTTGATATCGACAGCTACTTCGAAGACCTGGATCTGTTGCGTCACCTGTCGCCAAGCCGGGGCAATGGTCTACGGGCCATGGTGGCCAGGATTCAGGACATCGCTCGCACTACAAAAAGCTGACCGGCATTCCGCTCAGGTAATGAAATCAATTTGCCCGGCTTACTAAAACCCCGGCGCCGCGAGCCAGCGCTCTCTACTCAGCCTTAACTACCCGAATCATGTCGGTGCCGCCTTGCCCCTGCCGCGTCCCATGGGTAACCACTACGGTGTCCCCTGAGTTCAGATAACCCAGCTCAAGGGCGCGCTGGCAGCCAAAGTCGGTGCGAGCGTCATCGGTGCCGGCTTCTGAATCGCTGCACAGCAACGGCATTACACCCCAGTTCAGCGCCAGTCTCCGGGCCACGGTTGGCGATGGGGTAACGGCGATGATGCTGCTTTCCGGGCGGTGCTTGGAGATCAGGCGCGCGGTGAAGCCGCTGTCGGTAAGGGTAATAATGGCTGCAGCCTGCAGTTGTTCGGCAAGGCGCGCTGCCGCCTGGCCTACCGCTTCGGCAATCACATTGGCATGGCCAAGCTGAATGGTTTGCAGGTAACCATAGTGTCGCAGTGAGGCTTCAGCGCGCAGGGCAATAGTCGCCATGGTGCTGATGGCCTCCACCGGGTATTTACCCATCGCGGTCTCGCCGGACAGCATCACGGCAGACGTGCCATCCAGAATTGCGTTGGCGACATCGCTTGCCTCGGCCCGGGTCGGTTTCGGATTGACCTCCATGGATGCCAGCATCTGGGTGGCGGTGATCACCGGCTTGCCGTTCATCACTGTACTGCGGATGAGCTTCTTCTGGGTGCTGGGCACATCAGCCAGTGGAAGCTCAACACCGAGATCGCCCCGTGCCACCATGATGCCGTTGGCGGCAGCGATGATGCTGTCCATGTTGTCGACGCCCGCCCGATTCTCGATCTTGGCAATAATCGGGATATCACTGCCGTGAGTTGCCAGCCTGTCACGAATGTCTTCAACTTCTTCTCCCGACTGCACAAAGGAAGCGGCCAGATAATCCGCGTCGTTATTAACCGCAAAGTCTATTTCTTCGTTGAGCTTGTCGATGAACTCCGGACTAGTGGCGGTGATCCCTAGTCGGGTTCCCGGCAAGTTTACCCCTTTGCGCTCGCCCAGCAGGCCACCATGGATAACCTGGCAAACGATGGAGTCGCCTTCAATATCGGTGACCGTCATTTCGATAGCGGCATCATCCAGTAAAATGGTGTCGCCAGCCCGAACCTCTGCTGGGAGCCGCAGGTAGCTGACCGAAACCCCATGCTGGTCACCGGGGCGGCCATCGTTATAAAGCCTGAACGCCTGCTCCGGATTGAGCTCTACGGGTCCATCCTGCAGGGTACCGGTACGCACCTCAATACCTCGGGTGTCCACCATGACGGCCACATGGGCTCGCTCCTCGGCAGCAACTTCGCGCAGTATCTTCACGCGCTGCGCATGTTCCGTATAGTTGCCATGAGACAGATTCAGGCGAACCACATTCATACCGCAGCGAATCATGTTGCGCAGAATCTCTGGCCGATCACAGGCGGGGCCAAGGGTCGCGACAATCTTGGTTTTACGTAACGATGATGTGGTAGACATGGGCATTAGTCAGAGGTTCCTTAGTCTGAAGGACAATAAACAGATTCATGAAAAAATGACCTGTACAAAACAAATATATCGATAGATAGCACAGCTTAAGTGTACAGATAAATTCTATTGAATAAATCGGGTCAGGTGCATTATCAATCTCTCATCTGCCAGTTGGACAATCAAATAACCGACAAGCAGGGAGTGTGACAATATGGTTAAGCAGACGGTGCTATCTTCGCGGGCGGACGCATCGCTACTTCGCGAGCGGACGCATCGCTACTTCGCGAGCGGACGCATCGCTACCGGAGAATTGCCGTTTGCCAATCCGGCGTCGTTGAATAGACGTAGGTTTGTTACTATCGACTATCAAGATCTCCAAATTCTGCTCTCACTGCGACGTATGTAGTAACGCGCGTCGTGTAACAGTGGCAGTTGGCAATTGCTAAAACTCTGGTAACAGTTTCGTTACATTCGGCCTTGTTACGGAGTCTCACGGCTTTGTCCATCATTCCTTCTTAATTCTCTGTCTGAAATCAACAGCAACCACTTACTATGCCGGAAGCCACAGTCAGCCCCCAGCCCTCAGATCACCGTACCGGTAAGGAAGATGCCAGTCATGTCCTGATTGAGTACGGAAGCTATGCCTGTGCGCCCTGTCGAAGTGCGCAGAAGGTGGTTTCAAGGGTACTGAAGGATTTCTCCGGGGACGTGCTATATGTTTTTCGACACAAGCCCCTGAAGTCCGACCCCTGGGCGGTGCCTGCGGCGGTGCTTTCTGAGGTCGCTGCCAGGCACGATCGATTCTGGCGGGCTCATGATGTCCTGATGTCTCAGGCAATAGAATCTGAACAGGATCTATACGCGGCGGCTGAGCTTTGTGGTCTCGACGCTAACGAGTTGTCGGCTGCGCTCGAAGATCAGGAGCTTCTGGACAGCCTGAAAGAAAAGGCCGAGCAGGGAGTCGCGGAAGGTGTCGACACCATTCCGACTTTCTTCGTGAACGGTATTCTTTACGAAGGGCCCTGGGATGAAATGAGCCTGCTGGAGGCTCTGGATTCCTCGGTCGCCCAGCGTATCGAGCGCACCGCCAAGGAGTTTGCCGGCTGGGCGCCATTGACCGGTGTCCTGTTGGCCATTATGTCGGTCATCGCGCTGTCGCTCGCCAATTCCGGATTTGCCGAGCCATTCAATGCCTGGCTCGATGCGCCCATTGGCTTGCAACTAGGCGACTTCTCATACGCCTTCACTACTCAATCGTTCGTCAATGATTTTCTGATGGCGATTTTCTTTCTGGTAGTTGGTCTGGAAATCAAGCGGGAGATCACCCTGGGGGAACTGTCTGATCTCGATGCGGCTTTGCTGCCTATTGCCGGTGCTGTTGGCGGAATGCTGGTGCCCGCTGCCTGTTACATTCTGATAGTGATGAATTCTGATCAGGGTCTGTCCGGCTGGGGCGTACCGATGGCAACGGACATCGCTTTCGCACTGGGCTTGCTGGCGATCCTCGGCAGAAGAGTGCCATTGTCACTGAAAGTCTTTTTGACCACGCTGGCCATTGTCGATGACTTGGGCGCGATCATGGTGATCGCGGTCTTTTACGGTCACGGACTCAACCCGGAATATGCGCTGACTGCCGCCGCTGTGTTTCTGGTGCTGATGGGCCTGAACCGGTTCGGCGTCTACAACATCTTCCCTTATGCATTCCTGGGTATCGCACTATGGGTGTGTGTCTACGCGTCAGGCCTGCATGCCACGCTTGCCGGAGTACTGCTCGCTGTGGCTATACCCAGCCGGCCGCCGGTCAATCTGGAAGGCTTGCTTGCCCAGGTGCGCGCAGTGTTCATGAGTGAGGAAGCGAAGTCATCTGGTGAGGCGATCCAGGGTGTGATTCCGTCGCATCACACCCTGCGAGAGCTTGATGTCATTCACAGTCGCATCGAAAGCCCTGCTCACCGACTGGAGAGATTGCTTGAGCCCTGGTCCAGTTTTCTGATCCTGCCATTGTTCGCCCTGGCCAACGCGGGCGTGTTGTTTAGCGGCGCAAGCATCAATACGATCTCTATCGGCATCGTTGCCGGGCTGGTGATCGGCAAGCCACTGGGCATTGTCGGCGCTTGCTGGTTGTTGGTGAAAAGCGGCCGGTCCTCCCTGCCGGGCTCGGTGACCTGGCTGCAGTTGGCGGGCGCGGGATTGCTGGCCGGTGTGGGTTTTACCATGTCGATCTTTATCAGCAACGAAGCGTTTGCCACCGAGGCGCTGGTAGATACCGCGAAGATCGCAGTGCTAAGCGCTTCTACTCTGGCTGGCGTGGCCGGGTTGGCGCTGCTCTACATGATCCTGCCGCGGCCGGGAACCAGGACTGAGTCAGGATAGACAGGCCTTGCCTTCCAGATCATTCAAGCTCTCAGAAGCAGCCATGACTATCGACCGTAGAAACCGATCAAAGGGTTTTCGGATCGGTCCGGTCAACGCCCATGCCGTTTATCGAGAGAAAACCCGCGTCATCGCGACCACCTGATGACATTCAGCAACCCCGAACCGTTCAATCGGCCGAGAGCAATCCTTACTGCTCAAACTGGCCGCGCTGGCTTACTAGTCTCCAGGTAGCCTGCGACTTCGCAACCTGTCTCCCATGAGTTAGTACCTGGCCGCAACGGCAGTGAAAGCACCGCCGCGACTCGGCCGCGCATTGTGACGATCATGCAGCTGGCTGCTGCAACGGCTTTCGCTGGCCTCTGTGAACCCACCCTACGGCTGCAGCTCTTGTAGCAGTGACCGATTAGTCGATAATGAACGCGCGGTATTTCATTTCTGCAAGTTCTTTGCGCGCCGCATAAATACTGACTTAAGTGAGGGTTGGATATGAACAGGACGACAATTTATGGTTGCGGCTCAGTGCTGCCGTCGCATGCAGTTTCTACCAGAGAGTTGTTCCAGGAGGCGCAATTCGACCGCTTTGGCTACGCGCCGGACACGGTTGAACGCCTGATGGGCATTAGTCATACCCGGCATGCGCCGCAAGGGACGCGACCGGGCGATCTGGCAATTGAAGCAGCAAGAATCGCGCTTGCCCGCTCTGGTGTGCCGGCCCATCAAATCGGCGCCGCCTTTTACTGCGGGATCGATCGCGACTACGTCGAACCGGCTACCATGCACCGCGTGGCCCATGAAGTTGGCATCAAGCCCGGCTTGTGTTGGGATATATCCGATGCCTGTCACGGGCTGATTACCGGCTTGCTTACCGCCCAGGCCCTGATCGCTGCAGGAAGCATCAACTATGCGCTGCTGTGCACCGGGGAAGTACCCAGCCTGAAAACACAGATGCTGGTGGACATGTTCAGATCCGGCAAGCTCGGCAAAGACAGTATTGAGAAGTCCATTGGCGGACTGACGGTAAGCGATGTCGGGGGCGCCATGGTGGTCGGTGTTTCGGAAGACAGCAGTGGGATTGTGGGCCATCAAACCCGATGCGATTCCAGCCAGACCAAATTGTGCTTCGCGGATTTCAGCAATGTGCCCTATGGGGGTGAGCCCGAATTCGCCATGGAAATGGGGAAAATCTGCGCGAAAACCATTGGCCTGGTAAGAAACATGATCCCGGAGTCATTGAAACGATTTGGCTGGCAACGCGAGGAAATCGATTTTCTTATTCCCCATCAGGTAGGAGAGCGCCCGTTCCTGAAGTATCTGGACATATTCGGGCTGCGCCCCGAACAGTCTATAGCGACTTTTCCTACACTGGGCAATCTCACCACGGCGACGTTCCCGGTTTGCTGGGACCAATTAACCGAATCAGGTCAACTGGAGGAACTGGACAGGATCTTCTGTGTGTTCACCGGATCCGGTATTGCGTCAACACATCTTGGCATATCCCTCAAATGTCGATAGATTAGGGGCTTCGTCTCGGTAGTTTGATAACAGGGCTGCGAAAGTGATCGCTTTCTACTTATTCGGTGTTTTCGCGCTGTTTGGCGCCATACTGAAAACACTGATTCTGGCGCAGATTAGTACACGAACCAGTATAACCCTGGCGTTTGTGGTGCTTGCCTTGCTGTTTATATTGCAAAATACCTTCGAGTTTCTCGGTTACTGGACGTTCGAGTCCGATCAGGCTCTGGCCTATCTGTTTATCGATGGGCTGATGATCAGTCTGATCTTCACTGCACCGGCTGCCATCCATTTCATTGGCCGAACCATCGGCAATGGAATTGCGATGGCTACGGTGCCTGTGCTGCTGGTGTTTGGGTGCTTTCTGACTTACTTGCTTATCGCCGGCGACGTCGTTCTCACCTACGAGCACGTTGGCTACACCATCGTCAGTGTGCCCGGGCCAGCCTACTGGCTGTTTCAGCTGCATGTGATCGCTGCGGTGTTAATCGCTGTGGCCAGTCTGGTGTTTGGCCTGCTGAGTAAAAACCGGGAAATTCATACCCGGTCGAAGATCTTGCTTAGCGCTTTTACGCCGATTTTCCTGGTTTCACTGGGTGTGAACCTGTTCAAGATACTCGGCTTCAACGCATCCACGGCAATCCTGATGCCGCTGGCGTCGACGTTTTTTATCTGGGTTCTTATGTACCTGGCCAGGGACGAGGTCATCACATTCCGCCTCAAGTGGCGGCAAGCCTGGTTTCTGATCGGGGAGCTAAGGCGAGTTATTTTCTCCAGCCATTCCTATGCGAATCAGGACTACCTGGAAGCACTGGAGAGAGACCAGCTTGCCGCATTACTGGAAATCACAGACGGCAAACAAGCAGAAGTGGCTCGTATTCTTGGAACATCACCGGCCACGGTGTGCCGGAGGGTGTCGAAGTTTGGGCTGGGAGGTTCGGGCTGAACGTTTCAGTGGATAAGCGCTGAAACCGCACTGTGAATGCAAATCTATCTAGCCAATAGCCTGGCTAGAGCAGCTTCTTAGTATGTAGACGTATTGAAACACGGTGTCTTCCTGGACAGGTGTTATTAGTCTAGTTGGAAATGGGTGAGTTGCCGGGGATTGCAGCAATTCAGCAGTATTTGGTCGGGGTTTCGTTTTGAGTAGGCGATGGGGGAAGGTCTGGGCCACACTTCGCCCATCTTCGCTGGGCTACGCGTGGCACTACTCCTTCTAACGGCTTCGCGTGGCAGGCCACCCGGGACCTGCGGCCCCGTGTGGCGTGCCACGCGAAGCCGAAGGCGGAGTGTGGTGGGGCGGGGAGAGTTGAAAATAAATCCTAACTAGTTGATATATATAAATAAAATATAATTGATAATTCGGTGGTACTACTAAGCGTACTACTAAAAGTCTTTTTCAAGCCCAGTATTGGCTAATTTTCTAGCACCTTCGACAGGTCAGTTTTCCACTGACCCTCAAAGATCAGATCACAGCTCACAACCGTATTCTGATCGACAACCAGTTCCAGTTCGCCCTGCTTTTTGACCTGCTCAACCTGGTAGGCAGCAGCACACTCTTGCAGGACCTTTTGCTTGTACTGGGTATCTGGATTCTGCAGATGCTCGCCTTTGGTTTCCAGAATCATCAGCTTCTCGCCGTCGCCTTTGCCGTCATGTTGCAAGGCAAAGATGAAGTCTGGATAAATCTTGTTTTTGCGCCAGCCTTGCAGGTAGTAGGAACCCTGTGACCGAGCAACGTTTCTGTGCCACCAGTGCAGCGCTTGTTCTCCATCAAGATAGCAGGCAACGTCCCGTTCGTAGGCGTTAAAGTCATCCTTATAGGTGGCTGAGAATAGGTGCTTCTCAATGATCGCGCCATCGTTCCTGCGCAGCTCCTGGCTGTTTGCGGCTCGCTGAGTAGTAATTTCGTCCGGCATTACCCAATTGTGGCTGTCAGTGCGCAGGCGGAATTGAATACGACCGGCAGCCACGTCTGCCTTGAAGATGGCCTCAGCCAGTCTGTCTCTTTCGGCGGCGAGGTGAGCGCGAAGTTTTTCCAGAATGAGGTGACCAAGTTCACCCAGTTTGTCGCCTTTAATGCCGCGTTTTTCCAGTTGCTTGACGACAATATCCACATAGGAGCGTGCTATCCATGGATTGGGCACAATATCGTTGATTGAGCGCACGATATACACAGGATCAAACTCGTCCTGAATCTGCTGGCTCTTTACGTCACTGGATTCTATAAAGTCTTCTGCATCAGCCTCTTTTGCCAGCCCAACCTGTACGACTTGGGTTTCATAGCCCTGGGTGGAATCGGGTATCTCTTTGGCAAGGCCACTTAGACTGATCTGATCCCAGTCGATGCGATACAGAATGTCTTGTTCGTAATCCAAAGGCCGTACACTGCCGCCTTCAACCCAGTTCACAACCGGCAGGAAGATTCGCAGTTTTTTGAACTTGCCACTCCGCTTGATTGGGCGGTGGGCATCACCCGAGCCGCCGCCGTTCTCGGTATCATGAATATGATCGACCAGATCGGACATGCCATCCCGTTCCAGCCCGCTCTTGATGGTATCCACGACTTCTCTGGTCGTGGTGTGCAGGCAATAGACATAGCATTGGTCCAGCGCCGCAATGCCTGTTTTGACCGTGTCGGGTTGCCGAAGAATCCGTCCGATTAGCTGAGTCATGGCTTTCTTGTTTGCAACTGGCGACAGGGAGCAAAGCACATAGGCGAAAGGACAGTCCCAGCCTTCCTGTAATGCCTGCTTGGTAATGATGAAGCGCACCTGATTGGTACGGCTGAGCAGATTGAGATTCTCCGGTTCGTTTAGGTCGTTGCGTTCTGATGTCTTGATAGCGATTTGTTGCTCACTTACACCAAGTGAAAGCAGGTAGTCCCTGGCATCTTCGGCGTGAATAAATTCCGCTTCCCGTTGGTCCTGGCCGGTACGTTCTACCTGAACGAGACAGATAGGCCGGATATAGCGGGAGGTGTCAGCGTCGAGCCGGGAAGCCTCGACTTGCAGTGAATTCAAATGCTCAAAACTTGCTCGCAGGCAATCCCGCCAGTCCTCGTCACCGCGTACAGTGACATTGATGGGCAGTTTGATCATTTCTTCTTTATCGAGCGCCGTGCCTCTCACGTCAACAAGCCAATTGCTGTAGACGGGTGGATCATCACGGTCCCGGTCTGCCGGCGTTGCTGAAAGCTCCAGCACAAAGCTGGGATTGAAGCCGTACAAAGTGTCGAAAGCCAGCTTGGAGTAACCCTTGTGGCCTTCGTCCATTACCACGATGGGGTTGGTAACTCGCAGTGCGTTCCCAAGCGAATCTTTGATAATGCACCCCAACCCTTCTTTGTGACCATAGACATCAAGATTGGGGACTTGATCAAGTAAGTCACTATGGGCCTGAAAGTCATCGCCAGTTGGAAAAAAGCCGCGCACGTTTCCCCTATCCCTAAATATTTTCAATGACTCCTTGTTTTCCCGATTGGAGGATTGCAGCATCAAAAGCATGACACACAAATGAGATTCAACGTCCCGGTTATCCAGCGGTGTCATCTTCTCCAGAATCTTTACCTTTCCAGCTGCCGCACGGTCCAGTATCTGCCGGTAAGGATGCTCTCGATTATTCAGAGTTTTCAGCGTTTGAGTGTAAATAGATTCATTGGGTACAATCCAGAGCACAAAACCATGATTGGCCTGCAACCATTTGCTCATGATCCGGGAAACTGCAGCCGCAGCCAGCAAAGTTTTGCCACCCCCCGTGGGCACTTTGAAAGTCACTGAGGGCAGGATATTCCCAGCCCCATCCTGGCGTGGGCTGAAGGGGATGTTCTTCCTTGCATCTGGCAGCATCCCCAATTTCTGAAGTTCTTCCCATGTCTTTTCAGTGAAGTTGGGAATGTCTAGTTCCAGATCAGGGTCAGCCTGAAGCAACTTTTCTACTTTGAGGGCTTTAAGCCGCTTATCAACTAGAGTGTCCAGATAGCTATCGAACGTATCCAGTACGGCTTGCTGAAAGTCTTTCAACTCCACAGTTATTCCTTTTCTACACGATAGAGTGCGAAGGGTAGAGGCGCATATTCAACCCCAAGCGGCAAGAGCATCTTATTGGGGACGAATCGGGAAGGCGCAAAGACCAGATGCCGCTTCTCTTTATCCTTGGCGATTTTCTCTGCAAAACTCAGCGTTAACGCTGCATCGCGGGATTTTAGGAATTCCAAATCAGATTTGTATATTAGCCAGACGTGGAATGCGGTGCTTGTCCCCAGATAGAACTGCTTCTCCTTGATCATCTTCTGATCCAGTGGCTCGCCCGTTGCCGTGTGGAAAAGCCATGCGCCGATACTGGCATAGTTTGGAAGATCCTTCCCGGCGAGGAGCTTGTCTAGATCAAGCGGATCGCCCAAAGTGCAATAAGTGAAGCCACCGCCCAGTCCAGCCGTTTTCTCTGTGACCTTCTTTTCTCCAGTTACAATCAGTTCGCCGTCTTTGATCGTCTTTTTGATTGAGTCGAATCGATCAGATTCCAAATTGTCGATGGACTGGACCTGGTTGATTACGGTTTGGTGTTTTTTGTCCTTGCTGAAATTGCTCCATGTAATACTTTCTCTATGTAATTCTTCTTTTTGAGTGCCTTGGAATTCATAGCCATTGATAATTCGACGTAATCGTTCAGCCGTGAGTGCATCGGCGTAGTCTTCGCATTCGACTAGTATGTAACGGCGATTGCCATTGTCTTTTCGGTTCTGAGCAGCTACCGCATGTCCAGTTGTTGCTGAACCTGCGAATGAGTCCAAGACAATCGAATCATGATGGGATGCAATTTCCAAAATACGTTGAATTAATCTTACGGGCTTGGGGGTCACAAAATCGAGTGCTTCGGACTCGGGAAAAATATTTCGCAGTTGCTTCTTAGCCTCATCGGTGTGTCCGGTTTCATTGTGCGTCCACCAAGTAGTCGGTACTGTTTTCCCTGCCCCTCTAAGTTTATGTTTGTACCTCTTAAAAGATGGGACGTTTGCTTTTCCTTCTTTGCCCCAAAAAACTAGATTGTCAGAAACATTTAATTCGTGTCGCTCTCTTGTGTATCGCCAAACCGCTGTTTTCTTTGGCCATACATCTTCACCAGTATGCGGATTAGTAATTGGGTAATAGAGATTTGGCCTTTCATCTGCAGTTTTATTGCAAGTGTAATTATCTGGTCGAAAAATACCTTGCTCGTCTTCGTATCTATATTGTCGATCCTTTTTCTCTGTTCTTTCCAGTAGATTGCGTTCCCAATTTTCAGATTTAAAATAGACTAGAATATGATCATGCATTGGTGCTATTCCTGTATGATCATTTGATGTGGCGTATTTCTTCTGCCACACAATATTCGATACAAACGCCTCTTCGCCAAAGATTTCATCTAACATCATTCTTGCTCGATGCATTTCATTATCATCAAGCGTCATCCAGAAACTCCCATCCTCAGAAAGTAGTTCATGTAATAGTTTTAAACGCGGATACATCAGGCAACACCACTTGTCGTGCCGCAGCATGTCTTCCTTGTTCACCGGATTGCCGTCCAGCCACTCCTTCATCATCGGGCTGCTGACGTTATCGTTGTAGTTCCAGTTTTCATTGCCCGTGTTATAGGGCGGATCAATAAAGATGCAGTCTACCTTTCCGGCATAGCGGGGCAGCAGGGCCTTCAGCGCATGGAGATTATCCCCGTGGATAATCAGATTTTCCTGATCTGTGCCCCCAATAGACTTTTTGGCATTAGGCACAAGGGGCCGATAGGGCACGGTGAGATGGTGGTTGTAGACGTATTCCTTTCCCTTGAAGTGCAATTCTGGCATTTGTTTTCTCTCGAGTTCGTTACCTACGATCGCAGACCTTTATTCGGTCTGTAGATTATGCAAGCGGTTCCCCACATGTTTCAGGATGTGCGAAGATGTCATGAATGATACCGACTGGTGTATCGATGTCGAATCTTTTTCACGGTAAGTATCGAGTCGTTTTTTGGGGCAGTTAAACTAGTGGCGATTAGTAAACTTTTCCATTTAAAAGAATGGGTTACGTTACATGAAGCTGAGGCACATTTAGGCACAGTGCTGGGCGAACAAGTTGAGATAAAGGATATTCTGAGACTCGCTCTGGATGGCCATTTAACTCTTTCGGTCAACTTCGTGAATAAAACGAGCGGGAGACTGGGGCGAATTGTCGGTATTGAAGATGTTGAGTTCTACGAGTTTCCGCCAGGCCCATTGCTGGGTTACTTCCACGAGGTTGAATTTGGTGAGAAAACCCGGCTGGCAAAGGATCTGTTTATTGAAGAGGGTAAGTTTCTTAAGTTAGATAAAGAGGTTGTTTCGATTGAAGGTGTTTGGGATTTGATGATGGTAGGGGCAGAAACCTTGGATGTTGAGCACTTTTATCAGCAGCTCACAGGTGGTCCTGAGATTACTCTTACTAACCTTGAGGGAGTCTTGGTCGCGAATGGAGACAGGGTTTGTCAGCTTCAGGAAAGCTTTGATGAAAACGAATTCCAGCCCGGATCTGAGGCAAGAGGGAAAGCTCTCCGCAGGCAAATGGAGGACGGTAAATTATCTCAGGAAGAGGCGAGCCAGAAGCTCGCGGAGTACCAGAAACAGCGAACTGAATACTTGGATAAGCGTAGATCCCGGCCTAGAGAGGAAGACTACTGCCCTAGAGGAGCACTACCTAATGACGCGCCCTATGTGGTAAGAACTAGTGCCATACTCGATTTTCTAGACAAGGTAAGTTCGGGCCCGTCCAATCGTCGTGAGTCACTCTCCACTAAGGAACGGCATACTTATCTCGTTTTGATCGCTGCTCTCTGCAAGACCTCCAAGATCGACCTGTCCGTTCGAGGTGTTTCTTCTGCACTGGCTGCATTGACCGATCAACATGGGACACCAATAAGTGACGATACGATACGTAAGATAATTAAAGAAGTGCCTGGAGCACTCGAAAGCAGATCAAAACCCTAATTCGTAATCCTGTATCCGAATTCGGTTTTGTAGCCTGCGACGCGGGTAATAATCGGGTCATGTCTAACGAAGCCTAAGGAGGCACTGACATGGCTACACGTATACTAAGACTTCCCGAAGTAAAAAACCGGACCGGCCTGAGCCGCAGTTCTATCTATCTGCGAATCTCCAAAAAAGAATTTCCTCAATCTGTGTCGCTCGGTGGGCGTGCCGTTGGTTGGCTTGAAAGCGACGTCGAAGGGTGGCTTGCCGACAAAATCGAATCCAGCCGAGTTGGCGAGTCATGCCAAAAAGCTTGAATCCCAACCTGGTTAAGATTCACCGCAACTACACAGTAGAGGAAGTGGCGAACCTATTCAGTATTCACAGGAATACGGTTCGGACCTGGATTAAGAGTGGGCTGCCTGTTTGTGACGAACGACGGCCCATTCTCATTCTCGGGGCACCCTTGCGTACGTTTCTTCAGGAAAAGCGGCAGTCAAGGAAACATAAGTGCCGAATAGACGAAATGTACTGCATGAGGTGTCGGTCTCCCCAGCGGCCTGCTGCAAGCATGGTAGATCTTGCTCCCGCTTCGACATCAGCTAATCGACTTACTGGCCTCTGTCCGGCTTGTGGCTCGCTCATGAATCGCTTTGCAAGCGACGCCAGTCTGGAGCGGATTAAGGAGAAATTGGACGTTTGCATACCGCAGTCACTGCAACACATAAACAAGAGCAGTCCACTACCCGTGAACAGTGACTTCAAATAGAGGTATGAATCAATGAAAAAGCACCACCCAGAAAATGAGCGGATGAAGCGCAAATACTTCACTTTTCTGAAGGAGGCCAAGCGCCAGGACGAGGCTTCCGTGGACGCAGCGGCCAAGGCAATAAGTCGCTTTGAAGAATACACAGTCTGGAAAGACTTCAAGGCCTTTCACTTCCAGCAAGCGGTTGGATTCAAGCGGTATCTGGCCAAATATCAGAATGCCAGGACTGGGAAAGGCTTGAGTAAGGCCACCATGAATTCGACACTGCGCAGCCTGAAAGCCTTTTTCCAATGGCTGGCGCGGGAGCCAGGGTACAAGTCTCGCATCAATTACTCTGAGGCTGAATATTTCAACCTTTCTGAGAAAGACGCCCGCGTCGCCACAGCAAAGCGCAGGAGCCGTGTTCCGACTATGGAACAGATCAGGAAGGTTATATCGTCCATGCCGCACGATACTGTCATTGATCGACGTAACAGGGCCTTAATTGCTTTTACCGTGCTCACAGGGGCCCGAGATAGCGCGATTGCTTCGTTCAAACTGAAGCATGTGGAAACAACTTCAGGCTTGGAGTGCGTTTATCAGGACGCAAGAGAAGTGAAAACAAAAGCCAGCAAGACATTTACGACCTACTTTTTTCCGGTCGATGATGAGTTTCGACAGATCGTACTGGACTGGATAGGCTTTCTCAGAACTGAATTGCTGTTTGGGAACGATGATCCCTTGTTCCCCAAGACTGCGCTGGTCAGGGGAGAGCGGCATGTCTTTGAGCCTTCAGGCGTGTTGCGGGAACACTGGAGTAACGCGAACCGAATCAGGAATATATTCAAAGACGCATTCGAGGCGGCGGGCCTGGAATACTTCAATCCGCACAGCTTTCGGAAAACACTGGTTCGATTAGGGCAAACCGTGTGTCAGACACCAGAGGAATTCAAAGCCTGGAGCCAGAATCTGGGCCACGAAGGCGTGCTGACCACGTTCTACAGTTACGGCGAGGTGCAGGAGAGCCGGCAGTCCGAGATTTTTCAGACATTGAAAAAGCCCCGTGACAAGGCATCGACAGATCAGGCTGAAGAAATTGCCGCTGCAGTCCTGCGCCAGTTGAGTAGTGCAAGTACTGCCTCTTAGCCGTTAACGACTTTAAGGGCTGCCGTGCCGGTAAGGCTCACGTTGCCGGTGGCAGCCAGTTCGATATGTTGACTCCACCAGTCCATCATAGGCTTGCGTCTTGCGATGTACTGGGCGCGGTTGTAAGCGTTGCGTACTTCGTTCTTGCCAGTGTGGGCCAGTGCCGCTTCGATAATGTCTGGATCGAATCCCTGTTCGTTGAGGATCGTACTGGCAAGCGAGCGCAGGCCATGTGCTACTAGCCTCTGGCCATAACCCATCCGCTTCAATGCCATGTTGGCAGTCTGTGAATGAATATGCGTTCTCGGCTTCCGGTCTGATGGAAAGACAAACTCGCCGCGACCGCTGATCGGACGCATAATTTCAAGCAAGGCGATGGCCTGTTTCGACAGAGGCACCGCATGAGCCTTGCGTTTCTTCATTCGTTCAGCGGGGATTGTCCAGACTCGTTTTTCCAGATCAATTTCTTCCCAGCGAGTACCGGCGGCTTCGCCTGGTCGAACCATTGTGTGCAATTGCCATTCGATCAGACAGCGTGTTGTACGTTTGATGCTGGCGACTGAGAGATTCTGCATCAGCTCCGGCAGTTCACTGGGCGACAAGGTTAGTTGATTGCTCCTTCTGGGCGGTTGGAACGCGCTGGCAATGCCCGACAAGGGATTAGTGTCAGTCAGGCCGGAGTTTACCGCGTAAGTCATGATCTCATTAAGCCGCTGGCACAGGCGCTTGACCGTTTCTAGACTGCCTTTGGCGGCCAGCGGTTTGATGGTTTCAATGGCTTTGGTTGCCGTGATCTTGTGGATCGGCAATTTTCCCAGATCAGGAAAGACATGCAGTTCCAGTGAGCGCCAGGTATCGGTGGCGTAGTCTTCGGTCACTTTGCTTCGCTTAATTTCCAGCCATTGCTCTGCTACAGCGTGCAAGGTGTTGCCGTGTGCAGACTGCTCGGTGCGTTGCTGCTCCTCCCTATGCTCTTGCGGATCAATCTGCTGTGCCAATAGCTTGCGGGCTGACTCACGCTGAGAGCGAGCCTGTGCAAGCGTGACTTCCGGAAAGGTGCCGAAGCTGATCGAGGTGCGCTTTTTCGTGTAGGGGCGGTAGTAGTCCAGCAGCCAGGTTTTAGAGCCGCTGGGCTTGATCCGAAGCTGCAACCCGCCGCCATCAGACAGGGAGTACACTTTGTCTCGCGGCTTGGCCCTGCTGACTTCGGTATTGGTCAGAGGTTTGGTGATTCTGGGCATCGTAGTAGTACCGGATCGAGGAGTTGAACCAGTGTACTACTACCCGTACTACTAAAAAAGCCGGATTTGATGGGATTGGCTTGAACGAGGTAGGAAACAAAAAAGCCCGTATCTTGCTAAAAATACGGGCTTTTTTGATCTTTCTGGGTCTTGCTGGGATTTTGAATTGGTGGAGGCGGGGAGAGTTGAACTCCCGTCCGTCAGTTCTTGTCCATTGGATCTACATGCTTAGCGTCGTCTATTAAATTAACCCTCATCCGCCCGACGGGCAGGGTGACTTGGGCGAGTCTGGTTAAGTTTTAACGGTCCGGCCCCAGACAGCCTTTCCGCGATCCTGTTCTATATGACGATTGCAAAACTCATGTTTACAGGCATCCCTGAGGCAATCGCTAGCGGGCTGTTTAGGCCGCTAGAGCGTAGTTGTCGTCGTTGGCAACTATAAAGTTGTAATGATTGATTTACGAGAGTCATTACGCTCTCGGCATGCACCGCAGGAGTTGATACCGGCGTCGAATCCGGAACGCCCCCATAACTGGTGTGTTACTTGCCAACATAAGGCCGAACTCCGCCGATTACAAGCCGTGGCCTTCCGAAAACCGTTGGATAACCGGCAGATACGCCAGAATCAGGCCGCGCAGCCTAGCGATTGTGTTCCCGCACAATACGCTGCTTGTCGATGTTCCACTCGCGCTCTTTGACCGTGGCGCGCTTGTCGTGGCTTTGCTTGCCTCTCGCCAGGGCGACTTTGGCCTTGATCAGGTGATCTTTCCAGTACAGCTTGGTGCAGACGCAGGTCTGGCCTTTTTGCTGGGTGGCCTCAAACAGTCTGGCCAGCTCTTTCTTATGCATCAGCAGTTTGCGGGTGCGCTGGGGATCAGCAACAACGTGGGTGCTGGCGGCGCTGAGTGGGGTGATATTGCAACCCAGTAGAAATGCCTCGCCGTCCTTGATCAGCACGTAACTGTCCAACAGCTGCACCTTCTTCTCGCGCAGACTTTTGACTTCCCAACCCTGGAGCTGAATACCTGCCTCAAAATCCTCCTCGATGAAAAAATCGTGGCGGGCTTTCTTGTTGACGACGATGGTGTTGTCTGGGGTTTTGTTCTTACCGCTTTTAGCCATAACCGGCCATTATACCCTGTTCGGGACGGTAAACCCCAACTGCTGCCGACCAGAGACAGTAAAACCTGGCCGCGCATCCAGATTGTGCTGCCTGGGGGGCGTTGATAGAATCCGTTGACGCAAAACCGCGGCTATCAGCTAATTATCTGAGTTTGAAGGGAATTTATGGCGCAGGAACGGGGGCAGTTCAGTTCGAGATTGGGGTTTATTTTGGCTGCTGCCGGTTCCGCTGTAGGACTTGGGAATCTGGTTGCGTTCCCGGTAATGGCCTCCAAAAACGGTGGCGCGGCGTTTCTGATCATCTACCTGTTCTTCATCGCCTTCATCTGTTACCCGGTAATGATGGCGGAAATCGCCATGGGCCGGAAGACTACGCGGAATCCGGTTGGTGCGTTTTCCGAGTTGTCGGACGGCAAGCTGCGCTGGCGACTGGCGGGTATTCTTGCCATTGTCACGCCCTTCATGATCGCGGTGTTCTACACGGTCATTACCGTCTGGCTGGTGGTTTACATCAAGGAAACCCTGTCCGGCAATCTGAACCAGCTCGCAAATGACGCAACCTTTGGTGAGGTGGTGGCTCGTCCGAGCCTGTTCGGCTACCTGGTGGTGCTGCTGGGGGTGATTTTCTTTATTTTACTGGGTGGCGTGAAGGGCGGTATCGAGCGCCTGGCACGCGTGCTGATGCCCACGCTGGCGGTCATGCTGGTGTTGCTGACGGTGTTCGTGCTGACCCTGGATAATGCCTCGGTGGGCGTCCGTTACTACCTGGTACCCGATTTCAGCCGTATAAATTTATCTGTGATAAATGGCGCTCTCAGCCAGGCTTTTTTCTCCCTGTCACTGGGCATGGGGATACTTATCACCTATGGCTCCTATTTCAGCCGCGATGACAACATTCCCCAGTCAACGCGCATGGTAGCCATGGCTGATACCAGCATTGCGTTTTTTGCCGGGTTGCTGATACTGCCGGCGATCTTCGCCTTTGACCCGAATACCAATACCGATGACCTTTCCACCAGCAGCGTGGGCCTGATCTTCAGTTTTCTGCCGAAGATCTTCCTGTCCATGCAGGTGGCTGTGGGCTACACCGGTGCCAGCGTTGTGGCGACGATATTTTTCACTCTGGTGTTTTTTGCCGCGCTTACTTCCCTGGTGTCGATTATCGAAATCCCCATTGCCTGCTGGATTGATGAGCTGAATTTTTCCCGCCGCAAAGCGGTGGCCATGCAGGCTTGTCTGCTGACCTTGTTTGCGATCCCGGCCACCATGTCGCTGGGCATCTCGGATTTTTTCACCAATTTCACCAGTTATGGCGGGGTTACCAAGTCATTCTTTGATCTGGTCTCGGACGTGTTTTACGAAACCATTTTGCCGTTTGTTGGATTTACGGTGTGCATTTTCTGTGCCTACGAATGGAAGTTCAAAGGCCTGAAAGAAGAGCTGCAGCTGGGTGATTCGGCGTTCTCCGGCTCGCGGTTGGAGAAATACCTCAGCTTTTCACTGGGTACCGTAATCCCCGCAGTGCTGTTGATCGTATTCATCAGCACAGTTTCCCAGATTTATTTTTCCTGATGCCCGGCCTTGGTTATCAAT
The DNA here is from genome assembly GCA_965212375.1 of uncultured Pseudohongiella sp. Lineage (GTDB taxonomy): Bacteria > Pseudomonadota > Gammaproteobacteria > Pseudomonadales > Pseudohongiellaceae > UBA9145. The sequence continues at coordinate 2,998,920 of OZ243108.1, read as the reverse complement.
AGCTTGCCTGTTCATTTCATGTCTGCGTTCCGTACCCTTGCCTGCGTCAGATCCAATACCAGTTTGCCAGTCATCAGTTTTAAGCCAAACCTGTAGCCCATGACCCGCATCGAGCGCAGCGCCATGGTCAATCATTCCGCAGAGGAAATGTTCGACCTGGTCAATGACATCGAGCAATACCCGAAATTTCTGCCGGGCTGTGCCGGCGCGCGCGTGATCAACAGGTCTGATGAGGAACTGGTAGGCGAATTGACCTTGAGCAAGGCGGGGGTGAGCCAGACGCTGGTAACCCGCAACCTGCTGGAGCGGCCGAGCAGCATTCGCATGGAGCTGGTGGAAGGTAATTTTTCCGCCTTTGATGCCCACTGGACGTTCACGCCGATCAATGAAAAAGCCTGTCGCGTCAGCCTGATCATGGAATTCAAATTCAAATCGTCGCTGTTGGGGTTTGCCGCCGAGAAGCTGTTCTCCGCGGTCGCTAACAGCCAGGTGGACGCCATCGTCAAGCGGGCCAGACAGGTTTACGGCTGAGGCCGCTGAATCATGCAGACAGAAGACACGGAACAGAACAGCGAAATAGAGGTGGAGGTCGCGTTTGCCCGCCCTGACAAGCAGCGCGTCATTGCCCTGAACGTCGCGGAAGGCAGCAGCGCCTATGATGCGGTGATCGCCTCCGGCATCGTCAGTGAATTTCCCGAGATTGATCCCGACTCAGATCCCATGGGTATTTTCTCCAAACCGCTGAACGGCAAAGGGCGCCCGCTGCCTGCGGAATACCGTCTGCGCCCTGGCGATCGTGTGGAGATATACCGACCGCTAACCATTGACCCCAAGCAGGCACGCCTGGAGCGTGCCAAAGATCGTGTCAGCAACAAGCAAGCGGGCAAGAGTTGAGATCCTGCAAGTCGGTTGGAACCGCCGTATGGTGATGGTGCTGGAAATCGTGAACAGTTCTCGCGCATAATCGGTCTTGTTCTATATTAAGCAGCCATAAAGTCCCAGTTACTATGACCAAAGAATCGAACAAAAAAGACGGCGACAGCTGGCTGGCCAAGCTCGAACAGGGGCTTCACGACTTCTACGTCACGCCATATCGCCGTTCGTTCGCCCGTGCCCAGCGCGACGAGGAGGATCTGTTCATGCTGCTGGTTTTTGCGGAAAGCCTGGGCATACCCAATCCTGCGGCTTTTTACACGATGGAACTCCTGCCGCTGGTGTATGAGCGTTTTCACGAATGGCACAAGCGGATGGGCATGGAGCGCTCACCTCTGGATCATATCAATTGCTGTTAGAGCTGGCTCGACAACGCAAACTCCTGTTCTTCGGCGGTAAAGGCGGCGTCGGCAAGACCACCGTGTCTGCCGCCACTGCCGTGGCTCGTGCCCAACAGGGCGAAAGGGTGCTGCTGGTATCTACCGACCCCGCCCACAACCTGGGCCATTTGTTTGATCGCAAGATTGGTTCGAAACCGGTTCGCCTGACGGCCGGGCTCGATGCGCTGGAGCTTGATCCTGAAGAAACCGTTGAACTGCACATGCGCGAAGTCAGCCGGGCGCTCTATGAAATGATGCCGGTGAATCTGCACGGTGAAGTCGACAAGCACATGAAGCTGTCCAGAGACGCCCCGGGCATGCAGGAAGCCGCTATTTTGGAACGCATAGCCGAAGTAGTGGAAACCGGCCTGGATGACCATGATCTTATTGTGTTTGACACGGCCCCTTCCGGGCACACCGCTAGACTGATGGCCTTGCCGGAGATGATGTCGGCCTGGACCGAAGGTCTGATAAAGCGTCGTGAAAAGGCAGACCGCTTCGCGGATTTCGTGCGTGATCTGGGCAGAGACTCCAGCATGGAAGACAAAACCATCGGTGGTGCTGACCAGGAGGCGCAGGAGAAGGAAAGCCGCATTCGCCAGATATTGAATCGTCGCCGGCTGAAGTTCATGAGCCTGAGGGACAAGCTGGCGGACCATGAGCTGACCTCATTCGTCATTGTTCTGGCTGCCGAGCGCATGCCGGTACTGGAGTCCATCGAACTGCATGAAAAGCTGCAGCGCGCTGGCATTGGCGTTGATTGCCTGATAGTCAACAAGCGCACCCCGAATCGTGGCGATGACTTTATGAAGGAGCGACACGCCCAGGAAGAGCAACACCTTAAAACACTGGCCAAAGCCTTGCCTGACGTCCCCGTGGAGCAACTTGAGCTGGTTTCCCATGACGTTGTCGGCCTGGCGGCGCTGGAAAAGTTTGCTGAGAAGCTGGGCTGACAGGGCGCTACACAGTCCTTGCTACCGGCTTTAACAGTCTTGACCCGGTGCTTCACCTGTGGATTAATTGCACGCTAATTCCGCTTCGGATAGATAATCGCTTTAGGCACCAGACCCGTGACTGATTTGCGACCCTTCACCCATCACCTGATTGTCCTGCGCCGCAAATGGCTGCGAATGACCGCTGCGTCACGCGCCCTGTTGGCGCTGTGCACAATTGTGGTGCTGGCCCAGGGCGTCGAGCTCACCCACAGTCACGATGACCTGCAAAGCCAGCTCGATTGTCATATCTGTCTGAAGCTGGGCAACAAGGGCAAGGCTGTCACCGCCGCCGCTCTGGATTTCAGCGCCGAGAACGGCAGTACGCTGTTCGTCAGCGCCGATCGTCACCTACCTTTTACCGCCGTTCCCCCGGCCAGGTCCCGCGCACCCCCGCACTATTCCTGATGTAGATCCATCACCGGGCCTTCTGACTATCTGTTAGCCCGGTATCCCTGTTGTTGTCCGCTTGTCACCATGCTTGCTATCAGCTGGCTGGTGGTTTTCCTGGTGGACTGCTCAATGTCTGTAACGTCAGATTTATTTGGAATAGCGTCATGAAAATTATTACCCCGAACAACCCCCTGCGTGTAGCGATCAGTGCTGCGCTATTGGCGACAGCCGCAACCGCAACTGCCCAGTCGGATTCACGCAATCACGACTATCAGTCTATCGAAGAGATTATTGTCAGCTCCCCATTTGCCGGAACAGCTGCGGAAACTGCGCTGCCAATCGGCGTGCTGTCCGGTGAGGAGCTACGGGAAAAAGTCGCCAACACGCTTGGCGAGACCTTGCGCAATGAAATCGGTATCAATAACGCCTCGTTTGGACCCGGACTTGGTCATCCGGTAATCCGCGGTCAGTCCGGAAACCGGGTGAATATTCTGATGAACAGTGTCGGCGTGACCGATGCCTCCAATCAGAGCCCGGATCACGCCGAGGGTGTGGAAGTTGCCATGGCCGACCGCGTGGAGGTCATTCGTGGCCCGGCGACCCTGTTGTACGGTAGCGGTGCAGTCGGCGGGGTGATTAATATCATTGACGGGCGGATCCCGGAAGAACTGGTAGCAGGTCCCGAGTTTGCCATCGAACAGTCTCACAATACTGTCAACGGCGAGAACCACACTATAGTCCGTTTTGATGCATCGGCCGGAAATGTGGCCTTCCATCTGGATGCCTTCCGGCGCGATAACGACAACGTGGAAATCCCCGGCTTCGCAGTGAACGAAGCGGGTCTGGAAGCGGTCGAAGATCTGATGGCCGCGCTGCATGGCGACGAGCACGATGAACACGACGAAGACCATGCTGAAGAAGAACATGGTCACGACGAAGATCACGACCATGACGAAGAGTTCGAGAACACCAATGGCTTTATTGGCAACTCGAACAGCGAATCAGACGGTGCTACTGCAGGGTTTTCGTTTGTCGGCGAACGCGGTTTCTTTGGTGTTTCCGCGCAGCGTCTGACCAATAACTATGGTCTGCCGCCAGGTACCCACAGCCATGCTCACGGTGACGAACACGGGGAAGAAGAACACAGCGAAGAGGAGCACGGTGAAGAGGAACACGAAGGCGAAGAACATGGGGAAGAAGGTCATGACCACGGGGATGTGGAATTCGTGCGCCTCGACATGGAAAAAACCCGTTATGACATCAAGGGCCGCTATGACTTTGACGGCGGATTTTTTCAGTCCTTCGAAGGCTCACTTGGATTCACCGACTATACCCACAGCGAAGTCGAATTCTTCGAAGACGGTGATGTTGAGATCGGTACCCGATTCGCCAACGAGGGGATGGAAGGCCGCTTCACCCTGAGCCATACCGAGTCAGAGTCCCGTTCGGGAGTCTGGGGAGTACAACTCACCGACACCGATTTCTCTGCCATTGGTGAAGAAGCGTTCATCCCGGAATCCAGAATCGAGAGCCTTGGAATCTTCGCTGTTGAACGCTTGCAGTCGGGTCGATATACCGGTGAGCTTGGTCTGCGCTTTGAGCAGGGTGAGGTGTCTACCGGCAACGGTTGCAGTAACGATGACAACGCGCTGAGCGTCAGTGCCAGCGGTCTCTATGCCGTCGATGGCGAGAGTAACGTCATGCTGGGGCTGTCTCGATCCCAGCGCACCCCAACGGTGGAAGAGCTGTATTCAAACGTTGATCCGTCCACTTGCGCCAACTACGCCGATCCAGAGCAATTTACGCTGCACGCGGCAACCAATCTGCTGGAAATTGGCAACACCTCGCTCGATGAGGAGACCTCCACCAACATCGAGGTGGGTTACCGTCGCTTCGCCGGGCCGTTCATTGGCCAGTTCAGCGTCTACCGCAATCAAATCGACGACTACGTATTCCTGGACATCACCGGTGAGGAATTCGAAGAACAGCTGATTGCCCGCTACACCGCTGCCGATGCCACGTTCACCGGTCTTGAAGGCGAGGTCTCCGTTAACCTGCTTGAGACGGGTACCACGGTGCTGGATCTGACCGTGTTCGGTGACCTGGTAAGAGCTGAGTTAGATAACGGCGGTAACGTGCCACGTATTCCGCACGCGAAGATCGGCGCCGAGCTGCGTTTTTCAGGCTCAGACTGGAGCATGCACGCCCACGTCACCCGGGCAGCGGACCAGGACGATGCCGGTGCCACGGAACTGCCAACCGATGGCTACACGATGGTTTCGCTGTATGGGGACTATCATTGGCGCTTCGGTTCGGACAGCGAGCTGAAACTGTTCGCGAGGGCTAACAATGTGCTGGATGAGGAAATTCGTCTGCACCAGTCGCTGCTGAAGAACTATGCACCCGAACCGGGGCGCGGCGTGACCCTGGGGCTGCGCTTCACCTACTGATGGTAGTCAGGCAAGAGAATCTGGTCATGATTGGCAGCGCTGCTGGCTTTGACCGGATTCGATGATCATCAGGCCGTCGTCTTGAGTTTACTGGGCGGCGGCCTGTTCATTTGTTCCATCTGAAGGCACAAAGTCGCCGGTGAAGCGCACCAGCTGATCGTCTTCAAAAAATACGGTGATGCCTTCCTGGCCGCGGGTGCCGCCGCCGGGCTGGTAGCTGTAGATATAGTCCCAGCGATCCTGGTGGAAAGGATCGCGTACCAGCGGTGTACCCATAACAAATATCACCTGGCGCTTGGTCATGCCGGGGCGGAGCTGGTCCACCATGTCCTGGGTGATGATGTTGCCCTGGGGAATGCCGATTTTGTATACCCCCGGGAAATCAAGCGCGCCAACACCACCGCACCCAACGAGCGCGGTGACAACAAGCAGCAGCGATGCAATTTTAATGGGCCTGGTCATGATTTGCAGAATTACTCCGGTGTGCGTTGCGGGCGTGGTTACGGGCTTGAGTGCCTGGCAAGGTAAACCCTTGCTGTTCAGGTTGCCCAGCTTTCCTCCGGGCAGGTGAGCGGGCATAATACCCTACCGGATTTTCTGGGAAAACCGCTTCCCGACATCATTTCAGGGCTGGACTCCGGTGCAGCACCGCTCCAGTCCTGCTGATCAAGGCTTAACAAAGCTCAAAAAGAGAGATTCTATGTCCTCAGAAAACCAGGAATTACGCAAAGCCGGCCTCAAGGTCACTCTGCCACGGGTCAAGATACTGCAAATTCTCGATAATTCCGAGAACAAGCATATGAGCGCCGAAGATGTGTACAAGGCGCTGATTGAGGCTGACGAGGATGTTGGTTTGGCCACGGTATACCGGGTTTTGACCCAGTTTGAGACGGCGGGTCTGGTAATGCGCCATCATTTCGAGGGCGGGCATTCGGTTTTCGAGATCGACTCGGTTGACCATCATGACCACATCGTCTGCAACAAATGTGGCAAGGTGGAAGAGTTCTACGACGAGGTGATCGAGAATCAGCAGGAAAAGATTGCCAGGAAATTCGGGTTCAAAATCACCGACCACAGCATGTATCTGTATGGCCTGTGTGCCGATTGCCAGAAAGATAACTAGACAACCTGGCCGGACAGGTCAATAAGCCCGGTCCGCTAGCGCTGGTTTGCCACCACCATTTGCTCGGCATGGGCCAGTGATTCGGCGCTATAGTCTTCGCCACCGAGCATTCGCGCCACTTCCTTCACTACCGCTTCAGCATCCAGCGTATCAATGCGGGTGGTAGTGGACTTGCCCTGGCTTTGCTTGCTGACAAAGAAGTGATGATGCGCCTGCCCGGCCACTTGCGCCTGGTGGGTCACGCAGAGAATCTGGGTGCGCTCGCCGAGCTGGCGCAACAGTTCTCCCACTACCTTGGCGACACCGCCACCAATGCCTACGTCCACTTCATCAAATACCAGACTGGGTACCTGCGAGGTTTGCGCGGTAATCACCTGAATCGCCAGGCTGATACGGGACAGCTCACCCCCGGAAGCTATTTTGGCCAGCGCGGCCGGTGCCTGTCCCGGGTTGGTGCTGACCAGGAACTCCACGGTCTCCAGACCCTGCGCGGCGGGCTTGTCGCTGTCCACTTTCTTCAGATCCACTTCCAGCGCGGCGTGGGGCATGCCCAGCTGCTGTAATTGTGCATTCACGGCTTTGGCCAGCTTCCTGGCCGCTTTCTGGCGCTGCTGGCTGACCTGTTTGGCCAGCTGGGTAAACTGCTCGCGCAGCAGGCGATCGTTTTCCGCCAACTGTTCCAGTTCGGCATCGGAATTCTCGAAGCGGGCCAGCTGGGCACGCAGATCGGCAATCAACTCCGGCAGCTGGGCAGCCTTCATCTTATGCTTGCGGGCCACGCTGTGCAGGGTCGTGAGTCGCTCGTTGAGTGCTTCCAGGCGCGAAGGGTCAGCCTCGAACTGATCGTTGAAGGCGCGCAGTTCGGTGACCGCTTCGTCCACCTGGATGACTGCGGTTTCCAGTAACTCGATGGCGGATTTTACCGACTGATGCGGTTCCGGCAGTTCACGTAGTGCCGCCAGGGCATGATGTAGCTGCGAAGAGGCATTGGTTTCTTCGTCCTCGCGGCAGGCGTTCAAGGCGACCACCACAGCTGCCAGGATGTCGTCTGCGGAGCTGAGAGACTTGAATTCCGCTTCCAGCGCTTCGACTTCGTTATCCTGCAGGTCCAACTCTTCCAGCTCGCCAAGCTGGTAGGCAAGCAGCTGGCTTTCCGCCGAATTTTCTTCGGCCTGGTCCTTGAGCTCTCGCCAGGCGTGGTGGTTTTGCTGCCACTGCTTGAAGGTGGATTGCAGATTGCTCAGCAGCTTGTGATCGACCCCGTAGTCGTCCAGCAAGCGTTGATGGGTGGCGCGGCGCAGCAGGGATTGGTGTTCATGCTGGCTATGAATATCCAGCAGCATCTCGCCCAGGGTTTTCAGGTTGGCCAGGGTGACCGGACTGCCATTGATAAACGCCCGTGATCGGCCATCGGCGTTAATGACACGGCGCAGGATACAGACTCCACCTTCGCTATCGCTGTCCAGTTCGTGCTCTGCCAGCCAGGCACAGGCCGCAGCGATTCGAGCGGTATCGAACTCCGCGGAAATCTCTACCTTGCTGGCACCGCTACGCACCACGGCTTTGTCGGCCCGGTCTCCCAGACTAAGCCCGAGGGCACCGAGAATGATGGACTTGCCGGCACCGGTTTCCCCGGTTAGCACCGACATTCCGGGCTGGAACTCGATCTCCAGCTGCGCGACCGTGGCGTAATTCTTGATGGAAAGATGTTGCAGCATGATTGCCGAGTATAGTGGCGTATATTCGTTTCGCACACCAGATGTTCTTGCTCCAGTCACCTCACTAAGGCCTGCTGTGACGCCTTTTTTGTCCGGCAAGTCACAGGGATGTTACCAGCTACCGGGATTTCCCGGCGCCGGGCCTGGAACGGCCGCTACGGGACGCAATTTCCAGATCTCTCTCCTGGTAATCTCCAGGAGACTCACCAGTACACCCGCCAGTAAAACAAGCTGCTTGAAAACCGGTCGGTTGCCCCCATATGCCGGGCATGGACAACGGCAATGGCCGGTGCTGGTCGCACTGTCGGGTCCGACACTTCAATACCGGCAACCGAACAGCAGGAGAGGGCATGAGCAACCACAGTTCGGATCAGAATATCGATAGCAACAAGGATGGAAGCCAGGATCAGGGTCAGGAGCAAGGCGTGACTGCTGAGCAGGCCGCCGAAAACGGCACTGTGAGGACCGATGGAAGCGCTGACGATAGCGCCGGAAATCCGGGCGCTACAGCAGGAATCGACATCGAGACCGCCCTGGAAAAAATGCACGCGGCCGAGCAGGAAGCCGAGCAGGCGCGCAATGACCTGTTGCGGGTCCAGGCGGAAATGCAGAACTTGCGCCGCCGCACCGAACAGGATGTGGAAAAGGCCCACAAATACGGCCAGGAGAAATTTGCCAGCGAACTGCTGGTGATTATCGACAACCTGGAACGTGCTCTGGATGCCGCCAAAGATCATGAGGACGAGCGGGTCAAGGCCATCTACGATGGCGTCAATCTGACCCTGAAGAGCTTTTCGGATCTGTTCAGCAAATTCAATATCCAGCCTATTGACCCGCTGGGCGAGCCGTTTGACCCGCAGCTTCACCAGGCAATGTCCACCCAGGAAAACGCCGAGGTGGAGCCGAATACGGTGACCGCGGTGATGCAGAAGGGCTACATGCTGCACGGGCGAGTGCTGCGACCGGCCATGGTAATGGTCTCCAAGGCACCGGCGGGGTAGTTGTGCTCAATTACCGAATTAGTCAATGAATTCAAGCGGCTGGCTAACGGTAGACGATTCACGAATAACCACATAAAGACTGCAATTTTTCGGTCCCGCTCCTTGAAATCAGCAGGGTGGGGCCAAATATTCAGACTATTAGCGGAAGTCGGCCACCAAGGGCCGGTTCACAAGCGACACAAAGCGGAGATTTCACAATGGGAAAGATCATCGGAATTGACCTGGGAACCACTAACTCCTGTGTCGCCGTAATGGACGGCGGCAAGCCAAAGGTCATTGAAAATGCGGAGGGCGACCGTACCACCCCGTCCATCATTGCCTATACCAAAGACGGCGAGACTCTGGTTGGCCAGCCGGCCAAGCGTCAGGCCGTGACCAATCCGGACAACACCCTGTTTGCCATCAAGCGATTGATTGGTCGTCAGTTCGACGACAGCATCGTGCAGAAAGACATCAAGATGGTGCCCTACAAGATCATCAAGGCGGACAACGGGGACGCCTGGGTGGAAGTGAACGACAAGAAAATGTCGCCGCCACAGATCTCTGCGCAAGTGCTGAAAAAGATGAAGAAGACTGCTGAAGATTTTCTCGGCGAGGAAGTTACTGAAGCAGTGGTCACAGTGCCTGCCTACTTCAACGATTCCCAGCGCCAGGCGACCAAGGACGCCGGCAAGATCGCCGGTCTGGACGTCAAGCGCATTATCAACGAGCCTACCGCAGCGGCCCTTGCCTATGGCATGGACCAGAAGAAGGGCGACCGCACCGTGGCAGTTTACGACCTCGGTGGCGGTACCTTTGATATCTCCATTATCGAGATTGCCGATACCGATGGCGAGCATACCTTTGAAGTGCTCTCCACCAACGGCGACACCTTTTTAGGCGGTGAAGACTTCGACCTGCGCCTGATTGACTACCTGGCAGAGCAGTTCAAGAAAGAATCCGGAATGGATCTGCACAGCGACCCGCTGGCCCTGCAGCGTCTCAAAGAAGCCGCTGAGAAAGCCAAGATTGAACTGTCTTCCTCGCAGCAGACCGAGGTGAACCTGCCCTACATTACCGCTGACTCCAGCGGTCCAAAGCACCTGGTACAGAAACTGACCCGCGCCAAATTTGAATCACTGGTGGAAGACCTGGTCGAGCGTACCCTGGGACCGGTCAAGACCGCACTGCAGGACGCCGATCTGGAAGTATCCGCTATCGATGACGTGATTCTGGTGGGCGGCCAGACCCGCATGCCGCAGGTGCAGAAGAAAGTCTCCGAGTTCTTTGGCAAGGAATCCCGCCGTGACGTAAACCCCGATGAGGCCGTCGCTGTGGGCGCCGCGATTCAGGCCGCCGTATTGTCTGGCGACGTGAACGACGTGCTGCTGCTGGACGTGACCCCGCTGTCACTGGGTATTGAAACCCTGGGTGGTGTGGCCAGTCCGCTGATTGAAAAGAACACCACGATCCCAACCAAGAAGACCCAGGTCTTCTCGACGGCTGACGACAACCAGACCGCAGTGACTATTCACGTGGTTCAGGGCGAGCGCAAGCAGGCTTCGGAAAACAAGTCACTGGGTCGCTTTGACCTCAGCGACATTCCGCCGGCACCGCGCGGCATGCCGCAGATTGAAGTGGCTTTTGACCTGGACGCCAACGGTATCCTCAATGTGTCCGCCAAGGACAAGGCCACCGGCAAGGAACAGTCCATTGTCATCAAGGCCTCCAGCGGTCTGTCCGACGAAGAAATTGAAGCCATGGTCAAGGATGCCGAGGCCCACTCTGCCGATGACAAGAAGTTTGAGGAACTGATCACGGCGCGCAACACGGCCGACGGCCTGGTGCACGCCACTAAAAAGACTCTCGAGGAAGCCGGTGACAAGGCCAGCGACGACGAGAAGGAGAGTATCAAGAAGGCGATCGAAGAACTGGAAGAGGCGATCAAGGCCAATGATCTTGAGCAGATTGAAGCCAAGACCAAGGCCCTGACTGAAGCTTCCGGCAGCCTTGCCCAGAAGATGCACGCGGACCAGGCCCAGGCCGGTGCCGAAGCGGGCGGAGCCGAAGCAGGCGAGGGCGGTGAGCAGTCGGAGAACGACGACGCCGTTGACGCCGAGTTTGAGGAAGTCAAAGAAGAAGACAAGTAAGCCATCTATCGGCGCGTGGTTGACACCGCAGCAGCTACGCTGCCCGAACGCAGGATACTTCGAAAAAACCAAGCCGAGTCATCGGCCTGGTTTTTTCGTGTCTGTGTGATAAATCGAACAGCGGCAACCAAACCCACGAATACAACCACAACAGTGAGCCCCGGAATCTAGCATGTCGAAACGTGATTACTACGAAGTGTTGGGAATTGATCGCAGCGCGTCAGAGGCCGAAGTCAAAAAGGCCTACCGCAAGGTGGCGATGAAGAACCATCCCGACCGTAATCCGGACAACAAGGAAGCGGAAGACACGTTTAAGGAAGCCAACGAGGCTTTCGAAGTGCTGTCTGACAAACAGAAACGGGCTCGCTATGACCAGTATGGTCATGCCGGTGTGGAAGGCCAGACCAGTCACGGCCAGGCCGATTTCAGCGACATCTTTGGCGATATCTTTGGCGATATCTTTGGCGGTGGTCGCGGAGGCGGTCGCAGTCATGTGCGCCAGGGCGCGGATCTGCGTTATAGCCTGGACCTGACACTGGAAGATGCGGTGCAAGGCACCACGGTCAAGATCAGGGTGCCTACCACAGTGGCCTGTACCAGGTGCGATGGCAGCGGTGCCAAGCCCGGCACCTCGCCGGTGGATTGCAGCACCTGCGCCGGTCACGGTCAGGTGAGAATGCAGCAGGGCTTCTTTTCCGTACAGCAGACTTGCCCCCGCTGTCAGGGAACCGGCAAACAGATCAAGGATCCCTGTAGCACCTGCCACGGCCGCGGCGCCGTGGAGGAAACCAAGACTCTGTCAGTGAAGGTGCCGGCCGGGGTTGATACCGGTGACCGTATCCGCCTGACTGGCGAAGGTCAGGCCGGGATTCATGGCGGGCCACCCGGCGATCTCTATGTGGAAATTGCGGTTCGGGCCCACGAGCTGTTTCAGCGCGATGGCCGCAACCTGTACTGTGAGATACCCATCAGCTTTACTGACGCCGCACTTGGCGGTGAACTGGAAGTACCAACCCTGGATGGCCGGGTTAAACTGAAGATTCCGGCAGAAACCCAGACCGGCAAGCTGTTTCGCTTGCGTGGCAAGGGGGTGGTTCCTATTCGGGGTGGCGGTGCCGGTGATCTGCTGTGCCGGGTTATCGTGGAAACTCCGGTACACCTCACCAAGCGGCAGAAAGAATTACTGGAAGAATTTTCCAATATCCACGACGAGGAAGGGGACCGTCAGTCCCCGCGTAAGTCATCGTGGTTTGATGGCGTGAAGAAATTCGTGGACGGCCTGCGCGCCTGAGCAAGGTGCCCAGGCGCTGTCGTTTCTATAAAACAGTACGACAAAACAGTCGCGATCCAGCCGTTTCCTTATGCCTGGTCAACGATTTCGTCAACCAGTTCCTGATGGCGGTTGGCTTCCAGGCGCGGTCCAAATACCTGCACCACTTCTGAAGATGCCTTGCTGGCCAGTTTGCCAGCAGTGGCCATATCGTGGCCCTGGGTAACCGCATAGAGAAACGCCCCGGCAAACATATCGCCAGCGCCGTTGGTATCGATGGCTTTCACCGGATTGCCTTCAATTTCGACAAAGCGCTCACCGTCCCACGCCAGCGCTCCTTTCGGCCCGCGGGTGACGACAAACTGCTTGGCCTTGGTCTTCATCAGCTCGCAAGCCTCGTCGAAGTTCGGCGTATCCGCCCACAGCTTGGCCTCTTTCTCGTTACAGAACAGCAGATCCACGCCGGTCCCGAGTACTTCTTTTACTTCGTCCCGAAAATATTCAAGCATGGCCGGATCAGAAAACGTCATTGCGGTCTTGACGCCATTGTCTTCGGCAAATTTCTTCAATTTGGTAATTGCTTCCTTGGCCGGCGGTGAAGTGACCAGGTATCCCTCAATATAAATATATTCAGAATTCTTGGCGGCATCAAAATCAATCTCTTTCTCTGAGATGTCGGCCGATACGCCCAGGTAGGTGTGCATGGTTCGCTCGGCGTCCGGGCTGACCATTACCACGCAGCGGCCAGAGGTACCTTCTTCACGGCGCGAGACATTGTTGTCGATATTATGGTGGCCCAACTGTTCCAGAAAGTAATCGCCGGTGTCGTCGTTAGCCACTTTGCAGGCGTAGTAGGCTTCACCGCCGAAATTGCTGAAGGCGTAAAGCGTGTTGCCGGCTGAGCCACCGCCAGCCTGTTTCTTCAGATCATATTTGTCGGTGAGTGCTTTCAGCAGGGTTTCCTGCTGATTTTCGTCGACCAGCGTCATCAAGCCTTTCTCGATGCCGTGTTCGCTGAAAAAACTGTCTTCTACTTCGAATTCCTTATCAACAAGTGCATTGCCAATACCATAGACGTGGTACTTCGCCATTTATAAATCCTGTCTCTTCAAGAGAGGGTCAATGAATTAGTGGTTAATTCCCTGGAATGCAGATTCGGCGGCATCCAGGGTTTTCTGAATCTCAGCTTCGCCGTGAGCTGCGGATATAAATCCGGCTTCGAAAGATGATGGAGCCAGGTAGACTCCGCTTTCGAGCATAGAATGAAAGAATGATTGAAAGTGCTCGGAGTTGCAAGCCATCACCTGTTTCAGGCTGCTGACTTGTGGGTCTTCGCTGAAAAAGAAACCAAACATTCCGCCTTGCTGGTTGGTAGTAAACGGAACATTGGCCGCTTCGGCGCGTTCTTCCAGACCGCGCATCAGCATCTTCGCCATGCTGTCCAGCGCCTCGTAGAAACCCGGTTCGCTTACCGCTTCGAGCATTGCCAGACCTGCGGCTGTGGCCAGCGGGTTGCCGGACAGGGTGCCAGCCTGGTAGACCGGCCCTTCCGGGGCGATATGGTTCATGATGTCAGCGCGGCCGCCGAATGCGCCCACTGGCAATCCACCCCCGATTACCTTGCCCAGCGTGGTCAGGTCCGGCTTGACGTTATAGACCGCCTGGGCGCCGCCCAGGGCGACGCGAAAGCCGGTCATCACTTCATCGAAGATCAGCACACTGCCGTGGTCGTCGCAGACTTCTCTTAGCGCTTCCAGAAAACCGGGCACCGGCGGTACGAAATTCATATTGCCGGCAATGGGCTCGACGATAATGCAGGCAATATCGTCACCGTGGTCGGCAAAAAATGCTTTTAATGCATCAATATCGTTATAGGGAAGGACATGGGTCAACTTGGTATAGGCCTTCGGGACGCCTTTCGAGTCCGGCTCGCCCAGAGTTAGTGCGCCAGAACCGGCTTTTACCAGCAGTCCATCGACGTGGCCGTGGTAGCAGCCTTCAAATTTCACGATCTTGTCACGCCCGGTGAAACCACGTGCCAGCCTGATGGCGCTCATGGTTGCTTCGGTGCCGGAGCTTACCAGTCTGACTTTTTCGATGGAGGGCACCAGTTCGGTGAGTTTCTTCGCGATTTTTACCTCGGCCTCGGTAGACGCGCCGTAGCCGATACCGTGCTGAAGTTGTTGTTGCAAGGCGTCCACTACCCGCTCGTTGAGGTGGCCGAGAATCATCGGACCCCAGGAGCCCACGTAGTCGACGTAGTGGTTGTCGTCGGAGTCGGTGAGATAGGCGCCTTTGGCACCTTTGAAGAACAGCGGATCTCCACCGACACTCTTGAAGGCGCGAACCGGAGAGTTAACGCCACCCGGGATGAGTTGACGTGCCAGGTCAAACAGATTCCTGGAGTTTTCGTGATTCATGGCACTACCTGCGATGCTGTTGGTTTATGACAGTTATTTGATTGACAAGATTCATGATTGAAAGGTTGATCATTGAAAGGTTAATGATTGAAAAGATTAACCAGATTGCGCGCGTTGCCGGAAACGTCAATGGTTCCAAACAAGCCGCCAACCACCGCCAGCATATCGGCGCCGGCTGCGATCAGGGAGGCGCCATTGTCCGCATTGATGCCACCGATGGCAACCACGGGCACGTCAAGCTGCGCCCTGGCTCGACCAAGTATAGCCGGGTTGGCGGCTGGCGCACCGGGTTTGGTGGTGGACGGGAAGAAGCGGCCGAAGGCGACATAGTCGGCGCCCCCTTGCTGGGCGGCCTGTGCCAGTTGCAAAGACTGGTGACAGGTAATGCCGATCAGCGCAGCACTGCCCAGCGCGTCCCGGGCGTCCGCCAGGCTGCAGTCCTGTTGTCCGAGGTGCACGCCATCGGCACCAAGCTGGCGGCAGAGCTCGACATCGTCATTAATCAATAGCGGCACCGAGTAACTGCGACAGAGTTCCAGCAGCGCTGCGGCCTGGGTCAGTCTGGTGGCGCTGGCCGTGGCCTTGTTTCGATATTGCAGCAGGGCGATACCGGCCTGTAGCGCCTGCTCAACAGCCGGCAGCAACAGATCTGCGGACAGCAAATCATCATCGGTCAGGGCGTAAATGCCGCGAAAATCCATGGTGGCTTGGCTCAACGGGGTGAGTTATTCCAGAAACTACGGTTCGGCAGATGTTGACCGAAACCCATGCGCAGCCCGTGACTGAGGGACTCCCAGGTAAACCGCTGGGCCTGAGCGGCAGCGTCTCTCACTGTCAGTCCGTGGGCAAGATAGCCAGCAA
Organism: uncultured Pseudohongiella sp.; assembly: GCA_965212375.1. Lineage (GTDB taxonomy): Bacteria > Pseudomonadota > Gammaproteobacteria > Pseudomonadales > Pseudohongiellaceae > UBA9145. Next base: position 2,983,250 of record OZ243108.1, on the reverse strand, counting down.
TTGCGGCGGCCAGGGTGCAACCGGAGCCGTGGTAGGTCTGCTCCAGCCGCGGCCAGTTATATTCGGTGACCTGCTGATGGGCGGCGTAGAGTCGATTGATGACGGTGTCTGACTGGGCGTGGGTGCCGGTGATCAGGACCTGCTGGCAGCCGCCATCGAGTATCTCGTTGGCGCAGGCATCCAGGGTGTCGGCGGCCGGGGCCAGCCGTTGCGCTTCGTCAGTGTTGGGAGTCAGTATCGTGGTCAGCGGTAGCAGCAAGGTACTGATGGCTTCCAGCACATGTGCACCGGACAGCTCAAAGCCACCCCCGGCAGCGGCAATTGGATCCAGCACGACCGGCAGGTCATCATAATCCTGCAGCAGGGTATGCACGACCTCCACCGCTTCGACGCTACCGAGCATCCCCAGCTTGACTGCATCGACCGGCATATCCTCAAGCACGGCGCGGGCCTGCTGAATCAGCAGTGCCGGATCGGTGGGCTTCACGCTGATCACGTTCTGGGTATTCTGCACGGTCAATGCCGTCACCACCGGAGCGCAATGACAGCCGATACTGAACAGCGTTTCGATATCAGCCTGAATACCGGCGCCGCCGGTGGGATCGAGACCGGAGAAACACAACACCGTGGGCTTGTGATTGGCGTCGGGCATAGAGCTGGTGCGGAGGTTAGTGCCTAAGGCTGATGACTGGGATGGCTAATTATAATCGCCCCGTTAAAGGGTTGGTTTGACCACGATCAGGATAACCACAGCCACCAGTATTACCACCGGCATTTCATTGAACACGCGGTAGAAGACATGGCTGCGCTGGTTGCGGCGCTCGCGCAGCAGTTTCATGTACCACCAGCAGAAGCCGTGGTAGATCAGCAGCAGTGCCACCAGGGTCAGTTTGGCATGCATCCACCACCAGGCCATAAAGTAATTCCAGTTGGCCCCCAGTAACCAGGCACCCAGCGCCACCGTTACCACGGCGGAGGGGGTGGTAATGCCCCAGAACAACTTGCGCTCCATGACCACGAAGCGCTCCCGGCTGATCTCGTCGTCACTCATGACGTGATAGACGAACAGGCGCGGCAGATAAAACAGGCCGCTGAACCAGGTTACGACGGCAATGATGTGAAAGGCTTTAACCCAGAGCATGATAGTGGTGAACCGGTATTTTGAAGAGCTGCAAAGCTAGCATAGCTGGGGGGTGAAGTCTTGAGGCTCCGGGGCGTGGCAAGCCCCGTCACGCCTGGTTTTTGCATTTGTCTACCGGGCGTGTAAGATACGGAGCCCCATCCGGCCACTCGGCCACGAAATAAGTAATTAATCCAGCGACAACAGGGACTTGAGAGTGATCAAAGCAGGAATCATTGGTGCCACGGGCTACACCGGCGTGGAGTTGCTGCGGCTGCTGAGCCGGCACCCCGATGTGGCGCTGTCCGTGGTGACTTCACGGGAGCTGGCCGGGATGCCCGTTTGTGCCCGCTACGCCAACCTGCGCGGGCATGTAGAGCTGGATTTTACTCACCCTGACGATGCCAACCTGCAGCAGTGTGACGTGGTGTTCTACGCCACGCCCCACGCGGTTGCCATGAACACGGCGGCGCAGCTGCTGAACGCTGGCGTGCGGGTCATTGACCTGTCTGCTGATTTTCGCATCAAGGATATCGCCCTGTGGGAACAATGGTACAAGACCCGGCATGCCGCACCGGAGCTGGTGGCGCAGGCGGTGTATGGCCTGCCGGAGGTCAACCGTGAAGCCATCGCCGGGGCCGGACTGATCGCGGTGCCCGGCTGTTATCCAACGGCCGTTCAGCTCGGCTTTCTGCCGCTTCTGGAAGCCGGCCTGGTGGATACCCGGCGCCTGATTGCCGATGCCAAGTCCGGCGTCAGCGGTGCCGGGCGCAAGGCGGTAGAGGATTTCCTGCTGTGTGAGACCAGCGAGTCGATTCGCGCCTATGCGGTCGGTGGCCATCGCCATCATCCCGAGATCAGCCAGGGACTGGCCAGTGCCGCCGGAGCGCCGGTAGGTTTGACGTTCATTCCGCACCTGACGCCGATGATTCGCGGTATTCTGGGCACCCTGTATGCACCGCTGCAAAGCGGGAAGCAGGTCACACAGACGCAGTTGCAAACAATTTTTGAGACCCGCTATGCTGAAGAACCCTTTGTCGATGTATTACCTGCCGGTGAACTGCCAGCCACGCGGGATGTCAAAGGTTCAAATAACTGCGAAATTTCTGTAGCGTATGACGCGTCTACTGAAACCGTAATAGTCCTGGCCGCGATTGATAATCTGGTTAAAGGGGCTTCCGGCCAGGCCGTGCAGAACATGAATATTATGTTTGGTCTGGCGGAGGTAACGGGGCTGGAAGTCGTCGCCCTGCTGCCCTGACCCAGTTGAATCGCGGCGGTTAAGTCTGCCGAACAGCCAATGCCCAACATCGTAAAAGGAAGTAAACAGGAACGCATGATTGTCGTGCCTCACCGGCCGCGGCAACGAGTACTGTTTACTTTACTGGTTCTGCTGGGGGTTGGTATCAGCGCTGCGGGCGGTTTCTTATATGGCTATTACACTACAATGCTTGCCCAGGAGATTGAGCAAGCAGACCGCGCCGAGGTGCAGCAGGAATTGCAGGTTGTCCAGGCAGAGAACTCGGAGCTGCTTCGGCAAATAGCCATCCTGGAGCGCTCCAGCCAGATGGACCAGCGCGCTACTGCCGAGGTCCAGGCGACTATTTCCGGTCTGCGTCAGCGTATCGCCCAGCTGGAGCAGGATATTGTTTATTACCGCCAGGTGGTGTCTGAGGAAACCGAGGATACCGGCCTGATCATCGGCCAGTTCGACATCAGCGCTACGCAGTCGCCCGGGCGCTTTCGCTACAAACTGGTGATGCGCCAGCAGGATGCCGACGGCGATACATTTCTGACTGGTCACGCCAACGTCAACCTGATTGGTAGCTCCAACGAGGGACAGCGCATCATACCGCTACGGGAGCTTTCCGCGGACGAGGATGAGCTGGATATTCGACTGCGCTTTAAATATTTCCAGAATATCGAAGGTGAGCTGGCGCTTCCCGAAGGTTTTGAGCCAGAACGGGTGCAGATCGCAGCGGTGTCAGTCGAGCCGGTAGAGAAGAATATTAACCAGGATTTTAGCTGGGTCGTTGAAGGCGAATAGCCATAGATGAACCAGCAGGCGGTCAGGCTGACCGAGGGTGAGTGCACCATCCAGAATCACACCGGGCGCCCCGAAAAGGAATTAATCAGGGTCCATCTGCGGACCCAACAGAGGAATCAAGCATGTTTGGCAAAAGCAATGAAGGCACCAGCAGCAGCGCCGGGCCCGCTCACACCCTGATTTCGCGCAGCACGGAAGTCGTCGGTGATATCCACTTTAGCGGCGAGCTGATTATCGAGGGCCGGGTGAAAGGAAATATCTACGCTGAAGACGATTCCAAGGCGCTGATCAGGGTGGCTGAAAAAGGCTCTGTCGAAGGCGAGATTTGTGTGCCATCCGCCATCGTCAATGGCCTGGTTCAGGGTGATGTGCGGTCAGCCAACCACATCGAGCTGGCCGCCAAGGCCACTGTCGTGGGGAACGTTTACTACAATCTGATCGAGATGGTCATGGGTTCTGAGGTCAATGGCAACCTGATGCACATTGCCACCCAGTCTGACGCCAAGCGTCTTGCCGATGACAGCGACAAAAAGAAACTCGGTTTTGATGAGCCAAGCCTCGAGAATAATTGACTGTTTTACTCGGTTATTGCACTATTTGATTTTACTCGGCGCCAATCCCGGTGCTAACTGCATTTCTTGAATTGATTTATGTCTGTAGTTCAATCAGCTGACCCAGTCATCATGTCGTTTACCGACAGCGCCGCCAATAAGGTGCATAGCCTTATTCAGGAGGAAGGTAACGACAGTCTGAAGCTGCGCGTGTTTGTCACGGGTGGCGGGTGTTCCGGTTTCCAGTATGGTTTCAGTTTTGACGAGACCGTCAATGACGACGACACGGTGATTGAAAACAAGGGTGCGTCGCTGCTGGTAGACCCCCTGAGCTACCAGTATCTGGTGGGCGCCAGGATCGACTATGTGGAGGGGCTGGAAGGCTCCAGGTTCACAGTTGAAAACCCGATGGCGGCGACTACCTGTGGCTGTGGGGCGTCATTTTCGATCTAGAACTCGATGACCCGGGGCTTGAATAAGGGATCGAAACCGGTTTCTAGCTGGCGCGGTAGATGGCGCCAAGCGGCACGGCCCCTTTGGCACCCGTAAAATCCTGCGTGATCACCGGCTTGCCTTCCAGGGCCAGCTTCCCCAGCCAGGCAAACGCCATGGCCTCGACCCAGTCCGGGTCTACTCCCAAATCCGACGTGGACGATACCGAATAGTCACTGGCCACTTTGCCCAGTTCCGACATCAAGGTGGCGTTATGGGCGCCGCCGCCGCAAATATACAGCTCACTGGGTGAGCAATGGCGACTGAGCTCGCTGACAATGGTGGTCACCGTGAAGGTGAGCAGGGTGGCCTGCACGTCTTCCGGTTTCAGATTCACACCGGCTTTGCTGATCCGGGTTTCCAGCCAGGCACCGTTAAACAGCTCCCGTCCGGTGCTCTTAGGTATGGGACGGGAAAAGTATTCCTCATCAAACAGGGCATTGAGCAGGGTCAGGCTGAACTGGCCGCTGGCGGCCCAGGCTCCGCCTTCGTCATAGGGCTTGCTCTGGTGTTTCTCGACCCAGTAGTCCATCAGCACATTGCCGGGCCCGGTATCGAATGCCAGGCAGTGGCCGCTGCGCGGCAGCACGGTGATGTTGCTCATGCCGCCAATATTTACTACTGCGCGATCGACGTTGGCGGTGTGGAACATCTCCCGGTGCAGCAGTGGCGCCAGCGGTGCGCCCTGACCACCGGCTGCCATATCTCGCCCGCGCAGATCGCCGACCGTGGTAATGCCGGTGATCTGGGCAATGGTGTTGGGGTCCGCCAGTTGCAGAGTAAAGGGATAGTCGCCATCCGGTTGGTGCCAGACGGTTTGCCCGTGGCTGCCTATGGCAACAACCTGGCTGCTTTCGGTGCCGGTCTTTGCCAGCAAGGCCAGGGCCGCCTGGCCGAATTCCCGGCCGAGTCGGATATGGGTTGCACCCAGCATCGCCAGGTCCACTGCCCGGCCTTCACATAAAGACAGCACTGCGGCACGCAGGTCCGGGTCAAACCCGACGAAATGAGTGTCCACCAGAGTAGGGAGCTGACCGCTCAGGTCTACCAGCGCGCAATCAATGCCGTCGACACTGGTGCCAGAAATCAGCCCGATAAAAAGTCCAGAGTCGGACATGGTCGCACCTGTGCTTGGGCCTGTTGACAGGCTTTTGGAGTAACTGGGCTAACCCGGTTTTCAGTCTGCGGCGGGCTGGTTCAGGGTCAGCAAACGGTCGCTGTTGAGTTCCTGGAAGCGCGCCAGCAGTCCGGCAGTCTGGGTCTTGAAGCTTGGCAATTCCTGCTCGGCGATGGAAACAGCCTTGGGCAGTTTATCAAGAATCGTGCGCGGGTTCTGATGTACGCCATTGACCAGGAATTCATAGTGCAGGTGGGGGCCGGTAGCGCCGCCGGTGGCCCCAACGTAGCCAATGATGTCGCCCTGGCGAACGTGGTCACCCTTGCTGATGCCGCGAGCATAGCGCGACAGGTGGGCGTATTTGGTCTCAAAGCCGCCTGGATGATTGATGGTGACCAGGTTGCCGAAGGAGCCATTACGGCCGGCATGACTAACCCGGCCATCGCCGGTCGCGCGTACGGGCGTTCCGGTTGGGGCGGCATAATCGGTGCCTTTATGGGCTCGGATGGTGTTCAGGATGGGGTGACGGCGGCGCGGATTGAAGTTGGAGCTGATGCGGAACACATCCAGCGGGTTGCGCAGGAATGCCTTGCGCATGCTTTCGCCTTCCGGTGAGTAGTAGCCGACTTCGCCATTCTCATCGACATAGCGTACTGCCGTGAACACCTTGCCCTGATTGACGAAGCGGGTGGCGAGGATCTCGCCGGGTCCAATAAATTCGCCGTCCAGGTATTTTTCTTCATAAAGAATGCTGAACTGGTCTCCGGCCCGGGGGTCGAGAATGAAATCGATGACACCACCGAAGATATTGGCCATTTCCATTATATGGACCGCAGGGATACTTTCCCGCTGACCGGCCATGAACAGACTGTCGGCAATGGTCCCGACTTTGAAGGCTTGCTGGAGCTCGGCTTCCTTGAGAATGTGCTCCGCCCGGTAACCGCTGTCACTGCGGGTGAACAGATAGCCTTCCAGCGGAGAGCGCATGACCCTCAGCTGCTCAAGTTCACCCTGGGAGGGCACCATGAAGTCTAGACGATAGCCCGGGTAAAGGCGGTTCAGGATCTTGGCTTCTTCGCTGCTGTTCAGCACCTGGAACAGATGGCGATCGTTGAGACCGACCTTGGTAAAAATTGTCGAGAGAGTATCGCCCTGCTGCACTTCGAAGTTCTTCCAGACGCTGATATCGGCCAGTTGCGGTTCCGGCGTGACCACGTAGTCAGAAAGGTCTGTTGTTGACTGCTGGTCAGTGTCTGCAGGAGTTTCAGGTTGGGGAGTACTTACTACAGTGGTCTTTTCCGGGCTGGGTGTTTCAGCACTGGAAACTTCGGTATTTGCGCTTTGCGTGCCAACTGGCACGGCTATGCTCGTAGAGCGGGCGTCGGACAGCGCCAGGTCTGACTCGGCATCGGAAGCAGGCCAGAGCAGGCTGAAGACTAAAAAGAGGCACAGGGTACCCGCGAGGTAAGCGTGATCGCGCGGGTAGTACTTGCTGATGAACTGTTTGGTTAGTTCTAGTTTGTCCATAAATTCGACTGCGGGTGCCATTCCGGGACACGCGAAAGCGCTGGATTATAGCAACAGTTAGAAAATTTCCCAGTGAGTTGTTTGGCTATGCCGCACTGAGTTCGGTTCTGGTGTAAAATCATCGGCCCCCGGTTTGGGACCGCAATTGATGTTGCTGGTTCCTTAATAGTAATTACAACATCGACTACGACATTTAATACGGCTCGATTCACCGGTTCTTTCGATTGGGTCGGCAAATTCAGTTTTTTTGTGAGTGAGACAAGGGTTTTATTTTGTCCGGAACAACCAAAGATATTATTTCCGACCTGGAAAGCCGCGATCTGATCGCCCAACTGGCAGGAGGCGACGACCTCAAGGCACACCTGGGAAGCGGCAGCCGCACGCTCTATTGTGGATTCGACCCCACTGCCGAGAGTCTTCACATTGGTAATATGGTCCCGCTACTGGCGCTGAAGCGGTTCCAGGAAGCCGGACATCAACCCATTGCCCTGCTGGGCGGTGCCACGGGCCTGATTGGTGACCCCAGTTTCAAGGACGCGGAGCGGCAGTTGAACTCTGCTGACGTGGTGGCGCAGTGGAGTGAGCGACTCAAACCCCAGCTCAGCCAATTCCTGGATTTTGAGTCCGGCAGCAACAAGGCGTTGTTGGTGAACAATCTGGACTGGATCAAAGGCTATGATGTCCTGACTTTTCTGCGCGATGTCGGCAAGCACTTCTCGGTTAACGCGATGATTCAGAAGGAATCGGTCAAGCAGCGTATCGAGCGCGAAGGGGAGGGGATTTCCTACACCGAATTCAGCTATATGATCCTGCAGTCGTTTGATTTTGCCGAACTGAATAACCGCTTCGGGTGTACCCTCCAGATAGGCGGAAGCGACCAGTGGGGCAATATTACCGGGGGCATTGATCTGACCCGACGGCTTTATCAGCAGCAGGTCTACGGCGCGACTCTCCCGCTGATTACCAAGGCCGATGGCACCAAATTTGGTAAAACCGAATCGGGTACGATTTGGATGGACGCCAACAAGACTTCGCCTTATGCTTTCTATCAGTTCTGGCTGAATACCGCCGATGCCGATGTCTACCGATTCCTGAAGTACTTCACTTTTCTGGATCCGGCCGAGATTGACGCGATAGAGCGGTCTGACAGGGAATCCCAGGGCAAACCGGAAGCACAGGGCATTCTGGCCCGCGAAGTAACCCGCCTGCTGCATGACAGCGACGGACTGGAAGCTGCAGTTCGGATCAGCGAGGCGCTGTTTTCTGGCGATATTGGTCGTCTTACCGAATCTGACCTGGCCCAGTTGGCGCTGGACGGGCTCCCGAGTTCGCAAATCAGCGCTGGATCAGGGATTGTAGAAGCCCTGGTAAGCACTGAACTGGCGCGCTCCAACAAGATGGCCCGGGAGTTCATCGGCAATGGCGCGGTGAGCGTCAACGGCAATCCCGTGAAATCCGTGGATTTCAGCCTGACAGCCGATCAGGCGTTGGGCGGCAGGTTCTTTGTCCTGAAGCGGGGCAAAAAGCTGTTTCATCTGGCCAGACTGGCGTAATTCCAGCGTTCCAGAATGCTATGAAGTTAGTGGGAAGTGAGCCCCTGGCGAGGGGCAAAAACTTTCTTTGCAGAATTGCCACAAAAGCCCTTGCCAGAAGGCGCTATGTGGGTATAATACGCGCCCTCTGTGTCGAACGAGACACCGGGGTTGTGACGCTCTTTAAAAATCAGGATCAAGCAATAGAGGTGGGTGCTTGCCGAGGTGGATTGGGATCTATACGAATAGGTCTTTTCACTTTCTCTGCGATGTTCAGGTTGCGTGCAAACGTGATTTGAGTGCCAAGGAAGAAGGTGATTCACAAGGCCATCAAGGTGAGCAACTGCGTTAATTTATTTAGATAGATTGAGCTTACTTGGGTTGTCGGCGCAAGCTGATAATTCGAGAGGCAGTAGTTGTGATCTTTGAGCTGATTTGAGTGGTTGTTGTTTCGCCGGATTGATCTTCGGATTGAGTAGTACCGGGTTACGGAATGATGATTGCTTTGTTTGATTAAACTGAAGAGTTTGATCATGGCTCAGATTGAACGCTGGCGGCAGGCTTAAGACATGCAAGTCGAGCGGAAACGATGGGAGCTTGCTCCCAGGCGTCGAGCGGCGGACGGGTGAGTAACGCGTAGGAATCTGCCCAGTAGCGGGGGATAGCTCGGGGAAACTCGAATTAATACCGCATACGCCCCACGGGGGAAAGGCCGGGATCTTCGGACCGGTCGCTACTGGATGAGCCTGCGTTGGATTAGCTTGTTGGTGGGGTAAAGGCCTACCAAGGCGACGATCCATAGCTGGTCTGAGAGGATGATCAGCCACACCGGAACTGAGACACGGTCCGGACTCCTACGGGAGGCAGCAGTCGGGAATATTGGACAATGGGGGCAACCCTGATCCAGCCATGCCGCGTGTGTGAAGAAGGCCCTAGGGTTGTAAAGCACTTTAAGTTGTGAAGAAGGCTGTACGGTTAATAGCCGTGCGGATTGACATTAGCAACAGAATAAGCACCGGCTAACTCCGTGCCAGCAGCCGCGGTAATACGGAGGGTGCAAGCGTTAATCGGAATTACTGGGCGTAAAGCGCGCGTAGGTGGTTTGTTAAGTGAGATGTGAAAGCCCAGGGCTCAACCTTGGAACTGCATCTCATACTGGCAGGCTAGAGTATGGTAGAGGGAGGTAGAATTCCACGTGTAGCGGTGAAATGCGTAGAGATGTGGAGGAATACCAGTGGCGAAGGCGGCCTCCTGGACTAATACTGACACTGAGGTGCGAAAGCGTGGGGAGCAAACAGGATTAGATACCCTGGTAGTCCACGCTGTAAACGATGTCAACTAGCCGTTGGGAACCTTAGTGTTCTTAGTGGCGCAGCTAACGCTTTAAGTTGACCGCCTGGGGAGTACGGTCGCAAGATTAAAACTCAAATGAATTGACGGGGGCCCGCACAAGCGGTGGAGCATGTGGTTTAATTCGACGCAACGCGAAGAACCTTACCTGGTCTTGACATCCTGCGAACTTTCCAGAGATGGATTGGTGCCTTCGGGAACGCAGTGACAGGTGCTGCATGGCTGTCGTCAGCTCGTGTCGTGAGATGTTGGGTTAAGTCCCGTAACGAGCGCAACCCTTGTCCTTATTTGCCATCATTAAGTTGGGCACTCTAGGGAGACTGCCGGTGACAAACCGGAGGAAGGTGGGGACGACGTCAAGTCATCATGGCCCTTACGACCAGGGCTACACACGTGCTACAATGGGCTGTACAAAGGGTTGCGATCTCGCGAGAGTCAGCTAATCCCATAAAACAGTTCGTAGTCCGGATCGCAGTCTGCAACTCGACTGCGTGAAGTCGGAATCGCTAGTAATCGTAGATCAGAATGCTACGGTGAATACGTTCCCGGGCCTTGTACACACCGCCCGTCACACCATGGGAGTGGGTTGCAAAAGAAGTGGATAGCCTAACTTCGGAGGGCGTTCACCACTTTGTGATTCATGACTGGGGTGAAGTCGTAACAAGGTAGCCGTAGGGGAACCTGCGGCTGGATCACCTCCTTAACGAGATACCCTCCCGCCTCGGTATAGTGCCTACCTCTATTGCTTGATCAAGCCAGACTTCGTCTGGCTGAAATGATTAACGAGTTCAAGAAACGTTCTGCTTTCAGAATGGTCATTTCATAACCTGGCGGTAACACTGCGAAGGTTATGCGAGACAGGATCGTTGGGGCCATAGCTCAGCTGGGAGAGCGCCTGGTTTGCATCCAGGAGGTCTGCGGTTCGATCCCGCATGGCTCCACCATACTTCGCCTTCGCCTTCGGCTTCGCATGGCACGGCCACACAGCTATCTCTGTCAGAGACGAGGTTGGTCACTAACAGGCCACACCGGCGAAGTAATGCCCAGCGAAGCGCGCAGCGCGAAGTTGGGCCAGACATGCGCCCAGGCAGAGTCTCCCGAGAGCGCAGAACACCAGAAAGCTTACTAGTTAGTTCCAACAATGGAGCCAACCAGCAAGCTTTTTACCAAGCTTGAAGTTACAAGCCAACGGTTTGTAACACTCGTTCTTTAACAATTAGGTGAATAAGACATATACATATGTTTGTTATGTACATGATCTACAGCGTTTGTGATGAGTGCTGTGGTGACTGTACGCCCAATAATGTGTGTATGCTGTAATCTTAAACAAGTTATACAAGTGCATATTCTGTACGAAGTCGTTACGAGTTGCGGAAAGTTTCCGTGTAATCGTGTCCGGGGTTTTATACAAAGACCGGAGTTGATTCAGACGTAGTTCTTCGGGCGTAGCCGCCTGGGGAGTCGAGAATTCATGATTATATGGTCAAGCAACCAAGCGTACGTGGTGGATGCCTTGGCAGCTAGAGGCGATGAAGGACGTTGTAGACTGCGATAAGCGTCGGGGAGAGGTCAAACACTCTTTGATCCGGCGATTTCCGAATGGGGAAACCCACCTCGCAAGAGGTATTTCATGGTGAATACATAGCCATGAAAGGCGAACGCGGAGAACTGAAACATCTAAGTACCCGCAGGAAAAGAAATCAAACGAGATTCCCCAAGTAGCGGCGAGCGAACGGGGATTAGCCCTTAAGTTACAGTGGATTTAGCAGAACATTCTGGAAAGTTTGGCGATAGAGGGTGATAGCCCCGTATGCGAAAGGTCCATTGTAGTGAAATCGAGTAGGTCGGGACACGTGAAATCCTGACTGAATATGGGGGGACCATCCTCCAAGGCTAAATACTCCTAGCTGACCGATAGTGAACTAGTACCGTGAGGGAAAGGCGAAAAGAACCCCGGTGAGGGGAGTGAAATAGACCCTGAAACCGCGTACGTACAAGCAGTCGGAGCCCATCATTAAGCATCTAGGCTTAGTGGTTCTGATCATTGAATAACTTAACTGACTTAGACGAGTTTGCGTCGCGTAGCGACGTGAAACCGCCTTTTGAGGTTGGGTGCTTAATGATGGGTGACGGCGTACCTTTTGTATAATGGGTCAGCGAGTTATTGTCAGTAGCAAGGTTAACCGTCTAGGGGAGCCGTAGGGAAACCGAGTCTTAATAGGGCGTTTAGTTGCTGGTAATAGACCCGAAACCGGACGATCTATCCATGGCCAGGTTGAAGGTTGAGTAACATCAACTGGAGGACCGAACCCACCTATGTTGAAAAATGGGGGGATGAGCTGTGGATCGGAGTGAAAGGCTAATCAAGTCCGGAGATAGCTGGTTCTCCTCGAAAACTATTTAGGTAGTGCCTCGTGTTTGACTACTGGGGGTAAAGCACTGTGTCGGCTAGGGGGTCATCCCGACTTACCAAACCGATGCAAACTCTGAATACCAGTAAGTTTTATCACGGGAGACAGACGGCGGGTGCTAACGTCCGTCGTCGAGAGGGCAACAACCCAGACCACCAGCTAAGGTCCCTAATATCAGTTAAGTGGGAAACGATGTGGGAAGGCTTAGACAGCTAGGAGGTTGGCTTAGAAGCAGCCACCCTTTAAAGAAAGCGTAATAGCTCACTAGTCGAGTCGGCCTGCGCGGAAGATATACCGGGGCTCAAACTGATAACCGAAGCTGTGGATGTATCCTTTTGGGTACATGGTAGAGGAGCGTTCTGTAAGTGGTTGAAGCTGTGTTGAGAAGCATGGTGGACATATCAGAAGTGCGAATGCTGACATGAGTAACGATAAGAGGGGTGAAAAACCCCTCCGCCGAAAGATCAAGGTTTCCTGTCCAACGTTAATCGGGACAGGGTGAGTCGGCCCCTAAGGCGAGGGCGAAGGCCGTAGTCGATGGGAAATCGGTTAAAATTCCGATACCGACTCTTACTGCGATGGGGTGACGGAGAAGGCTAGGCTAGCGCGGCGATGGTTGTCCGCGTTTAAGCGTGTAGGTAGGGGGATTAGGTAAATCCGGTTCCTCGTTAATCTGAGACGTGATGACGATCTCCTGGGGAGACCCTCGAGAGAAGTAGTCGATGCCATACTTCCAGGAAAAACCTCTAAGCTTCAGGTAAGAGTTGACCGTACTGTAAACCGACACAGGTGATCAGGTAGAGAATACCAAGGCGCTTGAGAGAACTTGGGTGAAGGAACTAGGCAAAATGGTACCGTAACTTCGGGAGAAGGTACGCTCCTTTTGGTGATGGCACTTGCTGCTTAAGCTGAGGGGAGTCGAAGTGACCAGGTGGCTGCAACTGTTTATTAAAAACATAGCACTCTGCAAACTCGTGAGAGGAAGTATAGGGTGTGACGCCTGCCCGGTGCCGGAAGGTTAAATGATGGGGTTAGCTTCGGCGACGCTCTTGATTGAAGCCCCGGTAAACGGCGGCCGTAACTATAACGGTCCTAAGGTAGCGAAATTCCTTGTCGGGTAAGTTCCGACCTGCACGAATGGCGTAATGATGGCCACGCTGTCTCCACCCAAGACTCAGTGAAATTGAAATCGCTGTTAAGATGCAGTGTACCCGCGGCTAGACGGAAAGACCCCGTGAACCTTTACTATAGCTTCACAGTGGACTTTGAATTTATTTGTGTAGGATAGGTGGGAGACTTTGAAGTGTTGGCGCTAGCTGGCATGGAGTCGCCCTTGAAATACCACCCTGATAACTTTGAGGTTCTAACTTAGACCCCTTACCGGGGTTGAGGACATTGTGTGGTGGGTAGTTTGACTGGGGCGGTCTCCTCCCAAAGAGTAACGGAGGAGCACGAAGGTACCCTAAGGACGGTCGGAAATCGTCCGCTTAGTGTAATGGCACAAGGGTGCTTGACTGCGAGAGTGACAACTCGAGCAGGTGCGAAAGCAGGTCATAGTGATCCGGTGGTTCTGAATGGAAGGGCCATCGCTCAACGGATAAAAGGTACTCCGGGGATAACAGGCTGATACCGCCCAAGAGTTCACATCGACGGCGGTGTTTGGCACCTCGATGTCGGCTCATCACATCCTGGGGCTGAAGCCGGTCCCAAGGGTATGGCTGTTCGCCATTTAAAGTGGTACGCGAGCTGGGTTTAGAACGTCGTGAGACAGTTCGGTCCCTATCTGCCGTGGGCGCAGGAGATTTGAGAAGAGTTGCTCCTAGTACGAGAGGACCGGAGTGAACGAACCTCTGGTGTTCGGGTTGTCATGCCAATGGCATTGCCCGGTAGCTACGTTCGGACAGGATAACCGCTGAAAGCATCTAAGCGGGAAGCCTCCTTCAAGACGAGATCTCCCTTGGGGCTTGACCCCACTAAAGTGCCGTTCAAGACGAGGACGTTGATAGGCTGGGTGTGTAAGTGCAGCGATGCATTGAGCTAACCAGTACTAATTGCACGTGAGGCTTGACCATATAATCATGGGTTCTGCGACCTGATCTCGATCAGGAATCAGACCAAGACTAGATGGAAACAAGCAACTCCAAACGCTTCGAACAGAAGTGACTTGTGTAACTGACAAGTAAGACAAACGATTACAGACTTATTCACCCAAATTGTTAAGAACAACTGTGCCGCGTAAGTGGCCAGGCAGCCCAACGTCGCAGTCTTCGACTGCTACGCGGGGTCTACGAAATTGCCTGACGACAATAGCAAGTGGGAACCACCTGATTCCATCCCGAACTCAGTAGTGAAACCACTTAGCGCCGATGGTAGTGTGGCGTTTCGCCATGTGAGAGTAGGTCATTGTCAGGCATCCAATAAATAACCCCATCCGGCGTTGCCGGGTGGGGTTTTTTATTGGATGCCTGTTAAGCGGCCCATTCGAGCATGGTGAACCCGCCATGTGGAGTAGGGCGAAGAACGGTCGCCGCAGGCGAACCCGAGCATCGCTCGGGTAGTGATGAGCGCCCGGCAAGGGATGGCCGGGCTGGGGCCAAAGAAGAACTCCATTCGCGCCAGGGCATCTACTGAGTATCGCCTTGAGCTGCTCTAAAACTAACATTGGTAACCAGACTTTGGGTTCGCTCTGCTGCTGGAAATACACCTTCCAGTACATCATCACTGATCATGCCATCCGTCATGTTTGTTCCCACCGACAGTTCCAGTTGGGCTTGGAGTCGATAGTTGCGGTCGGGTTCAAGCGGCGGATAAGCGGCCTGGATATCCGTGCGGCGTACATACAGGCTCAGCCGACTATCCGGCCCGCTAATATGATAGCTATTCTCATGGATGAGATGACGGCTACCGAGATCATCAATCAGAGACAGTGTCAGGCGATAACGGTGAGCGAAATTGCCTTCGAAGAGAGGAATGAAATCATAGTCGCGCCCATTGCCGTTAGGCTCCATGCGCAGGGCGACCAGTCGCACCGGGTCTTCGAGATACTGTTGTCGTAACGTCATCAGCTCGGTGCGATCTTTTTCCAGTTTTTTAGCCACCTGTGCCCTGCAATTGCTTTCAGACACACCCCAGCTCGATGAGAATAACGCCAATCGACGGTTCACCTGAGCACAGAGTTGTGGTGTGCGCAGGCGTTCTGCGGCCTGCTGATAGCAATTAGAGCGGATGTAATAGGATCGATAGCCATCCGGGTTAAACCATAGACCGGTCTGGTAATCATCAGCATCAATCTGTGAATGACCGATTGCTGAAGCTGAACGTCGTACTCAGCAGCCCTGGCTGCCAGTGCTCCCAGAATCGAGCCACAAGCAAAGCAGATTAAAAAGACTGATTTCATACTGTCACTTTATCAGGCTCAATGGGTCAATGGGGACAAACCACGGTTTTCGCGTTTTTGTCCTACAAACGAGAATAAGCTTGGGTACTGTTCAGCGGCAAAACAGAAGCTGCAGGGGACGAGCTGCAGGGGACAAGCTGCAGGGGACGAGCTGCCGGGGACGGAGGGATTAAAGAGCTGCCGGGGACGGAGGGATTAAAAATTAATCCCTCCGTCCCCTATTTTATTCAGACACTCCTTTGGCGAGATTGTCGCCTATTAAAGGTGTCCGTTAAACTGGGGGGAGGTTCACTCCGTCCCCTATTTTCACTCCGTCCCCTATTTTGGCCCTATTTTGGCCCTATTTTGTTGCCCTATTTTGAAAGAAGCATTTCTCAATAACCCAGGCACAAAAAAGGCCCCGATAGATCACTCTATCGGGGCCTTCCTGGCAAACAAACAGGCTTAGCCTTTGGCTTTCTTTTCCTGTCTTTCCTTTTCTGCTTCCACCACCGCGTCAGAAACTGACTGTGGGCAAGGCAGATAGTGGGAGAACTCCATGGAGAACTGTCCACGACCGGAGGTCATTGTTCGCAGGTGGCCAATGTAGCCGAACATTTCGGCGAGGGGCACTTCGGCTTTGATGCGAACGCCCGTGGGTCCTGGCTCCTGGCTCTTTATCATGCCGCGACGACGGTTCAGGTCGCCGATCACATCGCCCACGTGATCTTCTGGTGTGAACACGTCGACCTTCATGATGGGCTCGATCAGCTGAGGCGCCGCTTTAGGCATTGTCTGTCGGTAAGCGCCTTTAGCAGCAATCTCGAAGGCAACTGCTGAAGAATCCACTGCGTGGAAGCCGCCATCAAAAAGCTCGATCTCGACGTCCAGAACCGGGAAGCCAGCGATCGGGCCTTCCTCCATCATGCTCTGGAAACCCTTCTCAATCGCTGGGAAGAATTCTTTCGGTACGTTACCGCCCACTACAGATGAGCTAAATACAAAGCCGGTGCCTGGTTCGCCAGGCTTGATGCGGTAGTCAATCTTACCGAACTGACCAGAACCACCGGATTGCTTCTTGTGCGTGTAGCTATCCTGAGTTTCCTGGGTAATGGTTTCACGATAGGCAACCTGTGGAGCTCCCACATCCAGCTCAACGCCATAAGTACGCTTCAGGATGTCGACTTTGATATCGAGGTGCAGCTCGCCCATTCCCTTGAGAATGGTTTCGCCGGAATCTTCGTCGGTCTCAACCTGAAAGGAAGGATCTTCCGCGACCATCTTGCCAATCGCGATACTCATTTTCTCAACACTACTTTTGTCTTTCGGTGCGACAGCGATTGAAATAACCGGATCCGGGAAGACCATGGGCTCCAGTGTACACGGATGACCGGGGCTGCAGAGTGTGTGACCTGTCTGGACATTCTTCATGCCGACGATGGCAAAAATGTCACCTGCCTGCGCAGATTCGATCTCGTTGCGGTCGTTGGCGTGCATCTCCACCATACGACCAACGCGCTCGGTCTTGCCGGTAAATGAATTCAGAATGGTGTCGCCCTTGTTTATCTTGCCGGAATAGACGCGAACAAAGGTCAGAGCGCCGTAGCGGTCATCCATGATCTTGAACGCCAGGGCGCGGAACGGCTCACTGGCATCCACCTTGGCGACTTCGCCAGTGGGCTCGCCTACCTCATCGGTCAACTCCTGAGGGTCAACCTGAGTTGGGTCAGGCAGGAAATCGACAACTGCATCCAAAACCAGCTGTATGCCCTTGTCCTTGAACGCAGAGCCGCAATAGGTCGGGAAGAAGTCCAGCGCGATGGTGCCCTTGCGGATGCAGCGCTTGATGTCATCAATGGAAGGCTCATTGCCGTCCAGGTAGGCTTCCATCAGGTCATCATCCTGCTCGACGGCGGTTTCGATCAGCTTTTCACGCCATTCCTCAACCTGATCCACCATGTCTTCAGGGACATCGCGAATTTCAAATACTTCACGGTTGCTCGCATCAGGCCACACATGTGCTTTGCGAGTGAGCAGGTCAACGAGGCCTATGAAATCGTCTTCGATTCCAATAGGCAAAACCATGACTAGCGGGTTCGCGGCCAGAATGTCCTTGACCTGGCCAACAACCCTGAGGAAGTCTGCACCTACGCGGTCCAGCTTGTTCACGAAGATGATGCGCGATACTTCAGAGTCATTGGCATAACGCCAGTTGGTCTCTGACTGGGGCTCTACACCGCCGGAGCCGCAAAATACACCTACTCCGCCATCCAGTACTTTGAGAGAGCGATACACCTCGACTGTGAAGTCAACGTGTCCCGGGGTATCAATGATATTCAGGCGATGGTTGTTCCAGAAACAGGTAGTCGCCGCGGACTGGATAGTGATTCCGCGCTCTTTCTCCTGATCCATGAAATCCGTGGTGGATTCGCCGTCATGGACCTCTCCGGTCTTATGGATCTTACCGGTGAGTTTAAGAATACGCTCTGTGGTTGTGGTCTTTCCGGCATCGACGTGGGCGAAAATACCTATGTTTCTATATTGCGATAAATCGTTCATTTTGCTGCTCAAAGATTAGATGGCTGGATACATGGAAAAATGGTGCGGGATGATACTAGATTTCTTAACCAAGAGAGAGGGAATAATGAAAAAAAGTCTGGAAATTGCCGAAAAAGGCTGAAAATTCTGTTCCAGAGCGAGAATTCGTGTGCTTGAGGGGGCAGAGAGTTACCAGGGAGACCAGGGGCAGCTTTATTTTAGGGTACTTCGGGTGCCCGGCGCTCCATTCTAACAGGACGAACAGCGATCTGAAGACCGACAAATGCGTCTGTATTTTCGGGACTTCCGCCATCCCTGACTGTCCTAGGGTGAGGCCTAGGATGAGGCCTGGTGCACGCAGCGAATTCAGCTGCCTTGCCCATGAGACTCGCCCGGGCAGCCCGACACGCCTGTCTGGTACTCCATTTTTGGGTTTTGATCGCCCTGGACAGGCAATCTCATGCCGCTGGGCGGCCACTTTCTGCCGTTCAGTCAGGGTGTTGAGTGTTTTCCTGGAAAGGTCAGAAATTTGGCTAACTAGTTGTTAATAAGAGGGTATTTGATGCGCAAAGGGTGAGCTCGAGGTATGCGGATAGCACCGGTAGGAACAGGCACGATAAGTGCAACGCCTCCCCCTGACTGTCGTGAGCTATCCAGGAAGCCATCTGCTATGAAGCCGGATATCAATAACAAACTCAAACGGGCCAGACGCCTGTACAAAGCAGGGGACTACGCTGCTGCCATTAACCAGTATGAGAAATTGCGCAAGCGAGCACCTGCAAATCCGGATGTTCTTTATGGCCTGGGCAAAAGTTACTTAAGGATTGACCAGTCGGAACAGGCAATCGCACTTTTCAATCAGGCTATCCAGGCGGGTATGCGCAAGGCGGACGTATTTGCGGAGAATGCCGCCGCCATGAACAAGTTGCATCGCTACGACGAAGCAGAAAATATGGCGCGTGCTGCAGTTGCCATTGAGCCTGGGCACGTATCAGCTATGCGGTACCTGGTAAAGGCACTGCTTTCCCAATCCAGGTACGAAGATGGGCTTACATGCGGAAGACGGTTGATTCAGCTTTCTCCGGCCAACGCTGCCGACCACGTCCTGCTGGGGTGGGCCACCTTCACCATGGAACGATTTGACGAAACCCTGCAGCTAGCTAACAAAGCGATTGAACTGGACGCCGATTCAGCGGAGGCAAGATACTTGCTGAGCCGGGTATACAAGAATGTACAGCAATGGCAGACAGCACTGGACATGGCCGAGCAAGCACTGACCATCGCACCGGAGAATCCTGAATATCTTGCGATGAAGGCCAACATGCTGGAGCATCTTGGCCAGTTCGAGGCAGCCTTTGGCATGGCTGAACCGCTGGTGGGCAAATATCGGGTGGGGAACGGGCTCGCAGTTCTCGTCTATGCTCGCCTGGCGAAGCGGTTCGGTAAACAGGATCGAGCGATAACACTGCTCGAAGAATTGGTCAGCAATAGTCAATCGTTGGTCAGTTTGCGGCATTCGGCGCTGACTTTGCTGGGTAAGGCCTACGACTCAAGCGGGGAATACGACAAGGCCTTCGAGGCAATCGACAAGGCCAATAAGATTCGACCTCTACGTTACAGCGAAACAAACATGCTGGAGTATATCGAGGAAATTACCGGGTGGTTTACCAGTGAGCGAATAAAGAATACACCCAGCGCTGGACGCGGTAGCTCTGCACCTATTTTTATTGTCGGTATGCCGCGTTCGGGAACCAGCCTCACAGAAAAAATTCTTTCCAGGCATCCAAAGGTGCAAGCCGGTGGCGAAACGCTTCAATTGCCAAAGCTGCTACATGAGGATCTTCCAGCCATGCTGGAATCCGAACTGCCATTTCCGACATGCTTGCAATCCTTGACGACCGAACTCGCTGACCAGGCGGCAGCCAAATTTCTACAAGATATGGGTCTTGAGGAAGGCAAGCGAATTACCGAGAAGCGCCCGATGAACTTTATTTATCTCGGTGCTATCTGCAAGATCTTTCCTGATGCAAAGATTATCCACTGTACTAGAGACCCGCTGGATGTTGGTCTGTCCTGTTACTTTGCTGACTTTACCTCGGCTACTGAACTGGGCTTCAGTCAGGACCTTGAACTGCTAGGCAACTATACAAAGCGCTATCAGCAATTGATGTCGAAGTGGCATGAAAGATTGCCACTATCAATACTTGATGTGTCCTATGAAGCCCTGGTCAGTGATCCTGAAAATGAGATCAAAAAATTACTCGAATTCTGCGATCTACCTTGGCGCGAGGAATGTTTGCACCCTCATCAGTCAACCCAACTGACCACGACTGCCAGCTATAACCAGGTTCGTGAACCAATCAATACCAGCTCGATTGGTCGATGGAAGCATTACGATCGCCATTTGAATCCGCTCAAAAGCGTCCTTGGTCTGCAGGATTCTCGTGCGGCCTGATTGCACTGTGCCAATGAACCTCTGAACAATTCTACCGGTGCTCTGTGGGGGCCGTCAGTCGCTACTGTCAGACATCGTGCGCCGTGAATCCTGATCGCGGCCCTGGAATTCTGTAGAAAACTCAATCCAGCTCGTTATCGGGGCATTGGCTTTTACTCTGTCCAGAAGACTGGTCATGAGTTCTCTTGATCTGAATGTGCTTGCAGCCGCCGTGATTAAACCGAGCGGCACTGTGTCGTTGAAATGTGAATGATAGGCCTGCACCGCTTGCTGCAACTGTTCTGTGGAGTAAACGTCGCTGCCAGATTCGTCAATTGGTCCGTCGTTACCGTCGATAGCGGAATGCATAGAATAGCCCGTGATTGTTATACCGGTGGCCGAGTTATTGCCTGTCGCGTCACCTGGAACTATGAATCGGGCGCGTAGCTAAAGTCATAGCTGCCTTGGTGTATCTCATTGTCATTTGCGACAACGGTCGTCCAGTACACCGTGTATTGGCCAGGTGTCACCGGATCCAGAATCTCAATCATAAGGTCATCCGCTGCCATGGTATGCAGCCCTCGTAACGACAGCTCACCTTCCGGGCCCACCAGTCGCAAACTACTTTGGGAAACATCAGGTAAAGCATCGTAATAAAGTCGAAGTGTCCGCGGCGCACGGTTCAGGGAAGAATTAATTGCCGGCTCTGCACGAAGCAATGGCGATATTGGTTGAGTGCTCAGGCAGGAAAAAAGTAAAAAGGACACAAGTACCAGAAAGGTACTTTTCAAAAGAAAGCTGGTTCTGGCAGCTATCAGGGCTTGGCTATTCATTCTGAATTCCACATTCAAGTAAGTGACATCATTAGGCTATGGCCGACTCACCTTAACCACAAGGTGGCAAATTGCCGCATGTCTTCTTTTCCGATTCTTACTGGTCCTCCTGTTAGGCCAGAACCAGATTAGACGTGTCAATTGTAGCAATTTGTAATCGCGCGCAGGCCAGATAAGCAGGTCGTAGCGCGTACTGCTTTGAATTTATGTGACTATTTTCAGAAAGAGGGCTATCTCACGAGAGGCTGAGACAATATGCCGCAGGTTAAAAATCAGCTTTGCTACTTATACTGGATTCATACAAAGCAACCAGCGTCTAGAAATTATTGTGAATAAAAATACTTCTCATTCAATATGTAGAACTGCATGCGGAGCGCTAACGTTCGTGACCCTGTTGGCTGGTTCCCTGGGTGCACTGGCTGAAAATGATTCGGTGCTGGCAAAAAAATATCCAGAGCTACAGCAGCTTTTACTGGCTCACGATGTGGTGCAGGCGCGGGCCTACGAAGAAATCAGTATGACCGGTTCTTCACCGATGGCGGTGATTAGTCATCGCGTCTTGCTTGAGACGCTGGAAGAGCTTGAGGAGAGCAAAAGCTCTCACTATCACTCGGCCGGAGATCATTCGGCGATGCTAGGGCCATATCGCGTATTTGAAAGCCGTGCTACACCGGGTCTGTTAGGAGTGATTCGCGAACAGCATAGTGCTGAAAAGGTGAAAATCGCTTTATCTGATGTCGGTAATCTGCCGCCAGTAGCAGTTGATACATTACAAAGGGGAAGACAATTCGTCGAACAGCTTATCGAGATCTATCTGAACCCTGCGTATGGAGACAAGAAAGCTGCCGTTGATCAAGCTGTAGAAGAATACCTTGCAGTTGAGGAAGTCTCTATTGCAAGCAAACCCAAGTCAGACGAATTGCTGTCTGGCCACGCCTATGCGTATGCCTACAATGCTGGTTTCCCCCAGCTAAGCGGACTCACCTGGGCTTCGCAGTGGCTGAAAATCGCGTTGCTGGAAGTGCTTGTCACAACCTCTGATGGCGCATCCAGAGATGCTGATATTGAAAATCTTCTGGCTATCTATGGTGAGAAGATCAAGCGATTACACGGCAGTATGGTCTCATTGCCAACCGATATACCCACCAGTCCGGTAATTGCGCCGAACTTTTATTCAGCCCATCCGGAAGCTGCCTACATTCTCGATAATCTTGAACTGCTTAAAGTGGTGATTGGCGATCTGCTTGCGCACCCGGAGGTAGAGAATCGTTGGGGTGAGATCGAGCGGACAGTGGGCAACTACACTGATAAGCAGTCCCACTTGAGCGAGGAAGCGGCCTATATGCTTTACGTGCTACGTGGTGGGATCTACAACGCCGGTGGTCCTGCGCGTGGTGGTATGACCATACCTGATCGCAACTGGTCACGGGAACAGTCAGAAAACCCCCATGTAAGTATCAGTCGCAATCAAAGTGCTCCAGAGTAAATGTTATGAAACCTAGCAGATTATTGTTGTCGATAACCAGTTTGAAACTAACTCTTCTCGCCGCAGCTCTAATTACAAGCTCGGGTCCGAGTTTTGGTGCTACTGAGCGGGTGGGAGATTTCGCACTGCTCGATGAAGAAGGGCGATTCCATCAGTTGAGTCGCTATCAGCATCGGGATGGAGTGGTTATGTTGACATACGACCATAGCTGCTCCGCCGCAAATAACGCTGCAATACACCTGGCGAACTTGCAAGAACAGTTCGGGGACAGCTTTGAGTTCCTTGCCCTTGATGTCAGCGGGGCAAGCCGCAGCGAACGACAACAATGGGCGCTGCCCTTTGCTGTTCTCGCCGACGAGAGGAAGTTGGTTGCAGAGAGTCTGGGGTTGAGTCAGGCGGGTGAGATACTGGTATTTAATCCTGAGCGTATGTCCTTGTTCTATCGGGGTGGCGCGGAGAAAGAGTTGCTTGACAGGCTGGCTGCTGTGGTCAAAGGCGAAGCTACAGACACGGCGACTGCCACGATCTCAGGTTGCACTATTGAATTTTCAGACCTGGCTCAGCACCAGAAGAATCCACCAGATTACAGTACGGAAGTCGCGCCTGTCATCGTCGAGAACTGTGCGACCTGTCATCGGCAGGGCGGTGCAGGTCCATTCCCTTTTGACAGCTATGTCTCCCTGTTGGGTTGGTCACCCATGGTACGAGAAGTCATTCTTAACAAGCGTATGCCACCTATGCAGGTAGACCCGGAAGCTGGAGCCTCAAAGAACGCACACGCTATCTCGGCAGTAGAACGGCAGAAGCTGTTGCATTGGATGGCTGCTGGAGCGCCTCGAGGTGACGGCGAAAATGACCCACTGGAGCAGATCCCTCTTGAGGAAGAGTTTTCCTGGCAGTTGGGTGAACCAGATTACATCGTAGAGGCACCCACTAACGTGGTTCCGGCAGTGGGAATTCAGGACTACGAATATCTGGAGGTTGAGCTACCTTTCACTGAAGAGAAATGGGTGCGCGCATTTCAGTATGCCCCTGGTGATGAGCGTGTACTGCACCATCTGATGGCTTTTGTAGTGAGTTCCGAAGAGGACTTCTGGGGAGAAGAGAAACATAAGAAATCCACGGTCAGGCGGTTTCTTGGCAGCTTCATTCCCGGCGAAAATCCAGCCACTGTGTTTCCTGAGAACACTGGCGTCCGTATTCCAGCTGGCCACAAGTTGGCACTACAGTTTCACTATGTCACCAACGGCTTGGAAGTCGATGACAGCACCAATATTGGCCTCTATTTCAGTGAAACACCCCCTCAACACGAAATTCTTACCCGAGCCGTGGGGGAGCGATTTACAGTCAAACCAGGTGACCCCGAGCATGCTATCGAGACAGCCTATGTGTTCAATGAGCCAGTCCAACTCCTGGCCGTGAGAGCGCGCATGAATTATCGCGGTAAACACATGAAGTTTTCTGTTGTGCAGAATGACGGAACGGGTAAAGACATTTTCAGCATTCCGGCTTACAACTATGGCTGGCAGCCTCATTACTGGCTTGATGAGCCGTTAGCTATTGCAGCTGGCTCAGCAGTGCATGTGGCGGGCGCGTTAGATAACTCCCTTTCCAATCCTTTCAATCCTGATCCCCGGCAAGAAGTGACCTGGGGGCTAGAGAGCTGGGAAGAAATGTTCACCGGCTACCTTACATATATCGTAGATAAATGATGATCAGTGTTCATGAACTATAGAGAAACGAATCCGAGAGGTTCGAAGGAAAGAGCTATGTTAAACAAGATAATCCTTGGTCTTGCGCTAGTGTTCTGCTCAATGGCAAGTGCTTCAGACGACTGGCTGAAAACACTGCCAGATTTCGAGCTCCAGGACCAGCACGGCATCACTCATACGTTGGAACAATATCGCGATAGAGACTTCATCGTTATGTATGTGCAGGGTGTGGGTTGTCCAATTGCGCGTATCGCTCTTCCCCAATACCGGGAAGTTCGCGATCTGTACCAGGACAAGAACATTGAGTTCCTGATGTTTAACGCGAACATCCAGGACGATCTCAAGCGCATCAACAAGGAAGCTACTGAGTTTGGTATCGAATTTCCCATCCTTAAGGATGAGGGGCAGCAACTAGCCAAGTCGCTTGGTGTCGAACGCACGGCGGAAGTCTTCGTAATCAATCCTAAAACTCAGGAAGTCCTGTTTCGCGGCCCGATCAACGACCAACTTGGTTATGAGACGCAGCGGAATGAGGCGCATGACGAATACCTGAAAGATGCGCTCGACACTGTGTTATCCGGTGGCACCGTAGATATGATGGAGGTTCCTGATTCCAAGGGCTGCCTCGTTGCGATCTTTTGATATAGCGAATAGACAAACTGAAAAAGAAACGAGATTCGACGGCATCGAAAATGAGAATCGTATCTCCTGAGGTTGAAGTAATTGTTGCGGTGAATTCCGGAACCATCCTCTTCGCCCTGGAACGTAATTCTATGAGATTAGTGAATCAGTTTTCGCTGGCTGTCAGGAATCCGAGCTTAGTTAGATTATTGAAAGCGCTCTGATCGATTGCTGGCAGTGAGACAATATGCCGCAGGCATTAATAGACCAATAGATATAAAATAATTTGGTGTGAAAAATGTAATTATCAGTATTCCACATTAACCGGATCTAATTCCACGACATAAGGTAAAAGCTATGATGACTATAAAGAAATCCGTAAGCATGCTGGCGTTTCTACTCATATGCACGTTCGCTTCGAGCAGTTTGACTGCTGCAGACAATGATCAAAGGCTATTTGTTAATCTCACAAGCGACGAGATTAACAGGGCAACGATGGCAATTGTATTTAGTACGAGAGTGCTGACTGAAATGGACATCCCAGTCACAATACATTTGACTGTCGAAGGAACTCGAATAGCAGATAGAAACATTCCTGAACAAACGAATGCGGATGGGAATACCTTGAAAGGGTTGTTATCAGAGTTTATGAGCGAAGGCGGACGCGTTTTCGTGTGTGGCATGTGCATGAAAAATGTTGGTGGAATTAATAGTGATGAGCTGATCGATGGGGTTCAAGTTGAAGGAGGAATGTCGGCCATTTTCGACCCGGGTACGACAGTCGTGAGTTATTAGTTATAGCAGTTCAACTCAAACCTGGCACTTAGCTTGAAAAGGTGAAGAAACAGGGGCCAGAACAGTCTGTCCCCTGTTCTCCGGGCAATCGGTGATGTCGATCATCCATATCGGAAAATTTAATTGGCAAGCCAAAATGGATAGGCATAGACTAATCTCAGTTTATAAATGAGTACAAGAAGAGGAGAAAAGACTATGTCCCTGAGAATCAATGATGTCGCCCCGGATTTCGAGGCCGACTCTACCGCAGGAAAGCTGAAACTTCATGAATGGATTGGCGACAGCTACGCCATTCTGTTCTCCCATCCAAAAGATTTCACGCCAGTGTGCACCACGGAATTTGGTGCCGTAGCCCAGTTGGCGCCGGAATTTGAAAAACGCAATACCAAGGTAATGGGTGTTTCTGTAGATAGCGTTGAGGAGCATCAGAAGTGGAAGCGCGACATCGAGAACTTTGCCGGTGCACAGGCCAGCTTTCCTATCATCGACGACACCTCGCTGAACGTGTCGAAGCTCTACAATATGCTGCCCGCAGATGCCTATCTCCCCGATGGTCGCACTCCCCAGGACAGCGCCACGGTACGCACGGTATTCATTGTTGGGCCTGACAAGAAGATTCGACTGACTATGTCTTACCCGATGTCTGTCGGTCGGAATTTTGCTGAAATACTGCGAGCGCTAGACGCGATTCAGGCCACTGACGGGGTGCCCATTGCCACGCCAGCCAACTGGGTTCCAGGGCAGGATGTGATCGTGGCGCTTGGGCTCGATGATGATCAGGCGCGGGAGCGTTTTGGCGAAGTGGAAATCAAGCTTCCCTACCTCCGGTTTGTAAAGGCCCCTGGTTGATACTCGGCTGATCAGGGCAGCACCGGCAACTGAAGCAGGACCAGTCGCAGGCCACGCCTGGGTTTAACAGGTTGTCGGTGCACCTGTCCTGTTTTGGTAGTCTTGCCGAATAATACAGGATTCTTTTATTTGCTGCCCTATAGTTGGCGGTTGTGCGTTGGTAGTTCTACACCGAACACCGCAATTGGTCTTTAACTGGTATACCTGACACCATGATAGTAGATCGCTACCTGGCTGGTGCTTGCTCAGCCGGGATCAGGCGCTGGCTTTGGTGCCGGACCCAGCAGTTCCTCGATCTCTATATCGCTCAGGGTTTCCTTTTCCAGAAGCGCTGTTGCGACTGTATCCAATTGTGCGCGGTGCTCTTTGAGTGTTGCCAAAGCGCGTTGTTCATTGCTGGTAATCAACTTGCGCACCTCGGTGTCAATCATTTCGGCAGTGTGCTCGCTGTAGTCCTTGTGTAATGCGAACTCCTGATTGGGGAAAGACTGCTCCGGGTGTCGGTAGCTCATGGCGCCGAGGGACTCGTTCATACCCCATTCCGTCACCATGTGGCGAGCCAGTTCGGTGGCTTGCTGTAGATCATTGGCGGCGCCTGAGCTGACCTCATCGAAGACCAGGTTTTCTGCACTGCGCCCACCGAGCATGATGGCGATACGGTCTTCCAGATAGTGCTGGCCGTAGCTGCTCTTGTCCTCCGCCGGGGTCTGTTCAGTATAGCCGAGCGCCAGACCACGGGGGATAATGCTGACCTTGCGCAGGGCGTCTGCATGGGGCATGTAGTAGGCGGTCAGGGCGTGGCCTGCTTCGTGAAAGGCGGTGCGTTTCTTTTCCTGCCTGGAAAGCATCGACTCCCGTTTTTCTCCCAACACCACCTTGTCACGGGCTCTTTCCAGGTCGCTGCTCTCTACAGTGGTTTTACTCTCTCGGGCTGCCAATAATGCCGCCTCGTTGATGAGATTCGCCAGGTCGGCGCCGCTGAAGCCAACTGTACCGGCGGCTATCTGATCCAAATCCACATCGACGGCCAAGGGTATCTTGCGGGCATGTACTTTCAGGATCTCCAGTCGCGCGTCGCGTTGCGGCAAGTCCAGCACCACCTTGCGATCGAATCGGCCCGGTCGGGTCAGTGCGGAATCAAGAATATCCGGGCGATTGGTTGCCGCCAGAACCACGACGGCTTCTTCGGCGCTGAAGCCGTCCATTTCCGCCAGGATCTGGTTCAGGGTTTGTTCGCGCTCGTCGTTGCCGATGCCGACATTGCTTCGGGCCCGTCCGACAGAGTCAATCTCATCGATAAAAATCAATGACGGGGCCACTTTGCGTGCTTCCTTGAACATATCCCGCACTCGTGATGCGCCTACACCGACGAACATCTCCACAAACTCGGAGCCGGTGATGCTGAAAAAGGGCACGCCAGCCTCGGCAGCGGTTGCCTTGGCCAGCAGGGTCTTGCCGGTGCCAGGAGGCCCGATCATCAGAATACCTTTGGGAATATGTGCGCCGATGGCTCGAAACTTGTCCGGGTATTTCAGGAAATCAATAATCTCGGACAGGTCTTGCTTCGCGTGCTTCAGACCGGCGATGTCATCATAGCTGACCTTGAGATCTTCTTTCTGGCTTAATCGCGCACGGGAACGGCCGAAGCTGAGCATGCCGCCACCGGGCAGGCTGCCGCCTCTACTTCTCAGGGTGCGGGTTGCCATCATGAATATGCCGATCAGCAGCAGCCACGGCAGCAGATTGATCAGTATCAGTGCCCACAGTGGTTGTTCCTCCGACTGGACTACCACCTCAACGTCCTGTTCTTCCAGGAGCGGAAACAGGTCGCGGTCTTCCAGGGGAGGGAAGGTGGTGCTGAAGCTGTTGGTATCATTGGCTGAACCTCGGTATTGCCCAGTGATGCGATCGCCACGAATCACTACGCTCCCGATGTCGCCGTCCCGAAGCTCCTGCTTGAATTGTGAGTAGGGGATCTCCGGGGAAGTACTCGAATTCAGGTTCAACAAATTGAGCAGGCTGAAGAACAGCAGGCCAAGAACGAAAATATCCAGGGTGCTGATCCTGCGACCAAACCCCGGTGGTAACCCGTCGCTATTGTCACCGCCCTGGGTCTGTTTGCTATCGGACTTGTCGCCCGGTTCTTTTGAGTCTCTGGAATCAGTCAATGACTTTTACCTGTTCAGGAATGATGAACATGTTCAGGGAATTTACAGACCCTGAGCATAGCAGATGCGCACCTGATAGAGGCAACAGCCGCTAGCGGCCAGGGCCGGTTCCGAATATTCACAGGCAGCGGTGCTGATTGTCTTCGGTCAGACAGGACCAAAACCGGCACTGGCCCTATCCAGGGCAGACAATCCTGAAATAGCGCTTGTTGATGCTTCAGCTAGAACGCGGGCCAGGCGCTGGAAATTGCAATGAACCTCTTGTACCCCTAATACAAGTGGTTCATGCTAGGCATCAATTCACACCCGTGTGACTGACATGAACATCAGCATCGACCTCGATAGCGAAACTCCCCTGTTTGAACAGCTCGTTCGGCAGATCAAGCAGCGGGTCAAGGCAAGCCAGCTCAATGCGGGGGACAGTCTGCCGTCGATCCGGCAACTGGCAGGAGATTTGCGGCTAAACATCAAAACTGTAGCCAAGGCCTATCGCCTGTTGGAACGGGACCGGGTGCTTGTAGCCCGGGGTTACCGGGGTACTTTCATTCATGATGAAGCATTGGCGAACTGCGATACCGATTTGAAATCCGAAATCAATGAGGTACTGCGTGCCGCCATTATTCGTTTGCATGAAGCCGGCGCCACGGATTCAGAAATTCGCAATGCATTTACAGATTTAATGAAAGGCATGCCCTCACAGGGAGACAAGCCATGAGCATTGAACTCATGTTCGATCTGCTATTCCTGAGCCAGATCATTTTGCTGTCAATCTGGCTGCCGGCTGTTGTCGCTCGAAGAGCCCGATTCATCATGGCCGCTCATCCCGAAACACAGTATCACCGATATCATCGGTACCACTGAGTTGCTTGTATTGGGTCTATTATTGGGCCTCTCCTTTGCTACCCTGTGCGGCTTTATTGCCTATGTGGATCAGTTCAACTATTCGTGCTTTGGCGGCTGGCTAAACGCCACTATTTCGTCTGTAGCCTATGTCTTTCTGGGCGGCTTGGTGGCATGGCAATTTTTCGCCGGACCAAGAACCTCTATCTGAGCGAATCGGACCGGAATCGCCAGTTTCAGCACCTAGTTAGCCAGTTTGTATTTGTCTGTGTGGCGGCTACGATCTACGCCATGGTAATAATCACTCTCCGGGTACTGGACATGAATTCCCTGCGACAGCTAGCCGTGAGCGTTTACTGCCAGTGCCTCGCGCTGGTTTGCTGCCTGACCATGCTGCGATTACTCAGAGTCAATTTTGAAATATACCGCGACACCAGCCCTGGGTGACTAAATGACTCTGTACTCCGGAGAATGGAGCGAACCAGGGGATACAAATAAGATAAGGTATTGGTATTGCCCGCTGACTTGCCCTGATTTGGGCTCTTGGCGTGAATATCAATTTATTGCCTATTTGCTTGTAGCCATCAACTTCTGACTAGCCATCTGCAAACCGGGCAACCGCGGTTTGGACCGTTTTCACAGCTGCGGCATCATTCAGGATCAACTGTTAACTCCAGCTCATGACCCGTTCCTACTGTCCCCGCTGTGCCTATCCCGAAAAGACTTGTATTTGTCATGCAATCAGGGAAACGCGTTACCGGACGCGGATAGTCGTGCTGCAGCATCCCGACGAAGTCAGACATGCGAAGAACTCGGCACGACTTGTCGGTCTGGTAAATCCCGGAACTGAGCTAGTGGTGGGAGAGACTGCTGAGGATTTCAAGGTACTGCGCGATCGCTTCGACATGGACTCTCGCGCTGTTGTCTTGTACCCGGCCTCAGGCAGTGCTGCTCTGGGTGATAGCGTCAGCGTCGAACCAATCGAGACCATTATTATCATCGATGGCACCTGGCGAAAGGCTAAAAGAATGTGGCTTACAAACCCATGGCTTCACAGGCTGCGTGTTTACCATCTTAATGACGTGGGCAGCAGTGTTTACAGCATTCGCGCGAGCAGCGTTAGCGGGGGATTGGCCAGCATCGAAGCCGCCGCTCATGCGCTTGGCGTGGTAGAGGACACGAGCACGCAGCCTTTGTGGGATGCCTTTGCGGCTATGCAGGCTAATTGGCCGGACTAATAGCAGCGGGAGACACCGGGTCACGAGGCCATCGCTGACCAGTGGTTTGAACTGCAGACGATCCAAATCTTGCGGGCTAGCTATCCTGCTCTTTCCTTGCTCCTTGCTCCTTGCTGCAAGTCCCGAACTTTCACAGGCGGGTTGCAACGGGGAAGGGCACTCCACTCTCCTGGAGATGGGAAACCCCGCCAGCCCCGAGCTCTTCGCAGGCGTGGTGTTGGGTCAGGGTGGCATGCTGTACACCGCGCCGGCGTAGCGCATCTTGCACCCGGTCCAGTGAAGGAAAATGCACGACATTTCCAAACAGGCTTTCCAACATCCGCGGCGTCCCACCTGTCTCCGGGTCAAGTTCGACCACGTAGCCGCGGCAAGCGCTGGTCCTGATACGCGCAGTTAAAGCGCGCTGCTCGGGTCGGAACAGAGTGATAATAGACATAAGGCAATTCCCCGGGTGAAGTTCAGCGGCGGCTGGATTGAGCGCTGAATAAGTTGCTGACAGTCGGTAACGTCGCTCAGGAGGCAGCCATAACCCGGCTTCTCGCTCGACTGATACTGATGTTACGCCCAGGATGCTATTGCGGTTTCGTTGCGGATCGGACTCAGTGACCGGTCTTCTATTCATCAGCACCCCTGGCTTTCGTCAGCGGCCGCGTGGAACTGGTGTCCGTAGAACCCGATGTTCAATCTGTGTGTTCGTATGTGGTCGTCGGCCGGGTTAGCAAGTGGAAGAGCAAGTGGGCTCAGAGTAAGAGCTGCAGTATTGTGCTGCTACCCTGATTTCTGTGAGCGCGGATGGCACCTGGCTTATACAGATATCGATACTGCGAGCCACTGTCCAATGTGCCTGGCTATCGGTTGAGTGCGCCGCGTATCAGTGCCAGCGCTTCTGTTTCGGCCGCTTTCTCCCGCTGATCCGCCAGCATGGCGATCTGCGCGGCGGCAAGTATCAATTCACTGTGTTCGGGATTACCGCTGATTGCGCTGATGGATTCCAGTGCCTTGCTCTTGCCGGCCTCGGGATTACTCATGATTGCGGCACAGATATCCCTGAACAGGTGCTCGTAGTGCTCAAACTTCAATGCAGCGAGAGTATCCTGATGATCATGAATCATGGTGATAAAGCTGCCGATTTCGGACTCTGCGAGATCGCCGTCCACCACCGCCACCAATGCAAAAGCACTCACCACCGCACGTGCGACTTCATCCGTGATTTCCTTGTCAAACCGCTGCCAGGCGGCAATGGCATAAGCGGATTGTTCATCAGTAGTCATAACTGTCTTTCCTCGTCTGGCTTTCGCATTTGCCCATCAATGCCATCAAGATTGCACCAATCAGTCTGGTCTATCTTGATTCAGCCACGGCCGTAATTCAATGCCCCGATGTTGCTCGCAATATGCTTGTCGAACGCCCCAGGCGGTGGATTGCGTCGCTTTTCTGCTTTGACAGTATTTTAGGCCTAAAAAAAACAAGCCAGTCGGACGTAATCAATCAGACTACTCGTGGTTGGCAATTCACAGCAATATAGCCCCGTCACTGGCAGCAGAGCCCGCCGCCAGGACGGTGTTCCGGCAGTACCGGCTCTGGCGAAACACCAGCGGGAAGAGCGACCGAATTTGTGATGGAGAACACAGGTATCTCATGAACAGCACCCTATCCGTTTCCAAAACCGAGACCCACAGCCAGCTGGACGGAGCGGCATCCGGCAAAAGCGAAATCTTTATCGCCAGGCAACCGATTTTTGACACTCACGCCAAGGTCTATGCCTACGAATTGCTTTATCGCAGTGGGACTACCAACGCCGCCGGCGTGATCGACGGTAATGCAGCCAGCAGCCAGGTGATACTTAACGCCTTTGTCGATATGGATATCGATGAGATTACCGAATCTCACCCGGCCTTCGTCAATCTGACACTGGATTTTCTGTACGGCAAGTTGCCCCTGCCGTTGCCTCCTGGTGCGCTGGTCCTGGAAGTACTTG
This sequence comes from uncultured Pseudohongiella sp., assembly GCA_965212375.1. Classification (GTDB taxonomy): domain Bacteria; phylum Pseudomonadota; class Gammaproteobacteria; order Pseudomonadales; family Pseudohongiellaceae; genus UBA9145. The sequence continues at coordinate 2,950,235 of OZ243108.1, read as the reverse complement.
AAGATATTGAGGTAACCGATGAACTGGTTGCAGCCCTGCGCGACTTTTCCAGTGCAGGTTACACAATTGCCCTGGATGACTATGCGTTCAATGGTGATAGGGCCGAACTGCTGGATTGTGTTGATATCGTCAAGCTTGAGTTTCCAGCGTTCGAAGCCGAGGCATTGCGGGAAGAAGTGGCAAGGCTGAGGCAGTACAAGGTCAAACTGCTTGCCGAAAAAGTGGAAACCCAGCAGGACTATGAGCTGTGTCGCGAGCTTGGCTTCGACTACTTTCAGGGCTACTACTTCAGCAAACCCAAAGTAATGTCGGGACAAGCGATCAAGCCGAACCGGTTGCCGGTCCTGCGCGCACTGGCGATACTCCAGGACCCGGATTGCGATATCGACGAGCTGGAGCAGCTCATCAGCAATGATGTCAGCATGAGTTACAAGATTCTCAGGATCATTAACTCAGCGCTGTACAGTATTCCCCGTACCATCGATTCTGTTAAACAGGCAATCACGGCACTGGGATTGAAGGCCATCCGTGAATGGATGGTTATCATCACCCTGACCGATGTCGATGATAAACCCCGGGAACTGGTTAATCTGTGTTTGCGGCGTGCGCGAATGATGCAACTACTTGCTGAAGATACCGGTTTGAATCCTGATATCAGTTTCACCACCGGCCTGTTCTCGGCAATTGATGCGCTGATGGATCAGAAGATGGAAGATGTACTCAGCGAGTTGCCATTGGCTGACGAGGTTGATGCGGCGCTGCTGCATCAGAGAGGCGAGCTGGGCAAGCTGTTGTTATCGGTAGTCAGCTTTGAACGAGGCGAGTGGGAAGCACTGGACTGCACGGTTGAAGAGCTTGAGACGTTGCAGCAAAGCTACTATGAGGCAATTCAATGGTCCCAGGAGCTGTTTGCGCAGCTCGGTGAGAGTTAGCCAGCTTGGATGTGGCCGGTCCGCAACATCCCGCGAACTCATCGTCTGCACAACACCGGGAAGATTGGTTCCCAGCAGACGTTTGGCTTGTGGATGAAAATATTCGTTAAACCCAGCTCTTGCGTACCAACTCATCCGGGATCTGGTCCGCGATCCGTTCGTGGACCTTGGGGAGCTTGGACCAGTGTAGCCCGCCGTTGTAGTGATGGGCGGTGTGATAGCCCAGGTTACCGGTGAACAGGTTGTACCAGCGATTCAGGTTATTGAAGGACGCCTCAAACTGATTGTCGGTATTCAGTCCGGCATGATGTTCATAGGTCGCCCAGGCAGTGATAAACAGGCCCATGATCATCGGGCACACGAACAACAGCATTCCAGCAACTGGCTTATAGGCCACCAGGCCAGCGACAATAAGAAAGGTCAGGGCGCTGAATATCAGGAATACCTTTTGTTGCTGCGGGTGGCTTTTGCCAATCTTGTAGCCTCGATAGTACGCGGTTGCGGTGATCGTCAGGCTGTACTCGAGTTCACCCATTTGCTGACCGTCGCGGCGTCGCCAGCGGCTTGGGTCGGTACTCTGGTCGAGAAAATTCTGATGGTGACCCAGGACATGGTGGAGTACCCACAGATTTGAGGTAACCCCGGTGTGCAGCGCGTAGAAAAACTCCAGTAGTCGGTTCAGGACTGGCTGGATAAAAGTGGGGGCATGCTGGTGATGATGATTCCAGGCGCAGATCTGCGACTTGGGAATAATCATCAGGTAAAAATAAAGACCCAGGAGATAGGGGCTTTCCACCAGGAAGTAAAGACTGAAATCCAGTGCGCTCAGCGCCAGAATAATGGCTACTGGCCAACGGTCCTCGCGATGCTTGAACGCCTTAAATCGTTTTCTGACTACCACTACACTGGCGATCTCGTATTGCTTCTATTGTTAGTACTGCTTCGCGCGATACTCGCCAAGGATAACCAGTGCTGCCAATCGTAGCTGCCTGGATCGGCGGGGGTAATTTTAGATCAAAGCAGGTTCAGATCAAAGCACAAGCGGGCATTTCTCGCCCCCTGGCTCTGATAACAGAGCGTGCACAGTCAATTATTCTGGAGAAAACTGGATTTTTTGGGGGTTCGTTAACGGCACCAATCCCGATCAAGTTAACTGAAAGCTGTCCTCAAGCAGTAGCGCAGAATGTTGAGTAAGCAGGATTCAGTGGTCAGGTGACCATCTCAACCGTCTTCGCGGACGCAGCGTGGGTCGCTGTTTTGAATGCCGATGATGGTTTCCCGGTCGATAGGCAGTGGCGCACAACCATGATCGGTGCCGCAGATCAAATCCCATTCCGGGCGTGCGAGCTGGTGACAGCCGAAGCAGTTGCCGCCAAAGCGATTCACCACATCGGTGGTGCCGCGTACCGCAATTTCCGATCCGGACGCCGAGACATTCAGCTCAATGAACTCCCAGTCATTAGTCTGCGGATTCCAGCCTTCATTGTGTTTGACCATGACTTCAGTGGGTATCAGGCTGATGACCGAGCCCGGCGGGTAAATACCTCCGCTTTCGGAGTCAGCAATTGCCTGGGTTGCGTTCAGATTGCCCAGGATGTTGGCAACGAAGAAGGTGCCGGATGCAGATTTGCTCATTTCGGTTATGCAGTCGAACAGGGAGGCGGTGACATCCAGCTGTTTGCTGGCATCCTGTGCGCTGCTGAAATTCAGGAGCAGAGCGGCGCTGGCCAGGCCAATTGCGCGGCGGATGTTGTGCAGGATAACTTTTTTCATGGGGTTTCCGGCTAGCAGTCAGTGTGCCCAGTCTACCCTATCCGCTTGCTGGAAGCAGAGCGGAAATTGCCCAGGGTCTTCTTTGTCAGACCCAGGCCGCCAGTCCCGGGCAGCAGGCTGGGGTGGAGAAGCCAGCCTGGTGGTTTTGCCGTCCACGTGGTAATTCAGTGAGGATGTGCCAGCAGATGTTGCCGGAGCAGGTCTTTGCCGTAGTCATTGCCGTTGGGGGTGCGCACCAGGGAATGAATGTGGTCGCGGGTTGGGGTACCTGGCGCGTTGCGATCCAGGGTTCCCACTGGATTCTGGTGATCGAATTCAATCAGTATGACGGGGCTGTGGATTCGGTAATAGAAGATTGCATCGTCCGTCGCCGTGCCGATCCACGAGAACCGGGTCTGATCCAGATGCTGACCGATTTCCTCCATGGTGACTGCCGCATGGTGATCGCGCAGGTTGCCCACATAGACTTCGATCAGATCCAGTAGCGCCAGGCGCTGGGCGCTTGTCATCTGTGCGGCAGGCAGTCCCTGATAGTCCAGCACCAGATTGTCCTGGTTGGCAGCGGCTATCATGTCGTTGCCGGTCTTGTCCCGTTCAACGGTGGCCACTGCCTGTTGCTCGGATGACAATGACTGCATCAGGGCGAGCCCAAGATCCTGCTCGTCCTGCATGATGATGTTGCCAGCGTAGCGGCCGCTGTGGGTTGTTACCGGCTCACCACCCCAGAATGCCGGAGTCATCACGATCTGGTCGCCGAGCACGAAATAATTAATGACCAGATGATGGCCATCCAGCTGGAATCCCCAGGGCTCGTCTGCAGATGGAATCCCCATTACCGTTAAATAGTATTTTTCCTCACCGTAGCGGATTGGTTCATTGTTGATATCCAGCAAGGCCTGTTCGGTGCGCATGATGCGCCGGGTTTTCTCGATACCGGCAGCGCTCAGCGCCTCGCTTAGCAACGCCCAGGCGGCAGTTTTCTGTGCTTCACTCATTTCCTCCAGCGAGACTCCCTGACGGGCAAAGATACCGACATCGACGTTGAACCACAGCCGCCACTCGGGATCGTCGATGGCAAAATGCGTGCGGCTTAGCTGGGCATCGTTGAGTAAGGCAAGAAAATTATTGGCGGCCTGCACCAGTTCAGTGGTTGATCCGCCGGTGGATTTGACCGGGAACAAGCCTTCAAGAACACCGCTGGAAGTGCGGATTCCCTGAAAAGGCTCACCGATCGCGGTGGCGGTCTGCTGTGAAAATACGCGTTTGAGATCCAGCAGGGATGCTTCGTAGCCGGACTGGGCGCAAACGGAATGAGGTAGGGCAAAAGTCAAAAAAACCGGAAATAGCAGTGCGGCCAGGCGTTGACGAGAGAGCATAATCCATTCCTCATAAGTCCTTGTTGTTATCAGTGATACTTGCAACCGGTATTCCTGGCGGCATTGGTTGTTGTCGTTAATGGTTGTCGTTAATAGATGGGGCCAGACTAAAAACACAATACTGTGTTTCTACTCTGGCCCCGGTTGTACAAGCTTATTTCTGCAGGCGGTTCAAACCGTGCGCAAGGCACTCGCCATGGCTTCCAATACTTCCTGTATTACCAGCTGCGATGAAGCAATGTTCATGCGCATATGGCCTTCACCACCCAGCCCGTAGTTTGAGCCAGGATTAAGATAAACACCCGATTTATGCACCAGCCAGTCCTGGAAGTAGTGTTCGGGGGATTCCTTGCCGTGAATGGCTGCCTGTTCCCGGGCGTCGATGGCATCCAGCACCTTGCTGAAATCCAGGAACGTCATATAGGTGCCTTCATTGCGAGTGTAGCCGACACTGGGCATTTGTTCGCTGATAAACCTTTCGATTAGCGTATGGGTATTATCCATATAGGCATTTGCCTGCTCAAACCAGTCCGCGCCATGCCGGTAGGCGGCCTCGGTAGCAACGACCCCCAGGGTGCTCAATTCCGCTGCGTGGTATTGATTGACGCGTTCCAGCAGCGTCGGATTCTTTGAGTAGTAGTGAGCATTTTTCATGCCGGCGAGATTGAAGGTCTTGCTGATGGCCGTGAAGGTAAGGCTGTTATTCACCACCGCCTGGTCCGGGAGATTGGCGACCGGTGTAAACGCGTAGCCGTCACGAATCACATCGCAATGAATCTCATCGGACAGCATCACAATGTCGTGATCAAGACACAGCCTGCCAATGCGCAGCAACTCGTCTTCGGTCCAGACATTACCGGTGGGGTTCTGGGGATTGCAGACAATCATGGCCCGTACATCCGGGGTCATCTTTCGTTCCAGATCTTCCCAGTCCGGTTCGAAGCGGCCGTTCACATAGCGCATCAGGCTATCTACGGTTTGCACGTTGGCGCGTCGGGCAATGGTGTAGAAGCCGCTGTACACCGGCGTGTTCAGTAGCACCTTGCCATGGGCGGGCACAAACGAACGCAGTGCCGCGACCAGGCCCGGGTACACCCCGTCAGACAACGCCAGCTCATCAATGCCCAGGTCCACCTGGTGGCGTTCACCGGCCCACTCCACGATAGCTTCCCGCAGAGAGTCAGTGGAACTCATATAGCCCCAGCTATGGTGCTGAACGCGCTCTTGCAGCGCCTCGGTGATGCACGGCGCGCATTCGAAATCCATGGACGCCACACCCATGCCATATTGGAACTGGCCATCGGGATAGCGACGGGGAGGGGAATCCCAGCGCGAGCAGTTGCTGCCGACCCGGTCATAGACCTTGTCGAAATCGTAGCGGCCATTGACGGGCGCTGCATGGCGGGTGGTGTCGGCAGCGGTGTCCTGCGGTGCTGCCTTCAAGGTATTGGCGGCGCCGGCCAGAGCGGCCACGCCTGCGCTTTTGATAAAGGTTCTGCGGTTCAGACTGTCGACGTTTGCCATCCCAGCCTCCTGTTATTGTTTTCCAGCCTGATTCCCAAAGCGGGTGCTGGTGAACTTTATGTACGAACCCGTTACTGTCTGAGTACGCTGCTTCTTGCTGGTGCTGCTCCTTGTGTGATCCCGGCCGGCAAGGGCCTGGTCCTCTAGCTTTGCTGCGATTTACGGTTAACACAGTGAATGAATAGTGCGATTTCCAAGTCAGCATAATACTTCTGGACTGATTGCGCAAAAAGACCGGGCACCACGATATTTGTGGCTAACAGTGCCAATACTTGCGCGGCGCTTGCGTGCAACAGCCGGGTAGCCAGACGCCTGAGCCTGACTGAATAGCGCTATTGCGGGCTGACTCAGTCAGATCGGGCAAGCCTTCGGGGCTACTCAGAGCTCTCTGATCTGCACCTTGCGAAAACGCATTTCACCGCGCGCCCATTGCAGCGCGAATGGCCCGCTGGCCAGCTTGTCATCACGCACATCCACGGTTCGTTCGCCGTTGAGCTCTACAATCAGGTGGTCGCCATCCATGATGAGCTTGTAGACATTCCAGTGGTCACCGGCCTTCGGCAACGGCTCAGTCACGGGTGCCACATGCACAATGCCACCGGTGCCATAGGCGGCTTCCGGACGCTGGTCAAAGATATTGGCCTCGTAGCAGTCGCGGTCGGTTATCCGCTCCCGGTTCTGGCAGCGCATGTAGACTCCGCTATTGGCGTCATGAGAGGCCCAGAATTCCACGCGCAGCTCAAAATCGCTATAGCTGCGCTTGCTGACCAGCCATGCGGCGCCGCTGCCCGCAGTGGCGCGGATGGAGGCCATTTCGGCGGTCCAGTTGGCGTCACCCACGCGATCGAAGTTCTCAAGGCCCTCGGTGCCATCAATCAAGGTAATCCAGCTGCCCTGGGCAAGCCCAACCGCTGGTATTGCAGAAAAGAAGGCGAGAGCAAAAGGCATCAGCAGGGAACGGGGACAAACTCTGGACACGGTCATGGACTGGTCTCCTGGTGCAGGGGGGGGGGTATGCCGGGCTGCGCAAGCGCCGCAGCGAAACACCCACAGTAATGTACCCGGGTGATTTCCACAATGACTCCCGTGCCGGCTTCATAGGGTCGGAACAGCCACCGGTCTTGTCGGTGGGCACGGATCCGGCCCCCACACCATGCCGTTCAGCATTTGGACAAGGGCTGTTGGCAGGCCGCTAAAAAAATTGTCTCTGCGCTGCGGGCCGCCGTGTTAGCCTGATCACGGAGGTACAGTTTGATTACACTTTGGGTACGGCATCACACCACTTACCGTTACCAGCACCCGCTGGAATTCGGTCCTCACAGATTGATGTTGCGTCCGCGCGAAAGCCGGAATTTGCGACTGCTTAAGCATGACCTGGAGATCTCGCCCAGCGCCAGCGTTACCTGGTCCCATGATGTGTTCGGTAACTCCGTCGCCATTGCCGTGCCCCGGCAAGGCTCGGACACGCTGGTCATTGAGAGTCAGGCAGAGCTGACCCTGGATGTTGACCAATGGCCGGTTTTCGATATCTCCGCCAACGCCGCCTACTATCCATTTCTACTCAGCGAGGATGAGATGACCGACCTTGGTGCATTGCGCCTGCAGGGTTATCTTGATTCGTCTGGCATGCTGCGGGAATGGGCACAGGACTTTGTTGCGCAACCGCCCACCGGAACGCTGGCGCTGCTTAAAGACATTTCCCACGGAGTGGCATCCAGGCTTGTCTACGAGGTGCGTGAAGACGAGGGGGCGCAAACGCCGGAGCAAACCTTGAAGCGAAACAGAGGATCGTGCCGCGATTTCGCGGTGCTGTTTGTGGATGCGGTGCGCAGCCTCGGTTTCGGTGCTCGAATAGTCTCCGGATACCTGTATGACGCTGACCAGACAGCCATTGGTTCGTCCGGTTCCGGGTCGACTCATGCCTGGGCGGAAGTGTATGTGCCCGGTGCGGGATGGATCACCTTTGACCCGACCAATCGCAGTGTTGGCGATTTCAATCTGATCCCGGTTGCGGTAGCCCGGGATATCCGCCAGACCATGCCGATCACCGGCAGCTTCATCGGCGATCCGAACGCCTTTGACAGTATGGATGTGCAGGTCGAGGTAGCGCTTTCCAGGGCTACCTGATACCCGCCCATGACCAAGGCTCCGCCCTGGTCGAAGCTGCACAGGCAATCCAGCTCGCTAACCCGTTTGGTAACCACCTTTTATGCATGGGTGTCTCTGGTCGCGTGTGGTTCCCGATCAGGCCAGGCAGCAATGTTACACTGCTGTGCACCAATTCCTGACAAACACTGGATAGTCACTCCACCAATGACCGCGACAGCTACAGTAGAAACAGGCGAGTCAGCAAGACTGTTGCTGCAGGGTGACTGGACGCTTGATAACTACGCGAGCCTGGCCGGGTTGGGCGCTAGCCTGGAGGGCCAGATCGCGGCTATTGATGCCAGCGAGCTTAGTGCCCTGGACACGGCTGGGGCGACGATACTGCTCCATATTCTCGGTGCTGACCGACTGGCCGAATTGACGCCGGATGCCACCGGGTTGTCCGACGAGCGCAAGGCGCTGCTATTGGCTGTTGCCAGGGCGGTGGCCGGTCAGGAGGCTGGCAAGGACCAGCGCGGTTATCGGTTTGGCGATGGATTGGCCAGGCTGGGTGCCGATGCGCTTGCCGGCTGGCGCCAGACTCTGCAGTTTCTTGACTTCTTCGGGCTGGCTCTGGTGCGCCTGGTTAGCCTGATTTTAAGGCCGCACCGCTGGCGCATCACGGCGCTGGTCGCGCAGATACAGGAGACGGGTCTGAATGCCGTGCCTATTGTGACCCTGCTGAATTTCCTGGTGGGGGCGGTGGTGGCGTTTCTTGGCTCGACGGTGCTCAGTAATTTCGGCGCCAGCATCTATACCGTGGATCTGGTTGCCTATGCTTTCATGCGCGAGTTGGGAGTGTTGCTGGCAGCGATTCTGCTGGCGGGCCGCACCGCCAGTGCGTTTACGGCGCAGATCGGCTCCATGAAGATCAACGAGGAACTGGACGCGTTAAAAGTGCAGGGCCTGGATGCCATGGAGATGCTGGTTCTCCCGCGCATGCTGGCTTTGCTAATCGTGCTGCCGCTGCTGTCCTTTTTGTCGGTACTGGCGGGCATGGCGGGCGGGGCCGTGGTGGCGGCGACAACTCTCGACATCTCCCTGCCGCTTTATCTGGGCATCGTTCAGGAGATTGAGCTGCGGCACTTGCTGCTGGGATTGAGCAAGGCACCATTCTTTGCCGTGGTGATTGCATTGATTGGCTGTCTGGAAGGGTTCAAGGTTGGTGGCAGCGCGCAGTCGGTGGGCGAGCACACCACAAGTAGCGTCGTGCAGTCTATTTTCGCGGTGATCCTGCTGGATGCGGTGGGCGCCCTGTATTTCATGGAGATGGGCTGGTGAGTGCTAACGACCGGGAAGCCGTCATTCAGGTAAAAGGGCTGGGCAACCAGTTTGGCAGTAATGTCGTGCATGAGAATCTCGACCTGGATGTGTTTCGCGGTGAGATTCTCGGCGTAGTAGGAGGCTCCGGTAGCGGCAAGTCAGTGCTGCTGCGCTCTATTGCCGGGTTGCGCCAGCCGAACTACGGCGAGGTAAGGATCCTTGGGAAAACCGCCGGTTTCGAGCAGGATATTGGTGTGCTTTTTCAGCGCGGCGCGTTGTTTTCTTCACTCACGGTGCTGGAAAATGTTGCTCTGCCGCTGATTGAGCAGGCCGGTCTTGAGCGCCAGCACGCCAACGACATTGCCAGAGTAAAGTTGGCTTTGGCCGGGCTGCCTGCTCATGCTGGCGGGCTGTACCCGTCGGATCTTTCCGGCGGCATGGTCAAGCGTGCAGCACTGGCACGCGCGCTGGCGCTGGATCCGCAGATCCTGTTTCTGGACGAGCCCACTGCGGGTCTTGACCCGATCGGCGCCGCGGCCTTTGATCAACTGCTGGTGACGCTGCGCGATGCCTTTTTCCTGACCGTGTTTCTGATTACCCATGATCTTGATACGCTATACACCGCCTGTGATCGGGTAGCGGTGCTGTCGCAGAAGAAAGTGCTGGTGGCGGACAACCTCGAGGTGGTCGCCGCCACACCGGATGAATGGATACAGGACTACTTTCACGGGCCGCGCGGTCGCGCCGCCAAACAGGCTACCCGGAACTCCACTGAAATGGAATCGACTAATTCCTGAGCAAGCGCTGCTGTGACCATCTGGAATCAGCGGCCGGGAAACTCTGTTATGGAAACTCGCGCACACTACATACTGGTGGGACTGTTCACTCTGGCGAGTGCTGCGGCGGTGCTGCTCTTCACCCTGTGGATGACTGGCGCGGGAGCAGATCGCGAAGTTGACCTTTATGATGTGATGTTCAGTGAACCCGTGTCGGGTCTGACTGTAGGCAGCCCGGTGCAGTACAGTGGTATTCGCATTGGTGAGGTGACAGAACTGACCTTGAACCCGGTCGATCCGCGCATCGTGCGCGCAAGGGTTCAGGTGTCTTCTTATGTGCCAGTGAAGGTTGATACGGGGGCACGTCTGACCTTGTTGAATATCACCGGCGCTTCGGCCATTGAACTCACGGGCGGCACACCGGACAGCGCCAACCTCACCGCCCCTGGCGGGATTGCGGTCATCGAAGCAACGCCGTCGTCATTGACCCAATTGCGAGTAACCAGCGAAGAATTGATCGTCAGCGCGTCGACCCTGCTGGACCGGGCCAATCGTCTGCTTTCAGATGACAATAACCAGCGCATCACTCGGGTATTGGACAATGTCGAACAAGTCACCGACGGGATGTCTGAGCAACAGGCCATGTTGCAGGAAGGGCTGACGCAGCTTGCGCAGGCCGGTCGATCACTGAATGAACTTCTGGATCAGGTCAATCAACAGATGACGCAATACGAACAGCCCATCCTGCAGGGTGTGGCGACCACAATTTCTGACTTGCAGCAACTTTCCCAGCAGCTGACTGTGATGGTGGCTGACAATGCCCCGGCTTTGTCATCAGGAATGCAAGGCTTTGCCGATCTGGCGCCGGCGATGACCGAACTGCGGGAAATATTGAATACCATTGATGTCCTGACTCGGCGAATTAGCGATGATCCGGCCAACTTTATTCTGGGCAATGACAACATCAGGGAATACCAGCCATGATCAGCTCGCTGCGGCAGATTCTGTTTATAGCATCGGCAGTCGCCCTGATGACTGCTTGCAGCGTATTGCCAGAGCAGGTTCCGGTGGATCTGTACCAGTTGCCGGCACCGGTCGTGGAACGGGCCGCTGATGGGCCGAGCCTTGCGGCACTACGCATCGCCCGTCCGCTCAGCAGTGAAGCCCTGGGTGGTAACCGCTTGCTGATCATGAGCTCAGACAATCAGCTCCAGGCTCTCGCCGGCATGCGTCTGGCTGGCCCGCTTCCGCTACTTTGGCGCGACTGGCTACTGGACGGCTTCGGGCGCGATGGCAGGGTGCCTGGCTTGAGCGCGTCGAGTGCAGGACTCGAAGCCGAGCTGGAACTCAGTGGCATGCTCAGAGCATTTTATGTCGATGCCACCGGCTCACAGCCTGAGGCCGTGATTCACTTTGATGCCTCGCTGATCAGCACAACGCAGCGCCGGGTCATTGCCAATCGCCGCTTTGCAGCCCGACAACCGATGTCGGCAGTGACTGCGCCAGACGCAGTCAGCGCTCTGGGCGCGGCAGCCAATAAACTGCTACCTGAGCTTATCCAGTGGACGCTTATGCAGGGCCAGGATTGATTAACAGTTCAAGTTGGCGATCACCTGCGTCGTGGGCGACTCTCAATAAAAACTATTCCTGCTCTGGTTATTACCAGTCCCGCAACCAGTGAGTTACATAGTGGCTCTCAGACCCGTTTTGCTGGTCCGGAACAGGTCAAGGTGTTAATTGCAAATTCTGTTACTCCTGGCGCTTCGTCGCCAGTCTTGAGTGACATCACGCCCCAGGAGAACCTGTAACAACAGTGAGCACGCAGCCCTTTCGACTTTACAGGACCGTGGTCGTACTGACCCTGGCACAGTGTTTCGGTCACACCGCGGCACCAATCCTGGTTTTGTTGGGTGGTATTGTTGGGGCCCGCATTGCGCCCTCGGCAGAACTGGCAACCTTGCCGATTGCCATACAGGTTCTGGGTGTCGCCAGTGCCGCAATCCCTGCGGCGATGCTGATGTCGCGAGTAGGGCGCAAGGCAGGGTTTCTAGGCGCTACCGCACTGGCGATAAGCGCATCTTTATTGGCGGCCTATGCGGTTACTATTGAATCCTTTGCGCTGTTTGTCGTTGCAGCCTACCTCATTGGCGTCTATATCGCCTTCATGCAGCAATTCCGTTTCGCAGTAGCCGAATCAGTGGCAACGGAGCATGTGCCGCGTAGTCTTTCCTTCCTGATGCTGGCAGGTATTGTGTCGGCCATGTTGGGGCCGGAAGTCGGTCGACGTTTCAGCGCTGTGGAAGGGCTGCCGCTGTATGTGGGGTCCTTCCTCGGCCTCGCAGTGCTGCTAACGGTGTCTTTTCTGATTCTGCTGCTTTTCTATCGCAACTCGGTCATTGACCAGACAGCACAGCAAGGCCCGGAACGACCGCTGGGACAGATATTAAAGCAGCCAACCTTGATGCTTGCGGTGGCCGCCGCAGCTATTGCCTACAGTGTTATGAGTCTGGTCATGACGGCGACACCATTGAGCATGCACGAGTTCGACAATTTTTCGCTGGACAGCACCACGCGTGTAATTCAGGGCCACATTCTGGCTATGTATCTGCCGTCGTTTTTTAGTGGCATGTTGATCTCAAGATTCGGGCCCCGGAAAATCATCAATACCGGCTTTGTACTGATGCTGGGATGTGTGCTCATCGGCTGGGGTAATCCTCAGCTGGTGCACTACTGGGGTACGCTGATTTTCCTTGGAGTCGGCTGGAATTTCCTCTTTCTCGGTGGCACCACGTTGCTGACCCGCTGCTATCGCAGTGCTGAACGTTTCAAGATCCAGGCAGTGAATGATTTTATGGTGTTTGGCTTGCAGGGTGTCGGCTCCCTGAGCGCTGGGGTACTGATGGCGTCACTTGGCTGGAATGGGGTTATGTTGTTTGCGCTGCCCGGCTTGCTGCTGTTGATTCCCGTCGTTGTGCTGGCTGGCAGCAGGCCAGTATTGAATTAGGAAGCCTCTGATTTATCGAAGCTTCCCCGGATTTGACCACAGCCCGCGAAGACTTGTCTGAATTAATAGAGCTGCCCTTAAGTTGGAATTAAACGCTGTCCTGACTTATGCTCTGTGGTCATGACCTCGGTTTTTTATCCAACTACCAACCTCAAGCAGGTAGAACAGCTCAACATCGTGCGCGGTGAAGGCGTCTATGTCTTTGATGATGCTGGCCGCCGCTATCTTGAAGGCCTCGCCGGCCTGTGGTGTTCGGCGCTGGGATACGGCAACGAGGAATTGATTGCGGCGATCACCACTCAGCTGAAAACCCTGTCCTACAGCCATCTTTTCGGCGGGCGCACGCACCAGGGCGTCATGGATCTGGCTGACCGGTTGGGCGCCATGGTGCCAATAGATGAGCCGCATATGTTTTTTGCGAACTCCGGCAGTGAAGCCAATGACTCGCAGATCAAGATGCTGCACTACTATTTCAACGTCATTGGCAAGCCTGAGAAAAAGAAGATCATTGCCTTCGACCGCTCCTACCACGGTGTCACCATGGCATCGGCAGCGCTCACTGGGCTGCCCGCCATGCACACTCATTTCGATGTGCCGGTAGAGGCGCTCGGAATTCTGCGGGCCCAGACACCGCACTACTATCATGGTCAGCAGAATGGTGAATCCGAACAGCAGTTCGTCGATCGCCTGTTGGCGGATGTGAAAGCCATGATCGATAGCGAGGGTGCCGACACCATCGCCGCCTTTATAGCCGAACCGGTTGGTGGTGCTGCTGGGGTGGTGGTGGCGCCAGACGGCTATTACCCCGCTCTGGCCGACCTGCTGGCGCAGCACGATATTCTCTTCTGGGCCGATGAAGTTATCTGTGGTTTTGGCCGCACCGGCAATGACTTTGGCTGCACGACTGTCAGGGTCAAACCGCAGATGATGAGCCTGGCCAAGCAGCTTTCCTCGGCTTACATCCCTATCAGCGCGGCGGTTGTGCCGGGTTTCATGTATGAAGCCATGGTGGAGCCCAGCGCAGAGGTTGGCGTGTTTGGGCACGGCTATACCTACACCGGGCATCCGGTAGCCAGTGCCGCTGCCCTGAAGGCAATCGAGATCTACCAGCGTGACCGATTATTCGATCACGCCGCCGAGGTTGGTGCCTACCTGCAGAAGGGGCTACAGGAATTTGCCGGGCACCCCCTGGTGGGTGAAGTACGCGGGAAGGGCCTGATAGGCGCCGTGGAGCTGGTGGCTAACAAGGCCGAGCGAAAGCCCTTTGTCAATGGTGCGGTAGGCGCTGCAGCCAAGCAATTTTGTCAGGAGCACGGACTGCTGATTCGGGCTGTTGCCGGCAACAGCCTGGCGTTCTGTCCGCCGCTGATTATTAACACGCAGCAAATAGACGACATGCTGGATATGTTTTCCAGCGCGCTCGATGACACACTGCAGTACACCAAGGAACACAAGCTGCTCGAAATGTGAAACAAACGTAAATCAAACCCGAGTCAAACCTGAGCGAGGCACACCGTGAATCCCAGAATAATAAATGTGAAACCCGCTACCTTCTTGTTCCCCCTGTTATTCCTTTTCTGTCTGCTGCTGACGGCTTGCGGACAGGATGAGCCACAGTCGTCAGCCGCAACTGAATCGGCCTCAAGCAATGCTGTCGATCTTATCCTGAGTAACGGCAAGGTCGTCACCGTGGATGAGAATTTTTCCATTCACAATACTGTTGTGGTCAATGACGGTCTGATTGTAGACACCGGCGATAGCTCCCTGCTGAGTCGCTACGATGCGGCCGAGATTGTCGATCTGGAAGGCAAGATGCTGATGCCGGGTTTTGTTGACTCCCATACCCACATTCGGGGTCGCCCGCAGCGCTATATCGAACTGGGTGAGGTGGAGTCCATCAGTGAGATTCAGGACCTGATTCGCGCCAAGGTGGAAGAAATTGGTGAGGGTGAATGGATTACCGGTTACGGCTGGTCCGAGGATGAACTGGCAGAAGGCCGTCGCCCCTTCAGGGCGGACCTGGATCTGGCGGCACCCAATAATCCGGTTACCCTGACCCGCGCCGGTGGTCACAGCGCGGTGGTTAACAGCCTGGCACTGGAGCTGGCGGAGGTCACCGTGGATACGCCGCAGCCCGATGGCGGTGTAATCGAGCGCGATGCCAATGGCGAGCTGAACGGGATCATTCGTGAACGCCAGGAGATTGTGGGACGACTGGTACCTGAGTCAACCTACGACGAACTCATTGCCAGTCTGGAAGTGAATCTCAACGACCTGTTGGAAAAAGGCATTACCAGTATCATTGATGCCTCCAAAACCACCGACGACTACCTGATGTTTGAAGAGCTTTATGCCAACGCCGAGCTGCCGTTGCCGCGCGCAGCCCTGCAATTCCAGTGGCGAAATCCAGAGGCTATCAATGCCATCAAGGAGCGGGTCGGTGATGGTTCTGATATGTTGAATATCGGTCCCATCAAGGTGTTTGCCGACGGCGGGTTTACCGGTCCTGCTGCCTACACACTCGAACCCTATGTGGATCAGGGTGAGTACCGGGGCTATCTGAATATGCCGGAGCAGGAACTGATCGATCATCTGAATGAAATCCACGACGCCGGCTGGCAAATGGGCATTCACGCCATTGGCGATGCCGCCATTGTGCTGGTGGTTAACACTCTTGCTGATGCCCTGGAGCGCAATCCCCGTGATGATCACCGGCACTACCTGAATCATTTCTCCATGCGGCCGCCGGAGCTAACCATGGAGCTGATGGCGGAGCATGATATTCATATCACTCAGCAGCCAAATTTTACTTACACCCTGGAAGGACGCTACGCGGAGAATCTGGATGGCTGGCGCCTGCAGCACAATAACCCGCTTCGCTCGCCCATGGATCACGGCATTACCGTGGCTATTTCCAGCGACATCTTGCCCATTGGACCCATGGTAGGTTTGTATGCGGCGGTGACCCGGCGCGGTATGAGCGGCGAGGTCTATGGGCCGGATGAAGCCATCACCATGGCAGAAGCCATTCGTGGTTACACCTTGCTGGGCGCCTACCTCAATCGCGAGGAAGACCTCAAGGGCTCGCTGGAGCCGGGCAAGGTCGCCGACATGATTGTGCTGTCGGACGATCTTCTTACTATTGATTTTGAGCGCATCATGGATGTGGAAGTCGAGCAGACCTATATCGGCGGCGAGCTTGTTTATCAGCAGTGATTGCCACAGCAATCAGGGTAGTAGCGAAACAGCGAATGGATTCAGCAGTAGCAAGTGCATTGATCAGGGCGACTGGTTCCGGCCGACGCGGCTGTGCTGTCTGTGACTTCCAGTAATGCCATGAACCAGACGCGGGAACAATCCAGCTTTGTTCGTATTCTGGGTCGCAAGGATGTCATTGCGCTTTCCTTCGGCGCCATGATCGGCTGGAGTTGGGTAGTACTGACCGGCACCTGGATTTCCTCAGCCGGCGCGCTTGGCGCTATCGTTGCTTTTCTGGTTGGCGGCACGGCAATCGCCATTGTTGGACTCACCTATGCGGAGTTGGCTTCGGCGCTGCCGTTTGCCGGCGGCGAGCATGTCTATAGTCATCGCGCGCTTGGCAGTGGCGCCTCCTTCATTTGTACCTGGGCTATTATCCTTGGCTATGTCTCGGTCATCGCTTTTGAAGCGGTGGCATTGCCGACCGTGCTCAGCTCGCTGGTTCCCGGACTGAACACCGGCTATCTCTGGACGGTGGCGGGGTGGGATGTCTATCTGAGCTGGGTGCTTATAGGCGTCGGTGGCGCGGTTCTGATGACTACACTTAATGTGCTGGGCGTCAAGATGGTGGCTATTGTGCAGTCCGTCGTGGTGCTCTTGATTCTGGCTGTAGGACTGGCCTTCGTCGTCGGCTCCGCCTTCACAGGTAATACGACTAATCTGCAGCCGTTGTTTACAGACGGTATGTCCGGCATTGCGGTAGTGTTAGTCATGGTACCTTTCATGTTTGTCGGCTTTGATATCATCCCCCAGGCAGCGGAGGAGATTAATCTGCCGCGTCGCGATATCGGCAGCGCCCTGATCCTGTCCATTGTCATGGCGGTCGCCTGGTATGGGTTGATAGTGCTTGGCGTGGGCTTGATGCTCGATGCGCAGAGCCTGGCGGCGGCAGACCTGGCGACCGCCGATGCCAACGCCCGGATCTATGGCGAACTCGGCGGTACGATTTTGTTGCTTACCGGCCTGGCCGGGATTATGACTACCTGGAATGCCCTGATTGTCGGCGGTAGCCGGGCAATTTTTGCCATGGCCAGGGCCGAAATGCTGCCCGCTTTTCTGGGCAAGATTCACCCCCGCTATCACACCCCGGTCAATGCGATTCTTCTGATTGGCGCGCTGTCGGTAATCAGTCCGTTTTTTGGCAGACCGGCCCTGGTGTGGCTGGTTAATGCTGGCGGTCTGGGGATTGTCGTGGCGTACCTGTTTGTCGCCTGGTCATTTTTGGCGTTGCGCAAGAACGAGCCGCAACTGGAGCGCCCCTACCGGGCGCCGTTCGGCAAGGCCATTGGTGGCACCGCGATTGTGCTGTCGCTCGGCCTGATTGCGCTTTACCTGCCGGGCAGCCCCTCGGCGCTGGTGTGGCCCTGGGAGTGGGGCATTATTCTGTTCTGGATAGCGTTGGGCTTGCTGCTTTATTTATATGAAAAGCAGTAATTCAATAGCTACCGTCGTGAATGAAGAGCCTAAGGACCTAAATTAGAAGTGAGGCGCGGCGATTAACCAACAGGAATACAGTGTGCGAGCGAGGACCTCTCCAACGGTGCTTACGCTGATTGCGCTGCTGGCTCTGCTGCTGATTGGTGGCGCCCTGCTTAAACTTCAGCTGGCCAACGCCGGGGTTGACGTCACCCACACCCGTATCGGGCCGACCCCCGTGACCGTGTTTCGGTCGACAGAGACCTCAACCGGCGCCCCTCGCCCCGTAGTCTTGATTGCTCACGGTTTCGCCGGCTCCCAGCAGTTGATGCAACCCTTTGCCGTCAGCTTCGCCAGGAACGGTTACCTTGCGGTGACCTTTGATTACTACGGGCACGGCCGCAATCTGGAACCGCTTGCCGGTGACGTAACCGACGTGGAGGGTGCTACCGGTTTTCTGTTGGACCAGACCCGGGCTGTTGCGGATTTTGCATTGTCGCTGCCGGGGGCGAGTGATGACATGGTTGTCCTGGGGCATTCGATGGCCTCCGATATTGTTGTCCGCTACGCAAAGCAGGACGAACGGGTTGATGCCACGATCGCGGTGTCCATGTTTTCGCCGGCAGTAACGGCAGATCAACCTGAAAACCTGTTAATTATCGTTGGCGCTCTGGAAGGTTTTCTGCGTGATGAAGCCCTGCGTGCGCTCGGGCTTGTCACCGCCAATCCCCAGGAAGGCGTAACCGCAGGTTCATTCCAGGATGGCAGTGCGCGGCGGGTGACGTTTTCTGACGGCGTCGAGCATGTGGGTGTGTTGTACAGCCAGGAGAGCATGCAGGAAGCGGTGGCCTGGACCGATCAGTTATATGGGCGCTCTGGAACGGGTTATACCGATTCCCGCGGTTTTGCGCTGGTGGCGTTGATTGCTGGCCTGGTGCTGCTGGCCTGGCCGCTGTCGGTATTTCTGCCCACAGTGAGCGAGCTGCCGCAAGGCGCATCGCTGTCCTGGCGAGAGTTGTTGCCGGCTGCACTGCTCCCGGCGATCGGCACACCACTGCTGTTGTGGTGGTTTCCGGCGGATTTCATGGGGGTACTGGTCGGCGGCTACCTGGCCATTCACTTTTTGTTATACGGCATCTTGTCCACCGCCTGTATCTGGTGGCTCAAACGTCCCGATTCGCTGTTGCCTGAAGCCAGAGCGGACCGGGTACGATTGCTGGTTGCCAGCTGTCTGGCCAGTGCCTACGTTGCCGGTGTTATTGCGCTGGTGCTGGATACTTATGTCACGTCGTTTGCGATAACGACGCCGCGGGTGCCTCTGGTGTTCCTGATGTTGGCGGGCACGCTATCCTATTTTCTTGGCGACGAGTGGCTGAACCGAGGCGCTGATCCGGCTCGTGGTGGTCACCTTTTTGCACGCTTCTGTTTCCTGCTGTCACTGGCGATTGCGGTGGCGCTGTCGTTTGAGGATTTGTTTTTCCTGCTCATCATTGCCGCAGTCATCGTGATCTATTTTCTGGTGTACGGGCTGTTCAGCCGCTGGATTTATCAGGCTACCGGTCATCCATTGGTAGGCGCTATTGCCAATGCCGTGGCGTATGCCTGGGCTCTCGCGGCGGTCTTTCCCATGCTCTCCGGATAATGGAGCGTTAATCAGGCGGGCAGTTATTGTCAGTCAGCCGGGGGTATTTGGCAGATTCGCAGAATTGCTTGCAGCCGCGTCGGGTTGTTCATTTTGACTAGCCGGCAATTGATTGCTTTGAGTCGTTTATTGAGCGCGAGTCATTGACCAGGGCGCTTCTGTTCCCATCGCTCTTGCCACGCCGCTGGCAGTATCGCCGTCGATTGTGGCAGACATCTGATACACCATGGGCGAGCCATCCCGATCAATGGCAAATGAGATCTCGTTGCCAGTCACGGTCCCATTTTCTATTGGCCAGATGCGGCCGTTACCAAGATCAAAACTGCCGGTGAGTGTGTTGTTGGCGGTGATCAGAACTACATCCGCGGTCACCGTACCGAATGGGCTGCTCATACTGAAGTCCCAGTTGCCATCGACGCTACTGCCCGGGGAAGCCGCGCAGCCCTGCAGGATGGTGATCAGTGTTGCAGTGACAAGAACTCTAAACATGGTTGGCTCCGGGAGGGTGATAACAGGCGTGATTACCGATTCTTGTTATGATCGGTGCATTTTGAACGCTCGTCATTTAAAAACAGATCATCAGCTGCGCGATTTATCAGGCTACGGCTACATCGTCTGGCACAGCTGGATTAAAAATGAGCTACTACGGCAGGCAAAAAAAAGCCGGCCAAATTGGCCGGCGTAAGGTCAGGTGCAAGGGAAAAGCGATTTTTTTGAGCGAGGATCAGAAGTTAAAGAAGAATTGTAGTTTGTAAAAGTCATTGGTTGAAAATGACGTGGCGTCATCGGTCAGGTCGTCACCAAATGAAAGGCGCAGACCGGCATTGCCCTTGGCCACCTGGACATAAGGCCCAAACCACTGGTAGCCGTCCAGCTGGCCTACATTGGTTCCTCCGTCGAGATACAGTTCTTCAAAATGCAGCCCGGCCGAGAAGTATTGACCGAACTTGCCGCCGAAGTTAGCCCAGTAGTGGACGTATTCGTTGGTAGTACCACCCGGCTGGGTGTTGTCTTCAAGGTCGGCGTAAAACCCATAGTAGAACTGGCCTTCCCAGCGATCAGTGTCCAGGGTCATGGTCAGGTTAGGAACGATACCATCGCCGATAATGCCATCTTCGGCAGCGCCGGAGGAAAGCAGGCTACCAAATGTGAATCCGATCTGCGGATTGATATACAACGCTCCATCGAACGCTTCAAAGCCAATACCTACGCCAGCCTCGGTCCACTGACCCCAGGCTGATCCGGTACCTGTGCCCCATTGGATGCCGTATGCAGTCAGATCGTATCCATTGTCTGTGCTGTAGGTGGCGCCCAGAAATGGGTTGGTGCCAAAAAACGCATCATGGTTCAGGGAGAAGCTGAAGCTCAAGTCCTCTTCCTGGGCCAGCGCAGCAGAGCTGGTAAGCGCCGAGACCGACAGAGCTGTAACGCCCGTGAGCATCCGTAATTTGTTGCTGAACATTGTTTCTATCACTCCTGTAGTTTGTAGTGTGGGTGCAGCGTTGCCGGACCGGGCACAGTCAGGCCAGGCGCTGTCAATCAATGAGAAGTTCAGACCAAGCCACGACCGGCCTGGAAGCTTGGGATTTGAGTCCTCCTTCGCGCCTGTCGTGGTCAGTCCGGGGGTTTCTATTATTAGCGATGACGTTTTTTGAAGATTGGCGACGGGCGGGCCTCGCTACCCGTGTCTCCAATTACATCCAAAGTGGCTGCATCCACTACGGGAAGCTCATCAAAGCCACGTCGGTAAGGGGGTCGCCCACTGTAATCCACATGCCATACCCGTTCGGTATCGATGACCTCAAGTTGCGCCAGGTCGGCAGCAGGAATTTCGACTAACGTTCGCTTGAACGGCGGACGTCCTGAAGCGTCGATTTCCCAGACTTTGACCATGACGTTATTGCTGTCTGAGACATCAGCCGCGACGGGTAGTGCTAGGAGCGAACCAGCAATGACAGAGAACAAAGCTGACTTTAGCATGTGAATTTCCTCCAAAAATTGGCCAGTGGGTTTCCCCCTCAGCGCGGATAGTACGGAAAACCGGGTGGAAGCCTGATAAAAAAACTCAGAATTAACGATAGAAAAAATCTATCAATAAGGCCATTTAATGAAATAAAATCCGAATCGCGCCGATAGGAAACCTTTATCGCCTCGGTTTTTCGGCGTTGTTATTTTGAAATTTCAATGGGTTATCGGGCGACTATCAGCGCGCTCCCCGCACCGGGAGGGGGCGATCCGCACCATCGCGGTGCGCGCTTGTTGCTCTCGCACCTGATTTCTCCCGTAAAATCAATAAATTAACTGTGGACTAATTATTGCTGAGTAGTTCAGGGCAGCGTTCTGGCCGTTTTCCGGCCAATCGCATGCCCCTGGGAGACGCTATGCAGAACAATAACGAATCACACAGTCAGCTAGCGCAGCGATTTCTGCCGGTTTGGCTAGTCGCCGCCAGCCTTGTTTTTTTTATAGGCAGCGTTCGGGCAGACCCGGAAGTCTCAGCAATGGACCGTCTGTTTCCACACAGTTTTCCGTTGGCACAAACCGGATCAGGCAGCCTTACTGTTGTCGCAGATTTGGGTGGTGTCAGCAGCGAATTCCTGTTGGACACCGGTGCCAGCATGATCACGGTCAGCCCACGGGTGTTTGCAGAACTTAAGAGACTCGGCAGCGCCGTCAAGGTCCGGCGGGTTGCAGCTCGAAGCGCGGGCGGCAGATTGCAGGCTCTGGATGTGTACCGGGTAGAAAAATTTGTGCTGGGAAAGACCTGTGAATTGGGTCCCGTCGAAGTTGCAGTAATGAGAAGCGGTGGACGTAATTTGCTTGGGCTAGCGGCTCTGGAGCAAGCGGCGCCCTTTGCCATCTCAACAACGCCTCCCGAACTGGGACTGGCCCGCTGCGGTGCAGTGCTCAAAATTGCAGCTAACTGAGCTGTTGATTTTAGTGGTGGTCAGTCAAAGGACTTGGTCCATCAGCTGCACGATGTCAGTGAACTCGCGACCCAGCAGCTTGCGCATATCTTTGGCGAGTTGCCGGTAAAACAGCCTTGCGGGTGAGTTCGCTCGCCAGGCCAGCCCCAGGATTCTGGCAATCTTTTCGCCTTCGATATCCCTGATGACCAGGGAGTCGTCCTGGCGAATCTCCGAGTGAATGTAGAGCGCAGGCAGGAAGGCGATACCCATTCCCATGACAACCATGACCCGCAATGCATCAAGGCTGGTCCCTCGGTAGTCGCGTAAGATCTCAGCGCCCATTCGGGTGGCAAACTGTTCGACCTGGCGCGTAAAAAAGTGACCATCTTCGGTGGTCAGCACCTTTTGTCCAATAAGGTCATCACGCTGTAATACGGGCTTTTCCGCCAAAGGGTGATCTTTTGGCAGTACCACTTTGATATCTTCACGGAGTAATTGCTCGCCGGCAAGTGCGGCAGAGTTGGGTGGGAAGGCAGTCAGAATCAGATCGAGGTCACCGCTCAGTAATTGCGGCTCTAGCTGGACCGGAAGCTCTTCCCGGACATAAAGTCTGAGTTCCTTGTGCATCTGGTGCAGGCTCGGCAATATTTTTGGCAGCATGTATGGGCCGAGCGTCGATTTGACGCCGAGCTTGTACATGGCCGCGCCAGCGCGGGCAGAACCCGCCGAGACCACCAGGCTATCCAGTTCTTCCAGCACTTTCTGGGCAATTGGCAGCAATCTCCGGCCAGCTGGGCTAAGCGTGGCCCCGTTTCGGCCGCGCTCGAACAGTGCAACACTCAAAGCTTTTTCCACGTTTGCAATTTGAGCGGTGATCGTCGGCTGGCTAAGGAACCTCTGATCAATTAGCCTAATATCCGCATTCTAAGAAAACATGGAAACAACTATTCAAAATCGCAGTGTTTGTTGCCCCATTTGGGCTTTTAGCTTCATCAAGGTGGCTATATTCTACCTTGATGCCGTTTTTCAGGCGTACTGCGCCTGTATTGGATACTTCAATCTATCTATTCTCTTCAGTAGCCGCTTCTTCGCCATCACCAGATTCACCAGGGCGCAGGACACAAACAAGTGATGGGCGTTCTTGGCCAAGCCACGATAACGGACTTTCTTAAAACCAAAGTGGCCTTTCATAATCCAGAAAGGATGCTCGCTCTTTGCCCGCACCTTCGATTTGGTGCGGTTGCAGGAACGCTCTTCGTCACTGAGCTTACGGTGACGACTTCCCTTCTTCTGGGTAAAGTCTTTAGCTTTTGGCGCACATTCAGCGATCACCGCCTTCTTTCCCGCATAAGCCGAATCCCCATAAACCCGCGTTTCTTCACCATGCAGCAAGTCTTCCAGCAGCACCGAGTCATGGACGTTGGCGGCAGTGGCGGCTACCGAATGGATCAGCTTACTTTGACTGTCCACGCCAATGTGGGCCTTCATCCCAAAATACCACTGATTTCCTTTCCGGGTTTGATGCATCTCCGGGTCTCGTTCTTTCCGCTTGTTCTTGGTCGAACTCGGCGCATTGATAATCGTAGCATCCACGATCGTGCCGCGGCTCACCGCCATCCCGTTCTCATCCAGGTATTTATTAACCAGGTGAAAGAAACGGTCTCCCAGATCATGCCGTTCCATCAAATGGCGAAACTTACAGATCGTGGTCTCATCCGGCACCGGCTCATTACCCAGGTCAACTCCGACAAAGCAGCGCATGGCGCGGGAATCGTACAAAGCCTCTTCGGCCGCTGGATCAGACAAATTGAACCAGTGCTGGAGGAAATAGATGCGCAACATTCTTTCAATGCCCACTGGCCGGCGTCCAGCACCTTGGGGATTGGGATAGTAGGGCTCGATCACCGCAACGAGTTCCTTCCAGGGAATGATGGATTCCATGTCTTCAAGAAATTGCTCTTTGCGGGTTTTTTTGCGGTATTTTTCGAAGCTATCTGTCAGGGATTGCTGGCGCATGGGTCTCAAACCTGGAAATATCGGTAGTTGGGGATATGATCAATATTATCGACCAAAATCGGAATTAATCAGAGAGTCCCTAATTTGTAATTCTTCGGCTGCCCTGCGAAAGCTGCCCCAGTGGGCGACGGCGATAAAATGTTCAAGCTGCTTTATTGAAGGGCGCACTAATTCAGATCCTCGATCAGTTAGCTGTTGGCATAGCGAATAGGATACAAAGTCTACGAGCATCACAGCAACGACTTCTATCACTGGCGGCGTTGGTCGCAATACCCAAACAGGGTCATTGGTCCGAAAAACAGATTGGTTCTTTGTGTCGCTGTTGGTGACACCCGATGAACATAAGGCAGGTGAGCGCAGCGGTTTTCCCGACGATTAGAGGTGACAAAATCAGAGGTGAAGAACTATCAAGTCATTGGCTGAAACCAAGTTTGCCCTGGTGACATCAACTGACCACTCACGTAGTTGCTGCTATGATGCGGAAAAGTTTAACCAGCATCAGGATCATCAATAATCCATGAATCGGTTTGTCACGCATATTTCCTTTTCTGTTATCGTGTTGGCTGGTGTGCTGTTTGGTGGTTGCATAGAGGCCCAGGAACTATTACCCAGCGCTCACGGTGTGCGTAACGATCTACCCCGTCCCTACACTACCCAGAGGGACTGGGGTACTCTACCGCCCGGAACCGATTCCTGGGCGGCGGTCACCGCCGTTGAGCCTTCACCGGATGGACAACACATCTTTGTGGTCCATCGCTGTTTTGAAAACTCTTGTGAAGGACGTTCTGAGCCGCCAGTTCTGAAATTCAATTACGACGGTGATCTTTTGGCTGCTTTTGGTGAGGGCCTGTTCGTCTTTCCGCACGGCGCGACCGTCGATCATGAGGGAAACCTGTGGGTAACCGACGCCGGGAACAGCGACGTGCTTGGTCACCGGGTCATCAAGTTCAGCCCAGACGGTGAGATGCTAATGACGATCGGGCAGCCGGGCACTGGAGAAACCGGTCCGATACGATTGTTCTGGCCCAACGATGTTGTCGTGGATCCCAGCGATGGCGCTATATTCATCGCCGAGAGTCACCGGCGTGGCCGAAATAACCGGATTCTCCATTTCGATCAATTCGGCAACTATGTCAAGTCATGGGGAACGAGTGGCAGTGCTCCCGGGCAGTTCAGTGAGCCCCATACCATTGCTATGGATTCCCAGAGCCGTCTGTTTATAGGTGATCGCGAGAACAATCGCATCCAGATTTTTACCCGCGATGGCACTTTGCTGGAGGTATGGCACCAGTTCGGACGCCCGAGCGGGATTTACATTACTGATGACGATACCATTTACGTGGCCGACTCAGAGTCCGGTCCAGACACCGGTGCCGGTGAATTGCCAGGTATCATGAAGGGAATAAGAATCGGGTCTGCGCGCACCGGCGAAGTAACTGCGTTTATCGAGGACATGGAACCGCTGACCGATCCGCACTCCGGAGCAGAAGGAGTAGGTGTTGACCACAACGGCAACGTCTATGGAGCCGTGGTCAGGCGTCGTATGCTGGAACGGCATGTGCTGACCGACTGAATCAAAAACAACAGAAAAGAGGGCAAGAAAATGATTACAAAAAGAGCCTCGTTGACCCGATGTGGTCAGATCGCAATGGGATTGCTGACCTTGTTAATACTCGCAAACGCCAGTGCCCAGCAACCACCACCACCGCCCGGTGCCTATGATGCGTCGCCCTGGCTTGGTGAGGTGCGCAACCGCTATCTTTACGGTGATATCTGGGAGCGACCAGGACTGTCGGCACGCGATCGCAGCATGATTACCGTGGCGGTGAATCAGGCCCTGTACGCCACCAATGAGCTGCGTCTGCACATGGGCCGGGCGCTGGATAACGGTGTCACCCAGGCAGAGATCGCTGAAATCATCGCCCACGTGCTCTGGTATTCGGGCTTTCCCACCGGCGTTAATGCTGCGCGGGTGGCGGCGGAAGTATTTGCGGAGCGCGGCCTGCCGATGTCACCGCCTGGCGCCTCCGGTCGTGAAGTCCCAGCCGACATCGAAGAAGAGTTTCCCGGCGCCTTCCCGCAGACGCCCTATCTTCGCGATATGCTCAACCAGCTGGTGTATGCCGAAACCTGGATGCGGGATGAGTTGTCTCCTCGGGACCGCAGCATGATCACCGTGGCGGTAGGCACCGCGCTTTATGCATCGAGCGAGGTGCGTTATCACTCCGGACGGGCCCTGGACAACGGCGTGACCCAGGATGAATTGGCGGAGATCATTACCCACGTGACCTTTTATGCTGGCTTTCCTACTGGAGTGAATGCAGCGCGGGTGGTAGAAGGGGTGCTGGCGGCACGCGGCCTGCCTTTACCCGATGCGCGTTTCCCCGGCGCGCCCTACCTGGATGAATTGATCGACGGTCTGGTTTATGACGAGACCTGGACGCGGTCACAACTGTCGGCCCGCGACCGCAGCCTGGCGACCATCGCCATGACCATGGCGGCCTACCAGACGGATCAGCTGCGGGTGCATATCAATCGCGGTCTGGACAACGGTGTCACGCCGGAAGAGCTGTCAGAGTTGATGGCCCAGGTGACACTCTATGCCGGGTTTCCATCGGGCGTGAACGGGTCGCGGCTACTGGCGGAAATTTTCCGCGAGCGCGGCATCCCCTTACCTGACTGATTAAACAGCGGGAACGAATAGGCGGGGTGGAGCCGGCCAATGCCGGCTTCTGCCAACCCGATCGGTTATCGACTGATTACTGGTTGATTGCTTTCAACACTTCCCGGGTAAGATCCCAGCGATTGAAACCCTGTCGACCGTAATCCAGGCCCCGGCGCACAATCACCAGGTCGTGGGACGGGACGATAATGGTGAACTGACCGCGGTTGCCGGCTGTAGAGTAGGCATCGTTGGGCACATCGTTGCGGCCTTCCGGCACCAGCCAGAATTGGCCGCCATACTGTCCGCCACGACCGACAGTGGCAGGAGCCGGGGTGCGTACAAATTCGATCCAGTCTTCTGACAGCAAGCGCTCGCCGTTCCAGACGCCGTCATTCAGATACAATAGTCCAAAACGTGCCAGGTCTCTGGCATTGGTATAGACCTGACTGCTGAGAATAAAGTCGCCAAAGCGGTCGGTGCTGACCAGCGTGTTGCGCATACCGATCCGATCAAGCAGCGCCTTACGCGGAAACTCTGCGTATTCGTTTTCGCCGCCCAGCGCGCGCTTCATGGCGTATACCGCCAGCAGCGTGTCGTAGTTTTCGTAGTCCCAGTGCGTGCCCGGTTCGCGAATCAGGCCGCGGCTTCGAGCCCCCTGCACCGAGCTGGCGCCGGCCCAGTAGGACATGCCGGACCCGGTGGCGTATTCCATGCGGTTGTTATCGATGGTTTCCAGGCCGCTGGACATATTCAGAACGTGACGCAATGTGATGGCATTACGCGGATCGTGTTCAGCATCCGCAACGTCCGGGAGCCAGCCAAAACCCAGCGGCGCGTCCAACTCCAGCCGGCCCTCATCCACCAGCATGCCGATCAACGTGGTGGCGATGCTTTTGGCTGTTGACCAGGTGCGAGTGCGGGTGGTCATATCGAACCCTGGTGCGTAGCGCTCGTGAACAATTTCACCTTCATGCACGATGAGCAGACTGATGGTCTCTTGTCCTTCAGGCCGGTCAACAAACGCCCAGTCAGAAGCGGCCTGCAGGGCGTCGGGGTCGATGTTGTTGGGCAGCACGCTGCTGCCAATAAAATCACCGTCGGGCCAGGGGATACGGGCCGGGTCTCCGGCGGGTAACGGCAGGGTCAGTTCCGGCAGGCGGTCGATATCGTCAAGATCCTGGTTGGGGGGCAGAATCACGCAGCCTACGCCCTCGCGGAACACCGCGCGCATGACAGGCACGGCACCGGGCGCACCAATTTCCACCGCCTGTAAATCATCGTGGACCGAATAGTCACCGCCTTGAGCAGTACCGATGGGGTCCGGGAAAAAAGCCAGTTCTTTATCGAATACCTGCTCAAGACTGCGCCCGGATGTGAACAGTCCGTTGCACATGAAAATGGCTTGCTGGCCGCGCCGAATCATTTCCCGCTGGTGTTGCCAATAATCATAGGTCTGGTCCTGCTGGGCCAGTAGCGACATAGAGCTCAAACAGACTGATACTGCTGTAAGCAGTGTGGTTAGCAGCTTGGACATGGAAAGATCCTCGGTTATTGGAAAATTACTGGTTGGCGGTGGATCGTCAATCGGCCTGTGCGAAGTTGGCGCCTTGCAGGTCTGACTGGATTGTGTCGCTGTTACAGGCGCGGCTTGCTCCGGCCAGACTTTCGGGTGCCTGAGTTGCTGGTGTTCATATCCAGATGTTCAAATCCTGGTGTTGATATCTGGCGCGCGAATCCTGCCTGAGCCTCAAGCATACTCCAGGCTCCACAGGAAAATACAGGCTCGCTACCGGGAAGCAGGGCGGATCTCTGGACCGCGTGACTGCCAGCCCGGTCCTCGATATACCCCAAACGATGACTGAATGGTCCGGAAAGCCGCATCCAAGCTGCGCTTTTTCCTTATTTTTCTGAGTATTTCCATTCTTGTAGACTAGGATCTTGTGGGTTAACAAGTAAGGCAGTAACTTAGCTGTTTATCGGGTCAATGCCTGGGCCAGGCCAAGGGACAGAGGCAAAGGTCCCAGCATCAGGGCCGCAACGCGAAGACAAAGAAGTAATCCTGCGGAACAAGAGCATCAGCGATGCGTCACTATCACAATCTGCTCTATATAAGTCATGGCACTGGTGATGAAACCGAAGGGCTGGATCAGGCGCTTAGCCTGGCGAGGCACAATCAGGCACCGCTGAAGGTGCTGGTTGTCAGTCCGGAGTTTCCGAAGGAGTTTCCTGCGTACCGTGAAAGGTACGAGCAGTCACTGCTGGAGCAGGCGTCTGCGTCCATCGCAGCTGCTCAATCAGCGCTCGGACTTGACACCGACGCCGTCCGGGTTTCTGTTGAATTGGTAAGTGATAATACGCCGATCATCACGATCATTAAGCGAGTTATTACCGACGGCCACGATCTGGTGATCAAGGAAGCAGAACCACGCGATCAGGACGGTGGGTTCAAATCGATAGACATGCACTTGCTGCGCAAGTGTCCGGCAGCAGTATGGCTTTGTCGTCCCTTCAGGCGTGAAAAGAAAGTTATCCAGATAGCAGTGGCGATCGACCCGGGAGCGCATGAACCAGAGGCTGAAGCGCTTTCAAAGCGCATGCTTGAGTTGTCGCAGTCTCTGGCAACGAAATACGGTGGCGATCTGCATATTGTTTCCTGCTGGGATTATGAATTTGAATCATTTTTGCGCGGCAATCTCTGGTCAGACATTCCTGACACTCAGATCATAGACGTGGTGATGCAAACGAGAGGTGAACATCGTCTGGCACTTGATAAGCTGATTGGTGATGCGCAAATCGGTGATACTGCCCAGGTTCATCACCTGCGCGGCAAGCCCAGTGAATTGATACCCGACTTCGTATCTGGAAAGAACATCGACATTCTGGTTATGGGCACATTGGCGCGTACTGGTATTCCGGGTTTCCTGATAGGTAACACGGCAGAGAATACCGTGCAGAAACTGTCGTGTTCACTACTGGCTCTGAAACCCAAGGGCTTCGTCTCGCCAATCAAGGCATGATTGTCTGCTCTCACGTATTTCCAAACCGCGCGGCCTGCCATGCATCCCAGACCGGGAGTCAATCGCGCTATGCGATTTTTTCTGCCGGCCGCAGGGTAGAAAAATTACCTGGCTTATCTGGAGTGTGAAAAAGTGAGCGCCCTGAGTGATTGGATCCACGCTTCCCCATTCTACGAACTAACCGCACTATTAACTCTGGCTGCCTTGGTAGGCTTCGTCGGTTTGTTGCTGCGCCAGCCAATGATTGTCAGTTTTATCGCGGTGGGTGTGTTGGCAGGGCCCTCTGCTCTGGGGATTGTTCAATCCCACGAAAACATTCAGCTGCTGGCTGAGTTGGGCATCGCGGTATTGTTATTTCTTGTCGGCCTGAAACTCGATCTGAAGCTGATCCGCACCCTGGGTTTGGTAGCCCTGGCGACGGGCCTTGGGCAGGTGACATTCACGTCAGTGATTGGTTTCTTTATCGGCATTGGGCTTGGGCTGGATGTCACGACGGCGATTTATGTAGCCGTTGCCTTGACCTTCTCCAGCACCATTATCATCGTCAAATTGTTGTCGGATAAGAAAGAAGTAGATTCACTCCATGGCCGCATTGCTATCGGCTTTCTCATAGTCCAGGACCTGGTCGTGGTCCTGGCCATGATGGTGCTGTCGGCATTCGGTGTCGGCACCGAGGGGGGGATCGGAGAATCCGGCGACGGATCTGCGCTCAGCCAGATCGCCTGGGTCGTGTTTTACGGGTTCGTGATGCTTGGCCTGGTGCTGCTATTTATTCGTTATGTGGCAACCGCCCTGGTTAGCCGAATCGCACGTTCGCCGGAATTGCTGATTACTTTTGCTATAGGCTGGGCAGCCCTGCTGGCCGCGATAGGCAGTCAACTCGGGTTCAGCAAGGAACTGGGTGGTTTGCTTGCCGGCATATCTCTGGCTTCGACGCCATTCCGCGAGGCCATTGTCGCCCGCTTGTCGTCGCTGCGGGATTTTCTGCTGTTGTTTTTCTTCATCGCGCTGGGTTCACAGCTGGATCTGGGTCTGTTGGGCGCCCAGTTGGCACCCGCTATAGTGTTCTCCCTTTTTGTACTCATTGGCAATCCGCTAATTGTCGTCGCGATCATGGGGTTTATGGGCTACCGGAAACGCACGGGCTTTCTTGCCGGGCTGACAGTTGCGCAGATCAGCGAATTCTCTCTTATCTTCATGGCCATGGGCCTGACGTTGGGGCACGTCTCTGCAGAGTCGCTGGGGCTGGTGACTTTGGTGGGACTCATTACCATTTCCATGTCGGTCTACATGATCACCTATTCTCACAGTTTGTATTCCCGGCTGGAAAAGTTGTTGAGCGTGTTTGAACGCAAATCTCCGTTTCGGGAGGAGACTTTTGAACAGGAGCAGGTTGTCGAGGAGGGATATGAATTGATTCTGTTTGGCCTCGGGCGTTATGGCAAGGCCATTGCGCACTACATGCGCCAGGAGGAAATCAATTTTCTGGCAGTGGATTTCAATCCGGATGAGGTCCGGCGCTGGCGCGAACAGGGACATCCAGTAATGTTCGGAGATGCCAGTGATCCAAATTTTATAGCCAGCCTGCCGCTGAATAACGTGAAGTGGGTTGTTTCGGCCATGCCTCAGCATGATGTCGGTCTGACCCATGAAGACCCGCGTCTGACGTTGATTGATGGATTAAAGCAATATGGTTATCAGGGCAAGATCGCGATTTCGACACAACAGCCTCATGATCACGACCTGTTGCGAAACAAAGGTGCCAGCCTGATTCTATTGCCGTTTTATGATGCTGCAGAACAGGCTGTGGCGAAGATAAAAGCTGCGACGCTTCCGGTTGACCAGTCCCTCAGTAGTGATCACAGCGCGTAGAGCCCGGGCTTCACGCCTGGCCCACGAGGGTGGCGAATTCACCGCTGCTCACTTGCTGATGCAACTCCTGGTAGCCTCCCACCGAATGCTCGCCGACAAAGATTTGCGGTACGGTTCTCTGCCCGGAGCGTTTCATCACTTCGCGGGCGAGTTCGAAATCGGTGTCCAGTGCGATTTCATCGTACTGGTATCCCTGGGTTTCCAGCAGTTGTTTGGCGGCCGTGCAGTAGGCGCACATGCGCTTGGTGTAGATGGTAATAGACATAATCTTTTTACCACCCCACGGCATAGGCCGCCCTGCGCGGGTCAGCACCGGCAGTAATTGTGCCTTGCTCTGGGTGCCTGAGAATGGCCTGGATACTGCCTAGCGAATAGGAGGGTGCCAGTTGCACCTCATGCCCCCTTGATTGCAGGCCTTCGAAGTGCGGGATGGATATCCGGTCCTCGATGCGCACGGTGATCTCAGCGCCGGTTTTGTAGAAATTCGGTTCTGCGAACAGGCTCAGCCGCGGGGCCTCAATAGCCGCCTGCACCGGCATGCCAAGGTCCAGGATATTCACCAGTACCTGAAACTGGGTCTGGCCGATGGTCTCGCCGCCGGGTGTGCCCAGTGCCAGCACGAACTCGCCATCCCGCATCACGATTACCGGAGAATTATTGAGAATGGGGATCTGTCCGCCCCGGGCATAGTTCACGTCTTCCGGATACGGTGAAGTGGAGCCGACCCGGGTACCGTTGTTAAATGTCAGACCGGTATCACCCACTACCACGCCCGTGCCGAAGGCTCCGCCATGCGTGGGCGTGGCGGCTACCACATTGCCCTGGTTGTCGCGGATGGAGAAACTGGTGGTGCTCCCCGCAAACGACTGCTCAAGATGCGCAGCGATACCCGGCGCAACAGTCTGATGCTGCAGGTAGGCTGAGGCGTTTTCGTAACCTGGCGGCGAACCGGCATCGGGATAGGCCATACTCAGGCTGCTATCAATCAACTGGCGCCGCTGCGCCGCATAGTCGTCGGATAGCAAACCAGCTATGGGCATCTCGTAAAGCCCGGGATCGGCCACGTAGTGGTAGATGTCGGCTTTGGCTAACTTGATCGCTTCTATCAGGACGTGACTCAACAGCGGATCGCCCGGGCCCATACCGCTCAAGTCGAATCCTTCCACCAGTTTTAACTGCATCAGCACCTCAAGGCCGCCGCGGGAGGTAGGCGCCGATGAATAAATATCGTAGCCGCGGTACTCAACATGCACTGGAGACTCCCAGCTGGGCTGGTAGTCTGCGAAGTCCTCAAGCCGGAAGAGTCCACCTTCCTGCTCGTAGAAAGCCGCCATTTCCTCGGCAATGTCACCCTTGTAAAAACGGTCGAAGGCAGCTTGCAAAGCGGCATGGCGGTCAGCCCCGCGGGCCAGTGCCGTGGCTTCGGCAGCCACCAGTTTCTGGAAGGTATTGGCCAGGGCAGGCATGGTGAACGTCTCGCCAGTTTCCGGCACGCGGCCGTTGGGCAGAAATTGCGCGGCGCTGCCGGGATACTGTCTGAACAGGTCTTCTGATCCGGCAATGCTCCTGACCACCGAGGCCTCGATGGGATGGCCGTTGCGAGCATAGTCAATTGCTGGCGCCATGACTTCGGCGAGAGTCAGTGTCCCGAAGCGCTGCAGCATGGTAATCCAGCCCCCGAACAGGCCCGGCACAACCCCGGCGTGAATGCCCTTGTTCAGTGCTTCTGGACCCAGCTGTGACGCATCCAGCGCCAGCGGGGCAGCGCCAGTGGCATGCAGGGAGTACATCTGGTCGCTGGCCTGATCGTAGTAGGTGACGAAGCCATTGCCAGCAGCGCCGGACATCTGTGGGCGCACGACATTGAGCGTGGCGAGCGTGGCCACGGCGGCATCAATGGCGTTGCCGCCCTGCATCAGGATTTGCAGACCAGCCATTGAGGCCAGGGGATGGCCGGCAGTGACCAGGCCGTTATTGCCCGGCACTTCTGGTCGCGTGCTGTCGCGGGTACTGCTCATTTGCAGCGGGTAGGCGCTCTCCTGGGCCCGGCTCTGGCCGATCGCGGCCAACGCCAGGGCCAGGAGCAGGGTAATATGCAGTACCGCGAATCGTGGCAGAGCTGAACTGGCAGAAAAATGAAAGCGCATTACGGGGCCTCTTTGGTCAGTGTTGTAATCCTGGGCGAGGATGCGCAAGTGAACGACCCATCGCCATAAACCTGAGAATAGCACGCAAGAACTATTCCCGGCTTCCCGGCTGCTATCAGGTCTCAAGCTGCGACCTGGTTCTGGCGCCGGATTTGCACCGCTTGTGGGTTTCGCGGCAAGTCCGGCAATAGGAGTCGCCGGGCATCTGGTTTACACTCACCAGCAAACACGCACCAAAAGGGTTAATAACAACAGTGATGAAACTCCCTCAATTGCAATCCGCGTTATTCAGTATCGCGCTGCTCAGCACACCGGCTGCGAACACAATGGCCCAGGATTGGGTTCCGTCACGATTCGGATCCGACGACCGGATCGGCGCTGCCAATTATTTAAACCCGGAACTGGTTCTCCAGGCTGCCGAACTGATCGAAACCGGAAAGGTTTACTCGCTCGGTATTGAAACTGCCGAAGATTCGCCAGCTTATGGGTCGCGCACCTACGACATTAACATTGTCTCGTCCGGAGCCAATGTTGCGGTCGGTGCCGATGTGGTCACTTCCAACGATGAACGGGTCAGCACCAGTTTTGGCATCGGTTCGCAGATTGATGGACTGGGCCATCTTGGCATTGGTAATCAGTACTACAATGGTTTGACCACCAGTGACATTGTGCGTGACGATGGCCTGGCCGAACTGGGTACCAATACCATCCCCCCGATTGTTACCCGTGGCGTGTTGCTGGACATGGCTGGCTATTACGGCGTGGATCTGGTGCCAGAGGGCACTGCCTTTAACCGCGCGGAGATTGATGCGGCGGCTCGTGCCCAGGGCATCGAGATTCAGCAGGGCGATGTGGTGTTGTTTCACACCGGCTGGATGCAGCTATTGGGCGAAGATGACGACCGGTATATTTCGGTCGAACCCGGGCCTGGCGTAGCAGGGGCACAGTATCTGGCTGATCTCGGCGTGGTCGCGGTGGGTGCCGATACGCCGGCCCTGGAAGTGATTCCGTTCGAGACTCAGGGCCGTGCCTTTGCGGTGCACCAGACCCTGTTGGCCAAGAACGGGGTGTATATTCTGGAGAGTATGAACACCGCCGGTCTCGCTGCCGATGGTGTCCACGAGTTCCTGTTTGTGCTTGGACAGCCGAAATTCAGGGGCGCGGTGCAGGCGGTAATCAATCCGATCGCCATCGATTGATTTCAGCCGGAGTCAATCGCGTTAGCGCCGCTGGTTCTTGTCGACGGCCTGTTTAAGCAGGTCCCCGAAGCTGCCGGTTTTCTGGGGCTGCTTTTGCTGGTTGGCGTTGTGTTTCCCGGCTCGGGGTTTGCTCGGTTTATTACCAGTTTTGGCTGTTGCTGCCTTGCTGGTATCGGCGGCATCATCCAGACGCATGGACAAACCGATTCGTTTGCGTTTCTCGTCAACGTCCATCACCTTGACCTTGACCACATCGCCACTCTTGACTACCGCGTGGGGATCCTTGACGAAATGATTGGCCAGCGCAGAGATATGCACCAGGCCATCCTGGTGCACACCAATATCCACAAACGCGCCAAAGTTGGTGACGTTGGTAACGACACCTTCCAGCACCATATCTGGTTTCAGGTCCGCCAGTGACTCCACGCCGTCTTTAAAGCTTGCGGTCTTGAATTCGGGTCGCGGGTCACGCCCGGGTTTTTCCAGTTCTGCGATGATGTCGGTAACGGTGGGAATGCCGGTAGTGTCATCCACATAGTCTGCCGGATCCAGGCTGCGCAGGAACTTGACGTTGCCGATGACGTCATCGATTTGTTTTTCGTGTCGTGACAGGATGCGCTGCACCACCTTGTAGGATTCCGGATGCACGGCCGATGCATCCAGCGGATTATCACCCTGGGCAATACGCAGGAATCCAGCCGCCTGCTCGAAGCTCTTCGCGCCAAAGCGCGGCACTTCCTTGAGAGCCTTGCGGTCACGGAACGCGCCGTGCTCGTTCCGGTGCGTGACGATGTTGCTGGCGATGGAAGGAGTGAGACCTGACACCCGCTTGAGAAGTGCGGCGGAAGCCATGTTGACATCCACGCCTACGGCATTCACACAGTCTTCCACCACGGCATTGAGAGACTGTCCGAGTTTCAACTGGCTTACGTCGTGCTGATACTGGCCGACGCCGATAGACTTCGGGTCAATCTTCACCAGTTCCGCCAGCGGATCCTGCAGGCGCCGGGCGATGGAGATGGCGCCGCGTACGGTGACATCCAGGTCAGGAAACTCCTCCCGGGCAACATCCGAGGCCGAATACACCGAGGCACCGGACTCATTGACCATAACCTTGTCCAGCTTCAGCTCCGGGTGGCGCTTGATCAGATCACCCGCCAGCTTGTCGGTTTCCCGTGATGCGGTGCCGTTGCCGATGGCGATCAGTTCGACCCCGTGTTTTTTGCACAAACCTGCCAGCGTGGCGATTGATTCATCCCATTTGTTGCGCGGCGCGTGGGGGTAGATGGCGGTGTCTTCAATAAATTTTCCGGTGCGATCTACCACACAGACCTTGCAGCCGGTGCGCAGTCCCGGGTCCAGTCCCAGGGTGACACGATTGCCGGCTGGAGACGCCAGCAGAATTGCTTTCATGTTTTCGCCAAACACACGAATCGCTTCTTCCTCGGCACTCTCGCGTAGCTGCCCCAGAATATCGGTCTGTAAATGCAGCAACAGTTTGACCTGCCAGGTCCAGCGGACGACTTCCTTCAGAAAGCCATCCGCAGCCCGACCCTGGTCGACAATATTCAGATGCGCCGCGATCATGCCCTCACAGGGGTCAGGCTGCTTGTCTTCTAGTCCGGCGCTGCCTATTTCCACGCGCAGAAAATCTTCCTTGCGGCCGCGGAATATTGCCAGGGCCCGATGCGAGGGAATCTTGTTCAGGGGTTCATTGTAGTCAAAGTAGTCCCGGAACTTGGCCGCATCGTTTTCTTTGCCGTCAGCCACCCGTGCCCGCAGTTCTCCCCGGGTCCACAGGTGCTTGCGCAGTTTGCCGACCAGCACCGCATCCTCGGCAAAGCGCTCCATGAGAATAAATTTGGCGCCATCCAGGGCCGCCTTGGTGTCCTCGACGCCCTGGTCTGCATTCAGGTAGTTGGCGGCGACGGTTTCCGGGTCCAGTGTCGGATCCGCGAACAGCGCATCGGCCAGCGGCTCCAACCCGGCCTCAATAGCAATCATCGCCTTGGTGCGCCGCTTCGGTTTGTAGGGCAGGTACAGGTCTTCCAGCTCGGACTTGGTTTCAGCGCCGCGGATCTGCTTTTTCAGCGCTGGCGTCAGCTTATCCTGCTCACGAATGCTGTCGAGAATTGCATCGCGACGCTCGCTCATTTCCCGCAGGTAGCCAAGGCGATTTTCCAGGTCGCGTAGCTGCAGGTCATCCAGACCGCCGGTCACTTCTTTTCGGTAGCGGGAGATAAACGGTACCGTGGCGCCTTCATCCAGAAGGCCGATGGCGGCGCTGACCTGTTGTGGTTTGATATTGAGTTCGGCGGCGATTTTTTCGGCGAGGGGAGTAGCGGTCATTGGGGTCCTGGGATTGCAATCAACGGAATTGGCCGGGAGGTGTTTTTCAGGCCGCGATTGTACGACTTGATGGCCATTCTTGCCACGGCAGTCAACCGACTCTATGCGGGCTATCCGCCAGGTTTGGGCGCATTGATCCGGACCCGCTGTGATTCTGCAGGACTAGTCTTCGAATTCGATAATATGGGCCCCGGGATTGTCGCCGTCCGGGCGAAATCCGTAGCCCTTGCGCTGGGCGATGCGCTGCATGACATATCGGGCTTCGCGGGCGATAACACCACGATTGCGGTTGGCGCCGCCGAAGCCGTGGATGACCCTGAGGCCCTTGTAGCGGTGCAGCAGGGCAGTGTTCAGTCCCTCCTCGATTTCCAGGCGGGCATCTTCCCGGGTCTGGCCGGCGTGGGCCACATCGATTTCATAGTAGTGCTGGCTGAATACGTCATGCAGGGAAGTGTCGCACTTGGGACAGGTGAGATCGGCCGGGTCCACCGGTATCCCGCAAAGCGGGTTTGGGCATTCAACAAAGGCGGGAATTCCAGACATAGCCACCCAAAGAATAAAGGAATATACGCGCCAGGGCGATGGTCAGCAGCCAAATTGCCGCCCCAAATCCGCTCGCGCAGTGGCAGCCGGGACAGCAAAGCCCTCTTTACACCGGCGATCACAAATCTCCTATCGAAGAGAAATCAAGCCAGCAAACAACGTAAGACCCAGCGGCGCGACCGCAGCCGGCAGATGAATAAAACAATCAGAGCCTGATCACAGCTCCCGGAAATTCGCGATGAACCAAAAAAAAGCCCCGGGTAGGAGCAACACCCGGGGCTTCGACCTCAAGCAAATCGAATCAGGATTCGATCTCGCCGAGATACTGTTCGATACGTTCCTTGTTGACCATCACGCGGCTACTCAGGGTATCGATGTTGGCGCGGACCTGTTCGAGGTTCGTAGGCTCACCGGCAACAATCACACCGACCATGCCCAGCGCCAGGTGCGGAGTACATTGATACACGTACACACCTTCTTTATTAAGGGTCACTGTGACCTCCTCGTTCATCTGCCCCTGCCAGGTGTTGGCGCCAGCCGGGACAAGACCATCCGCTGACACGGAGTTGTGCGCCATGTCGGTTGCGACAAAGCGAATGGTGTCACCGACTTCTGCATTAACCACGGCCGGCTCGAACACCATTGATCCGTCAGCGCCCATGTTCTTCATTTCCACGACGTGCTCGGCCGCGAAAGCCACATTGGCAAGTAGTGAAAAAACGATAACTGTAAATAGTTTTTGCATTGCGTTCTCCTCTCGGTTGGTAGCTTGTATAACGGAGGCGGTGCACGGCTGGATTGTTGTTTGGGTCAGGACGCGCTGCGGTTCAACGTGCCAGAAACGGCAATCATCGCGGCATCAGAGTATTAATGACAAGACGCAGTCAAAGGCCCGCTACACAGTCATCCCGGTGCGAAAAAAGCCAGGAAAATTCAAGCTAACGAACAAGACAAATACTGGTACAGACGTCTTCGGGTGGCCGTCGGTTGCTGGCTAATCTTCATGCGGGTCGCTGCAAGAGGCTACTCAGCCGGGCCTTTGAATGGCGGGAAAAAATAATGTTGGCAGCAACGATCAATGGTTGTTCACTGCCGGGCGTATTTTAATGTGCGCCCTTTTGTGGATTGTGTTTGACGTAAAAAGCGCTTCGGTAAAGGCGGGTCAGGACATTCTGGCTGACGCCCAGATAGTACAGCAGCACAATCAGGGTGAACGTCAGTTGCGTGTAAAACACGCCATGGGCTTCGTATTTCCTTGCCGATGTTTTTATTGATTGCGGCAGGATTTTGAATTCGGCGCACTTGCGCAAACGCCGGACAATATCCTGGTCTTCCATCAGTGACAGTGATTCATCAAAGCCGCCGACCTGGTGAAACAATTGGCGGGAGACAAACAGTCCCTGGTCGCCGAAGCGAAACAGACTCAAATCGAAACGCGTGCACCAGGCGAATAGTTTCAGGGCCCGGTTACCAGACGCAAATGCCAGCCGGAACGACCCGGCGCAGCGTGCCTGCTTGAGATTGCCGAGAATTTGCTGAATACCGTCCGCCGGTAACCGGGAGTCGGCATGCACAAACAGCAGGTATTTTCCAGAGGCATAGCGCGCGCCAGCGTTCATCTGCTGGCTTCTGCCGCGCGGCGACTCAATCAGCCGGACGGGGAACCGGGAGACGATATCCCGACAACCGTCGGAGCTGCCGCCATCGACGACAATGATCTCGGCGTTCTCACATCCGTTGAGACTTAACAGGTGCTCGAGAAAGACGCCAATTAACTGCCGCTCATTGAGGATTGGCACAATGATACTGAGAGACACTTTCATAATCCGATTGGTCTCGCTATTGCTGCGCAGATGAGTTTTTGCTCATGGCAGGTGATAGAAAATGTCGGACGGTGCGTAAAGTGATCTACGCGTAAATGCGAAGTTAAGATTCAGGAATGGTACAGCGCCCGATCAACGCCCGGATGCGTCCAGTGCGCCTTTTGATGCTCAGGCGCCGGCGTCAGCGCTGTTGTACACTCAAGGTGTTAATTACCCGTTTTGTTCAGGTTCCGCGTGGTTTTAGTTGTTGAGCATTGGTTGTCATTAAATACCGAGCGAGGTTTGTTGCTGTGACCAGATATCGATTTTCAGCGTTACTAGTGTTCGCCCTGATCAGCCTGCCGTTAGCGCCAATCCGGGCCGCAATCATTGCCGGCTTCCCGGATGCTATCGTTTGTTCGGTCAGAGATCCTACCGGCTTCACTCCCTGGGAAGAGCTGGTGTTCTATGTCAGCGCTCATACCCTTGACGGCGAGACACTCTACAAGACCCTGACTTCAGACCCGGTGGTTATCATCGTCAGCAGTGATGGTGTTCTGGAGGCACCCAATCTGGCAGACTGCAATGGTCGCTCGATTACCGATTTGCTGGATCGGGGCAGGGCATTTTATCTCACCCCTGCCAGCGCTGGCTCAGGCGCGGCATCCGGCAGCGATAATTAAGATGTCGGTGTTCGGCGCCGCAGTTGCCAATGCAGGAACGACCCGATTGGCGGGTTGCTTTCACGACCTGATAGAGCAACCGAACACACAATATTTCAGCAGTTATTTTTAGTGGGGCGCTCCATGAGTCCAACGATTGGCACCAAATTTTCATCCACCGCCACCCGCGTATTGATGCTGGGCAGCGGCGAGCTGGGCAAGGAAGTAGTTATCGAGCTGCAGCGTCTGGGGGTGGAAGTCATCGCCTGTGACCGCTACGAGAATGCGCCCGCCATGCAGGTGGCGGATCGCTGTCATGTGTTTTCGATGCTTGACGGGCAGCGACTGCGGGAAGTGATTGAGAAGGAGCGTCCGCATCTGGTGGTGCCAGAAATCGAGGCTATCGCCACGGATACCCTGGTCGCTCTGGAGGCGGAAGGAGTTACCGTGATACCCACGGCGCGAGCGGCGCAGCTCACCATGGACCGGGAAGGCATCCGCCGCCTGGCCGCGGAAGAGTTAGGGCTGGCAACGTCGCCATTTCGATTTGCCGCCTCGGAAGATGAATTCCGGGTGGCCGTGAAGGAAGTCGGCATCCCCTGTGTCGTCAAACCTGTTATGAGTTCCTCGGGCAAGGGGCAGTCGACGGTGCACAGCGCGGCAGATGTTGATAAGGCCTGGGAGTATGCCCAGGCAGGTGGGCGCGCCGGTCAGGGCAAGGTGATCGTCGAGGGCTTTGTTGAGTTCGACTACGAAATTACCCTGTTGACGGTGCGCCATGCTGGTGGCGTAAGTTTTTGCGAGCCCATTGGCCATCGCCAGGAAGATGGCGATTACCGTGAGTCCTGGCAGCCCCAGCCAATGCGCGACAAAGCGTTGGACAAGGCCCGGGACATGGCCGAGGCGGTCACTGAGGCGCTCGGGGGCGTCGGTGTGTTTGGCGTTGAGCTATTTATTCGTGGTGATGATGTGCTGTTTAGCGAGGTGTCGCCGCGCCCCCATGACACCGGCATGGTGACCCTGATATCCCAGGACCTGTCCGAATTTGCCCTGCATGCCCGGGCCATCCTCGGTCTGCCGATTCCCAATATTCATTTTCATGGTCCGTCGGCATCGGCGGTGATCCTGGTGGAAGGCGAATCAGACCAGGTCAGCTTTGCTGGCCTCGACCAGGCGCTAAACGAACCGGACACCAGTCTACGGCTGTTCGGTAAACCGCAAGTCAGCGGCCGGCGGCGCATGGGTGTGGTTCTCGCGCGCGACACCTCGGTAGACAAGGCGCGCAGCAAGGCAGTCGCCGCCGCCCAGGCTATCAAGCCAAAGCTTTAGGTAACTCTCAGTTAGCCGGGAGTGTCAGTAACGGCGTGGCGCCGCTACCGGTGGTTGACTGCAGGGAAAACAACAATTGCAGCAAGCCGAATGTCGCCTTGGAGTCAGCGTCCCGGTCATCAATATAAAACCAGTGATCCCGATAGCGAGTGCGTACGAACGCATAGTCCGGCTCGTCGACGCTGTGCTGGATCTCGACAATACCCGCAAAGATTTCCTGCCAGTCGAAGCGCTCACTACCGAGCGATGCCTGTCGGGCAAGGCCAATTCTGGCGTGCGCATCCGGCACGTCGATTGAGTTGGCAATGAAGTACAGGACGCCGAGCATGGAGCGGGTGCGGATTCCGGTCTGGGTGCTGACCGACCCATTGTCGTCAATGGTACCGAGGACGATGCGGTCAGCGTCCTCCGGCAACTGAAGTAGTTGCCGTAATCGATCGACATCGTTGTTGGCAGCCGCTTCACCCCCGGTCGTTAATTGCAGCTCCAGCGTTCTGTCGCCGTTGGCGAGGCGGGTAGTCAGGGTGAGTATCCGCGACTGCTGCAGGCGCCGGGCGATACTGGCCAGTTCGCGAAATTCAGCATAGCGCGGGGCAGTTTGCGGATGTGGCCCGGAGGCGGTCGCTGCGTTGTCCAACCCCTGCAATCGCTCAACTGTCAGCACCAGCAGGCGCTCGATACTCCAGCCGGAATCGGCCAGCAACCAGATCACTTCCATTGGGATCGAGGTCAACAGCCGGCGTGCGTAGGATTCACCCTGCAAGGGTGAATAGGATACCGTGGGCCGCTCGCTAAGGGTCACGCCGCCGCCGACGTTACCACTACCCGAACCCGCGTTGTCGCTGAAGAAGTCCTCGATGCCAAAAGACAGACCAGCGTTTGCCCTGGATTCAACTCCGTACTGGACCACAACCGAGCCGAGATCAAGAAAGAACGGTGTATCGTTGTAGCGCAGCCGCACGATGTTGCTGAGTAGCTGTTCATCCTCGGTATGGCGGATAACTTCGTTGTAGCGGGTGCGTTCAGGAGCAATATTCTCGGGCGTGGTGCGTACCACGCAGCCGGAAGTCAGGAAACTGACCAGAATAAGAATGACGGTTGGGAAGCCGCGAACTGTTTGCAGAGGCTTGGTTAACGGTTTCATTGAGCTCCGTGTTGGGTGTTATGCAGTTTATTTCAGTGGTTCAGGGCAGCCGCGTCGATTGATAGCCGCGGCCATCACGCATTTACAGTCGCACGATGGTTTGCACGTAGTAATAGTGGCTATCACCCTTGCTGACCAGGTCCATATAGTCACCGGCCTTGAGCCAGGTGTAGCCGCCTTCCAGCGTCAGCCGATTATCCAGTAAATGCCAGCGAGCGCGGGTTTCAAGCTGGGTGCCCACTTGATCTTCTCCGAGGTTACCGGGGTGCCGATAGCGGGTAGTGCGCCAACCCTGCGCTTCGGTCGCCAGGGCATAACTCTGGAGTTTGATGTAGCCGTCGATATTGTTGGCTGGCTGCAGATTGAGCAACAAGCCCGGGGTGTCGATGTTATTGCGCACAAAGGCTCTATAGATACCGGTGGGGCCGTAGTCGGGGCGTGGCACACCGTACAGGGAGTCGAAACTGTTGGTCTCATTATCCAGTGGGTTCTTGTCGCCGCTGGCATAGTGATAGATAAAGCTCAGGCGCGGGCGCCAGGCCAAATCGAAACTGTAGCCAAGCCCCAGGTGCAGAAATCGGGCGCGGTGGTCGCGCAGTTCCGAGGTCGGGCTGAGTGCAGGAGAGTCGCCGAACTGATAGAGGGCCTCGAGTTCATAGTGCCAGCGGGAGGGGGCCGGGTCGCGAAACAGGCGCACGCCGGTGCTGAGAATATCGAAGCGCTGATTGGCAGGCGCGTCCCGGTTCTCATCCAGGCCGTATAAAAACGCCTCGAAATTATCCTGCAGCCCTGGCACCCGCGTTTCTACGAAAGCACCCCAGTAAATCTTGTCACCTGGTTCGTTATCGAGTCGTGGCTCATTATCCAGTGGATCCTCGTCGAAACGGCGATTGGTCGGTCGCGTGTAGAAGAATTCATAGGCCGTATCGCCCTCGGCGACACGGGCATGCACGCCGGAAAACGCATTGATGGTATTGCGAAAACGGTTGCGGGCGACCCAGCGCCGGCTGCCCTGGTCCATGGTGAAGCGGCCGACTTTGACGAAACCTTCATTCTCTCGACCCAGCACATC
Source organism: uncultured Pseudohongiella sp. (assembly GCA_965212375.1). Classification (GTDB taxonomy): domain Bacteria; phylum Pseudomonadota; class Gammaproteobacteria; order Pseudomonadales; family Pseudohongiellaceae; genus UBA9145. The sequence goes on along the minus strand of OZ243108.1, from coordinate 2,906,400 downwards.
GGTTAATGGCAGGGCGACATGGGCTTGCAGGATATCCAGTGGATTGGTGATCGTAGTATCCAGTGGCGTATCGTTGTCACTGAAATAGGTGCGCATGTCCGCCAGTTCCGTGACCACTGAGAACCCATCAAAGTCCGCCTCGACGCTCAGCAGATTGCGCCATTCCAGCGCCTGGTCGTCGCCATTGAGCCCGGCGCGGAACTGCCCGTCCAATACCTGCATTCGGGTTTGTTGCTCAAAACCGAAAGTCAGCCAATCGCCCGAACTATCCTGGGCTGAGGCTGCCAGAGGCAAACCTGGCAGCAGGCTGACTGCCAGCAGGCTAATGAAGGGGCGGATTATGGGTGTCTTGTTCGATGTGGTGTTCGATCTTGCTTGTGGCAATAACTTCGTGGGCATAGACAGGATTCTTGGTTTTTTGATTTGTGACTAATACTAGCAGCTTGGCTGGGGCCTTTGCAGAGGGACATTGCAGAGGGACATGGCCCGGTATCAGGCCAACGCGGCCAGTAATGCACTGCCAACCTTCGCCACTTCATCGGCGCGGTAGGGACTGGGCTGTCCGAAGCCCCACACCGGGTGAGGCCAGGCCTTGTCGGTATGCTTGCGAACAATGTGGTGAACATGCAGCTGGGGCACCATGTTGCCAAGCGCGGCGACGTTCATCTTTTCGCCGTTGAATAACTCCATCATGGCTGTTGCCAGTCGTGATGATTCGGCCAGCAGTTGTTGCTGCTGACTGTCTGTTAACTCATGGATTTCCCGTATACCACTGATCCTTGGTACAAGAATGCACCAGGGATAGTCCTGGTTGTCCATCAACAGCAGGCGGCTGAGTTTGAGTTCGGTAATAAAATGGCAGTCCTCGGCGAGTCTTGAGTCCAGTTCGAATGCGCTCATTTGGGAGTCTCCGCAGCTCTTGTTCTGTGACAGAGCGGCATTATACTGACAAGTTCGTTCGGCTTCGCTGTGCTTGAAGAAATCGCCATGGCAGTTGCATTCAGCGACAATCGTCAGGGTAGCCGTGGTGTTACGGAAAATTGTTCTGCCATGCACGTTGCCGGTACTGCGTAGGCGAGCCGGAAAACAGATTATTATTCACGATGATTACCCTACGACTGGCTGAACTGGCTGATGTTTCACTCCTGCAGCACTGGGATCGGCAGGATCACGTCATTGCTGCCAGCGGTGATGACGATGTCTGGGACTGGCCACTGGAGATTGGCCGAGATGTGCCATGGCAGGAAATACTGATTGCGGAACACCAGGGCAGGCCAGTTGGAGTGCTGCAGATTATCGATCCCTTGAATGAAGAATCGCATTACTGGGGCGACTGTGCAGCCAATCTTCGGGCGATCGACATCTGGATTGGCGAGGCAGAAGATCTCGGCAAGGGCTATGGCAGTGAAATGATGATTGCCGCGTTGCTGCGCTGTGTCGAAAACCCCGACGTTCGCGCGGTGCTGATAGATCCACTGGTAACGAACAGGCGCGCAATACGCTTTTATGAACGCCTGGGATTCCGGTTTGTTGAGCAGCGACAACTTGGTGAAGACGACTGCTGTGTGTACCGGATTCACCGGGACGAGATCCTGGCCCGCTACCTGACGTCGCAATAGTGCTGCGCAGCAACGCTAGTTCAACTGCATCCGGGGGTTCCTCATCTCCAGCGAGCCTTATCGCTGCGCAGTTTCCGTTCATCGCATAGATTCATGCGCCAGCAGCGTGCGAATTTCTTCTCGCACTACAGAATTTTCTCAAGGTCTGGAGTTGATCTGGACCAATATTTCAGGCCATGTTGCAAGTTGACGCACTGTTTCGGCGCAGATATCGGAGTGCGCTTGCAGCCAATTTGCTGACAGCAGATTCTGCTGTGGGGCCGCCGGCAAGGTTATTTGTCCCGCCAATTCAGCTGGCTACGGTGACTGACTGTTTTCAGCGTGTCGACAGTCTAACCCCCGAATTTTTCCAGACTGCACCACGAGCCCAAGCATTGTGCGACCGTGCGCAGCTTTGGATCGCGCCTTGCGGGTTTGGCTTGGCACACTAAATGCATCGACCTCGTTGATGATGATACGTGCCAACAACAAAACCCACACCACCCATCTGTCTCTACAGAGAAATTTCCATAAGAGTGTGATTACTGGCACCTCTTTGCGGCCAGCTGTTTGACCGCATAATCCGCGCACTTTCGGAATTTTCCATAAGCTTAGATGAACCGTTAAAACCAGGAGCGATACATGAAATCTCGTCAATCACAATTCAAGCGTCGATCCAGCTTCGCACTCGCCGCGGCCATTGCGTCGTTGGGTGCGAGTTCGCTGGTCCACGCACAAGTTCCCCCGGACAGCCCGGAAGGATCCATCGAAGAGATCACTATTACGGGCTCTCGAATTTCCCGTGACGGCTACGACTCACCAAACCCAATTTCGGTACTGGGCCAGGAAGACCTGAACGCCGAAGCACCGGCCAACGTCGCTGAGTTCGCGATGACCCTGCCTTCTATTCAGGGCAGCACGACTTCATCCACCAGTTCAGGTTCACTGAGCTCCGGTAACGCTGGTATCGCTTCACTTAACCTGCGTGGCATGGGTACTGGGCGAACGCTGGTTCTGTTCGACGGCCAGCGTAACGTGGTTTCTTCCGCAGCCGGTCTCGTGGACACCAACACTTTCCCCCAGTCGCTGATTGAGCGCGTGGAAGTATCGTCAGGTGGTGCCTCTGCGGCCTACGGTTCTGACGCCATTGCCGGTGTAGTTAACTTTATTCTTGATCGCGACTTCGAAGGTTTGGATATTTCTATCGAGACTGGCGAGGCCAGCGAGTACGACGCCCGCGACGAGCGTGTCGAAGTTACCGCGGGCTTCCCGTTTGCGGATGGTCAAGGCCACATGCTGTTATCTGGTGAATACTTTCACCGCGATGGTGTGCATTACACTGCGCCGGAATGGGCGCAAACCGGTTACTGGGGTATTCCTAACCCAGCCTATGAAGCGGGTAACGGTCAGCCGTTTTATCTGGTTTCCGAAGGCATCGGCATCTCCAGCTATACTCCGGGTGGCCTGATCACCAGCGGTCCGCTGCGTGGCACCCACTTTACTGAAGGCGGCGCCGTTGAGCAGCTGGACTTCGGCCCCATCGGTGGCCAGTGGATGGTCGGTGGTGACTACGAATACTCGACTTCCGCGGCGCTGGGGACCAACTCGCTGCAGGGCGAAGACGATCGTAACAGCCTGTTTGGTCGCATGAGCTGGGAATTCGCTCCCAACCTCGAAGTCTACGCGCAGGCCAGCTGGGCCAGCTATGAAGGCTACAGCTTTTACATTCGCCCGACGGATCGTAATCGCACTATCCAGATCGATAACGCGTTCCTGCCGCAGCAGGTTGTTGATGCAATGAATGCCGAAGGTATTACCAGCTTCAACTTCAGCACCAATAATGCCGATTTCCCGGCGTCTGGTACCAATAACTATCGCGAGACAACGCGCTTTGTATTCGGCGCCGACGGCTTCTTTGACGCTATGGGTTACAACGTCGATTGGGATGCCTATGTTCAGATCGGCGAGACAAACACCGACGAACACCAGAACCCGACGTTTGCGTTTGACGCCCTGGCGGATGCCACCGATGCGGTGATTGATCCCGCTACCGGCGACATTGTCTGTCGCTCAACACTGAGTGAACCGGGCAATGGTTGTGTACCGCTTAATCGCTTTGGTGTTGGTGTGGCCAGCGAAGCAGGTCTTGACTACGTGCTGGGCCGCCCGCGGCGTGAGCAGGAAATAACCCAGGACGTATTCGGTGTCAACTTCGTGGTTGAAGACATCGAAGGTTGGGCGGGTCCGATCGGCCTGGCATTCGGCGGTGAATATCGCGAGGAAGCCATCGACGGCTTTGTTGACCCTAAATACAATAGCGGCTGGAAATACGGTAACTACCAGGTTACTACTGGTGCTCTTGACGTGGCGGAAGTCTACGTTGAAACCGTGGTGCCGGTGTTTCCCGGTTTTGAATTCAACGGTGCAGCGCGCGCCACTGACTACAGCACATCTGGTCGGGTAAATACCTGGAAAGCAGGCTTTACCTATCAGCCGATTGATGACATCACCTTGCGTGTCACGCAGTCGCACGACATTCGCGCACCAAACATGTCGGAACTGTTTGATGCCGGTCGGGCGCGTACCAACGCCGTGGCCATTGACGGTCAGTCAGTGGACTTTATCCAGAACCTGACAGGTACACCGACCGTAGGTCCTGAGGAAGCTGACACATTAGGTGTTGGCGTAGTATTCCAGCCAACATTTCTGCCTGGATTCTCTGCGTCTGTCGACTATTATGAGGTGGATATCTCGGGCGTCATCGGCTTCATTCCTGCCCAGGAAATCGTTGATGCTTGTCTGGTATTCGGAGTACAGAGCCGCTGTAACCAACTGCGCCGCGACGAGAATGGCGACCTGGAGTTCATTGACCTTCAATTCGAGAACCTGGACTTCTATCTGGCGGAAGGCTATGACATCGAAGCCAGCTACCGTGCCGATATCGGTCCCGGTACCATGTCTCTGCGATTCATGACCACACACTACGTTGAGAACACAACTGACGACGGTGTGACTCAGCGTAATCGTGCCGGTGAGAACACCAGCAGCACGCCCGATTGGGTCTACCGCGGTACCGCTCGCTACGACTGGGATGAGTGGACAGTGAACCTGACAGCGCGCGGTGTGAGTGATGGTGTCATCGATAATCGTTTCATCGAGTGTGGCTTGTCTGGCTGCCCGGCTTCGGTTGGCCTGAATCGCACCATTAACGACAACGGTGTCGATGGCGAATGGTTCTATGACCTGTATGGTTCCTATGACCTGAGCTTTGGCGGCGGTGAAGGTGAAGTCTTCATCTCCATCAAGAACCTGTTCGATACTGACCCGGCTCTTTACGCGCTGCCCCTGTTCCAGGGCTCTGAGAACCGTCCGGCCTATCTGCCGACCAACCGGAGTCTCAATGACGTGATGGGTCGTAACTTCCGCATCGGCTTCCGTTACAACCTGTAATGACGATGCGTTGAAGCTCAAAGAGCTTCTGCAAAAAGGCGGTCTGACCTGGTCAGGCCGCCTTTTTTACTGGCTGTTAAAAAGCATCAGGAGCGCACAGCTGTCCCACAGATTTCCCCTGGTGTTTTCAGGCATGAAACCTTGTTGTTCCGCACACGGTACAAACTAACTTCCGGGCGGACCGCTCGGTGCCGCTTTTCAACGCTGGCTATGGGGCGTGAAACTGTGGAACAGCTGTGATCAGGAGCGAGTGAGTTTCACCGCCACCTGCTTGCTAAAAAAACACACGGTGAGCACTTCATAACTGCAGCCCTGGTGCTGGCAAAACTCCACCAGTGCCCGGTATTCATCCTGCTCCCAGTGCTCGTTCATGATCATTTCGTCAAATACGAGTATCGTCTTGTCATCAATGATCCTGTTGGCATGCTCAAGTGCGCATAGCGTCGAGGTATAGAGATCGGCGTCGAAGTTGATCAGGGCTGCAAGAGGACGGTCCCGGGCGAAGAATTCCGGTAGGGTATGCTCGAACTCGCCGGCTACAAACTCACCGCGTTCAATGTCGGGAATGTGACCTGCACTGGAATAGCTGCCCCGTGCGTGTTCATGCCAGTCCTCCGGCAGTCCCGCAAACGTGTCGAAACCATAACCGGCGCTGAATGAGCGCATCAGGTAGCGAAATGACTGGCCGCGCCAGACCCCGAATTCATAAAATGGGCGCGACCTATCGCAGTTCCCGATAACCGCGTCGAAAAACGCCCAGCGGTTGCAGCAAATCACGGGTAATTTCGGTTGCCCAAAAACCCAGTCAAATGAGCGCATAAAAGGGTGGTCGCGATGTCCCGATTCCCGTAGCGCCGTCAGGTCATCACTTTCGTTCTGTGCGGCACGCATGGCCGCCCGGAGCAACGTCGCGTTGTGGTGTTCTGGTTCGATGTGCAGACAGCGCTCTAGCCAGTGCAGGCACTGCCCACTGTCTGCGGCGGTGCCAGCAAGATTCCAGCAGGCCTCGGCATGATCGGGGTCCACTTCCAGGGCACTTGCAAAACTGCGTCTTGCCGCGGACAAATCGCCGCGATCGGTGTGCACATTACCGCAGTGGTTGTGGGCATCGGCCAGGTCGGGCTTGATCTGGATTGCACTGGTAAAGTGCTGCAGGGCACCGTTCAGTGCGCCACTTTCGTAGAGAACGATTCCCAGATTGTTATACGCCTCGGCGAAATCTGGCTTGCAGGCAATGGCGGCCTGATATGATTCCAGCGCCGCTTCGGGTTCCCCGGTCTTGAACAGAGTCAGTCCAAGATTGTTGTGCGCCTCGGCAATGGCCGGATTAAGTTCCAGGGTCCGGCGAAAGCCCGGTATTGCGGATTCGAAATCCCCGGCGGCCTGCTGGGTGACCGCGAGATTGTAGTGGGCATCTGCAGAGTTCGGAAGCAGCTCAGTCAGCTTTCGAAAACTGGTAATTGCGCCGTGCAGATCGCCAGCCTGAATCTGGGTGCTGGCCAGATTGCTGCAGGCATCCACAAAATCCGGCTGTAATCTCAAGGCACGGGAATAACTCGCAACAGCATCTTCAACCTGACCCAACCCTGCGCAGACGATACCGCGGAAATTGTGCAGGCTTGCTGACTCTGGATAAGCGCGCAGCAGGTTGATGGTTCGCTCCAGCACGGTCCGCAGTTCGCCCCGATTGAACAGCGCAATGAGCGGCTGAAGCTGATCAGGTGAAGGGTTTTGCGCACTGGTGTTGTTTCTGGCCACGAGAAGGGTTGGTACCCGGCTGTTGTGCAACACGCATCTTTCAATCTACAAATTACTAGTCGTATTACAAGATGTCCAACTGTCGGGCTGAAAAAGACTGGCCGGTATTGTTTGGTGTGCTGGTGTTGCAGTGCATTCGCGAATGTTTGCGAGGGATAATGCAGACCATGGGTATTATGCGTGCAGCGCAGCCTCGTTTTTACCCTCTGGGTCGTTTATCCTTGGCCGCTAGCTGAAATCACCTCCCTTGGTAATACATCTGATCTTGTTTTGGAGACCCAGAATCATGCGCCCCACGGTATTTCTCCTGCTCGTCCTCATGGGCAGCTCAATGAACCTCCATGCCCAATCCGGGCAAACCTGTCTGCAGGCTGACCTGGTGCTGCATGGTGGCACGGTCTATACCTCTGATGAGTCGCAGTGGGAAGCCGAGGCGGTGGCCGCGCTCGATGATCGCATTGTCTTCGTCGGCAGCAATGCCGATGCCCGGCGCTACATGTGTGGTGACGCGCAGATTATCGATATGAGTGGCGACACCATCTATGCCGGCTTTACTGACAGCCACCAGCATCTGGAAGGAGTGGGGCGGCGCACCAAGACCCTGAGCCTGTTTGGGATCCCCACGCTTGAAGAAACAGTCCAGGCTATCGAAGACTTTGCGGCCGATGTGCCCGAGGGACAGTGGGTGCAGGGGCGCGGCTGGATCGAGCGAGAATGGACCGATCAGCAGCGCTTTCTTAACAAGTACGACGTGGACCCTTTTACCGGGAACAAGCCGCTGTTCATGCCCCGGGCCGATGGCGTATCGGCACTGGTCAACTCGAGGGCACTGGAACTGGCCGGCGTTACCCGGGATACGCCTGACCCGGAAGGCGGACGCTTCGAGCGAGAGCTGGACGGCACACCCACTGGCTACGTGCTGGCCAACGCCATGAATGTCTTTCGCGAGATTATTCCCGAGGACAGCGATGCCTACTTGAAAGACAACCTGCTGCGCGGGCTGCAGTCCAATGCGGCGCTTGGCTGGACCCAGACCCACGATGCCGGCATGTCTTATCGCCTGGTGGACCTGATGAAGGAAATTCACGCCGAAGGCAACATGAGTCACCGGGTCTACGCCGCGGTGCCTATTGCCGAGGCGCAGCGTATACTGCAACGCGGTCGCGAGCGCAGCGGTGACTACTGGTTCGACGTGCGCGGCATCAAGGTATATATCGACGGCACGCTGGGCTCCCGAGGCGCTGCGCTGATCGATAACTATTCCGATGCCGATCACAACGGATTCATGAATCGCACCACCAAGGAAGAACTGATGCCGGTGCTTGATGCGTCGCTACGTGACGGCATTCAGATCTGGACTCACGTGATTGGCGATCGCGCCGTGCGTTCCCTATTGACCTGGTACGAGGAAGCCTACAACGCCGTTGATCGATCGCAGTGGGCTACTGACGACCTGCGCTGGCGCATGGAGCATGCGCAGATCATTCCGCCGTCGGACCAGCAGCGCTTTGTGGAACTGGGGGTGCTGCCGTCCATGCAGCCCAGTCACGGTATCGGCGATCTGAACTTTGCGCCGGACCGGTTAGGCGCAGATCGCCTGGCCTATGCCTATCCCTGGCAGCAACTGGTTGATCGCGGGCTGCGTATTCTGGCCGGTTCTGACGCACCGGTGGAAGTCGGTGATCCGCGTATCGAATATTATGCCGCGGTGGCGCGCAAGCGCCTGGATGGCAGTTCCGGTCCCGGCTGGCATCCGGAGCTGGCGGTGTCTCGGGAGACGGCGCTGATGATGCTGACGTTGTGGCCAGCCTATGGTGCCTTTCAGGAAGACCAGCGCGGTTCCATCGAGGTGGGGAAGCTGGCGGACTTCACGATTTTTGACACCGATTTTCTTACTGCCGATGAACAGGACATCCTCAGCGCCAATGCCGTGATGACAGTAGTGGGGGGACGAATCACCCACCGGCAGGACTGAAAATAGAGCGCCTTGATTACGCGTTGACGCGTACTAGTTGACAGGCTGTTTGCCTGGCCTGGTTTTATTGGTGTCGGTGCTGGTAATTGCTAAATGGCGGCTAAATGGCGGCTAAATGGCGAGCTGTTGCTAGTTCTGCATCGGGATATCGTCTCTCCAGCGAAAGCCCACGCTACCCGCTTGCCAGACGCCGTCATCATTGAACGGATGCGGTCTGAAGATGTTGATATGCTGGGGCAGCCCAAAGTGCGGGGCAAGATCGCGCGGTGACTTGATAGTGACCCGATCCATGATACGAAGACCCTGCTGAGCGGCTGGCAAGTGGGCTTCCGGAGCCGCCCGGTGAGCCAGCGCCCAGTTGTCAATGAACAACAAATCCCCGGTGTCGTAGTGGTAGCGAATGCCATATCCCAGTTCAAACGATGCATTGAGCAGGTCGTTGTAATCATTAAACAGCTCGGTCATTTGCGCCTCGTTCAACAGGCGCAGTTGATCGATGGTTGCGGGCTGTTGCTGCAATTGATCGATGGCAACGCCTTGCTCAGGCAGGCGTTCGATAACCGCACCGGTCATTCCCAGATGCAGCCAGACACTCTTTCTGCCGGAAATCGGATGGACGTGAACCAGCGGGTGGGACACGCCACTGGTCGCATTGACAGATACCAGGCGCTGCCAGAATTCTTTTTTGTCTTGCGGCAGTGCATCAAAGGCCGCGCCCTGGTGGGCAAAATGGGTTCCACCGCCATGCTCCGGAGCCCGGGCCATGTAGTAAGCGCTGTGAGAAAATGTCGCGGCTTCGAAGCTGCCATCGTTGTGCCATTGGGGACCAACACCTAAAATGCCGTGCTGGTGATCGTTGGAGCAGCGAAAAATATCGCGGTTCATTTCTGGTGTGGCCGGGTGAACGCCGTGGGTCGAGTGGATTTCTTGTCCACCCCACCATTTGCTGGCGCCGACCAACTCTTCGGCTGAGAGGCCGGTTTGTCCCTTGAACACGATGAATCCGCGGTTGGCCATTTCTTGCTCGAGGGCAGCGATTACTGGTGCGGGTAGTCGGCTACGGACATCGGCGCCGTAAATCTCGACGCCGAGCGGATCAAGTTCCCGCACACGCAGGCCCTCATTCTCGATCAGGGCGACCCGCCGGGCATCGAGAGACGGAATACCGGAAGTCGTGGTGCTGAGTCTTCTGGCAGCTTGTTGCATTGGGTGGGCCACCTTCACGTGAGTTTTCACCAGCTTAACGTACTGACTAGCAGTGACAAGCCCTGCCAGCTCACGCAAATAGCCTCGTTAATCAGGCTCATCTACCACTAATGGTGTTTGGGCCGATCCGATTTGCTGGGCCACTACCGCTTATTTGGACAAGACAGACTATGGACAGCGTTATTAATCAATTCGTCACGGTGCTGGTGCCAACAGCTGCCTTTGCTGCGGTGTTTTTCGTGGCCAGTAAGCTCAGCAACCAGCTGCGCTTCCGCTGGGGTTTGGCCTTCAAGGGATCACTATCGCTGCTGTTTCTGTACATTGGCATAGTCGGCCACTTTGTCTCCGCTGACGGTGTCGTGGATCTGATTCCGGGATTCATTCCCTTCCCGTATTTCTGGAGTTATGCCACCGGTGTGCTGGAGGTGCTATTCGTCGTTGGCATGTGGTGGCCGCGCTTTGAGCGCCTGACCGGCATCGCCATGATTGTTTATCTGCCGCTGGTGTTACCGTTTAATATCTACGGCTGGACCGTGCCCGGCAACGTGCCCAGCTTCGAGACGGACCCTTACTATTTGTACGGGCGGATCCCCCTGCAATTGGTATTCATGGCGTTTGCCTACCATGGTTGCCGGGTCGGTCAGCCTGCCAGGTTGCAATCTGTCGGTACGCGACGATCGGCGACGACAATGCCAGCTAACGGAAAACTTGCGATGACCAGCGCTGATGACAGAATCGATGAAGCTGTAGAAGCCGCAACAGCCGCACGCGAGCGCTCCTATGCGCCCTATTCGAAATTCAGGATGGGCGCTGCCGTATTGACCGACAGCGACCAGATTGTCACCGGTGCGCTGGTGGAGAATGTGTCACTGGGCCTTTCCATGTGTTCCGAGCGCAGTGCGCTGTTTGCAAGCGTGGCGCAGGATGCCGGTAAACCCAGGGTGCTGGCGCTGCGTTCTCCGCGCACCGATGGTGACTTGACCTGGCCCTGTGGCGCCTGTCTACAGGTGGCGCTGGAGTTGGGAGGTGCTGACGTGCTGGTGGTAGTTAGCGATGGCCGCCGCCAGGAATCTGCCCGGTTGGGCGATCTTGCGCCGCGGCTGCCGCTGAAAAAATAAAACTCGAAGGCGGTTCGCTGCGTAGTGACGCGATTCAATGGACAAGGCACACCGCGACCGTCAACGGTTCGTGGATAGCCCAAGAAAGGCTGAAGAGAATGACAGCGAAGATCTATGTGCTGCACGAGAACAATGAATGGACCGTGCATCTGCAACGCCGACTGGATGAATTGAATTATCCCTACGAGCTCTGGCATCTGGACGAAGGAATTTGCGATCTGTCCAGCGCACCGCCGGAAGGCGTGTTTTATAACCGGATCAGCGCCTCGTCTCACACGCGCAACCACCGGTATGCGCCAGAACTGGCCAATGCCACGCTTGCCTGGCTGGAACGGCACGGACGCCGGGTGGTGAACGGCAGTCGCGCCCTGGAGCTGGAAATCAGCAAGGCCCGGCAATACATGGCGCTGAACCAGGCGGGTATTAATACACCGCGAACCATTGCGGCAGTGGGCAGGAAGCAGACTATCAAGGCCGCGGAACAACTCGGCATGGCCAGCTTTATTACCAAGCATAATCGTGCGGGCAAAGGCCAGGGCGTCCAGCTGTTTCATTCCATTGCTGCGCTGCGCACTTACCTGGAAGGGCCAGACTACGATGCGCCAGTGGATGGCGTTACCCTGATTCAGCAGTACATCAAGTCGCCATCGCCGCATATCATTCGCCACGAATTCATTGGCGGTAAATTTTTCTATGGCGTCAAGGTGGATACGTCTGAGGGCTTCGAGTTGTGTCCCGCGGATGCGTGTGCCGTGGATGACCTGTTCTGTCCCACTGACGGGGAACCAGGCGGTAACAAGGCCAAATTCGAGATTCTCGAGGACTACCGCCCCGGGTTTATTGATCGCTACGAGACATTCCTGCAGGCCAATGACATCGAGGTAGCGGGTATCGAGGCGATCGAGGACGAGTCCGGGAATATCTATACCTACGACATCAATACCAATACCAACTACAACGCTGATGCCGAAGCCGCCGCGGGTAAATTTGCGATGCTGGAACTGGCCAGGTATCTCCATCGACAACTGCCCTGAGCCAGCGCCAGGCTAGTGCTTCACAAGGTTTTGCATTTGACTTTTGGTCTCCCGGTCTCCCGGTCTCCCGGTCTCCCGGTCTCCCGGTCTCCCGGTCTCCCGGTCTCCCGGTCTCCCGGTCTCCCGGTCACCGGTGGCAGCCAGACAGGCCCCGTAGCAAGGTCTGCTGCCACCTGCTTGATGCGCGTTTATCGGTTGTCCGTTCCCGGTCGTCCGGTTTCCTGGCTTGCTCTGACGCCAACACGCAGCGCAGGCGCTCATATGCAATCATAATAAAAAGGCAATTGATAATCATTCTTATTTAGTCTAATCTCCTCATCCTTGTTTTACACGTTTGGCCAACGGCTGGAGATTGTTGAGTGATGAATCGAAGTACCTTTTTAATGTTTGGCGCGGCGCCGCTGTCCCTGTCCCTGGCAGCTTCCGCTGTTGCTCAGGATGATGATGCAACCCTGGTGGAAGAGCTGGTAGTGCGCGGTCAGTACCTGTACCGGGATCAGGTCAATGCACTGCGAACTCCGACGCCGATCATCGATGTTCCGCAAAGCCTGTCGATCATCACTGCCGAACAGATCACCCAGCAAGGCTTCACCAGCATTGGAGACATCATCAATTACACGCCAGGAGTGAATACGTCTCAGGGCGAAGGCCACCGTGATGCCGTTGTGTTTCGCGGTGTGCGCTCTACCGCCGACTTCTTCATCGACGGTGCCCGTGACGATGTGCAGTATTACCGACCGCTCTACAATCTTGAGCAAATCGAGATCTTACGCGGCCCCAATGCCCTGCTGTTTGGTCGTGGCGGTACCGGGGGTATTCTCAACCGGGTCACCAAGAAAGGTGTGATCGATGAGGTATTCACCAACTACCAGGCGGGTGTGAATTCCTTCGGTGGTTTTGATCTCCAGGTGGACAGCAACGTTGCGACCGGCGAGAACTCCGCGGTACGCGTAAACGCGTTTTACGAGAGCCTTGATAATCACCGCGACTTTTTTGACGGTGAGCGCTTTGGGATCAACCCAACGGCCAGATTTGCGCTTGGCGAAGATACCACCCTCGACCTGTCCTACGAATACGCTGACCATGAGCGGTTTATCGATCGGGGTATTCCCACTGGCAGCGACGGGCGTCCAGTCGCAGCGTTTCAAGACGTCGTGTTTGCCGACCCGGAGCTGAATACCAATGAGCTTCAGGCACACCTTTTTCGTGTGGCACTACAGCACCGTTTTTCCGACAGTCTGAAAGGCAATCTCAACGCCTTTTACGGTGACTATGACAAGTTCTATCAGAACTTCTACGCCTCCGGCTACGATCAGGCCGCGGCGCCGCTGCAAGTGACCCTTGATGGCTATGCGGACACCACCCAGCGTGAGAACCTTATTCTTTCCGGCAACTTCATCTGGGAAACGACCACCGGCGGAATTGGCCACACCATCATCGCGGGCGGTGAATTTATTGATACCACCTCGGACCAGAATCGCTTCAATTCCAATTGGAACACCACCGATGATGACAATGAGGTATTCGCAATTACTCGTCCTCTGGTTTTGAACAGGGGGGCTGGAGTGAACGCATTCGGTGCCAGCACCAATAACTCCTTTGCCACTGACCTCAACGACGATACCCGGGTAGGCATTGATGTGCGCTCGCTCTACGTGCAGGACGAGATTGAGCTGTCGCCGATGCTGGATGTGGTTTTAGGTGCGCGGTTCGACAGTTTTGATATAGAGGTTTTCAACGTCCCCTCCAATGACGTGCGCAGCCGCGAGGATGAAGAAATTTCGCCGCGGGCCGGACTGGTGTTCAAGCCGCTTGAGAACATTTCGCTGTATGCCAGCTACAGCGAATCTTTCCTGCCGCGTAGTGGCGAACAGTTTGCCAATATCAACGGCAGCAACAATCAGCTGGACCCGGACACATTTGCCAACCAGGAAGCGGGGCTGAAGTGGGATTTTGGCCGCGGTCTGAGCTTCACGGCAGCGGTATTCGAAATTGAGCAGAGTTCGCCACAGGTCGCAGACAATGATCCGGAAACACTGGATGTCATCGACTCTGAAATTTCCGGATTTGAGCTGCAATTGCTCGGTCAGGTGAACGACCGCTGGTACCTGTCTGCCGGCTACAGCAATCTCGACGGCGAGCAGGTGGATCGATCCGGCCCCACCGGCCTGCGACCGCGTGAGTTGCCGGAACAAATGTTCTCGGTCTGGAACACTTACCAGTACTCTGAAAAGCTTGGACTGGGATTTGGTGTGACGCATCAGGACGAGAGCTTTATCGACAATAGCAACTCCGCAATACTGCCAAGTTATACCCGGGTCGATGCCGCGGCCTACTACGATATTTCCCAGGATTTCCGTATCCAGCTGAATATTGAAAATCTGACCGACGAGCTGTACTTCCCCAATGCGCACAGCACTCACCAGGCTTCTGTCGGACGACCGCTGAATGCCCGCCTGACGGTAATCCGCGACTTCTAGGCGTCCGGGAATTCGAGTTTGCAGACTGAATGATGATGATGGGCCGGTTGGGCGATCCTCGCCAGCCCATTGTCAATCTCTGGCCGGTCCGCGGCTTTGGATCTTTGTTCAGAATCGCCGCGTCAGTGCGGTCACGAGGAAAAACTGGTTGGCCTCCTGGGTCAGGGAACTGTCACCCGCGTCACCGACCAGGCGACCAAAGCGCGCCACACTGGTCAGTCGCCATTGCCGACCGACGGGCAGGCTGACAATACCTTGCAGCGCTGCACTTTCCACACCGCTACTGGCATCGAAGCGCGCCAATCCACTAGCTGCGCTTTCCTGGGCAGAGATTCCGTACAGCGCCGACATGTAGCGTGAATTACCCCAGCGCAGGCTGGGGCCAATACCGGCGAAGGCACCGCGTCCCAGTACAAAGCGGTAGTTGGCAGTCAGGTTGCCGTACAGTCCTTCATGGCCGGACGCGATGGCCTGAGCCAGGCCACCCTGCAGCGACCAGCGGCCAATGTCATATTCGGCGCCCAGCCGGGCCTCAATGCCTATGCCAAACGTATCCAGTCCCTGAAACTGATCGGTGTCACGGTTCTGAAATCCCGGGCCGAGGGCGGCGGACAGGGCAAAACGGTTGCCGCTGTCGGTCCGGTCCCGAATCAGGTAGGTGCCAAGTCCCTGGGGCACATTCAGAAAATGTTTGGTGCCTTGCTGGTCTACATAGCGGAAGTCGAAGTAGGGCACCGGCAGGGCACGATAATCCTCACTGCCCTGGAATTCGGGATTGATGATCAATCCGACACCCAGGTCGGTTTGCCAGCCGGGTTGCGGTGCCGAAGGCGGCTGCGCCTGTGTTGGACCGGAGGCGAGGAACAGCAGACCGGCGGCCATAAATGCTGATAGAAATGGGTTTATCCTGGGTTTTACCGGTGACATTGGCTGTCCTCCCTGACGTTTTCCTGACGATAGTCGAGCTGCCTGGCAGCAAGCTGCTGCGTTGACTGTAGAACGCCATAATCTTAATTGCGGTTTGCCGCTATGCCTATCTGGATAAACCGGACTGACAGGCAGGCATTACTGAATAGTCGGAACCGCGGGGCGTCGAGCGAGCAATTGAACAACGATTGGCCCGGATACCAGCCCTGGAAACCCTAGAGCACTGTGGTTATGCCTTCCGTGGCGAGAATGAATTGCGGCTCGTTATCGCACTGGCCGACTGAATTGTCCGCCAGCGCCTGTGCATAGGCTGCTTCCAGCGCGGTGTCGGAGCGGGTAGGTTCGTGGTGGGTGAAGAAGCACTGTTTTACGCCAGCGTCCCGCGCCACCTGGATAGAAGTATCGAATGACCCGTGGCCCCAGCCGACCTTGGCGGGGAATTCTTCGCGGGTGTAGGAAGTGTCGATGATCAGCGCATCGATATCGCGAATGAAATCGATGGTCTCTTCGTAACGCTTTCTGATTTCATCTTCAAACTCGTCGAAGTCGTCATCCTCCGGCTGGTAGATATTGGTTGGCCACTCGTGGTCACCAGTAAAAAACAGCGACTTGCCGTTGCAGCTTATCTTGTAGCCATAGTCCATGGCCGGATGGTTCATGAGGATGTTCTCAACCACTACCGAGCCAACTTCAATGCGCTGGCGGTCCGCCAGGTTCACGTAGTCGATCCTTGATTTGAGTTCCGCCTCGCGGATCGGAAAATAGGCATATTCCATCTGACGGTTGAGTACCGCATCAATACCCCGCTGGGCGATGGGGTCGGGTGCGCCGTAGATCGTTACCTCATTGTTGGGAATAAAAAGTGGTGTAAAAAACGGCAGGCCCTGAATATGGTCCCAATGGGTATGGGTGATGAAGATGTGGCAGCTCACCGGAAGTTCTGTCAGCAGTGACTGCGCCAACGGGAAAATACCGGTACCGGCGTCAATAATGATTATCTCGCCGTTATCACCGCGCACTTCGATGCAGGTGGTATTGCCACCGTATTTAACGGTGTTGGGTCCTGGTGAGGCGATGGAGCCGCGGACGCCCCTGAAGGTAAATTCCATGAGTCAGTTTCCTGTCAAGCCGATGCGAATACGCGAGTGTTGTCGAGTGCTTCTGTCAGATCACCCAGTTCGTCGAGCAGGCCATCCAGATCATTAGCCAACCGGTTCTGGACAGGCTCCGGTAATTCATCGGCCCCGGGATTGCCGCTGTTGCCAAAGGCCAGTTTCTTGGTGACCAGGTTGGCGGCGATTACACAGTCTCGCATTGGGCTGTCGGTAGCCGGGTCGGGCTCATGGTGTTCGCGAATACTGAGTACCAGTTCCTTTGGCAGGCCCCATTTTTTCGCCAGCTCGCCACCCACTTCGCTGTGATCGAATCCGATGATAGCGCGCTCGTAGTCATGCAGTGACTGTTGTTCCGCCCGGGCCTGGCCAAGCGCGCGTTCCATGTCCTCGGCTACAAACTGCACCAGAACGACCTTGCCAAAATCATGCAGCAGGCCGGCCACAAAGTAGTCCGTTGCCTCGCGGGGTGGCACGCCGATTTTCTGGCTCAAGATGCGCGCGACAGTGGCCGTGCCCAGCGAGTGGAGCAGGAATTCCTGGCTGTCGAAGCCCTCGATAGAGTTGCGCGGCAGCATGCCCACCGCGGCGATAGTCAGGGCCAGATTCTTAAGGGTATTGATACCCAGCAGCACCACGCCCTGTTTGATCGACACGACTTCATTGCGCAGGCCGAAATAGGCGGAATTAACCAGCTTGAGGATCTTCACGGTCATCACCGGATCGTGATCGATTACCTCCACCATGTCCTTGGGGGCACAGTTGATGTCTGAGGTCAGTTCCATGATCCGCGTGACGCTGCTGGAGAAAGCAGGCATTTCCTCCACCAGGGCCGAGAGTTTGTCTTGCAATTCCATAGTCGTGTCGCGAGTTGTTGGGCCCAGCCGGGAGCCAGTATGGCAGTGCTGTGGAATGTGGGGATTAGTACGACCAAATTCCGATAAAGCTTAGCGCTGAGGGCACTGTCTGCCCGGAAATTCGCGATGCAGGAACAGGAGGGGGCGCAGGAGTCGAAGCAATTGGGTAATACCGGGTTTCCGGGCCAGCCAGAAATCCCGGTTGCGTACTATCTGCTTCATGACAAAGTCAATAAAAACAGTGTGTTGGCTTGATTTGCGACAGTTTGCAACAGGATTGAATGAAAACCATGCGTGGTCTCGTATAAAAAAGGTGTTCAGCAAATAGTAACTACGGGCGGGACGAAAGCGACTGCCGACCGGCAGACGCGACAGAACACCGCTGCGGTGGCCAGCCGAGGGCGCATAATGTCTGCCTGGGCTGATGATCTGCTAGCGGTCCAGTGAGCGTTTAGCCTCGTTACTATCAAAACATTAAACGCCGTTGCCCGCCGGGCCATGGCCAGAAAACAGATCCGCCGACCAGGTTGCCAAACGAGTTGCCTGGGGTGGTGATATGGCGTTTTACGCCTCAGGGGTTTGCAGTGAGATTTGTGCTTCGACATCCGCTATTGATTGTGCTCGTGGCGGCAGCAGCCAGTCTGTCCTATCTGGTCTATGCCAAGGTCAATGAATCTGCTTCCGGTGGTCCCGGGTTTGGAGGCTTTGGTGGCAGCCCGCTGGTGGGCGTCACTACCGCGGCCGAAGCGGTGATCGCCGATGAAGTGGAGTCAGTGGGTACCACTGTGGCTAATGAGTCCGTGGATCTTACCGCGGCGGTCTCGGAAACCGTCAGCCGTATTGCCTTTGAAGACGGCGAATATGTTGAACAGGGTGAGATCCTGGTGGAGTTGACCAGCGTCGCTGAGTCGACCCGGCTGGCAGAGGCCCAGGCCACCGTGTCCGAGGCAGAGCGGCAGTTTGACCGCCTGCAGGACCTGTCCGCGGATCGGCTGATCGCCGGTTCCGAGCTGGACGCGGCTCGCACTGCCCGGCAAACCGCCCAGGCGCGTCTTGAAGGCGTGATGGCCGATCTGGAAGACCGGTTGGTACGGGCACCGTTCAGCGGCTATCTCGGCTTCCGCAACGTCAGTGCCGGCAGTCTGCTCACCCCGGGCACAGTCATTACCACGTTGGACGATGTGTCGGTGATGAACCTGGATTTCCGGATTCCGGAGGTCTACCTCGCCGATATCCAGACCGGTCAAACTATCGCCGCCCGCAGTATTGTCTACCGGGACCGTGATTTTGAGGGCCGAATCAATGTAATCGGCTCGCGCATTGACCCGGTAACCCGCAGTGTTTCAGTGCGCGCCGAGATCGATAACCCCGAGCGCCTGCTGCGTCCGGGGATGCTAATGACCGTGTCCCTGGCGCTCAATGAGCAGCGCGCGCTGGTGGTTCCGGAACGTGCGGTTATTGCCGCCCAGGGTCAGCAGTATGTGTATGTGGTCGGCGCCGAGAATCGTATTGAACGCCGCTCGGTGAACGTCGGTCGACGTCGGGAAGGCCAGGTTGAAATTACCAGTGGTCTTGAGGCCGGCGAGCGGGTGGTGAGCGAGGGCACGATTCGGGTGCGACCGGGACTCACCGTCCGAATCGAGGGTGAGGAGCCGGCATCCGGTTCTGGCGGCTGGGGTGGCTCCGGCCGTCCTGGCGCGTCCAGTTAGGGGGCGCGGCCATGATTCTTTCTGATGTTTCGGTAAAACGTCCGGTCTTCGCAACCGTACTGAGCCTGATGCTGGTGGCTTTTGGCATCATGTCCTTCAACCAGCTGCCGCTTCGTGAATACCCCGATACCAGCCCGCCGGTCGTGTCGGTTTCCACCTCCTATCCTGGCGCGTCGGCCGAAGTGGTAGAAACCCAGGTCACCGAGCTGATTGAAGACCAGATCAACGGTATTGCCGGAATCGAAGCCATTAATTCTTCCAGCGTCGATGGCAGTTCGCGTATCTCTGTGGAATTTGAAGTCGGTACCGATATCGAAGTGGCGGCCAACGATATTCGCGACAAAATCTCGCGCGTGGTGCGTTCACTGCCCGAGGAAGTCGACCCCCCGCAGATCGCCAAGGCCGATAGCGATGCCCGGCCGATTCAGTATTTCAACCTGACCAGCAGCCAGTTGAGCTATCTCGAGCTGAACGACTATGCCAATCGCTATATTGTCGACCAGTTTGCGGTAATCGATGGCGTGGCCAGCGTCCGGGTCAGCGGCAACGGTGGCTTTGCCATGCGTGTCTGGCTGGATCGCGTTGCCCTGGCGGCGCGCGGCCTGACTGTGACGGATGTGCAGAGTGCCTTGCGCAGGGAAAACATTGAACTGCCGGCGGGGCGCATTGATTCCCGCGATCTTGAGTTTTCGGTGCGCGTAGAGCGAATTTATCAGGATGTAGAAGATTTTGAACGCCTGGTTATTGCTCGCGGCGAAAACAATACACTGGTGACACTGGGCGAAGTGGCGCGGGTGGAACTGGGTTCTGCCGACGAGCGCTCCATTTATCGCGGCAATGGCGTGGACGCTGTGGGCCTGGGCATCGTCAAGCAGTCCAACGCCAACAGCCTGCAGGTACTGCGCAGCACCGAGGCACTGGCCGAACGCATCCGGCCCACGCTCCCGGACCACATGGGTCTGGTCACCTCTTCCAGCGATGCCGAATTTATCGAAAACGCCATCAGCTCGGTGTACAGCACCATCTTTGTCACCATGGCTTTGGTGAGCCTGGTGATCTATATGTTTATGGGCTCCATGCGCATCATGCTGATTCCGGTGGTGACGATTCCGGTGTGCTTGATGTCAGCTTTTGCCGTGCTGTCCGGATTTGGTCTGTCCATCAATCTGATCACGCTGCTGGCCATGGTGCTCAGCGTCGGACTGATCGTGGATGACGCCATCGTGGTGCTGGAGAACATCCAACGCCGGGTAGAGGCCGGTGAAGCCCCCTTGCTGGCGTCGTTTAACGGCGCGCGGCAGGTCGCGTTCGCAGTGATAGCCACCACCGCGGTGCTGGTGGCCGTGTTTGTGCCGGTAGTATTCCTGGAAGGCAATCTCGGCATTCTGTTCTACGAATTGGCAGTGGCGATTTGTGGTGCCGTCATTATCTCCAGTGTCCTGGCCCTGTCCCTGACCCCGATGATGTGCAGCAAGCTGCTGCGCAGCGATATCAAGGAGAGCTGGTTGACTCGTCAGGTCAATCACGGTTTCAAATGGCTGCAGGCCGGCTATCGGGATGCGCTGGAAGTTTGTTTACGCTATAGCTGGGTGGTACTGGCCGCTCTGATGCTGGTCATGGTGGGTATTTATGGACTGTTCCAGCAACTGCCGTCGGCCTTTGCTCCGTCCGAAGACCAGGGCGTGATCTTCTCCAATATGCAGGGCCCGGAAGGTGCCAACCTGGACTACATGGCTGACCAGGTGGATGCGGTGCAGTCCCGGGTCATGGACATGGTGGAATCCGGCAATGTGGAAAACGTGGTTACCATGACTCCGGGTTGGGGTGGCGGTGGCGGCGTTAACAGCGGGATTTCCATTATATCCCTGCCGCCGTGGGAATCTCGGGAACAAAGCACCGCCGAGGTGATGGCGCAACTGAACCGCGAATGGGCAGAAATTCCCGGTATCCGCGCCTTCATGTTCATGCGCTCCGGCCTGGGTCGTGGCGGTGGTGGACAGCCAGTGCAGTTCGTCATTGGCGGCCGCAGCTACGACGAGCTGGTGCAGTGGCGTGACCTGGTGATTGATCGCGCCCAGGAAAGCGGACTGTTTACCCGGGTTGACTCTGACTTCAATGAAACCAAGCCAAGCCTGACCATCAGGGTTGACCAGGTGCGTGCGGCTGACCTTGGTGTTTCCACCCAGGTTATCGGACAGACCCTGCAGGCGATGATGAGTGAGAGCCGGGTCACGACTTTTGCCGATGCCGGTGAGGAATACGATGTGATACTGCAGGCGGAAGACAGCCAGCGCGCATCGCCCGATGACCTGACCAATATCTATGTGCGTTCGGATACTTCCGGGGAGCTGATTCCACTGGCCAATGTGATCACCGTTGGCAGTACCGCAGGTCCGACGGCGCTCAACCGTTACAACCGCATTCGCTCTATTACCATCTCGGCCGGCCTGGCTGCAGGCGTGGATCTGGACATCGGACTGACTTTCCTGGAAAACGTGGTGGCTGAAGAGCTTCCGGAATATGCCCAGGTGGACTACAAGGGCGAATCGCTGGACCTGCGTTCCTCCGAGGGCGGGCTGGCGACGATCTTTTTGCTCGCCCTGATAGTGGTCTTCCTGGTTCTTGCGGCGCAGTTTGAAAGCTTCGTGCACCCTCTGGTGATCATGACCACGGTACCGCTGGCGATATTCGGGGCCTTGCTTGGGCTGCTGCTGACCGACAACAGCCTGAATATTTATTCCAATATCGGACTGGTGATTCTGGTGGGTATTGCCAGTAAGAACGGTATTCTGATTGTCGAGTTTGCCAATCAGCTACGTGACGAGGGACGGGAGTTTGCGCAGGCGCTGCGTGAGGCCTGCGATATGCGTCTGCGCCCGGTACTGATGACCGCGATCTCGACGCTGATGGGCGCGATCCCACTGATCATGGCTACCGGTGCCGGCTCGGAAAGCCGTGTCCTGCTGGGCATTGTGATATTTTCCGGCGTGTTGATGACGACTATCACGACCCTGTTTGTGGTGCCGGTGGTGTATAACCTGTTCGCCCGCAATACCAGTTCACCGGAAGCGGTCGCCCAGAACCTGGCGGTATTGCAGGAGCGGGAGCAGAACCGGGGCCATAACCAAGGCGCCAGCGGGACTTCGCCCGCCTGATCGAACGGCAGGTGATTCACGTAGTCGAAGCCGTGAGCAGAATAGTGAGCCGGCTTTCCTGGGTAAGATTATAGATTTTTGCCACAATATGTCGTGAAAACGCAAGATATGCAGCTTAATATACTGAAACGCTGAAACCTCGTGTCTGTTGGCGTATTCCCGGGCAGGCACTGCAGGCATCGAAAACCCGGTCCCCGGCAGAGCTCGACCATAGGCGTTATACTAGGCGGCCCAATTACGGGACTGGATTCCGCAGGCCGGGGAACCCAATGGCGGTTACACAGGTTGATAACGTCAATAACCGGTGGGAACGCCGGGCCGTGAATACAGAACAGTACCGGGCAGGAATTCCGCCCCGAGAATAACTTTCTATTAAGGTAAATCTGGTCGCTGAAAAATTTTATCCACAACGCCCTTGAATTGAATTAAAACGAGTAAAGGAGAACCTCATGATTCGCAGTCTGTTGAAAATCGCGGGCACTGTCACCGGTACTATCGCTGCTACTACGATGCTGCTGGCAGTTGCCACCACAGTCAGTGCGCAACCCGACATGTACTATGCTTCCCACCACAACTACCGTGTTGTTCCGGTGGCCGAAGGCCTGGTTCAGCCCTGGTCCATGACCTGGCTGCCCAATGGCGACATGCTGGTTACCGAAAAACCAGGCCGCCTGCGCATCGTACGCAATGGCCGTCTGCTGCCAGAGGCGGTTCCGGGCACACCGGAAGTACTCTATGACGGCCAGGGCGGCTTGTTCGAAGTCCTGCCGCACCCGAATTTTGCGGACAACCGCTGGGTCTACCTGAGTTTTTCCAAGCCGGTGGGTGACGGTTCTACCACTGCCATCGTGCGCGGCCGCTTTGAAAACGACCGTCTCAGCAATGTGATTGAGATTTTCGCCGCAGAGTCGCAAGGCCGCGGTCACTATGGCGGCAAGCTGGCGTTCGATGACGACGGCTACTTATACCTTTCTGTCGGCGACCGACAGGTACCTTCCACTGGTGACCTGCGCGCCCATCCGGCCCAGGACCCCAGCAATCACCACGGTGTTATCGTCCGCCTGCGAGATGACGGCAGCGTGCCTGACGACAACCCGTTTGCCGGTGAGCCCAACGGTCTGTCCGAGATCTGGAGTTTCGGTCACCGCAGCCCCCAGGGCATGGCAATCCACCCTGAAACAGGTGATCTATGGATGACCGAGCACGGCCCCCAGGGCGGCGACGAGCTGAACCGCATTGAGGCCGGTGAAAACTATGGCTGGCCGCTGATTGGCTTCGGTGTCAATTATGTGTCCGGCACTCCCATCCATGAAAGCACCTCACGTACCGGTTACGCCGACCCGGAATGGGTCTGGGTGCCGTCGATCGCGACTTCTGGCCTGATGATTTATTCCGGTGACAAGTTTCCAGGCTGGTACGGCAGCATTTTTGCCGGTGGCCTGGCGGGCGAACAATTGGCCCGTTTGCATCTGGATGAAGACTACAACGAGGTTATTCTCGAAGAGACTCTGGCCTATGACATGGGTCGCATCCGCGACGTGCGACAAGGCCCGGATGGCTATATCTACCTGGCAGTTTCCAGCCGTACCGCCGAGCCCACTCGCATCATGCGCATGGAACCGGTGGAATAGAGCGGACAAGGGATATATAGCGCTAATAAAAGCTGTCAAACAGCCAAAGCAGTAACAAGAACAAGAAAAAGGGGCTCGATAGCCCCTTTTTCTTGCCCTGTATTTTTACACGTGTACTTGCAGTCAAAATACACGGCCACGCAGAACCTACAAATTCACCCTGCAAAACAGGAGTCAATAGCATGAAACCTGGAACGATCAATCCGAAAAACTGGGCAATTGTAGCCAGCCTGGCACTGAGTACGCTGCTCTCCGGCGTAGCAAAAGCTGAGCCGGCAAATTGGGAAATCGATGCCGAACACTTTTCTATCATGTTCGCTGTCGAACACATCGGATACCAGCAGCAGATCGGCATGTTCCTGGACGCCTCTGGCAGTTTCCGCTTCGACCCACAAACCAATGAATTGTTCTCTGGCCAGGTTGAAGTGCAGGCAGACAGTGTGTTTTCCAATCATGATGAACGTGACGATCATCTGCGCGGCGGTGATTTTCTGGATGCCAGTGACCATTCGCTGGTGGTGTTCAGCGCGACCGAATTTACTCCGGACCGCAATAACAGTATGGCCGGTACCCTGACCGGTGATCTGACGCTGCTGGGTGAGACTCATCCTGTGCAGATGCAGGTGAACCTTAACAAGCGGGAGCGTTATCCTTTCGGTCATCGGCAGGAAACCCTGGGAATTTCCGCCACAACCACGATCCAGCGCAGCCAGTGGGGTATGGATTATGGTGTCTCCAATAATCTGGTGGGTGATACCGTTGACCTGCGCTTCGAGTTCGAAGCGATTCGCCAGTAATGTGGGTCGGTGTGGCCGTGGAGCCAGGCACGGCGCCAGCCCGGATTGAGCCGCCAATCCCGGGCACCCGTTGGCTCTCACTATCACTACGCCATGGTCCATGGCACTAACCGCACCGTACCAGCTACATGGCCACAGCCTCACCACAGCAACTCTCTCCTTCAGCCAGGCCCGCCGGGCCGGACCTTCCGGAAGGACTATTCCACCCTTGCACCCGGGCATGGATAGCCGAGGCCTTTGCTGCGCCGACCCGGGTTCAGGTCGAAAGCTGGCCGATCCTGTGTCGCGGCAACAGTGGCTTGATGCTGGCGCCCACCGGCTCGGGCAAGACCCTGGCCGCGTTTCTCGCGTCTATTGACCACCTCCTGTTTCATGAGCAGTCCACCGAGCCGGGCGTCAAGGTAATCTACCTGTCACCGCTGAAGGCGCTTGGAGTCGACGTGGATCGCAACCTGCGCGCCCCGCTGGCCGGTATCTCATCGGTGGCGGCGCGTGAAGGTGTATCTCACCACGAGATCAGCGTGGCGATTCGCTCTGGCGATACCGAATCACGTGAGCGGGCGCGCATGGTGAAGTCACCGCCGGACATTCTGATCACCACGCCCGAGTCGCTGTTTCTGTTGCTGACCTCGAAAGCACGCAGCATGCTGCAAAACGTGCAGACCGTGATCATCGACGAAATTCACACCATGGTCGCCAGCAAGCGCGGTGCGCATTTGTTCCTGTCCCTGGAGCGACTGGAAAGTCTGCGTGAGCAGCACGACCCGAATGCCACACCGCTGCAGCGTATTGGACTGTCGGCCACCCAGCGACCGCTGGACGAAGTCGCGCGCTTGTTGGGTGGCTATCACAGCCCTGCTGTGGATCAGCAGCCCCAACTGCGGCCCGTCGCGGTCATTGACGCCTCGGAAAAGCGCCCGTTCGAGCTGTCGGTCTGCATGCCCCTGGGCGATCAGGTAGAGCTGTCGGCTGACGAGTTCAACGTGGTGGGCAATGCCGCGACCTCCCCGGTACCGGCATCAATCTGGCCGGCGATTTATCCGAAGCTGGTAGACCTGATACGCGCCCATCGCTCCACCATGGTGTTTGTGAACAGCCGCCGGCTGGCAGAACGTCTGGCGGCGGCCATCAACGACACCGCCGAAGAAGACCTGGCCCGGGCGCATCACGGGTCGATGTCGAAGGACACCCGCGCCGATGTTGAGGATCAGTTGAAGCGTGGCGACCTGCGTGCGCTTATTGCCACGTCCTCTATGGAGTTGGGTATCGACATGGGCGCTGTGGATCTGGTGATCCAGGTGGAAGCGCCACCTTCCATAGCCTCGGCCCTGCAGCGCATCGGCCGTGCTGGTCACAGCGTCGGTGAAATCTCCAAGGGCGTGGTGTTTCCGAAATATCGCGGCGACCTGCTGGCTGCGGCCGCCGCCGCCCGACAAATGGTTGCTGGCGCGGTGGAAGCCTCCGCCTATCCGCGTAACCCACTTGATGTGCTGGCCCAGCAGATCGTCGCCATGGTCGCCATGGATGACTGGGATGTCGAACCGCTCTACCAGCTGGTGCGGCAGGCGGCGCCGTTTACCGATCTACCGCGCTCCTCATTCGATGAAGTCCTGAATCTGCTCTCCGGTCGCTATCCCAGTGACGACTTTGCTGGCCTCAAGCCGCGACTCACCTGGGATCGAATCAACAACCGACTCACCGCCAGGCGTGCGGCGCAGCGTACCGCAATCCTCAATGCCGGAACCATTCCGGACCGGGGGCTGTATGGGGTATTTCTGATAGCGGGTGGCGAATCCAAGAGCCGCGTTGGCGAGCTTGATGAGGAGATGGTATTCGAGCTGCAGGCCGGTGAGGTATTTCGCCTTGGCGCTTCCATGTGGCGTACGCTGGAAATCACCAGAGATCAGGTGTTAGTTGAGCCAGCGCCGGGAGAACAGGGCAAGATGCCATTCTGGCGTGGTGATGGCCTGGGTCGGCCACTGGAATTCGGCCGCGCCATTGGCGCGCTGACCCGGGAGCTGTCCCGAGCGTCCCGAGCCGATGCCCAGCGCCTGCTAATGCATGAACATTCCCTGGAGCCGGAAGCTGCGGATATTCTTTATGACTATGTGCGCGATCAGTTTGAAGCAGCCGGTGAAGTCCCCTCGGATGAAAGTATCCTGGTGGAATGTTTTATCGATGAGGTTGGCGACTGGCGGGTGGTGTTGCAGTCGCCGTTTGGCGCCCGGGTTCATGCGCCCTGGGCGATGACCGTCGCGGCAAGGCTGCGCGAGCGCTTTGCGGAAATCGATGTGGTGTGGAGCGACGACGGCATTGTCTTCAGACTGCCCGAATCAGATGCTGCGCCCGAGGCTGACTGGTTCTTCCCGGACCGGGAGTCGCTTGAGGAAGATGTGGTGCGGGCGCTGACCGACACCTCCATGTTTGCCGCGCGCTTTCGCGAGAATGCCGCCCGCGCCCTGTTGCTGCCGCGTCGCTTTCCGGGCCAGCGCACCCCGCTGTGGCTGCAGCGGCGCAAGTCGGCAGACCTGATGTCCGCCGCCAGTCGCTATCCGAAATTTCCAATGATCCTGGAAACCTACCGGGAATGCCTGCGCGACGTGTTTGACCTGGGCGGCCTGAATGAAGTTCTTGATGAACTCAGCGATCGCCGCATTCGCGTGCATCACCTGGTCAGCGATACCGCCAGCCCGTTTGCCCAGACCGTGCTGTTCGATTTCACCGCCAGCTTTATCTACGACGCCGACGCACCGCTGGCGGAGCGTCGCGCCCAGGTTCTGTCACTGGATCATGCCCAATTGAAAGAACTGCTGGGCAGCGCCGACTATCGGGAGCTGCTGGATGCCGATGCCATCGCGGCGGTGACCCTGAAGCGACAGATGCTGGAAGAGCCCTACCTGAAAGATGCCGACGATATTCACGATGCATTGCTGGCGCTGGGGGATCTTGGCGTGGATGACATCGTTGCCCGCGCGGTCCCCGAAATCAAGGACCAGGCTCCCGCTCTGGTGAAAGAACTGCTGCAAGCGCGCCGCGCCGTTGAAGTGCGCATTGCCAGTAAACCGCGGCTGATCGCCGTGGAGGATGCGGCGCGCTTCCGCGATGCTCTCGGCACCGTGCTGCCCCTGGGCCTCCCGGCTGCTCTGTTGGCACCCAGCGAAGCGCCGCTCAAGGATCTGGTGTCCCGCTATGTGCGCACCCATGGTCCTTTTCTACCAAACGATGTAGCCAGGCACTTCGGCGTGGGCATTGATGTGATACATGGCGCTCTTCAGGAGCTGGCCAGAACCGGTCGGGTCCTTGAGGGTGGCTTCACTCCCGGCGGCACCCAGCGCGAGTGGATTGATGCGGAGGTGTTGAAGCAGATCAAGCGGCGCTCGCTTGCCGGGTGGCGGCAGCAGATCGAAGCGGTAGAACATCGACAGTTCGCTGCCTTTCTTGCTGACTGGCAATACATCAGTAAACCGCGGCGGGGCATTGAAGGTCTGTATGATGTGATCGAGCAACTGCAGGGAGCGCCGGTATCGGCTTCGGTGCTGGAAACCGAAATACTCCCTGCGCGAGTTGACGGCTACCGTGTTGGGCAAATTGATGAGCTGTTTGTATCCGGCGAACTGATCTGGCGCGGGCTGGAGTCAGTGGGTAGTAGTGACGGTCGAATCGCTATTTATCTGACCGAGAATTATCCGCTGCTGGCGCCACCACCGGAGCCTATTGTGGGCGAACTGGCCCAGCGGGTATTCGATTATTTGCAAAAGAATCGCGCCCCGTTTTTCGAAGACATTGTCGAAGGCGTTGGCGGTTTCCCCAATGATGTGCTTGAAGCGCTGTGGGATCTGGTGTGGTCTGGCAATGTCAGCAACGACAGTTTTACGCCGTTGCGGGCGCGACTGGCGACCAGCGATAAATCAACCCGCGGTCGACGCGGCAGGCTACGGCAACGTTCCCGCCGCACGGCGCGTTTACCCGGCAGTGAAGGTCGCTGGTCGCTGCTCGAGCGCTCCACCTGGGAAGAGCCCACCCCTACCGAGTGTCGCACCGCCCAGGTCCAACAGCTTCTCGAGCGCTACGGTATTATGGTCAAGGAAGCACTGTCCCGGGAAGGCGTGGATGGCGGCTTTGCCGGCATCTACCCGGTGCTAAAAGCCATGGAAGAAGCTGGTCGCATCAGGCGTGGCTACTTCGTGGAGGGTCTGGGTGCCAGCCAGTTTGCCGTACCTGGCGCGGAAGACCGTTTGCGCAATTGGGGTTCGAGTAGCGGCGGAAATACCAGTGATAATACCCGCGATAAAACCGGTGACATCGCAGCGCCGTTGCTGCTGGCGGCTACCGACCCTGCCAACCCCTATGGTGCGCTTCTGCCCTGGCCAAAGCCGGAAACCGCAGGAGAAAGCAAACGCTGTGCCCGGACTGCCGGCGCCAAAGTGATTCTGTTCCGCGGCGACCTGATTGGTTTTATCTCCAAATCTGGCGACCAGTTAACGACGTTTCTTGCGCCCGATGAGCCGCTGCGCGGCAAGACCCTGAAAGCACTGGTTGGCGGCCTGAAGCTGGCGGCACGGGGACGAAAGAATTTGTACCTTGCCACGGTGGATGGCCAGGCACAGGCTGGAGACCTTATTCATAAAGCGCTACTGGACAATGGTTTTCAGCATGGTCATCGCGGCTATTCCTGTCGTGGGGAAGTGGTGGATTTCCGTGCCTGAAGGAGACACGCTGCATCGGGTGGCGTCCCGGATAGCGAGCCAGATCTGTGGCAAACAGATCATCGCCGCCCGGGCCAATGCAGAATTGACCCGCGCACCGGAACTGGCGGGCCATACCCTGCAGTCTGCACAAGCGCGAGGCAAACATTTGCTGCTTGCCGTGGATAATGGCATTACCGTGCACTCCCATCTCGGGATGACCGGGTCGTGGCATATCTACCCGCGCGGCGAACGCTGGCGCAAACCGCCACAGCGCGCGGCGCTCGCCCTGCGCTTCGACAGTCATGACCTGGTTTGCTTCAGTCCCAAATTGATCAAGCTGGAAAGCGATACCGGTATTCGGCGCAGTACCCTGCTTGGTCGTCTGGGGCCTGATTTACTGGCAGACAGTTTTGATGAAGATATCGCCTTGCGCCGCCTGCGCCGCCATAATCAGCTGCCAATCGGCGAGGCCCTGATGAACCAGCAACTGGTGGCGGGGATTGGCAATGTCTACAAGTCGGAGATTCTGTTCATAAATCGCCTCAACCCGTTCAAGTCAGTTGCCGAATTTGACGATGACACGTTACGCCAGTGTCTGCAGAGTTCGCGTCGTTTCATGCGCCGTAATCTGGAAGGGCTGCGCCGCAAGTTCCGGGGCTCCACCCAGGGTGACCGGCTATGGGTCTATCGTCGTCGCGGTCTGGGCTGCCTGGAGTGTTCAACTCTGATTGCGATGCGCCGCCAGGGAGATGCGGCCCGCTCAACCTATTTCTGCCCTCAGTGTCAGGGAGTCGCTTCATGATTCCCGAAGTGGTCTGGTTCAAGCGCGACTTGCGCATTGATGATCACGCGCCGCTGACCGCCGCGGCAAAGCAGGGTGCGGTTCTTTGTCTGTATATCTACGAGCCCGCGCTGATCCATGCCGAGGATTTTGCGTCCCGGCATTTGCTGTTTATCAATGATTCCTTGCGTGAGCTTGAGGCACAGCTGCTTCGCCTGGGCAGTCGTCTGCTTATTTGTCGCGGCGATGCTGTACAGGTCCTGGCTCAGCTGCAGCGCCAGTTTGGATTTACCCGCATCAGGGTCCACCAGGAAACTACCAACGGCGTTAGCTATGACCGTGACAGAGCGGTGCTCGAATGGGCCGGCGGCTGCGGTGTCGAGATTATCGAGTACCGGCAGAACGGTGTGGTTCGTCGTCTGCAGTCCCGGGAAGGATGGGCCAGTCAGTGGCAGGCTTTCGCTGCTGCACCGCTGGTGAAAGCTCCCAGGGAGATTAAGGATGGCAGCGGCAATGTTGGTAGTGTGGGAGTCCTGGCCCCTGAACAACTTGGATTACCTAATGACGGCCTGAATTCCAGGCAGCAAGGCGGGATATCCGAAGCCAACAAGATCCTCAATTCGTTCCTGAAACAACGTTCGGCGAGTTACCTGCGGGGTCTGTCTTCGCCGGTCACCGCCTGGGATAGCTGCAGTCGCTTGAGTCCGTACCTGGCCTACGGCAACGTTTCCCTGCGCACGGTTTACCAGCGGGCCCTGCTTAAGCGCCGCGAACTGCAGCGCATGCGCGGTCGTCAGGACCCGTGGAGCGAGTCCTTGACCACGTTTATTGAACGGCTGCACTGGCACTGCCATTTCATGCAGAAGCTCGAAGATGAGCCAGCGATCGAATTTAATAACATGAACCCGGCCTTCGACGGGCTGCGTGAAAAAGACTTCAATGAGGACTACTTCACTGCCTGGTGCGAGGGAAGAACCGGCTATCCCATGGTTGACGCCTGCATGCGGGCGTTGATTGACACCGGCTGGATCAACTTTCGGATGCGCGCCATGCTGGTGTCGTTTTCCTCCTACCACCTGTGGTTGCATTGGTGTAAGCCAGCGCTGCACCTGGCACGGCTGTTTGTGGACTACGAGCCGGGCATTCACTATTCGCAAGTCCAGATGCAGTCCGGTACCACCGGCATTAACGCCACCCGCATCTACTCGCCCACCAAACAGGTGCTGGATCAGGATCCGGATGGCGAATTTATCCGCGGCTGGCTGCCGGAACTGGCGAAGGTGCCCGGTGAATTTATTGCCGAACCCTGGCTAATGCCGAACACTGTTCAGGAGCAAGCTGGCTGCCTGATCGGTAAGGACTACCCGGCTCCCATTGTCGATCACGTCAAGGCTCACCGGGCTGCCCAACAGCGATTGCGCACGGTCAAGCTCACCGCCAGGGCCAGCGGCGATTCGGAGCGGGTTTTCAGGAAACATGGGTCACGCCGCGGTCCGCGGCGACGGCCGATGAGTGCTCGTGTTGACTAGAGTTTGACCTGGTGAGCGGGCGCTCAACCCACTGCAGCAAGGTTTGTCGATGACCCACAAGAAACCGCATCTGCCCACCAAAACCTGCCCGGTATGTCAGCGCCCGTTTAGCTGGCGCAAGAAATGGGCGCGGGACTGGGAGCAGGTGATTTACTGTTCCGAACGCTGTCGGCGCAGTGGCAAACAAAAATCAGGATGAGGGTTGTTCCACGGGTGCGCCAGATACCTGGGTATGTTCACTGTCGGCCAGTGCATTGTCGCGCATTTGCTGTTGCCGCTGCTGATCTTCAGCAGAGCCTTCACCGCCAACCCATTTCTCCATCAGTGCGCAGGTCACCAGATCGCCGGTGACGTTGATTGCCGTGCGGCTCATGTCCAGGATGCGGTCCACGCCCATGATCAGGGCAATGCCTGAGGCAGGGATGCCGACAGTCTCCAGCACCATCGCCAGGATGACGATACCGACACCCGGTGTTGCCGGGGAACCAATAGACGCTCCCACGGCCATGGCCACCACCAGCGCCAGGGCGCCCATGCTCAGGTCAATGCCGTAAACGCCGGCAATAAACACCGTGGCCACCGCCTGGTAGAGCGCGGTGCCATTCATGTTAATCGTGGCGCCCAGGGGAATTACAAACTGGGAAATCGAGGGTCGAACACCGAAATGTTCTTCGGCAGTCTTGATGGACAGTGGCATCACGGTGGCGGAACTGGATGTCGAGAAGGCCAGCAGTAATAGATCCGAGGTAGCGCGGATGAAACGCAGTGGGCGTTCACCGGTGAAAAAGAATAGCAGTAGCATATAGACAGCCAGCATCAAAGCCAGCCCAAGAAGGACCGTCAGCACATAGACTGCCATGCCAAGCAAGGCGCCGAGTCCCACCTGGGTGGCGAGTTGCGCCATCAGCCCGAATACCGCGATGGGCGCCAGGCCCATGGCCCAGCGTACTATCGTCATGCAGATTTCCTGCAGCGAACCGAGCAGATCCAGCATCGGTTTGGCCTGATTCGGCGCCATGGAAACCAGGGCGATTCCGAAAATGACCGAGAAAATAACGATCTGCAGCATTTGTCCTTCCACCATGGCGTCAAGCGGATTGCCAGGCAGCAGGCCAATCAGTGTCTCTGGCAGGTCGGTCAGGCTGGGTGTGCCCGCGGCACTGGTATCAGTACTGACCGTCACCTGGTCGCCCGCCAGCGAGGTCATCGACGCACCGGGGTCAATAATGCTGGCAACAGTGAGTCCCAGCGTGGCAGCCAGCGCCGTGGTGGCTGCAAAGAACAGGGTAACGCGGCTACCCAGTTTCTTGAGCTGTTCCAGGTTTTCACTGGCAGCCAGACCGCGGATCACCGACGCGATCACCAGCGGAATAACGATCATCTGGATGGTGGCAAGAAACAGGCGGCCAGGCAGCGCCAACCAGTTGCCAGCAGTGGCGCCGGTTTCCGGGGTGAGCAGTCCCGTGGAGGGGCCAAGCAGCGTGCCTACCAGCAGTCCAAGTCCCATACCAATCAGCACCTTCAGCCACAGGCGACCCTCCACCAGCCCGGCCAGTTGGCCGCTAAGCCGCGACAGGGAGCGAGGATGCAGGTATTCCAGTGCCTTGAGAGGATTGACAACCATGGGAACCGGTCAGAATTGAGTGAATTAGCAGGCTAGCAGAACAGATTTGCTAGCCATTGATCAACATCAATCACCGGAAAACTGACCGGTATTGCTGGCATCAGGGCAGCGGACGGGTCAGGCTTTTTGCCCGATAAACCAGTAGTAGGGCACCCGGGAGCCAGGCAGAAAGGGCAGGCGGGTGCGCGCCTGTTCCAGTAATTTCCTGTCCAGCCTTGCCAGTAACCAGGGTAGATGGTCGGGATTCAGGTAGACCCCGTCCCAGGCGAACCAGCGCGGCCAGAAACTGCGGGTAAACCAGCCATATTCGACCTGGGGGGCGGCCGGTCGCTTACTGGAAACTGTGAAATCGACAACCGCCAGATGGCCACCCGGTTTCAGGATGCGTAGCGCGTGTTCCAGGGCGCCCTGCCAGTCGGGAATCATGGTGAGCGAATAGGAGAACAACACCAGGTCGGGCGCCAGAGCGGGCTGCCAGCAGGTGGCATCACCCTGCACAATATCGACATGTTGCCACTGATGCCGGGCCTTGCGGCGAGCGGCGATCGCGAGCAGGGATTCGGACAGGTCGACCACGTACCAGCTGCGGATATGCCGGTGCGCGGATGCTGGCAAATATTCCAGATTCGCGCCGGTGCCACCACCCAGGTCAGCGACCACGGCGTCATTTGGCAGCGGCAGTTGTGCCAGCAGTTCCC
Organism: uncultured Pseudohongiella sp.; assembly: GCA_965212375.1. Classification (GTDB taxonomy): domain Bacteria; phylum Pseudomonadota; class Gammaproteobacteria; order Pseudomonadales; family Pseudohongiellaceae; genus UBA9145. The sequence goes on along the minus strand of OZ243108.1, from coordinate 2,872,273 downwards.
GGCGACCAGGCAGCAATCGCTCGCGGAAGGCATCATAATCTTCGGCTTGCTCGGCGTAGAACTGCTCCATACGCGCACTGTGTTCGCCGCCACCACGGGAGCCGCGAAGCAGTTGTCCGACGATGCGCAGGTCACGGGCGAGGCTCATGCTGGCTGCCAGTCCGCAATGTAGAAACTGCCATAGGTGTGTACCCGGTCGATGCCGTGCAGCTCCTGGGCCAACTCGGTTTGATAGCCCAGCAGCTCACCCAGGGGCCTGGATTCGTCACCAATATTGATGGCAATAGAATTCACGAAGTCGGTGTCCGTGCCGGCGCTGCGCCAGATAATGCGCGCGTCCGGCGCGGCATGTTCGGCAATGGCCTGCCACTCGGCGGCCAGGATTGGTTTACCGTAGGTGGCCAGCCAGTCCATATGGTCCAGCAGGATGAAACGATGCAGTGGCCGGGGATGCCCGTTCAGAAAATCCAGCACACTCATGCTATGGGTGGAAATGCGGTCCACCCGCTCACGCAGACACTCGAAGTTTTCCTGCTTCAGGTATTCCGGGCAACGATCCGGCGTGTAGTAGCCGAACAGGTACAGCGACCAGAAGTAATTGTCCTTGGTTGGCAGTTGGGTAAACACCGCCGCCAGGCAGTCCTGGGTAAACTGCGCTACGCCGCCCAGATAAGTGCGCTCAATTTGCTGGCGCTGGGGCTTGGGCACGCCGAGCAGCGACAGGGCGGCGTCGTTACCCATCATCTTGCGCATGAAATCGGTCCACACCAGTTGCTCGACCCGGTCATGGTAGATCTTCTCGCGCTCTTCGCGGGACTCGACATGGAACAGCGTTTCAATCGCTTCACGGGCTTTGCGAAAGCGCAGGTAACGATTGGCCAGCCGAGCAAACAGGCCAGTGGTGCCGCTGAAATAGAACGAATGCTTGTGCGAAAAATACTGGATTTTCCGGTCCCAGAATTGTCGCGACTCAGGTTTCAGGTCGGCACGCAGCTTTTCAGCATAGACTTGCCTGGCCGATTCCAGACGCCCTTCACCGAACATCTGAAAATACTGCTCGTAGGGCAGATTTTTAATGGCGGAAATTTTCAGCTCAAGCAGTGCGTTCTGGCGCGGATTCATGTCTACGCAGTAAATATGACCCGGTGCATCCAGCACGTAGTCCAGTGCGTTACAGCCGGCCGAGGTGAGCATTAGCAGCTCATGGTGGGGCTCGATACGCAGGGCGACGCGATCACAGCGGGGATCTTCCCAACAGGTGTTGTAGACCAGATTTCGGGTATGCACTTGGGTGAAGAACTGGCGTGAACACCAATCCCTGATTCCTGGAGTCATAGCAGATTCCTGACGTCGATTGATGGCGCCACTCGCCGGCGCCGGGATGGACCGATCGTACAAGCAGGTTAACGGCCACAGATCGCGTAATTTTGCTTGCAGAGTGTGACAGCTGGATTACCGTCGCGGCTTGTTCTGCCGCGAACGAAAAGCGACACTGCATAACACACCAGCATTTTGTGATTTCTAAATGAAAGCGGTCAAAATAGTCACTGCTGTAATACTTGGACTCGTTGCCTTGTTGCTGGGCACTGTGTTGTTCGCTCCGGCGAGCGTGATGCGCCCCCTTGCCAACTACCTGATGAGCGACTCTGGCGTGGAAATCACTGCCATTGAGGACCTGCAGCTGGGCTGGCGCAGCAGTTCAGCGCTGGGCTTGCAGGCGCAACTGCCTGGTGTGAGTCTTGCGGTGCGCGAGTTGTCAGCAACTTATCAGCTGGCCGATCTCATCAGCCAGGCCCGTGTGGCTAATATCGACATTGGTCGCCTGGAGCTGGTCATTGACGACTCTGCCGCGCCCGGTAGGCAGCCTGCTGATTCGCCGCTGCCGTTCAATGAGCTGTTGACGATGGCACAGTCACTTCCATTTACTCGACTTGCAGTGAACGAATTTTCAGTTCGGGGTGAAGCGACTGCCGAGGGATCGGTAGCAGTGACCAGCAGACCGCTGCAGTTGGTGGCGGACCTGACAACAAACCAATGGCCCGGCTGGCTCGCTGAGCTTCGCCTGCAGCAGGTCGGCGATACCAGAGTGTCCGGCACCGCGAACTTGCAACGTCAGCAACAGGCAGTGCTGTCCACGGATCTGGATCTTGAGCTGGCTACAGACCGGATAGCGCTCACCACCGTCAGCGAAATCGATTTGCAGGCGGTGCAGGATTTACCCTTTGTATCCGGCCCGATGGGTGATGCTCGTCTGACCGATGCGAGGCTGCGGGTCAGCAGTGAGCTTAGTGCCGACGTGGTTGATGACATGGCTGCGGAGTTGGAGTCAATCTCCCTGGAGCGACTCGAGATAGACAGCGGTGATGGCGTCCTGAATTGGCAGTACGCCGATGGCAACGTCCAGGGCGAGCTGGCCATGCCTTTGACCCTCACAGGCGCCATTGACTGGCCGGGCAACACCTTTAATCTGAATCTTGAATCGGCGCGGTCAAGCCTGGCAATCGGCAGCGCCGCACTTACTGGCGAAGGCGGGATATCTGTCGCTGCCGGCCAGTTGGGCTGCGATTTCCAGGGCAATTGCAGCGGCGTTGTGCAGACTGAACTCAACATGGCGCGCTGGCAAACTGCCGATCTGGGCGGGGAGAACACGTTACTGTCCGGTGCACTGACGATGGCTGCTGATCGCGATGGCGTGGCGCTGCGCGCTGGGTCGCTGACCGTGGCATTGCCGCTGCTGAGCTATCCGCTCGATCCGGCAGGACAGGTGGGGACTGGCCAGGTCGAGCTGGCCCTGCAGGATCTGCAAGTGAATATAGCGCAGGAGATCAGCGCCAGCGTCACAGCGAATACCCAGCGACTGGATCTGGAGCTTCCAGGAATCGATCTGGTGACACCGGCAATCAGCACGCAGCTGCAGTTGGCTGGCAACATACTCAGCGGCAGCGTGAATCTGAGGCTTGGTCAACGTCTGGATTCAAATCTGTCGTTTGTCCATGAAATCGACGCCGGGGTCGGCGAACTGGACTTCAGCCTGGAACCTTTGCTGTTTACAGACGCCAATCCGATGTCGGATTTGCTCAGCATTGCGAGTATCGATGCTGACATTGTCGACGGAACTCTGTCAGGCTCAGGTAATCTCGCCTGGCAGGAAACAGCATCGGGGTGGCTGTTGTCGGGGCCCCTGGCGTTAACCATGGATGAGTTGAGCGGCTTTGCTGCTGACGTTTTTTTCGTTGGCTTCAGTTCATCGCTACGCGCCGAGCTGCGTGAGGGAAATCTGCAATCGGCTGGCTTGCTGCCGGCCACTGTCGCGACCCTGGATGTAGGGCTGCCCTTGGACCGCATTGACTGGCAGTATGGTTTTGATCTCGGTGACGGGACGCTGACTGTCAATGGGCTGAGCACCGAAATGCTTGGCGGGACGGTTGAGATCCCCAGTGTGGTATACGATATGAATGCGACCGAAAACCGCGTGCGGGTAGTGCTTAGCCGGCTCGACCTGGCAACCATTGTTGCCCTGGCCAACTATCCGAATCTGCAGGTGTCCGGAACCGTGAGCGGTTATTTGCCGCTGCTTATTACTCCCGACGGCGTAGCACTGGAAGAGGGTTTGGTGAGCGCATTGAATCCGGGCGGTAGTATTCGCTATACGCCGTCCAGTCCTGCCGGCAGCAATGCCAGTGTTGAGTTATTGAACGAGGCATTATCAAATTACCGGTTTGAAACCCTGAATGCCGAGGCGGAGTATGGCGCTGATGGCGACCTGGAACTGGCGGTGCAGCTGCGGGGCCGGAATCCGGATATGCGCGGTGGGCAGCCCATCAACCTGAATGTCAATATTGCCGACAATATCCCCGCTTTGCTGCGCAGCCTGCAGGCCGGGCGGGTTATTACCGAGCGTCTGGAACAGCGCCTCAACAGGCAGTAGACTCGGGGCGCTGGTGCGGATTAATCCATTTAGTAGCGGTTCATGTGATACCGCTAGCATAGGCCCAGTCGATACAGGAAACCTACTGATGACCAAGCGATTCTATTACCCCGCATTGACTTTGGTTGTGGTCAGTCTGGCGGCAGCTGCCTGCACACCCACAGTGCAGGTCGCGGCACCGACTGAGCCAATTACCATTAACCTGAACGTTCGGATCGAGCACGAGATCAGGGTGCGCGTGGAAGATGAACTGAACGATATTTTCAGCGCCGACAGCGGCCTGTTTTAAAGAGGTAACACCATGACTGGGTTGAGAACGAAAATCGTTGTCCTGCTGCTTGGTTTGCTGCTTGCCGGGACGGCTTTTGCCGTTACCCTGCAAGAAGCCAAGGAACAAGGGCTGGTTGGCGAACAGCGCGATGGTTACGTGGGTCTGGTAGCCAGCAATGTGCCGGCCGAGGTGCAAGCGCTGGTCCGGCAGGTGAATGAGCAGCGCCGCCAGCGCTACGAGCAAATTGCCAGGGACAACGGCATTACCATGGCCCAGGTGACAACGCTGGCTTACGAGCAGGCGGTCCAGGCGACCCAGTCGGGCCACTATATCCAGTTGCCCAATGGAGATTGGGTGCGCAAATAACCCGGAGCTCAAAAATCACGCCAGGCCAGCCAGATTAAAAGCCAGCATCAGCGCGGCAATGGCGGTAAGCCAGGACCCGGCGACACGTACCCCGATACCGGTAATGTGGTTCTGCCAGCGGCGCCAGATGTATTCCACTCCGTTCGCGCCATACATAATCAGATAGTGAATGCCTACCAGGGCGCCAAAGGTGGTGATAATGACATCCAGCACCGGGCCTGGCTCAGGTATTGATTCCAGCCCCAGGAGAAAACCGGTGATTCCCGTTAACGTTGCGTAAACCCTGTCGCCAAGGGGTTTGGCGAACACCAGAATCAGGCCAAGGGCGGCGAGCAAGGTCAGCAGTAGCAGTGCCGTGGGCAGGAATGGCGCGAGCACAAAGGCCAGCATCAGGCCCAGCGCGGTAGACAGGAACAGCACCAGCAGGCAATGGAATCGTGACTCCTGCATGTGAGTACCGAGCAGCAGGCTGCTGGCGATTATCAGAAGAATATGCGCGGGGGTGGTAAGCGGGTGCAGGGCACCGATGTAAAAACCCTTCACACCGGGATACGGAGAATGGGCGTAGGCCATTACCGGATAAGCCAACAGGCTGGCACCGGCCAGCCAGAACTTACCCCTCAAACTGCACCTGCCAGGAAGTAACAGCCGGCCGCGGAAATCAACGCACCGGCGCAGCGGACTATGACAGTGCCCCGCGGATAGCGGGTCAACATCCCGAATGCGATTCCGATCAGGTGCATCAGGCCGGTGGCCAGCACAAAACCAATTGCGTAGGAAAGCGGATTGGATGCCTCAGGCAGTTCGGCGCCGTGGGCATGACCGTGGAATATGGCAAACACCGCCACCAGCACTGCCGCGACCCAGAGCGGCGGGCGCGCCGCTGTAACTACCATCAGGCCAAGCACGATCGCCGATGCGGCAATGCCTATTTCTACAAATGGCAGCGGCATACCCAGTACTCCCAGTGCCCCGCCGAAGGCCATGACCAGCGGGAAAATCACCGGCAGCATCCAGATTGCCGGCTGCCGCAGAAATGCCCCCCACATGCCCACTGCAACCATGGCCACCACGTGGTCAGGTCCGTAAATGGGGTGCAGGAAGCCGCTGATAAATCCCCCAACAATGCCTTCCTCGGTATGGGCCCAGACACTGGGCGAGGCAAGCATGAGAAGTAGTGCCGGTAACAAACGGCTGGCTAATAACTGGCGCATGACCGGGCTCCGGTGGGCGATGACAAGGTGTTAAAAATTCAGTGCCATTTTATAAAGCACGGGGGAGCGAAGGGCAAGCTGGGGGCTCATACCAGAAGGCTGGACAGGCAGTTGCGGATTCTGCAGTCACATACAAGGGTTCATTGCGCATTTCCAGGCTACGCACTCGCTGTGGATCTGTCAGTCGCGCCTATCCGCAGGGTGGGGTCGCGCCGGGCAGGAGGGGCGGGAACCCTGCCTCTCCGCAGCCGCGCTCGAGGCCTCTATTTTAGAAGGCTATATAAACCAGCCACTTGCTTTTCGAATTGCGCATCGCCGGTATCTTCGAAGCACATAAAAAAGGCGGCACTTGCGTGCCGCCTTTCGATCCTGCTTCGGGCCAGTCAGTAGTGACTGACCCGATTCGTCACTTCGTCGTTGCGATTAACGACCTGCCATCATGGCACCGGTCTCTGAAGACCGTTTCAGATCGAAGCGATCGGCGGTCATAACCTTGCTCCAGGCAGCGACGAAGTCTTCCAGGAAGTCTTCCTGGGCGTCTTGCGCCGCGTAGAACTCGGCGACTGCCCGCAGCTCGGAGTTGGAGCCGAAGATCAGGTCCACCGGCGTTGCCGTCCACAACACTTCGTCAGTGTCGCGATCGCGACCGACATAGATACCTTCGTCAGAAGGTGATCGTGACCACACAGTGGACATATCGATCAGGTTGACGAAGAAGTCGTTGCTCAGGGTGCCAGGACGGTCAGTAAATACACCGTGGTCCACACCGCCGGTGTTGGCGTCCAGTACCCGCATGCCGCCGACCAGCACGGTCATTTCCGGGATAGTCAGGTCAAGCAGCGCAGCCTTCTCGATCAGCATTTGCGCCGGAGACCGGGCAGCATCGCTGGAGAAGAAGTTGCGGAAGCCATCAGCCTGCGGCTCAAGCGCTGAGAAAGACTCGACGTCAGTCTGCTCCTGGGACGCATCGGTACGGCCAACGAAGAAGGGTACTTCCACGTCATGTCCGGCCCGACCGGCTGCCTGTTCAATGGCAGCGGCACCACCCAGAACAATCACGTCAGCCAGAGACACCTGACGGTTACCCGACTGTGCGTTGAAGTCTTCCTGGATGCCTTCCAGTACGGCAATGACACCATTCAGCTCTTCCGGGTTGTTGGCTTCCCAGCTGTTTTGCGGAGCCAGGCGAACACGGGCGCCGTTGGCACCGCCGCGCATGTCAGTCTCGCGATAGGAAGACGCAGAAGCCCAGGCAGTGCGCACCAGTTGTGCAGTGTTCAGGCCGGAATCGAGAATCATATTCTTGATCTCGCTGACGTCGGCGTCGTTAATCGGCGCGTAGTCGGCTTCCGGAACCGGATCCTGCCAGACGAAAGTCTGGTCTGGGACCATGTCGCCCAGATAGCGCGTAGTTGGGCCCATGTCGCGGTGGGTCAACTTGTACCAGGCACGCGCAAAGGCGTCTTCAAACTGTTCCGGGTTTTCCAGCCAGCCCTGGGTAATCTCGCGGTAGATGGGGTCCACTTTCAACGCAAGGTCAGTCGTGAACATCATCGGCGCATGACGCTGGTTGGGGTCGTGTGCATCTGGCACCAGGCCCTGGCCGCCGCCATCAGCGGGTTCCCACTGCACTGCACCAGCCGGGCTGCGGGTCTGCACCCACTCAAAGCCATACAGATTTTCCAGGTAGTTGTGAGTCCAGGAGGCGGGGTCAATTGTCCATGCGCCTTCCAGACCACTGGTGATGGTGTCGCCACCACTGCCGCTACCGTAGCTGCTCAGCCAGCCCTTGCCCTGGGCTTCAATGCCCTCGGCTTCCGGGTCGGGTCCGACGTATTCAGACGGGTCGGCAGCGCCGTGCGCTTTACCAAAGGTATGACCGCCGGCGATTAGTGCCGCGGTTTCCTCATCGTTCATGGCCATGCGGCCAAATGATTCGCGAATCGCATCGGCAGCGGCCTGCGGGTCAGGGTTGCCGCCCGGGCCTTCCGGGTTAACGTAAATCAGGCCCATCTGGGTGGCGCCAAAGGGGTTTTCCAACTCGCCCATCGCATTGCGGCGATCAGCCGCCAGCCACTCGCCTTCGGGGCCCCAGTTCACTTCTTCGGGCTCCCAGTAGTCAACGCGACCACCAGCAAAACCCAGCGTGTCAAAGCCCATGTCGTCCATGGCCACGGTACCGGCCAGGATCATCAGGTCGGCCCAGGAAATGTTGCGACCGTACTTGGTCTTGATGGGTTGCAGCAGCAGACGTGCCTTGTCCAGGTTGGCGTTGTCGGGCCAGCTGTTCAGCGGCGCAAAGCGCTGCATGCCGCCGTCGGCGCCGCCGCGGCCATCACTGGTGCGGTAGGTGCCGGCGCTATGCCAGGCCATACGAATGAAAAACGGGCCATAATGGCCAAAGTCAGCTGGCCACCAGTCCTGGGAGTCGGTCATCAGTTCGCGCAGATCGGCCACTAAAGCGTCCAGGTCGAGGCTTTCGAAGGCCTCTGCGTAGTTAAAGTCTGCATCCAGCGGGCTGCTTGCCGGGTGGTTGTCACGCAGGGGGTCCAGGCTAAGGCGGTTAGGCCACCAGTAGCTGTTATCTGGCGCTTCTTCTTGCGCCGACGCCAGGTTGAGCGGCAGCATGGGTGACGCGCCGATCGCCAGAGCGGTAATTATGTGAATTGATTTCTTAAGCATTCGAGTAACCTCTGTTAGCTTTTGGTTTAGACAGTAGTAACCTTATGTTTAGTGTGTCAAAGAGTAAATTGAATAATATCGATGGGCTTGATCGGGAAATCCGAATCGGGGTTCACTGACCGCGATGCTGCACGGCCAGTGGGTTTGCGCGTCTTCGGGTGAGCCGGTTTACGTGGCGCGCCAGGGTGATAGTCAGATTGGCTGTGGCCGATAGCCTGATTGCAGACGTTGCACTGTTATAACGAATAGCCAAGGATTGTGGACCAAAAGGAAAGCTGCCAGATGCATTTAACTCCATTCCATCTTGCCATTCAGGTACGTGATATCGACGAGGCCAGACAGTTTTATGGCGTCAACATGGGGCTGCCAGAAGGGCGCAGCGCCAGCCAGTGGATTGATTTTAACCTCTTTGGTCATCAGCTGGTCACCCACGTCAATCCAGCGCTGGGCAAAACCGGCACGGTGTCGAGCATTAATAACGGTGTCGACGGTCACGGTGTGCCGGTGCCACACTTTGGTGTAGTACTGCAATTTGAAGATTGGGAAGCACTGGCTGAGAAAGTCAGTTCATTTATAGATGGCTTTGTCATTGAGCCTTATATCCGGTTCAAGGGGCAGCCAGGGGAACAGGGGACGATGTTTTTCACCGATCCCTCCGGCAATGCGCTTGAGTTCAAGGCTTTTCGTCATATTGAGCAACAGTTGTTTGCCAAGTAGCTCAAGTTTCCAGGTGCGCAAATCGACAATAATAGGGTGGTGGTCAACCAAGGAACCTCTGATCGATTCTACCGAAGCTCTGGCCTCCAGACGAGATCACTGTCGAGGCGCCTTGCCGCCGGCATGCGTCGGCCTGTCAAGGCGAGGCAACGAAGCCAGTGGGCTCGTCTGGATGCCCCGCCGGGCGCGGCCTGTCGGGCGCCACTGCGTCGTTGTCGCGCTTGGCAAGGGATCGGCCATTCCCGGCGCGCGACGCCTGGCAGTAGCGCCCGGCAGACTCCCGCAGAGCACCGGTAGAATCGATCAGAGGTTCCTTAAGATTCCACAACCAATCGAGGGAATGATACAACCATGAGCGCGCTGAATCTGAGCGATAGCAAAATTATCCACCGCCAGCAAATTGTCCAATTGCTGCAGATGGCCATCGAACAGCACTGGCAGTTCTCCTATGTCTCCCTGATCCGAAATCATGTGGAATCAAAACCCATTGGCCTGGTGTCGGTGCATCCCAGTGACGGTACATTTGCTGTGGATCGCAACGTGGAGCGCAGCGACAAGAATCCTGATGAAGCAATCATGTTTCGCGCCCAGAGTGGCGGTATTTCGGTGGCATTCAAGTCGCGACTGGCATCAGACGCCGGTGATAACACCGGTCGTGCTGCTGCCTATATCGAACTGCCCTACGAAGTGCGTTGCACTCAACTGCGTAAAAGCATTCGTATCAGTGCGGACTCTCTGGCTGAGGACATCCCGGTGCAGCTCTATATGGCCATGGGGGTCAAGATGGATGGTCTGTTGGCAGACATCTCGGTGTCGGGTGCCCAGTTTCGCGTTAAAGGCGACCACGCCAACAAATTCAGAAGTCTGCAGACCCTGGAGGCCTGTAAAATAAGTTTGCCCGAGGACTTTGTGCTGCGCTGTGATGCCCAGCTGATGGGAGTGGATTACCTGCCGCAGGGAAACATCACACTGCTGCACTGTCAGTTTGTGAACTTACCCCAGGCAGATGATCAGCGCCTTGATGCAATGATCAACGCGACTCTACAGGACGCGGATTCTTCGCTGGTGGTGATAAACACCTAGGGACCCTCTGATTAATTCAGACTGGTCACTGGCCTTCAGACGGCGCGGCTGACAAGGCGCCGTTTCGCAGGCGTGCCGCCAGCCCGTCAAGAAACGGCAACGCAGTCAGGGGTGCCGTCTGAAGGCCCCGCAGGGCGGGGCCTGTAAGCCCTTTCTGCGGCGTTGCAGCCCTTGCCAATAGGCCTCGCTATTGCCTGCGGCGTTGCAGCCCTTGCCAATGGGTCTCGCTATTGCCTGCTGACTGCGCCTTGCAGCAGGGGCTTACAGACCCCCGCAGAGACTTGTCTGAATTAATCAGAGGGTCCCTGGGCATCATTTTGCGATTATTACCCCGACCAACAGCTCTGCTGAGACCACGATTTGGTATGGCCTGTGCTGACGCGACCAGTTCCCCGGCACACAGCAATATAGAAGTTACGCCAAATCAATATCTGCAACGCTGATCCAGCTAAAATTTGAGCCATCACCTGCAAGGAGTAGCGTTAATGAACAAACTGATACGACCCGTAATAATCTTACTTTTGGTAAGTCTTGCCGGCTGCACCCTGAGCGGCCGGCAAATTGGTACCTCGCTGGAAACATGTTGCCCCGGCGACTATGACGATTATGATGACTACGGTGTCAGGGTGATCGACATGCCGATCTTCCTGCGCGACTACGTGGTGGAGGAATTTGACACTGCCTTCCAGGAAAAAGGCTTGTCGCGCAATGACCAGATTAATGATCTGCGGGTCGAGCTGCACTACAACCACATCAATTTGCGGCCGGATCAGGAAGACATCAATCCGTTTGTCCGGGTTGAAGCCTTGACCACCGAGCTCTCCTATATCGCCGAAATCGAAGTCCTCATGTACGAGACAGTGACCAACAACCTGGTCTGGGGCGGCTCTATCAGCCGGATTCATCAGGTGACTCCGGGTGAGTACATGCATGAGGGGCGCGCCCGGGCCGAGTTCCTGGAGGCGTTTCGTAGCCTGCTGGAAAACTACCCGGACCTTTAATCGACCCTCTTCTGGTTGCGGGTCGCCAGATCAAGCGCGATCTGATAGCCAGTTATTCCAAGCCACTGCCAGCATAATTACGGGAGCCGACGAGTTCGGCTCCCGTTTCGTTTGTCTGACGATTAGCGATAAGCTGTTGCTCCTGCGCAGCTGTCGATGCATAGTGTTGGCGCGCCAGGCACCCACTGCTGGCAAGGAATCAAGGCACCGGTAATGAACAAAATCAATGAAGTCACGGTCCGGCCGTCATCGAGCCTGGACCTGTTGTCGCGGGAAGAAATTCTCGCCACCATGCGCACCGATCACGAGGTGTTCCAGACGTTTCGCTCCTGCGCACTGGCGGTGCTGAACACTGGTAACGATACGGATGATGCGGAAGAACTGCTGCAGGCCTATGCGGATTTCTCGGTCGAGATCGAGCAGGAATCAAGGGGCATCAAACTGCGCATTCGTAACGCCCCGGCCAGCGCGTTCGTGGACGGCAAGATGATTCGGGGTATCCAGGAGCACCTTTTTTCCACCTTGCGCGACATTATTTACACCCAGGACAAGATTAACCGCATTGGTGGCTTCGATATCCACAGCGGCTCGGGAATAACCGATGCCGTGTTCAGAATACTGCGCAACGCCGGCATCGTGAGGGCCGACATGCGCCCCAACCTGGTGGTCTGCTGGGGTGGACACTCGATTGATCGTTACGAATACGATTACTCCAAGGAAGTTGGTTATCATCTTGGTCTGCGCGGCCTGGACATTGTTACCGGTTGCGGAATCGGTGCCATGAAGGGTCCGATGAAAGGCGCCATGATCGGGCACGCCAAACAGAAGATTCGTGGCGGCCGCTACGTGGGTATTTCCGAGCCAGGTATCATCGCCTCGGAGTCTCCCAACCCGACCGTGAACGAACTGGTGATCCTGCCTGATATTGAAAAGCGCCTGGAAGCTTTTGTCAGACTCGGTCACAGTTTCATAGTTTTTCCAGGCGGCGCCGGCACTATGGAGGAAATTCTCTATCTCCTCGGCCTGGCCATGCTTGAGGAGAACAAGGAGATACCACTGCCGGTGATCTTCACCGGGCCGGAAAGCGGGCGCCAGTACTTCGCGACAATTGATCGCTTTCTGCGACAGACACTTGGTGATGATGTGGCTCAGTATTATGAGATCATTATTGCCAATCCGGAGCAGGTCGCACAGTTAACGCGGCGCAATATCAACCGGGTCACGGCTCAGCGCCGCAAAACCAGCGAATCCTACGCATACAACTGGCGGCTGAAGGTACCGGATTCGATGCAGGTTCCGTTTATCCCGACTCATGAATCCATGGCTGCACTTGACCTGGATCCGGCTTTGCCGCGCGGTGAGTTGATTGCGTTGTTACGCAAGGCGTTCTCGGGTGTCGTGGCCGGCAACGTCAAAGCAACAGGTATTAGGCAGATCGAAGCCAAAGGCCCGTTCCAACTCTCCGGCGATGCAGCGCTGGTGGCGGCCCTTGGCGAGGTGCTCAATGACTTCGTAGCGAGCAATCGTATGAAGATTTCCCCGGAACAGTATCGGCCCTGTTTTGAACTGGCTCACGAACTGGTGAGTTAGTCCAGCTGGCTGGCGACACTGCCGTGCCCCGACAGGCCTATTTGGTTACACTGCAAAGTCTGACTGGAAGGCGCTGGCAGTGAGCACGAAAATACTCCATATCGAGAAACTACGAGCACTCTGCATTGCGCTGGTGTTTCTCTATCATCTGGAAGTACCCGGGTTTCACAACGGATTCCTGGGGGTGGACGTATTTTTCGTCATCAGCGGTTTTCTGATGGCGTCGCTGTACGGCGACATGACCTCAAGGCAGCAGGCCGCCGACTACTTTCGTCGGCGCATGGCCAGAATTCTGCCAGCCTATTACGCGGTAATTCTGATTACTGCGCTTTTCAGTTTCTTTCTGCTGCTGCCTCATGAAATACAAATGGTCATGGAGCAAAGCATCTGGGCCGCTTTTTTCCTGCCCAATGTCGGGTATTGGCTCGACACTTCTTATTTCGACCACACCAATCTGCGGCCAATGCTTAATCTCTGGTCACTGGGTATCGAAGTGCAGTTCTACCTGTTGTTCCCGCTACTGCTATTTATTGAGCGCCGATCCCGCTGGCTACTGGGGCTGCTCGCGGTAGGGTCCTGTCTTGAGTATGCAATCCTGACGCGAGTAGATCCGCTGTCGGCATTCTTCCTGTTACCCGGTCGTCTCTGGGAATTTCTTGCCGGACTTGGCGCAGCGCGGGTGCTTGCCGGGTTTGATCTGGAAAAGCTTCCCGGAGTGCAATGGTTGGGAGCAATCAGTGTTACGGCCCTGGTTGCCATTGTTCTGATCGCACCGTCGGTAAGTCGTGATTTTACTTTCGTAACAACACTGGCAGTGGTATTGCTGGCCGCTTCTGCCATTGTCTTTGGTTTTACCACCGGGAGTGACAGCAATCCAGTGTCCCGTTCTCTGGTGAGTCTTGGGCAGTATTCGTACTCGGTTTACCTGGTGCACTTTCCCATCATCGTATTCGTCATGTACACACCGTTCGGCGGCACCAATCTGTCTCCTTCGAGCCAGGTCGCCACGTTTATCGCGGTGCTGCTCACCGCCGTTGTGTCCTACCTTTTTTTCAATTTTATCGAACGTCCGACCCGGAAACGACTTACCGGCTGGCAGCTTGGTGCAGTAGGCGTCAGTTTCTGTTTGTTGGTTGTTATCGTTGCGCGGCCCATGGTGAGTCTCTCGCAGCAGTTTGTTGATCCGAAACTGTGGAACATGTCCAATGCCCTGAATGACAAGGATTTGTTTCGTTGTTCCGCCGCGACCGTTGCCGAGCTGAATAGCGAAATCAGTTGCCTGATTGGAGCATTGCCGGCGACGGTCAATAAACGCCACTTGCTGGTTGGGGATAGCCATGCTGACGCCATCAAGGAGCCGTTGGCGAATTACCTGAATGCGAATAACCAGACTCTGCGCCTGATGCGCGACAATGTCGCGGTCAGCATCGACTACCCGGTTGCATTGATAATTAGCGAAGCCCTGCGCTACGACACAGACGTTATCATTGCCCACTCAATTGACAATGGTGTTCGGCCTGAGTCCCTGGCAGAGCTGGCGATTGCTGCTGCCGCCCACGACATACAGGTGGCGTTCATCGAAGCCGTACCGAAATTTGGTTTCAACGTGCCTGCCAGGCTATTGGCGGACTATCGTCGCACCCACGAAATGATTACCCATGCGCAACGCCTGCAGGAAATTGACGTTGCCAGTGAGATTGCCGCGCTGGAAGCTCGACACAGGAATTTTCATCGGTTCCCCACCGTTCAATATTTTTGTGACCAGCAATGCCTGATCAGTAATGAAGCCGGCAATCCCTATTACTACGATTCCAATCATCTCACCCATACTGGCGCAGCGTTGTTGACGCCGGTTTTTGACCAGATCAGCAAGCTGTAGCATTAATCAGAGGTGCACTAGATTGGTAGCAGCGACAACAGTCCGCCAACAAAATCGTGTTGCCTGATGGAAATATACAAGGTAGCGACTAATACCAATGCCGGGTAGAGCGGGATAGTGCCCAGGACATATCTATGGTGATCTGTTTTTTCCAGTAATTCGTCAAACTCGTCCCAGGATTTGGCTACCAGGAGTTCTGGATTGCGAGCAACGAAGTAAAAGATAAAGCTGTTGTAAATATAAAATGCAGACTTCCAAAGACTCATCTCGATGAAAGTGTTCGAGAGGGCAGCCAATACTGACACCAGGAACAGTACCCAGACGCAGTAGGCTGCCGTTTTTGCAGACATCGAAGGTCGATTCACGATTACGATGCTTCCTCGTATAACCAGTTTCCGAATTCGTAGCCCGCGCCGAAAGTGCCTCCATACAGCGCGCCGGTAATACCACCCCGTGAAGCTCCGCGGAGGGATCCTTTAACGAATCCTCCAACGACTGTTCCCAGTGCTCCGCCTTCGCCAGCGAATTCGGCGATTTTTGATCCACCAGAAATCATCCCCTGTTCTTGAACGCTAAGTTCGCGCATCATTTTCTCCTTATAACTATAGATCACAGATTGTTGTCTTGCCCAGGAAAGCGTAGTTCGACTTGGAAATATGGCCAGGATTCGCTGAAAATTCCTCTTCAGCAGCCGGTGTGGGCCAGAACAATCCTACGCGGTGCCGATTGGAAAAAGCGGCCCGAGCCCGACGTTATTTCGAGCATTTGTTCGGAATCGCTGCCCGTCAAGAGCCGGACAATGTTTACCTTGAGCGCAGTGGCTGCGTGTTTCCGGCCGACTTGGCGGTGGCAGAAAAGGGGTGTATTCCGGCGAAATTCGGGAGTAGACTGATTGTTAGCTTTAAGTCCAGTTATCTTTGTCAGTATGGAAACGTGGAAGGTGGATGGTTATCAACCAAAGCCGGGATTGGATAGAAGCTACCGCACCGTATCTGCATTCTGCAGACGAAGTTTGCCGCGGTCATCCACCGCTCAGGGACTACGCAGGTTCCATGCTGCACTTATTTCTGATGTAGAAAGGGAGTAGTGTGTCTATGTACGAAGCATCATCCCAGAAACAGGAACCGCTATTTGATGAGATTCGGCTTGAGTCTCGCGACATCAAGGTTCGCACCATCACCATTGACGATCTCAAACAGTGCCTGCGCGCCGGCTATGATGATTTTCAGGCGCGGCCCATTTCCATCCCATTCCAGATAGCATTTTATTTTCTGGTGGCCCTGACTATTGTGCTCTTCGCTTCCGGTCAGGGTATGCGCTACCTCGCATTTCCCATGGTGGCCGGGTTCAATCTCATTGGCCCGATTATCGCGATCGGGTTCTTTGCCATGAGTCGCCAGCGTGAGCAGGGTCAGCCCATGCGCTGGGGAACTGCGTTCAACTTTGTCCACAGCTCGGCATTCGCCCCCATACTGGCGCTGGCCATTATCATGATGATGCTGTTTGTCGCCTGGCTCTATGTTGCCGAGATGATCTTCTTCGGTGTGTTTGGCAACAACCCGCCCGAAACCCTGGGTGGAATCCTGCAGGTACTGTTCAATACCCGCAGCGGTGGCTCGCTGATTGTCTATGGCAATTTTGTGGGTCTGCTGTTTGCCTGTGCGGCACTGGCCATGTCCGTGGTGGCGTTTCCGCTGGCCCTGGACAAGCCGGTGACATCCTTCACCGCGCTGAGCGTGTCGATTCGTGCGTTCGCGGCCAACACCTATGTAATGCTGGCCTGGGGACTGATTGTGGTTGCCTGTCTGGCCCTGGGTGCGTTGCTGTTCCTGGTAGGTCTGGCCGTGGCCCTGCCGGTACTGGGTCATGCCACCTGGCATCTCTATCGCCGCCTGGTAGAGAACTGAACAGCACCGGGGCAGAGAATTAACGCGCCGGCGCCAGCAGTCTGACCGACTATGGGTGGACAGCTGCCCGGCGCGCCTTCTCGCCTCGCGCCATAAGCCAGGATGCTCACTGGCAAGAAAATTGCATCGCCTGTAAGACTTTAAGCATTGAGTCGAAACGACGAAACCACGCAACTCTCGCAACTGAAGTGTAATTGTGATCTGTGATCTATTGATTGTTGGCGGTGATGGCGACCTCGCGAAGCGTAAACTGTATCCGGCGCTATACCACCTTGAGGCGTCTGGCTGCCTGCCAGACTGTTTAAAAATTGTTGCACTGGCCCGAGGCGAATCCGCTAACGCTGATTTTGCCAGCAAAGTGCGGGGCTGGTTTGACAGCTTTCAGGATGTTGATCCGGATGAGAAGACCTGGCGGGCGTTTGCCAAACGGCTGCACTATGTTTCCGGTGATGCGACCACCGAACGGGATCTGAAAGCTGTTCGTGATTCTTGCTTCAAGGACAAGTCCCGTGACCTGATCGTCTACCTGGCGACGCCGCCTTCCATCTTTGCGCCGGTGTGTCAGTCGCTATGGGCGGTGGGCCTGGCCGGTGTCAATACCCGTATAGTGGTGGAGAAACCGCTGGGAGATGACCTGGAGTCTTTCCAATCCATCAATCGCAGCCTGACTTCGATTTTCCTGGAAGAGCAGGTTTATCGAATCGACCACTACCTGGGCAAGGAAACCGTCCAGAATTTACTGGCAATGCGCTTTGCCAATTCGCTGTTCGAACCACTGTGGAACAGCCAGTACATCGATCACGTACAGATCTCAGTGGCAGAAACGGTCGGCATTGAAGGGCGCTGGCAGTTTTATGATGACGCCGGTGCGATGCGCGACATGATCCAGAATCACCTGTTGCAACTGCTTTGCCTGGTGGCCATGGAGCCGCCGACCCGACTGGATGCCCAGTCCATTCAGGATGAGAAGCTGAAAGTACTACGGGCACTTAAACCGATGAATCGCAGCGAGGTGCGGGAACACACGGTGCGGGGGCAGTATCAGAGTGGCGCAGTAAAAGGCACCGCAGTGCCCGGCTACCTGGAGGAAGAGGGGGCCCGCCCGGGTAGTAACACAGAAACCTTCGTCGCCCTGAAAGCCGAGATCAATAACTGGCGGTGGACCGGTGTTCCTTTTTACCTGCGAACCGGCAAGCGTATGCTGAAAAAGCTGTCGGAGATCGTGATCTATTACAAGAGCGTGCCGCACCGGATCTTTGGCGAGGCCACCGAGGATACCAGGCCGAACAAACTGGTGATCCGCCTGCAGCCCGATGAAAGCATCCAGCTGGTGTTGATGAACAAGATTCCGGGACTGGAAGATCCCATGGATCTGGCTTCGGTGTCTCTGGATTTGTCACTGTCGGATGCATTTACCGGACGCCGGGTTCCGGACGCTTACGAGCGACTGTTGTTCGACGTGATGCGCAGCAATTCGACCCTGTTCATGCGCGCGGATCAACTGGAAGCCGCCTGGCGTTGGGTGGATGGCATTATGCAGGGCTGGGCGGAGACCGGCGCCCGCCCGGTGGGCTATACCGCGGGTAGCTGGGGGCCGTCCGCCAGCGCGGCGCTGATTGCCCGCGATGGTCGGCAATGGGATGAGAACTGACGGCTGGTAACGGCATAGCTGATTTATTCATGGCCTGGCACCTGACAACTTTCGAACAAGACACAGACCTCTGCCGGCAGCTGGCTGCCGATATCGCGGCCTGCCTGAAGGCCGCCATTGCGGTGCGCGGCAGTGCGACCCTGGCAGTGTCTGGCGGCAGCACCCCGATCCCGCTGTTCAAGGTTCTGTCGACGTGTGAGTTGCAGTGGAGTGCAGTCACCGTGACGTTGGTAGACGAGCGCTGGCTGGCGCCGGAGCATGCGGATGCCAATGCCGGGCTGGTTCAGCAACACCTGTTACAGGGACCGGCAGCCGCGGCAACGTTCCTGCCGCTGTATATCGATGGAGTAACCGCGTCGGCAGCACAACCGGAGGTCGACAGGCGCCTCGCAACCCTGGCCTGGCCGCTGGATGTGGTAGTACTGGGAATGGGCGGCGACGGTCATACCGCGTCGTTATTCCCGGGTTCAGCAACCCTGCAGTCGGCTCTGGATGGGCTCGACTCCCATGGCCGGCAATCCCGCTGCTGCGCTGTGACTCCGGTTACAGCACCCCACGACCGCATGACCTTGACGCTACCGGCGATACTGGATAGCGAATCCCTGTTTCTGCATACCAGGGGTAGCGATAAACGCCGGGTACTGGAACAGGCAATGCAGCCTGGTCCGGTTAAGGAATTGCCGGTGCGGGCGGTGTTGCATAGCGCGGCAAGCCTGCAACTATTCTGCAGCAACAATTAACCGATTGCCGGCGGTAGCCCCGAGGCGATAAACCCAAGGCATAACCCAGAATCCAAAGAGGACACCGTGACACCACTAAACAGTACCCTCGAGCAAACCACCCAGGTCCTGACCGAGCGCAGCCTGCCAAGCCGGCAGCGCTACCTGGACACCATGCGCAGGACCCGCGATAACGACCCGCCGCGTGCGAGCCTGTCCTGTGGCAACCTGGCCCATGGCTATGCGGCCTGTGATCTGCAGGACAAGCAGAAGATCCGCCTGATGCAAAGCGCCAATATCGGGATCGTGAATGCCTACAACGATGTGTTGTCTGCCCACCAACCCCTGGCAGCCTATCCCCAGGTGGTGAAACAGTTTGTCGCCGAACTGGGTTCAACGGCCCAGGTTGCTGGCGGTGTTCCCGCCATGTGCGACGGTGTCACCCAGGGCCGGCTGGGCATGGAGTTGAGCCTGTTCAGCCGGGATGTGATCGCCATGGCCACGGCTGTCAGTCTGAGCCACAACCTGTTTGATGCTGCACTATGTTTGGGCACCTGCGACAAAATTGTGCCAGGTCTGCTCATTGGTGCTTCGCAGTTCGGCCACCTGCCGGTGGGCTTTTTCCCCGCCGGCCCGATGCCGTCGGGTATATCCAATCAGGAAAAAGCAGCGGTTCGCCAGCGCTTTGCCGAGGGCAAGGCAAGTCGTGAAGAACTGCTGGACGCCGAGTCCGCGTCTTATCACAGCCCCGGTACCTGCACATTTTACGGAACCGCCAATACCAATCAGGTACTCATGGAGATTATGGGCGTGCAATTGCCGGGCGCGTCTTTCGTCAACCCGACTGAACCGCTGCGCGAAGCCCTGCTCAAGGAAACCGCCCGGCGCCTGATCATGGCTGCGGAATCCGGGCAGGCAAATCTTGCTGACCTGATTACGGAGAAATCCATAATCAATGCCCTGGTCGTGTTGCTGGCCACCGGTGGCTCTACCAACCATACGCTGCACCTGGTGGCCATGGCCCGTGCGGCGGGAATTCAGCTTACCTGGGAAGACTTCGATGCAATTTCCAAAGTCGTCCCGCTGCTGGTGCGCATTTATCCCAATGGCACCGAGGATATCAACGCCTTTCAGCGCGCCGGTGGCACCGCGTTTCTGTTCCGCGAGTTGCGCCAGGCAGGACTGCTGCACGACGATGTCCGCACCTTGATGGGTGACGGGCTTGAGGTGTATGAATATGAACCGCGCCTGGACGGCGATGGTGTGACCTGGAAAGACCCGGTCACTACCTCGCGCTGGCCAGAGGTATTGGCGCCGGTGACAGATCCCTTCGATAACGAAGGCGGCATGCGGCAAATCCATGGCAACCTGGGCCGGGGCATCGTCAAGATCTCAGCCGTGAAGCCGGAGCACCGCCACGTCAAAGCGCCGTGTCGTGTGTTCAGCGACCAGGAAAGTTTCAAGCTGGCATTCGATGCTGGCGAGTTGGAACGTGACCTGGTTGCCGTGGTGCGATTCCAGGGCCCGAAAGCCTGTGGCATGCCGGAATTGCATCAGCTGACACCGTATCTGGGGGTGCTGCAGGACCGCGGCTACAAGGTCGCGCTGGTCACCGATGGCCGTATGTCAGGCGCCTCTGGCAAGGTACCGACTGCGATTCACATGTCGCCGGAAGCCCTGGCGGCTGGCCCACTGGCGAAACTGCGAGACGGTGATGTCATTGAGCTGGACGCCGCTAAAGGCAAGCTCAATGTCGAGCTTGATGCAGATGAATTTGCCGCTCGCGAGGCTGTGGTCCATGCACATGCTAATGACACCTTGGGGCGTGGCTTGTTTGCCAGCATGCGCGACGCCGTCGAAGTTTCTGAGTTGGGCGCATCAACTTTCCAATTTGATTAAGGCGCGACGCAGTAAAAAAGACAAAAACCGGATCAGGCGAATAACAGGACAGATATATGATCAGGGATCTACTGGCGCGACTGCGAATAATTCCGGTGCTGACTGTGGCATCGACCGACCAGGCGCTGGCTACCTGCAAGGCGCTGGCGGCCGGGGGCATTCGCGGCGTGGAGATCACCCTTCGCTCGGACGCTGCCCTGGACGCTATTACCCATGTGCGCGAGTCCATGCCTGATTTCTGTGTCGGCGCGGGAACCATCAAGACTGCAGGCGATCTGGATCGCGTCGCCGAACGAGGTGCCGCTTTTGCCGTTTCCCCAGGCCTGTCTGACGAGGTACTCGCCCAGGCTTTGGCAAAGTCGGTGCCCCTGTTGCCGGGGGTTGCTACCGCCACTGAATTGATGCGCGGACTGGATGCCGGGCTTGATTGCTTCAAGCTGTTCCCGGCCGAGGCGGTGGGTGGTCGTGCCTTGCTCAAATCCCTGGCGGCGCCGTTTCCGGAAGCCGCATTTTGTCCCACTGGCGGAGTGAGCCCGGATAATTTTCTGGATTATCTTGCACTGCCCAACGTGCTTTGTGTCGGCGGATCCTGGATGGTGGCTGAATCATTACTGGCCGCAGCAGACTGGGACGAGGTTACCGCTCGCAGTGCGCAAGCCATGGCCGCTGTTATCGATCATGCCTAGCCGACTGCAACGATCTGGTTAATCGGCCAACCTTTTTCTTCCCCGCCCCATTCCCCACTCAGGTCAGATAATTTGCGTTCTGCACCCCGGTGCGGATACCAACTTAGTGGAATTTTCATGCTTCTCGCCTGGTTGCTGGAAGCGTATTTCGATTACCCCCTGGCTGGTCAATAAGCTCTCAAGTCACTGCGCTTGCACGCCGTAATAGCGGGCGCAACCGGCAGACGGCCACCGCCTCGTCGTCCGCCTTCGTGACTATCTTCTAGGGAGTAATGTATGAAAATCACCAGACTGGTGGTTGCCGCAACTGCAATTGGTCTGTGCCTCAACAGCCAGGCAGCAGAAGTGGGTGACTCACTGACAATCCGTTCTTTTGGTTCTGTTGCGGGCGTGTATGCTGATACCGACCAGGCAGAATTTTTCCATTCGATCGCGGTAACACCCGAAGGTCCCGGTCGATCGGGTTCGGTTAACTACAACACCGGTACCAAGTTCGCTGGCCAGGTAGATTGGTCGATCAGTGATCGCTGGAGCGCCACAGCCCAGACGCTGGTGAAGCAGTATGAGAACGGTGAATGGACGCCGCGCATGGAATGGGCGTTCGTCAAGTACAGTGCCAGCAATGAGCTGGATATTCGTGTCGGCCGTATCCGTCCGCCAGTTTATATGCTGTCGGATTTCCTCGATGTAAACTTCGCGCACCCCTGGGTTCGACCGCCAGTGGAGCAGTACTACAACATTCCGGTTACCAATATGGATGGCGTTGATCTGCTGTGGCGTCCGGATTTCGCCGGCTACTCCTTGCTGATTCAGCCCTACTACGGCCAGAAAGATCTGCGCACGACCACTCCAGGTGACACGGTGGAAATCGATAACTTCGGTCTCAACATGAGTGCCAGCAAAGGTGACTTTACTTACCGTTTGGGTTACTGGAATGCCGATCTGGTGATGGATATCGGTCTGTTCAAGCAAGCCGAAATGGGCCTGTCTCAACTGTGCGCTGTTACTGGTGATCCCGTTGCCTGCGAACAGGACGATTTGATGAACATGGACAATATCAACTACCGATTTCTGTCAGCCGGTCTGACCTGGGACCGCGGTGACTACTTCGTGCAGAGCGAATTCGGTCGAGCGATATCCAACAGCACTACTGTCGCTGACTCGGTGGCCTACTACGTTTCCGGAGGGGCACGATTGAATCTGTGGACTCCGTTCGTCAGCTACTCGAAGTTTGACAACCGTATGCCTCAGAACTTTACCGAGAGCGCTATCCCCACAGTAAACCAGATTACCTTTGGGGTGCTGAATAACAACGCCCAAACCCAGGGCACTGTTACCGCCGGGATTCGCTATGACATCAAACCGACGGTTTCTCTGAAGGCGCAGTGGGATCACACGCGCACATCCGACTGTGCTGGCAATGCCCGCACCTGCCGCGGAATGTTCGGACGTTCAACAGATGCGTTCAAGGCCACTGAACAGGATGTAAACCTGATCAGTGTCTCTGTTGACTTCATATTCTAGGCAGAGGAGAACTGAAAAAATGAAACATCTTATTACCTGTTTTGTCGCGACTATTCTGGTAGCGGCAGTTGGCTCAGCCAGCGCCGAGGTGGTGGTGATTGTTAACGCCAACGCCGGCATTGATTCCCTGGACAAGGCCTATGTTGCGGATCTGTTCCTGGCGAAGAAAGCATCCTTCCCCGGTGGTGGCAACGCGGTCCCTGTAGACCAGGGAGAAAATTCCGGTGATCGGGAAGAGTTCCATGAAAAGGTAACCGGTAAATCCAATCATCAGCTGACTTCTCACTGGTCGCGCCTGGTCTTCTCCGGAAAAGGCAAGCCGCCGCGGGAATTCGAATCTGGTGCCAGGATCATGCAGCTGGTATCTGAAAATCCGGAAGTGATTGGCTATGTGGATTCAAGCCTGGTGACTCCGGCGGTCAAGGTAGTACTGATTCCCTGAACCGGTGCCAACGTTGCCAACTAAAAAAGCAGGGGGTGCCCAGGCACCTCCTGCTTTTTTTTTGGTTCTTCGCAGATTTCCGGGGAAGAACAATCGGTTTGTGTACCTGGACACTGTCACTCAGTGACCTCGAGCGCGGCTGCGGGGTTTGCGAGCATTTCCCAATGGTTCAGACATGAAACCCTGTTGTTTGGTACACAGTACAAACCTGTGAAGCCCGTGAACCTTGACGCTTGCAGTCAGCAAGGGGCGGCACACCCTCACTGTCGGGCGGACCGTTCGGAGCCACTTTTCAATACTCGTTTAGGGGCATGAATTTATGGGAAAGCAGTGGCATCCTCAAGTAGGACACCCCTCCAGATAGGCACAACAAACAGTTCCAAACAAAGCTGGCCACAATTCCCGGTAGTGCGCGAAGAACCTTTTTGTGGCCAGAGTTTGGGTTTAGTGGTGAGGTCGGCTCTTGTCAGGGACCATTTGAGGTACAGCAGAATCGTCATGGTAGCCGTTTGGTTGGCTGTTGACCGCTGGGCTGCTTTGCATGGCCGCCACCTTCTTTTCTGCAGATGGCCTATATGGGGTGGTGGGAGCTTCGCGAGTCTGACCCGGACATGGAGCGAATCGTGGCCCTGATTGTCAGGCCGGGTACCAGCGCTTCAGCAGATCTAATGGAAAGTTATGCCCTGACCGGTTTTTGAGCCGGTGACAATGAAAAGGCGTTCGCCATGGCAGTCGGGACTGATGCCCTGGATTCCTTTCTGTCCAATCATTTTGCGCCGTCTTCACAGCAGTTGCCGGAGGAAGCGGACCGGACGCGAGTTCTACGGCCAGCTGAAAATGTGACTCTCGCGCCTGGTTCTCGCCGCAGCCTCAGGTCTTGTCCTCGTTGGCCGCCGAGCCAAGCATCCGATTGAAATTTTCGATTAACTGCATGGGCAGCGGAAAAACGATAGTCGAGCTTTTCTCGCCGGCAATTTCGGTCAGGGTCTGTAGATACCTGAGCTGCATTGACTCTGATTGCGTCGCCAACTGCTTCGCGGCAACCACCAGTTTCTCGGACGCTTCGGCTTCGCCCAGCGCGTGAATTACCTTGGCGCGACGAATCCGCTCGGCTTCTGCCTGCTTGGCGATGGCGCGAATCATGCTCTCGTCGAGATCCACGTGCTTGATCTCCACATTCGACACCTTGATACCCCAGCTGTCAGTAGCCGAATCGAGAATCTCCTGCACGTCAATATTGAGCCGCTCCCGCTCTGCGAGCAGTTCGTCCAGCTCGTGCTGGCCCAGAACTGATCTTAGCGTGGTCTGCGCCAGCTGGCTGGTTGCCTCAATGTAGTCCGCTACATTGTTGATGGCTTTTTCAGGATCGACAATGCGAAAGTAAACTACCGCATTAACCTTGACCGAGACGTTATCTCGAGTAATCAGGTCTTGCGACGGGATATCCCAAACCGTAATGCGCAGGTCGGTCTTTACCATCTGTTGCAGGACCGGAATTACCAGGATCAAGCCAGGGCCCTTGATTTTATAGAAGCGACCCAGCATAAAGATGACGCCTCGTTCATATTCGCGCAATATCCGAAAAGTACTTAATAGGACGCCAACGACCAGCACGCCCAGCACTGTGATAAAAGGTTCCATGTGTCACTCCTGCTTCTTGACCTTGAGGACCAGCCCCTCAATGTCGATGATTTCCAGATTACTTCCTTTTTCCACTGGTTGGTCTGATTGCGCCTTCCAGTTTTCACTGAAGGCACGGACATGCCCCTGGCTTTCAAATGATTCCAGAGCCAAAGCGGTGCTACCGATCATTGACTCGCTGCCGGTAACAACTTTCTGTTTGCGGGCCCGCATGAGCATATTGATGCTGAGAATGAAAAGACCGGCCGAAGTCACCGCGAAGGCGGCAATAATGCCAATGGAAATACGGAATGCTTCCAGGTCGGTATCCATCAGGATCACCGAGCCCAATACGAAAGCCACCCCGCCGCCGAGGCCAAACACGCCGAAGCTGGGTGAAAACGCCTCCACCAGCATCAGTCCTATACCGACAATGATCAGTGCCAGCCCGGCGTAGTTGATGGGCAACATCTGCAGGGCGTAGGCACCGAGCAGCAGGCAAATAATTCCGGTGACACCGGGCACGCCCATGCCGGGATTGTAGAACTCCAGGATCAGGCCATAAAACCCGATCATCAATAAAATGTAAGCGACATTAGGGTTGGTGATAGTGGATAAGAAATCGTAGCGCCAGTCTGGTTCGATGGTAACGATTTCTGCATCTTCCAGGTCGAGGCTAATCGTCTGGCTGCCAATCTGGGTAGTCTGGCCATGCAGTTGCTCCAGCAGGTCGCTAATATCAGTGGCGATATAGCCAATGACGTTTTGCTCCAGCGCAGCTGATGCGGTCAGGTTGGCCGCTTCCACTACGGTACGTTCCGCCCATTCCTCATTGCGTCCGCGTAATTCGGCCAGGCCGCGAATATAGGCAACGGCGTCATTGATAACCTTGCGCTCCATGGCGCTACCACTTTGCGGGGATGATTGTTCCGATTCGCTGGCTTCGGCCTCGGACTCGGGTGTTGTCTGTTGTTCTGGTTCGTTGCCGGACGGTAAGGGCAGGGGGCCGCCACCGCCAAGATTGACCGGTGTAGAGGAGCCGACATTGGTTGCCGGGGCCATGGCGGCGAAATGGCTGGCGTAGAGGATATAGGTGCCTGCACTGGCCGCTCGCGCGCCACTGGGGGCCACCCAGGTGGCCACCGGTACCGGCGAGGCCAGTATCGCGGAAATGATATCGCGCATGGCCATATCCAGCCCGCCTGGTGTATTGAGACGAACTACCACCAGTTCGACATTGGCCTGAGCGGCGTCATCCAGGGAACTGATCAGGTAATCGGCGCTGGCCGGGCCGATGGCATCATTAAGATCGACCAGGCGCACCTCGGCAGCGCCCGCTGGGGCTGTGACTGCCAGCAACAGGCCAGCCAGAACTATAAGCAGCATGGACCGGCGCAGCGTCGAAAACAGGGCCAGCAGGTGAGCGTTGTTGGACATAGCCATATCCTCAGCTTCACCTTATCACTGCCGCCAGATGCCGCCAAGCGCCGGTTTGTGAACAGGCATCTGGCAGGTGATAGCCAGCAAGCTCCGGGTTACTGCTGCAAGTCTTTCAGGGGTTTCGGTGCCGCCAGCCACTCGCGCCCTTTCAGCATCGCCTGCCAGTACACCGCCGGAAGGATCTGTTTTTTCAGTATCCAGGCAGAGTGGGTTGCTTTGGTGCCGTTCAATAACCAGCCAGGAAATGTTGGTAGCAGTTTGCCACCGTAGCCAAACTCGGCGAGGACGATCTTGCCGTTCTCGACAGTTAATGGGCAGGATCCATAGCCATCGTATCCCTGGCTCAGATCTTTGCCAGCAAGTGCTGCCATGAGATTGTCGGCCACCACCGGCACCTGTTTGCGCACCGCCGCCATGGTCTTGGCGTTTGGCGTATTCATCACATCACCAAGACCCCAGACATTGGAAAACTTTTTGTGTTGCAGGGTGTACATGTCCACATCCAGCCAGCCGTCGGCGTCAGCAAGCTCGCTGCTGGCCACGAAATCCGGTGCACACTGGGGCGGACAAACGTGGATCATGTCGAACTCCATGGTTACAGCTTCGCTGCCGTCATCCGTTTTCTTGTCAAAGTGAGCAATTTTCTTGTCACCGTCAATGGCGGTAAGGGTATGCGTGAAGTGCACGTCGGCTCCGTAGCTGTCCACGTAGGACTGCAGCGCAGGCACGTAGTCGGCTACGCCGAACAGAACGGCGCCCGCATTGAAAAAATGCACATCAATATCCTTCAGCGCTCCGGATTTTTTCCAGTGGTCACAGGACAGGTACATCGCCTTCTGCGGTGCGCCGGCGCACTTGATGGGCATGGGAGGCTGAGTGAACAGCGCCTTGCCTTGCTTGAGTGATTTCACCAGCTCCCAGGTATAGGGTGCCAGGTCATATCGATAATTGGAGGTAACACCATTCTTGCCCAGTGTTTCTTCGAGGCCATCAATGGCGGACCAGTTAAGTTTGAGCCCGGGCGCCACGATCAATTGGCCGTAGCCGATCAGGTCGCCATTTGCGAGTTCGACTGTATTGTCGGCGGGATGAAATTTTGCCACGTGCTCCTGAATCCAGTCCGTGCCAGACGGCATCAGTCCCTGCATATCGCGTCGCGTGGTGGGCGCTTCAAACACACCACCACCCACCATGGTCCATCCTGGCTGATAGAAATGTTCGCTGGCCGGGTCGATCAGGACAATGCGCATATCCCGGGCGCGCTTTTTCAGGCTGGCGGCAGCGGCAATACCACCGGAGCCGGCACCCACGATGACCACGTCAAAGGTCTGCTTGGCTGATTTATCGTCTGGTTGTGACATGGTGGCCTCCGTGAAATAAGGTTCGATGTCTTTGGCAACATCAAAGCCGAGCTTTTTTGACAGGGACGCAATAGCGCCCCGGTCGGTGCCCTGGCTGGCCAGCAGGGCAGCATAGGCGGTGAACGAGCGAGTGCCGGTTCGGCAGTAGGCATGGATGCGTTTGCCGCGCTCCATACAGGCGCCAAACTTGTGAGTGTGTTCGGGGGTCAACTTGCCGCTCGGGAACGCAACCTGCTGCGCTTCGATGCCGCGCTGTTTAGCAGCTGCAGCAATTTCCGCAAACGCGGGCTGGTCTTCTGCCTCCTGGTCGGGTCGGTTGCAGATCAGTACCTCCACACCCAGCTCGCGCAGTTGATCCAGGTCAGCGAGTGTGACCTGATCGGAGATGCTGAAGTCGTCGGTGACTTGTTTGATTTCCATGGGTTTCAATCCTTGTTATTTGGGTTACTTAAGTCGAGATCACTTAAGTTGTGGTTCCTTGGTTTGCCGCTACTTAAACGCGTCGACTGGCAGTTTCAGGTAAACCAGTCCGTTGTCTTCGCTAGCCGGGAAGTGTCCGGCGCGCATGTTGATTTGCAGGGAAGGCAGAATCAGGTGGGGCATGCCCAGGGTCTTGTCACGGGCGGTCCGCATCTCCACAAATTTCGAGCGTGGCACCGATTGGTTGACGTGAATGTTGTCGTCTCGTTCTGCCGCGACTGTGGTTTCGAATAGCAGCTTGTCCCGATCCGACGTGCCATAGTCATGGCACATAAAGATGCGGGTTTGCTCCGGCAAAGCCAGAATCTTGTGGATCGAGTCGAACAACTGCGCAGCGTCACCACCGGGGAAGTCTGCCCGGGCAGTGCCGGCATCGGGCATGAACAGCGTGTCGCCAACAAACGCCGCGTCGCCAATCACATGGGTCATGCAGGCCGGTGTGTGGCCCGGAGTGTGGATGACATAGGCATCCAGATTACCAATGCTGTAATGCTCACCGTCCTTGAACAGGTGATCAAACTGCTGCCCGTCGGGCTGGAATTCGTCCTTGATGTTGAAGATTTTCTTGAAGGTTGATTGCACTGTAGTGACATGTTCGCCAATGCCGATTTTGCCGCCGACCCGTTCTTGGATGTAGGGCGCCGCAGTCAGGTGATCGGCGTGGACATGGGTCTCAATGATCCACTCCACCCGCAGCTTGTTGTCCTGTACATAACGAATGATTTCGTCGGCGCTTGCGTGATCAACGCTACTGGAAGCCATGTCATAGTTTAGTACCGAATCAACGATCGCACAGGCGTCGGAATCCGGATCCTTTACTACATAGGAAAAGGTATTGGTGTCGTCCTCGAAGAAATGCTTGACCAGGGGCTGAAGCGTTGTTGCTGACTGATTCGAGATGGCGTGACTCATGCTGATGTCTCCTTATTGGGCTATCGAGCCCACGTAATTTTTAACCTGCTACATCTCTTGCACCAGCCGTGCCAGGCTAGCAAAGTATTTCCCAACTATCTGAAAATATTAGATAAAAGACAGATTCGTGATTCCATTTCCGATGTCTGCCCGTCTTGTATTTGTACGCCTATTGACAGAAATGGCAAGAAATTTGACAGAAGTTGCTCAAACTCCTGTGGCCCTCAATCCAGTGGTTGAACGAAACTCTTGAGATCCACCGCGGCAATCGCGCACGGAATCACAGCCCTTGTTTGATTCCAGCCCATGATTAAAAGAAACGTGGTGTCATATACTGCTGCTAATCTTCCGGGCACTTGTCTGCGTCGCCACAATATCTGCGCTGTCTTGAAGAACCTTTTAAGACTCTTTGCGCTACTCGCTGTTGATCTCTATCAACAAGGGCGGCTTCCAGCCTGAAATACTGGGTTAAAAAGCGCAGGGGCAGAATTGCTCGGCAGTGTCCGAGGCAGCATTGGGCCGAAATCGGCGCAGGCCAATCCGAATGGCTCTACTATTGTTGTGCTGATTGAGAGAGATGACGCATCTTGCCGGTCAGGGCAGAACAGTCATCGGATTTGAACAGGATTACAAACATTCGTAATAAGGAACACCAATGAAGAATATGACAATTGGATCAGGCAAACGTTTGCTGTGGGTGGCATTAGCGATGCTCGTGTCGACTCTTGCCGTTGCGCAACAGGATCACGCCGGGCATGGTGATGCCGAGCAGGAAAGCCGTGGTCAGCATGGCCAGCAAGATACTGCGATGCAACACGGTGGTACTAATGGTGGAATGCAACACGGCGGTACTGATGGTGGCATGCAACACAGTGGTTCTGGCGGCGGCATGCAGCAAGGTGGATCCGGCAATGGCATGCAGCACGGCGGGTCCGGGGGTGGCATGCAGCGCATGATGCGCCGCCTGTCGGCACAATTGGATTCGGCAAGCGAAGACCAGGGCGCCACTGTGTTCGCCACCATCCAGCGTGTGGTCAAACAGCTGCAGGCGGATCCCGACACCGATTGGAGTCAGGTGAATATCGGCGCGCTTCACCAACATCTGGTGGATATGGAACTGCTATCACTGCACGCCGAGGCCAGCACCCGCGAGTTGGGTCTGGGCGCAGAATTTGCGGTGACCGGGACGGGGCGAACTCTGCAGGCAATTCAGCGCATGGTTCCAACTCATGCTACGCAGATTGCGTCAGAGCTGGGCTGGCAGGTAAGCGCCGAGTTAAGTGAGCGCGGTGCCAGGGTGCGGGTGGAGTCAGACCAGCCGGGTGATGCTGCCATGATTCAGGCGCTTGGATTTATGGGTTTTATGGTGCTGGGTGATCATCATCAGGACCACCATCTGGGTATGGCTGGAGCAGCATCGGCAGATTCCGCAGCAGCCATGAGCCACGGCCAGCATGGCTCAGGTGGTCACCAGGATCAGTAAACTGGCGAGTACCAGGCGCCGACGCAGCGCCTGAGGTCTGCCCGCCAACCCCTGGTTTGGCACTGGCACGGGGCCGGGGTAGACTGCGTTGATGATTGAGCTGGACAAGGTCAGCAAGTCCTATACTGGTGATGGCCCTCCGGCCGTCGCCAGCACTTCGCTGCGCATTGAACACGGCGAATTCCTGGGATTGATCGGGGAGTCCGGGTGTGGCAAGACTACTACCCTGAAAATGATCAACCGCCTGGAAGAGCCAAGCAGTGGCAGCATTCGGGTCAACGGCATTGATGTGCTGGACCAGGACCCGGAGCAGTTGCGGCGCAACATCGGCTATGTCTTTCAGGGCATCGGTCTGTTTCCTCACTATTCGGTGGCGGACAATGTGGCGGCCGTGCCGCGCTTGCTGCAGTGGTCTGAAGAGCGGGTGCAGGCACGTTGCCAGGAAACACTGTCCATGGTGGGTCTGCCATTCGAGGAGTATGGCCAGCGCAGTCCCGGTCAGCTATCCGGCGGTCAGCAGCAGCGGGTCGGGGTGGCCAGGGCTCTGGCCGCAGAACCCGACGTGGTGCTGATGGACGAGCCGTTCGGCGCCCTTGATCCGGTCACCCGTGCCGAACTGCAGGAAGAGTTCAAAACCATTCAGGCACAGCTGAAGCTGACGGTCATTATGGTCACCCACGACATGACCGAGGCGCTGCTGATGGCGGATCGGATCGCGGTGATGAAGGCCGGTGAAGTCCTGCAAGTGGGCACTCCCTACGAGTTGCTTAATCACCCGACACACGACTATGTTCAGCAACTCGTGGATATGCCCAAGCAGCGCGCCGATCGCCTCGAACAGTTAATTCAGCGCGGCTGAGCGCACCAACCATGAGCGACAATCTGCGCGAACAGCTGCTTCTCCTGCCAGAGTATTTTCAGGGACACCTGCTGCTTACGCTTATCGCGCTGTCCCTTGGTATCGCGGTCAGCGTCCCGCTTGGCATCTGGGCCACGCAATCGCCATTAGTGCGGCGACCCTTGCTGCTCACTGTCAGTGTTCTGCAAACCATCCCCAGTATTGCCATTCTGGCGCTCATGGTGGCCTTGCTCGGCGGCCGTATTGGTTTGCTGCCGGCGATCATTGCGCTGGTGTTGTATTGCATGTTGCCGATCGTGCGCAACACGGTCACTGGCCTGGAGAACGTCTCTGCCGAAGTGGTAGAGGCGGCCCGCGGGATTGGTATGTCGGCGCGGCAGATTTTGCTGCGCGTACGTTTGCCGCTGGCACTGCCGGTCATTATTGCCGGTATTCGCACCGCTGCAGTGTGGACCGTGGGTTTGGCGACCCTGTCCACGCTGGTGGGCGCTACCAGCTTCGGCAACTACATTTTTACCGGTCTGCAAACTCGAAACCTGGTATCGGTAACCGTCGGCAGCGTGGCCGCGGCGCTGATGGCGGTGATACTTGATTCTATTATTGCCGGTATCGAGTGGCTGGCGGAGCACCGCAATAGTTCGACGGTTGGGCGGCGGTATCGACAGGTACAGGTGGCAGTGGCGGCAGCACTCCTTGTTTGTGGCGGTATTTCCGTGGTTGCGCTGCTACCGAAACCGCAGGCGGACTATGTGGTTGGCAGCAAGGCATTTACCGAGCAGCACATCCTGGCCGGGTTTCTTGCCGGGGAACTGGAAGCGGCAGGCTATAGTGTCGACCAGCGCCTGGGGCTGGGTACCGAGATTATTTATGAAGCAACCGCCAACAGCACCGTGGATGTCTACGTGGAGTATTCCGGTACCGTGTGGGCCAACATCATGGACCGGGACAACAACCCGGGCCGCCAGACTGTCATGGCCCGGGTACAGGACTACATGGCGGAGGCTGACGGTATTTACAGCGCCGGTCCCTTGGGGTTCCAGAATCTGTATACCTTTGCGATGCAGCGTGAACGAGCTGCAGAGCTGGGCGTTGACTCAATTGAAGACCTGATTCCCATTGCCAGTACGCTGGTTGCTGGCGGCGACCTGGAGTTCTTTGGTCGCCCGGAATGGCGCGCAGTGCGCGACACCTACAACATCGATTTCGCCCGCAAGCTCACCTTTGATACAGCGTTGATGTATACCGCAGTAGCAGAGGGTCAGGTAGATCTCATTACCGCCTACAGCAGTGACGGCCGTATCGCCGCCTATGACTTGCTTCTGCTTGAAGACCCGCGCAGTGCGCTGTTGCCCTATGATGCACTATTGGTAGCATCTCCCCAGGCTGCCGGAGATAGCGAACTGGTCGCCGCTCTGAACCAGTTGCGGGGTAGCATTACCGATACGCGCATGCAGCAAGCGAACCGGATCGTCGACGTGGAAGGCGGCTCGGTAGCCGAGGCGGTCGCGTATCTGCAGCGTGTTACCCGCGAGTGAACCATCACGCTTTATAATCAGGCCAGTTGCTGCAGAGCCTCTGTCAGTCTGATCATGTCCTGCGGCGTGCTGAAAACCTGCGGGGTCACGCGGATACAGGCGCCGCTGGCCAGGCCGTAGCGCGCCACCGTGAAAATACCGAACTGTGACTCAAGTTGTTTTTGCAGTGCCTGGATTTGCGCAGCGCTGGTCTGGCCGCTGAGTCGAAATGCGCCCAGGCCGGTTGCCGACTCGGCATCGGCTGGACCGAGTACTTCGATACCGGAAATGGTGCTGGCCTCATCACGCCACAGGGAGGCGAGATACTTAAGGCGTTCTTCCTTGTTGCGCTCGCCAACCCGCTGATGAAACTCTAACGCCGGTGTCACACTGATCATGGCGGCGAAGTTGGATGTCGCAGTATGAACCCGCGCAGCAACCCGGTTATTTTCGCGGTCGGCATCGCCGGGAAACGGGCTCACCTTGTCGGCAGTGCCACGTCGCATATAAAGCGCACCAACGCCCACCGGCGCGCCAATCCACTTGTGCAGGTTAAAGCCAGCCCAGTCAACATTCAGGTCGGGAATCTGGAAATCCACCAATCCCCAGGACTGGGCCGCATCACAAACCACGTCGATGCCGCGCTCGCGAGCTGCCTGGGCGATATCGCTGACTGGCAGGCGCAAGCCATGCTGGTTGCTGACATGGGTTAGCAGCAGCATCTTGAGCTCCGGATTGGCATCCATGGCTTCAATGTAAAGATCACGCAGGGTATTCTGGTCGCAGCGCGCTGGCAGGTCGAGGCGAATAACACTGACTCCGCGGCCTTCTTCCAGCCATTGCACCAGGTTTTTGAACGCCGGATAGTCAATATCTGCATACAGGACCTTGTCGCCAGGCTGCCAGTTCTGGTACTGGCGGATAAGATTCTGAATGGCTTCGCTGGCATTGCGGGTCAGGGCGATTTCGTCGGCCGCCACGCCCAGGGCGTCAGCCACCGCCGCGACGCTACGCTCATGGTCTTCGCCATAGTTGCGCCGCGCATAATACGAGTTCTGCTGATTGATACGGTTGCTGGCTTCGAGGTAATAGTCCTTCACCGGATTGGCCATCTTGCCCCAGTAGCCGTGCTCCAGGTTGACTATACCTTCAGTCCGGTCGTAGTAGGCGGCCACCTCTGCCCAGTAGGACTCATTGCGTGCCAACTCCTGCGGTGCAAGCCCGCGGCTGGCAAACGCTGGCTGGGCTGTGCTCTGGGCGATGGCCTGATGCCATGGAATCAGGCTGCCAGCAGCCAGCAGTCGTGATCCTTGCTTGATGAACGCGCGGCGCGAATAGGGCACGGTAAACCTCATTAGTGAGAAGAGCTGAGTAGATATGGCGGTTGCCAAGTGGGTAAACTAGCCTAGGCCCGGATCGTGCTCAAGGCAGAAATTGCAAAGTTTGCACATTAATCGCCCCTGGCATTGCGATGTTCGACCCAGGGACTCGTGGACAAACGGCGTCTGTAGCTGCCCTGACTGAATTCAGTGTCCGGATAACTGGTTCACGCTTATTTTTTTCTAGTTTGAACAACACTACAAGGAAGAAACCATGCTGGAATTGCTGGCGCTGATCCTGTTCATCGTTGGAGTCTCTATGACATTCAAACTGCGTGGCAAAGCGGCGCGCACCGCGCGCAAGTGGTATGCCATCGGTTTGGTGCTGTTTCTCGGAGGCTGTTTTGGCTCGGTGGCTTCGCTGAGCGGAGAAACCACCGGCAACAGCAATTTTGCCAGTGTCATCAACCCGTTTATCTGGGTGGGGCTGTTGCTTGTTGGCGTGCTGGTTCTGCTCATTAACTCCGTGAACGTCATCCGGGCGCGGGAGCGACAGAAACAGTCTCCGGTGGATGTTGAATCCGGGTCAGACGGATCAGACGGCAGCCGCGAATTCTGATTGGTTCAGGGACTGCCCGGTCGGCACAGATCATCACGGCGTACGGGATTGCAGCGCGCGGGCGATTCGCCCGGCAAGGACACCGTATAGTCGCTGAACTCAGGCCGCGGCACATAATAATCCGTTGACACATACTGCGCTCCCGAGCTGAATGCGGCTGCGCGTCGAGTAGTATCGTTCTGCCGGGCTTCCATGGTATTGGCATCCGCCCGGGTGCGCACCATGAAGCCAGCCTTGACGGCGGCGCGGATTCTTTCCTGGTCACGGATCGGGTTATTGATGGTGAAATACGCGGCATGGTCTTCGTTTTCATCCACAGAGTTCACAAACATGGGCAACCCCTCCAGAGAACTGTGCCCGTCCATGTAGGTGCGAACCTTCTCCGGGCCTTCATCCAGAGCGAAGAATACTTTGCCGCGCGCGTCATCAAGAGCTGGCCAGCCGCCAGCCAGCACCGCCTCACGCAGAGTGACCGCTGAGCCGCGCACATCGTCTGGTTTGACAATACGTTCGGCGGGAAAGACCGACAGGGTTTCTGCATCCAGCGCGCGGTACGCCCGGGCGGTAAAGTCCAGGGCTGGAGTGACGCCGGGGTAGGCAGACCCGCCTTCCTTGGCATTGAACATGATCAGCAGCGGCACGTGCTCCGGGTTGGCATCGGACCAGGCTTTAATTTCTTCAAGACAGGCAATCCAGGTCATGCAGTTGGAACGCACATCGATGTCCTGTGAATGCAGTACCTTGAATCCGGGTTCGTGCATCTGGGTCGCGTCGTAGGGCAGGGCGCCATAGGTCAGAGCGGTCTGGCGCGGCAGCAAGGGGTCGGCAAAGCGACCGCCCTCAGGGTCATAAACGATGTCCAGTTCAATCTGGCGCATGCCCAGCTCCAGCTGGTTGGTGAGGGTCAGGTGTGAGTAGTCCAGGGACATGGCTGACTGTTCACGATAATTGCGAATTAACGCCAGCTCTACCTCGGGAATCGCCAGCTTGTAGCTGTTATGGGATCCCACCGCCTGGATGTCATTCATCATCAACGCGCTGGTATCGATGGCGCAGGCCCCTTCGACACTAGTATTCTGGCAATGATCGTCGGCGTATGCCGTTGTGCTTAAGGTGAAGCCGAGTAGCGCAGCGGCGGCCAACAGGGCCGTAACCAGGGATTTGTGATGCGGGTGTTTGGGCATGATGACCTCCGGGAATGGAACCTCAAGTCTATGCAACGGGTTTTACAGAAATGCGACAAAATGGCGGCAGCGATGGCGACAGTAAAAGCCAGTAAGAGGGTTTGGTCATTATTTCGCAATAAAAACCTTCTAGGATCAACAGCAAATCATCCTCTTCAGTCCCGTTGACCCGGACTACCCCCATGCAGACAGGAGCCAGGCCATGCATTCGATAATTACTCGCCGCAACTTTCTTAAAACCGGCCTCCGTCATTCCGCCGCGCTGGCCAGCGTGCTGGCGTTGGGCGGGATACCGGCCCTGGTGCACGGCGCGGCGCGGCGCCTTGGCGCGCTGCCGGCCGATCCGTTCAGTCTCGGTGTTGCATCGGGAGATCCGACACCGGATTCCATCGTCCTGTGGACCCGGCTGGCCAGCGACGTCATGGCCCGGGCGGGCGCAGCCAATCAAGCCGTCGAGGCGGCCTGGGAAATGTCTACCTCGCCCAATTTCAGCAACATCGTGCGCTCCGGCACGATTGCTGCGACCCCGCAGCTTGGTTTTTCTGCGCATGCCGAGGTGCGTGGCCTGAATCCAGGCCAGGTATATTTTTATCGCTGGCAGGTGGGTGATGCCACCAGTCCGGTGGGTCGAACCAAGACAGCCCCGGCCGCGAATGCTGATCTGGATGAGTTTCGCTTTGCGTTTGCCTCCTGCCAGCAGTATGAGCACGGTTTCTACACCGCGTTCCGGCATATGGCAGAAGAAGAGTTCGACCTGATTGTGCACCTGGGTGACTACATCTACGAGCGCAGCTGGGGCAGCAACCTGGTTCGCGCGCACGAAGGCCCGGAAATTATCACTCTCACGGACTATCGCAATCGCTATCACACCTACAAGTCCGACCCGGACATTCGTGCCGCCCACAGCTCTGCACCCTGGGTTGTCACCTGGGACGATCATGAAGTGGACAATAACTACGCGGCGGACATTGGCGAAGACGATCAAACGCCGGAGCAGCTTTTGCAGCGTCGTATGGCAGCCTACCAGGCCTACTATGAATTCATGCCGATTCGCTTGCCGGTAGGACGCCAGGGGCCGGATATGCCGATTCATCGGCGCCTGCGTTTCGGCAAGCTGATGGAAATGAGTGTTCTGGACACCCGCCAGTATCGCAGCGACCAGGCCTGTGGCGATGGTCGCAAACCGAGCTGTGCCGAGCACCAGGATCCCAGCCGGACGCTACTGGGCGCTGCCCAGAAAGACTGGCTGCTGAACAGTCTGGCTTCTGCCGACGCGACCTGGAATGTCCTGGCCCAGCAAATCATGATGGCCGGGTTACGCAGCGTCAGTGATTCCGGCGAGCAGTTGTGGCCAATGGATATCTGGGACGGCTATCCACTGGAGCGTCAGGAATTACTGGCGCACATGGACGCAGTAGGCACGCCCAACCCGGTGGTGTTAACCGGGGACATACATTCCAACTGGGCCGCGGACCTGAAGCTCGACTTCGATAACCCGGCGTCAAAAACCGTGGGCTCGGAATTCGTGGGCACCTCGATTACCTCCGGTGGTGATGGCCAGGATATGACCGACTATGGCGCTGGACTGCTGGCCAATAATCCGCACGTGAAATTCTACAATGCCCAGCGTGGCTATGTGGTCGCCACGCTCACCCCGCAGCTGTGGCGCTCCGACTATAAGGTCATGCCTTACATCACTCGTCCTGACGCGCCGATCAGCATTCGCAAAAGCTTTGTCACCGAGGCCGGGCGCCCGGGTGTTCAGGAAGCCTGATGCGCTGGATTTAGTGAGGGAACCTCTGATCAATTCTACCGGTACTCTGCGGGAGTCTGTCGGGCGCTACTGCTAGGCGTCACGCGCAGGGAATGGCCAATCCGTTGCCAAGCGGGACAGCGACGCAGTGGCGCCCGACAGGCCCCGCCCGAAGGGGCCTCCAGACGAGCCCACTGGCTTCGTTGCCTCGCCTTGACAGGCCGACGCATGCCGGCGGCAAGGCGCCTCGCCAGTGATCTCGTCTGGAGGCCAGAGCATCGGTAGAATTGATCAGAGGTTCCCTAGCGGGAATCGGGTTTCAGATCGCTTTTGAAGCGCTTGAAATTGTCCACGTAGGTATTGGCGCTCTCGATTAATTGCGCCTGTTGCTCCTCACTGAGCGTCTTGACGACCTTGGCCGGTGATCCCATCACCAGGGAGCCATCGGGGATTTCCTTGTTCTCGGTGATCAGGCTGTTGGCACCAATCAGGCAGTTGCGCCCGATCTTCGCGCCGTTCAGAACGACGGAGTTGATGCCAATCAGGCTGTTGTCGCCGATTGAGCAGCCGTGCAGCATGACCTTGTGTCCGACCGTGACGTTCTTGCCAATGACCAGCGGCTGGCCGGGGTCAGTGTGCAGCACCGAGC
Source organism: uncultured Pseudohongiella sp. (assembly GCA_965212375.1). GTDB lineage: Bacteria > Pseudomonadota > Gammaproteobacteria > Pseudomonadales > Pseudohongiellaceae > UBA9145. Next base: position 2,833,521 of record OZ243108.1, on the reverse strand, counting down.
CATCCTGGACATTGGAATTCTCGCCCACGGTGATCAGTTCGTTGTCGCCGCGCAGCACGGCGTTGAACCAGACGCTGGCGTTGTTCTCCAGGCGTACCCGGCCTATCACGCTGGCGCTGTCGGCAACGAAATAGTCGTCGCCGGCGATATCGACCTGCAAATCTCCCAGTTGATAAATCATTGTGCATCCCGTCGGTTGTGATTTGTTCTTATGGTAATGCAAGGCAGCCTAGAAACCGAGCGACAGAAGGTTGCGGAAAAACCGTGCCGTGACAGTCAGTCTGGGATTGCTTTCGATTACTGCGCCAGTGGCGCCAACCTGGATTGTGGTACTGGTCAGCAGCTCGGCCGCCTCGGCACCGCGGGTCATGACATCGAGTTCCACCAGCCGGTTCGGCTCCAGATTGGCGATCGTGATGTGCAGGGATTCGTCCACTTGAACGTGACTGATGTCTGGCCGCGACCGACGCTGGGCGCTGGCAACAATGTCCAGCACGCCGGTCCCCAGCAGCCAGGTCTCCGGTACCGGTGACAAGGTCACCTGAATCTCATCCTGGGGATTGGTGCCGGTGTTGCCCAGGACTATCCCATAGGTGGCGCGACAGCTCTCTGGTGAAGAGTAACCATTGGCCAGAAAGCCCCGGCAGGTAGTCATGCTCAGACCGGCGCTGTAGGACACTTCGTCTTTGGACGCGAATACGGTGCGAAAGAGAGAGGGAAAGAACAGGATCAGCAGCAATACGCCACCTGCCCATAGAAAATATTTTCGCTGCGTGACCATAGAGAGCCAGGGATGTGATCAGGAATCGTTGTCGATACGGCCTGATTATTACACAGCCGGGCCAAGCAGGATGTTTTCTGGACTACTCTTTACAGCGGGCGTGGTAACTATTGGTATTGCTAAAGCGTCACAGTCTCATGGCTTGCGTTGTCCGAGCGGCGCCAGTTTCGATTCGGCGCTTCAGGCATAACGAGCCAATAATAACCAATGCGACGATAGTCACAGGAGAGCGTAGTCATGTCATCTGAGTCCCCACGTTTCGCAGAATATGCAACCCCGTCCCTGGTCCTGTTATTGCTGCTGTATTGTGCAGCGCTGATTCCCCGGAGTGCGCTGGCCATTCCACATGCCCAGTCACAATACGGTAGTGAGCTGGAAGCAGTGAAAGCGGCGACCGATCTGTACAATCCCATTTCCATTCGCCAGGACCGGGAATTCATGGGAACGATTTATCGTAGCGGCCGCTATTTTCGTTACTCGGTGTTTGCCAATGCCAGGGGCGTAGATCGCTTCAATTTTTCCGTGCCGGTCGAACAGCGCGATACGCTGGTGGCGTTCTGGCACACCCACGGGGATGCCTCACCACTGCATCGGTATTTCTCGCAGTTTGATACCCGCATGGTGAGACAACTGGGGAAACCGCTTTATCTGGCGGATTTCACCGGCGTACTGAAAGTATTTCGTCCCGGGTCGCGCGTACTGTCCGGCTTTGCCGCAGGGCGCTACGGTCTGCCCCGCTCGCGCGGATACGCCCTTGGCGAGGTGGTGGAAAACAAGGACGCAGAGCCGGTCGATATCGCCACGCGAGCAGCGTCTGGTGCCGCCCTGCAGTCCTATTGTTGACGTACTGAGCGCAGTTCCGACTGGTCTATCTGCAGCGTGTCGAGCAGTCCGTTCTCGGCACCCTGTAACTGTTCCAACTCGCGAGAGGTTTCCTCATCGAGACCCTGGCGGATGATAATTTCTACCCGGCGATTGTGGGCACGGCCGTCGGGGGTGTCGTTCGGCTCATGGGGACGGGTGTCGGCGTAGCCAATCACCATCATGCGTGCGTCGGGAATGGTGTCGCCCCGCAGTAACTCACTGGCGACCGACAGCGCACGCTGCGATGACAAGTGCCAGTTGGACGGGATTAGCGGTGTGGATATGGGGACATTGTCGGTGTGACCTTCTACTGCAATACGGCCATCGACATTGCCAAGAATCTCGCGCAGCTGTGCCATCACCGGAATGAAATCAGGATTAATCACCGCACTGCCGGAATCGAATGAACCCCGTTCGCGGATGCGGATGACGATGGAGCGAAAGCCGGCCTCGATATCTACCAGATTCTGGGAAATTTCGTCTTCGAGTACGTCGCGGATTTTCTCCACGTCCTGCAGCGTCTGCTCCTGAAGCGATTCCAGTTTCTCTACCAGCAGCTCCTCGGCAGTCGCTTCCGTAGATTCTATCGCATCGGAATCAACCCCGAAATCGGACTGCCCGGTTTGCAGTGATTGCTCGCTATTATCCACGGTCTGCTGCTGAATGATAGGATCCAGGGTAGGCTGCGGCTTGCCGGGAGAAAATTCCTGGGCAATAACCGAGGTTCCCTTGGGAATGCCGTCGGCGGTAATTTCGTTCTGAACGCCGAATGCCTGGGCCATGGACCCGGCGACCTGTTTGTATTTTAGAACGTCCATTTCCGAAAAGGACAGTAGCAGGACAAAGAAACACAGTAGCAGCGCCATCAGGTCGGCAAAGGTTGCCATCCACTGCGGCAGGCCGGGCTGGATATCGTCTTCTTCAACCAGCATGGGCTAGGCCGCCTGCTCCAGGGGTGCTTCGCCGCCATCCTGTTTGTCTTCGGCTTTTTCCATGTTGCGTACTTTTGGCGTGAGATAGAGTTTGAGCGTCGATTCAATCACCCGCGGATTCTGGCCATCGAGAATGCCCAGCACGCCATCGAGACAGATGGCGTTCAGTTTCTCTTCCTCAATGCGGCGCAGCTTCAGTTTGTCTGCCATCGGCATGAAAATCATATTGGCCAGAACCGCGCCGTACAGCGTGGTGAGCAGCGCAACGGCCATGGCCGGGCCGATGGTCTTCGGATCGTCCATGTTGGACAGCATCTGCACCAGACCAATCAGCGTGCCGATCATCCCCATGGCCGGGGCCACATCGCCACTGGCGGTAAATATCTGGCTGCCCAGTTTCTGGCGGTCACTGATTTCCTGCTTGTCTTTTTCCAGCAGCTTCATGGTTTCTTCCGGCGAGCGACCTTCCGACACCAGCTCAATGGCGGATTTCAGAAACGGATAGTCGATTTCCACATTTTCCAGGGCGAACAATCCCTGCTTGCGGGCAATACCTGCCATTTCGCAGATCTGGGGAATCAGGTCCTGGGGTTTCTGTGCCTGTGGTTTGAATGCCTTGAAGGCTACCCGCAATGAGCCAAGGTACTGGGACAGATTGAACTTGATGAGCACGGTCAGGGCCGTACCGCCCACCACAATGAATAGTGAAGGAGGGTTAATAAAGACCTCGGCAGGGCCGCCCATCAGAATCGCTGCTGCGACAACAGCAAACGCGCCAACCAGGCCAAGTAACGTCGCCAGATCCATTTAATCCTCCAATGTTCGTTGTTATCAGGTTATTAATACGGCGAGCGCGTGGCGACCTGCGACGGTCGACGAGTCTGCGTGACACACCCCTGAGGCAGACGTGGCGCTTCTTCCTGATGTTGCCTGAATACTTACGACGGACGGAAAAGAATGCTTGAGGCCCATTTCACGGGTTTCTCGTGGCGGCATTGCCGATGGTGCCTGGGGTAATAAATTTGTTGCCAAATCCGGCGCTACGAATCGGGTGCTTCAAGCCAGCTGCTGAGAATCAGATGCTGCAAGTGGGTGCTTTAGACAGGTATAGCCCATCGCCAGAGACCGAAGGAGGGCTCAAGCTCCGGGAACGCCCCGTCGTAAATACCTGCTGTGGAAAGCCTGCCAGGAGCAGCGAAATGTACCGCCTGACGCTCGATGACAGTCCGGGCGTTTGCGACCTTCAAGCCTGGCGGGGATTCATTCCGGCATAAATTGATATCGCGCTGTGCAGGCGGCAGTTTGCCAGGCGCAAAAACCAACGTGACAGATAACGTGACTAAGACATAGGGGACGTTCAATGAAGAAAGCAATCAAGATAGGCGGGGCTGTGCTGGTGTTATGTATCAGCAGCGGTGCGGGGGCCTATTTCTATTTTGGGGACCAACTTCTCGGGGCAGAACCCGCTGTTGATGAGGAAGGTGAACCGGTCGTTGAGGAACCCGTCCTGGATCCGCCGCTTTATCACGCCATGCCGGCCCTGATTGTCAGTGCCAACTACCAGGGCCGGTTGCGCTACCTGCAGGTGAAACTTTCGATCATGACGCGCAACGAAGAAACCCTGGACAAGCTGGATGTGAACACGCCTCTGCTTCAGGATGCACTGATCATGTTGCTGAACGAATACCCCTTCGACAAGCTGGAGACACCGGCTGGTAAGGAGGAGTTTCGCGAACGATCCCTGCTGCGCGTCCAGGAAGTGATTGCCGATGAGCAAGTGGAGTCGCTGCTGTTTACCGGATTCGTGATTCAGTAATCCATCTGGCACTGAAGCCTTGCCAGCAACGCGCGGCTCCGGAGAGCCGCGTGGTCTTTCTCTCCTGCCCGGGTCCGCTGGACTTGTGGGCTCAGGCCTTTTACTCTGTAAGGTCAACAATAACAACAACGGAGAAACCGCGATGAATTCGTCTCGACTGCTTGTCTCTGCCCTGTGTCTCTGTGCCCCGGCGATCATGTCCTTCACCGTCATGGCCCAATCAGCCAGCGAGGGTAGCAACCATATCTCTGGCGAAGGCCTGCCCAATCCGGCGCCCAATGTCACCACCAACTGGGGCGACCTGCCCGCTGGCCGGGAGTGGGGTTCCACCGCCGGTATCGATATCGATCCCAATGATGGCCACATCTGGGCCTATGAACGCTGCGGTGCTGGCAGCTTCGGTGGTGGGGTAGCAATAAATTGCGATACCAACCCCGTTGATCCGATCTTCAAGTTCAACCGTCATACCGGTGAAGTCATGGCCAATTTCGGCGGCGGGGTGATGATGACTCCGCACGGTATTCATGTCGATGATGAGAGCAATGTCTGGGTTACCGACTTTGCTGGCAACGAAGATGGCACCAAGGGTCACCAGGTGCACAAGTTCAGTCCCCAGGGCGAGCTGTTGCTAAGTCTCGGCACGCCGGGCCAGACCGGTACCGGGTCGGCACGATTCAATCAGCCCAACGATGTCATCGTTGGTCCTGATGGCAGTATTTATGTTGCCGATGGCCACAGTGGCCAGGGCATGACCAGCAACGATGCAATGCAGGAAGGGCGGCAGTCCGGCCTGACTGGCCGCATCATGAAATTTGCGCCGGATGGCACGTTCATCACGCAGTGGGGACGCATCGGCGTCCGCCACGGTGAATTCCGAACACCGCATGCGCTGGAGTTTGATTCCCGCGGCCGGCTGTGGGTCGCAGATCGCGGCAATCATCGCCTGGAAATATTTGACCAGGACGGCAACTACCTGGATTCACGCTACATGTATGGTCGTATCAGCGGCCTGTTCATCACTGACGATGACATGGTGTATGCCATCGATTCGGAATCCTCGCCTACCAATCACATCAACTGGCGCAACGGTGTGCGCATCGGACACATCGATGAAGACCGGATTACTGCGTTTATTCCACCTTTCGAGCGCAGCGATCGCGTCTACCAGGGTACTGCGGGCGAAGGCGTGGCAGTAGATGCCGACGGCAATGTCTATGCCGCGGAAGGGCCGAATTCCTTGAGCCAGGCAGGCGGTGCGTTCACCAAATATTCGGTGCGTTAGCGGTCTGCAGAATCCAGCTTGCGGTACAGCGAGCGGGTGCTGATCCCGAGACTCTCAGCCACCCGCTCCCGCCGGTTGGCTGATCTGGGTGTCCCCGGTCATCTGACTGGTCGCCTGAACAGTCGTCTGATTCGTCACCTGATTCGCCACCTCGCTGACAACCAGACAGGTCATTACTCCATTGCCGGTATGCGCTACTATCCAGCCTTAATTACTGGATTCATGGCAGTGGGGTAGCGACGTGAACAGTGCGCTTTTGAATAAAGCTCGTAACAAATCTGGACAATCGACGGCAATGCGAGGCTGGCTGACCTGCCTGGCAGCCAGCCAGGTGCTGGGCTTTTGCCTAGCCTTACCGGCTGCCGCCCAGGAAGAATCAGGCGCTGATCTGAATGCTATTCGGATGGTCCTGGATGATTTTCATGACGCGGCTGCGGCCGGTGACTGGCAACGCTATTTCGGCTTGATGACTGCCAACGCAGTTTTTATTGGAACGGACGTGTCTGAGCGTTGGCCACGGGATGAGTTTCAGCAATACGCCAGTGGTCGGGCTGGTTGGACTTATTACCCCGGCGAGCGCCATATCGACTTGAGTCCGGACGGCAACAGCGCCTGGTTCGATGAAATTCTCGACAGTGTCAGCTATGGCACCACTCGCGGGAGCGGAGTGCTGGTGAACACAGCTGGCGGCTGGAAGATCGCCCAGTATCACCTGACCTTTCCGGTTCCCAATCCACTGGCCCGCGACATAACAGATCAGATCAAGGCATTTGAAGCGCAGGCTGTTCAGTAGGCATCGTGTCAGCCGGGCACTAGCCAGTGGCAGCCAGAATCTCCAACTGGCTGTCAAAGATTTCATCCAGTGCTGCCAGTGCACTGCTGTCCCACAGTTTTCCCAATGAAAATACTCGATCGGCCCAAGTGCAGGTGTTTCCAGGGAACCTCTGATTAATTCTACCGGTGCTCTGCGGGAGTCTGCCGAGCGCTACTGCTAGGCGTCACGCGCAGGGAATGTCCAATCCCTTACCAAGCGGGACAACGACGCAGTGGTGCTCGACAGGCCCCGCCTGGAGGGGCGTGGTCCGCAGCGGCACAAGCTAACTGCCGGGCGGATCGCTTGGAGCCACTTTTCAACGCTGGCTAAGGGGCATGAAACTGTGGGACAGCAATGGCCGCCAGTGGCTTTTCGTGTTCACTGTTCAGCGAGTTGATAAGCTCCTGGCTGCGCAGCCTTGGTTCGGCATCATCGCTTTGCTCTACTGCTTTCAGCAGCTGGGCCATGCGTTCCAGACCATAGGTCGGGGCGGAGCTGGCCGGTTTGTGGGCGGGATTGCGAGCAGCCGAGAGGTCGTCCCGGTCTAGCGCATAAACGATTTCCGAGGCGGCGGTCTCGGAAATTTCCAGCAGGTTTCGAGCGCTTGCGGCGTCTGCACTGCCAAGCATGGCTTGCAAAGTTGACTGGTTAAACACCCGGTTTTTTAATTCAGGCTAAGCTCAATTCAGACCAAGCCCAATTCAGACCAAGCCCAATTCAGACCAAGCCCAATTCAGACCGAGCCTGATTCAGACTACGTCGCTGGCTTCAGGAGTTTCTGAGTGGCGGGCCAGGCAGCGTGTGGCTGTGGTAGATTGGGCGAATACAGACCAGCCCCTTGATCCACTGTTTGCGAGGAATCATTATGCTATTGCGCCTATCCCCCACACTCGCGGGTTTCTTCCTGTCCCTGCTCTACTCGGGCGGGCTTTATTCCCAAGTTAGCGAAGCCGATGTGAGCAGTATCGACGGCATCATCACGGCGCTTTATGACACGATCTCCGGGGATGCTGGACAAGCCCGGGACTGGGATCGCTGGTATGACCTGTTTGTACCGGGTGCCGTGCTCAGCTCGGTGGTGCCGGGGACCCCGGGCTTTGAACGTGCCACCACCGATCCCCAAACCTTTGCTGTGAACAGTGGCCCGATCCTGGTTCGCGATGGTTTTCACGAAACGGAGATTCATCGGGTCACCGAGCAATTTGCCCAGATCGCTCACGTATTCAGTACCTACGAAACTCGCCTGAACGCGGCTGATCCCGAACCTCTACAGCGGGGCATCAATTCGTTCCAGTTAATGCATGATGGGTCGCGCTGGTGGGTGGTGTCCATTTACTGGCAGCTGGAAACCGCGGAAAATCCAATTCCCGCGCGTTATGGCGGCTAGGCTGGCGGACTGGACCTGGTTTAAATCGCACGCTCGCAGTATGAGGCGCCAGGTAAACCTTTAATCGGTTTCGGCCGCGGCTGAGTCAGGGTCTGACCCGGATGTATTTCTCGAAGCGCTGACGACCCACCTGACCGGCATAGATGCTGCCGTCGCTGTCGGTGGCGAGGAACTCGATGCCGCTGCCGGTGGGGATCTCGTAGTCGGGAATAAAATCTGTCACCCAGCCGCTGTCGGCGCGGCCGATGCGAATACCACGCTGCCAACCCCGGTTCCATTGTTCACCCGACATGCCGTCGGCAACAAAGATGTTGTCGGACGCATCAATCCAGATGCCGCTGGGCCGGCCAAACTGGGTCCAGATATCCAGCAGTTCGCCGGACTGGCTGAAAATCTGCAGGCGATTGTTGCCCCGATCAGCAACAAAAATACGCCCCTGCGAATCCATTTTCAGATCGTGGGGGTCATTGAATGCACCTGCCTCCCTGGACAGGGCGTCGATGCCGCCTCCCAGTTGCAGCAGCAATTCACCGCTGGCCGCAAACTTCAGAATCCGGTTGTTGCCGCCGCGGTGGCCATCCGCTACCCAGATATCGCCACCCGGTGTTACCAGCACCGCCGCCGGGCCATTGAAGTGCTGCGCGTCATCACCGGATACACCGGCTTCGCCGAGCCGCAGCAATACCTCGCCCGCCTGATTCAACTTGATAACCTGATGCCCCATGCCGCGGGCCATACCCGCCGCACCGCGCGCGTCACCGGCAGGCGCTCCCTCGGTGACCCAGAGATTGCCGTCACTATCCAGGTCAAACCCGTGTGGCCAGGCAAACAGGCCTGCGCCGATGCTCAATACGGCATTACCGTCGCTATCCAACTTGTGTATGGGGTGGAGGTCGGAGTCCGCGCACTGGTTCGTACCACAGCGCTCTACAATCCATAAATGCTCGCCGTCAGGGTCCGGATGAACACCGGTTACTACGCCCATGGTCCGACCGTCGGGCAAGCTGCCCCAGTCATAAATAACCTGGTAGGGATTGTCGGCGCCGCCCTGGGCAGATACCAGGCTGGTCGGTAGCAGCAGGAGCAGGCTGAAAGCAAGTTTGTTAAGCAGGGGCCGCAGGATTGGACAGGGTGCTGTGTTGGTCGAGTGAGAGTGATTCGGCATCGGCTAGCTCCGCTTTTATTATTATCGCCAGACTGGCCTGTCAGTGTAGGCAGGGAGTCTGCTTGCAGGCAAGCCCGGAAAACCTCCGGAATTACCGGATAGCTGCGAAGAACTCCCTGTCTCGCTCGATGGTCGGAGTGGACGTCCCCGGGCCTGCCCCCTACACTTGCCACTTCGCGAAATACCGACCTCTTATTAACATTCAGGTTATCTCAGGAAAGATTCTATGCGCACACTCAAGCACATCATACTCGCCGCCGGACTTGTTGCCAGCGCGCAAGCAGTCCCGGTTCTTGCTCAAGACAGCACCGGGGAGTATGAGCCACCTCGCACCAGTTGGGGCGTCCCGGATTTGCAGGGCACCTGGAATATCGCCACGGTCACCATGCTGGAGCGTGGTCCGGAATTCAACGGCAAACTGGTCATCACGCCGGAAGAAGCGCTGGAGATTGGCCAGACCGGAGACAGCTATCTCAACGAGCTGACAGCCGAAGGCGAGGGCGGTGAGGCGGACGTGGGCGGTTACAACACATTCTGGATGGACCCGGGTGAGCGCATGGCGGAAATCAATGGCGAGATCCGCACCTCCATTATTGTAGATCCTGAAAACGGACGGCTGCCATGGAGTGAGGAAGGTCAGCGGGCAATTTTTGCCAGCCGTCGCAATCCGTTGGGTCCGATGGCGGGGCCTGAAGCCCGGCCCCTGGGCGAGCGTTGTCTGGTGGGTTTTGGATCTTCTGGTGGTCCACCGACCTTGCCGGTTCTCTACAACAATCACAGCCAGATCGTCCAGACTCCGGACTATGTAATGATTCTGGCAGAGATGAATCACGACGCGCGCATTATTCGTCTGCGTGACAATGAGCACCAGAGCCACAACAGCAAATGGCTGGGTGATTCCATTGGCTGGTACGAAGATGACACCCTGGTAGTGGAAACCACCAATTTCCATCCCCAGCAGAGCTTCCGTGGCTCACTGCGCCACTTCATCTACATCTCGCCGGATGCCACGATCACCGAGCGATTCACCCGGCTGTCCGACGACAAGATCCTGTATCGCTTCACGGTAGATGATCCCAAGGTTTACACCCAATCCTGGAGTGGTGAACTGCCCATGAATGCGGCTGAAGCCGAGATCTACGAATATGCCTGTCACGAGGGCAACTACGCGCTGCCGGGTATTCTGGCCGGTGCCCGCAAGGAAGAAGTGGAAGCAGAGTTCGCAGAGCAGTAACCGGACTCGTCAACCCCATTGCGCCGCGTGGTCCTGATCAGGAGTTCCCCTGACCACGCGGTCATTCCCCTCAATCAGGCCGCAGTGTTGCGCTGCAGAAAATCACCGAAGTACTCATGCTTGCAGTCAGGGCACAGGCCATGGCTGACCATCACTCCTTCACGCCGGGATTCGATATAACTTTCCACGCTCATCCACGTGCCGCTGTTGCTTTCGGTCTTCTTGCAGCCGGAGCACATGGGCAGTATGGATTCCAGAGCCTCCATGCGTGCTTCGAGTCGGTGGATGCGCCGTAGTGTTGCCAGGTTTCTCTGGCCATCGTTTTTCTTCAGTGCTTCCAGGTTGGTTCTGGAACAGGGAACTGCGACCGGCTATAAGCAATTACTGAGGAGATAATGTGGGTATCACCACTCATCGCCAGGCGGCGAGCGCACGCCTGGCGATGAGGGTTGTGGAATTGCAAAAATTACTGCCTGGAGACTTGAGTAGCGCCAGGAGCCGCTTTTCTGTGCCGGGAACAAACGGCTAGAGAAAATCCACCACCAGGTAAACGGCGAGCAGCACAGCCACCCACAGCACCATGCTGCCGGTGGGCCAGGTGCGAGCCAGGGTACCTTCCGGGCCGTGGGTCCGGTTCAGGCCCGCCATGACACCGCCACTCCAGTAGCGCAGCCAGCTACCAATAAAGTCGCCGACCAGCACCAGGATTCGCTTCAGGCCACGATACAGGCCTGGAATCAGGCGACGGTAAACCCACTCGAAGTCCAGATTCACTGACGGGATCTCCGCGGGGTAGCGGCCACTGCGATGCAGGAACACTACCCCCAGGGTGGCGAAGGCCAGCAGCTGCATCTGCGTCAGCACGTGGGTCATGTCGTAGGGCGAGTACGGTGCGTCGTAGGGAAGAATGTTGTACAGCAGCGCCGGGAAAACCCCGATCACCACACACAACACGGCGGCGATACTCATCGCGCCAAGCATGTTGGTGGGCGCTTCTTCAGCCGGAATGTTCTGGTCGTGAGCGAAGAAGGCAAAATAGGGGATCTTTATACCCGCGTGCTCCAGCACGCCCGCAGATGCAAACAGCATGAACATCCAGACGATGCCATGGCCTTCCTCAATCAGGGCCGACATGATCATGGATTTGCTGATAAACGCGCTGACCAGCGGGAATGCCGAAATGGTGATGGCGCCGACGATACACAGCGCAGCAGTCTTTGGCATCTTCTTGTAGAGCCCGCCGAGTTCCGAGGCCTTGGTGCGGCCGGTGGCATAGAGCACTGCACCCATGGACATAAATAACAGCCCCTTGAACAGGACGTCATTGAACGCGTGTGCGACGGCACCGTTCAAAGCCAGGGCGGTGCCCAGGCCGACGCCCACCACCATGAAGCCAAGCTGGTTGATCATGGAATAGGCCAACACCTTGCGCAGGTCGTTCTCAATAACCGCGAAGAAAATCGGATAGCAGGCCATGAAGGCGCCGATGTAAATCAACGCTTCGGTGCCCGGGAAGGCTCGGGCCATAGTATAGATTGCTACCTTGGTGGTGAAGCAGCACAGGAATACCGTGCCGGTGGCAGTGGAGGCCGGGTAGCCGTCGGTAATCCAGTTGTGCAGGAACGGAAAGCCGCACTTGATGCCAAAGGCGAAGAAGATAAACAGGGCGCCGGTAGTGCCGAGGCCAATTTCCTCAAAGGCCAGGCTGCCGGTATCCACGTACATCCACAATGCGCCGGCCATCAACAGCACGCCGGACAGTACCTGAAATACCAGGTAGCGAATGCCGGTAGCAACGGAATTCTCATCCCGCGCGGCCCATACCAGGAACGCCGAGCTCAGGCCCAGGATTTCCCAGAAGATAAACAGGGTAAACAGGTCTCCCGCGAACACCGCGCCGACGGCGCTACCCGCATAAAGCAGGCCAGCCACGTGCTGCAGGGTGTCTTTAACGTGCAGGGCATACAGCACCGAGATAAAGGCGCCGATATGGAAAATATAACCAAATGGCAGACTTAACGCGTCCACGCGGTAGGGCACCAGTTCCAGCCCCATCAGCTGGTATTCAACCACGGTGCCGGTTTCCACACTCAGTAGATGCAAGCCGCCAAGCAAAGGTGCCAGCAGCATGATGATCGAGCGCAGTTTGCCGCGGGTGACAGCCGCCAGGATTGCTGCGATCAGAAATGGCAGGAAAGGATGAAAAAGATGAGTATCAAACAGCATCGTTGTCATCCTTCTGTTGATAGTAGTCTTCGCTGCGGCCTACCAGCTGACGCAGGGATTTGGCCAGTACCACCACACCCACCAGCGCGGCGAAGCCATAGAACGCATAGAATGCAGGCAGTTCCTCTACCGGCAAATAGGTATGTCGGTGGACGATCAGGTCGGCAATAACCAGCACGCCGCAAAGGGCGAACAGGAAGTAGCGAATCCGCTGATGAATAACCGGGTCTTCTGCCCAGCCGGGCTTGTTGTCATCGGATGTCTGCATAAAAACCTCTTATCAACGGATTGCCGCTGACGCTAGCTCGTACCAGTACTGTGGGAAGAAAAACAGAACTACACACATGGTCGACGTGACGCCCATGGCGATCAGGCAGAAAACGGGTGCCTCTTTCATGCCGGTCTGTGTACCGCCCTTGCTCTTGGCAAAGAAGGCGCGCAGCGGAATTGGCAGCAGGTAGGCAATGTTCAGCAGCGAGCTGATCAGCAGCGTGGCCAGCAGTACCAGTTGTTCGGTCTCCAGCGTCGCCTGGGCAAGGTACCACTTGCTCCACATACCACCCAGCGGGGGCAGACCAATGATGCTCAGGGTGCCTAGCGTGAAGGCGGCGAAGGTTAGCGGCATGCGTTTGCCAAGGCCGTCCAGTTCACTGATGTTTGATTTATGTGCGGCCACCAGAATGGCGCCGGCGCCGAAGAACAGGGTGATCTTGCCGAAGGCATGCATGACGATATGCAGTGCACCGCCGAGTACGCCGGTCATGCCGAGCAGGGCACCCAGGGTAATGTAGCCGAGCTGACTGATCGTGGAGTAGGCCAGCCGCGCCTTCAGGTTGTCCTTGGTCATGGCAACCAGTGATGCCAGCAGAATCGATGCCGCCACCACGTAGGTCAGGTATTCGGTAATCGGCAGCTCGAGAATGGTGTTCGGGCCAAGAATATAAAGCGAGACTTTCAGCAGGGTGAACACACCGGCTTTTACCACCGCCACGGCATGCAGCAGGGCGCTGACTGGTGTCGGTGCCACCATGGCGGCGGGCAGCCAGCGGTGGAACGGCATCAGTGCAGCTTTACCCACCCCGAAGAAGAACAGCACCAGCAGCACGCTGAGCACGGCCGGTGAGGCGGTGCCTGCGAGGATACCGCCGGGAGTGAAGTCCAGGGTGCCGGCCAGGAACCAGGTCCAGATCAGCGCCAGCAACAGGAAGGCGATTGAGGTGCCAATTAGAATACCAAGGTAGACACGACCGGCCTTCTTCGCCGCTTCGGTTCCGGCATGGGTTACCAGCGAGAACGTGGACAGGGTCAGCAGTTCGTAAAAGACAAACAGGGTAAACAGGTTGCCAGAGAAGGCCACGCCCTGGGTCACGGCAATAGCCAGTGCGAAGAACATGAAAAAACGGGTTTGATTTTTTTCATGGTGGCCACGCATGTAGCCAATGGCATAGATGGACGTCACCGGCCACAGGAACCCGGCGATCAGGGCAAAAATCATCCCCAGGGGTTCCAGCGTGAACTGGATTGGAATACCCGGGAACGGTTCGGCCAGCGTGAATGTCGGACGGCCGCCGTTCATCACGTCCTGCGCCAGAGGCATCAGCATCAGGAACAATAGCACCGAAGTGATCAGGGTGATGGCTTCACGCAGATTGGGATTATTGCCGGTCAGGCGAATCAGCAGCGCGGCGATAACCGGCAGCACGACAATCATGGGCATGTAATATTCGATTGGCATGGGCGCTATCCTCCGAATCCAAGCAGGGAGGTAGCCGCTGCCTCGGCAGCACCAACCGTGAGGCTGGTGTCGATGCCGAAGTAGAAGTTGGCGATTACCAGAATCCAGGCGGGGATCAGCAGTCCCAGTGGTGCTTCCTTGACGGTTACCGCGGCATCATCAGTGGGTTCCTGGAAATAGGCCGCCTCGACCAGTTTCCAGATATAGATTACCGCCAGCAGTGAGCCCAGCAGGACCAGGAACGCCACCGGCCACAAACCTTCCTGCAGCGCTGCCAGTACCAGATACCACTTGCTGACAAAGCCCACCGTCAACGGCACACCTATCAGGCTCAGGCCGCCGAGTACCACCGCCATCATGGTCCACGGCATGGTCTTGCCCAGGCCACGGAAATGGCTGATGGATGTGCCGCCGGCGCTGTAGGCCAGCGCAGCGAGGGCCAGGAATAGTCCGCCCTTCATCATGGCGTGGTTGAACAGGTGCAGTATCGCCGCGGTAAGACCGGTGTGGGTGGCGAAACTGATGCCGAGAATCATGTAGCCAATCTGGGCAACACTGGAATAGGCCAGCAGGCGCTTGGCGTTGTCCTGCCAGATAGCCACCAGTGAGCCCACGAAAATTGCCAGCAGCGCCAGGGCCATGAGGATGTAGCCCAGCGGCATGACGTTATAGGAGAACTCAATGCCGAAGATCGTAAAGAAGAAGCGCAGCATGACATAGACTGCGACTTTGGTGGCGGTGGCAGCCAGAAACGCGCTGGCTACAGACGGCGCGTAAGTGTAGGCGTTGGGCAGCCACAGATGCAGCGGGAAAAGGGCGAGCTTTACCGAGATGCCCACCGCCAGGAACGCAAAGGCGGCCTGAACCGTGCGGGATTCACTCAGTGGCTCAAGTCGTACAGCGAGATCGAGCATATTAAGGGTGCCAGTTGACATATAAAGCATGCCGACACCGATCAGAATGAAAGTCGCGCCGATAGTACCCATGATCAGGTACTGCAACGCCGCAGTAAGGGCGCGGCGATCCTTGCCCAGGCTGATCAGGATGTAAGTGGACAGGGAAGATATTTCCAGGAATACGAAGACATTGAATGCATCGCCGGTAATGGTAATTCCCAACAGCCCGGCCAGGCACAGCAGGTAGGCGGTATAAAACAGACTCTGCTTGGCCGCGGGAATCTCTTTGGCCACGCTGGTACCGGCGGCGATCATCACTACCGTGCCGATGGCTGAGACAATCAACAGGACGAAGGCGTTTACCGCATCGACGTAGTATTCGATACCCCAGGGTGGCTCCCAGCCGCCCATCGCGTAAGAAATCGGGCCATCGAGCAATACCGTCTGCAGCAGCGTGTAGCTGATGACCAGAGCGATAGTGCTGACCACCAGTGCGAGCAGGTGCGACAGTCTGCCGCGACCCAGCATCAGCGCCAGCGGCGCAGACAACAGCGGAATGACTACCTGTAGAGCGGGCAGATTACTGGCTATCACAGAGACTCGTCCTGATTGTGAATTTCCTCTTCCTCGATCGTGCCGTAGGCTTCCTTGATGCGCACGATCAACGCCAGGGCCAGCGCGGTTGTTGCCACGCCCACCACAATGGCAGTGAGGATTAAAACGTGAGGCAGTGGGTTGGAGTAGACGGTGACCGCATCATCGAGAATAGGTGCTGCGCCGCCTTCCACCTTGCCCATGGTGATGTACAGAATAAAAACGGAAGTCTGGAATATGTTCAGCCCGACCACTTTCTTGATCAGGTTGCCGTGAGCAATTACCACGTAAAAGCCCACCATCATCAGAAAGATAACGATCCAGTAATTATAAAGTCCGAGGGTGGTCTCCATTACTCTTCTTCCTTTGGTTCAGTGGCGCGACCAGTAAAATTGAAAAAGATGGAAATCATCACGGCGGTTACGGTCACCCCGACGCCGAATTCGACGATCAGGATGCCGTAGTGCTGGCCGTGATGCGGGTCGTGGGCGAGTACATCGTAGTCAAGAAAGTTGCCGCCCAGAGCCAGTGCTACCAGGCCGGTGCCGCCAAAAATCAGCGCGCCGGTACCCATCATGAAGCGCAATACGGCTGGTGAGATAATCTGCTGGCCCTTGGTGAGACCAAAAATAATGGTATAGAGAATAATAGCTGCGCCGAAAATTACCCCGGCCTGGAAGCCGCCGCCTGGCCCGTAATCGCCGTGGAACTGTATATAGAGTGCGTAGAGCAGGATCAGCGGGATCAGTGCCTTGGTTATCACTCGCAGTACCACGTGGTGCTCCATCACCGCCGGGCGCACCCGGTGCCGCTCATCGCCGGTCAAGCCCAGCAGGGTTAATACACCCAGGCCGGCTGCAAAAATCACCACCACCTCGCCGAGTGTGTCAAAACCCCGGTAGCTGGCCAGCACTGACGTCACGATATTCGGCAGGCCAATTTCCTCGTAGGAATCCTCGATGTAGCGTGGCGCCACATGTTCGTGTACCGGCGCATCCGGGTCGCCCATATAGGGCATGTCCAACGTGCCGTAAACCAGCACCAGGCCGGTAATGGTAACCACGGCAAGTGGCAACATGGACGCCGGTTTCGGGCGCTCCTTTTCCTTGCGCATGGTCAGCGCCAGAGTGCCTAACATTAATACTGTGGTAATACCGGCGCCTACCGATGCTTCGGTCAGCGCTACGTCAACCGCATCCATGGTCACAAAGAAGCCAGCGGACAACAGGCTGTAAATGCCAAACAGCATCACGATCGCGAACAGGTCGCGCATGAACACCACGGACAAGGCCGTGACTGCCAGCATGCTGAGCAGGACGATGTCGATCAGGGTGTTGATGAGGATTCTCCTTCTTCCGGGTCATTGTCTTCCGGAGATTGTTCAGTTGGTGCTTCTTGTTGTTCTTCCAGCCCGGCCGTCTCGGTGACACTGAGTTCGGTGGCTGGTACTTCCTTCAGCATTGGCTGCAGGCCGGCGTGCACCGCTGCCCGGGCCAGGGCGTGTGCCGCGGTGGGAGAGGTGTAGGTGAGAATCAGCAGGATTAGTACCAGCTTGAAAACCATCATCGCCGACTCAGCCTGCATCAGCAGTCCAAGCACAATGAAACCGGCGCAGAGGGTATCGGTGACGCTGGCGGCGTGCAGTCTGGTATAGAAGTCAGGAAAGCGGAACAGGCCAACAGCACCCGTGATTCCGAGGAAACCGCCACCAATCAGAAAGATCCAGCTGAGGATGTCCAGTGTCGCTGCCATTACGACTTCTGCTCCTCTTTATAGCCATACTCGAAAAAGCGCAGTACCGCGATGATGCTGATGAAGTTGATCAGGGCGTAGACCAGGGCAATATCGACGTAATCGAAGCGGCCGGAAATAAGCCCGAATACAGCGACGAGCAACACGGTTTTGGTGCCGAACATATTCACCGCAAGGATGCGGTCATACACAGTGGGTCCGAGCAGTGCGCGCACCAGGGCCAGGACCATGACCACCAGAATGGCAGCGGAGATAGCAATATACATCTAGGTCTCCAAATTCCTTACCTTGGTGTCCATCTCGCCGGACTCGATACCTTCGCGTGACGCTCGGGTCAGGGCGTGAATCGTAAACATGTCACCTTCCACTTCCATGGTTACCGTGCCCGGTGTCATGGTGATGGAGTTGGCGTACAACACTTTAAAAAGATCACTTTCCTGTGAGGCTTTGACCTGAATCACCGACGGCTCAATGGCCGGGTTACGCTGCCAAATGCAGCGAATCACTTCGATATTGGATTTGACGATTTCCTTGACCAGCCACAGGACGTAGAACGGTAGCTTCCAGGACAGGATCACCGGCGGCTGCTCGCTGCCGCTGACCTTGTTCATCAGGTGGTTCAGGGCGATCACCAGAATAATAGACAGCGCGCCGAGACTGAGCAGCAGCGCATCAAAGTGACCGGAATTGATGACCCAGAAAATGGCCAGGAGTATGGCAAGCCAGATTGTGTTCTTCATTATTCTAAATCCCGGTTATTGCCAGCTGCCATGCTGACAACGACTGGTTCCATGTGACATTTGTACGTGACTCTGTGCGCCTATTAATCAAGCGCGCTGAATACCACGATGTTTTATGTTGTGCTCTGTCAGGTTTGCAGCGTGCCGAAATCCCGTTCAGCGAGAGCGAACAAGTTATTGTCCGCTGATGCGAATGTCCAGTAATCGTGCCGGTTCCGGTAGCAGACCTGAAAATCCGCTGGGGGCACGATTTTGGGAAAGTGGATTTAAGCATTCGCGGCTAAAAAGGGCAATATTGTGATTGTGAATCATGCTCTACGGGCAAATTCGGCGTTTCCTAAAGCATTATTTACGGGCGGGGGCACATCTGGTGCGCAAGCACGGTGCGATTTGGTCCCGCTGCAAGGTAGGTCAGTGGCCGCGCTCGCCATCAGAGCGACAGGATCTCGCCACCGGCGGCATCGGCGTCTTCCTGGTCATGGGTCACCAGGATAACCGGCAGGCCGGTGGCGCGCAGGCGGGTGAAAACCTGTTCCCGCAGTTCCCGTCGCAGGTCCGCATCCAGTTTGTTGAAGGGTTCGTCCAGGAGTATCGCGCGCGGTTCAGACAGCAACAGACGCAGCAGGGCGACCCTGGCCTTCTGGCCGCCGGATAACGTAGTTGGATCGCGCTCGGCAAAACCGCCAAGCCCGAAGCTGTGTAATCCCTCTTCCATGATGTCGTGCTTTTCTGCGCGCCGCTTTGCCGGGATGCCAAAAGCCAGGTTCCCCCCCACCGACAGATGGGGAAACAGCAGCGGGTCCTGAAACAGCAGCCCGATCCGGCGCTGCTCGGCTGGCAGTCTGGTGACGTCTTCCGTGCCCAGCAGCACCTGGCCGCTGGCGGCAAAGGCCGGGTCCAGAAAACCGGCGATAAAAGCCAGCAGCGACGATTTTCCGGAACCGCTTGGCCCCATGACCGTGAATACTTCACCGGCAGCAATGGATTTACTGAGCGACAGTAGCTCTCGTCCGGCGAGGCCGATCCGGACCTGCTCCAGGTGCAGGGCAGTCGCTGTACGGGCGGTGGAATGCGGGTCTGTCATTATCGAGGTGCGTCCTGCATGCCGCTGCGCTGACGCCAGATAATTCGCGGCAGCAGCAGCGCAAGTCCAAAGGCCAGCATTGGCAATAGCGCCTGGATGACAGCCCAAACTGCAATGATACTGGCGCTGCCGCCGGAAGCCAGCGCCACCGCCTCGGTGGTCACAGTTACCACCCGCCCGGCCCCCAGGAGCTGGGTTGGCAAGTAGAGGCTGACACTGATCGCAAAACCCAGAGCCGTTGCGGTGAGCATGGGGGCCAGCAGCAGCGGCAGGCGAATCCGCCACCAGGCGCGCAGCCGTGAGGCGCCCAGCGAAGCGGCAAGCTGCATCCAGCGCGGATCCAGACGGCGATAGCTCTCCGCCAGACTGATAAACAAATAGGGCAGGACAAACAGCAGGTGACCCAGGCTCACCAGCAACAGGCCGGGCTGCTGACCCAGTGCTTCGGCCAGCAGGACAATGCCGAACAGAAACACCACCTGAGGCAGTAGCAGCGGGACATAGAGCAGCCACCAGTTGTGGCGGCCGCGATCGCGCTGGCGCTGCTCCGACTCAAGGCTGGCTACCACCAGAACCAGTGCCGAGACTGTGGCCAGCAAGGCAATGGTGAGGGTGTTGAGCAGCGGTTGTTGGAGTCCGGCCAGCGCCTCTGCCCAGTCACGCAAGGTCCAGTCGTCGGGCAATAGTTGCGGAAATGGCCAAAGTCCGGCCAGCGAATTCACCAGCAGCAGCGCCAGACTCAGGGATACGGCCAGTACTGCCAGCGGTACCACAGTCCGGCCGACCAGCTGCAGCAGCACCTCCCCGGTGCGCCGGTCGCCACCCAGAATCCATGTCTGCCAGATTTTGCCAACTACCTTCTCGGCGGCAATCCACAGTCCAATCGCTGCCAGACTGATCAGCAACTGGAGTACTGCCGCGGCGGCGGCGAGAAAGCGGCGCGACAGGTCGGCGTCGCTGAACCATTCCAGCAGGCGAACGCTCAAGGTGGGCGGTAAGGTGGGGCCAAGAATCAGTGCGACATCAACCGTTGCGGATGCAAACGCAATAACCGCAAAAATAGGCAGACGCAGTAGTGGATAAAGTGCCGGGGCGACCACTTTTAGCCAGGCAATTGCCGGACGGTAGCCCAGCGATCGGGCGATGGCGACGCGCTCGCTGGCCTGGATCTGGGGCAGTGCTGCCAGCGCCATCAGCAACAGGAAGGGGATCTCCTTGATCACCAGTCCCAGCATCATCGCCAGGCCCCAGCTGTCGTTGACGATCAGCAGATCAGGGGCACGTTCCCAGCCGACCAGCGGTGCCAGCAGTCGCCACAAAAAACCCGAGGGTGCGATCAGGAAAGCCAGGCCGAATGCTGCTGCCGCGTGGGGAATGGCAAGCACCGGGGAGATCAGTCGCCGGACCCAGCGATCAAATGTGCCGCCGGTTGCTGTGGCAAGAAACAGCATTACCGCCGATAGCGCGATGAAAGGGGTGATGAGCCCGGCCAGCAGGCTGATGCTTGCGCTGCGGGTGATTCCCGGCACGTTTGCAAGCTGCCGCCAGAATTGCAGGCTGAACTGCTCGCCGCCCAGTGCTGGCAGGTACCCGAATGCAGGCAACAACGACACCGCCAGGCCAAGCACTACCGGCACGACAATCAGGGAAAGCAGGACGCGGGGAATAAATTGCATCACGGCTGCATGTAGCGCTGCAGCCAGGCGCGTTCCAGGGCTGGCATCCAGGAAGGATGCGGTTCAGGAATGCGGCGGTTCAGGTCGGCAGCGGGTACGGCGGCCGGACTGGCCTGGATATTCGCAAACGCTTGCCGTTGCCGATCAGTCAACAGAGTCAGATCCAATACCGTGGCGCTGCCCATCTGCTCCGGCTGGCTGGCCCTGGCCTGGGCCTGTGGGGAAAGCAGAAAATTGGCCACCACTTGCGCCGCAGCCTTGCTGGAAGCATTGAAGGGAATGGCCAGAAAGCTGACGTTGCTGAGAGTCCCGGTGGACAATACATAGGAGCGCACGGTCCCCGGCAGTTCTCCGGCGGTGATGGCAGTAACCGCTTCGCCCGGGCTGAAGGAAAAAGCCAAAGCCGTATCTCCGTCCGCCAGCAGGCGCCGAAGTCGGGCGCCACTGCTGGGAAAGAAACGGCCGTTGTGCAGCAGGTAAGGATGCAGCTGGTCCAGGAATGCCCATAAGGGATTGCCCAGCCTGGTGAGCGATTCTGGGTTGGCAGGCTCATAAAGCGCCGGGTCGCTCTCATTGATCTCCAGTATTGCCTGTTTGAGAAAGGTGCTGCCAAGAAAATCCGGCGGCCGAGGGTAGGTAAATTCGCCCGGGTTGCGTTTGGCCCACCCGAGCAGTTCTGTGACCGACATCGGTGGCTGCGGTACTACAGTCTTGTCGTAATAAAATATCAGCTGCGCCCGCAGCCAGGGTGACTCCAGGCCCGCGGTGGGCACGGTGAAATCCTGGCGCATTTCCGGATATTGTTCGGCGTTGACCAGCGCAAAGTTGGGCAGGGATTCGGCCCAGGGGCCATACAGCAGCTCGTTACTTTTCATGGTGGCGAAATTCTCGCCATTGACCCATACCAGGTCGACACTGCCAGCTTCGCGATTCCCGGTTTGCTTCTCGGCGAGGATTCGCGAGGTCGCCAGCGCCGTGTCCGCCAGCCGCACGTGCCGCAGGGTGATGTCGTAGCGCTGCAACACCTGCTCGGCGACCCAGACCAGATAACGATTGATGCGCGGCTCACCGCCCCAGGTGTTGAAGTAGACCGTCTGGCCGCGTGCCGTGGCTTCGATGTCGCTCCAGCGTCGGGATTCCTGTTCGCCCTGCGCATGGGCTTGAGTGACCAGAGCCAGGATCAGTAATGCAGTGTGTAAGGCCTTCATCGGGCTACCGTCTTGTCGCGGTCTGTCACATTGAGAACCGGTCTCAGCCACTGCTGGCGAGAACATTCATGCGCTGACTGCGACGGGCCCGGCGGCGCGCATCCAGTACCGTGCCCAGCACTTCCTTGTGGAAACGGTCACAGCCAATGCAAAGATTGGCGTACTCGTCTCCGGCTGGCGTTTCTGTGCTGCAGGCAGCGATGAAGGTTTCGATGTCCCAGTCGTGGGTCAAGCCCATGCGCTCCGGCTTGCCAGCGTTGATGGCTTCGAGCTCCGGCTGGCCAACCAGGTCATCGAGGATCCCCAGCAGCGGTTCTTCGGTGAGATTGCCCAGCGGGTGCGCGGTCTTGATGCAGCAGGGGTAGACATCGCCGGTGGGATCGATAGATATCTCTGATCCGGCATAGTTATAATTCAGGAAATTGAGGCCGCCGGACCAGGCGTCACAGAAATTATCAGCCAGGGTCGCCTTGGACAGGTTGTTTTCCCAGGCGCGTCCCCGTGGCCACAGTTTGCCGATCCAGCTCTCCTCCGTGGCTCCAAACATGCTGAAGATCGGACCCTCTTCCTTGCTGCGTTCGCTGCGCTCGCCCAATTCGTTGGCGTTTTTTACACCGGCTGCCTCCAGCATTGCTGTCACCTTGTCTGCCAGCGAAATCTTCTTGTCGCCTTCCATGCCAACGTGGAAATCATCCATGCCCGATATGGAAATAGTCCAGACCCCGTGCGCGATCAATTCATTGATGATTGCGGGGGTCAGCAGGTCGCCGGTGGTTTGCACCACGATCTTGATGCCACCGTGGTCGCGATACTTGCTGGTAATGGCTTTCAGGGTCGGGTACAGAACCCGCTCACGAACCGGATCGGTGAGAACATCGCCGCCGGAAATAATGATTTTGCCGGTTTTCTCGACGAATTTTGCTGCGCCAGGAGCCGGATCGCTTACCGCCTCCAGATAGGTCATGCGCTCGGGCAAGTTGGCGACAATGGCTGGCGCGTTGCGTTCGGCTTCGGCAACAACGGATTCCAGCTCCTCCCGGATGTAGGGGCGAAAGCGTTCCTCATAGCAGTGTTTGCAGCGTCGGTGGCAGTGCCAGCAAAGTACGTAATAGATTGATTCCATGGCTGATTGAAAACTCCTCCGTTTACCCAGTGACCCGCCTGGCCGCCGTATTGTTTCATATTAATTGGCCTGGCCGATGTTGTTTTGCCGCCACGTGTCAGGCTCGAAGATAAAAGGGCGACTGCCGCGGCGCAAGCAGACCTGGTTAACTGCCTGGTGTCTGGTACATCAATGGTCTGCGCTGTTCCTGCCCCAGCGGTCTGTTACACTGTGTGACGCGATTCGTGGGCCTTCGTCCCACTTGCCAGGCCTGCAACAGGCCACGAATAGCAAGCCACTGCCAGCAACCCACCAACAGACCGCCAACACCGTGAGGACCCGCCGTGAGTAACATGCCGACACCCGTGCAAGAGAGCCTGGGTACCAACTTCATCATACGTCTGAAACTGCGCAACGAGATTGGCGCGCTGGCTTCAGTGACCCGGGCCATTGCCGATTCCGGCGGTGATATTGGCGCGATTGACCTGGTGCGTAGCACCAAGGAAGAAACGGTACGTGACTTCACCATCAGTACCGCCAATGCCGATGTCTCCCAGAAGGTGCTGGATGCCGCGCGCAGCCTTGATGTGGCCGAATACGTGCACTATTCAGACCGCACCTTTCTCATGCATCTGGGTGGCAAGATCGAGATTACCAATCGTACCCCGCTGAAGACCCGTGATGACCTGTCGATGGCCTATACGCCAGGAGTGGCCCGGGTTTGCATGGCCATCCACCGCGACCGTCAGTCTGCCTTCAACCTGACTATCAAGAAAAATACCGTGGCCGTGGTCAGCGACGGTACCGCGGTACTGGGTCTGGGAGACATTGGCCCGGAAGCCGCCATGCCGGTGATGGAAGGCAAGGCCATGCTGTTCAAGCACTTCGGTGAAGTCGATGCGTTCCCGATCTGCCTGAATACCAAGGATACCGAGGAAATTATCAGTATCGTCAAGGCCATCGCCCCGGGGTTCGGCGGAATCAACCTGGAAGACATTTCCGCGCCGCGTTGCTTCGAGATTGAGCGTCGGCTACAGGCGGAGCTGGACATTCCGGTCTTCCATGATGATCAACACGGCACCGCCGTGGTCAGCACCGCGGCCCTGATCAACGCCCTGAAAATTGTCAATAAAAAGCCCGAGGACCTGAAGGTGGTGGTGATGGGCGCAGGCGCGGCCGGTACCGCCTGTTCCAAGATGATGATGCTGCTTGGAGTGAAGAAGATTGTGGGTTGCGACCGGCAGGGCGCGATTTACGCCGGTCGCGAGGGTCTTAATGAGGCCAAACAGTGGTTCGCCGACCATACCAATCTGGACAAGGAAAAGGGCAGTCTCAGCGAGGTGATCAAGGACGCCGATGTATTTGTGGGCGTCTCGGCTCCGGGAGTGCTTACCGTGGATGATCTCAAGAAGATGGCTCGTGATCCCATTGTCTTCGCCATGGCCAATCCGGTACCGGAAATCATGCCGGAAATCGCCTTGCCCCACGTTGGTGTGATGGCCACCGGGCGCAGCGATTTCCCCAACCAGATCAACAATGTGTTGTGTTTTCCAGGGATTTTCCGGGGCGCCCTGGACTGCCTGGCGCGCAGTGTGACCGAAAACATGAAGATGGCGGCTGCCGAGGCCATCGCCAACTCGATCCCCGAGTCCCACCTGCTGCCTGACTACATCATTCCCAGCGTGTTTGATCCCAATGTCGTGCCAGCAGTGGCTGAAGCCGTCGCCAGGGCAGCCCATGCCGACGGCGTGGCACGCAAAGGCGCGTCCGAGGATGACGAGTAAGTCAGTAGTCAGGTATCGAGCAGTCAGGTGTCGGGTAGACAGGTAAGGGCAGAAGCCAGGTGCGAGCCGCAGTTTATGCCGCCGCACCACGGCAAGGCATGAAATCCCGGCTGCGGTGCACAAAGCCTCAGGCTGGGATAGGTTCGGGGCACGCTCCGGCTGCGCAGCGCGTTACCCTCCCGGGTGGCAGGCCGCGTCAGGCGTGGGTTACACCTGCCAAGACCCAGTCAGCTGAACTATTGACTGTTA
Source organism: uncultured Pseudohongiella sp. (assembly GCA_965212375.1). Taxonomy (GTDB): domain Bacteria; phylum Pseudomonadota; class Gammaproteobacteria; order Pseudomonadales; family Pseudohongiellaceae; genus UBA9145. The sequence goes on along the minus strand of OZ243108.1, from coordinate 2,808,200 downwards.
CTGGTTTGTTTCTTGCAAATCCATCTGGATAACCGTTAACCGGCAGTTGAGGAACACCATGCAAAAGTCCCTATCGCGCAGGAATTTCCTGCTCGGCGGCGCGGCCGTAGCCAGCGCCAGCCTGATTGACCAGATCCCCGGCGCACCATCAATCCGCTTCATGAATGGTGCCCTGGCCAACGTGGCGCGACCTGGCCACATTATTCGCGCCAGTGCCAATGAAAACCCTTACGGGCCCTCACGGGTGGCGCTCCAGGCCATCAACATGGCCATGAAGGATGCCAACAAGTACGGCGGCATCACCGACCAGATCATTACCGAACTGGCAGGCATCGAGGACCTGCCGGTGGAATCGGTAACCGTCGGTACCGGCTCCGGTGAAATCCTCAATGTCGCGGCGTTGATTGCCAGTATCGAGCCGGGCTCTATTGTGGCGCCCTACCCTACGTTCGAGGCGCTGCCGCGCTACGCTGGCAATTTCGGCAGCGAAATCATTCGCGTCCCGGTTGATGACGAGATGAAGATCGACCTGCAGGCCATGTACGATGCCATCCGCCCGGACACGCGCATGGTCTACCTGTGTAATCCCAACAACCCGGTACCGTCGATCATCGAAAAGAACGCCATGCGCGATTTCGTGGCCGAGGTTTCCCGGGATCGACTGGTGTTTGTTGATGAGGCCTATTACGAGTTCGTCGACAATCCTGATTTCGCCTCAATGATGCCCTTCGTACGTGATGGTAATCGCAACGTTATCGTGGCCCGCACGGCGTCCAAGATTCACGGCATGGCGGCCCTGCGCGTCGGTTTTGGCTACGCGCATCCAGACCTGATTGCCTCGATGAATATGAAAAAGACTGGCAGCCTGAACATCGTCGGTCAGCATGCGGCGTTGGCCAGTATTCGCGATGTTTCGTTCCAGGACTTTTCTCGGCAGAAGAACAAGGAGTCCCTGGCCATGGTCGAGGGCATGTGTGATGAGATGGGCGTGAACTATGTGCAATCCAATGCCAATTTCAGTTTTATCGAAACCGGCATGGAGATCGAAAAGTTTCAGGCCATGATGCTGAACGAGGGCATCATGGTGGGTCGCCCATTCCCGCCCTTTACAAATTGGGCGCGGGTCAGCATGCAGACCCCGGAAGAAATGGCGTACTTTGTCCAGACTTATCGCAAGTTGATGAGCTAGGCGCAACCGGATCGGCTGCGCCTGGTGGGCAATGCATCAGGTCAGTCGATCATAAAAACCGCAGCCACTTCCACACAGGCGTTGAGCGGCAATTCATTGGCGCCGACGGCAGTGCGGGAATGGCGGCCGGCATCACCAAACACTTCCACCATCAGATCGGAGACGCCGTTCACCACGGCAGACTGTTGGGCAAAGCCCGGTGCCGAGGCAACATAGCCGTCGATGCGCAGGCAGCGGCGAACGCGGTTCAGGTCGCCTTCGCAGGCGGAGTTCAGGGCCGAGATCAGGTTGATTCCGCTTTGTCGCGCGGCGGCGCGCCCCTCATCGACACTGACATCGACCGGCACCTTGCCCGGATACAGCAGCTCGCCGTCCAGAAACGGCAATTGCCCGGACAGGTAAACGAAATTATCCTCGCGTACCCAGGGTACATAGTTGGCCACCGGTGCGGGGGTGCTTTGCAGCACAATACCCAGCTGTCTTAGCCGCTGGGGCACACCTTCGGCGCCATGCGCCGCGGGCAGCAGCAAGACCGCGCCGAAAGTTGCGCCGGCGGTGAGTAGTCGGCGCCGGGAAAGGCCGGAAAATCCCTGGCCTGAACAGTCGGTGGAGCTGTCGAAATGGTCTGCGTCGTTGTCGGTAGAGTGGGTCATGTAGTGTGACATCCTGCGTTTGGGCTTGGGTCGTTGTCTGGAAGCTGTCTGGAAGCTGTCGGGAGTATCGGGCCAGGTAATCAGCCAGCCAGATACTCGCTTAACAGGCAGTCGTTTACCAGCTGGTCGTTTACCAGGCAGTTGATTAATAGTACCCGCTGCTGGGTGAAGCTGCATGCAAGTGCCGGTCGAATCCAGGCGGCAGCAGGCACCAGCCAGCTTTAGCTGGTAGACAAGTATGCACAAAGCTTACCAGGCACAGATCAAAGCCTCGCCACACAGGAGTCGGTATGAAATTATGCCGCCAGAGGCGGCCAACAGGCTCGCTGTCGCACGCGTTAAAAGCAGTATTAATCCCGAGAAAATTGCCATTTTCCCCGAGACTCTGGGTAAAATAGCCAGCTAATTGTCACGCGGCACGGATGCCGGTATTGGAGAAGAGTAATGACCGTATTCGCACGATTTTCATCGAAATTGACGCCGGTGAAGCTCACTCTGGGCGCACTGCTGCTGTGCACGGGGGCCGTAGCAATGGCTCAGCCGCCAATCATCCAGCCGGGCCCGCCGGGACAGCCGGGCCGCATTATTAGCGCCGAGGAAGCTTCCGACCTGGCTGGCCTCGAATACTCGCGCGGCGACATCATGTTCCTGCGTGGCATGATTTCCCACCACGCCCAGGCCAAGGAAATGTCAGAGCTGGCAGATGAGCGCACCAACAACGAAGCGGTGCTGGCGCTGGCGGAGCGCATCTTCCTGTCCCAGGACGATGAAATCTCAATGATGCAGGGCTGGCTGGAAGACCGCGGCCTGGATGCGCCGGATATGGAGGCCCATCACGCCGAGGATTTCATGCTGATGCCCGGCATGATGACTGACGAGGAATTTACCGCACTGCGCGAAGCCTCGGGCCCGGAGTTTGATCGCCTGTACCTGGAACACATGATTGACCACCACCTGGGTGCCCTGGAGATGGTGGAAAACCTGCTGGACCAGCGCGGCTCAGCCCAGGACCCGGTGCTTTACCAGTTTACCTCCGATGTCACCTCCGACCAGACCAGCGAGATCGAGCGCATGGATTTGCTGCTGGCCAGCTTCTCACCTGACCCGCGGGTGGGCCTGGCGGCTGGTTTTCGTGACGCCGGCGAAGCTTCCCTGAACATGACTCTGGTGGCCACGCTGCCGAAGCCGGCAGGTTTTTTCGATCCCGAGAATCCGGCCGGATTGCCAGTGAGCCGCCTGGAAGAGCTGGAAGCAGAAGCGCTGGCGCCCACCGACGGCACTGATCTGGAAGCGCGCCAGAGCGAAGAAGTCACCAGCAATACCGGTGTCAGCCAGGCCGCGGAAGTGCCCGTTGAGGAAGAAGAGGAAGATGAGAATGCCGATCCGCGCCCGTCGCTGCTCAGTTTCTCCAACACCGATTTGCTGTTTGCCGGCGACAGCCTGATTGCCGGTAACTATCACGGCTTTAATACCTACGACATCAGTAATCCGGCCAATCCGCAGCTGATGGCGTCCGTGGTGTGCCCCGGCGGCCAGGGCGACGTGTCCCTGGTGGGCGATCTGCTGATCATGTCCGTTCAGGAAACCCGCGGTCGCCTGGACTGTGGGCTGGACGGCGTACCCGAAGCGGTGAGTAACGAGCGAATTCGCGGCATTCGTATCTTTGATGTCAGCGACGCGACCCGCCCGATGCAGGTAGGCGCGGTGCAGACCTGTCGCGGCTCCCACACCCACACCGTGGTGTCTGAGCCGAATGAAGACGGTAACTTCTATGTATATGTCTCCGGTACCAGTGCCGTTCGTGACAACGAAGAACTGGCCGGTTGTTCCGATGATTCGCCGTTTGAGAATCCGGAATCGGCGCTGTTCCGCATCGAGGTTATCGAGATTCCCTACGCCAATCCCGGTGAGGCACAGATTGTTAACCGTCCGTTTATTTTCTCTGATCCGGACTCCGGTGCACTGGCCGGTCTGTGGCGCGGTGGCGACCACGGAGACGGTACCCAGGACACCCGGGAAACCAATCAGTGTCATGACATTACTACCTTCCCCGGCATTGGCCTGGCGGCTGGCGCCTGCTCCGGTAACGGCATCCTGCTGGATATCAGCGATCCGTCCAATCCGCAACGTCTCGACCAGGTGGTCGACCCGGGTTTTGCCTACTGGCACTCGGCGACGTTCAACAACCGTGGCGACAAGGTGATCTTTACCGACGAGTGGGGCGGCGGTGGCCGACCACGCTGTCGCGCGCAGGATCCGCTGACCTGGGGCGCCGATGCGTTCTATGACGTGGTTGATGGCCAGCTGCAGTTCCGCAGCCACTTCAAGATGCCCGCGCCGCAAACCGAAACCGAAAATTGTGTGGCCCACAACGGCTCGCTGATTCCCGTGCCCGGCCGCGATATCTTTGTCCAGGCCTGGTACCAGGGCGGCGTTTCGGTGATTGATTTCACCGACACCTCCAACCCCGTTGAGATCGCCTTCTTTGACCGCGGCCCCATCGACGAGGAAGAGCTGATCACCGCCGGCTACTGGTCGACCTACTGGTACGCCGGTCACGTCTACGGCACCGAGATTGCCCGTGGTCTCGATGTATTCACTATGCAGCCCAGCGATTTCCTCAGCGAGAATGAAATCGCGGCGGCCTCACTGCCAGAACTGAACGGTACAGTAAACGCCCAGACCCAGGAAATCATTGAATGGCCAGCCGTGCCGGTGGTGGCCCGTGCCTATCTGGATCAGCTGCTGCGCGAAAGCGCCATTTCTGCTGCGGAAGCCGACACCCTGGGCAGCGCCCTGTCTGCCGCGGAAGATCTGCTTGGCGACGGCGGTCGCAGCAACTCCACGGCGCGACAGCTGCGTCGCCTGGCAGATCGCTATAGCGACGCCGCGGATGGTTACATCGGCATCAACCGTATCCGCTATGCGTCATTGGCGGAGACCCTCGATGGGATTGCTGAGAGCATCTAGTCTCATTCCCGCTACTCGTGCTGAATACGGGGAGAATTGAGTAGGAAGTACTGAAAAAAGGGAGCCAGCAGGCTCCCTTTTTTTGCTTTTCCCTCATGAAAACTGGGTAGGCTGGTCGACGCGCTGCTGCCGTCCGTGAACAGCTGACTGAAAAGATTTCCGTTGCTGAGTTCAGGCCGGGCAGTCAGGCCTTTCCAGGCATCGCTGCAAGGTTCATTTTTGTCGCCGAATCGCCGGGCGTTTTATTCACGGCTACGTTCTCGGTCCGCGTCTCACCGCTGCATACTTTCTAATTTCGCTACTGATGGTATTGCAACCAACATGACTCGGGATTTGTTTATCGTTATATAGTCTGTTATATAACGCTATCCAGCTTATTGAACCAGGACTGTGAACTCATGGGATTTTCTGAGGCGGACCTGACCGCCATTTGGCTCACCCTTCGTCTGGCCACGACGGTGACATTGCTGCTTTTGCTGCTGGGCACGCCCCTGGCCTGGTGGCTGGCGCGTACCCGGTCGCGCTGGCAGGGTCCGGTGGCGGCGCTGGTGGCCTTGCCTCTGGTGCTACCGCCAACGGTTATCGGTTTTTATCTGCTGATCGCAATGGGACCTAATGGCCCCATCGGCCAGCTGACAGAAAGTGTGGGGCTTGGCACCTTGCCGTTTACCTTCTGGGGCCTCGTTGTCGGGTCAGTATTCTATTCGCTGCCGTTTGTGGTGCAGCCGATTCAGAATGCCTTTGAATCAGTCGGGGAGGGCCCTCTGGAAGCCGCGGCCACGCTGCGTGCCAGTGGCTGGGATCGTTTCTGGTCGGTGGCGGTGCCCATGGCCAGACCAGGCTTCCTGACCGCTGCGGTGCTGGGTTTTGCCCATACCGTGGGCGAGTTCGGTGTGGTGTTGATGATCGGCGGTAATATCCCTGGCCAGACGCAAGTCGTGTCGGTGCAGATTTATGACCATGTGGAAGTGCTTAACTACGGGGCTGCCCACTGGCTGTCGGCGGCGATGATTGTTTTCTCCTTTTTAGTGCTGCTGTTGGTTTATGGCGTGCAGAAGCGACCGCTGCGACTGACGGGTTTTGGCCGGCATGGGGCAGCAGTATGAGCGGGGCCATAGAGCTGAATCTGCGTTTGTCTTACGGCCCGGCTTTTCACCTGGCAGTGGAGACCACGCTACCCGGCACTGGCATTACCGGGATATTCGGTGCCAGCGGTTCTGGAAAAACCACGTTGCTGCGCTGTCTGGCAGGTCTGCAAAAAAATGTGCAGGGGCAGCTGAGTGTCAATGGTGAGACCTGGCACGATTCAGGAGGTTCTATTCCGGCACACCGCCGACCGATTGGCTATGTGTTTCAAGAGGCCAATCTTTTTCCTCATCTGAGCGCTGGCCAGAATCTTGATTACGCGCGCCAACGAGCCGGCGCGCAGGGGTCGGCAATAGCTGACGAGGATTTACTGGGTCTGTTGGCGATCAAGCCGCTGCTGGATCGCAAGCCGGCGGCACTGTCCGGCGGAGAGCGCCAGCGGGTGGCCATTGCCCGTGCGCTGCTGATCCAACCGCAACTGTTGCTTATGGATGAACCGCTGGCGGCACTGGACGCGCCCCGTAAACGTGAGATTCTGCCCTTCCTGGAAGCCTTGCATCGGGAGCTGGACATTCCGGTGCTGTACGTTACCCACTCCCTGGAAGAGCTGGCCCGGCTGGCTGATCACGTGCTGGTACTGGAGCAGGGTCGGGTTGTCGAACAGGGGCCGCTCACCGAGGTACTTTCGCACCTGGACTCACGCCTGCAGTCGGGCGACGACAGTGGGGCGGTGCTGAGCGGACAGGTGTGTGAGCGCGACAGTCAGTGGCATCTGGCAAGAATAGCGTTCCCCGGCGGTGAGCTGTGGGTCAAGGACACTGGCGAGGTTGAAGGTGATTCCCTGCGGCTGCGAATTCTGGCGCGGGATATCAGTATTTCCCTGAGCGATGACGCCCGTTCCAGTATCGTCAATCGGCTACCCTGTCGGGTGCTGGAGGTGGCGGATGATGCGGATCAAGCCATGGCGTCGCTGCGCCTGCAGGTGGGTGATACTGCCGCAGCGTCGACACTGGTGGCGCGGGTCTCCCGCCGCTCGGTACATGAGCTGGCACTCAAGCCGGGCATGCCGGTATGGGCGCAGATCAAATCGGTGGCAATCTTGCGTTAAGGGCAGTCTGTGGGCTGCTAGCCGCGCAGCCTAGCTGCGCATGAGGATGACACTGGAGGCCTTGAACAACGCGCTGGCCGGTACCCCCTCAGCCAGTCCCAGTTCGGCCACGCTGGGATTGGTGACCACGGCGCACACCGTCTTGCCGTCCCCCAGGTCCAGGATGACCTCGCTGTTTACTTCACCGCTGATAATCTTGCTGACCGTGCCGGTGAGCTGATTGCGGGCACTGGTGGTAATCCCGGTATCGGTGGTGAGCAGGATCCAGGATGATTTCACCAGGGCAATCACCTCGCTGCCTTTTTTCAGGCCCATTTGCTGGCGGCTGTCGTTGGTGATAATGGCCACCAGGGTCACGCTGTCCGACAGGCGCACACTCACCTCGGCGTTGACGCCGCCGCGGCTGATACGGGATACGCGGCCGCGATACTGATTGCGGGCACTGCTGCGCAGACTGCTGCTGCGCAGGAAGTTGGCCACGTCACCGGCCGCCTGCACCCGGTCATCCAGTCCCGCGACAAACTCGGCATGTTCCTGCTGCAGGGCTTCAAACCCGGCGATGATATTGCGGCCTTGCTCGGTCAACCGGGTCCCTCCACCCTTGCGCCCGCCGGTGGAGCGCGCGACCAAAGCCTGATCTGCGAGGTTGTTCATGGCATCGATGCGATCCCAGGCGGTCTTGTAGCTGACCCCCACCTGTTTAGCCGCAGCAGTGATCGAGCCACATTGGTCAATTGCCTTCAGGAGTAGCACCTGGGCACCGGTCAGGGATTGCTCGCCTCCGTCCAGCAGCACAAGATCACCCTTGAGAGAGGCCTTCGCTGCAGAGCTGCCGGGTTTTCTGGCCATGGTTTCTGTTTCTGAGCCTGTAGTCAGTGCAAGGAGTTTTTAAGCGCATTCCGCCATCGGTATCGCACCGGTCCTGGAAAAGCGGGACATGCCTGTAACACCCTGCAAGTTTGGCCGTCTTACCTGTTATCTGCAACAACGCATCTACACCAACACGTCGAGACATTCACTTGTATGATGAACCTGTTATTGGAGAACCTCATGCCTGGCCGACGACGAACGATATTAATGGATTGCCTGCTGGTCATCTGCCTGCTAATCGTGCAGCTATCGGGCGGCGCCCAGGCGGCTTCGTCCGGCGCGACGGCTGTGGCGTTCGACGACAGCGAGGGTATCTTCAGGGCCAGTGACAGGGCGCTGATCGACGCCATTATCAGACAGGTCGAGACCGACGTCCGGGCGCTGCTTCCCGCCCTGCCTGAAGGTATCAGGGTGTCGGTGGCGCCTCTGGGAAGGGATCTGAGTTCGGTCGGAGGTGTCACCGGGCGGGCTGATAATCCCAATACCGTGGTGGTGTATGTTTCAACGCTTCATGAAGGTGGAGTGGAGGCTGCTATCAAGACCGGACTGGCAGCGGTGCTCTATCACGAATTTCACCACCTGGTACGCGGCTGGACGATTGCCGGTAACAAGTTCGGTCCAGGCGTTACCGTTGCTGCGATTAACGAAGGACTGGCCAATGTGTTCTCCGAGACCTATACCCGCACTGCATTCACCGGCAATGCCTATCCGGCCAATGTCAGTCAATGGTGGGAGGAAATTTTGGAGTTGCCGATCGATGTCAACTATAGCGACTGGATGGTTCGGCATCCCGATGGCAGGGAAGCGATTGGCTACAAAGCCGGAAGTTTTATTATCCGTCAGGCGCTGGCCCTATCGAGCTATTCGATCCTGGAACTCAGCGAGATGCCGGTGGCGGATATCCTGGCCCTGGTTAATGAGCGTTCCTAGCGGCCGCTCCGGCGCTGCGGCAGCTAGTTCCCCAGACCAAACCAGGGTCGCAGGCGGGTACCCAGGCTGCTGCCAACAAAAGCCGCCACAAACCACAGCCAGCCGTGCAGGCTGGTGGAACTGATACCGCCAAAATAGGCGCCGATGTTGCAGCCATAGGCAATACGGGCGCCGTAGCCCAGCATGATGCCACCCACCATGGCGGCAACAATGGAACGCGCGGGAATCCGAAACACCGGGGCAAACTTGCCCGCCAGCGCCGCTGCGGTCAGCGCCCCGAGAATAATGCCGATGTTCATCACCGAGGTGACGTCATTGAACACACTGCTGTTCAGGCTGGCGGCTGCGCCGGGACGACTCCAGTAGCCCCAACTCGCCACGTCCGCCCCCAGCAGATCCAGAAACTGCGAGCCCCACAGGGCAAACGCCGACGTCACCCCCCAGGGCCGGCCGGCCAGCAACAGGGTGGCAATGTTCACTCCGGCCAGCGCCAGGGCCCCGGCCAGCAGCGGCCATGGACCGCGCAGCAGGGCATAGCCGCCCACGCCTTCCCGGTCAGCGAGTACCGAGCCATGCCGGCGCTGCTCCCAGCTGCGGGCCATGATAAAAACAGCCGTGAACAGCAGCAGGCTGATGATAATGCCTCCCAGCGCTCCGAACTGCTCAGACAGGGCCAGCGGCGCGGCTGCCGGCGCAGCGGTCCAGAATCCCCAGTGCCAGGCGCCCAGTACCGAGCCGACCACAAAGAACAGCAGGGTAATCACCATACGGGCATTGCCGCCCCCGGCGGTGAACAAGGTCCCCGAGGCACAGCCACCGCCCAGTTGCATACCGATGCCGAACATAAACGCGCCAATAATTACCCCCACACTCAGCGGCGCCACACTGCCGCGCAGGCCAATACCGCCGACTTCGCCCAGCGCTATCAGCGGGGTAAAGACCAGTACCGTCACGCCCAGCATAATCATCTGTGCCCGCAGCCCGGCGCTGCGGCCAGTACTCACCACTTCCCGCCAGGCTGCGGTAAAGCCAAACGCCGCATGATAGAGAATCAATCCGGCCGCCAGTCCCACCACGAACAGCGCCCCCTGGCGCCAGCCAATGGTGAGGCTCAGATACACCAGCAGCAGCGCGCTGAGAGACAGGGATAGCATTAATGCCGGGCGATTACCCGACAGGGTAGGCAGGCTGCCGGCTGCGGTGCCGGTTGCAGGGGACAGTGATTCAGTGGTCATAGTGACGTAATGGACCGTTCAGCACGGTTCTCTTTATTAGTGTTGGATTGGTATTGGTATCGTTATCGAAATTGTGACTAACAGCGGTGTATTGGTCTGGGATCTACTGTTGTGAATCGACCCTGTGCACTGTTTCATGTGCAGGCTGGACTTGCAATTGACTATTTTTCCGCAGCTCAAAGCAAAACGCCAGCCCGGATGGCCGGGCTGGCGTTTGTTGCAATCAGTCTGGCGCGTCTGTAGCTGACCCGCTGGCTTTCGTTTTAGCAGAAGCCACTGTTGATACAGGATCCACCGGCAGTCCACTGGATCGGCGGCAGAAAGCCACCGGCGGTCAGGGTATAGGTCTCCCCGGCCAGATTGGTGCCATCGGCCTGCCAGGTGATGGTGATTACCCCGTCGAGAACCGCGATGCCATGGGTGGTAGCGGCCTGGGCGATCACCGGGGGTATACCCACGGCACCGGAATCGAAATCGGTCACGGCGGTGACGCGTGCCGCCGACGCGGCCACTTCCATCGCCGATCGGGCCGAGCCCGCCGCCAGGATCGCCTCGGCGAACCGGGCCTTGTTCTGGTACATGGTGTAGGCCGGCAGGGCCACGGAGGCCAGAATACCGATAACGGCTACCACGAGCATGAGCTCGATCAGAGTGAAACCGCGCTGATTTTTTGGTGAAGCCATTGGTTGTCCCTCCACAATGAAACCCTAGTTTACGGACATTTCCCCGGAAAACTGTGTGTTATGTCGCAGGGTTTCTATACTCAAGCACGAAGTGTGACAAACAGTCTGTGCCGGTAGCAAGACATTCTTCCCTGAAGTTTGTGGTTTCCGATACAACCTTGCTGACTGACAAGCAAATACTCGACTGATCTGCGGCATTGGAGTAGGCTCACGAAATGTGAGGGATTTTGCCGCATAATAATGAGAGCGTTCAATAATAATTAGTGCTTGAGTCTCAAAGCACTCTGGGGAGGCATACTTATAGTTTGCCGGGTTGGAGTACTTATGACGAAACATCCAGAACTCGCCAAGAAACTACAGACCCTGTACTCCCTTAGGGTCAATCCCGAAATCCAGTCAAACGTTGATCTGGCCGGCCAACTGAGTGTCAGTAAACAAGCAGTCAGCAGATGGTGCTGTGGGACATCGACGCAGCGCGGAAACAGCGTCCCTGATCAGAAGCTCGTGCCACTGGCTGATGTATTCGACATCGAACCCTACTGGTTCAGCTATGGCCTCGAAGAGTTTGCCGATTGTGTAAAGACCAAACTTACCGCCGAAAAATCAGGTCCTGTCGACAAGGTTCAGCACGTATCCATCGCCTCTCTACCGATTACTGGCCTGGATATTTTCGGCCGGGATGAAGAAATCACAAAGTTAAACAACTGGTGGCAGAACGGGAGAACAAACATTGTCCAGATAGTTGCGTTTGGCGGAGTCGGCAAGAGTGCCCTGGTCAATAAGTGGTTGTCTGTAATCAGCAAAGACCACTATCGATATGCTAACCGTGTTTATGCCTGGTCTTTCTATTGGCAGGGCCATTCTTCTGACATTAAGTCATCAGGAGATTTCTTTATCGAAAATGCGCTCGAGTGGTTCGGTGACGAAAACCCAACCAAAGGTACGCCATGGGCTAAAGCATCAAGACTGGCAAATTTGATTAGATCTTATCGAACTTTGTTGGTGCTTGATGGGTTAGAACCACTGCAAAGCCCCTCCAATCACCGACTGGGTGAACTTGAGAACTCTGCTATATCCCTTCTTCTGAAAGAACTCGCTGCTGATAACACGGGATTGTGTGTTCTGACATCGCGAATTTCCATACGTGATCTAGAGCCATTCAATGACGGTAGAGTTGAAACAATTTTCCTGGATAGCTTGTCAACTCAAGGAAGCATTAAGTTATTGGAAAGAAATGGCGTAGCAGGGGATCGGTCGATATTTGAAAAAGTAACCGATTATTACTCTGGGCATCCCTTAAGCCTAATCCTTCTATCAGGTTATTTATCAGTTGTTCACAATGGGGATATAAGTAAACACACCGAGCTTCGGTCATTGCTGGAAGATCAGAACGGCTATGAGCAGGCTAAAAGCCTAATGGAAGCCTACCTGAATTGGTTTAGTGGCAAGGCAGAAAAGGAAATACTGCTGATGGTGGCCATTATTGGTCGTCCGGTATCTTTATGCGATATCAAAGAAATTTGCCGAATCAAACCGATTGTCAGTTTGACTGAGAACTTGAGTACGCTTAACACTTCACAGTGGAAGTATGCGATCAAGTTTCTTGAGAGACTCAATTTGATCTCGTTAAGTATAAGTGGGGACGATACCAAACTAGACTGCCATCCAATTGTAAGGGATTGCTTGAATGACTACTTGGAAAAATCGTTGCCTGGAGTATGGGAGGAAGGCCATAGGGTTTTATTTGAGTATCTCAAGGAAACTGAAATTAAGAATACATCTGATCGCTCAGCAATAGAGCGAACTCTTCGGGCAATCATTCATGGTAACAAGGCACAAATGTATGATGAATCTTTTAATCTATATCACACAAAGTTGAAGAAGGGTTTCACCATGTTGTCGATGGGCTCGCACCTTGTTGACAATGATTGCCTGAGGACATTTTTTAGGGATGGTTGGGATGATCCTGTTGAGGAGCTAGAAGAAGATTCGCAGTACTTCTTGAGGTCTTGTGTAGCGGCGAATCTGGTCTCTTTGGGTCGCGTGAGAGAAGCAATATCGCCAGCCATTAGAGCTATCGATTTTTTTGTTAGTCAAGGTATGTGGGTCCAGGCAACGCATGCGGCGGGCCCTTTAGTTTCAGCTATGATCGAAGCAGGGCAACTTATTGAAGCACTAAAGCTGCTAGAAAAATTGATGGAATGTGTTGAAAAAACTGAGAGCGATATAGTTAAAGCCATGGCACTGAATTTTGAAGCTTATGCTAAATTTCTCAATGGAGAAATGAGTGTGGCTGAAGAGCTATTTGAAGAAGTTGAGCGGTTGATCGAAGCGGCGGATTCGAGTACTGAAATAAATTTTCCAACAATCAGTTCATACTATTGCAAATTTTTACTTGAAAATGGCAGGCCCCAGGACTCGTTCGAGAGATCGTTAAAGACGGCTGGATGGAGAAGCCGAGATACATGGCAAATTTCGTCTGATACCACCTCCGTCATTGCGAGTGACTATTTGGTTTTGGGTCTTGCTTTCATGGAATTGGGTGACAATCATCACGCAAAAGAGTACCTGGATAAACAAGTGGACTTATTCAGGGCAGCGGACGATTGGCTTTATCTATCAACTGGTTTGAACAGCAGAGCTCGGTTTCTGATCAGAGTCGGCGAATTCGACAAGGCCAGATCTGACCTTGAAGAGTCAGTAGACATTTCAAAGCGCACCGGCGCGCGATTTGGTGAATGGGAGGCGTATCTGGAATTCGCGAGCCTGCACTTGAAGATGGAAGACTTTACTGAATGTGAACGCTACTTGAATCTTGCTAGCAGCATGGAGGGAATGGATAGCTATAAATTCCGGAATAGTGAAATCCGGGAGATGAGAGAAGCGCTGGCTCTCGACCCGCCAGCTTCTGCCCAATAGCGTGGTTGTGGCCGGAGGGTTTCATTTTTATCCGAATTACAATTTGTTGCAACTAATCAATGATTTACGGGCATTCTCCCCCGGCCAAAACGGGGCATCTGGTGGACTTTGCAGGGTTGCCCCCGTATCCTTCGAGTACTGAACTAAGGGAGAACCTTCGGGAATTCTGACCATGACAAATAATCTGAAAACTCTAATTAAATCAACGCTGAGCGTGGCTCTGGGTGCGTCCCTGGCCGCTGGCGTCCAGGCCCAGTCGGGGCTGCAGGACAACTACCCGGAACTGGCCGAGCTTTACAATGCCTTCTACGTCACCCAGGCCGAGGCCTATGACGCTATGGCCAGCATCAATGCCGACCCGGATTTCGCCGCTGAGCGCGAGGAGCTGGCGGTCGAGCTGGAAGCCCTGCAAAACATGGAGCATTCCATGCACGGTGCCATGGGTATGGGGCCGAATATGGGCATGGACCATGGCGAGCACGATGGCATGACCATGAGCGCTGGTGGCCCATTCGGCGAAGCTGAAATGCAGGCCCGCATGCGGCTTGGCCGCATGGTGCGTGACGATTACTCCGGTGATGACGCCCAGCAGGCGCTGCTGAGCATCGAATCCGTGCCCAATCACGCCCGCCGGGTGTTGGTCTGGGGGCGCAAGTTCGAGAACGACCTGTGGAATATCTGGGCCGACGACAGCATGAGCGTGGCCGAGAAGCGCGGCGCCACCGAGTTTGCCGTGCAGGAGTACGTCACTGGCGATGAGCGCCACGCGGTGTCTCTGGAGCCGAAGAACGCGGCACTGTATCTGGACCATGCCTATGCCTCTGGCCTGAAGACGGCCTTCCCGCGGATCAGCGGCCTGCTGTGGACCAACCAGTGGCTGCAGCTGGCATCGCTGGAAGCCATCATCCTTGGCGATGTGGATCCGCAGTTTGCCGGCAGCGTGCCGACCACCCTGGAGCGCTTCTACAACAAGCTGGGCTCGGACACCGGCATGACCATGTTCCCGGCGCCCACTGAAATGCCCAGCGCGCCGGCCATCGCCCCGCAGCTGTACACCCAGTCCCAGGACGCGGCAGTGATCATCGACAACCTGAACATGCTGGAAACCGCCATCGGCGACATCATCGCTTTCCCGAACCTGGACGACACCTCGCGCGAGGAAGCGATCCTGGCGGCAGTACAGTCGTTCACCTCGGATGAGATGGACAATTCCGACGTCACCAACTATCTGCTGTCCGCACTGCGCGGCGGCATCTACAACCAGGGTGGCCCGGCCATTGGCGAGCTGTCCGGCTCCGAGCGCAACCGCTCGCGCGAAGCCATGGATATGAAGCACACCATGATCATGTCCGGCCCGCAGTAAGCTGCTACCGAAATAAGCAAAAAAGGCGAGCCCTAACGGGCTCGCCTTTTTTGTTGCCTGTGGTTTTTGTCCGATGGGTGTCCGCCGGTTCTGAAACTATTGCATTAGCCGCTTGCCGACAGATCGCTACCGGTCCGAACACCTTGTGCAGCCCGGTATTCCCGAGGCCAGAACGGTAGCAAAATCCGGTTGCCAGCCGCTCGTGAAACAAGGCGAACAGTGCTAGCCTGTAGGCTTCAACAACGCAGGGGCTGTGCCTTGGATACTACTGTCTCCGATTCAACTCTCGCCCGACCCACCTCAGTCGATGCCATGGGCAAAGCCGCTGGCATGATGTTCGGCTACCTCATGGAGCGCGGCAAGCCGTTCACGCCGCGACCTACAGACGTGATCATTTCGCCCTACGGCAAGTGTGGTACCACCTGGCTGCAGCAGACCTTTCATACCCTGCGGACCCGCGGTGATACCGACTACGACGATATCTCCCGAGTAGTGCCCTGGATCGAAACTTCGCCGGGTCTGGGGCTGGATCTCGACGCCGAGCAGAAAGCCAATCCCCGTGGCTTTAAAAGCCACCTGGCCTGGGATGAAATCCCCAAAGGCGGCAAGTACATCGTCAGCTTTCGCGACCCACGTGATGCCGCGGTGTCGTTCTACAAGTTTTTCGAGGGCTGGTTGTTTGAGCCCGGCGCCTTCACTGTTGACGAATTCGTGTTCGACTTCTACCTGGCGCGGCCGCCAGAACAGGCCTACTGGCAGCATCTGGCGTCCTGGTGGGAACAGCGGGACAACCCCGACGTGTTATTGCTGACCTTTGAAGGCATGAAGTCCGATCCGGAAACAAGCATTCGTCAGCTGGCGGCGTTCTGCGATATTCCCCTCAATGATGCACTGCTGGCCCAGACTTTGGAAAACTCCTCGCTGGATTTCATGAAGGCCAACAAGACCAAGTTTGATGACCTGCTGATGCGGGAGTTGAGCGAACGCATCTGCAGGCTACCGGCAGGTAGCGATTCCGCGAAAGTGCGTGAAGGGCAGGTGGGTAGTCACAAGCAGCTACTGAGTAACGAGGCCAGAGTCG
This sequence comes from uncultured Pseudohongiella sp., assembly GCA_965212375.1. Lineage (GTDB taxonomy): Bacteria > Pseudomonadota > Gammaproteobacteria > Pseudomonadales > Pseudohongiellaceae > UBA9145. Next base: position 2,792,113 of record OZ243108.1, on the reverse strand, counting down.
CATTGGATACACGCTGGCAGCAGGACATCTCGCCCCGGTTTGGTTTTCCTGATTACGCCGCGTTCCAGAATGAAGTTCAGGCACGGCTGACCTGAGACGATGTTTGGCTCCGCGGTTTAGCGATTCTCCGGCACCGGGCCCGGGATAATCTGCTTCACGCTCACCTGACCAAACCAGGCAATACTGTCGTCGCCGGTTTCATCGGAATCGCAGAACAGCGCGATGTCGGTGATGCGAACTGCCGGGTCCGCCTCCGGCCAGAACTGCTGATACAACTGGCTCAGGTTAACCTCTTCTTCCTGCCAGCGGCGCAGGTCGTCGTTACCGCCGTTGGCGACATAGTGGGGAAAGCCGCCAATAAACTTGGTCTCGCCGGCAGCCAGTTCGTTACCCCAGATGATTTCCAGGCTGCGGGACAACCCTGACGTATCTTCAAAGCGCACGTACAGGCGGGCCGGGTGGTCATCGCCGGCTCGGGAATTCTCGTCCAGCTCGGTCTCGATAGGCTCTTCGATCAGCCAGCTCCAACTCAGTAGCGGATAGCGCGCCAGGTCGATGTCCACATAGCGAAACAGCATGGAGGCGCTGTTGTCGGTGGCCAGGCGTAGGGCATGACGACCGCCAATTCGACCAAAGGACAGCGCCATGGGCGCGCGGGTGAGAAAGCGGCGATGCCACCAGCCAGCCGGTGGTGGATCCAGCGCCATTGGTTCGGAGAAGTCCATCACCATGAGTTCGTATTCGCCGGTGGTGCCAACGAAGGCGGACAGCGAATCGGAAATATCGACGGTTTGCAGGCGGGACTCATCGCCCGGAGTCAGGATACTGATGCGCGGCGCCGGGCTGACCCGGGAGCGGTAATACACGATGCTGGCAGAAAACAGCACCACGATTAGCAGACTGCTGGTGGCCAGCAATAGCAGCATGCGTCTGTTCATGGCTAAGCTCCTGTCGGGAATAGGAATAACGAATGCGTAATTAATGTAGACCTGGTACAACGCCTGAAACTTGCCGCTGAGTGTAATTTGGCGGCCACGAAAAAGCCCGGCGGGTTTCCCGGCCGGGCTTGATGTTGACACTACTACGGCTGGCTGTTGCCAGCCAGGGTGTGGTCAGTCGTCGCTGCCTGCCATGGAGCGCGCATCACGTGCTTCGCGCTCGGCAACCAGCTGCTCATAGCCTTCCTCATCCAGATGAGTAATGGCCAGCCAGGCATGAGTCATCTCATCACCGGTGCGGCTGCCGCCGTAGACCCACTGATCCGGGTCCGGGTTATTGGGATTGGCGGCGGTATTGTCATACCACTGTTTCAGGATCATCACTGCGCCGGCTGGCAGCAGTGGTGCCATGTCGGGCTCGTAGATGTGGCTGTGGTGCCAGGTGGCGCTCCAATTTGAGACCTGGCTGATGGGAACCGTTCGGCCGGTTTCCGGATAGAACACTTCCAGTGTCGCGGCGTTCATGCGCAGGTGGCCGTGGGGCTGGAAGCTGTCGATGCGTACCGGGTGATCAAAGGTGTGGAAACCCTGGGTCATTTGGTAGCCGTGGGGCGGAATCACCAGATCATCCTGCTCGTCGATCCTGTACAGCGACAGGTCCTGCTTGTAGACATCGTTGGTTTGCTCGTAGCCCTCATCATGAAACCACAGGCCGATTTCCACCACGTTGTCTTCAATCATGGTGCCTGGAGCTGTGGCGCCAACACCACCCGGGAACATGTGAATGCTCCATTGCACCTGTGCGCCGGCGGGCAGGGTGCGGCAGACGCCTTCTGGTACCATCTCGCCCCATTTGCCCATCGCATACTCGGTGAGCATGCCGTAGCGTTCCAATTCGCCGGTGGCCTCATTTTCCATCCACACACTGGAGTTGGCGTGATGCACCACTGCTGCGGCATCGCCGCGGGGCTTGACCTGAACCGCCTTGATGCAGCGCGACTCGGTCATGCCCGGATCAACGTATTCATTGCTCCACAGGTCATTACCGCTGGCTGGAATATCGTAGGAAGACGAGGGCACGATCAGATCCGGCTGTCCCAGTTGGGCAGCGAAGTTCCACTCGCTTGGATCGCGCAGATCCGGTTCCGGCAAAGCGTTCTCCGGGTCGCCCATAGGTGAGCCGTTGTTGACCCAGGCGACGACCTTATCGATCTCATCCTGGCTCAGGCGCCAGTCGCCCACCAGATCCTGGATACCGATATGCTGGTCGTAGGCGTAAGGAGGCATTTCCCGGTTGGCAACCCGCATCTGGATCAGTGGAGCCCAGGGTCGGACCTGTTCATAGGACTGAAAGGCCATCGGGCCAATGCCACCTTCCTGGTGGCACACCACGCAATTCTCATTGATGATGCGACCGATCTCTCCGTTGTAAACCAGCTCGTCATGGTCCTGGGCCAGGCCCTGCTGGGCGCCCAGAATGGCCAGACTGGCGATGCCATACTTCGCGAGTTTCATATTGTGCTCCTTTATAAGAGGTGTAATTGGACCAGCAATGTAAAGTCTTTCCAGCACTAAACTTCGAGTCTACTCCTGTCGGAGGCATTGAAACAGTGCTGTGGTGCAAAAAAGCGTCATCCGGGTGCATATCATCCCTGAGCGCCTGATAAATGCCTTCTCTCAGGTATGTAAGTATATACAAACCCCAGAGCCCAGGCATATTCCGTATGGATGCTTGCTGTTGGCTATCTTTTACGGTCAAGCGGTCCGTTTGTTGCCCTGCGCCAAGCTCGCTGGCCGGTAACGAGGTGTTGGCCAGGGCATTGGCCGGTCGCTGCAAGCGATTACCATTGGCGGGTTAGAGGCCTGCCGGGAATGCGGTGAGTTAGGAAAAGGCTGGTCTTGATAGCAAGGCAAGGAAGAAATAGTCCGACCGGCAATAGTCCGGGTATAACCAGGCAGGGTAGGCGGAGCAGGGTCGGCACATTGATTTCCCTGGCCAGCGGGGGTTGCAGTAATGCGTCGGCGGCAATAAAAAAGGCCGACCGGGTTACCCCGATCGGCCTTTTGTTTGCCTGGCTTCTCAGCCAGCTGATCAGACGACGTTAGTCGTTGCCAGCTACAGAACGCTGCTCAGCTTCTTCACGCTCGGCGAGGATCTTGTCGTAGCCTTCCTCGTCCAGGTGAGTCACAGCAATCCAGGCGTGAGACATCTCATCACCGGTACGGCTGCCGCCATATACCCACTGATCCGGGTCCGGATTGTTCGGGTTATTGGCAGTGTTGTCGTACCACTGCTTGATGACCAGTACTTCACCCGGAGCCAGCAGCGGTGCTACTTCCGGATCGTAGATGTGGCTGTGGTGCCAGGTAGCAGACCAGTTAGAGATCTGGCTGACCTCGCGGGTACGCCCGGTCTTCGGATCGAAGATTTCCAGTGCGGCCGCGTTCATACGCAGGTGGCCGTGGGGCTGGAAGCTGTCGATACGAACCGGATGGTCAAAGCTGTGGAAGCCCTGGGTCATGGTGTAGCCATGAGGCGGTACAATCAGGTTACCGTTCTCGTAGCCTTCACGCAGGGTGTACAGACGCAGGTCCTGCTGGTAGATGTCTTCCTGCTCACCGAAGCCTTCATCGTGGAACCACAGGCCGATTTCGACCACGTTGTCACGAATCATGCCGCCTTCAGCAGTGGCACCAACACCGCCGGGGAACATGTGAATGTCCCAGCGAACCAGTGAACCGGCGGGGAATGTACGGCACACGCCATCCGGCATCAGCTCGCCCCATTTACCCATGGCGTACTCGGTCAGCTGACCGTACTGCTGCAGCTCACCCATGTCGTCGTAGACATACACGTCAGAGTTGGCATGGTGAACCACGGCACGGGCATCGCCACGCGGCTTGACCTGAACCGCCTTGATGCAACGGTCTTCTGTCAGGCCCGGGTTGACGAACTCCTTGGACCATAGGTCATTACCCTGGGCCGGAATGTCGTACGGGGATGATGGAATGATCATGTCCGGCTGACCGAACTGAGCGGCAAAGTTCCACTCGTCGGGATCCGGAAATTCCGGCTTCTGCGGAACGACGTCGGCAGGGCCCATCGGCGCGCCGTTGTTGACCCAATCGACTACTGTGTCGATCTCTTCCTGGGCCAGACGCCAGTCGCCTTCCAGATCCTGGATACCAATGTGCTGGTCATAGGCGTAAGGGGGCATCTCGCGATTTTTGACTTTCAATTGAATCAGCGGTGCCCACGGACGTACTTGCTCGTAGTTTTCAAACTGCATGGGACCAATACCACCTTCACGGTGACATACAACGCAGTTCTCATTAAGAATGTCAGCCACGTGGGTGTTATAGGTAATTTCTTCTTCCTGGGCCTGAACGCCTGCAGTGAGGGCCAGCGCTACTGCGCCGCCCAACAGGGCTCGAGACTTACGCACTGCTTTCATGTGATTCTCCTCAAGTAGAGATTTGTGTGGGCATAAGCTGGTTAAAATACTATGTTTTCGCCCGTTCCATGTCTAGGAAATACGGCGTTTTTTAGTGTCGGAATGAAACATTTTGCAACACTAAATATCGGTCGAACAGTCGCTCGATTAACCAATATTGGTGGGATTTTCTCTGCCGCAGTCAAAAACGGCCGGTCGCAATGACCGGCCGTCTATGTTGTCGAGCGCTACTCAATCTGTCTCAGGGTTCGACAGTTACGCGCTGGTAAACGTTGGTCCAGCAGCACTGGTCGCCGTTGGAGCTGTCCGGTGCCTCGTGAATGTCCACTTTGGTGTGGATCACGTAGTCGCCAGGCTCAGAGAAAATCGCATAGACGCGGGCCACGCTTTCCGGGCCCGGAGTCATGACTTCATTGGCCTCTGGCGGGCTGAAAAAGCGATAGCGGCGGTCGCTGGGGTCGTAGGGATTTTCCTCGACTTCGGTTGACTCGTGGCGCTCGAAGGTTACTTCGCCCGGTCCCTGCCACTTGTTAAACTGCACACCGAGGTCCAGCGGCTCGCCGAAACGTGGGTCGGTCGGGTCACGGTCGGCCGGGTCAAGCACATTCACGGCCATCTCCACACGCTCGCCGACTTCCACGGTCCCGCCAGGATAATCACCAATCTGGGCGTAGAGTCCAGCGGAACGGTCACCGTCTGCACCGATGCCTACCAGTGGCTGCAGGGCGCCTTGCGGACGCGGCAATATAAAGTCCAGTTCATAGGCAGAAACGCCGCGGCGGCCCGGAACCTTGAGCACATCACTGTCGCCGGTTTTGAGATACCACCAGACGTCATCTTCCTGCTCGGAAGCGGGGACGGTCACAGTGAATACGCCGGTGCTGCGGCCTGCCGGAAAATGGGTCGGCTGCACGCCACTGTATTTCGCGGGTTCAATGTAGTTGCTTTCGCCCAGTGGAATCTCCACCGGAACGTCATTGCGATTAATGATGCCGAATGAATAGCTGGTGGTGCCATCCGGATTGGCAACCCAGCCCTCAAATACGGGTATGATGGGCAGTCCCTCCGGGGGGGCGAGGCTGAGGAACCGGGGCTGGGTTGTGGTGCTCTGCGCGTAAACGCTGGCTGCCAAGGACGCAAGCAGGCCGAGAAGTAGGGCAGCGACTGTTCTATTAATTATTCGCATTTAATGCTCTCCAAATACACGTTCGATGTAATCATTATCCCATCCGGTTAAAAACCGTCTCAGCTAGAATTAGCGATGGATCCTTGTTTTTTCAACTGACTGAATTTTCGCAGGGTCGCTAGAATAAACGCCTGCTTTGCGCGAGTCCAGCTGCCTGCGATTGAATTTGTACCTTTATGTTGTTGTTTTTTTACAAATTGTTACACCTCGCCGGGGGGCTGGGAAGCCTAAAGGCGGCGCTGCAAAACAGCGCACTTCCGGGTCGCTGACGCGCAGTTGCACACGCAGTCACGGCGATCCCTTCAGTAACCCGGCCAGCCTGATTCGTCAGCGTGTCGCCCAGCTATACGATAAACCAACCAGTTCCGTACCCAGAAACATAAAACACAGCAACACACCGAGTATCGGAATCAACAGCGGGACATGAAAAGCTGGCGCCGGGCCCTCGCCACGCAACTTGATGCGCACCAGCGCCAGGTTTACCAGCCCGAAAATCACCAGCAGCATACCGGTGGTAAATCGGGCCAAGGTTGTGATCGGCAGGCTCAGCGCAGCGATCAGAATCAGCCCGCTTACCAGCAAGGTTGCCGGCACCGGGGTTTGGGTGCGCGGATGCAGCCAGGCAAGCCATCCAGGTATCCAGCCTTTACGGGCCAGCCCAAAGCAAACCCGGGAGGCCATGATAATCTGGATCAGGGCGCCGTTGACCACCGCAAACAGGCTGATGAAAGCAATGAGCCTGGGGCTGGAACCGGTCACTGTGGTGTAGACGGTGGCTAGCGGTGCCGCACTGTCCTGAAGTTGATCGGGAGTCAGAACCGCCAGGGCGCTGACAGCCACCAGGATATAAATCCCGGAGGCGAGGCCCAGGGCCAGTAGAATCGCCATCGGCATGGTGCGGCGCGGTTTTTTTACTTCCTCCACCACATTCACCATGTCTTCAAAACCGACAAAGGCATAGAACGCCAGGAATGCACCGCTGAAGATACTACCCAGCTGCCAGGAGGAGATATTGCGCTGCCGGTGCTCCAGGTAGTCCCCCCATTCCGGAAAAGCCACCCAGATCACAATCAGCAAGCCGATCACTTCAACCAACGTGAGTAGCACGGCAGTAATAACTGACTGTTGGATACCCCACAGGGCCAGCGCCGCAAGCGCAGTAATCAACGCGCCAGTCACGAATTCGTCTGGTAGCGCGACAAACACCTGCAGATAGCCGCTGAAGCCACGCGCCATCGCCGCGGCTGAGACAGTGCCAGTAGCGATAATCAGCAGGCCTGCCGCCAGGGCCAGGTAGCGGTGATGAAGTCCCTCCTGCAGATAGACCGACTCGCTGGCGGTCTGGGGGAAGCGGGATGCCATCTCGGCATAGGACAGGGCGGTAATGGTGGCAATTGCCGCAGCCAGCAGGAAGGCTTCGGGGGCGGCGTAACCCGCCGCGCCCGCGACTTTGCCAATCAACACGTAAACACCGGCACCAAGAATATTGCCGAGCCCATACAGTGCCAGCAGCGGCAAAGAGAGGCTGCGCTTCAGGGCCTGGGCATGATCCGTTTCAGGGTGCTGATGAGTGCTCATAGTCTGCTATGCTTGCGGTCGTTTTCCACAACCTCCTACACACGCGGTGGCGGGTACTTTATCAGGGCAAGACCGCCTTGACCTTGTTTTGGACCTGCTGTGCGGCACGGTGCACCAGGCCGCGATTGTGACACCCCGGGAATTTAAGCATGCCGGATCAGCCAACAGAGCAACAGCCGCCCGGGCTTTATTATGGGTGGAAGGTGGTTGCTGGCCTGATGATTGTCCTGACTTTCGTCAGCGGTCTCAGTTTTTATAACCACGCAATATATCTCAACGCCCTGGCGACCCAGCAGGGATTTTCGGTCAGCACCGCCTCGCTCGCCGTGTCGGTGTTTTTTCTGAGCAGCGGCGTAGCCGGCCTGTTGGTAGGCAAGTGGGTACAGGACTTTGATGTCCGCTTTAGTTTTACCGGTGGCGCTATACTGTGCTTCCTGGCGCTTTCCAGTTTGTCGCGGGTCGACACGATGTGGCAGTTACTGCTGGTGTACGCGGTGTTCGGTTCCGGTTTTGCCGCCTCGGCCATACTGCCAGCCACCACCCTGGTTACCCGCTGGTTTCGCAAGCGTCGTGCCATGGCCTTGTCCATTGCATCCACTGGGCTGTCGTTGGGGGGTGTCATCGTCACCCCATTCAGCGCTTATCTGGTTGAAACATTCGGTTTCAGGAATGCGGCGCCAATGATGGGTGTGATGTATCTGGTGGGTGTGATCCCGGTTGCCTGGATCTGGCTGCAGCCCGAGCCCGCGGCAATCGGCCTGCAGATTGATGGCAAGCCCGGCATCGACAGTGGGGCCAGCGATACCGGTCAGACATCGGCACCGCGCACTCACACTGAACATGGCATCAGTTTTCGACAGGCCCGTCAGGGACGTTTGTTCTGGGGCATTTGTCTGGCCTACGTGTTCCTGATGCTCGCCCAGGTGGGCGGCATTGCCCATCAGTATGGGCTGGCCCGGGAACTGTTGAGTGAGGCGCAGACTGCGCTGGCGGTGGCTATCCTGCCGGTAGCCAGCATCGTCGGCCGTCTGCTCGGCGGCTTGCTGGTGGAGCAAGTGTCCATTCGCCGCTTCGCCATCGGCATGATCGCGGTACAGGTGATTGCATTGCTTCTGCTGTCCAGTAGCTTCAGTGTCTGGACCCTGTGCATTGGCCTGTTTATGCTCGGCTCCAGCGTCGGCAATCTGTTGATGCTGCAACCGCTGCTGCTGGCCGAGGCGTTTGGTGTGCGTGACTACTCACGGATATTTTCGGTCAGCAATCTGATGTCGTCCTGGGGCACCGCAGCCGGTCCGGCGCTGATGGGTGTGGTTTATGCCGCCAGCGGAAATCTGTACTCGATGCCGTATCTGGTGGCGGCAGTTGCTGGAGCGCTGGGATTGATGCTGTTTGTTGGCGGCGGGAGCCTGCACGCGCAGGTGCGGGACTGAGTAGAAGTTGTCGCCGAACAGCGCTTTAGCGGCAGCGCTTGACCTGGGGAAGACATGAAAAAATTCATAATAGGTATTCCTTTGCTGTTGGTAGCGTTGGTGTTTGGGCTGGCGGCGCTGGCGGGCATCACACCGAGCTTCATTGTTTACGGTCCGGGTGTTGGCTCCGGGATCGGCTCCAAACTGCTGTGCAGTGCGGAATACGTGATGCGGCAATCGCGCGATCGGGCTTTCGCCGACTTGGTGCAGTATTCCCCGATTCTCAACGAGTTAACAATTGCCTATGACCCCGCCAGTCAGGCGGTGACTACGTCCCTGTTTGGCCTGGCGGAAACGACCGCCACGTTTATTCCAGGACTGGGCTGCGCCGTTGACTATGACGGGGTGAATGCCCGCCATGCTGTTGTGGTCGACACCCCGGAGCCGTCATCGCGACCCTGGCCATTGGGGGACGGGGTAACCACTATTGACCCGGCGCTGCAGGCACTGACGGAGACAATCGTTGCCGAGGACAATGCCGCGGGTCTCAATACCCGAGCGCTGTTGGTTGTTCATCACGGTGTGATCCGTGCGGAAGCGTATGCTCAGGGTGCCGATGCCCGGACTCCGCTGCTGGGCTGGTCCATGGCCAAGAGTCTGACGGCTATCATGCTGGGCAACCTGGAGATGCGTGGTCTGCTGGATCTGTCCGGAAAACCTGGTTTCACCGGCTGGCAAGACGAGCGTGCCGAGATTGGCATCACGGACTTGCTGACCATGACCGATGGCCTGGCATTCTCAGAGCAATACAATCCCGGCGACGACGCCACCGCCATGTTGTTTACCGAGCCCTCCATGTCGGACTACGTGTTGGCGGCGCCGCAGCAAAACCCGCCCGGTACGGTTTTTAACTACAGTTCGGGCACGGCAAATCTGCTGTCCCGTCTGCATCACGACACCCTGGGGGGGCCGCAGGCGGCCTACGATGATTTCATGACCCACATCTTCAGGCCCATGGGTTTTCAGGACGCGGTGTTTGAGATGGACGCCAGCGGAGTGTTTGCCGGCAGTTCCTATTTTTATGCGTCGGCAAGGGATTGGGCACGGATGGGGCAATTGATGCTTAATGATGGCGAAATCAATCGCCACCGCATTGTAACCGCGGACTGGGTCCGTCGTGCTACCACCCCCAATAGTTCCACCAACGACCGCGCCTACGGATACCAGTGGTGGTTGAACCGCGGCAACGCGCAGTTACGTTATAGGGATTTGCCGGACGATGCTTTTTTTGCCAACGGTAATCGGCAGCAGCGGTTGATGGTGGTGCCGTCCGAGGGCGCCGTGATAGTCCGGCTTGGCTGGACCGGAGGCGGCTATCCCGTCAATGCCAATTTTTCGCGTTTGCTGGACGCGTTTTAGTCTGTTTCACCCTGGACCGCAAAGCTTGTGCGCCGCTATTGACTGGACGCCAGTGCTGCCGATAAGCAGGCTAGAGCCGCGTTGTAAACCGCTTGTCACATGCCACTTTTAAAGTGACCCAATCATGACTACACCCGCCATTGACCCGCAATTCACTGCCTATCTGCGCGACCCGCCGCGGCTGTCTTACACCGATCCGGAAGACCCCTGGCTGGTACGCACGCTTATTCACGGCTTTGAAGCCTGTCTCGGGCGCCGCAAGCTTGAGCGGGTCTACCATGGACTAAAAGCAGACAACTGTTCGGTTCAGGATTTTTTCACCGCGGCGTTACAGGCTGCACGCATTCAGGTGTCATTTGATGCCCAGCGTCTGGCAGCAATTCCGCAATCCGGGCCACTGGTGTTTGTCGCCAACCACCCCTTTGGCGTCATTGACGGTCTGGTCTTGTGTGACCTGGCTCTTCGAGCCCGGGGTGATCTGCGTATTATGCTGCACGCCTTGCTCTGTCAGGATCGCGATTTTGCGCCGTACTTCCTGCCGATTGATTTTCAGGAATCGCGTCAGGCAGTGCTGACCAATATCCGCGCCAAACAGCTGGCGCTGGAAAATCTCAAACAGGATATTCCGGTGCTTATTTTTCCCTCAGGGATGGTGTCCACGGCGGACAAGCGCGGCTTTGGCAAAGTGACCGATGGGCCGTGGACTACATTCGCCGCAAAAATTATTCGCGAAGCCCAGGCCACGGTAGTGCCGTTTTATTTTCATGGCTGCAACAGCCGCCCGTTTCATGTGGCTTCACACCTTGCGCAGCCACTGCGTACCGCACTGCTCCTGCACGAAGCAGCCAACAAGTTTGGCAAGTCAGTCAGGGTGGAGGTTGGTGCGCCGCTACCCTGGGAGCAGCTGCAGGCAGTGGGCGGCAGGTCGCAGTTAACCGAGTATTTGTACAACCAGGTACAGGCACTGGCTGCGCCAGTCGGGCCAGTGGTGGAGGTGGCCGCCGCCGGCTGATCAGGCGGTGGCGACGTCTTTTGGCGGGTTTTCCTGGCTTGCCGCTGAATTCTTCAGTTCGGCGATGACTTTTTCCATGGCGCGGTTTACCAGCGAGCCTTCGCTGACGATTTTCACTGTGCCCGATTTCAGTTCGTTGGCCAGCCTGTTGCGGGTCAGTTCCGCTACCTTCTTGCCTTCCTTGTTGGCGAAGATCAGCTTCTCGATACTGTCTATCTTGGCGACCAGCGCCACGCGTATTGGCTCACCGGTGGCAGTGCGGAACTCAAACCAGGTGCCCAGCGGCATCTTGTCGACGCGGCGAAGATGGGGATCATCGCGCGGCAGTGGCGGAGGTTCGCGTCGAGCGCTGGTGTCCAGGGCTGCGGCCTGACTACCGGATTGCTGTTCCATTTCGGCTTTATGGAATGTGTATTCCTGTATCTGCTTGATCTGGCGCATGGCTTTGGTGATCTTGGTTTTGGATGCGCCGCCAAGCTCCAGGGCTTTTTTGAGATTTTCCAGTAAGCGTGGATTGATGCGATTGAAACGATCACGATCCCCGGGTTGCTTTTCAACCTGGACTGTCCAAAGCAGTACATCGATGGTGCTCATCACCGGTTTCCAGGATCTTCCTTCCGGGCCTTCTTTGAGAACCAGCTTGACCAGGAAGTTGTGGATGTGGGTGTCCAGCAGCTTGCGAATGGCCGGGTCGAGATAGCCCTTTAATACCCGCTCATCGATCTTCTGTTTAACATAGGCGTGCACGTCATCCATGTTGCTGGAAACATTGTCGGATTCGCGAATCCGTTTTTCCAGGTTGGCATCGGCACCGGTCTGTGCGCGGGTGAACTGGCGCAGCTCATCCACCAGGGACTGCAGGAAGGCGCTGTCCGGATTGTCGACCGCCAGCATGCGCTCGACAATCTCGCGGACCTTGCTGTAGACCGGGTCATTGTCCAGATCCTCGGTGACAGTCCAGGCAACGCCCGCTAGTGCAAGCTCATTTAATAATGCCCGACCCGGGTGATTTTCCTGGTCAAAAAAGTCGGTGTCCGCCAGCGCCACTTTCATCATGCTGATCTGGGTACGGCCAATCATTTCTTTCATCACTACCGGCAGGGCGCGGTCATTCCAGATCGCCTGGTAGAGCATGGTTACCAGGTTGATAACGTCGGAAGACTGACGATCGATGCCAGCCATGCTGCCGTCGGCCTGATGTGCCTGCAGCGATTGATTGATGGATTCTCCAACCCTGACGGGCGTGTCTTCTGCGGCGCTGCCGGGCGGCTGGCCGCTGCCGTTGAGATTGGCCTGGATTTCGCTAAGCATGGACATCAGCTTTTGTTGTTGGGCGCGCAAGTCCGCTTGATCGGCCGCCAGGTCCGCGCTGCCTTGATCCACCGGCAGGGCTGCGCCCTGTTTGCTGGCCAGTGACTGAACCAGGGTTTGCATCATGGCAAACATGTCCGAATGTGCGGGTGCGGCTTCAGCAGCGTTGGCAGGCGCTGGTCTGTTCCGGGCTGGCCGGTCTTCTGCAGGCGTTGGGGCAGGTTCCGGTGCCGCGGGTTTGCGCGACCGGGCCGCCAGTTGCTCCTCTTCGGCCTGTTGCTTGGCCTGCAGTTCGGCTTCTAACTGGGCACGCGCTTTGGCGCGCTGCTGCTTGCGGCGCTCCCGCTCCTCGGCGGTGATGTCCAGATTGGGCAGCACGCCAGATTCCGCCAGCACCGTATTGGCTTCATCGAGAATGCTCTCGTAGGCGCCAAAGACGGTCTTGTTGAATTCCCGATAGATGGTGAGCAGGTAGTGGGCTTTAAGGCCGAGGGGGCGAATGGATTCGTTAAAACAGTCGCCGATCTGTTCGGGATCCAGGGGATTGTTGGTTTCGTTGATGCTGATATTGGGAAACATGGTTTCCAGACGGGTCTGGAAACTGCGCGCGCCTTTGAATTCCTTGTCGCGCATCTGTTTGACCATGCCTTCCATGGCAATCATCGCTTCCAGGTAGTCATGGTCTACCAGCGACAGGTTGTCATAATTATCGGGCTCGATTTCGCTGTCTTTCACCACCAGCGTGGTGAGTTCATCGAAATAGTTGTACAGATTCTGACCGAAACGCTCGGCGATACCGGGTGCCTGCTCGTTGATTGGCGGTAGCTTGGCGCCCACATAGCGCATGGCCTGCGCCTCGATTTGCACGCGCGCATCATCCAGCGCCTTGATCACCAGGCGGGACAGGGAGCGGGTGGTGGCGATTTTCACCTTGTCGAGGTGTTCCTGCATTTCCTGCATGGAGAACTACTCTATTCCAGTTACTGCCAATTTCTGGCCTCTATGGGCGGATAGTCAGGCTGGCGGACAGCCTGTTCCACCGGGCTTGTTACTAACTTCATAATTGTAGCCACATTTGCTCGCCAATGCCTTGACTTGATTGGGGAAATTTACCACATACCGCCCAGAAATTGGGGGCAATTATGCCATTGACGGGACCAGTTCACAGTTTCGCGGTGGTTAAAATCAGGCAAATTCGGCAAATTTCTCCCGCCACACGGCCGGTTGACGGGTGACATGGCCCTTGCGATCCGTCCAGACATGGCGGGTGAAGCCGGTTACCAGGGATGCGCGCGAGTCGGCATCCACTACCTCATAGGCAAAGGTTAACTGGCGACTGCGATTTTCCTCGATCCAGGTGCGAATCCGCACCCGCTGGCCATAGCACAGGCTACCGGCGAAGCGTACTGCGACTTCGGTGACTGGAAGCTGGTATCCCTGAGCTTCAATCTCGGCGTAGTCACTGTCCATGGCACGCATGTAGTGACTGCGGCCTTCCTCAAAATAAACCAGGTAGGTGGCGTGATGCACGACGCCCATGGCGTCGGTTTCTGCGTAGCGGACGTGAAATTCAGTCTCAACGATACGCGGCGTCTCGGTTCGACTTGAGGAATGGGTCATGGTGGCTGGACTCGATAACTGGCGGTCCGGCATTATACCTATGCCAGTTGGCCGGGGGCAGTGCATGCCGCCTTTGACGTGAGTCGCACCGTACTGGCGAGACGGTTGTCACAACCGGAACATTGTGAGTTACTTGTCAGATGTTTTGCGCCAGAAGAGTGCGCCAGGGATAGCCAGCCAGCCTTCATCATGCTCGATTTTCCAGAACCCCCAAAAAGCTATAGCTCCGTCTTTCTCGAGGAAACCGACAAGCCATTGCCGGCGAAAATCGATCCGCGCACCCGCTATGCGTTTTTCAGCACCATTGCCAAGGGTGGCAAGTCGCTGATCAAGTCCTGCAAGGACCTGCACCTGTCGCGCTTTGTTTGCTACAAGACCCTGAAGCCGGAGTTTGCCGATGACGAAATTGAGCAGAAACGCCTGATCAGGGAGGCACGGGTCACTGCCATGCTGCAGCATCCGAATACGGTGCCCACCTACGAGTTGAGTCGCGACGGTCGCGGCAATCCCTACTTCACCATGAAGCTGGTGCATGGCTATACGCTGCGTGAAATTCTCGACTACCGGGAGCGCTACGACCTGACCCAGCTAATGGAGTTGGTGCTGCAGGTGGGGTTTGCACTGGAATATGCGCACACTCACGGAGTCGCTCACCGTGATATCAAGCCGGAAAATATTCTGGCAGGACCCTATGGCGAGGTACTGCTGCTGGACTGGGGGCTGGCCAAGGTATGGCATCCCGACGGGGATTCGGCGCCCGATGAGGTAAGCGACAAGTCGCTGGAAATCGACGACATCTCAATTACCGAGGCTGGCAAAGCCCAGGGTACGGCACATTACATGTCGCCGGAGCAGATTGACCGCGACCCGACTATTGATCACCGGACTGATATTTTCAGTCTTGGTGCAGTGCTCTATGAGATCCTGTGTGGTGAGACTCCGGCCCAGGGCGAAAAACTGCACGAAATCATCCACAGTGTGCAGAACGAAGTGCCGGTGCCGCCATCCAGGCTGAACAAGGTGAAGATTCCCCAGCTACTGGAAGAAATCGCCTTGCGCTGCCTGGCGAAGAAGCCAGAGGATCGCTACCAGTCCATGGCCGAGATCATTCTCCTGCTGCAGCAGGACTGGCGCCACGAGCTTTTACCCGGAAACTAGCTACCCAGTTGCCAGTTACCAACGGCGTGATGGATCGCTGCTCGGAATCCCGTACCAGGTAATCAAGTTCCACTTCGCTGGTCACTGCCTTGCCGTCAACAAAGGCCGGGCGAAATGACAGGGTCTGGATACGGTCCAGTGCCTCGTTCGTTAGCTGCGGGCTGGCTTGCGTGTTGCGCAGTGCGACCATGGATGGGGTGACCCTGCTGCGAGTACGAAAGGCACTGTTGCGCACCGTGACCCGGTCGCCAGGATTTACTGTCAGGCTGACGGTGATTTCCGCCCAGTCCTTGTTGAGGCTGCCCCGCCAGTTCACCAGCCGCGCTTCCTGGGCGAAACCCGCCAACTGCGGCGACGGTTCAAGCAAACTCATACCCGACAGCAGGCGATCCTGTGCGCCATCGCGGATGCGGCGCGGGTTAAGTTCCAGGATGTCGTCGATTCGGGTTTCCAGGGCTGCCCGGGGAATGACAACCGGCTGCGCCAGAAAGCGCTGAACCTGGTCGTCGGCCAGGCCAGCGGCGAGCAGGCTGCTTATGGCCTGGTCGTAGTCGCTATCAAGGTCCTCACTTTCATCAAACAGCGCCTTCCAGTCGGCAATATGGAATTCGGCCATGGCCACTGCTTCCTGGCTGAAACCGGGCGACTGTGCGAGTGTGTCACGCAATTCCAGTAAGGCGTTCAGTCCAAGCTGGTAGCGGCGGTTCAGGGCGACAAACTTGTCTCGCACATGATGAATGCCTGGCTGAATCATGCGCAGCCGGTAGCTGGTGGAGCCGCCGTCAAGAATGGCGCGGGCCTCCAGGTAGTAGCGCTGGCTCAGGGAGTACAGCATGTCAGCGTACAGTCTTGAATGGGTCAGGTTGTATTTCCTGGCCAGGCTAACGGCAGTGGTGGCATACCAGGTCGCCGAGCGCAGGTGCTGCGCTTCTTTCTCCGCGTCGTCTTCGATGGCGCCCCGGACATGCGCATCGCCGAGCCACAGCATCCGCATGATGAAGTCATCAGCCGGACCGAGATACTCGCTGAGCAGCAGATTGGAGTAATGATCCAGGCGCTGGTTCACGTCCTTCCAATCCTGGCGATAGAGGTCGATGTCGATGGCCAGCTGCTGCAGGTCGTACTGCCGGGGGGTATTCAGACCGTGGGTGGTGCGGACGATGTGGATTGCGTAATCAACGTTGTCCGCGGCATCTTCCAGGCGGCTGACCTCCATCTGACCGTGGATCAACTGCTGTAGCGGCTCCACCAACTGCTCGGAATAACGGCCGTGTTTTTCCGCCAGGGCGCTAATTGCCGTCTCCTGGGCCGCGAGGCTGCGGGTAGCCGCCGCGTAATCATCGAGGGGTGTTTCGGCATACAGGCCAAGCGGCAGCATCATGCTGAGCAGGGCAGCTTTCAGGGTGGTACAGATTTTCATGGCGTCACAAAGCCTCGCTATAGCAAACAACGAATGTCTCAATTCCCTGGATTGTTGTTTTAGCTATGGCTCGCAGCGCAGATCACGCGGGGTGATGCAACTGATTACCGGGCCACGCCTTTATGCGGGGATGGTTCCTGACGGTCTCGCGACCGTGACCTATTGTTGAAATTGCAATAGCTGTGCCAAGAATTGGTGGGTGTACTTGCACAGCCTGACTTGCCATGATTACGCTCGTTTCAAGCCGTTCAGTTTGGTGCAGTGGCGTGTTGTCGCACGCGGCTGGCGCTGCCAGGCTGAATTGCGCACTATTTCGGTGCGCTCGCCGGGTATCGGATACCACTAGCATCGGTCTCATGGCCGGAAAGTGATCAACAAGGAGTAACTATAGCCATGCCAAGTGTCAGTCGTGTTGCCTTTATCGGTCTGGGAGTCATGGGCTATCCCATGGCCGGCCATGTACAGCAAGCGGGGATACCCGTTTCCGTGTTCAACCGGACCACCAGCAAGGCCCGGCAATGGCAGTCCGACTACCAGGGAGAAGTTGCCACCAGCCCGGCGCAAGCCGCAGCCGGTTGTGACGTGGTGCTGGTGTGTGTGGGCAACGATGATGATGTCCGGGAAGTGGTTCTCGGTGATGACGGTGCGTTGGCGGGTATGGATGCAAACACCATCCTGGTGGACCACACTACCGCATCTGCCGCCCTGGCACGGGAGTTGAGCGCCGCCGCAGCCGAGCAGGGCAAGGGCTTTCTCGATGCGCCGGTATCCGGCGGCCAGGCAGGGGCTGAGAACGGCGCGCTGACCGTGATGGTGGGCGGCGATGAGTCGCATTATGAGCGGATCCGGCCGGTGCTGGATTGTTATTCCCGATACCATCGCCTGTTGGGCCCGGCTGGCAATGGGCAACTGGCCAAGATGGTCAACCAGATCTGTATTGCCGGTATTGTCGAAGGATTGGCAGAGGGACTGAATTTCGCCATGCGCGCCGGGCTGGATTGCGAGGCGCTGGTGGAAACCATCGCCAAGGGTGCAGCGGGCTCCTGGCAAATGGAAAATCGTTACCAGACCATGCTGCAGGACAAATATGATTTTGGCTTTGCCGTGGACTGGATGCGCAAGGACCTGGGCATCGCCCTGCAAGAAGCGCAGCGCAATGGTGCCGACTTGCCCCTGGCCGAGATGGTGGACAGCTTTTACGCCGAGGTTCAGACCATGGGTGGCGGGCGCTGGGATACCTCCAGCCTGCTGACCCGGTATACCCGCGCGGCCAACCCCGATAGCGATGCGCAAGACTGAAACAGTGCATCACAGGCTGGTCCTTCAGGCCCGCTCCAGTGGCCGCAATTCTATTGATTATTGGGCCTCAAGGCTCTACCTTAGCGCTTCTTTCGGTTAACGTCAGAAGCCATACCATGAAAACAATAGCAACCTTACTGGTTTCCCTGCTCGGCATTTCAGCGGGCTCTGTATACGCCCAGGCGAGCAACGATTACGAGGTGCCGCGCACCCAGTGGGGACAGCCGGATCTGCAGGGCGTCTGGAATTTTAGCTCCAACACACCCATGCAGCGCCCCGAGCGCTATGGTACTCAGCAGTTTCTTACGGCCGAGCAAGTGGCGGCGGCAATCGCCCGCCAGGAGCGAGCCCGGGCCGCGGCCGAAGCGGCTGCCGCACAGCGGGTAGTCGATCCTGACGCACCGCCGGTGTCTGATAATCCGGGCGGCTACAACGATTTCTGGGTAGAGAGCGCCGGCATTGGCGATACGGTACGCACCTCGCATATCGTCTATCCGGAGGACGGGCGCCTACCGCCGGCCGTGGAAGGCGCGCCGTTCCAGCGCGGCGGACTGGGGCCGGATATACCCGGTGAGCGTCCGGTCCGTTATGTGGTCGGCGGTATCAGCAAAACCGGCCCGGAAGACCGGGGGCTGTCAGAGCGCTGCATCGTCGGGTTCAACTCGGGCCCGCCGTTTACGCCAAGTCTGTACAACAACAACATGCAAATCATTCAGAGCCGCGACACCGCCGTGATTATCACCGAAATGATTCACGATGCGCGGATTGTACCTTTGGTAGACAAGCCACCCCTGGATGATGATATCCGTTTGTGGTCCGGCGATTCCCGCGGCTACTGGGACGGCGACACACTGGTAGTGGAGACAACAAATTTCAACGGTATGCGCCAGACATTCGCCAGTCGCGGTGCGAACCATGACATGGTGCTTACCGAGCGCTTTTCGCGCACCGCCTACGACACCGTCAACTACGAATTCACCATCGAAGATCCGGCCACTTATACCGACCGGATTACCGCCATCGTGCCAATGACCAAGGTGGCGGGTCAGATTTACGAATATGCCTGCCACGAGGGAAATTACGGCATGGTGAATATTCTAAGGGGGGCCCGCGTTGAAGAACGTCAGGCTGATGAGAACAGTCAGTAATTCGACTGCTGACGCATTACAAAAAAGGGTTAGTATGAAATATTCAGTACCTAAAGCAGTATCAGTCATTTGCATGGCGGCGCTTGGCGCCCTCATCAGCATTGGGGCCAGCGCCCAGCTTGACGAATTTCCGCGCACTCCGGACGGCAAGCCCGATCTGAGCGGAATTTGGCAGGCGATGACCAAGGCCCATTACAACATCGAGCCCAGCGCAGCACGCTACGGACCGAACCCAGGTGTCATGGGAGCCATATCGGCCTTCCCCGCGACTCTTGGCATCGTGGAAGGCGGTCGCATTCCCTATACCGAAGATGCGCTGCGTACTCGCGATGCCAACCGTGCGGATGCCATCGACCTGGATCCGCTGGCCAAGTGCTACATGCCCGGTGTGCCGCGCGCCAATTACATGCCTTTTCCATTACAGATCGTGCAGTCTACCGATGTGATTCTGATCGCCTATGAATTCGCGGAATCCAATCGCATTCTCTACGTGGACCAGCCGGAAGTTGTTTCCCAGGTGGATGCGTGGATGGGCCATTCCAACGCCCACTGGGAAGGCGATACCCTGGTGGTCCGCGTTACCGGGCAGATGCCGGATACCTGGTTTGACCGCTCCGGTAATCACCATAGCTGGGAAATGGTTGTAGAAGAGCGCTGGACACCGCGCAGCGCCAATCACATTGATTACACGGCGACCATTACCGACCCGAATACCTATACCCGCCCCTGGACCATCAGTTTCCCGCTCTATCGTCATGTGCGCGAGGACATGCAACTGCTGGAGTTCAAGTGTGCAGAGTTCGCCGAGGAATACCTGTACGGAGAATACCGTCGACCCGGTACGCCGATTGGCAATCCCGGTCAGAACATCGACGT
Source organism: uncultured Pseudohongiella sp. (assembly GCA_965212375.1). Lineage (GTDB taxonomy): Bacteria > Pseudomonadota > Gammaproteobacteria > Pseudomonadales > Pseudohongiellaceae > UBA9145. Next base: position 2,772,284 of record OZ243108.1, on the reverse strand, counting down.
GCGTGACCGTGACTGAGGCGTCTGTGACTGATCAGGCTCGACAATGATTTGAGCCGGTAAGTCACACACCGAGACAGGAAAAGCCCGCCGAGCAACCGGCGGGCTTTTTTGTTGTCTGCCATTAGTGTCTGCTTCAGTGGAAACTGGCAATCGCGTCCAGGGTTTTGCGTGTGATAGCTGGCACCTTTGCCTTACTGTCGGGATAGCCGGTTACCAGCACCATAAGCGGTTTCTCGGTTTCCGGACGGCCAAGAATCTGGTTGAGGAATTTCATCGGGCTGGGGGTGTGGGTGAGGGTGGCAAGGCCTGCGTTATGCAGCGCTGCGATCAGGAAGCCGGTGGCAATGCTGGCCGATTCGGTCACATAGTAATTCTTTTGTTTCTCGCCGGATGCGTTACGGCTGAATTTTTCCGCAAACACCACGATCAGGCAGGGCGCTGTTTCCAGAAACGGCTTGTCGGCATCGGTGCCTAGCGGTGCCAGGGCCGCAAGCCAGTCATCGGGGGCACGGTGCTGGTAGAACTCCCGTTCCTCTGCTTCGGCTTCCTCGCGGATCTTGCGTTTGATATCGCCACTGGTGACCACGGCAAAGTGCCAGGGCTGGCGATTGGCGCCACTGGGTGCGCTACCGGCGGTAATCAGGCAGTCTTCGATAACCGCTGCGGGAACGGGCTCGGGTGAAAAATCGCGAACCGTACGCCGCGTACTGATCTGCTCACGGAATTCTCGTGCCCGCTCCTGCATCCTGGATTCTGATAAACGCTCAAAGGATAACGGCAGGAAGGGATGGTCCTGTTTAGCCACAGTGGTTCCTCAACAGGGGTAGGATTAATAAGCTGCAACAGCGGTTCTGGTGCAAAGCACGAGAATAACAGGCAGGCCCCACAGAAACGAGCAGTGAGTCTTGTTCAGAAGGAGAGCCGGGTCCAGTCGGTGCCGCGTTAGCGCTCTATGGTGAACAAGCCATTGACTTCGTTTATGGCGTTTATCTTATCCACCATATCGAATCCGCCGATAAATGCATCGGCCTGCCCGCCGGTAAAGGCGCCACCAAGTTCGACATCAATCTGGTTGCTGATCTGGCCACTGGCATCGAACAGGCTGCCGGCCTGCGCAGACAGGTCAACCAGGCCATTGCTAATCAGGCCGTCAAAGCTGACCGACCAGCGTTGTTCGGCAACCTGAACATTCAGTTCGCCAGCGCTGATGGCGCCAGTATCAAAGTCTACTGTCATCGCGGCAGCGAGATCGGTGATCGCGCCATTGCTGCCGGAGCCGATAAAGGTCGAAGCGATGCCAGTGCGGTAGTGATGGGAGCCACTCAGGTTGGCAAGGTTGGCTGGGGAAAATTCGGCGAAGTAATCGCCGGCCTCAAGCCGCACCAGCCCTTCGCTGCTCTCCTGAACAATCACCCAATTGGCCGTAACGGGTGCGTCCCACTTGCCCCAGTCGATACTGTGTTTACTCAGGCTGGTTTCAGGTCGGCTTAGTCTGCCATTGCCATTGCCATTGCCATTGCCATTGCCATTGCCATTGCCATTGCCATTGCCATTGCCATTGCCATTGCCATTGCCACCGGCATTGCTATTGCCACCGGCATTGCTATTGGCATTGGCATTGCCGTTGCCGCTGTTGTCGGAGTTGCCGCCGGTATTGTTGTTGGCATTACCGTTGCCGCTATTGTCGGAGTTGCCACCGGCATTGTTGTTGGCATTGCCGTTGCCGTTGTTGTCGGAGTTGCCACCGGCATTGCTGTTGGTATTGCCGTTGCCGTTGTTGTCGGAGTTGCCACCGGCATTGTTATTGGTATTGCCGTTGCCGTTGTTGTCGGAGTTGCCACCGGCATTGTTATTGGAGTTACCGTTACCGTTGTTGCCCCCGGCATTGCTGTTTTCGGGTGGATTGCCGCCGGCGCTGTTATTGCCTGGCCCATTACCATTGCCACCGGCATTGCTGTTTGGTGGCGGGTTGCCGCCAGCACTATTGTTGCCGGGACCGTTGCCATTGCTGTTGCCAGGGTTCTCAGTATCCCCGTTCACGTCTCCGGGTCCTTCAGTATCGGAGTCGCTGTTGTCAGGCTCAGGCTCAGGTTCAGGCTCAGGCTCAGGCTCAGGCTCAGGTTCTGGTTGGGGCTCGGGCTCGGGCTCGGGTTCAGGTTCCGGATCTGGTTGAGGCTCGGTATCGGGCTCAGGTTCTGGCTCGGGGTCCGAGTTTTCGTTTGCGGGGTTCTCAGGCGGTGTGTTGTCGTTGCGCGGAGGCTGACTGGAGGTGAAGGCGTCTGCTGTCAGTGCGCTTTCGGTGGGATTAATTCTGGGGTCAATGCTGTTGGCCTCCGTGTTTTCAGAGGATGAATCATCGTTGCCATTGTTCTGCAGGAATACCGGCCGGCTGATTTCTACCCGGGCGGCAGCGATTTCTTCTCCAGAGGGCTGATCCAGCTGCAAGTTTGCGTTATTGACCGCCTGTTGATTCTGCGCCTGCGTGGCATTGTTGTCAGCTACCGTATTGGCAATGGTGTTGTCGACGCCAGCGACCCCTGGCGCATCATTTGCGTCGTCGTTTCCGCCATCGGCAGCCGCAACGGTGCTGCCAGTATTATCATTTCCACCGTTGGCGGCATTGCCACCAGCATCGGTATCCCCGCCGTCATCTCCGTCGTTATCGGTCTCGTCTGTTGCCTCGTCGTTATCCTGACTTTCGTCTGACTCCGGCTCCGTGAGTATGACCGTATCAGTATCACCCAGACCTGAGGGTTGCAGGAGCATGCCCTGGGGTGGGGTGCTTGCATCGGGGACGCGGGCGAAGTCAAAGTCGGCGCCGACACCGAGGTCCAGACTGCCGCCGTTGTTGGTGACGGTGATACCGCCGTCGTAGACACCGGTGAGCACCTCGCCGGCGGGGGTCATTACGACTTCGTAGTCGGTGCCGCGAATTCCGATAGTGGCAAAGTTGCCGACACTGGACTGGTAGGCCTCGCGATTGTCGCGGGAAATATTGCCGGTGATAGTACGGAAGCCGCCCTGAATAAGGTCGAGAGTGGCATTGTCGGTTGCCGGGGATTGATCGTAATCGTAGGCCACGATGGCGAATTCGGTTTCTGCCTGCAGCGCCACCTGGGCGCCGTCCACCATGCGAAACTGGGCGCGGGAATCGAGGTCGGTGAAAATGGTATCGCCCACGTAGATTGCGTCGCGGCGGCCCAGGGGACGAGTTTGCCCATTGGCGTCGGTGGCAGCCACCTGGCCACGAACCATGATTACCCGGCCCGCTTCAGAGGCGTCGTCCTGAGCATTTTGTGCGGCGAGATAGGCAGGGTTGAGCGTGAGGCTGATGGCGCACAGCCATACCAGGAATCGAGCTAACGGCGGAGCTGCCGGTCGCGCCTTGCGCCGGGCCCATTGTTGTGTGCCGATCTGCATGTCCTGCCCCCAAGGTGACGTTACTCGTGCTTCCGGCAGCGAGCTGGCTTGGCCATATCACCTGCGAATGTTCTTGGTTTTATCCTGATCCTGCAGTCCAGTCCCAGGTACGTAGGAAAACTCCTGGTATGAGCACTACACCATATAGGCTGAAACGGTGAATAATGTGATGAACCTCACACACGACCTGTTTTTCTAGGGGATTTATGCGAATCAGTCAACAAATACGTAGAGATCGGGTCAAGAATCTCCTAAAAAAGCCGTGATACCACAGATACTGTGGGAGTTTTGCGCTATGCTACTCCGGTGGGCTTCGGAGGCTGGCTAATTGCCCGCGGCGACGGCCTGGACCTCATCCAGAACCCGTAGCAAATTGCCGCTCCACAAGGCTGAAATCTCTTCTTCGGTATAGCCGCGCCGCACCAGTTCCAGGGTGACGTTAAAAGTCTCGGAAGCATCACGCCAGCCTTCGATGCCGCCGCCGCCATCGAAATCCGAGCTGATGCCCACATGCTCGAGGCCGATCAGTTCCACCATGTAATCGATGTGGTCGACAAAATCTGCCACCGTTGCAACCGGTGCATTGTCGTTAACTTCCGCCGCCATACGTGGAAATAGCTGGGAATTGATCTCCTGCATCTGTGCTTCGTATTCCGCCAGCGCATCAGGGCCAAGTGCTGCAACCTGGTCTGGTTCCAACAATTCGTAACCTAACTCCTCGGCGATGATCTCGCGCAGGTTTGCCTGGGCCTCGGCAATGAATACCCGGCGTTCCTCGTCGATGTAGGTGTGGAAGGCAACTGCCTGAACCACGCCGCCATTATCCCGTACCCGCAGCAGTGTCTCATCGTCCAGATTACGCGTGTGGTTAGTGAGTGCGCGAGCCGATGAATGTGATGCAATGACCGGAGCCTGGGTCAGGTCTAACATTTCGTGGATTGCGTCTCGTGAAGGGTGAGAGATATCAATCATGATACCCAGGCGATTCATCTCTGCGATCGCTTCCCTGCCCATCTCGCTTAGCCCGCCGTGCAGGAAGTCACCTGTGTCTTCGCCAGTGTGGGAATCCGATAGCTGATTGTGACAATTATGGGCCAGGGACATGTAGCGACCACCGCGATCATGGAATTCCTCAATGCGGGCCAGATCCTCGCCGATGGGGTAGGCGTTTTCGATACCGATCATCGCTACCAGTTTGTTTTCACCGGCGATGCGACGCACATCGTCAGAGGTGTAGGCCAGTTCGATCTGTTCCGGTGCCAGTTGTTCGGTGAGACGATGAATGGCCTCGAATTTGTCGATGGCATTGGCGTAGGCTTCGATATAACCCTGTTCGTTGAGATCCCCCTGGCTGGTATAGACCACAAACCAGGCCGCATCGAGACCGCCGTCGCGCATCTTGGGCAGCGTCACCTGAGTGTCGAGATTGTCGCTATAATTTTGTTCGACAGTGAAATTGTCGGTATTGATGTCGGCATGTGTATCGAGGGTGATGACCCGGTTGTGAATCGCGCGGGCCTGTTCAATCAATTCGGCTTCACTGAGTTCGGTCGGTGCCGGTGGTGGCGCAGCGGGCGTCTCGGCCGGTGCCGGTGTTGTTGTCTCGGTATCGCCGCAGGCGGCGATTACTGCAGCCAAGACCAGTGGGAAGAAAAATCGCAGTACTGCAGTGGGGTTCATAGCGCTGGACCTGTGTGATACGGGCACTTCGGTCGCTGCGAATTGCGGAACAACAATGCGCGGAGCAATATGACGTGCCCGCTGAATATGAGTTTTTCTAAAAGTTAGCATTTACCTGCGGGTTTTTACAGTAGCTCACGCTCGTGCGCAGCTGCAGCCTGATCAGACGTGCCGTCCCGATTTGCGTAAGCAGTCCTGCCTCCACTACTATTGTCGGGTGTAGTGTTATCTGATTGTTAGCATGGACCGGCGCCGGACGGTCAAGCGACGGCTCGCTGGCTACTCGTCGATGGCGCTGCTTTGCAGGTGAATAATACTGCCCAGAATGCCCTGCAGTCTGATACTGCCGTTACCCGGGCTGAGATCAAAGAAATCCAATAAAGTCTTTAAGGAAAACGAATCACACCATGAATCAGCCACTGTTGCGTACTCTCGTTGTTGGCCTGATCAGCTTGCTGCTGATCAGCAATTCTTTTGCCCAGGGCGGGCGTACACCTGTCCGTGCTGAAAACGGCATGGTGAGCAGCGCCTCCCGTCTGGCGTCCGAGGTTGGCGTGGAAGCCCTGAAACAGGGTGGCAATGCCGTGGATGCTGCCATCGCAACCGCTTTTGCGCTGGCGGTGACCTGGCCGAGCGCCGGTAACATCGGTGGTGGCGGTTTTATGGTGTATCACGGTGAAGACGGCCACGCGACCACCTTCGACTTTCGTGAAAAAGCGGCGCTTGCGGCAACCGAACGCATGTACCTCGGACTGGATGGTCAGGTGGAAAACAACTCAAACCATGCCGGACCGCTGGCAGTCGGCGTGCCCGGTACTGTGGCTGGCATGTGGAAGGCTCACCAGGAACTCGGCTCACTGCCCTGGGAAGACCTGGTGGCCCCGGCAGTAGCGCTGGCCCGCGACGGGATTCCCATCACCTATTCCCTGCAGTCCGGATTTGACCGCAGCCGGCCACGCTTCAGTCAGTATCCCTCTACCATGGATAAGTTTTTCAAAGCGGATGGGTCATCCTATGGCCTGGGGGAGACCTGGTACCAACCGGATCTCGCCCATACTCTCGAATTGATTCAGAACCAGGGCCACGATGGTTTTTATCGCGGTGAGAATGCCCGGCGATTGGCCAGTTTTTTACAGGACATGGGCGGCATCATCACCGAGGAAGACCTGGCGCGCTACGAGGCCGTGGAGCGAGAACCGATTCGCGGTACATACAGAGGTCACGAGATTATCAGCATGCCGCCGCCGAGTTCTGGCGGCGTTACTCTGGTGCAAATGCTGAACATCCTGGAAGGTTTTGATCTTGCCGCGATGGGCCATAATTCCGCTGACTACCTGCACGTCTTGACCGAAGCCATGCGCCGCGGCTATGCCAATCGCGCCGAATACCTGGGGGACCCGGATTTTAACGAGGGGATGCCGCTGGATCGACTGACCAGCAAAGACTACGCGGCGCAGCTGCGGGCCAGCATCGACATGGATCAGAAGTCGGTGAGCGACGAGAACAATTTCGCCCAGGTCTATGAAAGCGAAGAAACCACGCATTTTTCAGTAGTGGATAGCCAGGGCAATATGGTCAGCGTGACCTACACACTGGAGTATGGCTATGGCTCGGCGATAGTCGTCGAGGGCGGGGGTTATCTGCTTAATAACGAGCTGGGAGACTTCAATGCCGTGCCAGGTCTAACTAATCGGCGCGGCACCATTGGTACCGAACCCAATCTGGTCGAGCCGGAAAAACGGCCGCTGTCCAGCATGACGCCAACTATTGTCGCTCGTAATGGGCAACCGCTGTTTGCCATTGGCAGCCCGGGTGGTCGCACTATCATCAACACTACGCTGCAGGCCATCCTGAATGTCATTGACCACGACTTCACTATCGCCCAGGCGATTGAAGCGCCGCGTATTCACCATCAGTGGCTGCCGGACGTTACCAGCTTCGAAGCCTGGGGGTTTTCGCCGGACACCATTCGCCTGTATCAGGAAAAGGGTCACGAGATGCGGATGCGTGGCTCGCAGGGCGCGGCCATGGGTGTCTACCATGACCGGGACAACGGCTTGTTTCTGGGCGGTTCTGATTCCCGTCGTGGCGACGGTGCCGCGGTCGGTTATTGAACCGCTGCTGCAGATCTGCTGCCAGCCGGCTTATTGCCCCGGCTGGTACTCTCGCTCCAGATTGGCGGTGATATCCTCCGGATAAAACAGGACATCGCGAAATTCGCCCTCGGCATACATTTGCGCCTGATCGTCGAAATGCGGTGAGTCCGGATCATTGCTCAGGCCTCCCACGGTGATGGCGCGGGCTCGAACTCGTTCACCAAACTCCACGGCAGCCACAAAACTGTTGCCGCTGGTACCGTACATACGCCGTGTACCGGGGTAAGTGCGCGCACCGAATGACGCCAGTGACCCCCAGCGTCCGGAAGCAAAGGGTACCGGGATACTGGGTGCATCATCATCAAAATCCTGCACCAGATCGCCGGTGAGGCGCTGGTAGCGATTGATTTCACCCCAGGGGACTTGCCAGTCCCCGAAATCGTTTTCCAGCGTTTCCGCTGCGCTGCGCAAGGCATTCAGAACTTGTCTGTCTGTAGCATTGTTAACCATGTAGTCGTAAACATTAATGCCCTGGGCAGCTGCGTCCGCGCGCACGGCTTCCAGCAGGTTCTGCGCCCAGAATACCGCCAGCGAAGTCTCCGTAGATTCCAGCGAATACTGGTAGTCCCACTCGCGCAATAAATCGATATATTCCAGTGCCTGTGAGGAAATGGTCATTGGCGAATCCGGTCGTGTCGGCACGGCGGTCAGTAATTCCAGGCGCGGGATCAACACTTCGAAGGCGGTTAATGTGGGGTCGTAGGCAGCATCAAGCAGGGACTCAACTGTGAAATCGTCGACTCCCTGCAGAACCTGCACTGCGTGCACGCCGCGGAAGGACTCTGGATTGTTGGCCATATAAGCAGGGTAGTCTTCCGGCCGCGGGCTGGCGTCGCCAGCGGCGTTGAAGGGGGTGTTGTTGGTGTTCTGGATCCAGCCGGTCGCCGGGTTGAACAAGGTAATAATTTCATCTACCGGATGCAGCCCCTGCCACTCAGTTGCCGGATTGCCACCGTCCAATGGAGAATTCCAGTCAAAACCTGGATCCCGGACCGGGATAAAATTGCCGTGGTAATAAGCGATGTTGCCGTCGCTGTCGGCGTAGACCGTATTATTGGATGAGTTGGTCAATAACTCCATGCTCGCGTTAAACTCGGCATAGTTATTCGCCTTGGTTCGCGTATAGGACTGGGTCAGGGCGCGGATCGGCTCCTGCATCAGTTTGATGGCCACCCATTGCCCGTCCTGTTCCCGGATAACCGGGCCGTGATGGCTAAAAAAAGCGGTGATTTCCCGCGTGCGCATGACCTCGCCGTCGCGGTAGGGCAGGGTGATCAGGCGTTCCTGCAGGCGCCGCTCACCTTCGCCGTAGCGATAGTAGTAACCGTCTTCACGGCGGGTGACATCGAGCAGGTATTCATCAATGGCATCGGCCCGGGATGAGGTATGCATCCAGCCGGTATTTTCATTGAATCCCTGGTACACGAAGAACTGCCCCCAGGTCACCGCGCCGTAGGCGTTCAGCCCTTCTTCGCTGATCATGTGCAGTTCGGAGCGGAAGAAAAACGAGGTGTGTGGATTGATCAGCAGCAGGGCATTGCCGGTGGCACTGTTCTGCGGGGCGATTGCAAAACCATTGGAACCGCGAGGTTCACCGTCTGCGATTGCCTCGGCCTGGGCAATCATATTGCGCTCATCATAGAACGCCTGCAGTTCCTGCAGATTGACTCGTTCGATGTCCCCGCCAATACTGCCTTCGGTGAACGTCAGGGCCATCCAGGGCTCGAAGCGATCAATTACGCGCGGCTCGATTTCTGGATGAGTGTGCAGGAAATAATTAAGTCCGTCGGCGAAGGCCACCATAAGTTCCTGCAGCCAGGGCGGGCTTGCTTCATATTGTGCCTGTATGTCGGTGGGCTCAATAAACAGCTTCATGCGCAGGTCGCGAAACAGCTCCTGCTCACCTTCGGCCTCGGCGAGGCGACCCATGGCATTGATATAGTTGGTTTCCAGCCGATAGAAGTCGTCTTCAGCCTGGGCGTAAACCGTGCCGAAGACAGTGTCGGCATCAGTTTCACCGTTGATATGGGGTATTCCCCAGCGATCACGTTGAATGGTGACTCGTGACGCGGTTTCTTCCCAGCGCGCCAGCTCTTCAGAGTCCACCATGGCAACGGCCGGAACTTCTGCTACGTCACTGGTAGCAGGCGCGGCAGTCTGCTTTTCACTCGGATTGCACCCTGTCAGGGCTGCAAGCAGCGCCAGCAGGGCCATGGGTAGTTTCAGGAACTCTGTCATTATCTTTACCTTTTGTTAAACAGCTGGACTGTCAGGCATGTGTCTCGTTCTGTAAACGGATAGCTAGGGATGAATCCGGCGGCCGTTAACCCAGGTCTGCAGCACTTCGGTTTGCCAGATCTCACTTGCCGGAACTGCAAACAGGTCCCGGTCGATCAGAATAAAGTCTGCTTTCTTGCCGGGCTCAAGGCTGCCAATGATAGATTCCTGGTGGCCAGCGTAAGCGGCGTCAATGGTGAAGCTGGCGAATGCTTCTTCCCGGGTCATGCTTTCCTCCGGAAACCAGCCGCCGGGCGGTTCATTGTTCTGATCCTGGCGGGTGATGGCCGCATGCAGGCCAAAAAAAGGATTGGGCGATTCCACCGGGAAATCGGAGCCGTTGGCAATAATAGCACCGGCGTCCAGCAGTTTACGCCAGGCGTAGGCGCCCTGGATACGGACTTCGCCGAGACGATCCTGGGCCATGTTCTTGTCGCTGGTGGCGTGAGTGGCCTGCATTGCCGGGATCACACCCAACTCCGCAAAGCGCAGGATATCCTCGTAGCGCAGTACCTGGGCATGCTCGACACGATGGCGCAGATCGCGTGACCCGCTTTCCTCAATCAGCTGCTGGTAGTTATCCAGCACGATCATATTGGCATTGTCGCCAATAGCGTGAGTATTGACCTGGAATCCGGCGTTCATGGCCCGGCGCATGAAATATTCCAGGCGCTCGGGATCCAGCAGCAACAAACCGCGATGACCCGGCATGTCTGAGTAGTCGTCAATCAGCGCTGCGCCGCGGCTGCCCAGGGCGCCATCCGCCACAATCTTGACGCTATTAATGCTGAGCGTGTCGTCGGGACTGGCAAAGCGGCCCTGGGAGAGCAGCAGTTCATAGTTTTCATCGCGCACAGCGATCATGACGTTGACGCGAATTGGCATTGGGCCATCACTGACCAGTTCCTTGTAGGCCTGGATGGTGCTGCTACCAACCCCGGCATCATGCACGCTGGTCAGGCCATAGCCCGCCAGTCCTTCCATCGCGGTGGTCAACGCGTAGCGGGTTTCCTCGGCAGTCAGATCGGGAATGTGCTGGCGAACCAGCCCCATGGCGTTGTCCACAAACACACCGGTGGCATTGCCGTCGGCGTCGCGGATGATTTGTCCGCCGTCCGGGTCCTCGGTTTGTCGGGTGATACCCGCCAGTTCCATAGCGGCGCTATTGGCCCAGGCGGCGTGACCGTCAACGCGGCTTAGCCACACGGGGCGGTCGGTGACAACGGCATCCAGGCTGGCGGCACCGGGAAAGCTGTTTTTGTCCCACAAAACCTGGTTCCAGCCGCGGCCCTGGATCCATTCCAGTTCGGGATTGGTTGCGGCAAAGTCTGCGACGCGCTGGGCGGCTTCCTGCTCAGTGCCGGTGCCGGTCAGGTCAACGCGCAGCAAGCTTAATCCGTAGTTCAGTACATGCCCGTGGGAATCCACCAGTCCCGGGATCAGGGTGCGGCCCTGTCCGTCAATAACCTGGTCCACGGACTCGGGCAAGCGGTCATCAGCGGCGAACAGCCGGTCAATGTGGTCGTCGGTAAACTGCAGGGCAGTGAACTGCTGCAGCTGGCGCTGGGCGTTCAGAGTATAACCATTGACGTTGGTAACCAGGGTGGTATCGGCGACGGCGGCGGAGGTCAGCCATCCGGCGAGGGCGGCAACAAGCAATTTGTTCATGGGGCTCAGTGATTCTCAATTGGACGGAAAGCGGTCGAGTCTAGCAACAACCGGGGAGGCTGTCATGACGGGGGATCGGCCGCGCTCGAGGTCAGCGATTTACAGGGTTATGCCCACCCCACCACTGAATTGTTCTTCCCATCTGGAGGGGTGTCCTACGAGGGTGCCACTGTTTTCCCACAAATTCATGCCCCTTAACGAGTATTGAAAAGTGGCTCCGAATGGTCCGCCCGACAGTGAGGGTGTGCCGCTGCGGACCACGCCCTTCCAGGGTCCCTTCACTGTGAAAAATGCCCTGGAAAACGGTCATTTTTCGCCGCTCAGCGTAGGTCCTTAATTGCAGCGGCACACCCTCACTGCCGGCCGCCCCTTGCTGACTGCAAGCGTCAAGGTTCACGGGCTTCACAGGGTTGTACTGTGTACCAAACAACAGGGTTTCATGTCTGAACCCTTGGGAAATGCTCGCAAACTCCGTTGGCGACAACCCTGCCGCCCCGCAGCCGCGCTCGAGGTCACTGAGTGACAGTGACCAGGTACACAAACCGATTGTTCTTCACGGAAATCTGCGAAGAACCAAAAAAAAGCCCGACCACACTCCTGTGTGGCCGGGCTCTGCGAACATAACGCTGGCGGTTTATTCTCCGCTGTTATCAGCTTCCACGTAGCGGAAGAAACCGAAGAACATTTCTTGCCAGGTCTGTTCCCCCCATGACAGGGTCTGAGATGCATCCGGGTTAAATGGATTCATCTCGGTGTTGTCGAATGTGGCGCGGAAAATCATTTCCGTACCAGCCGGCAGAAACTTCGGCTCGACAAAGTCGTAAGTCTTCTGCCAGTTGAACTGGTAGTTGGGCACATTCAGGACTTCTTCAATCCGGCCATCCGGGTATTGCAGCTTGAAGTTCGCATCGTAGCCACGATAGTGCATGTGCGGACCAACCATGGTCAGGTAGGAGTCCTTGCGGAATTTCGCAGTTGCGACCATTTCCTCGCGAGAGAACGGCGCAATGTCGATATCCAGATCGGAAGCGGAGCCGCCGAGAATCGCTTTCTCGGGCTTCTCATCCCACAGATACAGGCCGATCTCGGACGCATCCACGGTTTCCTTGCCGGACGTGGTGTAGTGCATTTGCAGCATCAGGCCGCCGCCTTTCTGTAATGGATAACCAGCACCTTCCGGATACAGATTGAGTTCATTACCTGGCGCGTAGGCACCCAGGCCGATACCCTGGTTCAGGATTTCAAACTCATTGACACCATTGGGGCCATAGGAAAAGGCGATGATGTGGTGCAGCACAGTAGGATCGCCAGCTTCAAACTCGATGGCCTTGACCCAGATATCCTCTTCGAGTTCCAGCGGAATCATCAGGTTACGATAGTCCTGAACGCCGGTAGCGGGAATCTGCTGTTCCGGAATCTGGATAACCATGTCTGGTTCGCCACCCGACCACTTGGGGGGATTGACTGCCACTTTGGTCAGCGGATCTGCGTCACCAGTCTTGTTGGAGCCACTGTTGATCCAGGAGACCAACTTCTGGGTTTCCTCGATAGTGATGTGATTGACGTCATGGAACTCAGACACGTATTCGCGATCGATCTGACCCGGCGGCATGCGCTTGGTGATCAGGGTTTCACGAATCATCGGTGACCAGCCACGGACCATCTGGTGGTTGCTCATGGCGAAGGGGGCAATGCCGCCTTCGGTGTGGCAAGTCACGCAGCGCTCTTCGAGAATCGGTGCAATATCGTCCGCATAGGAAATGTTGTCGAAGGCCGGATACTCGATCAGCTCACCCTTGCTGGCGATGCTGTTGGTGGGCACTTCATTGCCGGCCAACATCGCGGTCAGCGCGTCGGCGACATAGGCGGCATCATTGCGCTCGCCGCGGCTGCCTTCAGCCTGTCGGCTGTCGAGGGCGCCGCGGAACACCACTTCCCGTGACTCGGGATTGATGACCACGGCCTCGGCGGCGCGGGTCAGACCCAGTTCCTGGCTTACCAGTTGGGTGTCATCCATCAGGATACGGAATTCGATGTCGCGGTCAGCGGCTTCTTCCAGCAAGACCGCTTTTTCAGCCAGGTCAGTGGAGTTAATGAGTAAAAACTCTACCTGCTGATCGGCGAAGTCCTCGGCGAGGTCTTCCAGGTCAGACACGGCGCGACGTGCGTCACGGCTGTCCTTGTTGTAGGACAGCAGGACCACGGCGTCCATGTGGGCGTGGCGGCTCAGTTGGAAAAAACGGCCATCAGCGTCAACCAGTGAAAAGTCACTGACTCGCTCTGCGGCAGATGCCGAGAGGCTGAACAATGCGGCCAGCGCCGTCAGTGAAATGAATTTGGTAATTCGGGAAAACGCAAGCATGTTGGTGCTCCTCACAATATCCTTGTCTTGAACAAATGCACAATGCACGGGGTCCAAACAGGTAGATTTCTAGTGATCGACAGTACGACTTCGCTGGTCAATATGCTTCCTGAATATTGAAAAGTGCCTGAATTTCAATATCTGGGTAGCTGTTTCGCGGTTTTTATCCGGATTCGAGTGGCGATTGCCGCCAGCGCGGCCAGTCAGGCGGCCGACAGTGCTGGTGGGGCAAATCTGGCGCTTATTCGCAATGGCGGGCATAGTGGTGGATGAGACGCTTCAGTGTCAGAATTGTTAACAACGACAAGGGGCGAGTTTACTGTTGGCTCAATGCCCGGAATTAGCCCGGAATCAACAATTCTGGCATCAGGCCTGGCCACTGGGCTGGCTATGAATCCCTGGTGATTTCAGGAAAAGTAACGGGATAGCGGCGGGTCGGCCCAGGATCCGGCACGTCTGACCTGTGGCAAGGAGCGCCAAATCGGCGATGGCAATAGCATGCTGAATACAGGCAACACACTGACCAATTTCAAGGCTTTTACTTCCGGGCTGGCCCATGCCGGGTTGCTGTCTCTGGTGGTGGGGCTTGCTGCATCGACAGTGAGCGCCAACGAGTATCGCATCAGCCACTGTCTGATGGGGTGTCCGCAAGGTGCATCAGCCAGCAACCATCTGCTTATCCGGCCGATTTACACGCTTTCCTATAACCCAGACCACAAGTCAGCAGACTGGGTTGCCTATCGGGTCTCGGCCGATACCGTGGGCGTTGCATCGAGTCTGTCTCGCGAGCCCCTGGATGACGGTTATGGGCTGGATACACTGACTGCCAGTGACTTTGCCGGTGCACAAGCGCAGGGCATGGTCCGGGCCCAATATGTGCCGCTGGTGAGTTTTGCTGGCACACCCTACTGGAATGACGTGAACTACCTGTCCAACGCTGTGGCACGAACCAACAGCCTCAGTCAGGGCGCCTGGTACGGACTGGACTGGGCGGTACGTAATCTGGTGAATCGCCAGGGTGAAGTCTATGTTCTGACTGGACCAATCTATCGCCAGGGGAGTGACGCGCTGACGCTGCCCATCAGCACGTCGCACCGGGTGCCCGACGGGTTTTTCAAGCTGGTAGCCAATCGGGACGGGCAGGTGGCGGCATTTCGTTTTGACCAGCAAACGTCGGTGGGAGTCCACCACTGTGAGCGTCGTACCACCCTCGAGCAACTGCAACAGGAAACCGGGTTGCGCTTCTTTCCCAGGCTGACTGACCAACCCGCTGGATCGCTTTATGAAGCGCTGGGCTGCGCCGGGAGTTAAAGTCAGCAACCCGGCATCGACTACATCAGTTCGATCATGAAGTAGTCGTCATTGGTGAGATCACGCACCATCCGGTCCAGCGCAGCGTGTACAGCGGCTGCCAGGCCCGCATCCAGCGGGGCATTCCCGCGTCCATACAGATTCGTGTCGTAGATGGTACGGCCACGGCTCTGCAGCTCGATACTGGTGCGAATAGTGAGCTGGATGGTTTCCACGCCGTCGCGCTCAACCACCTGCACCTGCGATTCCGTCACCTCACCGGCTACGATCATCTCTTCGCCAGACTCTACCAGGTCGACCCCTCCGGCGGTAAAAGCCTGAACAAACGCATCGCGCACGATACCGGCCAGCGGCGCCTCGGCGGCTAGGCCTTCGGCATTGCCCAGGCCACTGGCAACAACCAGGTTGGGATTGTCTACGCCACGACTGTCGGTGAAATCGGCGATGCGCAGGCTCGGCCGGATGCTGCTCAGGTTGGCATTGCCGGAGTAACTGTAGTCAACAGTGATGCTCTCCTGAGCCTGCAGCGGCAGGGCCAGGAAGATCAGTGAGACGAACAGCGAGGTGAGAAACGCGGAAACCAGCGTGGTTGAATTCGGGGAGTCGACGCGATACTTCATTATGGGCATCTTCCTTTGTCGGTGTTGTAGTTGTCAGTCGTAAGTGATTGATCCGGCCGCATACAGCGGTCCCGGAGCATAATGGACCTACAGACTAGGTTCAAGTTCATGAAAGCTGGCTGAACGACTGCGAAAAAGACGGCCAGCGCCGGCATCGTCACGACCATTGCCTGCCTTCACCTGAGGTCCTGGACATGAACCAAAAAAAAGGCCGCTTCACGAGAAGCGGCCTTTTTTGTTTCAGCCAGAGCTGAGCGTTGTACTGACTTGCTCTGGGCTCGTGCCGGGAGCTACAGCTCGTCGGCAGGCCAGGTCGGTGCACGATCACGGACGGTGACCGGACGCATGCCCTGGTAGAGGAACTTCTGAACGCGCTTGCCTTCATAGGTCTCGGTTGTGTAGATGTTGCCATCAGAGTCGGTTGCGATGCTGTGGGGCGCAAAGAACAGACCCGGCTGACGACCACCGTCACCGAAGGTGTAAAGCACTTCCATGGACTCGCGATCAATGATGGAGATCTTGAAGTTCTGACCGTCAGCCAGGTAGATGAACTCCTGATCTTCATCGGGTGAGAACGCGATGTCCCAGGTAGAACCCTGAGCCAGTGTGGCCGGGTTGTAGATAACTTCGCGCACAAATGTGCCGTCGGGACGGAACACCTGGACACGGTCAGCGCCACGGTCACACACGTACACCAGACCGTCGTTGGAAGGCTCGGCGCAGTGTACCGGACCACGGAACTCTGACGGACCTGGCTCACCGGGGGTGTAGGTTACGTCGGCATCATCATCAACGGTGGTGTTACCGTAGGCGCCCCAGTAGCGCTTGAAAGCGCCGGTGGCGACGTCAACGACTGCGACCCGCTTGTGGGAATAGCCGTCAGCGAAGTAGGCCTCGTTGCGGCTTTCATCAATGGCAATCTCGGCAACTCGGCCAAAGTGCGTAGTGCTGTTGCTGTCCACGTCCATGCCCGGCATACCGATAGTGCGAATGTATTCGCCATCACGGGAAAAGACCAGCACGTGGGAGTCAGGACCACCGTTACCGCCGATCCAGACATCGCCGTTGGGGGCAACTTCAATACCGTGGTTGGATTCTGGCCACACGTAGGGTGCGCCTTCTACCGGACCGCCCCAGGCGTTGATCAGGTTTCCTTCCTGGTCAAACTCGATAATTGGCGGTGCCGGGGTGCAGCACTCGGCGACACCGGAGTACAGGCCGATTTCCTGAATGCGCATGAACTGCGATTCAGTATTGCGGTGCACAATAAAGATATGGTCACGGTCATCCACGTCAACACCAATAGTGTTGCCCTGAACCCAGTGATTGGGCAGCGGTTTGGGCCACAGTGGATCAACCAGGAAATGGGGGGCCATTACATCGTTGCTTGCGGCAACGCTAGGCTGTTGCAGTTTCGACTGACCGACGCCAAGCGCGACCAGTGCGACGACCAGGGCAGACCCGATCAGTAGCTTCATCTTTGTCATTGTTATTCTCCTCTAATTGCCCTCGGCGGGGCATGACAAGTCCCAGAGCAGTGGACGAGTATACTGTCTTATCCCCAGACAGTATACTCACAGCGAAAGTTTTACGGAGAGCACTTGTATCAATTTGTAACAGCCCCCGCCCGGCTGTTGCTGGACCCTCTCCGCACTTCCCTGTATTGTCCCTAGCGGTCTGATTTCACAAGAAAAAATAGAATGAAACCTGAGTATTTTACGTTTTTTGCTGCCCCATTTTTACGTCCCCGATGCGCGCTCGCCGCGCTGCTTTTTGTCGTTCTGGCCGCGTTGAGCCTGCCGGCCACGGTCAGTGCCCATGACATTCCGGTGCGTGTCACTGTGCATGCCTTCGTTAAACCCGAGGGTAACCAGCTTACCGCCCTGCTGCGGGTGCCCATGGAAGCCTTCGGCGAGATCGCCTTTCCCCTGCGTGGACCAGGCTATCTGCAGATCTCCGAGGCCGACTCCGCGCTGCAGGATGCCGCCCGGGTTTACATCACCGAATCCATCCGCTTCTATGAGGATGGCGAAGAACTGACTGAGAAAGAATTACAGGCGACCCGGGTATCGCTACCCTCGAATCGCTCGTTCACGGCTTACGAGTCGGCGCTGGAAAATATTAACAGCGAGCCATTGGACGACAGCGTAGATCTGTTCTGGCGCCAGGGCGTGCTGGATGTCCTGGTGACTTACCCGATTGCATCCGAGGATTCGCAGTTCGCCATTGAGCCGGAACTGGGCACCCTGTCGGACCAGACTACAACCGTGGTGCGCTTCCTGCCCCCCGGCGGCGCCGAACGGGTGTTCAACCTGGCTGGCAATCCCGGGCTGGTGGAACTCGATCCCCGCTGGCACCAGGCGGCCTTGCGTTTCGTGTCCATGGGCTTTGATCATATTCTGGCCGGCATCGATCACCTGTTGTTCCTGTTCTGCCTGGTGATTCCGCTGCGCAGCATCCGCGCCCTGATTCCGGTGATTACCTCCTTCACCGTTGCCCACTCGATTACCCTGATTGCCTCCGCTTTTGGCATTGCGCCGGGTGCGCTGTGGTGGCCACCATTGATCGAGACCCTGATCGCACTTTCTATTGTTTACATGGCGTTCGAGAACATCATCGGCGTGAAGCTTGAGCATCGCTGGGTCGTGACCTTCGGGTTCGGCCTGGTGCACGGGTTTGGCTTTTCCTTTCTTTTCAGCGAGACGCTGCAGTTTGCCGGCGGCCACTTATTTTCCTCGCTGCTGGCCTTTAATGTCGGGGTAGAGCTGGGCCAGATACTGATCCTGGCACTGGTTATTCCGGTTCTTAATCTTCTGTTCAAATACGTTGTCCAGGAGCGAATTGGTACTATTTTGCTGTCGGCACTGATAGCCCACAGCGCCTGGCACTGGATGACCCAACGTGGTGGCCAGCTTGCACAGTTCCAGTTCCAGATGCCGGTATTCGACGCGCTGTTCTTCGCCAGCTTGATGCGCTGGGCGATGATGTTAATTGTAATCGCCGCAGTGATGTGGGGAATGTATGAGCTATTCCGCCGGTTCGCCTTGATCGAGCGCTTTAATTTTTTCGATCTGGTTGAGAAAAAGCAGGGAACCTGAGCCGCGGGCGATTAATGCGCCGGGAAGCTTTTAGACCTAAAGGTCTGCAATAGCGGTCGCCAGATAGACCCTAAGCAACTGAGAAATATAAATATTTCGGCTGGGCGCGGCGACACCCAGTTGCAATTTGTCACACTCGAGACGTGCTTGCTGCATGCGGTTGATGCGGCAGATGCGCTACCATTTCGCATCTTTTAATGTGCGGAGCATGGCGCGATCCGACTGTGAACCCATCCTTTTTCAGACTTCAATTGAAGTTCCTGACCATTGCTCTGGCTGCGCTTGTCTGCCAATCGCTGATGGCGGGTGCCGAGCGCGTGGAAAATTTCGCGCTTCTGGATCATCAGGGACGGTTCCACGAACTGCGTCAATACGGTGATGCCCGTGCTGTAGTGTTTATTGGCGCCAGCTCTACCTGCGCGCCGATGCTCGATGATCTGCCCAGATATCAACTCTTGCGCACCACCTGGGAAAGGCAGGGAGTGGCGTTTGTGGCGATAGCTTCCAGTCCGCAGGAGAGTCTGGAGTCGGTCCGCACGATGGACGCGGCCTATCACCTGGAGCTGCCGATCCTGCTGGATGATAGCCAGTTAATCGCTGAAAACCTGGGACTCAGCCGCGCTGGCGAGGTCGTGGTGGTAGAACCACAGCGACTGCGCGTTATGTATCGTGGTGGGCTTGATAGCAGGGCAACCCATACCGGGCCTGGCCAGGAGCAGAAGTCAGAACCGGTCGGTAGTAGCGCCCTGGCGGACACCCTGCGTGCTGCAGTAGCCGGACAGTGGGATGGCAACAAAGAAACCATCGTGGTGCCCACAGTAGTGCCTGACGACCGACCCGCAACCGCGTCCATCAGTGAATCCTTCGCTGGCTGCGCACTGAGTTTTCCTGCGCGCGAAGGCCAGTCGGCAAAGGTGCCGGATTACAGCACCGAAGTGGCACCAATCATTGCCGAAAAATGTGCTACCTGCCACGTCGATGGCGGTATAGCGCCGTTCGCCATGGACTCCCATACCATGGTGCAGGGCTGGTCGCCGATGATGCGTGAAGTGCTGCTAACCAGGCGCATGCCACCGGCCCAGGTTGATCCCAACGTCAGGCACTTTGCCAACGCTCGCTACATCGATCCAGAAGAATTGCGGACCCTGGTGCACTGGATTAATGCAGGAGCGCCCCGAGGTAGTGGTGAAACAGATCCGCTTGTGGCGATCAGCAAGCCGCACTCCCGCTGGGAGTTGGGTGAGCCGGATTATATTGTCCGGGTGCCGGCATTTACGGTACCGGCAACCGGAGTCCTGGATTACGAAAACGTGACTATCAATCTGCCTTTTACCGAGGATCACTGGGTCAAGTCGGTCCAGCACTTACCCGGGGATCGCCGGGTTCTGCACCATTTGTTGAGTTTTATTGTCCCGGCTGACTACGACGAAAAGATAGTTGAAGGCGAGAACGACGAGTATCGAGAGTTTCTCGAGGGCTACGCGCCGGGTAAAGATGAGTCATCCACCTATCCGGACAATACGGGTGTATTCGTGCCCGCCGGTTCTGCGGTGCAGATGTCCCTTCATTACACCACCTTTGGTAAGGAAGTGGTGGATGAAACCCTGCTGGGGCTGTACTTCGCGGAACAGGCACCAGAGCACCATTATTCCACCTACTCCCTCAGTCACGGGGGTGATGCCCTGCACATCCCGCCTGGTGTGAGTGATCACAGAATGCGTGCCAGCCATGTATTCAATGACGACATTGTGCTGCATGGATTGCGGCCCCATATGCACTTTCGTGGCAAGTACATGCGCTTTTCCGTGGTGTATCCCGACGGTGACCATGAGCAAATTCTGAATGTGCCAAACTACAATTTTGCCTGGCAGCCGACCTACCGCTTGAGCAAACCACTGCCACTACCGGCTGGATCGCGGGTGATCATCGAAGGTGCCTTTGACAATTCGCAGTACAATCTGGGTAATCCTGACCCCGGTGCGGAAGTGCGCGGCGGTGCCCAGAGCTGGGATGAAATGTTCATTGGCTATTTCTCGTATCATCGCCAGTCGACCCCCTGATGCCGCTGGCGAGCGTTACTTGACGTAACTTTGTGATGCCCGGGCTCCCCGGTTGCGATAGAATCCCGGAATTGTTGTTTATCAAGTCAAATGCGGGAGTTGCCACCATGCGACACCATTTATTAGCCGCCGGAACGGCACTGATGCTGGCCAGTGGCCTGACCCAGGCCATGCCCGAGCGAGCCGGCGATTTTGCCCTGCTCGATACCGAGGGTGAATTCCACCAATTGAGCCGTTACCGGCACCAGGAAGCCATGGTGCTGATGGCCTTTGATGCCAGTTGCCAGTCCCAGGCAGATGCCGTGGCGAGTTTTCAGGAAATCGCGGCTCAGTGGAGCGAGCGAGGCGTTGCTTTCGCTTTGATTGAATCCGGCACCGAATCTGATATTAACGTTATTCGTGCGGCCCGCGCGGCAACTGGTACCGAACTCCCGCTGTTGGTGGATGATGGTCAACTGGTGTCGGAAACGTTGCAGTTCAGCACTGCCGGGGAAGTGATTGTTCTGGATCCCCAACGCCTGAATGTGCTTTACCGCGGTCCGCTGAGCGACGCCACAGCGGAGGTGCTTAACGCCGAATTGAATGGTGGTGCTGAACAAACCCTGGTGCGCCAGGCAAGCGGCTGTGAACTAAGCTATCCAGCCAGCGAGCAGAACCTTGCCGACGTTCCTGACTACGGCACTGAAGTGGCGCCGATTATTGTTGAGCAATGCGCGTCCTGTCATCGTGAAGGTGGTATCGGTCCGTTTGCCATGGACAGCCACCTGATGCTGCAGGGCTGGTCACCGATGATTCGTGAAGTGCTGCTGACCAAGCGCATGCCGCCGACTCAGGTAGACCCTTACGTGGGTCATTTTGATAACGCGCGCTATATCTCGCCACAAGACATGCAGACCCTGGTTCACTGGATTGACGCTGGCGCGCCGCGCGGCGCGCATCCGGAAGATCCGCTGGCGGCCGTCGAGCATGTTGATATGAAGAGCTGGCGCCTGGGTGAGCCGGACTACATTGTTAAGGCCCCAAACCACCAGGTACCCGCCACCGGTGTGCTGGACTACATCAACGTCAACGTGCCTCTGGAGTTTGATGAAGACAAATGGGTGCGTGCGGTGCAGTACATCCCGGGCGATGAGGCAGTGCTGCATCACCTGCTGGCCTACGTGACTCCTCCGAGAGGAACCTTTGAGGGCGGTGAGGCAGATACCAGCGGTGCGGCGCGACGTTTCCTGGAAGGCTACGCCCCGGGCAAGGTCGACCCGATCGTATTCCCCGAAGATACCGGCGTGAAGATTCCGGCTGGCTATCAACTGTCCATGCAGTTTCACTACACCACCAACGGTCGCGAAACCACAGACGAGACGACCCTTGGGCTGTACCTTTACGATGAGCCGCCGGCCCACGAAAACTTCACCCGCTCAGTGGCCAGCATGTTCATTATCCCTCCCTATGAGCGTGATCACGAGGTAGAGGCAACTTACACCTTCGATGAAGATGTGGTCGTGACTGGCTTGCGTGCCCACATGCATTTCCGGGGCAAGGACATGCAGTTCTTCGCCGAGTATCCGGATGGCAACAAGGAACAGTTGCTGAACGTGCCCAACTACAGCTATGCCTGGCAGCCGACTTATCAGCTAGCCGATCCGGCGCGCTTGCCCGCTGGCACCAAGGTGCATGTCACCGGCTCGTTTGATAATTCCGAGCACAATCCTGCCAACCCGGATCCCGGCAAGCAGCTGACCTTCGGTCTGCAGAGTTGGGATGAGATGTTTATCGGTTACTGGACTTATCACGCCGCTACCGACGGCGAATAAAGCCCACGACCTCACGGTCAAGTTCGAACCCGGTCACTGTGCAGTGGCCGGGTTTTCAACTTTGTCCAGGCACTGTTTTTTAGTGTCCGCAATAAGCCGCCAGAGAATGGCCGCGCAGTACCGCGTCTAACAAAACGCGCAGTACAAGGAAAGACTCGCAGAGAGCCTGCTATTGCAGCAAAAACAGCTATTTAGGTCGCGCAAGAGTTTGTGCAAGCGGTAGCTACCTTGCTATGATTCGGGCCTCAAAATTGATAATAAAATTGCCGGAGAGCGTTTCATGTCCTCGATTTTTATAGTCATTTTCGGTTTGGTTGGTTTTACTTTCGGGTGGTTTGTCTACTCGAAATTCATCGCCGAGAAAATCTATCGACTGGACCCCAATTACCAGACACCCGCCCACAAGTACAACGATGGTGTCGACTATGTGCCCACCAACAAGTTTGTTCTGTGGGGCTCACACTTTACTGCGGTTGCTGGTGCGGCGCCGATTGCCGGCCCAGCCCTCGCGGTGTACTGGGGTTGGGCTCCGGCGCTTCTCTGGGTAGTTCTGGGTTCGATTTTTTTCGCTGGCGTCCATGATTTCGGCGCCCTGTGGGCCAGTAGTCGCCACGATGGCAAATCCATCGGCGCGCTGTCCGAAAGCGTGGTAGGCAAGCGCACCCGCGCCCTGTTCATGGTGGTGATTTTCCTGCTGCTGGTACTGGTGAACGCGGTGTTCAGCACCATCATTGCCACCGACATGGTGATTTTTCCCTCCTCGGTGTTCCCGGCCTGGGCAGCGATTCCGGTCGCGATTGCCATCGGTGTGTTGATTCGCAAAAAGTTCAACCTGTTCCTTATTTCGGTGGTGGGTGTCGCGATTCTGTATTTCACCATCTATATAGGTAGTGAGATGCCAATGGAACTGCCGGGCGATATTTTCGGCCTGGGTCCAAACGGTAACTGGATCATCCTGCTGTTCATCTACGCCGGTATCGCCTCGATGCTACCGGTATGGTTGCTGCTGCAGCCGCGCGACTATATTAATGGTGCGCAGCTGGTGATTGGCCTGATCGTGCTTTATGGCGCCGTTTTCATTGCTATGCCTGAAGTCACTGCGCCGGCGATCAACCCGAATATTGGTGACGACACGCCGCCAATTTTTCCGATTCTGTTTGTGACTATTGCCTGTGGTGCGCTTTCCGGCTTCCACGGCATTGTTTCCTCCGGCACCAGTTCCAAGCAGCTTAACAATGAGAAAGATGCCCGCTTTGTTGGTTACCTTGGCGCCCTGGGTGAGGGGTCACTGGCGATGATCACCATCGTGGCTGTTACCGGTTCTCTGTATGCCGCGACCGGCGCTGACTGGGAAGCGATCTACAGCAGCTTCTCTTCTGGCCCGGGCCAGACTGGCTTCATCGAAGGCGGCGCGGTGTTGATCTCCACCGGTTGGGGTATCTCCGAGTCATTCTCACAGACCATGCTGGCAGTGATGGTAGTGCTGTTTGCCGGCACCACCATGGATGCCGGGCTGCGCCTGCAGCGCTATATCATCCAGGAGTGGGGTTCGATTTATAACGTGGCCCCGCTGAAGAACAACATCACAGCCACGCTGATTGCAGTAGGGTTCTGTCTGTTGCTGGCCTTCGGCGTCTCCGCAGGCAACTATCCGGGCGACGGCGGCAACCTGATCTGGCCGGTCTTTGGTGCCACCAACCAGATTCTTGCCAGCCTGACGCTGATGATTGTGTCCATTTACCTGCTCAAGCTGGGTCGACCGGTGCGCTATACCCTGATCCCCATGGTATTCATTGTATTCATGGCGTTCTGGGCCAGCGGCTGGTACCTGATCGATTACTTCCAGACCGAGCGCTGGTTGCTCGCGGTCCTGAATATGGCGGTTATGGTGGTGAGTGTCCTGGTAATCCTTGAAGCCCTGTCGGTAATTTCCAAGTACCGCCGCGGTGAGGAAGTGGGAAGCGACCAGGACGCCGTGGCTGATTCTGGCACTTCCGGCGATTAAGCCCTGCTGGCAACCCCGGGGCTTTTGACCGGGGCTGGCGGAGCCGAAAGGACAGAAGCCAGTAACGAAGAGCTGCTTGTTGTGCATCGCACTGCATCCAGCTCTTTTTTATTGTTCGCGTTAAACTGTCACCGTAGGAGCAAGTTCACAGGCTGTCCGCGGCCCTTACAACTGTGGAAACCGGAATCAATGCTGAACGCCGAATCAATCAGGAAAGCACTGTCACCGGGTGTCGACCCCGGGCACATTGACGTGGTGGAGGAGATCGATTCCACCAACGCCGAGGCCCTGCGTCGTCTTGCCGATGCTCCGGCGACTCCCGGTGCCGAGTGCCTGCTGGTGGCGCGCAGTCAGACTGCCGGGCGCGGCCGGCGTGGCCGTCAGTGGCTAAGCCCACAAAATGCCGGAATCTATCTCTCCCTGACCCAGGTGTTCGAGGCGGAACTGAACCAGCTCCAGGCGCTCAGCCTGGTTACTGCCCTCAGTGTGGCCCAGGCTATTGATGAACTGGGCGGGGAACCGGTGCAGCTGAAATGGCCCAATGACGTCCTGGTGGGTAACAAGAAGCTGGCGGGGATTCTGCTGGAGACCAGCGGCAACCATCAGCATCCGGCAATCGTGTTTGGCATTGGTATCAATCTGAAATTGCCAGCTGAGGTTATCGAGGATCTGGGACGTCCGGTCACCGATTTGTCGACCGAGCTCAAATCCGAAATCGACGCGGGTAGCCTGATAGCCGGCATTTGCAACCGTCTGTTTCCAAACCTTAAAACCCACGCCCAACAGGGCTTTATTGCCTTTCAGGATTACTGGAACAGCCGCGATCGCTACCTGCATCGTGACGTGATTCTGGCCAATGGCAATGACCGGAATATCGGCCGGGCACTTGGCGTCGATGCCCAGGGGGCGCTATTGCTGCAGACCGCGCATGGGATTCGCACCGTAAGCGGTGGGGAGATATTTCCCTCTCTGTACGAGGCTGACAAGTTTACCTCATGATCCTGGAGCTTGATGTCGGCAATACACGGATCAAATGGCGCCAGCTGGAATCTCGCTCCGGCAGGATTTTGAGTATGGATGCAGTGTCTTCGGTCGCGGAACTGATCGCCGGGCCGGCAGGCGATGCCCAGCCGGCAATGGTGCGCCTGTGCAGCGTGCGCGCTCCGGAAACCGTCGCTGAGATCAAGACCTGGGTCGGTGATACCTGGAATCTTGACCTGCAGGAAGCCCAGGTCACCCGAACTTGCGCCGGCGTTAGCAATCAGTATGCAGATCCCAGCCGTCTGGGAGTGGATCGCTGGCTTGCCATGATCGCCGCATATCATCGCCGGCCTGGCGGCTGCGTGATTGTTGATAGCGGTACGGCGGTCACGGTAGACGTTGTCGCCACAGACGGGCAGCACCAGGGCGGCTACATCGTGCCCGGGCGTGGCTTGATGTGTCGTGTGCTCCAGGAGCAGACCCGGATTCGACTCAGCGATACCGAAGCCGACGCTGGTATTGATCCGGGGCACAGCACTGATGCCGCAGTAAAGCACGGGGTGCTGGCCATGCAGGTAGCTCTGGTGGAAAAGGCCCTGCGCCAGCTGGCGGCGCAGGCCACGGAACTGAACCTTTATCTCACCGGAGGCGATGCCGAGTTGTTGGCCACGCATCTTGATCTTTCGGAATGTGCATTGACAGCCAAGGGCGCAGGACAACCACGACCCCCTGAAATCGTCAGCGGACTGGTGCTTGACGGGCTGGCCTATGCCTGCCCGGGACCGGATGAGGGCTAGCCGTGCGCTATATCGCCATCTTTCTGGTGCTTGCCAATCTCGCCTTGCTGGGCTGGAATTTGTGGCGTGAGCAAACCACAGCTTCGCGACCGCAGCCAGCGCAGTCAGATACCCGGCCGCTGCTGAACACTGGTCTGACCCTGTTGAGCGAATACCAGGACGCGAGTGCAGAGCAGCAACGGCGGGACGCTGAGGCTAATCGCCGGTGTTCTCTGGTGACCGGTTTCGAGACCGTGGATGATGCCTACAGCTTTATAGCCGAGGCTGAGCAGCAAGGGCTGCTGGCCCGTCTGGGCCTGACGGGTGAGGCGTTACCCAGTCAGTACCGGGTCTATCTGTCCCCGGCGTCATCCCGGTCTATAGCCACCATCACCCTGGATGGACTGGGGGAGCGGCTGGCGGAGTCCGGGCTCTCCGTGGAGAGCTACCTGATTACCCGGGGAGTGCTGGAAAACGCCATTGCGCTGGGGGTCTACGAGGAACAGGCTGCTGCTGAGGAGGTGATCGCCGCGGTGGCTGCACTGGGATATGACCCGCAACTTCAGGATATTCCGCGTTCTACGGGTGATGTCCAGGTCTTGCTTGACCCGGGCGAGCGGCCGCAGGTTCGCGATACCGAATGGCTTGATTTAGCAGCGGAAAGACCGGGCCTGAGCCGTTCAGAAAATGTCTGTGAAACGCTTGTACAAGCACCCCAATTCCAATAAAATGCCGCCCCTGAGTGAGAGAGCCAGGGAAAATTGACCCTTGGGAGATCTTGTGGGAGGGGTTCCCGAGTGGCCAAAGGGATCAGACTGTAAATCTGACGCGCAAGCTTCGGTGGTTCGAATCCACCCCCCTCCACCACCTCAACAGCTTGGTGCCGATAGCAAATAATAAGGCGGAGAAGTTTTAAGCGGGTATAGTTCAGCGGTAGAACCCCAGCCTTCCAAGCTGGTTGCGCGGGTTCGATTCCCGCTACCCGCTCCATTAAGCGTGGCTCGCTTAGCTCAGGCGGTAGAGCACTTCATTGGTAATGAAGAGGTCCCCGGTTCAACTCCGGGAGTGAGCACCATTCACTTTGCGAATTGATACAGACGTTGTTGCTTCATTATAGGAACACTTATAAAAGTGTATCGGTAAGAACAACAAGGTCTTGATTGACTATAACTTGATTGATTTGAGAGTAAAAGAAAGCAGGGGCTGTCGATAATGGCGAAGGAAAAATTTGAAAGAAATAAAGTACACGTAAACGTCGGTACTATTGGACACGTTGACCATGGCAAGACGACGCTGACGGCGGCGCTGACCAAGGTGTGCTTTGATATCTGGGGTAGCGGCGAAGCACGCGGCTTCGATCAGATCGATAACGCCCCGGAAGAGCGTGAGCGTGGTATTACCATCGCTACCTCTCACGTGGAATACGATTCGCCCAACCGTCACTATGCACACGTTGACTGTCCGGGCCACGCCGACTATGTGAAGAACATGATTACCGGTGCGGCGCAGATGGACGGCGCGATTCTGGTAGTGAGCGCCGCCGACGGCCCGATGCCGCAGACCCGCGAGCACATCCTGCTGTCGCGTCAGGTAGGCGTACCTTACATCGTCGTGTTCATGAACAAGGCGGACATGGTCGATGACGAAGAGCTGCTGGAGCTGGTGGAAATGGAAATCCGCGAGCTGCTGGATGCCTACGAATTCCCGGGCGACGATACGCCGATCATCATCGGTTCTGCGCTGAAGGCGCTGGAAGGCGATACTTCAGACATCGGTGCGCCGGCGGTACAGAAGCTGGTAGAGACCCTGGACGAATACATTCCGGAGCCGGAGCGTGACGTTGAAAAGCCGTTCCTGATGCCGATTGAGGACGTATTCTCAATTTCCGGTCGCGGTACGGTAGTAACCGGTCGTGTTGAGCGCGGTGTGATCAAGGTTGGTGAAGAGATCGAGATTGTCGGTATCAAGGACACCACGAAGACCACCTGTACCGGTGTTGAGATGTTCCGCAAGCTGCTGGATGAAGGCCGAGCTGGTGAGAACGTTGGTGTACTGCTGCGCGGCACCAAGCGTGAAGACGTTGAGCGAGGCCAGGTACTGGCGGCGCCGGGCACCATTACCCCGCACACCAAATTCGAAGCTGAGGTGTACATCCTGAGCAAAGACGAAGGTGGCCGTCACACGCCGTTCTTCAAAGGCTACCGTCCCCAGTTCTACTTCCGTACCACGGACGTGACCGGTAACGTTGAGCTGCCGGAAGGCGTTGAGATGGTCATGCCGGGCGACAATATCAAGATGGTTGTTGAGCTGATTGCTCCGATCGCCATGGACGAAGGTCTACGCTTCGCGATTCGCGAAGGTGGCCGAACCGTAGGCGCGGGCGTAGTAGCCAAGATCATCGAATAATAGCTGGATGTTATTTGACCAAGCCGAAACTCTCTTTCAGAGAGTTTCGGCTTAGTTGTCTTTATGAGATATGGACGTAGCGGCTGCGGGAACGCGGCACTGCGCTGCAGGATATATCACGCAGCGGCTGCGGAAACGCGGCACTGCGTTGCGAAGAAATTCTGATTCGGTCACTTACTTCAGTAAGCTCCCGAATCAGAATGTCTCCGCGCCTTGTTCCGCGCTCCCTCGCTCGCTGCTCGAGTGAGAAGCCCCTTCGATTGAGTAGGGCGAGAATCGGGACAAAGTCAGTTAGCCGCAAAATTGATAGCTGCTTCGCTAGCGTTTTGCAGATTGGTAGCAGCGAGCGAGAAGCGCAGGATCGAGGCGGAGAGAATTTTTGGTCGGGGAGTTTACATGCCAGTAAACGACTCGACTAAAAATTCTTTCCAACGAAGAGCATGTGATTCGCAGCCGCTGCGGGTAAGAGATACAGGCCAGTAGCTCAATTGGCAGAGCAGCGGTCTCCAAAACCGCAGGTTGGGGGTTCGATTCCCTCCTGGCCTGCCATTACATGGCAGGATAGTAGCCGTCCCGGAAAGCAATGACCGGGCAGCACAGACAGAAATTTATGGCAGAGAAAACAGAAAACGAAAGTTCCCAGCTAGACTGGATCAAATGGATTGCCGTCGCCGCCATCGTTGCTGTTGGCGTTTACGCGAACTCCTATTTTTCCGCTGAGTCCCTGTTAATCAGGACGATTGGATTACTGGTTGCAGCCGGCGCTGCCGGTTGGATCGCCGCCCAGACGGTAAAGGGCAGGGCCTTTGTTAATTTGTGCCTGGAAGCGCGGGTAGAAATCAGGAAAGTCGTCTGGCCGACAAGACAGGAAACAACACAGACCACTATTGTGGTGCTGATCGTCATCTTCATCGTGGCACTGATTCTCTGGCTGCTCGATTGGGGATTGAACGGTGTTGTGTCGTCAATTATCGGTTAGAGGATAACAATGGCTAAACGCTGGTATGTAGTCCACGCCTATTCTGGCTACGAGAAAAAAGTAATGCACGCGCTGAAAGAGCGAATTGCTCTTGAAGGCAAGGAAGACTACTTCGATGAGGTCCTGGTACCCACCGAAGAAGTCCTGGAAATGCGCGGCGGACAGAAACGCAAGAGCGAGCGCAAATTCTTCCCAGGCTATGTGCTGGTGCACATGGAACTGAACGATGATACCTGGCACCTGGTCAAGAATACGCCCAGGGTCATGGGATTCATTGGCGGCACGGCAGAAAAGCCGGCGCCAATCACTGATAAGGAAGCGAACAAGATTCTCCAGCGCATGGAGGATAGTGAAGAGAAGCCGACGCACAAGACCATCTACGAGCCGGGTGAAATGGTTCGCGTTACTGATGGCCCGTTCAATGACTTCACCGGCACCGTCGAGGAAGTCAATTACGAAAAGAGCCGTCTGCGCGTCGCCGTGTTGATCTTCGGTCGCTCAACCCCGGTCGAATTGGAATTCGGCCAGGTAGAGAAGTCCTAATTTATCCCGATTGCGAAGCCAATCGGGATAAAGCGGACTTCGCGGGACTGAGCAAAAGCGCAATCGCCGGCCTACAGGTCGGCACGTAAGCCAAGCGCTTTTGCTTTGTCCCCAGTAAAAATTCGGGAGGATCTGGGAAAAGAAGCATCCCAGACTTCGCGGGACAGAACAAAAGCGCAATCGCCGACCTATAGGCCGGCACGTAAGCCAAGCACTATTGCTCTGTCCCCAGTAGAAATTCGGGAGGCTCCAGATTAACACCGATCTGGACTTCGCGAGACAGATCAAGTCCTGTTGATTCTTTAAGGAATCCAACAGGGAATTCGGGTGTTGCCTCGGCCAGCCAGCGGAGGCAGCACAGTAAAGTCGGATTTCCGCGCCGTTGTTCGCAGCAGCCGCAAATCCGCCGGGGAGCCCGAGTTGCCACAAGGTACAGTAGGGCGCCAGAACCCAAGGAGTAAAACATGGCTAAGAAAGTACTGGCTTATATCAAGCTGCAGGTTGGCGCTGGTTCTGCCAACCCAAGTCCGCCCGTTGGTCCGGCTCTGGGTCAACATGGCGTGAACATCATGGAATTCTGTAAGGCTTTTAACGCCCAGACCCAAGGCGTTGAACAGGGTCTGCCGATTCCCGTGGTGATCACGGTCTACGGAGACCGCAGTTTCACCTTTATTACCAAGACTCCGCCTGCCGCAGTTCTGCTGCGCAAGGCTGCCGGCGTCAAGAAAGGCAGTGGCCGCCCGAACACTGAGAAAGTGGGCAAAGTCACCCGCGCGCAACTCGAAGAGATTGCCACGCAGAAAATGCCTGACCTGACTGCCGCCGATATGGATGCAGCCGTACGTACCCTGGCGGGAAGTGCACGCAGTGCCGGTCTTGACGTTGAAGGAGTGGAATAACATGGCCAAGCAGAGCAAAAAGCGTAAATCAATGCTCGAGAAGATCGAGCCGGGTAAAACTTACCCCATCGACGAAGCCGTATCCCTGATCTCGGAATTTTCTTCACCGAAGTTCAAGGAGTCCATCGATGTCTCCGTGCGACTGGGTGTGGATCCAAGAAAATCTGATCAAGTGGTCCGTGGTTCCACCACACTGCCGAATGGCACAGGCAAGGATGTCCGCGTCGCAGTATTCGCGCAGGGCGAAAATGCCGAAAAGGCCAAAGCAGCCGGTGCCGATATCGTGGGTTTTGACGACCTCGCGGAAAGCATCCAGGGCGGCAACATGGATTTTGACGTGGTCATTGCTACGCCGGACGCCATGCGCGTAGTCGGCAAGCTTGGCCAGGTGCTGGGCCCGCGCGGTCTGATGCCGAACCCCAAAGTGGGTACGGTGACCCCGGACGTAGAAACGGCGGTCAAGAATGCCAAGGCTGGCCAGGTGCGCTACCGCACCGACAAGAACGGCATCGTTCATGGCGGCATTGGTAAAGTGGGATTTGATAGCGATGCGATCAAGACCAACCTGGAAGCCTTGCTGGCTGATCTGAAGAAGGCCAAGCCATCGTCGTCGAAAGGTATCTACATTCGCAAGATTGTATTGTCCTCGACCATGGGTCCGGGGCTGCAAATCGATCATTCCAGCCTGACGATCTGATTCGCCAGAAAATTTCGGGGATCTGCAGTCGCAGACCCCAACAGACTTTGTACGGTTTGCCAGCAGGCAGTAACGCTGGCAGCGCCGTCAAAGACCGTAGGTGACACGGGAAACCGCGTCTTAATGTCCTACGCAGATGGTGACAACCGGTCCGGGTTATCAATACCGGATTTTAATCACCGAATGAATGGATCGGGCTCAATTGAGCGCGGTTCCAACTGACTGGAAACAGTCGCAACAAAGGAGTATTAGCAGTGCCAATCCGATTGGAAGACAAGAAACAGATTGTTTCTGAAGTCAATCAGGCTGCTAGTAGTGCTTTATCTGCAGTGCTCGCCGACCATCGTGGCGTCTCTGTGGCGGACATGACTGCGCTTCGCAAGATTGCGCGTGAGAACAAGGTTTATCTGCGTGTTGTTCGCAACACCCTGCTTAAAAAAGCAATTGTGGATACCGAGTTTGAATGCATCAGCGATGTATTGGTCGGTCCGACGATTCTGGCTCTGTCTGAGGAAGATCCTGGTGCCGCC
Organism: uncultured Pseudohongiella sp.; assembly: GCA_965212375.1. Classification (GTDB taxonomy): domain Bacteria; phylum Pseudomonadota; class Gammaproteobacteria; order Pseudomonadales; family Pseudohongiellaceae; genus UBA9145. The sequence continues at coordinate 2,740,005 of OZ243108.1, read as the reverse complement.
GCGCGCGTGCTGAAGGATTTCGCCAAGGACAATAGTGAGTTCGAGATCAAAGCACTTTCTGTAGGCGGAAAGCTTTTGGATGCCAAGGATATTGACGTGCTGGCGAAACTGCCGACGCACGATCAAGCCCTGGCTCTACTGATGAGCGTCATGCTGGCGCCAGTCACCAAGCTTGCCCGCACTATGAACGAAGTGCCTTCGAAAGTAACCCGTGGGGTTGCTGCAGTTCGTGACCAGAAGCAGGAAGCAGCCTAATTCCTTTGCCACACATTTTTAATATTTAAGTAGGAGATAAGAGTCATGGCTCTATCAACAGAAGAAGTATTGAACGCAATTGCTGAAATGTCAGTTATGGACGTAGTCCAGCTGGTTGAAGCAATGGAAGAAAAATTTGGCGTATCCGCCGCCGCCGCTGTCGCCGCCGCTCCGGCCGCTGCCGCTGGTGGTGAAGCTGCAGCCGAAGAAGAGAAGGACGAGTTCGACATCGTTCTTGCTGCCGCTGGCGACAAGAAAGTTAACGTTATTAAGGCAGTTCGCTCTATCACCGGTCTTGGTCTGAAAGAAGCCAAGGAAATGGTTGATAACGCACCTTCAACTCTGAAGGAAGCTGCACCTAAAGCCGAAGCGGAAGAAGCCAAGAAAGCACTGGAAGAAGCTGGCGCAACCGTTGAGCTTAAGTAATACGCGATCGCGTCCAGTCGGACACCGGGTGCATTGAGATGCACCCGGTGTCTGGCTGTGTTTTGAAATAAATGAGCCAGACAGCTCTCGGGAAATAGTCCCGATTCAAAACCCGCAGCAACAGTCTGCCAGCAGCAACTACTACAGCACACAACGCTAGGAACACATCAATGGCCTACTCGTATACAGAGAAAAAACGTATTCGTAAGAACTTCGGCAAATTGCCGAGTGCGATGGATATCCCTTATCTGTTGTCAATCCAGGTTGATTCTTACAAACAATTTACTCAGGCTGGCACCGCTCCCGATGATCGTATGGAGCAGGGCCTGCACGCCGCGTTCAAATCTGTATTCCCGATTGTCAGCTACTCTGGAAAGGCCGTACTGGAGTATGTCAGCTACGATCTGGGTAAGCCTGCGTTTGACGTCAAGGAATGTCAGCTGCGTGGCTCCACCTACTCCGTTTCCTTACGGGTGAAAGTCCGGTTGATTCTGTACGATAAGGAATCCACTACCCAGACTATCAAGGACATTAAGGAGCAGGAAGTTTACATGGGTGAGATTCCGTTAATGACGGATTCCGGCACCTTTGTAATTAACGGCACCGAGCGTGTTGTTGTATCCCAGCTGCATCGCAGCCCGGGTGTGTTTTTTGACCACGACCGTGGCAAGACCCACAGTTCCGGCAAGTTGCTCTATTCTGCGCGCGTGATTCCCTACCGCGGTTCCTGGCTGGACTTTGAATTCGATCCCAAAGACATGGTTTATGTGCGCATCGACCGTCGCCGCAAATTACCGGCGACCGTGCTGTTGCGCGCCCTGGATTTCAGTTCCGAGGAAATTCTGGAGATGTTCTACGAGAAGAACGATCTCAAGATTTCCAAAGGCAAAGAGCCGACTTTTTCACTGAAGCTGGTTCCGTCACGGCTGCGTGGCGATGTACTGTCATTCCCGGTCAAGGACAAGAAGGGCAAGGTTATTGTTGAAGAAGGGCGACGTATCACCAGCCGGCATATTCGCCAGATGGAAACCGCCAAGCTCACCGAACTGGTCGTCTCGCGGGATTTCCTGACCGGTACCGCACTGGCCTCCGACATTGTCGACAAGGAGACCGGTGAAGTCTTGTTCGCCTGTAACACCGAACTGACCGAAGAAATTCTCGATCAAATGATTGAGAAGGAAGTCGCGACCTTCCAGACCATTTATACCAATGATCTGGACTGTGGTCCGTTTGTTTCCGACACCCTGCGTATCGACACCACGACTTCCAAGCTGGAAGCGATGGTCGAGATCTACCGAATGATGCGCCCGGGTGAGCCGCCGACCAAAGAGTCTGCGGAAAACCTGTTTACCAACCTGTTCTTCTCGCCAGAGCGCTATGATCTGTCCGCTGTTGGCCGAATGAAATTCAACCGTCGCCTGGGCCGTCCTGAGTCAGAAGGCAACCCGGTGCTGGATACTTCCGACATCGTTGACGTGCTCAAGACACTGGTCGGAATCCGCAACGGTTTTGGCTCGGTGGATGACATTGACCATCTGGGTAACCGTCGTATTCGTTCCGTGGGTGAAATGGCTGAAAACCAGTTCCGTGTCGGTCTGGTACGTGTCGAGCGCGCCGTCAAGGAACGCCTGAGCATGGCCGATTCCGAAGGCCTGATGCCGCAGGACATGATCAACGCCAAGCCGGTCGCAGCCGCTATCAAGGAATTCTTCGGCAGTAGCCAGTTGTCCCAGTTTATGGATCAGAACAACCCGCTGTCGGAAGTCACGCACAAGCGTCGTGTCTCTGCCCTCGGGCCAGGTGGCCTGACTCGTGAGCGCGCTGGTTTTGAAGTGCGCGACGTGCACCCGACTCACTACGGTCGAGTATGCCCCATTGAGACGCCTGAAGGCCCGAATATCGGTCTGATTAACTCACTGGCGACCTATGCGCGCACCAATAACTACGGCTTCCTGGAAAGCCCGTATCGAAAAGTGGTCAGCAACAAGGTGACCGACGAAATCGATTACCTGTCGGCGATCGATGAGAGCGATTTTGTTATTGCCCAGGCGTCTGCACCACTGGACAAGAAAGGCGGCTTCGTCGATTCACTGGTTACCGTGCGCTACAAGGGTGAGACCACTCTCAAGCCGCGTGAAGAAGTGGATTACATGGATGTGGCGCCACAACAAATGGTGTCAGTGGCAGCCGCGCTGATTCCATTCTTGGAACACGATGACGCCAACCGCGCCCTGATGGGTTCCAACATGCAGCGTCAGGCAGTGCCGACCCTGCGTACCGAGAAGCCGCTGGTGGGAACCGGTATGGAGCGCAATGTGGCATCGGACTCCGGTGTCTGCGTCGTAGCGTTCCGCGGCGGTGAAATCGAGTCGGTGGATGCAGGACGCATCATTGTTCGCGTTAATGACGACGAAACCGATGCCGGTGAAGCTGGTGTAGATATCTACAATCTCACCAAATACACCCGTTCCAACCAGAACACCTGTATCAGCCAGAAGCCGCTGGTGAAAGAAGGTGACACGGTCAGTCGCGGTGACATTCTCGCCGACGGCCCGTCAGTAGATATGGGTGAGCTGGCGCTGGGTCAGAACATGCGCATCGCGTTCATGCCCTGGAATGGTTACAACTTTGAGGACTCGATCCTGATTTCGGAGCGGGTCGTCAAGGAAGACCGCTTCACCAGTATTCACATTCAGGAGCTGACCTGTGTCGCTCGTGATACGAAGCTGGGCTCCGAGGAAATCACTGCGGACATTCCCAATGTCGGTGAAGGTGCCCTGAGCAAGCTGGACGAGTCCGGCATTGTCTATATCGGCGCCGAAGTGAATGCCGGTGACATTCTGGTGGGCAAGGTCACGCCAAAGGGCGAGACTCAGTTGACCCCGGAAGAAAAACTGCTGCGTGCCATCTTTGGTGAGAAAGCCTCTGACGTAAAAGACACGTCACTGCGTGTACCCACCAGCGTGAAAGGCACCGTAATCGACGTGCAGGTCTTCACTCGTGATGGCCTGGAGAAAGACCAGCGTGCGATTGAAATCGAAGAAATGCAGCTGTCCCAGGTGCGTAAGGATATCGAGGATGAGTTCCGCATCGTCGAAGAAGCGACTTACGAGCGACTGCAAAAAGCCTTGATGGGTAAAGTCGCGGCGGGTGGTCCGAAGCTTAAGAAAGGCCAGAAGATCACCAAGGACTACCTTGAGAATCTGCCTCGCGAAGACTGGTTCAAGCTGCGCATGTCTAATGATGCGATGAACGAGCAGCTGGAACGCGCCGAGGCGCAGCTTAAGGAGCGACGTGCGGATCTGGACGAGCGCTTTGAAGACAAGAAAGGCAAGCTGACCCAGGGCGACGATCTGGCACCGGGCGTGCTGAAGATCGTCAAGGTTTACCTGGCGATCAAGCGCACTATCCAGCCGGGCGACAAGATGGCTGGTCGTCACGGTAACAAAGGTGTGATCTCCGTGGTTATGCCTGAAGAAGACATGCCTTATGACGAGTTTGGCGATCCCGTGGATATCGTACTGAATCCGCTGGGTGTACCGTCGCGCATGAACGTGGGTCAGATTCTGGAAACTCACCTTGGCGCTGCAGCCAAGGGGCTGGGACACAAGTTCAACAAGATGTTGAACGCCCAGGCCAAGGCCACCGAGGTGCGCAAGTTCGTCACCGAGGTTTACAACAAGATTGGTGAGCGTACTGAAGACATCAAGAGTCTGAATGATGAGGAAGTGCTGGAACTGGCGCACAACCTGCGCGGTGGTGTACCCATGGCGACACCGGTATTCGACGGCGCGGCAGAGACCGAAATCAAGGACATGCTGAAGCTGGCGGACATCGACGAGAGCGGCCAGATCAAGCTTTCTGACGGCCGCACCGGTGAGCCGTTCGACCGTCCGGTTACTGTCGGCATCATGTACATGCTGAAGCTGAACCACCTGGTGGACGACAAGATGCACGCTCGTTCCACTGGTTCCTACAGCCTCGTTACCCAGCAGCCGCTGGGCGGTAAGGCACAGTTTGGTGGTCAGCGCTTCGGAGAAATGGAAGTGTGGGCCCTTGAAGCCTACGGCGCCGCCTACACCCTGCAGGAAATGCTGACGGTGAAGTCGGACGACGTGGCCGGTCGCACCAAGATGTACAAGAATATCGTCGATGGCGACCATCGAATGGAACCAGCGATGCCGGAATCGTTCAATGTACTGGTCAAGGAGATCCGCTCGCTCGGGATCGACATGGAGCTGGATGTCAGCACCGATTCATAACGACCAGACAGTATAGAACGAATCCGTATACGAGTATTCACTGATTAAAATGCCCGACCAGCCAGGCAATTGAAACGGTTGGTCGGGGGAGGAAACAGAATGAAAGACCTACTAGGGTTGTTGAAATCTCAATCACCGTCAGATGAGTTTGATTCCATTCGCATTGGTCTGGCGTCACCGGAGATGATCCGCGCCTGGTCGTTTGGCGAGGTCAAAAAGCCGGAGACTATCAACTACCGCACGTTCAAGCCGGAGCGGGACGGTCTGTTTTGCGCCAAGATCTTTGGTCCGGTCAAGGACTATGAGTGTCTGTGCGGCAAGTACAAGCGTCTTAAGCACCGCGGTGTTATTTGTGAGAAGTGTGGCGTGGAAGTGGCGCTGTCCAAGGTCCGTCGTGACCGCATGGGCCATATCGAACTGGCCAGCCCGGTAGCCCACATCTGGTTCCTCAAGTCACTGCCATCTCGTATCGGTCTGTTGCTGGACATGACGTTGCGCGATATCGAGCGCATTCTCTACTTCGAGTCATTCGTGGTAACTGACCCCGGTATGACCACCCTGGAAAAGGGCCAGCTGCTGACTGACGAGCAGTACTATGAGGCCATGGAAGAATGGTCCGATGAGTTCGAGGCCAAGATGGGCGCGGAAGCGGTTCAGGCCCTGATGAAGGACATGGACGTAGACGCGGAAGTGGCTCGACTGCGCGAAGAAATCCCGCAGACCAATTCCGAAACGAAATTGAAGAAGCTGTCCAAGCGATTGAAGCTGCTGGAAGCATTTGTCGAATCCGGTAACAAGCCGGACTGGATGATTATGAACGTGCTGCCAGTACTGCCGCCGGACCTGCGTCCGCTGGTACCGCTGGACGGTGGTCGTTTTGCCACATCCGACCTGAACGATCTGTACCGCCGGGTGATCAACCGTAACAACCGTTTGAAGCGACTGCTGGATCTGAATGCGCCGGATATTATCGTTCGCAACGAAAAGCGTATGCTTCAGGAAGCGGTAGATGCGCTTCTCGATAACGGCCGTCGTGGCCGTGCTATTACCGGCTCCAACAAGCGCCCCCTGAAATCCCTTGCCGACATGATCAAGGGCAAGCAGGGTCGTTTCCGTCAAAACCTTCTGGGTAAGCGCGTTGACTACTCTGGCCGTTCGGTCATCGTAGTAGGTCCGACCCTCAGGCTGCACCAGTGCGGTCTGCCCAAGAAGATGGCGCTGGAGTTGTTCAAGCCGTTTATCTTCGGCAAGCTGGAGCGCCGCGGGCTGGCGACAACTATCAAGGCCGCGAAGAAAATGGTCGAGCGGGAAACCGCTGAGGTCTGGGATATTCTTGCGGAAGTGATTCGTGAGCACCCGGTACTTCTGAACCGCGCCCCGACTCTGCACCGACTGGGTATCCAGGCGTTCGAGCCAGTGCTGATTGAAGGTAAGGCTATCCAGCTGCATCCGCTGGTGTGTGCCGCCTACAATGCCGACTTTGACGGCGACCAGATGGCTGTCCACGTACCGCTGACTCTCGAGGCGCAGCTGGAAGCGCGCACCCTGATGATGTCTACCAACAATATTCTGGCGCCCGCCAACGGCGAGCCGATTATTGTACCGTCCCAGGACGTGGTACTGGGTCTTTACTACATGACCCGCGAGCGGGTAAACGCCAAGGGCGAAGGCATGGTATTTGCCGACGCCAAGGAAGCCCAGCGTGCTTACGAATCCGGCAATGCCGATCTGCACGCCCGGATCAAGGTGCGTATTACCGAAACCGTGAATGACGAAGACGGCAACAAGGTGACCAACACCTCTCTGGTGGATTCAACTATTGGCCGTGTGTTGCTGTTTAACATCGTGCCTGACGGCCTGCCGTTCTCCATGGTCAACCAGAAGATGGCCAAGAAGCCCATCTCGCAGATCCTGAATGCCTGCTATCGAAATGTCGGCTTGAAGGAAACCGTAATCTTTGCGGACCAGCTGATGTATACCGGTTACAAGTATTCCACGCGTTCCGGCTCTTCCATCGGCGTCAACGACTTCGAGATTCCGGATGAAAAGGCCAAGATTATCGACCAGGCCAATTCGGAAGTGGCCGAGATCGAATCCCAGTTTGCTTCCGGTCTGGTAACCCAGGGCGAGAAATACAACAAAGTGATCGACATCTGGTCGCGCGCCAACGATATCGTCGCCAAGTCGATGATGGAAGGCCTGTCTACCGAAGCGGTCATCAACAAGGACGGTGAGGAAGAGCGCCAGGAGTCATTTAACTCGGTTTACATTTATGCCGACTCCGGTGCCCGAGGTTCCCCGGCACAGATTCGTCAGCTGGCCGGTATGCGTGGCCTGATGGCGCGTCCCGATGGCTCAATTATTGAGACGCCGATCACCGCGAATTTCCGCGAAGGCCTGAACGTATCGCAGTACTTCACCTCGACTCACGGTGCCCGGAAAGGTCTTGCGGATACCGCCCTGAAGACTGCCAACTCGGGTTACCTGACCCGTCGTCTGGTAGACATCTCCCAGGATCTGGTAATTACCGAGACCGATTGCGGTACCGATCAAGGCCTGACCATGGCGCCGATCATTGAAGGTGGTGACATTATTGCGCCGCTGGGTGATCGCGTTCTTGGCCGAACGCTCAACGCAGATGTGCTCGACGAAGAAACCGGCGAAGTAATAGTCGAGTCGGGCACCATGATCGATGAGCGCATGGTCGAGAAGCTGGAAACCGGTGGTGTGGACCAGGTGTTAGTGCGCTCGCCGATTACTTGTGAGACGCGCTTCGGTATCTGCAGCACCTGCTACGGTCGCGACCTGGCCCGTGGCCACGTGGCGAATGTCGGCGAGGCAGTAGGTGTTATTGCGGCGCAGTCTATTGGCGAGCCGGGTACCCAGCTGACCATGCGTACCTTCCACATCGGTGGTGCCGCTTCGCGAGCTACTGCTGCTGACAGCGTGCACGTCAAGAACACCGGTAAGATCCACCTGTCCAACATGAAGACAGTGGAAAACAAGAAGGGCGAGCTGGTTGTTGTGTCTCGCTCCGGTCAACTGATCGTGAACGACACCAACGGTCGTGAGCGCGAACTGTACAAGTTGCCTTATGGTGCCACTATTACTGTTGGCAAGAAGAAGGAAGTGGAAGCCGGGCAGCTGGTTGCCACCTGGGACCCGCACACCCACCCGATTATCTCGGAAGTGGCCGGTACCGTCGCCTTCGAAGCCATGGAAGAAGGCATTACCGTGCGCGAGCAGACGGACGAGATTACTGGCCTGACCACCTGGTCTGTCATTGATCCGGCGGAGCGTTCATCTTCCGCCAAGGAACTGCGCCCGGCGATTCGCGTTGTCGACAAGAAGGGCGAAGACGTTTGTCTGCCAGGTACCAATGTACCGGCACACTATTTCCTGCCGGCTGGTGCAATCATTTCCCTGAAAGATGGTGCCGAGATGAATATCGGCGACGTGGTTGCCCGTATCCCGCAGGAAGGTTCCAAGACTCGTGACATTACCGGTGGTCTGCCTCGTGTTGCTGACCTGTTCGAAGCGCGCAAGCCGAAAGAGCCTGCCATTCTGGCGGAGATCTCCGGTACGGTCAGCTTCGGTAAGGAAACCAAGGGCAAGCGCCGTCTGGTAATTACACCGAAGGATGGGCCGAATCCGATCGATGGTTCTGATCATTATGAGACGTTGATTCCGAAATGGCGCACCATGACTGTATTCGAAGGTGAGTACATCGAAAAAGGTGAAGTGGTGTCAGAAGGCCCGCCAGCGCCGCACGATATTCTGCGCCTGAAGGGTGTGGAAGCACTGGCCCAGTACATCGTCAACGAAGTACAGGACGTGTACCGACTACAGGGCGTGCGCATCAACGACAAGCACATCGAGGTGATTGTTCGCCAGATGTTGCGCAAGATTGAGATTACTCATTCTGGTGATTCCAATCTGATCAAGGGCGAGCAACTGACGTATACCGATATCCTTGATATCAACGCAGAGCTGGCTAAGGATGGCAAGCAGGAGGCCCGATTCGATCGCCTGCTGCTGGGTATCACCAAAGCCTCTCTGGCCACTGAATCGTTCATCTCTGCGGCCTCCTTCCAGGAGACCACGCGGGTGCTGACCGAAGCGGCGGTCACCGGCAAGCGCGACTTCCTGCGCGGGCTGAAGGAAAACGTGGTTGTGGGTCGACTGATTCCGGCAGGTACCGGTCTTGCCTATCACGAGGCACGCAAGCGTGCCGCGGCGGAAGCGCTCGATACCGATAGCGTCAGTGCCAGCGATGTGGAAGCAGCCCTGAGCGAAGCGCTCAGCGGCGAAGTACAAAGCCAGGAGTAAATGCCGGCTGGCGAGCTTTAAACCCCGGGCAGGCCACGGCCCGCCCGGGCTGATAAGCCTTCCGGCCACGGTCTGCGCTGGCAACAGGCAGTTGACTCGGGGCTATAGGGTCATTAAACTCTCGCCTCCTTTGGCAGTCGATCGCCAGGCTCGGTCTCGGCCGAGTCCCTGACAGGGCCCTGAAATGCCGGGTTCGCGGCAGTTTTGAGCTGCGATTGCCATAATCAGACATGATATGCAATGCCAAGTCGCCTGCCCTGTGGACAGGCGGAAAACGAAAATACAGGAAAAATATTGACCGATGGCCACTATTAACCAGTTAGTCCGTAAACCGCGAAAGAGCCGCGCGTCCAAGAGTGACGTTCCGGCCCTGCAGCGCTCCCCGCAAAAGCGCGGCGTCTGCACCCGGGTTTACACGACCACTCCGAAGAAGCCGAATTCAGCGCTGCGCAAGGTTTGCCGTGTGCGTCTGGTGAATGGCTATGAAGTCAGCTCCTACATCGGTGGCGAAGGCCACAATCTGCAGGAGCACTCGGTCGTGCTGATTCGCGGTGGACGAGTCAAGGACCTGCCCGGTGTGCGTTACCACACCGTGCGCGGCAGCCTGGATACCTCCGGCGTGGCCGATCGCAAGCAGGGTCGATCCAAGTACGGCGCCAAGCGACCCAAGTCCTAAGTCCCTACTGCCTTAACAAGAGGCGGCAAGACATTCAGAGCCAGCATACAAGCGCATGGATGCGCGCTGCAGCGCGGCTCGGTGAATCTGTACCGATAGTTGGGTATAGAAACAAAGGCGCTGCAGACTGAGTAAGGCCAGGTATTTGCCCATCCGGGCAAGTCATCCTGGGTTTCCCTGAATTAACATAGAGGTCTATCATGCCCAGAAGAAGAGAAGTGGCGAAGCGTGAGGTTTTGCCTGATCCCAAGTTCGGTTCAAAAGTCCTGGCCAAGTTCATGAACCACGTGATGGTTGACGGCAAGAAATCCGTCGCCGAGCGCATTGTTTATGGTGCCCTGGACGTCGTCGCCGAGAAATCCGGCGCCGATCCCCTGGAAACTTTCGAAAAAGCCCTGGAAACCATCGCACCGATGGTGGAAGTAAAATCCCGCCGCGTCGGCGGTGCCACCTACCAGGTTCCCGTTGAAGTGCGAGTCGAGCGTCGTAATGCGCTGGCGATGCGCTGGCTGGTAGAGCATTCTCGTGCTCGCGGCGAGAAGTCCATGGTTCTGCGCCTTGCGGGTGAAATCTCAGACGCGGCAGAAGGTCGCGGCAGTGCCGTTCGCAAGCGCGAAGACGTGCACCGTATGGCGGAAGCAAACCGCGCGTTCTCACACTACCGATTCTAATTGTCCTCAGCTACAGAATTCACTGATTAAACCGAGGGTATTGAAGTGGCCAGAAAACATCCCCTTAGCCGTTACCGTAACATCGGAATTGCCGCGCACGTAGATGCCGGCAAGACCACTACCACGGAGCGCGTCCTGTTCTACACCGGTCTTTCTCACAAGATTGGTGAAGTGCACGATGGTGCTGCGGTAATGGATTGGATGGAGCAGGAGCAGGAACGTGGTATCACGATTACTTCTGCGGCCACCACTTGCTTCTGGAGTGGCATGGACCAGCAATATCCGGAGCACCGCATCAATATTATTGATACTCCGGGACACGTGGACTTCACCATTGAGGTGGAGCGTTCCCTGCGGGTACTGGACGGCGCAGTGGTAGTGCTGTGTGCCTCATCCGGCGTGCAGCCCCAGACCGAAACAGTATGGCGCCAGGCTAACCGTTACCAGGTACCCCGCCTGGTGTTCGTGAACAAGATGGACCGTGCTGGCGCAGACTTTCTGAAGGTCGTGAAGCAGATGAAGGATCGCCTGGGTGCCGTCGCGGTACCGCTGCAGATCCCCATCGGCGCGGAAGACGAATTCCGTGGGGTAATCGACCTGGTAAAAATGAAGTCCATTATCTGGAGCGAAGAAGATATGGGCGCTACCTTTGAGTATCAGGAAATCCCTGACGATCTCAAGGCGGTGTGTGATGAGTGGCATGAGCACCTGGTAGAGTCAGCGGCAGAAGCCAACGAAGACGTCATGGACAAGTATCTCGGCGGTGAGGAACTTACCGAAGCAGAGATCATGAAGTCGATTCGTCAGCGTACTCTCGCCAACGAGATCATCCCGGTGCTGTGTGGTTCGGCGTTCAAGAACAAGGGTGTCCAGGCAGTACTCGACGCCGTGGTTGACTACATGCCGTCACCGACGGAAGTGAAGGCGATTGAAGGCATCAACGAAGACGGTGAGAAAGTCACCTGCGAAGTGGAAGACGATGCTCCGTTTGCTTCCCTGGCGTTCAAGATCGCTACCGACCCTTACGTTGGTACATTGACATTCTTCCGTGTGTACTCCGGCGTGCTCAATTCCGGCGATACGGTATATAACCCGATCAAGTCGAAGAAAGAACGAGTTGGCCGTATGGTGCAAATGCACTCCAACTCTCGCGAGGAAATCAAGCAGGTGATGGCTGGCGATATTGCTGCGGCTATCGGCCTCAAAGACGTCACCACCGGTGAGACTCTGTGCTCCCCGGACAACATTGTGACGCTGGAGCGCATGGACTTCCCGGATCCGGTTATTTCCGTGGCGGTCGAGCCCAAGTCAAAAGCGGACCAGGAAAAGATGAGCATCGCCCTTGGCAAGCTTGCCCAGGAAGACCCGTCGTTCCGCGTAGAGTCTGACGAAGAGTCAGGTCAAACAATTATTTCCGGCATGGGCGAATTGCATCTGGACGTGCTGGTGGATCGCATGCGTCGCGAGTTCTCGGTTGAAGCGAATATCGGCAAGCCGCAAGTTGCTTACCGGGAAACAATTCGCAAGGCTATCGAAGTCGAAGGCAAGCACGTCAAGCAATCCGGTGGTCGAGGCCAGTATGGTCACGTGTGGTTGCGCATTGAGCCGCTGGATCCTGACTCCGAGTACGAGTTCGTAAACGAGATTGTCGGTGGTGTGGTTCCCAAGGAATATATCCCGGCAGTAGACAAGGGTGTGCAGGAACAGATGCAAAACGGCTGTCTGGCCGGCTATCCGTTGCTAGCCATGAGGGTCACCCTGTACGACGGTTCATTCCACGATGTGGACTCCAGTGAAATGGCGTTCAAGATTGCTGGCTCTATGGCACTCAAGAAGGGTGCCCTGATGGCCGATCCGGCTCTGCTGGAGCCAATGATGAGCGTGGAAGTCGTGACTCCGGAAGAATACATGGGCGATGTCATGGGTGACCTCAACCGTCGCCGCGGCATGGTGCAGGGCATGGAAGACACGGCCAGCGGCAAGGTAATTGATGCTGAAGTTCCGCTGTCCGAAATGTTTGGCTATGCAACAGATCTGCGCTCCATGTCCCAGGGTCGTGCGACCTACACCATGGAGTTTTTGAAGTACGCGGAAGTTCCGAACAACATCGCAGAAAGCATTATCGATAAATCTTAACTATCAACTTGGCCTGCGGGCCGTTGACCAAGGCATCACTGCCTAAGTGAGGTAAAAAGTGGCGAAGGAAAAATTTGAAAGAAATAAAGTACACGTAAACGTCGGTACTATTGGACACGTTGACCATGGCAAGACGACGCTGACGGCGGCGCTGACCAAGGTGTGCTTTGATATCTGGGGTAGCGGCGAAGCACGCGGCTTCGATCAGATCGATAACGCCCCGGAAGAGCGTGAGCGTGGTATTACCATCGCTACCTCTCACGTGGAATACGATTCGCCCAACCGTCACTATGCACACGTTGACTGTCCGGGCCACGCCGACTATGTGAAGAACATGATTACCGGTGCGGCGCAGATGGACGGCGCGATTCTGGTAGTGAGCGCCGCCGACGGCCCGATGCCGCAGACCCGCGAGCACATCCTGCTGTCGCGTCAGGTAGGCGTACCTTACATCGTCGTGTTCATGAACAAGGCGGACATGGTCGATGACGAAGAGCTGCTGGAGCTGGTGGAAATGGAAATCCGCGAGCTGCTGGATGCCTACGAATTCCCGGGCGACGATACGCCGATCATCATCGGTTCTGCGCTGAAGGCGCTGGAAGGCGATACTTCAGACATCGGTGCGCCGGCGGTACAGAAGCTGGTAGAGACCCTGGACGAATACATTCCGGAGCCGGAGCGTGACGTTGAAAAGCCGTTCCTGATGCCGATTGAGGACGTATTCTCAATTTCCGGTCGCGGTACGGTAGTAACCGGTCGTGTTGAGCGCGGTGTGATCAAGGTTGGTGAAGAGATCGAGATTGTCGGTATCAAGGACACCACGAAGACCACCTGTACCGGTGTTGAGATGTTCCGCAAGCTGCTGGACGAAGGCCGAGCTGGCGAGAACGTTGGTGTACTGCTGCGCGGCACCAAGCGTGAAGACGTTGAGCGAGGCCAGGTACTGGCGGCGCCGGGCACCATTACCCCGCACACCAAATTCGAAGCTGAGGTGTACATCCTGAGCAAAGACGAAGGTGGCCGTCACACGCCGTTCTTCAAAGGCTACCGTCCCCAGTTCTACTTCCGTACCACGGACGTGACCGGTAACGTTGAGCTGCCGGAAGGCGTTGAGATGGTCATGCCGGGCGACAACATTAAAATGGTTGTTGAGTTGATTGCTCCTATCGCTATGGACGAAGGTCTGCGGTTCGCTATTCGCGAGGGCGGCCGAACTGTTGGTGCCGGTGTAGTAGCAAAAATTATAGAGTGATTCAGGGCTTTGCCCTTCAAAGCCAGGGATTGTCTTCGCAATCCCTGGCTTTTTTGTAGGGACGCAGCGGCTGCGGAAACGCGGCACTGCGTTGCGGAAAATTTCTGATTCAGTCACTTACTTCAGTAAGCTCCCGAATCAGAAATTTCCCGCGCCTTGTTCCGCGCTTCCTCGCTCGCTGCTCGAGTCATCACCGCTCAGCGAGCGAAGCGATCTTTTTCGAGAATTCACTTCGATCTTGAGCACCGTGCGAGAGAGCGGAGTGCAAGGCAAAACGTGACGAAAGTGAGGAGCTTACTGTAGTAAGTGACGAGCTTGAGGAGCGTTTTAACGCTGCAATTCGTTCTCGCAGCCGGTGCGTCGAAGCAAGAGCGCCGAGGGAGTGAATAAGACCCGTAGGGGCTTTTTCGGGAGGGAGGGTATCCCGGAGGGACGCCGCTCAGCGCCGGTTGGAACACCGGCAAGGTCTGACCCCAATCCGAAAAGGACCCAGCAAAGTCGTTTTTCAGGACAGGGTACCTTAGAAAGGGTGCGGCTCAGCACCAGACGAAGTGCCGGCAAGGTCTGACCCCAATCTCAAAACTACCTGGGCAAGCCTAAGATCAACCACTAAAGCCGTGGTCATTCTGGGTCGGTTAGGTCATGCACCAATTAGGCTGGAGGCCTTAAGTATTCTGGCCTGGTGCCGAGATTCCCTTGACTTGGAATACCTCGGCCATTACAATTCGCATCCTTTTTTGGCAATCACAACGGTTGAGCCAGAAAAGAGATGCGGTAACTAATTAATTTTTAAGAGTTTTTTTGGAGTTTTACGTAGATGCAAAATCAGCGTATCAGAATTCGGCTAAAGGCCTTTGATCATCGGCTGATTGATCAATCTACCCAGGAAATCGTAGATACCGCCAAGCGCACCGGAGCTCAGGTCAGAGGACCTATTCCGCTGCCGACCAACAAAGAAAAATTTACTGTGCTGATTTCACCGCACGTCAACAAAGACGCCCGTGATCAGTACGAAATCCGCACTCACAAGCGCCTGCTGGACATCGTCGAGCCAACTGAAAAGACAGTTGATGCTTTGATGAAGCTTGATCTGGCAGCCGGTGTAGAAGTGCAGATCAGCCTCGGTTAACTCTCGAAGTTAGCTAGCTGGAACAAATAACCAGGTAGTGGGCGTTCGGTCCCCGCTACCCTTTTAATTTCAAGTATTAAAAGTTTTGGCGCACTGAAACATTCGTGGTTACCCATCGCGGTAGCAACATTAGTGTAACGCGTCAGCGGCCAGAGCGGGTTTTAGCCCCTTGCACAATGAGGTCTTAAAACAATGTCGATAGGTTTAGTCGGTCGTAAGAGCGGGATGACCCGTATCTTCACTGAAGAGGGCGCGTCTGTGCCGGTTACTGTTGTCGAAGTGCAACCGAATCGGGTGACACAGATTAAAACGCTTGAAACAGACGGTTATAGTGCAATCCAGGTGACTGCCGGAGCGCGTCGCGCATCCCGTGTATCAAAAGCCCTGGCTGGTCACTTTGCCAAAGCCAGCACCGAGGCCGGTGACGGTCTGTGGGAATTCCGTACGGAAGACCTGGACGGTCTGGAACTGGGCGGTGAGTTGAAAGTTGACCGCTTTGAGGCAGGCCAGAAAGTGGACGTGACTGGAACTTCCAAAGGTAAGGGTTTCCAGGGTGGCGTTAAGCGCCACAATTTTCACATGCAGGATGCCACCCACGGTAACTCGCTTTCACACCGTGCGCCGGGTTCTATTGGCCAGTGCCAAACACCTGGTCGCGTCTGGAAAGGCAAGAAAATGGCCGGCCAGATGGGTAACGTGCGCAACACCACGCAATCTCTTGAAGTGGTACGTGTGGATCTGGAAAACAATCTGCTGCTCATCAAGGGTTCGCTGCCCGGAGCAACCGGTTCCAGCGTCATCGTCCGTCCAGCAATCAAGGCAAAGAGGTAGGTAAGTCATGGAACTAGCACTTGCACTGCCTGGTAATAAAGCCGGCAAGGAAACAGTGTCACTCTCTGACGAGTCTTTTGGTCGTGAGTACAACGAGCCTCTGGTTCACCAGACCGTTGTTACTTACATGGCCGACGCCCGTCAGGGTACCGTGAAGCAAAAGACCCGTTCTGAAGTTCAGGGCGGTGGACGCAAGCCCTGGCGCCAGAAAGGCACCGGTAGAGCTCGCGCCGGTACCATCCGCAGCCCAATCTGGCGCAGCGGTGGTGTCACGTTCGCAGCGCGTCCGCAGGATCACAGCAAGAAGCTGAACAAGAAAATGTATCGTGGTGCCATGCGCTGCATACTTTCTGAACTGATTCGTCAGGAACGTCTCGTGGTGGTCAGTGACTTCAGCATTGATTCGCACAAGACCAAGGACCTGGTCAGCAAGCTTAAGGAATTTGAGCTGGACAACGTGCTGATCGTTGCTGAAGAAGTGGAAAACAATCTGTATCTGGCTGCACGCAACCTGCATAAGGTTGAGGCAGTGGATGCCGCCGGTATCGACCCGGTCAGCCTGATTGGTTTTGAGAAGGTTTTGATCACAGTGCCTGCGCTCAAGAAAGTGGAGGCGATGCTGTCATGAATCCGGAACGCATGTACCAAGTCATTTTAGGCCCGCACGTGTCTGAGAAATCGACACTGCTGGGTGAAGACAACAACCAGTACACCTTCAGGGTGGCCGGTGATGCTACCAAGCCCGAGATCAAGAAGGCCGTTGAATCGATTTTCAACGTCGTTGTTCATGATCTGCAGGTGCTGAATGTGAAAGGAAAAACCAAGCGGACCGCGCGCGGCAAGATGCGCAAGCGCTCTGATTGGAAGAAAGCTTATGTCCGCCTCGAAGCTGGCCATGAGATTGACTTCGCGGACATCGGTTAAGGGGTAGGGAACAATGCCAGTAGTAAAAGCCAAACCGACTTCACCAGGACGCCGCTTTGTCGTCAAGGTCGTAAACCCCGACCTGCACAAGGGCGAGCCCTATGCACCGTTGACGGCACCGAAGTCCAAGTCCGGTGGTCGTAACAACAAGGGCCGTATTACCCGTCGTCATCAGGGTGGTGGTCACAAACAGAAGTATCGCATTATCGATTTCCGTCGCGACAAGGACGGCATCGAAGCCAACATTGAGCGTCTTGAGTATGACCCCAACCGGTCTGCACATATTGCTCTGTTGAAGTACGCCGACGGGGAACGCCGCTACATCATTGCCCCTGCAAAAATAAAGGCAGGTGATGTGGTGATGTCCGGTGACAATGCGTCCATTAAAGTGGGCAACTGTCTGCCGCTGCGCAGCATCCCGTTGGGTAGCACGGTGCACTGCATTGAGATGAAGCCTGGTAAAGGTGCGCAGATAGCGCGCAGCGCCGGTGCCTCGGTGCAGCTGGTTGCTCGCGAAGGCGCCTATGCCACTCTGCGACTGCGCTCCGGAGAAATGCGCAAGGTACTGTCGGAATGCCGTGCAGTGCTTGGTGAAGTCTCGAATTCCGAGTACTCACTGCGCTCACTGGGTAAAGCCGGTGCCAAGCGCTGGCGTGGTGTGCGACCGACCGTACGCGGTGTCGCCATGAACCCGGTTGATCACCCGCATGGTGGTGGTGAAGGACGCACCTCTGGTGGCCGTCATCCGGTTTCACCCTGGGGTGTAAAGACCAAGGGCTTCAAGACTCGTACTAACAAGCGAACAAACAAGATGATCGTTCGCCGTAGAAATTCAAGCCGCTAAGGCAAGTGACAGAGGATTTAATTCGTGCCACGTTCACTTAAAAAAGGCCCGTTTGTTGACATTCACTTGATGAAGAAAGTGCAAACAGCCGTAGACAGCAACGACAAGCGTCCGATCAAAACCTGGTCACGTCGTTCCATGGTTTCACCGGATATGATCGGCCTGACTATTGCCGTGCATAACGGTCGTCAGCACGTGCCGGTGTTCATCAACGAGGACATGGTTGGTCACAAGCTCGGCGAATTTGCGCTTACTCGTACTTACCGCGGTCACACTGCGGACAAGAAGGCGCGCTAGGAGACTATAGATGGAAGTGTCAGCAAAATTAAAAGGCGCTCGCCTGTCGGCTCAAAAAGCACGTTTGGTCGCTGACCAGGTGCGCGGAAAGGGCGTGGAAGAAGCTCTGCAGCTATTGAGTTTCAGCCCGAAGAAGGGCGCGGATATCATCAAGAAGGTGCTGAATTCAGCCATTGCCAATGCTGAGCACAACGAAGGTGCCGACGTGGACGAGCTAAAGGTTTCAACAATTTACGTGGATGAAGGCATGACCATGAAGCGCATTATGCCGAGAGCGAAAGGCCGTGCCGATCGCATTCTCAAGCGCTCATGCCACATCACTATCACGGTCGCGGATAACTAGGAGATTCGGATGGGTCAGAAAGTAAACCCAACAGGCATTCGCCTTGGCATCGTCAAAAAGCACACCTCAGTGTGGTTTGCCGAGGGTGAGGACTACGCCAACAACCTGTTAAATGATTTGCAGGTGCGGGACTTCGTAAAGAAGAAGCTGGCGAATGCCTCTGTTTCTCGAGTCGACATTGAGCGACCGGCCAAGACTGCCAAGCTCACTATTTATACCGCGCGACCCGGTATTGTGATTGGCAAGAAAGGCGAGGATGTAGAGAAGCTGCGCGGGATCCTGACCCAGAAGATGGGTATCCCGGTGCAGATCAATATTGAAGAAATTCGCAAGCCTGACCTGGATGCCCAATTGGTGGCAGACAGCGTGTCGTCACAGCTGGAGCGCCGGGTAATGTTTCGCCGCGCCATGAAGCGTGCTGTTCAGAACGCCATGCGCCAGGGTGCCGAAGGCATCAAGATCCAGGTGGGTGGCCGGCTGGGTGGTGCGGAAATCGCCCGCTCTGAGTGGTATCGCGAAGGCCGTGTGCCCCTGCACACCCTGCGAGCAGACATCGATTACGCAACCTCTGAGGCCAGCACTACGTACGGCATCATTGGTGTGAAAGTGTGGATTTTCAAAGGTGAGATTCTGGATCTGGATGAGGCGATTGTTCCCAAGCAGCAATCCAAGCAGCAGTCCAAGGCCAGCTAGAGGTAAAGCGACGTGTTACAACCCAAGAGAACAAAATATCGCAAGATGATGAAAGGCCGGAACCGTGGCCTTGCACATCGCGGCAGCAACGTGGATTTCGGCGAATATGGTCTCAAAGCAATCAGCCGGGGCCGTCTGACTGCACGTCAGATCGAAGCTGCACGTCGTGCCATGACTCGTAAGATCAAGCGTGGTGGAAAGATCTGGATTCGTGTGTTTCCGGACAAGCCGATTACGCAAAAGCCCCTGGAAGTACGTCAGGGTAAAGGTAAGGGTTCCGTGGAGTACTGGGTTGCCCAGATTCAGCCGGGCCGCATTATGTTTGAAATTGAAGGTGTCGATGAAGAACTGGCGCGTGAGGCCTTTAACCTGGCTTCCTCCAAGCTGCCGTTCGAGACAACTTTCGTGAAGCGAACGGTGATGTAATGAAAGCCAGTGATTTGAGAGAAAAGTCTGTCGAGGAGCTGCAAACACAGCTGCAGGACCTCTATAAGGACCAGTTTAACAATCGCATGCAGAAGAGCACCGGTCAGCTTGGTCAGACTCATTTGCTTCGCGATGTGAAGCGCGACATTGCGCGCGTAAAGACGCTGCTGAATGAAAAGCAGAGTGCTGAACAACCAAAGAGTGAGTCTTAATAATGTCCAGTGAAGAAAAATTAGCGCGCACGGCGACCGGTAAGGTCGTTAGCAACAAGATGGAAAAGTCCATCGTCGTGCTGGTTGAGCGTCGGGTTCGTCACCCGCTGTATGGCAAGATCATCAAGCGATCTACCAAGATCCATGCTCATGATGCCAACAACGAGTGCATGCCAGGTGACTCAGTCACCATTCAGGAAGTACGCCCAATTTCGAAAACCAAATCCTGGTCTCTGGTTTCGATCGACGAGCGTGCTACACAGGTTTAACCAGGGTTTTAGTCAGGATTAGAGCATCTGCATCTGCCGTGCAGGTGCGAGATGGAGTGAATCGATGATTCAAGTGCAGTCATACTTAGATGTTGCCGATAACAGCGGCGCTCGACGAGTCATGTGCATCAAGGTGTTGGGCGGTTCCCATCGCCGTTACGCGCGCATTGGCGACATCATCAAGGTTACCGTGAAGGAAGCAATTCCGCGCGGTAAGGTTAAAAAAGGACAGGTGGTGACTGCCCTGGTTGTGCGCACCAAGAAGGGCGTACGACGAGGTGACGGTTCGCTGATTCGTTTCGACGATAACGCGGCGATTCTGCTAAATGCACAGAATGCACCTATTGGAACCCGTGTGTTCGGTCCGGTGACCCGGGAGCTTCGCAATGAAAAATTCATGCGAATTATTTCCCTGGCTCCCGAGGTGCTGTAAGCAGCACCACGACCGGCAGGAATATATAGAGAGATAGTGAGAAATGAATAAGCTCAAGCGCGAAGATGAGGTGATAGTAGTCACGGGTAAGGACAAAGGTAAGCGTGGAACTATCTCGCGAATGGTTGGTGATGACAGGGTTGTTGTTTCCGGCGTGAACATGGTGAAACGCCATACCAAACCCAACCCGAACCTGGGTCAGCCAGGCGGGATTGTAGAAAAAGAAGCATCGCTGCACATTTCCAATGTGGCGATCTTCAATGCAGCAGAAAACAAGGCCGATCGAGTTGGCATTAAAGTCCTGGAGGACGGTGTCAAGAAGCGTGTTTATAAATCGAACGGTCAGGAAATCGACTAATTATTGGTAGGTTGCCAGATGGCTCAGCTTAGAGAGTATTATCAGAAAGAAGTGATTCCGGCGTTGACCCAGCAGTTCGGGTTTAAAAATCCGATGCAGGTGCCGAAGCTCACCAAAGTTACCCTGAACATGGGTTTGGGTGAGGCCGTGGCTGACAAGAAAATTCTTGAAAATGCCGCGAACGACCTGGAAATGATCGCCGGTCAGAAAGTGGTGGTCACCAAGGCGCGCAAGAGTATCGCCGGATTCAAGATTCGTGAGGGTTGGCCCATTGGCCTGAAAGTAACCCTGCGAGGTGAGCGCATGTACGAATTTCTGGAGCGTCTCGTGGATATCGCTATCCCGCGTATCAGGGACTTCCGTGGTCTGAGCCCGAAATCATTTGACGGCCGTGGCAACTACGCCATGGGTGTTAACGAGCAGATTATTTTTCCGGAAATCGAATACGACAAGATTGATGTGCTGCGTGGTCTGGATATCACTATCACCACCACAGCGGAAAATGACGATGAAGGCCGCGCCTTGCTAACGGCGATGCGTTTTCCTTTCCGCGGCGTGAATCCGTCGCAGCAAAAGGCCGACGACACGGCTGCAAAAGATAAAGAGGAGTCATAACCATGGCAAAGACTTCAATGATTGCCAGAGAAGAGAAGCGGACACGCACGGTAGAAAAGTATGCCGCCAAGCGAGCCGAGCTGAAGGCAGTACTGAAAGATCCGAAAGCCAGCGATGACGAAAAATGGGACGCCCAGGTAAAACTGCAAAAGCTGCCCCGTGATGCCAGCCCGATCCGACAGCAGCGTCGCTGCCGCCTGACCGGCCGTCCACACGGTGTATATCGCAAGTTTGGCCTGTGTCGGAACAAGTTGCGGGAAGCTGCCATGCGCGGCGATATCCCCGGCTTGACCAAGGCCAGCTGGTAAGCGGGAGAAAAATTATGAGCATGACAGATCCGATTGCAGATTATCTGACCCGCATTCGCAACGCACAAATGGCTCAGCTGCCGACAGTAGCGTGCCCTTCATCAAAGCTGAAAATTGCGCTGAGCAAGGTGCTTCAGGATGAGGGTTACATTGGCGGCTATGCCGTTGCTGACGAGGACGGCAAGCCGGTCCTGAACCTTGAGCTGAAATATTACAAGGGCAAGCCGGTCATCGAAGAGATCAAGCGAGTAAGCCGTCCCGGTCTGCGTGCTTACAAGGGTAAGAATGAGTTGCCGAAG
The DNA here is from genome assembly GCA_965212375.1 of uncultured Pseudohongiella sp. Taxonomy (GTDB): domain Bacteria; phylum Pseudomonadota; class Gammaproteobacteria; order Pseudomonadales; family Pseudohongiellaceae; genus UBA9145. The sequence continues at coordinate 2,718,017 of OZ243108.1, read as the reverse complement.
AACCGTGCCGGTTTGGGTGTTGCCATCCTGACCACGAGCAAAGGACTGATGACTGACAAGCAAGCAGATGCTGCCGGGATTGGCGGTGAGGTGCTTTGCACAGTTTTCTAGATTTTTGGATTTTACTTAATTAAGAGCAAACAATGTCCAGAGTAGCTAACAACCCGGTAACTTTACCTAAGGGTGTAGAAACAACATTAACCGAGACAGAAATCTCGGTTAAAGGCTCCAAGGGCACCCTGCAGTTACAACTGCACGGTCTCGTTGGTGTATCTCAGGAAGGCGAAGAGCTCAAGGTGTCTGCCAAGAAAGACAGCCGTGATGCCAAGGCAATGGCTGGAACTTTTCGCTCCCTGATCAACAACATGGTTGTTGGTGTCAGTGAGGGTTTCGAGAAGAAGCTGGAGCTGCAGGGCGTTGGTTATCGTGCCAAGGCGCAGGGCAAGGTTTTGAATATCAGTGTGGGTTACTCACACCCCATTGATTATCAACTGCCTGAAGGGATTACCGCCGACACGCCGACGCAGACCGAAATCGTAATTACCGGTGCAGACAAACAATTGGTCGGCCAGGTTGCCGCCGAGATTCGCAAATTCCGTCCGCCTGAGCCCTATAAGGGCAAGGGTATTCGCTACACAACTGAACGTGTGTACAGAAAAGAAGCGAAGAAGAAATAGGAACAGACTATGAGCGTTAAGAAAGATGCTCGACTGCGCCGCGCGCGCCGAGCCCGAGCCAAAATTAGCGAATTGCGTGTACACCGGTTGTGCGTCTATCGCTCGCCGCGACACATCTATGCACAGATTATTTCACCGACCGGCAATGAAGTGCTGGTCAGTGCATCTACCGTCGAGAAGGACGCGCGCACCGGTTCTACCGGCAATATTGAAGCGGCCGGCAAGATCGGTCAGCTGATTGCCGAGCGAGCCAAGGCGGCCGGCATTGAGAAGGTAGCTTTCGACCGTTCCGGGTACGCCTACCACGGCCGCGTCAAGGCCCTGGCAGAAGCCGCCCGCGAAGGTGGTCTGGACTTCTAGGTACACGTTTTAGTTACAACGAAAGAACAGTGACTTATTGAATCTGGAGCGATGAATGTTCCAGTTAATTAGACAGGTTGATAGATATGGCATTTAAAGACGAGCCAGGCAAAAACGAAGAAGGTCTGCAGGAAAAGCTGATTCAGGTAAACCGTGTGGCCAAAGTGGTCAAGGGTGGCCGGATCTTCGGTTTCACTGCCCTGACTGCAGTCGGTGACGGTAATGGCCGAGTGGGTTTTGGTCGCGGCAAAGCGCGCGAAGTTCCATTGGCAATTCAGAAGGCCATGGAGTCTGCCCGTCGCAACATGATTACTGTGGGTCTGGACGGTAACACCTTGCAATACCCGATCAAGGCTCGTCACGGCGCTTCGAAGGTCTTCATGCAGCCAGCTTCCGAAGGTACTGGCGTGATTGCCGGTGGTGCCATGCGCGCCATCCTGGAACTGGCTGGAGTGCAAAACGTACTGGCCAAGTGCTACGGCTCTACCAACCCGGTGAATGTTGTTTACGCGACCTTCAAGGGTCTGCGTGACATGCGCTCACCCGACGAGATTGCGGCCAAGCGCGGCAAGACCGTTGAAGAGATTACCGGGTAACAGTCAGCTAGCAGATTTAGACCAGCTAGAGAATTTTCAGGCAGCGGCATAGCGGCTGTGGCGGGTTCGAACAGATTGAGATTGGAATCAGCAGAGATGAGCAAGAAAACAGTAAAAATCACATTGGTGCGCAGCCCGATCGGCGCCCAGCCGAAGCACAAGCTTTGTTTGCAGGGCCTGGGACTGCGCCGTATGCACCAGTCCGTCGAAGTTGAAGACTCTCCGGCGGTGCGTGGAATGATCAACAAGGTTAACTACATGTTAACCGTAGAAGGTGAGGCCTAATCATGGAATTGAATGACCTGAGCCCGGCTCCGGGCAGTACCAAGGCTCGCAAGCGAGTGGGTCGCGGCATCGGCAGCGGTTGGGGCAAGACCTGTGGCAGCGGTCACAAGGGCCTGAAGTCCCGTTCCGGCGGCAGCGTCAAGCCAGGATTCGAAGGCGGCCAGATGCCACTGCAGATGCGCCTGCCAAAATTCGGCTTCTCCTCTCGCGTGGGTCGAGTGACTGCAGAAGTACGCACTGCCGAACTGAACAAAGTCGATGCCGAGGTTATTGATCTGGAAGCCTTGCGCAAGGCCAATATCATCAGCAGCAGCTATAAGCGTGCCAAGATTATGCTGTCCGGCGACGTGACCAAAGCCGTCACTGTGCAGGGCCTGGCTGTCACCAAGGGCGCGAAAGCAGCGATTGAAGCAGCCGGTGGCAAGGTAATCGAGGCAGAGGTTACACCGAAGGGTAAGAAAACCAAGAAAGCCGCAAAGCCGGCCGCAGACAGCGCCGAGTAATCGCCAGGTACTGGCTGAATACAAAATTGTAGTAACTAGCAGTAAAGAGACGTAACGAAACATGGCAAAGAAGCCCAACATGAATCCGGAAAACATCGGCGCTGGCCTCGGCGAGCTGAAGTCACGCCTGTTGTTTCTGTTGTTTGCCATATTCGTTTACCGGATAGGCACGCATATTCCGGTGCCGGGCATTGATCCGTTGCAGCTACAGGCGTTCTTTAATCAGAACGAGGGCACGTTTGCGGATCTGTTCAACATGTTTTCCGGTGGTGCGCTGGAGCGCATGAGTATTGTCGCGCTTGGCATCATGCCCTACATCTCGGCGTCCATTATCATGCAGCTTCTGACTGCCGTCAGTCCGCAGCTTGATCAGTTAAAGAAAGAAGGCGAATCAGGCCGGCGCAAGATTAGCCAGTACACGCGCTATGGCGCACTGGTGCTGGCCACGGTACAGGGCACCGGCATGACCGTTGGTCTGCTCTCGCCAATGGCCTATAACCCGGGGCTGGCATTTAACCTGACCGCGATCATCTCCCTGGTAACGGGCGCGATGTTCCTGATGTGGCTGGGTGAGCAGATTACCGAGAAGGGTATCGGCAACGGTATTTCCATGCTGATTTTCGCCGGCATCGTGGCGGGCTTTCCGGCAGCGGTGGGCAGTTCCCTGACCCAGGCCTATGAAGGCCAGATCAGCGGTGTCCTGCTGCTGGTGGTGGGATTGATTGCCATCGGCGTCGTGGCCTGCATTGTTTACGTGGAGCGTGCCCAGCGCCGTATCACCGTGAACTATGCCAAGCGGCAGCAGGGTCGCAAGATGATGCAACCGCAGTCCAGCCATTTGCCGCTGAAGATCAACATGGCCGGCGTAATTCCGGCGATCTTTGCCAGTTCAATCCTGCTGTTCCCGGCGTCCCTGGGCCAGTGGTTTGGCCAGTCGGATGGCGCCGAGTGGCTGCAGGATCTGGCGCTGCTGATTGGACCGGGGCAGCCGCTGTATATCATTATTTTCAGCGCCATGATTATTTTCTTCTGCTTCTTTTATACCGCGCTGGTGTTTAACCCGCGCGACGTGGCAGAAAACCTGAAGCGCTCCGGCGCCTTCATCCCGGGAATTCGTCCGGGCGAGCAGACCGCCAAGTATATTGATGGCGTGATTACCCGACTGACGATGTTCGGTGCGGTGTACATCACCCTGGTGTGTTTGCTGCCGAATTTTATGCAGATGCTGGCCAACGTGCCCTTTAATCTGGGCGGTACGGCGCTGTTGATTTCCGTGGTAGTCACCATGGATTTCTGGTCCCAGGTGCAATCGCATTTGATGTCACATCAATACGATTCCCTGATGAAGAAATCGAAGCTGGGCAACTACGGCCGTAGTGGCATCTAGGAGAAGGTCATGAAAGTACGAGCATCGGTAAGAAAAATCTGCCGCAACTGTAAGGTCATTCGACGTAACGGTGCGGTGCGAGTAATTTGCAGCGCCGAACCCCGACACAAGCAGCGTCAGGGCTAACGGCACAAGGTAACTACGGAGTAAATCTATGGCACGTATTGCCGGGGTTAACATACCAGATAATAAGCACATCGTGATTTCGTTGAGCTATGTGTACGGCATTGGTCCGACCACAGCCCAGCAGATCTGCGAGGCGACTGGTATCACGCCCAGTACAAAAACCAGTGATCTGAGTCCGGAGCAGCTGGATAGCCTCCGCGCGGAAGTGGGCAAGCATCCGGTGGAAGGTGACCTGCGCCGCGAGATCTCCATGAACATCAAGCGACTGATGGATCTGGGTTGCAACCGCGGTATTCGTCACCGACGTTCGTTGCCGGTACGCGGTCAACGTACCAAGACCAATGCCCGTACCCGTAAAGGTCCGCGCAAACCAATCAGGAAATAAACATGGCAAAGCCAGCAGCGAAATCGACCAAAAAGAAAGTCCGCAATACCGTCATCGACGGCATCGCGTTCATTCATGCGTCTTTTAACAACACCATTGTCACGATCACCGATCGACAGGGTAATGCGTTGAGCTGGGCCACTGCCGGAGGCTCCGGTTTCCGTGGTTCACGCAAGAGCACCCCGTTCGCCGCCCAGGTAGCTGCCGAAAAAGCCGGCAAGGCCGCGATCGAGTTGTACGGTCTGAAGCATCTGGATGTGAAGGTTAACGGACCCGGCCCGGGCCGCGAGTCAGCGGTGCGAGCCCTGAACAACTGCGGATTGAAAGTCAGCAACATTACTGACGTGACCCCGATTCCACACAATGGTTGCAGACCGCCCAAGAAGCGGCGTGTGTAAACAGGAGAATAGAATATGGCCCGCTATTTAGGCCCAAAGTGTAAGCTGTCTCGCCGGGAAGGAACCGATCTGTTCCTGAAGAGCGGCGTGCGCCCGATCGACAGCAAGTGCAAGACCGAGAATATTCCCGGCCAGCACGGCCAGCGTCGCGGCCGCCTGTCGGATTATGGTGTCCAGCTGCGTGAAAAGCAGAAGGTGAGACGTACTTATGGTGTCCTGGAGAAGCAATTCCGTGGCTACTATAAGGAAGCGGCGCGCCTGAAAGGTGCAACCGGTGAAAACCTGCTGCAGCTACTGGAATGCCGTCTCGATAACGTGGTTTATCGTATGGGTTTTGGTTCTACTCGCGCCGAGTCACGCCAGCTGGTGTCGCACAAGGCAATCACCGTCAACGGTGAAGTGGTGAATGTCCCTTCCTATCAGGTCCAGGAAGGCGACGTGGTTGCTATTCGGCAAAAGTCGAAAGAGCAACTGCGAATCAAATCTGCATTGGAATTGGCCGCCCAGCGTGGCGCCATCGACTGGGTTTCTGTTGACTCGAGCAAACTGGAAGGCCAGTTCACTCGCCGACCGGATCGCACCGATCTGTCGCCGGAAATCAACGAGAACCTGATTGTCGAGCTATATTCCAAGTAGTGACTTAATCACACAAAGGGTGGATTACATGCAAATTTCTTTATCTGACTTCTTAACACCACAAGTGATACAGGTTGACGAGATCGACAAGTGTCATTCCAAGGTGGTGCTTGAGCCGCTGGAGCGCGGCTTTGGACACACCCTTGGCAATGCGCTGCGCCGGATTCTTTTGTCATCCATGCCTGGCTGTGCGGTTGAGGAAGTTGAAATCGATGGTGTCGTACACGAGTACAGCACTATCGAAGGTGTCCGTGAGGATGTGATCGAAATTCTGCTCAATCTGAAGGGCCTGGCAGTACTGTTGAACAACAAGGACGAAGTTGTTCTGAATCTGTCCAAGAAAGGTTCCTGCACGGTAACTGCCGGAGACATCGAGACTGATCACGACGTGGATATCGTTAATCCTGATCACGTGATCGCTCATCTGAACAGCAACGGCGAGTTGAACATGCGTCTCACCGTGCGTAAGGGTCGTGGTTATTCTCCGGCCGATGCGCGTCGCGCCACTGACGAGGAAACCCGGTCCGTGGGCAAGCTGCTCCTGGACGCCTCCTACAGCCCGGTCGTTCGCGTGTCCTACTCGGTTGAGAATGCCCGTGTGGAACAGCGTACTGACCTGGACAAACTGGTTATCGATCTGGAAACCAACGGTACTATCGATCCAGAAGAGGCTATTCGCCGCGCTGCGACTATTCTGCAACACCAGCTGAGCGTGTTCGTAGACCTGCAGAGCGAGATTATCAGTGAGCCGGAAGAGCACGAAGACGAAATTGATCCGATTCTGCTGCGTCCGGTGGATGATCTGGAACTGACTGTTCGCTCGGCTAACTGCCTGAAAGCGGAAGATATTTACTACATTGGTGACCTGATCCAGCGCACCGAAGTTGAGTTGCTGAAGACCCCGAACCTGGGTAAGAAGTCCCTGACCGAAATCAAGGATGTGCTGGCAACTCGTGGACTGTCTCTGGGACTGCGTCTGGAAAACTGGCCGCCGTCCAGCCTCAAGTCAGACGATCGAGCTGCCTGAGAGCATTAAGAATTTAAAGGTATAGAGTTATGCGTCATCGACAAAGCGGTCGTCAGCTAAATAGAAACAGCTCTCATCGGCAAGCCATGTTTCGCAACATGACTTCGTCCCTGGTGGAGCATGAAATCATCAAAACCACCCTGATCAAGGCCAAGGAACTGCGTTCCGTTGCTGAGCCGCTGATCACACTGGCCAAAAATGACAGCGTCGCCAATCGTCGACTGGCTTTCGACCGGCTTCGCAACAAGGCCACCGTAGGCAAGCTGTTTACTGAGCTGGGTCCACGCTATGCCGATCGTCCCGGTGGCTATATCCGTATTCTCAAGTGCGGTGAGCGTGCGGGCGACAAAGCCACTATGGCCTATGTTGAACTGGTAGACCGTCCGAAGATCGATACCGATGATTTTGAGGATGATGTAGAAGCAACCGCTGAAAGCTAGGTTGCTGGATCTACACCGGCTTCATGAACCCGATCACCTGCCAGTGATCGGGTTTTTTGCTTTCTGGCTGATGTAAACTATTCGAAATTATTTTCCGACAAGGATTCACTATGACCGCGTCTTTTCATCCCCCCGAGCGAACACTCATGGGCCCGGGCCCCTCGGACGTTAACCCGAGAATACTGGAAGCCCTGTCGCGTCCAACAATCGGGCACCTGGATCCAGCTTTCATTGGCATGATGGATGAGGTCAAGGAACTACTGCAGTACGTTTTTCAAACCGACAATGAGCTCACCATACCGGTTTCTGCTCCAGGTTCTGCCGGGATGGAAACCGCCTTCGTTAATTTGCTGGAGCCAGGCGACAAGGTAGTAATCTGCCAGAATGGCGTGTTCGGCGGTCGGATGAAAGAAAATGCCGAGCGCTGTGGCGCGGTGCCCATCATGGTTGAGGATGAATGGGGCAAGACGGTCGACCTGGACAAGGTTGAGCAGACACTGTCCGAGAATCCCGACGCCAAGGTGCTGGCTTTCGTGCACGCGGAAACGTCCACCGGCACCCGAAGCGATGCCGAATCGCTGTGTGCGATGGCACAAAAATTCGGTTGCCTGACCATTGTCGATGCCGTCACTTCACTGGCCGGGATTGAGCTGCGTGTCGATGACTGGGGGATAGACGCGATCTATTCCGGTACCCAGAAATGTTTGTCCTGCGTACCTGGTTTGGCACCGGTGAGCTTTTCCGAGCGTGCAGTGCAGGCCATCAAGGCGCGCAAGACCAAGGTGCAAAGCTGGTTTCTCGATCTGAATCTGGTGATGGGCTACTGGGGGGCGGACGCCAAGCGCTCTTATCACCACACGGCGCCCATCAATTCGCTGTATGCGCTGCATGAAGCACTGGTTATCGTCAGGGAAGAAGGCCTGGAAAACTCCTGGCAGCGCCACGCCCGAAATCATCAGGCGTTTGCTGCCGGTATCGAAGCGCTTGGGCTGTCGTTTGTAGTGCATGAGGAATTTCGTTTGCCACAACTCAATCTGGTCCGTTTCCCGGATAGCGTCGATGATGCAGCGGTGCGAAAGGCGCTGCTCGATGACTACAGCCTGGAAATTGGTTCCGGTCTTGGCAACCTGGCGGGCAAGGTCTGGCGCATCGGCCTGATGGGACATGCCAGCAATCGCACCAATGTGCTCAACTGCCTGTCCGCTGTTGGCAATGTAATGTCCGGTATGGGCGTAGCCGTGGATGCCGGCGCCGCAATCGGGGCGGCCCAGGCAGTCTATTCCGGAGCAGCCGACTAGGACTGGCGTTGCAGGCTGCGAATTGTGCAGCCGGTCACGTTATTGGTTGCCTTTATCGCTCATGTAACTGTGTAGAATTCCGTTATATTACATGGGGTTGGAGAATCGCTCACAAATTGTGCAGGATTCCAATTCCTGCTACAGTGAAATTCGCAAAGCCCCTGTGCCGCCTGCCCGTTTTCCATGCTGTCTGGCTGATCGCTGGTCGGTTAAGACCAGCCGGGCAAGTGGGGCAAGTGGGGCAAACAGGCTGTCAGCCGTATGCAGCCAGTAGCAGGCAGGAAAAAGCCAACCAGGCGTAAATGAAGCGCCAATACAGGCACCGAACCCGGTGCCAAACCAGGCGCCAAACCAGGCGAGAGACCGGACATGCCAGCAGATACCGCCGTAGAGATGGATTCCGCCGAGGACAAGCAGTCCCAGGAACAAGCTCACGACAAGAACAGCGGGGGCAAGAAAATTGACCTGCAGCCGCCGCCCTTTTCCGAGGTCCATGACGGGCCTGAATACAACAAGTCAAACTGCACCATAGAACTGGCCAACGGCACCCGCGCCAAAGGCACCCTGGTGCAATTCAATGCCGCCTCCGAAGTGATTTCCATTCTCGAACCGCGCGGCGTCACGCCGCTTGATATTGATATGGGGGCTGTGAAGTACCTGCGCCTGGAAAAACCTTACCAGATGAGTATTGGCTCTGCCGGAACCCCGGGGCTCAATATCGATACCGACGCGCGCAGCTATAAGGTTCACTTCAAGGACCATACCGAACTGACCGGCAATACCTTTGGTTCCCGTACCGACAAAAATGGCATTCACCTCTATGAGCAAACCAAGGTAGGGCGCAAGTGGCGCTACTGCACGCATTTGTTTATTGCCCATTCGGCGGTGGAGAACCACGTCATCGGTGGCCAGATTGGTGAAATGCTGGTGTCAGAAAACCAGATTTCCCAGGATGTGTTGGACACCGCGCTCAAGGACCAGCAGAGCGAACGCTCCAGGCTGGTGGGCGAGTATCTGGTCACCCAAAAGATCATCGACAGCAGTGAGTTAGAAAAAGCTCTGTCGCGCCAGAAGAATATGCCCAACCTGAAGCTCGGCGAGATTCTGGTGGGTGAGGATCTGGTGTCGGAAGCACAGCTGAATGAGGCGCTTAAGGAGCAGAAAAAGAAACGCAAGGGCGCACTCGGTGAGATTCTGGTAGTCCGCGGCGTTATTGAAAAGGACCAGATCCAGCAGGCGCTGGCCAAGAAGCTGGGTATCCCATTTGTTAACCTGCGGGAATTTACTGTCGAACCCGAAGTGATCCGCATGCTTACTGCCGCCATCGCTTTCAAACACAAAGTGGTGCCGCTTTACGTCTATGAGGGCAAGATTGTTGTCGCGATTGAGAACCCCATGGACTGGCAGGTCACTGATGCGCTGAGTTTCAACATCAACAAGTATGTTGAACCGGTTATGGCATCTCCGGAAGATATCAACTGGGCGCTTCAGTTTTACTATTCTTCAGAAGACATTGAGTCGACGATAGCCGAGGACCTTGATGACTTCGAGAGCGAGACGGAAGACGATGATTATGACTCCACGATCTTTTCTGCGGTGGAGACCCAGCAGGTCACCGACAATGTAGTGGTCCGGATCGTCAATAAAATCATTGAAGATGCGCATCGCCAGAAAGTCTCGGACATCCACATTGAACCGGGTATGGGCAAGCAAAAGGTAATTGTGCGCTTTCGTAAAGACGGGGTGCTGGCAACTTACTACAAGTTCCCGACTCGCTATCGTTCAGTGTTTGTATCCCGTATCAAGGTGATGGCGCACCTGGATATTTCGAACAAGTACAAGCCACAGGATGGCAAGATCAATTTTCGCCACTTCGCGCCAATCGATATCGAGCTGCGCGTTGCGACTATCCCGACTGCTGGCGGCATTGAAGACGTTGTCATCCGTATTCTCAGCGGCGGCAAGTGTATGCCGGTTAACGCAATCGGCTTGAGCACGCCAAATCTTGATAACCTGCTCAATGGCGTGTCCAAACCCTATGGATTATTCCTGGTGTGCGGCCCTACCGGCTCCGGTAAGAGTACAACTCTGCACTCCATTCTCAACTACCTGAACAACTCCGAACGCAAAATCTGGACCGCGGAAGACCCCGTGGAAATTACCCAGCCCGGTCTGCGTCAGGTCGAAGTGAATGAAAAGGTGGGCATGACCTTTGCTAACGCCATGCGCGCCTTTCTCCGCGCCGACCCGGACATTATCATGGTTGGTGAGATGCGTGATCACGAGACCGCGGGTACGGCCATTGAGGCGTCACTCACGGGACACCTGGTACTTTCCACGCTGCACACCAACAGCGCGGCGGAAAGTATCGTGCGGCTGCTGGACATGGACATGGACCCGTTCAATTTCGCGGATGCGATGATTGGCATCCTGTCCCAGCGCCTGACCAAGACCCTGTGCACGTCCTGCAAAAAATCCTACACTCCGGAAGAGAGCGAAGTTGAATTCCTCGCCTCGGAATACTGCCGCGAATCAATTCCCGACGGTACCCGCTCCGACCCCGAGCCTGAACACGTGCAGGCCCAGCTGGACGTCTGGCGCAGGGACTATTCCCAGAACGGTGAGTTTACCCTTTACAAGGCGCCAGGTTGCCCAGCTTGTCTCGATACTGGCTACCGCGGCCGGATGGGTGTGCATGAACTATTGATGAGCACGCCGGATATCAAGAAGATGGTGCTTAGACGAGCGCCGGCGGCGGAGATTCATTTTGAAGCGATCAAGTCGGGGATGCGGACGCGGAAACAGGATGGCATCGATAAAATCCTGATGGGGTATACCGACTTCACCCAGGTTAGAACTATCTAACGTAGCGGCTGCGGGAACGCGGCACTGCGTTGCGAAAAATTTCCGACCCGGTCATTTACTGCAGTAAACTCCCGGGCCTGAAATTTTTCGCGCCTTGTTCCACGTCCCCTCGCTCGCTACTCTTACATAGGCTTTGATTTTTCCCACCAGCATTTTCCTAATCCACTTGATCCGATCCGGATCGCCAGACCTCTTCTGTAAGCTTACCAATCGAATCTTTCGGGCTGAGGAAGAGTGTCGGGCGGTTTCGACTGGCAGCGTAAAAGAGCCAGCGCCGAGGGAGCAAAAATGACCTTGGGCATTTTTGTCGAGTGAGGGTATCCCGGAGGGACGCGGCTCAGCGCCAGGCGGAACTGCCCGACACTCTGACCCAAATCACAATAAGAATGTCATAAAAAAACCCCGGCCACCTTGCGGTGACCGGGGTTTTGTTTTCTGGCTAACTCGCTATTTAATAACCGGAAGAGGCGGGTGCCGCTCCGGGGAGTGCTACTGCGGTAAGGGTCGCACCGGTTTGCAGAATGATGTACTGATAACCGTTGTGTACCCAGGTGCTCATGCCGTAGCGGCTGCGCGCCGGAACTTCGATGGCGGCTTCCGTTTCGCCGGTAGCTTTGTTGACGGCGTACAGCATGGGTGTGCCGTCGGAGGCGGTGTCGGAATAGACCAGCATGTTGGGAGTGATGGTCATTGGCACCAGGTTACCGGAACCGGTGTTGCCGATATCCAGACCCTGGACCACCGGGTTGTTCAGCACGCGTTCCGGTGTTTCCCCGGTGGGGATCATCCAGCTGTGATCACCGGTGTTCATATTAATTGCGGTGATACGGCTATAGGGTGGCTTGTACAGCGGAATGCCGGCAGGGTGACGCGGTGCGCCGCCGCCAGGGCCGTCGGCGTATTGAGCGTAAGTGGTACCGGTGGGCTCTTCATACTGAGTGTCAGCTTCTTCGCCGGGGACCAGCTGTACAGCTGAACAGGCAGTTTGCGAAGACACATAGAGCATGCCGGTTGTGGGGTCAGCTACCGCCGGTGCGGTGATATTGGCACCACCACCACCACCCGGACAAATCATGGCCGAGCGCTTGCCCAGATCGTTGTCGCGATGCAGGGGCGGGTTAAACAACGGCCCCATCTGGTAATCAGCGAACGCCTGGATTGCTTGTTGATGCAGTTCCGGGGTCCAGTCCACCAGGTCATCCGGAGACACGCCCTGGATATCGTACGGTGCCGGCTTGGTGGGGAAAGGCTGGGTTGGTGACAGCACTTCACCCGGGACCAGTGATTGCGGAACCGGACGTTCTTCAAACGGCCAGACCGGTTCACCCGTCAGCCGGTTGAAGGTGTACACCATGCTTTGCTTGGTGACCTGCATAACGGCTGGTACCTGCCCCTGTCCAGGCACGTTGAGATCCAGCAGGATCGGTGCCATGGGATTGTCGTAGTTCCAGATATCGTGTTTGACGGTCTGGTAATGCCAGGCGCGTTCGCCGGTGGACGCACGCAGTGCGATCAGGCTGGTGCCATAAAGATTGTCGCCGGGACGGAAACCACCGTAGTAATCAATGGTGGCGCCATTGGTGGGAATGAATACCAGATCATTTTCCACGTCGGCAGATATCGGCGCCCAGGATGAGACGTCGCCGGTCCACTGCCAGGCATCGTTTTCCCAGGTCTCGTGACCGTATTCACCCGGCCGTGGAATCACGTTGAACTTCCACTTGAAGTCGCCGGTACGGGCATCGTAACCAAGAATATCGCCGGGGATATTTTCGATTCGCGACTGGTTGTAGCCCTGTTCTGCAGAATTGCCCACCACTACCGTGTCATTGACCACAATCGGTGGCGATGAAGAGGTGATGTAGCCGGTTTCCAGGGGAATCCCCTCATAGGGATCGTAGGGGTGACCGAGATCGGCCAGCAAATCAACGACACCGGTATCGGGGAAGCCATCGATAGGTACTGGCGAGCCAAAGCCGTCCAGCGGTGCGCCGGTCTCGGCATCCAGCGCCACCAGGAAGAAGCCCGGAGTAATCATGTAGACCACTTCCTGGCCATCGATCTCGGCAAAGCCGACGCCTTTGCCGTAGTCGGCGCGCATCGAGTATTCCCAGCGGCCGGTATTGGGTAAGCGATAGGACCACAGGGTTTCACCGGTGCTCGGATCGATGGCGACCACGTTGCGGCGCGCGCCGGCAACGGTGTACAGACGGCCATTGATGTAGCTAGGTGTGGAGCGGCCGCTGCTGGCACCCATGCTGGCGCCGTTCCACTCCCAGACCACTTCCAGATCGTCGAAATTATCGATATCGATCTGGTCGGCAGGTGAATAACGGGTGTGGGCAAAGTCATTGCCCAGGGTGTACCACTCGACTGTGTCCTGGGCCAGCAAGCTCCCGGAACAACTCATTACCAAGGCAAAAAGCGCCGTGGTTCTGAGGCGTTGCAAGATAGGTTCTTTTCTTATCATTTTATGCCTCGCTGATGAAAAAGGATTGTTGTTATTGTGCTTGTACAGCCGGGGTCTGGCCCTGAAACAATTCAGCCCCCTTAAAAGCCTTGATAATCAATCTCTTACAGCGGTGAGACAGACTGCAAGGCTGGCGTATCCCAGCCAGGTACAACCTCTCAGAGGCTACCGCAAGGCCTCTCCTTTGTCTATCCACATTAATCGGGCATTGTCGGCAAAAACTCGCCGAATATCAGATAGCTGCGCAATCCTGCGCGGGGCATTTCCGGATGGCAGGATTGTCGGACGGCCCGCGGTTCCGCTATAGTCGCGGTGCTGCCCGATTCCGGGCGCCGTCCGCAATCCCACTCCGCCAGGAAACCATGCCTTGAGTCTGCAGTTGGTCATCGGTAACAAGAACTATTCTTCCTGGTCGCTACGGGCCTGGTTGTTACTGGACCACTATCAGTTGGACTACCGGGAAATACCCGTGCGCTTGTTTACGCCTGGCTATCAGGAACAGCTGCAGCGTTACTCGCCGCATTTGAAAGTACCGGTGCTGATTGATGAGGAGCTGACCGTGTGGGAGTCGCTGGCGATCTGCGAGTACGTTAACGAAACCTACCTGGGGGGCAAAGCCATGCCGGCCGGGCGGGAGGCCCGCGCCATGTGCCGTTCGTTTTGCCACGAGATGCATGCCGGGTTTGCGGCGATTCGGGCCCAGTTGCCGATGAATTGCCGGGCGCTGAAGACCGTCGATATCAGCCCTGAAGTCGCCGCCGAGTGTCAGCGCATCAAGATGTTGTGGACCCAGGCCCGGCGCCGGTTTGTCCAGCAGGGGGACTATCTGTTTGGTCGCTTCAGCCTCGCGGACTGCATGTTTGCCCCGGTGGTACTGCGTTTTCATACTTATGCCGTTCCGCTCGGGCCGGAAGCCGCTGCCTATCGTGATTTTCTGCTGGAAAATCCTTCGTTGCGTCGCTGGTGTGCCGCGGCGCGCGCGGAACCTGACCGGCTGGCGACATTTGAGGTAGGCAGCGACCGCGGGGCCTGATCGTGCCTCCTGCCACATTCGCTTGACGCTGACCCGGTAAGTGAACACTTACCGGGCTTTTATCCCGCTATTTTCCGCATTCATGTATCAATTTATACGGTGCGGGTCCGATACAACCTACTAGAACTGGTACATACATCAGGCCTTCGTCGTGGCCTGGTGGAGCAAGTCGAGTCAATTCTAGTTGCCAGCGCAGGAGTTAAAGACATGTATCTGGATTATTTTGCTTTGCAGCGGCATCCGTTCCGCATTACACCAGATACGTCCCTGTTCTTTTCTGGCGGCAGTGAAGGCCGCGGGGTGGTCCTTGATGCCATGCTGTATGCAATCGAGTCAGGGGAAGGCATTCTCAAGGTAGTCGGTGAAGTTGGCAGTGGTAAGACCATGCTTTGCCGGATGCTCGAAGAACAGTTACCGGAGACCACCGAGGTGGTTTATATCGCCAATCCGAATCTTGCGCCGGATGAGATTCTCTACGCCGTTGCTTTCGAGCTCCGGCTGTTGGTGCGACGCGATACCTCCAAACTGCTGGTAATGCAGCAGCTACAGAATTATCTGCTGCGCCAGCATGCAGCGAACCGCAAGGTTCTGGTTATTGTCGAGGAAGCCCAGGGCATGCCGGTGGAAACCCTGGAAGAGATCCGGCTGTTCAGCAACCTGGAAACCCATCGCGACAAACTGATGCAGATCGTGCTGTTTGGCCAGCCGGAACTGGACAAGAACCTCAGTGCGCGGCATATCCGGCAACTGCGGGAACGCATCACCCACAGTTTCTATCTGCGCCCCCTGGGTACCCAGGAAACCCGTGACTATCTCCGCTTTCGACTGGGTGCCGCCGGCTGTCCCTGTCCGCGACTGTTTACACCGTCAGCAGAATGGTTGATCGCCAGGGCTTCCCAGGGCCTGACCCGGCGCATCAATATTCTGGCTGACAAGGCGCTGCTGGCGGCGTTCGCCGACAACGTGCTGGAATCGCCCGAGAATCTTAGCCCGGATGTTCCGCCAGTAGTGAAGTTACGCCACGTAGCTGCGGCGATTCGCGACAGCGAATATTCGCCGGCCCTGCTCAAGGCCCTGTTCCTGCCAGCCAGAGTAGTTGGCGCCGGGGCGTTGGCGCTGGTTGTCGCGCTGACCTTCCTGTTCTGGCCCGGTAGCACCGGGGTAGCGAAGCAACTGGTGGACTTGCCGCTGGCGCGGCCGGCATTGCCTCTCGAACCGCAAAGCGACGGCCCGGACATAGCTTCGGCACAATCAAAACCGGTGGTTGTTGTGCCGCAAGCGGAGGAGATACCGAAACCCGCTGCGGACTCCCTGGCGCCAGATGTGGCGCCAGATGTGGCGACAGCGCGACTGCTGGTGCCACACGCCACTAACACCACAACGACCCCGGCAGTGACTTTGCCAGTTGGCGTTGCTGATCTGGCCCAGCGCACCCAGCGTCGTTTTCTGGCGTCCATTGACTGGTTGCGCGGTGCCAACCCGGGTAGCTACACCATCCAGTTTATGTCCGGTGAAACCAGTGACCTTGATTTTGCGGAAACATTTCTTGCGGAACTGGAAGCGGCGCAATTGTTGGATGATTCTTACTTTTGTATGTCGGCGGACGGTGAGCGCAGTTACTGGACTGTTAAGCATGGAAGTTTTTCGGGGGTCAGCAAAGCGCTGAACCGGATCAATTTGTTACCCGAGCGCATTCAGGCATATCAGCCGTTTGTCCAGAATATGGATGCTGTCGAGTGCAATATTAATACCAGCGTGGCCGCCACCATCCCGGAGTAGACAATGAACAACAGTAACAGCAACCCAATACTCACGGCGGCAGGCATACTGTTAGCGGTGCTGTCGGCCTGTGACACACTGCCGGCACCCACGGCCCAGAGTAATTTTGAACTGGAAAATCGCCACATAAACAGCGCGGAGGCGCCGGAAACCAGCAGCGATATTCCGGACATCGTTCGCGATCTGCCGGTGGTTACGCCGCCACAACCAGAGCAACCTCTGGAGTTGTATTCGGTTGTGGTGCAGGACGTGCCGGTGCGTGAGCTGCTGTTCGCCATGGCGCGGGATGCGGATATCAATATTGATGTGCATTCATCAATAGCCGGCTCGGTGAGCATTAATGCTATCGACCAGACTCTGCCCCAGATCCTGCAGCGTATTGCCAGACAGGTAGACATCCGCTGGGCGTTCGAGCAGGACGATTACCTGGTGGTCGAGCCGGATCTGCCAATCCTGCGCAGTTACCGCATTGACTATGTCAACGTGTCGCGCACCGCCGAGTCGGAAGTCAGTGTATCCTCCGCGGTTTCCAGCGGGGTTGGTGATGCGTCTGCCGGTGATGCCAACAACTCCACCACTATCATGAACCAGGCGTCGACCAACCAGTTCTGGACAACACTGCAAACCAATCTGCAAACCGTACTCGGAGAGGTCGCCGACGAAGGTGGCGCCAGCTCTGTGATTGTGAATCCGGAGACCGGGTTGGTTACCGTGCGCGCCACTGCGCGTCAGCACGAGGAAGTCTACGACTTTATTGAATCGGTGCGCACCCGTGCCTTGTACCAGGTACTGATTGAAGCCACCGTGGTCGAAGTAAATCTGAACGATCGGTTTCAATCCGGCGTGGATTGGGCGATGCTGGCTAGAGATAGCGGCCAGGTCAGTTTCGTGCAGGATTTGACCGGTTTAAACCTGAACAATTCGCCTACCAATGTGTTGACCATCGACAAAACAGCCGGGCCCGATGCGGTAGGCGCAACGATCAGCCTGTTGTCCCAGTTTGGTGATACCCAGGTGCTGTCCAGTCCGCGCCTGATGGCACTGAATAACCAGACCGCAATGCTGCGGGTGGTGGATAGTAAAATCTACTTCACCGTCGATGTAGAGCAAGGCTTTCCGGCAACCGCTACCAGCCCGGCGATCCCGCCCACGTTCACCAGTACCGTTCATACCGTGCCGGTCGGGTTTACTATGGCGGTCACGCCGCAGATCAGTGAGTCAGACCAGGTCACCCTTAACGTGCGCCCGACTATTTCTCGAATCATTCGCTTTGTAGACGATCCCAACCCTGCTCTGGCCGATGCCCAGGTGGTGAATTCAATTCCCGAGATCCAGATTCGCGAAATCGAATCAATCCTGACCGTGGATAGCGGGGAAATCGCGGTGCTCGGTGGGCTGATGCAGGATACGGTAGATTCCGATGTGGCGGGCCTGCCTGGTCTCGGTCGCTTGCCGGTAGTGGGAGATTTGTTCAATTACCGGGATGACAATGCCATCAAGACTGAGTTGATCATCTTTATCCGCCCGGTCGTGGTTCGCCAGCCAAGCATGAGTGGGGATCTGCAAAACTATCGCGAATTCCTGCCTTCTGCCGCCGGTACCGGTGCCGGTACCCGAGGATCTGCGTTACGCTAGCGCGGAGCTCAGGACCGCCTGGGAAAACAGCATTGCAAAAAGCGCTTAATGAAGGGCGCTTGATAAAAAGAGACACGCCATGAGTCTGTTAATGGACGCGCTGCGCAAGGCCGAGGAATCGAAGAAGAAGGTCGCCAGCAAAGCGCCATCGGAAAGCGAATCGTCAGCACGCCAGTCACCCAGACCCGCGACGCCACCTGCTATGCCAGGCAAGAGCGCGACGCCTGCGCCTGCGCCGGACAAAGCCACGTCACCGGACGAGTCCCGCAAACCGGCGTCGCGGCAACCGATTCCTGACCTGGCAATGGAGTTCGACGAGGCCGAAGCAGGTTCTCCTTCACCCGTACCTTCAACCTCGAAGCCGACAACCAACAGCGCTGACGGCGCAGGTGATGCTGCTACACAGACCAGTAAAGAGAATCCAGCCACAACCGCAGACAACAGGCAAAGCGGGACTACCAGGGAAGCGATGGCTATTCCCCGGGAAACTGCCGATCAGGACTCCGCTGCGCAGTCATCTGCAAAGCCTGATGCTGCACAGTTCGAGTTGACGCCCAAAGAGCAGACCGACAGTCGACAACCGCTGGATACCGGTGCCGAACCAGATTACCCGGCGATCCCTTCCGTGGTTGACAAGCAAGTTGACAAGCCAGATGAAAAACCGGATGTCAGTCCAACAGTCAGTCCCACAGGCGCAAAGCCCAAACCAGCACTGGCGCTGGAAGTGGAAAGCCCGGAACTGCCAGCAGTACAGACCGAACCCAGCGTCTCCGATTCCGGCAAGTCACGGGCAACACCCGGGCCTGCGCCGCAGGGCACGCAACAAAGTACGGGCAGCAGTATTCGCGAGCGCAGCGCCGGTCGCCGGGCGTCGGCGCGTTCGGTATTCACTGCCAAAAAGCCACAACAACAGAAACGTCGCCAGCAATTGATGATCGCCGGCGGTGGTGTGATGACGGTGCTGTTGCTTGGTCTGGGCACTGTCTATTACCTGAACAGCGGTTCCAGCAGCGGGATCACGGTGCCGGAGAATTACGTTGCCAGCCAGGATTTCTCCGGCGGCGAAGTTGATCGCGGCGACGACGCAGTGACAGCAGATGCTGGCGGCGTGGCGCAGCAGGACGCCGGGTTGAATGAGCCGGCAGTCGACGCTGATGAAATCAGCCAGCCGCAAGTTGTCTCCAGCTCAGCCGCTGACGATGCCGTTGCAACGCCGGTCATTATTCCGCCCCTGGAGCCACCGATAGCTACCGCGACATCGGACACGACACCGGTTTCAAGTGCGGCAACAACTGCTGCCACAACTACGAGTGCGCCAACGGGGCGCGCGCCAGCAGCCCCGAACACGGCACTGGCAGAGCCGGTACCCGCCAGTTCAAGTGTTACGGACTCCACTACCAGTACGGTGGTTGGGGCTGAACCCGCAGCGGCCGACGCAACGGAGTCTGGTGTTGCCGCGTCTCCTGACACTGGCGGCGCGGATGTAACCGGTAGCCCGGCAAACAGCCCTGGCTCGCAGTCGCCGGCTTCTGCAGAAGTTGCTGCCGGCAATGCCCCGTCCCAGGCTACAGGCGTGATCTCGTTTAGCCGCCGGCAACCAGAATCAGCTATCGAGCCACAGCTCAATCGGGCCTATGCCGCGTTCCAGCAAGGGGATTTCAGTCAGGCCCGTGCGCTGTACGAATCGGTATTGATCGAGTCGCCACTGCATCGTGATGCACTGTTAGGGCTGGCGGCAATCGCCGTTGAGAACCGGCAGCCAGCGCAAGCCATGGAGTATTACTCGCGTCTGCTGGCACGTAATCCCAATGACCCGGTGGCCCGCGCTGCCTTGCTTGAGCTCAGTCCGGCGGGCGGTCCGGCTGTCCAGGAAAGGGAATTGCGCAGATTACAGGAGCGGCATCCCGGGGTCGCACCGCTGGCTTACTCGATGGGAAATTTCTATGCGTCCCGCCAGCAGTGGACAGACGCTCAGCAGCATTACTTCCGTGCGCTGCAACTGGCCAAGTCGGCAGCGCGCGACTCGTCCGAGGTCAACCCGGACTACGCGTTCAATCTGGCGGTTAGCCTTGAACATCTCAACCAGCGACCCGCGGCCCTCAGTTTTTATCGAGAAGCGCTGCAACAGTCCGAGCGTTTTCCGGCAAGTTTTGATATCGCGCTGGTTCGCAACCGGATCGACTCCCTCAGCAGGACCCTGACGCCATGAGTGAAGAAAAAAAGGAAGTACCTAACAAGCGCCTGGGAGAGGTGCTGATCGATAAGGGCATCATCACCGATGATCAGCTGCGCATTGCACTGCATGAGCAGAAAGCTATTGGCAAGCGGATCGGAGCGGTGCTCATTCAGCTGGGCTTCGTCACCGACTCAATCATCCGTGACGCGCTCAGTGAAAACACTGGCTTTGAGAGTGTCGACGTCAGCCACGCGGTGATTGATGCAGAATCAATCAAACTGGTGCCCCAGGATCTGGCGCGTCGCTTCAAGATTCTACCGCTGTCTTACGATGCGCTTAACAACGAACTCTCCCTGGCCATGGCCGACACTTTTAATATCGTGGCGCTCGATCAAGTCCGGGCGATTCACGAGGGCGAGCTGGAGATCGTTCCAAAGCTTGGTTCGGAAGCCGATATCACCCGTCTGATCGAAGAAGTCTACGGCTTTGAGCTGTCAATCGACGGTATTCTTCAGGAGATCGAAACCGGTGAAGTGGATGTGGACTCCCTGCAGGCCGCTGGCGATCAATACAATCATCCTATGGTGCGGCTGGTAAATGCATTGCTGGCCGATGCGGTGCAGCGCGATGCTTCCGACATTCACTTTGAGCCTGAAGAAGCATTCCTGCGTATTCGCTACAGAATTGACGGTGTGCTACGCCAGGTGCGCAGTCTGCACAAGAGTTACTGGCCAGCCATGGTGGTGCGTCTGAAAGTGATCAGCGGCATGAACATCGCCGAATCGAGAGCGCCCCAGGACGGTCGGCTTTCCTTGTCGCTGATCGGCCGGCAGATTGATTTTCGTGTTGCCTCGCAGCCTACCACCTACGGCGAGAACGTGGTCATGCGTGTACTCGATCGGCGCAAGGGGATCGTGCCGCTGGAGAGTCTGGGCTTGAGTGAGAGCAATCTGCATTCCGTCAAGCTGATGTTGTCCAAGCCGGAAGGGGTCATCCTGGTTACCGGCCCCACCGGCAGCGGTAAAACCACCACCCTGTATTCGATCCTGAATCACATCAATACCGAGGCAATTAATATCATGACTATGGAGGACCCGGTGGAGTATCCAATGCCAATGATCCGGCAGACCTCCATTAACGAGTCCGCCAAGCTGGGGTTTGCCGAGGGCATTCGCTCCATGATGCGCCAGGATCCCGACGTGATCCTGGTGGGTGAGATTCGCGATGCGGTGACTTCAGAAATGGCCTTTCGGGCGTCAATGACCGGCCATCAGGTATTTTCAACTCTGCATACCAATTCTGCCGTGGGCTCAATTCCCCGGCTACATGACCTGGGCGTCTTGCCCGACATCATGGCCAGCAACCTGATCGGTATTATCGCTCAGCGCCTGGTGCGGCGCCTGTGTCGGCACTGCAAACAGCCGCAGGAGATTGGCGACATCGAGCGTCGTCTGTTGGGCCTGGATGAGGCGGTTCAGAACATTACCATCTACGAAGCACAGGGCTGTGTTGCTTGCGAGTTCGTGGGCTACAAGGGCCGAACCGCGATTGTTGAAATTCTTAAAATATCCGACTATCTGAAAAAGCTGATTTCCCAGAATACGTCGGCCCATGAGCTCAGCAAGGCGGCTGTGGCAACCGGCTTCAAGACTCTGGCCGATGACGCCTGCCGGCGGGTAATTGACGGTTCCACCAGCCTCGACGAGATTACCCGCAAAGTGGATTTGACCGGTCGCGTCAGCAGGTGAGGCGATGGCACTTTTTACCTACAAGGCAATCGACACCATGGGCCGGACCCAATCCGGCAAACTTGATGCCGTTAATGAGTCGGACCTTGAGCAGCGCCTCACGCGGATGGGTATGGAACTCATCCGCTGCAAATATGTACAGGAAAAAAGTGCGTCATCAGCTTCACGACATATTCGTCGCATTGATCTGATTAATTTCTGCTTCCACATGGAGCAGCTGACCCGGTCCGGTGTTTCATTAATCAATGGCCTTGAAGATCTGCGTGACAGTGTCGAGCAGCCAGCGTTTCGCAGCATTATTGCGCGGGTAATCGAGGATATTGAGAGCGGTATGCAAATGTCGGAAGCCCTGAGTCAGCATCCCGCAGTGTTTGATGAGATGTTCATCAACCTGATAGGTGCTGGCGAAGTGAGCGGTACACTACCGGATGTGTTTAATTCGCTCAATGAAATGCTGAAATGGCAGGATGAACTCATTGCCACCACCAAGAAGCTGCTGATATTTCCAGTCGTTGTTGGCGTGGCTATTTTCGGCGTGGTTGGTTTTATGATGATTTACCTGGTGCCACAGCTCACCAGTTTTATCGAAGGTATTGGTTCCACATTACCGCTACACACCAGAATGTTGATCGCCACCTCAGATTTCATTGCCCAGTACTGGTACATTTTTACTGTTGGACCTATTGCGCTGGTTCTGATTATTCGCACATTGGCCGCCGCCAGTAGTAACGTGCGCTATCAACTGGATTCCTTCAAGCTGCGAATCTGGCAGATCGGGCCAGTGTTGAAAAAAATTATTCTATCCCGCTTCGCTAATCTGTTCGCAATGATGTATCGGGCCGGCATTCCGGTGCTGGACTGTATAGAGATTACGGAACGCACTACTAACAATATGGCAATTCGGGTTGCCCTGTCCCGAGCCCGGGCTGATATTCAGGAAGGGCAGGGTGTGTCGGCCAGCTTTCGTAATACCGGACTGTTTCCCCCTTTGGTGGTGCGGATGATTCGGGTTGGCGAAACAACTGGCGACCTTGATCAGGCGCTGCTCAATGTTTCCTACTTTTATGATCGCGACATTCGCGATTCGATCGAGAAAGTTCAGGCGCTTATTCAGCCGGTGATGACTGTGCTTCTGGGTGGCATACTCGGCTGGGTAATGCTTTCGGTGATGGGGCCCGTGTATGACTCCATCAGTAATATGCAACTCTAGGTTTAAATACTAGGATCAAACGTGCTTAGTTTCTTCAAGCCACGCAGTCGCCGTATATTCCTGGTTAATCTGGAAGGCCTGTCTGTATTCGCCATACAGGACGATCAGCTTACCCACGTTGCCCGTTTTTCCGACGAGGACACAGGCCACGAGAATTTCGGCCGCTATCTCGCCGAAAACCCGCCTACGCCGGTAACCATTGTGCTTGACTCAATTGCTGAGGATTTTCTCGTCGAAGAGATACCTCATGTCAGCCCTTTTGATCGCGCATCGCTTCTGAAACGCAAGGCGGGCCAGCATTTTCGAGGTGTCGACTACCAGTCGGCGAAAGTCCTGGGTCGATCTCCGGCGAATCGCAAGTCGGACCGGGTGCTGTTCAGCGCTATTACCAAAAACCAGACCTTGGAGCCCTGGGTCAAAACCATGCTGCAGGAGGAAGTTCCAATACGCAGCATCACCACCCCCGCCCACGCGCTTTGTCGCATAGCTGAAGACTTCGGACTACTTGAAGAAGAGCGGGTCCTGTTGGTGAACTGGGAGGTGTCGGGTATCCGCCACACCTATATCGAGAATGGTCGGACGCTGTTCAGCCGCCTTACTCCACGCCCGTCCTCCGATGAAGGCGATCTGGCCGAAGCAATCATTGACTCCTGCAATCAATCCAATGATTACCTGGAGCGTATTGGGCTGATTGGTTTTGAACAGTCAATGGATGTGCACGTTATTACGCCGCAGCTTCCAGACGACATATTTTCCGAGACGCCCTCAACCCGTAATTTCCGCCGCATCGTTCACCACAACTCCATTGATATGGCGGATACCGAGCAATTCCACGGTGCCGAGACCTCGATTACTGCAAACATGCTGGCCCTGGACTGGGGCGTTAGAAAAGGCGAACTGGCCAATATCTATGCGCCATCGGCAGCGCTGCGCTTCCAGGAACTATTCACCGCCCGTCGCCTGATCTACATCACTGCCGTCGTGACGCTGTTGTTCGGCGGGCTGACCGCCACTCCGCTGTTGCTTGATGCGCTGGAAAGGGAACTGCGTATCGTGAATCTGAACAGTGAAGCGGTTCCGGTGCAGCAGCAGTATGATGCACTCACGGCCCAGTTTCCGGAGACGCCGATTCCCTCGGAAGCACTTGAAGTTGCGGTCAGTAGTTTTTCCCGCATTAACTCCCAGCTTGAGAACCCGAATCAGATGCTGGTTTCCCTGAGCCAGGTGATGGCGCAGTTTCCCGGCGTAAACCTCACATCTATCGAATGGCGGCTGGGGGCTGAACTCAATGACGATGCGCCCACCCAGCTGCTCCTGACTAACCGGGCAGTGGTGGTCATGGATGTATACGGCACGCTGAGTGGCAGCAACAGTATTGGCAATTCAGATCGGGAACTGCGCCGCTTTGTAGCCGCACTGGATGCGCTTGACGATGTGAGTGCCCGGGCCATTGCCATGCCTATTGAAGAAGGCCCGGAAGGTGAAGTCAATACCGTGATAAACGACACCGTGGTGGACGTGGAGTTTGGCGTGCGCATGGGCAGGGAGTCCTGAGATGGCGCTTCGGCGACGTAATTGGCAGGATGATCTTCTGTGGCTGCGCTGGCCACTGGTGTTCCTGAGTCTGGCTATCGCTATTTCTGTGAGTGCCTGGTGGACCGCAGCCAGCTACCGGAATTCGGTGCAGCGTGAAGAGTTCAACGCCAGTAATCAGCTGGACCTGCTCATTGGCCAGGTGCGCGAGATCGAAGAGGCCGAACAGATCATCGTCAACAATATCGGTATTTATAATGCCATGGTGGCGCGCGGAGTGATGGCTGCTGAGAACCGCGTTGCATTGCTGGATGATATTGCCGACATTCGCGCCCGGTATAATTTCTATCCCATCAGCGTTGATATTTCCGAACAAGATCGCCGGGTGATTCCGTTTGTTTCCGAGGTGGATTTTCCCACCGAGCAGATCTCACTGCGCAGCAGTCGCATCAGTCTGCAGTTACCATTGC
Organism: uncultured Pseudohongiella sp.; assembly: GCA_965212375.1. Lineage (GTDB taxonomy): Bacteria > Pseudomonadota > Gammaproteobacteria > Pseudomonadales > Pseudohongiellaceae > UBA9145. Next base: position 2,692,980 of record OZ243108.1, on the reverse strand, counting down.
TGCACGAAGAAGACCTGACCCGTCTGATTAACGAGTTGCTGGCAACCGGACGCCTGCTGGCAGTTGATCGCTGTGCTGTGAACTATGCACTGGAATCGGAAGAAAATTTTCTTACACTGGTACAGCACCAGATAGCTGCCTGTGAGCTGTACTGGTATTCATTTCAGCGCGAACCCTATATTGATCCGGAATACGCGAACGATTTCGAATGAAGATGATGCGCTCAACATTAATGTTGTTACTGGTATTTTTCCTGTCAGGTACGGGCGACAGTCTGTCTGCACAGGAACTGGGGCGCCTGTTTCTCACTCCGGCTGAACGGGCTTACCTGGAGCGCCTGCGTCTTATTGATAGCCAACTGCTGCCTATTGTTCTGGACGAAACCGAGCGGTCTCTTGAGGAACCGGAGGCGCCGCCGCCGGAACCCGAAGACACTATCTATCGGCACGGCGGCACTATGCGTCGCAGCGATGGCAGCTATACGGTCTGGCTCAATAACGCACCAGTGGACCAAAATGCGCTGCCGGGAAACATTCAGCTGCTGACGCCATATTCTCGCGGCGAATTACGAATCAGCGATCCGGACAGCAATCGTGACTTCCGCGTCAAGCCCGGTCAGGTCCTGAATCTCACCCAGGGTACGCTACAGGAATCTTATCAGGCGCAGGAAAGCAGCACCGGAATAGCCGTCGATAGCGAGGCGTCGGATGAAACCGGTTCAGCACAAGGTGTCCAGCAATGAGTCGCAGGTTCTGGCAGGGCAGGACTGCCAGCAAACAGCGAGGCATCGCCATGCTGATTCTGTTCATCATGCTGTTTATGGTTGGCAGCAGTGTTTTTCTGACGGTACTGAATAACAATGTGGCCCGCTTGCAGGCGGATGGCAGTGTCCAGGACAGTTTGCGATCTGCCCGGGAAGCGTTAATCGCTTTTGCGGTGCTACACGGCGATTATTATGGGGCAGCCGGCGCCGGTCCTGGTCACTTACCCTGTCCGGACAGCAATGGGAATGGTGCCGAGAACATTCCCTGTAATTCTGCGACCCTGGGACGACTTCCGGAAAGCATCACGGTACCGGGTGGCAATATACATCCATTGAATGATGATCTGGTAGGCATCGATCAGCAACTCTGGTATGCGGTCAGCCCGGCATTTCGCCGCAGTACCCCCGGGGTTGTCAATACGGCCAGCGTTGGTGGCTTGCGTCTCGATGGCCGCACCGGGCTGGCGGCTGTGCTGATTGCCCCGGGCGGGGCCCTGGCCTCGCAGTCGCGCCCAAGTAACAATGACGCCAATTATCTGGAGGCAGGTAACGCTGGCGGGCCGAACTTCGTCAGTAACAATCCGGCCGATCCGGACAATTTCAATGACCGGCTGATTGCCATTCACGCCAGCGATATTCTGTCACCGGTGAGCGCGCGGGTAGCAGAAACCATCAAGCAGCAGCTCGATGCCTATCACAGCAGCAATGGTCAATATCCACCGGACAACGTCGAATACAGCGCGGCAGTCAGTTCGGCGCCGGCCTGGTTCGCCAGTAACCAGTGGGAGACCAACAGTAACTATACGTTCCTGACTGCTGATACGGCCAGTATCAGTTTCAACGGGTGTGCAATCGTTTACACACTGGACCAGACCACGCCCACCATTGCCAGGACCGGATACCAATGTTGATCAAAAGGACAAAAACAGGTTCTACCAGCGTTTCAGGATTCAGCTTGCTGGAAATGGCTGTGGTGCTGCTTATCGTTTCAGCGCTGCTGGGCGGTTTGTTGCTATCGCTGAGTACTACCCGCGACTTGAATAACCGGAATGCAGCACAGAGTCAGCTCGATCTCATGATTGATTCCCTGCATGGCTTTGCCCAGGCTAACGGCCGTTTGCCCTGTCCGGCGACGGCGGCGAGCAATGGCGCGGAGGCGCCGCTAGGGGGAGGGAATTGCACTCAGCCCCATGGTTTCGTACCGGCCGCAACGCTGGGTCTCAGCGGTGAAGTGAATACTGATTCGCTCCTCGAGGATCCCTGGGGAAACCCTTACCGCTATTCAGTCAGCACCGCCAATGGCAATGCGTTTACCACGGTTAATGGAATGCGTACGGCGGGTATAGCAGCCCTGGCTCCCAATCTGCGAGTCTGTGATTCGGCGGCCTGCACGACGGTCATCGCCACTGGTGTGCCAGCAGTATTGTTGTCCATGGGGCCGGATTGGGGCGACTTTACCGGTGCTGATGCGGATGCCACGGAGAACGCCGGTGAGACAACCATTGCCGGCTATCGGCACGGTAATGACCTGAATTTTGTCTCCAGCGGCTATATCGAAGATGTTTTTGATGACGTGGTCACCTGGATGTCTCCTAACATTCTCTACACGCGAATGATTTCTGCAGGCCAGCTGCCATGATCTTTCGCAAAGGGTAGCAACAAACACCATGACCAGCGAAGAGTCCAGTACTAGCGAACCGGAGTCCGGAGACGTCGATACCGGGGCACCATTGCGCGTGCTGCTTGTTGAAGATGATCCAGCACTGCGCCTGGTGATGCGCAATCTGCTTGAAGATAATGCCTATCATGTCCAGGAAGCAGACAGCAAAGACTCCGCTGAAGCCATTTTCAGCAGGGATGACGAACTGGCAGTGGTAGTGCTCGATCTCGGGCTGCCGCCCTCACCGCATACCACCAGCGAGGGATTGGCCACCATCAGGGCCCTGACGGAGCATTTGCATCCAGCGAAAATCGTGGTGCTCACCGGGCAGGACGAAGAAAGTGCTGCCCTGGCGGCGGTGCGCGAGGGCGCATTCGATTTTCTTGCCAAACCATCAGCATCCAATGACATTCTTCACGCTGTGCAGCGGGCGGCGCTGTTTTACAAGAATGAGCGAACTCTCGCCAGGGAAGAAGGGCTCACCCGTCTGCAGATAAACGCGCGGGTAGCAGACGGTTTGAAAGCCGTGCGCGAAGATGCGGAAGAGCGCCTGGTCAGACAGGTGCTGAAAGATACCGAATTCAATGTTTATCAAAGTGCTGCCAAACTGGGCCTGAAGCGGGAAAGCGTCTACTACTTTCTGAAAAAATTCGGGATTAAGCGCAAGGATGGCTAACCTTTATCCTTACCTGATCCTGGTTGGTGTCAGCATTATCGTCGCCAGCTTCTGGCTGCTTACTCAGGCCCGGCGGCGGGTGCGAATCACCAATGAATTAGTCGCGTTGAACGAGCGCCTCGAGTTTGATTTGCCGGATTTCCTGCGCAATTGCTGGCAGCCCTTGGCGGCCGCTGGATTTCGTGGTCTGAGTTGGCATCTCGACTGGTTTGGTTCAACCCTGTCCGCCACCGAAGGTGAAGAAGGCGAGCTGTTCATCAGCCGCAAACTGGAAGTGGACGATATCTGCCTGACGGTGAATCTCTATGATAGCCGCCGTCGCTTCGAGCAGCGTTATTTTTCTACCATGGTTTCGGACAGTCTGTTCCTGCTTCTGTATACGGATATGTGGGTCAAGCTTGGTACCGTACAGGGCGCATTCGCCCAGTCTGCAAAGATGAACGTGTTTCTGCAGCACGATATGAAGAATATTGTGCAGCTGGTTAACCTACTGGCAGAACAGCTTGCTGCCGACAAGCCTGGTGCCGAAGACCGGCTGCTGGAAAGCCTGCGCGTGGTGATGCCGACCTTGCGCAAGCGCTGCGAACGATTTTTGACCACGCTATCCAGCGAACCGCAGGTTGAAGTGGTAGCTGGGGTTGACTTGAATGAAGTTATGAAAGCAACCGCTGAAATACACGATTTACGAGTTTCAATATCCGGTCAGGCCGAGGTGGCAGTGAACGAACAGACCTTGCACAGTATCCTCGATAACCTGTTCGGCAACTACGTGGACCAGATGCGCCGGGACCCGGCTTACGCCCCGGATATTGCCGTGACGGTCGAAGATGAATCGGAGCACAAAGTTTCCGTGCGCATTACCGATAACCAAGGTAAGCCCTGTCTATGGCCTGAGCGGCTGTTTGAGCCTTTCTGGAGTGAGAAGGGGGATGGGCTCGGTATCGGTCTTTATCATTGCCGACAGCTGCTGAACAGCGCCGGAGGCAGTATTGAAGCCCGGGCGCCAGCGGATAAACCGCTGATTTTTGTGATGAATTTACCAAAAAATGTGTAAAAAAAACCTACATATTGCAGCCTGCAGAGGGCGTCGCTATAGTGCCCGCCAGTTTCATAATAACTAGTCAATTTCGACTTAAATAGCCAACGGAAACAATTTTTTCCAAGGGGAGCAACGATGCAAAATGGATTCAGAACAATGCCTTCAAAGCGACAGCAAGGCTTCACTTTGATCGAAATCGCCATTGTTTTGGTGATCATCGGTCTGCTGGTAGGTGGTGTACTGCAAGGTCAAGAATTGATCGAAAATTCACGCGTCAAGCAGGCAACCAAGGATATGAATGGTACCGCGGCTGCCATGTTTGCCTATCAGGATCGCTATGGTGCGGTGCCGGGTGATGACGGTCCGACTGCAACCGTTCAGGGCCGAGGCAGCAGCTGGAACAGCGCCAACATTGGCGGTGATGCTGACGGTCGTCTGGAAGCGAACCGCAACAATACCTTCAATCCGAACAACGAAAGCCAGACTTTCTGGCGTCAATTGAAAGCGGCTGGGTTTATTGCCGGTGACCCGACTGACACTGGTGTGTCGTCGCTGCCGACTAACTCCTGGGGCGGCCTGGTAGGCGTAACTTCCCAGACTGTGAACGGCGGACTGGGCGGCAACAAGGTTTGCCTGAGTCAGGTGCCGGGTTCGGCGGCCATAGCCATCGACAACGAAATGGATGATGGCTCCGGCGCTACTGGTCGGGTCCGTGCCACTCAGGGTACCAGCGGGCAAAATACCGCACCTTCCAACAATGCGCTGGGTGGCGGTGGTGTCTACTCTGAAGACAACGAGTACACGCTCTGCTACCGCATGTAAGATCCAGGAAGCTGTTCTGGCGGCCAGTCAGATAGCAACCAGGGTAACGCCCAAACCCGGTCAGTGATCATCATTGACCGGGTTTTTTATGTGCGCTTATGTCAGGATTTTCGGCTTTCTTCTGCCTGATGATGGCCGACAAACAGGCTCAGCAGCAGCAGCGGCCAGACGCCGACATGGACCATGACATCGGCGACATTGAAGACGTAGTTCCAGTAGGGAATGTGCTGGATGTCGATAAAATCGATTACGCTGCCATACAGCAGACGATCCAGAATATTACTGATCCCGCCCCCGACGATAAATCCAAAGCAGACGAATTCGTGGCGCTGCACGTGTTTGCCCAGCCACAGATAAAGTGTGACGCCCGCCAGCAGTGCAACGCTGATCAGGGCGAACAACCAGCCCATGCCCTGGGCGAAACCAAAAACGCCGCCGTAGTTGCGAATATGGGTCAGGTGGATGAGGCCGTTGAGTTCGAGCGTGGTGTTGATGTCGATGTTGTTGTTTACCCAATAACCGGTATATTGAGACAGCAACGCAACAAAACACGCGACGCCGAGATAAAGCGCCATGTTGATGGATTTGCGAGTCAAGCGTGTAACTCCTGCGTCTGGCACCCCTGGTGTGGAAATTCGCGCCAGTACCAAAACCCCTAGAATAGCACAGCGGGCCAAAGCCGCCGCGTCATGGAATCAGGTAGACGTGACCGAGGACAATCAACAGGCTGAGCGGGTCAGGCGGCGTAGACGTCGGGTACGCCAACTGGCCGCCAGTGCCTACGTGCTGCAGAACAAGGGCAGACGACACCTGCCGCCGCTGATCAGAGCAATCCTGGGCCTGTGCCTGGTGCTGATGGGGATATTGGGTTTTCTGCCAGTACTGGGTTTCTGGATGATTCCACTGGGCCTGGCACTGATGGCCACTGATATCCCGCCGCTGCACCGTTGGCTCAAGAAGCGCCTGCAGGAAACGCGGCGCAACAATCGCTAACCGGTAGCATCGCTCACCGGCTGGTTAGCATACTGCAGGATCACCGCGTCTCCGGAATCGGAAAACTCGATAATGCTGTGGGCACAGTTGTGCATCGCTGGCGGTGCCCATAGTTCGCTTAACGGCCGTCCGCCTATCTGGCAAAGCACCGCCTTGATCAACGCGCCGTGGCTGACCAGGGCAATGCGTTCACCTTGATGTTGTGCGCGGATGTCATTAATTGCAGTAATGGCGCGTAGTTGCAGCTCGGCAAAAGACTCGGCGCCCGCGACATTGAAAAGGTGGGGCTGGTGCCAGAAATGGCGAAAGGAATCCGGGTCCCGGTTGGAAATCTCATCGTAAAGCTGCCCTTCCCAGGGCCCCATATAAATTTCCCGCAGCGAGTCCAGGTAGGTAATGGCAAACGCCCCATGAGCAAAGGCATGATCAGCAGTCTGCCGGGTGCGCTTACTGCTGCTGCAATAGACATGGGTAAACTGCAGGTCGTTGATGCGTCCGCTCAGTTCCTGGGCCTGCTGAACTCCCAGGTCGTTGAGCTGGGACTCACTCTGCCCCTGCACCCGGCGCTCGGCATTCCAGTCGGTTTGACCGTGGCGAAACAGATGCAGCTCCATTAGTCAGCCGATCCCGGGGTCCGGGTACGACCTACCGCCTGCAGCCAGCCCTGGTAGCGCGCCTGTCTCCAATTGGCATCCTTGACTGGAGTATAGGCCCGATCCAGTTGCCATTTAGCCTCAATTTCTTCAAGCGATGCAAACAGACCAACGTGCAGTCCGGCCACGTAAGCGGCTCCCAGGGCAGTGGTTTCCTGCACGGTGGGGCGATGTACCTCGCAATCCAGCAGATCGGCAAGCTTTTGCAGCAGGTAGTTATTGCTGACCATGCCGCCGTCCACCCGCAGGGTTTGCAGGTCAGCGCCGTCCGCTGCAATCGCCTCCACGAGGTCGCGGGTTTGATAGCAAACCGACATCAGGCCGGCGGTGACGATTTCCTTGTCACCGGTATCGCGGGTCATGCCGAAGATGGCGCCCCGGGCATCCGCATCCCAGTAGGGCGCACCGAGACCGGTAAAAGCTGGCACCAGGTAGACCGTCAGGTCATCGCTGGTGGCCTCCGCCAATTGTTCTGATTCCGCCGCGGTCTTGATCAGGCGCATTTCATCCCGCAACCACTGGATGGTGGCGCCGGCCATGAAAATGCTGCCCTCGATGGCGTAATGAGTCTTGCCTTCCAGGCGATAGGCCACGGTTCCTAACAAGCGATTCCGGGAAGTGAGTAATTCCTCACCAGTGTTGAGAAGCAGGAAACAGCCGGTGCCGTAGGTGCTTTTCGCAGTGCCGGCGGAGAAGCAACACTGGCCAAACGCAGCCGCCTGCTGGTCGCCGAGAATTCCGGTAATGGGTATCGGCGCTCCCAGTAAGGTCTCTTCGGTGACACCGTAATCTGCGGCACAGTCCTTGACCTCTGGCAGGATTGCCGCCGGGATATTGAACAGGGCCAGCAGCTCGTCGTCCCATTGCTGCTCGCGAATATTAAACAGCATGGTGCGCGAGGCGTTAGTGGCGTCGGTCGCATGCTGCTTGCCACCGGTCAGCTTCCACAGCAGATAGCTGTCGACGGTGCCAAAGGCCAGTTCGCCCCGCTCGGCGCGGGCGCGGGCGCCATCCACATTATCGAGAATCCAGCGCAGCTTGGTGGCTGAAAAATAGGGGTCCAGCAGCAGGCCGGTTTTGTGCTGAATTTGTTCGCCATGGCCTTCTGAGCGCAGTTGCTGACAGTATTCGGCAGTGCGCCGGTCCTGCCAGACGATGGCGTGGTGAATCGGCTCGCCGGTTTCGCGGTCCCAGACCACGGTTGTTTCCCGTTGATTGGTAATGCCAATGCAGGTAATGCTGGCTCGGCTAGTACTGCCCAGGGCGGCCCGGCAGCTGCGCAAGGTGGTTTCCCAGATCTCTGTTGCGTCGTGCTCAACCCAGCCGTTGGCAGGGTAGTGCTGTTTGAATTCTTCCTGACCGAGGCTGAGCTGATTGCCGCTGGCATCGAAGACCAGGGCGCGGCTGCTAGTAGTCCCCTGATCAATAGCAAGTATGTATTGGTCCATTGCGATTCTGTCTTATTGTTGTCACTTGTTGGGGTGATAGTTAGCGCCGGGTCTGGCCTGGTACTAACCGCAAACACTATAGTACGAGTGGCCCCATGAAGCCATGTTACACTACCGTCAAGTTCAATGGCTCAGCGACAGCCGGTAGCGGCCCCGCGGCAGGAAAAGTGGTGAATCAAACGGACGACACGTTGGACCTGCTGGTCATCGGTGGGGGTATCAACGGCGCGGGTATCGCCGCTGATGCGGCGGGCAGGGGGCTACGGGTCTGTCTGTGTGAAAAGGGCGACCTGGCCAGCGGCACCTCTTCCTGGAGTACCAAACTGATTCATGGCGGCCTGCGCTACCTGGAAAACTACGATTTCCTGTTAGTGCGTAAAGCCCTGCGCGAACGCGAAGTGCTGGCTCACGCCGCACCGCACATCATCAAGCCCATGGCTTTCCAGATCCCCCAACTGCCTAATTCGCGAAACGGCTTGCTGATCCAGGCTGGTTTGTTTCTGTACGACAATCTCGCCAGACGGGAGCGCTTCAAGGGTTCCAGGCGGGTGCGTTACGGTGAGGACAGCCCCCTGAACCCAAGCGTCAAGCGCGGCTTTGAGTACTGGGATGCCCAGGTAGATGACTCGCGGCTGGTAGTGCTCAATGCCATGCTGGCGCGGGAAAAAGCGGCGGAAATTCTCACGCGTCACGAGTGCCGGCGCATCGAACCGGATGGTGACGGCTGGAAAGTCAGTCTTCATGACCATCGGCGCGACCGTGATATTACCCGCCGCTGCAAGGTGATCATTAACGCCGCGGGTCCCTGGGTAGCCAGCCTGCTTGAGGACCTGACCCACGCGCCGGCGCCGCACAAGATTCGACTGGTCAAAGGCAGCCATATTGTTGTGCCCCGAATCTATGACGGACCGGAAGCCTATATGCTGCAGCACAACGATGGTCGCGTGATCTTTGTCATTCCCTACCTGAAAAAGTATTCACTGATCGGTACCACCGAGGAAGACTACGAGGGCGACCCCGGCGAAGCTCGCATCAGTAATGATGAGATCAATTACCTGGTGTCCATCGCCAATCTGTACTTCAAAAAATCCGTGCTGCGTTCGGAAATCGTTTATACCTACTCCGGCGTCCGCCCCTTGATTGATGAGCAAGGCAAGGCTGCTACCAAGGTGTCTCGAGACTATCGCCTGGAATTGATAGAAGATCCGCTGCCCATTCTCTCGGTCTATGGCGGTAAAGTGACCACCTATCGTCTGCTGGCGGAGCAGGTCATGGTAGAACTCGGCCAGTTTTTTCCGCGCATGCGCGGTAGCTGGACGAAGAAAGCAATCCTGCCCGGAGGCGATTTCGAGCTTAGCGAGGACCTGTTTCGCGAGCTGGCCAGCAAGTACGCCTGGCTGGGCCCTGACCTGATCAATCGCTGGCTGAATTGCTATGGCACCCGGAGTTTCGAGATCCTGAACAAGGCGCGCAGCCTCGGCGACATGGGCGTGAATTTCGGGCACGGGCTTTACCAGCGGGAAGTGGATTACCTGTGTCGCCATGAATGGGCGAATACTGCCGATGATATTCTCTGGCGGCGCACCAAGCTGGGCTACCTGCTGGATACCAGGCAAAAGCAGTCGCTGGCCAACTACATTGAACAAACCTATTCCTGATTTCTGCTGCTCGAGGTATGGCATCTTGAACAGACTGCTAGTGCTGCTGTTTTCATGTTGGATTGTCGCGGTCCAGGCCCAGAATTCCTGCGAGGACTCACCCGCGCTGCACCTGCAAAACCTCGAAGGTACGATTACCCGTGACGATTTCGAGACCTACCTGGAACTGCCGTTCCAGGTTCCGCCTGGCACGCAGTCTATTGAAGTAAGTTTCGACTATGACAGAGCCCAGCGCACTACCATCGATCTGGGACTGCTCGATCCCAATGGGTTTCGCGGCTGGAGTGGCGGCAACAAACGCAGTTTTGTGGTGTCCAGTTTTGCTGCGACACCATCATTCCAGACCGGTCCGGTGGTGCCCGGCACCTGGCATTTACTGCTTGGCGTTCCCAATATTCGTGAAGGTGTAGCGGCCGCCTACAACGCAAGCGTGCGCCTGGCCTGTGCATCGCAGCCGGATACGACTGTGCTGGGAAGTGACCGGGGTGCCGCCTGGTATCGCGGTGATCTGCATGCGCACACCGGGCACAGCGATGGATCCTGTGACAGTACGCTGGGTGAACGCGTTCCCTGCCCGCTGTTTCGCTCCCTGGAAACCGCAACCGAACGAGGCCTGGATTTTATCGCTGTGACTGACCATAACAGTGTGTCACAGAATGCCGGGTCCCTGGGGCTGCAGGATTATTTTGACCAGGTTTTATTAATACCGGGCCGTGAGGTCACCACGTTTTACGGACACGCCAACGTGTTTGGGGCCACCGAGTTTATTGATTTTCGCGTACAACCTGAACTGGGACGCGATGCCGGTTTGTTGCATCGGCAGGTTGCCGACCTCAATGCGTTGATGTCCATCAATCACCCGGGTTTGCCCACCGGTGAGCGCTGCATGGGCTGCGGCTGGGTCATGCCGGGCACTGCTTTCGAGGAAGTTGCAGCGATCGAGGTCGTCAATGGTAGCAGCGTTGGAAATCCGAGCTTTCCGGCCAGTATCGCCTTCTGGGAACGGCAGTTGAATGCTGGCTATCGACTTACCGCTATAGGCGGCAGTGATAATCACGATGCTGGCCGCCCAACGACGGATGCCACTGCTATTGGCCAGCCGCTGACCTGGATTCATGCGCCACAACTCAGTGTTCAGGGGATTCTTGACGGGATTCGCAGCGGGCGCGCGTATGTCGATGTCCAGGGCTCAGGGGTGCGTCTCACCCGCTTCGAGGTAAATGGTGCCACCATGGGCGCGACGGTCGTGGGTCGCGGTGATCTGGACTTGCAGGCGTCATGGCAGGGGCCGACCGGCCTGCGTCCACGCTGGATCGTCAATGGTGAGGCGCTGGCAATTCAGGCAAGTAGCACAGCTGCGCAAAACTGGCGCGCCAGCGTGGCCCGTACCGATGTGCCGGAGAAGGGCTGGATTCGAATGGATCTGGTGAACGAGGAAGGCACTATCGAGTTACTGGGTAATCCGGTGTACCTGGCCCCTTGAGCCTATTTGCTCATCTTGTGATTGTTGCTGCGCAGCAGGCCCACCCCCAGTCCAGCCATTAATAATGAGAGCAGTGCGTTACCGTAATTGAAAAAAGCATAGGGTAAATAGTCGAGTACCGGCACCCCCAGTGTCGCGGCGTAGAACGCACCCGCAGTAGTCCAGGGGATAAGGCCAGTAGTAAGTGTTGCGCCTTCTTCTACCGAGCGCGACAAAATCGCATGGTCCAGTCCCTCGCTGGCATACTTCTCGCGGAACAGCTGACAGTTCAGAATAATGGAAATATAGGCTTCGCCCATGGCCAGGTTCCCCACCAGGCCGGCGGCAATGGTTGCTGCGATCAATGACGTTACGCGTTTGACGCGCGCAATAAAGCCAGACAGAAGCGCGGTGAGGAAGCCCGCGCCATGGAGCAGCCCACCCAGGGCCAGTGCCAGCAAGGCCAGCAGCAAGGTCCAGCTCATGCTGTACATCCCGCCACGGCCCAGCAGATCATCCAGGTTGGCAAGACCGGTGTCGCCCGGGGTATTTTCCCACAGGGCGTTCAATACCGTGACTGGATTGCCGCCCTGGTATACAAGCGCTACCAGCACCGCTACCACCACACTGATGGCCATGGTTGCTTCCGCGGAGATCCGCCGATAGCTGAGTACCGCCAGCGTTGCAATAGGCAGCAGGGTAATTAGCGGAAACAAGCCGTAGTTGTCGCGCAGCGCAAGACGAATTCGTGTGATGTCATCTGCTGGCAATGGGCCGGATGCCAGATTGAGCCCCAGCATGGCGAACAGCAGCAAAGCGATCACAAATGACGGCGCGGTAGTGAAGCTCATGGCATAGATATGCCGATAGAGATTGGTCTCCGCGCTCATGGCGGCCAGATTGGTAGTATCAGACACCGGCGACATCTTGTCGCCAAATGTGGCGCCGCCGACTACCATGGCGGCGACCACTGCCAGGGGAATCCCCAGGGCCTCGCCAATACCAATAAATACCACGCCCAGGGTGCCCACCGTGCCCCAGGCGGTGCCGGTAGCCACAGACATCAACGCGCACATCACCAGCCCCACCGGCAGAAACAGCTGCGGTGTTAGCCAGTCGAGCCCGAAGTACATCAGGGTGGCGATCGTGCCACTGTGCATGAAACTGGCGATGACCATGCCGATCAGCAGAAAAATATAAATGGCAGGCAGCGCGCGAGTAATGGCCCGGCTCATTAACATGCGAATCTGTAACAGGTCATGACCAAGCCAGCGCGCATGTCCTGCCACCCATAGCAGGCAGAGAAACATCAGGCTGTGCAAGGAGACACCAAATCCGAACAAGCCCACCGCAATGGTCAGCACCACGCCGGAAAAACACAGCAGGCCATGGCGCGCCGTTGGCTGGGCCGAATCAGGCGATGCCTGGTCTGCGCTAGTATTGGAAGAATCGGATGAAGAAACAGACATAACACCGAGCATATAGCAATTGGGAGAACAGTGATATTCTGCTACGCTCCGTTACGTTCGAGGCGAGCGCGCCGATTGCTCTCCCGCGCAAATAGCCTTCCAGATAACTATAACTATGGAGACTGGTGCTATGTCCCCGCAATTCCACCGATTCAGTACATCGTTTCTTCCAGGCTTTCGCTGCCTGTTGTTTCTGATTTGTTTGACGGTGCCAGTCTGGTTCTGTATCCCGGTTCAGGCCGAGGTGCCAGATGCCACTATTGATGGACCCATCAGGGCCGAGGCGCCAGGACATCCGTCCAACAACTTCATTTACAGTGCTTCGGCCATTGAGCTGCAGGCCAACGGCTATATTGAAGAAGAATACTTTATCAGCGGCATGGCCAATCGCTATGCGCTGGGCGGTTTGGAAACCGGCGCAATCATTGATAGTGGTCATCCCTATCTGACCCGGCTGGTAGTGCGGCGGCCACTGGACCCGGAGCATTTCAATGGCGTGGTCGTGGTCGAATGGCTGAACGTCACTGGTGGCCCGGACAAGGATATCGACTGGTGGCAGTCAGGTCCGCATCTGATGCGTAATGGCTATGCCTATGTAATGGTGTCGGCACAGCAGATGGGTATCGACACCATGCAGGACTTGTCACCAGACCGCTACGCAGATCTGGATATCACTGCTGGTGGCACGGTGGAAAATGATGCGCTGTCCTTTGATATTTACTCTGCAGCGGGAAAGGCAATCACGCGTGATGGTGAGTCACCGAGTGCCAATCTGGATATTCTCGACGGCCTGCGGGCAGACATGCTGATCGCCACGGGCCATAGCCAGTCCGCCAGTCGCCTGGCTATCTATCTCAACAATGTGCATCCGCACGAGCCGATCTATGACGGATTCATGGTGCATGGCGGCGGTGGCCGGATTCGTGATGATGGGGCCGCGAAAATCTTCAAGGTGATGGCCGAGACCGACATGCGTCGCCGCGCGGCCGAACCGCAACCAGACAGCGAGACATTTCGCCAGTGGGAGGTAGCCGGCGCATCCCACGTCGACGAGATCTTTGAACTGGAGTACGCCAAGGTGCGCAACCAGCATGCCGGATTGCCAATCGATAATGTTGCGCCGCGCGACACGGCCTGCGCGCTGCCGCCTTATAGTCGGGTGCCGTTTCGTGATGTGATGGATGCGGCTTTCGAGCATCTCGTGGTGTGGATTCGGGATGATCTGGCACCGCCGCGTGCAGAACCGTTGCGCGTCAAACAGATGATGCCGGAAGTACAATTCGCGCGGGATGAATTTGGCAATGTGCTGGGCGGGATTCGCCTGGCGGCTCACGCAGTGCCGATAGCGAAGAATACCGGTATGAACAGCGGCACTGTAAATCGCTTCTGCTTTTTATACGGTTCCCATGAGCCCTTTGCGGATGATCTGCTGGACCGTTTGTATCCAAGCCACAGCGCTTACGTTAATCGGGTTCGTCAGGTGGTTGGAGAGAACGTCGCCAATGGTTACATCCTGCCGTATGCCGCCGCAGAAACCCTGCGGGCCGCAAAGGCATCGGCTATCGGTCGCTGATCAGGGGGTTCCCTACGCAGAGCACCGGTAGAATTGATCAGAGGTTCCCTAGCTCTTGAATCGGCCGGCGAGCGCGTTGCAGCGTGATGCCCACAGGGCCTTGATGGCGTCCCGGTCGGCGGCACGATCGGCGGGGATCCGGCCCTGCAGTTTGATGCGGGTTTTGTCTCCGTCGGCGGTGAACTGAACGCTGATTTGCAGCGGTTCAACTGCTGCGTCTTTCTCGCCCCAGGTAAACGCCAGGCGGTTGGGGATATCCAGTTCCGCATAGTCGCCGACGTAGCTCACATCCTCACCCTGACGGTTAACCTGGTAGGTAAACTCCCCGCCCTTGCGTACCGTGTTCTGCAGATTGATCACCTGCTCGCCGCCGGTGTGCGCCCCGAACAGCCATTCTTCCAGGAATACCGGGATCAGCCACTGATCGAAAGCGCGCTGCGCACTGGCATTGACGGTCTTGCTGATGCTGAAGGTGGCAGGTTTTCCGCTCACAGGAGCGCTCTGATCCGAGAACATTGAGATTTGCTGATCAGCCATGTCAGTTGTCGACAGGGTACGGATTGGGTGGCATCAGGTCCGCCGCAAGGCCGGGACGCCGGGTGGCATTTTTTTGGCCATAGTGATTGGCCAGATAGTCCAGAATCGCGTCTTCCACTTCTGCGGGCAGTTGCGCCATGCCCTGCGTGTCCACCATCCAGCCAAGGCGGCTGCGCCAGATTGCCTTGCTACCGGCATTCTGGATGACCATGGCGGCGGAGTGGCACTGCACACAGTTCTCCCGCACCAGTTCCCAGCCGTCAGCGATGATCAGACCGGTAGTTGAATCGGTGTCCTGGGAATAACCGGCATTCAGGGTCAGCAATAGCAATAGCAACGTCGCGAACAGGCGAATCAGCATACTCACCTCAGACTGCCTGCACTGCCACGCGGTGGCAGGCATTGTTGAGATAGCCACGCGGATTCCAGCCAGGTACTACCATGGGCTGTGAACGACCGCGGCCGTCCATGGCCCGGGCCCAGACTTCGTAGTAACCCGGTTCGGGGAACTGCACCCAGGAAGAAAAATGCTGCCAGGCAAGGCGGTTTGCGGCCGGTTGCATGGCGGTAGGCAGCCAGGTTGCGCCAAAATCAATGGACAGGAATACCGCCGAGACCTGATTGTCACCGGCCCAGGCGTGACCGCGTACGGTAAGGCGCTGGCGAAAGTCATGGGTAATGCCGGACTGGGGAAAGGTGACCAGTGACTTCACCGGCATGGACTGAATAATCTGCATGTCTTCATTGGGGACCCGAGAGCCAGGCGCCACCGGTTGGCTTGGCACCGAGTAGGAAGGCGCTGCCATTTTTTCGCCGTCATGAACGCGGTCGCGAACCACCAGGCGGTTCAGCCATTTACCGGACACCGAGCCGGGCCAGCCGCCACACACCAGGCGCAGGGGAAAGCCGTTCTGCAGCGGCAGCGGTTCGCCGTTCATGGCCCAGGCAATCAGGGATTCCCGCTCCATGGCCTTGGTCACAGGGACGCCGCGTGAGATCGGATCGAGGTCCGGGTCGCCGCTGAGGTGCGTATCGGCGCCATAGAAACCGACATACTCGGCATCGGCAGCTACTCCGCAAAAATTCAGCACGTCACGCAGGCGCACACCAGTGAACGTTGGGCAACCAATTGCTCCGGTACTCCACTGGTTACCACTGGCCGCAGGCACGAACTCGCTGCGCCCGTTGCCGCCGCACTCCAGCTGTAGCTGCAGGGTAACTTCTTCAAAATACTGGCGCAGTTCGGCGATGCTGAAACTGCGCGGTGTGACACAGGATTCACCGCCGATTTCCAGGCGCCAGGAATCCGGATCAATGGCCGTTGGCGGCAGGCCATTATTGCGGATAAACATATAGCGGTTCGGGGTGACGGCATCGTCCAGTAAATGTGCCGGCGTCTCGGCATTGAGGGGACGATCATTCAGGATCACCAGCCCTTCTTTGCCAGGGATTACCGCCGGCGCATTATTCGCGGCAAACGCCGCCGGTATCAGCCCGGCTGGCATCAAATGCGCGAACGGGATCGAGGTGCCCAAAGCAGTGGCCATGGCGGTCAGCCCGCTCTTGCGCAGAAAGCCGCGCCGGGTCAGTGCCGGAGTTTCCCGTCCCCAGAGGCGGCGGTCGGCAGCGATGGGATCCTTGCCGTAGGTGGCATTCAGGCCTGGGTGTGACGGTTTTTTCATGGGCGGAAACTCTGTAGTGAAAAGCGGGTTGCAAGCGGGTTTGTTGCGCTTATTGGTGCGGGCTATTGTTCTGGATTATCGACTCGACTCGACTCGCCTGGCCCGGCTGCTGCCGCGTGCAGATTATCAAATACTGCTGCAGGGGTACACTTCAGTCCGCCTGCGGGCTAACAGGCTTCACCAGCTTTAGCAGAAAACGGTCGGTGTTGCGGTTCAGGCGCGGATCAAAAATGCTGCGGCGATAATCATCCCGGGGATTGCGCAGCAAATCACTTTCCTCGACAGTAAAACCCGCCGTCTCGGCAAGGCTGATTGCCTGATTGATCTGCATGCGATGCAGCTGGCGATTGTTATTGCCTGGCATTCCGACGTGGTCGGTAACGCCCACGAAACCTCCCGGCTTGAGCTTGCGGTAAACCTGCTGCAGCATCGCCAGTGCGCGCTGTGGATCGGGGTTATAGAAGTCATGCAGGACCTGGGCGATGAGTACCGCATCCAGCGATGCGTCGGCTAACTCGAGATCCGCAATGTGCTGGACCAGGTGGGTCACGTTGTCCAGATTGGCCCGGGCGATTTTGCGCCGCAGCGCCTCACCCTGGGTAATGTCCTGGCGGTCTTCCTCAAAGGCCAGCCCACGGGGCGTATTCTGGGCAAAAACCCGGCCACCTGAACCCACGGCTTTCGCCAGAATGAACGTGTAGTAGCCGCCAGCGGCATACACGTCCAACACCGTCATGCCGGGCTCCAGTCCGAGCCAGGCCAGCACATCAACCGGCCTGCGTGCCTGATCGCGGACAAAATCATTAACGTCGCGATCAGGACCGGACAGGGCCTGGTGCAGGGCTTCAGTATCCAGTTCGGCGGCTGTGGCCGACAGGGAAACAGCGGTGCAGACCAGGGCCACCAACCAGACCAGGCATTGCATCCGCACGCCAGCGGCCGTCAGCAAGTTCATGAGGATGTGGGTAGCCCGATACCGCGGGCAATGAGGAACGCCAGTATCGGCATCAACAGCAGCACTATCAGCTCAAGCTTGAGCAGGAGGCGGACGCTACCCGGGACGAATAATTCTGTCGCTGTGCTGCGGGCCTGGCGCTGGAAATAAAGTGCCGGGCGTACCGCCAGGGCAATCAGAACAACAAACAGCCCCAGCTTGGCATGGAAGGCAGGGTTTGCGCTGTAAAACTCCGCGGGTTTACCCACCCACAGCCACAGCGCCAGTCCAAAGACCAGGCTCAGCAGCGCCCCCAGGCCGGCGGCCTTGTCGATCCTGGCCAGGTTGCGCGCATCTTCGCTATTGATGGTCGGTTTGATGGCAATATTCTGAATCAGCACCGCACCGGCCAGGAGTAGCAGGGCGCCGAAATGCAGGTATCTGAATAGTACGTAGGCCATAGGGCGATCATACTGCACTATTCACGATCAATCGCAAAGTACTGCTGACCGGCTGTTTTTCCTGCTATGCTCGGCCCGGAATAAGGAATCGAGCGGTCGTACGGTCGCCGATGGAAGGTCCATGGAGCAGGCAACATAAGTAACAACTAGACGGCTGACTGCGCCATTAGCAACACCAATAACAAGAACCTGATGAGGAGATATTCCAGTGGCCAGTGATACTGTGTCGACCGACCCCGGCAACATCAACCCGCCCGGCACCGGTGCGCTTGATGAGCGACATCTGAAAGCGAACATGCGCAAGGTGGCGCTTACAGCGCTGGCTGGAACCAGTATCGAGTGGTACGACTTTTTTCTTTATGCCACCGCCGCGGCGCTGGTATTTCCAGCGGCTTTTTTTCCGGGAAGCTCGCCCACTATCGGTTTGATTCTCTCCTTCGGCACCTTTGCATTTGGTTTTATCGCCCGCCCCCTGGGCGGCATCCTGTTCGGTCACTTCGGTGACCGCGTCGGCCGGAAAAAAACCCTGGTGATTGCGCTGGTGCTAATGGGTGTGGCATCGACCTTGATTGGCATGCTGCCGACTTATTCCGCCATCGGCATTGCCGCCCCGATCCTGCTTACGGTATTGCGTTTCGCCCAGGGCCTGGCGATTGGTGGCCAGTGGGGCGGCGCCATGTTGCTGGTCACTGAAAGTGCCCCGTCCAGCCAGCGTGGCTATTACGGAGCCTATGCGCAGGCCGGTGCGCCGGTCGGGGTGATACTGGCCAACCTCGCTTTCATCGCCATCAGCGCCAGCGTCTCGGAAGATTTTTTCATGACCTGGGGTTGGCGGATTCCGTTCCTGGCCAGCGTGGTGCTGATCGCCATCAGTATGTATATCCAGTTGCATATGGAAGACACCGAGGCCTTCAAGGAACTGGAAGCCGCCAAGCTCAAAAAGCAGATGGAGAACAAGGCCTCGCTGACCCCGGTACGGCGCTCACCGGTGCTGGAAGCGCTGGCCAAATACCCGAAACGCATCGCCCTGGCCGCCGGAGCCTTTCTGTCGATACAAGTGACGTTTTATATTCTGATCGGTTTCGTGCTTGCCTACGGGGGGGATCCCAACGGCGCGGCCATCTCCCGCAACAGCATGCTGACCGCCGTGTTGCTGGCATCCGCGGTCCAGATCCCAACCCAGTTCATGGCAGCGGCGTGGTCCGACCGACATGGTCGACGCGGGGTGTTTATGCTGGGTGCGATACTGACCGCAGCCTGGTCTTTTGTGCTGTTTCCCCTGATTGATACCGGCCAGTTCTGGATGATTGTGCTGGCGATCAGCGGCGGCCTGATATTCCTGGGGATGATGTATGGTCCGCAGGCGGCATTTTTTACGGAGCTGTTTTCCACCGAGGTGCGGTACTCCGGCGCTTCTTTGGGCTACCAGATTGGCGCCATCGTCGGCGGTGCATTTGCGCCCACCATCGCCACCATTTTGTGGACCGAGTACGACATCATCTGGGTGTCGGTATACATCGCCCTGGCCTCAATGCTATCCCTGCTCTCGGTGGTGTTGCTGACCGAGACTTTCCAGAGCAGTTTACACGACACGGTGTGATGCCAGGCCCTGGCACAATTACCGGGCATCGACCTGGTTTCTGAGTCAAATTGGTTCAGAAACCTGGTGGTCGAAGTGCAGTTGGCGCGGGCTATTAGATGGGAAGCCCGTAAAATGGCGCTTTTCAAAAGTTGGCACGGGTAATGCTAAACCTTGAGTGACGTACAGGAAATCTTGTAAGCCGATTGTCCGAACAACTCTCTCCCTTGTTGGACGGCGCGCTTGCTACAAACCAGATTTCTTATGTATATGGGCATTTACGCCCGCGCTAGCTGAGCTGGCGCGGGCTTTTTTTTGTCCTTCTTGTACTTTCGGGAATTGTGATCAACCTCTGATTGCGGGACTGTTTCTTGCGCCCGTCCAGTCTTCGCTTCGCTACGCCCGGCAGGCCTGGGTGCCTTCACTCCGAAAAAAGCCCTGGAAAGCCACTGCTGTCCCACAGATTTCCCAATAGAAATGCTCGATCAGCCCAGGCGCGGGTATTTCGAGTATTCCTTAGTGTTTTGTACATGAAACCTTGTTGTTCGACACAGGGGACAAATTAACGAAGCCAGTGAACAGGGACTCTTGCAAACAGCAAGGGGCGACTGGCAGTTAGCTTGTGCCGATGCAATTAAGGACCTACGCTGAACGGCGAAAAATGACCGTTTTCCAGGGCATTTTTCAGAGTGAAGGTACCCTGGAAGGGCGTGGTCCGCAGCGGCACAAGCTAACTGCCAGGCGGACCGCTCGGAGCCACCTTTCACGTTGGCTAAGATGCAAGAAACTGTGGGACAGCAGTGCCTGGAAAGCGGTCTTTTTCTGGAGTGAAGGGACCCAGGCCTGCCGGGCGTAGCGAAGCGAAGACTGGATGGGCGCCGAGCCGGCGGGGCGGTAACCCTGCCTCCCCGCAGCCGCGCTCGAGGTCAGTGATTGACACAGCTATGTACACTACACAACAATTAATTTTCTCATGATTATTTGCCGTACGTCTGCGAAGTACTTTTTTGTCTGCTGTGCAGTAATCTCAATTCGCCTTGATGGGCAGCGCAACAGCTTTTTGTCTGCACAACTTCATTCTTCCCTGGCCCCGATTCCTGATAGTCTTACTCCCGGCGCTGCCGCCCGCACAGGGTGACCGTTTGCCAGTAACCAGGGGCTTGCCAAGGCCCGACCCGCGAACACCAGGGAGACTAGCGTGACCACGGACAACTCAATTTCTCAGTCAGATTCTATGACCCGGCAATCACTGTGGCCGAACTACAGCCCGCCTGCGGACCTGGTATTCAGCCACGGGCAGGGCAGTGAGCTGGTCACCGAAGACGGTGACGTGTATCTGGATTTCCTGTCCGGAATTGCCGTGACCAGTTTTGGGCATGCTCATCCGCACCTGATCAAGGTGCTGCAAGCCCAGGCTGAAAAACTCTGGCACGTGTCCAACCTGTTCCGGATTCCCGGTGCTGAGCGTCTGGCCTCGCGCCTGACCGATCACTGTTTTGGCGACCGGGTGTTCTTTGCCAACTCCGGCACCGAGGCGGTTGAGGCGGGTATCAAGGCTATCCGCGCCTATCAGGCGCACCAGGGTCGCAAGGAACGCTTCCGCATTATTGGCTTCCATGACAGCTTTCATGGGCGCACGCTCGGGGCATTGGCGGCCGCCGGTAATAACGCGAAAACCCGCACGTTTATTCCCACTGATTACGGCTTTGATCATGCGCCCTGGGAGGACCTGGACGCGGTAGAAGCGCTGATTGGTGAGCATACAGCCGGTGTCATTCTCGAGCCGGTTCAGGGCGAAGGCGGAATTCGTCCCATCTCAGCGCCATTCCTGGAAGCGCTAAGCCGTCTGTGCAAGAAACATGATCTGCTGCTCATGGTCGATGAGGTGCAGTGTGGAATAGGCCGCACCGGCAAACTGTTCGCGCACCAGCATTACGGTATTACCCCGGATATCATGGCGCTGGCCAAGGGCCTGGGCGGCGGCTTTCCGATCGGTGCCTGCCTTACCACTGCAGCAGTTGGCGATGCCATGGTGGTGGGTACCCACGGCAGTACGTTTGGCGGCAATCCGCTGGCCACGGCAGTGGGCAATGGGGTGCTGGATCTGTTACTGGAGCCCGGCCTGCTGGATGAAGTCGCCGACAAGGGCGCGAGCCTCACCCGGCGTCTCGAGGCGCTGATTGACGCCACGCCGGGAGTGGTGAAGTCGGTTCATGGCAGGGGGCTGATGCTGGGCCTGAAGTGCCAGGTGGAAAACACTGCGTTGCTCGCCGCACTGCGCGAGCGCAAGCTGTTGGCCGTCACTGCCGGCGGCAATATGGTCCGCTTGCTGCCGCCACTGAATATTTCCAGCGCCGATCTTGAGCGGGGCGCAGCCATTATTGGCGATGCCATGGCTGCGCTTAAATAGCGAGCTTGTCCGCTCCGCCGGCTAGCGCTGCTCCAGCTGACTGGCTTCCATCATCACGTGAAAAATCACGTGCTGTTCCATGACCCCGCGAATCAGGTCGGAGCCTGCTCCGGTGGCATAGATTGCGACATCTTCTCCGCCGTGGGTTTCGCTGGATAGTGGCACCAGAGTTTCCGCATGGAAACCGGCATGTTCGGTGTCTACCTCACTCAGGTCACTGCGCGAACCGCCAGTAATATCCTCGTCATAAACAGCATCTGCGCTGTTGGCGTCGGGCAGAAAGTGGAAGCCGGGACCATTGGCGTAGCCCAACGTAGTGTAGGGCATATCGTCTGCTGCCAGACTCAGTTCGCTGGTCACGTTGCCCGCGTCGTCGACTCCCGCCACCTTGCCAAGTATCGGGTTGCCCCGGGACGGGTAGCCAGCAATGGTGAATACATGGCTATGGTCGGCGGTGACGATGATCAGGGTTTCACTGAGGTCCACCATTTCCACGGCAGTACGCACAGCATCGCTCAGGGCAATGGTGTCGAGCAGGGCGCGCTGCGGATTGATGGCGTGGTGAGCATGATCGATGCGGCCGGCCTCGACATTGAGAAAGTAACCGTTTTCATTGCGGCTGAGCAGTTCAATAGCCTTGGCGGTCATGTCGCTCAGGCTTGGTTCGCCGCCGCTGTCGGCGTCCTGGTCCAGGGAATACTGCATATGGGAAGGCTCAAACAGACCTAGCAAATGGTCAGTGGTCTGAGGATCAATGGCAGCAAACTGTTCACTGTTCCAGACATAGGCAGCATTGCCATGGCGGTTCTGCCATTCCAGGGTGAGATTACGGTTGTCCAGGCGGGCGCCGGGATTACCGGTTTCCGGATCGCTGGCGGAGCGCGGTAGAAAGCTGCTGCGGCCACCGCCCATCGCAACTTCCAGGCCGTCGCTGCCCAGCACGTTACTGGAGAACTCGATCAACTGTCGGGCGATGTCTGCGCAGTCGCCGGGATTGGGCAGGTTGGCGGCGTCGCCGTCGTCTTCAAAATCACGATCCATGATATGCGCATAATTGGCTGCGGGTGTGGCGTGGGTCAGCCGCGCCGTGGACACCACGCCGGTAGACAGGCCGCGCATTTCGGCGCGCTCAAGATAGGTCAGCACCTGGTTGCCACGCTGGCTGCTGCAGTCGCCGCGGGCTACGTTCTGGTTGACGCTGATCAGTCCGGCGTCGGTCTTGACGCCAGTGACCATGGCACTCATGGTACCGGCAGAATCCGGGACCTGGGCGTTTACATTATAGGTTTTGGACAGGGCAACACTGGGAAACGACTCGAAAAACAGCTCATTCTCTTCACCGCTTTCACCGCGCAATTGCCCTTCGAGAATTCGTGCCGCGGTGACTGTGGATACGCCCATACCGTCGCCAACGAACAGGATGACATTGCGCGCCACGCCGCTGTAATCGGTATCGCGCAGCGCCAGGTTCCGCTGCACTGCTGCCTGGCCGTCATTGAACCAGGTTTGCGGCGTTTCCTGGGCGAAGCTTGCCGGACTCGTTGCCGGTATTGATAGCGCCGCGCTCAGACAGACGAGCCAGGCAGGCAAAGCGGCTTTGCGGGCTGGTTTGCGGGCGGTTTTGCAGGCTGGTTGGCGGGCGAGTATTGAGCGCGTTGGCATAGAGGTCATGGTAAGTACCATTTAGTTGGGCTAGTTGGGCGAATGCTGGTGAAAATGTTGGGCACCCATGGTGCGTTGTGAATATTACAGGATATTGACCCCCGAGCGACAAGTTGCGGGCCAACGGGTTAGCACGGGTGATGTTTCTGGGGTAAAGTTGCGCCCATGGAGACAGACATGAAGATCGAGATCACCTACTGCACCGCCTGAAATTACCAACCCGAGGCAGACCGTGTGTCCGCCGAGATCGAGCAGCATTACCAGGTTGCGCCGCGCCTGACGGCAGGCGGCGGCGGGGTCTTCGATGTGGTGGTGGATGATTGCCTGCTGTTTTCCAAGCATGACAGTGGTCGTTTCCCCGATGTTGGTGAAATTGCGTCTCTGATCCAGCAACACAATAATCAATAGTAGTGGGAGCCGCATCGGCTGCGGTCCACCGGGTGTGGAGCAAGAGCGCCTTTGCGGCGGCAAGTATCGTGGTAAAAATAGTCGCCATTTCTGGCCCGTCCGGGTCGGGTAAGTCCTGGCTTGCCAATGCCCTGTGCAACCAGCTCACCGGCAAGCTGGCCGAGTTCCAGGTGGATGTTATTCCGGAAGACGCGTACTACCGGGATCAGTCGCATCTGAAGTTTTCCGAGCGTATCCACGTCAATTACGACCATCCCGATGCCCTGGAGCATGAACTGATGCAGGCGCAACTCGCGCAATTACGTGCCAGCGAGCCGGTGCAGATACCGGTGTATGACTACGTCAATCACACCCGCGCACAGCGGGTCAGGCCGGTCAAACCGGCCCCGATTCTGATCGTTGAGGGCGTACTGATACTCACCAATCCCGAGCTGCGAAATTTGTTTGACCTGACCCTGTATATGGATACGCCGCTGGATCTTTGCATCGAACGGCGGGTGCAGCGGGATATCCGAGAGCGTGGCCGAACCGAGACCTCGGTGCGGGAACAATTTGCCAGCACGGTGCAGCCGATGTACGAGCGCTTTGTCGCACCGGCCAAACAGCATGCCGACGTGCTCGTGGATGGCATCGCCGTTGCCGATCAGGAACTGCATACCCTGACTACCCGGATACTGTCCTTGACGGATCACGTGCAGGCCACGGATCCGCAATCATGAGTGCGCTGATATCCGTATTGGGCATGGTCGCGCTGATTGCCCTGGCCTATGCGGTATCCATTCACCGCGACCACATCAACTGGCGGACCGTGGGTCTGGCCCTGGCTTTGCAGATCACGCTTGGCGCCCTGGCACTGTACCTGCGGCCGGGCATTGCCATGCTGGGGGCCGTTTCCCGGGCGGTAGGCAGCGTGCTGGACAACGCCCAGGATGGCATTGCCTTCGTGTTTGGCCCGATCGGTGAATTCGAATTGGGGTTTATTTTTGCTTTCCACGTGTTGCCGGTGGTGGTGTTCTTTTCGTCGTTGGTATCGGTGCTCTATTACCTGGGCGTCATGGGCTGGCTGATTCGCGTGATTGGCGGCGGTCTGCGTGTCCTGTTGAACACCAGCAAAGCAGAGTCCATGTCCGCCACCGCCAATATCTTTGTTGGCCAGACCGAGGCGCCATTGGTGGTCAGGCCCTACATTGCCACCATGACCCAGTCCGAACTGTTCGCGGTAATGGTGGGGGGGCTGGCCACGGTAGCCGGTTCAGTGCTGGCCGGCTATGTGTTGCTGGGGGTGGAAATCCGCTTTCTGCTGGCCGCCAGTTTCATGGCGGCTCCGGGAGGCTTCCTGATGGCCAAACTGATGCTGCCGGAAGTCGATACCATCAGGAACGAGGAAGAAGATGTGGAGCTGGAGCTTGAGCAGCACGTCAATGTCATTGACGCGGCTGCCGCTGGAGCCAGCAGCGGCATGGCCCTGGCCCTCAATATTGGCGCCATGGTGCTGGCGTTCGTGGGCTTGATCGCGGTCCTGAATGCGCTGCTGGGCTGGCTTGGCAGTTTTGTCGGGCTCACCGACCTGTCCCTGCAAATGCTGTTCGGCCTGTTGTTTCAACCGGTGGCGTTTCTGCTCGGCATTCCCTGGGAAGAAGCGCGGCAGGCGGGCAGCCTGATTGGCCAGAAGCTGGTGTTCAATGAATTCGTAGCGTTTGTGGAGTTCACCAGCATGATCGATCAGTTCAGCGAACACACCCGCGCGGTGGTGACTTTCGCGCTGTGCGGTTTTGCCAATTTCTCGTCGATCGGTATTCTGCTGGGAGGACTGGGGACCATGGCTCCGGCCCGGCGCCCGGATATCGCTGCACTTGGTCTGCGTGCGGTGTTGGCTGGCTTTATGGCCAACCTGATGAGCGCCGCCATTGCCAGTTTCTTCTTGTCGATTGCCTAGGGACAGCGCCTGATCCGCAAGTAAGCCGGCACAGGTTGCGTTCAGTAGTCCATCAGGCCGATATCGCGCAGCCGCTGGTCGAGGAATTCGCCCGCGGTGATGGGCGGATACTTGCCGCCGCTGGGGCCGGCGCATTGCGGCAGACAGTTAAGGCTGGCGCGACTGTGCGGATGCAGGAAAAACGGCATCGAGTAGCGTGAGCGATCCATCATGTTCGGGTTCACCACCCGATGGACCGTGGACGGCAGCATATCGTTGGTGAGGCGGCTCATCATGTCGCCGGTATCCACCACGATTTCGTCCGGTTCACTTTCTACCGCCAGCCAGTTGCCGTGGCGGTCCAGCAGCTCGAGACCAGAATCGGTCGCGCCTACCAGCAAGGTAATCAGATTGATATCGGCGTGCGGCGCCGCGCGCATCGCCCGGGCGGTGTCCAGGCCCTCCACTGCCGGGTAGTGCAGGAGTCGGTATACCGAGTTGCCGTCCTCGACCATGTCCGCGAAGAAACGACGTTCCAGCCCCATTTCCTCCCCCAGCTCGGCCAGCAGGTGTTTGCCCAATTGCTCCAGTTCCCGGTAGAGATCCCGAAAGGTGGTCTCGAAGCCGGGGATCTCCTGTGGCCAGACGTTATCGGGGTAGAAGCCGTGGTAGGGGCTGTCTGCCGCCACATCGGGGCCAATATGCCAGAATTCCTTGAGATCGGCATGTACGTTACCCACCGCGTTCTCGCGCCCGAACGCGGTGTACCCTCGGGCCGCGCCCTTGCCGCTGTCGTAGCGCAGCTTGGTTTCCACCGGCAGAGAGAACAGCTGCTCCGCCAGTGCATAAGCGTCATCCAGCTTGGCCTTGGAGATCGGATGGTCGCGCAGAATAATAAAACCGTATTCCCGCAGGCCAAGATAAAGCTGCCGCCGGAATTCGTCGGGTTCAGTCTCCAGTTGCTTCAGGCTGAGTCGGGTGATTTCGTTACTCACGGCCGGTATTCTCCGGAGCGCGGTCGCGGTTGGCATGACAGTGGCTGTCAGCGGTAAGACGGATAAACATGGGTTTGGATCAGGACAGTAAAATTTGGTGCAACACCATACCACCGATCATTGCCAGGACAAACAAGCCCACGGTGGGATCCAGGGAAACCAGAGCGGTCAGCGCGGGCCCGGGACAAAAACCGGCAATGCCCCAGCCCAGGCCGAACAGCACCGCGCCAGTAACAAGTTTGCCATCAATGGCACTCACGGTAGGCAGGTAGAATTTTTTCTCCAGCAGTGGCTGCGGCATGCGCAATACCCAGCGGAATGCCGGTAGCGTAACCAGCAGGCCGCCGCCCATCACCAATGCCAGGCTTGGATCCCAGTTGCCGGCGATATCGAGAAATCCGATTACCTTAGCGGGGTTGACCATCCCCGAGATTACCAGTCCCAGGCCAAACAACAGTCCGGCTGCAAAGATGGCAAGTTGGCTTTTTAGTGTCTGGCTCATGGCAAAATCCCCAGCACATGCCGGGTCAGATAGACCGTGACAATGGCGGTGAGCATGAACACCACAGTGGCGGTAAACGAGCGTCGTGAAAATCGAGCCAGGCCGCAGATTCCGTGTCCACTGGTGCAGCCGCTGCCGAGTCGGGTGCCAAAACCCACCAGCAGTCCCGCAACAATTGTCATAACCGGGCCTGCCTGCAGATCAACCGGCAGCGGCCGGCCTGCGACCAGCAGCCAGACGACGGCGCCGCTCAGCAGTCCGGCGATGAACAGCACCCGCCAGGCGGTTTCACCGCCGCGCGGCGCCAACACGCCTGACAGAATGCCGCTGATACCGGCGATACGGCCATTAACCGCAAGAGTCAGAGTGGCTGACAGCCCGATCAGCAGGCCGCCAATGAGTGCGCTTACAGGGGTGAAGTTTTCCACGTTGGTTAAATCCCTTGATCCTGGTTTCGGTTCCTCAGCCCTGGGGGCTGTGGGTCATTTGCTCGCAGTACTCGGACAGCTTTTCCGGGAGGTCCTCAGGACACTCACCACAAAGCCTGTTACCGGGGACTGCAAAATCGATAAATTTCGGATAGGGCAGATCCAGGGCAGCCATCAGGTCAATAAATTCCTGCTGGGTTTTGTCGCCGCCGACCCGCGGATTACGGGCTTTTTCCTGGGCAATGGATGATACGTGACGACCCTTGTAGTCATGGGCAGGGTAGACCAGGGTGTCATCCGGCAACTGGAACAGAGTCCCGGTAATGGTCTTGTAAAGCACTGCCGAGTCACCGTTCTGGAAGTCGGTTCGCCCGCAGCCATCGATTAACAAACAGTCTCCGGTAAGCACCCGGCCATCAACCTGATAGCTGTAGTGGTCATCGGTGTGCCCCGGCGTGAACAGGGGCAGCAGTTCGATGCTGCCCAGAGTCAGCGGTTTGCGATCTTCGACGTGGACATCGGCACAGGGCAGATTATCCACTGCCGGGAAGGCTATCTGGCAGCCGGTTTTTTGCTGTAGATACAACGCCGAGGTGATGTGATCAGCATGCACGTGGGTTTCCACGGTCATCGCCAGTTTCAGCTGCAACTCGTGCAGCAGGGCCAGGTCACGCTCCATGGTCGGGATCACCGGGTCAACCAGAATGGCTTGTCCGCTGTCTTCGCAGCCAAACAGATAGGTGTAGGTGCTGGACAAGGGCTCAAAAAGCTGACGGAAAATCATGCACAAACCTCGGGGATACGACATTGTCGGGAATGTGGCGCTATTTTAGCGCAGCATCCCCGGTCTGCAATGGCAAGTTGAGCTGGCCCTGATCTGGCGCAAACACACTTGGCTGCAGCGTGCAGCCAACGTCCACCACTTCAGTATCCCAGAAAAGCCTTGGCTTCGCGTACCGCGGGCAAGCTGTCATCACTCCAGTTGGCCAACAGCGCCTGATAGCGCTCGGCGGCGACCTCTTCATGGCCCAGGGCGCGATGGGCCCGTGCCGCGCCCAGCAGTGACCGGCTGCGGTTGGGGGTGCGCAGCAGCGACTGTTCGAACATGGCGACCGCCATTTCCGGATCGTCGGCACTGAGCAGCACCTCGCCATAGAGTTCATGGGACGGCTTCAGCGGATTCGCGGCGCCGTTGGGAAGCCGGCCCTGTTCGGCAACATCGGCCGCTTCTGCCAGCAGTGCCAGCGACTCCTGTCGCTTGGCCATCCCGCTGCTGTTCATTCCGGCTTCGATGTCACGTGCCGCTTGTTTGAACAGGGTCAGGCCGGCGACCTGTCGAGCACTTTCCCGCAGCGCCAGATTGTTAGGGCTGGCAGCAGACAATTCGGCCAGTTTCTCGGCGGCTTTGGTGGCAAGTGCCAGGTCGCCCAGGCTGGCAGCGCTCAGGCCCAGTGCCAGCAGTTCTTCGTCGATCAGGGCGTCGCTGTATGGCACTACCTGCCAATTTTCGGTTTCAATCGTATGGCGGGCATTCATGATCTTCAGGGTGTTGCGTGAGCGAGGGTGATCCGGATTCTCGCGCAGGGTTTGTTCGGCGCGCTCAATCCAGAGTTCGGAGCGTGCCAGATCCCAGAGCTGTAAATCTCCGTACTGACCCCAGTCCGAGGCGTGATTCTGTGGGTCGGCAGCATCGCCCGGCTGCCAGAGTTCCTTGGCCACTTCGAATGCTGAATCGTTCCAGATGGAAACCTGCTGCCACATGCCGTGCTGGATGAAGATATGCGTGGGCATGTGCCGGGCATGGGACACCGCCGGGGCTATGTCGGCGTATTTCCAGGCCGCTTCCAGGGCGATAGGCGCGTGGATGGGGTCGTCAAAGGCATGAATCACGTAATGCGCCGCCCCCGGGTGATTGTCGTTTTTCTTGAACAGTTCCATACCCAGTGCGCCAGCTTGCATATTAATCCGCTCGCGCATATCGCCAGCGGCGGTAGCGCCGGCCAGCATGGCAACAGTGGTGAATGCCTTGACCTCATCATGGTCCGGGAACTGTTCATGCACATCCAGCATCGCCTCCATCCAGGCGGTGCGCTTGGCAGGCATGCCGCCGGGAGTCAGGGCATAGGCCTCGGCCGCTTTCAGAAAGCCTTTTTCCAGGGCGTTCGGTGCTTTTGCCAGACGGGCTTGCGGGGTGCGCCCGAGGCGCATCAGTGCCTCGCCGGGGCCGTCAGACGGGCCCCCGAAAAACGGGTGCTGGTAGGTAAAGACTTCACCCCAGTAGGCCATGGCGAAATCCGGGTCCAGTTCCTGGGCACGGCGAAACTCGCTCTGCGCCTGCACAAACCCGAAGCTGTGCAGGTAACCGACACCCAGCAGAAAATGCTCCTGAGCTGCCCCGGAAGCAGAAGTGGGAAAATCGAAACTGCCAATCTGTTCAAACTCGGCCGCCTGTAAAGCGACGGAGTGGAGCATGGATACAGCAAACACGAAAGTCAGCACACGGCGCATGGTTTTACCTCACAGAAAGAACATTCCATTAAACCCTAACATTTTCAGAGTTACCTGTCGTAAGGTATCGCAATTGAACCAGCCGGGCCAGATATCGCTTGGCTGATTAAATAAAGTGAATTAGAGGTTGCAGTTCTTCAAGGAATTCAGGGCATTGCCACTGCCACAGGAACAGAGCAGCGATAAGCTTGCTGCAAGAAATTTCGACCAGGCCCATGGGGTGCGCGTCCGGGTTACATTGCTGGCCATTGGCGTCTCAATCCTGATCTGCATGGTATTCCTGGGCTCCTACCTACTGGACGGGGAGTACCTGCTGTTCGCTGCCCTGTTACCTTTTCTGCTGCCGATGATTCTGTTTGGGTATTTAATCTGGCGTACCGGGCGCTATCGCTACGTACTGCTGTATTTGCTGTTCGTTTATACGACCATGGGGCTGTTTAACCTGATCTCGAGTCCGGTTTACCTGCTCGATGCTTTCTTCATTCCAGTGATGAGCGGGCTTGCTTTCCTGATATTGCATGTTCGTCACGCAGCCCTTGCCGTGCTGTATCTGTTGCTACTCTATTTTTCCACCGCATTGACGGTATATTATTTTGAGCCTTTTCCAGTGCTTTACAGCAATGATGATGTTGCCAGTCTGGTAATCGGTTTCGTGGCGGCTCTAATTGGTTCGGTGACCATATTCTATTATTTTGCGAGGGCCTACCAGGCGAGCTCGGCATCCCTGGGCAACTCGCTGATCGCCCTGAGCAAAGCGAACGACGATAACCACCTGATGCTGCAGGTCCTGTCCCACGACTTTAAAAATCACCTCCAGCGCCTGCTTATGGAAATTGATGTCGGCGAGCGAGAGTTGGGCGGTGACCGCGCAAGCCTGCGCTTTGATTCCTTGCGCGCAAACGTTCGTCACCTCGCGGGTTTGCTGGATGAAGTGCAGGAAGTCAGAAAGCTTGTGGAAGTCGATGAGGTAGCGATCGCTGAGCTGCCGCTGTCGCTGGCTGCCAAGAAAATGGAGTTGCTGTTCAGGCAGCAGCTCCTGCAGAAAAATCTGCGCCTGGTTTTTGAGCCCCATGACAATCTGGTGCTGCGGGTCAATGCCGATGTGTTCCTGCACATCATCCTGGCTAATATTCTCAGCAACGCCCTGAAGTTTTCTCCGCTGGGCGGCCTGATCAGGATCAGCGCCAGGAAACTGAGCACGGCCAATGAAGTGGTCATTATCAACCAGGCGGAGCGCCAGCACCTTGAAAACCTGGCCAAGGTGCAGGCAGGATCACGGGTTATCGAGTCCCGCGAGGGAACCGATCACGAGTCTGGGCAGGGAGTCGGCAGCAGCATTGTGCGGCGATTTTGCCAGCTGCATGGAATCGGGTTTTCCATAGACGCTGAGGTTGATGCTCATAGCGACTATTTGACCGTGTCGAGTCGCCTGTCAATTTCCCCTGGCTGACAAAGGACAAGGGCTCCCCATGAGGCATACTGTTCACACCGCTTATACCCTGTTGTGCATGCTGGCAGTCTTGTTTGCATCCGCACCGCTTATGGCACAGGAAACCGGTTGCGTTGGCCTGGATGGCTTTGGTGATTTCGATTTCTGGGTTGGCGAATGGGAGGTGTTCGACAGCAATACCGGACGCCAGGCCGGGGAAAACAGCATCGTCAAGATGGAACAGGGCTGTATGCTGCTGGAGCGCTGGCAGGGTGGTTCCGGCAGTACCGGTACCAGTCTGAATTACTACAATCCGGTGACCCGGGAATGGCGTCAGGTATGGGTGTCAGCCGGTCGGTACTCAATCGACATTGTCGGCGGGCTGCGCGGTGAATCCATGGTTCTGGAAGGAAGTATCTATAACTTTCAGGGTGCGGTGTGGAACTTTCGCGGTACCTGGACGCCGAATGCTGATGGAACAGTGCGTCAGTTTTTCGAGCAGTACAATCACGACTCCGAACAGTGGATGCCCTGGTTCGATGGTCGCTATGTGCCCAGGAACTAGCGACTTGTTCTGGCTGGCCAGGGTCTGAGTTATAGTCTTTGAACTACAAACCGTGAATCTGCAATACCTCGCGCACTGCGGGACGCTCGCGCATGCGTTCATAGTGCGCGCTGACCTGCGGAAATTCCGTAATATCAACGCCATCGCCTGCCAGCCAACTAGCCAGCGTAAACAGATAGGGGTCGCAAATGCTGTACTGCTCACCCATGACCCAGGGGCCGCTGAACATGGACTGCTCGATCAGCGCAAAGCAGTCGCGCATGTTGGCAGGGACCTTGGCCTGCATGGCCTTGATAGCGTCTTCATTGTCCGCCCAGCGCAAGCCGCGTACGCGATGAGCGTGAGCCACGTGCACGGTCGCACACAGGTAGATATTAAATTCATGCACCTTGGCAAAGCGAAACGCATCGTCTAGTGGTGCCAGCCTGGTTTGCGGATGAGTCTGGGCCAGGTAGGCCAGAATCGCTGGTGTTTCGGTAAGAATGCCGTTCCCGGTATCCAGGGTCGGCACCCGCCCTTTGGGATTGATGCCCAGATAGCGTGCCGAGCGCTGTTCGGTGGCGGTGAAGTCCAGTCGACGCGCTTCATAGTTGGCCGCCACTTCTTCCAGGGTGATATGGGACGCCAGGGAAACCGTGCGCGGGGCATAATAAAAAATCATAGCGACACCTTTGCTGCAAATTTCCTGGCCAGCAGGATCGCCAGCCAGGCCATAGGTAAATAGGCGGCCACCAGGTCCAGTATCACAAACCAGGCTGGCGCCGGAATCATGGCGGCTGCAGTGATGCCACCAGCCAGGAAAAACAATCCAATAGCCAGGGCACACCAGGAGCGTTTGTCGGTCGCCAGTCGGTAGGCCAGCAGCGCGCCGGTGAACGTGCCCAGCGCATGGGCAAGAAATGGAAACAGAAAATGTTGCGGTCCCATGGAGTCTACCGCAGCGGCGAAGGACTCCATGTCCGACATGTCGACGCCGGCAGGCGGTGCGATCAGAAGCGGGCCGAGCATTACCAGAGTGATGTTGACGAAAGAGCCGCCCAGTACCCCGGCGAGCACCGCCATGGCAAGCTGTAAACCCTGTTTCATGGTTGGGCACCGGTTGCTCCACAAGTCCTTGTTATCCTACTACGATTGCCGATTTCGGCAAGCGCCGGCAGCGAAACTGGTCGGGCGCGAAGCGCAGAGTTGTTTGCAGATCAGCGTCTTTGACGTACCCTGAGAAATTCAACAAGGATATCCGGAGTCGGCTATGGAAGAAGACAACAACAGTAGTGTACAGGGAGATCCCGCGGATCACGCTCAGGTCAGGTTTCCGCCACCGCTGGTGTTTGTGCTGCTGATTGCCCTGGGGGTGGGACTGAACAGGCTCTGGCCACTAAGTATGGGAGTGCCGGAAAGCTTCCGGGCTGTCGGCCTGGCCATTACCCTGTTTGGCGTCGCTGTGGGTATTCTGGTGGGCGGTTCGTTCAAGCGTTCATCAACGGCAATCGAGCCCTGGAAGCCGACCACCACGTTGATCACCCATGGTTTTTACCGTGTCTCGCGCAACCCGATCTATGTGTGCTTCTGTTTGTTCAACATGGGCATCGGCATTGCGCTAAATAATCTCTGGATTTTTCTGTCGTTTATACCGGGCGCAGTTCTGGTGTATTACATCGCCATAGCCCGTGAGGAAGCCTACCTGGAACGGGCGTTTGGCGAACAATACCTGGCCTACAAACGCAAGGTGCGGCGGTGGATTTGAGTGGCAATCTCTGATCAGCGGTTCCCTAGTCAGGCAGCAGTTCAAAGCTGAAATTGCCACGCTGACGCTGACCGAATTCGTCAAGGCTGGTGATCACCACATGGTGCAGGCCGGGCGCAAGATTGGCAGGCAGTGGTAACTCCCAGATATGAGATGAACGCCTGGCGCTGCCAAAGGCGCTGTCTGTATCGGCATAGGTGCGGTGCAGGCGTTCTACATAAGGGTCAGTTCTCACTGTATAAGTCATTGCCTGGCGCGGGCCGCCATCGATTGATGCCCAGACCGTATCGCGAGCGCCACCGTCAAACAGGTTGACCACCAGGCTGGTATTCGCTGCCAGCTCGCCCCGATTGATAGTGGTCTCGCTGGCAGTCAGCGGTGGGTCCAGACTGACCCGCAGGCGCTGCGCGGCATCCGGACCAAACGGAAACGGGATGAATTCCGGGGTCAACTCCAGGTCGTCGAAGTGCAGCACATAAAATCCGTTCGGGTTGCCGTCTTCCATCATCGCATCGCGCACGCCGCGCGGGTCCGCAGGGCCGCGGGTCCAGCCATTGCCGCGCACTTCTGCCAGGGTGTGAGCGATCCAGGGCTGGCCGCTCCAGCCGTGGCTGTGGCCGACCTCGACTTTCCAGCTGTTGGATGTGTCGTGTCCTGCCAGCGCGTAAATGTTCGCAAACGGCGCCAGGATCTCCAGCAAGGCTGAAAAATTTTCGGTGTTCGGACCGCTGGCAACCGGATTGCGGCCATCGTCCGCTTCGGCGATCAGCGGAATGTGGGTGGCAATCACAATCAGCTTGTCCGGTGATACCTGAGCAAGGTCCTGTTTGAGCCAGTACAGCTGGTCATCGCTGATATAGCCGCGGTAGCGGCCATCGTCGAATTCGCGCCCGGCTCCAGCATATTCAACGTTGTTCAATGCCACAAAGTGCACATTGCCATGGT
Organism: uncultured Pseudohongiella sp.; assembly: GCA_965212375.1. GTDB lineage: Bacteria > Pseudomonadota > Gammaproteobacteria > Pseudomonadales > Pseudohongiellaceae > UBA9145. The sequence goes on along the minus strand of OZ243108.1, from coordinate 2,658,060 downwards.
TGAATGAATAGTAGGTCGGACCAAAATGATGCTTGTAGGTTTCATTGGCATAGAAGTCATTGGGCGACTCGAAATTGACGTCGTGGTTGCCGGGCAGGTACCACTGGGGAATTCCCATCAAGCCCATCATCGCCTTGTGGCGATCATAGATATCCAGGTTGTCATTGGCGACATCGCCCACGGTGAGTCCGAAGTCAACGTCGTAGGGGTTATCGATCAGTGGATTGATCAGGTCCTCGCGCAGCATGTCCTGGCTGAGCTCGAAGCGGGCCTGGGTATCGGCAAAGCCGTGCGCCCGAAAAGAAGAATCGGCAGCGGCGCGCGGCACCAGGGGAAAATCAATGCTGTCGGGCAGTGGCCCAGTGGGCGCGATTACCGGGAACAACCATTCCACAGCGGTGCCGGCAATCAGCTCCGGCGTCCCTTGAGGATAGTGTCGATAGAAAAATTGCGGAATGTTGTGTTCATCCACCGGAACCGCCAGGTTTGCCGGTTTGCTGATAAACAAAATCTCTGTGGCGGCCAGATCAAGCTGGTAACGCCCATCCTCGTTGGTGACTACCACGTCGCAACCGTTGCTGACCGCCACCCCGGCCAGGCCGGTTTCACCGCCATTGCGTTGACCATCGCCGTTGCTGTCAATATACACGCTGCCGCGGGCGGTTTCGCGGGGCCCGGTCGCGCCGCATTGCGCCTGGGCGTGGCTTGCCGCGATGCTCGACAGCGCAAGGAATGAAATCAGGAAATAACGAGTTGTCAGCATGGGGCACTCCGCAGGCAGGATTGATAGCCGTCCAGCCTAATCAGTGAAATTGACAGCGCCGTGACAAGTCTGGATCAAGGCAACCTAGTCGCCAAACGCGGTACGCAGCGCGCGGGCGCTGTCGCTGATGGCCTCACGGGCGCGATCCAGAGCCCCGGGCATGGTGTAAAAGCCATGGATCATGTCGGGATAGTGGCGGTAGGTTACCGGAACGCCGGCGCCTTCCAGTTTGTAGGCATAAGACTTGTTTTCATCCTGTAATGGATCGTAGCCGGCGGACAGGATATAGGCGGGCGGCAGGCCTGCCAGGCTATGGGCGTTAATCGGCGAAGCCTGCCAGTGCGTCACATCGTCTTCGGTTGAGAAATAGGCCTGGTAGAACCAGGTGATCAGTTCCCGGGTCAGGCGATAGCCGTCGGCGAAGGCGGTGTGCGAGGGTAGGCTGCAGGTCATGTCAATGCCGGGATAAATCAGCAACTGATAGCTCAACTGCGGATCGCCAGCTTCCTGTGCCATCAGACACACCACCGCCGCCAGGTTACCGCCGGCGCTGTCACCGCCTACCGCAACCCGGTCCGGGTCGCCACCCAGGGTATGGGCGTTGTTCACCGCCCAACAGGTGGCTGCCCAGGCATCTTCCACCGCCGCCGGGAACTTGTGCTCCGGCGCCAGGCGATAGTCCACCGACAGTACCAGGCAATGGGCTTCCACGCTGAGAGCGCGGCAGACGCTGTCGTGACTGTCCAGCGAGCCAATGGTGAAACCGCCGCCGTGAAAAAATACCAGAATGGGCAGGCCCGGCTCCTCGGCGGGGCGGTAAAGTCGCGCATCAAGAGTGCCGCCGGGTCCGGGAAACGTAACGGCCTCGACCGCGACTGGTTCCGGGGGTGTGCCCCGGGTCAGCTCTGCACCTTTGTCATACATGGTCCGCGCAACCGATACCGGCACCGTGTGCAATGGTGGTGCGCCCAGTGCCTCGAGGCTGTCCAGAAATGCTTTTAACTGTGGATGAAGCGCCATGTGATCGTACTAGCTAGTGTGAATTTCAGGCCCCATATTCTAGCAGTTCCCGGCTACGGAATCCCGCCGGCCAGAGCGGCTGGTTCTGGCGCTGCAGATGACTTGTCGGTCGCCGGGCAACTGCGTAGGCTAGGAGCTATTGTCAGACGCATCGATCATACTCAACCCATACCCTGCCAGGAGGCGGCATGAGTAATAACACCAACACGCGAATCCAGAAACCCGTAGGCTCAGGATTTGGCCTGCGCAGCGAACCTGACGAGGTGCTGGCGGGCATTGATCTCGGCGGTAAGGTGGCGGTCGTAACCGGTGGCTATTCGGGTATTGGTCTGGAAACCACCCGTGCCCTGGGCAAGGCTGGTGCCCGGGTATACGTACCGGTACGCGACCTGCAGAAAGCCCGGCAGACTCTGGAGGACGTGCCAGGAGATGTGAGAACTGGCGCTATGGATCTGGCGGACTTGCAGTCGGTACGCAATTACGCCCAGGGTGTCGCCGCCCAGGAGCAGAAAGTAGATCTGCTGATCAACAATGCCGGGATCATGGCCTGTCCGGAAACCAGGGTCGGCAATGACTGGGAAGCGCAGTTCGCTGTTAATCATTTGGGCCATTTCGTGCTGACCAATGCACTCTTGCCGCAACTGCTCAATGCCGGTGGTGCCCGGGTCGTGGAACTTTCCTCTGTCGGCCACCGGCGCTCAGACATCCTCTGGGATGATCCGTTTTTTACCAGCCAGGCCTATGAAAAATGGGTGGCCTATGGGCAGTCAAAAACTGCCAATGCGCTGTTTGCATTGGGCCTGGATATGAAATTTGCCGAGCAGGGCATACGCGCGTTCTCTGTGCATCCAGGCGGTATTCTTACCCCGCTTCAGCGGCACTTGCCCCAGGAGGAAATGCAGGAGTTGGGTTGGTTGGATGAACAGGGCAATCTGTCAGAATTGGCCGCCTCGCTGTTCAAGTCACCCAGTCAGGGTTGTACAACTACACTGTGGGCGGCTACCAGCCCCGCATTGGCAGGCATGGGCGGCCTGTATTGTGAAGACTGTGACGTGGCCCGCATCGCAACAGCAGACTCACCGCGCTACTGTGACGTTGCCGAGTGGGCTACCCGGCCAGAGAGCGCGGAACGCTTGTGGGCGATGAGTGAGTCGCTGTTGGCCTGATATGGACAATAACTCGAACGGCTTAGGGTTTGCAGGTTCGCCAGCATTGAATTTTTAACAGCAAGTCAGCCAGGAGGTATTCAGTCGCTATGGCAAAACCCCGAATTGCGATTAATGGTTTTGGGCGCATCGGTCGCACTATCATGCGCATCGCCAAACTGCGCGAGCATTACAATGTGGTAGCGGTCAACGATCTGGCCAGTGCCGACCAGCTCGCGTACGCATTCAAGTACGACAGTATTCACGGCACTTTTCCTGGTGAAGTCACGGTGGACGGTGACATGATGACCATTGCCGGCGACCAGTTCCAGGTTCTGTGTGAGCGCGACCCGGCCCGCCTGCCCTGGAAAGAACTGCAGGTCGACTACGTTGTGGAAAGCTCTGGTGTATTCCGCAAGCTTGAAGACCTTAACAAGCATCTGGATGCGGGTGCCAGGCGTCTTATTTTGACCGTGCCTTGCAAGGATGCTCTGGAAGCGACCCTGGTGACTGGTGTGAATGACCATGTAGTGACGCCCGATACCCGAATCGTTTCCAATGCCAGCTGCACAACGAACTGCGCCGCGCCGCTGGCCAAGGTGTTGCACGAAACCGTGGGTATCAAGCGCGGCCTGTTAAACACGGTTCACGCCTACACCTCTGACCAGCGTCTTATAGATGCACCACACAGCGACAAGCGACGCTCGCGTAATGCGGCGTCCAATATTGTGCCGACGTCGACCGGAGCGGCGAAGGCTATTGGCCTGGTGCTGCCTGAACTGGCAGGTAAGCTGGATGGACTGGCAATGCGTGTTCCGGTTCCTGATGGCAGTATCGTTGATCTTACTGTCGAGGTGGAGCGTGACACCAGCATCGAGGAAATCAATGCGGCCATGCAGGCTGCGGCCGAAGGTCCGCTGAAGAATATTCTAGCCTACAGCACCGAGGCCATAGTCAGTTCCGACATCATCGGCGATACCCACTCCAGCATCTTTGATTCACTGCTTACCCAGGTGCTGCAGAAGCGCATGGTGAAGGTGGTGAGCTGGTATGACAATGAATGGGGTTACAGCACCCGGGTCGAGGAACTGATCGGCAGGTTGGCGAGCATGGATGGACTGCAGGGAGACTAGATCGTGACCAACAGCAACCCCGACCAGCTGTTTGCGAACAGCACCGTGCTGGTGACCGGCGGCACCCGCGGTATTGGCCTGGCGGTGTCGACAGCCTTTGCCCGGGCTGGTGCGCGCGTGGCAATGGTCTACCGGCAAAACGAATCTGCCGCCCGGCAAGCGCTGCAGACCCTGCCGGGTGAGAACCATCTGCTGTATACGGCTGATCTTGCCGATCCCGCCGCCGTCAAACAGGTGCTGGATGAAGCGGTGGCGGCCATGGGAAAGCTGGACGTGGTGGTCAACAATGCCGGTATTGGTGAATACCATCCGCCCGATGCAAGCAGCTACGAGGACTGGCAGCAGGCCTGGCAGGCCACCCTGGCCACCAACCTGCTGGGCCCCGCCAATGTCTGCTTCTGTGCGGCGCAGTACATGATGACCTCCGGCGGCGGTCGTATCGTGAACGTCAGTTCGCGCGGCGCATTCCGGGGCGAACCAATTAAACCGGCTTATGGTGCCAGCAAGGCAGGATTGAATTCCCTGACCCAATCCCTGGCGGTGGCACTGGCACCCCACGGCATATTCGTCGCCGCCGTGGCGCCGGGATTTGTAAACACCGATCTGGCCCGCGAGCGACTGCAGGGACCGGAGGGTGACGACATCCGCGCCCAGAGTCCGCTTAACCGGGTGGCAGAACCGGAAGAGGTCGCCCGGGCAGTGATGTTTCTGGCCACGCCCGGAACCGAGTTCACCACTGGCACCATTATCGACGTGAACGGTGCGTCTTATTTACGCAGCTAGGAACCCGCCGAGTGAATCGGCAGCCCCAGCGCTGTCACGTAAAATTCACAGGACTGCAAGGCTCCCGCAATACTGGCTCGTTAGTCTATCGCCACTAGTAAGGCGAGTGACGAGCTGCCTGCTATGTGGGTGCTACTTAACACGGGTCATATCCGTAAGCCGACTGGACCAACGCACTGCGATCACGCATCTGGTTGCGGTTAAGTAGCTTTCAAGGCCTGGGAATTTCCCGGGCCTTTTTTTATGAACGTTTGCCAACCAGGCAACCTCGCTTAGTGCAATTGCTCGACCTGTTCGGCGCTGACCGGGTCGCCGCTGTTGCCCCAGCTGCTGCGTACGTAGTTGATAATGGCCGCCATCTCCGCGCTGTCCAGTACACCGTCGAAGGACGGCATCTCGCCGCGACCGATAATCATCACCAGGGCCACGTCGAGGCCGCTGCCCAGCACTGTTTCACTGCCGGCCAGTGCCGGATAGACATTGCGGATCCCCTGGCCACTGATCTGGTGGCATTCCGCGCAATTTGCCCGGAACAAGGCTGCACCGTCTTCATCGGCAGCAACTGTGGCGGTGGCGTACAGCAATGCCAGCAATGGCGCCGTGCCCAGCAACCATGATCGCGGCGGTCGAGTTTGCCGCCCAGGTCTCCAGAATAAATCAAGCATTGCCAGATGATAGCAGAAGCGGGCACCTGGACGGCGCTTGCTGCCGCGGGTGCGCTACAATGGCGGCTCATTTGTTGTTGAGTCGTCCCATGCATGTTTTAGTTCGTCCTGCCGGGAGCTTGCCGCGCGGAGTTCCGGCGTTCTCTGTTGGTGCACTGTTGCTGCGCTGTTCCCTGACTTTGCTGTTGGTCGGCATGGTGACCAATGCCGTGGCGCAGGCGCTGCAGCCTGTGGCGGCGCCGCGGCCGGACGGGCTCGAGACGGTCAGCTTTTACAGCCCGGCGGTGGCCCGGGAAATGAAATTCGACATTGTTCTGCCGCCGGACTATGCCGATAGTGAGCGCCGCTACCCGGTGCTATACCTGCTCCATGGCCACCTGCAAAACTACACGGTATGGGGGCGCAGCCTGGGTGCTGCGGAAGTGGCGCGGCGCCTTGGCGAGTTGATCCTGGTTCTGCCCGATGGCGGCAACAGCTGGTTTGTGAATTACGCGGCAAGTGGTGATGGGCAGCGCAACAACTGGGAAGATCATGTAGTTGTGGATGTGGTGGATTACGTTGACAGCCACTATCGCACCGAGGCACGCGCTGAAGGCCGGGCCATTGCCGGTTTGTCGATGGGTGGTTTTGCCGCCCTGGCTATCGGGCTGCGGCATCCGCAACAGTTTGTTTCCCTGGGCAGTACCAGCGGCGCCCTGGGCCATGCCCGCAGCGCTGCCGCTGCGATTCGCGCGGGCCTGGACCGCTCGCCGGCGCCGTTGCCGGAAGGTGAGCAATTTGCCCGGGCGGATCAGTTTGTCGCCGGTGTCATTGCCATCCCCGGGTTTGGTACCCAGGCCGAGCGTACGCCAGCCGGGACTGATTTTCTCACCGCGGATCAGGCCGAAGCCTATGATCCGTTTACCATCATCTACGAGGTACCGCGCAGCGCCATGCCGCATATCTATCTGGATGCCGGTACCGCCGATCCGCTGATCGCTCAGGCCCGGGAACTGGCGCAGCTACTGATGATCAACAATGTCCCGTTTGAGTTTCGCCAGGACCAGGGCGGCCACACGGCAGACTACTGGCGCCGGTCAATCGGCAGCATGATGGCGGTGCAGAATGAAGTTATGCAGCGAGCTCTCGGCAATCGCTGAGACTTATGATCCCGGTCAAGCATTCCGCTGCGGTGTAGGATAAACTTTGCCCGGCTGGAGAGAGTAAACGAGTCGGAAAACGTTAGAGAAATTATAGAGCTATGACAGCAGTAGCAGCTAACACCCAGGTACTCAGCGCAGACCAGATCCAGGAATTCCATGACCGGGGTATCCTGAAAGTCGACTTCGGCTTTGACCCCGCGATGCTGGATGCCATCGTTGAAAAAGTATACCCCCATTATCCCGAAGAATTTCGGGAAGGCCTGACGCCGGTAACCCGGGTGCAGGATGCCTGGAAGATAATCGACGAAGCGCGGCGGCTGGCGGTGGACAAGCGCGCGACTACTGCCCTGGAAGAGTTATATGGCCGTCGGGCGCTGCCGTTCCAGACCCTGAATTTTCCCAAGGGCACCAGCCAGATGGCGCACTCGGATACGATTCATTTCAGTACTATTCCGGCCGGGTACATGGCCGGCATCTGGGTCGCCCTGGAAGACATCGACCGCGACAACGGACCGCTGGTGTACTACCCGGGCAGTCACAAGCTGCCTTTCTACAGCATGCAGGACCTGGGCCTGGAGCCCGGTTACAAGAATTATCCACTCTATGAGCAGCGCATCAGGGAGTTGGTGGAAGAACACGACTTTGAGCCGGAATACGGACTGGTCCGCAAGGGCGAAGCTATTATCTGGCATGCCAATCTGCTGCACGGCGGTGCCCCACAAAATGATATGCAGCGCAGCCGTAACTCGCAGGTAACGCATTACTATTTTGCTGGCTGCAAATACTACACGCCGATGGAGAGCTCGCCTGACAAAACCACTTATCGGGATCCGGTCTGGATACCGGAGCAGGCCGGTGCCAGTCCGTCTTACAAACCCGGCATCGGGCGCAGAATCTGGCGGCGCATTTCCCGTATCCTGGGTTCCTGATTCAGATTCAGTCTCACTGACGTTATATGACTGAGATGCCACCGCTACTGGAAGTCAGAGGTGCGCGCTGCCGTCTCGGTCAGCGCGCTGTATTTATCGCCGACGAATTCACTGTTCAGCGCGGCGAGCATTGGTGCCTGTTTGGTCCAAACGGGGCTGGTAAAACTGTGTTTGCCAACCTCCTTGCCGGCATGCGCAAGGATTCTCTGCAGTATGTGCAGTATGCGCCGGATTTCGATCCTGTCCGGCAAACGTTCCTGGTGTCTTTTGAGGAACAGCAGCGGCTGTGGCAGCACGATAACCGTATGGATATCAGCGAGTACAGCAGCGACGCGGCCGACCCGGGTACCACAGTCGCTGCCCTGGTGAGCTTTGCCCGGGCTCGCGAGGATCAGGATAAGGAATTCAGCGCAGCACTGCTTACCGCGCTGGGGCTTCATGAATTAAGGCATCGGGGTATCCGTTTCCTGTCATCTGGACAGGTGCGCAAGGCATTGTTGGCCCGGGCACTGTACGGGGTGACCGCAGCGGCCGGTGGCCTGTTGATCATGGACGAACCCCTGGAAAGCATTGACCATCTTTCCCGGAGCGATATCGATGGCGTTATCCGCAGCGCGCTGGGCAGCCAATTCGCCACGCTGTATTTGTGTCGTCGCCGGACGGATATTCCCGACTGGGCCAGTCATCTTGCCTTGCTCAGTGAGCTGGGCCTGCGCTTGCATGGACCCCGGAAGCAGGTCCAGGAGGCAGCGGAGTTCTCGGCGCTGATTTCCCGCCAGCCGCTTCTGCCGTCACGCTTGCCACCGGCGTCGCGCGTCACCCCGGAAAGCGGATCTCCTGATGACACCGGTCGTATTAACACTAGCCACGATGACACCACTGTTGCTGAAAAAAATCCATTGCTGCAACTGCGTGACGTACGCGCCAGCTATGCTGACAAGCCGGTGCTGGTGGATTTGAACTGGACCTTGCGAGCCGGTGAGCATGTCTTGATAGAGGGGCCGAACGGTTGTGGTAAATCGACTCTGCTGAGTCTGATCGATGGCGAAAACCACAAGGGCTATGGTCAGGACGTGACTTTGTTCGGCAAACCCAAGGGCAGCGGCGAGTCGGTGTGGGAGATCAAGCGTTTCTTCGGCGTGGTTTCCAACGAGTTGCACAACAAATATGTGAAGGGATGGCGAGTACTGGATGTGGTGGTGTCCGGTTTCTATGATTCTGTCGGGCTCTACGACGACAGCGGTGGGAAGGAGAGAGAAGCCGCGCGAGACTGGCTCGCTGTAGTCACCCTTGCCGGTCAGGAGAAATCGTACTATCACGAGTTATCGTTCGGACAACAGCGGCTGGTGTTACTGGCCAGGGCCATGGTAAAGCAGCCGCGAATACTGGTGCTGGATGAACCCTGCGTGGGTCTGGATGACTATCACCGGGCCCTGATTCTGAAATTGCTTGATGCCATTGCCGGGCAAATGAGCACACAACTCATCTACGTCAGTCACGTGGTCGGTGAACAGCCAGCGTGTATCAATCGACGCTATCACTTTGTTCCGGTGGCCGGTGGTGGACACACTCTGGTCGAGCGCAACGCTTGATTCAGATCTCGGGAAAGCACCTTCAGGCTTGATCAGAAGTTAATCAGAGGTAGCCTAGGTGCGAATGTATTCCTGTAGTTGCTCAATGGTGGATTGCTGATCCTCGATCACATCTTTGACCAGATCGCCGATGGATACGATACCAATCACCTGGTCATCCTCGACCACCGGCAAGTGACGAATGTGGTTGGTGGTCATCAGTGACAATGAGTCACGCACCAGCTGGGTGGGCGCGACACTGATCACCGGCTCGGACATGATTTGTCCCACCAAAGTGTCGCGTGATGCGCGACCCTTGAGGATCACCTCGCGGGCATAGTCGCGCTCGGAGATAATGCCGCGGAGTTTGTCGGCTTCCATTACCAGCAGGGCGCCTACGTGGCGATCGGCCATCATTTGAATGGCCTCGAACACTGTGGCATCTGGCGCTATTGACCAGATCTCCTGAACATTCTTGTGGCTGAGTATCTGTTGTACTGTGTGCATCGGTCACTCCTCGATCTGGCCTTCTGTTGGGCATTTATCCGGAGTGACGGCAATCAGTTAACCCTCGACAGGGCGATGTTCGCGTAACCGAGATTATTCCCGTACGTCACATAGCTGTCGTTAACAAACAGGGCGAGTTTGCCGTCACAGTTTGCGACGAAATTATAGCTACCACTGTTCTCATCGATATCCAGCTCGCTGACACCGCGCAGGCTTTCACCTGCACAGCGTGGCTGGTAAAGCATTAACTCAAACCAGTTGTGATCCTTGGCGCGGCGCAGCAAACCCAGAAACTCAAACGGCATCTGGCTGTTGCTGAAACCCAACTCATCAATCCGCTCGCCGTCAGCAGTCTCTTCAATGTCGCCATCCACCCAGAAATTGAGCAGTTTGATGTCAAGTGCATAGCGAGCGCCAGCTTCCAGAACCACGCCGGTGTCCTGATTTGCCTGCATGGGGAAGAAGTGCACCGTGGCGGAGTCCCCCGATGCCAGTGTTTGCCCGGGGCGAGTGTCCATGAAACTGATCGGCGGCACGGCGCAGGCGGTCATCAGAAGAGCGGCCAAAACCGGTACTAAGTTTCTGATTCGGATAACTATTTCTGACTTCACTTCTGGTCTCCTGGGGCGCTGTCGGGCTCCGGGTGAGCCGCATACTGGGTCAGTCTAGCGCGGTTGCCGTTTCCCTCCAAGCCCGCTTGTTGGCCGCAGCGGAGCGCGAGGCCGGTAGGGCCGCCTGGCAACGGGCAATGCGAAAACCCCGGCAGGCGTCTATACTCCGTGGCTTTGTCTATCATCGTGCCGGACAAGTGGAGTCTGGCAAGTAGTGCGGGTGTCGTGCAGCTATTGAAATATTGGAATAGAGTACAGATCAGGAAATAGAGCGTGAAAATTGTTGTACTGTGTAATCGCGATCTCGCCAGTTGTCTGGCGCTGAACTATCTTTTGCCGGCGCTGCAGCCGGAGCATCACATTAATCTGGTCGTCTCCGCGCGAGTGGGAAGCAGCAAGGCGGTGCCTGCCGAGCTTGCCCAACTCAAATTCGCCGAGCAGGGGCTGTTCAACAATCTGCTCTGGCCCCTGGCTGATAGTTTGTCGACAGCGCAGCGTGGAAACTTTTGCAGTTTCACCGCGCTGGCTAACCGTACCGGTCAGCCGCTGCATGAATTTAATCGTCTCAACACGGCGCCGGAGCTTGATCAGTTTCGGGCGATGGCGCCGGACCTGGTGCTATCCATTCGCTATGGCGTAATCCTGAAGGCACCGGTTCTGTCGGTGCCAGGGCTGGGCGTACTCAACCTGCACTCTGGACCGTTACCGGACTATCGCGGGGTGATGGCCAGTTTCTGGGGTCTGCTGAATGGCGAGGCCAATCTCGGTACCACACTACACACCATCGATGACGACAGTATTGATACGGGCCGCATTGTCGCCACCACCACGCTGCCGGTGAATCCGGACAAATCCTACCTTTGGCATGTGCTGTCGCTGTATGAGGCGGGTTGCGCAGAGATTGTCGCGGCGGTGGCGCGTCTGGCTGCCGGTCAGGCACTGGACTCGACGCCTCAGCCGGCTGGTGGGAATTACTACAGCTTTCCGGATCAAGCGGCGCTGCGCAAGTTTCACGCGCAGGGCTGGCGACTGGTGGATGATAATGACCTGGTGGCCGTGGCGCGCCGCTTTATCAATTACTAGATGGTAATTTCCGGGCGCTGTTCACCTGGCAGTGCTGGCGGATTAGCTGGTCGGCAGCGGCGGGATTGGCTATGGTGGCGCTGGTAGCTGTTCCATTATGTGTGTCTGGCCCATACCCGGCCAAGGAGATTTGACATGAGCGAAATTATTCTGTTTACCAACCCGCAGTCCCGCGGCCAGATGGCCCACTGGATGCTGGAAGAATTGGGTGAGCCTTATGAAACCCGCTGGATAGACTACGGCGAAGAAATCAAAGGGGATGCGTTTCTTGCTATTAACCCCATGGGCAAGCTGCCAACCATTCAGCACCGTGGGGAAGTCGTCACCGAAACTGCAGCAATCTGCACGTACCTGGCAGCCAGTTTTCCGGACAAGGGGCTGATCCCGGCGCTAGGTGATCCACAGCTGGCGGCCTTTTATCGCTGGATGTTTTTTGCGGCCGGTCCGTTAGAGCAAGCCGTAAGCACCAGCTCCATGGGTTGGGAAGTCACTGCGGAACGTAGCCGGACCCTGGGATTTGGCAGCATCGAAGACACCCTCAGGGCGGTCGAGACCGCCCTGGTCCCAGGACCTTACGTGTGCGGTGAGACATTCACAGCGGTGGATGTTTATCTGGGTTCGCACCTGATGTGGGGCATGCAGTTTGGCACCATTGAAAAACGCCCGACCTTCGAAACCTATGTGGCCAGACTGACCGAGCGCCCGGCGTTGCAGCGTACTCAGCAGCTGAACAACGAGCGGATGGCGGCCCAGGCCTGAAACCTGTCCGGGTTTGCGTCGCTTGACCCTGGGTGCAACACTGTGGGCCATCGTGCATCCAGTGGCCGACAGCATGGCCAGTATTCAGCGTAAACAAGCCAATGCACTACAAGCCAATGCACTACAAGCCAATAGTTGGTGTGTCATAAACAAAGGAGATGTCATGAAACAATTAACCCGTCTAGGCATGGTGGCAGGCATATTCAGCCTGTTATTCAGTGGTCTCGCCCTGGCCCAGGGGCGTCTGGCCATCGAAGAGGTTCAGACTGGCCTTTATATGATCACCGGCCCTGGAGGCAATATTGGGGTACGGGTTACCTCCGAAGGCGTGATTCTCATCGATGACAAATTCCCGCAGGACTTTGAGGAGATACAGTCGCTGGTGGCCAGTGTTTCAAACCAGCCGGTCAAGTATGTGATCAACACCCATCACCATGGCGATCACAGCGGCAGCAATGCTGCTTTTCTGCAAGTGGCAGAAGTTATTGCCCACAAGAATGCGCGCCTGAACATGATTCGCGGCGATCAGCCCGGCCGGCCCCCCATAGTCTACACTCAGGAAACCTCGGTGTTTCTTGGTGATGCCGAGGTGCGGGCCTACTACTTTGGCACCGGCCATACCGACGGTGATTCGGTGGTGTACTTTCCCGACCTGAATACGGTCCACGGCGGCGATCTGCTGCATGGCACTGCACCGTTTATGGACTATGCCAACGGCGGCAGTTCTCGCGGCTGGGTGACTACCCTTAACGGCATGTTGACCCTGGATTTCGACACCGCGATACCCGGTCACGGTGCGGTTATGGATCGGCGCGATGTGCTTAATTTTCGCAACCAGATGGAAGATATTCGCGCCCACATGGCGGCGCTGATTCGCAGCGGTACTACCCGCGATCAGGCAGTGCAGGCTATCCAGACCCCGGATCTGAGCTGGACCCAGGCCCCGGACGGCTTGTTCATGAGCCGTAGTGTGCCGGGGTTCTATGATGAAATTCGCGCAGAGATGGAATAGGGCATGCACCCCTCACCACACCTGCACAACTCTGGGTGACCTGATTTATGGTTGGCGAGCTTGACCTCGACACGCTGCTGACGGCGATGCAGCCAACGCTGCTGGAAGGAGAATTCGTATTCTGTTCAGTGCCGGGTATGGGCTACCGGGATCTGGAAGCCCTGCAGCCCCTGGCCTGTTATCGTGAAGCTGAGGGCCTGAGTCTGTTATTGCCGCGGCCGGCGGCTGACCTGCACCAGCTGGAATATGAGTCTGTGTTCAGAGGTATCACCCTGGCGGTGCATTCCAGTCTTGATGCGGTGGGTTTTACCGCGGCGGTGGCATCAAAGCTGGCGGCTCTGGATATCCCGGCCAACGTCATTGCGGCGTTTTATCACGACCATGTGTTCGTGCCGCTGGAGCAGGCAGAACGCGCCATGGATTGCCTGGTTGCCATGGCGCCGGACAGCCGTTCCTGAACTGGGTTTAAGACATGGGTTTAAGACACGGGTTTAAGACATGGGCTTAAGGCTGGCTACGGCAGCGCGCCGTCCTGGCGAATGACCAACAGCAACTCCCCGACCTTGAAGCCAAACTTGCTCAGCTTCGATTCATTGATGAGAATGCCGGGGCTCACCAGGTACATGCGGTCATCGACGCGCACGTCGATGCTGTCGTCACCGAACGGCACCCGTAGCACGTAATCCAGAAACGCGGCATTGCCCGAGACCTGTACCTCACCGCTACCCACCACATCACCGGCGGTGCCGCGATAGCGGTCATCGGCCACCGGCTCCAGGGTCCAGACCCGGCGATCAAGTTCGCCATCGTCAAACACGAAGTCTTCCTCCAGAGTGCCGACGCCGTCTTCCCAGTAGGCAACGATATCCGCCTCGAATTTGCGAATCACCTGGCCGCGCCAGTTTTTCACCACGCCATAGGCCATAAGATCACCGCTGAAGAACTCGGTCATATCCAGTTCGGGGTTGTCACCAGCATAGTCGGTTACCTTGACGCTGGTACAGCCGGTCAAGAACACAATGGTGAGTAGAGAAAGCGTGGTAAGTGAAAGCTTGATATTTGTCATGGTCGAAATTACGCAGCGCGCGGCGCCACAGTTCACCGTCAGCCAGCCGGCAACCGTCGATTATTTCCCGTTAGTCAGTGTTTGCCCTGGCCCGCGCCCTTTTCACCGGCCCGTGGCCCGTGTCACCATGATTTACAGCTAACAAATTTCCACAACAGATTTGCAGACAAGGCTCAAGCAGGAACGCCCGGCAAATAACAATAATCAGGAGTTCACCATGGCCAGCACTCACAGCCTTTACCGTTACGACGAACACGGCACCCGCCTGCCGATCAAAATCGACAGTACCTCCAACGGCGAATACGAGCCAATTCCCATCGACCCGGTCAATGAACTGGGCAATAAACTGGCCCTTGACGCCGCTACGAGCCACGCCAGGCGCACTGGCCAGTCCCGGCGGAAGTTTCTGGTGTCCAGCTGTGGTGCAGCCAGCACGCTGCTGGCGCTAAACAAGGCCAATGCCCTGCATGGTCGGCAGGGCGGCTATTTCGACCTGGTGGATGAGGCTGCGCTGGAAAGCGCCGCCGCCAACGCTCAGGTGGAAGGCGGTGAGTTTATTTTCGACGTGCAGGGACATTACGTGAATCCGGAGGGTGACTGGCTGAGCCGCATTCCGCCGAACGCGCGTCCTTACTCTGGCATGGAGAAAGCCAGCTGCAGTGATGCTAATACCGGCGGCGAACGCGGTTACCTGGGGTGTCTTAGCGAGAGCGAATTCATCAAGGATATATTCATGGACAGCGACACCGACATCATGGTGCTGTCCTTTGTACCGTCCACCCGGGAAACTGAACCGGTGACCATCGAGGATGCGGACCAGACCCGCAGTATCGTGGCGGCGCTGGAAGGCAGCAAACGGCTGATGATTCATGGCCGTGTCAATCCAAACCAGGAGGGCGACCTGGAAGCCATGGACGAACTGGCTGAGAACTGGGATATCGCGGCGTTTAAAACCTATACCCAGTACGGTCCGGATGGTGTCGGCTTTTTCCTCAGTGACGATGTCGGACGGGCGATGATCGAGCGGGCGCGGAGCCTTGGGGTGCGCAACATCTGTATTCACAAAGGGTTGCCATTTGGCCCCCGGTCCTATGAGCACAGCCAGTGTTCCGATATCGGGGTTGTGGCGCGGGACTACCCGGATATGAATTTTCTTATCTACCACTCGGGTTTCGTGGCCGGAAACCAGGAGCAGGCCTTCATGGAAGGAGCTGGTCGCGACGGCATTGATACCCTGATTCAATCCCTGATTGACAACGAAGTGCCCCGCAACAGCAATGTCTATGCAGAATTGGGAAGCACCTGGCGCTATTTGATGCGCGACCCGGATAATGCCGCCCACGCTCTGGGCAAGCTGTTTCGCTATGTTGGTGAAGACAATGTGTTGTGGGGCACAGATTCGATCTGGTACGGATCACCCCAGGATCAAATCCAGGCGTTCCGAACGTTTCAGATTTCCGAGCAGTTCCAGGAGCAATATGGCTACCCGGCGCTCACTCCGGAACTGCGGCGCAAGGTGTTCGGCCTGAATGCGGCCGTGCCCTATGGTATCGACCAGGAAGAGATTCGCATGCATACCGCCAATGACCAGGTGAGCACGGAGCGGCTGGCCTACCGCGAGAATCCGGATCCCAGTTTTCTGACCTATGGTCCGAAAACCCGCCGCGAGTTCATGAATTTCCTGAAGTGGGGAGGCTAGGAGAGAGGTCTGAAGAAAGGTCAGGCAAGCGCTTGCAGTCGAGACGGGCAGTGGCTGACTGCGGCCCGTGCGGCAGCCTGGGGAGTAGCATCGCCGCGGGCTTCGTGCGATATTTACGCCCCTGAAATCGAAGCTGCTTTGGAGCAATCATGAAACACTCTACAATGCTGGGACTGGTCCTGGCCCTGTTCTCGGGCGCCGCCATGGCGCTGGAGGAACCCGCACCGGAACTGACCGAGATCACCAATTTTCGTCAGTACAGCGAAACCTTTGCCAGTTCTGGCCAGCCGACCCGTGAACAATTCCAGGCCATCGCCGACCAGGGCTTTGAGCGCGTGGTCTATATAGCCTTTACCAATAACACCAATGCACTGCCGGATGCCGACCAGGTGGTCAAGGGCCTGGGTATGGAATATACCCAGATCCCGGTGGATTTCTCCAACCCCCTGCCGTCAGAGTTTTATGCCTTTGCCGATTCCGTGCAGCGTAATACCGGCAAGAAGACCCTGCTGCACTGCCAGGTTAATGCGCGCGCCACGGCGTTCAGTTTCCTGTATCGGGTGATTTATGAGGATGTCCCGGTAGCTGAGGCCAAGGCTGATATGAATACCGTCTGGCAGCCCAACGAGGTGTGGCGGGATTTTATTTTCGAGGTGTTGGCCCAGAACGATGTCGACCCTGACTGCGCCGGCTGCGACTGGACGCCTCCGCCGCCCAGACAGTAGAGACGCAAGCAGAAAGTTTGCAAGCTTTCACCTTGCAGACGCATTGCACGGGCCGCCGACCAGCGGCCCGTTTCTATTTTTCCGGCATCCTTTCCCGCAGCAGTTTTAATCGCCGGTTTCGTGACCTTTCTGCCTGTCAGTTGCCGCGGCTAGCCCGAATATTGCACCAGTCCTCCTGCTGCGGCCGCCCCAGAGCACGCCCTCCGCGGCTTTCGCTCGGTCGAAGTGCTCGACGTACCGGTCAAGTACGCCTGCGCGCTTCTCGGTCGCTAAACCCTCCGATGCCGCACCCTGGAACGCCCTCGCTACGGACGACTGGTGCAACATCCGGGCTAGTCAGCCAACGGTGCGGTAGTAAGGACTGTGCCTTCGCGGCGTGGATCGGCCGCGCCTACCATCCCCTCGTCAGTCACCAGGATGACGTGCAGGCCTGAGTTCTCACCCTCACTTTCCTGAACGTCATAGCCTGCTTCCCGCAGTGAATCCGCCAGCATCGGTCCCGGCTCAACGCCGGTTTCCACGCGCACCGTCTGGCCCCGGGCGATAATATTGGGGAAGTTCACCGCCTCCTGTACCGACAGCCCCCAGTCAACAATACCCAGCACTGTTTTCGCGGTGTAGGCGGGGATCGAGTTACCACCTGGAGAGCCGGTTACCATGAACAACTCACCGTTTTCATGCAGCATCAGTGACGGCGACATGGACGAGCGCGGCCGGGCACTGGGGCGCACCGCGTTGGCCGGTTCGGGCTGGTCGGCTGCGTAGTTGCGTGCAAAATCCGTCATTTCATTGTTCAACAGAAAGCCTGCTGCCCAGCGCGACGAGCCGAACGGTGCCTCCACAGTCATGGTGGCTGACACCGCATTACCGTACTGGTCGACAATTGAGAAGTGGGTAGTACCGGCTGCTTCCTGGGTAGTATCCGGCCCCCAGTCTAGGGCAGTATCAACCCCGCGCACCGCGCCAGGATCACCATGGACAGGTTCGGCGTCCGGTGCAATCGGGTTTGCAGCGCGGTACTCCAGGTATTCAGGGTCCAGCAGTCCGTCCAGCGGCACATTCACCCGGTCCGGGTCACCAAAATAATAGTCACGATCGGCATAGGCCAGGCGCTGTGAATCCACGAATGCCCTGACCTGGGCGGCGCGATCATTGCCGTCGGTAAGCAGGTAATCATACTGGTTGGCCATCATGATCTGCATGGCGCCGGAAGAGGGCGGCGACGCGGAGCAAATCTGGTAGGCACGCCATGGGCCGCACACCGCGTCGCGGGTAATGGCCTGGTAATCACTGATATCGTCCAGGGTCATGCTGCCGGGAATGGGATCAGCCTGCACTGCCGCGACGATCTCCGCGGCAATTTCGCCGCTATAGAACGCCGCGGCGCCTTCATCGGCGATGCGCTGAAGGGTGGCAGCGTATTCGGGGTTGCGCTGCAGATCCCCGGCCTGCAGGGGTTCGCCGCCGGGATAAAAATATTCAGCGGCGCCGGGATTCTCATCCAGACGCGCCATCTGTGCCATTCGCGGCAGGTAGTCCGCCAGCTTTTCGGTCACGATGAAGCCTTCCGTGGCCAACTCAATGGCGGGTTCGAACAACATTGACCAGGGCAGCAGGCCATGGCTGTCATGGGCCAGTTCATACAGGGCCACCGCTCCCGGAACACCTACTGCGCGACCGCTCTGCCAGGCCTGCAGAAAGCCCATGGGCTCATCGCCAGTCATGAACATATTGGCCGTGGCACCGGCCGGAGCCATTTCCCGGCCGTCGAGGAATTCCACGCGCTGGGTATCAGCACTGTAGACCAGCATGAAACCGCCACCACCGAGTCCGGAGCTTTCCGGTTCCACCAGACCCAGAACCGCATGGGCCGCAATAGCGGCATCCACTGCGTGGCCACCCTGGGCAAGCATCTCGGCAGCGGCTTCCGTGGCATAGGGGTTTGCTACTGCGGCCATAAAGCCATGTGGCCAGCCGCCTTCGGTTTCGGCTTGTGATGTCGATGCGGGCGCCGCAGCAGCGGCATCCACCAGGGCGTCAGGGGCGGCGCTACTGACGGGTGGCTCTGCGGGCTCTGAGCAATAGCTCAGTAACAGCATGAGCGTGGCAGCTGGAATGATTTTCAGCGTTGGCAAAGACATAGGGAATCCTGCTGGGAATGGTTGTTGGGTTGGAACGGTGCGCTGACATTTGCAAGCCTAAAACAGGCGACAGCGTTTTAGCTTAACACAGACACCGGGCCAGACTAATCAGGCTAAGTCTGCCGCAGTGCGAGTTGCAGGTAAAAAAGGTTCTTTGCAGATTTACGGGGGAAGAACAACTGCGCTGCGTAGCTAGCCCTGTAAATCAATGACCTCGAGCGCGTCTGCGGGGAGGCCGGGTTCCCGCCCCGCCGGCTCGGCGCCCATCCTGGGTGCCTTCACTCCAGAAAAAGCCCTGGGAAACCACTGCTGTCCCACAGTTGAAAATCATAAGGCGAACCTCATTTGGGGCTCGCCTTTTTTGTGACCAGGCGGGCCTGGATCCAGTATCTCTCTGAGCCCTCTGCGCTCGAAAAGGTTTAGTTGGATGACTCGCATGATGCGTTGCACGGTCCAGCCTACCTTCGCGCTGTGCCGAGCAAAGGCCAGCAGTAAATAGGTAATCATGGCGATCCATAGCTGGGTCAGAACAGCATTGCGTGAGGTGCCCACAAACGCCTTGATCTTCAGGTTCTGCTTGATGGCCTTGAAGAACAACTCCACCTGCCAGCGATCCTTGTAAATGGCCGCGACTGTAGCCGCCGATAACGTGAATTGGTTGGTCAGGAACTCATAAAATTTGCCGGTTTCAAGATCTCGATAACCAATACGTCGCAGCAAGGGCGCGCCCCGCTTCAGCGCGTGAGCGCTGTTCAATTGGATCAATTGATCACTGCTGACACCGCTGCCAAGGACTGTCTCGCGGCGCTCCTTAACCGTGTAAACGGCGTTGGTTCGCATCCGGGTCACGAAGAAAACCCCTCGCTCTGTCAATGACTTAAACCATTCATAGTCCATGTAGCCTTTGTCGAAAGCGACGATACTGCCTGCCGGAAACTGAAACTGCCGGCCACTCACCATGTCGTTTTCCTGCCCAGCACTGACCGCGACGAATTCAGGCACATGAGTGCCGTGGTTAAGTCCCACGCTCAGCTTTACCGTGGCCGTGTCATCCCGATAGGTAGCCCAGGGGAAGGCTTTCAACGACAGGTCTATCGCGCTGGCATCGAGCGAATACAGAGGATTTTTAAAGCGGAATTTATGCTTGCCCGGCATGTTGGTGCAGCGGGCTAACAGGCGGTGAAAAACCGCCTCGTAAAGCTCGGCGGGCTGCTTCTCGTTAAGCCTTGCCAGGGTGGAACGCGGGATAGGCTTGGCGCCCAGATGGTAGAGCTTGTGTTGTTGAGCACCGAGATTGGACTCGATATCACGCAGGCTCTGGCGACCCGATAACTGCGACATGGCCAGGCCGATAAACTGATCCCAACGGCTGGCCGAGCGCAATTTCTGGCCAACATGATGCTTCCTGGCCTCCGTCTCGAATTCATGTCTCGACAGCGGCTTTAACAGTTGGTGGAAAGCGGTGTTAGAATGTGACAAAGCCTGAACCCTCGATAGTTATAGTGTTTGCTGGTACAACCATTATAACTTCTTGAGTTCAGGCTTTTTTGTTTTTTCTCTAACTGTGGGACAGCAGTGCCTGGGAAACGGTCTTTTTCTTGCGTTCAGCGCCGGCCTTAATTGGCTGGTCGGAAACCCGGCCTCCCCGCAGCCGCTCGCGCAGTGACAGCCGCGACAGCGAAGTCTTCGCGATCCCTACTTTCAGATTTCCTATCTAAGGAGAATCAAATCATCAAGGAACGTAACGCCAACCAGCGCTCGGAGTGTCGGGTAGGAGGGGCTTGTCGCCACAAAAAAAAAGCGAGCCCGGGGGCTCGCTTTTTCATGATTTAACAATCAGTGTAATGGTGGCTGCGGCTAGTCTTCGCCACCGCCCTGATTGGTTTCTTTCCAGGTGTAAAAGCCCATGAACATTTCTTCCCAGCTCTGTTCGCCCCAGTTTACTTCCATGGCTGGATCCGGGTTGTAGGGATTCTGTCCTGAGTTATCAAACGCGCCGGTTGCCACAATTTGTGTGCCTGCCGGAACCTTGAGCGGTTCTGCCAATTCATGAGACAGCTGCCAGTTAAACGAGTAGGCCGGCACTGACAGCAGCAATTCTTCTAAACGAGTAGGCCGGCACTGACAGCAGCAATTCTTCGCTGCCGTCGGGGTAGCGTGCGGTAAAAGCCATACGCTTGCCACGGAAGTGCATGTGTGGCATCAGCGAGTGAATCTCCGCATCATTCGGCACGTAGGTAACCAGTTCCATTTCATGGTCCTTGGCACCGGCCGGAATCTCGATCGTAAAGGCATTGCCCACGCCGCCGGACATGCGCTCTTGTGGCACATAGCCTTCCGGGTAGAAATAAATGCCGATCTCGGTAGCGTCAGTTACTTCCTTGCCGGACGTGGTGTAGTGCATTTGCAGATTCAGCTGGGCACCGGCCTTGAGCATACCGCCCACGCCATCCGGGTTGAGCGTATAGCTGTTGCCCGGGGCGTAGCCAGCGATGGAAGCCTGGTCAGGATCACCGCCGCCGAGAATAAAGCCTACGTCAATATCCGGGTTCTCGCGGAAGATGCGGTCCAGGTCCGGCTGCTCGCCTGCTGCGATGGCAGCAAACATTTGTGCGCGAACCGCCTGGGCACGCTCCGCCGGCAGATTGTTGATCGCCTGCAGGAAGGCCTGTTGCGGGTCGGCGGGGCCACCTGGCGGCACCACGGTGGTAATGATGTGGTGCAGCACTTCGGCCTTGTCCGGGGCGACCTCACTGGCTTTCACCCAGCGGTCCTCGGTAAGTCCCAGGTCGATGGGGATATCCATGTAGTCCACCACGCCGGTAGCCGGGATAGTTTGTGGCGGCACCTTGACGATCAGGTCCGGCTCACCCAGTTCATCAGCCAGCTTCCACTTGGTGTCGGGCCAGGTGAGCGCGGTGAGCGGGTCGGCGTCGCCGCTGACCGGAGATCCGGCATTGACCCAGCGCACCAGCTTCTGCATTTCGTCGTCAGACAGGTTCATCTCGTTGGCCATCTGGTAACCAACCTTGTTGTCGACCTGACCCGGCGGCATGCGCTTGGTCATTACCACTTCGCGGATCATCGGCGACCAGCCCTGAACCGCAAGCTTGTTGTTCATGGCAAAGGGGGCAATGCCGCCTTCGCGGTGACATTCGGCGCAGTTTTCGGCAATGATCGGGGCGATATCGTCAGCATAGCTCAGGGCGGCGCCGTCCACGCCGCGCTCGGGGATTGCCGCGCCATTGCTGGCCACGGTAACCAGGTCCGAATTGTCACCGCTGAGTAATGTCTGCAGAGCCGTGGTCAGTTCAGACTGTACCGGGCCCCGGTAAACAACTTCGAAGTTACGTGGGTTGTAGACCACCGCCTGATCCATGTGGGTCAGGCCCAGGGCCTCGGATACCACCTGGGCGTCATCCATCAGAACCGGCAGGTCAACGTCACCGAGATCGGCAGCAACCGCATCCCGATCGCTTTGCAGCCCGGGATTGAGCAGGAAGAATTCCACACCCTGCTGTTCGTAGCTGGCCTGCAGGTCCAATAGTGCCTGCAGGGCACCAGAATCAGTGCTGCCCACAGCTTGTGGCAGCAACACTACGGCACTGTGGTCGTCGTACCACGCCATGTGGTGTTGCGCGCCCTGGTGATCGATCAGGGCGAAATCGCCCACCCGTTCACCGGCGACGGCGGTGTGGGTGGCTGCGGCAATGAGTGCCGCGGAGAGTATGCGCAGAGAAGTTTTCACGAAGTGCTCCCGCTGAAATTTGCTATCGGTAGTGAAAGAAATTGGTATGTCGACCGCCAAGTGTACGCCCTTTGTTGGAGAATTCACGGCTATTTGCAACTTTTTGTTACCGAACTACCCAGGTGGCCTGAGAGTCACGGCTGGTGCGGCTTTTAGCGGATTTAAGGGGCTTTCGGGAGCCCCGAACGAATGTGAAGATAGTTACTGGAAATTGCAATTCATTCGCCCGGCACAACGATGGTGCTTTTGTCGCCGGCGCGCAGGCCTCGCTTCCGGTCTACAAGGTCCCCATAATAGCGCTGCACTCTGCTCGCCCGTCCCGTCAGGGACGCTACTGGCATTTCTAAATAGGGTCCCGGCATGTACAGCGAAAGTCTGTTGGTTAATGCACTTTACTACCTGGTCGCTGCGGTAATCGCGGTGCCGCTATTCAAGCGTTTCGGCCTGGGTTCCATCCTTGGCTATCTGTTCGCCGGTATTGTCCTCGGCCCCAGTGGCCTGGCCCTGATTCATGACCCGGAAGAGGTGCTGCACTTTGCCGAGTACGGCGTCATCCTGCTGCTGTTCATCATTGGGCTCGAGCTGGCGCCAGACAAACTCTGGAACATGCGCGGTGAAATCGCGTTTTTAGGGGGTAGCCAGCTTCTGGTCAGCGCCGGCCTGCTGGCAGGCGTTTTCATGCTGATCGACGGGTCGACTTCCCAGGCCATTGTGCTGGGGCTCACCCTGGGACTGTCCTCTACCGCGTTCGCGATTCAGCTGATGAATGAAGAGCATATTCTGGCGTCGCCGCTGGGCCGCAAGGGATTTTCCATTCTCCTGCTGCAGGACCTGGCGGTGATTCCCATTCTGTTGCTGGTGGGGGTGCTGGGTCAGAGCGGCGCGGGTGAAGCAGCGGTGCCCTGGTATCTGGCGGTGTTTGCGGTGATCGCGGTGCTGGCGTTCAGTCGCTATGGTCTCAATCAGGTGTTGGGCATCGTCGCTAACACCCGCAACCGGGAGGTGATGACCGCTGCCAGCCTGCTGATCGTCATCGGAGTCGCGGTACTGATGGATGTTGTTGGCCTGTCAATGGGGCTGGGGGCGTTCCTGGCCGGGATCATGTTGGCCAATTCCGACTACCGCCACCAGCTCGAGTCGGATATTGAGCCCTTCAAGGGCATTCTTCTGGGGCTGTTTTTCATCGCCGTGGGCATGACCCTGAATTTGTCACTGCTGGTAAGCAACCCGCTGCTCATGATTTTTGGGGCGCTGCTGCTGATCGCTATCAAGACCCTGGTGATAGTCGCCATTCTGCGCTGGAGTCGGGTGACCTATAAAGAAAGCTTCCAGCTGGCGCTGATGCTTTCCCAGGGGGGTGAATTTGCGTTTGTAATCCTGACCCAGGCTACCCAGCAGTCGCTGGTCAGCCCGGAATTTGCCGAACAGGTCACCCTGGTGGTGGGCCTGTCCATGGCGCTGACCTCACCCCTGGTGGCGCTGCACCGCCGCCTGTTCCATTGCCGCAGTGATGCGCAGCCGGACCAGGATGCCCATTGGGACGAGCATGAGCCGGAGGTGATCATTGCCGGCTTTGGTCGCTTTGGCCAGGTGGTAGGGCGAATGCTGACTTCCCAGCATGTACCGTTTACGGCAATGGACAAGGATCCGGCCCACGTTGAGTTTGTGAAGAAATTCGGCAACCGCTTGTATTTTGGCGACCTGACCCGGCTCGATATTCTGCAGTCGGCTGGTATCGAATCCGCCCGGACCCTGGTAGTGGCAGTGGATAATATCGAGGAATCATTGAAGATCGTTGACCAGGCCAGGGAGTTGAATCCAGATGTCCGGATCGTGGCGCGTGCCATTGACCGCTTTCACGCCTATGAACTGCACGCCCGCAAAGTGGAGAGCGTCATCCGTGAGACGTTCCCCAGTAGTCTCGAGGCGGGCACCAGCACGCTGCTGAATCTTGGCTATACCGACGGCCAGGCACTGCAGGTGGCGGATCGTTTCCGGCGCTACGACGAGGCGCTGCTGCAGAAGTCTGTGGCTCACAAGGATGATATGGATGAATTGCTCACTATCGCCCGGGAAGGGCGCATGGAACTGGAGCATTTATTTGAGGAAGACAAGAAAGACCCGGTGTCGGCCTGACCGGGCCGCTTATCAGTCAACGCTCACCGCTCGCGCAGCCAGGCGCGGCGATGCAGTTGCAAGAAAAGAATAACCAGCGCAAGGAGTCTGCCCATGTCCGTGATTAAACATTCTGTCTGGCTGATAATTGTCCTGCCGGCCGTCTTGCTCGCCCAGCCGGACATTGCTCCCTGGTACGGGATTACGCTGCCGCCACCGGTGGTGGCCCATGCCAGCCCGGTGGCGATCGGTACCCGCGGACCGGCACCGGTGGTATTGCCGGCATCCGAGCCGGCCGCGGCGGAACTGGAAGGCGAGCGCTTGCTGCAGGACCTGGAAAGGATTGTCGGGTTCTCCCATGACAGTCGCCGCCGGCAGGAACTGGGTGGCGCCCAATTCTGGGGTCGGGTCTCGGGTTTTCCCAGTGGCGACGCGGTGGTGCGCTGGGCGGCAACCCAGTTGCAGGCTTCCGGTATCGAAGAGGTGCGCGTTCAGCAATTCAGTCAGGACGATAGCGCCAGTCTGTGGCTACCCGAGCGCTGGGAAGTGCGCCTGCTGGCCGACCCGGCTTTCGGTCCCGGCAGTGAGGATGTAGTGCTGGAAACGGCCATGGCCCTGGCCCCATCAGAACTGCCGGGAGGCACACTGACAGCGCCTGTTGTCTACGTGGGCAAGGGCTCTGCCGCGGAACTGCAGCACATCGACGTCAACGGCAAGATCGCTATCCAGCACGTGACTCCGCAGGCGCACCTGGTATTCGAACGGACCCCGGCTGTGCCCCGGGCCCAGGCAATTATGGAGCGCGGTGCCGTGGCGGTGATTACCCTGGTTGACCAGCCGGGCAATGCGCGGGTGCGGGATTTCAGCAATTGCGGGGGACCGTGTTTCAACCTGGGGGGCCAGGACAGCTGGTTTCTCAGCCAGGTGATGGATGCCGCGGCGGAGGCCGGGGAATTTGACCGTCTGCGCATGAGTCTGCGCCTGGAAGCCACTTCCCATACCGGGCTGGAGGGCGTCAATGCAGTAGCCGTGATTCCCGGCACCGGCAATCGTACCGGCAATCAGAGTACGGTGGTGGTCAACGCCCATGCCGATGCCTGGTTTGATGGGGCGGGGGACAATGCTGATGGACTCGCTGTCCTGCTGGCCCTGGGGCGGCATTTTGCAAGACCCGAAAACCAGTTGCAGCGTACCCTGGTGCTGGTGGTCAGCGCGGGGCATCACACATCGGGACTGAACGGTCCGCGCGCCGCGGTGCGCATGAATCCGGATCTGTTCGCTGACGCATTGTTAATCTTCAACCTGGAACATGTGGCCCAGCGCAACATTTCTCCGGCCCGGTTTTACTTTGACGACGGCTACCGTGAGTTCACCGCCGATTCCGGAGAAGCGCCGATTGTAGTGGGTATTTCCAATTCCGCACCCTATTTGCAGGATCTGTTCGATCAGGGGGTGCAGCGCTATGGCACCAATTTCGTCTCTACCAACAGCACCATGGCCAGTGGCGAGGGCGGCGGCTATCGCAGCGCGGGGGTACCCATTGTCACCACCATGCAGGCTCCGCCGCTGTACCACACCAGTGGCGAAGTGACCGAGGTGATCTCAGTCCCCGGGCTGGAACGTATGGCACGGTTCATGGCGTACTTTCTCAGGCAAGTTGATCAGCGGCCGTAATCCGGCCCGAGGTTGCTGCGAGCTGGATTCAACGGCCCGAACAGGCTAAAGTCCACGCCCTCTTGCTGCCATAGCGGAAACATTCTAGGAACTAGGGAACAGATCCACATGACCAAAGCCGTAGTGCTGCTTAACCTGGGCACCCCCGCAGAGCCCACACCGGAAGGGCTGCGTGATTACTATCGCCATTTTTTCTCCGACCCTTATGTGTTTGATTTCAATCCGCTGGGCCTGTGGCTGTTGCGTAACCTGATTATCCTGCCGTTCAGGGCGCCGCGCATTGCCAAGGATTACGAGCAGATCTGGATGGACGATGGTTCACCATTGAAGGTCTATGCCGACCGTATGCAGGCCAGTGTGCAGGGAGCATTTGCTGCCGCCGGTGAAGATGTACTGGTGCGCAATGCCATGGCCTACAGCAAGCCGTTTGTGGCCGAGACCATGGCCGAACTGGAAGCCGCCGGTGCCAGGGAAATTGTGCTACTGCCGATGTATCCCCAGTATTCCACAGCGACTACCGAGTCCGTGTTCAACGATGTTCGCCAGGCGGCTAAAAAGTGGCAGGTGGCACCCAAACTCCATTTCGTCAATGATCTGTTCACCGAGCCCGCATTTATTCGTGCCTGGACGGCGCGGATCAACAGTTTTGTCGAGAAAGAATCCATCGATCATGTGGTATTCAGCTACCACGGTGTTCCAGAAAAGACGATCAAGAAAGCCGACAAGGCTGGAGTATGCAAGTTCGGCACTTGCTGTCAGCAGATAACCGACGACAATCGTTACTGCTATCGCATGCAGTGTGTGCAAACCACGGAGGCGATCGTCAAGGCGCTGGGCTGGGACAAGGACAAGTATTCGTTTGCCTTTCAGTCCCGGTTTGGTCCGCTGCCCTGGCTGCAGCCTTATCTGGATGAGCATCTTGCCAATCTGGTCAACAAGGGCGTCAAGCGGGTGGCGGTAGTCACGCCGTCATTTATTTCCGATTGCCTGGAAACACTGTTCGAAATCGGGGTGGAATACAAGGAAGAGTTCGAAGAAGCTGGCGGTGAACATTTTGCCCTGGTGCCGAACCTGAATGACGACCCGGCCTGGTTTGATGCAGTCCACGAAATGGCGCACAAACACCTGCGCATGACCGGCTAGTTGTGCGTCAGGAACCGAGGCCATTCATGATTTGAATCAATAATTCTCCAGCGCGGCGTGGCTATAGTGAAGCCATGTCAACAACGTGGCCGAACTGGCCAGTAATGGAGAGTGAAAATCATGAGTGACCATGCAATCACCGAAAACGGCGCAGATCGCGCCCATCTTTTACCGGTTGTCGGCGGCATCGCTGGCCTTTATCTCGCCATCATTACGGTTGCCTATTTTGTTGGCAACATGATCCATCAAATTCCCTGATAGCCCTGCCGGGTTGTTAACCGGGCAAGAAAGCAGGCAATTAACAAGGCGGTGCTGAGTCTGACTCATCACCGCCTTTCTTTTTGCTACTGCTAGCGCCTCAGGAACTTCTCTCGCGCTCCAATAGTTGGCTCAGTGCGCACTGCCGGTTCAGACCGGACATAGTCAGCCGTATTAAAATGCTGAGTGTTTTCGGATCGACTGGCTCTGTAGCACTGCAATTCATCCGCAAACTGCGAGGTATTGATGTTAAAAGCCAACTCAGTTCTAGCCCTCACGCTCACCGCAACCCTCTGGCCTGTTATGGCCAGCGCTGCCGACGCCACGGCAGAGCTTGAAAATCGTGACGGTGAAGCCGTGGGCAATGTGGAATTCACCCAGACCCCCAATGGCACTCTGATCCGGGCGAGCTTTTCGGGATTACCCGCGGGTACCCATGCCCTGCACGTGCACGAGACCGGCCGGTGCGAAGGCAGCTTCGATTCTGCTGGCGGGCACTATGCGCCGCTGGACCAGGGCCATGGGATCCTGGACGGTGACGGTGTTCATGCCGGAGATCTACCCAATATCCATGTCGCAGAATCGGCACCACTGCAAGTGCAGTATATGAGTCGCAGTCTGCTATTGGGCGACACACTGCTGGACAGTAACGGGGCTGCGGTTGTTCTGCACCGCCATGCCGATGACTACCAAAGCAACCCGGCCGGCGCCGCGGGTCCACGAATCGCCTGCGGCGTGATTAGTCGAATCGACAGTCAGGCCTCCTGACGCCAGCACCCGGCAACCCTGCCTCTCCGGAAGTCTGCGAACATCCATAAAAAAGGCGGTGATGAGTAGAGCTCATCACCGCCTTTGTTTTCTACCACTGTTACCGCATCAGGAGTTGCCGACGCGGTAACCAGTGTCCTGGCTTACAGCTGCCACAGTACGCGTGCGTACCAGCGACGACCACGGGCATCAAATACCGAGGTATCGAAGGTCTGGCGACGGAACAGCGGAATGTTCTCGTCGGTCAGGTCGATCACGCCGACAGTGAAGGAGGCCGAACCCCAGGACCTGTTGTCGAAGTCGTGGAGGTAAGTGTATTGGGCATCCCAGGTGCTGTAGCTATCGGTCTTTGCCTTGGCGTAAGAGATGTTCACCGGGTTTTCTACCGGATTGTTAATGAACTCCTGGTGACCCAGGATTTCATAGGATCCGGTGTGACGGTTGAAGACCGTCACGCGGTGATTATCGCGATTCCAGCTCATGGTGATGTTGCCGCGATTATCCGGCGCTTCACGCACGATGTTCTGCTCGCCATCGGTTCCGGCGGCATCGAATCGGCCAGTTTCCTGCAGACCCAGTTCCAGTCCCGGTACGTCGTTCACCAGGTACTCATCAACGTGGGTGTAGTCCACTGCAAAGCGGAAGTTACCCAGATCGGTGCTGAAGCTGTAACCCAGGTTTACGTCGATGCCCTGCACCTGAATGTTACCGGCATTAACCGCAGGCAGCACGATGGTGATCAGACTGGCGTCCACGTCGGTTGGATCACGTTGCACACCCGGGGTGTTATACAGCGCCGGGTTGACCACACAGTTCAGACGCTCGTCGGAGCCAGCCCCGAATTGCGCGGCGATGGCGTTGGGATCACAGGGGATCACATTGCCATTGGGTCCACGGGCATCCAGCGGCAGGGAGTCGTTCAGGATGTAGTTATCCGGATTGCCTACCAGCGAATTGAACAGTTCGATCTCCGGGTTCAGCGCGGCGCGCGGAACCTGCGGCAATACGCGGTCGGAGACATCAAAGCGCCACACATCGGCACCTACACTCAGGCCATCCAGGGAACCGCTCGGGGTCCACTGAAAGCCGAGGCTGTAAGTGTCGGCTGTCTCGTTACCCAGATTCGGGTTCGGGGCACCTGAGGTAAAGGAGCTGTTGGACTGGGCGTTGTCGTTGGTAGCGGGCAGCAGACCGGCACGCACCTGCTGGTTGCGCAGCGGATCCAGTACCGTAGTGGAAAAAGCCTCAAAGGCCTGATTCACAACACCAATGTTCGGCGCGCGGAAGGACTGCGAGTAAGAGCCGCGTAGCAGCAATTCCTGGATTGGGCGCCAGCTCAGGGCTACCTTCGGGGAAATGTCACTACCGATGTTGCCGCCGTAGTCTTCCCAGCGGAACGCAACCTGTGACTCAACGTTCTGGGCGAACGGCAGCGAGAATTCGACGAAGGCGGCGTTGGCGCTGCGGGAGTCGTCGAAGTTGAAGATACAGCTGGCGCATTCCAGGTTATTGGTGGCGTTCTCGAAGAACTCGTTGGGTCGGCCCTGGGCGTCATAACCGGCGATGGGTGAAATACCCGGCAGGTTGATGGATGGGGCAATACCGGACGCATCGCGCTCGCGACGTTGGGCGCCGGCTGCAAATTGCGCAGTACCACCTTCCATCTCGAACAATTCGCCGGTAACCACGGCATCAAACACCATCAACTGGTTGCGCTTGTCGGCGCGTAAGACACGGGCTGACATCCAGTCCAGAAGTTCCGGATCGTTAGCCACATCAGGGTTGTCGAGCGAGGTCAGGAACGGGTTGAAGAACTGGCAACCATCCTGGCCGTGATTGTTGGAGGTCAGCGCCAGCGAGTAGCTGTCCCGGGTGTTCAGAACA
The DNA here is from genome assembly GCA_965212375.1 of uncultured Pseudohongiella sp. Taxonomy (GTDB): domain Bacteria; phylum Pseudomonadota; class Gammaproteobacteria; order Pseudomonadales; family Pseudohongiellaceae; genus UBA9145. The sequence continues at coordinate 2,627,716 of OZ243108.1, read as the reverse complement.
AAACCCGGAAAGACTTCCTGAAACAGTCCCGCCAGGGCGCCGAATCCAGGTACCGCCAGGAAATTGAAGTCGGTAGTGCCGTTGGGCGTACAGTTCGGTCCCCCCAGACCATTAATGGCTAACTCGGTGCGATCCCTGATCAGCGTATCGTCTTGCTGTTCAATACTGGAATCGCTCCAGGACAGGCTCACGTCGTAGCTGATGGGGCTGTCGTTAAAGCCAATGCCGTCGATATCCCCGCGCAGACCCATTTGCACACCGGAAGTTCGGTTGGTGGTTACCTGTTCTCCGGTGGTGGTGCGTGGCCAACCGGTTTGCACACCGCTACCAAACCAGCCTTCACCGAAGCCGCCGTTGGCGATCAGGTTGGGGTTATTTGCCGCGGGTGATGTTACCGGCGCATTACCGGCGAATGGCGCCAGTACGCCCAGTGTGCCCGGGTTCAGGAACAGGTGCTGGCTGCGGGAGAACGAGGTGCCATCCCACTCGGTGATTGATTCGACATCGGAATACTGGAAGAACGAATAAAATTCGGCGGCGTCGCTGAAGGTGTGCTCAAACGTCGCGGCGGCGCTGGCGCGTTCCTGACCAATGGCGATGAACTGGTTCGCGATGTTGTTCTCCTGGCAGCGGCCAGAGCGGCGTCCCAGATCGGTAAAGCGGTTGTCGGTGTAAAACTCGCCAAGGTTGCCGGACAGCGACTCACACAACGGATCGGTGAAGACAATGCCGCGAGTACCGGATACCGACTCGCCCAGTGCCAGTCGCTCCTGAACCTGTTGCTGGCTCAGGGCTGGATCGATGTAGGCCGGGTTGAAATTGGAACCCAGTGGGCTGTTCGGGCTGAAGCTGCCTACGGCACCGTTGTTCACAATGCGGGTGGGATCGTAATACTGGGCATTTTCCAGGCCAACCGGATCGCGCTCGAAGTACTCGCCAGACAGTACCAGACGGGTATCGCCGTCATTGAAGCTGGTGCCCCAAATGCCGCTGAAAGTGTTTTCGTAGGTACCGCCAGCTTCCTCGATGCCCTGGGTGTCGGCGAACAGTTCCAGGCCCTCGAAATCGGTGCGCATGATGATGTTGACTACGCCAGCCACAGCGTCAGAGCCGTACAGTGCCGAGCCGCCGTCGGTAAGCACTTCAACGCGCTCGGTCATTACCATGGGAATGGAGTTCAGGTCGACGAATTCCTGACCGGAACTTGAGGTCACGGCGGCGGGTACGAAGCGCTTGCCGTTAATCAGGGTCAGGGTGGAATTGCCGCCCAGGTTACGCAGGTTGACCGAAGCGGTTCCTGATAGCTGGCTGGCGTCGTTAGTGCCTTCCACGCTGGTACTCGAACCCTGGTTGACCTCCAGGTTACGAATGACGTCCCAGATCTGGGATGCGCCTTGTTCCTGAATGTTGCTGCGATCGATCACCGTCACTGGCGAAGGGGCGTCTTCAGGGGTGCCGCGGATAAAGGAACCGGTAACGACCACTTCCTCGATGTCCTGCTGCGCCATTGACTGAAAAGACAGGCCGGCGCTGGCAACCATTACTGCAAGTGACAGCCCGTGCCGCTTGAATGGAAACTTACTGCTCATATTAACTCCCGGGACGTATAGTTCTAATGCTATCGTTATTAATCCGCACACCGGGAAAAGAAGGCCTGGGTTCACGATCGTGAAACACCACCAACACTCCCCCTGTGCAGTTGTGTCCGCGAGTATAGATTCATGGGATAGCCTGCGCAATGAGTACTGAAACCGCGGTAAAAACAGCAGAAACTTACGATTCTAAATATCCCCAGTGACACACCGAACAACTGCTCGCTTAGAGCCTGCGAATACCAGGGATTGGACCTGGGTGTCGCGGTCTGATTGCCTTGAGTTGCGCAAAAGCCGCGCGATAGAGTGAGCAAAATTTAAGTTGACTGACTGAGATTAGCGGCGAAGCCAGGACCGGCGATTTGCACCGCGCAACCGGTTAGCCGGTCTTGGGAACTGCACTCAAACAAGCGCTGAGCAAGGCAAACAGGATTAAATAAGCAGGAACACTAACAAGCAGGATGACCGGTCAGGAAGCTTGAACAGCAAACAACAAAAAGGGCCCACGACTTTCATCGTGGGCCCTTTTTGGTCTTGCGGTTTGTTGTTGCGATTTGTTGTTGCGGTGTGTTTCTGCCGCTGGTCCTTCCCGCTTGCGACTCGCTTATGCTGTTAGCGTTCCAGCCAGCGCATCGCGCGTTCGCCAGTCAGGCGGACAGCCACTGCCTCAGGCAGCAACGGCTCGCTTCACCAGGTTCTGCAACAGCGGGATCTTGAAGCCGTTGTGGGCGAGCGCACGAGCACCCTGTACCGCCAACGGGGCAACAGTTTCCGCAGTCGCCATGGTTCTGGACTGGCCACGTACCGCATTTTCCACATCGCGCAGACGTCGCGGTGTGGTTTGCACCGCACCGGCAATAATGCGCGAATCCTGGATAGTGCCGCCATTGACCTTGAAGGCCGCGGCGACGTTCACCAGGGAGAAGTCCCAGACGTTGCGATCCGCGACTTTCTCAAAGTAGAACTCGGCATTGGCCCAGGCGGCCGGGATGCGCACCGCGGTCAGGATCTCGCCCGGGCGCAGGACGGTGGTGTTCTCGATGTCGATGGCCGGGCCCACAAAGTAGTCCTCGGCTGACACCGTGCGGGTACCGTCCACGCTCTGGATCACCATGGTGGCATCCAGGGCCACCAGCGCTGGCGCGGTGTCCGACGCACCCGCCGCCACACAGCGGCTGGTATCGAACAGTGCGTGCTCCCGGTTCATGCCCTGCGGGGTATCGGCATAGCAAAGGTTGCCGCCGGCCCGATAGCAGGACAGGCCACGCCGGTAGTACCAGCAACGCACGTCCTGTGACACGTTGCCGCCCAGGGTGCCGATGTTGCGAATCTGGGGGCTGGCCACGACGCCAGCGGCATCCGCCAGGAGTCCGTAGCGCTGCTTGACCAGATCGCTTTCTGCGACCTCGGTCAGGGTAGTCAGGGCGCCAATCTCGATCCCGTCGGCCACTTCACGAATCCCGCGCAGAGCTTCGATGGCACTCAGGTCAATGAGTGCATCGGCGCTCTTGGCACGATCTTTCAGCCAGCCGTAAGTGTCCTGGCCGCCGCCTACCAACCATCCGCGTTCGGCGAGACGGTCAGCAATCGCAAGCGCATCCTCTACCTGCACCGGTTGGTACAGTTCCATATTTGGCATTACGTCATGTGATGGCATATCTCACCTCAGAATGTGTTGGTTTGTAGCGACTTGGAGCTGTAATCGTTACCAGCCAAGTGATTAATGATCATGTCCGTGGTGATCGGTGCCGTGTTGAACAGGTGACCGTCCAGGGCATCGGCAATGGCGCTGGCGTAAGCCGCCGCCGCTGCCCCCTGGGTGGGTTCACCAATACCGCGCGCCCCAACCGGGTTCTGCGGATCGGGAATATTCACCGCGCTCATATTGGTTTCCACCGGAACATCCATATTGGTGGGTGGCTTGCTCTGGTAAAGGCCGGTGTTGGCTGGCAGTCCGTTCTGCGGGTCATAGACGTGCTTTTCCAGTCCGGCCAGACCAACACCCCAGACCATGCCACCACGCATGGCGTTCATGAAATTCTTCGGATGCACCACGGTGCCGCAGTCGGCCACCATGGCGTAGTCGAGGATTTCCACCTTGCCGGTGTCCTTGTCCAGCTCCAGTTCCATGAAGCCCACCTGGACCCCGGGCGGTTGACCCTGTCCGGGAATATTGTCCTTGGCGACACCAATCAGTCCAGTGCCTGCCAGACCCTGCACGGCCAGCTGAGTCAGTGGGTTGATGTCATTGGGATATTCTTCTCCGGCGAAGCGGCCACCAAGCGCCATGGCGCGCTGCGCAGTTTCGGCGTAGGTCATGCCGACGCTGTTGTCGTCAGTGCGGAATACCCGCTCGCCACCGATGTCGTAGTCGTCCGCTGAACCACCCAGGTCCATGGCGGCGATTTCCTTCATCTTGGCGATCATGTCTTCCGCCGCTACCCAGTTGGTCCGGGTGTGGGTGAAGATAGTGTTACTGCCGCCCTGGCCAGAGCTGTGGGGCAGGTGATTGTCGCTGCGACCGCGCTCAATGACGCAGCGCTCCCAGGGAATCTGCAAGCGCTCTGCCGCCGCGCGACAGGTGCCCGCATAAGAGTAGGTGCCGAGGTTACCGACGCCGCTGTGAATATGCAGCGTACCGTCCGGTGCCATGCGAATCAGGCCGTCATAGCCGCGACCGCCGGCCCCGTGATAACCGATACCAATGCCGATACCGCGAACCTTGCTGCCGTTCACTTTGGGCAGCGCCAGTTTTTCCTGCCAGCCAAAGCGGCGTTCACCCTGCTCGATCGCCTCTTTGACGAAAGCGCTGGTGACCGGGCCCTGGCTGCCGCCCTGGAAGCCGGCGCTGTTCATGGCGTTGACCTTGCGGAACTGGGCCCGGTCAATGCCAGCTGCGTTGGCGATCTTGTCGGTTACCGGGGCGAGGATCGCGGCCATTTCGTTCTGGCCGGGACCGCGCTGGGCACCGCGAGGCGTGGTATTGGTGTACACCGAGATGTGCCGGAACCGCATATTCTCCGGCTGATAGGCCACAGTTACGTGCTGGGCAGACGAGTTGCCGCTGCCGCCGCCGGTCATGCCGCCGTCGTTGACGATAATCAGATCCACTGCGGAGACTTTACCGTCGGCTTTCACGCCCACCTTGATCCAGCCCTGCATACCGGAGCGCGCGGAGCCAATGTAGAACTCCTGTTCGCGGGTGATGCGGGTTTGTACCGGTCGATTCAGAATGCGCGAGAAATTACCGGTAATGGCCATGTACGGATAGGGCCCAATCTTGGAGCCAAAGCCGCCACCGGTGGCCTCGTTGATAAACACCAGGTCGGCCAGATCAATGTTCAGCATTCTCGCCAGGCCAGCGTTGTTGGCGCTCTGGGACTGAGACGAGCCATGGAAGTAGCACTTGCCATTTTCCCAGTAGGCCATAGCGGTACGTGCTTCCAGGGAATGGTGTGGATAACCCATGGTGACAAACGGCTGCTCGATGATTTCCACCGCTTCTGCAAAGCCGGCTTCAATGTCGCCAAACGCCCACTCGTTGGTGAACTCGGCACCTTCTGGTTCGCGACCAGCGCGCAGGGCGTCGATGGCGGACTGGGGCCATTTGATGTCGGCGATCTTGGCGCCACGAATCGGGGTGCCTTCCGGGCCTTCTTCCTGGGTTCGAATCAGGGTGTTGCCATCCGGGTAGGCATTGGGCCCACCGGGAGCCAGTGATTCCAGCGGGTCTACGACGAACGGGCGACGTTCGAAATTGACGCGAATGCGGTCCAGTGCCGATTCCGCGATTTCCTCGCTGGTGGCCGCCACGGCCAGGATCGGCTGGCCGACGTAGGTAATGTACTCCGACGCCAGAGCCGGATTGGCCGGTGGCGCAACCGGTGGCAGGTCATCGGCGGTCAGAATGCCGACCACACCGTCCATGCGCAGGGCTTCCGAAGCGTCGATGCTGACCACCCGCCCGGAGGGCATGGGGCTGGTTAACAGTCGGGCGAAGACCATGCCTTCGGCTTTGTAGTCTTCCGCGTACTTGATCTCACCCGTGACCTTGCCCGGCACATCGGGTGGAATGAAATCGTGTCCTATATGAGTAGTCATGCTATCTGCCCCGAGGCGCGTAACACGCCGTTTATATAGTGTTCATAGGCGCCGCAGCGGCACAGATTGCCGGACAGCCCCTTGCGCACTTCAGCGCGGGTGGGGCGCGGGTTGCTGCTCAGCAGGGCGACTGCTGACATGACCTGGCCGGGTGTGCAGAAACCACACTGCGGAGAGTTTTCGTCAACGAAAGCCTGCTGGACGGGGTGCAGGGTGCCATCCGGGGCTTTCACGCCCTCGATGGATACCACGGACTTGTCCTTGACGTTATGGGTCAGCACCGAACAGGAATAGTTCGGTACGCCGTCAATAAGCACCGTGCAGGCACCGCACTCGCCGCGATTACAACCGATCTTGGTACCGGTTAAATCGAGCTTGTAGCGCAGTGTGTAAGCAAGAGTCTCGGACGGCAGGACATCGACGGGACGGGAGCGCCCGTTGATATTGAGTGTTATCAAGCGTTCGGCTGCGCCTTGGCCCTGCTGGGCGTTGGCGGCCAGGTAAAATCCGGTGCCGGTTGTTGCTGCGGCGCCGGAGAAAATTACCCCCTTGATAAAACGTCTGCGAGTAAGTTTTGAATTCACTGACATGGCTCCGTTTTATTGTTGTACTGTTTTTAATTGCACAAAACAGTTGTTGGTCGAACGTGCGCAACTGGCCGGGGCCGGGCGCACTGACTGATGGGTGGACTAGCTGTTTTTGAAGGTAGTCGCTTTAGCCCCCGAAAGCAACAAAACCGGGGTAGGGGGCGACACTGAAAGCCAATAAAAACCGGTACTTAGGGCCGCTCGTCTGGAAAAAGTTACACACTGTCACAATTCTCGGGCGGCAGTTGCACACCGACCCATCGCTCGGTCATGGCTTGCCTTGGCGGGGACCGTGGACTACCTTGCCGTGGCACCCAACAATTCAGCCTTCGGAGGCCCCATGAACCGAATCCTTGCCCTGTGGCTCGCGGTAGTCGCGCTGCCCCTGTCTGCTGCCGAGCAACCGGCGTTTACGGCGGCGATGATCACCGCGGCGGAACGCAGTGACTATGCGCGCACCTCGACCCTGGCGGAAGTGGTGGCAGTGCTGGATGCGCTGGACGAGGCCACGACCCTGATGCACCGCGAACGCCTGCTGCTGACCCGCGAGGGGCGCGACGTGCCCATCGTGGTGCTGGCCGACCCGCCGGTGACGTCACCGGCGCAGGCCCGGGACAGTGGCAAGCCGGTAATCTATGTGCAGGGCAATATCCACGGCGGTGAGGTGGAAGGCAAGGAGGCGTCGCTGATTTTGATGCGGGATATCCTGCTGGGAGACAAGCAGCATTTGCTGGACAACCAGATCCTGGTGTTTGTCCCGGTCTACAACGCCGACGGCAATGATGCCATGGCCGAGAACACCCGGCCGAACCAGGAGCTAAGCCCGGTCATGACCGGCGTACGCACCGCCCACGGCCTGGACCTGAATCGGGACGGCATGATCATTGACGCCGACGAAACCCGGGCGCTTTACGAACAGGTCATCAACCGCTGGGACCCGGATCTGCTGGTGGACCTGCACACCACCAATGGTACCTGGCATGGTTATTCCCTGACCTGGGCACCGTCTTACCAGACCGTGGGAGACCCGGCCCCTTCCGATTACACTGCCGAAGTGATGCTGCCGGCTATTACCGCCAGTGTGAAACAGAAATTTGATCTGGACTTTGGCTGGTACGGTGGTTACGACTACCGCGACTGGCCGCCCACCGAACTGCGAACCTTTCACCACGCGCCGCGCTACCTGACCAATAACATGGCGTTGCGCAATCGCATGGCAATCCTCAGCGAAACCTTTTCCCACGACCGCTTCTACAAACGGGTGCACGCCGCCAATGCGTTTATTGAAGAGATTCTCGAATACACCCATGTGCACGGTGACGAAATACGCCGTATCAACCGTGCCGCCGATGCACGGGTGGCGGCAATGGAGCCGGGCGCTGAGCAGGGTGTGGCGTTCACCATGGTGGCCCGCGATGAGCCCATTGATTTATTGAGCTACCGCTATATTCCCTACCGCGCAGCGGATGACAGCATCGACTATGTGCGCAGTTCGGAGCTGGTGGTGATTGCAGACGTGGCCAACTTCAATGCCTTCAGCCCGATCAGGACCGCCACGCGACCGTCGGCCTATTTGTTCAGCGCCGCATTCACCGGCCTGGCGGACAAGCTGCGCCAGCACGGTATCAGCGTGGAAGTATTGGAAGCTGACTCCACGTTTGCGGTGGAGGTATTCGCGGTCAGCGCTCTTGGCAAGCAGGACTTTATCCAAAACGGCCATCGCAACTCGCTCATCGAAGGCGAATTCCGGCGCGATACCCGCAGCTTTTCCCGGGGCGATTTCCTGGTGAGTATGGACACGCGACTGGCCAACCTGGTGTTCTATTTGCTGGAGCCGGAGGCGGATGACGGCCTGGCGTACTGGAATCTGTTTGACGCTTTTCTGGAAGCCGAACTGCAGCGCCAGGGCACGGCCGAGTATCCGGTATACAAACTTTACTAGCCCGCTTACTGCTGGCGGGTGCGCCCCAAGCGGATCTCACCCAGTCCAAACAGCACCCGGCAATCGGACGCATCGCGACGCTCGTGGTCGAAGGGTGGCATCAGGGTCATGCCGGGGCCCACAAAGCGCGGGTCGTCGCACTCGCCGTCGTTGGCCCATTCCCCGCTGTCGTCACCGAACTCGATGTCGTTGTTGACCATGTTCATCAGCAACCCATCGTAGCCGGCTTCCAGGTTCAGGGTCAGCCACATTCGGGCGCCATATTCGGTGATTGCCAGCGTGGCGACGGTACCGGCATCGTCTGCCGATGCAGTCCCCACCCAGACCTGGTAAATGCCGTCCAGTGCCGGGGCAATGGTCAGGCCTGCGGCGCCGCTGGCCAGGTAGTCGGAATCGTCGTTGCAATGCACGCGGCCATCCGGAGCCTGCACCACCAGCGTGGTGTCGCTGCCGGCGGCGGTGAACATTCCCAGCTGGCTGGACTCGGCCAGGCCGTGATAGGCAATGCTTGCTGTGGGCTGGTCAGCATCGATATAGCCCGCGCAGTTGTCGGCCAGATCGTTGGCAGTATCGCGTCCCCCGGCGACAAGCGTAAGCGCGTGCGGGTCGGGCATAAAGCCAGCATTCAGGTCAATTTGTGCCGTCTCGGCGGCGTGACCAAGGGGTATGCCAGGAGGCGCGAATGCACCCAGGGCCAGGGCGCCAACAAGCAGGCTGCGGACAGCATCCATCGGTAGTGATTTCCTTGTGTTCTTGATCGCAGGAGTAGCGCAAAGCTTAGCGCAGGCCACTGCGCTTCGGGGCCCGATAACGGGTCAAGGCGGGTAGAGCAGGCTGGAAAAAGCCCGGCTACCTGACGGCAGCCGGGCTGTCGGTTTTTCGACAGCCGACCGGGCGGATGCCTGGATGCCAGGCAGCACGTGGCCTGGCGATCAGGCGGCGAACATTTTCTTGAGAAAGGCCCCGGTGTGCGACTTCTTGTTGCCGGCCACATCTTCTGGCGTGCCTTCGGCGATGATGGTGCCGCCACCGCTGCCGCCCTCGGGGCCCAGGTCAACCAGCCAGTCGGCGGTTTTGATGACGTCCAGGTTATGCTCAATGACCACAATGGTATTGCCCTGGTCGCGGAGGTGATGCAGCACGGTAAGCAGTTGACGGATATCCTGAAAGTGCAGTCCCGTGGTGGGCTCGTCCAGAATATACAGCGTCTTGCCGGTATCGCGTTTGGACAGCTCACGGCTTAGCTTGACCCGCTGCGCCTCGCCGCCGGACAGGGTGGTGGCTGCCTGACCCAGTTGCACATAGGACAGGCCGACGTCCATCAGGGTCTGCAGCTTGCGGGCGATGACCGGCACCGGGTCGAAAAATTCCCGGGCGTCCTCGATGGTCATGCCCAGCACTTCGGAGATGTTCTTGCCCTTGTACTGGACCTCCAATGTTTCGCGGTTATAGCGCTTGCCGCGGCAAACATCACAGGCCACATAGACATCAGGCAGGAAGTGCATCTCTACTTTCACCACGCCGTCACCCTGGCAAGCCTCGCAGCGGCCGCCCTTGACGTTAAAGCTGAAGCGACCCGGCTTGTAGCCCCGCGAGCGGGCTTCCTGGGTGCCGGCAAACAACTCCCGAACCGGGGTGAAGATGCCGGTGTAGGTGGCCGGGTTGGAGCGCGGCGTGCGGCCGATGGGGCTCTGGTCAATATCTACCACCTTGTCCAGCTCATCAAGGCCCTGGATTTCATCAAAGGGCGCGGGATTGAGTGTGGTGGCGCCGTTCAGTTTCGCGGCGGTGATCGGATAGAGCGTGTTGTTGATCAGTGTGGACTTGCCGGAGCCAGACACGCCGGTAACACAGGTAAACAGTCCCAGGGGCAGGGTCAGGTTGACCTTGCGCAGGTTGTTGCCGCGCGCGCCCTTGAGCTTCAGTACTTTTTTCTTGTCGAATGGCACGCGCTCCTTGGGAATGGCAATACGTTCCTTGCCCGACAGGTATTTCCCGGTCAGCGACTCCTTTGAACGCTGAATCTTCGCCACTGTGCCCTCGGCCACAACCCGGCCGCCGTGCACACCGGCGCCAGGTCCGATGTCGATCACATGGTCGGCACTGCGGATTGCTTCCTCGTCGTGCTCCACCACCAGTACCGTGTTGCCCAGGTCGCGCAAATGAAACAGCGTATTGAGCAGCCGGGTGTTGTCGCGCTGGTGCAGGCCGATGGAGGGCTCGTCGAGAATATACATGACCCCCACCAGGCCGGCGCCGATCTGGCTGGCCAGGCGGATGCGCTGGGCTTCGCCGCCGGACAGGGTGTCGGCACTGCGGCTCAGGGTCAGGTAGTTCAGGCCCACGTCTACCAGGAACTTCAGGCGGTCCTGCAGCTCCTTCAACACCTTCTCGGCAATCCGGGCGCGCTTGCCCGCAAGCTTTAACGTCGTGAAATATTCAAAGGCATGATGCACGGTCATCTCGGTGATGGCCGGTAGATTCTTGCCCTTGATCAGCACGTGCCGGGCATCGCGGCGCAGGCGGGTGCCGCCGCAGTCGGGGCAGGGCTGGGAGCTGAGATACTTGGCCAGCTCCTCGCGTACCATGCTGGATTCGGTTTCCCGGTAACGGCGTTCCATATTCGGCAGGATGCCTTCAAAGGGGTAGCTGCGGGTGCGGGTATGGCCCCGGTCATTCACATACTGGAAGTCGATGACCTCATCGCCACTGCCGTAGAGGATGATTTCGCGCTGTTTCTTGGTCAGCTTCTTGAACGGGGTATCAATGCCGAATCCATAGTGGTCCGCCAGGGACGACAGCATTGCAAAGTAGTAAATATTGCGCCGGTCCCAGCCGCGAATGGCGCCTTCCGACAGGGCCAGGCTGTCATCGGTAATGACCCGCGACTGGTCGAAGTACTGCTTCAAACCCAGGCCGTCACAGGTGCTGCAGGCGCCAGCCGGGTTGTTAAAGGAGAACAGTCGTGGTTCCAGCTCGGAAATACTGTGGCCGCATTGCGGACAGGCGAACAGCGATGAGAACACCAGGTCGGTTGCGGTGCCGTCCTCATCCATGTTGCTTACCACCGCCAGGCCGTCGGCCAGCTGGATAGCGGTCTCAAAGCTTTCCGCCAGACGCTGCTCCAGGCCGGGTTTGATCTTCAGGCGATCTATCACCACGTCAATGCTGTGCTTTTTGTTCTTTTCCAGGTTGGGGGGATATTCGATCTCGCATACCAGGCCGTCGACCCGGGCGCGGATAAAGCCGCTGGTGCGCAGCTCGTTGAACACGTGCACGTGCTCGCCCTTGCGGTCGCGGATAATCGGCGCCAGCACCATCACCCGGGAGCCCTCTGGCAGGGCCATTACCTGGTCCACCATCTGGCTGACGGTCTGGGCTTCCAGCTTGATGTTGTGATCCGGGCAAAAGGGGTCGCCCACCCGGGCGAACAGCAGGCGCAGGTAGTCGTAGATCTCGGTGATCGTGCCCACCGTGGAGCGGGGGTTATGGGAGGTGGACTTCTGCTCGATGGAGATGGCTGGCGACAGCCCCTCGATATGGTCGATGTCGGGCTTTTCCATCATCGACAGGAACTGTCGCGCGTAGGTGGACAGGGATTCCACGTAGCGCCGCTGGCCTTCCGCATACAGCGTATCGAACGCCAGGGATGACTTGCCTGAGCCGGACAGTCCGGTGATCACCACCAGCTTGTCGCGCGGAATCTCCAGATTGATGTTTTTCAGGTTATGGGTGCGTGCACCCCGTACTACTATCTTGTCCATGCATGGCCCAGGGTGGAAGGGAGAAAGGAAAAGGGGAAACCGGTCATTATCGGAAACTTTGGTTACGTGAGTAAAGTTGACGTGGATTTATTTTCAGGACGTCTCCGCGAGCCTCCCGGGAAACCTCTGGTCAATTCGCCGCAGATTTCGCCATCGCCGCGGGCATGGTATAGACTTCGGGATTGAATAACATTGGATCCAATCGGGGAGAACAGCGTGGCGAGTCGAGGAGTCAACAAGGCGATTCTGGTAGGTAATGTGGGTAACGATCCAGAGGTTCGGTACATGCCCAACGGCAATGCCGTGGCCAATGTATCCATTGCCACCAGCGATCAATGGAAGGACAAGAATACCGGTGAACAGCAGGAGCGCACCGAGTGGCATCGCGTGGTGTTCTTTAACCGCCTGGCGGAAATCGTTGAACAGTACGTGAAAAAGGGCAGCAAGCTCTACATCGAGGGTCGCCTCCAGACCCGCTCCTGGGAACAGGATGGCGTGAAACGCTACACCACCGAGATAGTCGCCAACGAGATGCAGATGCTGGACTCCCGTGGCGGGGGTGGTGGTGACAGTGATTTTGGTCAGGGGCAGTCGTCGCCACCGCCGCAATCGAAGCCGCAAGGTGGTGGCGGACAGTCGGGTGGGGGTGGCCAATCCGGCCCCCAATCCGGTGGGTTCGACAACTTCGACGACGATATTCCTTTTTGACGTTTACCTAAGACAATTTTTGTAATTTATCTGTGCGCAATGCCCTGTCTATTCAGGGCATTGTTGTTTTATTCAATTGTAGGCTGAGCCCGACACTCCGAGTGCTGGTGGGTGTTACGTTGTCTGCAGGCATGATGTCTCTTCGATCCAAAGTTTGCAGGGAGCTGCGAAGGTACGTGCGAAAGTACTTGCGAAGAGAGATGCGAAGGGGGCGACGCAAATAACTTCGCTGTCCCGGCAATCACTGCGCGAGCGGATGTGGGGCGGCAGGGTTTCCGACCCGCCAGTTAAGGCCGGCGCTGAGCGCAGGAAAAAGACCGCTTTTCAGGGCTTTTTCCGGAGTGAAGGGACCCAGGATGGGCGCCGAGCCGGCGGGGCGGGAACCCTGCCGCCCCGCAGTCGCGTTCGAAGCCGCTGATTTCAATGATTCGAGGCCACTGATTTCAATGCAGAGGCACACCATACAATGGGTCTGCTCATTGGTATTCCACGGAAATCTACAAAGCACCAAATTCTTAAATGCTCATGCCCTGGCGTACACACTCCGCTTGTTGTTCCAGCGGCGCCTCGCCAGCACGGTACTCGTGGCGCTCCTTGGGTGCCGACCTCTGGCTACATTGCCCTTTCCGTGTTCCCGCCACTGTCGTCTGGTCTTCAGTGGCTGGCTATCTGGTCCGTAATTAGCTGAATTGTATTTAAATGATTGGGTTGGGTTCTTGACTTCAGTGGGGCTTTGCCTGAAGTTTAGGGGTCGCGTTCTGGTTTGGTTAATTCCCGGTTGGTATGGCTTTGAAACTCTTCGTGGTGGGCGCTAACAGTCCCACGGGCAAGCATTTTATTGAAATTCTGCGCAAGCGCAGGATTCCGTATTTTGCGCCCAGTCGAACCCAGCTGTTTCCGGAGAACGCGGTGGGGATTGCCAAGATGGTCACTGACTATGGTCCCACCCAGCTGGTGAATCTGGCGGATTTTATTTCCGGGAATCACAGCGCGCTGCGCCGGGCGGAGACCGTGGAATACCGCTGCCGCGAGGTGAATACCCTGCTGCCGGCGACTCTGGCCGAGATTGCCAATCATCTCAATGTGCCGATGTTGCATCTGTCCAATGCCTATGTATTCGACGGTGAAAAGAAGCTGAGCTACAACGAGAACGACGAAACCAATCCGCTGGGGGTGTACGGCCTGGCTACTCTGGAGGGAGAGCGGGCGGTGGCGGAACACAATTCCCATATTATCATTCGCTCCGGTTGGCTGTTTGGTCGCTGGAAGCGGGGCCTTATCAAGTCCTGGATTCGCGCCGCGAAAAAAAATGATGGTCAGGTGCAGGTTACCCGGCGGCGGTTCAGCCCAACCCACACCGGCGACCTGGCGTCGGCCATTCTGGCCGTGTCTCAGCAGGTAGACTGTGGTGCCAATGTCTGGGGTACCTATCACTACAGTGGCCTGGAAACCAAACGCGAATCAGAGTTCGTGCAGCAGTGCCTGAAATATGCCGCCAGCCACGATGAAGATATTTATCAGTTGCTTGACAGTATCAAACTGGTTGAGCGTGATTCCCGCACCCCGGAAATCGTGAACTCCACGTTGTCGAGTAAAAAGATATTTGACACCTTTGGAATCAAGCAAAGGACCTGGCATGGCCACCTTCAGGAAGTCATCAAGCTGCTTTATGGCGGGAAGTCCCGGAGCACTGCTACCAGTCGTCCCCGCAGTAGCGAGACGGCGTCGGATGCTGCCTGAGCCATGAGTGGCAACAACTCCGCTGTACGTCTCCCCCTGACCCCGATTGATGACGCGTTAGCGAAGGTGCTGGGCGGTATTGCCTGTCTCCGGGAAACAGAAGAGCTGCCGCTACTGGCCGCGCGCGGGCGGGTGCTGGCCGCCGATGTGCATTCCGGGCTGAATGTGCCGCCTCATGACAACAGCGCCATGGATGGTTATGCGGTGCGTGCTGCAGATATCCGGGCAGTGCCCATCGAGTTGCCAGTCAGCCAGCGGATTGCCGCCGGACAGGCGGGCACGCCTCTGGCCGAAGGCACCGCGGCGCGCATCTTCACTGGCGCGCCACTGCCGGCTGGTGCCGATGCCGTGGTCATGCAGGAGAACACCGAGCCCGGTGATGAACGCGTGCGTATCCTGCACAGCGCGGTTGCCGGAGAAAACCTGCGCGCCGCCGGTGAGGATATCTGTAATGGCGCACGCCTGTTCGCTGCCGGACATCGTCTGCAGCCACAGGATATCGGTCTGCTGGCAGCGGCCGGGATAGACAGGATTAGTGCGGCCCGTGCCCCACGGGTCGGCCTGCTGACAACAGGTGATGAATTAGTGCAACCTGGCACTAAATTGCAACCCGGCCAGATTTACAACGCAAATGCATTCGCGCTGAGCGCCCTGCTGGAGGGGTTTGGTGCACAGGTAAAAGATTACGGGATCGTCAGGGATTCCCGGGAGGCGACCCGGGCGCTGCTGCTTGAGGCCGCGGCGGACTGCGATTGTGTTGTCAGCACCGGCGGCGTTTCCGTTGGCGAAGAAGACCATGTGAAAAGTGCGGTGGAAGCCACCGGCCATCTTGATCTGTGGAAGCTCGCTATCAAACCCGGCAAGCCCTTTGCCAGCGGCAAACTGGCCGAGCGACAGTTCTTTGGTTTGCCCGGCAACCCGGTTTCCGCTTTTGTCACCTGCCTGCTGCTGGTGCGCCCGGCGCTACTGGCGATGCAGGGCTGCAATCAGCTTGCGCCGCCGTCAAGTGTAGTCCAGGCCGGATTCAGCCAGTCCAGATCGGGAGATCGCCAGGAGTACCTGCGGGTTACCTACCGCCAGACTGATGGCCTGGCACCGGAAGTGATCCCTTACGACAATCAAAGCTCCGGCGTCTCCGCCTCCTTGAGTGCGGCCGACGGTCTTGCCATAATTCCTGCGCACACTGCAGTGAATCAGGGAGATCGGCTGCGCTTTTTGCCGTTCCTGGGGATACTCAACTAGTACCTGACTTACAACTGATTTACACCTGACTGGGTACCCTCTGATCCAAAACCTTACTGACGCGAACACCCGACAACCATGATCATGATCCGCACGCTTGTGCCCTCTCTGCTGGTTAGCACCGTCCTGCTTGGCTGCAGTAGCAACGGTGGCGATCCCGTGTCGGAGACCGGCAGCCCCGCTGCCGCCACGAACGGGGTTCGGGTCCTGTCGGAGGCCAGGGTGATTCGGGGTAATCCGGAGCCAGAACGGCGCCGCCTGATCGCCGATCTGCTTTATGAAGGGCTACAGGCGCTGGATGATGATCGCTTGCTCACGCCAGCAGACGACAGTGCCCACGCGCGCTTCAGGCGCGTCCTCGCCTATGAGCCAAACAATACACTGGCCCTTGAAGGGCTTGAAGCGATAGTGCTGCGTTACGTGGAGCTGGCCGATGACGCGATCCGGCAGGGCTTGTTTGATCAGGCAGCGGAGTTACTGGACCGGGCGCGCTTTGTCGACGACTCTCATCCTGCTATTGCCGCTGCTGCACAGCGCCTGAGTCAGGAAGAAGAATCCGGTGACCTGTTCTTTGATCTCAACGCCAGCCAGATTGCAGCGCGCAGTGACTCGGTCAAGGATCGCCTTGCCAATATTGCCAGACAGGCCAGGGAGCACGAGGCATTCTTTCTGATTACGGCGCCCAGCGACGAGCAGGCGCGCTGGATGTACAGCGTCATGCGTGAGGCCGTGGCAGGCTATCGCTTGCGCGGCAACATTGAACTGGCCAGCCGCTACAGTATTCGTCTGCGCCTGCCCGAGGAAACGGACGGTTGAAACCTGCAGCATGACCTGAGCGTTATCCTTGCGTGGTTTCAGGGGCCTCTTTTCATCTCATTCCGGCACCTGGCAGCCAGCAATTCACAGCCAGCAACTATTGAAAGGGGCTAAACCAAGGTGAGCAAGGATTTCTCCCTGAAACGCTATCTGCCGATCCTGGTCTGGGCGCGGCGCTACAATCGCGAAAGTCTGACGGACGACAGTATCGCGGCGGTGATTGTCGCGATCATGATTATTCCCCAGGCGCTGGCCTACGCCATGGTCGCCGGAATGCCACCGCAAACCGGTCTGTATGCGGCGATGCTGGGACTGACTGTCTATGCGCTGTTTGGCACCAGCAATACCCTGTCGGTGGGGCCGGTGGCCGTTCTATCACTCATGACCGCGGCCGCGCTGGCCAAGCTTAACATCACCAATCCGGCGGACTATCTGGTGGCTGGCATGGCCCTGGCGCTACTGTCAGGCGCTTTCCTGCTGGCTCTGGGTCTGTCGCGTCTGGGATTTATGGCGAACTTTATCTCCCACCCGGTGATCAGTGCCTTTATTACCGCCTCGGCGATCATTATCGGCATTAGCCAGTTGCGCTATGTGTTGGGCGTGGAAGCCGAGGGTGAGAATGTAATCGAGTTGCTGCTCTCGCTCATGAGGACGCTACCGGAGATTCATTATCTCACCGTGGCCGTTGGGGCGTCTGCCGTGCTGACTATCATTGTTTTCAAAGTCTGGATGAAACCGCTGCTGGTGGCGCGTGGTGTCAACAAGCGTCTAGCCGCCACGGTGTCACGGTCCGGCCCGGTGATCGCAGCATTACTGACTGCGGGACTGTCCTGGGTTTTCGGCTTCGACCAGCTTGGGGTGCAGCTGCTGGGCGAAGTCCCGTCGGGACTGCCAAAGCTGGGCTGGCCCAGTCTCAGTTTCGAACTGGTGCGCAGCCTCTGGGGCTCGGCATTGCTGATTGCCATTATCGGTTTTGTGGAGTCGGTGTCGGTGGCGCAGATGATGGCTGCCCGCCGCCGGGAGCGCCTGAATCTCGACCAGGAGCTGGTAGGCCTTGGGGCGGCCAATATAGCCACTGCCGTGGGTGGCGGTTTTCCTGTTACCGGTGGTTTTTCCCGCTCTATTGTAAATTTTGAAGCCGGCGCGGCGACCCCGGCCGCCGGAGTTTTTACCGCCTTGATGATTGCAGTGGTGGCGCTGGTTTTTACACCGGCCCTGTTCTGGTTGCCACGTGTCTGTCTTGCGGCAATCATCCTGGTGGCGATTTATCCGCTGATTGATTTTTCCATGTTGTGGAAGTCCTGGCGCTATTCAAAATCGGACTTTATCGCAGTCTGTCTTACCCTGGTGTTGACCCTGGTGGTGGGAGTTGAGATCGGCATTGCTGCCGGCGTGCTGGGTTCGATCCTGATTCATCTCTACAAGACATCGCAGCCTCATGTTGCGGTGGTGGGGCGAGTTGTGGGCACCGAACACTTTCGCAATGTGGCGCGGCACAAGGTGGAAACTTTCGAAAGTCTGCTGTCGATCCGGGTGGATGAAAGTCTCTATTTTGCCAATAGTCAGTATCTGGAAGAGTTGGTCTACAAGTTGGCGGCAAAGAAGCCGAACCTCGAGCACGTTATCCTGATGTGCACTGCCGTTAACGAGATAGATCTCAGCGCCCTGGAATCACTGGAAAATATCAACAACACTCTCAGTGAGTTGGGCATCAAACTGCATTTGTCTGAGGTGAAAGGGCCAATCATGGACCGGCTGGGCAGCACCGGATTTTTTAAAACCCTGACTGGCAATAACTATCTGAGCCACAACCAGGCGGTGGAAGACTTGCGAATCAAGGACCCGGTTTAGGTTGCCAGGAACTGGTCTGGCCGGATAACGGTAGCGCCTGTTTAGTGCCTATGCGGTCCGGGCGATGACCGCCACGTAGCCGAGATAGCCAGCCAGGAGCAGCGCTCCTTCAGCGCGACTCAGGGTGAAACCGGTGCGGGCAATGGGTAGCAACACCAGGGCGAAAACCAGCATGGTGCCGAAGTCCACCAGTGAAAACTGTTCCCCGGAAATGCTGCCGACCACGGCGGTGACGCCGAGTACGCAAAGGATATTGAACGTGTTGGAGCCCACCACGTTGCCAATGGCGATATCGGACTGGCGCCGAAAAGCAGCGAGTATCGAGGTGGCCAGTTCGGGAATGCTGGTGCCGACCGCCACCAGGGTCAGACCGATAATCGCCTCGCTGATTCCCAGGAACCGCGCCAGTACGACTGCGTTATTCACGAACAGCTGACTGCCGAAAACCAACAATCCCAGACCAATCACAACGAACGCCACATTGACGAGGGTGCTACCGGGCTGTTGCGGAGTAATCGCCGGCGGGAGATCGAGTGTCTCGCCATCGTTGAATTCGCCGCGGCTTTGCCTGTAGCTCAAATACAGATAGGCACACAGCCCAATGATCAGCAGAAAACCGTCCATTCGGTTGACCTCGCCATCCAGCAACAGCAGTCCAAGTAACACCGAGCAGGCGATGACGATGGGTATCTGCTGGCGCACCAGACTGCGCTCGACATGAATCGGCTGGATCATTGCCGTGATGCCCAGAATCAGTCCGATGTTGGCGATGTTGGAACCGATCACATTGCCCAGCGCCAGGGCACTGAGGTTGTTGAGCGTGGATTCGACGCTGACTGCCAGTTCCGGGGCGCTGGTGCCGAAGGCAACAATGGTCAGCCCCACCGCCAGCGGTGTGACGCCAAGACGCAGTGCCAGGCGGCTGGCGCCGCCAACGAGCAACTCCGCCCCTGCCCCAAGGAGCAGGAAACCGATCAAAATTAAACCGATGGATGTCAGCATGAATAGTCCGCGAAATGCCGTGGCCCGCACCTTACAGTACGTTGGTAACCACTCGCCTGATGTGTGTAACGGTACCTGAAACTGGTGTTCAGGAGGTAACAGCTTCCGGTGAATTACTGGCCGCCATGCGTTTCTGTACAACAATGATGGTTGCCAGGATGCCGACACCGATCAGGTGGAAATAAAGGGGAAACGGCGTCCACATCAGCAGGCCGGCGCTGAGCAACAGTCCCGCAGCGATGGGGATATTGATCCGTGTCTCAAGATGCCACTGTAACAGCCCGGAAAGCGCATACAAACCCATGCTCGCCCAGAGGAACACTTCCAGACGCTCCGGCCAGGTTCCGGAGATTAACGGCGAATAGGCAAACAGCACCGGGATGAGATACAGGCCTTTGGCGACTTTCCAGCTGGTCAGTCCGGTAGCCATGGCCCGGGTTCCGGCGATGCCGGCCGCAGCAAATGAGGCCAGGCACACCGGTGGCGTGACGTTGCTGTCCTGGGACAGCCAGAAAATCACCAGGTGGGCGCTGAGCAGCATGCCGGTCAGCAGCTGCGGGTCGAGCATTTCCTGGCGGATAAGCTGTTTCATGGCCAGCGGCATCTGCTCCAGCGCCGCGGCCGTTCCGCCCTCAAACAAACTCAGGGTCGCCGCCACGTTCTGCGGCAGGCTGCCCTCGGAAATGGCCAGCTGAATTGACTGCAGCAGCGCGGCCTGACTGACCAGGTCGAAGATCAGCGGCGCGGACAGCGTCGCCAATACGATATAGGACGCGGTCACCGGCAAGCCCATACCGAGAACCAGGGACGCCAGCGCCACCAGAATCAGCGTGATCAGCAAGCTGCCGTCGGCCCACTCGACGATCATCAGGGAGAAGGCATTACCGACGCCAGTAGTGGTGACCACATTGATGATGATGCCGACGGCAACCAGGAGCAGGGCGGTGGATACCATGGTTTGCACGCCTTCCACCACGGCGTCGAAGATGTCCGGCAGCCGCATCGGGTTTTTGGACAGCCAGGAGGCCACAATCACGCTGAGGATGGCGAAGGCCGCAGACGTGGTCGGCGTTCGCCCCACCACCAGAAAACCTACCAGCACGGTCATGGGAATAATAAAGTGCCAGCCTTCCTTGAGTACGGTACTTACTTTTTCAGTCTCGCCGATGGCGGTGGGCCGCAGTCCCAGGCGCTTGGCTTCAATGCGCACGAAATAGGACACGGTAAGGAAATAAAGTATCGCTGGCAGCGTCGAGGCCGCAATAATTGTCAAATAGGAGATCTGCGTGTAGCTGGCCAGTACAAAGGCACCTGCCCCCATTACCGGTGGCATCAGTGCGCCGCCGGTTGATGCCGCCGCCACCACGCCTGCTGAAAACTGACCTTCAAAGCCTGACTTTTTCATCATCGGAATGGTAATGACACCGGTGGACACGGTATTGGCTACTGCCGAACCCGACACCGAACCCATCAGGCCAGAGCCGATCACCGCCACCAGTCCGGCGCCGCCAGTGAAGCGGCCGGCCAGGCAATGAGCCAGGCGAACAATAAAATCGCCGGCACCGGAGCGCAGCAGGAATGATCCGAAGATAATGAACATGAACACGAAGGTGGCGCTGATATTCGCAGTCAGGCCGAACATGCCTTCGCTGGTGAAGAAAGACCGGTACAGCACTGTCTCCAGACTCAGGCCGGGGAATGAAAACACGCCTGGAATATAGCGCCCCAGAAACAGGATATAGGACAGACTCACCAGGATCAGTATGGGCATGAACCAACCGGTGGTGCGCCGGGTGAATTCAATAGCCAGGCCAATCGCGACCAGGGAGAACAGGTAGTCGCTGAAGATGTATTCGGTTTCCCGCGCGTAGAGCGCGTTCTCGAACAGAATCAGGTAGGTGGAGGTGAGTACGGCAATCAGCGCCAGGCCGACATTGACCCAGTATTTTAGCGAGCGCTTGGAGACATCGTCGGACTCATTGGCAATCAGCGCGCAGAGGGCACAGAAGCCGCCGAAGTGAATAGCCGACAGCCACAGCTCGGAGATGCTGGCGAAGACGTTGCAGTAGATGTGAAACAGCGCAAACAGGAACGCTGCCCATCGCAAATAGATCGATCGCATTAGGGAGTGCTCGCCGTGTCGCTGGCCGGTTCACCAGCCGATGCTGCAGCCAAAGTTGAAGGTTCTTCCATGATCAGGCGATCGGGAATTTCCAGTCCGACCTCGCGATAGTATCGCAGGGCTCCGGCATGCAATGGTGCGCCCAGTCCCGCCACCGCGATTTCCAGGCGCATGTCACGGGTAGCGCCGTGAATCTCCTGCAGAGTAGCCAGGTTTTCCCATATAACCTTGGTGATGTTGTACACCACGGACTCGGGAATATCAGCGCGTGTCACCAGCACATTGGGTGAGGCCACGGTGCGAATCAGCTCATCCTGGTTGGGATAGGTATCCGGGGGAAATTCGTACCAGTCCCACAGTGGGTAGCGGGAATTAATGCGGTCCAGGGATTCCTGGGTCCAGTTGAGGATGGTCATGCGGTCGCCCAACAGCGCATAGGCCTGGGTTATCGAGCTGACCGGCGCACCCGCGGGAATGTTCATGCCGACGATGTTGCCATCCTGAATAGCGCTGGTGGTCGGTCCGTAGCCCATGTAGGCAAGATTGAATTTTTCCTCGTAGTTGATACCGAGGGTATCGAGAATAAAGCGGCCAGTCTGCTCCGCCCCGGAGTTGCGTGCACCCAGCACATAGCGTTCGCCATCGAGATTGGCAAGATCGTCCATGGTCCCGGTTTCGGTCAGCCGGGTCAGCAGCACGAAGTGCTCAACGTTTTGCCACATCGCAGCAACACTGCGCATGTGGGTTTGTGGATTGCTGACCGGGCCTTCGCCGGCCCAGGACCAGGCGCCGAACGGTCCCTGCAGCAGCGCAAACTGGGCCTGGTTATCGCGCAGCAGTTTAACGTTTTCCAGCGAGCCAGCTGAGCTGATGGCGGTCAGGGAAATCCCTTCGGATTCGGCGAGCTGGGCGTGGGCTATGGTAGCCAGGGCCACGCCTACCGGGTAGTAGGTGCCACCGGTAGTCGCTGTGGTCAGGACGTAGGGTCGGGCCCGATTCAACTGGTCGCCGCAGCTGCTGACCAGCAGGGTCAGCAGCAGGATAGCCAGCATGGAAAGCATTCTGCGCATGGCGGGCATGGTGAGGGTGGTGGGCATGGAGAATCCGCTAAAGCTGGACATAGGTTGCAAGTCAGGGCGTGTCGCCGGCAGTGCTTGTGATTGTTATTAGCCCGGCAGACGGAAGCGTCTGGAAACGAGTCCGGGAGTGGTTTCTTGTCGCTCGAATTGTTCCTGCCCGGAACCTGGGCCCGGCTTGGGCATGGTTCCAGGTCAGCCTCGGGCGGCCGGTTGCAAGTGGTTGAATTGGGGCGGAAAAACCGCAGCAACCCGGGCGTCGAAAGTTGTTCGATGAAAGCATATTTGTCGGTAAAGAACAATCACCACCAGGCTGGGGGCCGGGTGTATTAGTCGCGGATCGAGGTCCGGGATCAGGGGCCTGGAGCAGGCTGTTGTTCCTGACGGTTGCTCAGGATAATCACGGCAAGCTACTTGTTGCGATCAGCACCGAGAGTATCCCGGGCATTACCAGACAGGGATTTTTCTTCGTCCAGTTTGTTGATCAGCATACCGGCTCCGCCCAGCACTGAAATACCGGTGGTGACACCCACGATCAGGGCAATACGCAGGAACATGTTGATCTCAATGCCGGTCATTCGATAGCCCACCTCGGCAATCACATTGACCAGGACGAACGCGATGCCAAAGGTAACCCAGACAATTTTTTTCATAGCGATCTCATTGGGAAGAGTGTAACGGGCGAATGATTACCAGCACTCACTTCGAGAGTAACAGCAATCCCCGGATGGCACTACCGTCAAAATCCTGAAACACAAACAGGTCATCGACGCTATCGCTGTTCAGCCGGGCGGCAATGATGTCGCCGGTGGACAGGCTGCTGTCGAGGTTGATCTGCTGGTCTGGCGCGCGATCCTGAACCGCCGTAAGCTGCGCCGTGCCGCTGACATCCACATTGTCGATAATCTCCCGAATATCGATTTCGTAATCGTCACGGTCACGGCTGTAGCCCAGTGAGCCAAGGAAATTGTCCTGGTCGGCGTCGGGCCTGACGCTGTCGAGGAAAACATCCACCCGATCTTCCATCAGTACCAGCAAATCCTGGATTTCTGCATCCCCGTCAAGCGAGGCGGGTCGGTGCGGCGGGATATCCCCGGCCCTCAGTCCATCCGCGGCGCTGTTCAGGTCCTGGTAGGCGGTAGCCAGACGCACAACCGAGGGGAAGCGCAGGTTAACCGTAACCCGCCGGGTAGGTCGGCGCGCAAAGCGCTCACCGTCATTGGGATAGACGAACGCTTCAATAGCGATATTGCCCGACAGGGCCAGCCAGACAAACAGGTCGCCCACCGAGATGGATTCAACCCGCCATAACCACAGATCTTTCAGTCCGTCGTCGTTTTCATCGTAGAGGAAGGTGCTCAGGACATTGCCGCCGGAACGCAATACCTGTCGCGGTTGTTCAAGATCCATGCCGGAGGCAGTGCCGCCAAAGAGTGACACCTTACCCCCTTCACGTAAGAGCAGGTCCTCGATACCGTCATTGTCGACATCGTCCAGGATCTCCTCGTGGGTTAGCGCCAGCACGCCCGTCAAGTTGGAAAAATCCAGATTGTCGACATCGAATTCACCAAGGCGCTCCTCGATCTCGGCGATGTCCAGACTATAGCTTGGCACGCTCGGAAAATAGTTGCTGCCGCTATTGGCAAGAAAAACATTCAGTGACTCATCGGTACGCGAAATCAGGTCGTTACTGCCGTCACTGTTGACATCACGTAGTTCCAGGCGCGGAATGCGCACTGCCTGACCGGCGGAGCGGTTAAAGCGATTGTTACTCAGGCTGGTGCGCAGCTGCATTTCTGACTGCACACTCAGCGGTGCTTGATAGTCGCCGTTGCTGCTGCGAATCAGAATGTGCAGCACGCCGGCACCGGGTACTACCAGGTCTTCCAGGCCATCGCCGTTAACGTCCTGGGAAAAACGCAGACGATTGACGCCGCGCATCAGGAATCCGGGCAGATTCGCGGCCAGGGTAACTGGCTCCTGAAGCTGCTGCGCGATTATTGGCCAGGCCCGGGCTTCGCGTCCGTTGAGCAGGGTAATGATGACCGCGCTGCCGTCGGTGCTATAGCCCGAACTGATATCCCAGCCAACAGCCGGCGACTGAAGTGGGATATCCACAAAGCTCGACTCGAAGTTAAAGCCGCTGTCATCACTTCCCGGATCATCCCCGCCGCTGTGGTGGAAATAAACCCGCAGGCGATTGTCGATGACGGTAATGAGATCCCGAAAACCATCGGCGTTTACATCGGCTACTACCAGTGCCTCGGTGTCCGCCGGGAGCTCGAAACTTTGCTGCCGATAGTCCGGTGCAGCAAAGGCTGCAGCGGAGCATAGCAGCAGTCCGGCCAGCAGCCACGGTCCTGCATTGCAGCCTTTGCATCGCCTCATGGTCGCGCCACCAGAAAAGTTGTGGTGGTGCCGTGGCGCAGCATCAGGTCCGGGCGGTCGTCGTCATTCAGCGCCAGGACTTCAAACTCGAAAACACTGCGTGGCGACACGTACTCCCAGAATGGTTCGGCGGCGATTTGCAGATTCTCATCGATGCGTCGCGCGGCCAGAGTCCCGTTCTCGGTGATATAAAGAGCGTCGTTACGCCCATCGCCATCGACATCGTAGCGCAGCGACATTTGCTCGGCTAATCCACGGACATTGGCCGCGGAAAAACTTTCTTCCAGGCGCGAGTCGGGGCGGCGACTGAACAGCTCATCGGTATCCGGTGAATTGCCGCGATACAGTAGTTGAATGCGATTGATGCTGGCGTTACGGATCGCGTCCACCACCGGGATCGTGTAGTAGCTGGCATTGAAGGCTGGCGTACCGTCTGCTGCGGTGATGATGTCCACCCGCAGATCGTAGCCGGAAAAGCGCAGCACCTGATTCGGTGCGTCCAGGCGGAACTGTCCGTCCTGGTTGCGATACAGGCGTACCGTCCAGTCGCTGCCGTCGTCGCTGATGCGCAACAGATCGTCCAGCCCATCGCCATCCAGGTCGGTCAGCTGCAAGTCCCCGCTGGAGTCAAACGCCTGCGACCAGTCGGGGGCGGCGCTGAAGCCGCTGTCCGCATCCTGGAAATGGACGTGCATTTGTCCCAGCTCGTTGTCGCCGGCGTTAATGTAGGTGATATCCGCCAGCCCGTCGGCATTCAGTTGCGCTACTGTCGCGGTGGGCATCCACTGCTCGTCATCCAGCAGGGCAGCAGCCTCGTCCTGGTTCGGCCATTGCTCGACAAAACCCTGGAAAGGCGTTGGGGTTTCCACGCGCAGTGCAATCTGCACCCCGCTTTCTGCATTGATGGCAAGTTGGCCTTCAAGGTCACCACGCCGGCTACGCCGCTGAATCGGGGTGAGGTCGGCATTGACTGTCGAGAACACCTGCTGGCGCTGGAACTGTTCATCGCCGCTGCCGAGAAACACGCCATACTCATCATCACCGGGCACCAGCATGTCGATCTGGCCATCGTTGTTGATATCCAGCAGATGATTCACAAAACGGACGCTTTCCAGATCGGGGATGGTGGCCAGGTAGTCCCACTGCGTCAGCAGTTTCAGGTTATCGGTGTATCCTTCGCGGGTAGTGCTGAGGCTGAAAATACCGCTATTGGCGAACAGTACCAGTTCCTGCCCGGGGTCGGAGCGCAGGTCAGCGAAACCCACGGCGATAATCTCGGTTTTGATTTCCACCTGCTGCGGATCCGGACTGAAATTGCCGTTTGGCTGCTGGTGATAGATGTGCAGTTCGCGACCCAATCCAGGTCGATAGCCCGGCGAGACAATATCCAGGCGACCATCACCATTCATGTCTTCCAGGCGCAGGGGCGCCCAGTTGTCCGCGCGGCGCAGTTCAAAGGCCGTGTAGTTCTCCTGGGCAGCCGCGGGCAAGCAGCAACTGAGTAGCAGGCTGGCAATCAGCCAGCATTGGGCCCTGCGTGTTGCGCTGCGAGGGGAGTTGTTAATCGAGCTAAGGGCTGCGCTGTGTGTCATTCCTCTACCAGTTCACCGACATCGCTGCTGAAATTGATAAGACCGAGAACGCTGTGGGATCGTTCTTCTCCCACCTGGCGAAAACTGTAAACCGAGAACAGCCACAAATCGAGCAGGGAGAAGCTGCGACTTTCCGGACTCAACGCGCTCTCGTAGCGCACCAGCGGCCATAACGAAATGCGGCTGATGCGACGCCCCGGGTTCCACAGAGACACGTCAACCTGGTCGAGGGATTGATCGCGATACACAGTGAGGCTGACCTCACTGCCCAGCTCGTGGTCACGATTAAGTCGGGTAACCAGATCCTGCGCCGAATTCAGATAGCTGCCATCCAGTGCGAGTATCAGGTCGCCCACATTAATGCCAGCTCCCGGCAATGGGCTTTCCGGAAACAACTCGGTGACCTCCGCGGCGGCAACGGATCCTCGTGATGCAATGTCCACCAGCGTGGTAGTGAAGCCAGCCCGGGTGGCCAGCGGATCAACACGATACAACTCGATGGGCGCGGGATTTTCAAGCACCTGCCGGGCAATGACCGTGGCCTCGAATGCTGTGGTGCCGCGGCGCACGGTGAAGCGGAACTGATTGCCCTGGCCAGAGCGTTGCAGGGCGAGCAGCGCATCGGGCTGATTGATCGCCAGGTTGTCAACGCGCAAAATGACGTCGCCCACCTGGATGCCAGCCGCCGCGGCGGGACCGCCGGGTACTACCTGGCGCACTACTACGCCGGGCAGGACTTCGACATTGAACAGGGAATCGCTCTCGTTGCGGCTGACATCAAGGCCGAAGTCCAGCCTGGCGTCTGCGGCGGACCCGGTATTGCGCAGGGTCACCTGTTCCGGTGACAGGGTAATTTCCGGCACCAGTACCGCCGGGGCGTAGCTGACACAACCGGCCAGCCCGCAGTTGGCGACAATCACTATTGCGCGT
Organism: uncultured Pseudohongiella sp.; assembly: GCA_965212375.1. Classification (GTDB taxonomy): domain Bacteria; phylum Pseudomonadota; class Gammaproteobacteria; order Pseudomonadales; family Pseudohongiellaceae; genus UBA9145. The sequence goes on along the minus strand of OZ243108.1, from coordinate 2,600,263 downwards.
AACAGCTTCATAATTTTCTCAGTCGCACGATCAGCAGCGCCAGGGCGACGAACAGCGCCAGTGCCGGCCAGGGTACCCAGGTATTCAGTTGTAGCAGGCGCTCGTCCACCAGCACATCCGAGTAGCCGCGCACCAGCCTGCCTACATCCTGCAGGTAGGACTGGTCCAGCAACGACGGCTGGAAGCGGGCATACAGATAGTTGGCAGCACCGCCCAGCATGCCCTTGAAGATATCCATCGCCAGGGTGATGCCCAGCGCGCCGGTCACAGCGCTGGTGGCTGAATTGGCGACCACCGAAACCAGCACCCCAAGGGCAATGGCTGCTGGCAGTGGCAGCAGGGCCAGGCGCAGCCCCAGAGCGATCTCTTCGCGAATCTCCTGCTCACCAATCAGTTCGAATCCGTCTTCAACCACGGGCCCGAACTCCCAGAGGCTGCCGCTCAGGAAGTAGCAAACCGCTGTTAGTAAAACAATAGCAAGCACCGCCAGGAGATGGAAATAGATCAGTTTGGCCACGACCAGCGCAGGCCGGCTGACCCGGCGAATCAGCAGGTGACGCAGGGCACCGGTATCGCGATCAAAACTGAAGCTGTAAGCGGACAGGGCGACCAGCAGCAGCCCCAGCAAGGTGAGTCCGGTACTCAGGCCGTCAACAAAATAACCCCAGGCATTGTTGGTTAATGCCTGGTCAAAGCTGTTCTGTCCTAACAAATTATCTCTGGCTTCGGTGCCGGCGGCGGTCAACCGGGTGAGAAAATATTGCAGTGCCACCAGCAGCGCTGGGGTGACTATCACCAGTTTGCTGCCCAGGGTGTGCAGGCCGACATGAAGCTCGGAGCGCAGCGCCGCTAACAAACCGTTCATGGCGCTTGCTCCCGGGTCAATTCGCGGAACAGGGAGTCCAGCGATGGTCGCTCCACCAATAGCTCGGCAACGGCGACGTCCCGGGCGACCAGTTCCTTGTTCAGGGCGGCCGAATCGACACTGTCACCGCTCAGGTGCAAATAGCCACTGGCGTCACGCTGACCGATCTGGATGTCGGGCATGGTGGCCAGGACCTGTCGGGCCAACTCCTCATTGTTGGCGCGGAGCATGATGCGGGTGCTGGAATCAGCCAGCAGTTCGGGCACTGCGGCGCTGGTGGGAATGCTGCCGCGATGCAGCACCGCGATGTGGGTGCAGATTTGTTCCAGGTAGGGTAGCTGGTGTGACGACAGCAGAAACGACGTATGGTGCTGTTGATTGAGGTCCTGGATCAGGGCCAGCACATCATCCACGCCACCGGCATCCAGCCCGTTGAACGGCTCGTCAAGAATGATCAGTTCGGGATTGCCTATCAGAGCATGGGCAATGGCGGCCCGGCGTTTGTTGCCCAGCGACAGGTGCTTGATGCGGAAGTTGCGGAACCGGCTGATCGCCAGCAGATCTTCTACGTCCGCCGCACGGCGCTGGGGATTGGCGCACAGCAGCTCGGCCTGGGTCAGACACTGACGCACCGTCAGGTTCGGGTTGAGACTGGGCGTATCAAATATGCCCACCACGCGGCCGGCACCGCGGTAGAGCTGATCAGGCGCCAGTCCCAACACGTTAATCTCGCCGCCGTCGAAACGCTGGAGCCCGAGAATACATTCCAGGGTGGTGGTTTTGCCGGAACCGTTAAGCCCCACCAGGCCGTGTATGGCGCCGCGTTCCACCTGCAGATTCAGGCCGTCAACCACGGTGTGCTGACCATAGCGTTTGGTCAGGCCAGAAACAGCGAGAATACTGGCGTCATCACTGGCGTTCATCGCAGGGCCTGATGTCTGTCCCGATGGGCGGTGCTCGATGGTGTTTGTTGATTGGGGTGCAATCAGTCCACGAACAGCGCGTCGGTACTGAGTTGCTCCACTTCGCCAAATTGTGCCAGGTCTTCCACGTCGATGATGGACAGGTCGCCAAGCACCGAAATCAGCTTCGGCTTGCCCTGCACGTGCTCGGTCTGAAACTGGACCAGGTCATCAAGACTGGCGGTTTGCAGCTGCGCAAAACGCTCGCGTCGCGGATCACCCTGCAGGCCAAGTTCTTCCCAGCGCCGTACCGCGCCTATCACTTCCCGGAAACTCAGTTTGGAAGTCCGATAGCGATTCACCAGTGAGTTCACGGTTTCATCGAAGCGCTCACTGGAGGCCGGCATGTTGTCGATCAGGTCCACGAAAGCGGACAGGGCATCCACTGTCTTGTCGGTCTGCGTACCGATCACGCCCAGCACCAGGTTTTGCGCATTTTCGCGACTACCCTGAGAGTAGGCTGCGGAGGCTGAATAGGCCAGCGCCCGCGCTTCACGCAGTTCCTGAAACACCACGCTGGACATGCCGCTGCCGAAGTAGCTGGTGTAAAGCTGCGCATCCACGCTATCGGCTTCGTTGTACACGCCGTCACCAAATTCGATGCGCACCTGGGCCTGGGCGGTTTGCTGGTCAACCACTTTCACTTCGTTTTCCAGGGTTTCCCGCACCCGGCGATAGCGGTACGGCGGCGTCTGGGCGAGCTCGTCCGCCACCGGGTAATGTTCGCGCAGAATGCTGACCACCTGTTCCAACGGCAGGGAGCCGGTGTAGGCCAGGGTGTGCTCGTAGTCGAGTAGTTGCCCCGGCAAGGCCAGCAAGTCATTGAGCTGTGCGGCCATGATTTCATCGCTGGAGAGAGCCTCCAGCATCGGTGATTCTTCGCCATAGCGATTGTACAAAAACAGCGCGCGGGCGATGGCTGTGGGCGAGACCTTCTGATCCTCGCGGGATTTCAGGGTGATCGCCTTGAGCTGCTCGAGGGTGCTGGCTTCAGCGCTGGGGCTGGTGAGCAGGGCCATCATCAAATCCAGGGATTCCTCGAATTGGTCATCAAGGCCGCTCAGGGACATGGCCGAACTGTTCTCGCCTGCGCCAAAGCGGAATTCGCTGCCCATGCGATACCATTCTTTTTGCAGTTCCTCGTTGCTCAGGCTATCGGTGCCGGCGACATCCAGCAGGCCGCTGGCCATGCCCAGGTAATCATTTACCTCGGTGCCAACATCCACGCCAATGGAAAAGCTGAACAGGTCATTGAGGGGGTTGGGCGCATAATAAAGCTGTACGCCCTCGGCGAACTCCACCACCCGATAGTCCTCATCGGCGACCACATAGTCCGGCTCGATGGGCTGATAGTCCATGGCCAGCACCCGGGCAGCAAAGTCTGACTGCCGCGACGGGTCAATGGTGACCGGATCGATCTGCGGTTTTTCCACCAGCGGAATGCTGTTCTGCGCATTTTCACGATAGACCGCCACATAGTCATCGCCGAAGTACTTGTTGGCCACGGCCACCACGTCTTGCTTGGTGATCTGCTCAAAGCGAGTGATTTCACCAACGTAGTGGTCCCACTCGGCGCCTTCGATAAATGACTGGCGCATGCTGGCCACCCGGGCGGTGTTGAATTCCAGGCTGGCTTTCTCGTTCTTTTCAAAATCGTTGATGATGGCCGGGATGATCCAGTCTTCAAACTCACCGGCCTTGATCAGCTCCAGCTGTTCCAGGAGCAGCTGCTCCACTTCGGCCAGGGTCTGGTCCTGACGCGGTACGCCGTAGAGATTCTGGGTGCCGTAGTCATTGAGAAACAGTGGCGACGAGCCGGCTTCTGCCACCCGCTGCTGCTGATTCAGGTTCAGGTTGATGAGCCCGGCGGTGCGATTGTCGAGAATCATGTCCACCAGGATCAGTGCTTCCTTGTCGGGACTGCCGTTGGGTGCGGTGCGAAATGCCAGGCTGACCTGCTCCTGGCCGGGATACTGAACGGTTTCCCGCTCGGCGCCACTCAATGCCGGTTCGTTCCAGGGACCCACTTCCGGCACCGGACCTCGCTCCCACTCATTGAAGTGTTCGGCAATCAGCTCGATGGTGTCCTCGATATCAAAATCACCGCTGAGGAAAATGCCCATGTTGTTGGGAACATAATAGGTATCGAAATAATCCCGGATATATACCAGTGACGGATTCTTCAGATCTTCAACCGTTCCGATGGTGGGTTGCTGGCCGTAGGGGTGTACCTTGTACAACAGCTCATCGACGGCGGTGGCAATGACCCGGCCGGGGTTGTCCAGGGTGCGGTTCTTTTCTTCATAGACCGTTTCCAGTTCGGTATGGAACAGGCGAAACACGGGGTTGATGAAGCGGTCGGATTCGATCAGCGCCCACTGCTCCAGGCGGTTTGCAGGCAGGCTGACCTTGTATACGGTTTCCTCGTGCCAGGTGTGGGCGTTCAGGCCGGACGCGCCCATGCTGTTGTACAGCTTGTCGATCTCGTTGGGGATGGCGTATTGGGCCGCCTGCTGCGCCTCCTGGTTGATCTCGGCATAGATCTCGGCGCGGCGCTGCGGGTCGGTTTCCTCAAAATGCTGCTCATAGAGCGCAACAATCCGTTCCAGGTGCGGGCGCTCTGCCTCATAGTTCAGGGTGCCCAGGTTGCGGTTGCCCTTGAACAGCAGGTGCTCCAGGTAGTGGGCCAGACCGGTGGCATCGGCGGGGTCGTGTTTGCTGCCGGCGCGTATCGCGATCTCCGCATAAAAGCGGGGTTCCTCGTGGTTTTCCGTCAAATAGACTCGCAACCCGTTGTCCAGTTCATAGATATGGGCATCCAGCGGGTCGTCCGCATTGGGGGTGTTGATCCGCCGGTATCCCGGTGCTGCCGCGGCCTCGCTACTCGCTGCAGTCTGTGGCTCGCTGGAGCCGGAGGGCTGTTCGCTACAGGCCAGCAGGGCCGGGAGCAACAGGGCGGTAGCGGCGAATTTCAGCCAGGTGCTGAAGCGGATAGTCAGGGAAGTACTGCTTGTCATCATAAAACTCCTGCTGGGCGAGCGGCGTGCGAACGTGCCGGATAGTTGCCGGATTAACAGTAGAGACCGCAAAGGGACTGAAAACCTTACGAAAGGTCCGGCTGGCGCGGGCGTCGCGACCGGCGTTGGCAATGGATTGCAACAATGGCTGCTATGGTAAGTAAAAAAAGCGCAAAATCATAATGATATCCCCCGTGCGCAGGTATCGCTTGATCGCTAATTGGCGCATGATTTGCCGGTCAGGCGCGTATAATCTGGCATTCATCAGTATCTCGGGCGCGCCTTTGGGCGACGCATGCTGACCCGAAGCAGCGCAACTATAACAAGAGACTCAACCAAGAGACCCCGTGTGAAGTATCGTGTCTACCCTACATTCCTGTCCCTGGCGATGCTCGTTGCCTGCACCAGTGCCGACTACAAGGATAGCGCGGATCGGGAATCCTATGGCGTCATTGCCGACAAGGCTGCCGACGTTCCGGGCACAACCGGTCAGGTGATTATTGACCAGATGCCGGAGGTTGATCTCAGTGCCTTCCCGGTAAACAACGATTCGTTTGCCTTTCTGGATGCCGTCGCCGACAGTGAAGTCGGGGCCCATATTATCAGCCTCGAGGCGGCTCTTGACCTGGCTTTCAAGCACAGCCGTGAATACCAGACCCAAAAGGAGCGGCTTTATCTTGAAGCCCTGGCACTGACCCTGGATCGTTACCGCTATGCGCCGATTTTTTCCGCCGTGGGCGGCAGTGAGATTCAGTGGCAGGCAGAGGACCAGTTCGTTTCGGACATGCAGACCCTCACCGGGATGCGCCAGGTGAGTATGACCGAGACCGTGACCTCCGGCACCAGCCTCGGTGGGCGGATATTGCTGAAAAGTGGCGGCGCGGTGGCGCTGAACCTGACCAACAACCTGACGCGGTTTCTAACCGGCAACAGCAGCGAAATCGCCAGCAGCGCGCTGATTGGTTCGTTTACCCAGCCCTTGCTGCGGGATTTCGGGCGTGCCGTGGAAACCGAGACCTTGCTGCAGGCGGAGCGGGATTTGCTCTATCAGCTGCGTGACTTCACCCGGTTCCGCAAGGAACTGGCGGTGCGGGTTGCCTCGCAGTATTACTCGGTGCTGTTGAACCGGGAGACCGCGGTCAACAATTTTGCTGGTCTTAATGCCAACAACCTGTCCCTGGAGCGGGAACAGGCCTTTCAGCAGGAAGGCTTGCGTACCTTGCTGCAGGTCGGTCGTCTCGAGCAATCTGCGTTGCAGGCCGATCTGCGCTGGACCGCGTCGATTGCCCGTTACAAGCGTGCCCTGGACAATTTCAAGTTGCTGTTGGGCCTGGATGCCAATCTGAACATCGTGCTGGATGACAATGAAATGGTACTCATATCAGAAACCGGGATGGATCGGCCCGAGGTTGATCTGGACCAGGCTGTGGAAATGGCCGTGCGCACCCGCCTGGATCTGTACACCGAACTGGACCAGGTGCAGGACGCCGCGCGCAAGATCGATGTGGCCGCCAATGCTCTATTGCCAGCCCTGGATTTCAGTTTCGTGGCGGACGTACCGGATTCACCCAGCAATACCCTGGGTGAGCTGGATTTTGAAAACGCAATATACACCGCCGGCCTGAACCTGGAACTGCCGCTGGATACCAAGGCGCAGCGCAATGACTATCGACGTGCGCTGATCAACTACGAAGTCGCGACGCGCAACTATTTGCTGGCCCAGGACACAATTATCCTGGATGTGATTGACGCCTGGCGGCGGATGAACCAGTTTCGCGAGAGCTATGAAATTAGCCTGGCCAGCGTCCAGATCAACGAGCGCCGGGTGGAAGAAGCTCAACTGCGGGCCGAGCTTGGGTTGGGAGATATTCAGGATACCGTGGATTCCCAGAACGACCTGACACAAGCGCAAACTGAACTGGTCAGTTCAATAGTCGATCACAATATAGCCAAGCTGGAATTCTGGCGCGACGTAGGCCTGCTTTACGTCGACGATTCCGGTCAGTGGGAGGAAGGCGTCGATGAGCCGCAATAGTGACAGGATGCACAGTGTGCTCGGCAAACTGGCCGCGTTTGTGCCGGAACCAATCCGGATGCGCGGCAATGCGCTTGTGGCACGCTTTCAGTCTGCCCCGCGGCGCACGCGTGTGGGGATTGGCGGCGGCGCCGGCGTGCTGCTGGTGACCCTGTTGGTGGTTGCCAGCGGTGAGGATGGCGTCAACAACAGCGCCGTGACGTTCACCGCTCGACGCGGCGACCTGGATATCACCGTGCTTGAGGGCGGTGCCCTCGAGGCGCTGCAGTCCCAGGAAATCCGCTCCATGGTCAAGGGCCGGGAAGGGGTCAAGATTCTCAGTATTGTCGAAGAAGGCTACCGGGTATCCGATGCCGATGTGGACAGCGGCAAGATCCTGGTGGAGCTGGATACCTCGGCCTTGATCGATGAGAAGCTGAATCAGGAAATCGCCGTCGAAACAGCGGAGGCGAGCTTTATTGAACAGAAGGCGGAGTACGAGATTCAGCTCAACCAGAATATGACCGAGCTGAATGAGGCGCGGCAGAACATGCGTTTTGCGCGGCTGGATTTTGAGAAGTTTCTGGGCGCAAATATTGTCACGGAAATCATTGCGGAACTGGAAATCGAAGAGCGCCTGGCCAGAGCCGAAGCCGCCCAGCTTGCTGGTCAGCAGCAGAGCCTGCCGTCCGCCAGCGAACCCCCGATGCAGCCTGAGGTGAGCCCGGCCTTGCGCACCGAGATGCCGGTGGACATCGAATCCTTGCCCGCACCCATGCAGGACCGGATTCGCCAGATGTTGGCTGAGAATAACGGCGAAATTCCTGCCGAGATGTTGCAGCGCATGCAGCGGTTTGCCAGCGGTGATTTCCCCCGGGGCGGCCAGGATACTGGTCAGCGGCGCCGTGCCGGGAGCGGACGCCAGGCGGACGATTCGCTGCCCACTTCCGAGCCGGCAGATGTTACCGCTGGTGAACCAGACACCCTGACGCTCAGTGACGACACGGTGGCGCCTTCTGCCGAAGTCACCCCGTCAATGCTCATGGATGAATCCTACATGATGGAGCGCGATCAGCTGGATTTTACCCAGTATGCCGACATCACCCAGCTGGAGGACGGCGAGGCCAAGCAGATGCTGCGGGCCCTGCTGGATGAACTGCAGGTGGCACAGGAAGAATACCTGTTGGCCCAGGATCGTATCGAAGGCCAGCGCCGTCTTGAGTCGCGTGGTTTTATCACGCCTACCGAACTGGAAGCGGAAGAGCTTAATCTGAACAAGGCGTTCAACAAACAGCAGGAAAAAGAAACAGCCCTGGCGCTGTATATCCAGTATACGTTTCCCAAGGAAGCCGAGCAGAAGCTGTCCGACTTTGAAAATGCGGTCATGGCCTATCAGCGGCAACTGATTGACAACGTGGCTGAAGAAGCCCAGCAGCGAGCCCGGTTCCGTTCGGCAGAGCGCAAATACAATCTGGAGAAGGTCAAGCTGGTGGACGTCAATGAGCAGATTGAGCTGGCCACAATCCGCGCCCAGCGACCCGGCCTGGTGGTGTATGGCGCTTCGGATTCCAACCGGTCGCGCTGGCGCGGCAGTAACCAGGAAGCGATTCAGGAAGGGGCCACGGTGCGTGAACGCCAGGCGATCCTGACGATTCCCGACATGCGTGAGATGGCGGTCAAGGTCAATATTCATGAATCTGCCGTGCAGCGTGTGGCAGTGGGTCAGAAAGCCACCGTCAGCATTGATGCGTTTCCCGATGAGCGTCTCACCGGGGTCGTAATCAAAGTGGCCGTGGTGGCCGATTCCACGAACTCGTTTATGAACCCCGACCTCAAGGTTTACCCCACCACCATCAAGATTGATGGCATTCATGACTGGCTGCGACCGGGCATGAGCGCGGAAGTGGAAGTCCTCGTCGATCGGCTGGAAGACGTGGTTTATGTTCCGCTACAGGCGGTGACCTACCAGGAAGACCAACGGGTGGTCTATGTGCGCGGTGCAGGCGGGGCCCAGCCGAGGGAGGTGGAGGTGGGCACTTTCTCGGAATCCTTTATCGAGATTCGCAGCGGGCTGCGCGCTGGCGAAGAAGTGTTACTCCTGCCGCCGCAACAACAATCGGCGAGTGTGGTCAGCAACTGATGAGCTATCCGGAAACCGGCTCGGGGAAAGAATCACCCGCAGTCCCGCCGGAGTTGACGGAAGCAGCTGGCGCCAGGGTCGCGCGTCTGGAAGAAATCACCAAGACCTATTATATGGGGCAGCTCTCGGTTCAGGTGCTGCATGGGATCAGTCTCGATTTCTATGCAGGCGACTACATTTCCGTCATGGGCCCGTCCGGCTGTGGCAAGTCGACGCTGATGAATATCCTGGGTTGTCTCGACCAGGCCACCACCGGTAAATACTTCCTGGGTGAAGAAGATACGTCGCAAATGGACGACGATGAGCTGTCCTCCATCCGCGGCGCTCGGCTCGGGTTCATCTTCCAGTCCTACAATTTGATTCAGCAGTTAAACGTGCTGGAAAATATAGAAATGCCGCTGTTCTACCAGGGTTATTCCGAATCGGAAAGCCGTGCCACGGCGCTGGCCCTGGCCGAGCGGGTCGGGCTGTCCGATCGGGTGGAGCACAAGCCGTTTGAGTTGTCCGGCGGCCAGCAGCAGCGGGTTGCTATTGCCCGGGCACTGTCGGTAGATCCGTTGATTATCCTCGCTGATGAGCCTACCGGTAACCTGGACTCACGCTCTGGCGCCGAAATTCTGCGTCTGTTTGATGAGCTGAACCAGCAGGGCAAGACCCTGATTATGGTGACCCACTCTGATGAGCTGGCCGAACGCTCGCGGCGTCGGATCAGACTGCTGGACGGCCGGGTGGAAAGCGATGAGCGAGATTAGCCTGGGCGGCGGCGCGCCGGCACGGCCTGCCAGGCCGCAAGCCAGCTTCAATCTGGTGCGTCTGAGAAAGATCACCGAGGTGGGGCTGAAGAGTATTTATAGCCACGGCTTGCGCTCGCTGTTGACGGTGCTCGGCATCGTCATCGGTGTGGCCGCAGTGATTGCCATGCTGGCGGTGAGCGAGGGCGCCAGCTTTGAGGCGCAGCAGCAGTTTCGTGATCTGGGTGCTTCCAATATCCTGGTGAAGAGCGTCAAGCCGGTGGAAGTGGAAGAAAGTGCCAGCAGTGGTTTCGGTCCGCCCCAGGCGGTGGTATATGGCCTCACCTATGGTGATATTCGCACCATCGAGAATTCCATACCCGGCGTCACCAACGTGATTGCCTCCCGCATTATAAAAAAGAACGTCTGGCACCTTGGCAGAAGCATGAATACTGACGTGGTGGGAACGACCGTCGACTACCCGGTATCGCGCAACTACAGTCTTCGTGCTGGACGCTTTTTCACCGAATCCGAAGCCCGCGAGAATGCCAACGTGGTAGTGCTCAGTGATGAGGTGGCACAGCAGCTTTATCCCATCGATAATCCCCTGGACAAATCACTGCGCATTGACGGCGACTACTACGACATTATTGGCATCATGGAATCGGAGGGATATTCCAACCTCGGTCAGAACCAGGCCGGTAGCTCCAACGCAGCGCCAAGTCGTATCTTTATGCCCATTACTTCTTCGCGCAGCCGTTTTGGCGAAACCAGTACTCGGCAGACCGCTGGCGGGGTCGAATCAGAAACCGTTGAGCTGCACGAAGCGATTATCCAGGTGGACAGCCAGGACACCGTGATTGAGGTGGGCGAGGTGATTGAGCAGATTCTCGCCCGCCGCCACAGTGATATGGACTACGCCGTGGAAGTGCCTTTGTCGCTGCTGCGTCAGGCAGAAGAAAGCGCCCTGCGCGACCAGATCGTGGCTGGGGCTATCGCCGGAATCTCACTACTGGTGGGCGGCATCGGCATCATGAACATCATGTTGGCCAGCGTCACCGAACGCACCCGGGAGATAGGCATCCGGCGCGCATTGGGCGCCAAGAAACGGGACATCGTTACCCAGTTTTTGATCGAGGCGGTGATTCTGTCCGGGGTCGGCGGGCTGATCGGCGTGGTGCTGGGAGTGACCATCCCGTTCTTTATTTCCCTGTTCTGGGGAATGACGACCATCGTCACGCCCGTGGCGCCTATTCTCGCGTTTTCCATATCCGCCCTGATCGGGGTGATCTTTGGTATTTACCCGAGCATGCGCGCGGCGGATATGGATCCGGTGGAAGCGCTGCGGCACGAATAAGACGATCAAACAGCTTGCTCGCTTGCGAAGCAATCAACAGCCGGGTCTGTCAGTTTCTGTTGCGAGGGTATCAGGAAACGCCGACCTGGGTATTGGTGATCCGGCCTTGTTGCACGAGATCCAGCAGGCAATCGACATACTGTGGCTCGAGTTTGCCGGCGTGCTTTTCTTCTTCCAGGATTTTTACCGCGTCGGCCAATGTCTTGGCTGGCCGGTAGGGGCGGTGAGTAGTCACAGCCTCGAAGACATCGGCGACCGCCAGAATCTTTGCTTCCTTGCTAATTGCGTCACCGCTTAGCCCCTCGGGATAGCCACTGCCGTCCAATCGCTCGTGATGCTGGACAACCATGTCGCAAACCGGCCATGGAAACTTGATGTCCTTGATGATTTCCAGACCGAGCTTGGGGTGTTCCTTGATAAGGTCAAATTCAGCGTGAGATAGTCGTGTGGGCTTACTCAGTATCGAGCTAGGTATGCCTACCTTGCCAATGTCGTGAATTGAGGCGCCCAGGCACAGGCCCAGTATTTCGTCATCCGTCCAGTCGAGCTCCTTCGCCATGCTGCCACAGATATCGGCCACGCGGTCCATGTGACCAGAGGTGTAGGCATCATGTATTTCTGCGGTCGAGGCGACTGCTCTGACAGTGTCGACAAGTGCGCTGCGGAGTACTTCCTCGGACTTTTTGCGCTCGGTGATTTCAGACAACGATGCGAGATAGTGGCCGAACTCTCCTTTCTTGCCGACAATGCCGGTGAGTTCTACGTGCACCCAGAACGATTCGCCATTTTTGCGTACAGCACAGCCTTCCCAGTGCAACAATTTATAGGGATTGCTGCGACTTTGCTCAAGTAATTTCTCCAGCTCCGGAAATTCTTTCTGTTCGGCAATGTCGGTCAGATTGAGTTTTAAAAACTCATGTTTGCTGTAGCCAAATATTCGCGCAATCTGGTTATTGCAGTCGAAAAATTTGTTGGGCAAGCCTTCCAGCAGACCGGTGTCCGATCGCTCGAACAGCGCGCGGTAGCGTGATTCCATGTGCGTGAGTTGTTCGGCACGGTACTTCTCTTCGGTAAGGAACCTCTGACTAATTCTACCGATGCTCTGGCCTCCAGACGAGATCACTGGCGAGGCGCCTTGCCGCCGGCATGCGTCGGCCTGTCAAGGCGAGGCAACGAGGCCAGTGGGCTCGTCTGGAGGCCCCTCGGGGCGGGGCCTGTCGAGCGCCACTGCGTCGTTGTCCCGCTTGGCAAGGGATTGGCCATTCCCTGCGCGTGACGCCTAGCAGTAGCGCTCGACAGACTCCCGCAGAGCATCGGTAGAATTAGTCAGAGGTTCCTTAGATCATTAATGCACAGCAGTACTTCCTTGCTGCCCAACGGTACGTAATGGGCATTGACGTAGCGGCGTTGTTTGTCTGAAACAAAGGTGTGCCAGAACGTTTCTTCGATACGCTCGCCAGACTCGAATGCGCGTTTGGTATTTTCTGCAAGATGACGGTTGCTGGCGGTCGTCCAGATATCAAACACGTCGCGGCCAAACAAGTCGGCCACTTTTCCCTGGGTGAGCAAGTGCCCGCCTGCATTGGCATCAGCGAACACAAAGCGTGCGCCGTCAAAACGTATGCGAAACAGTGCGGCGGGTATCTTGTCGAACAATGATGAGTCCGACTCCAGAAATCTTCTGTCCATAGCTGCCTGCCTTGAGCGACGCCGACCTGCTTGGGTGGTAAGGTCGGTACTCATTAAGCCTTTACTGGAACGATACGCCTTGTCAGGGTAATCGACAACCCACATATAGTGGGGGTCCAGGGCGCTTGCACCAGATAAAGTATCGGGCAGGATCTTAACTAGAGTCTGGAGACTTCGACAGGTAATGGACAGGTAATGAGCGTGGAACCAATAGAGAAACCGGAATACAAGCGTGAGCTGATCAAACTGCAAATTCAGCTGGTGATGTTGCAAAAGCACATAATTGAAAGCGGGAAGAAAGTGCTGGTTATTTTCGAGGGCCGCGATGCCAGCGGCAAGGATGGCACCATCAAGCGGCTCACTGCCCACGCCAGCCCGCGCGATACCCGTGTGGTCGCGCTTGGCAAGCCCAGGCAGCGGGACGTGAAGGGCTGGTACTTTCAGCGTTATGTGCCGCATTTGCCCATCGGTGGCGAACTGGTCTACTTCAATCGCAGCTGGTACAACCGCGCTGGTGTGGAAATGGTGATGGGCTACTGTAGTGAAGCAGACTACGAGGAATTCATGGACACAGTGGTCGAGTTTGAACGGCTGTTGGTCAAGTCCGGATTCCTGATGCTTAAGTACTACCTGGATATCAGCAGGGAAGAGCAGCAACGTCGTCTGGAGAGCCGGCACAACAGCCTGTTGAAACAGTGGAAGATCAGCGAAGTGGATAATGCCGCACTGGAGCGCTGGGACGCTTATACGCTCTACAGGGATGCCATGTTTCACCGTACCCATTCTCCGGAAGGTCCCTGGCGCATTGTGCAGGCTGACGACAAGCGGCAAGCCCGGCTGAATGTGATGCGGGATATTCTCGTCAACCTCGGCTATCCGGACCTCAAGGCCGCCGTTGATCCTCCGCTGCGCGAGGTAGTCGCGCCCTGGGAATCTTCCTGACCAATGACTTCAGAGCGGGGCAGTCTGTCAGCGGACTTGACCGCAACCAGCAAATCGGCAATTTTACTTGTGCAGTGATGCCAAGCCCATGGAGGAGAGCAATGCAGAATTCCAATAAGCAAACCGAGCGATCGTTATCAGCCACCCTGCTGGCCCTGGCAGCCACGCTGGTGCCCCTGTTTCTGGTGGCCTGCGGGCCGGCTGCCAATCAGGCGCCAGAGCCCGGCAGTTCTGCGCCGGCAACCCCGGCCGCAGCATCTCCTGCCCTGGAGCGTGCCGCACCGGAAGTAGTGGGTATGGATGCCGAGCGCCTGTCCCGGGTTACCGATGCCATGCAGGGGCTGGTGGATGACGGGCGTCTGGCAGGTGTCGTCACCGCCGCGGTGCGCAACAACAAACTGGTGCATTTTGAATCGGTGGGCTATCGCGACCTGGAAGCAGGTGACCCAATGACCAACGATGCGATCTTCCGTATTTACTCAATGACCAAGCCAATCACCGGCGTGGCGTTGATGATGCTTTATGAGGAAGGCAAGTTCCGCCTGGCTGATCCGGTCGAGAACTACCTGCCGGAGCTGAAGGATCTGCAGGTGTACGCCGGGGAAGACGCCAATGGCGAGCCGGTCCTCGAGCCGCAGGATCACAAGATGACCATTCGCGAACTGATGAGTCATTCCGGTGGCCTGTCCTATGGCATTTTCTCGCAGTCCGCGGTGGATGCCATGTACGTGGAAGCAGACATGCTTGCCACCACCCAGACCATGGATGAGTTTGTCGCCAAATTGGGCGCAATCCCGCTGCGTCAGCAGCCCGGTTCCATGTGGCATTATTCTGTTTCGGTGGACGTGCAGGGCGCACTGGTGGAGCGTTTGTCAGGCCAACCGTTTGGCGAGTTTCTCGAACAGCGCCTGTTCGAACCGCTGGGCATGACCGACACCGCGTTTTACGTGCCGGAAGAAAAAGTCAGCCGCTTCGCCCAGGTCTACAATTACGATGATAATGGCGAGCTGGTGGCCGGCGAAGGCTTCCCCGATGCCAACTTCCTGGTGGAGCCGAATTTTGAGTCCGGGGGTGGCGGTCTGGTGGGTTCCACCATGGATTATCTGCGCTTCAGCCAGATGCTACTCAACGGGGGTGAACTGGACGGCGTACGCATTCTTGCGCCGCTGACGGTTGACCTGATGCACCGCAATCAACTGCCCGAAGGCGTGCCCGGCCCGGGCGCCGGTACTTCATTTGGCCTGGATTTTGCCGTAATAGATGATCCAGTGGCGGCCGAAACCTACTCTGCCGGTGAGTATTACTGGGGCGGCGCAGCCGGAACCTGGTTCTGGATTGACCCGGTGGAAGACCTGGTGTTTGTTGGCATGATCCAGCAATTTGGTAGTGGACGACCCGATGTGCGCTCCCTGTCAAGGCGCCTGGTGTACCAGTCCATCATTGATCCAAAGGGTATTTGAGCCCAGAACGAACAACACAAGGTTGATATAACGGGCGCAGTAATGTGCCGCAGGTATTCAATTCCGATACTGGAATGTGGGCCTATTCAGAGTCGATTCTCCCTGGATCCTCTTCTTGAACTGGTTCTGGTAAAATCCGTTGCTCGGAGGTGAGTTGATCGTTATCAGCATCTTGCTCTCGAGACTGCATAAGTCTTGTCAAAGAGGCGGGTATGTCAAGGTCAGCCTGTCTGAAGATACTTTGCAGTGAATCTTTTAGGTTCGCCTCCAGGCGCGGTTGATCATCAGGGTTGGCACGGGCTGAGTCATAGGCGGTATTGTAGATAGTTGACACTTCCCGGGACGGCAGCCATGACATTACTGAGCCGCGTAGGGTCTTTACCATACGTTCGTTCTTGGGTATTTCTTTGGGGTTTCCGGACTGACCGTCACTTCGACCGTTCTCGAAAACCAGCTTTACTGCTTTTTCGAGTACGGCTGTGAACCGTTGACGCTCCGCTGCGATGTCTTCGCTGCTGAGTTTATCCGCTGCCTTACCAGTCATGATGTCCCACAATTCCTTACCCTGGTAGCCGGCAAATGGTCCATCCCTCGGTTTTTTTGCTGCTTCTTCTGGCTCGACTTGCATCAAGGCTGCGGCAACATCCTCGATACGTTTGATGCGATCGATCGCGTAAAGAACGAGTACAACTATAAAAATCGAACTTACTAGCAGAAACATAAGTGCGAATAAATTAAACATGAGGCTACGCTAACTTTCCTATCGCTCTATACGGCACTGGCTTCAGAGGAGTTCAGGTGTGATGCGATGTAGTAGATGGGGATGTATTGAAGATAAAAATAACGGCTATCGCTTAATCCACAAGCCTTTCCGTTATGTAGGTCTTGGTCTTTTGTCTGGTATTTACAAGTTCCTTGAGCAAATTTCCTGGGCTGTCAGAGTTTTTATTACACTGTATGCGACAATTTAAAACAGCCCCCTCCTCAACTTCCACTTCCGCGCAGGAGAGGCTGCCACTAATCTGGGCATTTTTTCTTAGTGATACATTGCCGGAAGCAGTGGTGTTGCCGACGACAGTTCCAAAAACGACTGCATTTCTACACTTCAGATTTCCATTGACCACACCCGTTTCAGTGACTATTACGTCCCGACAGCTGAAGAAACCTATCCCTAGACCAGAAAATTCAATATCAGAATCCAGGATAACGTTACCGTCGATATAACCCGACATTACCAGCGTTTCTTTAAACATGATAAAACCTTAATTCAAGCGTAAAGTCTGAGTGTCGACCTATGGCTGTCTATCTGGCAAACTGATTTGTAGCATCCAGCAGGTAATCAAGGCGTTCAGCATAGGCAGCGGGGCGAATCTCGAGGTCTCTTGTGCGTATCAGTACACTGTTTTTTGAAATGCGCCGTGCGATGGTTATTTTTACTGGTGAACTTTTCGAAAGGCACTTATTGCTATCACATCTCTCAGCTAACTCAATAACAGCTTGCAAACCGATCAAACCGGCAGGACGTCGGTTGCTGGAGACTGCATCTATTTCGGTTGTCACGGGGATGTCAAGCTCAATATCGAAGCCGTCCTGAAATAGTAACTTGCAGGACCCTGTGATCCTGCTTTCCTGAACGTGGAGCGTGATTCCGAATTCGGTCGCCACATGTAATGTGGGTAGCTTGAACGATGAAAACTCGGTCGGCCGGCATATAACCCGGCGGCGCCAGGTATTCGGAATACGGCGACGGGCAGTATCCCTGATCAAGTCGGAATGGGCGCCGAGTTTCATGTTTAGCGGAATTGAGAGCTAGCCGGAATGTTGGAAGAATAGGGCTTGACTCTACCACTGCTTCGAGCGACAACCTGTAAATTATTGGTAACAATCGGTATCAATCGTTGCTGTTGATGAGTAACGCCAGCGTGCTTATTCCGTTTTATACTTGGAGTAAGACTTTTCTTCTTTTAGTTCGGATCCAAGGATTTCGTTGATGCTTCTCTTGACTAACGAACGTTCGAACTCTTGACTAACGAACGTCGTTAGTCAAATAGACATTGCGGGCGAGCGTAATAAACTCATCATCAAAAGAATTGTCTCGTTCTTTTGCCCTGATCTGATCCTCTATATCCCAAAGTTGTTCATTTATTATTTTTAATTGGTTAGAAAGTTTTTTGACATCTGTCTGCACTAAAACAGACTCAGGAAAGAGCGCATTCAATAGTGAATACTCTCGATTGACATTTTCTAGGGCTTCTGCCGATGAAAGTCTCTCGGACTTTATTTTAAGTATGCTTATTTTGTCGAATAGCTCGCCCCACGAAACGGGGACCAGGGGTGTTTCTGGCTTGAATTTCTGGTTTTCCATTAGCGATGTCCCAAAGTATATTGTGTCATTTAAATTAGGCTACGACATTTCTTCGTGCTGAGGCTAAATTTTCTTCCGCAACAATCTCTATTGTTATGATTCGTCCATCTAGTCTATGGAGCTTAACTATAAGTGAATTCTCACTAATTGGCCGCAATCTACGTTACCGTTCTCAAACCTCTTTAAAGCATGCTACCGAATTTGCTAACAAATATCTTATTAAGCACCGTAAATTGGCTGTGGATAGAGGAGGAGTAAAAGTCAGGTGATACTTGTTTTAATTGATTAGCATTTCGCCCTGATCACGCTACTGATTTGGTGGAATGGTTGTTAATGTGTTTAACAACATCCTGCTTAATGAGTCTGAATACCGAATCCCAGTCACCAGCTTTATCCTGGCGATATAGTCTCATGCTCGGATACCACGGGGTATCAGGTCGTTCCAGCATCCAGCGCCAGTCTGGGATGTACTTGAGAGCGACCCATACTTTGCACCCTAATGCTCCGGCCAGATGAGCTACTGCTGTATCAGAGGTGATGATCAAATCACAGCTCATCATTACCGCGGCTGTGTCGATGAATGCATCTTCACCCACATCGAATTTTGGGCCCAGGGTCGTTAGAGAAAAGTTGGCGTCTTCAATTTGTTTTTCACCTTCACCCTTGTGAAGGCTAATTAACTCCACGCCGGCAATTTCAGAAATTGACTTAAACGTCGATAGCGGGAAGGATCGACCAAGGTCAATTATTTCCGTACTTCCCTGCCAGCAAATACCGATCTTGAATTTTCTGGAGTCTAGATGTTTGTGCCAGTATTCAATCTTGCGCTGTTCAGCATAGAGGTACGCGTCTGACGAGGGTATTGTTTCCATGTTTGTTTGTAGTAGACGAGGAAGGCTGAGAAGGGGAATTTCAAAATCGATTTCATTTTCTTCTGGGAAATGTTCTACCAAGCGAACACCGCTGCGCAGAGAGCGAATAAGAGTATGCAATTTGTTTGCTACTAGAAACGTGACGCGAGCATCCATTGCTTCTAGCAACGGTAAATATCTGCAAAATTGAATAATGTCTCCCAGCCCTTGTTCCTGATATACGACCACGTTCTTGTCTTTGAGTGATGCCTTTCCGTTCCACGATAAATATGGTCTCGGCTCTCTTGCGACGAAAGCTTCCTTGCGCAACCTCCACTCATAGAGTTGAAATCCGGCATCGAATTGCCCGCTAATAAGGTGGCAGAAGGAAAGATTGTAATGAGCTTCTGCGTATTCTGGGTTTAGTGAGAGCGCCTGATTATGAGCATTAATGGCCTCTTCAATATTGCCTTGCCTTATCAGAGCGCAGCCCAATGCATCGAACGCTTCAGCGTAATCTGGCTTTATCGAGAGAGCCTTTTGATACGTTTTAATAGCGTCTACCAAGTTGCCTTCGTTATAGTAATTGATGCCTATAGCCCGCCAGGCTTCAGCATAATTAGGCTTAATAAATAATGCCTTTTCGAAGGCCTCTTGCGCACCACGTGAATTTTTTAGAAGCTGTAGAACTAGCCCCTTGGCGCAATAAGCCTCGGCAAAATTTGGCTTAAGTACATAAGCCCTTTCATAATTATCCAGTGACTCTTTTAACTTGCCTTGTTTCCACAGGGTATTGCCCAGATTGTAATAGCACTCGTAGTAATCAGACTTGAGCGATATTGCTTTTCTAAATGCCTCGGCTGCCTTTTCGAGCTTTCCTTGGTCGTTCAAAACGTTGCCCAGGTTGTTCCAGGCCTCAGGATAATCTGGGCGTATAGAAAGCGCTTTTTCACAAGCGCCAATCGCCCCATCCATCTCACCAATTTCGTAGAGTGTAACGCCTAGATTACTATATCCGTCAGCGTAATTGGGGTTTGAAATAGTCACTCTCTCAAAAGCCAGAGACGCCTCATTAAGCCATCCCAGTTCCTTACACGTGGCTCCTAGAATATTCCAAACCTCGAATGATTCGGGATGCTGCTCCGCCAGAGACTTGGCCATCCGAGCTGCATCAAATAGTTGCTTTTTGTTATACAGGCTAACAAGTTGATCGATTGAATCCTGGGGAGGTTTTTTCAAATCATTGAGCGCCTGCAAGGCTCGTCTATTTTTGGGATAGATATTCAATATGGCTTGATAGTGCTTTTCTGCTTCAGCTAATTCCCCTTTTAATTCGAGCGATCGAGCTTTTCTCAGGGCTTTGTTTGTTGACAAGTTTGCCATTATTGAAAGGTACCTCTACACGTTGAATAATGACTCTATTTTAATCAATCCTAAGCCGTCGAATTGAACGACATTTCTCGGCTGACGTCGATAGAGACTATCTGTTGCTCGGATTTTGGATAGGCATAAATAGATGTTATTACGCTGGTCCGACAATCAGTTTTAGGGCAATTAAAATTACTTGATCATGGCCAGCGAGTAGTCTCAATGGAGCGCTCTCATTTGCGTCACAGGATTCGTGTTTGGCGAAACAAATGGTTCACTGGTCGTGTTCTACGTCGTTGCTGTCTTCTATCTGCAGAAAAGACAGTGTTTGGAAGCTGTCGGGGAGCTGTAGTTCCTCGCTAATCTGGTCGGCAATCACTTGCGCCTTTGTGATCGCTGTATAGGTGTCGATGAGTCCGTCCTGATATTCATGACCAAGCTGATTGATGGTCGCAGCGTAGTCCTCAGGAATGTAGGTATAGATATAACCGTCGGCGGATTTAACCAGTTGATAGGTTGTTACTTCGCTTTCGCTATCCGCTTCAGTGTCGTCATTTTCGGTCGCCTCTGCGGCTTTGGCGCTATTAATAAAAGCACGGTCAATGTGCGCTCTACAGCGTAGTGCAATTTTGACGCGAAAAGATCTCGTGGCTTTATCGCTATTAGCAGCAAATTCATAGTCAGCTTTTGCCTGAGCCTTGAGCTTTTCCGAATTGCTTTTACGGGACAGTGACCAGATCATCGTGTCATTATATCGCTTTTGTGTTGAGCAAGTATGCCGCGCAGTTTCTCCGCACAGGAAGTGAGCAGCTGGCTGACGCGTGATTCATTTACACCGATAGTTGCACCTATTTCCTTTAGATTCATTTCTTCCACATAATAGAGAGATAGAATTAGTTGCCGTCGCTCATCAAGTGTTTCGATTGCTATAGTCAAAAGTTTTCTGATTTCGTCCTCGTTAACCGCGTCGACTATGGTTCGACCTGAATCGGGCAGCTCAAATGGTTGCTCCTCGCTCATACCGTCGATTGCCAGGATGTCAAAGTTATTGGCATGGGTCCGTTGATTTTCAAGTTCTTCCAGACTTATTCCAAGATGTTCGGCAATGTCCCGATTATTGGGTGAGCGATTGAGTTTTTGGGAAAGGATATCCCTGGCCTGACTGTGCCGTTGCATATTTTTGACGGCGAGTCGCGATTGGTTGCTGAGGCGACGAACTTCGTCAAGAATGGCTCCCTTTATCCGGGTCTTGGCAAAATCTTCGAATCCAACCCCCTGGCTGGCGTCAAAATTTTTCTCCGCCTCAATCAATCCTAGCGTGCCAAGCTGTATCATATCGTCGGTTTCGATGTAGGCTGGAATTCGGGGGCGCAAATAAATAGCAATTTTCCTGACCAAACCGAGATAGGCGGATATGTTTGTGCCAGGCGTGTCGCCTTGCTGAATTGATTCGTATATCTCCGTAGTCATTAGCTGCCCTGTTCAGTTCCAGTTTGCGAAGAACTGTGTCGAAGTGCCATCAAGTTCCAGTTCAGGTTGTGCGGCAATCAAGTTGTTGGCAATGCTGCGATAATTACCGGCTATAAGTGAGTGCGGGGCAAGGGACATAATTGGCACTCCGCGCTGCCAGGAGTGGTTCACTGCCTGGTCCATGCAAACCGAACCGAGATAGCCCATCTCTGTAAAAAGGAACTTTTTAGCAATGAGATTCAAGCTATCAAACAGAGCCAAGCCTGATTTTTCGTCATTCACACAGTTTGGCACAAAGTAAATATTAGTGAGCTGCTGCTCCTTTATCATTACTTTTATTGTTGCGTAGGCATCCGCAACTGAAGTCATGTCCTGAGTGCCGACGATTACTCGTTGTTGGCAGCCCTTAAGAAAAGCCATTACGGTTGGTGAGATGCCTGCGGCACAATCTACAATCATATAGTCGAATTGTTCCTCAAGACGGCTAAATGCTTGAACGACTACTGATGACCTGAAGCTGTCCAGGGACGCCAGCTCCCCTTCGCCGCTCGCTCCCGGCACCAGAGTGACTCCGAAGCCAGTGTCAACCAGGATCTCGTCGATGCCAGCTTCGCCGGACAACACATGGCTGAAATTTCTGTCTGTGCTGCAATTGAACCCAATCTGTGCGTTTGCAAGCCCCAGGTCGCCATCGAAGTAGAGTACTCTGTGGCCCAGCTGGGACAGGGCAATCGATAAATTGATTGAAAAGGTCGTTTTGCCGACACCTCCTTTACCACTGGCAATCGCCACCGAGCGTTTTAATTTCTTAATCATACTAGCTGAAGCACTCCGCTGGCCTAATTGATACCAATTGATACAAAAAAATCGTAAATTCGTTTATTAAAACAGGTGAAACGCGAATTCCTGATCTTTACCTCTTGTTGTATCTGTCATAAAGCTTCCCTTGTCGGTCTTGTTCACCAGCTTGCTTGCCATTTCTTCGGCCGTTATCTTGATTAATCCATCGTCCGCATTGGCTCCAGTACAGCCAAGTGAAGCCTTGATTCCACTACTGTGGAGTATTTTCAATATGTGCCATGGTTGGACTTTCTGGTCCATTCGCGAAAGCAGTGCTGAGTCAAATACCGAGCTCTCAGCGCCAAGAACTGATTGCAGTGACGATAGATAGGTGTCCACTGGTAAAACCAGATGACATTTAGCGTTTAAAACCGTGCTCTTGATTTCGTTCAGACTGATATGAGGAGTTGCGGAAGAGGTGTCAATGACAATGCTGGAACTGTCGCCATATTCCTCAATAACAGCTGTAAGACTTTGCTCATCGTGGGCCTGAAACGTGCTGATTCCGGCTCTGGCGCCCAGCAGGCGTAAAATACTCCAGGCAGCATCTTTTTTATCCTTGTAAGAAATGACAATGGCCGGTTTCTCAGGTTTCTGCAGGTGTTGCGCTAACTTCACAGCGATAGTGGTCTTGCCACAGCCATGGTTACCAAATAGTGCGTGTATTCCGGGTTCAACCGGGCTGTCCAGCAGCTTGCTACGCCTTAGGTGATCAGTCAGAAGGTGAGCAAGAGCATTGCTGTCTCCGTCGTTACTCAGGATGCCAAGACACTCATCGATGTAATCGTCACTGGCCCCAGTGTCGCGAAAGTGCTCTAGCAGTTGATTGGCAAAACCGGTTTCCGGGATGACATGTTGATCGAAGCGCAGACCGGCAATCTCATTTTTAAGGGACAACAATTCCTGGCGGATTTGTGCGGCAAGTGAATGCATTACCTGGGATTCATGATTCCCGGCTTCCGAAGCGGCCGGTTGTGTTACAGCGCCAGTCGCTATTGGCCCGTTCGCATTATTGTTAACTGGTTTTACGGGGGGCTCCAGTTGCTCGGATGCTCTGGGTTGCAATGGCATACGGTCAGAGCTGGTTTCTGGTGTCGATTCCGCCTGTTTTCTAATAGCGGCTTCCCTGCTCGCCAGAACTTGCCCGAAATTCTCCGGCGCCGGATAAGGCACTTCTGCCGGCGGAGCTTCTTCGTTATCGATAGCCACCAGGATTACATTCTGATCCTCTTGTCTGCGGTTGGAGAGGATCATGACGTTGCTTCCACACTGTCTGGTGATCCGCTCAATACCGGTTCTGGTATCCGGTGCATAGATTCGCTTCAGTTTCATCGATTAGTTTCCTGCTGTGTTGTCGCCAAGACCAATCCGGCCGATTACTTTGACGTTCTGGTCATCGGGTAATTCTGTATAGGCCAACACGGTTAAACCCGGGGCTCGCTGGCGAAGGGTTTTGGCTAGCCAGGTTCTTACGCCAGGTGAAACCACCATGACTGCCGGATAGCCAGCTTCTTCGGCATTACCTTTCTCTCTGGCGATAGCACTGAAAAGATTTTCAGCTACCTGGGGGTCGATAACCAACTCTCCCGACTGCCGACTTTTGTTAAGGGTGTCAGTTAGCATTTGTTCTAAAGCTGGCTCGAGGGTTATGACAGGTAAATCCTGGTCGACGTCAATCAACCCTTGCATGATGACGCGGGATATTTTCGGCCTTATCAAAGCAGTTAGCTCGTCGGCATCCTTGGTTTTACTACTTTCGCTGATCAGGCTTTCAACGATGGTGCGGATATCGCGCAGGGATACTGACTCAGCCACCAGATTACGTAGCACCTGTGCAACAGTTGATATGGGCAGCCGCTCCGGCACCAGATCTTCGATAAGCTTGGGTGATTTTTCGGCAATGTTATCAAGCAGCTGGCGGCTTTCCTCATGACCGAGTAATTCGGAGGCATTATCCTTGAGAACTGTATTCAGGTGAGTTGCCATGGCAGTTGCCGCGTCCACAACGGTATAGCCCATGGTACGGGCATAGTCTCGTTGTTCAGGATGAATCCAGTACGCCTCCAGGCCGAAAGCGGGCTCCCGTGTTTTCAGTCCCTCAAGCGGTACCTGCGTGTTGCCCGGGTTGATAGCCAGGTCGCGGCCAATATGAATTTCACCTTTGCCACGCACCGTTCCGCGGAGCAGGATTTGATAGCAGTCGGCATTAATATCAAGATTGTCCCGCACGCGGATGGGTTGCAGCAGGAAACCCAGCTCAGCTGAAAGTTTCTTGCGCACACCTTTGATTCTCGATAGCAGAACGCCACCGTTTTCCTTGGTTACCAGCGGGATCAAGCCATAGCCGATTTCCAGAGAGACCGGATCTACCTGCTCTATTTCTTCCCAGTTAAGCACGTCTTCATCGTCCTGCTCTGTCTGGTCCTGATTGCTATCGGACTCCGTAGAGCCAGTTAGCCGGTTATGCTTCTGGCGTAGAAGCAATATCCCGGCGGCTCCGGCGATGAGACCGAATAGCAGGAAGATGGCATGCGGCATTCCGGGAATGATGCCGAGAATCAGCAGGATCAGCGCCGCGATCAGAAATGCCTCAGGGCTTGCCAATTGCATGCCAGCCTGGCGGGAAATGGGTTCAGAGGTGGTTACCCGGGTAACTACAATAGCAGTAGACAGCGACAGCAAGAGCGCCGGAATCTGGGCGACCAGACCGTCTCCTATCGTTAGCAGCACATAGATTTCGCCCGCTGCGGCGAAACTCAGGTTGTGCTGGGACATGCCAATGGTTAATCCGCCCACGATATTAATAATGAGAATAAGAAAGCCAGCTACGGCGTCGCCGCGGACGAATTTGGAGGCACCATCCATAGACCCGAAAAAATCAGATTCCTGAGCGATCTCTTCCCGCCGCTCACGAGCGGTGTTCTGGTCGATAATGCCGGCATTGAGGTCAGCATCGATGGCCATTTGTTTACCCGGCATGGCATCCAGGGTGAAGCGTGCTATGACTTCCGAGACGCGGCCAGCACCTTTGGTAACAACAATAAAGTTAATAATCATCAAGATGGCAAATATGATGAAACCGACAATATAGTTGCCAGCAATCACAAAATCCCCGAACGCCTCGATAACGCGACCAGCAGCATCAGGGCCTTCATGGCCTTTGATCAGCACGATTCGCGTTGATGCCACATTGAGGCTCAGGCGCAGCATGGTGGCCAGCAACAGAATCGAAGGGAAAGAAGAGAACTCCAGGGGTTTGGAGACGTTGATGGCGATCATGATGATGATCAGGCCAAACACAATGTTCACGGTGAACAAGGTATCCAGCACTAGAGCCGGCATGGGAATAACCAGCATGGACAGAATCATCAGGATCATGACCGGTACGCCAAGACCCCCGAGATTCAGGCTCGGCAGCCATTGTCGCAAACTTGACACCACCAGTGAGCTCACAAAAATACCTTCAATAACAATTAGATAAGTGACTTTTAGCGGGCCTGAACGACACTGCTGGTCAAGCCTGAATAAGTAGTCGCAATTATCGTGCCAGTAAAAAAATGACACCCCTGGTGAGCCTGGAAAGCAAATGGCACGGCATAAAGATTCACCGCTTATCTGTCGATCGGGTTAATACAGGTAAGACGCGATTGCGGCCCTTAACGCGCCGCACTTTATGGTTTCAATGCTGCGCATACCTGCAGTCGAGTCCAGCAATCAGTCATCAAGGGGAAAATTTATGTTTATGCACAGACTTTGTCGGGCGGTGTGTACCGGCTTGCTGATCGCGGGGCTGTTGAATTGCTCCGCGGTTACCACTCGCACCGAGCTGGGAGTCGATCAGGATTGCATCTCGGTTGGACTGCTGAACTGTTCCCGGGCTGCAGGGACGCAACAGGCGTCCTCCGCAGGCTCGGTAATCAATCTAATCAATCAAAGTCAACGCATCACGGCTACCGGATACGCCGTCATTGAAATCCAGAACAGCGAAGTGGCAGCCCAGCGCCGGCTGCTGGCGATTCGCGCCTCCAAGCTGGACGCTTATCGCACCCTGGCTGAACAGGTTTATGGGCAGTATCTGGATGCAACTACAACCGTTGCTGATCTGGTAGTGGTGAGCGATAGTTTCCGGGCGCGGGTGGAAGGTGTGATTTACGGAGCCCGTCTGGAAAGCATCAAGCCAGTAGGACAGGACAGCTACGAAGTAACGCTCAGTCTGGGCCAGGACGTGGTCAATGATTTGCGTTTGCTGTATCTGGAATACATCAGTGCTGGCACTGCTTGAGTTGCAGGGCGTCATCAGGAGGCAACCTTATGAGCAAGGTCTTGATCGTAATTCCCCTGTTTATTGCAATGGCCGCAATGGCTGCCGAAGCCGACCGCGAGGCAAATGCGCTGGTGCGTCTGGAGCAGGTTCGACAGACCTTGCTGACACAGGCACTGGATCAAGGAGTGTCCCTGGTGAGCCACGGTTATATTGACGGTAGCGGTCGCCTGGTGGAATCAGTCTATTTTCAGACCGGTACCCAGGCGCGTGGCGTGCGTATGGCTTCCTATCTGGACGAAATGCAGGAGCCAGTCTTTAGTGACCCCGCGGTCTTGCCGTCTGTGCTGCGTGCAGGCCAGACTTGCAGCCCACGCTTCGCCAGTCCGGTGCTGATAAACCGCGTTGCGCTTCCGTCGGTAGTGCCATCCAGCGTGGTCAATCAGCGCCAGCTCGCCCAGGATATCCAGCGCGCCGTGATGAGCAACCTGCAATCAGGCCGGCGGTTGTCACCAGTGCAGAACAATCCGCTTGGTGAAACATTAAGTTCTTATGAGCGCTTCATGACCGGAATCGTAGCGACGCAGACGGCATTGGAGCTGGACATTGAGCTACGCTACGTCGAGCCATCGACGAACACCGGTCCAGAGGATTTGGCCACCGTCGCGCGCAATGGATTTGCTGCCGTGCGCGACGCGGTCGCTGAACTTGCCACTCCCGCAGCCTACTATCCCCGGCTAATGATCGAATTGCGACTGACGCTTGTTGATACCCTGGAGAATGAGCAGCTTGTCGATTTTGTTCGCTATTACCGGGTTGCCGGACAGCATGCCCGGCTTGATCAGCCGCCGGGTCTTGAGGATCTGCCGCAGCGATTGGCTGCAGATATCGCCGAATTTGCCCATCATGTGGAAAGCCTTCAACACTGCTCACTGGCCCGCCTCCAGCTTACCGAAGATAGCCTGGATGCCGAATCTGTGCGTCAGCTGAACAGAGGGAGTCTGCATGGCGTTGCCGTTGGCATGCAATTGTTGATGTCCGGCCAGGATTTGAATCGCGTACCCGACGCCATGGCTTCAGGGTTGCTCGCCAATCTGGCCATTGGTGAAGTCATCGAGGTAAGTCCGGACAGTGCTCGCGTTGAGATCATCGCTGGCAATGCCAGTGCCGCTGCGTTGAGATTTGCGGTACCCTTTTAACAGCTCTCCCGGGAGGCGCTATGTTTGACTCAGCATTAAAAATGATGCGGATTCTGTCTCTGGTTGGCAGCTGCCTGCTGATCGGGCAAACTGGCAAGGCTGCCGAGGCAGAAATTGAATCGGCGCTACAGGTGCTACTTGCCGATGTCGATTTGTCATCATTTCTCGAAGCCGGGCGCCGGGATGAAATGGCGACTGGAGAATACCGGATCCGCGCAGGAGATACATTGGATGGCATCCTGAATCGGGCATTCCCTGATTCCATGATTCGCCGGGACTTCCTGCGCCAGGCGTTTGTACGCACGAACCCGCGGGCGTTCAGGAACGGCAACCCCAACTGGATGCTGGCGGGCGTGACGGTTCGCATACCGGCTGCAGAGGACATGCTTGGCGTTATTTTTGACGATCCCGCTGACGTGAACCGCGGTACCGCGCAACGCCACTGGATTCGCTATCCCTGAATGGCAAACTGGCGCAAAGGTGGCGCTTTGTAGATGGTGTTTGTTGGTGATACCAATTCCGCGAACCCACTGTTTCGGGCAGGCAGTGAGGTTGGTGAATCCGGGCAATTGCGAATCAGCAATGAAGCGGCGCGACAATTGGGGCTGGCCGACCAGCAGGTAGTAAAAGGTCTGCTGGACCGCGAATCGGGAACCATTCGGTTAAGTACCGACACGGCTTCGATGGCGTTTTATTATCGTCAATCAGCTTACAATCCTGTCATGATCTGGTTTCGGGTTTCACAGTCTGCTTATGGGGCTGTGCTCAGACCTTTGCCACATGAAGATTCAACGACCACGGAACGTTCCCGCAGCTCCTCTTCGCCCCCGACAGCAAGTGAAAGCAGTGCCGGTTTGTCTCGTCAGCTTTTGTTGATGCTGGCGTCGCGGCCATCGCTGGCGACAATCTGGTCGCAACTCTATGCCCAGGGTCATCCTGACCCTCAGCGGCAAATGCTGCAGCAGGAATTTATGCGTTTGCGGGAACTGTTGCCCCGAGCTGCCGATCTTGATGTGGCAGCTATTCGAACAGCGTTAACTGGCATGTCTGCCTCTGCCCCGGGGGCTGCAGCGCCCGGTTTGCTCAAGGCGCTCTGGCAGTCGCTGTCGGGCAGGCGGCAACCGGGCCCTGACGCGAGAAACATTCTGGATTTATCCGAGGTTTTACAGCCTCTGCAGGAATATCTGGACAGTGCACGTATTGAGTCACTGTTGAATCAGGAGCAGGGACGACTGGTGGCGCGATTTCCGCTGTTTTTTGCTGATGCGCCGCCCGTGGAAATCAGCCTCACAGGCCAGGGTAACGCGCGTCATGAAGGCGGCGCAGGCTGGCGCCTCGACCTGGAGATGTTGCTGCCCGACGGCGCCCAATTGTGGCTGAATTGCCTCTTTGACTCGTCCTGGGATGTGCAGGCTACCGCCTGGACAACCAATCAACAGTTAGCCATCGATATGCGGCGCAATGCCAGGGAACTGCAAAATAACCTTGCCAGTTTCGGATTGCAGCTACGCTCACTTCAGGTAGTGCCGGAGGCCCGGCCGCCTGGCTCGGGGTCACCATTTCAGGGACTGTCGGCGGCACAATCCAGTTGAGTATTAGCGGAGGGGACAGGTGAAAAACAAGGAATCCAGGGCCGCGGCCATTGAATATGGTCAACTGAAGGCGCCACAACTGATCGCGCGCGCGGAAGGAGAAATGGCCGAGCTGATGAAAGAAGCTGCGCAGCGCAGTGGCACACCGGTGATGACGGATGATGCCCTGTTGGAGGCCTTGCTGCAGCTGCCGCTAAACGAAGAAATCCCGGAGTCACTCTATGTGGCAGTGGCGGTGGTGCTGTCGTGGGCTTACTGGCTGACCGGGCGTCGGCCGGACAGTATGTAGTCAACCGGACGGTCAATGATGCCGAGCACTTCGGGTTTCTGTCCGGTTAGAGAATGCGGCCGGTGCCGCTGGTGCGATTGCTAAGCTTTCCTTGCCGGGTATAGGTTTGAACGCTTTCCGGGGTGGTCGGTGCCACCAGGCTGGATAGTGCAGTGCGGACTACGGACAGTTTTCTGTCGATCAGGATTTCGTTGCGCTTCTGCAGATCGCGGCAATTGCTGGCAAGGACTGTGAGGGCCTGCCATTGAGCCTGAAGTTCCGTTCCGCTAGCTGCGTTTGCAGTTCTGGAAGCATCGGCGATAACAGACTCCAGTGATTGTTCCCCCAGCTCACCAATTATGCTTTCTTTGTTCAGTACCAGCCGGTCAAGCAGATCCAGATCCTGATCCCTGAGTGCGCAGAATTCGGCGTCAAGGAGCGCCTGGAGTTGCTCCAGTTGCTGCTGCAGGACTAGTAGATCTGGCCCGGGGTTGTTGGTGGTGCTGCTCATGATCAAATTCCAGGGTAATCGCCGTTAAAGCAGGCGCTCCAGTGGGAGGAAATTCTCGGCAACCTTGCTGGCATCCAGCGGGTAATTACCGGATTGGATTGCTTCTTTCATCGCAGCCACCTTGCTCTGATCAAAATCAGCAGCCTTCAAAGCGGATTCCACGCTTTCTGACAGAGCGACCGGCTTACCGGACTCCTGTGTCGCTTTTGTATCGCCGACGGCACTACCGCCCGGCTTCTCGGGTTGCCGGTTATCAGTCCGTTGCTTTTCCTGCATCGCCAGCATTTCGGCGGCCTTGCCGGTACTTGGGTTGATCGGGTTCATGGCAGTTTCTCGATCTGATTGCTAGATTAAAAGTTCTCTTATTCTGCCCTTCGACACTTGGATGCGCAAACTTTAGGGCGTATTCAGCGAATTCTTGCCTGGCGGCTTCCGGATACTGTGGCTGTTACGATCTGTCCAGATTGCGGATTTCGCAGTCTGATCTGCTGACCATTGCGACCACCTTCCAGCGCTTCCAGCTGAGCGGAAATCTCCAGGCTGCCGCGCGTAATCCGGGCATTTACCATTTCGCCTTCAATTATTTCCGGCAGCACACGCACCTGGCTGTGGCGAATAACCTCCCCTGGAGAAATACGGCCTGTTGCGGTAACCCGGGGAAGTGCAGCCTGATAAGGGAAAATATCTCTTGGCAAGTCTGACCAGGCGTCTTCGCGCCGGGTATTCTCTTTGGTAACCGCAGCCCCTCTCTCTATCAATGCGGTTGCTTTCAATACCGAGCGGCGAAACTTCAGATCGTGAAGACGTAGTTGGTGTCCGGCCGGTAAGTCGCGATCAGTTCGTGCTCCTCTGATCTCATCTAAATTGGGCCTGACATGTTCCGGTAACGAGCTTGCGGCGACCGAAACAGTCACCACGTCTTTTTCCGTTAGCAAGTGACCTGCCGGCAAGTCGTCCACCAGCTTGTAGGCGTCAACAGCCTGATCCAGTGTTCCTGGACTAAGCCGCTGTCCTTCCCGAACTGGAATTTTTAGTATTTTCCCCAGCGCCAGGGCCGGTGGACCTAATTCAGTGTCTGGCGTATGTGATCGAATGTCGATCGCATTGATTTGATGTCCTGCTGGCAGTGATTGAGCGAAAAACCAGGATTCTTCCCGGTCTGTTGTATTGACCGAAACGATGACTCGCCAGTTCTCTACAGGGCATTCGACTTGCACGGTCTCCCTGTTGCCGTAAGGTCTGGATATCTGGAAGCCTTCGGCACAGTCAGGAACCTGTAGACGTCGATCAAGAGCGAGTACATTTATATCGGTCTGCGCAACTCCGTCCCGATTGCTTATCCAGGACTGGATAGCCGCGATCATTGCTTGTTTGCTTTCGGGAATATTAATTCCCTGCGCTGCAGCTTGCCCCCATGCGAGCAGCCCAATCAGGAAACCGGGAGCAGCAGATTTCAAAATAAACTTGATCATGCGCACGTTGTAACTCATTGCTGCAACCGACGCAACGTGGCTGGAAAAGTGGCAATCATCGTTAGCCAGAATTGCCACCTTGGTTGCCACTTGCCTAAAAAGTGGCAAACAATCGCTGAAGAGCCAGGTCGCACTTGAAGGCAGGTGATCTGGCATTCAAAAGCTAACCTGCTGTAAATATTAAATATATTTTCTCAGGACTGTCGGCGCGCACATTCTGGCACCGATAATGCAATAGCCAGGGCGTGAATGTCGTGCGCACCATTCAATTGATTCAGATGCGAGCGCACTTCGGTAAATATTTAAAAGAGCCGTCTGGCAGATAGTCAGTAACCATATAGTCAGCACGTAAAGAGTGGAGCAATGAAAATTCTGGGTAATTATTTTTCACAGCATGATTCGGCATTGCAGGTTCGCAATCAACGTCTGCAGGTCATCTCGGAAAATATTGCTAACGCCAGTACTCCTGGGTACCGCGCCCGCGATATTGACTTCGCGGCTGCGATGCGCGATGCCAATGAATCGGTCTCGCTGCGGGCAACAATGGAACAGCATTTCAGCGCTGATACACCGGGCGTCAATATCAATGACGCGCTGCAGTTTCGTACACCCCTGAACCCGAGTCTTGACAGCAACACCGTGGAAATCGGCGTCGAGCAAGCTAAGTTTGGCCGTGCTGCAATGGAATATCAGGCTTCGTTGCAGTTCTTTGAGAACAAGGTTAGCGGTTTGCGCAAGGCGCTGAGAGGAGAGTAATTATGGCGTTAAATAAATTAATGGATATTGCCGGAAGCGGCATGAACGCCCAGCTGGTCAGGATGAATGCGACCGCCAGTAATATTGCCAATGGTGGGGTAGTCGCCGAATCAGCAGAGCAGGCCTATCGGGCCAAGCGTGCTGTCTTCGAAACTGTGCTGGACGACGCCTATCGGCGCCAGGATGGCCTTAATAATGGTGTGCGGGTTCGGGAAATAATCGAGGACTCCAAACCAGCGCGTCAGATGTTCGATCCAGGCAATCCGCTCGCAAATGAGGATGGCTATGTCTGGGGGAGTAACGTCAACCAGGTCTCAGAGATGATCGACATGATGGACGCTGCCCGTGCCTATCAGAATGGTGTTGAAGTTGCGACCACGGCCAAGGATCTGATGCTGCGAACCCTGGAAGTTATCCGTGTCTGAACCCGAAAGCAGTCGAGGAGCATGAAAAATGCTGAATGACATTTCATTACCGGAATCGATTCTTACTGCAGATCGTTATGCGCAGAATCAGGAACAGCAGAATCTTGCAGCAGAAGACACGCTGGGCCGTGACGCGTTCCTGACCTTGTTTACTACTCAGTTGAAGAACCAGAACCCGCTGAATCCTATGGAGAACGAGGCGTTTGTTGCGCAACTTGCGCAATTTTCTTCGCTGGAATCTATGAAAGGGATGCAGAGTTCCATCGAGGATCTTGCGGCGGAGATGAAATTTGACCGCTTCTATACTGGCTCGAATTTTCTCGGCAGAAATGTCGCTGTGGATAGCGGCGTGGTGCAAGCGGGTAGCGGCGAAGTAGTCAATGCCGAGACCAGTCTCTCGAATGCAGCCGACTCAATAGTGTTTGCTGTCTACGACAGCCAGGATCAACTTGTGTTCCGGGATCAATCGGGACCGCGTATGGCAGGCCCGGTTGAGTTTACCTGGACTGGTGTCAATGATGCCGGTGAATCGGTTGCGCCAGGCACTTACCGGATAATGGCGTCACGTGAAGAAAATGGCGTGTTCACGGCGCTACCGGTTAAAACCATGGATACCATTTCCTCCATCCAATGGGATGAGAGTGCGAAGAATATTGTTGTCGAAACCCGCAATGGCCATCGGCTGTCGGCGGCTGAACTGAACAGAATTGAACTGTAAATAGAGCTACCAAGCGTTGCTAACCGGAGACTGATCTATGTCATTTTATACCTCGCTTACCGGACTGAATGCTGCCACCACACAGTTGTCCGTTACTTCCAATAATATCGCCAACGCTGGCACTTCAGGCTTCAAGAGATCCAGCGCTGATTTTGGAGATATCTTCGCCACTTCTCCGCTGCAGAAATCTTCTTCTGTAGTGGGCGCTGGTGTATCCCTGAAAGAGGTTCGCCAGGAATTCAGTCAGGGCAATATTGAGTTTTCTGCCAATTCTCTCGACCTGGCTATAACCGGCGACGGTTTTTTTGCGCTGGAGACGCCCGATGGTACCAAGGTGTTTACCCGAAATGGTGGCTTCATGCTCAATGAGCAAAACCAGATGGTGAATGCAGCTGGTCAGGCGCTGATGTCGCTACCGGTGGATTCTACCAACAAAGCGGACTTCAGTGAGCCACTGACGGCGCTATCCATCCCGCGTAATACGGTGTCGGAGTTCCAGGCGACAACCCAGGTTGAACTCGGTCTCAACCTGCCTTCTGACGCACAACCCATTACCGCGACCTTCAATCCAAGCAAGCC
Source organism: uncultured Pseudohongiella sp. (assembly GCA_965212375.1). Classification (GTDB taxonomy): domain Bacteria; phylum Pseudomonadota; class Gammaproteobacteria; order Pseudomonadales; family Pseudohongiellaceae; genus UBA9145. Next base: position 2,566,411 of record OZ243108.1, on the reverse strand, counting down.
TGAGACTTATCACAAGACCACATCACTCACCGTATACGGAGCTTCAGGGTCGTCGCACCTGGCTACAATTTATTATGTGAAAACAGCTACCGCCACCGCCGACTCGCCGTTCAACAAATGGCAGACTCATGTCTATATTGATGAGCAGCCGGTCGAGCCGGCTCTCATTCAGGCATCTGACAACGGTGACGAGTACTTCGTCAATAAATACGGGGAGATCAAGACTCGGTCCGAACTACTGGAACTTCAGCGTACTAGTTCGGAGAGTGAAAAATACCTGATTACCACTGGTACTCAATACAAAAAGTACTCATTCGACAAGCTTTCTACCCCGGTGGACTCCACGCCTGCGACTATAGGCTTGCCGATTCCGGAAGACTCACCCTATATCGACAACCTCAATCTCACTAATAACCAGGACGGTGTCGACTTTTCCGAAACCACAACTACTGACGGTGATGGCAACACCACGACTACCGGTTTTACCCGTCAGGACCTGGCTAACATGTTTCAGGTTTCGGTGGACGGTTCTGCGTTTGTTGATATCGGCTTGGAGCATTTGGCAGGCCGTGACCTGCAGCTATCGGGTACCGAACTCGCGTTCGAGCTGACCAACGTGCTTAACACCAGATTCGGGGATGGTCGCAAGTTTAATCTGTCTGATGACGCAGCGAAAAGCCTGGAACTGACCCGTATCGGCACGGACGGTACTCCGGTAACCTTATCCATTGATCTGGCAGCTGTGATTACGGCGGCAGATGGTGTCTCGCTTCCGGAGAGTGGTGACATAGCTCCGGAAGCACTCGCATTTGCGCTCAATGACCATCTTGCCAAGCAGACAACAGATGGCGCCAAATTCAATGACATCACTGTGGAGTATGATGAGGCTAATCAGGGTTTTCGCTTCACGCAGACCGATGCGGATAATGTGACTGAGCTTTATCTCAGCGGTGGAGCCACCCTGAATCCGGTATTTGGCGTTAGTGCTTCGGCTGCCGCCGACGGTGATACGCCAGCCTACTACGGCAAGTTGTTGCTGCCGCTCGACAATGATGACGATGTAGTCTTACTACGCGACGTGCTGCCTAATGGTGCGCAATACAGTACCGCGCGGGACCAACGTTACGGTATAGAGGTTACCTATTCCGATGGTCGGTTTCGTATCCAGAGTGGCACCACCGGCGACGAATCCAGCTTACAGCTGCGTTTAAATACTGTTACCGCCGAAGATGGCACCACCAGTTTGACCAATCCGTCCACTCTGGCTGCCAGTCTGTTTGGAATTCCGGAGTCCGGAGCCATTGTTGAACCGCAAACATCGCAGATCGACAACTTACCCACAGTCCGGGGGCAACGATCTCAGCCCGCGGTTTTGCAGGGCAATCAGATGGGTGTTGACCCGAGAAAGTCGTTTTCGGTAACCGCAGCAAACCAGAACCTTACGGTTATTGTTGATGGCATTTCGGCCCAGATAAGACTGACACCTGGTCAGTATTCCATCGGTACCTTTACCCAGCATTTGCAGGATCAGATTAACCTGATGGCAGACAGCCTCGGTCGAACTGTGTCCGGTGTGAAGGTTGATTTTGATGACACTAACGAAGCGTTGGAAATCACCGGCGCCACAGCGTCTAACGAGTCTTTTATACAGGTGGCTGGGCACTCCGACTGGGGGCTTGAAGACCTGGATGCGGTGTTCGGGTCCACATCGAACTATATTCAGCTGGAGCAGGACACCCAGGGTGCGAGTTCTGTCTACGTCATTCAGGAAAATGATGGCAATTGGATAGAGACTACCGACAAGGGTGATTTTGATGAGAACAATATTCCTTACTGGTCTCCCATATTTCTGGACAAAGGCGAGTTGACTTTTGATACCAGTGGTTCGCTGGTATCACCAATTAGCGGTTCAAAACTTGAGAGCGCCGGTATTACTGGTACCAGTATTTCAGTTGACTATGCCAACAGCACCCAGTTCAACAGTCCTTTTGCAGTGCTGAGCCAGACTCAGAACGGTGCGCCGGAAGGTGACCTGGTGGGAGTTAATATCGGTGATGATGGCCTGGTAGTCGCGAGCTACTCCAATGGCTCGCAACGATCTCTGGGCAAGATTATTGTTGCCAATTTTGCCACTCCGCAGGGGCTTCGTCAGATCGGCGACTCAAGTTTTTATGAAACTTCTGAGTCTGGCGAAGCTGACTATGGTGAACCGGGATCAGCGGGTTACGGAACACTGCGGGCGGGCGCTCGGGAGCGCTCCAATGTGGACCTGACGGCGGAGCTGGTGGATCTGATCACTGCCCAGCGAAACTTTCAGGCGAACGCCAAGGCGATCGAAACCACCACGTCTATGACGCAAACTATTATTAATATTCGCGGTTAACGGATGAATTTCGATGGATAGACTGGTTTATACATCACTCGGAGCAGCATCCAGTCAGGAAGCGCTGCGTGTTCAGTTGGCTAACGACATGGCCAATCTTTCGACGGTGGGTTACAAGCGCGGTAGCGCCTACTCGCCAGAAGCGGCTTACCTGGATGGTCCCGGCTTTCCTAGCCGGTTCCAGCCAGTGGTGCAGGAGATTCAGGATGGGGTGAATCTGGAACCAGGCAGTGTCAGCTATACGGGAAACAATCTGGATATTGCCATGAACGGGACAACAGTGCTTGGAGTTCAGGCGGATGACGGTGCGATCGCTTTTACCAGACGGGGTGACTTGCAGCTCACAGCGGACGGGTTTCTGCAGACCGGAGATGGCCATATCGTGATGGGGGAAGGTGCCGCACTGGCAATACCTCCCGGGTACGATGTCACCCTCACTCCGGATGGATCGGTCTATGGCACTGACCTGGCCACCGAAGGTGCGCAACCGGAATTGCTTGGTCAGCTTATGCTGCGTGATGCCAGTACCACAGTCATGAACCGCCGTGAGGATGGCTTGTTTGAGTCTCGCGTGGACCAGGGCCAGGGGGGTGATTTCGCAACCGGTCCGGAACCTGTATCAATTGCCGTCGGATCGCTGGAAGGCAGTAATGTGAATCCGATTGAGGCGATGGTGTCACTGCTTGATCTGTATCGCTCGTTCGAGACACAGCTGAAAATTATCAAGAATGCCGAAGATATCGATACTGGCGGGACCAAGATGATGAGTATTCGTTAAGTGTCAGTGTTTGCTAAGGAGAACAGCTAATGGACGCATCAATGTGGGTTGCCAAAACCGGCCTCTCGGCCCAGTCCACGCGCATGACCACAATTGCCAACAATCTGGCAAACGTCAATACGGTCGGTTTTAAGAAGGACCGCGCCGTTTTTGAAGACCTGTTGTATCAGCGTATTGTGCAGGCAGGTGCTCAGGCCGATGCCAATTCTCTTAATCCCACCGGACTGATGCTTGGTACCGGTACCCGGGTAGTGTCGACGGAGAAAATCCATCGTCAGGGTAATATGATCTCGACAGAGAATGCTCTGGATGTGGCAATTGCCGGTGATGGTTTTTTCGCCGTCCAGCAGGCAGACGGGACTACCGCTTACACCCGAAACGGTTCCTTCAAATTGTCTGTCGATGGCAATGTAGTAACCGCTTCCGGTGAGTCACTGTTACCTGCTATCACCATCCCCCAGAATGCAGCGAGTATTACCGTTGGCCGTGATGGTACGGTCAGTGCTGAGCTGGCAGCTGGCGGCGGTGCAGTTCAGGTGGGACAGATTCAGCTCAGTCGGTTTGTGAATAACGCCGGTTTGCAGCCAATGGGCCGTAACCTGTATGCGGAAACCGCTTCCAGTGGGCAACCCATAGTCGGTATACCGGGAGACCAGGGGGCTGGTCTGTTGATGCAGGGTAGCCTGGAAGCATCCAACGTGAACGTTGTGGAAGAGATGGTCAATATGATCGAAACGCAGCGAGCTTATGAAATCAACTCCAAAGCAATCTCTGCCGCCGATGGTATGTTGCGCTTTCTGAACAACAATCTGTAATGACGGGGGAGTTATGATTAAGGCTTTGATTTTTCGCAAGATTGCCATGCTCTCTGCAGCGCTGCTGGTGGTGTCCTGTGCCAGCCCGCTGGGATCGGAAAAATCCCGGCAGACTGAATTCGAGTTTACCTACCCGGAGCCAGCGGCGGAATCCGCACTGGTCACCGGCAGTATCATGGACAACGGAGTTGGGCTGTATCCAACCCGGCGTATTTACCAGGCTGGGCAAATAAGTGTTGGCGACATCATTACGGTGATTTTGAATGAAACCGCGCAGGCTTCCCGAACCAACGGAATCACCGCCGAACGAGAATCCAGCAATAATGTCCTGGGCGCCGCCCAGGCAGGTGCCCTGTTTCCGGATGACAGCTTTTTTGATGGTATTGCTTCGGGCGGTTCAATTCTGAGCAGCGTCGGCACCGGGGTATCTGACCAGTCAGCCACGTTGCGCGGATCTATCACAGCCACTGTTGTTAATGTGCTTGCCAACGGCAATCTGGTGATTCTTGGCGAAAAGGAACTCACCTTAACTGAAGGCAGCGAAATCATCCGCGTCAAGGGTCTGGTTCGGCCTGAAGATATTCAGCCCAACAACACGGTGCTGTCTCACCGAATCGCCAGTGCGCAGATTTCCTACAGTGGCACTGGTGACCTCGCGCGAGCCATTAAGCCTGCTTGGGGTGCAAAAATTCTTTTTGGCCTATGGCCGTTTTGAGGAACGATCGAGATGAGGTGTTGTAATTTCAGGTTCATCAATCTGGTTCTTGTGCTGGTGCTGGCGGGGCCTTCGCCAGCCTACGCGGAGCGCATTAAGGATCTGGCTGACATTGGCGGAGTACGCAGCAATCAGCTGGTGGGTTATGGCCTGGTGGCAGGTTTGTCTGGCAGCGGTGACGGCAGAGACCTGCTCGTTACCGGGCAAAGTCTCAAATCCCTGCTGTCTGGCCTTGGAGTTAGTGTTGATGGTCCGGTATCCGAGTTTGAGTTGGGTGATAACCTGATTAACCTGGTAACCCAGGCAGCGTCCCGGCCAATGCAAACCGATAACGTGGCCGCGGTACTGGTGACTGCGGAACTGCCTCCCTTTGCCAAACCTGGTCAAAAAATTGATGTAAACATCTCCACCATTGGCACAGCAGAAAGCCTGCGGGGCGGTAATCTCGTGCTGACCGAATTACGGGGCATTGATGGACGGGTCTATGCCCTTGCGCAAGGACCGTTAACCGTCACCGGCGTGTCGGTTGATGCAGCAGGGTCCAGCGTGGAAATCGGCGTGCCAACGTCCGGACGCATTCCCAATGGTGCGACAGTGGAGCGGGTTATTCCTACTCCTTTCGAGAATTCAGATCATGTTGTGCTGAATGTACGCAGTGCTGATTTTGGAGCCACGAATGCAATAACCAGTGCCATCAACACTCGTTATGGAGATGGAATAGCAACACCGGTGGACAGCGTTTCTGTGGCGGTGCGAGTGCCGCAGGACCCGGTCCAAAAAATAGGCTTCATAAGCGATGTTCAGAATATGGAGGTAGACCCGGGTGATCCTGTAGCCAGAGTGGTAGTGAACTCGCGAACTGGTACCGCCGTGATTAATCGCTCGGTCAGGGTCGCAGCCGCGGCGGTTTCTCACGGTACGTTGAGTGTTCGTGTTACAGCCTTCAATGATGTCAGTCAACCTGCTCCATTCAGTGAAGGGGATACCGTGGGTGTGCAGAATGCTGATATCGAAGTTGAGGAAGAAGCCGCCAACATGTTTGTTTTTGAAACTGGTGTTGATTTGCAGGATATCGTTGATGCCGTCAATCAGGTAGGAGCCACGCCGTCGGCACTGATTGCGATTCTGGAAGCTTTGAAAAGATCTGGAAGTCTGCAGGCCGAGCTGGTGGTGATCTGATGTCAGACTCAATCGTGCCGGGTGGCAGTTTTTATGACTTCTCAGGTCTTGCTGATCTTCGTGCCCGTGCCTCGAAGCAGGCTGGCTCGGATACGGAAACCCGGCAAAGAGTAGCTGCGGAATTCGAAAGCGCATTCATGCAACTTATGTTGCAGTCCATGAAGAAAGCTTCTGAGCCGTTAAAGAGCGACCTGCTACAGAGTCAGTCGACTGAGTTTGTTGAAGACATGTTTATCACCGAGGTGTCTCATTTTATAGCCATGCGCCAGTCACTTGGGGTTGGCAAATGGATTGACAGTACGATGGAGAAAACCGGGATAGTACCTGCAAGCAAGCCGCATGCAGCCGACCTGAGTGCAGAAAATGGCTGATCTGACTTCGATAGGCGCTTCCGCAACCCAGGTTTATCGGCAGGCACTGGCGACGGTGAGTAATAACATTGCCAACCTGAATACCGAGGGCTATTCCCGGCAGGAAGCGGTGACCACTGATAATTCGCCCACCCAGCAGGGGGTCCACTATATTGGGTCCGGGTCAAGACTGGTGGCCGTGCAGCGCAACTACGATCAATTTGTTGAAGGTAATCTTCGGCAAAGCCAAAGCCAGCTTAGTGCACAAACTCCGATGGTGGACTACAGCAGCCGAATTCTTGACATTATGGGCGACGACAGCAGTTCGCTCACCAGTGCTCTGGACCGGTTTTTCGAAAGCACCAACAAACTGTCAGTGGATCCGGCCTCCAGCGCTTTGCGGGGTAGCCTGTTGTCGGCAGGGGACTACCTTGCCAGTCGCACCCGCGACATTGCCGGCCAGCTGGCCGATGTTCGGGAGGATTCCGCAGCGGCACTGGAGTCAGCGGTATCAAAGTTGAACACCCTTACTGAACAGCTGGCAAAAATCAATGTGGAACTGGCAAAGAACAACAGTCTTGAAAGGCAGCCCCCGGCCTTGCTTGATCAGCGCGATAAGCTACTAAGGGATATGGCGGGCCTGGCTGGCTTGGGTGTGGTTGAAGCTGCCAACGGGGAGGTGGAGGTACGTTTGGCAGGATCATCCAGTGGGGCATGGCTGGTGTCGCGGGGCGATGCACGTCTTCTGGATGTCGCCTTCTCGCCACTGGATGCAGGGAACCACGCGTTCATTGTTGATGCCTATGGTTCAGGCATCAGTGTGGCACCGCCAACCGGTGGCGAGCTTGGTGGTCTGGTTTCGTTTCGGAGCGAAGTGCTTAATCCTTTGGTGCAGGATATTGACCGGTTTGCCGAGACCTTTACCGATGCCGCCAATGAAGTTCACGCATCCGGTATAAACCTGGAGAACGAGACTGGTCTCGACCTGTTTCGTATCACGCCGCGTATCGTGGCCCTTGACGCCAGAGGGCAACTGGCCAGTGAGGTCAGTGTTGCCGTCAGCGCTGAAGCCGAAAAATTGCAGGCGCCCCTGCAACTCACTTACACCGGTAACGATCAATGGTTGCTGCAGGACAGTCAGGGCGGTACCCGGCTGGAGCTAACCGGAGAGACAGCGAATGGCTTACACCGGCTGAGCATCGATGATCTCGAATTAACATTCGCGCAACTACCAGAAGTCGGGAAAAGTTTCACGTTGTCGGGCATGCCCGGTTCGGCACGGAACATGACCCTGGCCTTGCAAGACGCGGCGGCGCTTGCTGCTGGAGGTCGGCTGGTTGCGGCAGCGCAGGCCGACAACGAGCGAGTTTACGGCATCTCGTTTGACTACCTGTCGAGCACACCCGATGTAACTACCGGCATCGAGTTGGCAGACATCACCGGGCGTAACCTGCAGCGTAGCGCCAAGGCGCAGCTGCTCAAACCAGCAGTCACTGTGGCGACTGATCTGGAGGAGTTTGCCGTCAGTATTCAGCCGCCGGTGGGTTCCAGTCAGCACCTGCAGTTACTCACTGCAGATTTTTCTCATCTCGTCGGGACCGAACTGACTGCCACAGAGCTCGCACAGCTGTCGCAGAGCGGCGCATTCAAGGCCGATAGCCGCTATCAGGCGGAAGCACTGAATAGCGCTGAGAATTCTGTTTTTTACGGATTCCGAGCATCGCAATCGACTATTACCGACAGCATTCCGGAGCAACTGAATCAGACCGGGGGTGCGAGTGAATTGATCGCTGCTGGTGATTTGGCGCTTAATGGGCACTCGCTTCCGGCTCTGGTGCTGACAGCTGAGGCCACGCTAAGTGCCGCCGATGTCGCCAGCTGGCTCAACGGCGAGACTGCAACTACCGGGGTTTCAGCCAGCGCCGAGACTCGAATTCGGGTGTCTGCCGACTCGCTGAACTACCAGCAAGGCCTGGCCCTGAACAGTGAGACTGTGTTTACTGGGCTGGAGGAAGGTGAGCCTGGGGCACCGGAGCAGCTTGTGACCGCGATTAATGCCGCCACCGACGCTACGGGTGTCGAGGCCTGGTTAGACAGTGAAGGCTTTGTCAATTTACGCAACACCCCTGACGCCGCCGGCGCCAATATACTGGTTGGCGTGCCTGCAGGTGACAGCCGCAATGTTTTTGGCTGGGAGGAAACCCGGGTCACGGGTCGCCTCCGTCTCGAAGCCAGCGCCAGCGGCGGTAGCATAGCATTCGGATTTGGCGACCCTGCAGCCGGTGTTGGTCATCCGTCAGATTTGTCGCGTCTGGGACTTGCCACCGGGGTTTATGGGGAAGGTCGCCGCGACAGCCCGCTACAGATCTTTGTCAGTGATAGCCAGGTGGCGGATGCGGAACTTACCTTGCAGGTTGGCGACCTGCTTGGGCCAGCGGAGGTGACCAACGATCGTGGTTATACGATTGAGTTTCTCGACGACGAGATCTATGAGCTCAGATCGGATAGCGGCGTGTTGCTGCGTAAGGCGCAGTATGACCATGAGGCAGGTATCGAGTTGATCGATGCACGCGTCAGATTTGATCTGCAGCCGCGTTCCGGTGAGGGTTTTGTGATCAGTCCCAATCTGGATGCCAGTGGTGACAATCGCGCTCTGCTGGCAATGAACGACCTTGCTGATCAACCTCTGCTCGACGACATGACCATCGCTCAATTCTACGTTGACCAGGTTAATAAGGTAGGTACTGTGTCGCAGCTCTCGCAATTATCCCGGGAAGCACTACAAGTTGTGTACGATCAGGCCGAAGAAAGCCGGGCCAGGGTATCAGGGGTCAGCCTTGATCAGGAAGCTGCTGACCTGATCCGGTTCCAGCAGGCTTATCAGGCGGCAGCCCAGATTATTCAGGTTTCCACCCGTTTGTTTGACACTATCCTTGGGGTCGGACGTTAGGAGCAACAGTGATGAAAATTGCTACCAATCAATATTTCAATATGCTGACACGCTATATGGGTGATCAACAGGGCCAGATAGCTACGCTTCAGGCCAAGTTGGCTACCGGAGACAATATGGTTAAGCCAAGCGCCGAGCCGGACCTGGCGGCGAAGTCTCTGCAGTTGCGCTCTACAATTAGTCGCCAGGAAACCTTTCTGGAAAATCTCACTGCTTTGGATGGTCGGCTACAGCAGCAGGAAACCGCAGTCAACGGCATGGAAAAAATGTTACTTCGCCTGCAGGAGCTGGCGGTGCGGGCAGCCAATGATACCTATAGTGCTCTTGACCGAGAGGCTATTGCTGTGGAGGTACGAGGCTACCGCGACGAGATGCTGGCGCTGGCGAACTCTCGCGATAGCAACGGAAATTATTATTTTTCCGGTATCAAAAGTACCACCAAGCCGTTTGTTGAAAACGAGTCTGGCATTGTGGAGTACCTTGGCGATGAGACTCGTATCCAGATTGATGTGGATGAAGGTAACCGTTTGACGGTCAACATCGATGGTAGAACTCTGTTGCCGGACATTGCGCGCAGCAGTGACGCGGGGCCTGAAAAAGTGGCCACCTTTGATGTGCTGGATGATTTTGCCGAGGCTCTCAGCGCTTCAGACAACGAAGGTTTGCAGCAGGCGATAACAGAACTTGATCTGGTCGCCAGTAATTTACAGCAGTTGATGGTGGATATTGGCCTGCGCAGGACAGTGGTTGAAGCGAAACAGGAAATAATTGAAGACAAAAAGCTGGTGGTGGAATCGCTGTTGTCCAACGCACGCGACCTTGACTACAACACCGCGGTTAGTGAACTTTCTGCGGAAATGCTGGCGCTTGAAGCGGCCCAGAGTACTGTTGCCAAGGTTACCCAGCTCAGTCTCTTTGACTACCTCAGGTAGTCCACGGCCGTTTACAGGATCAAACATAGACCAAATTCAGGAGTATCAGCATGTCCACCGTCAACGACCCCGGTAGTCAGGCCGCGGGCATCATTCAGTCTCTTCAGCTTGGCTCAGGCGTCGACATCCAGGCACTGGCGCGTAGCCTGGCAGAGGCCGAAAACACGCCACGTATTCAGCAGGTTGGGGCGCGGCAGGAAGCAGTGGAAGCGCGTATCTCCGGTTATGGGCTGCTGTCTTCGGGCATGGAGTCGCTACGTCAAGGGTTCAGCAATCTGGGTAGCTACTCACCTTTGCGACAGAACGCGGTGGATGGTTTCGATTCTGCAGTATTGACAGCCAGTGCCGGTGCCACTGCGCGGGCTGGTTCTTACGCCATCGACGTAAGCCAACTGGCTACGGCCCAGACTGTCCGTTCGAGCAGCTTCACTAGCTCAACCCAGGTCCTGAATGGCGGCGCATCCTTTAATCTGCAAGTCAGTGTCGGAACAGCTAATCCGAGTCAGCACACCATCTCCGTTACAGAGTCAACGCCATCGGGGTTAGTCAGCGCAATCAACACCGCAGACATTGGTATTAATGCCACACTGGTAAATAAAAGTGCGGCTGGCGATGACTGGTATGTTTTGTTACGGGGTGAGACTGGGGCTGACAACGGTTTTAGCGTCGCCGCTGTGGCGGATCTCGGTTTTGATGATGGGGCGAATCAGTTGACCAGCGCCGGTAATGCACAGCTCAGCGTTAATGGTCTGAGCGAGATCGAGCGGGCCAGTAACACGATCAACGATGTCATTCCGGGTCTGGACCTTTCCCTGAGAAAGGCCGGGGGTGAAACTCAGCTTCTGACCGTCAGTCAGTCTACTGAGCCATTGCGTACCGCGATCGAAGATCTGGTGACAAGATTCAATGATTTACAAACGATCGCCAATGATTTGACCAGCGCTGATTCGCAAGCCAGCGACTATTCCGGGTCGCTGGTGCGTGACAAGTCCCTGGCTAACGGTCTTATACGCGAGGCCCGGTCGCTGTTTGAACTTGAATCCAGCACTCCGGCTGGCGGTTTGTCAACCTTGAAGGACCTGGGGCTGAGCTTTCAGAGAGACGGTTCGCTGGCACTGGATGAGACGACATTGTCCGGGCTGCTGGCCGATCAGGGTGATGATGTATTACAGATGCTGACTGCGGGTACAGATTCGACTACCAGCTTCAGCACGGCCGATCAGGGTTTGGGCAGTGATGCTGCAGAGCAACTGGAAAACCTGTTGGACAGTGATGGCATCATTCAGCTGCGGATTAAGGCGGCTCAGAACCAGGTTAGCGACTATCAGACCAAGCTGGATCGACTTGAAGAACGGCTGGAGGCGGCGCGCGTGCGTTACGTCCAGCAGTTCGCTACCATGGAAGCCTTCGTCGAGAGAACGCAGGGTATCGGAGATTATCTGGAAGGTCAGTTTGAGGCCATGAACAAGGCCTATGACTAACGTCGTTGACGGCGCGTGTTCAAAAAACGGCGCTGCCACGGTCCTTGTTTGATATCTTGTTGATGGTCAGTTGTGGGGTAGCGATGCTAAACAAGCAACAAGGTACACCGGGCAAAGAGCAGCGCAAAGATGTCTGCACTATGTGCCGCATCATTCGTATCTATCTGATGATCGGGGCGCCAATTGTGGTCATGATGATGTTGGGTCAACAGGCAGAAGCCTTGCGGGGTATTATGTTGACCAACATATTTTCAGTGATTGTCGGCGTTGCTTTTGTCGCACTGGTGAGTTGGAAAGCCTACGATGAGTTTTGGCGACGATAAGCATGCCGACAGAGTTCTCGAGACGGAGCCGCGGTGCGCAGACTGCCGTTTTTTTTACATCACCTGGGAGTTGGAGCAACGTTACGGATGCCGTGCATTTGCATTCAAGAGCCAGGTGCTCCCCAGCCAGGTTGTTTTACAGGTAGACGGTCGACCCTGTAACAGCTACCGCAATCATGCCGACAGCGATTCCAGTGCCGGGGGGCAGGATTCTGACGGAAAGGGCGGGACCGGAGGCATTGACCTCAAAATCTAGGATTAGTGTTGGTCTGACATTTTGAGTATGGACGTGACGTTGCCGGTTTCAATCCAGTAACAGAAGGAATGGGTAGGTGTTGCTGCGAGACTCTCGACAGGATAAGTCCCCTTGGAAGGTATAGACGGCACAACGAAAAGAGTCATTATGCAGGGAATCACTTGATGTCCAGTGGTTGGCAACATCGATCGCCGGAAACACGAAATGATTGATTGATGGATTCCGGCAGCTTTTTTCCTGTATCGCCCTGAGCTCCCGGTTGGTCGGCAGTCGCCAGCGACGACCGCTGGCTGCGGAAAACTCCTCAGTATAAGCCATTGCCTCATCCCAGGTTGAGCGGAGCATTTCACCCCGGCAGCGACTGGCCGCATAGGTCATACCCGCAGGGCATCGGTACCAGGTAGTTCCGGACTGCTCATGCCTTGCCAGACCATCAGTGCTTACCGCGAATCCCGGTGTCTCCGCGCCGCTAAAATAGTCCTTGCACAGCGGTGGGGTCACAAAAAAATCGCATCCGGATAAAAGTCCGCCAAGGCTCGCCAGCACTATAGTTTTTAGAGCGAGGTGTCGAATGGTCATAAGGAAGTTGCGATCCTTGCAGTCGCCTGTTTTGCCTGAATTCACTGTACCGAACTCACTGGCTGGCGCAAGTGATGATCCCCCATTGAAACCAATTGATACAGTAAGCTGCTTGCTGCGGGTTCATGCAGTGATGCCATTATAGGTAAGATGGCAGCAGTCTGGTAGCAATATTGCTCCCGGAAACCTGCCCGATATTTTATTCTTTCTGGAGCTATGTGAGTAATGGATTTAGCAACGATAATCGGTCTGCTTGGTGCGTTCGGCATGATCGCCATGTCGATCAGTCAACCGTCAGCATTCATTGACGTTCCCTCTATGCTAATTGTCGTCGCCGGATCAATTATGGTGGTCCTGTTTCGTTCCTCTCTTGGCGAATTTCTTGGCGCTATCAAGGTAATGGGCAAGACATTCAAAAACAAGCTGGACAAGCCTGAAGACCTGGTTCAGAAACTTGTCGAGCTGGCAACCATTGCCCGTAAGGATGGCATGATTGCGCTTGAGGGACAGGACATACCAAACCAGTTCATGGCCAAAGGGATCAGCATGCTGGTGGACGGATCTGACCCGGACATGATCAAGAAATCGCTTGATCAGGACAACGCTGCCATGAAGCAGCGTCACAAAATGGGAGCGGATATATTCAGCGCCTGGGGTGAAATCGCACCGGCGATGGGTATGATCGGTACCCTCATTGGTCTTGTGCAGATGCTGGGCAATATGGATGACCCCAAGGCTATCGGTCCGGCAATGGCCGTGGCCTTGCTCACCACTATGTATGGCGCGATTCTGGCCAACGTCATCTGTCTGCCGATTTCAATGAAGCTGCGCAATCAGTCCGACCTTGAGGCACATAATTGTGAACTCATTATTGAAGGGGTTTTGTTTATCCAGAGCGGTGGCAATCCCCGCGTGCTTACCGACTACCTCGCTTCGTTTGTGGCGCCGAAAGAGCGTGCCAAACTGGAAGCTGCGGCCTAGGCTGGTGGCGAGTTGCTGATCTATGGCTGAAAGCAACCCTCAAGACGAGGTCGATGTCGAGCTGCCTGTTGAAGAGTCGCCCGAGGCACTTCCGTCTGATGCTGATCAGGATAGCGATGCTGAGGCAGATGAAACTACCGGGGGCGGGGTACCGGTTGATGATTCAAAAGGTGAGGACTGTCCACCATGCAAGGGCGGCGCGCCTGGATGGATGGCCACTTTTGCCGACATGGCCACTCTGCTGATGGCGTTTTTTGTTCTTATACTTTCATTTTCTGATACCGAGTTGCCGAAGTTCGAACAGATTAACGGCTCTATACAGGCGGCTTTTGGCATAAAAAAAATCATTCCAACCATCACCATTCCCATGGCCCGCAGCATTATTGTTGAGGATTTCACTCCGGCCCTGGCTGAGCCTACGGTGGTCGATAATCAGGAGCAGCAGGCAGAAAACCCCAATGACCCCTATGTGCAGAAAAAAACCGAGGAAGATTCCGAGGATTTTCCTATCGAGGAACAGTATCGGGTAGTAGAGAGCGCCCTGGCAGAAGCCATTGAGCAAGGGCAGGTCAGAGTGCGTATCGACGATGAGCAATTGATAGTTGAAGTCACGTCACCCAGCAGCGGCGGCGGTTCGGGTCAGGCCGGTGAGCAAACCAGCGATGCCGGAAGTGTGGATCAACAACTGCTTGATGTCGCTGCGCAGGTAGTGGCGGTACAGTCTCAGGTAACGGCTGAGGTACAGGTTTATGTTGCCGCCCCCGGTGCTACTGAAACCGAGACCACTCAGGGTAGCAATTCAGCTGAGTCAGGGCAGGGCGAGCCGAGTGCCCAGGAACGATTTGAACGCATTTCAGCTGCCCTCAATACCGATATCGAGCAGGGTCGGGTTGAAGTTGAGCGCCAGGGCGACGCGGTTGTAGTGAGGTTGGCGAATCAGGGCACTTTCGTGTCGGGTAGCGCTGATTTACAGACTCAGTTTCTGCCGCTACTGACGCGCGTTGGCCAAAGTGTGGCGGAAGGAGATGGGCGCATCAATGTCGAGGGGCATACCGACAATATTCCCATTGCGTTCAGTGAACAGTTTAATTCCAACTGGGATTTGTCAGCGGCCCGAGCTGCCTCGGTAGCGGATTTTTTCAACAACCAGCTGAGTATTGGCCAGGAACGACTGCAGGTACTCGGTTTTGCCGACACCCGGCCCCTTGAGACCAACGCCAGCGCTGCTGGTCGGGCCAGAAATCGTCGCATTGAGATTATAGTCGATAACTAGGTAAAAAATGGCCCAGGAAGACGAACAGGATCTGGATCTGGAACTGGAGGAGGACGCTCCTCCCGAAGACTCGCCTCCGGAGGACTGTCCCCCATGCAAGGCTGGCGCTCCTGCCTGGATGGCCACGTTTGCGGACATGGCGACGCTGCTGATGGCATTCTTCGTACTGATTTTGTCTTTTGCCCACGTTAATGTACCGAAATATAAACAGGTAAGCGGCTCCATGCGCATGGCCTTTGGGGTACAGACCCAGATTCCCGTGATCGAACCGCCGACCGCTGACAATATCATTGCCTCCCAGTACCGTACCGCAAGGGTTGATCCAACTCCGGTGCAGACTGTGGAAGAGCAGAAGACTGATGAGCCGCAGCCGGAGGAGGTTGAACTGAAAAGCGACACTGGCCAGGGTCAATCAGATACCAATGCCGCCGAGCAGACCCTGGAGCAGGCCCTGGCCGAGCAGCTGGCGCAGGGGCAGGTTCGGATAAGCAATGAGGATAACAAGGTGCAGGTTGAGATCGTTGATCGGGGTCAGGAAGGGCTACGAGATTCTTCCGCTGTGGGCAGTCCGAGGGGACAAGTGGACCAGGACACTCTGGAGATATACGCTCGGGTGGCCGCCGCTCAGACTGAAACCGATACTCTGATAGAGGTGGTTGATCCGCGATTCTCAGATACCAGCTCTCAGCAGTCGCTTGCTGGTGCCGGTAGCGGGGGCGACTCTGCTGGCAGTTCCCCGCTTGATGACCAGTACCAGCAGATCCGCGCCAATCTTTCCGAGGAGATCCGTGACGGCCTGGCAGAGGTAGAACGCGACGGTGATCAGATTATTATCCGGTTGGCGGAGCAGGGTACGTTCGATAGTGGTCAGGCGGAGTTGAAACCGGCGTTCTTTTCGCTTATTGACACGGTTGGGGCGTCAATTTCCGGTACCCAGGGGCGCATCAGTGTGGAAGGGCACACTGATAATGTACCCATAGGTTTTGGCAGTCGCTACCGTTCCAACTGGGATTTGTCGGCGGCGCGATCAGCAGCGGTAGCTGATTATCTGGTTAATGGTGATTTTGTTCAGCCTGGCCGGATCAGCATCAAGGGATTCGCTGATTCCAGACCGCTGGCCGATAACGCCTCGGCTATTGGCCGGGCCAGCAACCGGCGCATCGAGATAATCGTTAACGGCGGCAGCAGTTAATGGCTGTGTCGCTCTGCTATCTCTTCTGATTAGAAACAAGACTTTCGATTTGCACCCTGTGTACCCTACTCCGGACATTCGGCCAGGCTGACGTCAAGACAGGATTGAATAATTCTGTCGGCTTCTGCGACCTGGTCATCTTCCAGCAAGATGACGGAGATGGCTGATACGTCGCTCGCGTCGCTGTAGCCGCTTCGTTCGGAAATGGTGGCCCAGATATAGGCGCCAAACGGATTCGAATCGGCGCCTTCACCTGCCTGCAGCATGTAGGCATACATGAACTGGGCATTGACTGATCCCTGTCGGGCGGCTTTGAGGAACCAGCGCCGGGCTTCCTGATAGTCGAGGTCAACACCGTTGCCCTGCTGATACGCCAGGCCTAGCATATACTGGGCTGGTACCACGTCTTCCAGAGCGGCCTGACGAAACCAGCGCACGGCTTCCCGCGGGTTCTCCGCCACACCGTAGCCATTGTAGTAAAGAAGTCCAACGTTGTGCTGTGCTTCCGGCAGGTCATTATCAGCAGCCTGACGATACCAATTCATGGCTACGGTGTAATTCTGGGCCACTCCCAGGCCTTCTTCATACATATGTCCAAGATTGTTCTGCGCCTCCGGGACACCGGATTCGGCAAGCGCCTGCCAGGCCCGGATAGCGGTGGCAAAATGGCCGCGATTCTTCGCCGCCAGGCCAGCTTCCAGGCTGGTTTGCTGGGCCAGTGCAGAATGGCAGACCAGGCTGGCCATGACGGCTGACAGAAATGCTCTTCGCTGCCAGCCAGCATGTGTGCTGATCAGTGTTGCATACAGGAGGGTGGCAAACAGTGTAGTAATCATGGATTAACTCCTTTCCAGCTGGCGGACACTGTCCTGAACTTTCAGAACAGCCTGAAACAGGTCTCCCTCGGTAACCACGCCCAGCAAACGACCGGTGTCGGCAGCCAGGACCGGAATGCTTTCGCCGACAAAACGACTGACCTTGTGCATGACGTCTGCCAGGGTTTCCGATTCTTTGAAAGTCAGTGGGTTGCGATCCAGGAAATTCACAATAGGTTCATTTCCGGCATTGGCGCCGTCGAATACCGTCACCTTGCCCAGCAGCTTGTCTTGCTCGTCGATAATGTAAGCTTCGGTAAACGGTCCTTCCGCCATCCGTCCCATCAGCTGGTTGCCGCTGATGTTGCCGGGTACCGCCAGGTAGCGGGCACCGATATGATCGCCAACCCGGGTGTTGTCCAGGGCCAGGGATTCGCGACCTTTGCGCAAGTCGATCCCCCGATCCAGCAACTGGCGGTCAAAATAGGATTGGCCAAACAGGCGATGGGTAAGCAGGCTACAGATTATCACTGCGATCATCGCAGCCACGGCGAACTGGTAGGAGCCGGTTAGTTCGAGCACGATCAGTACCGATGAAATGGGCGCGCCGATAACCGCCGCGCTGACCGCTGCCATAGCGGCGACACTAATGACTTCCTCGAGGCCGGAAATACCGAGGCCGGTCAGTAGCTGCGCCACCAGCGCGCCAGTTGCCACGCCCACAAACAGCGCCGGTGAGAACACACCGCCAAACAGTCCAAAGCCAATGCATAGCGCGGTCATCAGGAGCTTGCCAAACAGCAGGGCGAGCAGCAGGGACAGGCCAGCTTCGCCAGCAATCATACTGTTGATACCATCAATACCGATGCCAAGGATTTGCGGCAGAAACACGCCAGCGCTGCCACAAATCAGTGCGGCCAGCACTGGCAGTGTATTGGCCGATAGTGGCAGACGTCTGCCCAGCGCGGTAGCGGCGCGCAGCGCGGTCATAAAGCCGATGCTTACCAGGGAAGCCAATGGACCAAGCAGCAGCAGAAAGGGCGCCAACTCGGCCAGTGGGGGTACCGACTGTTGCAGCTGAAACGTGGCTCCACCAGTGTCGAAGAACAGGCTGTCAAAAGTGCTGGCACTAATAGCGGCAATGAATATTGGCGCGATAGCGCGCGGTGAGAAATGGCGAAGCACCGCTTCGTGCGCGAATACAACACCCGCCAGGGGGGCATTAAACCCCGCAGAGATCGCTGCGGCCACACCGCAGCCAAGAAAAATATCCTGGCTTAACAGGTCGCGAAATATCCGCCGTAAAGCACAGCCTATGGTCGCTCCAAAGTGTACCAGTGGCCCATATTGCCCTACCGAAGCACCACCAGCAGCAGAGATAAACGCTGCCAGGGTCGACCCTACGCCCTGTTTGACATTCAAGTGATGGTGCACATCGTGAGCGGCGTAGATGCTGTCGGCTGGCCCGGCCCAGGCTTCAAGCCGCAGCAGCTTGCGCAGGCTGATTACCAACAGGGCGGTGGCAACAAGAATAAGTATTGGTGCCAGAGAGTAGCGTCCCCAGGGAAAGGCGACTACCAGTAGCTGACTGGATTCGCGCAGTTCCTTGGCGGCTTGCACACCCAGGACAAACAGATTGGCGACCACCGCCATCAGCAGGCCAATAAAGCAGCCGGCGAGCAGAATGAACACTAGTTCTTTAAAAACCCTTGTCGACATGTTGGCGGTATTTCAGGTAGATCGAGTACGAAGAAATGGCGGTTGCTGCCAGGCCTGCGGTTTGAATTGTGGTCTGTGCAACGGACTCACCTGCCTGCAATGACCGGCACTCTGGGAGTCGTGCCGCTTACTTGTTGTAATGCTGTCTCCGGGCGATGGAAAAAAAGTGCTCTAGACCGATTCAGAAAGGGAAAAAAAATCGGCTAGAGCACCTGGTCGAACAACACTCCCTTGAGCGCTTCGATGTTGTGTGCCACCCGCAGTACTGCCTCAGCGGGCACCTGGCGGATGACTTCTCCATTGCTCTGGTCTGTGACCACTACCAAGTAACGATCTGAAACTTCATCCACTGAAAAGCTCAAGTCCTTTGGACTTTTCGCCATCCGCTCATTCAGGGTCTGGATTGCCGCATCCAGTCGCTCACGGATGCCTTCCATGGTTGATGCGGAACGCGTCCGCTGGTCCAGTATCCGCGAATTAACCTGCTGCAAAGACTGCAGCGCTTTCCCGGCATCGCCGGTGCCTGACGGCGCATCCGTTTGTGGCCTTTTGACGCTGCTATCGCTGGCCGGTGTTTTGGACGATGGTGAGGCATTTATATTCAGCTCACTCATTTTGCCTCCCTCCCAAATTCTTACCTAGCATAAAAATGTATCAATGGGTCGCAAAAACCGGGGCGACGGCTGTGTCGCCCCGGCAATTACGGTTGGTTAAGCTGCCTACTGCAACAGCGCCAGGACCGACTGCTTCACCTGATTGGCCTGGGCCAGCATGGCAGTGCCAGCCTGGGCGATAATCTGGGTGCGCGCCAGTTCCGTGGTTTCCTTGGCGTAGTCGGCGTCCAGTACCCGGCTGCGTGACGCCTCGGTGTTCTGAGCCACATTGGCCAGATTATCGGCGGCGAAAGTCAGCCGGCTCATCACTGAACCGAGCGTGGCACGTTCCTCGTTGAGTGAATTAATGGCCACGTCCAGGCGTTGAATCGCAGTGTTTGCATTCGCAGTGGTGGTTAGATCAGTGTCGTTGAGGCGAGCGGTATCGCCGAAGACGGCGGCCGCGTTTGCAGTTGCGGGATCGGCTGCAACTCCTGCACTTACCCCTGCCACTATCTCTGACAAGGGATCAGCAGCTCCAAGACTTGTTCCGCTGGCGGAAGCATCAAAGTTTGAGACCACTCCACCTTCAGCATCTATAATAGAGATAGTCGTCCCAACAGCGGTCACTTGGACATTCTGGAAGCCAACAGTGTTATTGATTTCGTCGGCTATCTCCGATGCAAGGGTTGTAACTTCTGCTGCAGTTGCCGCCGCTGAGGGAGCCGTAATGCTCGCAACGGTGAAACTTGTCGCTGTACCACCTCGAGTTATATCAAAAGTTACGGTATCCGCCGTACTGAAGTCATCGGCGAGCATGTTGAACTGATACTCCCCCGCCGTGGCATCGGTTCCTGTACTGAAAGACAGATCCTTAAGAGTCACGGAGACAGTTTGGTTGGCGTTCGCGCCGACCTGGAATTTAACCTCGCGGCCGGTTCCAGAGCCAACCGCAGTGCTGGTACCGACATCAGTGTTGTTCAGGATGTTCATGCCATTCCATTCAGTGTTTTCTGCAACCCGGGTGATCTCGGCCATGAGTTGTTGATATTCGAGATCAAGGTAAGCCCGGTCACTGCTGGCATTGGAATCGGAAGCCGACTGCACAGCCAGTTCACGCATGCGTTGTAACATGTTGGAAATTTCAATAGTGGCGCCCTCGGCGGTTTGCAGCAATGAGATCCCGTCGTTGGCATTACGCACCGCCTGGTTCAGGCCGGAAATCTGTGAGGACATGCGCGATGAGACGGCGAGTCCTGCGGCATCGTCTTTTGCAGAGTTGATGCGCAGACCGGTGGACAAACGCTCCATGGCGCTACCCATAGCACGCTCGTTCTTGGTCAGCGCATTGGCCGCCAGGGTTGCTGAGACATTGGTATTAATTGCAGTCATTCTGGTTACTCCGTTACGTTGTCATAAAAGTACTGATAACGACCACTCACCTTCGCATTAGTCCTGTCTGGCCGCGATCATGAGACCGGTTCGTCACCGGGAATATGCCGTTAACTCAACGTTCGACACTTGTCTAACCGATCTTTATAGTGCCAGCCCGCCAGTGATAACTTCGCGTTATCAAGAAATTGGTCTGTTGCTGTTTGATCAGAAGAAACAGTTTCATGTTCATATTTAAAGAAGCAGCACTTGTGGGGCGATCAAAACACAAAAGAAGTAGAAGGAAATTTGGTCAGCACCTGGGTTGGTCAGTGGACCGGGGGTGCAATCGGAGTGGGCAATTATAGTTTCTGTTCTGTTAGCGGGGTGAATTATGGTGAGTGCGATTCCGTGAGTCTAAAGTTTCAACAGGCAAAGTCCGACTGGAAATCTAGACGTAAATGGGCAGGGAGATATATTTGTGAACATCATGGTTAAAAACGCGCTTGCTTCGTATCAGGATGTCGGTTACAAGGCAAGTGTCGACTATGCAGATCCGCATCAACTAGTTGGGATGCTGTTCAATGCAGTGCTTGAATCTTTGGCCGATGCCAGACGAAACATGGCCGCTGGCGAGCTTGCCGGAAAAGGCCGCAGCATCGCGCGGTCGCAAAAAATTATTTATGGCCTGCGCAGCACCCTGGACCACAGCCGGGGCGGTGAGTTGGCCAGGAATCTTGACGCCTTGTACGATTATTGCTTGCGCCGACTGGCAATTGCGAATACCGAGAATAACGACGAGGCATTGGGCGAAGTCGCGAGCCTGCTTGGCGAAATCAGTGAGGCCTGGCACTTGATGCCTAACCACGGATTTCCCGGTCAGCAGTAGCCAGCCATTCTATGCACCTGGGCAGATGACAGCGAGCAACGATACAAACTGATACCAATTATTCGCCGGATTCAGTCTGGTCTGGTTTGTTATTGTTAGGACAGACAGTAGAATCTTTGGTTGTAACCAGGTTGAGTTTGATCTTGTTATCAACACGTGTCGAGATTTAATCTCGGCTTGCGCTGTCATCTAACCGGTATCCATCGATGCACAACGAACAAAGCCTTCTGCTCGGCGAGTGTGCTTCCATGCTCGAGCTGAAGGCAATTATCTCTGCCTGCGCTTCCAGTTCCGCTTCGGTTCTGATTCGGGGTGAGACTGGCGTTGGCAAGGAAGTTGTCTGCCGCCAGTTACATGCCCTGTCGGACCGGGCGTCCATGCCGCTGGTACCGATCAACTGTGCCGCTATTCCGGGTGCCTTGCTCGAGAGCGAGCTATTTGGACATCGCAAAGGTGCGTTCACAGGCGCGCTCAACGACCGCGTCGGGCGTATAGAGATGGCCGATGGCGGAACGCTTTTTCTGGACGAAATTGGCGATATGCCGATGGAGCTTCAGGTTAAACTACTGCGCGTGCTCGAAGAGCGCTGCATTGAACCGCTTGGCGGGGGGGAGTCACGCGCGGTAGACATCCGGGTGATCGCGGCTACCCATCAGAACCTGGCTGCTATGGTGGAGTGCGGTGAATTTCGCGAGGATCTTTACTACCGTCTGAATGTTATCCCACTTCATATTCCACCGCTTCGCGAGCGGGGTACCGACATTGGTCTATTGTGCCAGCACTTTACTGAGGTCCACGCGGTGGAGGGAAAATCGATAAGCTTCACGGCTCGCTCCCAGCACGTGTTGGAACAATACAGCTGGCCCGGTAACGTTCGCGAAATGTCGAATTTGATGATGCGCTTCAGTGTGCTCTTCGCTGGCAACCGTATTGATCTGGCTCAGGTGCCAAAGTCGGCACTGCCAGAATCGCTGGCAAGCCTGACCACCGAGATGCTCTCCCACCTGGACGCGCATACCGATGCGGATGAGCTTGATCTCATGAAGTGGCTGGAGGTTGATAGGGGTTCGGCCGATGCTGAACTTGACGGGCAGTGGACACCGCAGCGCGCGGAAGAGCTGGTGGCGCTTGCGCAAGGTAAGTGTGAACTCCCTAGCCAGGGCATCGAAACGAGGCAAATTCTGCAGGATCTGGAAAGCAACTTTATCAAGGTGGCGCTGACTCAGGCCAAGGGTAATGTATCCAAGGCGGCGATGCTGCTGAATCTGCAGCGCACGACTCTCATCCAGAAGATCGAAAAATATAACCTGAGCTAACTATCGGATCTTCTAACGTTGGGCCCTAATTACTGCAGCCTTGCCTCTGCAATCCTGTTATGACCCACTAACGCGCTACCAGCATCGCAGAGCTGGTCTGCCAGCACAGTCAGGTGTGCTCACATCCCTCGCCTCAGCTTCTGCTGATGGCTCCCCGGTTCGTCAATCCGCGCCACACCGGTTCCGACTGGTCCAGATTGTTGCAACTCGCTTCTATTGTGGTGCCAGGAGTCACTTCGTTTTCCAAGAGGGCGGCCAGATGCGCTTATGACTTTATTCACTGTCATAAAAATGCCAGATACCTCATAACTATTTGAAATATAATGATAATTCATGCATGGCATAGCGATTGCTTAGTAACCGGGAAGCGTCACTTTTCTAACGGCAAAGTTATGTACCAAATGCATCAACAGCAAACAAAAAATTCTGAAACCGAGCCAGTTCAGGCTGGCTCCGGGCAACCGTTTGTGTTTGTCGATCCGGAAAGCGCCAGGATCTTCTCCCTGGCCAGGCGGGTTGCATTGACCAGTGTACCAGTGCTGATTACCGGCCCAACCGGGGCGGGCAAGGAGATCGTAGCCAAGGTTGTCCACGAGGCTTCGCCACGGGCAAAGGCGCCTTTCATCGCTGTTAACGCTGCGGCAGTTCCGGGAAGTCTTGCTGAAGCGCTGTTCTTCGGACATGAGAAGGGGGCATTCACGGGAGCGCAAAACTCGGGGGCTGGCTATTTTGAGCAGGCTCATGGTGGCACGCTGTTTCTCGATGAAATCGGTGAAATGCCGCTGGAACTGCAGCCGAAAATATTGCGTGTGCTACAGGAGAAAAAAGTGACACCTATTGGCAGTACGCGAGCGATTGACGTGGACGTCCGTATCGTCGCGGCCACCAATGTGGATCTCAAAAAAGAGCTGATGGAGGGTCGTTTCCGGGAGGATCTCTATTATCGGCTAAGTGCGTTTCGCCTGACACTGCCGCGGCTAGCTGCGCGCCCGCTCGACATCAAGCCGCTGGCATTATTGATGCTGCAAAAATATGGTTCGACAGACCAACCACTGCATCTCAGCGCTGAGGCGATGAACAAACTCCTGGGTCACAGCTGGCCTGGAAACGTAAGGGAGCTGGAGAACGTCATCGCCAGAGCCGTTGTTCTGGCTGAAGACAGCTGCATACGGATCGCGGATATAGTATTCGACGACGAGGATATACAGGGAGCCAGCGCAGAAACGGCCCCCGATGAAAAGGTTGCCAATATTTCAGGTGATCAGCTACAGGCGGACCTCGATCCGTACTGTATGTCGGAGGCGAACTCCATCGTGGCAGCAATGCAGAAGGCTCGTAATCGTAATGAAGCGGCGAGACAGTTGGGAATTAGCACCAGAACCCTGCGTCACAAACTGCAGCAATTGCGTAGCAGCGGTTTCGATGTGCCCAAAGCTTACTCACGGTAACCGGGAGAGAGCGTATGAATAGCAACGCAATCCAGCAAAGCAATGAGTTACTGTCCCAGATTCGTGCTTATCAGGACCGAATCGGAGAGCAGCGTCCTGATGGAATGGCTGTGGCTGATTCTGCCGCCATAGAAAAACCATTCAATACCCGAATGGTTGAAGCCATGAAGACTTCCATCGATCAGGTGAACAATCTCCAGGCTAATTCTGCAGACATGATCGCTCGCTACGAGTCGGGTGAAGATGTGCCACTGACCGAGGTGGTGCTGGCCATGCAGAAATCTTCTCTGGCCTTTGAAGCTACTGTCCAGGTGCGGAACAAGGTCATCAAGGCCTACGAAGACATAATGAATATGCCGGTGTAATCCGCCAAGAGATACGGAATTATGGAAGCAATACAGGACAACAGCACGGCATTCCAGCCTGCACAACTGGGCCAGACAGCCTCGGTTCCAACACCGGCGGGTGAAGCAGCGGGCCAGGAAGCGGCTTTGCCAGTCAGTACTTCGGGCGAAGGTGCCTTCCCGACGGTAACAGAAATTATCTCTCAGCCGCTGGTGCGCAAGTCGCTGCCCGCTATTCTGGCGGTGCTGGTTCTGGCTGGTTTTGCGCTGGTGTTTCTGTGGGTGGATGATGGGGAATACCGTGCACTTTATCCAGGCATGTCGGATCTTGATCGTGGCGAGGCTTTTGAAGCACTGAACGCGGCCGGTATTGATGCGCGGATTGATAACAGCACCGGTTCCATAACCGTGCCGCTGGACCGCTACTATGAAGCGCGTATGGCGCTGGCATCTGCTGGCTTGCCAAGGGAAGCTTCCAGTAGCGCCATGGACTATTTCAACAACCAGAGTTCCATGACCACCAGTCAATTCATGGAACAGGCCAGATATGCCGCCGTGATTGAAAACGAACTGGTCAAGAGCATTGCCCAGATTGCATCAATACAGTCTGCCCGGGTGCATCTGGCGACCCCACGGCAAAGCGCATTCATCCGCAACCGTACTCCTACCAAAGCGTCGGTGGTGGTAGTGCCCTATGCTGGTCGCAGTATCAGTCCCGGACAGGTGCAGGCAATCACGCACCTGGTAGCCTCCAGTGTTCCCTACCTGGCAGCCAGCGATGTCTCGGTGGTTAATCAGCAGGGGGATCTTCTCACCAATACCATGTCCCCGCTCCTCAATGAAGCATCAATGCAATCCTCATTTGAACGCTCGGTAGAAGAAAATTACCGGGAGCGAATTGAGAGCCTGCTGGCACCAATGGTCGGTATGGATAACGTCCGTGCTGACGTTGATGTCCTGCTGGATTTCACCGAACTGGAAACTACTATTGAAGACTACGACCAGAACGACCAGGGTCCGCAAACACGCTCAGAGGTACTGATCGAAGATCGTACGGACGCGTTGAACTCAGCCGGCGTACCGGGTGCTCCTTCC
The DNA here is from genome assembly GCA_965212375.1 of uncultured Pseudohongiella sp. Lineage (GTDB taxonomy): Bacteria > Pseudomonadota > Gammaproteobacteria > Pseudomonadales > Pseudohongiellaceae > UBA9145. Next base: position 2,540,634 of record OZ243108.1, on the reverse strand, counting down.
AATGTGGTGCCGGAAAATACCGATCTTGCCGAGGCTGATGCTGCTGAGTTCGGTGCCGGGGGTGGCGGTAATGACGGCGTACGTAGTTCACGAACAACGCGCAACTATGAGCTTGACCGATCTATACGGTATGTCCGCAATCAGCCTGGCAGTCTGACCCGGTTGTCCATTGCCGTTGTTATTAATGAACAGGCATTTACCGACCCCGAGGCAGAAGAGACTGCTCCTGGTGCAGGGGATATTGAGGAATTACGTGCGGAACTGACCGAACTGGTGCGCTCAGCGGTAGGCTTTGATGCTGGCCGTGGCGATTCCGTCACAGTAATTACCGCACCTTTCAGGCCAGAACAGGAAATCCGGACCCTTACCCCATGGTATGAAGACCCGGCCATCCTGTCATTGATCAAGTATGGAACCGGGGTGTTCGCATTCCTGATTATTGCCCTTTTCGTCATGCGGCCGGTAATCAAGCTGTACCTGCCGGAGAAAGAAAGCGAGGCAGAGGAACGGGCCAAGGCACTGGCCGATGGTGAGCTGTCTGAGGAAGAGCTTGAAATGATTAGTCTGGGAGAGGGCGAGTCGCTTGAGGAAATCAAGTCCAAGCTCAAGCCGAAAAAATCAACCATTTCGGCGGACATGCTGGACACTGCTAATACCTATGATGACAAGGTTGCTCTTATCCGGCTGCTGGTGGCGGAAGACTCGGGTCGCGTGGCCAATGTTCTGAAGAAAATGATTAAACCGGTATAGGGTTGAGGTGATACGGATATGGCTGATGAAGCAAAGATAGAGCTGCCGGTGGCACCTGAGGAAAAGGAACTGCCGGAAAACGTCAAGCAGGAACTGGAAGTAATGACCGATACCGAGCGGGCGGCAGTTATCATGCTATTGCTCGGTGAACAGCAGGCGGCGGACATTATCAAATACCTGTCCCCACGCGAGGTGCAGGCGCTTGGCGCTAGTATGGTGGGAGTAGCAGATCTGTCGCAGGAGACGGTCGATGTGGTGCTGGATGATTTTGTTGCCACGATCAAGAAACAAACCAATCTCGGTTTAGGCACCGTCGATTATGTGGAAAGCGTATTCAAGCGGGCCCTGGGTGATGAAAAAGCCGCGACTGTTCTTGGCCGAATCATGCCGGGATCATCCAGCAAGGGGTTGGAAATTCTACGCTGGATGGATGCCCGTTCTATCGGCGAGATGATTCAGGACGAACATCCCCAGGTCATCGCTATTATTCTGTCCGTACTCGAATACGATGTTGCCGCCGATGTGCTCAATTTCCTGGAGCCGGAAATTCGGCCAGAAGTCATTCAACGAATCGCGATGCTCGAAACCGTTCAGCCTTCGGCAATGGATGAGCTGGAGATGATTATGAAAGAGCAGTTTACCAACAGCTCTTCCGCCAAGTCTTCGAATTTTGGAGGCGTCAAAGCCGCAGCCAAGATCATGAACTTCACCAAGGTTGAGCTCGAAGGCAAGATCATGGAAGGCGTCAGCGAGAAAGATGAGGAATTGGCGCTCAAGATCCAGGACAACATGTTCACCTTTGAAAATCTGTCCAGTCTTGATAATCGCAGTATTCAGACTTTGATGCGTAGTATCGAAAACGACATGTTGATGACCGCGCTGAAGGCAGCTGACGAAACGGTGAAAGATAAATTCCTCGATAACATGTCGCAACGGGCCAAGGTCATGTTCCTTGATGAGATGGAGGCCAAAGGCCCGATTCGTATTACCGACGTGGAAGAGGCTCAAAAGAATATTATGCGCATCGCTCGCAAGCTGTCAGACAAGGGTGAGATTGTTTTGGCGGGCCGTGGTGATGACTTTGTCTGATTCCCTGTCCCGGGTTGACTGGAAACTCAATCAGCTGCTCGCTGCTGACCGTCGGGCGCGGGAATATGCTCGCCAGTCTGGTCAATCAGGCTCGCAGCCAGATCGCCGGTTTGCGCCATGGGCACCCCGTGAGTTAGAGGCCGGGCAAACGGGCCTGGTTGAACCAGAGGCCGGGCAGGAGTTATCGGGCGATACTGCCGCCGAGCCCAACAATGACCCCGAGAAACTATCCAACGAGTCAACAGTCGCTGTTGAAGAGCCAGATCCGGAGCCGGATATCGATGCACTGCTTGCCGAGGCCCGGGCTGCCGGAGAACGCAGCGGTTATGCACGGGCCATGACGGAACTGGAAGGGGAGCAGCAGCAACAGCGCGAGCAACTGCAGCAACTCGTTACTGCGGTGGGTGAGGCCAGGATCGACCTCACCGACTACGTCAGTTTTGTGCGTGAGCTGGCTACGGTGTTGGCCGAGAAGGTAACAAGAGAAGAACTGAGTTGTTCGGTCGATAGGATGCAGGTTCTGGTGCAATCTGCCCTACAGCGTCTGGAGGTAGCGACCGATAGCGAAGTGCAAATATTCGCCAATGGCCGGACTTTGCAAATACTTCGTGAGGCGCTTGATGGAATTCAAACGCGGCCGGTATTACGTACTGATGAACAGCTAGGAGACGGTGATTTTCATTTCAAGATGGCCGCGACTGAAGGTTATGAACTGATCGCTGAAAAAATTCGTGATGTGGTTACAGATCTCTTTGGCGCCGATCAGCTCTCGTCCGAACAATTGCCTGAACCGCGCAGTTCCTCCAATGTCACGCAGGAGACCGCCGCCACGGGGGGACAAGATTCCCTGACTGATAGTGGTGAATCCGGGCATGAGGATCGGCAGGCCCGGTCGCCGGCGGAACAGCATTCGGAATCAGGTATTCATGCGGAACCGTCAGTTCCACCTAACCTGGAAGAACCGTCTGATAACCAGGAAGCGGACTAATGTATCAACCGCCACATCACTGTCACTGGCAAGCGTTGCCCGAGCATGGCTGTGAACTGTCACGCTGGCTGGAAGAAAACAAGGCAGCGTTGCGATCGATCGATACGCCGATTTTCGGTCGTGTTACTCGTGTTACCGGAACCACTATCGAGGCTCAGGGGCTAGCAGCTCCGGTAGGGGCACAGTGTTCTATCGAGCTGCATGATTCCAGCCAACAGATGGTAGCGGAAGTAGTGGGGTTTGTCGCCGAGACGACAGTTCTGATTCCCTTCCAGAGTGTAGAAGGACTAAGTCCTGGCGCCAGGATCGTAATGACTGAGTCCAGATCCAGTGGTCGTTTATCACCGGAACTCATTGGCCGCGTGGTGGATGGTTTTGGCGAGCCACTCGACGGCGCCGGGCCCATTCGTTACCAGAGCAAGGCGAATCTCGAAGGTGCAGCGGTCAATCCTATGGAACGCGGCCCTATCCGGGATGTGCTGGATACAGGGATTAAGGCGATTAACACCGCTCTCACAATTGGTCGGGGACAGCGTATTGGCCTGATCGCGGGTTCGGGGGTAGGTAAAAGCGCGCTGCTTGCCATGCTGACGCGGAATACTGAAGCTGATGTTGTGGTGATTGCCTTGATCGGTGAACGTGGCCGCGAAGTCCGGGATTTTATCGGCCAGACCCTGGGCAAGGAAGGTCTGGCGAGGGCAGTAGTTGTTGCTGCCCCGGCCAACGTGTCACCGGTAGAGCGTATCAAGGCGGCAAAACTTGGACATCTGATCAGCGAATATTTTCGAGAGCAGGGAAAGCATGTGCTGTTGCTTTTTGACAGTCTTACTCGTGTTGCCCATGCGCAGCGGGAAATCGGCCTCGCATCTGGTGAACCGCCTACTACCAAAGGCTACCCGCCTTCTGTATTTAGCACCATCCCTAATTTTATCGAAAGGCCCGGTGTCGGCCGGGGCGGCCGTGGGTCAATCACCGGTTTCTACACGATACTGGCCGAAGGCGATGATAACACCGATCCGATTGTTGATATCAGTCGCGCGTCTCTGGACGGCCAGATCATGCTGACACGGCAGTTGGCGGACGCGGCGCATTATCCGGCGATTGACCTGGCGGGCTCCATATCACGGGTAGCGAATTCTCTGCTGGAACCTACACAACTGGAATTGGCACAACGCTTGCGCAGGCTGTGGACTCTCTACACGCAGAAGCAGGATCTCATCAACGTTGGTGCCTATGAAGAGAATAGTAATCCGGATCTGGATGAGGCGATTCGCTATCGACAGGACCTGTCTATTTTTCTGCGCCAGGGGGAGCGCGAAAGGGTTCCGTTTGCAGAGGGTTGGCGGCAACTGGGTCTCTTGCTTGGAGGCGAACGATGAGCAGCGAACTTTGGCTGTTGCTCGCTCGAAAAAAAGAGCGTCAACGACAGATCGAGACCATCCGGCAGCAAGATCTTGGCCAGGATTTGTCGAGGATTCGGGAACGACGTGAGTATATAGATTCGGTAATCGATGATTGTTCATCTCAGAAGCGAGGCATGGCCCTGTCGGGGGGGCAATTTTCAGATCGGTCCAGTTACCTGCGACAAGTACTTGCCATGAAACACGAACTGCTGTTGGAAGAAGAGAGAATTAGAGCGGCCATTGCTGCCTGTGATGCCTCTGTTAGAGCTCACGCGCGCGAGGAACGTAAATTCGAAAAACTTGAACAGCTTGCTCATGCGAAGCAACAGCGTCAGGCAGACAAGCAGCAGTCCAGAGAAACGGATGAAATAAATATCGCCTTATTTAATCGGGGAGGAAGGCCCTGATTGAGCTGCTGGCACGTTATTTGCGAATTAATAGTTTAACTATATCTAGCGATGCCACTTTAGTAGCCAGGTGAACCGTATTATGAACACGCAGTCGGATTTCAATTTGCAGTCAATTATCAGTCAGTTGCTGTCTGGAGGCGCAGAATCGCGGCTCGCAAGTGCTGAGCGAGATTCTGGCAGAGGGACCGGAGTTGAATTTGAGGAGGTACTCAAAAATCATATCGCCGCTACTGACGCCTCAGCCACTTTTGCCGCTTCAATGCAAAGTGGCAAAGGCGGCAACGTCCATGACCTGGTTTTCGAAGCGACGAAGCAGACATCAGAACTCGCAGATCAGGCGTTCAGTAGCGGATCCAAGGCAGACTCTGAGTCAGCTTCAACACTCCAACTCCGAATGGCTCACCTTATGAACGGGCGACCAGTACTTACGAGTCAGTTTGATAGCAATGACGAAGAATCCCTTCCTGATCTGGAAACCGGCCTGACCAACCATTTGGCAGTTCATTTGGAAGACACGCCACTGGCTGCTGGTATGTCGCCAAAATCCACTGACCTGTTGGCAGAATTGATACCAAGTGATACCAAGCTGTCGCTGCATTCCTCGACTGGAAACGGGCTTGAGGCAGAGAATAGTGGGTTAATACCGGTGGGCGATACGGTTGCAAAACATGGCGTTAATCAGTTACCCGGTTATACCCCCGAAGGGAGTACTTCCCAGCCTGCGCTGGCAGGAAATGGACCAGTGATGGTTCAGATGTCATCGTCGCAGCCCGCGGAGCCGGAGTTAATGTTGAACGGCACAGGCAAGAAGCAGGGCTTCGGGTTGCCTGGTGAGCAGCTGGGAACGACTCTGGAATCTGATAGTTTATCCGGGACAGTTCAGCAACAAACCACGGTAGCCAGCGCAGCTTCCGGAGTGCGGTCTATGCAGCGCGTGAACAGAAACCCAGAAGGCATTGAACTGGCAGTACCTGCGTCAAATACGGACGCCACAGGACAGGATGGCAATAGTGAACTACTGGGATTGGCAAGAGTAGAACGTGAAGAAGCTGTTGGTGAACGCGGCAAGATGGAGCAGCATCTTGAACGGCTGGGACAGGTCAATGCAGGGCTACAAACAAAGTCATCCGGCCCCTCAACCGGCAGCCCGGCAGTGGTGGGCGCTGCACCCGCAGCGGAATTCCTGAATGCCGGCTCTGACCGCCCGGACCTGACTAATATCGCTTTTTCCAGTCAGGAAAGCGCAGCAGTTGACAACCAGACTTCATCGCGAGGTCAGCCATTGCCGGTGGCCCGGGAGTTTACTTACCGCTTCACCGGGGCGAACTCGTTTGGTAGCGAGATTCCCGAATTCATGGCGGAAATCGTACGGGAGCGAAACGATAGCTCCGATCAGCGTATTCGTCTGCGTCTATTCCCGGAGAATCTTGGCCGCATTGATGCAACTATCAGTGAGGGCAGTGACGGTCTCAGGATTCAGTTCATGGCAGAGTCAGACCAAATTGCACGGTTACTCAGAGACAGTAATAGCGTGCTTCGAGATTTATTGGCGGACGGCGAAACCGCTGTTCATGTTGAGGTTGGCGTCTCCGGACAAGAGGCTGACAGCGGGTCTGGCGGAAATGGCCAGGAATCTGGTTCTCCCGCGTCGGATCAAGACAGTACTGTAGCTGTTGATCAAGCTGGCCGGGATCTACTGTCCAGCGGACGTGGTCTGGATACATACGTATAAAGAGGAAAAGCAATGGCTGAGGATAAAAACGCAGAATCCGGAGAAGAGAAAAGTAAACCTCCGCTGTTACCAATACTGATAGCAGTATTGGTATCGATAGTTGTGAGTATTGGTGCGGTTTTCGCGACCTTGTTCATGACTGGCTTTTTTGATGAGGAAAGCGAGCTTGAAGCAGAGTTGGCCCGTATCGAAGCCGAAGAGCCAGTCGTAGACGTTGAGGAAGAGGCCGAGCCGACACTGATGGAGACTCCCAATCCGTCAAGGCTGGATACTTTGTATTATGAAATTTCACGGCCACTGACTGCCAACGTGTCTGGCTCGCGTAAGGTAATGCAGATTACCGTTGCGGTGATGACCCATTACGATGAAAGTGTGGTTGCCAATATCACCAAACACGAGCTGTCTTTGCGTTCCGCAATGCTGTCGGTTTTGACCGGCACGACGGAGGAAGATTTAGCGGATCCTGCGTTTAAAGACTTCCTGGCGGAGGATTTGCGTATCGCTATTAATGCTGAACTTGAGGAGTATGAGGATTTCGGGGGCGTTGAAAGAGTGCTCTTCTCCGAGTTTCTTGTGCAGTAAATAAAGACTGAGGGGCATATGTCTGATCTGGAAAACAAATTAACCCCCGAGGAGCTTGAAGCGCTTCGGTCGGAGTCAATAGGCAACGACAGTAACCGGGATAATAACCGGGAGTACATCGTCGTCAACCATGATCTGGCCAGTGAAGAGTCATTTCTTGGCTTCAACGAATCGTCTATCGACATGATCAACGAGCGTTTTGCTCGCCAGCTTCGGGTCGGGCTCGTAGATGTGTTGCGCACTACTCCTCGACTGAATGTGGAAAAAGTACGGACACTGCGCTATCAGAACTTTTTGCAGACTCTGACGCCGCCACTATCCGTCAACACTGTCAAAGTAGACCCCCTGCGCGGCTATTCTCTGGTGGTTATTGAGCCAAACGTGATTTTTTCTTCATTGGATAACTTCTTTGGCGGCTTTGGAAGCAGCGACACGACGATACCTCCTGGAAGAGTGTTTACGCCCACTGAAAATTCGATTATTCGGATTCTCCTCAGCCTGGTGTTCGGCGCTATGAAAGAAGCCTATGCGCCGATTCTACCCATCGAGTTTTCACAAGTGGCATCTGAAATAAACCCGCAGTTCGCCCAGATTGCTGACGACAACGACCTGGTGCTGGTGAGCAAGGTGAGCCTGACTCTGTCTGATGATGTGGAAGGATGCATCTATATTGTAATGCCATTTGCATCCCTGAAGCCGATTCGGGACTTACTGAGAAGCCGGGTCCAGACGACTGAGGACAATGAAGAAAAAGACCAGAAATGGCGTGGAGAGATGTTCGAGGCCTGCGTGGATTCCAGGTTGGATATACGGATAAATCTGGCACAGATACCCTCATCCATTCAGCGTCTCAAAGAGCTGAATGTAGACGACGTCATTTTCTTTAATAAACCCGACCAGGCCTGGGCGGAAATCAATGGTTTGCCGGTGTTTACAGCAGAAATTGGCAGCGTTGGCAAGAATGCGGCCGCAAGAATTAATGAGTTTATAGAATTGAAAGAGCAGGATCAAAAGGAGCCGCCACATGAGCGACAGTGAGAGCAACGTATTATTGGATTCAGGAAATACCAGCGTCGATGCTGAGTCTGGAAAGGAGTCCGAGCGAACATCAATTAACAGTGAGCTGCTGGACAACATCGCGGTCACCATTTCTGTCGAAGTTGGTCGGACGTCGCTGAAGATCAAGGATTTGATGCGCTTGACGCAGGGTTCAGTAGTTGAATTAGACCGCCTGGCTGGAGAGCCTTTGGATTTATTGGTTAACAATACCCTGGTTGCCCAGGGCGAAGTGGTGTTGGTCAATGAACGCTATGGTATTCGGCTTACTCAGGTTGTTCCGCCGGCAGAACGTCTCAAGGATCTCTAGTTTACAGCCCACATTCCAAACTCTCATATGAATACTATTCTTACTCTGGATTCCGTGCTCGCTCTGTTAATTGTTGCAGTTTTACTGGTGGTTTTTTTTGTGGGCCTGAATATTTACCGGAATCGTTTCCTGGTGCGTAGCCAGGGTGGGATGCATATAGTTGAACAGCTGCCAGTTGGACCGAGGCAGAGAGTGGTGCTGATAGAAACCCAGGGCAGAAAGGTATTACTCGCCGTAGGTCAGGAGCGGGTGTCATTGTTGGAAAGTTGGAAAGAACCCAATGATGGCAACTTCTGAAATTCAAGCGCTGCCGCGCGCATGGCGATTTATCCCGGCAGCAGTCATCTGGTTGTTCGCTGCGGTGTTGATGATCGCTCCAGGTGAAGCGTTTTCTCAGGACGCTTTTCCTATGGTCAGTGTTAGTGAAAATGCTGATGGCGAAACAGAGTACAGTTTGACGCTGCAAATTCTGCTGCTAATGACGGTGTTGACTCTGCTGCCGTCATTTTTGATTATGATGACCTCATTTGTGCGGGTCATTATTGTCCTGTCGCTGCTTCGCCAGGCGATTGGAACAGCCCAAACACCGCCCAATCAGGTATTGATTGGTATCGCACTGTTTCTGAGTATCTTTATCATGAGTCCGGTCTTGCAGGATATCTATGATGATGCTCTGACCCCTTACATGAATGATGAGATTGAAGCTGCGGCGGCATTGGAGATCGCTACCGATCCCCTGCGTGACTTCATGCTTGCCCAGACCAGAGAAGAAGACGTTGGTGTGTTTCTCGATATTGCCGACATGGAATTGACTGGTGATTACAGCACAGTTCCCATGTCAGTGTTGATTCCGGCATTTATGACATCTGAGTTGAAAACTGCATTTACCATAGGCTTCCTGCTCTACATACCTTTTGTGATTATCGATCTCGTGGTAGCCAGCGTGCTGATGTCAATGGGAATGATGATGCTCTCGCCAATGATGATCTCTATGCCTTTTAAGTTGATGCTTTTTGTGTTGGCTGACGGCTGGATGCTGGTTATGCAATCGCTTACCGCGAGTTTTACCGGATAATTATGGATATAACAACGGCTTTGACAGTTGGGCGTGAGGCACTTTGGATAGCCAGTTTGCTGGCTGGCCCTTTGTTACTGGTAATTCTCGTCATCGGTGTTGTGATTGGTGTAGTTCAGGCGGCTACATCCGTGCAGGAAATGACATTGAGTTTTGTTCCCAAGCTAATATTTCTGGTGCTTGCCATTATTCTGATCGGCAACTGGCAGATCGTTACATTTATCGATTATTTTGAAAGGCTGGTCCAGCTCATACCCGAGATGATGCGATGATTACAGCGAACTTTATGACTCTGGCGGATGGGCTGGCGGCATTTCTATGGCCGTTTGTGCGTATCGGTGCCTTTCTTGTTGCTGCACCTCTTTTTTCCTTGGATGCGGTATTGCTTCGGGTACGGATTCTACTGGCCCTCGCACTTACCTTCATGATTTACAATCTACTGGAAGCACCGGAAATCGATCCGCTGAGTCTGGCTGGCATAGGACAGATACTGATTCAGATATACCTTGGGCTGATGCTCGGTTTCATCCTTCAGATTGTGACCGCGGCTGTAGCTCTGGCAGGTCAGGCTATTGCCAACTCAATGGGGCTGGGGTTTGCTAACCTGGTTGATCCCGCAATGGGAAACATACCCGTTCTGTCCCAGTTTCTGGTTATTCTGGCCACCTTTATATTCCTCGCTGTGGGTGGTCATCTATTGGTGATCAGCCTATTGCTGGAATCTTTTTTCCTGGTGCCAATAGGCAGTGTGCCGGAGTTTCAACAATGGCCAGGGATCTTGATGAACTGGCTACCAATGCTTTTTATCGCCGGTCTGAATCTATCGCTGCCTCTGCTGGTCTCTATTCTGCTGGTTAATATCGGCCTCGGTATCGTGACTCGTTCAGCACCGGCACTCAATATTATCTCAGTCGGATTTCCCGCTATTCTGCTTGCCGGTCTGATTCTCCTGAATTTTGCGTTGCCGGGGATGATGCAGGCTATCGAGCGGCTGTGGCTGCAATCCTATGATGTAATGCGAATTCTTCTGGAAGCCTGACATGGAAAACGACCAGGATCAGTCGAGTAAAACCGAAGAGCCCACGTCGAGGCGACTGGAAAAGGCGCGGGAAGAGGGACAGATACTTCGTTCACAGGATTTTTCTGTCGCGGTAATCCTGATCTCTGTGGCTGTCAGCTTCTGGTTCTTTGGTTCCTATCTTGCCACGCTGCTTACTCGGGCATTTCGCTATAACCTGATCTTCGATTCTGATGTTACAAGCAATTCGCGGGAAATGACTGAACGCCTGGCTGGTACTGTCGAATTGATATCGCCCGGTGTGATTCTGATCATGACGATTACTGTGCTTAGTGCGATTTTGGCAGCGGCTGGTTTTGGCGGCATCGGTTTTACCTGGAAGGCCATAGAGCCAAAATTTAGCAAACTAAGCATTATTTCTGGACTTAAACGCATGTTCGGAATCCGCAGTCTTTTCGAGTTGGGAAAGAGCCTGCTGAAAACAGCTGTAATTGCTTTGGCAATATCCTTGACCATGGTCTTCTTTATTGAACGACTGGGCAGCCTAAGCGTCCTGCCTTTCGGGCCGTCATTGCTCAGTAGTGGCCAGATTGTTCTTGTGGGAAGCCTGGCGATATCGGCTTCCCTGATTTTGATAGCGCTGGTTGATATGCCATTTCAACTCTATGAGCATCGCAAGAAGTTGCGCATGTCGAAACAGGATATCAAAGACGAACTCAAGGATTCTGAAGGGCGCCCGGAAGTGCGACAACGGATTCGGCAACGACAACGGGAAGTTGCTATGGGGCAAATGATGGCGGCAATAGAATCGGCAGATGTGGTGATAACCAATCCGACACATTTCGCCGTGGCCTTGTCCTATAGTCCCGGTTCCAGCGTAGCACCCAAAGTGGTCGCCAAGGGTATGGACGAAATAGCGCAGGCTATACGTAACAAGGCGGAATTTCATAACGTTCCGGTTTTTGAAGCACCGATGCTGGCCAGAGCCTTGTTCTTCACGACGCCTGTAGATGGATTGATTCCTGAAGCGCTCTATCACACTGTCGCTGAAGTGATAGCTTACATATTCAATATTAGTACGTTTCAGCGTCAGCACCGGTCGTTGAAGAAGCCCAAACCAAGATTGCCGCGAGAGATGAATTTCGATACTGATGGGAACCTACTCTATGAACAGCCGGATAGATAGTCAGCGCAGAGAGAGTAGTCTGAAAATGGACCACGAACCCTGGTTATTGGCTGATCATGTCGTGGGAAAGAGTCTGTTCTTCAGCAAGACTCACTTGCAGGCCATTGCCAGTCTTGTCCATGCTCTGCAAGGAAACAAACCATGCTGCTTGTTGCGCTGCATTAATCCTGCGCTTCTTGATTACTATACCAAAATCATCGCCAGGCAATTGATTGAAGATTCGGCGTTCGTGGATGATATGCGTATTGAGGTGGATAGGGTAACCGCCAGCGGTGACGACAGTTTTCTGGATACAGTCAGCCAGTTAATTGAAGGAATAAGTCTGGATCAGGCGTTGTCATTGACTGAATCGTCCGTGGCAAGACGCTGTTTAATGATTTCCCAGGCCGAGAAGCTGGGCCCGGAAAACGAAGAGGCGCTACACTATCTGATACGTGATTTTCCAGCGACCAATTTGGCCTATCTGTTTACGACCAGCCAGCCTGTGAATAAATCCACAGGATTTTTGCCGTTGTTTCGGCCCTCTTTGCTGGAACTGCAACTAGAAAGCCCTGATAAGGAGGCACTGACTCGAATCAGATCGGCTGTGCAGCACTCTCGCAAAGGTGCGGCAATTGAAAAACTGATGCAGCGATTGTTTTCCGATTACCGCACTACCAGATAATTCCGCCTTCGGCTATCGTCCAGAATTTTCTGCCTCAGCGTCGGGATTGACCCGGGAATACTGGATTAACCCCGCATTCCGCGGAAGTTCTTCGGTTGCGTTTTCCGATGCACGATTAAGATTCGCCTGCGCCTGTAATTGCTCCAGGTAGCGCTCCTGTTCCAATACCACAAGCGCGTCGAGCGCTTCCTGTAATGCCAGCAGCTGGTCGGCTTTACTCGATGCGCTGTCAACGCGGGTACGCAGACTGGCAATTGCATCGGAGGCCTGGGTTAAGCTTTCCTGAGTAGATTGGTATTCGCTTTCTGCGAGGGCGAACCTGTCGGATAGGCTTTGGGTTTGCGCTTCAATATCATCACTGAGGCTGGCAAGGCTGCTGTCAAGCAAAGCCTGGCTCTCCGTATTAAAGGTTGCGACTTCGGTGCGCATCTGTTCCGAGCTGAGTTGTAGATTCTGGATTGACTGCTGCATTGTCGAGAGCCCAGCGTTGATTTGTTCAAACGTCGCCAAGCCGCTACTGACTTCACCAATTCGCTTGCTCAGAGCCAGGGACATAGCGTTCATATTATTGCTTTGTTTACTATAGCTCACTGCGGTAATTCCGATCAGGCCACTGCTGATCAATAACACCACAATACAGGCGCTGAGCACGATAGTCATGATCTTGCGCTGCTGCTCGGCCATCGTCCGGTAGCGACCAATCGATTTTTCATTCAAAGTATGTTGCCGATCAAGCTCGTCGCGGAAATCATTGTTCAGTTCACTGGCCTGGGTTACATGCTCTGACATCTCAATGACTGCCGGCACCAACGACTGCAGCTGAGACTCCACCTCGGTTAAATCAATGTCAGTGGCATCTAATGCGTGGACAGGGCTTTCCGGAATCGCCCCAGGTCGGTTTGACGTGCGGTCCCCTTTGGATTCGGCCTCGCCGTCAGTTTCAGAGTCGGATGATGGCCTGGCGGAATTCTCGTCATCCCCTGTATCATCACGAGGGGATGTATCATCAGATTCGGCGGCATCCATTTCGTGGTTTGCTTCTTCAACTTGAGTCGCCTGGCCCGGCTCTGAATTTGTCTCCGCGTTTGCCTCTGTTTCAGCATGCTCGGTCAATCTATCTTCATCACTCATCTTTCAACTCCGGGAAATTGGGCTCACTGGCGTCTTGATCGTGCTTTTTCTTCGCAGAAAGGGCATTAATTCTGGCTTTTATCTGCCGACGGTAAGCGCAGAGTTCAAGATGATACTTGCGGTCCATACTGTGGCAGTAAACCCTGACAGTGGAAGAATTCCTGGTTACCCTCGCCTCTGAAATTGTCTGCGGGCCGATGTCTTTATTGAGGTTATTGTCGATTGTTGAGATTGTTTCGATTGTTGATTCGGGGCGCTTGGCGTCTACCGGTTCAATCCCTGAAGGTGAGTGCTCATGATCTGCAAGCTCACTGCTATCCCCACTGCTGCCAGGACTCTTGCCTTTAGTGTTATAGACGATCTCATCATCCGACATTGCGAACCCACCAATAACTGCGACTAGACTCTATTTTATTCGACATATCCAGATTCAATCTTTATACTCGCCGGCCGTTGCGGGGGCTTGGACGTATGGTTACTTGTATCAATTGATGTTTGTTGTGCTGCACCATGAGCGCGTAACACAACAACGATGTGACCAATATAAACAGGGTGCAGATATCACATGGTGGTGGTAATCTGAAATGCTGGCACCCGCGTAATTGACGATCACGGTTTCTCTCAACCAACCTGCAATTTACTCTTGCAGTAATCTCAACCCACGCAGTGAATACTCCTGGCGAAAGGGGGTTAGCTTTAATGTACGGTATATTTCATGTTGTGATTCGGGATTTGATTAACACTCAGTTCAGCCCGCAAGTCTGGCAGAAAATTCTTGATAGCGGCCATTTCGATGACGGCGATTTCCTGTCCATCAAGAACTATGAGGATGGCTTAACTGATCGGCTGATTACTACAGCAGTGCAGGTTATTGGTACAACCCACGAGCGTTTCCTGGAAAAACTGGGAATCTTTTTTATCGCTGAATTCAGCACAGACTTGCGCGATGCGCTCACTCTGGGCTCGCGACCTGGTTTTCAGGTTTCATTGCTGAATCTGCCCCGCTACATCAGAACGGTTATCAAGGCGTTTCCTGGGTTGAGTGCAGCAGACTTTATAGCGCACCAGGTGGACAACAATACATTTCGGGTTGTCTACAGAAGTCAGCGTCGCGGCATGGCGCCACTTGTTAGGGGGCTCATTCTTGGCCTGGCACGGCTTTATGACGAGAAGGTTGTACTGAGCGCATCCGAATTGCAAATCTCTCCTGAAGTTAATGAATCGAGTTACGTTGTGGTGCTGAGCCAAGGAGATGATATTGAGTGAAAATATGCATTATCAACTTCTTGAAAAGGCTTATCCTTTACTGGTTGCACTTGATCTGTACTGGCGGGTTAAGTATGTCAGTAAAGGCCTGGAACAACGTGTTGGCGAGATCGTCGGCAAACACTTGTTCAGTATCTTTGAACGCAAGCAATCTTTAGTCAGTAGCTGTTCGGAGAAGATGGATGACGAGGCGCTGCAGGCTGAGTTTTTTATGGCAGCCAGAAATACGGTCTTTGCTATTCGTGGCAAACTGATTGTCAGTGAAACCACTGCTGAAGATGATACATTTATACTGCTAGCCACTCCCTGGCTTGACTGGTACAAGTCTAATGGCAGTAGTGTGAACTTTGATTCGCTGCACTTTAGTTTGCTGGATATGCAATTGGAGTCGCAAGTCAGCAACATGGCGAAAGAGTCAATGCTTAGGGAAATGGAGCAGCTGGCTGCCAGTTTGTCAGAGCAGAAGAAGGCCGCCGAGCTGGCCAACGAAGCCAAGACACGGTTTGTAAAGCATGTAAGTCATGAAATTCGAACACCACTTAATGGCATTATTACTTCCGTAGAGTTGCTGCAGGATGAAGACGAGAAAAGCAGAACTAAAAAGTTGCTGCACATGATAGATCATTCTGCAAGATCATTAAGCCGATTGGTTGGTGATGTCCTGGATTTTTCCAAGCTCGAGCAAGGGGTATTCCCCAGTCAATTACAAGTGTTTCAAGTAAGGGATATGGTTGATGAACTGTTAACAAGGCATCAATCCGACGCAGACAATCGCCATATAACACTGACCGATACTATTGATCCGGAAGTACCGCTTTGGATAAACGCTAATCGAGAAGCCCTTGAAAAGGTACTCGACAACCTGATCGATAACGCCATTCGTCACTCAGGCAGCTCTGTTGTCAGTCTGGACATATCGGCGTCGCCTGGCGAGCAGAGGCTTTGTCAGATGTCGTTTGCCGTTTGTGATCGCGGGATAGGTATCCCTGCTGAGGACATCGATAGCATATTCGAGCCATTCTGGACTTCCACGCCCGGAATATCCGAGAGTCATGCAATGGGTTTAGGCTTGCCCATCGTAAGAAACCTTGCGACTAGTCTGGGCGGCACTGTCAGTGTGGACAGTGAGCCGGGGCAAGGCTCGACCTTCAGAATGGATTGTCCGGCGGAACTGGCTGCAGCGCCTAAATCCAGCGGCGGCAGTGTGGCCGTAGGGCGACAGCCACAGGTAGCCTTCCAGGGTGAAGTTCTTCTCGTTGACGATAACCAGATCAACCTTGAGCTGGCGAGAATTTTGTTGACCAAACTTGGGCTAAGCGTTAGCACGGCAGCAAACGGTGAGCAGGCCGTTGACTACGAAAAGCGGGTTGAATTTGATTTGATTGTGATGGATATCGCCATGCCGGTTATGGATGGCACTGAGGCGACGCGGAGGATCCGAAATAATGGTCGAAATCGCGGCGTGCCGATTATTGCGTTCACGGCCAATGTCTCTGCCGGAGACGTGGATTCATATCTTGACGCGGGTTTTAATGACATGCTCGCAAAGCCAGCCCGCCAGGAGGCCATCATAAAGTTCTGCGATCAGTTTCTGGACAGGGTGTGCTAACAGAAATGATACAAATTGGTACCATAATTAGGGACTCTCTGATTAATTCCGATTTTGGTCGATAATATTGATCATATCCCCAACTACCGATATTTCCAGGTTTGAGACCCATGCGCCAGCAATCCCTGACAGATAGCTTCGAAAAATACCGCAAAAAAACCCGCAAAGAGCAATTTCTTGAAGACATGGAATCCATCATTCCCTGGAAGGAACTCGTTGCGGTGATCGAGCCCTACTATCCCAATCCCCAAGGTGCTGGACGCCGGCCAGTGGGCATTGAAAGAATGTTGCGCATCTATTTCCTCCAGCACTGGTTCAATTTGTCTGATCCAGCGGCCGAAGAGGCTTTGTACGATTCCCGCGCCATGCGCTGCTTTGTCGGAGTTGACCTGGGTAATGAGCCGGTGCCGGATGAGACCACGATCTGTAAGTTTCGCCATTTGATGGAACGGCATGATCTGGGAGACCGTTTCTTTCACCTGGTTAATAAATACCTGGATGAGAACGGGATGGCGGTGAGCCGCGGCACGATCGTGGATGCTACGATTATCAATGCGCCGAGTTCGACCAAGAACAAGCGGAAAGAACGAGACCCGGAGATGCATCAAACCCGGAAAGGAAATCAGTGGTATTTTGGGATGAAGGCCCACATTGGCGTGGACAGTCAAAGTAAGCTGATCCATTCGGTAGCCGCCACTGCCGCCAACGTCCATGACTCGGTGCTGCTGGAAGACTTGCTGCATGGTGAAGAAACGCGGGTTTATGGGGATTCGGCTTATGCGGGAAAGAAGGCGGTGATCGCTGAATGTGCGCCAAAAGCTAAAGACTTTACCCAGAAGAAGGGAAGTCGTCACCGTAAGCTCAGTGACGAAGAGCGTTCCTGCAACCGCACCAAATCGAAGGTGCGGGCAAAGAGCGAGCATCCTTTCTGGATTATGAAAGGCCACTTTGGTTTTAAGAAAGTCCGTTATCGTGGCTTGGCCAAGAACGCCCATCACTTGTTTGTGTCCTGCGCCCTGGTGAATCTGGTGATGGCGAAGAAGCGGCTACTGAAGAGAATAGATAGATTGAAGTATCCAATACAGGCGCAGTACGCCTGAAAAACGGCATCAAGGTAGAATATAGCCACCTTGATGAAGCTAAAAGCCCAAATGGGGCAACAAACACTGCGATTTTGAATAGTTGTTTCCATGTTTTCTTAGAATGCGGATATTAGGCTAATTGATCAGAGGTTCCTTAGGTCTTCAGGCAGTAAGGTGCATCAATAAAGTGTATTAGTATCGAGACTCTTTTGGATTGAAAAGCCAAAATGAATCTCGAGTATTACGTTGCCAGGAACTGGTCTCTCAAATCGCTGAACTTACCCGGCCAGCTCGGTGAACAGTTGCAGCTGTCAACCAGGTGCCGTAACACCGACTTTCCCATTCGCGCACTTCGATACTGGTTTGTCGCTCACGCGATAGTGGAGTTTGCAAACCGTGCCAAGCAGCAATTATCAGTCAATGAAATAGGCATTAATGCCGGAGAAATGCGGCGGTTCTATAATCATCACTGTCAGGTAGAGGAATTGACTGATAGGGTGGTTCACTGGGATGGTCTGGACCTGGACGTGAGTCGGGCCCCCAGGGAATTGTATTCATCCTTGACCCTACATGACTTGAACAATGACCAGCCATTTCCCAAAGTTGGTTACGATGTTGTCGTTCTGCTGCACGTCCTGGAACACCTTCCAAACCCTGAGCACGCATTTTCCCGTGTTTGTGAGACTCTGGCTCCCGGCGGCATAGTGATCGGTGGCTTCCCATCAACGCCACATTTATTAATACGTTTCTGGCAAAACAAAATAAGGAAAAGGGCGAGCCCATCTGGCCACGTCAGCTGCTTCTCGAGGAAGCGGGCTGAAGCACTTGCGCACCGGGCTGGTCTTGAGATTTGTTTTATGAGTTGCGGTTTTGTACTACGCCACTCCGGGTCTTTGCTGGAAAATTATCAGTGGTGGGCGCGATGGAACGTCCTGGCGGGAACCTTGTGCAAGTCCTTTCCAACAGAGCTGGTTTGGTGTTTCCGACGGCCGGGATAGCGGGTAACGTAAATTCCCCTCTACCAAGACGCGGGAGAAAGTAGCAACGCTGGAAGCGAATCCTGCTCGCGAATAAGGCTCGGGACGACGTTGATAAACTTCTGCGCATCAACTGCAGGCGACCGCCGAGCTGATGCGGAAATCCTTCCTGAGACCCCGGCAATACGCGTATCAATCCCAACACTGCTTGAAGCTCAAGGCCAGCAATCGTATGGCACGATTTGTAAAGGAAGCCCAGCGGAAGAGCAAAGTGGTGGCGGGATTTCCTGATGAGAGGTTTGCCTTATTACTGGTAGCCGCCAAACTAAAGCATCTCAAGTACGCACTGGGAATACCGCGGGTGCCTGAACATATAACTTCCGAAAGAGATGGGCGTAGAAGCTATGCATTGAACAGCGTAAACGGTGGCTGAGGCTAGTTCTGAAAAAAAGTGCCAAACAAGATTTATACGGACCGAATTAATCATCCGAATCTCAAAACAAAGATTTAATTACTTTGTCTTCAGGAGCACAAACTTGCATTGTGTTAATTTAAACAGCTTTTCGGGCGGCCATAGTCCATGCGCTGTCTGTCAACAGTAGGTATTTATGTCTATGAGTCGGACAATATTGGTTGTAATGATTTTGGTAACTATCCACTCTTTGGGAGCTTCAGCAGGCGAGTTTGCTTATTACGAAAATCGACAGCTGAGCATACCTGGATTACAAGCCGCCGAAATTTACTATGAAAATGTAATTTTGGAATTGGGTCACGATGGTCTATTCAATGTGCAATCTATTAGCGATGCGAAATACGTCAGCAAAGAACACAGTGCAGTTTATGACCAGGAAGAAGGAATTCTGTCCATTCGTTTCTTGTCTTTCAATGGAAGTAAATATAAGGATGTTAGACTACGTACCACAAACGAGATGCAGCTCGAATATTTGGATTCGAAACGGTTGTTTTCTCCCGAAGTGGAAAAAATTAGCACTCCCAAAGCCTATCTCCCGGCTGAAGCGGGCTTTTTTGAATCGATCACTCTTCAAATGGTAAGTGCCGTAGATCTTAACCTGGATGGTTTAAAAGACATCGTGGCGCACTACTGGAAACATGATTGGAGCGCCCCAGACAGACACTATGAACCTGTGCCAAATAGTCTGGTGGTTTATCTTCAAAACGCAGAAGGTTCCTTCTCGGTGGGTAATAGCGAGCTATTTGGAAAACAAATAATTGATCTTGGAGGAGGCGCAAGCAGGAAACAGGTTATTGGTGATTTTAATGACGACGGCTACCAAGATATCGCGTATGCGATGAATAGAGAAGACGGGCGCAGCTGGACCAACATTTATCCGGGTGAGGCTGATAACTGGGCGAACAGAACAGCGGTGGTAATTTCCAACGGTGATGGGACTTATAGAGTTGACTTGCTGGATCCGGAAGCATATTTCCATACAATCGATAGCGCAACAAACGAAAGCGCAAGTCAAGACATTATTTTATCTAGCTCCGACTCATGCGATGAATCCGTTCCCTCCATAGCCTTTAGATACGTAAATGGTGAAGCAGTCAGAGTCTATCAATATCCAAATTTACAAGGCTCGACGGCCTCTTTTTTAGCAGTTGACGACAATCAACCTCATCAACTCGTTGCTTACAGAACTGCTTGTTTGGATAACCCGGAAATACGCCTTTATGGGAACAGTCTATCCAAATGGAGTCAACTTGACAGTTTTAGCTTTAGCCCAACGGAAGAGATTGCCAGGACGCAAAGAATACCTTTCCAGATTGAGAATGAAGAGATATACGAAATAGGCGGTACAAAGCGATTAAGATTCGCGTTCTGGGAATCTTGCTCATTGTCTCTTTATCCTGACAATCCCCCAATCGCTATATTCCAGGTAACCGGTGAGACCGGCGAGACATTGCCTGCTAATTTTGATGTCACGAGCGATGTATACGAGTGGGACGGGGACCGAAATATGGCTTTTCTGCCATTTGTTACTGGAGATGCAATGCTTGAATACTCTCCTTTGGTATTGAGAGAGCAAGATAGTTTGCTGCACTCATACAGGTTTGAATGTGTGGATAAAACACATGATGGATTCGATGATCTGATTTCTTATAACTACGATGGTTCCATAACATTGTACAAGAATAATCAACAAGGAGGCCTCGAAAGAACGAGCAGGGAAATATTTCCTCCAGTCGAGGAATTGTTCAAGGGATTTGAGAACTCCCAGGTTCGATCAATATATGAGGATATGAATGGTGATGGTGTCCTGGATGTTATTAACTATTCGAATACCCCTCATACATGGAGCGGAGCGCAGTGGGACTTGCTGCCCTATAACTTTGTTATACATTGGGGTGAAAGCCGGATATTTGATAGCAACAACTAGGTATTTTCAGAAATTATTGAAATTGAGGATTGTGCTAAAGCGCAGTTGGGAGTGCGAGAGGAAGAGCGTTAGTTGTAGGCTGCCAGCGATGCAGACAGTTATATCTCACTTTTCGTTTCCTGCTCAATGACAGTGTCACTGAACTGTACAAGCCAGTCCGTCGCTTGGGGAATATAAATCCGTAGCTACGTTAGTCGCCTTGAACCGAGTCGCTTATCCGGAGCGCCCTGGCCGACATGATTGCGGAGAACATCTTCAGGATAGCAATATCAACACCTTTCCAGTTCCGTTCATATTGGCAATCGTCAAAGCCTATCATTCCCCATAAATTGCCTTTTGCGAAGACCGGGATAGTAAGGATGGATTTGATATGCTGCTGCGCGAGAATGTCCTTGGTAAAATTGTCCGGCATTTTTGATACGATGGCTTTGAACGGGCGATCTCTGACAAGCTGCGACCACATGTCTGTAAACAGACTCATATCAGCACGTTTTAGTTCTGGATTATCAATTTGCGGCTCAACAAAATTAGAACACCATTCAAATTTCTGGCTCATATAGATAATTTCGCCGCCGTCATCGTATTCGGCCGAGAAAAAATATACGCGGTCTACGCCGATCCCATTGCCAATATAATACAGAGACTCATTCATAACTTCTGAGAACCGGCGTTCAGACATCAAAGCCTCGCTGGCCTGAGTAACGGCAAACAGTAGTCTATTTTTTGCGCGGATACGCCAGTTATCTTTGATATCGTCGTCAATAGTATTTATCAATGCCAGCCACCGAAAGCTGCCACTGTTACGTTTGCCCGTTCCTATTAGTTCGCAACTAAAATCCTGTTCGACACCATCAATAGGAACGCAGTATGAAAAACTCGACTGAACCATCTCGTCTTCAGATGCAGACTGCATAATATTCTGCGCTACATCCGCGAGTCTCGGAGGTACAAATTTTGCAAAATTTTCGCCGATGATTTCACTTTTCTCGGCAAACATTATTTCAGGATGGTGGCAAGATACGTCCATGATTATACCATCGCTATTCATGGCAATCACCAGATCTGATCCCATTTCGGTATTGGAAAATTCAGTTAGTGCAGGCTTTTCAGGATGGTCTTGTGAGGTAAAAGATGACACTGGTTACTGCCTTGATTGAATGTCAGCCGATGGGCTGTATAGATGTGGTGCTCGCGTCAGGATTCTCGTCAAATCGTTCTTGTATACAGGTTTCTGGCAATACCCTATTACGGAGAGCCCATGCTGGAGCCCTAATTTGGCGGTGCTATTGATTTCGTTTTTCTGTTTGCCCGATATCAGTAAAACCGCACCTTTATAGCCCTTGTTAGCGAGGATTTGTAATGTTTCATCACCGTAGCTGTCCGGTAGCCATATATCAAGAATGATACATTGAAAATGATCCAGATTAGCCTGGCGAATAGCATCTGCATTCATGGCAGTAGTTACCTTAAAACCCATACTGGAGAACATCAGGGACAAGGTCTGCAGTACCACAACATCATCGTCTATTAGTAATACATGTGCCTTTTCCAGAGAGTTGTGCGCAAACTCATCTGGCAGAGCACTATTGCTATTCTGATGCGGTTCAGCTTGCTGCTGATGAGCCTGGTTCATTGACTTCTCCGATGCTTGTCAAACGGTAACCCGAGCTTCTCGATGGCTGAATAATAACTTTGGGGGAAACCTCGGTTAGTTTTTTTCGTAGTCTCCCGACAATGATATCTATAGCGCGATTGAATGGCGGCATTTGCTTACCAAATATAAGCATAAAGATCTGGTCTCTGGGGATGTCCTCTTCCGGCCGCATAAAGAAAATTTCCGCCAGTTGCAGTTCTCTCTCAGTCAATCGGACAAGGCTGGATGGGCTCTGCAGTTCACGCCTTTTTCCGTTCAGAGTTATTCCGGCGAAGTTCAATTCCTTCTTCGTTGGCGTAATAGTCTTGCTGCCATTGGATCTGTTGAGAACAACATGAATACGGGCTATTAATTCCTGTAAAACATAGGGCTTGACTACATACTGATCAGCGCCTGCATACAGGCATGACACGGTGATATCCGTGGATGATTCACCTGTCAGCATGATTATGGGTTTTCCAGTATAAGCTTTAATTTTTCTACACAGACTTAGGGACTCTCTGATTAATTCCGATTTTGGTCGATAATATTGATCATATCCCCAACTACCGATATTTCCAGGTTTGAGACCCATGCGCCAGCAATCCCTGACAGATAGCTTCGAAAAATACCGCAAAAAAACCCGCAAAGAGCAATTTCTTGAAGACATGGAATCCATCATTCCCTGGAAGGAACTCGTTGCGGTGATCGAGCCCTACTATCCCAATCCCCAAGGTGCTGGACGCCGGCCAGTGGGCATTGAAAGAATGTTGCGCATCTATTTCCTCCAGCACTGGTTCAATTTGTCTGATCCAGCGGCCGAAGAGGCTTTGTACGATTCCCGCGCCATGCGCTGCTTTGTCGGAGTTGACCTGGGTAATGAGCCGGTGCCGGATGAGACCACGATCTGTAAGTTTCGCCATTTGATGGAACGGCATGATCTGGGAGACCGTTTCTTTCACCTGGTTAATAAATACCTGGATGAGAACGGGATGGCGGTGAGCCGCGGCACGATCGTGGATGCTACGATTATCAATGCGCCGAGTTCGACCAAGAACAAGCGGAAAGAACGAGACCCGGAGATGCATCAAACCCGGAAAGGAAATCAGTGGTATTTTGGGATGAAGGCCCACATTGGCGTGGACAGTCAAAGTAAGCTGATCCATTCGGTAGCCGCCACTGCCGCCAACGTCCATGACTCGGTGCTGCTGGAAGACTTGCTGCATGGTGAAGAAACGCGGGTTTATGGGGATTCGGCTTATGCGGGAAAGAAGGCGGTGATCGCTGAATGTGCGCCAAAAGCTAAAGACTTTACCCAGAAGAAGGGAAGTCGTCACCGTAAGCTCAGTGACGAAGAGCGTTCCTGCAACCGCACCAAATCGAAGGTGCGGGCAAAGAGCGAGCATCCTTTCTGGATTATGAAAGGCCACTTTGGTTTTAAGAAAGTCCGTTATCGTGGCTTGGCCAAGAACGCCCATCACTTGTTTGTGTCCTGCGCCCTGGTGAATCTGGTGATGGCGAAGAAGCGGCTACTGAAGAGAATAGATAGATTGAAGTATCCAATACAGGCGCAGTACGCCTGAAAAACGGCATCAAGGTAGAATATAGCCACCTTGATGAAGCTAAAAGCCCAAATGGGGCAACAAACACTGCGATTTTGAATAGTTGTTTCCATGTTTTCTTAGAATGCGGATATTAGGCTAATTGATCAGAGGTTCCTTAGACCGTCCTCACTGACATCATCGAGGTCAAAATCTACGATAAATAGATCTACGTCTACAGATAATTCGATGAACTCCGAGGCGTCTTCGGCACTGTTAATCGTATAGATTTCGTAACCGTGTTTTTTTAGTCCGAGATGGAGAATGCGGCAAAAGACCTCATCATCATCGATAAGCACAATTTTCTTTTTTGGCGAGGTTGTCATGTTGATATAAGTTGTTTGGAGATTTTAATTTTGGCACGGGGGCGCCGCATCGGTACATATCGATACAGTATCATTATGTATCAATACCTGAATTGATACGTTGCCTTGGATGCAGAACGCTCAGAGATATGACAACAAAGTGAAAATAATTGAAATTATTGTGAGCCAGTCCACGGTTTTATTCTGGCTTATCAGAGCGTTGATACCGCCACTCTAATCAGACTTGAAGGCTTTGATTAGTGCTGCTTTTGAATCCGCAAAAAGACTTTCAAGCCCATCCGCATCAATGGCGTCAAATGCCTGGTCTTCTTTGGCAAATTTTTCGATTTGCCGCAGGCTGTTACCCAGCTTATTGAGCCCAAAAGAAAGAGAGCTACTCGCCAGTCGATGGGCTACTTTCCTGGTGTTTTCGCGGTCCCCGCTTTGCATGTACCTCACCAAAGTTCCCATCTGTTTAGTGGTGTCATCAATGTACATGTTGATCACACGCTCGGCATTCTCTGCACCGATATCATTCAGCAGATTGATAAGTGTATCGCTGTCAAGCATAAGTTCCCCCGGGTCTTCCTGTTGCTTTGCCGAAGCTGCTTCTAACGCAAGCTTATCTTCGAGAGTGTAGGGAAGATACCGGGCCAGAAGCTCGATCATGGCCTCAGTTGCCACCGGCTTGGTCAGAGAGTCGGTCATCCCTTTTGATAAATAGAACGCGATATCGTCCTCAGAAACATTGGCCGTCAGAGCGATTATAGGAATATCCGAGTTACGTCCACCCGCCCTTATTTGGACTGTGGCCTCGGTGCCATTGAGCACCGGCATCTCAATATCCATGAAAATGAGATCAAAGGAATTTTCTTTCTCTGCCGCTACAGCCTCGGCACCGTCGCTTGCGGTAGTTATTGTTAATCCCGTTTTTCTAAGTAAGATCTGAGCAAGTTCAAGGTTGATTGAATTGTCATCAACAAGTAGTACATTGCCAATGAACTTCGCGTCAGTTGGTGGAGCTTTGCTATTGTTGATCTCTACGTTGTCGCCAGAGGAGGGTTCCTCAATAGGGATAGAAAATTTAAAACGCGTTCCTTGTCCCAGCATGGACTCAACACTGATCCTACCGTCCAGCTTTTGAATCATTTCTTGCACTATTGAAAGACCAAGGCCAGTGCTGTACTCATTTGAGCTTTTGTTCGCAGAAGTCCAGAAAGGCTCAAATATATGTGAAAGCTCGTCTTCCTGAATACCCACGCCATAGTCTTCGACTTCAACGGTAAGAAACCAGGATTCGCTTTCGTTAGACAAGCTGAGGCGTGTGCTGACAAGATCACTTTTGGAGTACTTGATCGCATTTCCCACAATATTGTAGAGAATTCTTTGCAGAGAGCGTTTGTCGGCCGTAATTATTGATGGGAGTACGTGATCAATATCGAATTGCAGATACATATCTTTCTCTGCAGCTTTGCCGCTGAGTCCTGCCTCAACATCTCGCAGCATTGCCCGTAGACTGAAGGTTTCCTGAGTGCTCGCGAAAACACCGTCTTCTATCCGGGAAAAATCTAGTACTTCATTAATCAGATCCATTAACGCATTAGCGGAACTGCTGGCTATTTCAAAAAGACGGGCTCGTCGTTGTTGTTCTGTTTCGTCCTTTAGCAATTTCAACGAGGTAATCACACCGTTGAGAGGTGTACGTATTTCGTGGCTGATGTGGCGAACAAATCTGGTTTTTGCTTGGCCAGCTATTTCAGCTTGTGCCCTGGCTTGCTCCAGGCTGGCGCTGAACTTTTTTAGGTCGGATAACATCTCCTTGTTCGAGCAAAGGTTTAGTTGATATTCAAGCTGGCTGTCACTCGCTGGAAAATCTTTGACGTCAACAGAAACTTCCCCAAGGTTGTCGTAAAGCCAACTTAGCCAGGGCGATCCAAGGAAAATATAGACATATTGGGAGTCATACATGCCTTCAATTATTTGACCTCGCAAAGCAAACTGAAGATCCTGGCTGCTTAACAAAAACAATTCGCCAAGTGCCTGCTCTGATATCTTGCGATTCTGGCTGTATGTTTTACCGGGACCCTCTACTAGAAAAAGGTTAAATATGGATTTGCCAACTGATTCCTTGCCAATATGCTTGGAAAGCCGCTCGCTGCAGAAAAGGATGTTACCTCTTTTATCCAGGCACATCACAAGCGGAGAGAGTTTAAGGCATAAATCCAGACTAATGCTGGTGTTATCTGGGCTTGGCAAAATCACGAACTATTCTGAACCTGGTTTGTTCACCTGTTGCTGCTTTAATTTTTTCTTCCGAAGTGATTGTAAGGGATTCATCGAATAATTCTGCGATACCCGTCAATAAACCACGAACGAATGGCGTTAATCCAATGCGACCACTGTCATATAGCAGATCTATTTCGTCGGGCGTGATATAGCGTACTGAAAAGCCCGGAGGTTTGTATCCAGTAAACGTGGTCTTGATTGTTGTATGCAGTAGATTCAGATTCTCGAGTAGCTCAAAACTGGATTGTCCGTAGCTTCTCAACAGGTTCTGATAGTTTTTGTTCAGGGTTTCGTTTACGAAGTGCTGCCCGAAGCTCTCGAGAATTTGCTCTGGTTTCAGCTGCATGTGATCGGCTGCGGCATCGACGAGGTCATACACGATATGATCATCGTAGGTCTCCATTGACAATAGATGCTTATCTTCAACACCAGCCTTTTTGGCGATCTGTTCCCAGCCTTCTTCGCCATGTTCATCGACAACCATGCCGTGGATTGATTTGTGAATCATTCCGTACAATGTATTAACCTCTTGTAATTGTTAAGAATATTAAGCTATGTCGGGGGAAGAGTTATAGTTGAATTCATATTCGTAGTTTTACCAGATTATCTTAGCGTGAGGGGTCTTACGATATCGAATCCGGTAGCCTTCGCCCGTTCAAGTACGTCTAGTGTATCCACACCGCTCAATGCGGTCTCCAACCCTTTGGAGTGTGCAAAGTCAATGAATTTCTTCAAGCCGGATTCGTATTGGGTTTTCAGAATTCCGGGATTGCTCAATACGATTCTGTTAAACGGTCTGTTCACCTGGTCAAGGTATTGGGTTATCCGTGGACCCTGAATATCCAGCGCTGTTTGTATATTCATACTGTTGAGTCGTACACATCTGGCAAGGAGTGCATCACCAAGCCTGGCAACTTCCTCGGCTGCAAAGCTTATGAATAAGCGGCCCGACTGTTCACTGGCACGCTTCAACATAGCGACAAAATTCGGATCTCGCATCGCCTTGATCAATCCTCTTCCTGGCAGTCTTATACTCACTTCCATACCAATATCTGTGTTTTTTGACAGATAACGATTTGCGTGCTGCAGCATGAAGTAGGTGAACGCATTGTGTGGTAATTGGTCAAGCGCAGCAGTCTTGCAGAGCGCGTCATGATCGAGGTACTCGGACTCATGCACACAGGTCGCAAGGATCTCCCCGCCGATTGCAGTACTGTCCGATACCTTTACCGTCATTCTGACCTGGATATCAATGGCATCATTGTTAACGGCACTGGTAAGTTCGATTGGAGTGATGGTGGTGGCTCGTCCAGGCTGATGGCCCTCACGGAATAGTGAATATGCCTGTTGTACCAACAGCTTTTTTAACTGGTCCGTGTGAACCGGTTTCTCCAGTACGCCAATAACGTTCAATTTAAAGGAACCTGCCATCTTTGCGGCCTCGTCCAGACATTCGGCGCCGAGCCCGGAAATAAGTATTAGTGCGCCCGTGTAGTTGGTCTTTCCAAGTCGCGTAATGATATCGATACCATCGGTATCGGGCATCATGAGGTCAAGTATCATCAGGTCAGATTCTTTAATCTGAGCCATGGTGAGCTTGGACGCATCTGTCAGACTCTGGACACCGAACCCGGATTCACGCACCGTATTTCCCAGCATCATGGGGACCAGCTGGTCATCATCAATTAGTAGAACATTGTGTTGAGAGGGAGTGATCTCTTGTGTCGAATTGTTCACTGTGTGGCCTCCAGATGTTGAATTGTGTCTTGAACGGCGTCAGCTGTAAGCCGGATGGTTTCAGGCAGGTTCTTAAGAATGCGAATGGCACCAGCCTCATGGCTGCTATCTATATTTATCTCCAGCAATTCCAGCTCAGTTGCCAATTGTTCTGCGCCAACTGATTCCGATGGGGTCCGGTGTTTGTGAGCAAGGGCCCTAATCGTCTCCCACTGAACCTTTGCATCAGACAGAAACGTCGACATGGTCTTCAATTCCTCCAGGCTGGTGAGGAAAATACTGAGCACTTTTAACTTCAGGCGAGCGTCATTGCTGCCGAGGGAAGCTTGCAGTTTTGCCTCTGAAAAGATCATTGATTCAGACACTTAGCCTTTCCGGAAGAGTTGGTATCCGGTTCCTCTGACTGAGCGTATCCGAAAGTCGCCTGGCAGTTTCGAAAGGCGGCTCCTGAGCTTCGTTACCAGGGTATCGGCATAGCGACGGTTGACCGGGTTTTCGTTCAGCAAAAAGTTAATGTCCTGGCGAAAAACTGTTTTTCCTTCGTTGTCGAGTAGCAACTCGAATAGCTCCAGTTCTTTTGAGGACATTGAAAATTCCTGCCCTTTGTAGCTCACTTTCATCAGGTTAAAGTTTAGGATGGGACGCAGCTGATCAGCATTTGTACTACTGTCACCTTCGTTACATTCTCTGCCCAATAGACTGTCAATACACCCGAGAAGATCCTCAGGTTTGTAGGGTTTGCTAACAAAACGGTCTGCGCCAGCATTCAGAAAATCGATGACAACATCACTGGTTTTGTGGCCAGTCAGGATCACTATCGGAACATCAGATGTAGAGTGGATGCGTCTACATAATTCAATTCCATCGCCGTTTGCATTGCCCAGGTCGTAATCAAGAATTACCACATCAGACTTGAGCCCGGATTCTATAGCTCGACAGGCGCCGTCATATGAGTCAACGATTTTCGAATTGATATTGTGGTTGTCCAGTAGTGCACCCAGAATTTCTGCCTGCACTGCGTCATCTTCGATTATTGTGCTGCTGATCATGATTACCGAATCTCTATTCAGAATAAGTGCGAAAATACAGTTTTGTTGCAAATGTGTCGTTTGAATTAATGTATCAATTGGTATCGCTCTTTGGGGCACTGGCGTCGTACACTTGTATTGTGTGATCAGTATCCCATTTTCAGAAAGATTTCCTGGAAGGTCTGTAATTATGCGAGAAACGACCTGAAAGTTCCGAGGTTGGCTACTAAAGGCCTGATGATTCCTGCCACTAACGAGGCGGTCAGAAAACCAGTAATAACTGGCATTCAGTTCGACTGCGACGATTCGTTCGTGCCAGGGAGTTGATCATTTTGAGAGGTAATTAGCTTGGCAGTCGATTCTATTTTTGCCAGGCGTCGGAACCCTTGCGCGTGAGGAGTAGTGGTGCCCAGAGCCATAGATCGATTTCGAGAACGACTGTCCTACCACGACGCCCTGCCACAACTGGCAGTGCTGGGCCTGGTCTCGGGACTGGCGGCGGCGCTGTTAATTGTGGCTTTTCGCTGGCTGATTGAAACACCGCTCAGGGAAGTGTTTGGCGGCAATGTGGATGGCTTCGAAAGTCTGCCACCCTGGCTGCGCTTCGGATTGCCGTTTACCGGCGCGCTTGTACTCGGACTGGCGCTGACTTTGCTTGCTCCGCGCCATCGTGTCGTCAGCGTATCGCACGTTCTGGATCGACTGCACAACTATCAGGGCAAGATTCCCGGCAGCAATATTATTGTGCAGTTTCTTGGCGGCATCGTTGCCTTGATTAGCGGCCAGAGTGTCGGTCGCGAAGGCCCCAGCATTCACCTTGGGGCCGGCATCGCTTCCCAGCTTGGCCAGTACTTCAAGCTGCCCAACAACAGCCTGCGCACGCTGGTTGCCTGTGGTTCCGCTGCAGCGATTGCCGCCTCCTTCAACACGCCCATGGCTGGCGTGGTGTTTGCCATGGAAGTGATTCTGATGGAGTACACCATTGCCGGCTTTGTGCCGGTGATTCTCGCGTCCGTGCTGGGCGCCGCCATCAGTCAATTGGTATTTGGCAACGATCTCAGTTTCGTGGCTATGCAAGCGCGTCCGGATATTATCTCGGAGATGCCATTTCTGGTATTCGCCGGTGTCGTGTTCGCCCTGGCTGCCGCCTTGTTTATCAAAGTGCATCTGCTCTGCATGCAGCAGCAACAGCGCCCGGTGTTGCTGCGCTTTCTGATTATCGGCCTGCTTACCGGGGGTGTCGCCATCTACGTCCCACAAGTACTGGGCACCGGCTACGACACCCTGAACCAGGCCATGACCGAGCGCATTGATGTGCAGCTATTGCTCGTTATCCTGCTGGCCAAGCTGCTGCTTACGGCGGTAGTCACCGGGCTCGGTATGCTGGGTGGGTTAATCGGTCCGACCTTGATGATCGGTGGCTGCCTTGGCGCGCTGCTGGGACTGTTGGGGAATTACCTGGTACCCGGGTCTTCACCGCCGGGTTTTTATGTGAGCCTGGGGATGGTTGCCATGATGGGCGCGGTGCTTAATGCGCCGCTGGCGGCATTGGTGGCGATTCTGGAGCTTAGTCATAGCCCGGGCATAATTTTTCCGGCTATGTTGCTGGTGGTGGTGTCCTGTCTCGGCGTGCAGGTGGGCTTTTCCTATCGTGGCATTTTTGCCGAGCAGCTGCGGCTCAAAGGGCTTGATGTGTTTGCCGAGCCCGGCAAGGGGTTCCTGGCCAGGGTCGGGGTACGCAGCGTCATGAATCGTTCCTTTCGGGTGAGCGACAATGAACTTGATCGCAAACAGGCGCAACACCTGGTAGACAGTGAAGTGGTCTGGCTGGTGGTGGAAGAAGATACTGACTATCGTCTGCTGGCCATGGCTGACCTGGCACGGTATCTCGCCGCGCAGGCTGACAGAAGCGAACCGGAAAGGGATGGCGCGACATTGCAGCAGTCGGAAATCCAGGCCGGCGCGGACCCCGAAACGGGCCCGAAGATAATCGGCCCTGTTATTGATCTTTCCGCCATTCCGGCTCAGCAGCTTGATATTACGCTATTGGATTCCCTGGCCAGTCTCCACGATGCCAGCAGGCAGATGCGGGAAACTGGTGCCGCAGCGGTGCTTGTTATAGAGTCGATTTCCTTCGACGAAGCGCGGGTCATCGGTGTGCTCACCCGCGATACAGTGTCCTCTTACTACGGAATGTAGCAACATGCATTTACAGCGACGAGCAATGTTTCAGATCGCGGCATTGGTAGTTTTGCCGCTGCTTTGGGGTCAGGTAGCTCACTCTGCCGAGTCGGCCGGGCCAATCGGTGTCTGGCAGCGCTATGATCAAAGCGCAGATCTTGCCACTCTGGCGACGCATGACAATGACAGTATGCATTTCCAGCGTCTGCTGTCGCCGATACAGGACAAGAATGATCTGTGGTCACCATTTATCGAGGAGTTGACAGCATTCGGTGACGCGCGGTATCAGCAGTTGAAGCCGCTTATCCTGGAAGCCGATATTGAGTCGCTGCACAATGCCGTCGCGGCCGGGCAATTCAGCTACGCGGAATTGACGACCTTCTATATCTACCGAATTCGTGAAATCGAGCTGGATAACCAGCGCTACCTGAACGCGGTGATCAGCCTCAATCCGCGGGCTATCGTCCTGGCGCGGCAGGCGGATCAACGTCGTATGCGGGAAGCCATTGATCCGCTTTCCATGACCGGGATTCCGGTGTTGCTTAAAGACAACATCGGGGCTGCCAGCCTGCCTACCACTGCCGGATCGCTGGCGCTGCAGAACAATCAGACCCGCGATGCGTTTATTACTGCGCAGCTCAAGGAAGCCGGCGCGATTGTCCTCGGCAAGGCGAATCTCAGTGAATGGGCTTATTTTTTCTGCCAGCAGTGCCCCTCAGGTTACAGCGCCATGGGTGGCCAGACCCTGAACCCCTACGGGCGTTTTCAGTTTGGTACCGGTGGGTCCAGCTCCGGCAGCGGCGTTGCCATGGCGGCCAACCTGGCCAGTGTTGCCGTGGGTTCGGAGACCTCCGGTTCGATTTTGTCGCCTGCCAGCAGCCAGTCGGTGGTGGGGCTGAAGCCGACCACCGGGGCCTTGAGTCGCAGTGGCGTGGTGCCAATCTCCTCAACCCTGGATACCGCCGGTCCCATTACCCGCAGCGTGGCCGACGCCGTTATTCTGTTCAACGCCATGGCAGGCTTTGATCCGGCCGACGCGGCAATGCCGCGCCTGGCCATGAATTTTCAGTTACAGCTGCGCGATGTACCGCTGCGCAACAAACGCCTGGGTGCCCTGGTGGATTTTGCAGACGTAGCGCTCTATCAGCAGGCGCTCAGCCAGCTGTCGGCCGCCGGAGCGACACTCACCGAAGCGCAGATGCCGGAATTCGAGCGAGATGGTTTTAGTGAATTGCTGGGCGGCGATATGGTGCGCGATCTCGAAACCTATCTGGCGGATTACGGTAACCCGGCGCTGCCAGTGGACTCTATTGCGGCATTGCAGACCTTCAACAATGCGGCGCTTGAGCAGCGGGCACTATACGGTCAGGCGCTGGTGGACATGATGGCGTCCCTGGAGCTGAGTGACGCGGAACTGGCGGCGCTGCGCGAGCGCTTGCAAACCGCCGCCAGGCAGGCGCTGGACGCGCTGTTTCGTGAACACGAACTGGACGTGCTGCTGTCCTACAATAATCGCAACGCCGGCATCGCGGCATTGGCCAACTACCCGGCGCTGACTATCCCCATGGGATATGCCGCGGACGGTCGTCCCATGGGGCTGACACTGATCGCACCTTCGTTTCAGGAGCAGGAGCTGGTGGATGTCGGACTGCAGTTTGAACGGCTGAGCCAGGCACGCCGGGGACCAGTGGGATATGAGTAGAGCCGGGAACAAACGTGCCAGGTCACGTCGCTGTGAGTGCTGGAACTATGGAATGAATTTCTATAGTCTCCTAGACAGTTTGTCCTTATTGGGAACCCCGATGCAGCGGTGTGCTTCTGACATTTGCGCCACGGGCCAGTCGGACCCATAGACCCTAACCCCACGACCCGGGCAGAGACGCGTTATGATGAAATACCTGTCGATTTGGTTTGCGATTCCACTGTGGCGGCGAATCCTTGGGGCACTGGTGTTAGGCGTCATAGTAGGCAGTCTATGGGGCGACGGTGCGGAAAGCATAGTCTGGCTGGGTGACCTGTTTATCAGGTTGATCCGCATGGTGGTTGTGCCGCTGGTATTTGTCACTCTGGTAGCCGGGGTGGTTTCCATGGGCGACCCCTCGAAGCTCGGATCCCTCGGTGTGAAAACTCTCGCCATTTATATGGGCACCACGCTGGCGGCGATCACCATTGGTTTGTTTCTTGCCGCCTTGTTGCAGCCCGGGGTCGGCGTTGATCTCTCCGGCGCGACACCTACTGAGGTCCAGGAGACGGTGCCTCTCAGTGATCGCCTTATTGGCATCGTTCCGGAGAATCCCATCGCGGCTCTGGCGGACGGTGACATTCTTGCTATTATTTTCTTTGCTTTGCTGGTGGGTATCAGCCTGCTGACTATCGGCGACAAGGGCAAGCCGGTAGCCGACCTGATGACAGCCGGAACCGACGTCATGCTGCGTATCACTCATTGGGTCATGGAGGTGGCGCCGTTTGGGGTCTTTGCATTGATCGCCTGGGTATCCGGCACTCAGGGCGTAGGTGCCTTACTTGATGTGGTACTCCTGGCGCTGTCGGTGCTTCTGGCCTGCGTGATTCACGTGGTGGTAGTGCACGGAGTGTTTATTATCAAGGGTGCGCTTGGATTGTCTCCGGTGATGTTTTTCCGCGGCGCACGCGATGCGATGCTGGTGGCGTTCTCAACCTCCTCCAGCTCCGCTACCCTGCCGGTCTCAATGTCGGTAGCCGAGGAGAATCTCGGTATCAAACCGGTGGTTGCCTCCACTGTGCTGCCGCTGGGTGCGACCATCAATATGGACGGAACAGCACTCTATGTCGGCATCGTCTCGGTGTTTGCCGCTCAGGCCTTTGGCGTGGATTTGGCGTTCAGCGACTACATGCTGATGGCTGGCGCCACGACGCTGGTCTCTGTCGGCACCGCAGCGGTTCCGGGCGCGTCGCTGTTCCTGATGGCTGCGGTCATGGAGGTTATCGGGTTGACACCAGAGCAAATCGCCATTGTCGTGGGCTTCGTACTGCCCTTCGACCGGCCGCTGGATATGCTGCGCACCTCGGTCAACATCTGTGGCGATTTGTCTGTCTCCACGGCAGTTGCCAACTGGGAAGATGAATTCGACGCCGAAATTTTCAATCGCCCCCTGAAATACTAGCCCCCAGGCCGGTCATGGCAACAGTAACAGGCCATTCTCCGGATATCACTGAATCCCTGTTTTGCTGAAAAAGTTGTAGGATAGCGCGTGGGAAACCCATTTCCCGGGCGCACGCCATAAACTGTTCAAGCCTGGTTCAATAGCTGTCGTAATGCCTTGCAAATGCCGTGGACGTCAGGAAATACCGGGGCCGCAGCGCGTCTGCTTCAGTATGCCCCTAAGGTTTATAGTAGTTTCCAGTATCCGGCAATGATGCTAGATTTGTAAGAATTATTGTGAGAACTTTCTGTATCTCATCGGCGAGACGCCATGCTCACAGTGCAATGGAATGATCGGCGTTACGCGCATTGGAATCCTGGTATTCCGTGCAGACATAATCGATGGAATCGCCAGTGACAGCAGCGACAGAGCGGCACAATTTTATGGAAGAAGTGAATCCGGTCATCTACATCGTGGATGATTCAGAGGATAACGTCACTGTTTATTCCTGGATGCTCTCCACAGCTGGCTTTGAAACCCGGACTTTTCTGTCCGGGGTTGAGTTCCTGAAAGAAAAAGACCTGAACCCGGTTGGCTGCATCCTGTTGGATAACCAGATGCCAGAGCTGAGTGGTCTCGATGTGCAGCGCAAGCTGATCGAACGGGGAGTGAATCTGCCCGTGGTATTCATGAGCGGCGCCAGCACCTACAGTGATGTAGTGGAAGCAACCCGCAAGGGAGCCCATGGCTTTCTGGAGAAACCGTTTCACAAGGCGGAGTTACTGCAGCAAATAAATGCCGCGGTTGAATCCAGCCGAGAGACGCCAGAACCTGATGAGTCCGCTTCCGGCAAGGCGCTTTCCGAACTGCTGACCAAGCGGGAATATCAGGTCTGCAAGTTGATCATTGCTGGCAATACCAACCGCAGCATCGCCGATGAGCTTGGCATTTCCGTCAGCACGGTGGAATTTCACCGCGCAAACCTGATGGACAAACTGCAGGTAAACTCCCTGGCGGAATTGATCAAGCTGGCGCTAAAGCTGGATAGCTAGGTCCCTGCCTCTTTATCTTCGTCCCATCCTCACCCTGGCTCTCTGTCTTCCAGTCGCGCCCGGTACCGCCAGACTCCTTGATTTCGGCCCGCCATCTTGCAACCCGACCCGGGGTTGTTGCGTGCTGCAGCCCGCACTGCCTGTAGTGTTGGCGGTAGTGTGACAGCCATCATGTTTCCTTAAGAAAACTCTTAACCTTCCCCTGGCCCTGGTCGTATTACCAATTGATGCTGGTTGGCGCTGATCCTTCAGTTTCAACAGCTGGCAACTGGTGAGTCCTGACTCGCAGGTGCTGAGCCAGTTCTCAACCGGGCATGCGGCGCCCGCAAGCGACTTAATCAACTACTGTCCGACGGTTAAACCATGAACAATCATCTACAAACAGCGGGAATCCCCATCCTGGAAGGCGAGCAGCAGGTGTCCAACGAGACCAACGAGCGGTCTGACATCTATGTGGCGCGGCAACCGATCTTTAATGCCAGGACGGACTTGTACGCCTATGAACTGTTGTTCCGCAACAATGACGACAACCAGGCCTCTATCACCGATGGTAATGCGGCCAGCAGTCAGGTGATCCTCAATGCGTTTGTGGATATGAATTTCCAGGCTATTGCCAAATACCACCCGGTATTCATCAACCTGACCCGGGATTTCATCCTTGGTGAACTGCCGTTGCCTATGGCTCCGGACTCCCTGGTTATCGAGATTCCGGAAGATATTGAGATCGATGACCGTCTGCTGAGCGTGCTCAAGAGCTTCGCCAATAAAGGTTATACCCTGGCGGTAAACAATTTCACCCCGGAAGATCACAAGCTGCCACTGCTGGACCGGGTAGACATAGTCAAAATCGATCTGCAGCTTTGTGATCGTGACAAGCTGCCTGGCTTCGTCGCGCAGCTCAAGTCACACGACGTCAAACTGCTGGCTGAGAAAATCGAGTCACACAACGACTTCGAGTGGTGCCAGGAGCTGGGCTTTGACTATTTTCAGGGCTACTTTTTCAGCAAGCCGAAAAATTTTACTGCCCAGTCAATTAAGCCCAATCGCCTGGCGATTCTGCGCATCCTCGCGACCCTTCAGGACCCCGACTGCGATATTCGCGAGTTGGAAGGGCTGATAAGCAATGATGTCAGTATGAGCTACAAGATCTTGCGCATCATCAATTCTGCGCTATACAGCATGCCCCGGAATATTGATTCGGTGAAGCAGGCGATACTGGCATTAGGCCTGAAGGCAATTCGTGACTGGGTGGCTATCATCAGTCTCACCGATATTGATGACAAGCCACGTGAATTGGTGGCACTGAGCCTGCAGCGTGCGCGGATGATGACGTCCCTGGCGGAAGCCCAGGGTATGGATGCCGACGCCGCCTTCACCACTGGCTTGTTTTCCTGTATTGATGCACTGATGGATCAGTCCATGGAGCGGATCATGAGCGAGCTGCCGTTGGCCAACGACATCGTCCGTGCTCTGCTGAATCACGAGGGGCGACTTGGCGAACTGCTGGAATTTGTAACCCACTATGAACAGGGCGAGTGGGACAAGCTGACCATGGACTCGCTCAGTGCCGATGAATTACGTGAGTTTTATCTCGAATCCATCGAATGGTCTTCGGATCTCATTAACGAAATCAGCTGATTCCAGAGAAGCAATTAATCCTGACGGCAGCGTGAAGATGGCGCCTGGTTGCACACCGCTGTCAATCAGGCGTTTTAAGTACCCGCTGCCGCTAAGCTTCGCTGCGTCCGGCTAACCGGCGTCAGCGCGATCCGGGGTACTGAAGATTCCCGGCTCAGCTTCAGTTAATCACCCGGTTCGGTCTTGTCTTTTTCATTGCGCAGGTAATACAGCACCGAGAAAAATACCGGTGCGATCAACGGTGCCACACACAAAGCAAGAATCAGAAAGATGTTCGAATAGAACAGGTTGATCAACAGCATCAGGCCGCCGGACCCCACCATCAGTCGCCCGGCAAAGCGGTGCGTGGCTTTCCAGTTGGCGTGAGAGGCGATAGTCCAGGGCGTGCGCAGACCGATAAAGAAATTACGCTCGGTTTTTCCGAACACGTTGCCGGTAATAATCAGAAACGCCGCGATACCGTATCCCAGGATTTCAACAAAGCGATCAAAATCGCCATTGTTGATCAGCATGCCAATATGCATGAACAGCATCATCACGCCGATACCGAAGACAATGATGTCCATGGCATGCTTGCTGTTGGGCATGGAAAACTTTTTTGGCGAAATGCGCATCAGGATGTTCACTGCCAGCAGCAGGGAAACAAAAACAACAGGCATGAGTATCGCCATGACCTCCCGGGAGCGATAGTCGTCCACGTCGCCCTGAAAGTTGAAATGGGCCGGCACCTGTTCGGGCAGACCGTTCCACAACAACGCACTGGCCACAAACATGCTCAGTAACGCGCCAAGACTGAGTCTGTTGGCTAACAGAAAATTCATGATTCACCTCTCAATGTAGACTTCACGTTCCAAGCCTCGCATTGCGAGCTGCTCTTGCCGGACTTGTCCCTGTGAGTCTTGTTAAGTGTCACTGTCATGGTCCTTTCGGTTCTGGAAAAATCCAACAATGAACTGGGCGGCGTCGTCGAAGACGCTGGTGTTGATGGAGTAGTAGATGCTTTGGCCATTGCGCCGCGTTTGCACCAGGTCAGCATGCTTCAATTTGGCCAGGTGATGGGACATGGAAGGGCCGCTGATGGCGAAATGCTTGCCCAGTTCACCGGCTGACATCTCGCCTTTTTTAAGCAGGTCGAGGATCTTGCGCCGGGTCGGATCGGAGATGGCTACCAGTACTTCTTGCATGATGTCTCCCTTAGATAATTAGAAAAGTATCTAAATATCTAATAAAGGTCAACATTCCTGATCATGATCGCTCATTCAGGTAAGCAGGATTGTTCAGGGGCGCCCTGGTGCCAGACAGATAACACGGGTAAGTCGGCGTTCCGGCGTTGCGATTTGCGGGTGCTTTGAGGAGAACAGGACGCCCTCAATTACCGGCGCCAACCCGCTGCCAGTCAGCCAGTATCGGTTCACGGCAGCTGAAAACAGCGCTTGGCGAAACCGGTTTCGCTCGCAGAAATCCGGGCGGCGGGGCTCTACGAGCGTTGCGGCAAAGCTGAGGCTTCAGGGGCAGCGATAGACGATAAATACCTGTCGACCGTCCTGGATTACGGTTTCCGGCACAATGGCATTGCCGCCCATGGCGCCTGCTTCATTGCGGGCCAGAATCAGCAGTTCGTTCTGCATGCGCTCGCCGCTGCGATCAACCCGGATTACTTCATCGGTGGTGGTCGCGGTCGCGCGGCCAATACGTTCACAGCGGGTGACTGCGGAGGCTTCCATCAGCTCCACGGTTTCGCCTTCCGCGGTCAGGGAGACCCAGGTGCAACCGGTCAGTGCCACGGCCAGCAAGCCGGGGGCCATCAGAGTAGACAGTAGTCGAATCATGTAAGTACCTCGCAAGTGGTGCAGTGCCAGATCTTGGTAAAATTGGCGCCTGGACTGACCAAAGCGGAATTGCCAGAATTCCGCGTGGACGCTATGGTAGCATGCCTCGCGATGTCGACTGGCAAGCTGCCGGTTATCGTGGCTTGCAGCCCGCCGGGCAACTGTCTCAGCAGGTGGCGCCCTGATGTTGCAGTCTGCAGCTGCTGATATCTGTTAGTACCGGGTGTTAGCAAAGGTCTGCTGATCAGTCACGCGGCGTCGACAACCACTACCGATGTTCACCGGGTCTGCCAGCTACAATCACGCCGCCAGCCCGGCCAGCCTAAACAAGGATCAACAATGACAATGAATAATCTCAAGGACAAGCACGTGGTAATCATTGGCGGCACCGCCGGTATCGGGCTGGCTACTGCCATTGCCGCTGCCGAGCAGGGTGCCAAAGTGTGGGCCGCAGGCCGCAGCGAGGCGAATCTGAAGCGCGCTGAGGAAGCAGCTCAGGGTAAATTCGAAGTACGCCAGGCGGACACCCACGATGCGCAGTCCCTGGAGGCGATCTTCAAGGAGGCCGGTACTATTGATCATCTTGTGTCGGCAGCGATCGGCGGCGAACGCACGCTGAAGCCGTTCCTGGAGCAAACCGAGGAACAGTTCAAGGCGGCCTATGACAAACTGTGGGGCTACGCCAAGGTGGTGCGCACCGGAGCGCCTTATCTGGCCGAAGATGGCGCCATCACCCTGGTGAGTGGATCGCCGGCCCGCAAGATCAAGCCCGCCCAGTCGCCACTGAGCTGTGTGGGGGCCTCGGTGGAAAACCTGGTGCGCTGCCTGGCAGTGGAGATGGCGCCGATCCGGGTCAATGTGGTATCCCCAGGCACGATTTCTACTGCGATGTTTGACTGGATGGGTGATGAGAAGCAGGACAAGCTGGGTGCCATGACCGCATCGCATCTGATCAAGCGACCGGGCACGGCTGCCGAAGTTGCCGAAGGCCTGCTGTTTGTCATGAATAACCGCTTCGTCACCGGCACAACGGTCGATGTAGACGGTGGCCGTATCCTGAGCTGAGGCGCTTGCGCGCCCGGCTCGTCATATAAGTTTGAAGCAGGAGTAGCAGGCATGAGTCAATCAGCCCCGAGCCCACAGTCCGGTCCAGATATCAGCCTGCTGGACGCCATCTCTACGCGCCGGTCAGTGCGCGGCTTTCTCGACAAACCGGTGCCGCCCGAGGTGCTCGAGCGAATTTTCACTATTGCCCAGCAGGCACCGTCGAACTGTAACGTACAGCCCTGGAAGGCCTACATCGCCTCCGGCGAGTTGAAGGACCGGCTTCGACAGCAAATGGTCGACAATACCGCGAGCGGAGTGCCGCCGAACCCGGACTATGACTACCGTGGCGATTTTGAGAATGAATACCGCAAGCGGCAGGTGGAGTGCGCGGTTGCACTGTATTCGGAAATGGGCATCGAGCGCCATGACAAGGAAGGGCGCAAATATGCTGTGCTGCGTAATTTCGAGTTTTTCGATGCCCCACACATTGCCTTCATAGGGATGGACCCGGCGTTTGGCACCACGGTGGCAATCGACGTCGGCATGTGGGCGCAAACGCTGATGCTTGCCATGGTGGCGTTTGGCATCCACAGTTGCCCCATGGGCACCATGCGCAACTACCCGGATCTGGTCCGCGAGGCGTTTGACATACACGATGGCACGAAAATTTTATTCGGGATAAGCTTTGGCTACGAAGACGAGTCAGTGCCAGCAAACCGGACGCGTACCACCAGAGACCCGATTTCAAGCAATGTGTTTTTCCGCTCCAGCTAATTACCGCTGTTCAGGGACAGCGCGCAACAGCGTCGTCCATCACAGTGCCAATCAGGAACAGCTGCGCCAAGCCGATATCGATACAAACAAGCACCGATAAATAAGAACGAATAAGAACAAGTGATCAGGCCATGAGTTTCAAACCCGTTGTCCTGCTGTACGACCTGAACAACGAGCTGGTAGATGAATGCGCCAAGCTCATCGGTCAAACCGGCTTGTATACAACCATCAACACCTATAATGAAGTCAACGCACTTGAAGCGTTGCGGCAGTACAATCGATTGTTTGGTATGTTGACCAATCGCCTGTCCTGCATCATCACCGGCTGGAATGACTACAAGCGCCCCCGGGATCAGTTCCTGTTTCGGCTTCGCCAGGATGAAAAGCGTAGCCCGCTACGTGGTCCGACTCCGGTGCTGATCATTACCGAAGATCACCGTAACGATTTGCGTCAGATCGCGCTTGATCCGACTGATGGCAATGTCGCCGCCTATCTGCACGTGGACGATTTTCATCAGTCCATAGCGGGGATTCTGCAGCGCGTAATCTTCGACAACCGCGCCCAGGAAATGAATTCCATCGCCTATGCCCGGCTCCAGCGCGAGATCGAGGAAGAGGAAGAGTAATAGGAAGAGTAATAGAAAGCGCAATAGAAAGCGCAATAGGATGCCAATAGAAAGACTACTAAAAAGCGCCGGATTTGGCAGAGAATCAAGCTGGCGAAAAACTGCCTTGTTAAACACCGCGGGTTGTCAGGATCGCCAACAGTTAGTAGTTTTCCCCAGATGCGCACCACGATTAGTCAGTGGCTATACGCCAGGTTGCTGATATTTCGATAGAAATTTGGCTGGCCTGAATCTTGCTCTTCCATGGAGGCAGGCCCGGTTATGACGGGGCAGCGGGCGGCTAAGCTGCCGTCGGTCTGACCCGTTGTGCCGGATGTGACGTTCGTCGCTTTTAGGTTTGGCTTGCATGGTCTGTCTTTCATGGCCTGTTTTTCATGGCCTTTCTTTCATGGCCTGGATTTCATAACAAAGGCCCCTGACAACAGGGGCCAAAACGTAAAGCCTGACTACTGCTTATTGCTTACAGCCTCATTAACTGTACAGGGGAATCGATCATGGATGCAGGCCTGGAACTGTTTTCAATCATGATGGCGATTATGCTGCCAATCAGCTTGATCACCTTCATCACAGAATACTTCAAGTACAAGCGCAGTACCGACCGCAAGTTCGGCGATCTCAGAAAGGAATTGAATGACAATTCAACTGATGAATTAAAAACCGAGATTCGGCAGTTGAAAGAGCGCATTGTGGTGTTGGAGAGCATCGTCACCGACCGCGGCTTTGAGCTGGAGCGTCACATCAGCAATTTGTAGGGTCAGGCTGTTCCAGGCAGTGGCATTGCGCTAGAAATTCTCTATCGGTCTGGTAAATCCAGTGGTGCAGGGCGCGCAGCGTATACCGCTTGCGTAGACAAAATCGACGGGCGAGTCCGGGGCGGAATCGTTTCGCCCCGGACTGCTGCGTGCCGACGGCTACAGGATTAGCTGCCGGCCTGTGGAATGCAGAATACGTTCAGTTTGTTGCCATCCGGGTCGCGAAAATAACCGGCA
This sequence comes from uncultured Pseudohongiella sp., assembly GCA_965212375.1. GTDB lineage: Bacteria > Pseudomonadota > Gammaproteobacteria > Pseudomonadales > Pseudohongiellaceae > UBA9145. The sequence goes on along the minus strand of OZ243108.1, from coordinate 2,498,059 downwards.
TAAAAATTGTCGCTGCGCGGCCCGGCCGGCCCCTCGTCCTGGGCACCCAATTCAATCGCCTTGTTATAGATCGAATCCACCTTCGCCGGGGAATCCACCGCCAGTGCCACCATGCTGCCGTTGCCAACGGTGGCAGCTTCCTTGTTGTGGGGAGCGGTGATGGACAACGCCGGTGCCGACGGGCTGACCGCCCAGGCGATAAACGTGTCGAATTCCATAAAGCGTTTGGCGCCAATCTCCGCCAGTAGAGCATCATAAAATGCGGCTGATTTTTGTAAGTCGTTGGTACCGAGTGTGACATAGCCAATCATGTTGTATCCCTCCGGGACTGGGTTGGTAATTTGCAGGACAGCTTGTGCGTCTGGGCTAACCAGATGCGTCAGCTTTTCAGTTGCAGGTAGCGAAAACAATTACGCGTGTGGTCATTGACCAGTCCGGCTGCCTGCATGTGTGCATAGCAAACCGTGCTGCCAACAAACTTGAATCCGCGCTGCTTGAGATCCGCCGACAGCGCATCACTTTCCGGGGTTGTGGCGGGCACGTCACTGCGCTCGCGACGAGCGCCATCCAGCGGCTGTTTGCCGCCCACGAATGACCAGATATAGTCAGTGAAGGAGCCGCATTCCGACTGGATGTCGAGAAAAATACGGGCGTTATTGCGCACGGCAAACAGCTTGCCGCGATTGCGTATCAGGCCTGTATCCAGGAGCAGTTTTTCCAGGGTGCTGTCGCGCATCCGGGCGACTTTCTCAGGGTCGAAGCCTTTGAACGCGCGGCGATAGTTTTCCCGCTTGCGCAGCACGGTAATCCAGCTCAGCCCGGCTTGCTGACCTTCCAGGCACAGGAATTCAAAATGCTTCTGGTCGTCGTACACCGGGACGCCCCATTCTTCGTCGTGGTAGGCGATGTACATCGGGTCGTTACCCGGCCACCAGCAGCGCTGCTCGCTGGCTGCGCTGCTGGCGCCTGAGGTGGGTGTGCTCTGGCGGTGTGAGCCGGGACGGTCAGTTTTTGCCATGGCTTGTTCCTTGCCCTGGGATTGGCTTGCTGGTCGGCCACAGATTACCCAGTGCAGGCTGGCAAAAACAAGCCTGTGCGGCTGGACAGTTGGCCGTTGAGCCATTAATTCATCAATACTGTATATAAACACAGTACCAATGGCAACCCCGTTTTTTCAACCTGCCAGCCATAAAAAAAACCCGGCGCTTCGTAAAGGCCGGGTTTTTCGGACTAGCTTGCTGGCAGCTCAGCGCGCGATCATGGCAGGGCGAGAGCGATCAACTTTGCGGCGTTCTGAAAATCGCTGACCGTCATCACCAGGTACTGCTTGCCGTCCAGAACGTAAGTCATCGGCACGCCGGTGACCGACGCTGGCAATTGCACCGCAGCAATGCGCTCACCGGTGGCCTTGTCCAGGGCGTGCAGGTAAGGATCGCCGCCCGGACCTTCGCCATGGAACAGCAGGCTTTTGGTGAGCAGGACCCCGGAGCGGGTGGGCTTGCCGGTGGGGGGGAAATCGACGCCGGCCAGCAGTTCGTGATTCCTGATTTCATCCGGGGTGTCACCATTGACTACCTGCCAGACGTGTTCACCGGTAGTCAGGTCAATTGCGGTGATGCGCCCCCACGGTGGCTTGACCAGGGGAATACCATCCACTGACGGGGAGCGACCGCCGCCCTGGATATAGCGTATCGACGATGCATCCGGGTCATTGACCAGAGACAGCACGCTGGTGGCGGTGCGGGACGGCACATAGATGATGCCGGTTTCCGGATCATAGGCTGACCCTTCCCAGTTCGAGCCGCCGGTGGAAGAAGGCAGGTGCAGTGTGCCGAGGCTGCCGTCTTTCGGATGCTGGTACAGCGACGGTGGCGTGAACAGTTCACTCATGCGGTAATCCGCAGCAATTTCCCTGGCGCGGGCATGAATCTCGGGCGTCATGTCGTTCAGGTCATCGGCCTGGAAACCCTGTCGATCATAGGGTGCCGGCAGCAGCGGAAATGGCTGGGTTTGTGCGGTTTGTTCGCCGGGGGTATCACTGGCGGGAACCGGTCGTTCCTCAACCGGAAACAGGGGCTCGCCGGTGTCGGGATCAAACATGAACAGATGCGACTGCTTCAGGGTTTGCACCACGGCTTCGCGGCCGTCCGGCAAATCGATCACCAGCGGCGCCGACGGCGTGTCCCAATCCCAGATGTCATGATGCGTGGTCTGGAAATGCCACTGCATTTCACCGGTGCGGTAGTCCAGCGCCACGGTGGAGCTGGAAAACAGGTTGTTGCCGTGGCGGTCGCCGCCATAGCGGTCGCCGGTGGCGGACTCGACCGGCAGGTACACATGGCCACGTTCCGGGTCGGCAGACATGGGGGCCCAGACGCCAGCATTGCCAGTGTAGCTGGCGGAACCATTCAGCCAGGTGTCGTAGCCCTTGTCACCGGGCTCGGGAATTGTCTGGAAGGTCCACAACAATTCACCGCTGTTGGCGTCCCAGGCGCGGATGTCGCCCTTGACGTTGCTGGCTGATACCGGACGCATGCCGACCTCGTGGGCGGCGCCGGTAATGACCACATCGTCCACCACCATGGGCGGGAAGGTGATGCCGATATCCAGATCGTCACGACCCGGGCCACGGCGCAGGCCCTGCTGCAGATCGATAAAACCGCCGGCCCCGAATGACTGCACCGGATCGCCAGTATGGGCGTTGAGTGCCACCAGGTAGTAGCCCGGCGTCATGGTGAAAATGACTTCCTCGGCGCCGTTGCTGTAATAGGCAAGGCCCTTGCCCGAGCCCTTGCGCGGTGCGGCATCAAAACGTTCGTCTTCCTGCGGCCGCCACATCCACAGCAGCTGGCCCGAGGCGGCATCGACGCTGACCACATTGCGGGTTGGGCCAGCCGTGGTGAACAGGCGGCCATTAACCATCAGCGGTGTCGCGGTGCTATAGGTTTCCGGGTTGGGCCCAAAGGGACCGGTATCCAGTGTCCAGGCCACTTGCAGCTGATCGACGTTATCGGCGTTTATTTGATCGATTGGTACATAGCGAGTGGCGCGTTCATCGCCGTTGTAGTGTGTCCAGTTGACCGTCGCTTCGGCATCGGCATTGACGGCCACAACTGCCGGGTCAATCTCCAGTCGTGACAGGGCCGACACCGCCATGGTGCCGCCATCAATATTGACGTTGCCGGACTGCAGGATGAAGGCAGTGAGGTCATAGTACTCTTCATTGCTCAGTGAGCCAGGGGTCTCTGCTGGCATGGTGGAGCGAATCTGTTGGTAGAGCTCCTGACCAGTACGGCCCACCCAGCGGGCGCGCAGTCGCGCGTCCATCTCGACCGGCACGTGACATCGGGAGCACTCGTTCTGGAACAGCACCCGGCCGCGCTCGACACTTGCGTCTTGCGCCCGGGCTGCGGTCACACTGAGTAATCCCAGGATCAGGAACACTATTGCTCTAGGCACTGTTTATCTCTCCTCTATCTTACTTGGCCTTATTGGCCTTCATGTCAGGCTGCTGCACGCCGCGCCGGTAAAAAAAGGCGGGCATGGTATCCCGTTTTCTAACCCTGAAAAAGTCCGGAATCCACTGCCCAGGGTTGGTCGCATAATCATGCCTTCGCTAGCTGGGAGAACGTTCTCCGTTGGCCTGGCGATGACACATTGGCCGCAATGTACACGCTGGTGATCGCTGGTGGTCGCCAGACAGTCATAAACTGACAGGATATTGCTCGAAAACTGAACCGGGGCTGAGTTTTCGCAGCTGGCCAGCAATGCAGGGGGAGGCCTTGCTGCAGTGCTCGATCGCGGTGGGGCGAGCGCCTGGTGACGTAACAACTTATTGCAGTTACGACGGCTGATGCTTTGGCTAAACAATTGATATTGCAGAAACTTCTAGCCACTTTACCGCGCTTTCCAGTGTCCGGCCAGGCCATTCGCCCCATAACAAGAGCCACACACCGGTACTGTCTCCAGGAGAGACTTATAATGGATACGCCAGGCGGCGCGTTGCGCTTGCGAGCCCTGTTTGTTGCTGCGGCTGCCACCCTGTTGGGGTTACCCGCAGCCACACTGCCCGGAATGTCATCACCAATGCGGTTCGTCCGTCGACCACCGCGTTTTCCCCTGACCACGGTTCCGCGCATTGATGGCCAGGTGCTGGACGATGAGGCCTGGCGGACTGTCGCGCCCAGCGGTGGCTTTACCCAGGTACAGCCGCATTATCGATATTTTTAGCTAGCCACTGATCTGGCAATAAAAAAGGCGCTGCTGACTAGCAGTAGCGCCTTTACTATTTGGCTGAATCCTAAAGGGCGATCAAACAGGCGGCTGTTCTTCTTCATCCTTGTGCAGTATCTCGGTAATACCCTGACGGATCCGCCGCGTCGAGATGCTCACTTCGAACAGGAACAGAATCAGGCCAAAAATAAGAAGACACATGGCTCCAATAAAAAGTGCCGCGATGGTGAAAGACAGGTTTAGCCCCGCCAGTTCGCCGAGAAACAGGGTCATGATCACCATGCATACCAGCAGCGCGCCACTGACGAACATCCGCACTGACCAGTTGACCAGACGAATGCGCTTCCACAGGGCTTCGGTTTCAGACTGCAGAATGTCGCGGCGCTCGGAGTGTTTCTCAATGGCCAGGCGGGCTTCAACCACACGGGCCCGATCGACCACGCGGCCCAGCCTGATACCGAGTACGTTGAGCATGCCAGCGATACCGGCCAGCAGGAAAACCGGTGCTACCGCAAGCTGGATAACACTGGCGATAGATTCAACAGCATTGATGGGTTCCACGGCAACGTCCCTGGTGAGTGTGGATCATGGTCGGAAATTCTGCATCAGCAGGGTTTCAGAGTAAAGATAGTGTCAGTGCAGGGGCGCTACGGGCGAACAATGCGCAGTGACAGGCAAGCTCAGTGCCCGGGCGAGTTTCTCAGCACCTCGGCAACTGCCACCGCAATCTGGTTGATATCGGCGGGCTTGCTGATCAAGCGCAGGTTCTCAATGTCGACATTGTCCACTGCATCCAGGTAGCCGGTATTCAGCACGATACCGATATCAGCTCGGCGTTGACGGATATTCGTCGCGAGCCGGGCACCATCCATTTCCGGCATGGACAGATCGGTGTAGACCAGATCAAACGTCTGCGGGTCAGCATTGAAGGTGTGCAGGGCATCAAGGGAGCTGCCAAATGCCGTGACGCGATAGCCTAGTTGCTGCAGGCATTGGCGGTTGGTATCGAGCACCATCTGGTCATCGTCCACCAACAGAATATGTTCGCCGTGACCCCGTGGCGTGCTGTCCTGCAGTACCGGAATAGCTGTCGATTCCGGTCGCGCTATCGGTTTCAGGTAAATCGTGAACGTGGTTCCCACATCGGGGCTGGAGCTGACATCAATATATCCATCGTGAGCCTTGATAATGCGATACACCAGGGCCAGACCCAGACCGGTGCCCTTGCCGGATGGCTTGGTGGTGTAGAACGGTTCGAAAATATGGGGCAGATGCTCGGGGGAAATCCCCTTGCCGGTGTCGTTAACGCGCACGCTCACGTAGGTGCCTGCCGGCATTATCTGGTTGTGAATTCGCTGTGCCGCGTCGATGGTTTCTTCCTTCACCTCGATCCGTAGTTTGCCGCCATCTTCCATGGCGTGTTTGGCGTTGATGCAGATATTCATCAGGGCCTGATGTAATTGATTGGGGTCGCCCCTTACCCAGGCCGCATCCAGGGCGTAGTCGCAGGACACTGTACAAGAGTTGCTGATCAGGCTTTGAATCTGTTCGATGGACTCGCCGACCAGCTGCACCATGTCCACGTCTTCATTGAGCTGGATAGAGGCGTCGCGACTGAACATGAGGATCTGGGCTACCAGCCCCTTGGCGCGATTGCCAGCCAGCAGCAATTGCCTGAGACGTGGTTTCACCTTGTCGGCGTTGTCAGCGTCAAGGCTGGCCAGTTCGGCATTGGCCATCATCGCCATCAGGATGTTGTTGAAGTCGTGCGCGATACCACCGGCCAGATTGCCCAGCGCCTCGAGCTTGTTGACGGCCAGCAGCTTCGCTTCCGCGGCCTTGCGGCGACGTACCGCCAGCAGCAACAGTGAAATCAATACCAGTTGCGCAACAATAATCGCCAGCCCCACCACGATCCAGTTGCCATAGTCGCGCCACAGATTGGGGACATCGTTGACAATCTCGCTGCCGGGCGGCAGCAGAGCGCGATTAATCTGAAAACGATCAAGCATGGCCCCGTTGAACTGGAATCGCGTTTCGGCAATCACTGGCGCCGCTGGGGGAGTCCCTGCCAGGACACTGCTCACCAGCGTGGCAGCAGCCTGAGCGTAGCTGGCGGTGGGGGTAATGCTGCCGCCCACACTGCCAACCTCAACCAGCTCGGTGATATTGGCGAACAGGGGTATATTGAATTCGTCAGTCAGGGTGCGTGCCACCCCGCGCGTGGTCGAAGGGACGCCATCGCGGTCCACGTCGTAGGTGGCCATGAGCAAGGCATTGTTGCCAGACAGGGCGCCGATGCGGCGCTGCAATTCCGACAGCGGCAGGCCCACCAGGTATTCAATCTGAAACGGCAGGTCAAGCTCCGATAGCGTGACCCGGTAGCGCTCCAGGTAGCTGCGATCAGTAAAACCTGCACCGCTGAGCACATAGAGTGTGTCCAATTGCGGGTACAGCCTGTTGATCAGGCCAGCGGTTTCGCGCACCGCTGATTGAATAACGCTGGGTACACTGTAGTGCTGCTCATCATCGGATTCCGGGGAAGCATCCAGGACAAAGCTTTCGCCCGGCAAGACATGAATGTGGACGGCATCCGGTGCAAAAACGTCGCCATAGTCAGACACGAATGCTTCGGCATCGGCGAATAACGTGACCACTACGGGCAGGTTGCTGTCGCCGTATTTAATGCGCAATGACTCGGCATAGTTGGCGCGCTGCCGCTCCGTGGCGAGATGCAGGTTAATCACTTCCGGAACCGCGGTAGCGCCGAGGGTGGGGCCCAGGGCATCCAGGAAAGCCTGGTTAAACGACAGATCGTAGTTGGTTATGCCGCCCGTACCATAGATGATCAGTGTTGAGTCGTTGCTGGTCTGGGCGCCGAGATAAGAATCCCAGGTCACCGTTAGCAGCAATACGAGCAGGAAGGGTCGCAGCAGCGTTTTTGGGCAGACCAGTACCTTCTGGGTTTGGGCTTGCTGCATCGAATTCATGGCCAGTCATGTTCGCTAGTGAAGGCCGGAGTTTGCTGACCATCAGGCAGGGCAGGGTAGCATGATTCGACGAGCCAGTTTACCGAATCGGCTCGCAACTGCGAGCGGCGGTCCTGGTGCTTGACGATTGATCGCTCAATAACTGCTTTCGGATACAGACAGGCACTCGTTGACGACACTGGCTATCTCATCGACCCGGCTGGGCTTGCTGAGAATACGCAGATTCTCGATCTCGATGGACTCAACCGCATCCAGGTAACCGGTATAGAGAATGACCGGAACATCTGGCCGTAACTGACGAATCTGGGTGACCAGCCGCACGCCATCCATCTCCGGCATCGACAAATCGGTAAACACCAGATCCCAGGCCCGCGGGTTTTTCTTTGCTGCTTCCAGAGCCTTCAGGGGGCTGCGAAAAGCATCAACCCTGAAGCCTTTACGCGTCAGGATGCGCTCGGTCGCATCCAGCACCATGTCATCGTCATCCACCAGCATAATGCGCTGGCCGCGACCAGCACTGGTATCTGTATCCTGGGTACCGGCCAGCTGACTCATCGGTTGGGATGAGGCGGTCAGATAAATCGTAAACGTGGTGCCTTCGCCGGGCCTGGTTTCCACATCGATGAAGCCGTAGTGAGCACGGACAATGCGGTACACCAGCGCAAGACCCAGGCCGGTGCCGCGGCCGGAGGGCTTGGTGGAATAGAAGGGCTCGAATATATGATGCAGGTCCTTGTCCGCGATGCCCTTGCCGGTATCGCTGACCGTAATGGCGACGTAGTTGCCAGCTGGCAGGTGCTGTCCGTAGATTTTCTGTTCGTAGTCGATCTGCACATTGCGGGCCGTCACGTGGATCGTCCCTTCATTGTTCATGGCGTGCTGGGCATTGATACAGATATTCATGAACGCCTGATGCAGCTGGTTGGTGTCCGCGCGCACCGGGGCAAGTTCAGCATCGCATTCCAGGGTTACCTCGCAGCTGCGAGGTAAAAAAGCGCGAATCTGGTCAACGGACTCCTGAAGCGTTGGTGACAGGTCGGTTTCTTCAAAGGACTGGGTCGCAGCCTGGCGACTGAACAACAGAATCTGGGAAATAAGGCCCTTGGCCCGGTTGCTGGCGGAGAGAATATTGCTGAGCCGGGAATCGGCTTTTTGGGGCTCGTTCAGCGTGGTTTTGGCCAGCTCCGCGTTGGCCATGATGGCCATCAGGATGTTGTTGAAGTCATGCGCGATCCCGCCGGCAAGATCGCCCAGCGCTTCCATTTTCTGGGTATGGCGGAGCGCTTCTTCGGCTACCCGGCTGCGACGCCGGGCTTCCAGCATCAGGCCGATCAGGGCCAGCTGCGCGATAATAATGCCCAGTCCCAGAGCGATCCAGCCCGGATAGTCGCGCCACAGATTTGGCTGGTCATTAATAACAATGCTGTCATCCGGCAAACGACTGCGGCTCACATCGAAACGATCCAGTTGCTGGCCGTTAAACATATATTCCGTGCCGGCGGTGACTGGCTGGGTTGGGATTTCGTCGGCCAGGATGCGCTGGATCAGCTCGTAGGTTGACCGGGCATAGGCGGCGGTGGTGGTGACATTGCCCCCTGTGGCGCCCGCCGGTGGTTGGGTATCGTTCATCGCGAACACCGGTAAATCGATGTTATCTACCATCAGCCGAGTCACGGACATGGTTTGTTGCAGTTGTCCGGTGTTGTCCAGATCGTAGATGGTCATGATGACCCCGCTGTTGGCCGGCGCACTGTTGAGCTCATTCACCAGGTCATCCGGCGGCAAGCCGGTCAGATACTGAAAATCAAGGTTCGACTCCGTATTCGCGGCTACCTCGCGAAAGCGGCTCATGTAGCTGGCGTCACCCTCTCCCACACCACCTACCACGTAGATTCGCTCCATGTCAGGAAACAATCGCGGGATCAGTTCGATAGTATTGGCAGTGGCCAGGTTGATGGCGCTGGTCAGGACTGCACGATCGGGTCGATCGCCCGCGCTTTCGGCGATATCTGGTCCGGGCAGGACATGCAAGACTGTTGCATCCGGGGCAAAATAATCGCCGTACTCGTGAATGAAGGAATTCGCTTCGATAAGAACCGCAATTACCAGGTCTATCTCCCGGTTGCTGTGCTTGAGCGCCAGCGAGCGAGCAATCAATTCGCGATCTTCAGGACTGGAATCTATCAGGGGGAGGAATTCCGGAGTGACATTGCTGCTCAGCGCCGGTCCGAGCAGACTCCGCAGCTGTTCGTTGTAGTTCTGCGTCCAGGTAGCAAGGCCGCCACTGCCAGATACAAGCAGCGCGTCAATTGATTGCTCCTGTTCCGCCGCGAGGACTGCAGATGCTGAGACTGCAATTTGCAGGCAGGCAATAACACTACAAAAGTAGATCAATCGAACTTGTCTCATGCAGGTCAATGCCGGGCTCCGGGTGCCGAAAGCCACTGATTTGAGGCCGTCAGCAGGGAACTATCCCTACCTGTGGGGGGCAATGGCGCTGCGAAAGCCTGCGCGGCAACACCTCCACTACCGACTTCCTTCCATGAATTCGGACGAACAAAGACCATAGAATAAGTCGAACTTCGCCCCCAAGTGAATGGCCAGCACCAGTAAATTGTAGGAATTTTGACACAGATCCCAATAATTTGAAGGGATACTTGTCTAATCCCTGTACAGTACCTACGACCAAACAGATTCCCCGCTGAATTAGGAAATTCGCGCGTAAGCCTTTATAATTCCGCCCCTTGCTTGGGTTGCTGGCCGGGCAGGGAAACGGAGGCGGATGTCTCCGAGGTGCCGCAGGCACCAACAACATAAAAGTACCAAATCACGCGCCCGTAGCTCAGCTGGATAGAGTAACTGGCTTCGAACCAGTTGGTCGGGAGTTCGAATCTCTCCGGGCGTGCCATCTATAAAAAAGCCCTCCTTGTGAGGGCTTTTTTATAGATGGTATGTGGGGAGAATTGGTTCGAACTCCTCAGTTCGAAAGCCGCGCCAGCGGCGCAGACCGCGCGCCTTCCGCGCGGCCCGCAGGGTGAAGATTTTGGCTCAGCCAAAATCTGAATCACTCTCTCCGGAGGAAGCCGAAGGCTTCCTGATCCCGCGCACAGATCCGAAAGAATGTTCACAGGCTCCCTTTTTTGTTTGGTAAGTCCTTGCGGACTTGGTTCGAACTCCTCAGTTCGGAAGCCGCGCCAGCGGCGCAGACCGCACGCCTTCCGCGCGGCCCGCAGGGTGAAGATTTTGGCTCAGCCAAAATCTGAATCACTCTCTCCGGAGGAAGCCGAAGGCTTCCTGATCCCGCGCACAGATCCGAAAGAATGTTCACAGGCTCCCTTTTTTGTTTGGTAAGTCCTTGCGGACTTGGTTCGAACTCCTCAGTTCGAAAGCCGTGCCAGCGGCGCAGACCGCACGCTTCTTGCGCGACCCGAAAGGTAAAGATTTTGGCTCAGCCAAATTCAGAATCAATCTCTCCGGGCGTGCAGAGCCCGTAGGGCTCCTTGTACTGACATACTGGTTAAGTTGTTAAGTTGTTAAGTTGTTAAGTTGTCAGTGTCCTCAACTAAAAAATGCTCAAGGAAAGCGCCAGGAAATCCGTAAGAGTTTTCTGGCAAACCATTATTAAATTCACAAGACTGAAGCCAGATTCAGGACCGGAAGAACACCTTTGGCTTCTGTTCTTTGCCGACTGAGAGCACCAATGATCGATATTTCACTGGATGAGGCCCCCAGGCTGCTCGTAATCGAGGATGGGCCTGTAGAGGCCCTGGTTATAGAGGAAGCAGGTAAGCAGGCCGGCTACGAAATTATGCAGGTCAGCGATTTGGACGGCGCCGAGTTGGCAGCAATCGTGTTCAAACCGACAGTCATTACCCTGGACCTGGGTTTCAGCGCAGCTGAAGGTGATGAGCCTTCGCGTTACGGTGATGAGGGGTTAGCCTTTCTTGAATTGCTTGCAGAAAATGGCTGTGATGCAAGGATTATCATTATTAGCGGGAAATCCCGGCGTAAGAGGGAACTGGCCCGGCTCCAGGGAGTCGGCTTACAACTGAAAGTGGTCGGTCATTTAACAAAGCCCTTCAATCTACGGGACCTTGCAGAAGTACTGACTAAACTGGCTGCCTAGATTAGTGACAACATGCAGTAGGTCAGTGTTGACCTGACCCCTTTGGGTCCACCGTTTTGATGCCATTCAGCTGTTCCGCCGAATATCGGCAACCAGGCCCAAATATCACCATGCATGTTGCTTGTAAGAATTCACCTGGCTGCAGGGAAGTATGCATGCGTATTCGTAATAGCCTTCGTAGCTTGCAAGCCGTCAGTCAGAGCCAGGCAGAGAGGTCAGAATCCCGTTGATCAAAGCTTCGGCGGTGGTTTCGACCAGCAGGTCCTCGCGATTGGCTGGCCTGACAAATTCTGCCTCCACGAGTTGATCAAGAAAGCTCAGCAGGCTGTCATAGAAGCCCTGGGCGTTGAGAATGCCGATGGGCTTACTGTGAATTCCCAGCTGACGCCAGGTCCAGATCTCGAAGGTTTCCTCCAGGGTGCCGATACCGCCCGGCAGGGCAATGAAGGCATCCGCCAATTCTGCCATCATCGCCTTGCGTTCGTGCATGGAGGCGACTAGATGCAGTTCTGTCAATCCGCTGTGGGCCAGTTCTCTTTCCGCGATGGAGTGGGGTATGACGCCGATCACCTCGCCGCCGCCGGTCAGAGCCGCATCGGCCATGGCCCCCATCAGGCCTATGGAGGCGCCGCCGTAGACGACGCCGAAGCCGTGCTCGGACAGTATCCGGCCCAAGTCCTGCGCCACGTCCAGGTAGGCAGTCTTATTGCCGCTGCTGGAGCCGGCAAACACGCAAATCCTTGGCAATTTCAGTCTCTCTCTTCAAATCCTGCTTGATGAGGTACAGCCACGTCAGGCACGCCTGGAAACGGGAGGTGCCGGCAGCCTCTGTGGAGGCTTCAACGGTGACAATACATTGTATGAAGGTAGTGTGTTCCTTACGGTCAGTCAGTCAACTCTTTTTGAGTATGCTGACCAGAGGATCAACGGGAACGAAGTGCCGATCAAGTCACTCTGCCCCTTATGAAACCGACCCCTTATGAAACCGACCCCTTTGAACCTGGCTCCGGATAGCTCCTCTGATCAACTGCACTGGACATTGCCAGGTCTTGACGCTAGTTTTTAGCTGTTAATTGGCTGGTGCCTGCTACCAGTCACCCCACAAGTCGAATCAGGAAACCCCATGAATAATCGTCGAGAACTCCTCAAATTTCTGGCTGCCAGCCCTATATTGACCAGTTTTTCCGCTTTTGCTCAGGAAGTCGAAGAAACGCTCGGCGAGCGCCTCACCGACCCCCGTGACGTGATCAACGTCTGGGAGATGGAAGCGGTGGCGAGCACGAAGATTCCCCCGGCTCATTTGGGCTACCTGAACACGGGGGTGGATGGTGATGTGACCCTGCGCGCCAATCGAGAGGGGTTCACACGCTTCCAGATCAAGCCACGGCGGCTGGTGGATGTGAGTCAGTCCGACACCACGGTCGACATCCTGGGTACGCAGGCCAGTTCACCTATTATTCTGTGTCCCGTTGGCAGCCAGGGCGCCTATCACGCCGAGGCGGAGCTGGGCACAGCCCGGGCGGCTGCCACCAAGGACCATCACCTGGTGCTGTCCACGCAGTCCTCCACCCCGGTTGAACAAGTTGCCGAGGCCAGAGGCGCACCCATCTGGCACCAACTCTATCCCACGGACCGCTGGGACTATACGGTCGCCATCCTGCAGCGCGCCGAGGCCGCCGGCTGTACGGCTGTCTGCCTGACCATTGATTTGCCGGCCGGACGCAACACCGAGACCCAATCGATAATGATGCGGGAAGACTCGCGTAATTGCCTGAGCTGTCATCGTGGCCAGCAGAAGCCGATCTTCGAGGGACTCAACATGCGCGGCGTCAATCTGATGAATCCGGGGTTGTCCTGGGATGTGATCGGCCGGATGAGGGACGTGACCGACATGAAGATCGTCATCAAGGGGATCGAGGTCGCGGAGGATGCCGCCCTCGCGGTAGAGCACGGCGCCGACGCTGTCTGGGTCTCGAATCACGGCGGACGTGCCACTGATACGGGGCGAGCGACCATCGAGTGTCTGCCGGAGATCGTCAGCGTGGTCGACGGACGCGTGCCCATCGTCGTCGATGGCGGCTTTCGCCGCGGCACCGACATCTACAAGGCCCTCGCGCTGGGCGCGAATGCGGTAGGCATTGGCAGACCCTACTGTTGGGGGCTGGGTGCCTTCGGCCAGGCCGGGGTCGAGCGGGTACTGGACCTGCTGAATCGCGAACTGCTGATTGCCATGCGCAGCAGCGGAACACCGACAATGGATTCGATTGGCGCGGATTATATTCATGATGTGGGACATCGAGTGCCACGTGGCACCCTTGGGCGCGAGCTGCTCTAGGCTGCGAGTTCCGGTAGCTGGATTGTGTCCGCGGCACTGACAGTCGCGGCCACCGCGCATTGGAGGGGCATGCTATGCCTTGTAAGCAGACAATTATCGGCCTGGTCCTGTTGGGCGCAGCCAGCACATTCGGTCTGAAAGCCTATGGGGTCTGCCAGGACACCGGTCTGCATTTGCAGGTCCTGGGGTCGGGAGGGCCCGCCGCTTCGGACGGACGGGCATCGAGTGCCTACGTCTTGTGGGTAGACGGCCGCAGCCGAGTCCTCGTGGATGCGGGCGGTGGCAGCAAGAACCTGTTTCACCAGTCCGGAGCCGATCTGAATGACATCGACCTGATCGCCCTGAGCCACTTTCATCCAGATCATTCTGCAGAGCTGCCTGCCATCCTGTGGCCTGTAGGGGGAACTTTTACCCTGTCGGGTCCAGTGGCCGGAGGGATTTATCCGGGTGTCGAGGCTTATGCCCGGAATCTGTTCGGGGCGGGTGGGGTGTTTGCGGTGCTGCGCGACAGGCTCGACTACCGGGCCGTGGAAGTGTCAGTGAATTCCGGCAGGGTGACTGCAGTCCGGGAATCCGGGGAATTACGGGTGACCGGTACTGGCGTGCCCCATGGCAATGTACCCACCGTCGGATATCGCATCGATCATGGCGATTCCAGTATCGTCTTCGCCAGCGATCAAAACGGGTCAGATGACACGTTTATCGATTTCGCCAGCGGCGCCGACGTGCTGGTCATTCACCTGACCGCCAACGAAGACAGCACGGGATTGATGGTGGAACTGCATGCTACACCCAGTGTCTGGGGTCAGATGGCTGCCGCAGCCGGAGTCGGTGAGGTAGTGGTCAGTCACATCTCCAACCCCGAGCCGGAGCAGCTAGCGGAGAACCTGGCGATCCTCTCTGAATACTACACGGGGCCGGTCACCGTGGCCGAGGATCTGATGTGCATCGAGGTGGATTAAGATTCCTGTCTATCCAGCGAGTGAGTATGTCCATGCACACCCCGATTGCCGTTGTTGCTGTCGAGTCTGCAGCAATATGCAGGGTACCCACATTTTGGTTGGGAGTTCGAAAGCCGCGCCAGCGGCGCAGACCGTGCGCTTTCTGCGTGGTCCGAAGGGTGAGGAATTCGGCTCAGCCAAATTCTGAATCAATCTCTCCGGTCGTGCGGAGCCCGCAGGGCTTTGTGTTCTGACACACTGGTTAAGTTGTTAAGTCCTGGTTTCGGATAATAAGCGCAATTCCTGAGAAAGACGGCCAGCTGCTATAGTTCGTCATTTTTCTCGCCAAAGGAAAATGCCTTATGAGCTACAAACAGCTGACCGAATTTGAACGATACCAGATTTGCGCGATGAAGAAAGAAGGCCATAGCCAGAAAGAGATCGCTGACTGTTTACACAGGAGCCCTTCAACGATTAGTCGAGAGCTTCACCGAAACGGTGGTCCTAGGAGTTACGAAGCCAGCAGAGCCCATCGGCGCTGCGTCACAAGACGGCGAGAGGCATACAAAGCCTATAAAGTGACAGAGCAGATTTGGATTTGGATAGTCAGGCTAATAGAGCAGGATCTGAGCCCCCAGCAGACGGTGGATTACCTGAAAATCTACAAAAAAGTGTCTCTGCATCACGAAACTGTGTATCAGCTAATCTACGCTGATAAAGCGGAAGGTGGAGAGCTCTACAAACATCTTCGTATAGCCAGGAGGCCTTACAGGAAACGCTATGGCCACAACGACCGAAGGACTGGCATACCGCGCAGGGTGGGCATAGAACACCGGCCAGCAATAGTAGATCGGCGCACGAGAATCGGTGATTGGGAAGGTGACACCGTCATGGGTTATAGGCGCAAGAGTGCCATTCTGACGATGGTTGAGCGCAAGACTCTCTACACGGTAATCGTTCGCCTTTCTGGCAAACGCCCTGACTTACTTGCCAAAGCCGCGGTCAAACACATGAAAGCTCTACAGGAAAGGGTGAAAACCATTACGTTTGATAATGGCCGCGAATTCATAAAACATGAGGCCATTGCCAAAGGATTGAACGCAAAGATATATTTTGCTCACCCTTATGCTTCCTGGGAAAGGGGAATAAACGAAAATACCAACGGTCTCATTCGTCAGTACTTTCCTAAAGGCATAGATTTTAACAAGGTCACCGATAAACAGATCAAAGCGGTAATGAGCAGATTGAATAATCGGCCCAGGAAAACGCGAGGCAATAAGTCCCCCAATGAATTATTTATGGGGCAGCGAGTGGATTTACTTGCTGCTTAATTAAATTGCACTTATTACTTGAAACCAAGAGTTGTCAGTGTCCCCAACTCATTCACTCAACCTCGGGCACTGCCTCCAGCAGCATGGGCAACATTTCGCGCATAGTCCCGTTCACTTCTGAGGCACCTGAGTATTTGCCGATACGGACAATCACCAGTTCGTGACTCGGGATAATCGTCGTAGACTGGCCGCCCGCGCCGCGCATGGAGAAGTTGCGGGGAATTCCGTCGGCACCTACTTCATTGTCAACCCAGAAGAAAGCCCCGCCGTAAACCGGCCGTCCATCAGCCTCCCACGCAGGAGCAGTTGTGCGGGCGTATTCCACGTAGCCTTCTGGCAGCAGTCTTTCTCCGTTCCAAACGCCGTCCTGCAGATACAAATTGCCGAGTCTTGCCCAATCCCTGGCGGGCATGAAAGCCAGGCCCTGACCCAGAAAATTACCGAAGGGATCTGTTTCGATCATTGCATCGCGCATTCCCAACTTGTCGAACAGGGCCCGTTGCGGAAATGAGTGGTAGTTTTCGCCACGACCCTCTACTGCCAGGCGGACAAGGTAACTGGCCAACACTGGGTCGGTATTGCGATAGCGGCCAATTGTATTCGCAGGGTACTCAGCGCGCCGGGTTGCCGCGTAGCTATACTGATTGACACCTCCGGTGTACAGATAAAGATGATCCGGATAAGTGCTGGTGTCGAAATCCGGATCCGATGGCGCGTTGATCATGATGCCACTCGACATCCGCATGATGTCACCGACGCGAATATTCTGTCGTGGGTCACCTGGATTGACCTGCCATTCAGGAATCGGTGCATTCTGCCAGAGGTCATACTCTCCCTGCTGAATAAGTATGCCCATTAGCGTGCCGGTAAGGCTCTTGGTCATGGACCAGCTTTCCAGCGGGGTGTGGATGTCGACTTCGTCGCTGTAGCGTTCACCGAGAATGCGTCCCTGATAGGTCACTACCAGGGCAAGCGTTCTTGCGTCGGCGCCACCAAACCCGGCGTCCAAAGCCCGTTGTGCCAGTTCAGTGTCTACCCCCTCTGGCCAGGGATCCGTGGATAGCTCATCGCCCATCGGCCATGGTGTGCTGTGGGCGGGAGGCAGGGTTGTCTCGACAACAGAAGGGGTGAAGTGGACACCGTTTTCACCCAGCGCATGGGTAATGCAGCCTTGATTGTCATAGCGCCTGGCGGTTCTCACCGCGCCGTCGGACAAAACAAGGGAGACTTCCTCACGGACACGGTCAATGCGGGTTTCAACGACATGATGGCGCTGATCGAATGGGGAAATAAAACCTCCCACATTGGCTGCCGCATCCTCGGGGTCGAGGCCGGTGATGAAGATGGCGGAGCAAAGTATCTTGGCGTAGCCCGCGGTGTGATGGTGAATCGCCTCCCCGGGAGGTGGCACGTATTCACTGCTCAATCTGAAATAATCAGCTCGGGCATTCACGCTATCGACAGAGCCATCACTGACCGGGCCACCTGAAACCTCAGCAGCATGGATGTGCCCAGCGAGAGTGAACAACAAAGCAGAAAATACCGTGAAGATCGCGTGTGGGGAATTTGCTTTCATTATTCTGTTCCATAAGAGGTTGCTGATTCTGGAACTTACTTTACATTAGGTTCAGGCCAACTTCAGCCTTAATCTCTGCGCTCGAATCATTCGGGCTACCACCGCCGCTTCTGCTTCGCACTCCAGGCGAAGTGCCTGGCCAGATCCGGGTCCGCTTTCAGGGCTTCGAGACTGTTCAGTTCCTTGGCCAGCGTCATCTCATCATAGAGCTTATGAATACCTCGATGGCAAAGCCGGCATACATAAATGCCCAAATTCAGTGATTCCCTGTCTTTATGCTTTCGGAAGTAATTCCGCCGGTGCACTTTACGTGGAATCAGGTGGTGAAAGGTCAGCGGGACCTGGCGACTGCAGAGGCAACAGTTGCCTGGTTTGTCTGCCGCCGCGCGGGTGGGCTGTCTTGGAGTCTCGGTCATTGGACCAGTTGGTGTTGGCTTGCTGGCATACCAGAACTTACGTAGCTCCGCTTATCCCGGACCAGCGCCGGACAGAAGACGCATGCTACTCCAACCCCTTGATTTCAGGCTGGCCCCGCCAGTCACCTGTTTGAGCTTGCCCAGTCTCTTTGCTTCTGATCCAAACCTCTGCGTGACTAGTAGGTTTAAAGACCACCAATGCTCTGTGCTATAAACACAGTTCGCTAATTGATAACCAAGGAGTCCCCTTGAAAGCAGCCGAACTTATGGTCCAGGCCCTCGAAGCCGAAGGCGTCGAGCGCATCTTCGCGGTTCCTGGCGAGGAAAACCTCGATCTCATGGAAGCCCTGCGTACCTCCGACATCGACATTATTCTTTGTCGCCATGAACAGGCGGCGGGATTCATGGCGGCTACCTGGGGGCGGCTGACCGGGCAGGCCGGAGTTGTTCTCGCCACGCTTGGGCCGGGCGCCACCAATCTGGTCACGGCTGCCGCCTATGCCAATCTGGGTGCCATGCCCATGGTAATGATTACCGGGCAGAAACCGATCAAGTCCAGCAAGCAGGGTGAGTTCCAGATTATTGATGTGGTTGACGTGCTCACGCCGGTCACCAAGTACACCCGGCAGATCGTTGGCGCTGACTATGTCCCGGCCCGGGTCCGCGAAGCCTTTCGCATCGCCGAAGAAGAGCGGCCTGGTGCGACCCACCTGGAATTGCCGGAAGATATCGCCAAGGAAGACAGTGATATGCCGGTGTTACCGCGCGGCAATCCGCGCCGGCCAGTGGCCGAGCCCAAGGCGATTGACCGGGCCGTGGAATTGATCAAAAAAGCCCGGCACCCGCTGATGCTGATCGGCGCCGGTGCGAACCGCAAGATGACCTCGAAGATGCTGACCCGGATGACCGAGGAGTTGGGCATTCCGTTTGTTACCACGCAGATGGGCAAGGGTGTCATTGATGAATCCAGCGAATTGTTTCTGGGCTGTGCCGCCTTGTCGCAGAACGACTTTGTGCACCGGGCGTTTGAGAAGGCTGACCTCGTCATCAACGTTGGCCACGACGTGGTGGAAAAGCCGCCGTTTCTGATGCGCAAGGGCGGCTTCACGGTTATCCATATTAACTTCTACCCGGCCAGGGTCGACCCGGTGTATTTTCCCCAGGCCGAAGTGATCGGCGATATTGCCAATTCCATCTGGCAACTGCTGGAGCGACTCAAGCCGGAGCAGCACTGGGACTTCACCTGCTTTATGGCGGCGCGCGATGCCCTGCGTGAACACAGCGCGCGAAACACCACGGCAACTGATTTTCCGCTGCTCCCTCAGCGCCTGGTGGCCGATGTGGAGAAAGCCCTGGGTGATGACGCGGTACTGTCTCTTGATAACGGTCTGTACAAAATCTGGTTTGCCAGGAACTACCCGGCCAGACGCCGAAACAGTCTGTTGCTGGACAATGCCCTGGCCAGCATGGGCGCAGGCCTGCCGGCAGCGATGGCAGCCTGTTTGCGCTACCCGGATAAACGGGTGGTGGCAATCTGCGGCGACGGCGGCTTCATGATGAACTCGCAGGAGATGGAAACCGCGGTGCGCCTTGACCTGAATCTGGTAGTGCTGGTGCTGCGTGATGATGCCTACGGCATGATTCGCTGGAAGCAGCAGAGCATGGAATTTCAGGATTTTGGTCTGCGTTTTGGCAATCCTGATTTTGTCCAGTATGCGCAGTCCTACGGCGCCAAAGGGCATCGGCTGGAATCCAGCGACGGTCTGTGTCGACTGATTGATGAGGCGTTTGCTGCGGGCGGCGTGCATCTTATAGACACACCGCTGGACTACAAAGACAGCCACTACATTTTGATGGAGGAAGTGGCGCAGCTCAGTGCGAAGGTTTGATCAGACCGTGGATGCGCAGTAACAGTCAGGTCGCTCATAGCGTGCGAACTTCTGCGACCATGGCGTTTGAACCTGTCGCCTGGTACTAGTCCGGGGCCTCAATCTCAGCACCGGGATCATCATCCATACTCATCAGGTACTCAAACACCGAGGCAATGGCGAACACCAGGTCCTCGGGAATTTCTTCCCCCAGCGGAATACTGGCCAGCTCCTGGCTCAGGGCAAAATCCTGCAGCACCGGGATATTGAAATTGCGGGCGGTGCCTTCAATGGCGCTGGCCAGGGCACCGTAGCCCTGGGCGACCACGGCAGGACCATCATCTGCCTTGAATTTTATTGCCGATGCAAAATTGTTCTGTTTGTCTGTGGACATTGATTTTCCGTGTAATGCTTACCAGCCATTGGCGGCGGTGAAGGATTCAAGTTCCAGCCCGCCGGAGGCGAGCTGGCGGCGCAGGCGGTCCTGGCTCAGGTGCAGGCGGTGGGCGAGGTTGTCATTCTCGCAGGCCAGTTCAATGCGTAATGCAGACCCGGTCAGCTTGAGTCGCGCCTTGACCAGTCCCCCCTGTTCCAGGCGCAGGGAAAATTCCACACCCCAGCGATTGCGGTCGCGGTGTTCCCGGGACGATTCTTTCTCGCCGTGGATAATCAGCGGCACGGAATCCGGATGCTGATTGTTGTACAGCGGTAGCTCAAACACCCACCGCTGCCAGTTGTCGTCGGTTTCATCTACGGTCCGGTATTGGCTGTCGACAATTTTCTGCAGGATATTCTCGGCATGCCCGATCACTTCCTTGCGCAGGCCGATAGGCTGGTGATACAGCTCACGGTACAGGGTCACGCCATAGGGTTCGTGAGCCACGCCCTTGCTGTGCAGTCCGCCACCGCCCCCCAGGCTGTTCACCAGGCGCAGCAGTAACGCTTTCAGGTCGTCGCCAAACCAGCCATCACCGTCGACCGGGCCTTGTGAAGCGGCGCTGAGTTTACTTTCCAGAAATAACCCCGAGTTGAGTAGCGCCGGCCGCAGCCGGTCACTCTTGCCCAACTCGCTGGGGCTTAGCAGGGCCCGCTTCAATCGATTCAGCAGGATCATGCTGTCCCCGGGCAGGGCCTGCAGTGCTGCCGGTGATTTCTGATAGGGAATCTGGACCAGGTGGGTCAGGTTGTTGCGCCGCAGTCGCCGGGCTTGTTCCAGCAGATGCCCGGACACCACGGTGGATGGCTGATTCGGATTGTGCGGCGCGCGCAGATTCTCCACCACTTCCAGCGCCAGCTGCGGACCGAGAGCCGCCACCCGGACTATCAGCGATGAGTTCTGCTCCAGGGGTGTTTTCGACGTGGCGTGATAGACATTGCCACCGATGCGCAGCAGGGAAGCGCCGTCTTTGGCTTTACCCACCACCTGGGCCAGCATTTCCTGATTGAGTTTCCAACTCAGGTTTTTCTCTCGGCCGGGAATCTGCCGTACATCGAGTCTGGTTAGCTGCAAGCCCGTATCTCCCGCGCTGCCTTGTTTTTAAAAACAGGTTAACAACTCCCTGTGGCTGCAGAATCGAGCGACAGCAATCAGAGGTCGAAAATCGGGTAGCCGCGAGGCCGCGCCATAACCCGTCTCATGCCTTACGACCCCCGCCCTTGAAGGCTTTAGTACTTTTTGAAATCCGTTGGCACAGTCCTTGCTCAATACCCTGTGTCGAACAGTTAAGACGCCCTGACGATACCAGGCAAGACCGCCGCAAGTCCCGCAAACACTGGGCTGCAGCAAAACCGGCCAGGACGGGTGTCAAAAAAATTAACGGATGGAAAACCGACGTTGTCAATCCATTGACTAGCCACAAAACCGACAAGTCAGAGACCTAAGGTAAAGATTCCGGAAGTGCCATGAACACAGTAGATCGCAGACAACTTGCACGAAACACCGGACCCGCCCGCGCGGCGCAGTTCCTGATGGTGATGGGTGAGGAAGGGGCCGCCAATGTGCTCAAGCACCTGTCCAGTGAAGAAGTCCAGAAGATCGGTGTTGAGATGTCGCGCATGAACGAACTCACCACTGATGAAGTTAACGAGATTCTGTCCAACTTCCTCAAAGACTGTGAGTCTGACGGTTACATCAACATTGTGGCTGACGAATATACACGCGCGGTGCTTACCCAGGCCCTTGGTGAAGAAGCAGCAGGTGAGATTCTTGAAAAGATTCTCATGGGCGGAAACACCAAGGGTCTGGATTCTTTGAAGTGGATGGAGCCGGCGCTGGTGGCGGGCATTATCCAGAACGAGCACCCGCAAATTCAGGCGATTGTTATTTCCTATCTGGGCCCGGAGCTGTCCGGTGAAGTACTTGGCCATATGCCGGAAAACGCGGTGGTTGAGTTGATCGTACGCATGGCGGAGATGGATTCGGTTGATCCGAAAGCCTTGCAGGAACTCAATCACTCCCTCGAGAAGCAGGTCGAGGGCGTGGTCACCAAGCAGTCCTCGGCCATGGGTGGCGTCAAGAACGTCGCCAATATTCTGAACTCCCTGGAAAAGTCAGTTGAAGACACCCTGATGGAGAAAATCACTGAGGTCAGTGATGAGCTGGCCCAGAAGATCCTTGACCAGATGTTTGTATTTGGCGATCTCAAGGACATTCCCGATCGTGACTTCCAGAAAGTACTGCGTGAAGTCGCCACGGACCGCCTGGCCCTGGCCCTCAAGGGTGCCGACCAGTCCATCACCGACAAGGTCATCAAGAACATGTCGTCCCGGGCAGCAGAAATCTTCCAGGAGGACATGGAAGAGCTGGGCCCGGTTCGGGTCAGCGATGTGGAAACAGCGCAGAAGGAAATCCTGGCGGTGGCCAAGAAGATGGCCGACGCCGGCGACATCGAACTGAAGGAAGACGAAGCCGACATGATCGGCTGATCGCGACTAGCTATCGCCAGTAAAACGGACCTCTTACGAGATACAGACCATGAGTGACCTGTTATCACAAAACGAAATCGACGCCCTGTTACACGGCGTCGGTGACGACGACAGCCAGAAGAATACTGCTGCTGAAGCAGAAGACTACACGCTCTACGATCTGACCAGCGGCATGAATCGTGTCTCCGGCTGGTCGCAGGAAATCCAGGCCGCCGATGAGCGCATGCAGGCCAGTCTCAGCATCAAGCTGCTGGGTCTGCTGCACAAGAGCGTCGAAGTAAAGCGCCAGGACATCCGCATTGAGAAATACGCCAAGTACGTGAAGTCGCTGTACGTGCCGACCAGCATGACCACCTTTCTACTGTCGGGCATGGTGGGTTTTTCCGCCATTGTCATGGACGCCAAGCTGGTATTCGCGCTGGTGAATACCTTTTTCGGCGGCGGCACACGCCCGACCCAGGTGACCGGTCGTGAGTTTACCCAGACCGAACAGCGGGTGATTCAGTTAATCCTGAGAACCATCATCGAAGCCATCAAGGACAGCTGGAAGGAAATCTCCGACCATGAGTTCACCATTACCGAATCAGAGATGAACCCGGCTCACCTGTCAGCCTACAACGATTCCGACGTGTTGATGATTCGTCCGTTTCGCGTGGAATTCTCCGGCGGCGGCGGCGAGATCCAGTTGCTGATGCCGGGCCACATTATCGACTCCCTGTTCCGCAACAAGAAATCCAAGCTGGCAGACGCAGGATTGAGCACTCGTGATGTTCTGCGCGCCGTAGCGCACGATTTTGAGATGGATGTCACCGGCGAGCTAAGCGGTGCCCGGCTCACCATCGGTGAGATTTTCAAGATGTCCCGTGGCGACATTATTGGTGTGGATTCCCCCGAGCAGGTGGATGTGAAAGTCAACGGCAGGACCAAGTTCAAGGCGCGCATGGGCGAGCTAAACGGCAAGGTCGGGCTGGAAATTCTTAATCGCGTTTAGCAAGAGCAACGGCCAGGCAGACAGCCGGGTCAAGAGGTAAGCCATGAGTGACATGACACAGAACCAGCCCGGTGTGGATCAGCAGCCCGGGATCGGTAATCCCGGTAGCGCACAGGCGACATTGCGTGAGCGCCAGCCGGTGACCATGGATTCGCTGCAGGTTGCACAGTCCGGCCGCAATATGCCGGCCACCATTAATCGTGAAGTGCCGCCTATCGAGATCATGAACGATGTACCCCTGACCCTGACCTTCGAGGTTGGTCGCACCTCAATCACCATCAAACAGTTGATGGAACTGTGTGAGGGCTCCTTCGTGGAGTTGCGCCATGTGTCTGTGGACACCATCGACGTGCGAATCAGCGAGCAGATTATCGCAGTAGGTGAGGCCATTGCCTTGCAGCAATTGTATGGCATTCGCATGGGTGAAGTGGAAATCCCCCCGGGACTGGATCTGGAAAAATTATGAAGCAAGGTTTGTTACAGCTGTTGTCACTGATTGCTCTGGCTTTGAGTCTGATGTTGCTGGTACCTGGTGCACGTGCGGCGGAAGCGACGCCAGCCGCCAGTCCGGTGTCGGTTCTGGATACGGGTAGCCTGGTGCAGATGTTATTGGCGCTGGGTGTAGTAATCGTGCTGATCGTTGGCCTGTCGTTCGCCATCCGCAAATTCAATATGTTCACTGCCGGGTCTTCGGCGCACATTCGTATCGTGGGCGGCCTGGCACTGAGCAACAAGGACCGTCTGCTGCTGGTACAGGTGGGCAACGAGCAACTGCTAATCAGCGCCAGCCCGGGTCGAGTCAACATGGTCCATGAAATGCGCGAGCCGGTAGATGCAGAGGCGGCAACTACCCGTCCTGTGAACAATCCGAATTTCGCCAGTCTGCTGCAGGCTGTTACCCAGCGAGGCCGCTCCTGATGTTGCGCGCGCTTACGCTACTTGTTGCGTTGATTCTGGTACCGGATCTGGCATTTGCCCAGTCGGACCTGACCCTGGTGACCTCCCAATCCAATACCAGCGGTGGTACCGACTACAGCATTAGTCTGCAGATTCTGATGCTGATGACGGTGCTGACCCTGTTGCCGGCAGGGCTGATGGCCATGACCTCGTTCACGCGCATCATCATCGTGTTGTCGATTCTCCGGCAGGCACTGGGGCTGATGTCGACTCCATCGAACCAGATCATCCTGGGCCTGGCGCTGTTCATGACCGTGTTTGTCATGGCGCCGGTGTTCGAAACCGCTTACCAGAACGGTATTGAGCCCTACATGAACGAGAGCCTGGGCTTTGATGCGGCGTTAACCGAAGCCGGTGGCCCGTTTCACAAGTTCATGGCCGATCAGACCCGCGAATCAGACCTGGCGCTGTTTTCCCAGATGGCGGGCTACGAAGGATTCGATACCGTGGAAGAAGTGCCGTTCCGGGTGCTGGTTCCGGCTTATCTCACCAGTGAGCTGAAAACTGCTTTCCAGATCGGCTTTTTGATTTTCATCCCGTTCCTGGTTATCGATCTGGTGGTTGCCTCCATCCTGATGTCCATGGGCATGATGATGCTGTCGCCAATGCTGATCTCGTTGCCGTTCAAGATCATGCTGTTTGTCATGGTGGACGGCTGGACCCTGGTAGTAGGCACGTTGGCTTCCAGTTTTGCGGTGGCCTGATCAGTCGCGCTGCAACAAGGATAACGAACTATGAATGAAGATGTTGTTTTACAGGTAGGCCGCGAAGCGTTGTTCCTGATCGTGGCCCTGGCGGGACCGCTACTGCTCTCGGCGCTGGCAGTGGGTTTGCTGGTGGGCGTGCTGCAGGCAGCAACGCAGATCCAGGAACAAACCCTGAGTTTTATTCCCAAGCTACTGGCGCTGGTTGTCGCGCTGGTATTGATGGGTCCGTGGCTGCTGAGTTCCTGGGTGGTTTACACCGAGCAGCTGTTTCTCCGCATACCGGACCTGATTGGCTAACCTGATCGGATAACAACGAAAAACCATGGAAATTTCACTGGACACAGTCACGGCATGGGTAGGAGATTTCTTCTGGCCGTTTTTGCGTATCGGCGCACTGTTCATGGTTGCACCGGTATTTGGTGCACAGACGGTCCCGGTGCGGGTGCGCGTCATTCTCGCCGTGCTGATCACCCTGGTGCTGGTGCCAGGTTTGCCTTTTAACGAAACCATTGAGCCCTTCAGCCCCACCGGTCTGCTTACCGCGTTGCAGCAGGTCAGCGTTGGCATCGTCATGGGTCTTATTCTGCAGATTGTTTTCTCTGCCCTGATCATGGCTGGCCAGGCAATGGCTACCACCATGGGCCTTGGTTTTGCGTCTTCTGTGGACCCCCAGAACGGCGTGCAGGTAACAATGCTGGGCCAGCTGTACCTGATATTGGGCACTCTCTATTTTCTTGCTATGGATGGCCATCTTTTATTACTGCAGGTGGTGGCTGACAGCTTCACTTACCTGCCGGTGGGTTCGCCACTCAACGGCACCCAGATCTTTGGCGACATCGCGCTGTTTGCTGCCGAGCTGTTTATGGCGGCAGTCATGGTGGCGCTACCGGTAATGGTAGGCGTGCTGCTGGTGAATCTCGCGTTTGGCGTGATTACCCGCGCGGCGCCGCAGCTCAATATTTTCGCGGTGGGTTTCCCTACCACCATGCTGGCCGGGTTTGTGCTGATGTTCTTCAGCGTACCGGTCCTGATTCCACTGCTTGAAGACCTGTTTGCCACGGGCTTTGACTTCATGCGGACCATGGTGAATTAGGAGGGGCTATGGCAGAGCAACCCGGTCAGGAAAAAACCGAACAGGCGACCCCCAAACGGCGGGAAGACACCAAGAAAAAGGGTCAGGTCGCTCGTTCAAAGGAACTCAATACTCTGGTGTCGTTGCTGGCGTCAGGATTCGGAATGATGTTTTTCGGCAAGGCAATTATTCAGGATATCAAAACCATGCTGAATGAAGGACTCAGTTTCGGTCGCGAAGCGGCGTTCAGCGACAAGCTTATGCCGGTCGAGCTGTTGGAAACCATCATGGATAGCGTCTGGATGCTGGTGCCGCTGATCTCACTGGTGCTGGTCACCACCATTGCCAGTCCCCTTTCTATGGGCGGCTGGGTGTTCAGTGCCGACCAGATTCGCCCCAAGGCCGAACGCATCAGCATCATCAAGGGCATGGGTCGGATATTTTCCCCCAAGTCGTTGATGGAGCTGGTGAAGGCAATCGGCAAGTTTCTGTTGGTTGGCGGGATGGCCTGTCTGGTCCTGTATGCGGTGCTGGATGA
The DNA here is from genome assembly GCA_965212375.1 of uncultured Pseudohongiella sp. Lineage (GTDB taxonomy): Bacteria > Pseudomonadota > Gammaproteobacteria > Pseudomonadales > Pseudohongiellaceae > UBA9145. Next base: position 2,471,053 of record OZ243108.1, on the reverse strand, counting down.
CATTCTCCGCCTGCCATTGCAGCCCCTGACCCAGGCCTTCGAGGCAACCGGGTCGATGTTCATCTGGTGCCTGCTGGGTTTCAGCGCCGTGCTGATTCTGGTCGCCGCCATGGACGTGCCGTTTCAACTCTTTGAGTTCAACAAACAGATCCGCATGACCAAGCAGGAAGTGAAGGACGAAATGAAGGAAACCGATGGCAAGCCGGAAGTGAAGAGTGCCATCCGTGAGAGACAGCAGGAAATGGCGAACCAGCGCATGATGAGCGAGGTGCCTACCGCAGACGTGATTATCACCAACCCGACACATTATGCGGTTGCGCTGCGCTATGACCAGGACAGCGCCGGTGCCCCACGAGTAGTTGCCAAGGGCAAGGATTTTGTGGCCAAACGGATCCGCGAAATAGCCGAGGAAAACGAGGTGGCCATTTTTCGGGCACCACCGTTGGCGCGGGCGCTCTACGCTTCAACCGATATCAACCAGGAAATTCCGGGCAACCTGTTTATGGCGGTGGCCCAGGTCCTGGCCTACATTTTTCAACTTCGCCAGGCGCGTCAGGGTCGCAGGAAGATGCCGACGGCGCCGCGCAGTATCAAAGTCCCCGAGGAATACTCCGATCGGGAACAGCAGGGGAGTAGTCAGTAATGGCCGGTGCAACTACAACTGGGCAACCGTTTTCAATTGGCGGCGTCGAAGTGCCTTTGATAGGTCTCGGTGCGCCGCTATTAATCATCATGCTGCTGGCGATGATGATTCTGCCGCTGCCGCCGTTCATCCTCGACTTTTTCTTTACCTTTAACATTGCGCTGTCGCTGATCATTCTATTGGTGGCGGTGTATGTCAGTCGGCCGCTGGATTTCGCAGTGTTTCCAAGCATCCTGCTGGTGATGACACTGCTGCGTCTGGCCTTGAACATTGCTTCCACCCGGGTGGTGCTGATTGAGGGCCATAACGGTACCGGCGCTGCCGGTCGAGTGATCGAGGCGTTTGGCGATTTCGTGGTGGGCGGCAACTATGCGGTCGGCCTGGTGGTGTTTGCGATCCTGGTCATCATCAACTTTGTGGTGGTCACCAAGGGTGCCGGCCGGGTGTCGGAAGTCACCGCGCGTTTCACCCTGGATGCCATGCCCGGCAAGCAGATGGCCATTGATGCCGATTTGAATTCCGGGCTGATCGATCAGGATACCGCCCGCACCCGCCGTGAGGATGTGGCGAAGGAATCCAGTTTTTACGGCGCCATGGACGGTGCCAGCAAGTTCGTCCGCGGTGATGCCATCGCCGGCATCCTGATTCTGTTTATCAATATTATTGGCGGCTTTGCTATCGGCGTGCTGCAGCACAATCTGTCGGCCGGTGAAGCGGCCACCAACTATGTGCTGCTGACCATCGGTGATGGCCTGGTAGCCCAGGTGCCGTCCCTGCTGATCTCGGTTGCGGCGGCGCTGATTGTAACGCGCGTTGGCGCGGCTACCGATGTTGGCCGCCAGGTTCTCGACCAGGTATTCGAGAGTCCGAAAGTTTTCGTGATCACCGGGGGCGTGATCGGTTTGCTTGGCCTGGTGCCCGGCATGCCGAATCTTATTTTCCTGTTCATCTCCTCGGCACTGATCGGCATTGGCTATCTGCTGGCCAGAAAGAATGCGGCTCCGGTGGTGGAAGAGCCGGAAGAAGAAGCCGAACAGCAAGTCGCCGAGTCCCAGAAAGATCTGGGCTGGGACGACATTCTCGGGGTCGACATTATTGGTCTGGAAGTGGGTTATCGCCTGATTTCCCTGGTGGACAAAAATCAGGGCGGCGAGTTGCTTGATCGGATCAAGGCGGTCCGCAAGAAGATTTCCCAGGACCTGGGCTTCCTGGTCCATTCGGTACACATTCGCGACAACCTGTCGTTACCTCCCAATTCCTATCGCATCACGCTGATGGACGTGCCGGTCAGTGAAGGCCAGATCCATCCGGGTATGGAAATGGCCATTAACCCGGGGCAGGTGTTTGGCGACCTTGAAGGTATAGCGGGCAAAGACCCGGCCTTCAACCTCGACACCATCTGGATCGAAGCCAGCCAGAAGGAAGAGGCGCAGTCCAAGGGCTATACCGTGGTCGATGCCAGTACCGTGATTGCCACGCATCTGAGCCACACCCTGAAGTCTTACTCCCATGAGCTGCTGGGTCATGACGAGGTGCAGAAGCTGCTGGATAACCTGTCCAGGACTGCGCCGAAGCTGGTGGAGAACCTGGTACCGGACGTGGTGTCCCTGGGCACGATTCTGAAGGTCATGCAGAACCTGCTGGCGGAAGGCGTTCCGGTGCGCGACCTGCGAACCATTATTGAATCCATTGCCGAGCATTCCGGCCGTGGTCTCAATACTGACGAATTAACGGCAGCGGTACGTGTCGGTTTAGGACGCACTATCTGTCAAGGAATCGTCGGTATGGAGCCTGAAATGCGCGTAATTACGATGGGTGCAGGTATGGAACGGATATTGCTTGAGTCAGTTGCGGGCAATCGCGAAGGCGGTTTGGCCGGGCTGGAACCAGGACTGGCTGAGTCGTTCATGAAAGAGATTCACATGCGCAGTCAGGAGCTGGAAGCATCTGGACAGATACCGGTACTGCTGGTGTCAGACCAGATCAGAAACTGGATGTCCCGATTCGTGAAGAGCGCGAATCCGCGGCTGAAAGTACTGGCCTACAACGAGATTGCCAACAACAAACAGATTCAGGTGGTATCGACCGTTGGTCAGCTGGAATCAAACGCCGCGTAAGCAGGTGTCCAGTTGCAAACTGACCGGCTGGTTCAAATCAAACTCGACAGATCACACTCGGTTGAGGGTGGCATTACAGAGCGGTTTAGAAACGCGAGGGTAGTAACGTGAGAGTAGAACGATTCCAGGAAGAGAACATGCAGAAGGCCATGGCCAAGGTGCGAGCCGAGCTGGGTAAGGACGCGGTTCTGATATCCAGCCGTAACGTCGATGGTCTCATCGAAGTAATGGCGGCCAGTGACTACGATCCGAAGCAGCTAAAGGCACAAATGCAGCGGCTGGCGCCGCACAAGCCGGCCGCGAAGAAAAAGGACGAGTTCCTGTTTGAGATCCTTAGCGACAAGCAGACACGAACCGAACAGGCCCCGTCGCTTCAGGACATGCAGGCCGAACTGGGTCGCCTGCGGGAGCTTTTTGAAGGCGAGCTGGCGCAGCTGGCCTGGCGTGATGCCCGGACCCGGCAACCGAACCGTATTGCCTTGCTAAGCCGACTGGAGGAAGTCGGTGTCAGTCGGGATCTGGCGATCAAGATCGTCAACCGGGTGTTGCCCTGTGCCGACCTTGAGCTGGGCTGGCGTCGCGCGCTGCGCATCCTGACCAAGGTAGTGAAAGCGCCTGGCCATGATCCATTATCTGACGGTGGCATCATCGCCCTGGTCGGTCCCACCGGCGTCGGCAAGACCACCACGGCGGCAAAACTTGCCGCCCAGTTTGCCGCCCGGCATGGCCGCAACCAGGTTGCCCTGGTAACTACTGACAACGTGCGGGTTGGCGGCAAGGACCAATTAATCTCCCTGGGCAGCTCCCTGGGCATTCCGGTACAGGTTGCCGCCGACGCCGACGAGCTGCGTCAGACTCTCGACAGTTTCGCCGGCCGCAAGCTGGTGATTATCGACACCGCTGGCGTAAATCCGCGCACCGACTCCCTGGCCGGCGAATACCAGCGCATTATCGGTGACAACGCCGACATTACTCCCTTCCTGGTACTGGCCGCGACCGCCCAGGAAGCTGTGATCAACGACACTATTCGCGCCTACCGGGATATCAACCTGGCTGGCGCGATTATCACCAAGACCGATGAAAACGTGTCTATCGGCGCAGCTATTTCCGGTGCGGTTCGCTTCCGGTTGCCAGTGGCTTTCCTGGGTATTGGTCAGTCCATTCCCGAGGACCTGATCGCCGCCGAGGCAAAGTTCTTCTGGAACAAGCTGCTGGAAAACTATCGCGAGTTGCGTCGTCAGCGACAGCAGCGCATTACCATCGAGCATCGCGAGTCCGTGAACGGACAGGGACGCGCACTGGCCAGCTAAGGCGGCCAACCACGAACTGGACTGAAACAATGAGCCATGCAGTAAGAACAATTGCGGTATCAGGCGGCAAGGGCGGGGTCGGCAAGACCAACGTCTCGGTCAACCTGGCGCTGAGCCTGATCAAGACCGGCAAGTCGGTGTTGTTGATGGACGCCGACCTTGGCATGGCCAATGTCGACGTCATGTTGAACCTGAAGCCGAACAAGGATCTTTATCAGGTGGTGACCGGTGAATGTGAGCTTGCCGACATCATCATCGATGGTCCCGGTGGCCTGCGCGTGGTACCGGCATCGTCCGGTATCGGCAAGATGGCTGAGCTCAGTACCTTTGAACAGGCCAATCTGGTTCGCGCTTTCGACCTGCTTCAGGACGATGCGGACGTTTTGATTATCGACACCGCTGCCGGTATCTCACCCAGTGTGATTACCTTCAGCAAAGCCTGTCAGGAAGTGATCATCGTGGTTTGCGATGAACCCGCGTCCCTGACTGATGCCTATGCCCTGATGAAGGTGCTGAATACCGAGCACGGCATCAAGCGCTTTCAGGTGCTGGCCAACATGGTGGCTGACTCGGAGCAGGGCCGCTTGCTGTACAGCAAGCTGGTCAATGTCGCCGACATCTACCTGAACGTCTCCGTTGGTTTTCTTGGCAGTATTCCAATGGATGAAAAACTGCGCGAAGCAATTCGCATGCAAGCACCGGTAGTGGAGAAGTTTCCCACCAGCGCTTCCGGCCTGGCGTTTCAACGCCTGGCCAAATCCATTAACCATTTACCTTTACTTCCGCCTACCACCGGCAATCTGGAATTTTTTGTCGGACGGGTCGCGGGTATCGAAAACGCCACGGCGAGATGAGTCTGATGAGCAATCCAGCCACACAATATGAAATGCACGAGTACCTGTCCCGGGACAAGTTGTTCGAGGATCACTTGCCCCTGGTAAAAATTATCGCCCACCATATCAGCGTGCGTCTGCCGCCGGACAAGTGTGTGGAAGACCTGATCCAGGTAGGCATGATCGGCCTGCTGGAGGCAGCGCGCACCTACGAGCCCAACCAGGGCGCGGAGTTCAAGTCCTACGCCAGTATCCGTATCCGCGGTGCGATCCTTGATGAATTGCGTCGTGAGACCTGGGTGCCGCGTTCGGTGCAACAGAAATCGCGCCGCTTGTCCAAGGCGATCCGCGAGGTGGAAAACCGCAACGGTCGCACGGCGACCGACAAGGAAATTGCTGCCGAGCTGGGCCTGTCCATGCAGGAGTATGCCGAACTGCTGGAGACCGTTGCCAGCTGCACAGTTTTCAGTCTGGACGACGACAATACCTTCTCCGAGCCGTCTACTGAAGAAGACGAGACCATGATGGGTCTGCACGACGAGTCAGTGAAAAAGAAGCTGGCGGAGGCGATTGGCAAGCTGCCGGAGCAGGAAAAAATGGTAGTGGTTCTGTACTACGACTACGGCATGAACCTGCGGGAGATCGGCGAGACGCTGAACGTCAGTGAGTCCCGGGTCTGCCAGATCCACAGCCAGGCCACCAGCCGGCTGCGCACCAAGATGCGCAACAGCATGATCGAGGAAGACGATTTGTAGTTGTAAATTGAGTTATCAATTGAGCTATTAACTGAGTTGTAAATTGAGATACCAGGCGAATCATCAATAACACCCGACCGAAACAAGGCAACGGTCACTACATGACTCGCCGACAGACGGCGACGTAACAGGATCATCCATGGATATCATGACAATCATAGGGCTGATCATCGGCCTGACAGCTATCGTCGGCGGCAACCTGCTGGAAGGCGGTCATACCGAATCGCTGATGATATTCACTGCCTTTTTTATCGTCTTTGGCGGGACGCTGGGTGCAGTCATGGTACAGACACCGTTGAAAATATTTTTGCTCAGCCTGAAACGCAGTCTATGGATGATTATTCCGCCGAAGAACAACTTCGAGGCAACGATCGAAAAGATTGTTGAATGGAGTCAGACCGCGCGCAAGGAAGGCTTATTGTCGCTGCAGGAACTGGCCGAGGAGGAAACCGATGCGTTTTCCAAAAACGGCCTGCAGATGCTGGCAGACGGCAACGAACCGGAATCGGTGCGCGGCATCCTGGAAGTTGAGCTGTCGGCGGCGGAAGACAAGGATTTACAGGCCGCCAAGGTCTTTGAAGGCTTTGGAGGTTATTCGCCAACCATCGGCATTATTGGCGCGGTGATGGGCCTGATTCACGTGATGGAAAATCTGTCCAATCCCGAGGCACTGGGCCCCGGTATTGCGGTGGCCTTCGTGGCAACAATTTACGGGGTGGGCCTGGCTAACCTGGTATTCCTGCCCATGGCCAACAAGCTTAAAACCCTGACCAACGGCCAGTCCCTGTACCGGGAGATGATCATCGACGGCCTGGTGAGCATTGCCGAGGGCGAAAACCCGCGCAACATCGAGGCCAAGCTGCGCGGCTATTTATAAGCAGGCCAGTTATAAGCAGGCCAGTCTCTAGTCAAATCATCGACCCGACGCAGGTCGGACATGCATTCAATAGCCTAACGGACCTTCCATGGCACGCAAGAAAAAACCCGAAGAGCACGAGAATCATGAACGCTGGCTGGTATCCTATGCCGACTTCATTACTCTGCTGTTCGCATTCTTTGTGGTCATGTACTCCATGTCATCGGTGAACGAGGGCAAATACCGGGTACTGTCGGAATCCATGAATGCGGCGTTTCGACCAATCACCAAATCCTTTGCCCCGATCCAGTTTGGCGAAAACGTGCGCAGCATTCGCCAACCGGATTTCTCGGTGATCATGGATGTGCCAATTCCGATTAACATCAAGCCGGAAATTCCGGGCAAGAGCGATGTCGACGTGCAGGTGGAAACCGAAAGCGACGCCACGCAAGCCGCCGGCGGAGACGGCGAAGGCGAGTTTCCGGTCAACGCCACGCTGCAATTTCTGGAAGGGGAAGTGCAAGACGCCTTCGGCGAGTTGATTGAAGACGAACAGATTGATGTCCGCCAGAACCCACTGTGGATGGAGATCGAGATTAAATCCAACATCCTGTTTACCAGCGGCAGCGCCGATCTGGCCACTCCTGCGGAAGAAATCCTCGCCCGGATGGGCGATATTCTGTCCCGCTACCCCAATCCGCTGATGGTGGAAGGCTTTACCGACAATATGCCGATCCAGAATTCGATCTTCCCCTCCAACTGGGAATTGTCCTCCGCCCGGGCCGCGTCCGTGGTGCGCCTGTTTGAATCCAGCGGCGTTGATTCCATTCGTATGTCCTCGGTGGGCTTTGGCGAGCACCGCCCGAAACAGCCCAACGACACCGCCGAGGGCCGCTCCCAGAATCGCCGCGTTATCGTGGTGGTGATGGCCGACCTGCAGGCGGATAACGCCATGGACCCGAACCTGCAAATGGAAACCCTGGAGAAGATGCGTCAGCGCTATAACTATGCGCAGGAAACCGCGGGCTGGTGGTAGGACCGCCGGCACACCGCCTGGTTGCGCATCACCACGCTTATCGCTATTCGCTCCTCTCTGTAACAATTTGTCACAAATTGCCGTGTCGATTTTTCACCGTTGCCCCAGCCAGTGCGTGTCAGTCAAATTCCTGCGCGCACGAAAAAATAGTAAGGGTACTAAACACTTAGCCGTAAAAATCGTGGGTGGCGTATGGGTGAGCGAACGATCACTCTCCAGAATTTCAGGATCGGTCTTGCGATTGGCAGTGGTGGCGAGCGTGAGTACACTGATCAGCACGAAGCACCATAACGCTTCTATCGGGAAAGTCGCGCCGTCTCGCTAGACCGGTAAAAATTTAACCAGAATAACAAAGCGACTTTGCAGTCCCTCCGGAGAATAGATTCTCGGGAGTTGGATCATCCCAGGAATCTGTTCCAGAAATACTAATCTGAAACTGGAGAGATTCTATGCATTACCTATCCAAGCGTGGCTGCCTACGCCACGCCATTCGCTCGTGTCTGATTGCCCCACTTGTTTTACCCAACCTGGTTTTAACCAACCTTGTTCACGCTCAGGATGACGCTACGCAAGTAGAAGAAGTCATTGTCACCGGTTCCTATATCAGGAACTCGGCTTTTGCCCAGGACGCTAACGTGTCCACGGTAACGCAGGCGGACCTTTATGAGTCCGGTGCCCCCAGTATGGAAAACTACATCCGCGACCTGACCTATACGCAGAATACTGATGTGGTGGCCAATGTACTGTCGTCACAGGATGGCGGGCAGGATTCGGTGGGGGCCAGCTTCAATCTGCGCGGGCTGGGGGAGAATTCCACGCTGCAACTCGTGGATGGCGCCCGAATGATCGATCCGTCCATCAATATGGCCCTGCCTGATATTGCGGTAGAGCGACTCGAGGTGGTACTGGATGGCGGCTCTGCACTTTATGGCTCCGATGCGGTAGCAGGGGTCGTGAACATGATTCCTATCAAGGAGTTCAATGGCTTTCGTCATCGGAACTACTATCAGGTAGACGGCGATGACTCGATGGAGGACATGAAGGCGAGTTTTCTCTGGGGTCGCTCCTTTGACAACGGCATTAACTATGTGGGGGCCTTCGACTGGACCGCCATGACGCCGTTAATGCAATACGAACGACTGCGCGAGTGGGAGATGGACAATGGTTCTTCGTCCTCGGGTAATCCCGGCGCGTGGCGACAAATCGTAGGCGCCGATCCGACCCTGAATCTCTACGATTTTCATGGCGGCACCTCTACCGGGGGTAACCTGGTGGACCCGGCTTGTGAGACTTTTAACGACGGTGCGCCTGGTCACGGCAAAGGCGCTTTCAACACTCCCTCGGGCGTGTTGACCAACGGCGGCAATATCTGCCGGTTCGAGTACACCAAGCAATTTGCCTACCGCACCGAGCAGACAGTTTACAATCTTTACAATTCGGTGAGCTGGGAACCGGCAGAATGGTTTGGCCTGAACCTGGTGGCGATGAATGCCTATCGGATCTCCGATGGCCGCACCACGTCCACCACGGCGACCTCTACCAACAACCGTCGCGTCCTGCTGGTGCGCGAGGACCATCCGGCCAATCCCTGGGGCTTCGATGTCTCGCCGTGGAACTGGCGCATGATCACCGAGGCCTACACTCACCGGCCAGCCCACCTTGATGACATCAGTGGCTCGCGCGAATTTGAAACCCATACCGCCACCAACCGCTACAAGCTGCAGGCGGATTTCAATTTGTCCGACACCTGGACAGCCTACGCCTACTACCTGGATAGCGCGCGCAAGAACACCTCTGATTCGCGCGCCATTCATCTGGGCAAACTGCAGCTGGCGCTGGACGGGCAGGGCGGACCCAATGGCGACCAATACTGGAATCCGTTCGGCTCCGCTGACCCCCGTTTTCCCGGCCACGACCCGGCGATTCACGCCAACAGCCCGGAACTGACGAACTGGCTGTTCGAGGTACAGGACAATCTGCTCACCGGTCGCGATTATCTGGATATCTTTGAATTCGCTGCCACGGGTGAAGTGATTGACCTGTGGGCAGGGCCGCTGCGTATGGCGGCTGGTTTCCAGTGGCGTGACCTGACCAATTCCAATTTTGTCGTACCGCTGGATGCGGCCGGTCATGACTACAACACGGCGATCGGGGCGCCGGCGCCATTTGATGCCACGTTCCAGTCAGAGACCAAGGCAGCATTTCTGGAGTTTGAGATCCCGATTTTGGAAACCGTTGATGTTCAGGCGGCTGTTCGTCACGAGCGCTTCACGGATTTCGGACTGGAAGCAACCACGCCGAAAGTACAGGCGCGTTGGGAGATCACGCCGGAACTGGCGGTACGGGCATCCTGGGGCGAAAGCTTCCTGGCGCCGACCCCAGAGCAGGCGCGACCGTTTATCCCCAATGAAAACTGCCTGGAGACTTTCTCCGGCACGGACCCGTTTACCGGTCAGCCAATGACCGGCTCCACACGCTGTGCGTCGGGCAATCCCAGTCTCAAGCCGGAGGAATCGACAATCCAGAATATCGGCCTGAGCTGGCAGCCCACTGCAAATCTGTCCGGCCTGGAAGTCAGTATTGATTATCAGGAAATTGAGTACACGAACCGGATTCGTACGCTTACCGAGCAGGACACGGTGGCATTCGAGTTTCAGAATTTCCTGGCTGATACCGGTATTGCAGAGGCTAGCTACGACCCGACTCCAGGCTCGGCAAGTCGCCAGCAGGCAGAAGCCTGGTACCAGGGACGGGCGACACAACAGGGCAATCCGGTGCAGCGCTTCGATAACTTCGAGCTCGATCGTATTTTTCGCCAGGCGCAGAACATCAGTTCGGTGTGGATTGACCTGATTGACGCGAAGATCGACTATCGCTGGCAGATGGATAATTGGGGGACATTTGACGCCTCATGGACGGTAACCAATTACCTGACCTACGAGTACCAGGATCTGTTTGGCGGTCGCACCGAAGCACTGGGTTTTCAGAATGCCAACTCGGGGATCGCCCCACCGCTGCCGGAACTGAAGTACAACCTGCGGCTCAACTGGTTCATGAATAACCACAGCGCCTCAATATCCACCAACTACTGGGACGACGTGACTTTCGATGACAGGGTCTTCGATAACTATGGCGATGGCTGGGAAGCCCCAGCGGGTAATGTTATTCACGGTGAATCGCGCACCAATGTGCGCTACACCTACGCGCTGGAAGACTTCTGGGAAAGCGATTTCGTGCTCAGTCTGGGGGTGAATAATCTGTTCGAAGAACGTCCGCAGCAGTTGCCGATCCTGGGCGGTTTTGAGTCCCGCCTGTCGACTCCCTGGGGCCGCCAGTTCTGGGCCTCATTCGAGTGGACTCCACGTTAGCGGTGATTTGCCCCGGGCCCGCTAGAGGATTATTCGGGGCCGGGGCTGAATGCAGGAAATAGCCAGGGGCCGGAGTCACGGTTAAACACGTGGCTCTGCGCCCCAGGCGTATAGTGATGCATACCCTTGAGAGATGGCCCGGGTGTAACGGGGCGCATTAGTCAGTCGACGCGGCAAGGGTACTTTTTCTGCATGGTCTTCACCGAGTGACGGACCATCTTACGCAGCACCTTTTCATCCAGGTCCGTTAGTTTGTTGAAGTACAAACAGGACTTGGCCGACTTGTGCTTGCCGATCGTTGCCAGCTCCTTCTCGTAGTCCGAAAAGCCCGGCATGATATAGACCGTCATGTTGCGTTTGCGGGGCGCGAACCCGGTGACGAACCAGTCACCCTCCCGGCCGCTTGCATATTTATAATGGTACATGCCAAAACCGATCATGGTGCCGTGCAGGGCGGCCTGGTAACCAGACTCTTCTTCCATCAGCCGGATCAGTTTGAATGAATCTTCGCGCTGGGAATCGTTTTCCAGGCCCTTGAGAAAGTCGCGCACCGCTTTTTTCATGGCTGCCACCAGGCGTTATCAGATAAGGCATATCAGGATAGTGAATAGCGCTGCCAAAGTCATGGCACAGAAGATAAACGAGGGTGTTTAGCTTACGTACATGTGCCCGATCAGCCCGAGCAGAAAGCCGGCTACTGCTCCAAGTGATGGCGCCCAATTGCGTTCAAGTTTTGCCTGCGGCGCAATGTCCTGAAAGACAACGTAAAGAATCCCGCCCGCAGCAAACAACATAATGCCCGATACGAGAACAGGGAAACCGGCCAGCCAAAAGTATCCGGACAGGGCGGCTACGGGTCCGAGCAGTGCCAGCAAGGCAAATGCGGCAATCACCTGTGTGCCACGCATCGGACCTGACTCAATCAGCTCCCGGTAGGCATTGAATCCTTCCGGCAGATTCTGCAGCGCGATCAACCCGGCCAGCAGTGGAGCAGATTGTCCACCGAGAGCAAATGTAGCGCCCAGGGCCAACGATTCCGGTAGAAAATCGGCAAGCATGGCGGTGAGCTGGCTGGCAGAGCTTTCCCGATTCGCCAGTGCGATGTCCAGCGCCATGAAGGCGAGGCCGCCACCGGAAAAACAGACCGCAGTGCCCAGCGTTGATAGACCATGGATGCCTTCCGGCACCAGCACCAGGGCCACAGCTGACAATAAGGCACCGCCGCCGAAGGCGATCACGCCATGACGCAATTCATTGTCCAGCCAGTTGGGGCGAATCTTTTCGAACCGTGCCAGACAGGCACCGGCGGGCATGGCAAGCCCCGCGACCGATGCCAGACCTAGAACAATCAACCATTCAGCCATGAATGAACCTTTGAGCTGTTGTGTCCTTGCAGCTCACCTGGCCAGCTTTTCAGTACCTGCCGCCAGGTGGTCCCCGCGCGAGTCTGCTGGGTTTGGTTTAGGCTCAACCAGAGGTATGGCGCTCATCAGGTCCTCAATGAAATGGGCAGCCAGTTCGTGCCGACCGGCATGACCGGACTTTGCATAAACGCTAGCCGCCTGGGTACGCACGGTTTTTTCCTTGACGTTGCGCGCCGTGGCGATCTCTTTCATGGACAGACCCTTGATAAGCAGCAGCGCCACGTCGACCTCGGATGCGGAAAGCTGCCAGTTGGTGAACTGTGCGCGCATCACGTCCAGCATTTCACCAGCCAGGCGCGCGGTTTTACTGCGCTCCTGAACGATGGCCTGATTGAGCTGGCGGACCCGGGCTATTTCGTATGCCAGCACCAGGGTAATGGCGATGAACACCAGCATCTCCACAACAATGTGGCCCATGCTGTCGATACCGGTCAGCAGGTCCACCAGGATGTCGTAGGCGAAAAAAGCGGCAGCTCCTGCCAGCACGGTGGCGGGCAGGAGCTTTTTCAGGTTTGCGCGCATAGTGTCATTTACTGGTCAATGAATTTGCTTGGGCGGCCGGGACGGAACATGCGTTGCCAGACCGGTTGGCCAACCAGAGTATGCAGAATTACCGCGCCTACATGAAGCAGCAAGTACACCGGGATTAATCCCTCACCCAGCAGGTGAAAATCTTCCAGGCGGTGAAACAATGCCCGGCTGACGTTTCCCTCGGTCAGGTAAAGTACTGTGCCAGATGCAGCCATCCAGGCAAAGATAAGCAGCCCCAGCGCCTGGACGAAGCCGGACAGGCCCCGATGCTGGCCGCCTTCGGGCACTTTGAAGCGCAGCAGGCCAACGATGTCGGCACGGGTCTGCAGCCACTGTTCGCGTGAAAAAAGTCGCCAGTGGCGAAATCCGAGCGTTCGGCTGTGGCCGAACCCGGTGCCCATGCGCAGCAGCATCACTGCGGCGAGGGACAGGCCGAGATAGGCATGGATCAGGTAGCCCGAGCGACCGCCGTCTTCTGCCAGTTCACCGGTCAGGAAAGCCGCGATGCCGAACACCGCCAGCCCGAGATGGATAAGCCGGGCAGTTGTTGAATAGGAAAAATCGTGGGTAGTCATGGTCAACCTCCTGGGCGCATTGCGCCGGTTTGTGGAGGTCAGATTAGGCCAATGTGGAGCTGGAAGAATTGGGCAAACGCCCGTAACTGCGGGTTTGGGACGTATGTCCTAAAGTGCTGGCGCCCCCGGGTTGCGGGTCACATGCTGGAGACGGGCCAGAAAATCGATATTACTCAGAGGTTCCCTGAAGGGTGGGGCACAGGCCGGCGCCTGGCGGTGTCCCCCGGCCTGACTAGCGCGAGGTTGCCATTTCCTGTTCTATTTCCGCGCGCCGGGCGCCAGCCAGTACTCCGGGTAAACTGTAGTTGCCCTCGTGACAGGCGGACTCGTAGAGACGCTGCCCCGCAGGCATCCGGCTTAGTGGCAACTCGCCGGTGAAAGACCCGTCAATGGTTTCCGGGTCGGAAAACCGGAAGCGATAGAGCAGTTCATCAGCGCCAGTCAGGGTAAATTCTTCAATAGTTTCCAGCTGCCCAGATGAGGGTATGGTGGGCCGGGTTTGTTCCGGGCGGAACTGACGGGTGCGGATCACCAGGGTATCGCCTTGCCAGTGTCCGACCGACACACCGCGCCACTGCGGCCAGGCAATCGGGTTTTCATCAAGGTGCAGGGGGACGATGCGAACGCTGGTGGCGTATTCCGCATTCAGCACCACATAGTCGCGGGTCTGGATAATCTGCATGGTCTTTGAATCGCCGGGCGGGATCTGGATAACCAGTGGCAACTGGCCCGGTGAATTCAGGCAGCGCTCATTGGCGGGACGGGTTTCCGGGCCATCGAATTGTCCAAACCCCTGGGCCTGTAGCTGCGCATAATAATCCCGGGCGCCATCGATCAACGGCACGCGGCCATCGGGAGGATCGATTATCAGTGAAGTCCGGTATTCCCCGTTGACGTAGGGAGGAGACAGCGGCATTTCCGGGAGAAAATTGCCGTCGGCGATGTTGGTTATTGTGTCGCCTATCGGTGGTGCTGGCCGGTTCGGGTCGGAAGCCCGTTCCCGCATGCGTTGTTGTTCCGCGCGCGCGGCCAGCAGGGTTCGCACCTCGGCTTCAGTGTAGGCTTGCTGCTCACCCAGGACTTCCGGGCGCACCAGCGGTGCCTGCACGTCGTTGATCCAGTCGCCCTGCAGATCAGGGTGCCCGTAAGGGGTTCGGGGAATGTCGTTGTGCTGCGCCTGGGCGGCCGAACCGGCAAGCAGGTAGAAAATACCTGCAAGCACAAGGCTGGTTTTGTTTAGCGCATTAATCATGGCTGCAGGCTGTGTCAGTCATGCACGGTGGTTTGCCTAACAATAGTTTGCCGATGTAGATGCCGAGGGTAAGGGGATTGGTTTGCCGAGTCCATAGCTCAGTCGACAAGCCACTTATACATAACCAGCGCATCAACAAAGCCCCGCTTCGGGTGATTGAATGCCAGCGGCAGTCTCCCCACTTGTGCAAAACCCAGTTTCTCCCAAAGCGCCATCGCGCCCACGTTGCTGCTGGCTACCAGATTGAACTGCATCGCCCGATAACCCAGCCTGACTGCTTCGCGTTGCGAATGCTCACACATCAGCGTGGCCAGGCCCTGGCCACGGGCGGCGGCTGCCACCATATAGCCACAGTTACAGACGTGGGCGCCAGGTCCCTCTTGATTGGTTTTCAGATAGTAGGTGCCGAGAATCTGGCCATCGACTTCAACCAAATAGGTCTGGCGCGGGGATTCCATCCACAGGTGGAATGCGTCTTCTTTACTGGTGTCGGGTCGGTAGCCGTAGGTGTCGCCGGCGGCAACGACTTGCTGAAAGATCGGCCAAATCGCATCGAAGTCACCGGACGTTGCCACTCTGATGTTCACGGGACTGTTCCGCTTTCCTGGTCTGGCCTAGTCAGGCGGTTGTGACAAAGTGGCGACAATGGGAGAACCCTTGGTAACAATGAGGGTGTGTTCATACTGGGCTGACAGATTGCCGGGCTGGCCCACCAGCGTCCAGCCATCGGGTGCCTGAGTAACCATTGTGCTATCGGTTGAAAGGAACGGCTCAATGGCGATCACCTGACCGTTGACCAGGCAGCGAGTGTCGTGGCGGTCATAGTAGCTGACTATGCCAGTGGGTTCTTCGTGCAGACTGCGACCAATACCGTGGCCGGAAAGGTTTCGGATGGTCTCGAAGCCATGGTCTTTGGCTGTACGCTGGATGGCCCGGCCAATGCGATTGATACGGGCGCCGGCCCGAGCCTCGCTAATTGCCTGCTTCAGGGCCAGGCGAGTGGCTTCACACAAGCGGGACTTTATCGCAGTGATCGGCGGGACCACGATGCTGCCACCAGTATCGGCAAAGTAGCCGCCTTTTTCTGCGGACACATCAACGTTGACGATATCACCGGCCTTGATCACCCGGTCACCTGGAATTCCATGTGCTGCTTGTTCATTGATACTGATGCAGGTCGCACCGGGGAAATCATAGGTCACTCTGGGGGCGGATCTGGCTTCGTATTTATCAAGTAACTGTGCGCCCAAGGCATCAAGCTCGGCCGTGGTCATGCCGGGCTCAATAGCCTGGAGCATGGCATCGCGCACCCGGGCCACTACCTGGCCAGTCTGCAAAATGCCATCCATGTCTTGCTGATTTTCAACTGTCATATAATCATATCTACGCCAGGGCCTGCCTAGTCGGATTTGGAATTCTCGCCGGGCGCGTGCTGGCACTGCCAGCACACCTCAAATGAACCACTATTTTTTTCGCCACAGTGTTCACACACCCAGTCTTCGCTTTGGCGGTCCGGGGCCAGCTCTTTTTCCAGCAACGCTTGGGCCGTCGCTGCCTGGGTCGAATCGTGCACCCATAGCTCAACAGGTATCGCGCTGAAGCCGACATGCCCGCCAGCGGCATGGTATTCGTTCTTGATGAAACAGGCGATGTTGTTCAGCTCCAGCAGGTTTTTTGCCGAGTTCACAATTGCCAGGTTTTCATGGGAAAAGACCTTGTCCATAACGGGTTTGGGCCTCAGTGTCCCTTTTAGTGTTTTCTCTTTCAGTGTTCTCTCTTTTAGCGTTCTCTCTCTTAGTGTTCATGGCTGGCGTTCACTGCGTGCGCTGGCTACCCGGCCCGGCAGGGCGCCAGTTGCCTGCTAGTCACTTGCGGGCGCGGCGGTACTTCCAGCCAGGATACCGCCGTCGATGGTAAGCTCGGAGCCGGTGACATAGCTGGATTCATCGGCTGCCAGGTATAGAGCCGCGTAGGCAACATCCATGGGATCACCCATTTTGCCCATGGGGATATCCGCACTGATTGCCTTCAAGGTCTTTTCCCTGGCCTCGCCCTCGCCGAGCATGGCATCCCACAAGGGAGTCATAATCGCCGCGGGGTGCAAAGAGTTACAGCGGATCGGGTAGTTCTCGTTGGCGCAGTAGAGCGCAACAGTTTTGGTATGGTTGCGCATTGCTGCCTTGCTGGATGCATAGGCAGCGGCACCGGGAATGCCGACCATACCCGAACGCGAGGAGACATTGATAATGCTGGCGCTTGCGGACGACTTCATTAGTTGAATGCCGTACTTGCATCCCAGCGCGGTGCCGTGCAGGTTGACGTCGTGTACCTTGTGCCAACTTGCCATATCAAGGTTTTCCGGGTCATGGGGGCCAGCGGTTTCAAGGAAGCCGGTGATGCCAGCGTTATTGACCAGGATGTCCAGGTGTCCGTACTTGTCATTGATATGCCGGGCAGCGTTCTGCCAGGCAGTCTCTTCGGCCACGTCCAGGTGAAGATACTCGGCGCGCTCCCCCAGTTCTGCAGCCACTGTCTTGCCAGCTTCGTCGTTAATATCCGATAGGATGACGGTTGCACCTTCGGATACGAACAGTGCTGCGATGGCCTGGCCAATACCCTGGGCCGCACCCGTTACCAGTGCTATCTTGCCTTCTAATCGTGACACAACATTTTCCCTTTAGTGTGGCGCCGCTCACCCTGAGCGAGTCATTCAGCTTGCTGCAGAGCAGGCTTCTATTGGCCAGAGCGATCACTATTGCCTGAAAAATACTTTCTGTAAACCTTGAACAAGCAGGTAATGCCGATGTGGCCAAGTGTGGCTGCGATTGTTACCGGGATCAAAGTCGGCAGGAACCAGCTGGCGGCGGTATCGTAAACAAATCTCCATTGCGTTCCGCTTGCGTCACGGAAGATTCCGCCTGGATTCTCCACCCAGTTCCAGGTGGTAAAAACCAGTGTCAGCAGCACCACAATTGCAAGCCCCGTGGCTGGCCCAAATATCCAGAATTTCTTCATGCCCGTGATGATCTCATGCACCTGATGGCGGTTCACAATGATGTGGCCAGGCCGCCAGTAGATTGTACCCAGTCCTGCCGGGCGGGGCGATACCGATTCCGGTGAATTGTCTGTACGCCCCTGCCTGCGGGCGATAGGGCGGATCACAACGCGCGAAAACACTTGTCGCCGGGGTCAATCGCCTATATAAGGCGCTTTGCTTTTGCTACCTTAGTAATCCGGCATCACCGCAAGGTGCCCGCCGGATTGACAACTCAGATATTGCCCAAAGGAGGCTGAATTTCATGACAGACCCGTATGATTCCGGGGTGCGCCGTGATTATCCTGGCGAGCATTTTGCTGTGGTTCGCAAGGACGAGAACAGTGGTAAAGGAGTTATCAGCTATCGGGACTTCAGGGCCGGTGAATTATTGTGTGATCTGCAGGGCGAAATAGTACCGGAAGTACTCCAGCATACGCTGCAAGTTGCGCCGGGAAAACACCTGCTGGACCGCGACTTCAGCGGTTATTTTCTGCATTCCTGCGCGCCCAATGTCTCGGTTGATATGCAGACCATGAAGGTTGTCGCGCTGCAGGATATTGCGGCCGGGGACTATTTGTTCATGGACTACGCGGAGACCGAAGAGGTTCTGTTCAAGCAGTTTCAGTGCCGGTGTGGCAGCGCCAATTGTCGGGGCTGGATCAAGGGCAGGAATGAATAGGCGTGAGTAGCAGGTGGCTGTAGTTGAAAAAAGAGTAGACAAACAGAGCAGACAAAACGAGCAGACAAAAAGAGCAAGCAAAAGGAATTGGCGCAAGGAAGAGCTTAAGGGAACAAGCTCGAAAAATGGCCAGCAGGAATAAGCAAGAAGTAGAGGCGCAAGCCAATTTACAAGGCAATCATTTTCATACCGGCGATGCCGAAGGAATCATAGGGTGCAAACAGCAACATCAGAATTAGCGACAGCAGTGAACGAAGACCAGGCCGACTGGTGGCAGCGGGACGATTTGGCTTTTATCGACAATGAACTGCATTTTGCCGGACACCGGGTTCAGGATCTGGCGGAACAATTCGGCACGCCGGTGTTCGTGTATTCCCTGGCGCGGGCCAAGGCCAATCTTGAGCGCCTGCACACCGCTTTATGCGACGCAGGTTTTACTGGCAGCGGTGCTAACCCCAATTACCGCATTCTTTATGCCATGAAGGCGAATCGCTTTGCTCCGCTGTTGACCAGTCTGAACCTGAGCGGTCTGTGTGGCATCGATGCCTGTTCGCCCCAGGAAGTCGAATTGGCAGTTTCCTGCGGTTTTTCCCCGGCAGATATTTCTTTCACAGCCGGCTCGCTTTCCCAGGAGGATTACCGGGTGCTGAACCGCTACCGGGATCTGAACATCAACTGTGACTCCCTGCATGCCATCAAGACCTGGGGCGAGTTGCGCCCCGGCGGCAGTATCGGTATCCGCGTAAACCCGGGGCTGGGTGTTAGCCGGGAGGGCAACGAACGTTTGCAGTATGCCGGTCGTGCCATTACCAAATTCGGAATTTACCAGGAGCAGTTTCACGAGGCCCTGGCGCTTGCCAAACAGTTCAATCTCACCATCAGCCGGATTCACTTTCACACCGGCTGCGGTTACCTGACCGAACAAATCCCGCAGCTTGATCAGGTGGTCAGTCGCTGCATGTGGTTTGTCGAGCAGTGCGACAGCATTGAACGCGTCAATATTGGCGGCGGGCTGGGTGTGCCTCACGATGCCGCCGATGGCCGATTGGACGTCAACGCCTGGGCGCAGATGCTGTTCAAGCATTTCAAGGACAAGCCCTTCAAGCTTGACGTCGAACCTGGCGAGTATGTGATGAAAGATGCCGGGCTGCTGTTGCTCAGCAAGACCTATCTGGAAAAGAAGGCAGATACCTTGTTTCTGGGGGTTGATGCCGGCTTCAACCTGGCGCCGGAGCCAGCATTTTATGATCTGCGCTTTCAGCCATTGCCCCTGAGTCGGCCAGCTGGTCAGCAGACGGCAGAGAAAGTTACCGTGGTTGGCAATATCAACGAAGCTCTGGATGTGTTCTATCGCGACGCCCTCATGCCCGACATGCGTGATGCCAGATACCTGACCCTGATCAACGCGGGTGCCTATTCCACGTCCATGGCCTCCAACCACTGCGCCCGCGGCCAGCACCGGGAATACCTGCTGACCTGACACGGCCGTGCGCTTCCCCGGGATACGATAGGCAACGGCTGCCTTGCCATGGTCCTTGTTTTCGATCCGGCAGCTGCGATGCTGGCAACCGGACGTGGCGACAACTCAAGACTCCAGCAATCAACGTAATTAACTAACCACGACCCACTGCTACCTAATTGCGGTCAATGTGAGAAAGGTTCGATATGAGTGAAGAATTACCAGTGACGGAAGAGACAGAACACAAACTCAATCTGCGTCATCTCACCATTGATGATTACGATGACGTCAAAAAAATGTGGTACGCCATATATGATGACTTCTATGGCTACTTCAACGAAAAGCTGTTCCGTACCCAGCTTAAGGTGTTCCCTGAAGGCCAGATTTGCATCGAGGACCATGGCCGCGTGGTGGCGGCTGCCTTCTCCGTGATTGTCGACTATGACCAGTTCGGCGACCAGCATACCTATGAGGAGATCACCGGCAACGCCTACCTGAGCACCCATGACCGCAAGGGCGATGTGTTGTACGGCGTAGATCTGTTTGTTGATCCGGAATACCGGGGCTTACGGCTCGGCAGGAGACTGTATGAGGCGCGTAAAGAGCTTTGCCAGAACCTCAATCTCAAGGCGATCATCGCGGGCGGGCGGATTCCGAATTTCCAGAAGTTCGCCGACAAGATGAGCCCCAAGGAATACATCGAGCAGGTCAAGAAGAAGGAAATCTTCGACCCGATTCTTACCTTTCAGCTATCCAACGACTTTGAGGTAAAACGTCTGCTCAAAGCCTACTCACCCGACGACACCGCGTCGATGGGGTATGCGACGCTGTTGCAATGGAACAATATTTACTACGAACCCAAGAAAAGTCCGCTCATCGGCGCGACGCGCACCACCGCGCGGGTTGGGCTGGTGCAGTGGCAGATGCGCACGGTGAAGTCGGTTGAAGAAATGGTGCAGCAGTTCGAGTATTTCGTTGACGCACTGAGTACTTACCAGTGCGACGTGGCGCTGTTCCCGGAATTCTTTAATGCTCCGCTGATGGGCCTGGGGCCGCAAGAAACATCGATTGAGGCGGTGAAGACTCTGGCCGGGTTCACCGATACCCTGGTGCAGGAGATCAGCAAACTCGCAGTCACCTACAATATCAATATCATCGCCGGCTCCATGCCGGTGATGGACAACGAAGAACTCTACAACGTCGCCTTTCTTTGCCGCCGCGATGGCACTGTGGATACCCAGTACAAGATTCACCCCACGCCGACCGAAAAGCGCGACTGGATCATGCAGGGCGGCGATACCCTGCGGGTATTCGACACCGATTTTGGCAAGATTGGCATTCTGATCTGCTACGACTCGGAGTTTCCGGAGCTGGCCAGAATCCAGGCCGACCAGGGTATGCAGATGCTGTTTATTCCCTACTGGACCGACACCAAGAATGGCTTCCTTCGGGTGCGCTGCTGCGCTCAGGCCCGTGCTATCGAAAACGAGTGCTATGTTGCCATTGCCGGCAGCGTGGGGATTCTGCCGAAGGTAGACAACGCTGACATTCAGTACGCCCAGTCAGCGGTTTATTCGCCGTCAGATTTTGCCTTTCCCCATGACGCGGTGATGGCCGAAACCACGCCCAACACCGAGATGACCCTGATCGTTGACCTGGATCTTGAGAAGCTAAAGGACCTGCGTAACGTGGGTTCGGTGCGCAACCACCTGGACCGGCGCCGCGAACTGTATGAGGTGCGCTGGTTGAAGGAAGAGGAAGACAAGACGGTAATGAAGGTAAGTGATGAGCACGAAGACTAGCCGCGGAATCTGGATCTCGTGGGATGTTTACAGCGGATCGGGTTTCCACGCACGAGCGGCGCTGGCCACATGCAACTGATTGAGAGCTGCCGAGGTGTCATGAATCCAATTCGCCGTGCGTTTAATGACAGAATCCACCAGGGGCTCACCAGACTGCCGCGCAGAACCCATGATGGTTGCCGGGTTTTCGTCTATTCGCAGCAAATGGGTCATCCCTTCAACCAGCATGGTCTCGGATGGGCCCTGGGTGATTTCAGGGATGCGGAATATGTCCTGCGGATTACACTGCAGGTCTTTCTCTCCGGCTATCAGTAACATCGGCGCGCGGGTTGCTGCAAAGATAGCGTCTGGGTCCAGCTCCAACATCTCCCGTAGCCATCTCGCCGGATGCCGGGACAGCGCAACGCGAATCACTGCCGTATCTGTTTCCCGGACTTTGCGTATCAGCCGCTGCTGTGTGGCCCGCGGCTTACCAATAATCCTGAACAATGACCGATAAAAAGTGCCGGCTACACCTGGCAAAGAATCCACCTCTTTCTCAAGCTGCGCCGCCTGTCTTGTCAGTATGGACTCAAGCCTTTCGATAAATGGGCATAGGAGGATGAGGCCAGCCACTGACGGGCGCTGCTGTGAAACCTGGGGCGCGATAATGCTGCCCTCGCTATGCCCTAGAATAAATACGCTGTTTGCGGAAACGTTCTCTAATGTGGCTATGGTATCCAGGCATTGCACTGCATCCTGGACAAAATCAGCATGACCGGCCTTGATGTAGTTGCCTGAACTTTTGCCGCATCCGCGTTTGTCATATCGTAAGCTGGCAATACCATGCTCTGCCAGGGCATGGGCAATAGCATTAAATATGTTGAGCTTTTGCCCCCTCATGTTCTCATTACGATCCAGTGGCCCACTGCCATGCAGCATTAGTACAGCGGGAAATTGGCCATTCTTCTCGGGAGTGCATAGCGTGCCACTCAGTACGGCACCTGCTGATTGGATCTTGATTTCTTGTTCATGCATGGCGAAATCGGGGGTAGTTGGCGGGCCTGCTAATGTCCCTGGTGGGGCTTCGGGTTGAGCGCCTCTTTATGCGGCGTTGTAAATGACCGGCATCTGACCCTTCCATGTGCTCCACAAGGCGTCGTCGGTAATCAGATCAGCCATGAAGTGAGCGACGTTAATCCGACTGGTCACTCCCGCATCAAATATCGGGCTTCTGGTTGGTGATGCATGAAGTTCATAGTCAGTAACTGTGTCTTCATCAATCAGTCCGTCGGGGCGAACAGCAGCCCACTGAATTTTTGAGTTGTTCTGACCGACATCGGAGCGTAAATACTCTGCAGCAAGTTCGTTGTCCGAATGGGGTGGTACCAACAACCGGATCAAGCCCATAACACACTTTTGCGCAAACGATATGGATTCTTCGAGATCACGATTACGGTTGCCTGATGTATTCATGAGCACAAATTTGACTGAGCCTTCCGATTCACTAGCCTGAATGGACTCGCAAAGTCGTCGCGTGGCATCGGTCACAAGTCGCCGCGGGTTGCCAAACATTCCTTTGAAGCTCATTGTGTGACCCAAACATGAGGCAACAGCATCGCATCCGCGCACCTGTTGCTCGAGTTCTGCATCACTCAAATCCAGAACGTTAGCGTGGATCAGAGATAGATTCTCGTGCTCGCCAACAGCGTCGAGAAATCTGGCGGGCGATCTCACTATCACTTTCACTGTCTGCCCACGATCCAGCAACTGCCTGACGAGCAACCGCCCGGTCGCACCGCTTGCTCCTACCACCAGAGTAGTCATGCTTTAAGACCCTTGTATTTCCGTGTTTAAACAACACCCATTGGTACGGCCAAAAAGGTGTAGCTACATATCCTGAGGGCCCGAGGCGGGGCTGATCTCATTGCCGTGCGATGAGTACAGTCGGGCGTACAATGAAATAAGACATGTTGTAATCAGGCAAGATGGTGCCTGACTTATCCAGTTATTTTATTATCCTACTAGTGTCTTGGAGTGAGCCAGGTCTATGGATCTTTTGGTTCATCCTTCGGTTTCTTCTTCGAACTCGAAGATATAACCACAACCAATATCGCTATAGCGACGGCCACTATTCCACCAATTGCTGCTGCACTCATTTTTGACTCCATTTAATTGCGCTGGATGAGCTATCTGATGTGTATCCTGAAGGGGACACTAATAGTTTAATAGCTTTACGCTCGAAACTAGCTTCAACTTCTCTTAAGCTATTAAACTACTAGTGTCTCTCTCGATTTCCATCTGATGTGTATCTGGAAAACATGGTACACAGAAAACGCTTTTGATTATACACAGGGTGAAATCAGGGTGGCTCTTGAGCTGGTCAGGGGACGCCACAAATAGGGCAGACAAGCTGCTTCCCGCTGGCCTTATTGTTAGCTGTCGATTTTCGTAGATTAATGCTCTTTCATGCAAAAAAATCTGTTGATGTTTTCGTATTCGCGAACTCTGGCTGGGCTTTGATAAGTGATGCAGAGTGACACCAATGCCCCCATGATGGGAAGGACCCAAATAAGACCTATCTCAGCTACCTTTTCATACCCGAGTCTAAGACTGCTTAGATACACATGCCGCGAAACGCCAATATTCAAGATTATTGTAAAAGCAATTAATGAATACAGAATCATTTTGACACCTCGTTATTGGGCAAAGAGTAGGGGAGCTATTAGTTTGGGGTTCTGACGAGCAGACTGGTGCAGCGGATCTGCAAGTGGCCTAGGCAATTGCTCAAGTGCCCATGAGGAGGCGATTGCACTGAGTGTTATGTTTCGTTTGCACATATGGAGCCTGAAGGGAGCTGAAGGGGACACTAATAGTTTAATAGCTTTACGCTCGCAACTGGCTTCAACTTCTCTTAAGCTATTAGTGTCCCTTGCGATCCCGCTGTCAAGGCGCCAATCTAAAGGAAAATGCCAACAGCCAGTTCCGCCCAGACATAAAGAACAAGTCCGATGAAAGTAATCGCGATCAATGGATGAAATCTAGAACCAAGCACGCGGCAGCTCAGTACATAAAAGCTGCCAGCACCAAAAAGCAACAATGCCATAACGGCAAAGTCGATTGGTGTCCATTGAACTTCAGCAGTAACCTGCATCGCAGCGAGGGGAATGAGCAAAACCAATGCTGTGGCACCAGCTATCCATGCGAACACGCTGTTGCGGCTTATCAGCTCTTTGTGAGACATAAAGAATCCTCCTGTTCCGCGTAGCGCCCTTGTTAAGAGCCTGAAGGGGGCACTAATAGTTTAATAGCTTTACGCTCGCAACTAGCTTCAACTTCTCTTAAGCTATTAAACTATTAGTGTCCCTCGCGATCCCTATACAACATCAACCTCTGGCTTGACTAAGAGCACGACCAAGTAAATAAGAGCAAAAGGAGGAATAAAGCAAAGCATAAAGCCTATTATTCCTGCAGCTCTCGCATTCTCGGTTTTCGTTTTGCCAAGCGTGTAGCTGGCCCAGGTAACAGCTGAAATGAACGCTATCCCGAGCACTGTAATAAGCGTCGCGAACATAAATGACCTCCAGTTTATCGCCGAATTCTCCCATCTTAATGACAGGAGAGACGCCACTTTACCTTAACAATATATCGAATATCAATATAAATATGTTGCTAATCGATATATATGGCACTATTATCGATATAACAATGTGGTTAGTGGGACGCATAAATGAAGCCGAGGATCAAAATCAACATGGATCTGATACTGGTGCAACGCCAAATGTCACTGACTGAACTTTCTGAAAGAACAGGAATTTCATTCGCAAATTTATCTAAGCTTAAATGTGATAGAGCCAGGGCGATTCGATTCACCACATTGCTGGCCATATGTGAGGTACTAGAATGTAAGCCCGGAGATCTACTAGATATTTCTTATACTTGATGGGTACAGTAGCAGCTGAACTTGCATACCGCCCATTGTTAATGGGCCTGCTAAAAAATAAGCAGACTGGTTATTGACGCCACAGTCGCTTGTTATGTTCCGTTGTCACTGACATTGTTCTCGCTGTTTTTCTTTGGTTCTGGAGTTTCAGAAAGAGCAACACCCATCGCGACTCCCAGCCCTATGCCTAGTGCGAGATTATCGAATGTTAGCCAGAAAGCGACGAAGAATATGGTCCCGAGACCAATGCCTTTCTTGTAATCGTGTTTCAATACCTTCTCCGTATTTCTTAAAATGCGGCTGCTAATTTTCCGCTAATACAACATTCATGATGCCCATTTTGTAATTTGTCTTTGTTCATGCACTTTCTTTAGCAAGGAACATAACTCCCTTGTTAATGGGAAAACCGTGCAACGGTTTGTCCTTGATTGAACTGATTATAGTTGTTCGACCTTCTTGAATGGTCAGTATTGCAGATCCAAAAACTGTATTCTTAAAGAAGGTATGCACCCGGTAGCTACGAACAATTGAATTGAAGCACCTGATGCTCATAACAATCCTTTCGAGCCACCGGGTGTGCTTACTTCGCTAACGAATACTCAGAGATCGTCGTGACACCGACTTATCTATAATCATTTCGAAGAAGTAAGCTGCATACCCCTACAGCCACTCAACTGTACAACAACAGGGGGCCTTTATGAAGTCTCAAACACCGCGATTCGCCGCCCGTATCGGTCTGGACTGGGCCTACCAAAAGCATGATTTCTGCCTCAAGGCCGGACCTAAAGGGGATTTGGAATATGGAGTAATCCAGCATTCCCCCGAGGCCATTGACAGCTGGGCCCGCGCCCTGCAGAAGCGATTTCGGGGCCGGCCCGTGGCCATTTGCCTGGAGCTCCAGGCCGGGCCGGTAGTATCGGCTTTGCTGAAATACCCGTTTATCACCCTGTTCCCGATCTCGCCCAGGGCCCTGGCAAGATATCGGGGTTCATTCTTACAGGGCGGCGCCAAGGATGAGCCGACCGACGCCGCTCTACAATTGGACTATTTGCTGAAACACCCGGAGTCACTTAGGCCGCTGGCACCGGAGGATTCAAAGACCCGCATTCTGCAGCGGCTTGTAGAGGATCGTCGTGATTTTGTGCATCAAAAAGTCGATCTGACCAATGCTCTGACGTCTTCGCTCAAGGCCTACTATCCCTAGGTATTACAGTGGTTTGGCGATATCGATACCTTGTTGTTCTGTGACTTCGTCATCCGCTGGCCCACCCTGGGCCATGCTCAGGCCGAGTCCGATATGGCGCTCATGGACTTCTTCAAGTCCCGGCGCTGTGGGCGGGCCGAGGTCATGGCCAGACGGCTCACGGCCATCCGCAAGGCTATGCCCCTGACGGACGATGAAGGCACTCTAGTGCCGTTCGAAAAGCGCACCGTCGCACTGACCCGGCAGCTCCGTCAGTTACTGCTGACAATCCAGGAATACGATCTCGACATCGCCAGTCGCTGCCAGGCTCATGCCGAGTATGAGCTGTTCGATTCTCTGCCAGGCGCCGGCGCCGGCGCCGTCTTCGGACCACGCCTGCTTGTCGCTCTGGGAACTGATCGAACGCGCTACAGTTCCGCCGAGGAGATCGCCCGGTACTCTGGTGTAGCGCCAGTCACGGAACGCAGCGGCACCAAGACTTGGGTTCATTGGCGCTACTGTTGTCCCAAGTTCCTCAGGCAGACCTTCGTGGAGTGGGCTAATCAGACGCGACGATATTCCTATTGGGCCAAGGCGTTTTATGACAGAAAGCGCAACGAAGGAAAGTCACACCAGGCAATCCTTTGCATGCTCGCATTCAAGTGGATCAGTATTCTGTTCAGGTGCTGGCAGACCAATACACCCTACGATGAGTCAACCTATTTATTCGCTTTGCAGAAAAGCAATGCCATGGCTGCATGACTAATATGGGTTCACGACCAACTCAAAGCGTATTGTTATGTGTTGGTCTCGTTAACAAAGATACTCTGACCTATGGCCTGCTTTGTGCCGATCACGATACTATTGCTGGGGGTATAAAACGCGAATACGATTAGACGTTTCTCGCAAGTAGCTTTCAAGTTCTCCAGATTTACCCCTTAAGTACTCATCGAAGAATGATAAGACCAAGCCGTTCTTAAGCGTGGCAATCTCCTGAAAGCTTAACCTTCCCTCCTCTCTGAAGAAGTTGATGATTGGAAACATCGCCAAGGCCCCAATGAAATCCTGATGCTCTGTGCCAGGCAAGTGGACATCCTGGAAATCTGGTCCTGGCGGATAGTAGGCGTAAGCGTTGCCGTGTGTATTGGTGTCGGAATAGACGTGCAAGAACGGCGCGGGCACGGATACATTCCAGTCAGATCCAAACTGGGTCCCATCGAGGTTTATCCCTGCGGAACATCGTATATCCACCTTGCAGAAAGCGCCTGCAGCGGAACCACCGTAAGAGAAGCCCATCACTCCGACATTGTTTATATCAACTGCCGCAGCGAACCCTTCAACGGGCGCCTCGAATGTTGAGATAGCATTCAGGAAGAACTGCTGATCCTCAACCCAGTACGCCGTTGAGCGATTGCGTACTTGCTGTCTTATTCGAAAAAAGTTTTCCAGGTTTTCCGCTGATAAGACTTCTCCGAGAACGCTGATCTTATCGTCGTTAAGCGCTGCTTGAATAGTGGCGCTTCGCTCGGCATTGCTTGTTGCGTCGTGAAAGTGATCCGTGTAGGCATAAAGTGCAGCCATGATCTGAGAGAACTCTTCGCCTCTGTATTGATCCAGCGTGCTACCAATACCTCCATCGCTAACTTCCTCGCCAGTAAAGCCAACGTCTCCTGGATAGTCTGTTGGCATTGCGAATCTGTCGAAGCCTCCATCCGGGCGATTGACCTTTGCGCTTTCAAACGGATGAGTTAGTGAAGCCACTACATAGCCATGGCTTGCGAGATGCTCCATAAGTTGAGGACTTTCGTCCACTACCATATAGAGGCCATGATTGAACAGAATGAGCGGGAATGGACCTTCGGCAGACACGGGAGCATGGACTAACGAATTTGTCTCGATGTACTCCATGTAGCCAAATAGCAGTGAAAGCCAATCTGAGCCACCGCTGTAGAGCTCGCTAAAGAGCGTGTTCTTCTCATACTTGTCTGCGTCATTTACAATAGCCGGATACCAGATTCGGAACTCCAAACCTCGATTCCTACTCGGATCGAACCTTTCCACCCTCGAAGTGTCAGTCAAGTAGCCGCTGAATGTACCAACCTGATAAGCACCATTGGGCTTGGGGATAGGGCTAATTTGGAATACGCTGCCAAGTACGGCCGACAGGCCAAGCAGTAAAATCGCAGTGCTGATCCCAAGTCGCTTGAGCCAGGTTGGCGACGGCAGAGACAACACTGAAAGAAGAACCGTAGCGACAGCAAGCAGATAGGCAATAGCCATCTGCCATCTCATGCCTTCAAGCAGAAGATGAGCGACGAGTACTGCAAGAAGAAAAGCACGGCTGAGCTTTTCTCCTAGCCGTGTGCTTAAAAATGGCAGGAGGTTGACCATCAGAACAATAACGAGCAACCACTCCAGTATTCTCACAAGGCACCTCTGCCAAGCCAAGTTTGCGACAACTCGCGTAAGAATCAGATAATTCTCTCAAATCGACGTATCGGGATGTTCAGTCCGTTTTGGGTCGATAGCTGACGTAAGCTTTGAATTTCCGAACCGAAATTCAGCGCACTTTCGTCGAAAACCTTTCTTTCTGTTGATGGAGACGTTCCGCTTCCTGATCAGATCGCTTATGTCTTTTCCCCCACATGTAACGATTCCGTGTATTACTTACCGGAATTTTCCACTTGAGCTAATCTTTCCTCTAGTGTTTGACCGCGCTGAAGGCTGAAATCCGTGTATGTAAAAGGTGTTGCCGGCTGGCTAACTCTATTCAATTGGGCTATTTCGTCATCAGATAGGCTGATTTGGACTGACCGAATATTGTCTTCAAACTGTTCGATGCGGCGCGCTCCGATGATTACACTTGTGACTCCCTGCTGATGAAGCAACCAGGCGAGTGCAATCTGTGCCGGGGTTGCATCTTGTGCTGAGGCTATCTCCCTTAACACCTCGACAACTGCATCACCTTGCTGCTGACTCACTGGTGGGAATGAAGCCGTGGTCCGCCTGCCTGGTTCCCCGTCCTTTCCCGTGTACTTTCCGCTAAGGAAACCACTAGCAAGTGGGCTCCAAACCATGATCCCCACCTGCAAATCGCGGGCAGCAGGAAGCACCTCGTATTCAAGCTCCCTTCCTACCAGAGAATAATAAGACTGGGCCGAAATAAACTTATGGAAGCCCCTGGCTTCAGAGATACCGTGAGCTCGCGCGATTTGCCAACCGGTAAAGTTTGATAGTCCAATGTAACGAACCTTGCCGCTTCTTACCAAGTCGTCGAGTGCTGAAAGAGTTTCTTCGAGCGGAGTTGTCGGATCCCATGAGTGTACCTGGTAGAGGTCAATATAATCTGTTCCCAACCTTTTGAGGCTTGACTCTGCCTCACGCATGATCGCCTTCCTACTCGTTCCAAGCGAATTCATATCACCTGAAAAGGGATTATAGACCTTGGTCGCGATTACCGATTCCTCGCGTCGATTCCCTATTGCTTTACCAAGTAACACCTCTGACTCGCCCATTGTGTATAGATTTGCCGTGTCGAAGAAGTTGATCCCAACATCAAACGCACGGTCAACCAGTTCCTGTACTTCTTTTTCTCCCATACTGCCAATACGCGCACTCATTGGGCCCTGCCCAAAATTCATCGTTCCCAAGCATAGTCGAGAGACGTAGAGCCCAGTGTTACCAAGAGGCGAGTATTCCATTTTCTCTTTCACTAATTATTCTTCAATAAGGGAAGCAATCGGCCAGAAGCCAACGCTTCGAAACACATAACGCCCTTGTTCTGGCGCCAAGGTGAATTGGCGCGGCGGTTGTGCAAGCAAGAGCTGTGACAATTTACCTTGGTCGCTCAGGAACAGCTTGTTATGTGTTGGTCGCATTTACAATAGGATTCTGGTCTAAAGACAGCTTCGTGCCAGAATTACACATACATAGAAGTAACTTGTGTAATCTACTTCCAACAAACAGTTGTTCCTAAATCGCTATAATTCGTCCATTGCCATTTGTGCCAGACGTCTTGCGATTAAAGCAGGATTCTTGGGATCTGGGGGACGATACCCATTGGTAACATAGAAACTATTTGCTAATACTACTACGAAGATCTCTTCATCGATCAAGCGCTCTGAGTGAATTAAAAATCCTGAGTGTCCACCTCCGTGTCCAGCAGTTCCAGATCCATTGAATTCTCCTAGAGCTAACCCATACCCATAGGGAATTGTTTCTCCACTATTTAAGATCGCCGGAGTTGTCATTTTTTCTACGCTCGATATTGGTATGACACGCCCGGCAAACAAAGCATTGTTCCACTTCGCAATGTCTACTGCAGAAGATATCAAACCACCTGCCGAGTACGACCACGTTTCACTTGTATAGCTGGCATTGACAATTCCTTCGTCAGTATAGTCATAGCCGGAAACCCTATTAGGAATTATTTCTCTGTGAGAACCGTAGTGTGAGTTGGCCATACCTAAAGGCTCAAATATATATTGACTAACAAATTCACCGTACGGTAATCCAGATACTTGCTCAATAATATCCCCCAGTAGCCAATATCCTGAGTTGCTATATGCGTATCTTTCACCTGGCTCGAAATAAGGCGCTCCAGAAACTATTAGTTCATACCTATCTTCCCGGCTTAGATCCTCTCGTACATGATTCGAACCCATTGAGTGGTCAGGGACAAAAATTCCGGAGATATTCTGCATGAGCTGCTCAAGAGTGGCATTGGGAGAAGGGTGATCTGGAAAGTATTTTGATAGCGTGTCGCTGATGCTCAGCTTTCCTTGGTCTTCAAGCATTAGAATTGCCGCTGAGGTTATTTGCTTGGTTATTGATGCGATTTCAAAAGGCATCTCTACATTAAGTGCTTTTTGCAGCTCCAGATTAGCCGAGCCAAAGGCCCCCATGTAAATTGTTTCTCCTCGCTTTGTTATCACGACAGCGATTCCTGGATCTGCTTGGCTAAAGGTGCTTTCGAGCAGCTTGTCGACCTCATTGGAGAAAGAGGGCGATTGACTCTGTACTGGGAACGGAAAAGTCAGTGAAATCAGCAGGCTGGCAAATAAGGCGAAATTCTTCATATCCAATTCTCCGGGTTACTAGGAATTAGACGAAGAAAAATAGAAAAAGTCACAGTAGTCTGCTTTGGGTCGGAAGCTGACGCGTTGAAGCACATAACGCCCTTAGTAATGGGCACAGTCTGTGGAGCGCGGTTTGCGATGGAATGGTGAAGCCATTCGCAAACCGTGCGGAGCAGGCTGTGTCGGAACTTAACCCGCTTTTGCATACACCCATTAGTTATCACTGCATTCTACACTCATATTCATAGGGTGAAATATACCCAATGGATGAATGAGACCTTTCATAGTTGTAGTAGCGCATATACTCAGCAATGATCGCTCTGAGCTGGTCAGTTGTTTTTATTAAAATCCGTTTGATCTTCTCTGTCTTGAACTGCTGGAAAAATGATTCCATAAATGCGTTGTCATTCATCCGCATCACTCGATTCACGCTTTGATCAATCCCATACTGGCGTAGCCGTTTTCTGTATCCCTCGGCCAGGTACTCAGTCCCCCTGTCAGAATGAAATATAAGTCCTCGGCTGATTCCTTGATTTCTTGCAGCCCGCTGCAGGCAAGATAATGTCAGCTTACTATCTCTGGTATCACTGAGCGACCAGGAAACTATCTTCCTACTAAAACGATCCATAATCACTGACAAATACTGCCAGCTCCCGTCCCTGAGCTTGATGTATGTGACATCTCCAACCCAGAGTTGATTGACCCTGGTTAGCCTCATATCTTCAATAAGACATGGCAGCGAGCGGGTATGTCGCTTTAAGCCTGGCCTGGACTTATAGAGTGTGGCCTTGACAGCTTTTAGCCCGTGATTCCGCATGATACGAGCTACTCGCTTCTGGCCGATCCTTAACCCTTGCTTCCTAATCTCTCGAGTGATCTTGGGGCTGCCATAGCAGCCATCGTGTTTTTCAAATATCTGCCTGATCAGAACAAACCATTCGCTGTCTTCCTTTCGCCTGGTCGATACACCTCGTCTTTTCCAAGAGTTGAAACCATGGCGACTGACGTTATACACCCGGCACATCAGGGCAATGCTGTGTCTATCTCGATTCTGATTTATGAATTCGAAGACTTCCCCTTTCTTTGTGAAGAGAACTGGATGGCTTTTTTTAAAAGGGCATGTTCCTCCTTCAGGAGGTTGTGATCTCGTTCGAGCTTTCTGAGACGCTTGAGCTCTGACTTTACTTCAGGATCAATATTTATATTTTTCTTCTTGGTCATGATTTGCCCTCGTCGCATCTCCATGCGCCAACGATAGAGCATGACTTCATGAATATCTAGCGCTTCAGCCACGTGCTTGGCCAGTACGCCAGGAATCTCCGAAAGCGACACAGCAGTCGCCTTAAAATCATCATCGTAGTAAATGTAATGCTTGCGTCTTGCCATTTCACACCTCACTTATTGGTAGATTGAGGTGTGTTCAAAAGCGGGTTAGGTTCCGAGCAGAGTTGATTGATTTATTATATACTTTCATCGTCTAAAGTATCTTCTGAAGTACTGATTCCTTCTTCTAACTGAATTTTTCGAGACCTCTTTTGGAGCTGCTTACCCAATTTTGTCAGTGACCAATATGAGCTCTTATCACTTACGGGATGTTTTTTCTGTGAAGGTTCTATTAGATCCAAGGCAGAAAAATCAGCTATAAGATGCTCAGCATTTACTTTTCCAAAAGGCCAATAGTTATGATACTTAGTACCTACAATTGAATATGCAATATTGGCCGCTATTCCTTCTGTAGTGTTTTCTAGTATAAGGTTTGGTGCAGCAGATAAAAA
Source organism: uncultured Pseudohongiella sp. (assembly GCA_965212375.1). Classification (GTDB taxonomy): domain Bacteria; phylum Pseudomonadota; class Gammaproteobacteria; order Pseudomonadales; family Pseudohongiellaceae; genus UBA9145. The sequence goes on along the minus strand of OZ243108.1, from coordinate 2,437,418 downwards.
TAATTGAAGCAAAGTACGAACATGCTCAGTCGCTGTGTCAAATGAAGCTCCTGATCGAATCCTTAGAGTTCTTGTGTTCTCGTTAAGGATATTGACGACTTCCCTTACCTCATCAACTGCCTCTAATTGGTTGTTAAGTAACCTAGCATTCTCAACTCGGAGCTTCGAATTTTCGGCGCTTAACCTGCTCAGCTCTCTTGTGACATTTGCTCCAATCTCATCATCTGCTCTTGACCATCCTGTTCGAGGGTTGGTATTCATAGCCTTAACCAACGAGATTGATATTTTTCCATGCAAATCCTCTTTTCCAGACCAAAATTGCACGAGCTTTGATTTTACTTTCTTTTTAAAGTTATCAAGCTTCTTAAGTTTCTTAGTGTCTTTGTCAATTCTGACTGCTGGCCAAGATGCTTTCTCATCAATAATAAAACCAAGGGTTGGAACGCCACATGACTTCGCATAGTCATATTCCTTTTCAGTGTAGCTAATACCTTCTGCTGTCTCAGACCCATAACGATGACCTACTATTATTATGTAATAATCTGTAGCCTCTATTTGTCTAGCGATCAACTTCCATTGCTCTTCATCAGCTGCGCTAAACATTTCCATACCTACAGGAATGTGCCCCATTTCTAAAACGGCCTTAATGGCCTGATCTCGCTCTTCTTTCAAGTCTTCATATGTAGAGCTAACAAAGATTTGGTACTTCTTGTCCATTATTTTCTACACCGCGTATTTCTAAATATGTTTCAGAGTAACTCGGGCATATAACGCCCTGATTGATTTGATGGTTAATTGGCTAGTTCGGAATGCCTTTCTTCGCTGGATTAGTAAACCAATTGTTTAAGTGGTCAAGAAATGACCACACATCACCGTCGGCTGGTTTAAGAAAATCTGGATCGTCAGGGTCTTCTCCAATTTTCTCAAATATCTCTACAAGCCAGTCGGGGCCATGACCTGTTGCTCCTAGGTCACTTAGCCAAGACTCCAGTTCACCGTGTGGAACTGCAAACAGTCCATACTCGCTGAGCTTGGTAAGTAAGGACTCGGCCGCCTCTTTGTCGTCGTCTGCGAGGATATTTATTCCTCCTTGGGTCTTCATATTTTTGCCGGACTCATCAAATTTTCTCAGTATGGAAGCTCTTAAATTTGCCAATGGCTCCCTTTCTAACTCTGGAATAAATCCACTGTCTAAGAAGCTAGTCCAGACGCGACCTCCATCTTTCAATACATCGATATCCACGATACCAGCCACCGGTATTCCAAGCTCTCTAAGCGGTTTAACTATTGTTTTGATAGTTTGTTTATTTTGTGCGTGGAGAAAGAGACAGTTTGAAATACCTCTGCCTTCAGAATGCTTTAACAATCGATCGTTTATTTCTTGATAGAAAGCCCGGTCTGCATCTGATTCAGTAACTACTACAGCTTCGTAAAATAAACCGCTTAATACATTCGTTGATCGTAAAAGTGGGTTCCTCATCAACTTGAGTATATCTTCATTTGGAAGAATTCTGGCTGTCGCAACATTATTCTTGTATGTCAATCTAACGATGTTGACTGGCGCTCCTGACTGGATGCAGCCCATAACGAAATTTGAGCTATGAGTGGAAACGAATAAACGTTTTTGAGTTCCAGACATAATGCCCGAAACTTCTTTGCCTAAATTGAAAGATAAGGACGGGTGTAAAAATGCTTCTGGCTCATCTACGAGCAATACTGTAGGGTCGCCAGCGATCATTTCCGTAACCATACCGGTAAATGCTTTTACGCCGTCACTTGCCTCGCTTATAGGAAGCGCGTTAGCGTGAAATTCTACTGCCTCTTTGTGTATCCCTCTTTCTTCAAGATCATCACTAGGAGCTCGAGATGATAATCGTAAATTCAGCTGTCCGAGGTTGGTTGGATCTAGAACCAAATATTGACCGAATGCTTCGAAAACTATCCTCCTTGCTTCCTTCCTTTTCTGATCATCACGAAATAGAACTTGGAAGCTGGTGTGTGCTGCATTCTGCAAGTTTCCACCAGATTGCTGATCTACCAGCTTTATTCTGTTACTGCCGTTAAGGATTAAGGAGTTGTATCTTAGGTACCACTGGCAAAGTATGGCCGAATTGGAGTTTGGATCTTGGAGGGCCTTCTTGAGTTCTTCGGTAGGGACTTGATTTCTTTGACCTCGCTTACCAACGATAATGTGACCTTGTTGGATCGCTTCCCCCGGATTTGGTTCTAGCGTTACATTTCTAATTTTCGCATCTAAATCAGCTTCAGCTATGGGTTCAAGTTCGATCGAATCAACTAAAAGAGAGTTGGCATTCCTGTGACCACTCTGACAAAACTGCTCTATCTCCACTAAGACTTTACTCTTTCCAGAGTTGTTTGGGCCTACGAATACGGTAATAGGCTCTGTCCCAATCATTTGCGGTTCTAGCCCAGGGGCTCTTCCAAATTTGAGTGTAATAGATTCGATCATTCACAGATCTCTAAAGATGTTGTGGAACTAACGCCTTGAATAATGGGTGCGCCTTGACGCATCCTCAATTGATTTGTTGGTTATGTGCCGTCGCCTTCGTCATTATCCGCGATGGAATAGAAAAATGTTGTTAATACACCATACGATAGTATTGGTATAACGATGTATCTATAGAACCAATGTATCTCGGTAGGAATATAAAAACTCGCCCAACCGAAAAGGAACGCTATTGCCCAACAGCCAATGACACCGTATGCCCAGTCTGGTTCTTTTGCAAAAGCTTCATATATTCCAGCTAATGAAAACAATATCCAGGGAACACTCATCAGGATGACAAGTGCCCATCTTTGCTCTTCCGTAGTGAGCCCGATATTACTATTTTGCTCTTGCAGCAAGATAGCTTGGACCTGCTCTATGATTTCTTCTGCCGAATCGCGTACAAGCTCATTTTTGGAGCTTATAAGAGGTTCGAGTTCAACTAACAACTCTGATGCTTTCAAGAATTTATCGAGTCTAAACGTAGAAGTTGTCAATTCATACGAAACAGTCGCGATTACACCCAATGCAAGCAGCAAGAAAAGAATTGCAATTCTTTTGATGCTGAAGTCAGAAATCGTTTTTTCAATGAATTCTAGTGATTGCATAGATGCTCAGTGCACAGTAACGCCCTTGTTAATGGGCAAGCCGCGCAGCGGTTTGTCCATGATTGAACTGATTGTATGGTCGAATTTCCCTGTTTCTGACCATTTGGATAAAGTGAGGCCCGTAACCAGTTAGCCGCTAGTTACCGGCTCAGCAGCCCGATGAACTGAAGGTCAAAAAGACCGTTAACAAGCGTGGGCGCTGCGCCGACCCGATTTATTTAACTCGAACAGTCGAATGAGCCTCGAGCTCGAATTTAGCAAGGAAGGGTCACTATGACAATTCAATCCAAGAGTAAAACCAGGGTGAACGTAGGAGTGGATGTGGGCAAGGAGCAGTTGGATGTCTACCTTCATGAAAAGGGCCTTTATTTACAGGTCCCTAATGACCCAGCTGGGGTTAGAAAGCTACTGGGTCGTTTAGCTCGCTATCAGGTGGAGCGGCTGGTAATGGAAGCCACCGGGCGATATCAGCTGCTGCTGGCCGAACAGGCCTTCGAGAAGGGCTTACCAGTGTGTATCGTCAAGCCTCTGGCGGTCAGACGCTATGCGGGTGCTATTGACCGACTAGCCAAGACTGACCGGATCGATGCGGAGGTGATCGCAGAATTTGGTGCCAAAACGCAGCCCCGAATCAGCGTACGCAAGACCAGGAATCTCATTGCGATCAAGGACTTGCTGTCCAGGCGCCGGCAGGTGATGGAGATGCGCACCAAAGAGCTGAATCGTCTGCAGATTATGGGCAAGGCTCTGGAGAACTCCTGTCGCCGGCTTATTCGGGTGCTGGATCAGGAGGTGGCCCGGTTGGAGAAGAAGCTAGGAGAGTACGTTGGCAAAGAGGCTGATTGGGCGGAAAAGAAAGCCCTGCTCAAGACAGCACCAGGCATTGGCGACACCATGGTCTACACGCTATTGGCAGATCTTCCTGAACTTGGCTCGATGACCAACAAGCAGGCGGCGGCTTTGGTGGGTGTGGCGCCGGTTAATCGGGATAGTGGCAAACTCAGAGGAAAGCGAAGGATTAAAGGTGGCCGCTACGGAGTCAGAACTACACTGTATATGGCAACGCTGAGCGCCACTTTGTGTAATCCAGTTATAAAGGATTTCTATCAGCGTTTGGTTAAGCAGGGTAAGCACAAGAAGGTCGCGCTGGTGGCATGCATGCGCAAGTTTCTAGTCATGCTGAATGCGATGGTTCGGGATAATTGCGAGTGGCAATATTAGCTGGATTGACACCACAGTCGCTTGTTACTAAGCGGCAGCCACATAGCTTTGAATCGCTCCTGGAAGCTGCTCCATACTGCGAAAAATATGATGTGCACCTGCCTGACGCAAATGATTTTCATCCATTAATTCAGCGTACCCAAATACGGTCATTCCCGCACTTATGGCACCTTTAACACCAGTAGGACTGTCTTCTACAACCAGGCAACGTGATGAGGCTGGCGTACCCATTTCCCGAGCTGCATGGATATAAATGTCAGGAAATGGCTTGCCGCGACCTACATCTGAGGTGCTGAATAGCTTGCCCTCGACGTGACGTAGTAGACTAGTTCTGCCTAGAGTAGTTCTCATTTTCTGATGGGAACCACTGGAGGCGACACAGAATGGGATATTTAGGTTATTTAGTAATCCCTCCACTCCGGCTACAGCCTCAACCGAATTTTCTAAAGCCGAATTTATCTCTTCTTCATACCGTGTGGCCAAGCGAGGCGAGTGTGGCGCTCCGGTCAATTCTTCAACAATTGACATGCATTTAGACTTAGAACGACCTACAAAGCGATCAAACATCTCTTCAAGCGAGAAGTCTAATCCGCATTCTTCAGAAAGTATTGATGCGAATATTTGATTGGCAAGTCGCTCGCTGTCAACGAGGACTCCGTCGCAGTCAAATATTATTAGGTCAAATTGACTCATACCTTAATCTAGCTTAGTAACGAACGATGGTATTGAGCACCTGGCGCAGCCAGGTGTCTCAATGACTGTCTTGTTGATGTGCCCCAGTACTACGATCAGCGTTTGTTGCTGTGTAAGACAAGGCACGCACATGGTTGGTTATTGAACCCTGGATCTGCAGGCTTTAACAGGCAAGAAGGGGGGAAAGGAGCTGGCCGGGCGGCAAGCACGACTTCCTCTATCGTGAAGCGAATTTTGCGCCTGTGGGAACAAGTTCCTCAGCTCAAAATTCGCTTCACGATAGCAGGTAAATAACGGCTTGAGAACCAAGTTCATTTTCGGCCTTTTTGCCAGTTTTCGGCAAAATTAATTTTCGAAACCCCTCGCAGATCCATTAGAAACCTCCGTTGGCCACTTCAACATTTATATAATGAGCGGGCTCGTCTGGTCCGACTGTCTCCCGTCAGTTTAAAGGCTAACTGCCCGATAACAAAACAAAAATATTCACTTGGTCAAAAACTGACCAGGATATCCGTGCGGACGTGTCTGGACGTCGATTTGTCGCTCGGAACAAAACGACCGCAGGTCTGCAACTTGCTGAATTGGCGTTAGAATTGATGCACAGCTGGGTGGAAACCGTGCGTTCTGATCCGAGATATGGGGCGCGCTTGATTGGCGAGCGGGGAGAGTCTGGCAGGCGAACAGGCGAGCAGGGGAGATGGGCGGGCCGCTGATTGCAGCTCCGGGAATGGCAGTGATTCCAGTAGCAGACTAGCGGCTCTGGTGGATCAGTCGGGACTGGGATTCGACGGCGTTGATCAGGTGAATCGACAGGGCGCTCAGGGCGCGTTCGATGATGATCATTTCTTCTTCCTTGAACGGTGTGGCGCGGGTCAGGGTGACCTCGCCCAGTTCGAGTCCCTTGTCCTTGATGTTGTAGTGACACTGGTGGGCGCTGGCGTTGCCGCGATCCACCTGAATATCCTTGTCGGCGTGGAGGTAGTTGAAACTGTCGTAGTCCACGAACTCGCGAATCTCATTGGCGAACAAACCAATCAGTTCATGCAGTGGAAGAGTGGTATGCAGCTCTTCCAGATTCGGTTCTGCCATCATTGGAACCTCCTCATCATATTTGTGTGCCAGCGCTTCATTGTTTTTCATCGTCTTCGCCTCACCTGGGCAAATTGCCCGACCGCAAGCAGACTTTGCGCGTCCGCTGAAAATAATTCCTACTCAGGTCGAATAAATGCAATGCCTGTGCCAACTGTCTCTGATTAGCAAAGTGACGGGATTTCGGGGCTTGTAGGTGGGTCGCCAGTGGCTTGCGACGGGATTGGGTAGGAGAAATCGGGTAGAACGACGGTATTTCGTACAAATAGCTGTCAAAAATTCGACGAATCCGGTCTGGCTATCGCTAGCTTTTCAGATTTTTTCGTTCCAGTTTGATCAATGCGGCGCGCAGGTCGCTGGCCTGTCGCGTCAGTAACGGTTCAAAACCCAGTCCCAGCAGGATGCCGTTGCCGTTGGCGGCCTTGCTGCGGCAAACCTTTGCCGCACAGTGCAGCTCAAGGATGCCGGTGATGCTGATACGCAGGTTGTCGATGAGTTTGCCGTTCTCCGGTGCGTCGGTCAGGTCGGGCAGGTGGGCCAGCAAACCGCCTTCGGAGATGTCGTTGCAGATACCCTGGAACCAGACATCGTTGCCCAGGGACAGATTCACCCGGGAATCGTATTTAAGCACCGAGACGCGGAACGTGGAGCGCAGCTGCTTTTTGCTGAGTTGCTCGGGAAACGGGATCTGGTAGTAATTGGAGTCTTCCGCGCCTGCCAGAGGCTTGAGCGGACCATGGAAAGTGATAGTGCCGTTGGGCATGCGGCAGGTGACTTCCAGGGGCTGGTTGCTGGTGAGGTGCTGTTTCCAGTCCTCCGGTTTGGGCTGATGCACGACGATCTGCTGATCATCGGCTTCGACTCGGGCGATGCTGGTCCGGTAAACGCGCGGTTCGGGATCGTTGGTAGCCAGACGGATCGCCAGATGTTGCCTGGCGATGCCCTGAAAAGTTCGCAGGATGGCGGTCTTGCGCGTGATGGTGGTGATGAGATCCGAGTCTTCCACAGTACCGCCCCCAGTACTGACGCCTAGATCTTGGTCAGGTAGAACATGGAGTTCTGGGAAGTAGCCGCAGGGTTGCCGTTTTCCTCATAGGTCAGGCCATTGAGATTGGCCGACGGTGACAGGCTGCGCAGAATCTGGCTGATGAACTGGGTGCGACGGTTGATAAGCTGTCCGATGATGCGATTTTCCTCGAAGCACTGTTGCGCCAGTTGCGCCAGTTCCATAAACAGGACATCCAGCTTTGCGTTGGGCGATTCAGACGGATTATAGCCGCGGATTTCCTTTGCCTGGGTGGATAGTCCCTGGGCATCCATGAAGGATTGGCGGGCATCACTGGCGGCCTGCAGCTTGTCGATCAGCTTGCGCTTGTTGGCGCTGTTGATCGTCACCAGCTTGGCATCCTTACTGGCCAGGGCCGCACTTTCTGCTTTCAGTGACTGCAGCAGGGTGCGGGCGCAGTAAGCTTCGTCTTCCAGCAAGCCTTCCAGTTGGCTGCGGATTTCCACATTGGGGGTGTCCACGGTCTTGCTCACGGCAGCTTACTTCTCGTCAGATGTGTCAGATGAAGGTACACCGGTTTCCATTTCGATCAGACGGCTGGCGGTGCGTTCCAGATCCATCTCAAGCGTACCGTCAGCAATCATCTGGCTGACTTCGTGCACCAGGGCGTTGTTGACTGGTGGTACAGAGCCCAGCATGTTTTCAATCTCCTGCAGTCGGGAAACCTGGTCGGTGATGCTGACGGTGTCGGCAACCCGCGCCGGTGCGCCGTCGGCAGGCTTGTCAGCCGCCCGGCTTTGCGCGTTGGCAGTCTTTTGCGTGCCAGTAGTGATGCTGGAAACCGGTAGCTTACCGGTTTGAATGTCATTGCTCATCAGAGTGCTCCGTTGCTAATTGCAAAAATTTGGCCGTGACATAGTCAAGCTACGACCACTTGAATCATTAACTTTAGCCTTTTCAGGCGTGCTTTACATGTTGACGACAACCGTCCCTTCATTTTCGATGGCGGCTTCGATGATACGCCCGGAATTGCTGTTTCGCACCGGGATTAAATCCCCATAACTTCCTGATTTCATTGCTTTTCCGGTCATCTTGACCGAGATACCGTTACCGGCCGCCACGATCACCACTTCCTGGCCCTGGCGCACCACCTGTCGGGCCTTGAGCGCATTGAGAGTCAGCGGTACGCCGGCTTTCAGTGGACGCACGGTCTCCATGTTGCCGAGATCGTCAGCGCTGCCGAGACTGTTCGGCGGCAGCTTGCTGACCGGAATCCGCCGCACTTCGATAGCCGAATCGTCCAGCATTTCGCCGCGCAGCAGGGGGCGAGCGGTATACAGCGCCGCCTTCATGGCATCAATGGTGACCGGCACATACAGGGTCCAGGGGCTGCTGCCAGTGCAGCGCACGCCGACCGTGGTGCGGGTCAGGTTTCTGTTATTACCGTTGCCAGTACCGAAGGCTTCCAGCGCCACGTCGCAATCCTTGAGCCGCAGGCGTGAATCCATGGCGCCAGCGCTGGCTTCAATATCGCTCAGTCCGGAGCGGTCGATCTGGGTCAGGGCGAACTGTTCGGCCACGCGACGAATCTCGCTGATGGCCTCAACCGTCTCGGCATAGCCGGGATGGGGCATGGCGGTGGCCAGCCACAGGCTCAGTGAGACCAGTGTCCGCTTTACCGTCAGTTTGCTTGTCAAAAAGTTGACCTTCATAGCCTGTCATTGTCCGTGTTGGCCCGGGAAACGGGGTCTCCAGGGCGGTGTCTGTGTCTTGTCCGGTTCTTGCCAGAGGTTAATGCAATCCACATGCCACAGTTTATAAAGACTGCTGCGCCAGGCAAGAAGCCGCTGCGCAGACCGCCCGGCAGCGTGGTACACAAAACCAGCGCTGCTATTAATAGAAACAAGAACCCGGTTAATAGAAACAAGAGCCCGGTGTCGGGCCGGCCAGGAAGCGGGGTGGCGAGCGGGGGTGGTAATGGCGAATGGCAACCGTGAATGGCAAAAGAGTGGCAAGCAGGAGGGGCAAGCAGAACGGCAGCCAGTCCCGCAGCCAAGATTGGCTGCCAGGAACCCGTCCCTGCGCAGACAACAAATCCAGCCCATGGGTACTTGCCACGGGAGCGGCAATTGTTGCCGCCCGGCCAGCAATTCTTGCCGCCTGAGGGCATCGTCCACCGCGGCACATTTTGCTAAGTATCTGAATAATCAGTTAATTAACTGTTTGGCACGGCTGTTGCAATCATCGGGATGCGAAAAAGCATTTTCACCCATGAGAGGTAACAGCATGAACTGGATCGACAACGCCCTGGGCATACACGCCAAAGCACTAAGCTTTCGCTCCCAGCGCAGTGCCGTTCTGGCCGGCAACATCGCCAACTCTGATACCCCGGGTTTCAAGGCGCAGGACTATGACTTTAAAACTGCCCTGCAATCGGTATCTGAAGGCGGTCAGCTGCAGATGAAAACAACTCATGCCAAGCACGCAGTTAATGCTAATAACGACAGCTTTGGCCAATTACTTTACCGCGTTCCCACCAAAGCCATGCACGACGGCAATTCGGTGGAGGCTGAAGTGGAACAGGCGGCTTTTGCCCGTAATGCGCTGGAGTATCAGGCCAGCCTTGGTTTTGTGGACGGCGCGCTTTCCGGATTGCGTCTGGCGATTAAAGGACAACGCTAATGGGTATTTCCAATACTTTTAATATCACCGGCTCGGCGCTCAACGCGCAGAGCATACACATCGACACCATCGCCAAGAACATGGCGAACTCCCAGGTGGCCAGTGGTTCCGAAGCGGGAGCTTTTCGGGCCAAGCGGCCGGAATTCGCCTCGGTGCTGGGTGATGCGTTCTCCGGGTTTGGTACCCGCGGTGGTTCATTCGGCGGCGTGGATAACGAAGGCGTCAAGGTGAACCGCTTTGTGGAAAGCGCGGCGCCGGTGGAGCGCCAGCGTATGCCGGACAGCCCACTGGCGGACGCCGAAGGTTACGTCTACTTCTCCAACGTCAATATTGTCGAGGAGATGGCATACATGATGGAGGCCTCGCGGGCCTACCAGTCCAACGTCGAGGTATTGAATACCTCCAAGCAACTCATGCTCAGCACGCTGAACATGGGTAACAAGTAACGACTACTAACGCATTGGCAGGGCAGTCACATGAATACGATTGAACAGGTTTTTGGCCCGGTTGGCACCAGCACCGTCGGTCAGCCGAAAAAAGAACTGGGTCAGGAAGATTTTCTGGAATTAATGATCGCTCAGTTGAAAAACCAGGACCCGGTAAACCCGGCGGACAATACCGAGTTCCTCGGCCAGATCGCCCAGTTCCGCATGGTATCTGGCATCGATGAAATGAGCACCTCGTTCCAGGGTATTTCCAGCAATCTTTACGCCGCTCAGGCCATGCAGGCTTCGCAGCTGGTTGGCAAGGAAGTGCTAACCCAGGCCGAGACCGCCACGCTGCTGGCTGACCAGACCGTGGACGGCATGCTGGAAAGCACCGATGTCGCTACCAATGCTCGCATGCTGGTGCACGACGCATCCGGTTCGCTGGTGGCCAACTTTGATCTCGGTACCGTCAGTGCCGGTGCGCAGCGCTTCTCCTGGAACGGCCAGCGCTCCGATGGCGAATTGGCCGCGCCCGGGGAGTACACAATTACCGCCGAGGGTCTGGTTAACGGTGAGTTAACAGGCATTCCGGTCTCTCATTTCAGTCAGGTTGAAAGCGTGTCCGTCGATCGCGCCAATACCAATGTTTTATTGCATCTGGCCAACGGCAGTTCTGTCGGCGTGTCCCAGGTCCGCGAATACAAATAGCCAGTTATTACTTATCAGGAGCTAAACCATGTCATTCGATACAGCAGTCTCCGGCATCAAAGCCGCCTCAACCAATCTCGGCATCATTGGTAACAATATTGCCAACGCCGGTACTACCGGTTTCAAATCTTCACGTGGTGACTTCACCGACGTGTTCGCCACCAGCCTGCTGGGTGTGTCTACCAATGCAATTGGTAAAGGTGTTGCCGTGAATGGCGTCAATCAGTCGTTTTCACAAGGCAATATCACCTTCACCGACAATGTGATGGACATGGCCATTAACGGCAGTGGCTTTTTTATTCTCAATGACGGCGGCTCTCAGGTGTACAGCCGCGCCGGTAACTTCCAGGTGGATCGCTCCGGTAATGTCGTGAACGCTTCTGGTCAGCAGCTGATGACGTTCAACACCACCGATACCGGCCTTCCCACCGGTGGTATGTCGCCGCTGGAAATCGACAGCTCTTTGATTCAGCCGCAGGCGACCACCGAGGTGTCGATGAATGCCAACCTCGATTCACGGGCGCTGCCGCCGGCCGTTCCCTGGCCAGCCGCTGGCTTTGATGCCTTTGCTTCACCGGCCACTGCACCCGACCCGGACATGTTCAACTCATCCACGTCGGTCACTATTTATGACAGCCTGGGTAACTCCCATACCCAGAGCCTGTACTTCGTGAAGACTGCTACCGAGAACGAGTGGGACGTTTACAGTCTGATTGATGGTGTGTCCCAGACCGGCCCCGACACCTTGACCTTTGACTCTACCGGTAAGGTCCCTGCCGCCAGTCAGCCCTTTGAGATAAGCGCGACCGGCTGGCAGCCGCTGGATGCAGCCGGTGCGAACAACGGTGCCGCAGTGGAAGACTTCACCGTTAACCTGTCGAAGCTGACCCAGTTTGGTAATGAGTTCAGTGTGTCTACTATCGACCAGGACGGTTTTACTACCGGTCAACTGCGCGGCGTGGAAGTAGGTGAGGGCGGTGTTGTCTTTGCGCGCTTCACCAACGGCCAATCCCGCGCCCTGGGACAGGTCGCCCTGGCGGACTTTTCGAATACCGCTGGTTTGCAGCCCCTGGGCGGCAGCATCTGGGCGGAAACCTTTACCTCCGGTCAGCCGACTCTGTCTGCACCGGGTGGGTGTGGCGGACTGGGTGTGGTTGAGTCTGGCGCTCTGGAGGACTCCAATGTGGAAGTGACCCAGGAGCTGGTGGACATGATTGTGGCCCAGCGCAACTTCCAGGCCAATGCCAAGGTTATCCAGACCCAGGACACCGTCACCCAGGCCATCATCAACCTGCGGTAATCGCTGAACAACGAACCAGTTAAAAGTTAGTTGAGAGGATTCAAGTCATGAGCCAGTTGCTACTTTCCGCTGTCGATAACGCCAAGCAGATCATGCAGGCGCAGGCGGTCAATGCCAATAACCTGGCCAATGTCAGCACTGACGGTTTCCGCGCCGAGTTGGCCTATACCATCGCCAACTCCGGCGGGTCCCAGGCGCTCAGCAGCGTGGATATGTCCGAAGGTGTGGTGCGAACCACTGGCCGCAACCTGGATATCGCGATAAGTGGCGAAGGCTGGATCGCGGTGCAGGGTCAGGACGGCATGGAAGGCTACTCCCGCCGTGGTGACCTGCATCTGGATTCGTTTGGTCAGCTGATGGACGGCGCAGGCCGGCCCATTCTGGGCAACAACGGCCCCATCGCCCTGCCGCCTTTCAGTTCGGTAGAAATAGCCGCGGACGGCACGATTTCCGTGCAGCCCCTGGGCTCGCCCGCCAACACCATGGCGGTTGTGGATCGCATCAAGCTGACCGAACCGAATCAGCAGGCTTTGCTTCGCGGTGAAGATGGCTTGATGCGTCTTCCTGAAAACGGCATTGCCGATGCCAGTGCCAACGTGCGTGTCACAGCAGGCAGTCTTGAAGGCAGTAACGTAAACGCGGTTGGTGAGATGGTAAAAATGATAGACCTGGCCCGTCGCTTTGAGGGACAGGTGAAACTCATGCAATCAGCGCAAGAAAATCAACAAGCGCTATCAAAAATAATGAGCATGAGATAACGGTTATAACAAGCAGAGCAGCACAGGGTTGTGCTGCCGCCAGCTACAGACGGCGCGAGCCCGCGAACTGCCCGTAGATCCCGTTATCTACGCCAGTATTTCCAGGGCGACAATCACAACGATCAGGATGATCGATTTGATTGGTCGACTAACAGAACAGGAGTAAACCCATGACACAGGCATTATGGATTGCAAAAACCGGCATCGATGCGCAGCAGACGAAGATGTCGGTCATTTCAAACAATCTGGCAAACGCCAGTACGACTGGCTACAAGCGCAGTCGGGCGATCTTTGAAGATCTGCTCTACCAGAACCAGCGCCAGCCCGGTGCGCAGTCTTCCCAGGACACCACCTATTCATCGGGCCTGATGCTCGGTACCGGGGTGCGCACGGTCGCTACCGAGAAGCTGTTTACCCAGGGTGCCACCACCCAAACTCAAAATCCTCTGGACGTGGCCATTGAAGGTAAGGGCTTTCTGCAGGTACTGATGCCGGACGGCAGCCTCGGTTATACCCGCGATGGTTCCCTGCAGGTGGATGGCCAGGGCCAGCTGGTTACCGCTAACGGCAACCCGATCCAGCCGGCGGTGAATATTCCCGTGGATGCCCAGTCCATCACTATTGGTATAGACGGCACCATCAGCGTTGCCACTCAGGGCACGGCAGCGACTACCCAGGTGGGTAATTTGCAGCTGGCCGATTTCATGAATCCCGGCGGCTTGCAGCCAGTGGGTGCCAACCTCTATGTGGAGTCCACTTCCAGTGGTGCACCGCAAATAGGGACACCTGGGCTTAATGGCCTGGGCAGCCTGAATCAGGGTTTCATTGAAGGTTCCAACGTCAACGTGGTTGAAGAACTGGTAAGCATGATCGAAACCCAGCGTGCCTACGAAATGAACAGCCGGGCAATATCCACGGCCGATCAGATGCTGCAGTACGTCAGCAACAACCTGTAAGGGGAGTGTAATGAGTAAGCTACACACTATCGTACTCGGCGTGCTTGGGTTGTTTCTGGTCGGCTGTGGCTCCGCTCCGGCGCCCACGCCCGAACCGGAAATGGTGCCCAGCTATGAGCAGCTGCGTGGTCACAGGTCGCCGAACCAATCCGGCTCTATCTACCAGCCCGGAACTGAAATGGTTCTTTACGAGGATTTCAAGGCGCGACGGATAGGAGACATCCTGACCGTATTGCTGGTGGAAGAGACTTCCGGCCAGAACAGCTCCGACAACAGCCTGAACCAGTCCACCGAGGTGAACGTGGCCGCGCCGACTTTTGGCGGCAGCGTCCGACCCAATATGAATGTGTCGCTCGGTTCAGAAAACGCGTTCAACGGCCAGAGCGGGAGCAGCCAGAGCAATCGGCTCAATGGCAGCATTGCGGTTACCGTTCATGAAGTGCTGCCTAATGGCAACCTTGTCGTCCAGGGCGAGAAACGCATCCGCATTAACCAGGGGGATGAATACATTCGCCTGCGCGGTGTGGTGCGTACCCGGGATATTGATCCGTTCAACACGCTGTACTCAACCCAGGTGGCGGATGCTCGCATCACCTACGCTGGTCGCGGCACCAATTCACATAATACAACTCCAGGCTGGGCGGCAAAGATTCTGTTCAGCCCGCTGTGGCCATTCTAGGGGAATAACCGGACATGAAATTATTTCGAATACTGTTTGTGCTGGTGTTTGCTGTGGCCTTCGCCGGCGTCAATCCGGTTCAGGCCGAGCGCATCAAGGATCTGGCCAATATCGAAGGCGTGCGCGCCAATCAACTGGTGGGCTATGGCCTGGTGGTGGGATTGCCCGGTAGCGGTGACCAGACTACCCAGACCCAGTTTACTGTGCAGTCGCTGCGCAGCACCCTGGCCCAACTGGGGGTAGTGATACCCGAGAACATTAACCCGCAGCTCACCAATGTCGCCGCAGTGCTGGTGCATGCCGAACTGCCGCCGTTTGCCAAGGCTGGCCAGACCATTGATGTCACCGTGTCGTCGGTGGGTAATGCCAACAGCTTGCGCGGTGGCTCTTTGTTAATGACTCCGCTCAAGGGTGCTGACGGCGCAGTTTATGCGCTGGCGCAGGGTAACCTGGTCGTGGGTGGTTTTGGGGTCGAAGGCGCCGATGGCTCTTCGGTAACCGTAAACATCCCGTCCAGCGGGCGCATTCCCAATGGTGCCATCGTGGAGCGTGAGGTGGTCAGTCCTTTTGCCACCAGCGGTGATTCTCTGGTGCTTAATCTGAATAGCACTGATTTCACCACCGCCATCAATATGGTGAAGACTCTCAACGAATTTTTTGGGCCGGAAACGGCAGCGGCCATCGACGGTTCGTCGGTACGCGTGCGTGGTCCGGCGGATGCCTCGCAGAAAGTGGCTTTCGTGTCGGTACTGGAAAACCTGGAAGTACAGACCGGCCAGGCGGCAGCAAAAGTAATTATCAATTCCCGTACCGGTACCGTGGTGATTGGTTCCGAGGTGCGCGTGGATGAAGCCGCGGTGGCTCACGGCAGCCTGATTGTCACCATCGACGAGGATACCTTTGTCAGCCAGCCAAATGCCTTTGGTGGTGGTTCGACAGAGGTGGTGCCGAACACCTCGGTATACATCGAGGAAGAAGACAATCGCATGTTTCTGTTCAGCCCGGGCGTGACCCTGGATGAACTGGTGCGGGCGGTTAACCAGGTGGGTGCCTCACCGTCTGACCTGGTAGCGATACTTGAAGCCTTGCAGCAGGTCGGCGCCCTGAGCGCTGAGCTGATTGTGATTTAACAGCCAACTTTCTATCAAGACCCAGGAACTACCCGTTGTAGTAAGCGTGGAAAAAAATGGATTCAGCAAAAGCAGCGATCTACAGTGACTTCTCCGGACTGGCGAGCCTCAAGCGTCAGGCCAGCAGCGATCCGCAGCAGGCGGCCAGGGAAGTTGCGCAGCAGTTCGAATCGATTTTCGTCGGCATGATGGTGAAATCCATGCGCGACACCCTGCCCGAAGACAGTTTGTTCGGCAGTCACCAGATGGAGTCTTACCAGGAGATGTTCGACAAGCAGCTGGCGGTGGACCTGTCCCGCAAGGGAGGTCTCGGCCTGGCTGATATTATCGAGCGGCAAATCACCGCCAGTTCCATGTACCAGGCTAACGCCGAGGAATAACCGGTTCTGCGCTGCCGGCCGAGTGCCTGCAGCGCCGCTCCATTGAGACGAGATCATGGTTGATATTCTGAGATTGGGCTCCAATACACTGTCTTCGCTGCAACAGGCGATGACTACCACGGGCCACAACATTGCCAACGTCAATACCGAGGGCTACAGCCGTCAGGCCGTGCAGTTCGAAACCCAGGACTATGCGCGCTATGGTTTTGGCTTCGTGGGCAGCGGTTCGCGGATCAGCAGCGTGGACCGGTCCTATAACGAATTCCTGACGTCCCAGGTCCAGAGTTTTACCTCCAGTCAGAGCCAGCAGAACACCTTCGTACAGTTTGCCTCACGAGTGGACAATCTGCTGGCCAATACCGAAACCAGTCTGAATACCTCCATGCAGCAGTTCTTTGGCGCCATGGCAGATGTGGCCGCCAGCCCGTCAACATTGCCGGAGCGACAGGCGTTGATCGGTGAAGCCAACAACCTGGTGGACAAGCAGCGCGCCTTCTACAACATGCTGCAGGACCTGAATACCGAGGTGAATTCGGCGATGGGCCTGGCGGTGAATGACATTAACAACCTGGCCAAGGGCATCAGCGAGCTGAACAAGCAGATTACCAGTGAGACCAGTGCCGGTCGACGCACACTGCCCAATGATTTGCTCGACCAGCACGACAAATTGATTCGGCAAATGTCGGAAAAGATCGGCGTTACTGTCAATGAGCAAAGCGATGGTTCCGTGAACGTATTCGTGGGCAAGGGCCAGCCGGTAGTGGTAGGTTCCCAGGTCACCGAGCTGCAAACCGAAACCAACGCCTATGACAGCAGCCACCTGGAAGTCGGTATCGCCGGTCAGGTCTCCAATAACGGCACCAGCAAATTCGTCACCGGAGGAGAACTGCAGGGCCTGATAGATTTTCGTAACCGCGTGCTGGTGCCAGCGCAGTCTCAGTTGGGTCTGGTAAGCATGGGATTGTCGGAATCGCTCAATGGCCAGCACCTGACCGGTATGGACTTGAACAGCGAGCTCGGCGGATTGATGTTTAACCAGAACTCCATCAGCGTGATCGATCGCTCTACCAACGCGGGCACGGCCGATCCCAGTGTCAGCCTGGATGACTATACCGAGGTGCGCCCCAGTGAGTACAACCTCGCCTACGATGGAATCCAGTGGCACCTGACCCGGATGTCAGACAACACCTCTGTGTCCGGAGCGGGTCCGTTAAGCCTGGATGGCATGACCGTGGATGTCAGCGTTGGCACGCCCTCGACTGGCGACAGTTTTCGATTTAACCCAGCCCGGGAAGCTGGCGCCGGGTTTGATTTCGTAATCAACGACCCGCGCAAGATCGCGGCGGCGTCGCCGATTTCCGTGATTGAGAACGTGGCCAATACCGGCACTGCAAGTGTGAGCGATATTCAGGTAGACGCCACCAATACATTGCCATTCGCCAGCTCTGTGGTTGTGACCTTTAATCCCGATGCTATGGGGGCAGGTGTCCCCGGTTTTGACGTAACTGGCGGCCCGGGTGGCCTGGGTCCCTATGCCTATGATCCGGCAACGGAAAGCGACGGCAAGACCATTACTCTTGGAACTACCGGTGTCAGTTTTACCGCAGCAGAAACTCCGCAGGCGGGTGACAGTTTTACTATCGAGAACAATTTTGGCGCCACTGGCGATAACAACAACGCCTTGAGCATGAGTGAGCTCCAACACCAGCCGCTGCTGGCGGGAGGCGCCGACACGTTTCAGGAAACCTATGGCGGGATGGTTGCCCAGGTTGGTTCACTGCAGCGACAAGGCCAGGCCAATCTTGATCTGGAAACCTCGCTGCTGCAACAGGCAGAGTCTTACAAGGACAGCGTCACCGGGGTCAACCTGGACGAAGAGGCTGCCAACCTGATGCGTTACCAGCAGTCTTACCAGGCAGCTGCACAGCTGGTGAAGATATCCGAAGAAATGTTTCAGACCCTGATGAATTCACTTCGCTAACCGCGAACATTTTCGCGCACGAGGCGCACCACACATGCGAGTTTCAACACTGACGTTTTATAACCAGGGCGTCACCGCCATGCAGAATCAGCAGGCCCGGTTGCAGAAAACCGAGCTGCAGATCGCCAGCGGCCTGCGGGTCAGCAAGCCGTCTGATGATCCGGCTGCGGCAGTCAAGGTGCTGGACCTTAAGGCCAGTCTTGACAGTCTCGATCAGTATTCACGCAACAGCGCTATAGCCGAGGCGTCTCTGGGCTTTGAAGAAAGCGTGGTGGCCAATGTTAACAACACGCTGCAGCGGATTCGCGAACTGTCGGTGCAGGGCAACAACTCCACCTACCAGGATCGCGACAAGCAAAGTATCGCCCAGGAAATTTATCAGCGGCTGGATGAGCTGGTGTCGCTGGCCAATACACGCGACTCCCAGGGTGAATATATCTTCGGTGGTTTCAAAGTTGATTCCCCGCCGTTCGTCAAAATTGACGGTGAGGTCTCTTACCGGGGCGACCAGGGGCAACGGCTGCTGCAAATCGGAGACGGCTCCAAGGTGGCCACCCGCGACTCCGGTCTGGAAGTTTTTGAGCGTATTCGATCCGGCGACGGTAATATTAGTGTGCGCAGTGCGGACAGCAATTCAGGTTCCGCGGTTGTTGGGGCGTTCGGCCTGGTGGCCACGTTTCAGCCGGATGACTATACCGTGACTTTCGATCAGGCGTCGCCCGATGCACCCATTACTTATCAAGTGACGGACAGTGCCAGCAATGTGGTCAGTACTGGCGACTACAACGAAGGCAGCAGTATCAGTTTTGCGGGTGCCCAGTTCAAACTAGGCGGTACACCCGCTCCCGGAGATGAAATATTTGTTTCTCCATCCGGTTACCAGGATATTTTTACTACGGTTAAGTCCATTGCCGATGCCTTGAATTCTCCCGCACCCGATGCTGCGGCACGCGCGGACTTCCACAACAAAATGGGGCAGGGCCTGGCCAATCTGGATCAGGCGCTGGATAAAGTAACGGCGATTCGTGCTGGAATCGGCGCCCGATTGAACAATCTGGAAACCCTGGAAGAAATCAACCAGGACTTCAAATTACAAATGGAAACGACTCTGTCGGAAACCCAGGACCTGGACTACGCCGAAGCAATTTCCCGTTTTAACCTGCAGCTCACAGCTCTGCAGGCAGCCCAGCAGGCATTCGTGAAAGCCTCGGGTTTGTCGCTCTTTCAGTACCTCTGATCGGGGCCGCTAAGGCACCAATTGAGAGCAAAGTTTTGAGGGTTACTCCTGGCCCTTTGCCTTGAGCAGCAGCGATGCTGCTCAAGGATTTTATTTGTCTGAAAAAACCATAAAAATAAGGATAATCCTTTCTCATTTATTGTTATGGAACGGAAAAAATAAAACGATAAAAAGAGGAAAAAAAGATTAAAAAAACGTTAAGGGATATACCCCCTTTGTCGTAAAGATTCCCGAGGCAACACTGTTGCTGTAATTTTTTAAACAGTGGTTCATACCGGCTTTCAGTTGCAACCTTTTCGCCGGTTCAAACTTTAAGGGGATTACCATGCCACAAGTTATAAACACGAATATTGCGTCTTTGAATGCCCAGCGGAACCTGAACAAGTCTCAGGGTATGCTGTCCACGTCCTTGCAGCGTCTTTCATCCGGTATGCGCATTAACAGTGCCAAGGATGATGCCGCAGGACTTGCCATCTCTGAGCGTTTTACTGCCCAGATCCGTGGTCTGAATCAGGCCGCTCGTAACTCCAACGACGGTATCTCTCTGGCACAAACTGCCGAAGGTGCCCTCGGTGAAGTGACTAACAACCTGCAGCGAATCCGTGAGCTGGCCGTTCAGTCCGCCAACGCCACGAACTCTACTTCTGACCGTGTCGCGATGCAGCAGGAAGTCAGTCAGCTCATCAATGAGATCGATCGAGTTGCTTCTACCTCCAACTTCAACGGAGTAAATCTCCTGGATGGCTCCTTCACTGGCCAGACCTTCCAGGTTGGTGCTAACGTGGGAGAGACTATTACTGTCAATTCAATTGTTGATGCCACGAAGATCGGTCTCGGCCTTGACGACAGTGCAGCTACGGTAACCGGTTCTGCAGTGGCAGGTGCGCTGACAGCGGGTGAGCTGACTATCAACGGTGAGGCTGTGGGTGCTGCGGCACGCGATGCCGCGGCTATTGCCACTGCTATCTCCGCCACATCCACGACGGTTACTGCTTCGGCGACCAACTCTGTAAACGTTGGTACATTTACAGACGGTGGCGCGCAGACTGCTGGGGGTTCCTACACTCTGACTGTAAACGGTATTGATATTGCGGGTACCGTAACCGGTACTGATGCAATCACTGATACCGTCATGGACGCAGCCCTGGATACAGCCAAGCTGGCGGAATTTACAGCCGCGGGAATCACCGTTTCCGGTAGCTTTGTCGGTAATGATCTGACCTTTACTACCGACGATGGCTCCAACATCACTATCGCTGAAGCCAATACCGGTGCGGATAGCGCGGCTGCTGTCGGCAATGCGCCGGCCACAACTTACGGTACGGTCTCCGTTACCTCCAATGGTGCAGACCTGGTAATCGCCGGTACCAATCCTGCGGACGCGGGTTTGAGTGCGGCCACTACCACTGCTTCCGCCAACACCCTGACTGTGGAAACGGTATCCGGTGCGAATTCCCTGATAACCTCCATTGATAGCGCTTTGGCTTCAGTGAACAGTTCACGGGCAACGCTGGGTGCGGTTCAGAATCGTTTTGAGTCGGTGATCACGTCGCTGCAGACTTCTTCAGAGTCGTTGTCGGCTGCCCGGTCGCGAATCCAGGACACTGACTTCGCTGCAGAGACTGCCAACCTCACCAAGGCGCAGATTCTCCAGCAAGCCGGTATGTCCATGCTGGCCCAGGCCAACTCGCTGCCCCAGGGTGTATTGTCGCTGCTTCAGCAGTAACCCTGGTCTGGACCTGAAACCCCATCCGGAATTTCCGGGTGGGGTTTTTTTATGGTCCATCGTGTCATTCCAGGTATTGTGACCGGGTTTTGCTTCTGGAATTGTTTGCGGTGTCCATCTACAGGCTGCGGTCGCGCCCGTTAGAAGGGGCTTGCCGGCAACGCAATGTGCCCGTCCTTTACTACATCCGACCTCTGCTACACCCGTCCTTTACTAAAAAAACAAGACCCTTCTGTCCGAGAAAGCCCTGGAAACCACCGCTGTCACATACTTGCAGAGCATGCTGGTTTGCAATGCCTGCAATTCGGGGCGTTCATTTTAAAAGTTCGCTGCCGGACATGGATTTATGGGGCTGCCGCTTTATTGTTGGCGGGAATCCCCTCCTACCCGACAGTCCGAGCGCGGGTGGGTGTTTCGTTAACGGCTGCGCAGGCATTCCTTCGATTTGGGAAGCGTGGTGGCAAGAGTGTGTGAAGCAGGCTTCGATGTTTCAGCTATCACTGCGCGAGCGACTGTGGGAAACCCTGCCTCCCTGCAGCCGCGCTCGGCACCACTGAACTAAAGGGCTATCTATACTAAAAGCAATTGTTCTTCCCCGGAAATCTGTGAAGTATTTTTGTCATCGCCCCGGCTAAAACCCGGGGCGGCAAGAAATTTCCGCCCTGGCAAGCGCTTTTGCGTACTATAAAATATTGAAATATATAGATAAAAAGTAATTCTTAAAAAAAGCGGCAATTTATGGGTAAAGCTTCGTTGCCGCTTTGCCGTAGTGTCCCTCGACAGCAACATTTGTTGCTTTTTTAACCAATGACGATCTCTGCAGTTTGGTGCGAACACCACTGAAGGGATGAAAGAGGACATATCAATGCCACAAGTCATCAATACCAATATTGCGTCTTTGAACGCTCAGAGAAATCTGAACAAATCTCAAGGTATGTTGAATACTTCGTTGCAGCGTCTTTCTTCCGGTTTGCGTATTAATAGCGCCAAAGATGATGCAGCAGGTCTCGCAATTACCGAGCGATTTACAGCTCAGGTTCGTGGTCTTAATCAGGCCGCACGTAACTCCAACGATGGTATCTCCCTGGCCCAGACCGCCGAAGGCGCCCTGGGTGAGGTAACCAACAACCTGCAGCGGATTCGTGAGCTGGCTGTTCAGTCTGCTAACGCGACTAACAGCTCATCTGACCGTGCCGCCATGCAGCAGGAAGTTAGCCAGCTGGTCAACGAGATTGATCGTGTTGCGTCTACTTCCAACTTCAACGGAGTAAACCTGCTGGACGGTTCCTTCACCGGCCAGACTTTTCAGGTTGGTGCCAACGTCGGTGAAACCATCTCCATTGCCAGCATCGTAGATTCCACCAAGACTGGTCTTGGGCTGGATAACAGCGCAGCCACCGATACTGGCACTGCTGTGGCGGGTGCCCTTACCGCCGGTGAGCTGACTGTCAATGGCAACGCTGTTGGTGCTGCTTCTCGTGATGCGGCAGCTATTGCCACGGCCATCAGCGCTACCTCGACCACTGTTTCTGCAACCGCTTCCAACTCGGTTAATGTTGGCATCTTCACTGACGGTGGTGCGCAGACTGCAGGCGGTTCCTACACCCTGACTGTAAACGGTATTGATATTGCAGGTACCGTAACCGGTACTGATGCAGTCACTGATACCGTTATGGACGCAGCCCTGGATACAGCCAAAGTGGCAGAATTTACGGCAGCGGGAATCACTGTTTCCGGTAGTTTTGCCGGTAATGATCTTACCTTTACCACCGACGATGGCTCCAACATCACTATCGCTGAAGCCAATACCGGTGCGGATAGCGCGGCTGCAGTCGCCAATGCGCCGGCCACAACCTACGGTACGGTCGAGGTTACGTCCAGCGGTGCAGACCTGGTTATTGCCGGTACCAACCCGTCTGATGCGGGCCTGAGCGCGGGTACTACCAGCGCATCAGCCAACACCCTGAACGTTGAAACAGTTGCCGGTGCCAACTCAGTGATTACCGCTGTTGACACCGCACTGAATACGGTAAACAGCTCTCGCGCCACATTGGGTGCGGTTCAAAACCGTTTCGAATCGGTGATCACGTCGCTGCAGACTTCTTCCGAGTCACTGTCAGCTGCACGTTCACGTATTCAGGACACTGACTTTGCTGCCGAAACTGCCAACCTGACCAAGGCGCAGATTCTCCAGCAGGCCGGTATGGCGATGATGGCCCAGGCCAACTCACTGCCGCAGAACGTACTGTCACTTCTCGGCTAAGCCAGGAAAATTGACAGCGATGTACGTCAGACAGCTACAGCCCCTCCTGGGGCTGTAGCTGTTTCAAAGTGATAAAGGCTTGCGCAAAGACCAGGCCGAGGGCCTGTTGAGAAGGCCAATCAGGAGAGATAACCGGGGAGTGATGATAATAATAACTGCCATTGACAGAACGAGGTTATCAAGATGACAAGTCTGGATAAGTCAGCGATGCTTGCCAACCAATTGCGGGCTATCGCCAAAATTGAGCCTGTTAGAGCGACTCAGAATCGGCAGGAACTTGCCACCGGCGGCAAGAATATCCCTGTTGTCGCGCCACCTGCACCCGACGCCGTGACGGCCAAGGAAAAGGGAATCGACAAGGCGCTCAGAAGTGTTTCCGGGTATGTACAGAATATCTCCCGGGAATTGAATTTTTCCGTCGATGAGGACCTGAATCGGTCCATTGTGACGGTGCTGGACGAGGAAACCGGTGAGATTATCCGGCAAATCCCGACCGAAGAAATGCTGCAGTTGGCCCGCCACATCGCGGAGTCCGAGGATTCCGGCGAGCAGCAGCCAGCCAAGGGGATTTTATTCCGCGGCGACGCCTGATATCTCAGAATTCACTGAAATAATCGGTCGGTCCCCGACTTGGTACAGATGTTGCAAATTCAGTTGGCACGCGCGTGAGCGGTTCAGGAATGGCCGCCCACGTTCGTAATAGTTAGCACAGCCGCTGTCCGGAAATTGGGCAGCGGGCTATCAGTCAACTGAGGTGGAACATGATTACGGCAACTGGACTTGGTTCCGGTCTCGATATATCCGGGCTGGTTGATCAGCTGGTGGCGGCGGAACGCGCCGGATCAGACTTACAATTAAGTCGTCAGCAGTCGCGCTACAGCGCCAAGTTTTCTGCACTAGGTTCGCTCAAGAGCTCGCTATCATCTTTTCAAAATGCGCTGGGCAGTATAAACACGCTCAGCAACTACAGTAAGAATACCGCCACATCTTCTTCAAGCAGCACAATTGCTGTGACTGCTGGCAGCGACGCTGTACCCAACAGCTATTCCATCTCGGTCGATCAGCTGGCGGAATCCCACAGTCTGGCCAGCGGTACATTTGTTGACGCCGATGAATCCGCCATCGGGACCGGCACCCTGACCATCCGCTTCGGCACTACTGACTACGTTTCCGGCACCGATACCTACAACGGCTTTACACTGAATGCCGACAAGAATGCTGCGAATATTGAAATCGACAGCAGCAACAACACTCTGGAAGGCGTAATGCAAGCCATCAACGATGCCGACATTGGTGTTAGCGCGTCGATCATCAACGACGGCAATGGCTTTCGTCTGCTAATGCGTTCCAACGATACCGGTGAGAACAGCAGCCTGGAAATCGCGGTGGCCGATGACGATGGCAATAACACAGACAACAGTGGCCTCTCACAATTCGCATTCAACAGCGCTGCCACCAACATGGAACAAACTGCGGCCGCGAACGACGCCGAAATGCGCATCAATGGGCTAACCGTCACCAGCAGCAACAACAAGGTTACTTCCGCTATCCCGGGTGTCACGCTGGATCTGAAGGAAGTCAGTAGCAGTCCTGTGTCCGTAACCGTCGCCAAAGATACCAAGGCAATCACCGGTGCGATCAAATCCTTTGTCTCCGGCTACAACAATTTCACGTCAACCGCCAATTCACTTTCGGCATATGACGCAGAGAAAGATATCCCTTCTGCCCTGGTAGGCGATTTCACCCTGCGCTCGATCGAGGGGCAGGTGGGCAACATTTTGCGTGGTGCGGTGCCGGGCTTCAGCGGCTCGATCAGTACGCTTGCGGAACTCGGTATTACGACCACTTCCAGCGGCGCGCTGGAGTTTGACGAATCCACATTTCTCGAAGTCTGGGAGGAAAACCCCGACGATGTAGTGAAGATGTTTGCGGCATTCGGTACGCCTTCCGACCCAGAGATCAATTTCAATGGCGCAACCGATGCTACAGTCGTCGGCGATTATGCCGTAGAAATAACTACGCCAGCCTCGTACGGATCCAATACCGGAGCCGCGGTGTTACCAGATTTTGGCGGCGGAGGGTCAATAGTTATCGATGCTGATAACAACAACCTCTCGCTGGAAATCGATGGTATAGATATTGGGGAGATAAGCCTGACCGCGGGCACTTATACCAGCGGTGCGGCATTGGCCGGAGAACTGCAAACGCAGATTAACGGCAGCACCGCCATGCGCGATACCGGCAAGACGATTGCAGTGAGCTATGACAGCGGTACTGACAGTATCACCATTACGTCCAACGTTCTGGGCAGTACTTCGGCTGTTAGCATTACTGGAATTGACACCAATACCGCTGCCGAGCTTGGCTTCTCGGTGAGTGGCGGGACAGTTGGCCAAGACGTCGCCGGAACGATTGGCGGAGTCGCCGCCACGGGCGCGGGCAACGTGTTAATCGCCGGAAGCGGTACCGATGCGGAAGGTTTGAGTCTGCTTATTTCCGGCGATACCACCGGTAGCCGGGGCACAGTCAACTTCACGCGCGGCATAAGCAGCCAGTTCGATCAGCTGCTGGAGCAGTTGCTGGCCGATGAGGGCGCACTCAACGACCGCATCGATAGCTATGAAGACAGGCTCGAAGAAGTAGGCGAGCGTCGTGAAGAACTGGAGCTTCGCTGGGAAAAAGTCAGGGCGCGCTATACCGACCAGTTTAACGCACTGGATACGCTTCTGGGGCAGCTGCAGAACACGAGCAGCTACCTTGAAGGACAGCTGGCTAATTTGCCAAAACCGAACTCAGTAAGATCAAATTCTTAACCCAACGCCGTCATCATGGTGACGGTATTCACACTCACTAGCAGGATTAGGACGATGTACAACCAAACTCTCTTGAACGAATATCAGCAAATTGGCGTGCAAAGCAAAGTCAATTCTTCGAACCCGCACAGCCTGGTAGCTATGCTGCTGGATGGCCTGTTAGAAAAGCTGGCCCGTGCCCAGGGTGCATTGGAACGCGGCGACCTGAACAACAAGGGTGTGGCACTCAGTTCCGGTATTCGTATTATTGACGGTCTGCGCGCCAGTCTTGATTATCAGCGCGGTGGGGACATTGCTAACAACCTGGGTTCCATGTACGACTACATGGAGCGCCGCCTGGTAGAAGCCAACGCCAAGTCCGACAGTAAGATCGTTGCGGAAGTGGTCTCTCTGGTTAATGAAATCAAAGACGGCTGGGATTCCATTCCGGCTGAATATCGGGGTGCCTAGTCTTGAAAATGGTACGTGCCAGTGAGCCGAGTCCTGAACAGCTGCAGGAGGATCTGAATAACCGGCAGCGTTTCCAACTGGCGCGGCTGCTGCGTTCAACCGAGGAAATCCTGCACAGCGCCCAGCTGGGTGACTGGCAGTCGGTGGAATCCCTGGAGAAGCAGCGCCAGAGTGAACTGGCGGCCTGCTTTGCCGGTGACAACGAGGAAGACTCGCCGCTGGTGGCCGAAGCGCTGGCGACTCTGCTGTATATGAACAATCAGATCACGGTACTGGTGAAGAAAGCCAAGACAGAACTGGTTGACGAACAGCAGCGCATGCAGTCCCGGAAGTCGGTGGCGGATCACTACCAGGATATCGACTAGAGGATATTGCCCCGCACCGCGGGGCTCGCTGGCGAAGCCGCGGGTTTGCGCGTATCCTGCAATCGTTGGCCGGTAACGGCTCCCATTGTTTTATTAAGTGACACTCGATCATGCGTGATGGTGACAGCGCCAGCCTGGTGTTTGAAGGGCAATTACCCATTGCCTTTCACGCCATTGCCAACATCCCCAATCCCGGCTCCCTGTCGGCGTGCAACGAGCGCAATGAGCATGCGCTGCGTTCCAGTCTGTTGCCCAATGAACCGGTCGAAGTCGAAGACAACGACGAGATCTCCCAGCATCTGCGCCGCCAGGAAGCGAAACTGGACCTGCTGCTCGACCTGGTTTCCACCCTGCTGGCCCGGCAAGGTAATAACCCTGGCACTCACCAGATTCGCCTCAGTGCTGAAGGTGTGCGCTGGCAGGATGGCGAGCTGGCCTTTGCCCTCGACGATTGCGTCGAAGTGGAAGTCCACATGACGCCAGGTATCCCACAAGCGTTGAAGTTCTACGGCAAGGTGATCGCCGCCGAGGGTGGCATGTATGAAGCGGAATTCTACGGCGTAAGTCAGCAGGTAGTGGATCTGCTGGAGAAGCTTATCTTTCGCCATCATCGCCGTGCGGTGGCGCAGCAGCGGCTTGACCGCTAGCGCTGGCCAAAAGCGATCAGTAGCGCAATAGCCAAACGTCTTCGCCATAGTTCTGGCGATAGCGGGGCAGGGCGTTCTCGGCGTTGGTCTGCGAATCAAAATAAGACACCGCAACCCGATACCGGTTGGCTGGCGGGTAGGGCGCAATAATTACCGGCTGCTCGCCGTCAGCTACCAGCCCGCTGGCGTGATTCCGCGCCAGCTCAACGCTTGGGAAGCTGGCGACAATAATATAGGTATCGCCGGTTTGCTCGCTGATAGTCCGCAGGGGCGGCGACGGCGGATAGCGCAGTGGCCAGATACCACTGCCATACACTGCCTGCAGTCCCGGAATATTTTCTCTGGCTTCCGCCATGCTGCTATACCCGGCTACCGCCACGCGGTAGTTATCGGAGCCACCGAAAGGCGGGATCACGTAGGCGGCAATCTCTTCATCAGATATCCTGCCAGCATGCTGACGAGCCTGTTCTTCGACGGCGAAACTGGCAACCACCACATGGTAGTTGCGGCCGCTGGACTGGGCCTCGCTGATTATGGCCACTTCACCGCTGCCGGTGCTGATGTCTTCGGTGAGGGCAGATTCCGGGGAATGATCACTGACCGGTTCCGGGTCGGAGGTTTCCGGTTCCGGAGGAATCGGTTGTCCATCTGCATCCTGGGGCGCACTGGCTACAAGGCGCTGCACTGCCGGTTGTTCAGGGGTGCTGTCGCTGGCCTGGTTTGCAGCGGACGTCGGGGCATCCGCCTGATCGGTATCCGCCTGCGCCACTAGCAATTCGGGTTCGGGCTCTGCGGGTAGATCGGTAGCCGGTAAAGTCTGCGCTTGTTCGGCTTCAGCTGGTGGCGCTTCGACGATCGGGTCGCTGCCCGGGGTAAGCGGTTCATCATCGGCAGCCAGTAGCGCGCTACTCGGCTCCGGGTTGTCGGCGCCAGGTAATTCCGGCACCTGGATAGCTTCCGGTTCCGGGGGCGCTATCCGTGGTGCTGGTGCGTCAATGCCGGTTGGGTCGGTGTCGCTGGTATTGTTGGCGGTGCTGCTGACTGCGCTATTGTCCGACTGGTCCACAAACGTGGAGAGGTCTGCCGGTTCGTCGGCATCAGTTTGGTCGGCATTGAAATCAAGCGTGGCGAACAGCACCACGGGCAACAGGACTGCTGCGGTCGCGGCGACAATCATCCGCGGCGACAGTGCGGTGAGGGCGGCCAGCGGGGCGGGCAGGCCGTTGCGGGCCGGAGTGGCCGCTGGCTTGCTGGCTTGCGGTTCGGCGTCGGCCCGGGTGGTGGCGCCGGATTCTGAGGAATAGCGATCCGGTGCCCCGAACTCTTCGCTGGTCATGTTGAGATAGAGGTCATCGGGATCGTTGCCGCCTGCCTGGTCGCCCAGTGAATCGCCAAGCTCGTCGCTGCTGAAATCGGGAGTCTGGTCAGGATCAGCGCCGCTGGCTCGTGTTTCCTCGCGATCCAGTGCGGCGAATTCCTGCTTCAGGTCGTCATCACTGAGATCGATAATGTCCTCATCCAGGGTATCGTCGCTGCCCGCATCAAGTTCATCACTCAAGTCGTCAACGAGTTCGGAGTCGAGATCCTCCTGCAGCTGGTCACTCAAGTCACCGAGTGGGTCCTGCTCATCGGGATCCGAGCCATCGTCGAACAGGTCGAGTTCGAGCTCTTCGTCGAGGTCGTCGAAGCTCTGGTCGTCGTTGTTGTCCTGCTTGTCGTTTTCGGCCATGGTTGTTGCCACGCGACGCTGAGGGGTAGCGCTGGGTGCGGAGAATACTGTGTCAGTAAATCAATATAAGAAGCAGGAAGGAATGCCTGGGTCCGGCGGAGTCAGACGAGCAGCCGTTACCCTGAGGCGAACTGCATGTCTGCCTCCAGTTTCTTACACTCTATAACCTGATATCGGTTGTTGACAGAGAAAAATTAGATAAAAACGCAAGCCATTGTTTTTTTAACTAGATAAAACAGCGGTTTAGCTTGGGCGAGCCAATTGGCAGTCAGGCCGGCAGACGGCAAAGCAGGCGCGCTGCGGGGCATGGACCCGCGCGGCTGACCTACAGGCTGCGGGCTCGCTCTTCCAGACTGATAATATCGGTAATCTGGATGCCAAAGCGGTCTTCCGCCAGCACCACTACGCCATGGGCGATGAGCGCGCCGTTCACCAGGATATCCAGCGGTTCATCGAGAAGACGCTCCAGTTCGATTACCGCGCCTTCCTGGGTTTCCAACAGGTCGTTCAGGGCCATCCTGGTACGGCCTACTTCAATGGACAGCGATACCGGTACTTTCAGCAGTGCGTCGATGTTAACGTCCTTGCTGCTGACGGTACGGGCAATCTGCTCGGCGCTCTGTGCTGCGGTGACTTCGGGCTCTGCGGCGGCGCTCGCTGCTTCACTGGCGGCAGCCTCGGCCATGGCCGCTTCCATGGCGGCGAGTTGATCATCCTGCTTGTTGGTTTCTTCCGCCTGATTCTCCTCTGTCTGGTTCTCTTCTGTCTGGTTCTCTTCCGTCTGATTTTCTTCGTTATTGGTATCGTTGGAATCTGTCATTGTAAAACTCCTGGTTCAGAATGCCGCTCTGAATGTTGTGCTGTAGTTGGGCTGAGCTTGTATTGATATAACTGGTTTGGACTACTGCATGACGAAGTTGGTAATAAACACTTCACCATGCACGCCGGTTTCTTCTTCGTGCAGAATTCGATTGTTAATGGCCGCGATCATTTCGCCGCGCAGTTCCTGTTTGCCTGCCAGGGTGTTGAGTTTCTCGAACTTCTGGTCGCTTAACAGGAGAATCAGTTCGTTGCGAATCGCCGGCAGCTCATTAGTTACCCGTTCAATGTACTGTTCATCTTCGTACATAACTGCCAGGGAGATCTGCAGAAAGCGCAGGGTTCCCAGGTGGGTAAAGTTGACCACAAAGGGCGGGTTGATAGACATGTAATTGGACTGGCTGCCGCTATCGCCGTCACCGCCTTCGCCGTGGCTACTGTCTGCCTCGGGTGCCGCTGCCTTGGCTTCCGCCACGTTGCCACTGGGGAAGAAACCCAGCAGGTAAGCGCTGCCACCGCCGCCGGCAAGGACGACCAAGATGGCAATGATGACTATCTTTTTCACTTCGGTACTCCTGTTAACCCGGTCTGTGGTTAAACGTAGTGATCAATCTGGCTGGTGGATTTACGGCTGACATGCAGCATGCTTTCTTCCGGCGCGCGCTCCTCATCACCACTCACACCTGACCCAGCTTGTGAATTGCCGCTGGCCTTATCATCGCCAGCTTCCTTGTGGGCCACGTCGCCCTGCTGCAGTTGCAGACCGCCGTCGCTCAATAGATCCCTAAGGCGCGGCAAAGAGTTTTCAATGACTTCCTTGGCGGCGGCATTGCTGGTGACGAAGCTCACCCGGGTCTGGTCATCTTCCGTGGTGATCTGGATCTCCACGGTGCCCAGTTCAGCCGGGTGCAGTTTGAGTTCGGCAGAAGACAGATTGAGGTTGCCCATCCAGCGAATGCGACTACTTAACTGGTTGCCCCATTCGCTGCTGCCAGCCTCTGCAGTAATTGTGAATTGGGTGCTGGCTTCCAGGCCGGGCAGCAGTGGGCTGCGGCTACCGGTGAGTGCCCGGTCAGCACTGACCTGCAGGCTTGGGTTCAACAGCGGCGGCGCGGTAGTTTCATTTCCTGCGCTGCTGCCCGGCTGCGCGGCAAGCGGTGAAGTATCAGCGTTAATTGGCGACTGCCCGGCCTTGCCGGTCACCAGGCTGCGGAGCAGATTATCGGCATTGAATTCCACGCCAAGGCCAGTTTGTTGCTTGCCAGCATTGCGGGAAACCGCGTCAAAGGACTCGGTAGTCTGGGTGCTTTGGCTGAACTGCAGCTCGGTTTCATCGCTGCCTTCGGAGTTAAAAAAGACTCCCGCCGGCAGCGCCTTGCCGCCGGGCGGCAAAGTTTTGCCTGCCGCTGCCATTGCATCGGCTGGGGAAAAGATCTGGCCTTGATGAATGCGGGTTATGACCAGTGGCGTGGCTGCCTCACTGGCCTGCTCGAGCGGGGCGTCCCCTGCAGTTGCGGTGGCAGCCGGGCTCAGTGCCGAGGCGGCCACGGTATCGCCCGGAACCACCAGGCCGGCCCGGGCCTGGCTGCGGCTGACAGCGTCGCTTGGTTCGCTGCTATCACCGGCGTGCGCGGCGGTTAGCACTGTGAAGGATTGCTCCGTCCCAGCCAATGCAGGGTCTTTGCCGTCAACAGTGCTTTGCAGCGGCGCCAGTGAAATGGCGGTGTTTCCGGACGGCTCCATACCCGGCACCAGGTCCTCAGGCGGATTCGTGGACTGTGTTTCCTGGCCTTCGGCCACTTCGCTGGTATTGGTCTGCGCAGTGTTCGAGGTGTCCTTTTCAGAGATGTTCTTATCCTGATCGTCTGCAGTTTTCGCGGATTTGTCGGCACGGGCAGGATTTCCCGCCCGGTCGGTTTTCGCGCTGCCGCCAGTGCTTTCCCTTTTCAGCATGGCAGCAAACGGCGACTCATCCTGTGGCCTGCCGCCGTCAGCGGCGACGCTGCGCTTGTCAGCCGCGGCTGCGCCTGGGCTGCTGATCGCCGCGCTGTCGGCGGGCGAGTTCATGAGATTCAACGCTGTATTCATAGTCAGTTTTCCAACCGGTTAACCCGAGCTACCGGACAAAATTTATAAGCCAGGACCTGTCGGACCTGCTCCATAAGACCTGTTCTTCAAGACAACAAGCAATCTCTGGGCCAACTTGAATTTTCGTTCTGTGAGCCACCTATCCAGTCATTGGTTTAGTAGGTGTTGCTTTGTTGCATCCGGCGCACATAGTTGGCGGTAGACAGTTCATCATTCTCCAGCTGCGCCCGGCGATCTGCCGCGTCGTTTTCCTGGCGGCGCAGATTGCCGGCTGCCTGGTTGAATTTTTTGACTTCCTGGCGGCAGTTCAGCCAGTTCTTTTCCACCTTTTCCAGTTCCCTGGCTACTCTTTCAACCTCGCGGGACTGCTGGCTAATAGCGTCGTCCAGTGATTCGAAAAAATACTGGAAATCGCGCAGCGCATTCACTGAAGTGCTGCCCTGCATTCGCGCGGTTAATTGCTCACGGTAGTCCTCGCGATAGATTCGGAGTTGCTCGAGCTGGTTTTCCTGTTTCTGGTAGTTCGCCCGAGCCGTGGCAAGTGCCGCAACCGCGGTGTTCTCATAGCCAAGGTTGATTTCAGCCAGTTTTTCCATGCGGGCAGATCTTTTCACTTACATCTCCTTGGGTTGCAGTAGGGACAGCAGATCGCTGAGGCTTTTCTGGTAGTCGGATTTCTCGCCACGCCGTTGTTGCATGAAGTGTTGCAGATGCGGAAAGAATTCAATGGCTCGGTCTATCTCGGGATCGGTGCCAATGCGATAGGCACCAACGTTGATCAGGTCCTTGTTTTGCTCGTAAGTGCTGTACAGCTTCTTGAAACGCATTGCCGCCTGAGACTGTTCGTCGCTGACAATACCGTTCATTACCCGGCTGATAGACGCTTCAACGTTGATGGCGGGATAAATGCCCGCCTCGGCGAGAGAGCGGGACAGCACAATATGGCCGTCGAGAATGGCGCGGGTGGCGTCAACCACCGGATCGTTCTGGTCATCGCCTTCGGCGAGCACGGTATAAATGGCGGTGATCGATCCACCGACGTCGCTCATGCCGTTACCGGCCCGTTCCACCAGGGTTGGGAGTTGGGCAAATACTGACGGAGGGTAGCCCTTGGTGACTGGCGGTTCGCCAATGGCCAGGGCCAGTTCACGCTGGGCCTGGGCAAACCGGGTCAGTGAATCCATTAACAGCAGTACATGTTTGCCCTGGTCGCGAAAATATTCGGCAATGGCGGTTGCGCGCCAGGCGCCGTGCAGTCGCATCAATGGCGGGTCATCGGCGGGCGTTGCCACAACAACGGCTTTACCAATGCTTTCCGGGCCGAGAATATTCTCAACAAACTCGCGGACCTCGCGGCCCCGTTCACCAATCATGCCGACCACCACGATGTCGGCTTCGGTGTTCTTGGTCATTTCCCCAAGCAGCACACTCTTGCCTACGCCGCTTCCGGCGAACAGGCCCATACGCTGACCACGGCCAATGGTCAGCAGGCCGTTGATCGAGCGAATCCCGACGTCCAGTGGCCGGTCAATAGGCATTCGGCCGAACGGGTTAATGGGTGGGCCAATGAGATGCACATGGCGCTCGTAGCGCGGCTCATCCAGCGAATCAATGGGATTGCCCATGGCGTCAATAATGCGGCCCAGCAGAGCGTTACCGACGCCAACTTCCGGATAGTGTGGGACGGGGATAACCCGGGCTCCCGGTTTCAGGCCGTGAATGCGGCCAATGGGCATCAGGTAGAGATTCCCGCCGGAGAAACCAACGACCTCGGCTTCTTCTTCACGGTCTGGCGATATCTGGATTTTGCAGCGGCTGCCAATGGTCGCCTGGCAGCCAGCGGCCACCAGAGTGAGGCCGGTCATCTGCGTCAATCGTCCTTCCACGGGCAAGTCCGGGGCGCTTACCAGTTCAGCATAAGTACGCAGCTTGTTCTGCAGGAAGGCCGTGCGGGCATTGCGGGGCGCTTCGTTCTGGCGTGTCTGGCTCATGACGGTAGTCACTCCCGTGAGCTGTTGCGTTCATCGCCCAGGAACTGGGTGATGATCATACTGATGCGGGCATCGAGGTCGGCATCAATAATGGAATCGCGGCAGCTGATCTTGCAGTTATTCAGCGAAATCATTGGGTCATCAAGAATGCGCCAACTCTTTTCGCCGCTGTCGTCCTTGATCAGATCACGAATGACCGGCGCATTGTTCGGGTTGAGATGAATGGTAATTTCCTGCTCGGTGGTATTCAGTGCCGCAACGGTGTCGCGCACCAGTGCCATGAGGGTTTCCGGCGTGGTGCGCAATTCACGGCGAACCAGGCTCTTGGCGATGCGTCCGGCCAGCAGCGCCAGGTACTCGGCCAGCTCTTCGCTTTGCTCGTCGAACGGGCGCGCCAGGGCAGCAAGAAAGTTTTCCACCACCTGGGCACGCTGGGCCATATCGGTGAATCCCTGTTTCTTGCCTTCTTCCAGTCCCTGCTGAAAAGCCAGGTCATAGGCTTCCTGGCGTATTTCCTCGAGACTCTTGCCGGCGTGCTCCGAATCCGCTTCGGACTCCACCAGTTGCGGAGTCTTCCACTCGCTAACCGTGGCGCCAGAAAATTTACGCGGGTTACTTGTCATTGTTAATCCAGGTTTGAATCATGCGCGCAGCCCGCTGTGGTTCTGCGGTGACCAACTGCTGGGCCTTGTTAAGATTCTGGTCGTAAACGGATACCGGCGGTGCCTGGGCAAGTTGCTCCTGGGCCGCACCGGACAGAGCAACCTGGTCGTCGCCTACATCCATGCCGCCGGCAACCGTCAGCTGCCCGGCACTGCTCTTTGGCGCAGCAGCCACGACAGATTTCAAGGCGGGACGCAGCACGCCAAAGATCAACAGGATTACCACAATGCTGGCGCCTGCCTGTTTCAGCGTGGATCCGAACCAGGCTTCTTCCCAGATCGGCGGCGCCTCGGCTTCTATGGGCTCAAGCGTGAAAAACTGCTCATTGATAACGCTGACGCTGTCGCCGCGGGCTTCGCTGAAACCAATGGCATCCTGCACCAGCTGCGTCAGACGGTTGATGCGTGCCGCAGCCACGGCCGGATCGAGCTCCACTATTTCGCCGTCTTCATTGGTGGTGGTAGTGCCTGCCTGCAGATCCACCAGTACCGCTACGGAGAGTTGCTGGATAGAACCAGGAACCCGCTTGATGTGATTCACGCTGCGATCGATTTCGTAGTTACGCGTCGAACTGACCCGGCTATTGTTACTGGTATCGGACTGCACCTGACCCTGTTGTGCCTGCTGAGCTTCCTGGGGCTGATTTTGCGGCGGCATGGGCGACAGGGTGCCGGGGGCGACGCCGCCGACGGTATTGGTGACGCCGGTGCGCTCTTCCTGCACCTGCTCGCTGCGAATTACCGAATTGTCCGGGTTATAAAGTTCCTCGGTGGTTTCTGTGGCGGTGAAATCGAGATTCGCGCTCACCTGGGCACGCACATTTCCGGCGCCTACTATGGGTGTCAGGATGTCGATAATGCGATTGCTGTATTCCTGCTCAATGTTGCGGGTGTGGCGAATGGTTTCGCTGGTATTACCCAACTGTGAGTTGCTGCGCTGGGATAACAGGTTGCCGCGTTGATCGACAATCGACACGCTCTCTGCATCCATACCGGCGACGCTGGAGGCTACCAGATGAAGAATGCCAGACAGTTGGGAGTCACCGGGCTGCTGGGTGCCAGTTACATCGATCATCACCGAGGCACTGGGCTTGCGAGAGTTACGAATAAACGAGGTCTGCTTGGGAATGCTGAGGTGGACGCGGGCCTCGCGTACACCCTGAATCTGCTTGATGGTTTGCACCAGCTCCTGTTCCAGAGCTCGCTGGTAGCGGGCCTGCTCAATGAAGTTACTGGTGCCCAGACTCTGGTCTTCTTCGAGGATGTCGAAGCCACGGCTGTTGGAACGCGGTAACCCCTCACTGGCCAGCTGCATACGAATCTGGCGAACCTGGTCACTGGGAACAGTGATCATGCCGGTGGCGCTGTCAATCTTGTAGGGCAGTCCGCGTTGATCCAGTGCCGCTGCGACATCGGAGGCATCCTGGGTGCCAAGCCCCATGTACAGTGCGGTGTGATCGGCGCTGCGTGACCAGAGAACAGTTGCAATGCCCAGGGCAATACTTGCCGCCAGGATCAACATGAAGCCCAGCTGACGGACCAGGCTGAGCTGGCTCAGTGAGTTGAGTTGGGCCATCGCGTTTGAACTGATAGGTGTGTTAGCCATGTTGGTAATTCTTTTTGCCAGGTAAAGTGGTTAAACGGAAAAGTGATCAGACCTGCATGTTCATGACTTCCTGGTACGCGGACAGCAGTTTGTTGCGTACCTCGGTCATGGCCTCGAAAGACACGGAGGCTTTTTGGGCGGCAACCATAACTTCCGGGAGATCGACATCCTTGCTGCCGGTTTCAAAGGCGACCTTCATCTCCGAAGACTGCTTCTGGAGATCATTAACCTGGTTGATGGAATCGTTTAGCAACTTGCCAAAGTCAGGGCGGTTGCTTGCTTCGGTGCGTTCTGCTCCCGGAACAACATTGTTCTGGGACAGAATTCGCATCTGCTGCAGTACTTGATCAATGCTCATGTTGCTCATGGTCTAGTCCTCAGGATGCGCGTGCTTCAGCCGGGAAGCACGGGATGTTGATTCCGTCACGGCGGAATTGGGCCAGTTTGTAGCGCAGGGTCCGTGGGCTGATGCCCAGCTTCTCGGCGGCTTCCTTGCGGCTGCTGTGGGATGCCACAGCGTCGATGATGATTTCTTTTTCGCGGGTCTTGAGGTCAGTCTCCAGTGCGGCGGCAGACTTCATTTCGCTGGCCGCAGGCACCAGGTTGGCATCCGATGGCGTTTCAAAAATGATGTCGCTGGCGCTGATAGTAAGACCAGACTTGAGAATCAGGGCGCGCTGAATCACGTTCTCCAGCTCACGAACATTGCCGGGCCAACGATGGGTGAGCAGCGCTTCTTCGGCCAGGCTGTCAAGCTGCACGCCCTTGCCGGGCTCGTAGCTGTCGATGAACTTGCGGGTCAGCGGCAGAATGTCCGCACGCCGTTCGCGCAGCGGAGACAGGTGCAGGGGGAACACGTTAAGTCGGTAAAACAGGTCTTCACGAAAACGGCCCGCAGCCACTTCTTCTTTCAGGTTGCGGTTGGTAGTGGCGATGATGCGTACGTCCAGAGGAATATTCTTGCTGCCACCCAGGCGCTCAACTTCCTTCTCCTGGATTACCCGCAGCAGCTTGGCCTGCAGGCCGATATCAATTTCTGAAATCTCATCAAGCAGCAGGGTGCCGCCGTTGGCCTGCTCGAACTTACCGGCGCGGGCGGTATAGGCGCCGGTGAATGCGCCTTTTTCGTAACCAAACAGCATCGATTCCAGCATTGGCTCGGGGATCGCGGCGCAGTTGATTGCTACAAACGGCTTGCCAGCGCGTTTGGAGCTCTCGTGGATGAAGCGCGAATACACTTCCTTACCACTACCGGACTCGCCGCTGATCATCACCGTGACATCGGTGGCGGCTACCCGACGACCCAGGTCGGCCAGATCGCGGCTGCGCTTGTCTTCAATGATCATGCTTGCAGAACTCCCGGCGGGTGTAGCCAGGCGATCCACCATCTCGATCAGGACTTCCGCTTCGAATGGCTTGACGATGTAGTCGGCGGCGCCGGCCTGGATCGCTTCCACTGCTTTGCTGACGGTGCCATAGGCAGTGATCAGAACAAAGGGAATTTCCGGATACTTGCGCTTGACCGTTTTCAGCAGCTCATCGCCGTGGGTGCCAGGCATCTGAACGTCGCTGACAATCAGACTGACTTCTTCAGTAGCCAGGATATCGAGGGCCGGATCGGCAGAATCAGCTTCCAGAGTGCTATAGCCTGCCATGCGCACGGTATCGCACAGCGCCTGGCGCAGATCGGGGTCGTCTTCGATGATCAAGATGGCATTGTTGGTCATGGTTGGATTCCTGTAAGTATCGCTGTTCATTGTTGTTGGCTCTGCTGAAAGGTTTATTCCGGGTCACTGGCCCAGATACCGAGGTCTTCGGACCCGGTTTGTGGCCAGTGCGGAATGGAGATCGTGAACACTGTGCCACCGGTCTTGAGGTTCTCAATGGCGATTTCACCGCGATGCGCCTTGACTGCTGACATCACTACCGCCAGCCCCAGACCCGTACCACCTTCGCGAGTCGAGTAAAAGGGGTCAAATATACTTTCTTTATGGTAGTCGCTGATTCCGGGGCCATTGTCGGCAACCTTGATGTTGATGTTGCCGTCGGCCTCGAATATACCGATGGTGATATGCGGTGCTTCCTGGGAAGCTTCTACCGAGTTGTCCACCAAATTCAGCAGGGCATTCACCAGTGCTTCCTTGTCGCCGCGCAGGCTCAGTTCCTGAACCGGACAGTCGAACTGCAGGGAGCCATTGGCGGCCTGCACCTTCGGGCTGCAGGTGTCGTTTACTTCCTGTAGTAGCGAGTGGGCGGTAAAGCTGTGGCTGGCGCTGATGTCGCCGCGAATATAGGACAGCATGCCGTCTACCAGTTTTTCGATCTGGCGCAGGCGATTGCGAATGTTGTTGGTTACCGCTTCATTCTGGACCGCGGAGAGTTTCTTGCCGGAGCTCAGGTGCGACAGATACAGCATTGCTGAGGACAGCGGCGTGCGTACCTGGTGCGCCAACCGGGCGGACATTTCGCCAAGCGCGGTCAGACGTTTTTCGCGACTGATCATGTTGTTCAGGCGATAATTTTCGGTGATGTCGGTGAGCAGAATAATGGCATCACCCTGGTCGCCAAAATTGTTGCTGCTGATGGAAATGCGGCGTCCGCAGCCCAGAGTCACTTCGCCTGCCATGAAATCCTGCTCGGAAGTCACCTGGCTCAGGACTTCCTGCCACTGCCGGCCCTTGATGGACTGGCCGAGAATGGCACGCGCCGCCGGATTCTCTTCATTCACACGGCCGTTGGCATCCAGAGACAGCACCCCGCCGGGCAGAGAATCCATCAGCGCCGAGAGCTTGGCTGCCAATTGCTCCTTGGCCGTCAACTCCTTGACCCGTGCCGAATTCGACGCAGCCAGTTCCTGGCGCAGGGCACTGACCCGCGCTTCCAGCACACGATAGCTGGAGCCCAGATCGGCAGACACCTGGTTGAACATGTCAAAAGCCTGCTCAAGCTTGTTCAGTGCTACATCGGACTGACTGGTGGTGGATGCTTTCATAGCTGACTCCGGTTGATTGTCGGTTACTGCCGGTTTGGTATTCTCTGTATCTTGTTTAGCAAGCAGCGTGCCAATAAAATAAATCAATAAAAACAATGGGTTGGAGTTAGGTTGTCAATATACCGACCGACGGTAAATTAACGTCGTCAGATTTTTTACAGGCAGTGACGGGATTCCGTCCGGAACTGGAGCGGGGATCTGGCAAGGATTGGCAAGGGTCGGAAAAGGTTTCGGTGCGGCCTGGCCCTGGATCAGCCAAGTTGAAGTTGGCCCTGCGCAGTGGCGAAAGAACAGCTGCGGAAGCGCGCGCCTGTTTGTCTCGATTCAGCGCTGTCGCTTTACTGTTGGTAACAGCCCCTCTTGCCCGACACTCAGAGCGCTAATGGGTGTTACGTTGTTTGTTAGCGTGATTTCCCTTCTATCGACGATGGGAAGGAAGGTGCGCAGCAGGCTTCGATGTCCCGACCGTCACTGCACGAACGAATGTGGGGAGGCAGGGTGCCCGATCCCCCAGTGAAGGCCGGCGCTGAATGGCGAAAAAACCGTAGTCCAGGCGCTGCTGTCCCACAGTTTCATGCCTTTTGGCGCGCGTTGAAAAGTGGCTCCGAGCGGTCCGCCTGGCAGTTAGCTTGTGCCGCTGCGGACCACGCCCCTCCGGGTTACCTTCACTGTGAAAAATGCCCTGAAAAACGGTCATTTTTCGCCGTTCAGCGTAGGTCCTTAATTGCAGCGGCACAAGCTAACTGCCAGCCGGCCCTTGCTGTCTGCAAGATTCCATTTTCACTGGCTTCGTTGGTAGGTACCGGGCGCCGAACAACAAGGGTTCATGACTGAAAATATTAGGAAATACTCGAAACACCCATAACAGGGCTGATCGAGCATTCTCATTGGCAAATCTGTGGGACAGCTGTGGTTTTCAGAGCTTTTACTGGAGAGAAGGGGCTTAGGTTTAAACCCAGGATGGGTGCTGAGTCGAGGGGCGGACACCCTGTCTCCCCGCAGTCGCGCTGGAGGTCAGTAGTTTACAGAAAGACTTACAGGGCCAGGCACACTACTCAAAATATTTTATGGATCATTCACGGTAATCTGGAAAGAACCTGTTTTTCTAACTGTCTTGCTGATCGTCTGTCCAACTACAACTGCCTTTCTGGCTACAAAGGAGGTCGTTCGCTTTCCTGCTCTGGCTGTTTGATTTCCAGCTTGCGAATTTTTTCGATTAGGGTGGTGCGACGCAGGCTTAACGACTTGGCGGCCTGGGAGACCACCCAGTTGGATTTTTCCAGGGCGCGACTGATTAATGCCCGTTCAACGTTCGCCAGGTGCTGTTTGAGATCAATGGTGTCCTGGGTATCCAGGGGCGTGGAATTCATTGCCGGTGCTGCGTCATTGCCGTTCATCATCGTCGTCGGCGAATCATCTTCCTGGCCCTGGCCACGATAGCGGGCCGGTAGCTTGACCCGGGTAATGGTCTCACCGGGATAAAGAATGGCCAGGCGTTCCACCAGGTTTTCCAGCTCGCGGACGTTGCCGGGTAGCGGATTCTGTACCAGTGCGCCAATGGCGGAATCGTCGAATTCGATCGGGCTGCGGCGCTCCAGTTCCATCTTGTAGGCGAATTCCTTGATCAGTAGCGGAATGTCTTCCGGGCGGTTGCGCAGCGGCGGCAGTTCGATGGGGAATACGTTGAGTCGGTAAAACAAATCCAGACGAAACTTGCCTTCACCAATGCGCTTTTCCAGATCCTGATGCGTTGCGGCGACCAGCCGAACATCGCTGCTGATGGTCTTGGTACCGCCTACTCGCTCGAAGGTGCGCTCCTGGATTACCCGCAGCAGCTTGACCTGCATGGGCATGGGCATATCGCCGATTTCATCCAGGAACAGGGTGCCGCCCTCGGCCAGTTCAAAGCGTCCGGCGCGGCTGTGTATGGCGCCGGTAAAAGAGCCTTTCTCGTGGCCAAACAGTTCAGACTCCAGCAGCTCCGGTGGAATCGCGCCGCAGTTGACAGCCACAAACGGCTTGTCAGCCCGTAGCGACAGATTGTGAATGGAGCGGGCCACCACTTCCTTACCGGTACCGGACTCGCCCGAGAGCAGGACGTTGGCGTCAGTCATGGCGACATGTCGCACCAGTCCTTCGATGTTCTTGATGTGGGGGCTGTTGCCGGTCAGGGATACGGAAAGTTTCTTGCGCGCACCCTGGTTTTTGTTATCCAGCTCGGCCTGCCGGATGATACTGAGTACATCGCGGTACTGAACCGGATAGTTCAGTGCGCCTGCCACCTTTCTTGGTAGCTTGCCTGAGTTTTCGCCCCCGTCCTTGGCCAGCAGCAGGAAGATTGGCAGTGACGGTGCCTGCTTGTTGATCAGGTCGATGATGGATGTCTGCCGGTCAGCATCCTCCAGTCGCACCAGGGCGACCAGATATTTGTCGGCGGCCAGGTACTCCCCGGTTTCCGCGGTATCAGCGGCATGCACGACGGAGTGATCGATGAATTCGAACACTGTCGCGGTCTTACTGGCGATGGTGTCATCATCCGTTACCAGTAGTACTGCATTTGCCATGTTATTGATCCCGCATCTTTGCTTGCTCTAAAAGTTCAGGGGTTACTCTAGAAGCCCAGGCTGGAGAGCAGGTCGTCTACTTCATCCTGGCCCAGGTGCTCCTGTTTGTTGAGATCCTTGAACTTGCCAATGTTGTCCCTGAGCTGCTCGCTTTCCTCGTCGTTCACGTCGGTCGCCGTTTTGCCAGAAAACGAGGACAGCTTGGTGAGCAGGTTGGCGTACTGGGTCAGGGAGATTAATGAGTTTTCCACTTGCTTGATAATACGCAGGGCTTTGGTCA
Source organism: uncultured Pseudohongiella sp. (assembly GCA_965212375.1). Classification (GTDB taxonomy): domain Bacteria; phylum Pseudomonadota; class Gammaproteobacteria; order Pseudomonadales; family Pseudohongiellaceae; genus UBA9145. The sequence continues at coordinate 2,395,061 of OZ243108.1, read as the reverse complement.
GTGACTGACTGGCCAGGTCCTGAAAATTCTGGGCGATCACGATCTCGGAGATATTCCGGTTCAGGGCGGCAATGGTTTCGTCATTACTGTTGCACAGGCCGCGCAGCTTCTCCAGCAAGGCGCGAGTCTGCGGGTCAACATCGCTCTTGGCTAGATGTGCGTCGATCAGTTCACTCTGTTCGCTGCTGTTCTGGTTGACCTGCTCGGTTTGCTCCCGTACTCGCTCAGTGCTGTTGAGCGTCGTTTGCGCCGCATCCTCGGTCAGGTTGATCACGTAGTTGAGGTCACTGCGGGTGCGGTTATCTTCGGATTCAGCATTGCTGGTGGGGATGCTGAGGTCGGCGATCGCATCGTGTAGGCCACGGGTCAATTTGCCAATTACGCTGTAGAAATTCTGCCCGTTGAGTTCATTCAACTCGTTGATGCACTTCAGGGCGTGTTCAATGTCATTGCTTTCCAGGTCAGCCAGCAGTTGATCGGTTTTTTCCCGGAAACTGTCCAGCTTAATGCTTTCGATGATTTGCGGGATCATGTTTTGGTCGTTTGAACTGTTCAAGGCTCTGTCCTCTGTTTATTGTCGTCAGCGCAGTCAGGCAGCGGTGAGGCAACAGCTTAAGGGAATATCCGGGAAATCTTTTCTGAAAGAATATCCGCGTTGAAAGGTTTGACCACGTAGTCATTAACACCGGCCTGGGCGGCTTCGATGATCTTTTCCTTCTTGGATTCGGCGGTGACCAGCAAGACCGGGGTCTTGCCGATACGTTCGTCGGCGCGGATTGCCTTGAGCAAATCGATACCTTCCATCTGGGGCATGTTCCAGTCCGAGATGACAAAATCGTAGTTGCCTTTCTGCAGCATGGGCAGGGCAGTGGTTCCGTCATCGGCCATGTCGACATTCTTGTAGCCGAGGTCATTGAGAATCTGCTTTTCAATTTTGCGCATGCTTTCGTGGTCATCGACGACCAGAATTTTCATGTCTAGGGATGCTGGCATTACGGTCTCCGTGTGTTCGCTGGGTTATGTGAGGCGTTGTCCCCCCCCTCGAAGCAATAACCAAGCCAACTATCAAACAACCCCTGGAGCCCCTGAATCACGGGCACTGTAGAGTAGCTCCAGGATTTTGTCAAAAAATCGACAGGCATTTTGCCCGGGGTCGCTGTCGGTATCCCGACATGTCAATTTCTCGCCCTGTCCCGACTCGGGTCCGCACCAGGTCTGTCGATCCCGGCTGACCCATGATCCGCCATCTGTGAGTCCTTTCTCACAAACTGGCACAGGCTGTGCAATGTCCAGTTCGACCACCGCGCAAGCAGCCGGCGAGGGACTGGACGAGTGCGCCGGTAGAATCGGCAAAGGCGGTCAGCAGGCCAGGTAAACCGGGCCGGTCAGTAGTTCCAGCCAGCGCGCCAGACCGGATTTGGAACGTCATCGGCAAGGCCGGCAACGGCGGTGGTTTGCCGCTGGCTAACGGTGCTGGCAATCGATTGCCGCCAATAAAGCGCGCATGATCTGCTAAAGAATTAGTTTTACAAGTCCGTAATCACACCAGGGCGTCACAGTGTGATCGGGTTCAAGTAATTGTTCGCGGGAGCTGAGTGTGGTGCCAGGTGTATCACTGCACCAGTAACCAGGCAACTAGTGGAGACAGTAAAAATGTCCGAAGTCCTTATAGTCGATGATTCGCATTCGATCAGAGAGCTGCTGACCAGCGTGCTGCAGAAGGCAGGGTATCGCGTCACGAGTGCGGACAATGGTCAGGCCGGGCTCGAAACCGCGCAATCTTCAAACTACGATCTCGTGATTACCGACATCAACATGCCGGTTATGGATGGTCTTGAACTGCTAAGCAATCTGCGCGCTCTGCCAGAGTACAGCTTCAAGCCAATCCTGATTCTTACCACCGAGTTTTCCCAGGAAATGAAGATGAAAGGCAAGCAGGCCGGTGCCACCGGCTGGCTGGTCAAGCCGTTCGACCCAGACAAACTGATTGGCGTCATCGCCAGAATACTGAATTAAGCATTGAATCAAGCACTACACAAAGCAACAACCACGCACAGAGCACGAGGCGGGAACCATGCCTGAGGTAAGTTCAACAAGCAGCGGAATGGATGAGATTCGGCAGATCTTTGAAGCAGAATGTCACGATGGCCTGAATGTTATTGAGTCAGGATTATTGGCGTTGAAAGCTGGCGACAATAACAAGGAAACAATCAATGACATTTTTCGCGGCGCCCATTCCATCAAGGGCGGCGCGGCGACTTTTGGCTATGCCAATATCGCGGATTTCACCCATGTTATGGAAACCCTGCTGGACCGGGTACGCTCGGATGAACTTTCTGTTGCACCGCCCCTGGTGAAGCTGTTCCTGGAGTCTGTGGACTGTCTGCGCGACATGGTCGAGTGCATGGGCGGCGGAGAGTATGACGAGCAGCATACCGCCGAGATCAAGGCCGAGCTGGAAACCTGGCTGGGTGATGAGCCTGCCGCGGAAGAGCAAACCGAGGCTGTCGAGGCGAAAAGCGATGCCGTAGACAACCAGGCTTCGGTGACCTGCTGGGACATCAAATTCAAGCCCAAGAAGAACTATCTGCAAACCGGTAATCAGCCGCAGCATATTTTTCGCGCGCTGGCCGAGCTGGGCGATCTCAAGCTGCAGCCGGATTACGATCATCTTCCGGAGTTCAGTACGGTTAACCCCACCGAGATGCATCTAAGCTGGTCAATCGAGCTGAAGGCTGATGTGACCGAAGAAGAAATCCTTGCCGAATTCGACTGGGTGGAAAACGAGTGTGACGTGGAAATTACGGCACGCGAGGACAGCGCCGGGCAGCCGCCGGCGGAGGTCGCTGTCGGCAACACGGAACCGACCGCCCCAGTGGTTGAAGCGCCGACCGAATCATCTGCCGCACGCACAGTGAAGAAAGACTCCGGCTCGATCCGTGTGGAAATCGACAAAATAGACAAGCTGTTGAATCTGGTTGGCGAGATGGTAATCAACCAGTCCATGCTGAACCAGTTCAGCAGCGGCAATCGCAAGGGTGAAACCAGCGAAGCCAACAGTGTGGAGCTGGACCAGGGGCTGGCTATTCTGGAGCGCACCACCCGTGAGCTGCAGGAAGCGGTAATGAATATCCGTATGCTGCCGGTGAGTACCACCTTCAATCGTTTCCCGCGCCTGGTTTACGACCTGAGCGCCAAGTTGGGTAAAGAGGTGGAGCTGAAGATTTCTGGTGAAACCACCGAGCTTGACAAGACGGTGCTGGAGAAAATCGCCGATCCGCTGTCGCACCTGATTCGCAACTCTCTGGATCATGGTATCGAAGCGCCTGATGTGCGCCTGGCCTCGGGCAAGAACAAGACCGGTGTCATTAATCTCAGCGCCTCTCATGAGGGCGGCAACGTGGTCATTCGGGTGGCGGACGATGGTGGTGGTCTGAACAGCGAAAAGATTTACAGCAAGGCCCTGGAACGGGGTCTGGTGAAGGAGGGCGACAGCCTCAACGAACAACAGATCAATAACCTGATTTTTCAGGCCGGTTTCTCCACCGCCGATGTGGTGACCGATGTATCCGGTCGTGGCGTGGGTATGGATGTCGTGCGCTCCAATATCGAGGACATTGGCGGCCGCGTGGAAGTCTCTTCCACCCCGGGTAAGGGCAGCACTTTTCAGATCACCCTGCCGCTGACCCTGGCCGTGCTGGATGGCCAGCTGGTGCAGGTAGGCGAGCAGGTCTTCGTTGTGCCGCTGTTGTCCATTGTGGAAACCGTGCAGGTGGATACCAACAAGATCAACGTGGTCTCCGGAAGCAATCCCCTGTATCGCCTGCGCGGCGACGTGATTCCCATCGTCGATATGCGTTCACTGTACAGGATCAACGGTGAAGAGGCCCTGACTTCCTATGCAGGCAAGGAACTGGTCATCGTTGATATTGATCGCAACTACATTGGACTGGTGGTGGATGCCTTGCTGGACCAGCACCAGGTGGTAATCAAGAGCCTGGAAACCAATTACACCAAGATGCCCGGCATTCTGGGCGCCACTATCCTGGGAGACGGCACCGTGTCCCTGATTGTTGACGTGACTACTTTTGCCGGCCCGATGCTGGCAGGTCAAGAAAATCGAACTACCCATTAGCGCAGTTATGCATACCCCAGCCGCGCGGCGAGGAGAATGAGCAATGAGCAAAGAAATGAGAGCACAGGAAGAAAAAGTGAAAGAAGAGTTGCAGCAGTACCTGACTTTTGTCCTCGACGAGGAAGAGTACGGCGTGCCGATTCTCAGCGTGCGAGGTATCCAGGGCTGGGAGAAAACCACGCCAATTCCAAATTCACCAAACTACGTGATGGGCATAATCAACCTGCGCGGTGAAGTGGTGCCCATCGTTGACCTGCGCCGTCGCTTTGGGCTGGAGCCGGTTGAATACAGTGCCAATACCGTGGTGATCGTGGTCCGCGTCGAGCAAGGTAATAGTGAGAAGACCGTTGGCCTGGTGGTTGATGCGGTGGCCGATGTGCACGACATCAAGAACGACGACATGCGCGAGTCGCCTGATTTCGGTTCAGCGATCAAGCAGGAATTTGTCCGCAGTCTGGGCCTGATTGAAGAGAAGATGGTCATTATTCTCGACATCAATCGCATGGTGGACTGGCGTGATCTGGGTTCACCGGAATCCGTTAAAAAACAACAGGACTCAATGGCTGCCTAGGGAAGACTACACCAACCATGGGTTTTCAGAAATTTCCTTAAGGAGAATGTAAGTGGGTATTTTCAAAGATTTCACCCGAGATTTGGCAAAGAAAGACACAGCTGAGGTAGTCGCTACTCGCGCCGCTGAAAATGCCCGCGACCATGCAGCCCTGCATGCTTCTTCATCATGCGTGATGATCGCAGACGAGAACAATACTATCGTCAAAATGAATCCATCGTGCATGAAGCTTATGCAGAAAGCACAGCAGGATATCAAGGAGATGTTGCCGCACTTCGATGCGCAAAATCTGATTGGCCAGAACATCGATGTGTTCCACAAGCGTCCGGAACACCAGCAGCAAATGCTGGCGGCCATGGATTCAACGGCCAGCACGGAAATTGTCATCGGCAAGCGGGTGCTTGGCGCAGTCGTTAGTCCAATGTTCGATGAGCAGCGCAAGCGCATTGGTACCGTTGTGGAATGGTCCGATGTCACCGCCGAAAAAGCACGTGAGAAAGCCGAAGCTGATGCCGACGCGAAAGAGAAGGTGATGCATGCCGAGATGGCGCGTATCAAGTCCGCCCTGGACAGTACTACTACCAACGTGATGATCACCGATGCTGAGAACACAATTGTGTACTGTAATAAGGCCGTTATGGAGATGTTTCGCGAGTATGAGGAAAAACTTCGTAGTGATCTTCCACACTTTGATGTGGACAAGGTGATAGGTTCATCTATTGACGTTTTCCATCGAAATCCGTCACATCAACAGCGCATGATTGGTGATCTTCAATCAACCATGCGCTCCACGATCAGTGTGGCCGGACTGAGCTTCTCCCTGATCATTAACCCGGTCAGGAATGATGCCGGCCAGCGAGTGGGCACTGTGCTTGAATGGATAAACCTGAAACAGGAAATGCTGTTCGAGGAATCGGTCAATGCGGTAATTACCAAGGCGATCGACGGTGATCTCGAGTCACGTATCAACATCCGTAACGATTTCAGCGACTGGATCAGGAATGCGGCGGTCAACATCAACGGCCTGCTGGATTCCTTCAGTAGCGTCATGATTGATGTAAACAGCACCATGGGCAAACTGGCCCAGGGTCAGTTAACCGAAAAAATGACCGGCGACCACAAAGGCCAGTTCGGCGAATTGCAGTCCAACGTCAACACCACCATCGAGAAGCTGGTCAGTGTGGTAGATGATATTGCAGCGGCCAGCGGTAGCGTGCAGCAGGCCTCCGTTGAGATTACCAACGGCAACAATGACCTGTCCAAGCGCACCGAGCAGCAGGCTGCCAGCCTGGAAGAAACTTCGTCGGCGATGGAAGAGATTACCGCCACCGTGCAGCAGAATGCCGAGAATTCCATTCAGGCCAATACCCTGGCGCGCGGCGCCCGGGAGACTGCCGAAAACGGTGGTACGGTAGTCGGGCAGGCCGTAGAAGCAATGCAGGCCATTAGCGAGTCCAGCAAGAAGATCAATGACATTATTGGTGTGATTGACGAGATTGCCTTTCAGACCAACCTCCTGGCCTTGAATGCCGCTGTGGAAGCGGCGCGCGCCGGAGACCAGGGTCGCGGTTTCGCGGTGGTCGCCGATGAGGTGCGCAGTCTTGCCGGCCGCAGTGCCAAGGCCGCCAAGGAAATCAAGGACCTTATCAAAGACAGCGGTGTGAAAGTCAGCGAGGGATCGGAGCTGGTCAATCGTTCCGGTGAGACCCTGGAAGAAATCGTGACCGCGGTCAAGAAAGTGAATGACATTGTTGCAGAGATCGCCACCGCCAGTGACGAGCAGTCCACCGGGCTAAGCGAAATCAGCCGAGCAATCGGCGAGATGGATTCCATGACCCAGCAGAATGCCGCGCTGGTTGAAGAAGCCGCGGCAGCCAGTGAGTCCATGAGTTCACAGGCTAATAATCTGGAGCAACTGATTTCCTTCTTCAATACCGGAACTGACAGAAGCAGGCTGCTTTCTTCTCCGGCGCCTTATGCAACACCTGCAGCGGCCGGGGTGAAACCGGCTGCAAAAGCGGCACCAGGAGCAAGGTCTACATCGGTGCAACCGATGCGCCAGTCCAGGTCTGCAGCCTCGTCAGACAAATCGGCAGCGGCGTCCAGGCCGGCACCAGCAAAGCCCGCCGAACCCGCTTCCAGTTTTGAGGACGAGGGTGACGAGTGGGAAGTGTTCTAGGACGCTTCCCGAATGGATCTGAGCAATTGAATTGTTAGTCATCAGTGTTATTTGAACAGAGAGATTCAGCATGACCAGTGAACAGCAAACCGAGACTTTGGAAGCGACCTACGAATTGCCCCGGGTCATGGAGATAGCCCAGATAGAAACGGCCTATGAGGAACTGCTGGAATTCGCCAAGCAAGGCTATAGCAAGTTTACGCTTGACGCTGGCAAGGTTGCGCTGATTGATGCTGCGGGTATTCAGCTTATTGTTCAGTTCCTGCTCTATATGCGTGGCAAGGACTGCCAGGTGGAATGGATCAATGATTCGGTGCAGATCTATCAAATCGCGGCGGAGCTGGGCGTGGAAGGCCAGCTCGACGCCTGAGCCGAGCCAATCTGAAAGAATGTGTCATGTCTGACCAAGCTAACCAGAAAATGAGCGAGAAGCTGTTTCAGTTATGCGAACAGCAACTGCTGGCGATTATCGAGGATGCGGATGTATCTATCACGCGTATTGTCGATTGTACCACCACCGCAGTGAATGAAAGCGCAGAGCTGCACGGCAGGATCGAGCAGTGCACCGACCTTGATACAGAAGCGCGGGTGTTATGTACCGACGTTCAGGAAAAAGTGAATGAAATCCTGGTGCGCATGCAGTGCTTTGATGAATTATCGCAGCGCATCCAGCACATCAAGGAGATTGTTCGGCTTATCAAGCTCGAGTCTGAGCGTGAAGGATTTCTTAGCGACCCGAAAAGCTCTGAAGAGCTATTCAACGACATTAGCGGCATCTTCTCAATTCGATCTGAATTCGAAGTTCTGGAAAAAATATTCCCGGAGTCGAGGAAGGTTGATGCCAGTGACATGATTGAACTTTTTTAACCTCGGAATATCTCTGCCCGATAGGCAACCGCCATTGTGGTGCCTGAAGACGGCCATCAATCTGTCCTTCCTGAACAGAGATTCCCTGACTATCAGGAACTGCATTCATGAACGCGATTAGTTCGCTGCATCTCAGCGACGCTGAGTTTTCTTCGATCAAAAAGCTGGTGCTCGAAACAACCGGCATTTGTCTCGGAGATTCGAAACGAGAGCTGGTTAAGCGTCGCTTCTCGCCCCGGGTACGGGCTCTGGGCCTGGGTAGCTTTGGCGCCTACGTCAAGTTCGTAAAAACCGAAGGCGCTGAGGAAATGTCCAATTTCTGTAACGCGATCACCACCAATCTCACGTCGTTTTTTCGGGAAAATCATCATTTCGACTATCTTCGCAATGAAGCGTTGCCGGGTATTCTGCAGCGCAACGAACCGTCCAGGCGCCTGCGCATCTGGTCATCCGGATGCTCTACCGGTCAGGAGCCCTATTGTCTGGCTATCGTACTGCGTGAAGCGATACCAGCCCTGGAGCGCTGGGATGCGCGTATTCTTGCGACCGACCTGGATCGCAACTGCCTGCGCACCGCGCGGCAAGGTGAATATCCGGTTGAGGGCTTTGAGAAGACGCCTGCCAATATCACTGAAAAATATTTTCAGCCAGTGCATTGCGAAGTCACAACCCATATGTCAAAGCCAATGCTTCGAGCAAATGGCGATATTCGCAGTCTGATTACTTTCAATCAGTTGAATCTGGTGCACGAGTCATGGCCAATGAAAGGTAAGTTCGACGTCATCATGTGCCGTAATGTATTTATCTATTTTGACAAACCGACCCAGGCGAGGCTGGTTGCCCGCTACGCAAAGCTGCAAGAGCCTGGCAGCATCTTGTTCCTCGGTCACTCCGAGGTTATCCAGGATCCGCAATCGCTAGGTTATCGCCTGGTGGGCAAGACCACCTATGAGAGGTTGTGACATCAATATATGGAAATGACCATCAAGACTTGCCCAAGCTTGTTTTCCCATATCAATCGCTATATTGATCGAGACAACAAGTGCGTGGCGGCCAAGTTGCTTCCGGGTGAATTCTATATCTCGCAGAACCAGGAAATGATTACCACGGTGCTAGGGTCCTGCGTTTCGGCTTGCGTGTATGACCCGCAGCTCAGGATTGGCGGCATGAACCATTTCATGCTGCCGGATAAAGGTGGCGCTAGTGCCGATGAATCGGCGCGCTACGGGATTTTCGCAATGGAGAGTCTGATTAACGAACTGATGAAGTGCGGCTGCAAAAAAGACCGCCTGGTGGTGAAGCTGTTTGGTGGGGGACAGATTATCAAGAATATGTCGGATGTGGGTCGCAAGAATATTCAGTTCGCCAAGAACTTTATTTACGCAGAAGGACTGCACCTTGAGTCATCAGACCTGGGGCTGATTTATCCGCGCAAGGTTAAATTCTTTCCCCATAATGGCACGGCGATGGTTAAACGCCTGAAATCATTACACAACGACACTATCGAACTGCGCGAGAAGCAGTACGCTGCGACGCTGCGTACCGAGCCAATTGCTGGCGAAATTGAACTGTTCTGACGAAGCGATTCCGTAACGGGAGCCAAGGGCATGAATACTGAAAAAACAAAAGTACTGGTGGTGGATGATTCAGCCCTGGTACGAAAAATAATGACCGACGTTCTGTCATCCGATCCGGAGCTGGAAGTGATCGGCACCGCGGTCGATGCGCACGCGGCGCGAGACAAGATCAAGCGATTGCATCCTGACGTGATTACACTGGATATTGAAATGCCAAAGATGGACGGCATTACTTTCCTGCGTAACCTGATGCGACTCAACCCCCTGCCGGTAGTCATGGTCTCGACGCTAACCGAAAAAGGCGCAGAGGTGACACTGGATGCCCTGAGCGCCGGTGCCGTGGATTTCGTCTCCAAACCCAAGATTGATGTATCCAACACCCTGGAGGCCTACGGCGAGGAGATCATTGCCAAGGTGAAGGCCGCTGCCGGGGTAAGGGTGCGCCGCTATGAGGGCAATCGCCAGACTGGCCGTGAGGCGGTCAAGGCAGTGAACGGCAGCGCACCTGCCAAAGTCAGTGCCAGTGCCAACCAGGCGCGACACTTCAGTACCACCGATAAAATAATAGCAATCGGCGCATCTACCGGTGGCACCGAGGCGATTCGTGAAGTACTGGAGCAGCTTCCGCTGTCGACTCCCGGGGTGGTAATTACCCAGCATATCCCGGAATACTTCTCCAAGGCTTTCGCGGATCGCGTCAATAACAGCTGTGCAATCACGGTAACCGAAGCACGGGATGGCGACATAGTCCTGCCCGGACATGCTTACATCGCTCCTGGCAACATGCATCTGCTGATACGCAAGGACGGTGCCCGATGGCGCTGCAAGTTGAGTGATGCCGACCCGGTGAATCGTCACCGCCCGAGTGTCGATGTGTTATTTAATTCGGTGGCCGAGTGTGCCGGCCAGAACGCCCTGGGTGTGATTCTTACCGGGATGGGCAAGGACGGTGCCAGGGGTCTCAAGATCATGCGCGATGCTGGCGCCAATACTATTGCCCAGGATGAGGCCAGCAGTGTGGTATGGGGTATGCCGGGATCGGCAGTGGAGTTGGGTGCTGCCGCCGAGATTCTTCCTCTCAAGGATATTGGTGCAAGGCTGGCGAATGCGTTCAGCGAAGCCAGCGTAAGGGCCTGACAATGTGGTTAATTAACAAGCTTCGTCCCGAACCGGTCGCTACTGCTTCCCAAACGCTCTTTACCAGGTTCCTGGCAGCTTCATTTCTGTTCTTTTTTATCAAGGGCATGGTCTGGCTGGCAGTTTTTGCGCTGGCCTGGGCCAGGCTTTTTTAGGCTGCATCGCCAGGGCCGTAAAGAGGCTTCTCAGGCGGCCTGTGATCAAGGTTGGTAGGTATGGTTTTCCGGAATGCCAACACTGGATTTTTCGGCAGCGATGCTCCAGCTCGAAACAAGTTAAGGAATTCAGAAAAAAGTCGTATCTATACCATAGCCCGTCTCCCAAGCGGCGGTCGCGTAGACCCGAGCTGTAACAGGCTCGATGGTCACTGGAACACACAAGGCGCCTGGTACCTCATTAACAAGTTGGTCAGACGCCAGGGGCAAATGCTCAACATGAACCGGACGGTCATATCCACACTCTGGGATTTCCAATCATGAACCAAGCTATCAACGACATGTCGATTCTGCTGATCGATGACGATCCTTTCTACTCGCAGTTGGCAGTTGAGGTGCTCAATAATCTCGGCTTCGAGGCAGTCTCGGTTGCCAACGACGGCACCACGGGTCTGGATTGTCTCACCAAAGAAAACCTGCATTTTGATGTTGTGATCTGTGATCTCAACATGCCGGAAATGAATGGCGTAGAGTTTATTCGTCATGCCTCGAAAACCGGTTTTGACGGCGGCATTATTTTATTGAGCGGTGAAAACAAGCGCATGCTGGAAACCGCCTACGGCGTTGCCAAAACCCATGACGCCAATATCCTGGGTGCCATGGCCAAGCCAATCAATCCCGATGAACTGCGTGAAACCATGGGGCGAATGCAGCCCAGTGGTGACAACAAGCGCAGTTTTACTCCGCAGGAACCGATCACCGAGGCGCAACTTCGTGATGGTATTGAGGGCTCCGCCAATGACGAGGTGCTGCTGGTATTCCAGCCCAAGATTGAGGTGGCCAGCGGCAAGATTGTTGGCGTCGAAACCCTGGCACGCTGGTGGAACAAGGATCGTGGCGTTCTTGGCCCGGGGGCGTTTATTCCCCTGGCGGAAGAAAAGGCACTGATTGATGACCTGACCAATACGATTTACCGCAAAGCAGTTCAGCAGGCGGCCGACTGGCAGCGGCAGAACGTGGATTTGCGAGCCGCCATTAATTTCTCGGTTAATTCTTTCTCCAGACAGGAGTTTTGCGACTTTCTTATCAATACGGTCAAGGATTTCAATATTGATCCGGATCGACTGCTTCTGGAAATTACTGAAACCCAGGCCATGTCAATTGCCGTCAATTGCCTGGAGTCAATAATTGGCATGCGCCTGAATCGCTTTGGTCTGTCCATTGATGACTTCGGTACCGGTAATTCATCGCTGGCCCAACTCAAAAATATCCCATTCACCGAACTGAAGGTAGACCGCGCTTTTGTAACTGGCGCTGCCACCAATGAGAGTGCGCTGGCGATTCTGGAAGCCAGCATTTCTCTGGCGCGCAAGCTGGAAATGGTGGTGGTTGCCGAAGGCGTCGAGACGCGACAGGACTGGGATCTGGTAGAAAACCTGGGTGTGGATTTCGTACAGGGGTTCTACTGTGCGCGGCCGATGAGCAATAGCGACCTGATGGTATTCATGGACAGCTGGACGGGGCCGCACAATCAGGAATAACCGAGGGGCGAATCGCCTTGAGATCGCAGTCAGCCAAAGCCTCATAGTGTGGGAGCTGGCGCTATCGGAAACAGGAAAATTCTGAGCATCGCAGCAGATCAGGGAGCAGAGCAAGTTGAAACTCGAACAAATCATGTCCAGGGCAGTAGCTGGCGCACCAGACGATATGCTGGTAGACGTTATCGGCTCCCTGGCAACCAGTGCAAGCTCATGCATGGTGATCTGCGAAGGTGGCATCCCGGTCGGTATTATTACCGAGCAGGATCTGGTAAGGCTTTTTTTCAAGTATTCCGAATACGGCTTGCCGGACAGCATCACGGCTCGAGAGGTTATGACCCCGAAACCGATAACCTTCAGCACTGACATGGAACTTAGCGAGGCGATTTTTACCTATAAATCCCAGAATTTGCGCCACCTGCCGGTAGTGAGCCCGACCGGTAAACTGGCCGGGTTGATTACGCTACGTGACATGGTGCAAGCCTACTCAAACCTGGTGGAAGAGCACAGCAAGCTGGAAGAAGTCTCCGAGGAATTGCACTGGCTGTCCATGGAAGACTGCCTGACCGAAATGCCCAACCGTCGCGCCATGGAGCGTGACTTGAAGCAGGCCGAGGCGCGCGCCCAGCGCTACGGTGAGTGCTATACCGTCGCCCTCATCGATATTGACTACTTCAAGGCGTATAACGACTACTACGGCCACCTGGCGGGCGATGAGGCATTGAAGCAGGTCGCCGCAGTGCTCAAGAACAAAGCCCGAACCTCGGACAAGGTGTTTCGCTACGGTGGCGAAGAATTTCTCTATTTCATGCCCATCTCTCACCTCAAGGAAGCCTACATCGCGGCTGAACGATTGCGCGAAGCCCTGGAGGCGATGGCTTATGAACATGTTAAAAACCCCTGCCAGAAACTCACCATCAGCATCGGTGTCGCCATGGGCTCCGACGGTCACTGGCAGGAAACCCTGAAGCGTGCCGACGAGGCGCTGTATCAGGCGAAGGAGCAGGGGCGCAACCGGGTGTGTCTCGCCAGCGGCGACCTGACTGACGGTGAATTGCCTGGCGGCAGTTCAGTAAAACCGGCAGATGCTAACCTGCGTGTTGACTAGCAGAAACATCGATTCGAGGCCGGGCGCGACTTGCTTCACATTCAGCGGTGCCGGGACCGGTATCACCCGGAAACAGCTTTGCCCCACGGTGGGCGATGTATATAATAATTGTATGTCCCTCTGGGTTAATCAGCGGGTTTGGTGTGTTTGTCCAATCAATTCTCCGCTCAAGTAGTCGGCTTCCAGGTTCAGATGGTGCAAATAAAGAAAAAGTCCGCGCAACTCGCTGAACAACTCCTGGAACTGATTAAAAAGCACAATGCGGGCGAGATGCCGGAGCCTGCCCAGGTTAATCTGCGCGATGACGTGGTGGAAATGCTCGATGGTGCCGGCTATGGTCACCAGGGTGTCCAGACCAAGGAAGTTGTTATTCTGTTGTCGGACATTCGCGGTTTTTCCGAAATCGCCGAGGCCTATCCGCCTAATGATGTGGTGGATATGCTGAATCGCTACTTCTCCGCTATGGGCAACATCATCGTCAACTATGGCGGCACCATCGACAAGCTGATGGGCGATTCGATACTCGTAACCTTCGGTTTGCCGGATCATGCTGAAAACGACGTTGAGCGCGCGATCGCCTGCGCCGTGGAAATGCAGCTCGCCATGGGCAGCTTTAACGAGGAAAACCAGGCGCTGCGTATGCCAGCTATTTACATGGGTATTGGCATTAATCATGGTGAAGTGGTCGTCGGTTCACTGGGCTCGGAGCACTACAGCGAGAACACCATTATTGGTGAAGAAGTAAACCTGGCTTCGCGTATTGAAGCACACTGCCTGCGTGGTCAGATCCTGATCAGCGAGCATACCCTGGAGGTGGCCAAGGACTACATCGAGGTCAGCCCACCGAACAGCGTTGAGGTCAAGGGAGCCCGCGAGCCGGTAAAACTGTTTGAGGTGTATTCCACAACCCGACCGCGGGACATGAGCGTGCCGCGCAGGGAGGGTCGTAAGAGCCCCCGTGTGGCCGTGCAAATGCCGGTAACCTTCCAGTGCCTGGCGGGTAAAATAATCCTTCCTGATAAACTCAAAGGCCAGGTTATCGACATCAGCTACGGCGGTATGCTGATCGAAAGCGATGCACGTTTGGCCCCCCTGTCCGAGATCAAAATGAAGATATCCCTGGAAGTGTTCAGTGATGAGACCACGGATATCTTCGCCCGCATCATCAAGTCCGAGAAGCAAGGCTCCACCTTTCAGAGCAGTATGGAATTCACGTTCGTGGACCAGAACGGCCAGACTGCCATCAAGAACCTGGTGGATCGCCTGGTACTCACTCTGTAATCAGAACGTCATCTTTCGCTCGCTATAATTCATTGATTTAAAGGGCTTTTCCTGCGAAATAGGCGGGTTCGGCCGAGCTCTTTTTGGCGCCGTCCGGAGCCGTGATTACTCTGGACAAGCTGATTGCCAGTACCTATGCTGGCACTTCTAACGAATTTTGTAAGTCACTGCCACGCAGTGCTGTAGCGTCAAACAAAACGGCCGGGACAGGCAATGGACGACGATAAACGGGGACAGGACTCCTCTGGCGACTGGCCGGAGACTGCGCTGCTGGCACAGGCTTTTGAAGTTGCACCTGATGCGCAACTGTTGGTGGATGCCGACGGCCGTATTGTCCGCGCCAATCGACAATGCGAGGAACTGTTTGGCTACCCGTATGCAGAACTGGTTGGGTTGAGTGTGGAAAGCCTCATTCCTGGCCGTTTTGTGCACCGCCACGCCCTGTATCGAAAAGGCTTTATGGATTCCCCGCGAGCGCGGCCAATGGGCGAAGACGTGGCTCTTTACGCGCTGCGCAAAGACGGGGTCGAGGTGCCGGTGAGCATCATGCTCAGTTCCCTCGACACCAGCAAGGGGCGGGTTGCCCTTGCCGTCGTGCGCGACATGACCGCGCGCGAAAAGGCGGACGAGAAATTTCGTGGACTGCTGGAGTCGGCACCGGACGCGATGGTTATTGTCGATGAGCAGGGCATGATCCAGCTGGTCAATTCCCGGACCGAGCAGGTTTTCGGCTACCCGCGGACCGAGCTGCTGGGTCGAGCGGTGGAGATGCTGATTCCGGACCGCTATCGGCAGCGCCATACCGAGCATCGAGCCGGTTATTTTCAGCAACCACGTTTTCGCGGTATGGGCCAGGGGCTTGAACTCTACGGTCAGCGCAAGAATGGCGAGCAATTTCCAATCGAAATCAGCCTCAGCCCGCTGCACACTGAAGACGGACTGCTGGTATCCAGCGCGATTCGCGATATTACCGATCGTAAACGCGTGGAAGCGAAGCTGCGTACCTCACTGGAAGAAAAAGAAACCCTGCTCAAGGAAGTGCACCACCGGGTGAAAAACAATCTGGCGGTCATCGCCAGCACCTTTTATCTGCAATCCACTTACGTGGATGATCCGCAGGTGGTGGAGATGCTGCAGAATTGCCAGGACCGGGTTCGGTCGATGGCGCTGGTCCATGAGCGGCTCTACCACTCCGGCAATTTTGCCGCGGTGGACTTTGCAGAGTATACCCGCGAGCTGTGCAATGAATTGCTAACCACTTACAGCGTCGGGTCAGAGCCGGTACAGCTGGATATCAATATTGAGCAGGTGAGAGTTGGCCTCCATCAGGCTATTCCCTGCGCGCTGATTCTGAACGAGCTGGTGTCAAACTGCCTTAAGCATGCCTTTCCGCGCGGTACGCCGGGGAAATTGAGTATTGCCATCCAGTCCGCCAGTCAGGGAAAATTCCAGCTCACGGTGCGGGACAACGGAGTAGGCATGCCCCCGGATCGGTCTGTCGCGCCTGTCACCGGCGGCACGTTCGGCATGCGCCTGGTAGACAGCCTGACCCGGCAGGTGGATGGCAAGCTGGAATTCTTGCCCGGTAACCCCGGTACCATCGCGACACTGAGTTTTTCTGCTAATGATCAAGTCTAGTCCCAAATCGCTGACCAACCTCAAGGTGCTCATTGTCGAAGATGAGGCCCTGATCGCGGAGGAGATCCGAGAGCGATTGCAGCGTCTTGGCGCGGTAGTGCTTGATGTGGTGGATACCGGTCAGGGCGCAATCGACTCTGTCGAGGCAGAACTACCGGAGTTGATTCTCATGGACATTCGTCTCAAGGGCGACATGAGCGGGGTCCAGGCCGCAGAAATCATCCAGTCCCGATTCCGGGTCCCGTTGATTTACCTGACCGCTCATTCCGATTGGGAAACAGTACAGCAGGCCAAGAGCGGCGATCCGTTCGGCTATCTGCTGAAACCCTTTAATGAAGCCGACCTGGTATCCACCATCGAGACGGCGTCCCGACGTCAGGAACTGGAACAGCGTCTGAGCGATTCAGAAAAACGCTTCAAGGCGACCCTGGATAGTCTGGATGAAGGGGTAATTACCGTCGACATTGACAGTACGGTCAGTTTTTTCAACCCCATGGCCGAGAAATTAACTGGCTGGAGTGCCAGCGATGTCCTCGGTCGGCCGCTGCGGGAGGTCTTCAGTTTCTCACAGGACGGTGCGCCGGCTCCTGGCGATGAGTTGCTGCCATTTCTGCATTCTGATTCGGCAGTTGGCTTGCGCGGTACCCTGCACAGCCGGCTGGGTCGTGATGTACCGCTGCGATTGACTGTGGCGCCTGTGGTCGACAGTGCGTCCAGAGTCCGCCAGCGCCTTGGCGCTGTGCTTACTTTCCAGGATCTCACCGAGCAGTTACAGATTGGTGAGCAGATGCGCCACTCCGAGGAGCGTGTTTCCGCCGTATTCAACAACAGTCCGGCAGCAATGAGTATTGTCTCACTCGATGATCCCGGCGTGACCCTGGACGTGAACAAGTCGTTCGAATCCATGACTGGCTACACCCGTGAACAGGTACTTTCTACCGATCACGCCAAGTCTGCATTCTGGCAGGCGGAATTTGATTTTCTCGAACTTTATGAGGATTTTCGCAAGCACGGCAAGGTGAGCAGCAGGGATTTCGAATATCGCCATGCCAACGGCGAAATCCGTGCCGGTCTTATTTCAGCGTCACCATTCACCATCGACGGCAAATCCTATGTGCTGACCTCGATCATGGATATTACCGATCGCAAGCGCACCGAGGATCTGCTTCGCCAAAGCGAGGAAAAATTCCATGCCATATTCAATCAGTCGTTTCAGTTTATAGGCTTGCTGGATACCGATGGTGTTGTGCTTGAGACTAACCAGACCGCGCTGGATTTTATTGATGCCTCTCCCGATGACATCATTGGAAAACGGTTCTGGGATACACCGTGGTGGTCTCATTCCGTAGAACTGCAGGAAAAATTGCGTGCAGCAGTACAGCGTGCAGCTCGTGGTGAGGTGATACGAATGGAAGTCACCCATCCCGATGCCGAGGGTCGACAGCACTATGTGGATTTTTCACTGAAACCGGTAAAGGATGCCAGCGGTACTATTGCCTTGCTGATCCCGGAAGGCCGTGACATCACCGAACTCAAGGAAATGCAGACTTCCCTGCAGGTGAGCGAGGCGGAGAAGTCAGAGCTACAGGCCAACTACCTGCAGTCGCAGAAGATGGAAGCAGTGGGGCGCCTTGCTGCCGGCGTGGCTCACGATTTCAATAACCTGCTCACGGTGATCAATGGCTATGCTGACCTGATAGACCAGGGTGCAGCCGGCGGCGGCGAAGCCCCTCAGTTGATCAGCGAGATACGCGCTGCCGGCCAGCGAGCCAGTGGACTTACCCGGCAATTGTTGGCATTCAGCCGCAAACAAGTGCTGGAGCCGGTGCGCGTAGACCTGCGAGCACTGATCAAGGATCTCGGGCAGATGCTGGAGCGTCTGCTGGGCGAGGATGTGATTCTTACTACCAGCACCCATGAAGAACTGTGGCCGATCAATGTGGATCCCAACCAGTTGGAGCAGGTCATCGTCAATCTGGCAGTAAATGCCCGCGATGCCATGAACCTTGGTGGGACGCTGTTAATCGAAGCCGAAAACGCTGTGCTGACAACGGATAGCGACCTGCGTGCCGAAGGGCAGAACCTGAAGCCTGGCCATTACGTAGTGCTGCGCGTCAGGGATAACGGCTGTGGCATCGAGCCGGAGATTCTTGGGCATATTTTTGAGCCTTTTTTTACTACCAAGGATCAGTCGCAGGGCACCGGCCTGGGACTGGCTACGGTGTACGGTATTGTCAAACAATCGGGCGGCGCGGTTCGGGTCAACAGTACGCCCAATAGCGGCACCATTTTTGAGCTGTTTTTCCCGGGGCTGGCGGAAGAAGAAATCAAGGTCAGCGAAAAATTTGAAGCCCGCAACGTGGCCACGGGCTCAGAAACCATTCTGCTAGTGGAAGACGACGAGGGTGTCCGTGAATTGATGACCACCGGCCTGTCGATGCTGGGTTACAAGATTCATGCTGCCTGCAATGGGCAGGATGCTTTAGAGATTCTTTCCGAGCATGATGCCGAGATCGGGTTGATGGTGACGGATGTGGTAATGCCAGGCATGAGCGGCGGCGAATTGGCTGAGCTGACCCGGGAGCGCCATCCGGACATCAAGGTGCTTTTCCTGTCCGGCTACAACAACGATGAAGTGGTTAAACGCGGTGTTACCCAGGGGGATATCCGTCTGTTGCGCAAACCGTTTACCATTGATGAGTTTTCCCAGGTGGTCAGGGAAGAACTGGACGCCTGAGCCCGGACCCGTATTCGCTCACTCTTTGGTCAGTTCGGAAATGACGCTGATCAGGTTTTCCAGCTTCACCGGTTTATTCAAAAACCGCGTAACTCCCATGGCCGTTGCTTCTTTCTCATCAACCATTTCCTGGTAACCGGAACACAATACCACCGGAACATCAGGCCGGACTGTGCGTATCTTCTGCGCCAGTTCAAGGCCGGTAAGATTCGGCATGGTCTGGTCAGTGATGACAAGATCAAACGCCTCGCTTTGTCTGGCGAACAAATCCCAGGCGCTGTTGCTGTTGTTCATCACTTCAGATTCGATACCGTTGCGTTGCAGATAATTTGCCAGTAACCGCGTTACTGACTCATCATCGTCGACCAGCAATACCCGGGGCCGCCCATTGGCAGGCGCTGGCGGCGTCTCAGGCTGAAGCACGGGCGCGACATCTTCGGCTGACGGCCGGTCTTCATTGGCAGGCAGTAATATACTGACACGTGTTTGCTTGCCCGGCTCGCTGTGCACCAGGATATGCCCGCCATGCATGTGCACAATACCGTGAACCGCAGACAGTCCCAGGCCGGTACCCTCGCCAACCTCCTTGGTGGTGGTAAAGGGGTCGAATAGTGTGTCCAGCAGTGTGCCGTCTATGCCGCTACCATTATCCGCTACCTCCAGGCACACAAAGCGGCCGCTGGTCTTTTGAAAACAGGAGCTGCAGGTGGCATTGAGAACCTTGCGATTTCGAGTGCGCAACCAGATCGTCGCGTCGTTGGTGCGTAAGGCTTCCCTGGAGTTCTGGCACAAGTTTACCAATGCCTGTTGCAGTTGAGAGCGATTGGCACTGATGGTGGGGATGTCGTCATCCAGTTCGGTTACCAGCTGGATCGAACTCGAGACCAGAGCCTCGAGCATGCGTCGCGAGTCCGTGATCAACTCATTGAGGTCGAAAGGCTCCTTGACCAGGACATTTTCGCGGCTGTAGTCCAGCAATTGCGAGACCAGCTTGCCTGCTTTTTTTGAGGTCGCCCGAATTGCGCCCAGATAGCGGTCAGAGTCCACCTCGGCATTGCGCTTGATGGAGATCTGCGCGAGATCGGCATAGCCCATAATGCTGGTCAGCATGTTGTTGAAGTCGTGGGCAATACCGCCGGTCAATTGCACGATCGAGCGAATCTTCTGGACGTGCTGCATCTCTTCCTGAAGCCGTTCTTTTTCTTCGCGCTGACGAGTCAGTTCAGTGATGTCTTCGCCAGCCCCCAGAATACCGATAACATTGCCTTCGCCGTCGGTTTGCCAGGCATTGTTCCAGCGGATTAACAGTTTATCGCCGGTTTTGGTCAGAACGGGATTCTCGTGACTGGCCTGCAGGCCGCCTTCGGTCGATCCCGCTACTGAGCGCATGACTGCCTTGTTTAAACCCGGTCGGTCTTCCTCCGGGACGAAGGTGTTGACCCAGTGCTTACCGATGAACTCTTCCTGGGTAAACCCCATCAGTTCGCAGGCCCGGTTGTTGACCAGTTTCACGTAGCCGTTATTGTCGATTGAGACAATGATGACATTGACCGTATCGAGGTAGCTCTGGGCGCGATCCCGTTCCCGGCGCAGATCATGTTCAATCTGTCGATTCACGGAAATCTCCAAAAGAAGAGACACTATGTTCGAGACCGAGCGGGCAAAATTGCGCTCATCGATGGACCAGCGCCGTTGCCGGTGACACTGTTCCGCGCTCAACAGTCCCCGGACTTCGCCGCCTACTTTGATAGGCGTATCCATTAACGATTGAATGTTATTGGCCAGCAGGTAGGGTTGCTTTAATTCTGCGGTTTTAGCATCTGTCTGCGCCTGGGTTACTGCCAGTACTTCGCCCTGTTCAATGTAACCGAAGTACTCCGGGTATTCGGCGACGCGCCAGGTCTCGGTATCCAGATGGCTTTGTGACTCCAGGCAGTAGACATCAAGGCAATCAACATTGGTTTTTTCCTGGTCATAAAGCCACACGCTGGCGCGGCTGACATTCAGGGTTTCAGCCATGAGGCGAGTCACCAACTGGATAGACTGCTCCAGGCTGCCGCTGAATTCGCACAGGGAAAGCACCGCCTTCTGTTGGGCCTGCATGCGTTCTTCTCGCTCCGACAGTGCCTGCTCTGCGGATATCATCCGGGTCGCGTCCAACAGGATACCGTCAACATAGGCAGCACGCCCATCCGGGCCAGCGATGGGTTGGCCGCGGTCGACAACCCAGATTTGCTGGCCCTTCCGGGTTCGCAGGCGATACTCGAAGGTGAATGGCTTCAGGTCGCGTACGCAGTCGAGGTAAGCCGACTGCATGGTGGCAAGGTCATCGGGGTACATGAATTCCAGCAGCGACCGATTATGCCCGTCGCGAAAATAGTTGGCGGGTACACCGAGCAGGTCGATGATCCCGTCATTAATCTGCAGCAATACCGCCTGCTCATCACCGCTGGATCGGTAAGCCACGCCGGGGAGATTGGCAAGCAAGGCCTGGTATTCCTGCTGCTGGTGCGCGATGGCCTGGCTGGAGCGCCACTGGCCGTAGGCATGGATGAACAGCAGGAAGAAAATAGCGCCAGCGTAGTGGACCAGATCGATAACGGTATCGAACAGACTGGCAGACAGCAGATAGTCAGCTGGCAAGTTGCGGCGCAGCAGGGCAAGCACGGCAGTCGCTAACAAGGCACCCAGAAACCAGATAAGCAGCGAGCGGGGCAGTCCATCGAACTCGATTTGCAGCTTGCGCAGGGTAAACAGGCTGAAGGTCAGCATCACGACTACGGCAAGATCCAGCAAGTTTACGAGTATCGCGCTCACCGGTGCCTGGCCTCGAGTCCGCGAATCCAGCGCAACAGCAGTGTCGCTGCGAGGGCGTAGCAGCCGTGTTCCAGCAGCATGAGCCCCGGCACGGTGAATGAGTTATCCAGAAGATTGGTGAGCCATCCCAGCACCAGGGCCGAGTAGGCCATGACCGGGAGGTTCAGGCCGCGCAGAATATCCAGCTTGCGGTGCTGCACCAGCAGGTATGCCAGCACGCCTACGCCAAACAGGAAGGTTAAGAGTTCGCGTTCTTGCATGATCAGGACAATAAAACCATTGGTAAGAATTTCGCCGCCGGCGGGTGGCCTGGGTGAGCCATCCGGGGCAGGCATTGTAGACGAATTCAGCGGCGGATTCATCGCCAACCGAAGGTTTGCAAAATCGTACCGGTGCTGGTGCATAGTGGATTACCGCTTGCTGCCAGCAAGTCTGTTGCCACTGGCCAGCGCCTCGCGCAGGTGTAGGAGATATCTGGCAAATCCAGTGTTTTCGTGGCGTTGGCAGTATGTGGAGTAAAAATAAGGGTAAAAGTCGGGGGCGGGTTGGTCGTAATACGCAGGGAACCAACTCAGGAAGCCAATGTTGTGAACAAAGTCGAAATCCGTTGCCCGGAATCCTTACTGAGTGACACCAATGCGCTCATTTCGCTGCCCGAGGTCTGCCTGAAGCTGCGTGAGCTGCTGGCGGATCCCCAGCACACTCGACGCGAAGTGGCGGACGCCATCCTGCATGATCCAGCGCTTACCGCGCGGGTGCTGCGTATTGTTAACAGCGCCTACTATGGTTTACCACAGCCGGTGCGGGAGATCAGTCATGCGCTGAATATCCTGGGGGAGGAAGAGCTGCAAAACCTGGTTATCGTGACTTCTATCGTCAAGACAATGGCCAAGGTATCGACTTCTGTAGACATCCCATCATTCTGGCGTGCCAGTATTTTCAGTGCGGTCATGGCCAGCAATCTGGCCAAGCACTGTATTGCGGATGCCGAATCCTGGGAAGAATTTTTCATTGCCGGTTTGCTGCTGAATATCGGCAGTCTGCTGCTTTACCATCACGAACCGGATCTGTTGGAAGAGGTTCAGCGTCACAAGGCTGAAACCGGCGATCCGACTTACCTGGCTGAGCAGGAGCTGTTGGGCTTTGACCACAGCCATGTGGGTGCGCTAATGGCGACGCGCTGGAATTTTGACGAAGCGCTAATCGAATCGATAGCCTGTCATCACTGTGAGGCCGACGAGATTGTCGCCCGCCGCAGTACCAGTCAGTCGATCATGGCATTGACCGGTCATTTTGCCGATGAGCTGGATTTTCAGCATCCACGACAGGTGGACATCGAGGAATTGCAGAACAGTAAACAGGCCTTGCTGGATATGCTCAATGTCAGTTGGCAGGAATTCTGTGTGATTGCCAATAACAGCTATGAGGATTACCTGCAGGCCTACGAGGCTTTTTGTGGTGCCTGATAAAGGTCTATTGGCGACAGCGGATAGTAGTCGTCGAGGAATCGGTTTATGAAACAATGGCTAGCACAAAGAGCTGCCCGCTTCGATATGATTCAGGAGCAGCGCAAGCTTGCGATCACTGAAAATACTACTGACCTGGTGGCTACCGTTGATATTGATGGGTTCCTGACTCATCTCAACGCGGCTGGCTACGAACTACTTGGTATGGAGCCGGGAACTGATATTCGCGGGCAGCGCCTGGTGTCTTTTTATGACCGGGATAGCGCCAGGGATTTTGTTGGCACGCAAATTCGCCACGCCATCAAGTACGGCGCCAGTCACGGTGAAGTGCAGATTCGCGACGTGCAGGGCCATGAGCTTCCTGGGTCCCAGGTGTTGATTGCCCACAAGGATGCGGTTGGCAATATCGAATGCTTTTCGGTGATTCTCCGCGACATCACCAGTATTCGCGAGGCGGAACAGGAGCGCAAGATCCTTCTGGAGGAGCTGCACCAGACCAAGAAAATGAACACCATGGGCCGCCTGGCTGGTGGAGTTGCCCATGATTTTAACAACCTCATTACGGTTATCATGGGGTATGCCGAATTGGCCATGCTGAACAATGCCAAGGGCGATTCGGATGAGAACGAACTACGGATGATTCTTGACTCTGCTCAAAAGGCAGCCCGGCTCAGCAGTCAGCTTCTGGACTTCAGCAGCAAACAGATGATCGAACCGCAGGTTATCGACCTGAATGACATTATCAAGGAGTCCCTGCAGCTGATAGAGAGCCTGCTAGGCGAAACCGTAATCGTTGAATGGCATGCCGATCCGGATCTGTGGCCGGTCAAGATTGATCAGTCCCAGTTTGAGCAAATTATTCTTAACCTGACGGTTAATGCTCGCGATGCCATGTCCGGGCAGGGACTGTTTGCTATCAGGACAGAGAATGTCACGCTGTCGCGCAAAAGCGCAAATAAGCTAGGCCTGGCAGAAGGCGGTGACTATATTCAGCTCACAGTGCAGGACAATGGCTCCGGTATTGAGGAGAAGCACCTGGAACACATCTATGAGCCGTTTTTCACTACCAAGGAAAAAGGCAAGGGTACCGGGCTTGGTTTATCCTCCGTGTTTGGAGCGGTCAAGCAGAACAACGGGCTGATCAAGGTCGACAGCAAACTCGATAGCGGCACCAGGTTTACGGTGTTCTTTCCCCGGGTTCTGGATAGTGTGGACTACGTGGTTCCACCCGCTGACCAGCGGCGCTCGGACAAAGTGGAACCTGGCGTCGAGTCAATTCTACTGGTCGAGGACAATGACGAGGTGCGAAGCCTGTTAACCACTGTGCTGACCGATTCCGGTTATACGGTGATGACTGCCGAAAACGGTGCCCGCGCCCTGGATGTGTATGACAGCCATGGTGGCAAGTTCGACCTGGTAGTCTCCGATGTGGTCATGCCGGTGATGAACGGCATGGAGCTTTATCGTCAACTGCAGAAGAAGAATCCTGAAGCGCGAGTAATTCTGATGTCCGGCCACACCGACCAAATGGTGTCGGTTGAGGATCTTGACCTGAACCGGGTCAACTTGCTCAGCAAGCCATTCCCTACCGCCAAGTTTACCGCCACAATCCGCGAAGCCCTGGACGCCTGATCCCGGGTATCGCAGCATACCCGGCAGGTCCGTTTGCCTTGCAGATAGAATCGGTGCGTCGCCAATACTGGCAGGGGCTTGTCGTTGCCTGGCGGCAGTCAGCACGCACTGCATTGTGAAGGCCGCCGGGCTTGAGCAAACCGACAAGCAACGTCATTCCAATTGACGATCAATAATCGATACGACCAGGTGACATTCATAGACCCGGTCTGGATGACGTGGAGGGCAATAGACAGTTGAACTGTGGCAGACGGTGGGCGATTCAGGGATCAACAGGACGACAGGCGATGCACCGTTGAGCTGACTCCATGGCGCCCGACTGATCAGAATTTAATGGTTTGGAAAATCAATTGCTTGATCTGGGTTTGTTGCGCCAGGTCGGGGCTCTGGAAAGTCAGTCCAAAGTCGATACTTTCGACGCCGTTAAATACATTACTCAGGGTGCAAGGTAGCTGAAACCAGTCATCGCCTTCGGGGAGCTTGATGGCAACCTGAACCACTTCGCCCTTTTGCGGTAGTGGCTGATTGACACCCAGCGCCTTTTTTAATAACCGACAGCGGCAACCACCGGAGCTGATATCCATCAGCTGGCCAGTCACCAGGGAACCGGTGCCACTGACTCGCGCCTGGTAGTCACAGCTATAGCGTTTTTGTTGGCGCAGATTCTGCCGGGTAACTTCCTTGGGAAAGGCAAGAAACAACAGTTGATCGGGTTTGTGCAAGGTTTCCATCAGGGGCGCCTTGAAAGCAATCACGGCGCCATCATGGACGTACTTGATGGTGATGGTTCCACCCTGTTCGGGGATGGCCTGCTGGCTTCCTTCGGGAGTGGCGATAATAACGTATTGGCCTTCCTTGAATCCTACAAACCGGCTGGGCAGCTTTTGCTTGCTGCCGGCGATTTCTACGAACACCGGATTGCCGGTGACAATATCGAATTGCTGTGCTGCGCCCACGTGTCGGCTCCTGCTTCTTGCTGTTCTGCGAATCCGGAACACAAAACCAGCCAGCTTTTGCCAGGCGATTTTTCCGGGTTACCGGAGGGATTACGACTTCTGTGGGTTATTACTTTAGGCGATCAGGGGGAGCAGCTTGCGGGAGACACGGGCGGAGCGCCCTGACAGGTGTTGTCAGGTGCCTGACTTGCCTGGCCTGGGCTCCATGAGTTCCTTGCAACTGGGGCAAATCCCATGTGACACCTTGGTCGTGCTGGCCACGTATTCATGCAGCGGTTGCCAGCCATCCGGGCTGGATTCTGTCTGTACGCTACGGCACCAGGCGCACATTGGCAGAGTCGACTGCAGGGCGGTAATGGTTTGCAGACTGCGGCGCAGCTCCAACTGGGCAACAACCGCATCCCGGAGGATTCCCAAGGCGCTGAGTTGAGCGCTGGAAAGTGTGCGAGGTTTGGTATCCAGAACACACAGAGTGCCCAGATTGTGGCCTGACTGCACGGTTAATGGTGCGCCAGCATAGAAGCGGATATTGGGTTCGCCGGTTACCAGTGGATTCTGCTGAAAGCGCCCATCCTGCAGTGCATCCTCAACAATGAGGAATTCAGGGGTTTCCAGCGCATGGGCGCAAAAGGCTGCTTCTCGCGGCGTTTCCTTGACGTCAACACCCACTCTGGCCTTGAACCACTGGCGGTGGTCGTCGACCAGGCTGACCAGTCCCATGGGTGTTTCGCAGATCACACTGGCCAGCCGGGTCAGATCGTCGAAGGTTTTTTCTGCCGCCGTGTCCAGCACCTGGTAGTTGTCCAGCATGTATAGACGGGCAAGTTCAATGCTTTGGTTCATAGTATTCAATGCGCTTGTGATTGCCCTGGCTTCACCGCTGCAGCGGCTGGAGCTGTGGAAATCCGCAGGTTTTTATTATTAAGGAGGTGATGCTGGGCAATGCTGAATGATGCTTTAACTTCGCGCATTTCGCCCCTTGCGGTCAAGAAAATTATTTTAGCAGCCAGCGTTGTGCGCGGAGTTGTGCGCGGAACTTAACCACCTCATCCCGCGTGGGGATTTGCTGGATGTGCTGGCTATTCTTTTTCCTCAAGGCCGCAAGCCAAGCGGTCGTAGTCTCCTCAGGCTAACCGGAGCCGGAATTACCTGATGTGTCACGGGCTGTGACCTCGCCAAGGAACGCCATTAATAATGTCAAAACCTGATGTCCAATCTGTAGCGCTAAAATCCTTGCTGGATGACTGTATTGCCTTGTCACGGCCAACAACCAGACTGTCTCCCAGCGAGGTCTGGTTCACCGCCAGCAAGGAATTCCGGGTCAGCGCCGACCCGAAGCGATTGCAAACCATTCTGGTCAAGCTGCTTAATCATGGCGTGCACGCGCCCCAGCACCGTGACATAAAAGTGTGGATTTCCCGCTCACCGTACCTTACCAATGGCGTGCGCGTCGGGTTTCGCGGTGCTCTGCCCTGGCCGAGTGTAGACCAGGTGCTTGATCAGCCTGGCGACAGCGATTGGCTACATCTTGAATATGAATCCGAAAATACTCGACAGCCAGGAACTCTGCAGCCAGGAACTCTTCAGCCAGGAACTCCGCAGCCAGGACCAGCGCAGCGCAGCGGCACGCAGAATGCGCCAACAGTCGAACCGCCAAACTACCACGTACTGTGGATGGATCTGAGTTTGTGTAATGAACAAGCTGAGCAGATCAATGGTGCCGGGTCTGACACCAACAGCGGCGAGCGTGAATATTTCCACATCCTTTACATAGAAGATAACAGCGCCAACCTTTCCCTGGTGGAAACTGCTCTGACACACCGGGAACACGTCAAGCTTTTGAAAGCCAGCACCGGCGAGGAAGGTATTGAGATCGCGGCGCAGCAACAGCCTAATCTGATCCTGCTCGACATCAATTTACCGGGGATAGATGGCTATGAAGCCCTCTACCAGCTAGCCAACACCGACAGCACCTGGCACATACCGGTAATCGCCGTGTCCGCCAATGCCATGGGTCATGATGTGGAACGGGCAAGAAAAGCGGGCGCCAGGGACTACCTGGTTAAACCCTACAGTATTAACAAACTGTTTGAACTCATTGACCAGTGGTCTGCTTTCGGCGATCGATCAACAAAGTCGAGCGTCAACGCCTGAGCAATGATCAAGTATGGCGCCAAGTCAGCACGATGAGAAAAGCAGGCAGTGGGACAAGCCATAGAGCCTGGCAGTAAATTACCAGCGCCACCCGGGCATAGCCCGCCCGGTCAGCGATGATTATCCGAGACACGGGCATGTAGCCAGCAGGACAACCAGGTAAATCAGTACATGGAACTCGTCAAACCAGAGTCGAGATTCACTCTAGATACGAACATCGATCATCTGTTTGTCAGGATGACCGATCAGTCTCCTGTTGCCACGTTAGTCATCGACCGGCATCGCCAACTCATTGCCTATGCCAACCCGGCTGCGCGGCGGCTGTGCAGTCACAATAGCGATTCCCTGCTCGAACAACCCTTGACTTCTGTTGTCGACAGTCTCAGTCGCGAGGAACTGGAGAAGGCCATCGGCGCCGTGAGTGGCAGCTGGATGGTTAACGCCAACGCCGGCACCACCTTTAATTTTCTGCCGGTCCGCGTTGGTAATTCCAATATTTCCCTCGACCTGTTTCCTCTGGACGACAATTACCTGGTGGCCTACCTGGTCGTCAATCTTGAAACAGTGCCCAGCCGTGACGAAGATGCGCGCAGCCAGATCGAACGTGAGCTGCTTATCGAAAACCTGGCGCAAACCGGCTACTGGGAAGTGGATCTGACCAGCGGTAAGCGAACCTGGTCTGCCCGGGTGCTGAATCTGTTTGAGCTGGAGGCTGAAGATATTCAGGTCGATTACGAGACCCTTTCCACCTGGATTCACCCGGATGATCGCGAGGAATTGCTCGAGTTTCACAAGCAGGCCGTTGAAAAGGGGCATAGCTATAAGACCCGCTTTCGGATAGTGACACCAAGCGGGGATATTCGCACGGTATTGGACCGCTGCAAGGCTGACTTCAATGAGGAAGGTAAACCGGTGCGGCTGGTGGGCGCGATTCAGGATATCACTGCGCAAAAAGACCGGGAGCATGAATTGCTGCAGCTGCATGAGATCGTCAATGCACTGCCCAGTTCAGTGATGGTCTCCGACATGCATAGCGCGGTGATCTGCTTTGCCAATGCCGCAGCAGAGCAACGCTATGGCGTCAAGCAGCAGGATATGCTCGGTAAACCAGTAGCGGAAGTCATCGGCGAAGAGCTGTTCAGCCATCTCAGCACTCGCTATAAAAAGCATTTGCAGACTGATGACGAAGTGCTGAGCATTGAATTGGATCGCACCACCGATGCCGATGACCCGCGTTGGTACAAGTATGTCATGCGCACCCTGACCGTGGAGGACCGCGCGTTTGTTATTTCGTTTTCCATGGATATTAGTGATCGTAAGTCAACCGAGCTGGAACTCAAACGCGCTTACGCCCGGGTTGAGGACCTCTGCCGGCAGCGGTCCAGGCAACTGGATGTCCAGACCCAGCAGGGCAAGGCTATCGAGAAAGATCTGAAGCTCAGCGAGGAACGCTTTTATGACATTGCATCCTCGCTGGCTGATGGTATCTGGGAAACCGATGCTGAGCTTCGGTTTACTTACCTGGATGACAGTATCGAAGAAATCCTGGGCGTGGACAGCTCACGACTGTCCGGTCTGAGCTGCGCACTGATTGAAGATAATGTGGCCAGCAGCAAGCACTGGTCGGCTTTTCAGGCGGACCTGGAAGACCGTCGCCCATTTCGCGAGCTTCGCTTTCGCTATCACAACCCCGATGATGGCGATGGCTATTTCTCCATGAACGGTGTGCCGGTGTTTAGTGCATCCGGTGAATTCAAAGGCTATCGCGGTACTGGCATCGATGTATCTGTACACGTGGCCAATGAGCACCGGGCGATCAAGGTCCAGTCCGAGATTCTGCATGCCAAGGAAGAAGCCGAGCGTGCCAACAAGGCCAAATCAGAATTCCTGTCGTCCATGAGCCACGAGTTGCGCACCCCGCTGAACTCTATCCTTGGCTTTGCCCAACTTCTGGAAATGGAGTGTGCTGATTCTCAATTGAAGCAATCGGAATATATCAATCACATTCTGTTGGCCGGGCAGGAACTGCTTAACCTGATCTCCCAGATTCTTGAGCTGAACACCCTTGAGAAGGGTCGCATCTCCCTGCGCATGAGCGAGGTGTGTATTGATGATGTGATTGATGAAAGTCTGAAGGATGTGCAGTTCCTGGCGAGGCAGCGCAAGATCCGATTGCTGGATAATCGCGATCGGGATAACCAATGGCCAACGGTTTGGGCTGATGATAGCCGTTTGAAACAGGTGCTTATCAACCTGCTCAGCAATGCCGTCAAATTCAATCTCGATGGCGGTTCGGTGGAAATCGACTGCTTCCCGGGACCGGACAACACTATACGGATCACGGTATCCGACAGCGGTCTGGGTATACCCCACGCGCCCGGCAAGAACCTGTTTCAACCATTTGAACGCATGGGCCGGGAAACCGGCGAGGTGCCCGGCTCCGGTGTCGGCCTGAGCATCGCCAAGCGCATTATGGATCTGTTGGGTGGCTCGATCGATTACCAAAGTACCCCGAATGTGGGCACTACCTTCTGGGTCGACGTCCCGGTTTCGAGGCGCACACTCAACCCCGGCGGTCAGGCAACACCGGTACGCGACAACGGTTCTTTTGACCGGTCTGGCGTCAATATCTCTCGTACCCTTGATGCTAAAAACCAGCAGCAGGTTACGCCGCAAGTGCTGTATGTCGAGGATGATCCCGGTAGTCAGGATCTGATGCTGCATATTCTCAACGGATTACCAAACCTGGATGTGGAAATTATCCAGGCACACAACGCCGAGCTGGGATTGGCGCTGGCAGAAGAACACCAGCCTGACGTCATTCTGATGGATATCAATCTGCCGGGTATGGATGGCGTTGAAGCCGTGCAAAAACTGAAGCGGCAGCCGCCGACAGAGCATATCCCCGTAATCGCGATTTCTGGCGACGAAGGCAATTTCGAGTCCGGCTCCGCCAGCAATCTTGGCTTTGATGCTTTTATCGCTAAACCGCTAAAAGTCAAAGACGTGCAGAACACCGTACGCACTTTCCTGGAGAAACACCTCGAAGAACACCCGGAGCAGCAGGAATGACCATGGCGATCGGTAAAGCATTCAGTTTGCCTGCGGACTGCGAAACGACGAACAACACGGCAGCCTATGATCATTTGCTGTGGGGGATTGCGGTACTGGATGGCGAGCGACGCCTGCGCTACTACAATCAACGGTTTGCTGATTTTCTCGGGCGACAGACCGGTTTGCAGTTTACTACCGATGACTTGCTCGGCCAGGAACTGCCGCTTGCGCCATTATGGGATAGCGAGCCTGCAGCGAATGCTGGCCGTTGGCAACTGGAACTGTCCGGCAATGACGGTTTGATGGTGGCGGACAAACAGGGTGGCGGCGTATTCGCCAATGTCCACAGTGATGCGGTTTACCTGCTGCAACTGCTACCTGGTAATGCGCAAAAGAACACTGTTTCCACCAGTCTGGCTGACGCCATTACCCATGGGCAAGGCGGAAATAAAGAAAAAATTGAGCTGTTAACCAGTTTCAGTCATGAGTTTCGAACCCCACTCAATGCGGTGCTTGGCTTCGGCAATCTGCTGCTGGGCGATGTGCGCAAACCCGCCCAGCGTGAGTGGGTGGAAGGAATCATCGGCGCGGGTAGCCACCTGTTGAAACTGGTAAATGAAATTCTGACCCTGTCCAAAGCGGAATATGACTGCTCAGAGATAGCTCTGTGCACTGAGAATGTCGATGTCAAGGCGGTTATCGCCGAGTGCGTCGCATTGATGCAGCCGATGGCACGGGAAGCTGACGTGCTGCTGGTGCAAAAAGGGGTGGCCTGTCGCCTTATCTGTGACCAGACGCGCCTGCGTCAGATTATTCTCAATCTGCTATCCAACGCCATCAAATACAAGCGTGGAGCAGGGCAGGTAGTCATCAATAGTCTGGCAATAGGCAATCGCTGCGCAGGAATTGAGGTTCAGGATAATGGTCTGGGCATTCCAGAAACCTTGTCGGAGACGATCTTTAGTCCATTCAAGCGATTATTGACAGGTACAGAAAATCCCGAAGGTAGTGGCCTGGGTTTGATGCTGACCAGACGCCTGGTGAACATGATGGGTGGCAGAATCCGGGTGAGCAGTCGCGAGAACAGGGGAAGCGTCTTTGCTGTCGATTTCAACCTCGATGACGATATGGCCGGGACTGGGGGCAGACAGGCACGCACGGTGCTGTGTCTGGGCCAGGACGACACTGAGCTACAGTTTATTCAGCAGCTGCTAAGCGTCAGGCCAGGCATGGACGTGCACTGTCACCGAAGGCTGCCCGTGGCGGAGCTTGGCAGCGGTGAGCTTTGTCCCGAACTGGTAATAGTGAATCCCGAGGCGCTTGCGACCGGTGACCACCAGAGCGATGCGTCGTTCAGGAATTTACTGCAACGTGTTCCGAGTATTGCCACGCCCGCCATTGACCAGGAAACCGGGGCCCGGCAGTTGATCGAGTATGGAGCTACCACCAGGCTCAATGAGGAATTCACGCCGATTGATTTTTATGGGCAGCTGGATGGGTTGTTGCCGTCATGGACATGATTCGCAACCAGGAATACCCAACTGTGCTGGTGATTGATGATGACGTCATCAGTGCCAGTGTGTTGCAGGCGAGTCTGGAAAACCTTGGGTTTCACAAGGTCGGCATTGAACATAATGGCCATCGTGCCCTGCAGCGATTGGGAAATGAGCCCGAGGTGGAGCTGGTGCTGCTGGATCTGCACATGCCGGAAATGGATGGTATCCGGTTTATGCGACACCTGTGCGAGATCCGCCCTTCCATGGATCTGATCATGGTTAGCGGTCAGCGGGAGCGGGTGTTAAGTACCGCGATCAGCCTGGGTAAGTCCATGGGGCTGAATGTGCTGGGAGCGATCCAGAAGCCAATCAAGCCAGCCAGGCTTAAATCGCTGCTACAGCGCCGCAAGGATCCCTCCAGGGAGCGCCAGGAATTCGATGTCGTGCGCCGCCCCTTAAGCAGCAATGACCTGATCGCGGGGCTGGAGACCGACAGTCCTGACAACAAGCCTTGCCTGCTCTACCAACCTATTGTTTCCGCAAATACCGGCGCGATTGTCTGTGTTGAAGTACTGGCACGATGGTGGAACCGGGAACGCGGGATGCTCGCCCCGGATGCATTCCTGCCGTTGGC
Organism: uncultured Pseudohongiella sp.; assembly: GCA_965212375.1. Taxonomy (GTDB): domain Bacteria; phylum Pseudomonadota; class Gammaproteobacteria; order Pseudomonadales; family Pseudohongiellaceae; genus UBA9145. The sequence goes on along the minus strand of OZ243108.1, from coordinate 2,361,929 downwards.
CGAGAGCAGTGGTCTGCTGGATCAGCTGACTCGTCTCATCTACCGGCAGACGATCGACCAGGTAGCTGACTGGTTTGCCATGGACAAGCACATCAGTGCAGCTATCAACCTGTCGATTAATTCTTTTCGGCGCCCGGAGTTCACCCGCTATCTGATCGACACGGCGGCGCAGCGCAACATCGACTGTGCGCGACTGATCTTCGAGGTCGCTGAATCGCAAACCTCGGCGGTCACGCCACAATGCCTGGAGGCACTGTTGAGTCTGCGACTGAAAGGCTTCCGTCTGTCTATCGATGACTTTGGTACCGGTAGCTCGTCGTTTACCCATCTCAAGAATATTCCTTTTACGGAGTTGAAGATCGACCGGGAGTTTGTCACCGGTGCCAGCTATGACCCGGGCGCGCGCAGCATTCTTGAAGAAAGTATCAATCTGGCGCGACGCTTGAGTATGGGCGTGGTTGCCGAAGGCGTGGAAACCCGGGAGGACTGGGACCTGGTGGAAGAACTGGGCTGCGACTATGTGCAGGGCTACTACTGCGGTAAACCGATGCCGCACAACCGGATCCTGCGGTTACTGGATACCTGGCAGGGTCCCCACGGCCGACCAGAGGCAGATACAGTTGAGCTGGTGCGATAGCCAGGTCACGGGCAGATTATCAAGATCAGGCGCGAAGCGGTCGTAGTGATGCTACGAGCCCGAATAATCGGCGGGCCAGTTTGTTGAAACCCACAGGCAGAGAATAGACAACTGATGATGACGGCACTAACAGCAATATTACTGGCGACACTGAGCACTGCCTGCTGCATTGCAGTGCTGTTTTTTCGGCGCTGGCGACGGGTCGAACTCAGTTTGAATCTCACTCGCGGTGAGCTGATTCGACTGGAACAGGCCAGGGAATACACAACCGGAGATTTTTCACCGGACGGTCTGGCGGTGGTGAATAGCGCTGGCGTGATTGTGCAGGCCAATCGGCAAATGGAGAAGCTGTTTGCCTGCAGTCGCTCGACACTCATTGGTTCACCGCTGGCCTCCTTGTTTCCGGGAAATCGGCCCATCCAGTTGGAAGACTTGCGTCCGGATTCCAGTCAGGCTCAGCAATTGATTATGGCGCTGGACGGAATTGGCGACGGTCTTAGTGCGCAACGCAAGGATGGCTCACAGTTCTCGGCGGAGATTGCTGTACTGCGTGGCGAGCATGAGCTCAATGATCTGTATGCGGTGTCCATTCGCGATATTTCCGAGCGGATGCAAGTGGCGCTGGGGATTCTGGAGTCCACCGATGACGCAATCTTTGCCTATGATGTAACGACGTTACGGTTCATCTACGCAAATCCGGGCGCGGAAAAGCAACTGGGCTACAGCCGCGAGATGCTGCTGACCATGACGCCCAGGGATGTGCTTGACGAAGACAGCTGGTCGCCATTCAAGGAACAGTTCGAGCGCATTGCTTGTGGCGATGAACGGCGCACCAGTCGCAACTATATCTACACGCGCAGCGATGGCGGCAAAGTCATTGTAGAGCTGGGGATTCACTACGTGGATCACGATATGAACTCCTACATTATCTCCACGGGTCGCGATGTCACTGAGCGCATTGACGCGCAGAACAATGTGGAGGTGAAATCCATTGAGCTGCAGAAACTGAACGATGAACTGGAACGTGAGCGCAGAAACCTCGAAGCCGAGGTCAAGGAGCGTACTTACCAGTTAGAGATCGCCTGGAAAAAAGCCGAGGATGCCAACCACGCGAAATCGTCATTTCTGGCGTCCATGAGCCACGAGATCAGAACGCCGATGAACGGTGTGGTGAGCATGGTTGAGTTGCTGCTGGACTCGCAGCTGGACGAGGAACAGCGCCAGAAAATGGTCACGATTCAGGAATCAGCGCGCAGCCTGCTGACCATCATTGATGAAATTCTTGATTTCTCCAAGGTGGAAGCTGGTCGTATCGAGCTGTCTCGCGACGAGGTTAACCTGCCTGAGCTGACCAATTCTGTTTATAACAGTCTGCAGGCTATTGCCGACAGCAAGCAGGTAAGCCTCGGCTTCTACCATGATCCGGCCCTGGCCGCGACCATTGTCTCCGACGTGACGCGCTTGCGTCAGGTGATTACCAATATCGCTGGCAACGCGATTAAATTCTGTGGCGGACTGGACTGGCCCGGCGAAGTCACGATGCGCTTTGAGGCGACCGGGAATGCCAGCATGCGCATTGTTGTGGAAGACAACGGAATCGGGATCGCACACGACAAACTGGAATCGATATTTGACCCATTTGAGCAGGGCAGTGAAACCACGGTCAAACGATTCGGTGGCACCGGGCTTGGGCTGCCCATTACCAAGGCGCTGGTAGAAAAAATGCAGGGCAAGATCCATGTCTTCTCGCGACAGAATGAATTGACGCGCTTTACCGTGGAATTGCCCATCGACAGCCTGGAGGACGCGCCGCGGGCACCTTCGGACTTGCTTGAGAATTCCTTGTGTGTGCTGTTCAGCCGCGACGAGCGACGAAGCCGCGACTGGCGCAACTGGCTGGTGAGTGAGGGTGCGGACGTGGTCTGCATCCGTGATTGGGAAAACCTGATCACAACCCTGAGCCTGCAGTCTGACGGCAACTACAAGCTGGTGGGTATTGTCATTGGCGAGCAACCGGACAGTACGGTACGTGCCGAAATAGATCGCGAACTGCAACGCCGCAATCTGGACAAGTTTATCCTGCTGCAAGCTGAGCATGATCTATCGCCAGCCGGACCCTGGCAGGTAGTGGTAGACGGTGCCCATGAAAACCAGAATTTCCGCAATGTGCTAGCCGTGCTGGCGGACCAGCCGCCGGAAGTGAAACCACAACCGGTAAAACAACTTACTGCGGCGCCGACTGCCAGTGATCGGGCAGAGCGTGCTGACACGGCGGCTATCAAGATTCTGGTGGCCGAGGACAACCCGATTAATCAGAGTGTGATCGGTAGCCAGCTTGAAGCCCTGGGCTTTAACAGCACACTGGTCAGTGACGGCGTGGAAGCGCTGGAGGCATGGAAACGGCGCGAGCACGTGCTGCTACTTACCGATTTGCACATGCCGAATATGGATGGTTACACTCTGGCCCGTGAAATCCGGCGCATGGAACGGCAAAGCGAGCGCACCCCAATCATCGCCTACACTGCCAACGCCGTGAAGGGTGAGCGCGATCGTTGTCTGGAATGCGGTATGGACGACTACCTTACCAAGCCCATTGCCCTGAAGGATCTGGAAGAAAAAATCTCCGACTGGGCCAAGCAGGCCCGTATCGCGATCGAGGAAAACTCCGAGCACTACGGATTTGGTGATGAGATTGACCAGAGTATGGAGGGCCTGCCGCCATTGGATGTGGATGTACTAAAGAAGCTGGTAGGCGACAAGGAAGAACTGATTCTGCGTCTGTTGACCACTTATCAGGAATCCCTGGCGACAGGCTGCAAGAAACTGCTGAGTGCTTACGATGCCAATGACTGGGATGAAATACACAGTACCGCGCACACCCTGAAATCGTCATCACGCAGTGTTGGCGCACTGCCACTGGGAGAGCTGTGTGCCACGCTGGAAGATGCCGGTCGCGGTGGCAATGTGGCCATGATCGCTGCGGCGATGGCCCGGCTTGAAGATGCCGCTGGTGAGGTACAGGTTGCCCTGCAGGACTGGCTCGAGCCAGCGACGGGGACCAAGACCCCGATGGTCGAGATCCAGGAGTAGTACCGGGCCTGGTCTTAGCCCTGGTTTCTTCGCCAGTTCCTGCGCTTGTTTCGCCCCTCGTCACTCCGCTGTCGAAAGGTTTTAATCAGCAAGGACTGAAGCAGCGACGCCGGGCGGCAGAAAATATTAAATCGCCTTGCTGGCCCGGCGCTGAACCTAACTGGTCAGGCTTTCGATGGACGACAACAGTTCATTGATGGTGAAGGGCTTGTTGATCACCTTGTCCACACCCCAGCTGGCACAGGTGCTTTTCCCGATCTTGTCGCTGAAGCCGGTGCTGAGAATAATCGGCACATTCGGATTGATAGCCGACACTGTGGATGCAATCTCGGAACCGGGCATGGTGGGCATGATCAGGTCGGTAATCACCACGTCGTACTGATAGGGCTGTTGCCGAAAATGCTCAATTGCCTCGTGACCATCCATGAATGTAGTCACAGCATAGCCATGCTTTTCCAGGATCTGCGTCGCCATTTGAATAATGGACGCTTCATCGTCAATCACCAGGATGTGCTTGTCTGACAGTCCCTTGGGGGCATTGCGCTCGGACCCGGTATCGTCCTGCACTTCGGTGCGCACCAGCGGCAGGAAAATATCAAACCGGGTACCCTGGTTCACGGTGCTATCCACGTAGATCATGCCGCCCTGGCTGGTGACAATATTGTGCACCGTAGTCAGGCCCAGCCCGGCACGTTTTTTAGTTTTCGGATTGCCATGGGTGGTGGAGAAAAACGGCAGGTACATCTGCTCTATGGTCTCAATGCTCATTCCCATCCCGGTGTCGGTCACGGTAATGCGCGCATAGTCGCGGTCCGGCAAGCCCGGGTAGGCAGCCGTCAGGTCACTATCGGGCTTGATATAGTCCACGTTCACCTTGATATCACCACCGTCTTCCGGCATGGCCTGGACGCTATTCAGCACCAGGTTGTGAATGATCTTGAAGGTCTCGGTGTCATTGCCAAGAATGGTACGGCCTTTACTGTCCTCAATGTCGGAACTCAGGTTGACGCCCTGGGGAAGTCGGGTGTTGAGGTATTCCAGGGCATCGTTGATCGGTTTGTCTATGGACACCGCACTTTGCTTCAGCTTGGTGTTCATGCTGTAGGTGCGAATACGGGCTACCAGTTCGGTCGCCCGGTCGGTAGCGGCCAGGACATGCTCAAGGTCGGAGCGCGCGCGTTCGCCCTCGGGTATTTCACTGAGCGCCATTTCCACATAGCCGGAGATCAACGACAGAATGTTGTTGAAGTCGTGGGCGATTTCACCGACGACGATTCCCAGGCCTTCGAATGCCTTGTCATCCTGAATGTTGTCTTTCAGGACCTTGGCGTCGCTGTTGTCCCTGGCGCTTGTCATGCATGAACTCCGTGAGCGGTATTGGCGGGCAAATCGGGCGATCGAGAAGCCGGAAGACCGGCAATGTTCTCAATAAAGCCACCTGCTGGCAACTGCGGGCCAGGATTGGCCTGCCACGTAAACTATAGAGTCTTTCCGCGGAAATGGAAGTGTCAGGAAGTCGTCAAAAGGGGGCAGCTGCTCGGCAATTGAGCTGGCTGATCGTCAGGAATGACGGATTAATGACTGTCGATGGTATGGATCGCTGGCCGGGACCGTAAGCAACGGTTGGCCAGCGTCAATTATCGGTCAAGGCTGGCTGCAAATTGCTTCGCCGTCCGGGTTTCAATTCGGCAGGCTCAAAGTCAATAGCTGCGGAGTGGGCTCACTGGCGACGCTGATGGTGACGTACTGCTGTCCATCCAGAGCGTAGGTCATCGGCGCGCCCCGGGGCCGGCCGGGCAGTGGCAGCGTGGCGATTTCATTGCCGTTGCTCTTGTCTCTGGCGACCAGCACGTAGCCGTCATCTTTTTGCTGGGCATGAATCAGCAGGGTGGCGGTGACCAGGATTGGATGGCGGCCGCCGCCACCCAGTGGCGGCAGGTCAATGCCCGCCAGCGCCGGATGATTTTCCACCTGGGCATCGCCGTCACCATTGGGTACTCGCCAGGCGATTTCACCGGTATTCATGTCGATGGCGGTGACCGTGGAGTAGGGTGGTTTCAGCAAGGGCAAGCCCTGTGGGCCGCGCACACCACCCAGGGAAATGCGTACGAAGTTGAAGTTGGAATCCGCCTCATCAAGGGTGACGATTACCGGGACCGTCATCGAATCATTGGAGGGTATATACAGCATGCTGGTTTCAGGATCGGCGCTGGCGCCTGACCAGTTTGCGCCGCCGCCGGTGCCGGGCCTGAGTATGGTGCCGCGATTGCCGCCGCGCTCGGTAGCAGTAGGGGCGGTGAATAGCGGACCCCAGGTATAGTCTTCGAGAATCGCCACCGCCTCGGCGCGCAGCTCCGGGGTAAAGTCAATCAGGTCAGCAATGCGCATGCCCTGTTTTTCAAAAGCCGGTGGTCTGGTTGGGAATGGTTGCGTCGGTGAAATGCGCTCGCCTGGCAGCAAGGCCGGAGGAACCGGGCGTTCCACAATGGGCCAGACCGGCTCGCCGGTTTCCCGGTCGAAGACATAGGTGAATCCCTGCTTGGTGACCTGGGCCACCGCTTTGATGTCGCGACCATTAACAGTGATATCCATCAGATTTGGCGCAGCGGGTGGGTCATAGTCCCAGATGCCGTGGTGAACCATCTGGAAATGCCAGACGCGTTCGCCGGTTTCGGCATCCAGTGCCACCAGTGACTGGCTGAACAGATTGTCACCTGGCCGGTGGCCGCCATAAAAATCATTGGTGGCCGCTTCGATGGGCAGATACACATAGCCCAGTTCCGGGTCGGCGCTCATCATTGTCCAGACACCGGTGTTGCCAGCGCGTCGCCAGGATTCTTCTTCCCAGGTTTCCACGCCGTATTCACCTTCCTGGGGAATGGTGTGGAAGGTCCAGGCCAGTTCGCCGTCCGGCAGGTGGTAGCCGCGAATAAACAACGGCGGCCGTTCCTTGTAGCGCGGTCGATTGGAGGTGATCTGGGAGGTAACCAGAATATCGCCTACCACGATCGGTGGCGATACCACCGCCAGTGGCTGGCCACCGCGCCAGTCAAGCTCGCCGCGGGTGGCCCGCGGAATGCCGTCGGTCAGATCAATGCGCCCGCCGGCAAATGCCGGATCCGGAATACCGGTGTCGGCATCCAGTGCCAGCACATAGGCATCGTGCGTGCTGACCAGCACGCGACGCGCCCCGTCTTTCTCCCACCAGGCGACGCCGCGGGCGTGGTAGCTGATTGGGTTCATGGACGGACCGCTCAGGTAGGATTCCGGGTTGTAGCGCCACAAAGTTTCGCCGCTGGCGGCATCGATGGCGGCCACCTGATGCAGTGCCGTAATCATATACAGCACGCCGTCAATCATCAGCGGTGTGCCCTGCATGTTAGCGATGCGGATATCGGGGCTGACTTCCTGCAGGGCTACCAGGTCCAACTCGCCGTCAATGGACAGCCAGCGCCAGGCTGGCTGCAACAAATGGAAATTGTCGGCGTCGATTTGCGCCAGGGATGAGTACTTGGTGGAACCCGGGTCGCTGGCATAGCTGGGCCACTGGCCGTCACTGCTGCCGTGTTGGGCCAGCAGCGGGGTTGCGGCGCTTAGAACCAGCCACAACAGCCAGCTGGTCAGCCGGCTGACGCGAGAGTGAACTACCCTGGCAGGTGAGTGGTGGGTCGGGTCGTTTGCAAGGCATAGTGTTTTGATTGTTGTTGCCTCCAGGTAGTCGGGGTGCGGGCTATTGCGCGCCAGGCCCCAGTAGTCGGTAATCAGGCGCCATGATGTGCGGCATCTGCTCCATCTGATTCAGGTAGTAGGATGGTGGGCGGGCATTGGGCCCCACTGCAAAGTGAAAATTACCTTTCACCAGCGACTCCGTGTCGTCCAGCACCGCCCACTCCACGGTATAGTAATCCGCTGCCTGCAGTTGCGGCAGGCGTTGAGTGAACTCGTGTCCGGCGCGCGGGCTATAGCGAAAGCCGATATCCAGCAGGTCACTTTCTGAAGTGCGCACCGCCAGCTTTACCAGGCGAACCATGGGCCCGAAATTCAGCATCAGCATCTCCGGCTGACTTGCCATTACCGCATCGTCAGCAGGCATGGTTTGCACACTTACTTCGCTTTCACCGCCCCCCATGTTGTGCATGGTGTGCTGCGCCTGGGCGCCGGACACCAGCAGGCTGGCGGAGACCGCCAGGCCAAGTGCGATGTTAAAGGTGGTAGATTTAAACGCGGTAGTAAAGGCGCAAGCCGTGATACTGCGAAGCTGCTGAATTGTGTTCATGAATCTCCCTGTGGCCATGATTGACCGGTGGCGGCAACTTAAAAGGCCGCTGATTAAGGCTTGCCGGGTTGGGCTGATGCTGCGTTGCGGCCTGCTGCCAGCAACATCACTGGCGCAGTCTGCCCGGCGAAGCGCGGACCATCCTGAATTTGCTCGCGGCGCCGGAAACCCGGTGTTTCATTGTCTTATGTTGGGCCTATTGATACCCCAAACCAGCCCAGAAAAACAAGTAGAAACCCGAACCAGGCGACCAGCCACAGGCTACGCCGCGACCAGTTGATCCGCGCTTCCCGGGCCAGGTAGCCGGGAATACTGGACTCAGCAGTGTCCGGCGCCGCTTGCTGGCCATGGGCACGCCATGACCCCAGCGCGATACCGACCAGGAATGTCACTGCAAACCCGAACACATTCCACCACAGCCAGGACACCATGGGCGCGAACAGCCACAGCAAGGCGTTAACCAGTATCCCCAGCACCAGGCCCACCTGGGCGGCCGGTCCCCGGGTGCGCCGGGTCAGCAGGCCAAGGGCAAATACCGCCAGGATCGAGCCGTTGGCCAGGGAACCGATCTGGTTAATGGCTTCCAGCACTGTGGTGGCGATGTCGCCCACATAAAAAGCCATGATCAGGGTGGCAATTCCCCAGATCGCGGTGATCAGCCGTGAGTAAATCAGTTCCCGGTGTGGAGTCCAGGGTTTGCCGCGATGGAAGCGGCGCACGAAATCTTCCATGGTGGTTGCGCTGAGAGAGTTCAGCACCGAATCCAGCGAGGACATGGCGGCGGCAAACAGGGCGACCATGGCCAGACCCACCAGGCCGGTGGGCAGGTTGTTGATCATGTAGAGCGGTACGGCAAGGTTGTATTCCGGCTGCCCATCGTTTTCCGGCAGCGCGGTGACGAACTGCGGATTGTCAGCGGCAAACACGGCGATGCCGACCCCGACCAGGCAATAGAGCAGCACCAGCGGAAAGCGCAGCAGGCCATTGAGAAACAGCGCCTGGTTGCTGCCGTCGATGTCACGGGTGCTGAGGGTGCGCTGCACCTGGGACTGGTCGCAGCCATAGTAGGAAACATACAGAAACAGGCCGCCCAGTAACATCGGCCAGAACGCAAAGGTTTCACCATCGCCAAGACCGTGTGCGGAAAAGTCCAGTGTGCGGCGGCGCTCGGCAGGAAGCTCGGCGAGCATGTTGAACAGGCCGCCGTTGGCATCCAGCAACAGGACCAGTACCACCGTTAACATCAATACCAGAATGGCCAGTTGCAGCACGTCACTGAAGATCACGCCGCGAATCCCGCCCAGTACATCGTAGACGACGGTAAACGCCCCCAGCAAGATTACCGACCAGAAGAAACTCAGCCCGGTAATCAGCTCAATGACAATGGCGATGCTGAACACGGTGACGGAGGTCGCGAAAGCACGCACGAACAAGAACAGGGCGCTGAGGCTCAGGCGGGTATTCAAGTCGAAGCGCTGTTCGAGATAGGCGTATACCGACACCAGCTGCAGGTGTCGAAACAGGGGCATGGCGAACAGGATCAGCACCACCATGGCCAGTGGCACCGCCAGCTCATATTGCAGCCAGACCAGGCCACCGGCAGTCGTAAAAGCAACAAAGGCGGGCGCGCCGAGAATGCTGTTGGTGGAGCACTGGGTGGCCATGATGGAAATAGCCACCGGCCACGGCCCCATGTTGCGCCCGCCGACATAGTAGTCCTCCCGGGATTCCTGGCGGCGCGACAGCCACAGCGCAAAGCCGATCAGAAATAGCAGGTAGCTGGCCACTACCAGCCAGTCGAGGGTGGACAGGGTTTGGGTCATTGACCAGGGCCTGTTGTCACTGCTTGAACATTAATGCCGATTGCCCACTCAGGTGCGGCGGATATCGGCCTTGTCGAGAAACTCTTCCATTTGCGCAGCCACATCCTGCTTGCTGACGTTCAGCAGGTCGAGTACCTGTCGGGTAATCATCAGGCTGGATTCGAGTACCTCCGGAAACACATGGCTCGCCCCCAGGGAAACCAGCTCTTCGTAGTGTTCATGATCCTGGCAGCGAACAATGATCGGGATGTCGGCATTGCGCTCGCGAATACGACCGATTGCCGCCTTGCCGCGTTCCAGTGACTTAAAGGTCAGGATTACCAGCCGTGCCGAATCCAGGTGACAGTGCCGCAGAATCTCAACGTTATTGCTGTCACCGTAGACGATGTTCTTGCCGTCACGGCGCTTGTGCTCCACCACCTCGATACTGGAATCGATGGCCACGTAGGGCACGTTGTTCATTTCCAGGAACTCCGCCAGCAGCGATCCGAGCCGGCCAAACCCGCCGATGATGACGTGGTTTTCCAGCGGCAGATTCACCGGCAGATAACGATTGGATTCCGGAATTTCGCGAAACAGGTAGCGGCCAATGATCTCGGAGCGGCGAATCAGCGCCGGGCTGGCCATCATGGAGAAAATAGCTATCAGGATAATAAATGAAGCCTGCTCCTGGGGCACAATGCCGCCAGCCAGGGCAAGCGCCATTAAAGCCAGCCCGAACTCGCCGGCCTGGGCCAGGTTGACGCCAACCGATGCAGCATTGCGCGATGAAAATCCCATGCCGCGTACCACAAAACCTACCGCCAGCATCTTGATGGCCAGCAGGCCGATGGTGAACAGCAGAATTCGTGGCCAGTACTCGATCAGCATACCCAGATCGAGATTCATGCCGATGGTCACAAAGAACAGGCCCAGCAGGATGTCGCGGAAGGGCCGGATGTCACTTTCAATCTGGTATTTCCATGAACCTTCTCCCAGCATCATGCCAATCACAAAAGCGCCAAGTGGCATTGACAGGTGCAGGGCGTGGGCCAGCCACGAGGCCAGCAGGACAATCACCAGGGTGGTGAGTACGAAAATTTCATCGGAGTCGCTTTTTGCCACCTCTTTATAGATAAGGGGCAGAACCCAGCGGCCGAACACCAGAAGACCGCCAATCACGATGGCAGCGCTTACTGCAGCCTGGCCCAGGGCGGCCTGCAGGCTCTGGTCATTATCGGCCGACAGAACCGGCACCAGCACCAGGAAGACCACCGCCACCAGATCCTGAAACAGCAATACGCCAATGGAAAGCTGACCATGCAGATTGTGCAGTTGCCGATTGTTGGAAAGTTCCCGGGTAACAATGGCGGTTGACGACAGCGCGAGGCTGCCGGCGATCATAAATGCCGCCGCAAAGGTGGCGCCCCAGGCATACACCGCGACAAAGAACAGTGCGGTACACACCAGCACCTGGAAGCCGCCCACACCAAACACCGCAAAGCGCATGGTGAGCATTTTGTGCAGATTGAATTCCAGGCCCAGGGCAAACAGCAGGAACACCACCCCGAACTCGGCGATGAAACTGAATTGGCTAGGGTCCTGGATGAAATTCAGCGCCCCCGGCCCGATCAGCGCCCCCACCACCATGTAGGCCACGATACTGGCCATACGCAGGCGGCGCAGGATTAGCACCCCCACCAGTGACAGGGAAATAATGATCAGGTATTGCTGGAAAAGTGCTTCCGACATAAAACGACACGTACTACAAGGTTCGTGCCTCAAGTGACGACAGACCCCATAAGGAAGCATAGGTTACTGCGTGCAGTAAAGCCCGGGTATGGATTGACTGCTAATCAGGGGGGCGGCCACCGACTGGCTCGATCACGCTATCACTTGCTGCCGGCGTTCATCCGGCCCTGCCTGGCCGGCTGCTTCCGACTCATGGTTCAGTAGTGGCAGGTATACATCCAGTGTGGTGCCCTGGTTGGCCACGCTTTCCAGATGCACAAAGCCATCGTGCTGCTGAATGATACCCAGCACCGAGGACAGCCCCAGACCGGTGCCTTTCCCAGCCTGTTTGGTGGTGAAGAACGGCTCGAAGACCTTTTCTTTGATCCGCTCCGGCATGCCGCAACCGGTATCGGCGACTGTCAAACAGGCGTAAACACCAGGCTTCGCCCAGGGGTTCTGTCGGCAGAATTCCGGGGTCAACAAGGCTTCGCTGAGGCCGATGCGCAGGGTACCGTTGTCGGTGATGGCGTCGCGCGCGTTGATGGAGAGATTGAGCAGCACCTGTTCAAGCTGGTTGCGGTCGCCACGCACCATCAGCGGTTGCTCGGCGTTGTCGAATTTCAAAATAATGTTGTCGCCCAGCAGCCGTCTGACCAGATCCAGGGATTCCTCCGCTACCCCATTGAGATCCATCGGTCGTGTTTCCAATTGCTGTCGGCGGCTGAAGGCCAGCAGTTGGGCGACCAGTTTCTGGGAGCGCTTGCCCGATTCATAGACCTTGTTGATTTCCTCGGCGCCTGGACCGCCCTTGAGTTTCATCTGCGCCAGTTCACAGAAACCGATGATGACCTGCAGGGAGTTGTTAAAGTCGTGAGCGATGCCGCCCGCCAGCTGGCCAACCGCTTCCATCTTGTGGGCCTGGGCCACTTGTTCTTCAAGTTTCTTTCGTTCGGTGATATCGCGAAACATGAGAAAGCGCAGCCCGTCTTCCACAATGCTGGATGACATCTCGGCAATGCGCTCTTCCCCGTCGTTGCGGATAATGGTGACTTCCCCGGCCAGGTCACTGCTATTGGCTGGTGTCTCATTATCTGGCTGGGAGGAATCGCGAAGCTGGATCAGTTCACCGAGGCGCCGGGTCTTTAGCGTCTCGTCATTGAGACCGGTCAGGGTTTGCGCTGCGCTGTTGGCCAGCATGATGTTGCCGCTATCGAGACTGACAAACAACACTGCATCCTTGGATTGCTGGAACAGTTGGTCGAACTGCTCCTTGCTGAGCTTGAGCGCCGCCTGTGCTTTTTCCCGGTCCTTGATTTCCTGCTGCAGATGATCGATCAGCTCATGCTTGTCCGCCATGATTTGCTGCATTTGTCGGAACATGACGTAGATAGCTGCAACCGTCATCGCAATGAGCCCGAACTGGGAAATGATCGGTGAGAGCAGCGAGGCAAAATCAGTTGGAAACTGCACCTCGGGGATGAAGTAATACCCGCGCCATGCACGACTGAGCACCAGTGCCAAGCCAACGCCCAGTACCAGTAGCGCGCCCCTGACGCCGTACATCAGGCCGGTAAATACCACCAGCGCGAATATCAGGGTGTTTGAGAACGGGGTGCTGCCAAAATAAATGTATTCCACCGACAGCAGTACCGACAGCAGTACTATCGGCAACAGCCGTTTGAATGCAAAGCTGGCGGATTCCCACCGCGCCAGGATCACAAAGCCGCAGTAAAACAGCCCGTAAAACAGCCCGTAAAACAGCGCGAGTGGATAGACGCCCTGCAAGACGTAGGTGGTCACGGCGGTTGTGCAGGCAATGCCGCCGATCACGATAAAAAAACGCAGGACATTGGTCAGCAGGCGCTCGCGTGCCGGCAGCAGGAACGCATCAAGCGAATCAGGCTCGCGTTTTGCCTTGAAAATAGGGGGAATCACGTCTCACCGACCTGGAGGATGGCTGACTAATATAGTCAAAACAACATTCTCTGACTACGTCAGTCTGCCGGAGAAACTTGAGAGGATTACGCTTGTGGTCCGCGTGGTGGATCCTGCCGGGATTGCAACAGCTTTTGCATGCTATCCATCTGCAGCTGCATTTTCGCCAATTGGTCAGCCATGCGTTGCCGGTCATGTTGCGCTTTTTCGACGTTTTCCCGGTCCGTCTCTTCGGTCATCACCTCGAGGATAGTGCCCACCATCATATTGAGGAACACGAAAGCGGTGAGGAAAATGAAGCTCAGGTAGTAGATCCAGCTAAGTGGATACTCATCCATGGTGGCATACATCACGTCGGTCCAGTCCTCAAAGGTGGCAACCCGAAACAGCGTGAGCATGGCTACCGACACATCGCCCCAGAGTTGCTCATTCACACGCGCGAAGAACAGGGACCCGATGGCGCCATATATATAGAAGATGATAAACATCAACAAGGCGATGTAGCCCATGCGGGGAATGGCCTTGAGCAGGGCGTTGATCAGCGAGCGCAGCTCCGGTACTACGGATACCAGGCGCAGCACGCGGAACACTCGCAGCAGTCGACCGATCAGCACTGCCTCGGCATTTTGCAGGGGCAGCAGGGAGCCGATGACGATGATGGTGTCAAACAGATTCCAGCCGTCGGCAAAAAAGCGTTTGCGGTTTTCGCAGGCGCTGAAACGCAGCAGGATCTCGGCCAGGAAGAAATAAGTCACTGTCATGTCCAGGATCGCCAGAATCCGCTCGAAAAAAGGCGGAATATCATAGGTCTTGGCGCCGATGGAGATGGCCGACAGGACAATAATAAAGATCACCGAGGCCTGGAAGACGCGGCTGTTCTCGATACGCTGGAGAATACCGGCGGCAGAACTGGCTGGTTGACGGCGAGCGGTCTCGGTGGGGCGATCAGAGGGGGCGGGCATTGCTGCTCAGACTCGGGCTGGGTGAAGCGCGATTATAGTAGGGCCCATGACAGCCCTCAATAACCGGTTGGCGACTGGCGATGCCTGATGGACGTGCTAAAGTAATGGTTTCGGGGACAATCGCACGATTGTTAGTCTGACAACCATTGTCGGTTGCAAGACATAGAAGTCCCTGAAACACCGGGGAACCACAGACCAACTCTACCGGTGCTCTGCGGCAGTCTGTCGGGCGGGTACACTAGTTTCGTTGCCTCGCCTTGACAGGCCGAGGCATGCCAGCAGCAAGGCGCCTCGTCAGTGAACTCGCCTGGAGGCCAGAGCATCGGTAGACTTGATCAGAGGTTCCCAAAGCCCTGACACTCTGCGAACACGGGAAAATTACCATGCAAACCTTAATCGCGCTTGGGCTGGTCTGGCTTTTTGCCTACCACCGCGCTCGAATGTCTACCATCCTCATTTCTGTACTCGTCGCCCTGGTGTTCATGACCGGGTTATGGGGTCTCGCGCCGCTGCCCTGGGTGGTACTTGCCGTGGTGGGTTTTTTCTACCTGGTAGCCGCTATGCGGGTGCAGTTGATTACGCGGCCTATTTACGGCTTCTTCCAGCGAGTCCTGCCGCCCATGAATCAGACTGAAATGGAGGCTCTGGAAGCCGGTGATGTCTGGTGGGAAGCTGAACTGTTCAAGGGCGATCCTGACTGGCAGGAATTTGCAGCCTATCCAAAGCCGACTTTGAGCAAAGAAGAACAGGCGTTTCTCGACAATGAAACGGAAACGCTCTGTGACATGCTTGATGACTGGCAGATCGTACAGGACAGTGACCTGGATGCAGCCACCTGGCAATACATCAAGGATGCTGGCTTTCTGGGCATGATTATTCCCAAGAAATTTGGTGGCAAGGGCTTTTCCGCCCTGGCACATTCGGCAGTGGTGACCAAGCTGGCCAGCAAGAGCACCAGTGCCGCAGTGACTGTGATGGTGCCAAACTCCCTCGGTCCGGCGGAACTGTTAATGAAATACGGTACCGACGAGCAGCGTCAGCGCTACCTTCCGGGTCTGGCCAGCGGTGAGGAAATACCCTGTTTCGCGTTGACCAGTCCCGAGGCCGGTAGTGATGCCGGTGCCATCGTCGATCGCGGTGTGGTCTGCAAGCGGCAGTATCAGGGCAAGGAAACCCTTGGTCTGGCGCTTACCTGGAACAAGCGTTATATCACGCTGGCGCCAGTTGCCACAGTTTTAGGCCTGGCGTTCAAGATGTACGACCCGGATAAGCTGCTCGGTGACAAGGAAGAACTGGGGGTTACCGTGGCCCTGATCCCTACCGATCATCCCGGCGTGGTGCACGGCAACCGTCACCAGCCCATGGGTATGGCTTTTATGAACGGGCCAACCCAGGGCGATGATGTTTTCATCCCGCTGGACTGGATTATCGGGGGCAGCGACTATGCCGGCAAAGGTTGGCAGATGCTGGTGGAATGCCTGTCGGAGGGGCGTGCCATATCCCTGCCGGCGCTGGGTACGGCAATCGGTCAGGTGAGCTACCGCACTACCGGCGCCTACTCCATGCTCCGGGAACAGTTCAATCTGCCAATTGGCAAGTTCGAGGGCATCGAGGAAGCGCTGTCCCGTATTGGCGGTTATGCCTATCAGCTTGAAGCGGCGCGGGTGATGACCGCCGGGGCAGTAGACCAGCACGTCAAACCCAGTGTGGTGTCGGCCATTGCCAAGTACCACATGACTGAGAATTCCCGCAAGGTCATCCAGGATGCCATGGATATCCACGGCGGCCGAGGCCTGATAATCGGGCCCAGCAATTACCTGGCATTCGGCTACATGAGTACCCCCATTGCCATTACCGTCGAGGGCGCCAATATCCTGACCCGCAACCTGATCATCTTTGGTCAGGGCGCAATTCGCTGCCACCCGTTTATTTTCCGTGAAATGCAGGCGGCCAAGCACGAGGACCACTGGGAAGGTCTGCTGGAATTTGACGGCCTGATTTATCGCCACGTGGGTTACACCATCAGCAACGTGGTGCGGACCATCAGTCTCAGTCTGAGCGGCGGGTTGTTTGCCCAGGCGCCGGTGAGCGATGCCACGGCGCGATACTACCGCCAGCTGACGCGCATGAGTTCTTCCCTGGCACTGGTATCCGACATCTCGATGATGCTATTGGGCGGGGCCCTGAAGCGCAAAGAGCGACTGTCGGCACGGCTGGGTGACGTGCTCAGTAATCTTTATCTTGGCTGCGCGGTGCTTAAATACTACCAGGACAATGGCCGCAAACAGTCAGATCTGCCTTATGTGCACTGGAACCTGCAGCTGGCGCTGTACAACTGCCAGCTGGCAATGAAGGAGTTTCTTGAAAACCTGCCAAACCGGCCGATTGCCTGGTTGTTGAAGTTGGCGGTGTTTCCTCTGGGCAGCCCCTATCGCCAGCCCGATGATGCTCTGGAGCACCAGCTGGTGCAGCCCATGCTTTCTGACAATGAGCTGCGTGATCGCCTCACGGCGCATACCTACCTGGGCAAGAACGACCGCGACCCGGTGTTTATTGTCGAGGATGCCTTCCGCAAGTTGCTGGCCACTGCCAGCACCCGGGATAGCATTCGCAAGGCCGTGAAAAGAGGGGAGATTGATGCTGATCTTGAGCCAGCGGCCCAGGCCGAGGCGGCGGTAACACTGGGGCTATTCGGCAAGAGCGCGGCCAAGGCATACGTCAGCGCCGAGCGCGCCCGCTACCGGGCGATCCAGGTGGACGACTTTCCTGCTGCAGAGCTTGCTAACACTGGCACCACCGCAGTGAAAAAGGCAGCGTCGGCGAAGAAGTCAGCGTCAGCGAAGAAGAAGGCACCAGCCAAAAAGAAGTCACCGGCCAAGAAAGCAGCCGCAAAAAAGAAAGCGCCGGCCAGGAAGACTGGTACCACCGCTAAAACTGGTACCACCGCTAAAAAAGTAGCCAACAAGAAACCCGCTGCCAAAAAAGCGGCCAGCAAAAAAACAGCGAGTAAAAAACCCGCCAGCAAGAAAACCGTCAGCAAAAAAGCACCCGCCGGTGACAAAAGCGCCGGCAAAGACAGCGGTGATACCTCTGCTGCAGGTGCGCAGGGCAAGACGGAGGCTGCCGGCGGTAGTGAAACCCCGCGCTAAAACACGGTGCTGCCGGCAGTCAGGCGCGGAACGGCAGCTATTGTGGCGAGGGACGAGGGAGAGAAAAAAGGAACCGGGTAAAGAGTTATACCGGGAACGATGCGGCAGCCGCCGGAGTGCGGCTGCCGTTATTTAGCGATTGATCTCACGTCAATGTGCGTGACTCACCAGCGGCGTGAGCGCGGTTCGGCGCGTTCTAGAACGTCGAACGAACCTTGAACGCCAGCTCCATGCCGCTGCCGTTGCAGTAGTCTTCTACTTCTTCCACGATACCGTTCGCGGTGGCGCCCACGTAGCGGGTCCGCACCCGGCAGAATTCCTTTTCGGTCAGGTTGTGGCCTTCCAGGCGGAAGGTGGTATTGCCGAACGCAACTTTTTCAACGAAGGCCCACATGTAGGGTTGTTCGATGCGGGTTTCGGTATCGAAGATATCGTAACGGGTACGGCCGGTACCGTCGTTGGAATCATTGGAGTAGTTCACGCCATAAGTCAGTCCCAGGTCAGTGACATCGTGACGATAGTTCATCTCCAGCGACCAGCGGCCATTGCCTTCCAGGCGACGCCTGAAGCCGAGGAAAGGGTCCATGACCTCGGAGTCGCGCAAGCGCACGCCAGTATTGAGCAGGGCATTGTTCAGGCCCAGGGTATCGAGTTTGGTGCTGACATCCAGATTCAGTCCGTAGCGTTTGCCGTCGCCGATATTACCCCGTGCCGAAGCCAGGTTATCTTCGTCGGGAGAGACATCCACCAGGCCAATCACGTCGTCCATGTCGCGATACCAGAACTGGGAATTCACCACGCCGGTATCATTGGGCAGACGCATCTCAAGGTTGAGCTCGTAGCGCCAGGACTGCTCCTGGCGAATCCCCGGATTACCGGCAAACGTATTGGCTTCCTCGTCGCCGCCATCGATGGTGGCTGAAAAGTCCGAGAAACTCAGCTGTTCCACATCCTTGCGCACGCCGGCCCGCAACTGCAGGCTGGGAGTGATATCGAAGCGGTAGTCGACACGCGGCTTGACGAAACCAAAGCTGCGGCTGTTGTTCACATCACCACTTTGCTCAATCGTTGATGTCTCGTAAACCACCGCGCTTTCCAGCGACATGCGGTCATTAATTTGCCAGTTATGCACGGTAAACGGTTCGTAGCGCATTTCCTGTACGGTGGATTGGGCGTTGGCAACATCCTGCACTACCAGGCCACCCACCCGGTCCGAGGCGGTGCCTTCACCTGGCAGGCCCAGCAACAGGTCGGAGTCGAGAATGGTTTGTGCTGCCTCGACACCGACTTCCAGGCCCTGGCCCTGGGCCAGGCTCCAGGTAAAAGAGCTGCGGCCAATACGCTCACGGTTGCGGTCTTTGTCCAGCAGAAAGCGATTGATAGCGGGTTCGTCATCGACTACGTCGAAGCGCTGTTGCTCATTTTCAGTGTGGCGATCGTTAACGATGAACAGGAAACGAAAAATGGCGCCGCTTTGAAAGCCGTGTTCGAAGTCGCCGCCCACTTCCCAGTTGTCGCGCACGTCGCGCCGATCTACGCGCTCGAAGCGACGGGTATTGGTTGCCAGCAGGTCGATACTGCGATTCAGGGTGCTGGGCGCGTCGCCCTGGGTTTCATACAGGGCATTGAACTGCAGTGAGCTGCGCTCAAAGGCGTAGCCAGCACTTCCGCTGACCTGGTATTGGGTCTCGTCGCGTTCGCGAGTTTGCTGCCAGATTTCCTGTAGTTCGCCGTCGGCATTGTAGGAGTACTCCCGACCGCGTTCGGCGCGAAACCGCGGGTCAGCTTCCAGCGACAGCAGGTAGCTGAAATCGCCGGTCTGGGCGCTGTAGGCAAACTGGCCGCCGGGATCGAGGGTGCCATCCTGGGTGCGATCGGTTTGCAACTGCACTGTGGTGCTGGATAGTGAGCCGGAATCCATCAATACCACGTTCACGATCTGGCCGCCGCCGCGCACGCTGAGGCCTTCAGCGGTGCCGCGGATAATCTCGATGTAGTCCACCTGGTCAGCGGCGATGCGTTGCAACTGACTTCGGCCGCCGTTGGCCTTGCCGGACATGCGCTGGCCGTTGATCAGGACCTCACCGGCCCCGGAACCCAGGCCACGACCACCGCCGCCACCACGCAGCGCCAGGCCAATGCCGGGAATGCGATTCAGCATGTCATTGGCGGAAACCGGATAAAACTCGGCAAAATAGCTCGACTCGTAGATGACGGTCGAATCGGTGTCCTGAGCGGCCAGTTCCTGGCGGTCCGGCGTTTCAGCCAGGCCATGGGAGGACAGCATGCCGAGGGTCAGGCCTACAGAAAGGCCCGAGGCAAATCTCGAGGTCAGGCGCGGGATCAAGCGAATATTTGGCATCATTAGTTTGTTACGTTTGGCCCGACCACACCGGGTCAGGTCTTGTCCTTTAAGACTGGTGGCGCTTAATGGAACCGAATTCGGGACCCGATATACCCGGTCGCTGCTGGTATGTAGGAATCAAATCGGTTGAGAGTTGGCGTAACTGGCGTTGCCTTAAAATTCATTAATTAAAACAATCAGCTACCTACTGCAGTGTTACGGCAGAGTATAGCGGTTACTTAGGGCCCATTTTGTGACAAATTGTCGGGAAATCCTGTCGTTACGGTCACAATTCAGCGCATTGCGGCAGCCCGAAGCGACCCAAATGGGTCGCATAGTGTGCGCCGAATCACAGGCTGTAGCCTGCTGACCCAAGCCTGTACGTCAGCAGTGGCCAGTCTGGTTGAACTGCAGCCGATGCAATACACTGCGGTCCGTGAATCCGCCAAACGCTCCGGTACTTCTATTCCCGACCCACTACCTCGGGAATTTCATTCTTGGTCTGCCCTGGGTATGTCAGGTGCTGCACGAGCATCCTGATGCACTGGTGGTGCTGGACAGCCGCTTTGCCGAACTCGCGGGCATGGTGCTGCCTGAGCAGGTGAATCTGCTGCTCTATCGGCGCGACAAACTTGCCAGCAACCAGCCCCTGCGCACTCGCCTTGGCCACTACTGGCAGTTGCTGCGCGTTCTGCGCCGCTATCGACGTGGCACCCTGATGGATCTGGAAGGCGAGCGCTTCACCGGAGTGCTGTCCTGGCTCAGCCGCTGCCATCGCCGGATCGGGCCACAGGGCAAGCGGGCGCAGCGTTTTTACACCGACATTCTGGATCTGGATTACCGGCGTCACCGCTTTAATGCGTTTGGCGCGATCGTCGCTGACTTCAATTCCGCCGGCACCCCGGACAGCCAGCTTGCCTATACCGTGCCGGAAGAGGTCGCTCGGTCGCTGGCAGCGCGGCTTGAGCCGGTGGCCGGCAGGCCTTTGCTGGCGATTCATCCTGGTGCCAGTGTGGCCTACAAGCTCTGGCCCGAGGACCACTTCGTGGCCCTGGTGCAAGGCCTGGAGAAGGCTGGCTGGCAGGTGGTCTGGGTCGGGGCCGGGGACATGGACCAGGGCATTATCAAGGCAGTGATGACCAGGTTGCCGGAGTCGAGTGCGCTGGACCTGTGCAACGCGCTCAGCTTTAGCGAGCTGTTGGCGCTGTATCAGCGCTGCGCCTGTTTTGTTGGCAGCGACAGTGGCCCCATGCACCTGGCGGCCTCCACCGGGGTGCCGGTGCTGGCCCTGTTTGGCCCCAGCGTCGAAGCAATCTGGGCGCCAATGGGTGACAATAGCCGGGTGCTTCGAGGTACGCGCGTCTGCGGCAAGGACTGTGACGCCTGGCACTGTGAATTCGGCTACCATTGCCTGACCTCGCTGCTTCCGGAGCAAGTGTTGGCAGCTGTCGCCGAGCACGCCAGCGTCATTCCTGACCATGCCGGCAGCAGTACCGAATCCGTGCGCAATTGAGCCAACCCTCACAACCCCGATAAAGATTCAAGCCTGAGACTCCCGCAATGCCTGAACCAGTACCCGTAAGCGCCTTCATCATCACTCTCAATGAGCAGGACAATATTGGTGCCTGCCTGGATCGGCTGGTGGAATTCGATGAGGTGATTTTGGTGGACAGTGGTAGTAGTGATGCCACCGTGGCGATCGCCGAGTCCTATCCCAACGTCAAGGCGTCATTCAATGCCTGGCCGGGATTCAGCCAGCAGAAAGCCCACGCCATGGCACTGTGCAGCAACGAGTGGGTACTCAATGTTGATGCCGATGAAATACTCACCGATGCCTATCTTGATGAGGTCAGGCGGATCGTGACCGAGGATACGGTGGATGCACTGGAGTCAACTCGCACACTTTATCGCTGGGGCAGAAAACCGCGCCATTTTGGCGGCGAGGATCGCTTGATCAGGCTGTTTCGCAAGCGCTGCGCTCACTACGAGGAGCGCCGCGTGCATGAGAGCATCAGCGTCAGCGGCAAGGTGGCGACTACCGATGCGACGATTATTCATAATGAGAATCTGACCTTCAGCCAGCGAGTGGACAAGGCGAACAAATACAGTCAGGCCAAGGCCGAGGATAAATTCGACCAGCGGCAGTCGGCGTCAGTATTGACCGTAACGCTGATATTCCCGCTGACGTTTCTGCAGGTTTATGTCTTTAAAGGCCATTTTCTGGATGGTGTGGGTGGCCTGATGACCGCTATGAACGCGGCTTATTACAACTTCATGAAGTATGCCAAGCTGCGTGAGATGCACCGCCTGGCCCGGCTCGAACGACGCCAGGCCGGGCGCGGCAACGTCAAGGGCTGAACACCGATGTCATGGTGAGCTCAAGGTCATAGCGGAAGCGGCTACTGTGCCTCGTAGCGGGAAAAGCGCTCGCGGTAGTTGGCGCCGGGATCGCTGATAAACGCCGCCAGGTTGTCACGACCTTCCAGATGCACTTTCAGAAATGCCAGGGTAAACCGGGCAATAGTCCCCAGGTCCGGCCCGCCATTGGCAACAATCATGTGGTCGCCCTCGGCAAACTCCAGATACACCTTGTCGCTGCTGCCGATGGCGTCATACAGCAGGCGAGCGTGCTGCGCCGGCGGCGCGACCTCGTCGCTGGCACTGGCGATGATCAGGGTGGGCGTGTTCAGGTTTGCATAGTCGGCGGAAAAACTGCCCCCGGGCTCGCAGCAATACAGGGACAGGGGCACTACCGCCTGAATCCCGTCGCCCAGCTCCGCCGCTGCTGCCAGCGCCGCGCCACCCCCCATGGAGTGACCCATGATGGCGACCCGGGAGGTATCGAATTTGCCATTCAGCGGCGAATCAGGATTATCGTTTTCACCCTTGAGAAACCCGACGCCGGCAATCAGTGCATCGGCGCGTGCCGCCAGGCCATCGGTGGGTGCGTTGGTATCCAGAATCATGACCGCGTAGCCCAGCGATGCCAGAGCCGGGCCCCACCATTCGTAGTTGCTGGCGCTGGCCCGGAAGCCCGGGGCCATGACCACGCCACCCATGGGGGCATCGAAGCTCAGGGTAAGCGGGTAGAAAATGGTGGCGGCAGCAAAGGCATCGGAATCCACTTCCGGCGCATAGGTGCGCACCTCAAACAGTCGCTCGCCCAGCTCTCCGGCAGCGGCCCGGCCAATTTCCCGGCCTTCCGGCCGGTAGCGTCCGGTGCTGTTGTCCTGGGCGAGGGTTTCGCTGCCCAGCAGACAGACCAGCAGGGTCAGGCCAAGCAATCGGGCGGTCGGCGTAAAGACTCGTTGGAACATGGCGGCATACCTCGTTGTCTTGTTGTTCTGATTGGTTATTGTTGTTGGGGCGCGTTGCTGATGCGACAGTGCAGGCGTTTAGGGTTCGAATAACTATAGCAAAGCCGCCTCCTGCGGGGTATCGCCCAGGTCGTGGTTTGGCAGTGGTTTGGCAGTGGTTTGGTAGTGGTTTGATAGTGGCTGAGCTTGAGAAGATCGCCTGCTGGTCATCCTGGTTGCCAATTTCGTCCTGAGCCACCAGAGATGTCTAGGAATCGGCGCCAAAAACTGGATAATCACCGGGCTGGGTCTGTTCAATCTGCCTGTCCAGCAACTGGCCAGGATCTGGCCCCGGGGATTGCGTCTGCGACGCTGGCCCGACTATCAAGCAACGAGGAGAAGTAAATGCAATTTCTTGATTCGAGGAAGGTTTTAGCGGCTTTCCTGATCTTCTCACTGCCGGTACTGGCGAGCCCTGCGGCCGCCCAGGACAGCATTGAGTGGTTCACGCTGGGCAGTGACTATGCCCACACCCGCTACAGCCCGGCTGACGAAATCACCGCCGACAACTTCGGCGACCTGGAAGTGGCCTGGGAATGGGACGGCGCCAGCTTCGGCGCGGTCAGCGGCCGCTCCACACCATCCTATATCGACGGCATGCTCTACACCGTAGCGGGCTACAATCGCCACGTGATCGCCATCGATCCCAAGACCGGCGAGACCCAATGGTCGTTCCGCCTGCCCGATACGCCGCGCCAGGAGTACTCCATGCGCGCCGACTACGGCAAGGGCGTGGGCTTCGGCTATATCGACGGCCAGGGCGTGGTGTACATTGTTTCACCCGGCTTTTTCCTGGTGGCGCTGGATGCCAAGACCGGTGTCCCGCTGGAAGGCTGGGGCGAACCGGTCGCCATTGAGGGCTTCCCGCGCAGCGGCGTCGTGGACCTGCTCAAGGATCTGGGTCATCCCTATGATCCCTACGAGGGCATTCCCCTGGAAACCGGCTACATTACTTCCTCCTCGCCACCGATCGTGGTCAACGACACGATTGTGGTCGGCAACTCGGCGGAGCAGGGATACCACCAGGCGCGCATCGAGAACGTACCCGGCGACATTCTTGGCTATGACAAGGACACCGGTGCCTTCAAGTGGAAATTCAATGTGATTCCGCAGCCCGGTGAGTATGGTCACGAGACCTGGGAAAACGACGCCTGGCAGTGGACCGGTGACATTTCTTCCTGGGCTCCGCTGTCTGCGGACCCGGAAAATGACCTGGTTTTTATTCCCACCAATCCGCCGACTATCGACTATTACGGCGGCTTTCGTCCCGGCGACAATCTGTTTGGCACCAGCCTGATTGCGCTGGACACCAACACCGGCGAGCGGCGCTGGCACTTCCAGTTTGTGCATCACGATGTGTGGAACTTTGATACGCCCACCGCGCCGATTCTGCTGGATGTGGAAGTGGATGGCCGCCAGATTCCTGCCGTGGCCCAGGCCACCAAGCAGTCCTGGCTGTATGCCTTCAACCGCCTGACCGGTGAGCCGATCTGGCCGATTGAGGAGCGCCCCGTGCCGCCGTCCATCGTGCCCGGTGAGCAGCTGTCGGCAACCCAGCCCCACGTTACCTTGCCCCCGGCATTTGATATCCAGGGCATCTCCGAAGACGATCTGATCGACTTCACCCCGGAATTGCGGGAAATGGCGGTGGAAGCGCTGGAAGACTACGTCATGGGCGGCCTGTTTAACCCGCCGATCCATGCCGAGAACGAAATGGGCAAGTATGCGGCCATGAACTGCCCGGGCGGCAGTGGTGGTGCCAACATTAATGGACCGCCGGTAGCGGATCCCACTGCGGGCGTGGTGTTTGTGAACTCCCACAGCGCCTGTTTTGCCCTGCGGGTGATTCCGGGTGAAGAGTCGGATGTGTTCTTCCCGAACTCAACCGGTACCACCACGGCGCAATATGCCAACGGTGTTCCAGGTGCAACCGCGCGTCCGCCGCGCATGCCCAATGGCTTGCCGTACCTGAAGCCGCCCTACAGCCGCATTACTGCCATCGACCTGAATACCGGCGAGCACAAGTGGATGATTCCCACTGGCGAAACCCCGGAGCGCTACAAGCGCGCTTTTGAGGAAGCCGGAGTACCGGAGTCAGTCTATGGCAACACCGGTACCGGTGCGCTGATTCCCATGGTGGCAACCGCCAACATGCTGGTCTATTCAGATGTCGCCTCTGACGGGACGCCCATGCTGTGGGCCATCGACAAGGAAAGCGGTGAGATCATCGGTGAAATTGAAGCCCCGGCCCGCAGTGGCTACGGCATGAGCTCCTGGGTCCACGACGGGCACCAGTACATCATGCTGCAATCCGGCGCCTCGCTGTTTGCAGTGGCGCTGCCGGAAGCACAGCCGCAAAGCAGCGGCTACTAAAGCCAGCTCGCGCCAGGGCCCGGCTCTGGCGCAATTCTGGCGCAACGCACTGTTGAGACGATACGCGACACAGTAATCGCGACAACAAGTGCCACACAAAAAACCCGATCGCAGTGACTGCGGTCGGGTTTTTTCTTGCCTGCCGCCGGGGCAGGCGGCATTCAGGCAGTGGTTCGGGGAGTGTGTAATTAGGCAGGTAGTTAAGCAGGTAGTTAAGGAGAAACAGGGCGCCGGCTTTCGTTGATTACCACGGTGCAGATAGTGTCGCCGACATTACGAATCGAGAATGCCGTATTGGCACTGCGCCAGGCCCAGTCGCCGGGCTTGTCGAGTTCGTGGCGGATGCCATCGGGACGGGTGACCTGCACCAGGCCCTCGCTGCCCAGGATGATCGCCGTGGGATTGAGATGCGTCTGCTGCCCGGTAGCCTCGCCGGGACGCAGTTCCAGCCGGTAAGCGCGAAACCAGGGGTTTTCCACCACCGGGTCGGCGTCCACGCCGCTGGGTTGGTCCTGGTTGTTGCTGGCAACCCCGGGATTGTCATTCACCATGGCCATGATGTGGCGCAGGCCCGGACCCTCGTTGCTTACTACATGGGTAAGCGGCTTGTTGGCGTAGTCGGTGCGGGACACGACTTCACCGCCGCGGGGACCGGCGGCGTCGCTGATATAGGTCAGCAGAATCGGTTGATTATGAGTATGAGGATAGGTGACATCGCCGGGGTTGATCTGCACATCGAGCAGAAACACGCCGCCGTCACGCTTCACTATCCGGTGTCGGGGTTCCTGCAGCAGGTGCACCACGTCGTCAGGATCGAAGGCTGGCTCCTGGGCGTGGACGGGTAACAGCATGCCAAAGAGAAATGACACGCCAAGCGCCAGGGCAGCTGGCAGTATTCTGAAATTGCGGATTAGCAGTGCCCTCATGGGTTCCTGTGATCTCCTTACAGCGTTGAGCCTGCCGGACCGTGTCCGACATGAGGCGGGTCGCTCTGACCCCTAACGCCAACCCTGCGGTCAACGCCACGTGCAATGCGGCGCAAGCATAACACGGTTACCTGGTGGTCAAAATCCGCGCTTGGCGCGAGGGCTTGCGACGGCGGCCCACGCCGAGCAGGCGTCGCCACAGCGGCATCGTTCGCGGTGCCTGAGCAGCCTGCTGCGCCCAGTGCTCTGCGGTTACCTGAGCGCAATCTTCCGCTGCCGAAGGGGGCTGCCGGGCAGCAGACTGACTGGTCAGTTTGTCAGTGTTTGATCCCAATTCAGCACTCCATGATTGTCGAGGATTTGCAGCAGTCGCTCCAGCGGTACGGCGCGTAATTCACCGCGGCTGCTGGACACGGTGGTGGCCTTGAAAATGGCGTTGTAAATGGCTTCCTCGGTGGCTTCGGCAGTGGCGGCGAACAGCGGCGACATGGCGCCGTTGCTTAACTCCGGGGTCATGATCGGCGTCTGGCTGTTGCGCGGCTTGCGCACCTCGGGGTGGGTGGAAAACGCGATCACGTAATCCCCGGAGCCGTTACTGGCATAGGAGCCGGTGCGGCCCAGGCCCATGATGGCGCGAGTGCCAAGCCGGTCCAGGCTGCGGGGATTAAGCGGCGCATCGGTGGCCACCACGATCATGATCGAGCCGTCATCACGATCCCCATCGTCGCTGGCTGGCAGCCTGTCGCGGTAGGGATAGGTCCCCAGTTCCCGGCCCACCGGCGCGCCGTTGATACTCATTATGCCGCCGTAGTTGGTCTGCACCAGGACTCCCACGGTGTAACCGCCCAGTTCGTCGGGCAGTACCCGGCTACTGGTACCGATACCGCCTTTCCAGCCAAAGGCCTGGGTGCCGGTGCCGGCACCGACACTGCCTTCGGCCACCGGACCGCTACTGGCGCTGGCCAGCGCAGCGAACACCTCATCGCGCTGCACGGGGTCGGCCCACATATTGTTGACCCGCGCATCGTTGGTTTCGCCTACCACCGGATTCACCGTGTGCTCGCCCATGCCCGGCTGCTCGTAGACCCACTCTTTCAGGGCATTGGCCGCGCTCCATACGCACAGCGTGCAGGTCAGCAAAATCGGCGTCTCGATCTCGCCGAACTCCTGGATCTGGCTTTGCCCGATCAGCTTGCCGTAGCCGTTGCCCACGTGCACCCAGGCCGGAACCGGATCAGTATAGAGGTTGCCGGGGGCGGGGACGATTGCGGTCACGCCGGTGCGGATATCATCGCCGCGAATCACGGTTTCGTGCCCGACTCGCACACCGTTCACGTCGGTAATGGCGTTGAGTGCGCCGGGTGGGAAAATGCCGATCACCAGGCCGGCTTCACGGGCCCGGGGGCGATCCTGGGCGGCCAAAGGCAGGCTGATCAAAATGGCGAGAAACAATGAGACTGGCTTGCGCATGGGGTGGCTCCGAGGCTTTAACAGGCCGGTAAAGAATAGCATTGCCTTGCGGCCTTGGCAGCGTCTGACCGTGACGCCTTTTGCACAAGCGGTGTGGCCACTGTGAATCTGTCCAATTGGAGAGCTTTAGTTGATCCAGGTCATCACCCCAAATGCCCATTGGCTCATAAACTTCATTATTCTATAGCGTGTCCAGTGACCTTGAATCGGTGGAGATTATGACTAATAACGGCCGGCTTTTTGAGAGTGGGTGGATTGGTCCCATGGCGGTTAAAAACCGCCTGGTCATGCCACCAATGGTGCGCAACTATGCTGAGACCGATGGCAGCGTAAGCCAGCGTTATCTGGCGCACGCCGAACGCATTGCCCGCGGCGGTGTTGGCACCATGATCATCGAAGCGAGCTTCGTGAGCCCTGAGGGGCGCGGCTTCGCCCGGCAACTCGGCCTGCATGGTGACCACGTGGTGGCCAGTTGGCGCAACTTGTTCGCAAGCTGTCATCAGCATGGTGTCAAGGTGGGGCCCCAGCTTTACCACGCCGGCCGCCAGACTTCGAGCCAGGTGACGGGCACCAGTCCGGTGGCCCCATCGGCCATTCCCTGTCCCATCATGCAGGAGCTACCACATGAGCTCAGTAGTGAGGAAATCCAGGGCATTGTGACGGATTTCGGAGCGGGGGCCAGGCGCGCCAAAGAAGCCGGTGCAGACTTTATCGAAATTCATGCCGCCCATGGCTATCTAATCAATCAGTTCATGTCGCCATTCTCAAACCGGCGGGAGGATGCCTACGGCGGCAGTTTTGAGCATCGCATGCGATTTCCGACCGAGGTCTATGAGGCGATACGTGGTGCTGTCGGCGAGGATCTGCCCATCATTATCCGCATTAGTGCCGACGAGATGGTGGCGGGCGGTATCGAGCTGGAAGACGGAGTCCAGATTGCTCGCTATTTTGAGAGCCTGGGGGTGGATGCGGTGCATGTCAGCGCCTGCAACTACGGTTCCTATGCCAAGGGTCATCTTATTCCGCCCATGTCTGTGGATGACAATATTCTGGTTCCGCTGGCCGAGGCGGTGAAGCACGCCGTCAAGGTGCCAGTGATTGCGGTGGGCAAGATCCGCGAAGTCCAGGCAGCGGCAACTATTGTCGAGTCCGGCCAGGCAGATTTTGTGGCTATTGGTCGTTCGCTGCTGGCCGATCCAGACTGGCCATTGAAAGCGCAGCGCGGTGAGGAAGCACTGATAGACCACTGTATCGCCTGCAATCAGGGCTGCATTCAGCGCCTGTTCGCCCATGAGGATGTGCTTTGTACGGTAAACCCTGAATGCGGGCGTGAAACTCTTTTCCAGGACCTGCAGGCAACTTCCAGGCCGCGACGAGTCGTTGTGGTAGGCGCCGGGCCGGCGGGCATGTCGGCCGCACGTTATGCGGCAATGCAGGGGCAGCAGGTAATTCTTGTTGAAGCCAGGGAGCGCCTGGGTGGTCAGCTCTTTGCTGCGGCTGCCTCACCGCACCGGCAGGATTGGGAGCGTCTGCGCAGTTTTCTCGAAGCAGAACTGGGTCGCCTTGACGTGGAGGTGCGGACCAACAGTGTGGCAGATGCACATTCCATCCTGGCAGAACAACCGGATGTGGTGATAGTGGCGTCGGGCTCGGTCCCGCTGCGTCCCAGCGTGCCCGACCTCGGGGCGCATCTGCTGTTCGCGCGTGATGTAATGGAAGGGCGAGCCACCGCTGCTGGCTCGGTGATCATCGCCGGTGGTGGCTGTTCAGGCGCACAGACGGCGGAATATCTCGCCGCCAGAGGACATCCGGTAACCATTGTCGAGGCCTCGGACGAAATCGCTGTGGATGCGCCACTTGCCGAGCGCGCGCTGCTTATGCAGCGACTTGCCGACCTCGGTGTCACACTGCGGCTGCATACCCGCATCCTCGAATTCACGGCGGGCACAGTGTTCATCCAGCAGGAAGACACGAAACAGAATCTCAAGGCGGATACGGTTCTGATCTGCATGGGTTCTCGTGCGGAGAATGAACTGGCCACGGCACTCGCGGGGAAGGTTGAGCACATTGTGGTGGTAGGCGATGCATGCGAACCCCGTCGGGTGACCGAAGCGATTGCCGAAGGTGCGCTCGCTGCCCTTGAGATAAGTCGCTAATTCGGAATGTGCCTCCTCATCAGCGCCATGCCTGATGCAGGAACTTGACGTTACCATGGTGCTCTTTCAAGCACATGCCACAGCAGTGCGTCAGAGTCATTCGATTTACAGTACGCCCAGCAGTGTTTTCGCGGCCAGGCCAACTATCAGAGTGACAGTAAGGCTCAAAAATGTACCCATCAGCATATACTCAGCCTGGGGGTGTTCGGCGGTGTCCTTGAATCGATAGGCGGCTTTCAGTGCCAGCACGAAACCAACGGCGGTGTATTCATCGAGCAGGATAAAGGTGAGCATCAAAAACCGTTCCAGAAAGCCAATCATGGCGCCGGCGCTGATCAGCGATGTGGAATTTTGTGGCAGTTGTTCAATCCAGCGCTTCAATACGATTTTGATAAACCAGGACGCAGGGTGCAGCAGGAGTAAGTAGGCAGCCACCAGGACCGGTATTGCTGTCAGATAGCTGCCGGCATCGCCTGATTCATTCATGGTTTATCCTCATGATCCGGTCCATGTCACTAATGAACTGATCGAGCAACTTGTAGTGCGCCCGCTGCAGGGCGAGGGTGATCGTCGGCCTTTGTTTGCCGAGTTTGTCGGCGATCCTCTGGTGACTGCTCGGCTCCAGTAGATAGTAATACAGAATCTCGGCTTCCACCGCTGTCAGGTCGTTAACGATAGCATCGGCGAAGCGGCAAGCGATTCCCAGCGCCAGTGCGACCACTTCATGGTCGGCCTTCGCCTGCAGGTGGTCCTTGCCCATGGCGTCCAGAGTCCTGCCGGAGTGGACATAGGCCGGGCCGTTCTGATCCTGCCCGGACAGCGCACCTTCTCCATAGGCGATGGCAACCCGCGCGTCCCAGCGATTGGAGCCATCGCGACTGTGGGCGATGAGACCGGTGCGCAGCAGCAGGGCGACATGAAACGGATTGACGGTTTCGTGCAGTGCGATCTGAAAACCATCACCACGGTAGGTGGTGATAATGGCATTGAACCGCGTGTCCACAACAGCCAGCAAGGTATCCAGCTGTTGTCTGAATGCGGCACTGTCTGCGACCCGGGTGCTGTCGATCAGGTCGCCGGTGATGACAGAGATTCTGGGCATGATGTGGGAGCTACCTCGATCCTATTGCGGCAATGTAGCTTAAATAAGCTACTAAAACAAGAAGTAGCCTAAAAAGACTACAAAGCTAATTGTAGCTTAATCAGGCTACTATAGCAGGGGCCCGCGGCTTGGCGCTCGGGCTATGACGGCAGTAACCGGGTCGCTGGGTGGTACAACAGGGAAGTTCACAGGGCTGGTGAGCAAGCCTGCGCCGGATTCCTTTGCGGGTGATGAATCCGGTCTGGCCAGTTGAGCGCCGACCCGGTTGCCGATATGCTCCGAAGCAACAATAAAACCTCCCGGGAGAGACAATGAAACCCTTGCCACGAATATCCTTCACGGTCGCCCTGTGCGGTCTGCTGCTGGCGGGCTGGCTGAATCCGGCTTCGAGCCAGGAGCTTGGCGATCACCGCTATACCAGCGAAGCCATTCAGGCGGGCCTGCGCATTTATACCCAGGAATGTGCGCTGTGCCATGGTCCCCAGGGCGACCTGATTGACGGCATAAACCTGCGCATGGGCCAGTTTCGCAACGTCCAGTCGGACGATGATCTGCGCCACGTGATTACCGGCGGCGCCGCGGAAGGGCGCATGCCGGCCTTCGATCTGGATGCCGAAGAGCTGGCATCGGTGGTTGCCTACATCCGCGCCGGGTTTGACCCGGAAGGCGTGGCAGTGCGCATTGGTGATCCCGCGCGCGGCAAGCGCCTGTTCGAAGGCAAGGGCAACTGCACGGAGTGTCACCGCGTCAATGGCCAGGGCCCGCGCACCGCGCCTGACCTGTCCGATGTTGGTCTGCGTCGCACCCCGGCCAACCTGCAACTCAATATGGTAGATCCCGCCGCGGCATTGTTGCCGATTAACCGACCGGTGCGCCTGGTGACTGTCAATGAAGAGACGGTGACTGGCCGGCGGCTGAACGAGGATACCTACAGTGTCCAGCTGATCGATTCGGAAGGTCGGCTGCGCTCGTTTCTCAAGGATGATCTGGCCACCTACAGCATCAGCGAGGTGCCCAGTAAATCGCCGACCGATCTGAACACCGAGGAGGTAGCCGATGTCGTCGCCTACCTGTTAACGCTGCGGGGAGTGGACTCATGAGCATCAGGAAAATAACAATACCGGCAATTCTTGTGGCCTTGATGCTGTTGCCGACGCTGCTGCAGGGCCAGGTCTCCTACGAGCGCATCCTGAATGCCGAGACCGAACCCCAGAACTGGCTGACCTACAACGGCGGCTACATGAGCCAGCGCTTCAGTCAGCTGGATCAGATCGATTCCGCCAATGTGGGCGACCTGGAGCTTCAGTGGATGCTGCAGAACCAGGTGTTTGGCGCCTGGCAGTCCAACCCCATTGTGGTGGACGGCATTATGTACCTCACCGAGCGCCCCAATAGCGTTATGGCGCTCGATGCCGTGACTGGTCGAGTATTCTGGAAATACGTGCATACCCCGGCGGACAATTCACGGGTGTGCTGCGGCGCCAACAACCGTGGTGTGGCCATTCTCGGCGACACGGTTTACATGGGCACGCTGGATGCGCGGCTGATCGCTATCGACCGCATCAACGGGCAGCCCTTGTGGAATGTTGAAGTGGGCGACGTGGACCGGGCCTATTCCGTTACCATGGCACCCCTGGCGGTGAAGGACAAAATCCTGGTCGGTGTCGGTGGCGGCGAGTTTGGTATCCGCGGCTATGTGGCGGCCTATGATGCGCAAACCGGCGCCGAGGTCTGGAAAACCTATACGATCCCCGGTCCCGGCGAGCCCGGCCACGACACCTGGCAAGGCGACGACTGGCAGTATGGTGGCGCGCCGGTATGGATTACCGGTTCCTACGATGAGGAGCAGAACCTGAGCTTCTGGGGCGTGGGTAATCCCGGCCCGGACTGGAACCCCTCCCAGCGCCCCGGCGACAACCTCTACTCGGATTCGGTGATTGCCCTGGATGTCGATACTGGCGAGCTGGAATGGTATTTCCAGTTCACCCCCAACGACGGCTACGACTATGACGCTGTGCAGGTACCGGTGCTGGCGGATATCGACTGGAACGGCCAGCCGCTCAAGGCGATGCTGTGGGCCAACCGCAATGGCTTCTTCTACGTTCTCGATCGCACCACCGGTGAATGCATGCTCGGCACCAACTATGTCCGCGTCAATTGGGCCAGCGGCCTGGATGATAACTGCCGGCCGATCCAGACCCCGCAGCCGGAAGGGTCGCCAACCTATCCAGGCAACCAGGGTGGCACCAACTGGTATCCGCCGTCCTTCAGTCCTCGTACCGGGCTGTTCTATTTCGCTTCCTGGGAAGACTACGGCACGATTTATCGACCGGAAGAGTCCGAGTATATTCCTGGTCGCGCTTTTCTTGGCGGTGGCTTCGACGTCGTGGCGCCAGCCCCGGACGCACCCACTATCGGCATTGGTCGCACCGACCCCATCAATACCTGGACCGATGAAGTGGGACACGCGGCACTCAAAGCCATGGACCCGGAAACTGGTGAAGCGGTGTGGGAGTTCGAGCAGTTCGATGTCAGTGACAGCGGCATGTTGACCACCGCCACCGACCTGCTGTTCACCGGCGGTCGGGAAGGCCATTTCCACGCCCTGGATGCCCGCACTGGTGAGCTGCTTTGGCGCATCAGTCTCGGCGGCCAGATCGTTATGGCCCCGGTGACCTATGCGGTGGACGGCGTGCAGTATATCGCGGTGATCTCCGGCCATGTGATGGCGACGTTTGCCCTACCTACGGAGTAATCGTTTAAGGGGGCAGAGCAAAATTACAGTACTGTAGTTGTGCTCTGCCCCCTTAATTCGGCCCTTTAATTCGTTGTGACCCCTTAAATCCTTTTTATTGTCACAGAGTTTGCCAGGGAGCCAAAAAAGCTGATTCCAGCGGGCTAATTTGCTTAAATGCTGTCCAGACCAGACAACGCAGCACTGGCCCCGAGCATAACAAGAACAACAACAAGCAGGTGCCCGCAGTAATGAGAGCATGCAGTACGTCTTTCGTGCCGATCCGGCGCCCGAGTCCCTTTTTCCCCGCGTTTTTTTACCTGCTGGCGTTACTCGCCAGTGTCGTGTCCGCAGCAGCTTCTGGCCAGCCTGAACCGGCGCAGATGAAGCGGGTTTTTCCGGAAGCAGACTATTTTAGCGCCAAGCAGGGCGAGCCGCCGGTCTATCATGCCTATCGTGGCGATCCTGGCTCGGGAGATGCCGAACTACTTGGCTACCTGTTCGAAACCCCTGATCTGCCGCCGGAAGAAATTGGCTACAGCGCGCCGATTGAAGTGCTGGTGGGCATGGATCTGCGCGGTACGCTGACCGGCATCGAAATCCTTTACTACCGCGAGTCCTACAAAAGTATTCGTGGTGACTTCCTCAACACCGAGCGCTTTCCGGACCAGTTTGCCAGCAAGCCCATTGGCGATGGTTTCCGGGTGGGCCGCGACGTGGATGGCGTGTCTCGCGCCACGATTACCAGCTGGGCGGTTTCCCGCGGAGTGCGCAATGCCGCCCGGCGCGTGGCGCGCGCTTATCTGGCGGACTCCGAATTTGTTGCCGATGTAAACTCCGATGCGGTGGCGTTGAATGTGCTGGCCGCCCAGAGCTGGGATGATATGAAGGCCACCGGCCTGGTGCGGGAAATGGATATCGATTATCCCGACCAGACCCGCCTGGAGCTGGATCTGGCGTTTATGGGCCACGATGGCCTGGGTGAAATTCTGGTAGGCAGCGACGACTTTTCCCGTGCCGACCGGGAAGCCAGCAACCGCGTGCGCGACGGCAAGCTGCTGCTGGTTGGCATCGACGGGGATGCCTCCAAGCCCTTTCGCCAGGAGCGCCTGGCGGTGCGCCAGGGCGAGAACTTCTTTCCCATGCCGCGGCAGCGCTTTGTCTATGTGGGCAGCGCCGAGACCGGCAAGATCGCCGAGCAGGTGCGCTTCGCCGGCGCCATGGTCATTGACCCGGACATCGACCTGACGCAACCATTTACGGTGCTCTATGACACCAGCGACGAGGTGGGTTCTTTTACCAGCAGCGCCGAGGTCGAATACCAAGTGCCAGCTCTCCCACTTGCGCTGGCGCAGGGCACCGAACTGCCGCCGGAATACCTGCCGGAGTCAGCACAACTGGATTTCGCGGCTGACGAAGGTACGCTGGCAGCGCTGGTGAACAACGCCCCGTGGGGCTCAGTGATCTTGCTGCTGGTTCTGCTGGCGCTGGTAATGACCTCTTTCCTGCGCAAGAGCGCAACGCTGCGCTGGATCACGCTGGCCTACACCCTGGTGTATCTGGGCTGGGTCGACGGTGGCTTTGTCTCGGTGTCGCACATTACCAACGGCATCAAGCTGGGACCGGCGATGTTTCTGCAGGACCTGCCGCTGCTGCTGATCGTGGTGTTCACGGTGATCACCACCCTGTTCTGGGGCCGGGTATTCTGCTCCTCCCTGTGTCCGTTCGGTGCACTTCAGGACTTCATGACACGGGTGCTGCCGAAATCATGGCAGTGGACGGTGCCGCAGGCGTTGCACGACAAGGCGCTGTGGATTAAATACGGCATACTGGCATTTCTGATTGTAATGGCGCTGATTTACAGCGAGCTCAGCCTGTTCCAGTATTTTGAGCCGTTTGGTACAGCATTCTATTTCAGTCAGTCGCTGCTGCTATGGGGAATCCTCGCTTTGATTTTGATCGGCGCGGCCCTGGTGCCGCGCTTTTACTGCCGGTATGCCTGCCCGCTGGGCGCGGCGCTGGGCCTGACTGCGCTGATCTCCCCCTGGCGCATCAAGCGCGTTGAGCAGTGTCAGTTGTGCAAGGTCTGCGAGCATGCCTGTCCCACCGGCGCGATTCGCGGTCCGGAGATTGATTTCAAGGAATGTGTGCGCTGTGATGTCTGCGAGCGCAAGCTGATAGACAAGGCCGGGACTTGCAAACACTCGGTGCCGGAGCTGAAACAGCGGGTCCCGACCTGGGAACCTATTACTGTTGGTCAGGGTTAGTCTTCACACGTAGTACTCACTTCAAGGTATACCCGGCTGTGCTGCGCGATAGCCGGCACCGCAAGCGCTGGCGATTTGAGATTCGCCTACTATCGACGAAGGGGCTGAGCTCTGTGTCTCCTGTTAATTTGACGGTAATGGCACATTTTAGTAGCCTTTGCGCGCTCGCCTGCCTCATCTGGTATCCAATAAGCGAACTACTCCGCACGTCTGATTAGCCGAGACGCGTCCGCATTGGTTCGCTTCGCCGGAATCCTCCAGATTACAAGCGCTCGTCACCTGCATTGCGAAGCCGAGGAGTCAGCATGACCAGGCCAAAAACCCAAGAGATGATGCAAGCCACGGTCCCGGTTGCCGGTGCCACCGCGCAGTACCAAACCGCTGCGCCCGCCCACCTGACGTCGGTCCTGGCGCTGTTGTGCTATTCAGCTGCTGGCCTGCTTGGCTTGCTGGGTATGTTCGGGTGGCTTTTTGACCTGCCGGTATTGCGCGTCATTATTGACGGACTGGCCAGCATGAAAATGAACACCGCTGTTGGTTTGCTCCTGGTGGCGGTAGCTGGCGCTGCGCGATTTCGCGCTGACCATATGCTGTGGAACAGGGTCACCAGGTCCTGTGCCATTGCCGCGTTTGTTGTTGCCGCCGCGACACTCCTGCAATACCTGTTGAATACCAACTTCGGCATTGACCAGTTGTTGGTGAGCGATAGCCGCACACCGGAGTCTGCATTTCCCGGTCGCATGTCTGGGGCAACCACGATCAGCCTGATGGCGCTGGCAATTGCCGAATGGTCCCGGGCCGACGGTCACCACCGGATTGGGCAGAGCTTTGCCGGGCTGGCTTTCACTCTGGGTTTCCTGGGCTTGATCAGCTACAGCATGGACGTCAACGCGCTCTACAGTTTTCCATTTTTTGCATCGCTGGCACTGCATACATCACTCGCGATTACCTTGCTCGCGGCTGGCTGTTTGCTGATGCACACCAATCATGGCTTCATGTCCGTGTTCTTTAATTTGTCCCAGAGTGGCACCACGGCGCGGATGCTGGTGCCGGCCGTGGTGCTGATACCGTTTATTGTGTCTGCACTGGTGCTCGGCGGCGAATTTCTGCTTGGTTATCACAGCCGCTTCGGAATTTTTCTGGCGGCTATACTGAGTGCCATACTTCTGATGTTTGTGGTGTATGCCGTGGCGTTGCGGTTACAGAAACTGGAGCAGGAAAACCTGCGCCTGAAAGTCGAGCAAGAATTGCACCAGGAATATCTGGATCGTATGCATCAGGCGCAGACCATGGGATTGGTAGCGGGTGGCCTGGCCCATGATTTCAATAACCTGCTGCTGCCGATACGCTGGGCAGCCGAACTCGGGCAGTCGGGCCTGGACCATGAAGATCCACGCCAGAAACACTTCAAGACCATCATCGATGCTGCTGATCGCGCCCATGGCCTGGCGGAGCGGATGATGGAACTTGGCAAGGAGCAGCCGGCCAGGCGCGAAGTGCTAAACCTGGATCAGGTAATCACGGAATTCATGGATATGCTCAGGGGTATCGCCAAGGGACGGGCGCAGCTTGAGATGGATCTGCAGGCGGAAGGCCAGACCGTGGTTGCAGTGCGCCAGCAACTGGAGCAGGTATTGCTCAACCTGGTCAGCAATAGTTGTCTCGCGCTGGATGCCAGGCCTGAACCGCAGTCCCACGAACCCGCGATTATTACTCTTAGCACGCGGACAATTCATTTGCCGGCAGACCGGATTGAGGGCAACGGCGTGGTATGTAGGGCCGGTGACTACATCGATTTGCAGGTAAGTGACAACGGGGTTGGTATGAGTGACGAGGTTCGCGAACGGGCTCTGCAGCCATTCTTCTCAACCCGTGAACAAGGCACGGGACACGGTCTCGGCCTGGCTACCGTGAAAAACATCGTCATGCAGCATCACGGTTGCTTGCGTCTGGACTCTGTCTTGGGTGAGGGGACCACTTTTTGTCTGCACCTGCCCATCAGAATACTGGCAACAGTAGCTGAGGGGCCGCAGCTAACAGGCTCCCTGCGGTCAGGCCGGGAGCCATTAGGTGAGCGGGCCCGCGGTCAGGGCTAGCGGCTGTCCTCACTGAGCCAGCTGAAATCATCTTCCGACTGGTCCAGCAGGTCAGCGCGTTCCCGGCGTCGCTGCTCTGCAGCGCGCGCTTCTTCCAACACATCCTGAGGCATGTCGCGGCCGACCACGATGCCGCGCGGTTTCGCCGGGGCGAAATAAATGCGGGCATTGGCCATTTCATCGGTGGTAGCCGGACCGTATTCCACGGCGGCGTTGGGATCGGGATTCCAGCGGTTTTTCTCGGAGTTGTCGAACCACCAGCTCATGTGCATGGTGGAGCCGGCAGGGATGAACTTCGGCTCCTTGTATTCGTACAGGAACTGCCAGTTAAAATCGTATTTGGGCACCCAGAGCAGGACCTCGCGCTCGCCGTCGGGATACTCCAGCTCATAGCGCATTGCCTTTCCGCGGTAGTGCATGTGCGGGCCCATGGACAGCAGGTAAATGTCTTCCTCGATGTCGTGGGTGTTGTCGACCCGGAAATTCGGGTCACCCGGAGGAATGGTCCAGCCGCTGTGGGGCAGCAGATTGGTTTCCACCACGTAGTCGATCACGTCACCGTTATCGTAGAACTCGAAGCCGGCCCGGGTGCTGTCATAAACGCCAGTGCCTTCACCGGTGTCCTTGTGGTAGTGCATATTGACAGTGATAAACGGGTTTTCCGGTAGCAGTACGCCCCAGCCTTCGGGATAGGTGAAGGGGCCGCGACCGGGCACACCCACGCCCATGTGGCTGGAAACAATGTGATGCACCCAGGGGCCGCCGGGATCCAGCTCGGCCTTGGAGA
This sequence comes from uncultured Pseudohongiella sp., assembly GCA_965212375.1. Taxonomy (GTDB): domain Bacteria; phylum Pseudomonadota; class Gammaproteobacteria; order Pseudomonadales; family Pseudohongiellaceae; genus UBA9145. The sequence goes on along the minus strand of OZ243108.1, from coordinate 2,322,733 downwards.
TCCAGCGGGGATCGGTATGGGCACCTTCGGGATAGTGCATCTGGATAGTGGGCTGCCAGTCTTCTACTTCATCTGGCACGTACACCTCGCGTTCAAACTCGACCACCAGGTCCGGATCACCAATCCACCAGCCGGATTCGGGCATGCCGGTTTCAATGCCGCTGGCCAGAACGCCGTCAGCATCTGCTGCGGCGGCGGGGTCACCTGCCAGGGCGCCGCCATCAACCCAGGCGATCAGCAACTCCTTTTCGCTCCGGTCGATATAGCGCTCAGCCTTGAACTCCCCCCGGTGCCGCTCATGGGCGCCCCACGGCGGCATGTAGCCGGTAACCAGGGCATTCTTGATCAATGGCGCCCAGGTTTTCGCCTGTTGATAGTCCAGCAGCGACATCGGGGCACTGATGCCACCGACGTCTGGTCCGTCAGGCTGGTGACAGGCGGCGCAGTTTTTCGCAAATACTGGCAGGGCATCCTCATAAAACGTGGGCACGGTGTCTTGCGCCTGCAGCGCGCTGCAAGCCAGGAGAACCAGGGGGGAAAGTGAGACGTTAAGCAGGGGGCGAGAACGGAATTTCATGGTTGATCCCGATTTGTTGTTGTAATGCCTTGGAGACTAATCACTCTGGCTGACGTTGTCCATTACTGGCCTTAAAAAAGCTGGGACTGAAGCAACAGCAGCATCTGGCGCCAGGCCGCGTCAGCACTGGCGATACAGTGTATCGGAAAACCCGATTGCAGCAATCGAAATTAATCATTTTACCGATCATGATGCGGCCCTTATGATCACCGCTAATTTAGTAACTCATCCACTTACCAATTGAGGCAAGCGAGATATGACACAGCAAGTACCCAACGAAGTACCCAAGGTAGTCTTCAAAACACGCGTTCGCGACGAATCTATCGGCGGCGACAACCCGTTCCGCTGGGAAGATGTATCCACCGACGACGTGTTCAAGGGTAAGAAAGTCGTTGTCTTCGCACTGCCTGGCGCTTTTACCCCGACCTGCAGCAGTACTCACCTACCAGGTTATGAAGCCAAGTATCAGGAGTTCAAGGACGCCGGTGTCGACGAAGTGTACTGCCTGAGCGTTAACGATGCGTTCAGCATGTTCCAGTGGGGCAAGCAACTGGGTGTGAAGAACGTCAAGCTGTTACCGGATGGCAATGCCGAATTCACCGCCGGCATGGGCATGCTGGTGAAAAAGGAAAACCTGGGTTTTGGTGACCGCTCATGGCGCTATTCCATGCTGGTCGACGACGGCAAGGTCGTGAAAGTCTTCGCCGAAGATGGCAAAGAAGACAACTGCGCGACTGACCCGTTCGAGTGCAGTGACTGCGACACCATGCTGTCCTACATCAAGTCTGACGCGAAGGCAGCGTAACCCGTAAGTCGTAAACCAGATTCTTGACCGTCAGGAATCTCTCAGCACCCGGGTCTCCCCGGCCCGGTTTGTGCGATCCATGGAACGGCGGCGTTCCCCATCCCCATTCAAGTCCGCCGTTCCATTTTTTTATCCTATCTCAAACAGCCCGCCTTGATTCGATCTTGTTCTGATCGTCGCGACCAGCGGCGTTTTCCGGCCGCCATGTTTTTTTGCGCGTGAGAATCAGGCCCAGGGATCGCTCATGGCGTTGAAGAATGTGCGATGCCCGTCAACTATTAGTCCGCGTGGCCTCGGGGTCCGGGACCGTGCTCCATTCGTTCCGCTCAAAGGTGCCCCCCAGCAAGATGCCATCGCTGCGCGGAAACATGTAGAGGCCGCCGTTTCCGAGGGTAATATAGTCCACTTCTTCCTGGGGCAGGATGAAACTTAGTTGACCCTTGATCGGGAACAGTTCCTGGTCATTAAACAGATCCCTGGCGCCCAATCCCGTACAGTTAAATATGACCGGTTCGCCCAGGGTCATTAATTCCCCGTCATCCTGAAACGCGCGGCGCTTGATAGTGCCACCTGCCACATAAAAGTCCTGCATCATGGCCGGTAGATAAATGGCTGGTTCAATGAGCATGGTGTTGTAATGCCGTACCCAGCGGGCGTCGAAGGGATGCTCGTCCTCGGCCAGGTCCTGGTGCTGGGGATAAAAGCGCTGGTATCGGTCGGTGAAGTCTTCGCCATCCGGAGCTTCCGGCATGATCGTGTAATTGCTGATCCAGCGCACCCCGTAGCGCGGGCTCACCAGATTCTGATAGTAGCGGTAGGCATGGCCCATGGCCGCCTCGAACTGGGCGACAAATTCCGGGGTCAGGGCGTCATCGTCATACACCGACGTCGGCGACCATTGGCCCCCGGCAACGTTGGAGGTGGTATTGGGGGGCAGATCCCTGGCATAGATGGTCACATCCCAACCCTGGTCCTGCATCAGGCGTGCAGTGGCCAGTCCTACGGCACCACAGCCAATCACCGCACAGCGGCGGTGCTGCGACTGCATGGCCAGTTCCATGGCCAGGTGCGATGTTCCCCAGGACAGGGTGATGCCACCGCCGCCGTGCCCATAGTTATGAATAAACAGTTTGTCCCCACGTGGCTCGGCCTTGACCACAAACCCCTTGGAGCGGAACGGGCGCAGCCCGGCGATAGTGCGAATCAGCCGCTGGTCATTGACCTGGACCCGACGGAGCGGCAGACCCGATGGCGTGTAGTGGCGTTTGCCAGGTGACAGGGCGGCAGTACACCGGGTCAGCAGCGGCGCTGCCGCGAGGGTCTGCAGCAGGGCGCGGCGGCTTATCGACGATTTGGCTTTCCATGCCGACATGGGGGTTCTCCTGGCGAGTATGAACTGGCAGCGTAAAACCTAGCATACCCCATGCCTGCCGGGCTGTTAACGCATGGCGGGTTTGAACCATGCAAACTCCCATCCTTTCCAGCGCTGAATTGGATCAGAGTTTGTCCAGCCGTCGCAGGTTGCGCTCGGCAGTGTCCAGAATCGCCTGACGCTGGTCTGCCGCCATGCGGTCCCAACTGCCATAAAGCATGCCCAGGCGCTGATTTTTTGCCAACTCATCGCGGTGCTTGTCCATGAAGCGCCAGTACCAGCTGTTAAATGGACAGGCCTTGTCACCTGAGCGTGCCGACACCTGGTAGCGACAGTCGCTGCAGTAGTCGCTCATTTTTTTGATATAGTTGCCCCCTGCGGCATAGGGTTTGCTGCCCACCAGTCCGCCGTCCGCAAATAACGCCATACCACGGGTGTTAGGCAGCTCTACCCACTGGATGGCATCCACGTACACTCCCAGATACCAGGCGTCCACTTCGTCAGGATTAATGCCGGTGAGCAGGGCAAAGTTACCGGTAATCATCAAGCGCTGGATGTGATGGGCATAGGCGTGTTCCAGTGACTGGCCGATGGCCTGCTGCAGGCAGCGCATGCCGGTGTCGCCGGTCCAGAAAAACTCTGGCAGCTTGCGCCGGGCCTGAAAGTGATTACCGGTTGCGTAGTCCGGCATATTCGCCCAGTAAATACCGCGGATGAATTCGCGCCAGCCGAGAATCTGGCGGACAAAGCCTTCCACCTGAGCCAGATCTATCTGGTCATTCTCCTGATAGCTTGTGATAGCCCGGTCGATGACCTCCCGGGGCCCCAGCAGTTTGCTGTTCAAGGCAAACGACAGCCGCGAATGGTACAGGCTCCAGGCATGCTCACTGCGTCCGGTCATGGCGTCCTGAAAGCGGCCGAAGTACGGCAGGCAGTCCTGACAGAAGTGGCGCAGCAGGGCCAGCGACTGCTGGCGGTCGACAGGCCAGGGCAGGGTAGCCTTGGCCTGCCCGAAAGTCGCTACCGAGTGCCTCTCCAGCCGCTCGAGAATTTCGCTGACATCGTTGCGAAAAGTCCTTGGGGCGGGAACGGCATCAATTTCTTCCGGCTTGAGACGCTTGCGGTTCTCAGCATCGAAATTCCAGCGTTCCCCTGCCGGCTGGTCGCCATCCATGAGCACCTGGTGCTGCCTGCGCATGCGCCGATAAAAGGTCTCCATGCGCAGTGATTTACCTTTGGGAAATTGCTTTTCTATTTCCTCGTAGGGCAGCAGAAAGTGTTCGGTATCGGTTTCGTGAATTGCTATTTTTCCAGGCAGTTTCAGGTCGCGTAATTGCCTGAGCAGACGGTACTCGTCCGGTTGCTGGTAGCAGAAGTGAGACACTTGATACTTTTTGCAAAGACTGGAGACAAGGTCAGGCAGGTCTTTGCTATCGACGGTATCGTCAAGAGTGAGGTGCAGAACATGGTGATCACGCTCGCGCAACCACACAGCAAAGGCTTCCATGCCAGCAAAAAACGCGCATACCTTCTGCACGTGATGCGTCACGTAGCCAGTTTCCTCAGGCAGTTCGGCGATCACGTACAGCACGTCTGCATCAGGCGCGGCAAACCAGGAATGACTGTGGTTGAGCTGGTCACCCAACAGCCAGCGCAGTTCCCGGTAGTGCTTCTTCAGACTTTTGCTCATTAGATGCCTCACGATTTTTGACAGTTACGCGGCAGACTCCGATTCGGACCAGCCACGGCAAACCGCCGGGGCCTGCCAGACGTAACTTATCTCATGACCACGCGCATTATCATGACCGGCCTGGGATTCCTTGGCCTGATACCGTTCGCCGCCGGTGCCTGGTTGACTGTGGTGGGCGGCATGGAGCTGCTGCCTGGCCTGGGTCTGGAGCCCGGTTTTCTGTTCGCCAGCTATAGCGCCATCATCCTGAGCTTTCTGGGCGGGGTGTTGTGGGGCCGCAGTCTGGCGCTGGAGACGACAAGCCTGGGCCGCAATCTGCTGTTGCTGAGCAACGGCGTGGCCTTGCTGGCCTGGTTCAGCCTGCTTGCTGGCCCGGAGTACCTGAACCTGGCCCTGCTTACGCTGATGCTGGGCTATGTCGCGGTGTTCTCGGCCGAGCATCGGCTGGCGGTCCACGCTGACTACGAGCTGCTGGCGCCGTACATGCGCATGCGTTTATTCCTCACCAACCTGGTTCTGGTGGCGCATTTGCTGGTGCTGGCGTTCGGTTGACGATGACGGCACGGCAGCCACCAGGCCGCCAACGCACTGCCGCCGATTTTAGTTCTCACATACCACCAATCGATCTCAACTCTATGCAAACACTGACACTTTTTTACGACAGCTACTGCCCCCTCTGCGCCAATGAAATGGCGCAGCTGCGGCGTCTTGATACGCACCAGCGGCTGCGCTTTGAAGACATCCACGCCGATGATTTCTCGCAGCGCTACCCCGACATTGATCCCCAGGCTGCAGACCGGATTTTGCATGCTCGCTACGACGATGGCCGGATGATCTATGGCCTGGACGTGACTCATCAGGCCTGGGCGCTGGTGGGTAAGCAGCGCTGGCTCGCCGTTTTGCGCTGGCCCGTCATTCGCTGGTTTGCCGATCTTGGCTATCGCTTTTTCGCCCGCTACCGCTATGGCATTTCCCTGGTGCTTACCGGGCAGCGCCGCTGCAGTCCGGGTGGCAGCTGCGCGACTGCCACGGCATCGCCCAACTCAACTGGCAGCAACTCCAGCATTAAGTCCGGCAGCAACCCCAGCAGCAACAAGGAGGCTTCATGACAGCGCAATCAGATTCCGAGGCGGCGGCAACAGCGTCTGCCGCTACCCCGGTGGCCCTGGTCATTGGCGCAAGCAGCGCGATCGCCCAGGCGCTGATCAAACAGCTTCTCGATAAGGGCCAGCGCCGGGTTATTGCGGTGAGTCGCAGTGCCAGGGCCGAGTCGGATGCGCTGCAGGCGCCCGGGGAGCAACTCGACTGGCTGGAGTCGGACTACAGCGAGAAATCCATTAGCGGTATCTGTGATTGGCTCAAGGAACTGCCAGAGCAGGGCGAGGAAATTGACCGGATCTACATCCTGAACGGCATCCTGCACACCCCGGACATTACCCCGGAGAAGCGCCTGGAGGACATCACCACGGACACCCTGCTGCAGGTTTTCCAGATTAACGCCATCAATGCCGTGCTCTGGTTGCAAGCCCTGAAGCCGTTGCTGCGCGGCAAACGGGATCGGGTCATCACGGTAATGAGTGCCCGGGTGGGCAGTATTGATGATAACGAGCGCGGTGGCTGGTACGCCTACCGGGCATCCAAGGCGGCGCTCAATATGTTGTTCAAGACCGCTGCCATCGAATACCGGCGTACCGCCAAGCAGACGCGCTTTCTGGCATTTCACCCAGGCACTACCGATACACCCCTGTCGCAGCCGTTCCAGAAATCCGTGCCTCCGGACAAACTGTTTTCTCCCGAGTTTGTCGCGGAGCGGCTGCTGGGACTGACCGACGCCCTGCCAGGCAGCGATCTGGTCCAGTTCCTGGACTGGGACGGCGAAGCTGTGGCCTGGTAAGCCAGGCCGTCGGCGGCGCTCTGAATTCGTCCACCATCTGCGCTATGATCTCTGTGCCATGACCTTTCAGAATCGTATCCAGTTGATGTTTTCAGGAGATTTCCAGTTGTGAATGTGTTGAACAAAGTTGCAAAGACAAGCACCCGCGTTGGGCTATTGCTGGCCGGACTCCTGGTCGTGTTGCCGGCCTGGTCCCAGTCCGATGAATCCCTGCGCTATGAATGGGATTTGACCGACCTGTATCCGAACGTGGCTGCGTGGGAAGACGCCATGTCTGACGTGGCGGAGCGCATTGCTGCGCTGCCGGATTATCAGGGCACGCTGGGCGGCAGCGCCGAAGCAATGCTTGGCGCGCTGCGGGAAATCTCCGATACCAACAAGGAAACCGCGCGCGCTTACGTGTACACCAGTCTTGAGCGCGATGCCGACCAGCGGCAAGCGGATACCCAGGCACGATTCGCCCGTGCCCGACAGCTATATTCCGACCTGGAAGAAGCCACCTCCTGGATCAGTCCCGAGGTGCTGGCTTTAGGCGCACCCACGGTACGGCAGTATATCGCCGCCGAACCGGGCCTTGCGGATTTCGAGTTCATGCTCAACGATATTCTTCGTCAGGCGCCGCATACCCTTGATCAGCAGACTGAAGCCATCCTTGCCCAGGCTGGTCTGGTGCTGTCATCAGCGGAACAGATCTATGGAAACTTTGCCAATGCGGACATTCCCTGGCCGAGCGTTACTCTGTCAGAGGGCCAGGAAGTTACGCTGAGCCAGGCCGGGTATTCCCGCTGGCGCAGTGCTGCCAATCGCGATGATCGCAAACTGGTATTTGACACTTTCTGGGACACCTGGAACCAGTATTCCGACGGCATGGGCGCCACCCTGGCCAGCGAGGTACAGGCCAACCTGTTTACCGCGCGGGTTCGCAACCATGACGGGGTCCTGGCCCACAACCTGTTTGATGACGGGCTTCCCCCCGAGGTCTATACCCAGCTGGTGACCCAGGTAAACGACGCGTTGCCGATCTTCCATCGCTATCTGCAGTTGCGCGGTCGGATGCTGGGTGTTGAAGACCTGCGCTACTACGATATTTATCCGCCCCTGGTGGAAGTGGACACCGGGGTGTTTGACCTGGAACGCTCTGAAGAAATCACCTTTGCAGCACTGCAGCCGTTTGGCCAGCGCTACCTGGACTTGCTGGAATACGGGCTGTCCCAGGACTGGATGCACAGCCACCCGCAGCCCGGCAAGCGCTCCGGGGCCTACATGAATGGCTCCGCCTATGACGTGCACCCGTATGTGCTACTCAATCACAATGACGACTATAACGCCCTGTCCACTTTTGCCCATGAATGGGGGCACGCGGTGCATTCGCTGCTGGCCAATGAGAATAATCCCTTCGAGAATGCCTACTACTCAACCTTCATCGCCGAGATGGCTTCCACCATCAACGAGATTCTGCTGGAAGAGTACATGATCGAAAATGCCCGCAGCGACGAGGAGCGACTGTTCTATCTCGGCAACGCCCTGGAAAGCATTCGCGGGACCTTCTTCCGGCAGACCATGTTTGCCGAGTTTGAGTTGGCTATTCATGAGGCGGCGGAAAACGGCGAACCGTTAACGGGCCCGCGGCTGACCGAACTTTACAGTGAGCTGTTAAAGCGCTATCACGGTCACGATCAGGGGGTACTCACTATTGATGAACCCTATGCCGTGGAGTGGGCCTACATACCTCATTTCTACTATGACTTTTACGTCTTTCAGTATGCTACCTCCATCACCGGTGCGGCGTGGTTTGCCGAGCAGTTTCTGGCGGGGGACACGGCAGTGCGCGATGCCTTTATTCAGGTACTGAGCGCCGGCGGTTCAGACTACCCGCACAATATTCTGCGCGATGAGGCCGGCCTGGATATGACCCAGCCCGAAGCCTATGAGCCGGTGCTGCGGCGGATGAACAATCTCATGGACCGGATTGAAGCACTGCTGTAGCAGGTAAATATAGCCAGTTAAACGCAGGCCCTAAAACAGGTGCAGCACGCATATCCTGGAACTGTGACCACGCGTCGTGTATGGCTATGTTTATGGGATTGTTTGTTGCGCCTATCTGCAGGCTGGGCTTGCGCTGGACGGGTGGGGGATGTCACCAAGGCTCCGCGCCCGTCCTTATATAACGAAAAAAGCCTTGACTACCACTGCTGTCCCACAGATTTCCCAATGAAAATGCTCGATCAGGCCAGGTGCGGGTGTTTCAAATTTTCCTTAATGTTTTCAAACATGAAACTTTGTTGATCGGCACACGGTATAAACCAACGAAGCCAGCGAACATGGACTCTTGAAACCAGCAAGGGCCGGCTGGCAGTTAGCTTGTGCCGATGCAATTAAGGACCTACGCTGAACGGCGAAAAATGACCGTTTTTCAGGGCATTTTTCCACAGTGAAGGCACCCCGGAGGGGCGTGGTCCGCAGCGGCACAAGCTAACTGCCAGGCGGACCGCTCGGAGCCGCTTTTCAGCGCGGGCTAAGGGGCATGAAACTGTGGGGCAGCAGTGCCTGGAAAACGGCCTTTTTTCTCTCTTCAGTGCTGCCGCTCTACCGTTGGTGACAAATCCCTCCTCCCCGCAGCCGCGCTCGAAGCCAGTAGTCTACATGACAATATTTTATAGGGCAGTGAATTACAGGGCCAGGTACACCACAATAAATTGTGGCCCCTTAAGTCTGTAATAAACCTGAAAGCTGAACCTAAACAAATAACGGGTGCCGGATTGTCATCCCGGCACCCGTTTTTGGTTAGCGAAATAACCTGATTCGGCAGGAATTAGTCAGCAGCATAGGCGGCAGGCTTGGGGTGCGCCAGCAACCATTCCACCACCTGTTCAGCGTAGGTGTCTGACAGCGGCGGGACGTGCGAACCGGCAGAGATAGTCCAGAGCTCGGCTGAGCCGGCCGGGTGGCAGCCAACCTCGAATTTCATCACCCCGGTTTCATGGCCAGGCAGGCTGGCATCCAGATCGCGAATTTCCCGCGCCTTGCCGTCCATCTCGCAACCTGCGTAGCCTGCCCATTGACGAACCGAAGCCATGGCGGAAGGGTAACGGTTATCCTGGATCTCGCCACCGGCGTAGTCAATGGTGCCATCGGCGGTACCGTGAATTTGCAGGACATGAACCGGTTCGGCCGGTGCTTCACGTTCGCCAAAGTGGCTGGCACCAGCGAGGCTGGCAATCGCCGCAATCTCTTCGGAATGCTCGTGCGCCATTCGATAGGACATGAAGCCGCCATTGGAATGGCCAAACAGGTAAACGCGGTTGGTATCGACGCTGTAGCGGGATTTCATCTGGTCGATGATCGACTTGATGTAGGCCACGTCATCCACTTCCGAGGAGTAGAAATTGCAGCAGGCCTCAGAGGCGTTCCAGAATCGGCTGCGGTTGCCCATTGGCTCCTCAGTGCCGTCCGGCGCCACCAGCAAAAAGCCGTAGTCGTCGGCCAGTTCGCTGACTCCAAAGTAAGTATCCTGTCCGGCACCACTGGAGGTGTAGCCGTGCAGCAGCACGATAAGTGGTGCCGGGCTGTCATCATCGTAGTCGGCGGGAACCTTGACCAGTACTTCGCCTCGACCAAAGTCCAGGTTCTGGGCCAGGGCCGGGCTAACTACGAGCAGGCTGAGAGTAAATGCGGCAATCAACTTCATGGTGTACTCCAACGATAACGGTGATCAATGTATAAGTCAGGGATGTATTTAGTAACACAGTGGGTAAAAACATTCTCGGGAAAACCAAGGGGTATATAGCTAGGGGGTAAGAATCACCTTGCCAGTGGTTTTGCGGCCTTCCAGGGCCTCGTGGGCGGCGCGGGCCTCGGCAAGTGGGAAGAAGTGTTCCAGTCGCAAATCCAGCTTGCCCTCGCCAATCCATTTGAAGATATCGCCGCTGCGCCAGTCCAGATCTTCGCGGGTGGCGAGGTAGTCAAACAGGGTCGGGCGGGTCAGGAACAGGGAACCCTTCGGGCCAAGCGTGGCCGGATTGAATTCAGTCACCGGGCCGCTGGCATTGCCATACAGGACCATATAGCCAAACCGCGACAGGCAGTCAATGCTCTTTTCGAACGTTGCCTTGCCCACTGAGTCGTAGGCAACATTGACTCCGGCGCCGTCGGTAATGCGCTGCACCTCTTCCTGAAAATCCTGCTTTGAATAGAGGATAACTTCATCCGCACCTGCCTTGCGCGCCAGCTCGGCTTTTTCTTCGGTTGAGCAGGTGCCGATCACGGTACCGCCCAGCATCTTGATCATCTGGATCAGCAGCAAGCCCACCCCGCCAGCGGCAGCGTGCACCAGGGCCCGGTCACCGGCTTTGACCTGGTAGGTGGACATACACAGATAGTGCGCGGTGCAGCCCTGCAGCATGGCCGCGGCACCCTGGGCAAAGGAGACCCCATCCGGCAGGGCAACCAGTTTGTCTTCAGGCACGGCGGCGTATTCGGCATAGGCCCCGGCGACGTTGGTATAGGCAACCCGGTCGCCTTTCCTGAAGCGACTGACGCCCTCGCCAGTTTCTTCCACAGTACCGGCCGCTTCCAGACCCAGGGTGGCGGGCAGGGGAATCTGGTACAGGCCGGAGCGCTGATAGGTGTCGATGTAGTTGATGCCGGCCGCTTCCACCTTGACCAGCACCTCGCCCTTGCCAGCGCCGGGGACGTCGATTTCCTCTACGCTCAGGGCTTCCGGGCCGCCGAAATCATTGACTCTTACCGCTTTCATGATGCCATCCTTATGTCGTTGACTGTCGCAGCTGCACCGTGAGACAGGCTGCAGAGCGCTGAGCGCGCGGCAGCCCGGGTGCCAAAGTGGGGCTATTTATCGCAAATATCCACGGTCATGACAATGCGGCTGGCAGGTCAGCAGGCCGGAGCGCGCAATACCTATCCCGGTACCAGGCCGGCAGGGGTAAGGGGGCACGACGCCGCCCGGCAGCGCGTCAGGTGCCGCGGCCAGGCCGGGAGTCGTCACTGCGACAAGGCAACCAGAAGCAGCGTTGCGCAGGCGGCGGTGTGGGCCAGGAGCAGAACAGAGCCAGGTTGTAGAAGCTGGCAGCGGGTCTCAGGCAGCCCGGTCCCGATCGTCAGTGTCGTCGTCTTCGTTATCCATCAGGTCAGCAATGCGCTGCAGGGAAGACAACAGGGCGGTCTGGTCGTACTCCTTCAATTCGGAAAACTGATCGATAAACTGGCGCTGCAGTGGCGGCGGGGCATCCTCGAGGATGCTGTGCCCGGCATCGGTCAGCTCGACATGAACCTTGCGTTTGTCCACTTCGGAACGCACGCGCCGGGCAAAGCCGGCTTTCTCGAGACGATCAAGAATGGTGGTGGCGGTAGCCTGGCTGAGGCAAATTTGCCCCGATAGCTCGCCAATAGTGGCGCCTTCGGAGCGGTTGATGGCCTTGAGCAGCAGAAGCTGTGGCGAGGTGAGACCGGCGGTCCGCTTGATGAAATTGGAGTGCAGGTCGGACGCACGCATGATGCGGCGCATGCTGATCAACATCTGGTCGAGCACGGTATCCATAGTTCTCAGTTCTCTTCTGAGGTTGCGGCAGAGAGCTTGGCTTGTTTCGTTCCGGGTACGAGCGATTCATACTGCCTGTTACATGAATGCCCGGCTTTCTATCGCTCTGGCGGATCACCAGAATGGCTGGTCTGTACGGCAGCCGGCTGGGGACCAGCATGCAGACACTTCGTATTCTAACCAACGTTGCGCTGGCAACGAATACGTCGTCACAATTTGTCATAGATTGCTTTCACGCCGGTTCTCACGAAATTCCATGGCTTTTTAAAAGCCGGGTTGGTTCCACGGCCAGCAAAACCCAGACCGGCCCGGGGAAAATTTATTTGCTGCCCGAAGCAGTCATTGGCCGCAACTACCCGGTTCCGCAAGGCGCGCGGGCAAAAAAATCGCGGTGGCAGACTAACTCCACCACCGCGATTCGGGTTGCAAGCAACCTGTACAGGCGACTTTAGAAGTCAACCCGCAGGCGGCCGTAGTAGTAGCCACCCTGCCAGCCCACAACGGTACCGGAAGAGTAGATACGGCCACAGCAATAGTCGCTGATGGTATCTTGATCCGGGTACTCGTCGAAAACATTCCGGCCACCGAGGGTCAGCTTGATCATATCGTTAACACGATACTGGGCTTCGATGTCAGTGAACAGAATATCCGGCAGTGTCTGGAAGCGCAGGCCGCCAGGGCCAGTACCGCCAGAGTTGGAGTTGGTGGACTCACCGTACCAGTTGAAGCGTCCAATAATGGTCAGGTCACCCACCGAATGGTTGGCGGTGAACACACCGCGCCAGTTCGGATCGAAGTTCTCGAAGTCGTACTGGGTTTCGGCGTTGAACAGCGCACCTACTTCAGAGCGATACTCGGCTTCATTGAAGTTAATGGCGGCAGTCAGTGTGGTGCTACCGGCAGAACCCCAGTCCAGCGGGTAGTTGGCAACGATATCCAGACCCTGGTTACGGGTGTCATAGGCGTTGGTGAAGTAGAACACCCCGCCGATGGTCTCGGCACCGGCAACGCCTGCTCCGGACAGCGCCAGGAAGTTCTGGTAGGCCTGACCGGAGGTCGGGTCGGTAGAGACATCCTGGGTGGAGATGGCGTTCATACGGTCATCGATATCGATGCGGTAGGCATCCACGGTCAGGGACAGATCCGCCCACTGGGCTGTGAAACCAAAGGTGTAGTTGGTGGACAGCTCAGGCGTCAGCGGAACCGCGCCGAGGGCGCCCGCAACCGGGCCGCCGGCCGGGAACAGACCGGTGGCAATCGGGATGCCGTCCGGCAGTCGGGTAGATACGTTAATCGTACCCTGTTGACCCGGGGTCGGTGCGCGAAAGCCGGTACCGACCGAGGCACGCAGGCCAAACGTATCGGTGATGTTGAACTTACCAGCCAGCTTGCCCACCAGTTCGGAATCGAAATCATCGTAGTCTTCGTAGCGGGCCGAGGCCTGCAGGAACAGCTGATCCGTGACGTCGGCGCTGAAATCGCCGTAGACCGCGAATGAGCTGCGCTCGTAGAGCTGTGAAAACTGTGGGGAGTAACCCGGAAAGCCGTTGGATCCGACACCCACCACGGTGTAAACCGGGTCGCTGTCATCGGCGCAGTTCAGGGTTGAACCAGCGGTAATCACCGCGCTGCCTTCGGCAGTAGGAGTACCGTCGTCGTTACAGAAGTTCCACGGATCCTGGGTCGCGTACGGTCCGGCACGGTAGGAATCCACACCACCCTGTACTACCTCGTAGGACTCATCCATGTAGGAGGTACCAAAGGCAAACAGCAGTGGACTGGCCAGTCCGGTATCAAATTCGTACGTGAAGTCAGCCTGGAACTGGGTCTCGCTGTTGATCAGGTTACCCGGCTTGAATGAGGTCGGTGACTCGGGTCCCATGGACGGGTTGATGGTATTGCTTAGTGTGTAATCAATTTCGTTTTCACCGGTTCGCGCGCTGAAGTCATAGCCAAGGCCATTTTCCAGTTCGCCACGGATGCCACCCACTAATGAAAAGTCATCGATTTGACCGGCAAATTGTGGCGTGAAGCCACCGGGGAATTTCTCCAGCGGGAAGTAAATGGAGCCATCGGGCTCGCGCAATCGCTCAATGGTGCCGTTTTCCGGGTAGCGATAGAAGAAGTTGCCGTTGGTGTCGCTGTCGGAGTAGTTACCGAAGCTGTAGAACTCGGTGTCGGCATCCAGCTGGTAACCGGCATTGTAGAAAAGACGCAAGGCTTCATTTTCCGGCTGGCCCCAGGGCTGAACGACAGAACCGCCGCCGGCGCCGGTAGTAGCAGTACGGATGCCGGACTGGAATTCAGCCGTTTCAGTGTACTGGGTATAAGACGCTGTCGGGTCATAGCCCGGCAGACCAGGCTCGGCACAGAACCAGGACTCGCAGTACTGCTCGCCGCGTTGGGTGAAATCAGACTCCCAGTATTCACCGGAGATGCTGATAAAACCGTCATTGCCCAGGGGCAGACCAATGTTGCCCTGTACCGTAGTCTGGGCACCGTCGCCTTCGAAGAATTCGCCGGTGTCGATGTTCAGGCTGCCGCCTTCGGCATTGTCCTTGAGAATAAAGTTGATTACCCCGGCGATGGCGTCAGAACCATATTGGGCGGCGGCGCCGTCACGCAGGACTTCGATATTCTGTATTGCGGCCGACGGGATAGTGGCCACGTCCGGGCCCTGGGTACCAGAACCGCCGATAGATACCAGCGAGGCGCGATGACGACGCTTGGAGTTGACCAGCACCAGGGTCTTGTCTGCTGGCAGGTCACGCAGGGTCGGTGCCCGGATAAAGGTGCCGCCGTCCGAGATCGGCTGGCGGGCAACGTTATAGGACGGTACCAGCGTCTGCAAAATGTCGTTGGTGTCGGTGAACGACACGGATTCGAGATCGTCGGCACTGAAGACGTCGATCGGCACCGGCGAATCGGATACCGTACGTGGTCGGCCCCGTGCGCCAGTAACAATGATTTCTTCAAGACTGCTTGCTGCGGCATCCTGGGCCTGGGCTGCGCCAGTTGTCAGCATGCTACTGGCAGCAAATACAGCTGCGCTAAGCAAGTAAGTAGGTTTTTTCTGGAATGTCATCTAATAGCTCCTGTGGGTAGATGTACTCGGCTTGTGCAAAACCATTCAGATCGAAGCAAATCTTGTGCCGTCCCGTAATGGGCAATGCGCGCCAATTTGTGCATAAAAATGCACCTGGCGCGTGATGTCCGACATTTTGCGCACTGCTTTGGCGCGAAAAAACGGCGCCAGCCCCGTTATCATGGTGGCTACCACTACAGGACTCGCGGTCGCGTCGATAGTCGAGCACAATGGCATAGGTCTTGCGTTTAGAGGTGGTTGTCCAAACAGTTGTTGTAATCTCGCCGGCAGCGTGCCGGGATTATGGGGGTAGTGTATTCATGACTAATCAATTTTCACGGCGGGCATTCCTGCGCTCCGTGTCCGACAGTGCCCAGGCTTCATTGCTGGTCCTGTCAGCGCCGGCGGCCTTGCTGGCCGGGCAGCAAGCCCATGCGGCCATGGTGGCCGGCGCCGATTTCACGACGCTGGAACCGGAGGAGGCCGCTGAATTCGCTGCGATTGCCGCGCGGATTATCCCGACCGATGAGACGCCGGGGGCAACCGAGGCAGGTGTCATTTTTTTTATGGATCGGGTTTTGGGAGCCGAACGTGCGGAGTTGCTTGCTGAACTGAGAACCGGACTTGCGGATCTTCAGGCATTTGCCGCGGCTAATTACGGGGGAACCGGTTTTGCCGACCGGCCCGTGGCGCAACAGGACGCCTTGCTGCACGGGATCGAGCAAAGCAGCTTTTTCAGTACCATGCGCTACCTGACCATCGCCGGCATGTTCGCGTCACCGGCTCGCGGTGGCAATCGGGGCGAAGCAGGCTGGCAGCTTTTAGGCTTCGAGGATCGGCATACCTGGCAGTCACCTTACGGTTACTACGATGGCCAACAAATGGATACGGCGGATTAATTATGGCGCAAGCAACTTACGAAACCCGACGGGAAGTAGACTTTGTAGTGGTCGGCTCGGGATCGGCCGGTGGCATTGTTGCCCGGGAACTTTCCCTGGCTGGCTTTTCAACGGTGGTGCTGGAGCAGGGTCCATACCTGAGGCCCGGTGACTTTACTCACGACAAGCATGATGAATGGGCGGTCAACGAGAATGAGGAATTGCGCTGGGGACCGCGCAAGGGGCACCCGCAGACGTTTCGCCGTTACGAAAATGAAAAGGCCGAACTGTCATCACGGCCCAATCTGGGCTACGCACACAATGTCGGCGGAAGCAGTGTGCACTATTCCGGAAATTTCTGGCGATTGCGCCCGATCGACTTTATGGAGCGCTCGGTACGTGGCGAAATCCCCGGCACCAACTTTGTCGACTGGCCGATTCGCTATGAAGATCTTGAGATGTACTACACCAAGGTTGAATGGGAGATCGGTATGTCCGGTCTTGCTGGCCCGTGGGATCCACCCCGCTCGCGAGACTACCCGCTACCGCCATTACCGGTAAAAGGTTCCGGCGTATTGCTGGAGCAGGCCGCGGAAAAGCTGGGTTGGACGGCCTATCCGCAGCCCCATGCGATTCTGTCACAGCCGTATAACGGACGACCGGGCTGTATTCACTGCGGTTTCTGTAACGGCTTCGGCTGCGAGGTGGCGGCCAAGTCTTCCACTGCCGAATCGATGATTCCCCAGGCACTTGAATCGGGCAATTGTGAACTGCGTACCGGCTGCACGGTGTCACGGGTAGAGACCAACAGCCGCGGCCGGGTAACGGAAGTGGTGTATTGGGAAGAAGACGGCACCGTCCAGTCCCAGCGGGCCAAAGCGGTGGTGCTGTGTGCCAACGGCGCGGAAACGCCGCGTTTGCTACTGCTGTCGGAATCCAATCTGTTTCCCGACGGCCTGGCCAACAGCAGCGGCATGGTGGGCAAGAATTTGATGTTCAATGGCGGGTCATCCACTGCCGGGCTGTTCGAGCATCCGGTTAATGCCCACAAGAGCGTCCCCACCACGCGGGTGATTCACGATTTCTACAGCATTGATCCTACCCATGGTTTCTATGGTGGCGGGGGCATCGACGCCCGCCATTTGTCGCGCGGTTTGCCCATGGATTTCGCCATGCGTCCGTCACGTTTCAGCGGTGCCCGCTGGGGTAGTGATTTCAAGCGGGAAATAGCTCGCGACTTCACGCATACCTGTTCATTTAACGGCCACACAACCAGTTTGCCGTTGTCCACTAATAACGTGTCACTTGACCCGGATGTTAAAGACATGTGGGGCAGGCCAGCATTGCGCACGACCTTTATGAACCATCCCGATGACCTCGCCACCATGAAGTTTTTTGTGGAGCGTTCGGAAGAATTAATGGAGGCGGCTGGGGCAATTCAGGTCAACAGCAGCTATGCATCCGAAGGGCAAACAGGTGGTGTGCACTTGCTGGGTACTTGCCGCATGGGCGACGATCCTGACAGCTCGGTGGTCAATCGCTTTAATCGTGCTCACGATGTGCCAAATCTGTTTATGGTGGATGGCAGCAGTCTGGTGACCTCGGGCCGCGGACAGCCCACTATGACCATCATGGCGCTGGCGTTTCGTGCCGCCGATTTCATGATTCGGGCAGCTCGCACTGGCGCCATCTGAGGCGGGCTGCAACCCGGGTTCTTTTGCCTGCAGGTTTGGGGACCCAGCAGCAGGCTCCTGGCATTGACCAGGCGCCTGCTCTGCGGTCTTCGCTGCGCTGTTAGCGGTCCCGAATAATTGTTCCGGGAAGGTCGCGAACCGCGATTGCCTCAATTTCCACAAACATCAGTGGGCGGCTCAGACTGGCAATCTGGAAGGCGGAGCGTGCAGGCAGATTTGGCTGCTCGGCGGTACCAAAGAACTGCAGGTAGGCTTCAGTAAATCCATCGCGATCCATGAAACCGTCGTTGTCAGGATCACCCACCAGAAACACCGTCAGCTTGATAATGTCGCCCATATCAAGCCCCTTGTCCTCGAGGTTTTCCTTGATGCGGTTGAATACGCTCAGGGTCTGGGTCCTGGTGTCACCATAATAGGCACGTTCGCCGATTTCTGCGCTTGGGTCCGCCGGCAGAGGCGTCGCGCCGCTGAGAAATACCAGGCCATCGATATTACTGATTTCCACCGCCTGGGAGATCGGGGCGTTTCCCCCCGGAAACGGATAGCGCTCCACATCCGCCTGGCTGGCCGCTGTGGCCCCGACAAGAACGGCAATGCTCGCGACAGTGGTTCTGGCTATAGCTGAGATGGATTTTCCGCGGTTGGAAAGACGGCGGGAAGAATTGGACATGCTTATCTCCATTGGTTCTTGGTTATCTTGATTGGTTGAAGGTTGGTCGTACCTGTTTATCACACCTTTCATGAAATGTAATCCTGGCGCTACTGACTTCACGCCAAGCAATTCAACCCCGGGATTCTTTGCAGTGCAACTGGCACCCGCCAGTGGCGGTGACCCGGTCGATTTGGGAAGCTGGGCAGTTCCCAGCCCTGCCTCCTGACATCCGCTCGCGCAGTGACAGGCGGGATATCGAAGCCCTCTGCTCACCTTTCTTCGCACGTTTCTTCGCACCTGCCTTCGCACCTTCGCTAGAAGACAAGTCAAGCCAGCAAACAGCGTAACCCGCTCCGGCACGGCGCGAATAAACTTCCAGATCGGCGCAAAAAGCAACGCCACAAACAAAGCCCGGTCACCATTCCCGATAATGGGCGATGAATCCGGGAAACTGACCAGGAAAGGTGGCTGACAAAAAGGTGGCCATAAAAAAGGGCGATGGATTGCTCCACCGCCCTTGAGTTGCCGGGCAGACCTCGGCGTTCCGAAGTCAACCCGGCTTGATCACTACAAGCTGAAATCAATTCGGCCGTAGTAGTAACCGCCGGCCCAGGGCACATCCGAACCGGAGTTATAAATCCGGCCACGGGTGGCTGACTGGTTCAGGGTGATCGGGTCAGGATACTCATCGAAAGCATTACGTGCACCCAGGGTCAGGCGCACCGCTTCGTTGAACCGGTACTGACCTTCAAGGTCGATGTAAAGCTCCGGGTCGAAAGTCTGTGACTGAAACACCGAGCCATCGATCGAGGTACCTGCGGCGGGTCGTTGCGCCTGTGAGTATTCGCCGAACAGACGGCCGCGACCGACAAAAGTCCAGTCCTGGAAGCGATGTGTCGCAGTCAGGATGGTATTGCTTTGCAGCGGGCCTTCCTCAAAGTTGAACTGCGAGAACGGCGCGAAGAACTGGCTCACATTGCCTTCCAGTTCCTGGTCGTTGTAATTGTAGGCCAGCGAAAAGTCGGTGGTATGACCGCCGCCCCAATCCATGTCGTAGGTGGCAACAATATCCACACCGCTGTTGACGGTGTCGAACGTGTTGGCATACCAGTTCAACTCACCCAGTGATTCCGGGTTCGGCACGCCGTTGGCAACCAGCAGCTGGAAGTTCGCGAAGGCTTCGGCGTTGGCCGGGTCATTAGAGACCGGACGGTTACTTACCGAATTGACGCGACCTTCAATCTCGATCTGGTAGGCATCCACGGTCAATGTGAGATCACCGATAGAGGCCGTGAAGCCGAGGGTGTAGTTCACCGTGTCTTCGGCGTCCAGTGCCTGGGCGCCCAGTGCGGATGCAGCGGCACTGGTGGGCGGGAACAGACCCACGTTGATTGGTGTACCAAACGGCAGGATAGTGCGGATGTTGGTAGTGAACTGCTGACCCGGTGTCGGGGCACGGAAGCCGGTACCCGCTGAACCGCGAATAGCGAACGTATCGGTGATGTAGTAGCGGGCGGCAACTTTACCGACCGTTGCCTGACC
The DNA here is from genome assembly GCA_965212375.1 of uncultured Pseudohongiella sp. Classification (GTDB taxonomy): domain Bacteria; phylum Pseudomonadota; class Gammaproteobacteria; order Pseudomonadales; family Pseudohongiellaceae; genus UBA9145. The sequence continues at coordinate 2,302,987 of OZ243108.1, read as the reverse complement.
AAAATCAGAGTAGTCTTCGAAACGCACCGCAGCCTGCAGCAGCAGTTTGTCGGTCACGTCGGAAGACACATCGATATAGGCGGCATAAGAGTCTCGAGAGTTCACGCCGGCCGCGGCAGGACCGTAGCCGGGGAAACCGTCAGAGCCTACTCCGAAGCCGTTGTATACAGGGTCGTCTGAGTCGGCGCAGTTCAGCGTCGAGCCATTGGCGATGACTGCCTGTCCGATCGCGGTCGGGGCGATGCTGTCACAGAAGCCGAAAGGATCTGGAACAGCCCATGGACCAGGCAGGAAGGACGGGCTGTCCTGTGCCTCGACAATCTCGAAGCTTTCGTCCAGATAGCTGGCACCGAAGGCCAGGTATACCGGATTGTTGATACCGTCAAAATCCAGCTCCTGGACAAAGTCTGCCTGGAACTGGGTTTCCTGGTTAATCAGATCGCCCACGTCCATATCAGTGGGTGAGAAAGGCCCAAAAGAGGGATTCCAGGTGTTGAACAGACGATACTCAATCTCGCTGCTGCCAAAGCGTCCACTGACATCCCAGCTCAGGCCGCCGTCGGTTTCACCGCGAACACCACCTACCGCGGAATAGTCAGTAACCCGACCTTCAAAGCGCGGAGTGTAGCCGGCAACATAGCTTGGGCCCTGACCCTGGTTATCGGTCAATCCCCACAGGCTGCCGTCTGATAAACGGCGGAAATTGCCGACGTTGCCGGTGCCGCGGTGACGGTAGTTAAAAGGACCGTCGCCGAGACTTTCTGAAAAGTTGGCGAAGCCATAAACCTCGACATCATCAGTCAGCGTGTAGCCGGAATTCAAAAATACCCGGAACGCCTCGTTGTTAGGTTGTCCCCAGGGCTGAACGACACCACCTTCGACTTCGACGGTAGGCAGAGCGGCTTGGAATTCAGGAGTCAGTGCAGCGGCACCGACGGTTGACGTCGGATCGAATTCCGGGCGTGTAGGGTCGATACAGGGGTTAGTGCCGCCACAGTACTGCAGGCCGCGGGATACGGGCTCTACGTCTGTGTACTCGGCAGACAGGCTGACAAAGCCTGCATCGCCCAGCGGGAAGCCGGCGTTGACCTGCGCGGTCTGCTGCTGGCCATCGCCTTCGTACTGCTGGCCGGTGTCATAGGTAAAGGTCACGCCTTCGGTATTTTCGCGCAGGTTGAAGTTGATTACCCCGGCGATGGCATCTGAGCCGTACTGGGAAGATGCACCATCACGCAGGACTTCGATGCTGCCGATGGCCACGGTTGGAATGGTGGCGACGTCCGGGCCCTGGTTACCAGAACCAGGTTGCAACAGGGCCGAGCGATGACGGCGCTTGCCGTTCACCAGGGTCAGCGTGTATTGCGGCGGCAGACCGCGAAGATTGAACTGCCGGATAAAGGTGGCGCCGTCAGAAATCGGTGAACGCGGATTCTGGAAAGAAGGTACCAGCGACTGGAGAACGTCACCGGTTTCAACGAAAGATACTGATTCGATGGTATCTGTATCGAAGGTGTCAATTGCTACCGGTGCGTCGGTGACGGTACGCGGCGCGCCGCGAAGACCGGTAACTACTACTTCTTCGATGTCCTGGTTTTGGGCCAGAACTGGTAGAGAAGTGCCTGTCACACAGGCACTAACTATCGCAATCGCAAGCTGATGCTTGCGGTTCTTCTTGAAATGCATACGTATTTACTCCTGGGGAGCGCTATAGATAGAGGAACTAACAGCTTGGACTAACTAATTGTGGGTCCGCGCTCCTTACTGCAATTTACAGGCCACTGCGGGAAGCCCCAGGTTTTCCGTGCACTGAGCTGACTCACGGTGATCTGCAAGTCGCATAGCGGCGCCATTTGTGCCCTGTATGGAGTCATTTTTCCCGCTTTTTTCAATGCCGAGGGCCTGTTTAGGGCGTTTTTTAATGACCAATTGGCCGCGACTGTGGTGCGATTTTGACCACCGTGAATCAGAATCTGGTGGCTGCAAGTGCAAAGCCTGAACCGGCGACACATTTAGGCTCATTTTCTGCCTTCAAATTTGCCCTTTTTTGGTGTGAAATTGCACCGTGCACCACCAGCCATGGTCTGAGCGGGCGACGGGTCGACAAAATACCCCGGTTCTGGAAAGAATAAGCGACTGATTTGGACGTCCTTATATGGCACAATTCCTGCTCGATTATTGGATAGTTATCAGAAATCATTCTGCCTCACGCGGTAGTTCTCGAACTCCAGGAAATTGATGATGAAAAAACACGTGACGAGACGCGAGTTGCTGACCATGCTGGCGGCAACCGGTACCAGTGCCACCGTGCTAAACGCCAGCGCGGCACTGGGCTTATTACCCGATACCCAGCTTCGAGTTCCAGACATTCCCCGGGTGGACCCCAATAACCGCCCCAGCGTGGTTGTCCTTGGTGCCGGTATCTCCGGACTGACCGCGGCTTACGAGCTGGACAGAGCGGGTTACGACGTCGTGGTTCTCGAGGCGGCGCCGAAAGCGGGTGGTCGTTGTATGACCGTCCGCCATGGTGACTTGATTGATGAAGTCGGTAATCCGCAGATTTGCGAATTCGACGATGAGGAGCACATGTACTTCAATGGGGGGCCAGCTCGCATCCCCAGTGCCCACCGCAACCTCATGCATTACTGTCGCGAACTGGGCGTGGAGCTGGAAATCTTCATCAACGAGAACAAGGAGTGCTACTACCAGGACGACGCCATGCTCAATGGCCAGCCGATCAAGAACCGCACCATGACCACCAACGCGCGTGGCTTCATGGCCGAGATCATGGCCAAGAATTTCAGCAACGAGGAGCTTGAGCGCCCCTTCGACCAGTACCAGGCCGAGGCGTTGATGGATGCGGTTCGTTCATTTGGCGACCTCAACCCTGATGACCTTTATAAGGGCAGCTTCCGTGCCGGTTATGCCAAAGGTGGCTTTATCGAACACGGCGTACAGACTGAGGTCGTGGCACTGCATGAACTGCTGAAATCCCGTTTTCTTCGCCAGGCGCTGACAGCCAATGAAGGCGAAACCGGCCCGGTTCTGTTCCAGCCCAAGGGCGGCATGGACAAGATCGTACAGGGATTCGTGCGGCAGTTGCCGAACAAGATCTTTTACGACGTCACCGTGACTTCGGTACAGCTGCAGGGCGATACGGTAGCGGTTGAGTATCAGCACAACGGCATCAAATACCTGGTCGAGGCGGACTACTGCTTCAACTGTATCCCGACGCATTTGATGACCGGTATCAACAATAACTTCGATGACGATTACGTTGACGCAATGAAGTATGTGCGTCGTGGTGAAGCCTACAAGTCGGCGTTCCAGGCCAAAACCAGGTTCTGGGAAAAAGACGATATCTACGGCGGCATTACCTGGACCAACCAGCCGATCCGCCAGATCTGGTATCCGCCCCATGGCATGTTCAAGGAGAAGGGGGTAATCCTGTCGGCCTACGATTTTGGTGGCGGCATGCATTTCACCCAGCTTTCTCAGGAAGAGCGCCTCGAAACGGCAATCCGTCAGGGCGAGAAGGTCCATCCTGATTACCGCCAGCAGGTAGAAAAGGGTATTACCATTGCCTGGCACCGGATGAATCACATGCTTGGTTGTGCGGCCCGCTGGTCAACCAGTTTTGGCGGAATGTCGGCCGAAGAAGAGCGCCTGTACCACACCTTGCAGGCGCCTGCCGGAGGCCGCCATTACACCATTGGCGATCAGATCAGCATGCACACCGCCTGGCAGGAGAGTGCCATACTGTCGGCGCACTGGGCGATATCTGATATGGTCGAGCGCATGACTGGCAGTGGCACCATGCCGGGACGCGCCGTCTAAAATTCACCTGTATTAATTTGCTGTAGAGTAAAGAAGTTATGTCTAATCGTTTTGCCCCGCCATTGGAATCCTTGCTGGCACCGCTGCTTATGCTGGCCATCAGCGTCTTTGCCAGCACCGCCTCGGCGCAACAATATGCAGAAGTAGTCCGCGCCAACCAGTCGCTGGCCAACAAGGTCTGTGTGACCTGTCACGGTGGTAACGGCAAGGGCAATCCGGTTGTCGGCGGACCTCGCCTGGCGGATATTGAGCCCTGGTATTTACGCAATCAACTGATAGGTTTCCGCGCCGGGTATCGTGGCACCCAGGAAGACTATATTCCCGGCAATGAAATGCAGGCGTCCGTTGCGCGACTCAGCGACCGGGAAATAGACGAAGTGGTCTCAACTATCGTTACCTGGCAGGGTGAGGAAAACGAACCCACGATCACCGGAGATACCAATCGTGGCTCCGAGCTGTATCAGGGTTGCGCTGCCTGTCACGGCGTCAACGGCCAGGGTAACCAGGCGCTGGCGGCACCCGGACTGACGCGCAAGGACGACTGGTATCTGTTTCGTCAGTTGAAGCTGTTCCAGTCAGGCTATCGTGGTGCCCACCCGGACGATCTGTATGGACAATCCATGCGTGCGGGGATCGCCAACATTGGCACCGAAAAGGACATCAACGACGTCCTGGCATACATCAACACCCTGGACTGAGCAGCAGTCGGATTCCAGACCCAGTTACCGGCCGTAAGCAGTGACGCGAGCGGCCCATGAGCGATCGAACGAGGAAGTAGTTATGGCGGACCCCAAAGAAAGCACCAAGGCAAGCACCAAGAAAAAAACCGAAGAGCCGGAAGCGGTTGAGAACGAAGCCCAAGCAGCGGAATCCGAGGAGGACACCAGTGGTGCTTTCCCGGAAGTGAACAACTTCAATATGGTGTTGATTACCGGCCTGGGTCTGGTGCTACTGGTGATCATTGTGATGCTGGCCAGCAATACCACCCCGGAAGAGATGGCGGTGGTTAACGAACCGGAAACGTCGACGACAATACCGGGGCCGAGTACACCGGCGCCAACTGCGTCCACAACAGCGTCCACAACAGCTTCATCGGCAGCACCATCCAGCGCCGCGGCAGCACCGCCACCGACATCCACCGCCAGTGCAAACCGCTCCGAGACTGGTGATGTGGTTGGTGACGGCGTTATCGAGCGCAAAGGTGAGGGTCGGCATTTCTATACTACGATCAGTATCCCGCCAGGCGCCGAGACTCTATACCTCAGCGGTTCCGGTGCGCGTCAGCAGGCGGATGGTACCTGGGGTGACATGGAGCAGCAGACTATCGACACCTTCACTCGCTTCAAGTCCACTCTGGAAGCCGAGGGCTGGTCGATGTCAGATATCGTTCAGGTCCGGGCATTCGCTGTGGCCGGCGAGTATGGCCTGCTGGACTTCGATGGTTTCAATCGTGGTTACCGGGAATTCTTCGGCACCGAGGAAAATCCGATGAAACCGGTGCGCTCGTTCGTGCAGATCGCCGGGCTCGTCGTGCCGGGCTGGCTGGTGGAAATCGAAATCCGCGCAGCGCGCATGCCTGAAGATTAAGACGATAACGGTCGGGGTATCAGTACCGGCGTGCGTTCCACGTAGTGCTGATACTCCGGATCTCCCCCCCAGCGTTTTCTGGCGCTGGCCTCCAGCATTGGCACACCGCTCACCCGGGTCAACAACAGCGCGACAAACACGGGAGAAATGAGGGTCAGCCACTGCCATCCCTGCACGACTGGCAAGACAATAATTGCTACCCCTGTCCACAGTACAATCTCGCCGAAATAATTCGGATGCCGTGAATACGCCCATAACCCGGTTGTGATGAACTTGTCGGCATTTTTCGGGTCTGCTCGAAACGCCGATTTCTGATAGTCGGCAACCACTTCAAACACAAACCCGGCCAGCCAGACCGCTGTTCCGACGACTGCGAACATCCCTGGCGGAGAGTGGTCGGCCTGGGTTATGGCCGACAGGGCAGCAGCCAGAGTGATAAACACCCAGGCGCCGGCCAGTGTCCAGGCCAGCAGGAAGCGCCAAAATTTCGACTTCATATCATCGAATCGGCTATCGCCGCCGCTCTTGTGAATACGGCGGAACAGGAATGTTCCCAATCGTGCTGCCCAGATTGCTACCAGTAGGCACAGCAGCCAGCCACGCAGGGACATATCTGGATGCAGCGCTGCCGCCAGGACAACAGTGCCGAGAAATGAAACACCACCGGTCAGATCAAAATACCGTTCGGTCTGAAACAGGTAGGCAGGAATGAAAGCCAGCCAGTGCAGTACAAAGCCGACCCCGGCACACAGCGCATAGAGGGGTACGCCGGCGACTTCGACGCCACCCTGGCTTCCGGCGATGGCCAACAAGGCGCTGAACGCGAGGATGGCGGTCAGTGACGCTAAAACTTTGCTGACACTCATGGTATTGCGATCCGTCGCGGCCGGGGCCAGTACCTGAGGGTGTTTTCTGAAGTATCTGTCATCGTTGGGAATGCCGATCTGGCTTGTTCATTTGAATGTTAGACGGGAATCTCCGGAAACTGCCAATACCGACGTGGGCCCGGTTCCCGGCTTATTGCCCGGTGCGCTGTCCATACGTCGGCGTTTCCCATTGCGGTTCAATTATGCCTGGGTGCTGAAATTGTCTCAGGGTTCGCGATCCACTACCATGCAGCAGCATTAAACGACAGGAGCGACCGTGGATGGAGCAGCTTACCCCATTTCCCATTGGCATCGTACAGCGCTTGCTGTCCCTGGGTCGTTACCCGGTGCGTGGCATCGGCTTTCTGGTATTGGCTTGTATGCTGCTGATATTCGTCGGCAGCGGTGCGGCGTTGCCGGATTATCCCGGCTCGCCGTTCCCGGATCCGATAGAAATCCTCGGCTCATTCCTGCTGTTTTCGCTGCTTTCCTCCTATTTGATCATGTGCTTGCTGGCCGGAGTGCGGAGTAATAACCAGACTCACCGGGAACTGACGACTCAACTGCCCGACAACTTCGCGATAGATCGCTATCAGTATTTGCGCTGGTGGCCGCTGCCGGTCGCCATAGCCATTATGTTTGCGCTGGTTGGCAACGTGAACTGGTCAACCATGATACTGAATGGCCGGTTGCCGGGCTTTTTGACCAGTATGCTGATCATTTTTGGTCAGGTGACGATGTGGTCAATCGTGGGACTGGTGCTGTTTGTCAGCTGTCACGAGTGCTGGGTGCTGGGTAAGCTGGGAGGCCAGGTAAAGATTGATTTGTACAATCTTGACAAACTGAATGGGTTCGGTCGCGCCGGGCTGAACAATTTCCTGATGGTAGTGGGCGCCCTGGCAATCACCACGGTGCAATCCATTGACCAGGAGTTTCGCACCGAGAACTATGCTAATGGACTGCTGGTGGGGGTACCTGCAGCGATCCTGTTGATTGCCCTGCCCATCGCGACCCTGCCGCGGCGCATCCGTCAGGCCAAGACGTCGGAGCTTGTCCGGTTGGACGGTGAGATCGAGAATGCTTCTCGCGATATCCAGTCCGGTGAATTGCTGCGCCTCAATGCGCTGCTGGAACGGCGGGAATTCATCAAGGGCCTGCGCCACTGGCCGATGGATCTATCGATTTTCAGCCGCTTCCTGTTATATGTGCTGATACCGCCACTTGCCTGGACCGGTGCGGCGCTGGTGGAGATGTATCTGGATAGTATGCTTTCTGGCTAGCCGCATCAGCGATGGCAGTGAAATTCTACCGCTTCAGAGCCACTTCTCACATTTTCTGCCGCGGCGCCACGAATCACATTGCCAGCCTGAGCCATGCGCCGCCGCCGGTCACTGAGATAGTCCTGAAACAGGGTCAGTGATGGCTCGGACAGGATCGATTCGATTTCCTGGATCACCACCCGGTAGTACATGGCGATAAATTCAAGAGTGATCTGGCGCCTTTCCCGGTAGGCAGCCAGTGCCGCCGCCACCTGGGCATCACCGTCAAGCTGCGACTCTCGCCAGGCGCGGCACATGGCGCGCACATTGGCCATTTCATTATCGTTGATAAAGCCGCCGGCATTGGCGATGCTGATCTGCATATCATCAAGGGCAGCCTCGTTAATCCGAAAGCGCTGCATCACTGTCTCCGGGTCATGACTGATCTCCTGCAGCAGCCGATTGAGCACGGCGCGGTCCAGTGCCTCCGGCGGCAGAGTAGGGGATAGCACCGTCAGTTCCCGGGCCGGTGAACTCAGCTCCGGCGCCGGGAGCACTCCAGGCGGTGCCGGCTGTTGTCCGTGCACTGGCAGACTCAGCAACAGGCCAGTCAGACCGGCACTGAGTAATACTGCTGATACGGACCGCAGGTACTGAGAGGCTTTGGGCATCGGGTGGCTCCTGTTAAGTCGGTGCTGTCAGACACGAGTCTTCAGCTGGGGGCGTGATGATCTGGTGGAACAGCGAAACTATCGCGTGTGCACAGCGTGCCGGGAAGCTGCGCTCAATGAGCCTGGTAACATATCTCGATACAGCCCCTGCTACCGCACGGATCTGCGGCGAATTATCCTTACAGGATGTGCTGCAGTGCAGCATCGAGGTCCGGGTGCTGAATGACTATTCCTTCTTCCGGCAGGCGAACAGACACCACGCGGTTGCAGCCCAGCAGGGCGGCGTCCCCCATCTCCCCAAACATCAGGCGTACGATCGGGGCGGGCAGGGGCGGCAGTCGGGGACGACGCAGGGCGCGGGCCAGGGTGCGGGAAAACTCACGGTTGGTGATTGGCTGGCCGCTGACCACATTGAAATTGCCCGTCAAGCTGTCATCTTCCAGTAGACGCAGAATGACCAGCAGCGCGTCGGGCAGGCTGATCCAGCTCAGGTACTGGCGGCCTGATCCGACAGTTCCGACCGCGGCCAAGCGCAGCGGCAGAATGAAATTCGGCAACACGCCGCCATCGGGGCTGAGCACCAGCCCAAAGCGCATATGCACTGTACGGATTTCGCTGGCCCTGGCGGCCTCGGTCGCCGCTTCCCACTGTTTGGCAACCTCGGCCAGGAAGTCATCACCCGCAGGGCTGTTTTCATCGACCTGCTGATCACCGGTATCACCGTAGTAACCCATCGCCGATGCTGACAGCAGAACCTTGGGCCGCTGGGGTAATTTTACCAGCGCGTTACATAGATCGGCTGTGGTGTGGGTGCGGCTGTGCAAAATGGTTTGTTTGCGTTTGTCATTCCAGCGTCCGTCGGCCAGGTTTGCGCCAGCCAGATTGATCACCGCGACAAGAGGAATGTCCGGGTCCAGGTGCATGTTCCGGGCCTGCTGATCATAATGGAACGCTGCTGCAGAATCGTGCCGGTCCAGCGCGTAGACTCGAAAATTTCGGGATTCGAGTTCGCTGCGCAGGGCGCTGCCAATCAATCCGGTTGCCCCGGTAATCAGGATATTGCCCTTTGTTGAGTCGGGTTTCACACTCATAATTCCTCTAAAAAATTCCGTATTTACAAGGGTTTACGGGAGCGGGGCGGATGCTGGATCAGGGCCCGGAAAATTTTTTTATCTGGCTGTGATCCGCTCCCGGGGGCACTGCGTTGTATAGGGCGAGACGGTTATTTATTTATTATTTTTTCGCACATTTTGTGCACGGTTCACGCATTACAGCCCTCCCTCTAAGGGCTCCGATGTCCTACCAAACTGAGTTCATCCGCTCAGTTTTCCCTAGAGGCTTAAGGCTGACTTTTGTCAGCCTTTTTTTTTGCCTGCGATTTCTTGCGATATTTCAGCTGCGATTTTTTTGCCTGCAGCGCAAGATTGTTCTTAAGTCATTGCCGGACGCGGTCTTTATTTATGCCAGCCTGCCGAACAGATCGTAGTCATCGCTGGTGTCAACCTCTACGGTCACCAGATCGCCGGGCGCAAGACCTGCAGCGTCCTCGATAATTACGGCACCATCGATTTCTGGAGCATCGGCGCTCGAGCGCCCGATGGCCTCGCTGCCGTTTACCTCATCGACCAGTACCTGGATGCGGGTGCCGATTTTGGCCGCCAGGCGCGCGACGCTGATTTGTTTCTGCCTGGACATGAAACGCTGCCAGCGTTCCTCGGCAACCTCTTCCGGCACCGCGTTGGGCAGGGCATTGGCACGCGCACCGTCCACCGGTGAATATTTGAAACAGCCAACCCGATCCAGCTGGGCCTGGTCGAGAAAGTCCAACAACTCCTCAAAATCGGCGTCAGTCTCGCCGGGGAAGCCAACAATGAATGTGCTGCGCAGGGTCAGCCCCGGAACCTGACCGCGCCAGGCCTGAATTCGTTGCAGGGTGTTCTCTGTTGCTGCCGGGCGGCGCATAGCTTTGAGAACCGACAGGCTGGCATGCTGAAAGGGTATATCCAGGTAGGGCAGAATCCGGCCATCGGCCATCAGCGGAATAATATTGTCGACGTGGGGATAGGGATAAACGTAGTGCAGTCGCACCCAGATACCAAGCTCGGCCAAGGCCTCGCACAGACCCTGCATGTTGGCCTTGACCGGGCGGCCCTGCCAGAAACCGGTACGGTACTTGATATCAACACCATAGGCACTGGTGTCCTGGGAAATAACCAATAGCTCACGCACGCCTGCCGCTGCCAGTCGCTCCGCCTCGTCAAGCACTTCAGCAATCGGGCGACTGACCAGGTCGCCGCGCATGGAAGGGATGATGCAAAAGCTGCAGCGATGGTTACAGCCTTCGGATATTTTCAGGTAAGCATAATGACGGGGCGTCAGTTTGATGCCCTGTGGTGGCACCAGGTCCACAAACGGGTCATGTGTCTCTTCCAAAACCGGTGGCGGCAGATGTTCGTGTACCTGATTAACTACCTGCTCATAGGCATGTGGACCGGTAACGCCCAGCACTTTCGGGTGGGCGTTGGTAATAGCGTCGGCCTGGGCGCCCATGCAACCGGTAACCAGTACCTTGCCGTTTTCTGCCAGGGCCTCGCCTATTGCATCCAGTGATTCCTGCTTGGCGCTGTCGATAAAGCCACAGGTATTGACCACCACGATATCGGCATCTGCGTAGCTTGCCACCACGTCGTAGCCTTCCAGGCGCAGCTGGGTCAGGATTCGTTCGGAGTCCACCAGTGCCTTGGGACAGCCCAGGGAAACGAAGCCGACGCGCCGCGACTCTTGTTGGCTGGTGGAAAGGGATAAATTGTCAGAACCAGTAGAAGAGGCCATACCGCGCACCGTGGATATACAGACTGGCGATTATAGCGGGATCGGCCGGCGATTGGCACGGTGCAGCGACTGGTCAGAACTTACCAGGCGCCGAGTATCAGCCCCATAAGCGTGAGCGCGAGTGTGCAGTATCCGGCATTAATCGCCCAGGCTTTCAAAGGGCGGCGCTCGAACAGATACAGAATACCGAGGAACATGCCCACCCAGCCAAAACCGGCGGCGAAACCGGCTGCAGTACCAAAACCGATGCCCGCGTCCGGTCCGATGAATGCCGCCAGATTAATGGCCGCCACCAGGCTCAGTAACAGGGCAACGCCGAACACCATGGGCATGTTGCGTTTGCCCAGGTCATCTTCACGCAGCGCGAGTGCCTGCATCCAGGCCTTGCCGAACAGCGGGCCATACCAGAGTCCACCGACCACAAAGGCAGACAGGGTGGCAGCTACGACTGCCAGCCAGTCGATTGCGATTCCTTCCATACCTTACTCCTTGATGTTGGTGTTTATTGTTTTTGTATTGTTCCTTTATTGTTAGTCAAATATTGTTATTCAAAGAGTGTCGGAGTTTTGTGGTTCAGGTCTGGTTCGCCAGGCTGGCGCGCTCCTGTTCTACCAGCACCCGGCGCAGGATCTTGCCAGAAGCCGATTTTGGGATTTCGGCAACGATCTCAAGGCGACGAATCTTCTTGTGAGGGGCGACTTTACCGGCCACATATTCCATGATCGCCTCGGGGGTCAGGTCTTCTTTGAGTACCACAAAGGCCTTGGGGACCTCACCGGCTTCTTCGTCAGGACTGGGTATGACAGCCGCATCGGAGATCGACGGGTGGGCAACCAGGATAGCCTCCAACTCGGCAGGGGGTACCTGGTAACCCTTGTACTTGATTAACTCCTTGACCCGGTCAACGATATAGAAGTAACCATCTTCATCGGCATAACCGATATCGCCAGTGTGAAACCAGCCGTTGCTGTCGATACATTGATCCGTGGCTTCCTTGTTATTCAAATAGCCCACCATCACATGCGGGCCGCGAACCATTACCTCACCTTTCTCGTTAATACCCAGTTCTGCGCCGGTCTCGGTATCGATCACCCGGGATTCGGTGTTGGGCAGCACCGGGCCAACCGAGCCCTGTTTTTCCGGGGGCACCGGAGCAATATTGATGTGCGAGGCGCCGGACACTTCGGTCAGGCCGTAGCCCTGATAAATGTCACAGGACAGGCGCTCGCCGCAGGATTTCTCCAGGTCGCTGCCCAGTGGCGCAGCGCCGGAGCCTATAATGCGCACGCTGGATAAATCATAATTGTCGACCAGTGGATGCTTGGCCAGCGCCAGAATCAGCGGGGGCACCAGATTCAGGCTGGTGACCTTGTAGTCCTGGACGATCTGCAGAAACTGCTCGAGTTCGAAGCGCGGAATGGTCACCAGCGGTACGCCACGGTAAACCGCCAGGTTGAGAATCAGCACCATGCCGTAGATGTGGAAAAACGGCAGCACGCCAATCATGCGATCGCCTGGTTTGAGAACATTCATTTCACAGGACAGCACCATGTTGGCGATCAGATTGGTGTGGGTGAGCATGACGCCCTTGGCCAATCCGGTGGTGCCGCTGGAGTAGGGCAGTGCCACCAGATCCCGGTCGGGATCAATCTCGACGTCGGGCGCCTGTCCGTCGTTGTCCAGCAGGGTGGCCAATGGCGTGGCATCTTCGGCCTCGCCGAGGACATATATTTCCTCAATACCTGCTTCTCGTGCAGCCGGTAAGGCGCGTTCCATGAATTGCGGTATGGTGATCAGAAAGCGAGCGCCTGAGTCCTTGAACTGGTGAATCAGTTCGGATACGGAGTACAGGGAATTGACGGTGGTATTGATGCCGCCCAGTCGCGCCACGCCCAGGAACACGACGCCGTATTCAGGACAGTTGGGGCAGAATACGGCACAGACATCGCCTTTGCGGAAACCGCGTTTATGCAACCCCGTTGCCAGGTGATTGACCTGGGTCTGCAGCTGGCTGTAGGTGAGTTGTCGTCCCGTGGTGCCATCGATCAGCGCCGGTTCCTCGGCTTTTTCCTCGGCGTAGCGCAGTACTACAGAAGTGAGGTCGGTTTTCGGCAGTTCGACGGCGGGTCTGTCGCTGGTGAATATCAATGCTGCTCTCCCCTGGGTTCCCTGTTTTCAGGTGCTAGTATTGTCGGGTGGCTGGTAGAACTATAATAGCTGTTCGCGCCAGTTGGACAAACCTGACTTTATGCCAGCCACCAGCAAAGCTCAATACTGTGGAGCACAGGGGCAAACACTGCTGCACTATGCGCCGCAGTCGTCGGACGCATGTTCATGGCGCCGGATCCAGTTCCAGGGAAAAGTGATGGCTGGAAATATCAAAGCCTTCGCGCAGGTAGAAACGGTGCGCGCCGAAGCGCTGCACACCGGAGTCCAGATGTAACTGCTGACAACCTTGCTGAGCTGCGTAGTCTTTCAGCCAGCTTAGCAGTGCGTGTCCGGCGCCGCTGGAGCGGTCGTTGCTGCGCGTGACCAGATCATCTACATACAGATGAGTCTGCCAGGCCAGTTTCTCGGCCAGTACAAAACCGGCGGCGGCAATGACCTGGGACTTGTGTTCAACAACAGCCAAGTGGTATCCGGCGGACTGCTGCTTGCGGATCTGTGCCTGCAATGCTGCCGGATCATATTGCGGACGGAGTTCCAGCAGAACTTCACATACCGGACCGAGGTCTTCGTCCGCCGTAAGCAATCGAACAGTCAAAGTGTCTTTCTCAAGTTCAGTCATAGTTCGGTTACCAGCCGGTTTATGTTCCGGGAATAATACCGCTGTTAGCGATACCGTCGAAAATGAACTGCACTGCCAGGGCGGATAGCAGTACACCCATGATGCGGGTAATTACATGCATTCCGGTTTTGCCGAACAGTCGGTCCACCTGGGCAGAGAGCAGCATCATTATCAGGGTCAGGCCGAGAATCGCCAGCAAGCTGAGTATCACGATCCCCTGCAGGATCAGGTCACCCTCGGTGTCGGCAACCAGCAACACGACGGCCCCCATAGCACCGGGCCCGGCAATCAGTGGCGTGGCAATCGGGAAAACCGAGATATCCTGCTTGCCCATGGCCTCGGCCTCTTCCTCATCGGTAGTGCTGGTGCTGCCGGAGGTGCGTGCAAATACCATGTCAATCCCGATTAGCAATAGCAAGATACCGCCGCCAGTGCGCAGGGCCGGCAGGCTGATGCCCATCAGTCCAAGGATTTGCTCGCCGGTCAGGGCAAACAGCACCAGAATCGTAGACGCGATTAAGGTGCCACGTATCGCCATTTGTCGGCGACGTTTCTGGGAGTTGGATGCGGTCAGCGCGGCAAACACTGCCGCGACATCCAGGGGGCCGACGGTGGCGAAAAATGTCGCGAGGGCGACAGAGGCGGTTTCTAGCATGGTTTTATCCGGTTGCTTCAGTCTTCGAGGGCATAGTTCACAGCCGCTCGGCAGTGAATCGCGGTGGTATCAAAAAGCGGTACGGAAGTATCGGGCTGCTCCACCAGCATGGCAATCTCGGTGCAACCCAGAATCACCGCTTCTGCGCCTGCCGCAGCAAGTTTGTCAATCAGGGTCAGGAAGTACTTGCGTGAGCTTTCTTTGATCAACCCCTGGCACAGTTCGTTATAGATAATCTGGTGAACGTTGTCCCGCTCTTCGTCCTCGGGAACCAGCACCTCGATACCAAACTGATCGGTCAGACGCCGCTTGCAGAAATCCTGTTCCATGGTGAATCGTGTGCCCAACAGTCCCACACGGCTGTGGTTGGCGGCGCGCAGGGCATCTGCCGTGGCATCGGTAATATGGATTAACGGAATATTGATGCTGGCAGCGATTTGCGGGGCAACCTTGTGCATGGTGTTGGTACAGATTAACAGGAAGTCGGCACCACCGGCTTCCACCTGGCGTGCGGCACGGCCAAGAATGTCCGCTGTGGCCTGCCAGTCGCCAGCGCGCTGGAGACGTTCGATTTCTGCGAAATCGACGCTGTACAGACACAGTTGGGCCGAGTGCAGACTGCCGAGTCTGGATTTGACGCCTTCGTTTAACAATCGGTAGTAGGTGCTGGTCGATTCCCAGCTCATCCCACCAAGCATGCCTATGGTTTTCATTGGGCCTCTCTGCGGTTTGTTGTTATTGGATTACCGCGGGTTTCGGGATTCCTGGCGGCAACAAAAAAAGCCCACCTGAGTGGGCTTTTCAAGGCCACCGCCCTTGTCTTGTCAGGGAACGAGCGCCAGTATGCCATGTTTTGCACTGCCACGAGAAACGGCGGTCTCCAATGCGCGGCGCAGTTGCCGCCTCTTAGTCGGCGGCCTGAGGTATTATGCTGGTGGCCTGGGCAGCCGTTTGGATTGCCTGGTGTTTGGGCCTGCGGGCCCGAGATGGTTACGAGAAGGCTACGAGAAGGATACGACAAGGAACCCTAACCCATGCACTGTTTCTGTAATTGGATTTCAATACAGTGGACACCGCTGCCAACACTGGCACGACTGGTCCGGATGACCGGCATGTCGCTGCTGCTGGCCTGCAGCAGTGGCGCGCCGGCAGGACAGATTCCCCAGGGATTTGTGGAGCTGGCAGATTTCGCGCCCGGCATTGTTCAGGAGGTTCGTTATTTTAGCGACGACAATTTTGTCGGTGAGCGGATTAGTGGTTACCGATCGCCCACCATCTATCTGACCCGCGAGGCCGGCACGGCCCTGCGCAGCGTGCAGGGGGAGCTGTCAGCATTCGGTCTGGGTTTAAAGGTATTCGACGCCTATCGTCCACAGCGGGCAGTGGATCATTTTGTACGCTGGGCCAGGGATCTGGGCGATCAGCGAATGAAGGCACGTTATTATCCGAACGTGGCCAAATCAGACCTGTTCTCCGACGGTTACATTGCCGCGCGTTCCGGACATTCCCGCGGCTCCACGGTGGACCTTACCCTGGTGGACCTGGACACCGGGCAAGAGCTGGACATGGGTACCCCCTGGGATTTCTTCGATCTGGCTTCCTGGCCTGACTCGGACCAGGTGACCACCCAGCAGCAGGCCAATCGGCTGCTACTGCGTCGGGTGATGTTGGCGGCGGGCTTCCAGCCGCTTACTACCGAGTGGTGGCATTTTTCTCTGGTGGACGAACCCTATCCGGGTACCTATTTTGATTTTCCAGTCCAGTAGTCATGCCGGAGGAAGGCGATGAGTAGCATGCGGGACCGCGCCCGGGCACAGTTTCCCATGATTCTGCTGACCCTGATCAGCATAATTCAGGCGTTGGCCCTGGAGCTGCTCTGGTCACAAGTGACTGACAGCGCGTTTCTCTACGAGCTGAATACAGCAGCCCTGTTGGGCTGGGGAATGGTTAGGGAACCTCTGCTTAATTCTACCGATGCTCTGGCCTCCAGACGAGATCACTGGCGAGGCGCCTTGCCGCCGGCATGCGTCGGCCTGTCAAGGCGAGGCAACGAAGCCAGTGGGCTCGTCTGGAGGCCCCTTCGGGCGCGGCCTGTCGGGCGCCACTGCGTCGTTGTCCCGCTTGGCAAGGGATTGGCCATTCCCTGCGCGTGACGCCTGGCAGTAGCGCCCGACAGACTCTCGCAGAGCACCGGTAGAATTAAGCAGAGGTTCCCTAGCGTTGCGTTGCTGGGCATTCTGCAAATCTGGGTGATGTATTCGACTCTGGTGATTGGTTTTACCTGGCGACCGGGATTGCGGGATTCGATCATCCCTTTTGTGATTGGTATCCAGGAATTTCTGCTCATTGAACTCATCGACGAGACATTTCGGCCTGCCTGGCTATTCGCATTGGCATCGCTGTTCGTGGTGGCAAACTGGATTGCCCACCAGTCTTATCGACGCGCCCGCCATGACGCTGCGAACGCGGCGTTTTTCCGCGGCCGGGCTCCGGCCACGTTGCGGGACTTTCGCTGGCAGATTTCGGTGGTGCTCTTGTTGCTTGGTTTCGGAGTGGCCGGAATGCTGCCGGGAACACCGGACTGGCTGGCACTGCTGGCGATTGCCATGACCAATGCGGTACTGCTGCTGCAAATCAACATCTCACGCCGGTTATGGGCAACCATCATGGATATTGAAGACTAGGGTCCCTGGTCAGACGCCTGGGCGACAGCCTCCTGGTAGCTGGGCGATCCAGTCGCGGATCAGTCTGACCCCTTCACGATGGGCGAGGGTGCGCCCCAGCTCCGGCATCATTTCATCTGCTGCAGTGGAGCGCAGGCGATAGAGCATAATGGATTGTTCCGGCTCGCCAGGAACGATTCCATAGCGCAATTCACCAGCACCGCCGCCCGCCGCCACCGGAGGTTTGCACATGCCCAGTTCGGTTGCCGAGCGATGCTGGCCATTGAGAATCAGCGCCGAGGTGTCCGCTGGACCGGCAGGATTGTGGCAATGCCCACAATTCATATCGAGATAGGCCAAAGCCCGGGCGTCGAGAGGCTGCGAAGGGTCGGACCAGTCGGTTGCCTGGCTGACGGCCGGAACGGTAGTCAGCCAGCCCCGTTCCGCCAACGCGGCAAGTTGAGAACCGGTGTGGCCCGCTGCTCCGCCAGAAGATGCGGCCAGCTGGGTCAGGCGGGCACCCAGGGGATGTAAATCGCCATCCGGGTATTCAGTTTGATGGCAGCCGCTGCACTGGTTCTGGTTGGGTACGAAATAACGAAAATCCTCGCTGTTGCCCGCAATGTCCAGACTCAGAGCTGCGCTGCTCCCGGCAACCCGCAGAAATGCCTCGGTCTGCCCGGTATTCCAGACATAGGGTAGCGCCTGCCAGCCACTTGCCTGCTTTACCAGTAAACGGGTTTCCAGCACTTGATTGCCGTCCAGGTCGATGGTCTGGTGACGCTGATCCGGGCTAGCCTGTAGTTGTCCATTGCCAGCGCTGGGATAATAAAAGGTCTTGCTCAACACCGTGCCAACGGGATAGACGAGTTCATTGTTCACCACCTCGGCCTGTTTGCCCGCGGGAATCCACAGGCTGCGCAACTTCTGCGCGTAGTCGCTGTACAGGGTGCTGGCGGGTCGAAACACCAGGGTGTCGGCGACCGGGGTCAGTTGGTTGTTACGGATAGTAAAAAGCTGCCAGTCGGACAGGCGTTGGGGGGCCTCATCCTCGTGCCAGATCGGTGCCGGCTCGGAACAGGCCGCCAGCAGAACAAGACAGCCGGCACTCAGGTAACGCAGGCGCCGGGACAACTCAGTCATCGCTGGTACTCAGCAGGATTTCCGACAAGGGGTCCATGGCGCAGCGATGCACCGCCGGATCGAAAGATGGCGCGGCGAAGGCGTTCATGGCATCAAGATTGACAAAACTCTCGCCGGTATTGTTCTCCAGGCACAGAATGTCGGTGGCCGTTCTGCCGGGTAGCAGTGTGCCGTCCCAGACCACGTTGGGAATAGCCTGGCCGGTGGCCTGCTGCAGCATCGTCAGCGGTTCCGAGTCGGGCTGCGTGCCGCCACCGCTGAAGTTGTTGTCGTGGATATAGATTGCTTCCGGAAACGGGTCGTAGTTTTCGTCATCCACTTCGAGTCCGGTAATAAGATAGCTGGCAATAAGTACGTTGGCGCTGTTGTTGTCGATGAAATCATTGCCGAAGACCTCGATGCTGTCATTGGCCAGTATCATCAGGCCGGTCCCGGCCGGGACTGTGCCGACGATGTTGCCTTCCGGGGCAAAATTCGCGGTGTTGTTATTGTTGATCTGGTTGTTGAACACACGGGTATTGCGCCCACCCTGAACTGGCAGGTTGGGCAGATCGAACACCAGAATGCCGCCGGTGTTGTTGGTCGCGACGTTGTTGTGGACATCGGCGAAGGTGGAATTCTCAATCTCGATGCCGGCGACGTTATATTCGGCTCGCGAGTTGCGCACGATGATACGGGTCGATTGTCCCACATAAATGCCAGCATCAGATGCGCCAATCGCTACCGCGCCATCGATCAGCACGTTGCTGGACTGAACCGGATAAATCCCGTAGGCGCCGTTGCTGGTGAGTGGCCCGCCGGTCCACTCGGTGCGTACATTGCGAATGGTAACGTTTTCGCTGTCGTTGATTTTCAGCGCATCGCCGACAGTATCCTCGATCGCCAGGTCTTCGATGCTGAAGTCGTCAGCTCTGACCAGCAGTCCTTCGGCGCCCTGGACCTGGTTACGGAATGACAGCACCGATGTGTCCATCCCCTGGCCGCGAATGGTCACGCCAGAGACATTCAGGGACAGGCCGCGAGTCAGCTCGTGGGTGCCAGCAGGGATCTCGATAATATCTCCAGGCTGCGCCTGAATGAGCTGTTGCTGCAATGATTCCTCAAAGCTGAGCGGTGGCTCTGCCGGTGGTGTCTCGCCACAGCTGGCCAGCAGCGTGCCGAGTGCGGCAGCCAGTAAACTTGCGCGCACGGTGCAGATATTTTTTCCCATGTGATTCCCCCCGGATGGCGATCGGCTTGATGTTCTGTCGCCAGGTTTTTATTTGTGAGCAGTGAATGACTCGGTGCTGAGAACCGTTGCAGCTAAATGCCAGCCTGACCGAGAGTTCCTGACCAGCAGTATAGGTCTGTCCCGGTAGCAGGGCAACGCGGCGAAGCAGCGTATCGAATTCGCTGAAGGCGACTGTTAATTTGCGGCGATCCCGGCTATAAAGGCCCCCCGGCACGTCCGGAGTAACCCAGCGCCGGCTCGCGATCGCCCGGCTCAGCCTGGCGAGCAGGGCGCAGCCTCGATCGTCAACCAGCGTACAAGAAAAGCCTGACCATGCCTGAATTTGTTCGTCGCTACCCCGCTTTCATTGCTTCCCTGGTCCTGATTTTTGGCGGCGGATTGCTCGCCTGGCTGGTACAGACCGGTGTCGGCAGTATCGAGGTGCGCGACGTCCGCTTCCTCAGTCCCAGTGGGGCGACATTGAGCGCGTTGCTCTACGTACCGGACACGGCCAGCGCAGACCATCCGGCGCCGGCAGTGCTGGCGGTTCACGGCTATATTAATTCCCGTGAGACACAATCGCCCTATGCCATTGAATTCGCCCGCAGGGGATACGTAGTGCTGGCGCTGGATCAGCGTGGTCACGGTTTTTCAGATCCGCCAGCGTTCGCAGAAGGATTCGGCGGCCCGGCAGCATTGGCCCACCTGCGTAGCCTGCCCATGGTGGACACTGACCAGGTAGTGCTGGCCGGACACAGTATGGGTGGCTGGACCGTGCTGACTGCCGCCGCGCAAATGCCGGATGCCTATCAGTCTGTGGTGGTATCCGGCTCGTCCACCGGAACCTTTGGCGTTCCCGCTGGCGATGCCACGTTCCCGCGAAATTTCGGTCTGGTGTTCGGCCGCTATGATGAGTTCTCCGGCAGTATGTGGTCGTCTGCCACCGGTGCCGGTATCGTCGAGACCGACAAGCTCAAGGCGCAGTTTGGAATCAGCGACACGGTGGAAGAAGGGCGACTCTATGGCTCTATTATCGAAGGCACCGCCCGCCAGCTTTACCAGCCGGCGCAGACCCACCCTGCCAATCACATTACCGGCAGCGGTATCGCGGCGGCGGTCGACTGGGTACAACGCACCTCACGGGCTCCCAATCCGATTCCTCCCAATCGGCAGGTCTGGCAGTGGAAGGAATTGGGTACCGCGCTGTCGCTGCTCGGCGCATTCATGTTTTTGCCTGGCGCCGGGCCGGTATTACTGCGTCTGCCGTTGTTCAGACGCCTGCCGCGGGCTTTGGCTCCGGCGGCCGGGATTCGCAATCGCGGCTGGTGGCCAGCGGCATTGATCGTCACCGCGATTCCGGCGCTGACTTATTTTCTGTTCCAGGGCTGGGCAACAGCAATCCCTACCAGTGCACTGTTTGGCCAGAATCTGACCAATGGGTTCATGGTCTGGGCGCTCGGCAATGGCCTGATATCCCTGGCCCTGTTTTTACTGTGGCATTTTCGTCTCGGTGGCCGGGTCGATGGCGGTACCCTGTGGGGATACGGCCTGTCTGGCGAGGATGGGATTGCGCCGGGGCGCATCCTGCAGGCACTGTTGCTGGCCCTCACCGTGGTTGTTGGGCTTTATCTGCTGCTATCACTCAATCATTTTTTATTTACTGCCGACTTTCGATTCTGGGTTGTGGCCGTCAAGCAGATGAGCCTGGTGCATCTGCAGCTTTATCTGGTGTACCTGCTCCCTTTTACTCTGTTCTTCATGGTCTTCGCAGTAATCCTGCATGGCCAGATGCGAACGCGTAATAAACCGGGGCTGTTGCCTGCGTCAATAACCAATGCGGTGCTGGCCGGTGGCGGAATCGCTGTATTGTTGCTGTTCCAGTACGGTACCTTGTTTGTTTCCGGTAGCCTGGCGATTCCCTCCCAGTCCCTGTTGACCATCGTTGCGCTGCAGTTTGTAGTGATTTTGCCTCTGGCGGCAGTAATTTCCACTCGTTATTTTCATGCCACCGGTGAGATTCATAGCGGAGCTTTTATCAATGGCCTGTTCGTCACCTGGCTGATCGTTGCCGGCCAGGCTACGCACTATGCCTATTGAACTTATGCCCGCAGGCAGTGCCTGCCAGCAGTGCCTGACGATCGGTAGCCAATCCTCAGCAGGCCCGGCCCCAGGCAGATGATTGTCAGTCACCGGCGTTTTTACTTACACTGATCCACAGCGCGGGTTGCGCCAGCGAACAGATCAGTAATCGTCAAAGGAGTGAAGGTCATGAAAGCGAATGCCCGGAAGTGGTCAATCATCGCGGTGTGCGTGCTGCTGCTGGCCTACGTGCTGCAGGTGGTGGCGTTTGAGGTACGATTGGGCGTCAACCAGCCGGAAAATCAATCCACCATCGTAATTGCCACTTTCGATGACGATGGCAACCGCAGTGAGCGCGTCGTGCGCCTGGTGGAGATAGACGGTAATGCCTATGTGGCGGCCAATCACTGGCCGCGAGCCTGGTATCACGAGGCGCTGGAAAACCCACAAATCGAAGTGCAGATGGACGACAGCTTTGAGCCCTACACTGCGGTACCGCTTGAAGGAGCCGAGGAAGCGATGCTGCGAGAGAATTACAGTGTCGGTTTTGGGTTCCGGTTTCGCACCGGCTTCCCGCCGCGTTATTTTATGCGGCTCGATCCACAGTAAACTCCTGCGGCCAGGGTGGTGCCCGTGGGAGGCAAACAACACTGCAACAGAAAAACAGATAATTACTGCAATCAACAGCGTATATAACAAGGAATCGCCCATGCTCATGCAAGTTTCCCGATTACTGCTGCGGCTTTCGTTGCTGCCGGCGTTATGCTGGCCACTGTCCGGCGTTGCCCAGTCCGATCCCATCACTACCGAGCACTACGTCGCCAACGTCTCGATGGCGCCTGCCATGGCAGGAGAGGTGGCGCAGATCTACGTTCGCGAGCGGGTTCTGGCCGATGCCGATATTGGCGAAGGCGACGTGGTGCTGTTTGTACATGGCGCCGGAACCCCCGCTGAAGTGGCCTTTGATGTGCCCTATGGAAATTACAGCTGGATGGCTGCTCTGGCGCGCGCCGGCTTCGATACCTTTGCCATGGATACCACCGGCTATGGCCGCTCCACCCGACCCTATCCAATGAACGATCCCTGCAACCTGAGCGAGTCACAGCGCACGGAGTTTGTACCCGGACTGATTGCTGCCGACTGCGAGCCCAGCTATGACTATGCCGCCACGACCATCGCCTCGGACTGGGATGACATTGATGCAGTGGTGGATTTCATTCGCGAACTGCGCGGGGTGGAGCGCGTGCATCTCGTGGCGTGGTCACTGGGTGGTCCTCGTGCCGGCGGCTATGCGGCCAGACACGGTGACAAGGTAGGCCGCCTGGTACTTCTGGCGCCTGCCTACAGTCGTAATCGATCGGATGTGGCTCCTGACCCCTTGCCGGTAGCCGGACCAACCTTCACCAAGCAGTCGCGCAGTGATTTCTACACCAACTGGAATCGTCAGTCGGTTTGTGACAACCAGTACGAACAGGCCACCGCGCAATCGGTCTGGCAGGCAATGCTGGCATCCGATCCGGTTGGCGCCACCTGGGGAACGGGCGTGCGCCGGGCGCCGCGTACCACAACCTGGGGCTGGGGACCACAAACCGTGGCGGCGACCGAACATGCCATGCTGCTGGTGGCGCCGATTCATGATGCCCAGGTGCCGGTAGAGCGGGTCCGTGACCTGTTTGCGGATCTGGGTTCCGACAACAAGGTATTACTGGATCTGGCCTGCTCGTCCCACAACGCCATGTGGGAGAAGAATCATGACATCCTGTTCGGCGACAGCATCGAGTGGCTGCGCAATGGCACCGTGGCTGGCCAGCGCAACGGCGTCGTGCAGCGTGGCTACTGACCGGTGATTTTATTAATCGGAAATCACAGCAGATCACGATGCGGGAACTGATGAGCAAGCCACTGGCAACGCTGCAAATTACCGCCCGCATGCTGCTGATACTGGCCCTGTTCGCGGTGCCGGCTGCTCGTGCGCAGTCCACGCTGTTTGCCAACGGCACGTTAATAATTGGCGACGGCACGGTTATTGAAAACGGCAGCATCCTGGTGAGCAATGGCGACATTGTGGCCGTTGGCCCCAGCGTTGAGGTGCCGGTGCCGGAAGATGCGCGCCGTGTCGACATGACCGGCAGGGTGCTGATGCCGACGCTGATCGATGGTCATGCCCACCTTGGTTACCAGAGTCCAGCATCCTGGGGTGCGGAGAACTATCACCGCGCCAATCTGGTGGGGAACCTGCAGCAATACGCCTATTACGGATTCGGCGCGGTTTTCTCGGCGGGCAGTGATCCTGATCAACTGGCGCTGGCGCTACAGAAGGAGCTGGCCGGGAATGCCCTTGATACCGCCAGATTTCTGTTTGCTGCCGGCATGGGGCCGCCGGGACAAGGCCCGAATGATGCCTTTCTGGAAGAAACCGCCAGTGTCGAGGCGCGCACCGGGATGACTATCCTGCGGGGTATCGACAGTCCGGTGCAGGCCATCGAGCGGGCCCGGGAAGCTCAGGCCCTGGGAATTGAGTTCATCAAACTGTGGGTGGACGACCGTGGTGGCAGCCAGACCCGGATACCTGAGGATCACTATCTGCCGCTGATTGCCGAGGCCATGCGCCAGCGGGTGCCGGTATTTGTGCATCAGCAGTATGCCAGCGACATGCCACCGCTACTGGCGGCCGGCGCCAGCGGCTTCCTCCATGGCCGGTTGGGTCCGGAATTGACTGCTGGGGTGGCTGAGGCCACGGCCAGGGCGCGTGCGTTTGTGGTGCCCAACCTGGGCCTGGGAGCATTGCGCCGGGAAACCATTGGCAATGACCCGTTTCTGGCCCAGGTGCTACCGCCCGAGGTCAGCACTCGCCTGTCGACTGCCACCAGTGGGCGGCGTAACCCGGCGGCCGGGAGTCCGCAGCAGGACACCGATGTGCGCGCTGCCATGGATCGCCTGTTGAGCGCCGGCGTGGACATCGTGCTTGGCACCGATGCCGGTGCGTTGCCGGACCATCCATTTGGCTATACCGGGCATCGTGAACTGGAAATCTTCGTGCGCCTGGGCATGACGCCGATGCAGGCCCTGGTGGCAGCCACCGGCGCCGCTGCCCGGCATTTGCGGCAGCCCGACCTGGGCGTGCTGGCCCCGGGACGACGGGCGAATCTACTGGTGCTGTCGGCGAACCCGCTGGCGGATATTCGCAACACACGGCAGATCGACGCGGTTTATCTGGGGGGTGAGCGGGTTGATCGGGCGGCAATCGCCGAACAGTTGCGCGGTCAGTAGCGGCAGCCGTAGGGGTACGAATGCTAGCGAAGGTAAACGACTATGGGGTGAGCAGGGCTTGAGGTCCCGGCTGTCATTGTGCGAGCGGAGGTGGGGAGGCAGGCTTTCCGGACCGCCAGTCGGCCCTTGCTGTTTGCAGGAGTCCCTGTTTACTGGCTTTGTTGGTATGTCCCGTGTGTCGAACAACAAGGTTTCCTGTCTGCAATTATTAGGTGTAATAGCTGAGATTTGACCTGACAGACAGTGCCAGATTTGATTAAAGCTAGTCTCTAATGCGGACGCTTTAATTGGGCCGATGATTGACATGCCAATGACCTAATTGTGCTATTAGCGGACGTTAAGAAAACCGGTAATAGGTATTTCCCTATGCAAATAGCTTTGATCAATGAGTATTCAACTTCATTATTCTTACGTTAAATAAAATCTAAGAATTCATTGTTCTCGCTAACCCGCACAACAGGAGAGCTTACTCACGTCCTTGCTAAAACCTTGAGCGGCCAATTTCAATCCTTCGACTGCTGTGAGATAGGGAAACAGCGTGTCACCTAGCTCAGTTGTTGTAAGCTCGGCCTTTAACGCCATGACGATGGTCTGAATGCTCTCTCCTGCCTCTGGTGCCAATATAGTGGCCCCTAATATTTTTTTCGTGCTGGTTTCGGCTACTAGCTTGATGAAGCCGTGAGTTTTTCGGGATGTAATAAACCTCGGCACGTTATCTAGTTTAACGGTGCTTGTTTCAGTATCAAATCCCTGAGTGATTGCCTGATATTCTGTTAATCCAACAGTTGCAAACTGAGGATCTGTGAACACTACAGAGGGCATTGTTTCATTCCTGTAAATATTAGTATTGCCATTCAGCGCATTTCTTGCGGCCAGTTTGGCACCATAGGCTGCCATATAAACAAACATGTCTGATCCGGTTACGTCACCTGCGGCATACACTTCGGCATTTGTCGTTTGCATGAAAGTGTTCACCTTTACGCCGCTCGCCGAGTTGACTTCGATACCCGCTTTCTCCAAATGCAGTGATCTGACATTCGGTTTGCGGCCAGATGCCGCCAAGACACGTTCAGCTTCAATAATATGACTGCCTTCTTTGGTTTGGCAAATGAGCTTGACGATATCCCCTTCCTGTTTGATTTCCTGGTAACCTACTCCCTCACAAACAGTAATCCCTTCTATGCGAAACTGATCAGCCAGCATTGAACTTACTAGCGGCTCCGACCCCGGTAGCAATCGGCTACGGCAACAGATAGTGACCTTTACCCCCGCTCGGGAGAACATTTGCCCCAGCTCACAGCCAATAACACCGCCACCGATAACCAGTAGCGACTTGGGTAAACTTTCCAGTTCCAATGCCTGAGTACTGTCTAATACCTTGATACTTTGTATTCCGTTGATTGGCGGTAGTCCTGGCGAAGAGCCAGTAGCAATAATCACTTTTCTGGGGCTATATATCTTTCCCGCGACGGTCAATTCCGTAGCTGTGTTGCCGGTGAATTTTGCCGTTCCAGAGATAAAAGAAATATTTGGATACTGGGGAAGCAGGTCTTCATATTTGGCTTTGCGCAAATCATCGACCAACTGTTGTTTTTGGCGAATAAGGGCCTGCCAGTCGACGACACGTGCTGCACCTTCCACGCCATCAAATCGGCCAGCATCTTTGCCACTGTGAATACTTTCCATGGCTCGAATGAGTGTTTTCGATGGTACACAGCCCACATTGACACAGGTTCCTCCAACGATGCCGTTTCCGCCAATTACTACAGTTGCTCCTTCTTCTGCAGCCGTGAGGGCTGCGGAAAACCCTGCCGATCCTGCACCGATAACAAACAAATCTGGGTTAGTTTCCATCATAAAATCCTGTTTACAAACTTCCTTTTACTGTTCAGTGTCAGCGGTTACGCTATTTTTGTTTAGCTTTGATTTCAGTAACGCAAAACTTGTTAAGCCTAGAAAAAATGCCAGCGCTGGGAACAATACGAAATCCAGATAGCCAGTAAGCGCTGACAGTCCTACCAAGCCAAGTAGAATCACAAGTACAGGGGTGAAGCAGCACAAGGCTGCTATCACTGTGCCTGCAATTCCCAGGCGTAATTTTGTTCGATCCTTCACTGCACAATTACGAAACAGGCTTGGCAGGATACCCAGCATTAGTTGATGCAGCGCCTATTTGTGCTGGCGTTGCTATAGCGGGATCGAATACTGCAGTGGCCGTTCTGGTGTCATAATCTACGACAACAGATTTTACGCCGCTCACCTGCTCCATTGCTTTGCGAACAGTTATCGGACACATCGCGCAAGTCATGTTTTCCACATTGAAGATAGCAGTATTTTCTTCCGCGACCACTTGCGTATAGGCGCTATTTTCTCCTTGTTGCGTTGGCATGAGAGCCAGTGTAGTAAAGCCGCTGATCGCGACAACAGTGAGGGCGATAAGGGTAATGAGTATACGTTTCATGATTTTCACTCCAATTAATAGAACAATGGGGCCCAAAAATTTATAGTTGCCGAGAGCACTGCAATCACCGTAGCAATCCAGAGCGCAGATTGGGTAACCACGCCTGATATTGGGCGCGCGCAATAACTCTCGTTTTCGCAAACCGGTTTCGGCTTGAAGTAGACGTGCCAGAAACCAGCGGCCAATATCAACCCTGTCACTGAAAGGAATATTGGCTTATAGGGTTGCAATGCAGTCAGGCTACCAATCCATGTGCCGGAAATACCGAGCGATACCAGGATCAGTGGCACAATGCAGCAAGATGATGCAATCACCGCACCGATGACACTTCCTGTCGCGAGCATTTTTTCACGGGCATTGCTGGCACTCTGATCCGAGTGGACATCTGCACTATCGTGATTGTGGCTCAAAACATCCTCCATCTTTCGCGATCTGATGTTGACTAAATTCGCGAATAAAGACACCATAAACCCTGTAGTGAATACAGGGTCAAGTCCTTTTTAATTATAATTTGGTGTAGCTAGGAGCTGATATAGAGGATCGAAAATGAAAAGAGGTGAGTTGGCAGCAATCAGTGGATGTAACGCTGAAACCATCAGATACTACGAAAAGATTGGTCTTATTCCCGAGCCAGGTCGCGCCGCAAATGGATACCGGGAATATGATGAAGAGCATAGAGAGCGGCTGAATTTCGTACAGAGAGGTCGGGAACTTGGCTTTACCATTGATGACCTCAAAAGCTTGCTCAACTTAGTCGACCGCAATGCTGTTTCATGCAATGAAGTAGAAAAGATGGCGACAAAGCATCTCGAATCCGTGCAAAATAAAATTGATCACCTGAAACGAATGGAAGCAATTCTTGCTAAAACAATTAGTTCTTGCAGCAAAGAGGATGTTCCAGAATGCCCGTTGATAGAAAGTCTATTTAGCGATTAGATCATTGAGTATTTGGCTGAACTCTTCAGGCGTAATCAGTCCAACGTTTCGATATAACTCTTCCCCGTTAGTATTCAGAATGACTAAAGTTGGCATCCCGACGACATTATAGGTTTTAGAGCTTTCTGGATACGTGTCAGTATCAACTTCAATAAAGACATAACTTTGTAGAGCTTCGATCACCGAAGCATCGGAAAACACTTGCGCTTCGAGTACTTTACAGGCCGCACACCATTCCGCAGAAAAATCCACCAGAACCAGCTTACTTGATTGTGAAGCAGCAGAGAGTGCCGAATCTATAGGCGAGGATTCGGAATCATCGACAGGGTCGGAACCGGTAGCTTCAGGGGCCTGCAATCCTGGCGAGTATCCAAGCTCTCTAATCGCCTCATACATAGTATCAAGCGTGACTAAAGACGCATCGTACCCCACCGTGAACGCATCCCGATCCAGGTTTACAGTGATGTTCTCTTCTTGTATTCCAGGCAACTCTGACAGAGCTGCTACGACACTGTCGGGTCAGCTCATTCAAGTGACGCCGCCGCGGCTCTTCATCATGCCTTCGACAAATAGTGTCACCTTCGATAGCTCCGCTTCCAATGCAGCCGCCTGCACGGACAAAGACAGCAGAAGCCCTGCAAAGGCTACTGTTAGTAGTGCACTTGATTTGATTACATTCGTCATTTTCTGGGTAAATCTTCGATAGAGAAATTTACGTATTAATTGCCACCATAACCCTGTAAGTGCTACAGACTCAAGCATTATTGCCTTTCAATTAAGGAGAAAATTGTCCTATCAACAGCTTTTGAAGAGACGTAGTCGCTAAATCCAAATCACACTCAGTATTTACTTCTATATTGTATTGGCCCAATTAAGGAATCGGTCACGCAGTCTACAGAAAATCCTCACTTCGATGGTTCCATTTCACCCTCAAGTTTTTCTAAATGTTAGACAAAATATTTCTCATTCCGTGTTGCAGTGACATCAAAACTATAAATCTGCAAGTTCTGCTTTGGGTCGAAGTGAGACAGTGAGCTTTCAAGCCTGAGAATGTCTGCTTTCAGAAATAGCTGATAGTGTCTGTCAGATCAGATGCCGACTACTGCATTTTAGGAAACACTCGAAACACTCGCATTCGGGCCGATCGAGCATTTTCATTGCCAAATGTGTTGGACAGCAGTGGCTTTCCGGGCTTTTTCCAGCGATCTCCGAAAACAACAAAAAAGGCGGCCACTGGGCCGCCTTTTCAAGATCGTGCTGGTAGTCCGATTAATTGGACGAACGGGACATGGGCCGATAGCGCACGCCGTGATACTGCTCATCGGTCACCGGGTCCAGCCATTCCACCTCACCCTCGTAGATGGTGAGCTGATGGGCGTCGATTTCCGGGTGGGCGCCGTGCCAGTGCTCGACGCCAGCCGGGGTCCAGAACGGCTCACCCGGGTGGAATTCCTCAATGGCGCGGCCACGAATCTGATGCAGGCCAACGCCTTCTTCAATCATCAATAGCTGTCCCCAGGTATGTGAATGCCAGGATGAGCGCACGCCGGCCGGAAACAGGATGCGAATATTGGTCATGTCAGGGGTCTGACTGACTTGCGGACTGCCGCCCTGAAAATTGCTGGACTGGGCGCTGACAATGTCGGTCTGGGTGGCCAGTACCGCCACGCTCAGGGCGACGGCGGCGCACACTGAGGTCAGCAGTTCTTTCTTGCGGGAAGGTCGGGTGGTATCCGGTTTATGGCTCATGGGCGCTCCGCTTATTGTTGTTGTTTGTGTTCAGGTTTCCAACCGGTGATTGGCGTCATTATCACGCCTCTCAAAATCCGGCTCGTATTCTTTTTCTAATGGCACGTAGCAATAACCCAATGATTCTGGGTTGTCAAATAGCAAGACCAGTTGCCAGCGTGATTACCTTCAATCCCAAATAAATACACTGGCACATTTTTTTGGCAGTCCGGTTTGATGCGCTCCCATATTTATCTGGCAGTGTCGTATCGATTTAAAGTGCCATACCGCGCTTGCCAAGCTTCCCGGTCGGGGCTAGTTTAAAGCCAGCTCATTCATGCTGAGGTAATAACAACAATGTACAAAAAATGCCCTTCCACCAGTCTTCAAACATCTGCTGTCCTTGTGTTCTGTGCGTTGCTACAGACCGCGATGGCGCAGGATCTTCCCCAGCCCTGGGAGTCCATCACCGATGAGCGTCTGGCAGTTCCCGAGCCCGGAGACTGGGTTAACTATCGTCGCACCTACGATGTGGCCGGCTTCAGTCCCCTGGTGGAGATCAATCGTGACAATGTGGATGATCTGCGCCTGGTATGGTCGTGGGCGGTGGAGGATGGCAATCGCTGGGTGCCGACGCCCATTGTGGCTAACGGCTTGATGTATGTCTCCGAAGGAATGGGGCGGGTGACTGCCTTTAACGCCGCCACCGGCGATATTGTCTGGCAGCATACCCGGCGCTATCCGCAGGATATTGGTGTGTCCCAGGCCTATAACAAGCATCGCGGTGTTTCCATTTACGGCGACAATATTTACTGGGGCACGGCGGATTCCTATCTGGTGGCCCTGGATGCGCTGACCGGTGATCAGCAATGGGAAGTGGCTACCGCCGATTACACCGTGGACGGCGGACATTCTCATCCGCCATTAATTGTGGATGGCAAGGTGTTACTGGGCCGCACCGGCGGCGACCTGGGTACCCAGGGCTTTTTTATTGCCCTGGATGCCGATAGCGGTGAAGAGCTGTGGCGATTCAATACCGTGCCACACAATGAAGGCGACCCGGCCTGGAATACCTGGTCACCAAGCGATGCACCACCGCTGGGTGGCACGCCCTGGAATACTGCCAGCTATGACCCTGAGCTTGGCCTGGTGTATTTTGGTACCGGTCAGCCCTATCCCTGGTCGGCCCTGTTAAGGGGGCCAGGTGACGCTCTTTATACCAACTCCATACTGGCAGTGGATATCGACACCGGTGAGCGGCGCTGGCATTACCAGGTCATGCCCAATGATTCCTGGGACCGGGCGGCCTTTGAGAGCCTGCTGGTGGATGTGGAAATCGAAGGCGAGATGCGCAAGGCCCTGATCCAGACCAGCAAGATCGGCTGGGGGGTGATGCTGGACAGGGAAACCGGTGAGTTCCTGCATGCCTTTGAAACCGCCTATGACAATCTGGTGACCGGCTATGAAGACTCTGGCCGCCCGATTTTGAATCCGGAACTGGTGCCCACGCCGGCTGACCTGGACAGCGGCAAGATTTTTGAAGTGTGCCCGTTTTATCACGGCGGTCGTGATCTCAATGCCGCCAGCTGGGATGCGATGAGCGGTACTTATTATATTGGCATGAACAATACCTGCATGGACGTGTCGTTTTTCTCCCAGGACTATGATCGCGGCAGTTTTTATTCCGGCATGAGCGGCCGCGCCAAGGCCGCACCGGGCTACGACTATGTGGGTGAATTTGTCGCCTTTGACCCGGTCACGGGTGAAAAGCTGTGGACCTACCAGGACGACCATGGCTCAGCGATGACCGCCTCGGCACTGGCCACCGCCGGTGGCGTTGTTTTCGGCGGTACGGCGGAGCGCGAATTTTTTGCCCTGGATTCGCAAAGTGGCGAGCGGCTATGGCGGGCGCGATTGAACGGAGATATTTCCGGTGCGCCCATCAGCTTTGAAGTGGCGGGCAAGCAATATATTGCAGTGGGAGCGGGCGGGCGCATTGCCCAGGCCTTTTCCTACCGGCGGCTGTCCGATACTGAGCTGTCACCAGGGGGCGGGGTGATGTGGGTGTTTGCTTTACCGGACTGAAATGGCAGGGTAAGCGACTGGTCTATTGAGCAAACGGATTGAACTCAACAGGTTCGAGACCAACAGCCCGGCAATGCCCGCCTGGTTGGCTGAGCGCGACTTGGGTCGAGTACGGACACCGCGATACTGCTCATCTGTGATCGGATCCAGCCATTCCGTCTCGCCTTCGTCGATTGTTAGCTGGTGAGCGTCTATTTCAGGATGGGCGCCATGCCAGCGTTCCACACCGGCCGGGGTCGAGAAGGGTTCGCCAGGATGACATCCCTCGACAGGACGTCCACGCATCGGGTGCAGGTCGACGGGTGCAGGTCGACACCTTCCCCAATCATTAAATCCAGTCCCCAGGTATGCCAATCCAGGTATAACCATGCCA
Organism: uncultured Pseudohongiella sp.; assembly: GCA_965212375.1. Classification (GTDB taxonomy): domain Bacteria; phylum Pseudomonadota; class Gammaproteobacteria; order Pseudomonadales; family Pseudohongiellaceae; genus UBA9145. The sequence goes on along the minus strand of OZ243108.1, from coordinate 2,270,547 downwards.
GCACGAGCGCACGCCAGCAGGAAACCGAATGCCGAGTTTGGTCATATCCGGGGTCGGGTTCACTTCAAGCAAGCCACCCTGAAAGCCCGGGGATTGGGCGCTGAAACTATTGGTCTGGGTAGTGAGGATCAAGGCTCCCGGCGTCAAAGCGACAGCCGCGTATACCACAAGTTCGCGAACTGTTGGGGGCTTGCTGGATTTCGGATTCTGGCTGCTGAGGACTCCGGGTTTTATTGACTATAAAGACGTATCTTCTCGCTATCAGCAAACCGAGCCCCGGGGGACTGGCAACGACCCGAAAAATTGCCAGATTGATGGCGCAACGTATTGTCATGGGCGGGCGGGAAATTCGGTCCTGCCGCTGCGCCAGTGCTGCCTTTGTTGGCCGCAGCGGCTACAATGGACGCCTGCTTTGATAATAATAATGAGATTCTTAGACCGACAGTGAGTATGCAACTTATTCACGACAGCTTTATTTTTCTGGCCCTGTCCCAGCTTGTCACCACCAGCGTGTATTTCCTGATTCATCACCGCAATCGTTCCGGATTGCTGTTTCTGGGCTTGTTCCTCTGTCTGGCTTGCTATGTGGCCTGGCCCCATTCCGCCTTTGATGAGGGCCTGGATACCGTTTTGTACCGTATCTCCCTGTTAACGCCGGTGCTGCTCTATGCCATCGCCCGTTACCTGTTTCTCGATGAAGCGCGCATGAAGCCACTGGACTGGCTCCTGCTGGCCTATTTTCTGGTCTTTCGGGAAATAGTCGGGGGCGTTTTCTTCAGCCCGGCCGAGGCCAGTGACGCCATGCTGATTTATGCCTATATCCTGCCACTGGCTATCCTGATTTATTTTGCGGTGATGGCTGCGGTCTATATCACCCAGGGCTATCGTAGCGACTTGCTGGAGAACAGGCGCACTCTGCGGCTGTATTTTGTCATCAGCACCTGGCTATTTATTATCCCGCGCCTGGTGTCAGGCTTGCTGGTGTACTCCAACATGCTGGTCTTTAATGGCGAATTCAGCAATGTGAATTTTCCGGAGCTGATCCATGCCGTTTTCGCCTTTCTGATTTTTCTGGGTTTCAATCTGCTTTGCACGCGGCGCCATGAGGATCTGCGACAGCTATTCATGCAGACCTCGGGTGCCGGCGTGGCAACAGAAAAAGCGGCGCCGGTGGTGGCCAGGACTGCAATAGATGATGCGGAAGCGCAACTGGTGGAAAGGATCGAGACGGCAATGACCCGGGAAGCACTCTTTACCCAGCAGGGCTTTGCCATTTCTGATCTTGCCCAGGCTTTATCGGTAAGTGAGACCAGATTGCGCAAGACCATCAATCACGAAATGGGCTTTCGGAATTTTAATCAGTTTCTTAATCATTATCGCCTTACGGAAGCCAGCAGGCGCTTGAAGGAATCGGATGCGCCAGTCTCGACTATCGCATTCGAAGCGGGCTATACCTCCCTGTCTTCATTTAATAGCGTCTTCAAGAATCAGTTTGCCCGCACCCCCACCGAATATCGACAGTCGATGCAGGGCGATGGTGATTCTGCCAGTAAACCCTGATTTTCCTGTCAGAAACCACTATCAGATTTTTGTTGCCGGCTTACAAATTTTTGCAATCGGCTTCGGCACTGCCTGATATTTGGGGGCCTGGAGTAAAGATTTGCTAGTGCGCTGCCGAATTTCTTGGCCGGAACTGCCAGTTTTCAGTGATTGCCGAATAGTTGCGCTTCGCTCTCATTTTGACTGTATTTCCATTTGTTTACGGTGGTAGGCTAATCACAAAAGGAGCCGGATACTCTGAATCCGAACGCGCGTCATAGCACTGTTTTCAACAGTTCAGGGTCGAATCCTCCTTGGCAGCAGTTTCAGCCGGTTGGCTGAATGTTAAAAAGTTTCCCGGTATTCCAGTTATTTTTATTGAAAAATCCTTGCAAGATTTACATTGCAAGATCAAATGAGAGGAGACACCCATGTCCAGGTCCCAGCTTAAGATGGCAGTGCTGGCCAGCACGCTGGCAGCCACCGGTTTTCTGGCGCAGTCACTCAGTGCCCAGCCCCACGATGCCAGCCTCGCCAATCACGAACTGCACTACTACGACATCGAGGACTTCGGCTTACAGGCCGACGAGGTGACTTACGCCGAGCATATTGCTCCGATCCTGCAGGATAGCTGCCAACAGTGCCACCGACCTGGTGGCGCCGGCCCGATGTCGTTTATGACCTACGAGGAAGTGCGACCCTGGGCGCCGGTAATCATGTATCGCACGGCGATTCGCGACCGCATGGGCGCGATGCCGCCATGGTTCGTTGAAAAGGACATCGGTATCGATGATGGCTTTGAAAGCGATTATTCCCTGTCCGACAAGGAATTGGCCATGATCCAGGCTTGGACCAGCAACGGCGCCCTGCGCGGTAATCCCGAAGACGAGCCGGAGCCACTGGAATTTGTCAGCGGTAACGAATGGACTCTCGGTGAACCTGACCTGGTGCTACAGGGGCCGGATATGACCCGACCCGCGGTCGGCCCGGACTGGTGGGGCGACCTCGGACTGGTGCCCACCGGCTTGACCGAGGACCGGTACGTGAAATCCATCGAGGTGCGGGAGATTAACGACATCCCCACCGACACCGGCAGCAACACTGTGGGTGGTCGCTACATCTTCCACCACATGACCTACCAGAGCGGCGTCCTCAGTGAAGATGGTGGTCGCATTCTGCCGGACACTCAGGTGAGCTGGCCGATTCACGAAGTAGGCCGCAACGCCGATGTATTTCCGGATTCCGCCGGGCGTCTGCTGCAGGCCAATTCGGCGCTGCATCTCAGTGCTGCCCATCTGCATTCCAACGGCCGGGAAACCACCGGTAACCTGGAATTCGGCATAAGCTTCTTTCCACGCGGCTACCAGCCGAAATACACCAATCGTGGACCGCGTACCGGTAACGGCATCGACCTGGACGTGCTTCCAGACAAGCCTAACCAGGAATTGCACAACTACGTGCTGCTGGAAGAGCACACCAAGATTATGGCCTTTGAACCACACCTGCACGCGCCGGGTGTGCGCATGTGTATTGAGGCCATCTGGGGGCACAATATTTTTACCCTGAACTGCGTTGGCTACGACCACAACTGGGTCAAGCAGTACATCTATCGTGACGACAGAGCACCGCTGCTGCCGAAAGGTACCATCTTGCACACTATTGCCTACATGGATACCACTGACGCCAATCCGAACCTGGCAGACGGGCGCAACTGGGCGGGCGGCGGACGCCGTTCGGTGTCTAACATGTTTATCGATCTGGGTTACAACGTGACCATGACCGAGGAACAGTTCCAGGAAGAAATGGCGCAGCGCCGCGAAGCCCTGGGCAGTCCCAACAACTACGATGTGGGTTGTCCGCTGTGCTGGGCGCCGGTCCCGGAATACGATTCCCTGGCGGCAAGTGAAGACTAGACCGAACGCCGGATACGTCGGAGACAACAAGAACAACAAGAACAACAAGAACAACAGGAAGTAAGGTGATGAAGAACATCTATGCAGTAACCGGATGGGGCAGGCTTGCACTGCTGGTAATGACGACACTGGCCTGGGTCCAGGCGGGTGAAGCCCAGGAGCGGCGCATGGTCCTGTCCGGAGAGATTGTCTCGCCGGCATTTGAGGGCTGGTGGCCCAACGCGGATGGAACATTCAAACTGTTTTTTGGCTACATGAACTCCAACTGGGAGCAGGAGTTCGATATCCCGGTGGGCGAGGCCAATTATTTTCGCCTGGTGGAGCCCGGGGCGCTGGATGATCTGGAAACCGACGGCTTTGTTGCCGCGACTGCCGACATGGGGCAACCCACGCATTTTTATCCGCGCCGCAATCCGTTCCTGTTTACCATCGATGTGCCGGCTGACTTCGGTGAAAAGGAAGTGGTCTGGACTCTGGAAACCCAGGATCATGTTGCCCGCGCCTATGGCAGTCTGTATCCGGATTACCGTATCGATCCCCAGGTGATTTCCACCGAGGTGGGCGGGTCATTCGGCAGCCTGGATGATCGACTGCGGGACAACATTGCCCCCGAGATGCAGGTCATGGGTGATAATTACCGGCGCGTCAGGGTCGGGGAACCGCTGCAACTGGAAGTCTATGCCAACGATCCGGACAATTTCCCGGCCCGCTCCAACCGCAGGCCACCGCGCACCCCCGAGCAAATCTACAATCCGCCATCCTCGATTGTGGCTATGAGCGGACCCGGTTTGCGCTTTTCCTGGACCATTTACCGTGGGCCTGCGGCGGCGGCTTCGTTCACGCCGGTGCAGATGAAAACCTATACCGACACCCGGGTCTATGCCAATTCCCCCTGGTCACCGCCGTACATCATCCCCGAGCCGCCGGCCAACAATCGCTGGAAAACCACGGTGGTCTTCGATCAACCCGGAGACTATGTGCTGCGCGGTATTGCCAGCGACGGGTCAATGTTTACCTATGACAACATCAACGTCACGGTAGAACCCTGAGGCGTGCGGCGTCAGCCGCAGACAGTCAGTTCCGTTACCCGGTTGCGGCAGTAGTTGTCGCAGCCGATTGATGCGATACGACAGACCGATCTGTCACCTTGTAGCCAAGCCAAAAGCGCTACGCTATGCTTGGCCGAAATGATAAGAAACAGGTCGCCTCTCTTGATCAAACCTGCCGACTTGCTGGCCCGGCTGCTGTCACTTCTTGCACTGCTCATCAGTGCGGTTCCGCTGTTCAGTACTGCCGCCGAAGTCCAGTTCCCAAAGACTATTGCCTGGAGCGCCTATCCTACCGGCACCGGTGGTTATTCCCAGGCGGTGGCTATCGGCAACATCCTGCAGCGTCAGTACAGCACCAATTTAAGGGTGATACCCGGGCGCAACGACGTGTCGCGTCTGGCCACGCTCCGGGCAGGGCGCGTGCATTTCTCTGCCGGCGGATCAGAGTCGGTGTATGCCCAGGAAGGTATCCTCAACTTCGCATCGAAGATCTGGGGACCGCAACCGGTACGCGCGCTGCTGTCGAACTATTCCGACGCCTGTTCGTTCAGCTTTGCCACGGCGGCTGATGCCAATATCAATACCGTTGCCGATATGGCCGGCAAACGCATGACCTTTGTGCAGGGTGCCCCGTCGCTGAATAACGCAACCGCCGCGCTGCTGGCCTACGCCAACCTGACCTGGGATGACGTCACCGCAGTAGAAGTCGGTGGCTATAACGCCTCCATCGATGCCATCCTGAACAACCGCGCCGATGCTGCCGGCGGCGCCTGCAATTCCCCGCCGTTCCTGCGCGTCGAAGCATCGCCCCGGGGGCTGCACTGGCCGGAGTTCCCGCATGATGATCTCGCGGCGGTCGCCCGGGTCCGGGATCGCCTGCCGTGGTATGTACCGCATGTCGCAATTGAGGGCGCCGGGATTCCCGATGAAGGCATCGAGGTCTTTTCTTCCGCCTATCCCTTTCTGGTTGGCATTGCTGACTCCGATGAGACGATTGTTTACAGTATGGTGAAGGTCATGCTGGAACATTTTGACCAGTATAAAAACAATGCACCTGGCGCTAATGGCTGGGCATTGGAGCGACAGAAATTTGAGCAGTCATTTGTGCCTTATCATCCAGGCGCAATCCGTTACTTCAGGGAAATTGGCGTCTGGACCGAAGCGGCCGAGGCGCTGAACCAGGCTAACCTTTTTCGTCAGCAAGTCCTGAAACAGGCATGGGATGATTTCCTGCCCACCGCCCCGGAAGACTATCGAGCGTTTCAGGATGCCTGGCTGGTTGCCCGCGAGCGAGCCCTTCAGGCAGAAGGCCTGATTACCCTGGGCGAGGGGCTATAGGGATGACGGATCAAAACTTGTCGGTGAAGACCAAGGTCAAGTTGGAAGACCTGGACACCGATGTTCAGAAGCTTCGCTACCGTGAGCTGTCACCCAGGTGGCGCCAGGTCATGGCGGTGATGACTGCTGCTGCAATTATTCTCGCCATCAACCAGATTTTCAATTTCGGTTTCGGCATCGGTTACGTGATGCTGGACAGTCGCTATATGTACCTGATCACCGGGGTGATGCTGGCGATGGTGTTCATTACCTTCCCCGCCAGCAAACACAGTCCAACCCATGTGCCATGGTACGACATGCTGATTATGGCGCTGATTGCCGTCATTTTTTCCTACTACGCTTTCTATGCTGAGCGCATCGTGCTGGAAGCCTGGGAGTACTCGGCGCCACCGGTTGGTGTGTGGCTGGCCATGGCAACCTGGCTGATTGTGCTCGAAGCTGGCAGGCGGGCAGGGGGATGGCCAGTGTTTGCCATTGTCGCGCTATTCTCGCTGTACCCCACCTTTGCCGACCAGCTACCCAACGTTATCGCCGCCCTGGCTATTCCGGTTACCGATGCAGCCATCTTTCATGTGTTAGGAGAAGAGAGCCTGTTTGGCATACCGATGCAGGTGTTTGCCCAATTGGTATTCGGTTTTCTGATTTTTGGCGTGTGCCTGCAGTTTACCGGTGGCGGGCCATTCTTTATCAACCTGGCTTTTGCGCTGCTCGGACACCTTCGCGGTGGGCCAGCCAAGGTGTCGATTTTTTCCAGCGGCCTGATGGGTTCAATGAGCGGCGGCCCGATATCCAACGTACTCACTACTGGTCCGCTGTCCATTCCTGCCATGCGGCGTATCGGCTTCAGTAAGGAATACGCCTCGGGAGTGGAAGCCTGTGCGTCCACTGGCGGAGTGTTTATGCCGCCGATTATGGGCGCCACCGCGTTTGTCATGGCCAGCTTTCTCAACATCAGTTATGTCACCGTGGCTATCGCGGCGTTAGTGCCGTCGATCCTGTATTTTTTCGGTCTTTATATGCAGATTGATGCCTACGCGGCACGCCACCAGCTGGCGGGATTGCCGCGTGAGGAATTACCGAAGCTGGGTACCGTGTTCAAGGAAGGCTGGTATTTTATTGCCGTGTTCGTGGCCCTGGTGTGGATGCTGGTGTACCTGCAGCGTGAGGCGGTAGCGCCGTTTTATGCGACCGGACTGCTGCTGGTGATTAACCAGTTCACCAAACACCGGCTGTCGCTGGACAAGCTGATGGCATTGGTCGCCACCATGGGTAAACTGCTGGCGGAGCTGGCCGGTATCCTGGCAGCCATCGGCCTGATTATTGGTGGCCTGGCGGTGACCGGGATCGCTGGCACCATTGCCAACGATCTCGTCTACCTTGCCGGGGAAAACGTGTTGGTGCTGCTACTCATGGGTGCGCTTACCAGTTTTATCCTCGGCATTGGCATGACCGTTACCGCAGCCTATATTTTTCTGGCCATTGTGCTGGTGCCAGCCTTGACCAATTCCGGGCTCGATCCGTTGGCCAGCCATATGTTTGTGATGTACTGGGGTATGTTGAGCTTTATCACACCGCCAGTGGCATTGGCGGCGTTTGCAGCGGCTTCGGTCGCGCAGGTTTCACCGATGCGCGCCGGCTTTGAGGCCATGCGCCTCGGCGCCATAATCTATTTCGTGCCGTTTTTCTTTGTGTTCAACCCGGCGCTGTTGCTGCAGGGAACCTGGCTGCAGAATCTGCAGGCCTTTTCTACCGCACTGGTGGGGGTGGCACTGGTGTCTGCTGCTCTGCAGGGTTATCTGCTGGGTATTGGCGACCTGGGCAGTCACCGCGTTGGCTGGATAGTCAGGTTGTTGGTGGGGCTGTCGGGATTAACTCTCGCTCTGCCCGCAGGTGGACTGTTCGGTTTCAGCCAGATGCTGTTGCTGGCCGTTGCCGTGGTGCTGGCTGGGATGGCTATCGGGCTGCACCGTTTATCGCGCCCGGCGCTGCCGCAGCCACTGTAGCGTACCTGCCTGATTGCCGGTGTTACTGTTTGCCAGTCCTGGTTGATTTCTGTGCCGTCAATGATTCCCGAAACATTTTACGCAACAATTCGATGTCGTTGACCCCGGCATAGTTGAGCCGGGTGACCAGCGCCAGTTTGCGGTGTGGTCCCGGTTCCTGAAGGGGGATGGCGCGCAGTTCCGGGCTGGCGCCTAATAGCAGCTTCAGGGCCAACTCCGGGAGCAGGGTAGTACCCATATCATTGGCCACCATCTGGGTCAGGGTAAACAGGCTGGTACCGGACATGGCGTAATTGCCGGAGTTCCGATCCAGCTTGCAGGCCGCCAGGGCATGATCTTTCAGGCAGTGGCCGTCTTCAAGCAGCAGCAGGCGAGTGTCGTCCAGATCCGCCGGAGAGATTGACTTCCTGCCAGCGAATTCACTGTCCTTGTGAAAGGCAAAATAGAAGTTTTCCTCCCAGAACTCGAAACTGTGCAAGCCCTCGGTGTTGTAAGGGATAGCCAGGATCGCCGTGTCCAACTCACCATTGCGCACCCGCTGCAGCAGTTGGTCCGATTGCGCCTCGGAAATTTCAATGCGCGAATCCGGGTAGCGGCGCCTGACATCGGGCAGAATCTGGGGTAGCAGGTAGGGGCCAACAGTCGGGATAACGCCCAGGCGCAGCGGGTAGGACAGGGGTTTGTCAGAGGTCTTGGCCAGGAGTTCAATTTCCCGCAGCTCATTGCGAACCACCCGGGCCTTGTCGAGGATGCGTTGGCCAATAGGGGTCACCAGCACCTGCTTGTTGTCCCGCTCAAATACCTGGACGCCGAGCTGATTTTCCATTTCGGCAATGGCGCTGCTGAGGGTGGACTGGCTGACACGGCACAATTCGGCCGCTTTCTTGAAATGGCGGGTTTTTTCCACTGCCAGGGCGTACTGCACTTGTTTGGTAGAAATCATGGGCTTTCTTCGACGATCGGGTTACCGATTATAGCCAAGCCAGTTGATCGTAAAAACAATAATTTTCGATTGTCATGATCGATATAAGCGATTATCGTCCGGGCCCAACACCGTTTCCACCGGAGAAGAGCTTCCGGGACTTTTAACCAACCCCCTTTCCCTTTTTTAGGTTCTTCGCAGATTTCCGGGGAAGAACAATTGGTTTGTATACTTGGTCTTGTAACTCAGTGACCTCGAGCGCGGCTGCGGGGCGGCAGGGTTCCCGCCCCGCCGGCTCGGCGCCCATCCAGTCTTCGCTTCGCTACGCCCGGCAGGCCCGGGTGCCTTCACTCCTAAAAAAGCCCTGGACAACCACTGCTGTCCCATAGATTCACCAATGACAATACTCGATCAGGCCAAATGCGGGTGTTTCGAGCTTTTGCCGATGGTTCAGACATGAAACCTTGTTGTTTGGTACACGGTACAAATCTGTGAAGCCCGTGAACCTTGACGCTTGCAGTCAGTAAGGGGCGGCTGGCAGTGAGGGTGTGCCGCTGCGATTAAGGACCTACGCTGAACGGCGATAAATGACCGTTTTTCAGGGCATTTTTCCACAGTGAAGGTACCCGGGACGGGCATGGTCCGCAGCGGCACACCCTCACTGCCGGGCGGACCGTTCGGAGCCGCTTTTCTGCGCTGTTAAGGGTCATGAAGTTAAGGGGCATGAAACTGTGGGACAGCAGTGGCAGTCCAGGGCTTTTTTCGGAGAGAAGGGTCCTTGTTTAGCAAAGACGTGGGACGGGCGCAGAGCATTGGCGACAACCCCCTCCTACCCGGCGCTGCCACACCCTCAAGCAGGACACACCCACCAGATGGGCACAACAAGCAGTCCCTCAAACAAAGCTGGCCACAATTTCCGGTAATGCGCGATGAACCCTATTGTCCGCCCCGGGATTAGTCGGCGGGCAGCGACACGGCGGTGCCGGGAGTGCGCAGCATGTGCACGACGAAGGTTGCTGGCTCGGTGCTGCTGGCGTTGCGGCTGACCTGGTGAATGTCGTCGGGCGCTTCGTAGAAAGTGTCACCCGGCTCCAGCCTGAGCAGTGGCCCGCCACGTACCTGCATTTCCACCGCACCTGCGACCACGTAGACAAAGACATGGGCATTGTGGCGATGTGGGGTCGATGCCTGTCCGGGCTCCAGTTCGACACTCAAGATGAGCATCTCCTGATTGTCTGGCAGGGTCGGTAACGCAATGGTCTGCTGCGCCAGACCGGCTGCAGAAAAGGTGGCCAGGATCAGTAAAACAAGCGTGGTTAGCAGTGATTTTGCCATGATGGTTCTCCGTTTCCTTGTTACACACTTCGGATTCAGCGCGCTGCGGACAGTTGCAAGGCGCTGGTTTTCGGGGCTTTGTCACAAAATGTTATGACTTCCGAGGCTTTTTATATTTTTTCGCTGTCCGGCACAGGGCATACTAGCCCGTTAACATACTGCCCAACGCTGACTACCCGTCGGCATCTTCATAATAATCAATAATGACTCCAATTCGCTCTGAAGGGGGTCTGTAGAACAACAATGGAGCCTCTCCAGGTATGATTTCCAATGTCCGTACCCCGCTGCGCCGCTTGCCCCTGGCGGTCAGTCTCAGTACCGCCCTGTTGGCCGGTTATTCCGCACTCGCAACAGGCCAGGTTGATCCAGACCAGGTCCAGCCTACCACCGACGACGACTCAACCGTCACCTATCCGGCCAGCTATTTTGATCAGTATCGCCCCTATTCGGTAAACGACATGCTGGCGCGGATTCCCGGCATTGATGTGGCCCGCGGTGGCGGTGGCGCCCAGGGTGGGCCGGGCAGCTCCGGTGGCTCCAATCGTCGTGGTCTGGGTGCCGGTGGCGACCAGATTTTGATTAATGGCCGGCGCATCACCGGTAAAGGCAACGAGGGCAATTCCCAGCTGTCCCGGATTCCTGCTGGCGAAGTGCAGTACATTGAAATCATTCGCGGTACTTCCGGCGATCTGGATGTGCGTGGTGGCAACCAGGTAATTAATGTGGTGCTGCTGGAGGCCCAGTCCAGCACGTCCTATGCCTATGAAGTCAATATGGACCATTACCATGACGGCACTTACCAGCCCGGTGCGAAGTTTTCCGCCACCGGTCAAAACGGTGCCTTCAATTACTTTCTGAGTGCCGAGCGCGAGCCACGTTGGGAATTCCGTGACGGTTTTGAGAGCGCCTATAACGCCGATAGCAGCCTGTCCAACTCAGTTGACCGCGATGAAGGTCGCGATGCCTGGCCGATTACGCTACAGGCCAATCTCGGCTATGAATTCAGTGAGCAGGATACCGCCAACCTGAACCTGCAGTGGACCGACAACACGTTTGATGCCTACGCCGACCGGACGCTGACTGACTTCGATGTCGATCCCATCGTGATCAACCGTGAATACGACACCATCCCCACCGAGAACGGCTCCTGGGAAGTAGGTGGTGACTACATGCACGTGTTTGCCAACGGCAGCCGCTTCAAGACCCTGTTCATTGTCAACGAGGCTGACAATAACAGCGTGCGGGAACGGTTCCAGGTGCTTGGCACTGACTATAACAAGGACCTGTTTCTGTCCAACTTTGAGCGCACCCGTGAACGCATCGTGCGACCGTCCTATATTTTTGACCTGGCCGAGTCGCAGTCGGTGGAGGCGGGTGTTGAACGGGCGCAGACTATTCTCGATACGTCCCTGCAGCTGGGTCTGCTGGGTACGGAACCGGGAGAAGAACGGTTTGGCGGGCTGAGCCCGGTTACCGATGCGGTGGGCACCGTAGAGGAAATGCGCTACGAGTATTTCGCGATCCACAACTGGCAGCTCAATGAGCGCATGACCCTGGAAACCACACTGCTGTTTGAAGACAGCACGATCTCCCAGGAAGGCAATGTGCAGAAGTCCCGGGACTTCACTTTTTTCCGTCCCAAGGTGGATTACCGCTTCGACCTCACCAATTCTATTCAGTTTCGCGCCACTATCGAGAAGGATGTGGCCCAGCTAAGCTTTCGTGATTTTACCGCCGGCGTCGACACCAGTGACGATGAACAGAATGCCTTTGAGGGCAACTCGGACCTGAGGCAGGAGCAATCCTGGCGCTATGAGGGAAACCTGGAGTACCGATTGCCGGACGATGCCGGTGTGGTCAGTGGCAACGTTTTTTACCACGACCTGGATGACATTATCGACAACGTTGACGTGTCCACCGACGGCAATATTCTTTCCGCGCGCGGCAACATTGGCAGTGGCGAACGTTACGGTGTGAATCTGAACGGCAGCCTGCGACTGGGGTTTATCAATCAGCCAGAAATTCTGCTGACCGCAGGCCTGAGCGTGGAAGAATCCACCGTGACCGATCCGTTTCTCAATGTCGAGCGTGAACGGGCCCTGCGCGGCGGCGGCAGTCGCTACAACTTTGGCTATCGCCATGATCTTCCCTCGCGCAACAACATGAACTACGGCTTTCGCTACAGCCGCGAGTTCTACAATGACTTCCTGGTCTACGACATCGACAAGATCGAGCAGTATCCGAAAGTTGGCTCCTACTTCGGCTGGTTCGAGATCCAGGCCTGGGGTGGACTGGTATACCGCTTTGAAGCCCGGGACAGTCGTGATCGCTGCCGGGTGCGCACTCGCTATGTCGATGGCACCATCGCCACCGGCGTCATCGGCGAGATTGAGGACTCCTGTTCCGATGCCGGACCGGTGCTGGCCATCAAGGTTCGCGGCACATTCTGACCGTTATCTGCCACTGCCCCGTCCAGCATCCAGGGCGGGGCCGAGGCAGGGCGCGGCACACTGCCGCGCAACCGCAATTGCCCTGGCTTGCACAGGTTTCAATTCTTTTCTTTGCCAATTTTCCAGAGTTATTCGCTGGCTTCCGACCTGGTGACAGGAGCCGTTTTAGCGGTGCTGTAGCGCGCTCAGCCAGGCAACGCTGCGGCGGGCAGAATCCCTGGACGGTACGCCCGTCACAGTGCGGCTCGTCGCAACAGCCGCTGCGTTGCAATAGCCCCGGGGCTGGTTTAGCCTCAGGTTCACTTCAGGAGCGCTTTGATAACATGGCAGGTCCAGCACCTGCCGGTGGAGGATGTCACCATGAAACGAACAGGAAAGTCAGTTATTGCCAGCCTGCTGAGCGTCACCGCCAGTCTGATGAGTTTGTCTGCCGTCGGGCAGCTGGAACCCATTAACGACCGGCCCAATCCCTACAGATCCATTAACGGCTGGGCTAGCCTGCCCGATGGTCGCGAATGGGGATCCACGGCCGGCGTCGACATGGATCCCGATGGCCGCCATCTGTGGGCGATTGATCGCTGTGGCGGCAACAGCTGTGCCGGTTCTACCCTGGACCCAATCGTCAAGATTGATCCCGAAGGCAATGTAGTGGCCAGCATAGGCAGTGGCCTGACGCTGTTTCCCCACGGTTTGCACGTCGATCGTGATGGCAATGTCTGGGTGACGGATGCTCGCGGTCCGGACCCTGACGACCCCCGTACCGCAGGCATGGGGCATGCGGTTTATAAACTCAGCCCCGAGGGCGAGGTGCTGCTGATCCTGGGTACTCCCGGAGAGGCTGGCGATGGCACCGGTGTCCTGCTGGAGACACCCAATGACGTGGTCACCGATGCCGATGGCAACATCTATGTGGGCGATGGCCACAGTGGCCAGAACGATGACGCGACACCGGATACCGTGGCGCGCATCGTTAAATTCGACCGCAATGGCAACCTGATCAAGCACTGGGGTGGCTGGGGCTCGGCTGCCGGCCAGTTCAAGACCCCTCACGCGATCGACATTGATTCCCGCAATCGACTGGTGGTGGGAGACCGCGGCAACAACAGGCTGCAGATCTTCGATCTGGAAGGCAACTACATCGGCGAGTTCAGGTCCTTCAGCCGCCCGAGCGGCATCTATATCACCGCCAACGACACAATCTATGTGGCCGACAGCGAATCGGAATTCGACAATGAGCGCAATCCCGGCTGGGAAGCCGGGATTCGTGTCGGATCGCTTTTAGATGGACTGGTGGATTATTTTATTGATGGCACCGTGGAGGCTTACCCGGACGGCTCCAACCCGGAAGGTGTCGCCGTGGATTCGGCCGGTAATGTCTACGGAGCCGTAGTCTCCGGTGGCGGGGCGCTGATCAAGTCCGTGCGCCGCTAGGGATTCCCTGGGTCAGGTTCCCTAGGGCCGATTACGCAAGCTGGCGTAGCGAGTCAGCACATCCGGATCGTTGTGGATCTGGCGCTCGATCATTTTCACCAGGTCATGTTTGGTGACCAGACCAAAGTTGGCGATCAGATCCGAGTTAAGAATCAGCGATACAAACAGGATCACAAACAGCAGCGGATAGAGGAACGTCACGTCAGCGCCCAGCAGTCTCAGGCTCGCGGCCACCAGCAAGCCGGCCAGCAAGAATGAACGCAGGGATGATTCGCGTTTGATCTGGCGCTTGGCGCGCAGCAGTAGGTGAAAGTCGCGCTCGTCCATAGTGGCCTCCGCAGTGGCGTGTTGGAGTAAACTCAAAATACTTCTGGTGCTGAACTGGTTGCAGCGATAGTGCTCAAAAGCCTAGCAGCTTTGCTCACTGAGCGCCTGTCAGCTTGCAGTAAGATGTGACTCAGGTCCAGAGCGCCAGGCCCGATACCAGTAAAGCGCTGCGGCCCGATAAAGGAAAAGACCATGAAGATTACCACCGGATTCCGCCAGCTGGTTGCTGATGCCGAAGCCGAAACCAGTGCTGCCAGCCCCGAGCAGGTAGCCGCCCGTCTGGACGAACCGGGTACCTTGCTGGTGGATTTGCGCGACGTTCGCGAACTCAAGCGGGAGGGCAAGATAGCCGGAGCACTGCATGTGCCGCGGGGCATGCTGGAGTTCTGGATCGATCCCGACAGCCCTTACTACCGACCCGAGTTCGACAGCGCCGAGTCGCTGATTCTGTACTGCAACAAGGGCTGGCGTTCGGCCCTGGCGGCGCAAAGCCTTAAACGTATGGGCGTAGACCAGGTGACGCATCTGGCGGGTGGCCTGGAGAGCTGGCAGGCTGCCGGTCTGCCTGTCGAACAGCCGGACTAGCCCGTAGTGGACGATCCCGGCAGGCTGTCGCTATGATGAGTGGCTCTTCACAAGGCGCGGGTTTGCCAATCATGTGCCGCTTATCAGGAGTACGTCGTGTCGATAATAAAAACAAATCGTGGACAAGACCTGTTACCGGGTAATCAGCATCCCGCAGACAGGCCGCAATTCGGGATAAATCTTCAGCGTCGGCGCCTGCTGCGGGCATTGCCCTGGCTACCATTGGCCGGATCAGCCCTGGCTCAGGGGCCTGCCCCTGTCGCGGTGCGCAAGCTGCATGGTTTTGCCATTCGGGTCAGTGATGTAACCAGGTCGGTAGCGTTCTACCAGGATTTGTTTGCGGCACCGGTGCAGGCGCGAGATGGCGAGACCGTCACACTGCGGATTGGCACCGGACCGCATTTTTTTACCATCAGCCCGCTGGCGGCTGGCGAGACACCGGGCATTGCCCATATCGGTCTGAGTGTTGCTGATTTCGATTTGCAGCGAACCCGGAACCGGCTGGCGAGTTTCGGGATTACCCCGCAAGCTGCACCGCCGCCCGGGCAGAATCCCCTGGACAGCGCCATGCGCTCCTGGGTGATTGAGCGTGAGGCCGGAGGCAACGGCGTGGTGACTCGCGAGCTTTATTTTGCCGATGTTGAAGGTATTCGCTACCAGCTGACACCGGAAGACTATTGCGGTGGCGGTGGGGCGTACGGCACCCGCTGTGCTGCGCCGGAGCCGCCGCCACGACAGGGCCGCTTTAACCTCGTGGATCTCAGCCACTTTACGACCTTCCTGGCGAACCGCGACCGCGCCAACGACTTTTATACCCGGGCGTTTGGAAAACAGTACCAGGCCTTCCAGGGCCCTGGGTCGCCGGTGATCGGCGTCGGCGATGGCCTGCAGTTTCTGATGTACGTGGGAGGTAGTCAGTCAGGGTTGCCGACGTCGCCCGGGCGGATTGATCACGCCTGCTTTACGATTGAATCGTTCGCCGTGGAGGACATCCTGGCCACCCTCAGCGACTATGGTTTGCGGCCCCGTCAGGATCCCGCCGATACCCAGCCGCTGATGCACTGGGTGAGCATGCGCATGCCCAACCGCGGCGGCGCTGAGGGCGGCACACCAGAAGTCTATTTCAGTGATCCGGATGGTATTCACATCCAGCTACAGGACCGCACCTATTGCGGCGGTGGTGGATATTTAGGGGACAGTTGTCCCTCTTTGGTGTGATCGTGCAGGAAGATTGACGCGGGCGATCAGAGCCATTTGCCCGGCCGCTGGCAAATGCCAGGCAAAAGAACGGCAAGAATAAAAAAGCGGCAGGATAAAAGAACGACAGGACAGACAGTAAGGTAACAGAGCGAAGCCAGAACAGTGCGGCACTAACACAGAACAGACTTGAAGGACGAAGTATGGAGTACAGGTATATAGGAAAGAGCGGGCTGCGGGTCTCACCGATCTGCATGGGCACCATGAGCTTCGGCACCTGGAGCGACAAGGGAGAGGCTTTTCGGATTCTCGATAAGGCTTATGAGCGGGGTATCAATTTCTATGACACCGCAGAGGTGTATCCGGTACCACCTACCGCCGAACTGGCCGGGCTGACCGAGGAGATTTTCGGGAGCTGGATCAAGACCAAGCCCCGCGACGGATTGATTATCGCCACCAAGGTGGCCGGTGCCGCATCCGGCTGGTTCGTGCCCCCCATTCGCGAGGGCCTGACCGCCATCGACCATCATCATATCAGCCGGGCCATTGAGGGTAGTCTGCGGCGCCTTGGGGTTGATTATGTTGACCTGTATCAGGTGCACTGGCCCGACACGGTAGTGCCCATCGAGGTTTCCATGGAGGCTCTCGATCGTCTGGTGCAGGCAGGCAAGGTGCGTTACCTGGGAACCTCCAATGAGAATTCCTATGGTCTTACCAAGAGTAATACGGTGGCCGCTTACGAGGGGCTGTCACGTTTCGAGTCGATTCAGAACAATTTCTCCCTGCTCAATCGCCGCTTCCTGGACGAACTGGCTACGGTCTGCCGCCGCGAGCAGGTCTCGCTGCTGCCGTATTCGCCCATTGGCGGCGGCGTGCTGAGCGGCAAATATAATGCTGAACAGCAGCCAGGCAATGCCCGCTTTGCCGATTACCAGAACGCCGATAGCCGCCAGCAAATGATGGCCCGACGTTTTGTGAATGACGGCACCCTG
Source organism: uncultured Pseudohongiella sp. (assembly GCA_965212375.1). Classification (GTDB taxonomy): domain Bacteria; phylum Pseudomonadota; class Gammaproteobacteria; order Pseudomonadales; family Pseudohongiellaceae; genus UBA9145. Next base: position 2,253,466 of record OZ243108.1, on the reverse strand, counting down.
GCGTCTACCGCACAGTATATGGAAATCGCCGCCGAGGCTGGCATGTCCCCGGTGACCCTGGCCACCGCCTGGAGTATGAATTTCGATTTCGTGGCCTCGACCATCATTGGCGCTCGCAACGCCGAGCAACTGGATGAATCGCTGGCCGCACTCGATGTCTCTCTGGATCAATCGATTATGGACAAGTGTGATGCGGTTCATCAGCAGTATCCCTACCCGATGGGTTAGTCCGCGTAGCGCTGGTCTTGTTGGTTTGCTCCTGTTGTTGTCCGCAACCGGTCATGCAGCGGACCAGGTGCATATTGCCCACTGCGCGCAGGTTTGTCCCCAGGCGCAGTCGGCACGGGAAATCGTCGTGCATCACCTTTACGCGGCTGCCATCGACCCGGGCTCGGGTTTGGCCGAGTGGGTCGCCTATCGCGTATCAGGCGGGACGGTTGGAGTGGCATCGCTGCTGCCCAGGGCCTGGCAGGCAGACCCGCTACTGGAAGAGGTTCCCCAGGGGCTTGCCACTGCTGGCGAAGATGTGGCTTTTATACAGCCGGATCTGAGCAACGCCCAGGATCGCGAGTACCGCGTCAATGAGGTCGTGTACCCCAGCGTAGATCGCGGGCGTCTGACCCCCATGACCAGTTTTGCCGGAACCCCCTACTGGGATGAATTGAATAATCTGAGTAACATGGCACCTTTACCCGAGAACCTGCGCACCGGCAGTTGGGCGCGACTGGAGCAGCGCATCAATGCGCTTGCTGCCAGGGAAGGAGAGGTGTTCGTGGTTAGTGGTCCGATGGGGGTTGTTGATGCGGATAGTGGTGAAACGGAAACGCCGCGAGCCTACTTCAAGGTGGTGCGCACTGGAGGCCGGGTAGCTGCGTTCGTGTTTCCCGTTGAGCTGCCACCCCATGTTGACTATTGTGCGCAGCGCAGTACGCTGGCGGCAATCGAGTCAGGTACTGGCCTGACGGTACTGCCATCCCTGGCTGGCGAACCCGCGAGCCTGGAGTTGGCGCTGGGGTGCAGCGGGTCGAATCAGGGTTGAATTATAGTTGCCAGAACCCATCGCCAACCGCCCAGCGTCAACATCCCTTTTGAATAATCAGCAAGGATCTCACCAATGAGTTATGTGTATACACCGCCGCCAGTGCCCGCGGTACCGGTGACGGTGCTTGATGCGCTGTTCGCCGTAAACCGGATTTACTGCGTCGGCCAGAACTACTCGGATCACGTCAGGGAAATGGGCGGCGACCCGCGCAAGAATCCACCGATTTTTTTCAGCAAGCCAGCCAATGCCATTGTCACCAACAACGCGCCTGTTACCTACCCCCAGGCTACCCGGGAGCTCCACCATGAAGTAGAACTGGTGGTGGCCCTGGGATCCGGAGGAAAAAACCTGACGGTAGATGCGGCGCTGGACTGCGTGTTCGGCTATGCCGTCGGTATCGACTTCACCCGCCGTGATTTGCAGCAAGCGGCCAAGCAGGGCGGCAAGCCCTGGGATGTTGCCAAGGGCTTCGATCAGTCCGCGCCGATTTCTGCGATTATGCCAGCCAGTGAATGCGGTCATCCCGAAAGCGGTGAAATCAAGCTGAGCGTCAACGGTGAGCTGCGCCAGCAGGCGGACCTGGGTGACATGATCTGGAGCGTTGCCGAGATTATTGCGGCGCTGTCCGGCTTCTACGAACTACGCACGGGTGACCTGATATTTACCGGCACGCCAGCTGGCGTCTCGGCGGTGGTGGCCGGCGATCTGTTGGCAGCCAGTATTGCCGGCATTGGTGAGTTGCAGTGCGCGCTGGAAGCTGGATGAGATTGTCATGAACGCAGATCAGATTATATTGCTGCTGATACTGGCAGCCTTGCTGGGGCTGCTGGTATGGGGCCGCTGGCGGTATGACATTGTCGCTTTGGGGGCGCTGTTTAGTGCTGGCCTGTTTGGCATTGTCCCGCAGTCTGAGTTGTTCTCCGGGTTTGGCAATCCGGCCACGATCACCGTGGTGCTGGTGCTGATTATCAGTTTTGGTCTGACCCGTTCTGGCGCGGTGGATTACGTGTTGCCGGTGCTTGAGCCATTCAAGGACAAGCCGATGCTGCACACCTCTGCGTTGACCTTTCTGGCGGCTTTCTTGTCCATGTTTATGAATAATGTCGGGGCACTGGCGTTGTTGATGCCTATCGCCATCCAGTCCACCAGCAAGGCAGGACGCGCCCCCGCCACGGTGCTGATGCCGCTGTCATTTGGCTCAATACTGGGTGGCCTGGTGACGCTTATCGGAACCCCGCCCAATATCCTGGTAGCCAGCTACCGGGAAGAAGTGACGGGCGAGGCATTTTCCATGTTTGATTTTTCCGTGGTGGGTGGCGGCGTGGCAATGCTGGGGATACTGTTTCTTCTGCTGGTGGGATGGCGGCTGGTCCCGGTCAGAAAGAAGACCGCGGGCCTGGAACTGTTTGAGGTAGAGGAATACCTGTTTGAATTGAAAGTCACAGATCAGTCACCGCTGATCGGTGAAAAGGCCGGCGCGCTGAAGAAAGCGCTAAAAAAGAAAAAAATGGACCTGCTGTCACTTGAGCACAATGGGAAAATGCTGCGCACGGTGCAGCTTAATTCGGAACAGGAACTGCACCGCAGGGATTTCCTGATGATCCAGGGCACTCAAGAGGACGTGGCGGCCTACGCAGAAAACAACAAGCTGAGTCTGCACACAGCCAGCAATGGCGTGCATGGGGTACTGCATTCGGAAGACAAAGAGTTCGCGGAAGTCATCGTCACCCCGGAATCACTGCTGTTGGGTGAAACGCCGAGTTCCATAAACCTCAATACCCGGTTCAAAACCAACCTGATTGCCGCGTCCCGGTCGGGTAAGCCGCACAATAGTCGGCTACGGGATTTCAAATTCAAAGTGGGTGACGTGCTGCTGCTCTACGGCGAAGAAGAGCCGCTTCAGGAAGCCGTGGTCAAGCTGAATGTCTACCCGTTAGCACAGCGGTCTATTGGTCTGTTGAAAAGCAACAAGGCGCTGTGGGCCTTGGCTATTTTTGCCACCGCTATCGCACTGGTGGCCAGCGGCTTGCTGTCAATCCAGCTGGCGCTCGGCGCCGCCACGGTGGCCATGGCATTGGGCAAAATTATTCCGATCCGCGAGTTTTACGAGGGTGTGGACTGGCCGGTAGTGGTGCTGCTGGGCGCCATGATTCCCCTGGGCGCGGCCCTGGAATCCACCGGCACCACCGACCTGCTGGTGGCCGGTATTCTGGCCGTGGCTGGCGATCTGTCGCCGGTCATGATTCTGGTGCTCATCCTGGTGATTACCATGACCGTGTCAGATGTGCTGAACAATGCGGCCACGGCCATTCTCATGGCACCTATCGCGTACAACCTGGCGCTTTCATTGGAGCTGAATCCGGATGCGTTCCTGATGGCGGTGGCGGTGGGCGCGTCCTGTGCTTTCCTGACCCCGATCGGTCACCAGAACAATGCACTGATCATGGGTGCCGGTGGTTACCAGTTTGGCGACTATTGGCGGGTTGGATTACCCCTGGAGATTATTATCGTCGCGGTGGCAACGCCGCTGCTTCTGCTGGCCTGGCCGCTATAGCCAGCAGTCCGTGGCGGCGCGGTCGTGACCGGCGTGGACTCCAGCTATCGCTGTGTTATGCTTAAGCGGTGATACGCAAAGACCAAATACCGTTTGATCTGCTTCGGGCACCACTTCGGTTAGCTGCATGCGCGTAAACTGGAAAACCTATAACCCCGGGAAGTTCTACGACGAGCTGATCAGCAGCCCGGGGTATGCACGCAAGCCAGCACGGCAGCTGACCAGCTACCTCCGTTCCCTGACCCATGAAGAGCTGCTGCAGAAAAAGACTGCCGCCGAGCTCGCCATCAAGACCATGGGTATCTCCTTTACCGTCTACAGTGACGCCGGCAATATTGACCGGGAATGGCCGATGGATATTATTCCGCGGCTGATTGCGGCATCGGAATGGGATCGCACCAGTTTAGGGCTGGAACAAAGGCTGCGCGCCCTGAACATGTTTATTCATGATCTGTATAACGATCAGAAGATTCTCAAGGACAAGGTGGTCCCCAAAGAGTTGATTCTCAACTCCGCCAATTTCCGCAAGCAGTGTGTCGGCATCAAGCCGAAATTTGATGTCTGGGCTCACATCTGTGGCACCGACCTGATCAAGGGCGATGACGGCGAATTCTACGTACTGGAAGACAACCTGCGGGTACCTTCCGGTGTCTCCTACATGCTGGAGAACAGGCGCGTGACCAAACGCGTGTTTCCGGAACTGTTCGAGAACAACTACGACATTCGCCCGGTAACCGAGTATCCGAACCAGCTGCTCGAGATGCTGTCGACACTGTCGCGGCGTAACGTGAAGCATCCGGAAGTTGTGGTGCTCACGCCGGGTATCTATAACTCCGCGTATTTTGAACACTCCTTCCTGGCCCAGCGTATGGGTGCGCAGCTGGTGGAAGGCGGCGATCTGGTGGTCGAAGATGACAAGGTGTTTATGCGCACCATCGGCGGTCTGTCGCAGGTGGATGTAATCTACCGGCGAATCGATGACCTGTTTCTCGACCCTTCAGTTTTTAACAAAGACTCGGTGTTAGGTGTTAAAGGCCTGTTCAATGCCTGGGTTAAGGGCAATGTTGCTCTGGCCAATGCCCCGGGCGCCGGTGTGGCAGACGATAAAATCATCTACACCTATGTACCGCAGATCATTAAATACTACCTTGGCGAAGACCCCATTATCCCCAACGTGCCCAGTTATTTGTGCACCGACAAGGCCCAGTGTGATCATGTCCTGAAAAACCTCGATAAGCTGGTAGTCAAGCCTGCCAATGAATCGGGCGGTTACGGTATGTTGATTGGTCCCCAGGCCTCCCAGAAAGAACGCGAGGAATTCGCGCGTCGCATCAAGGCCAATCCGCGTAACTACATGGCGCAACCACTTATTTCACTGTCCACGGTGCCGATTCTTGGTGATCGCTCGGTGGAACCCCGGCACGTCGACCTGCGACCATTTATTCTGCAGGGCGAGAAGTCCTATGTGACCGCCGGAGGCCTGACTCGTGTGGCCATGGTCAAGGGCTCCTACGTGGTGAATTCGTCCCAGGGCGGTGGCAGTAAAGACACCTGGGTAATCGGGGATAACTAGCATGACCATTATTAAGACCGTGGATTTCACAGGAAACTGACGTGCTGCTTTCTCGTGTCGCTGAACGTGTTTACTGGCAGGCCCGCTATCTGGAGCGGGTCGAAAATACTGCACGCCTGTTAAACGTATTCTCCACTCTGCTGATGGATCTGCCCAAGGGCACCAAGCTAGGCTGGCATTCACTGGTGGAAATCACCGGTACCGAAGAAGCATTCAGTGCCAAGTACAAGCAGCAATCAGAACGCAATGTGTTCAAGTTTCTGTTGGTGGAGCGCAACGGCTACTCCATTCTCGATAACCTGGCGATGACCCGTGAAAATGCCCGCACTACCCGCGAGATCATGCCTACCGAAACCTTCGAGATGATCAACAATCTCTATTACCACGCCCGGGACAATGCCGATAAGGCGGTGGCTCGTGGTCCGCGTCACGAATTTCTCGAGGGTATTATCGCCGACTGTCAGCAGATAACCGGGCTGTTGGCCGGCTGCATGAGCCGCGATGACGCTTACAGTTTTATTCGCCTGGGTCGCAGCCTTGAGCGGGCGGACATGACCACCCGTATCGTTGATGTGGGTACCGGTAATCTGCTGCAGCCGATCCAGGAACAAGTCAAGGAAGATGGCGAGCATGTAGTACCTTTTGAGAACATTCTCTGGGTTAACATCCTGCGCTCCCTGAGTGCATTCCAGATGTACCGTCAGCACGTACGCGAGCGCGTTAGTGGTGCGGACGTGGTACGTTTTCTGCTCCAGGATGAGGAATTTCCGCGCTCCACCACCCACAATTTGACCACGCTGAACAAGGTGCTGCAGAAATTACCCAGCAGTTCCAAGGTCAAGTGGCAAGTGGACCGCACCCGCCGGGTGGTTCGCGACGGCGACATCGAAAAGCTGCTGGAAAAGGGGCTGCTCGAATACATCGACGAACTGCAAATCGCCACCGCCAGTATTCACTTCAAGATTGCCCAGACCTGGTTCCTGCACGGTAATCAGTAGAGTCCGACCCTTTGAAAAATTTTACCTGTTGCTGCGGACAGGCGCTGTTCTTTGAGAATACGCGCTGTCTGAACTGTGATCGCAAGGTGGGTTTTGACCCGCTACAACTGGAGATGCGCGCCATTCCCGCCCAGGGAGACGCGCAGAGTCCTGCGGCTCGGCTGTGCCAGAATTCCGCCGACTACAATGTCTGCAACTGGCTGGTCACCGACCCAAACGACACCTACTGTTTGTCCTGCAATCTGAATCACACCATACCCAACCTGATGGTGCCCCAGCGACGGCGCTGGTGGAAATCCATGGAGCACGCCAAGCGGCGGCTGATTTATTCGCTGTTGCGTCTGGAGCTGCCGGTAGAAGGCAAGGACGACCACTCAGGTGGCCTGGCTTTCCAGTTCATTGAAGATCAACGCACCAATCCCGGCGTACGGGAACAGCACGTCAATACCGGTCACGATAACGGCCTGATTACCATCAATATCGCTGAGGCCGATCATGTCCGGCGTGAGATTAGCCGGCAATACACGGGTGAGCTGTACCGCACGCTGCTTGGCCACTTTCGCCATGAAAGCGGACACTACTACTTTGAAAGACTGGTCAGGGGTAGCGGGGCGATAAACCGGTTTCGAGAACTATTCGGAGACGAACAGCAGGATTACGCCACCGCGCTGCAGAACTACTATGCGAACAAGGCGACCATGGTGCGCGATCCGACGCTGATCAGTCACTACGCGCAGTCACATCCGCTGGAGGACTGGGCCGAGGTCTGGGCGCACTACCTGCACATGGTGGATACGCTGGAGACTGCTGGTGAGTACCACATGCACCAGGGCTCGACGCACTTCGATAATATCGATGATTTGATGATGAAATGGTCAAAGCTGACCATCATGCTCAACGCCCTGAACCGCAGTATGGGGCTGGAAGACGCCTACCCGTTTATTCTTTCAGAGCAAACCATGACTAAGCTTCGTTTTGTTCACGGTTTGATTTATCCCAGTTCCTAGCCCAGGTCATGGGCGGCATTTGCCGGAACGCTTCCTTGAGCCGCTGGTCCCAGCTGCGCTTCAGATCGCGCAGGAAGTCGCTGTCGCTTTCAAAGCGAAACGGCGTGTGCTGGGTCAGGCTGTCGGTGGGATACATCAGCAGCTCTATGGGGGGGCCGACGCTGAGGTTACTGCGCATGGTGGAATCCATGGACACCATGGCGCACATGGCGCAGGTGTCGAGATTCAGTTCCGGGGTGAGAATACGATCCAGGATCGGTTTGCCGTATTTGCTCTCACCAATCTGCAGGTAGGGTGTGTCATCCGATGAGGTGATGTGGTTGCCTTCCGGGTAGATCAGCACGATCTCGTGCTTGCTGTCCTTGACCTGACCGCCAATGATAAAGCTGGCTTCGAAGTTCTTGCCTTCGATGGCGCGTTTTTCCTGCTGATGACGGCTGATGTCGCCAATATAGTCTGCGGCGTCCTCGACGCTGGGCATGGCCAGCAGGTTTTCCTTGGCATTCTGCTTGATGTCGGATTTGATTCTGGCAATGGTGGCCTGGGTGGTCGCCAGATTGCCCGCCGAGAGGATCACGAAGGTTTTCTCCCCCTCAACACCGAAGCGGAACATTTTGCTGTAGGTGGACACCTGATCAACGCCAGCATTGGTCAGGGAGTCTGAACAGAAGATCATGCCTGCATTGACAGACACTGCTACACAATAAGTCATTGTTACTCACTTGCTACGACAAGCCAGCAATCATACTAACTAACGGGGAAAGTGAATAGCGCTTATTGTCGGGACAAGTCCCGCCGGTTGACAGGCCGCCGGGAGCCCGCAGCGGGCCCGATAAAGCGGGCCCTCAGTCCTGTTGAAAACAGGTGGGTTACGGGCAGACACCTGCGCTTGGGGACCAGGGACAAGACAGCCGCAGGCGGCGTCGCCGCTACCTGCGGGGGCAGAGTGTTCGGCATCTCAACAGTCGCTGTCCCTGACCGGTTTGGTGCCGGTCAGGGACAGCGAGATTGGCACCTTACTGGAGCGCGCCGTTCCAGGGGTCTTCGATCTCTTCCGAGTAGTCTTCCATCTCGAGGTAGTCGTACTCAAGCGCAATTCGCTTGCTGTCCAGACGTTCCTCAATTCGGCGGCGCATCTCGGTTACTCGCGACTTGGCATTGCCAGCCGCCGCTTTTTGCTCTTCGACCTCGTCATCTTCCGGCACCGGGGTGGTAGCCTCGAGTATGTCTTTCGCGCTTTCGAAGTCATCCCACTTGTGTTCTTTCATGGACTGTCCCTCAGGGCGTTTTGACTTTGCAATCTTGCCTTTGCGCATACTGCTCTTCCTGTATATCGGTATTTTTGGGGATTTACTGGAGAGAAATAAAGTGGCTGAAAGAAATATTTTTACAGCGTGTGACCGGGCTCTCAGGGCGCCTAAATTACGCCCGGAGTGTGACAAATTTATGACCATCGCCAGCTATCGGGGTGCTAGCCTGGCAGTCAATCCATGCCGCTGAATTAGCGGTACAACTAACCGGAACAAACAGCGGTGGGGAGCTCGGAAAACGCCCCTTGGTCAGGCGCCATGCGGGAAACGAAAAACAGTGGTTTTTGTCCGGCGGCCAGCGTGGTTGCAGCGGGCCAGATCAGCGCGGCGGCGAACGCAGTTAACGCGCGGCCAGGGCCTGCTGCCGCAACAGCTTCTTGGCAATTTTACCGGTGCCAAGCCGGGGCAGCTGCTCGTACTGGAAGTGGATTACGGTGGGGATTTTGAAGGCAGCAATACGGGTTTTCAAAAAATCCTGCAGCTCCTCCACAGCCAGGTCCTGGCCGGGTTTCAGCATCACCGCGGCAACCGGAATTTCACCCAGCCGTGGATCGGGCAGGCCGAACACCGAGCATTCGTTGACCGCCGGATGTTCGCTGATCGCATACTCCACTTCGGCGCAGCCGATATTTTCACCGCCACGAATCACAATGTCCTTGGCCCGGTCGGAGATAATCAGAAAGCCGAGTTCATCGAGATAGCCAATGTCACCGGTATGGAACCAGCCGTCCTGCAGGACTTCAGCGGTCGCCTCGGGCTTGTTCCAGTAGCCCTTCATCAGGGTCGGGCCCTTGATGCAGATTTCTCCCACCGCGTTCGCCGCCAGACTGCGACCTGCGGGGTCAACGATTTTTACGTCGGTAACCGGCGGTGACGGGCGACCGGTGCTGTTCGGGCGTGCCAGGTAGAACTTGCCGGTAATGATGGCGCCGATGGCGTTGGTTTCCGTGAGCCCATATCCCAGGCCTGGTATCGCCCGCTCTGGAAATTTTTCGCTCATCAGTTTCAGGTGTTCTGGTGGTCGCGGTGCGCCGCCGCTTTGTACCTGACGCAAACTGCTCAGGTCGGTGCGTGTGAAGCCGTCGGCGTGCATCAGCTCCCAGGTCATGGTGGGAACACCGTGAAACACCGAAATTCGTTCCTGCTCAATGAGACGCAGAGCTATCTCGGTGTCCCACTTGTACATCATTACGAATTTACGCAGATAGACGAAGCTCGCCAGAAACTGGGCATGGCTGCCGGTAACGTGAAACAGCGGCACATTGGCGAGAATGGCGGGCTGGAATTCCGGGTTATCCTCACGCAGTTCAGGGCGCAGGATTTCATTGATTTCCTTGACGAATTTCCAGGTGTAAAGGGCGCTGATGATGGCCCGATGAGTGGACAATACGCCTTTGGGTTCGCCGGTGGAGCCGGAGGTGTACATGATGGATGCATCGTCATCTGGCTGTACGTCAAGGGCCTCAATTTCGGCGCTCGTCAGCGGCTCGGCGTCGGCCAGCAGTTGGTAAAACTCGGGGTGGCCTGATGCAGCGGCGTCCGGTTTGATGGCCACCAGCTCCACGCCAAGAGTCTTCAAATAAGGTTGTAGCTGGGCCATTCGCTGGGCGTCGGCGAACACCAGCCGGGCGCCGCTGTCGCGCAGTCCATACTCCAACTCCGGGCCCTGCCACCAGGAATTCATGGGCACGACAATGGCGCCGATGGTAGTCGCGGCCATGTAGGCAACACACCATTCCGGGGAATTGCGGGCGCAGATGGCGACCCGGTCGCCGCGCTTGACGGCATACTTCTCCATCAGCACCCGGCCCAGCCGGGCCGCCATGTGCAGTGACTCGGCGAAGCTGTAACGTTCGTCCTGATACACCAGGAAGGGCAGCTCGGGAGCCTGCTGGCCCAGGGCGTAGAGTGCAGAGAGCCTGGCTGGCACGTGGCTGAATACGCGCAGCTTTTGGTCGCCAATCGTTTCCTCGTGAACGGCGAGTTCGGCATCCGCAGCGCGGTGAGCGCTGGCAATGTCCTTGAGGCGTGCCAGGTCGGCGACTATTTCCGGGTCACTCAACATTTCATGTCGATTCGCGTTTGAATTCGAGGGTGACCTTGCCCATGACCCGACGCTCTGCGAAGACCGTAAACGCCTTGACGTAGTCCTCGGCTGGAAAGCTTTGCGTCACCACCGGATGCAGTTTGCCGTCGGCATACATCTTCAGCAGCTCTTGAAAGTTCTGTTCATAGGCCTGCGGCTCTTCCTTGCGAAAGCGGCCAAGAAATACACCGACCATGGCGGAGCCCTTTAACAGCGCCAGGTTGGCCTTGTATTCCGGGATGCGGCCACTGGTAAAACCTACCACCAGCAGGCGGCCATTCCAGTTGATGCAGCGGCAACTCTGGTCAAACAGATCGCCACCCACCGGGTCGTAAATGACATCAGCGCCGCGGTCCCCGGTCAACGCCTTGACCTTGTCCTTGAGTTCGCCGTCGCCGTAGTTGATGGTGGCATCGGGATTGAATTGCTGAATAAATTCCAGCTTTTCGTCGCTGCTGGCGGCGGCAATTACCCGGGCGCCCATGACCTTGCCCAATTCCACGGCGGTCATGCCGACTCCGCCGCTGGCGCCAAGCACCAGCAGGGTTTCGCCCGGCTGCAGGCAGGCCCGCTGTTTCAGGGCGTGATAGGACGTGGTGTAGACCATGGCGAAGCCCGCAGCGGTCTTGAAGTCCATATTGTCGGGTATCTTGCGCAGGGCATCGGCCTTGCACACCACCTGCTCTGCCAGGCCGCCGATGCCGGGAATGGCCATTACCCGGTCACCCGGGGCGAAGCCCTGCAGTGACGGTCCCACTGATTTGATGATGCCGCCCACTTCCGAGCCGGGAGTAATCGGCATGGGTGGCTGGAATTGGTACTTACCCTGAATTTGCAGCGTATCGGGGAAGTTCAGAGACGCGGCGTAAACTTCAACCACCGCCTCATTGTCACCGGCTACCGGGTCAGCAATGCTGTCCAGAACCAGTTTCTCTGGCGGGCCGTATTCGTGGCAACGTATGGCTTTCATATCTTGTGCGCTGTTTTTTGGGAAGCCGGATTCAAGCATGAAAACCGGGTAACTTCAAACCGGTGAGCGGTGCCCTCTCCGGCTGCAGGCAATTGGCATTCAGGTCGCTGACGATGCAGCTTTCGACACCGGCGGGTTGTGGCTCTGCGTGAAAATGTTACCGGCCCTGAGAGGCTCCGGAAGAGACAAGTTGAGCAGCCTGGAGCAAACCGCTATATTGCCGGCTGACGTCACTTGCGAATGGCCCTGTCGCCATCTTGACACTACCCCGATGAATGAACTCCAACGCCAGGCCTATCTGCGGGTCATGGGTATCGACGTGGTTTACCCGCGACTGCCAGTCGCCGCAGCGCGGCCCAGCCCGGCGTACGACCTGCCCGCAGTGCCGCAGATCCAGAGTGCCAGTCAGCATCATGGCGCGCCAGCAGCGCCGCCAGATACCCGGTCGGCCGGCTCTGCCCGGGCCCGGGTGGTCAGTGAGCTGGCGAATACCGCCACCACAACGCGCTCTGACCGGCAACCCGCTAACACCGGGGCAGCTGCCAGAGATATGGAGCCAGTGGCTGTTGAACAGTCCGCGCGGTCGACGGATATCGAGCAGGACGGCGAGACCGCACTGCGTTTTCGGCTGCACTACCTGCCGGTCAACGCATCCCTGTCGGTGCTGTGGGAAGTCCCGCTGCACGCTGCGGTTGATAATGAGCGGGAGGCACGGGTGTTGTTGAGTAATATCCTGCTGGCATTGGCGGCCCCGCTCCCGGATTCACCCCCGAAGCCAGAGACATTTGACTGGCCAATGCTTGACGCGGCCACGGAATTGCAGGCCGGGGCTCGCCAGGCGGGTCAGGCCGTCGAAGGCTTTATGGCCATGCGCCGCCGGCGCGATGGCTTCAGTAATCTGCTGGTGTTTGCCGAGCAGGTCGCCACGCTGCTTCCTGGTCGGACAGAGCCCGGCGATCAACGCCGCAACAAGCTGGACAGTCATCTGGTGTGCGTCAGCAGCCTGCAGGCGATGCTGTCGGTTCCGGCCATCAAAAAGGATGTCTGGCAGCAACTGCAGCCCTTGCGCCAGCGTCTTGCGGCCAGCGCGCACTGAACAAGTTTGGCGTCTGGGGTGAAATGGGCTGGCCGGGCAGTTTGGCGGACCGGTTAATGCGAAATCCTGCAACTCGAAATCCCATAATTCGACAGCCCAATCCAAATACCCAGCCCAGACGTTTATCTCGCAGCCCAAGCTGAATTGCCCCGTTAACATGTTGACTCAAACTACTCCTCAGCCCCAGTTTTTTGCCCGCACCATGCGCCAGGGTGATCTGGACCAGGTGGTAAAGAATGAGTCGCTCGCCTATGGCAAGGGTTGGACCAGGCGGATTTTCATTGACTGCCTGCATGCCGGCTACCAGTGCTGGGTGCTGTCCAACAAGCACCGCGTCGTGGCACACGGCGTGATGTCAGTGGCGATTGGGGAATGTCATCTTCTGACCCTGTGCGTCCACCCTGACTACCAGCGTCGTGGCTATGGTCGCAAGATTTTCAACCTGCTGCTGGATCGGGCCGTCAGCCTGGATGCGAAGCAGTGTTTTCTGGAAGTGCGGGTGAGTAATGCGGGGGCAATCGCGCTGTACCGCTCCATGGGATTTGTGCGCATTGGCGAGCGCAAGAACTACTACCCGGGAAGTGATGGTCGCGAGGATGCTCTGATCATGTCGCGCGACCTACCCGTGGCCTAGGCGCTGAGAATGCTTCACGCCTGGTCTTTCAGGTTCGCGTCACTGATTTCCGGTTTTTCCGAGTTTTGCTGATTGTGCTCTGTCGCCCCGGGCTCCGCAGGCTCACCGCGATTGCGCACGGCGATGTTGAGCAGGTGGGAAGTGACCTTGAAGCAACTGATCAGCAGCAGCGCCGCCAGCATCACGCCACCCAGCAGCAGTAAAATCGCCAGCAGGATGTTGGCCAGTTGGCCGATGCCGATGTCCTGCCACATGGCCACACCCCACAGGCAAAGTGCACCGATGGCAATGCCGGCGATCGTTGCTGCGGTTTTCTTGCGCACATTGAGCAGGGAGAAAATCATCGGGAACCTGGCTGTTTGCGATGCCCAGTTAAGTGGCGATTCAAGCGCCTACCTTACAATTTTTTGCAGGCCAGCTGCAAAGTTCTGCGCCGTGTCGGTGCCGGCAGGCTGCTGGATTCAGGCTTGAGGGTTAACCCAGACTGTCCCGCAGGGCATCCAGCAGGGCCTGATTCTCCTCCCCACTGCCAATACTGATGCGCAGTTTGTCCCGCAGTCCGTCACTGTCAAAGAAACGCACCAGGACGCCCCGTTCCTTAAGCGACAGGTACAGTTTGGCGGCGCCTGGATTGTCTGGCACCTGGCAGAGCAGGAAGTTGGCCTGACTGGGAAGTGCCATGAGTCCCAATTCGGCCAGGTCGCTTTGCAGTTGCTTGCGACTGGCGCGTACTTTGGCCCAGGTGGATTGGGCGTAGTTCTGATCCTGCAGGGCGGCGGTTGCCAGGCGTTGGGCTATCAGGTCGGTATTGTAGCTGTCACGGGTCTTGTACAGCATCGGCGCGATCAGGCTCGGCGCGCCCAGGCCATAGCCGAAACGTAACCCGGCCAGGGAGTAGCCCTTGGACATGGTGCGCAGAATCAGCACATTGGCCAGTTCTCGTACCAGGGGCAGGGAGTCATAGTGTTGTTCCGGGTCGACGAAATCCACGTAGGCCTCATCCACCAGTAGCAGGCCGTCGAACGAGCCGGCCACTGCCGCCAGTGTCTCGACGCTGAGCAACTGGCCGCTGGGCGCGTGGGGATTAACCAGGATGCAGAGCTTGGCGCCGCTGAGCTGGCTGGCGAAATCATCAGGCAGCTGCCAGTTTGATTGCAGCGGCACCCGTTTGAGCAAACAGCCCTGGATATCGGTGAGCACGGGATACAGCGAGTAGCTGGGTTCGGCCACCACCACTGTGTCAGCAGGCTCCACATAGGTAGTCAGCACCAGGCGCAGTAGTTCGTCACCGCCATTGGTTGGGATAATGTGATCGGCGCTAACCCCGTGCAGTGCGGCTGCACTATTGCGAAATTCCGTTGCCAGGGGGGGTGGGTAGCGGCGCAGGGCGGCGCTGTCGAGAGCGGCCAGCGTGGCCGCTACGGCCGGTGATGGCGGGTAGGGGTTTTCATTGGTGTTGAGCTTGATGACTTTGCCGCCAGCGGGTTGTTCACCGGGGGTATAGCCTTCCATGGCTTCAATGTTGCGACGTTGCAGACTCATGGTTAACAGGGACCTGTTGCGGGAGTGCGGGCCGCCGGTATCGGCAGGCCCTGCGGGAAAGACGCAAGAGTAATGGCAATTCTCCGGGGCGGCAACTGCCTCGGGGCGCCCTCAGGATGTGGGTGGAGGGGGACGGCGGTTGACCGGCTATTGCGTGGTCACTTCCAGTGACCCGGACTCGGGCAGGTAGGTCTGCAAGCGTGCCAGCCAGCCATCAAGCCAGCGTTGCTCATTGCGCTCCACCGGGGCATTGCTGACCCGGCGCCGTAGTTGCTGCTCGGCGGCGTGCACAAAACTGGCCAGGTCCGGATCTTCTTCCGGCATGGCGAGCAGCACCTGCAGCAATCCCCAGCCTTCACCCTGGTAGCGCTCGTTCGGGTTGAGTCCGGTGCCCTTGAAATGGATGTAATCCACCAGTGCATAAAGCCCATAGGGAGAGCTGGCATTGGCCAGGGCGTGAATGTGCTCGCCTACCGCCTCCCGCCGGGCTTCCGGTGCCGCCGCTACCAGGCCATCAATGCTGGCGTAGAAGCGGGCAACGATAAACCGGGTCTGCAGGGGCTGGGTAGCAGCCAGCAATTGGCGAAGCTGCAGCATCTGCGGGCCAGAGAATTCGGCGTAGAAGTGCTCGCGGCTGGCCCAGGGAGATTCTGCCTGTTCGGCAGCGGCCAGCCAGTCCGGCAGTCCGACGCCCTGATCTTGCAGAAAGGCCAGCAGGTGCGGAAAAGTCTCCTCAAACGGGGCATCCTGGTTGGCCTGGTACCAGATAAAATGGCCAATCCCCAGGGATGGAAAATCTTCACCGGCATTCCAGCTGGTAAGACAGTCCGGGCGGTGCCCGCACTCATTGCCGTAGATGCGCTCACCCAGTCTGGCCAGAGTAGCCTCGGCAGGTTCCGGCAGGGTTTTGTCAGCACTTGCCGGAACTGCAAACTGGATCAGCAATATCAATAAAAATGTATTGAATCTGCTTGAAATTGCTGGCATTTTGATAAGTTCTCAAGAGTTTGGTCGGGTACCAATAAACCGTAAAAAAGCCGGGAAAAACCCAAACAACCAACCATTAGTAAATCAGTACAGGGAAAACAGTCAGTCGACCGATGATCTGGTCGTAATCAGGTTTGTCAGTAACGTCAACAAATTGGCTGGCGGAATCCGTCAGCTGCACGATCAGCAATGGTCACTGCACGACAGCAAACCCGGCATGACTCCGCGCAGCGATCGGATACACTAGTTAATCGGCCGCGGCCAAAATAATTCAGCGAGCATCATGGCAGAAACAGCAACAGAAGCGATAGAAATCGAGGCTCCGGGTCCGGAACCGACCGAGCAGAAAGATGAGTTTGTCAGCAAGCTCTCGAAAATCTATCAGCGCCTGAAATACAGCAAGAAGCTCAAGGTGGCGATGAAGGAGGTCGAAAAAGACCTGCTTGATCTGCTGGGCGTGCGCCTGTTCACCATTTACCAGTCGGTGGACAATGGCAAGGAAATCATGGCCAGCATCAAGGGCGGTGACCCTGATGATGATGATTCCATTGAAATCCGCGTGCCGTTCAGCACCACCTCCCTGGCCGGCTACGTAGCTCTCAGCCAGAAAGCTCTGGTGATTCGTAACGTCAAGGACAGCGAAGAGCTGGTGGACATCCATCCGCGCCTGCAGTTCGACAGCAAGTTTTCCGACGCCAAGGGCTGGAAGGTCAAGTCGCAGATCGTGGTGCCTATCAAGGATGAAATCCTGCTCGGGGTCATGCAGCTGATCAACTTTGAAGGCGATCGGGATTTCACCAAGACTGACCTGAAGCACGCGCTGATGGTCAGCCAGATGCTCGCCAAGCAATTCCGGTCGTCACTACAGAGCACCCAGGGTCCTTATGACTACCTGGTGCAGAAGGGCAAGATTACCAGTGCCGAGCTGGATGAATTAAAAAACAAGACGCAGTTATACGGCGGCTCCATGTCCCGGGCGCTGATGGAGGAATTCCAGATCGAGGCGGACATGATCGGCAAGTCCCTGGAGTATTACTACCGGGTGCCGTACATGGCCTATGACGCCAAGCATGAGCTGCCTACCGACCTG
Source organism: uncultured Pseudohongiella sp. (assembly GCA_965212375.1). Taxonomy (GTDB): domain Bacteria; phylum Pseudomonadota; class Gammaproteobacteria; order Pseudomonadales; family Pseudohongiellaceae; genus UBA9145. The sequence goes on along the minus strand of OZ243108.1, from coordinate 2,236,577 downwards.
TTGGAAAATATCGGGGTCAGTTACCTGCGCAGCAACCTGTGGTTGCCGGTGGCCGGTGACAAGGACGAGGCGGTCATCCTGATTGACGACCCTTCCGACTACCAGCGCATCATGGAAATCCAGGGCGTGGTGAACGCCCGCAACTATGTGTTCCGAGTTGGGCTGCCGGAGCATATTGCCCAGTTTCTGCGCGGTGGCGACGGGGATTACGAAGAAGGCTTTGACGATATTTTTTCCGACATGGGCGATAACGCCGGTGTCGAATTTGAAGTCGGTGAAGACGAAGAAGACGACGCCAGTCTCGCTGAGACCAACGTTATCATCCAGCTGGTTAACCGGATAATTACCGAATCAGATCGTCTGGGTGCGTCTGACATCCACGTTGAACCCGGTAAGGATAATGCCCCCGGCGGGGTGCGCATCCGCGTAGACGGTATTTGTCGCGAGCTGTTGAAGGTTCCCAAGGAACACTGTGCAGCGCTGATTGCCCGCATCAAGGTGATGTCGCGTCTGAACATCGCCGAGAAACGTCTGCCGCAAGACGGCAAGTGCAAATTGAAAGTGCGCGGCCAGAAGCTGGAACTGCGTGTCGCCACTGTGCCCACGGTGCAGGGAGAGAGTGCGGTATTGCGTATTCTTGCCGCTGGCGCAGCGATGCCGCTGGAAAAACTGAATATGCACCCGGACAACCACAAGCGCGTGGTTGACCTGTCTGTCCATCCCCACGGCCTGTTCCTGGTGGTGGGGCCAACCGGTTCCGGTAAAACCACCACGCTGCACGCGGTGCTTGGTCACATTAACAAGCCGGAGCGCAAAATCTGGACCGCTGAGGACCCGGTGGAGATTACCCAGCCGGGCCTGCAGCAGGTGCAGATGCTGCCGAAGATCGATTTTACCTTTGCCACCGCCATGCGCGCCTTTCTTCGCGCCGACCCGGATGTGATTCTGATCGGTGAGATGCGTGACCATGAAACCGCCAGTATTGGTGTTGAGGCATCGCTAACCGGTCACCTGGTATTGTCCACCCTGCACACCAACTCGGCTCCGGAAACCATTACCCGTTTGCTGGATCTGGGTCTCGACCCGGTGAACTTCTCCGATGCCCTGCTGGGCGTGTTGGCCCAGCGCCTGATGCGAACCCTGTGCCCGAAATGCAAGGAACCCTACAAGCCGGACCAGAAAGAGCTTGACCACCTGGCGGACAATTACGGCAGGGATGTGTTCGAAAAGGATATGGCTGAGTTCGATCTCTCCAAGCATGAGTTGATGCGCGCTGTGGGTTGCGACGAATGCGGTGACACTGGCTATAAGGGACGAACCGGTATTCATGAGCTGCTGGAAGGCACCCATGAACTGCAGGCGATGATCTACAAGAAAGCCGAGCTGGATGAGATCCGGGCCCAGGCTTTGCGCGACGGTATGCGCACCATGAAGCAGGATGGCATCTTCAAGATCATGAACGGCTTTACCGATTACCAGCAGTTGCTGCGCGTAGTTGCGGAATAAGTTACGGAACAAGCAGCTGAGTAGTTTGCAAACCGATATTTCCTACCCTTGATTCCCGGCCCGGGCTGCGGGTTGTTGTAATCAGTGCGCTCTGACCCCTGCTACAGGAACGCGGCGCCCGTAAAATGTTGTCTGCCCCGCAACTTTGATTTGAACCAGTTCATGTTCTCGGCAATCCCCATATCGGGGCCAGTCCGCCCGATCTATAGTAATTCCGATCTGTTTGTTCAGGTGTCCCGGTCTGATATTCCGGGACCTTGCCGGGAGTTACTATGCAAAAAGAGAAACGCGCCATCAAACCTGTGGCTTATGCCGTGGTGGTTTTTGTTACTCTGGGAATTACCATCGCCAATGAAACCATGGCCCAGCTTGGGCTGGAGCAGAATTACGTGGTGGTGTTTTCCATGGCGCTGCTGGTAGCGGTGCTGCTGCTCAGTCGCAATTTGTGGTTGATTGCCATCGTGTTGCTGGGGGTGGTGGCGATTAATCTGCCCGAAGCCACCCAGATACGCTATCACCTGGACCGGGACGTACTGTTGGCGTTCGTCTGCGCGGTGATCCTGGTGCCCACCATCTACCAGCTTATCGTGCGCTGAGCGCGCCCAACGGGGCTGTGCGCAGTCCCGTTTGCCTGCTGCTGCGCTTATTGATTGAGAGCCGGTGCGGCGATCATAAATTCCCGTATCAGCCAGGCTCCCCCGAGTTGCTGTAGATCGAGCTCCGCCGTGGCGGGCTGGGCCGCAAACTGCAGGTTGATTGTATAGCTGGCGCTGGCCGGTTCCCCGAATCCAGGCAGCCAGCCGCCCTGACTGCCGCCACTAATTGCCTCCAGGCTCTGTAACTGGCCCAGTCGGCGCACGACGTACGCCAGATAGGCGTCCAGCTCACTACTGCCGGATCTGGCCAGCAGGTCAGGGTGGGCGTTGTCGATGAGGGCGGCGGCGCTGTTGCTGGTCAGCACTGATTGTGTCACCGTCACGGCAAGCTCGCTGCTGGATTGCTCGCGGCGATACTGCTGCCAGACAGCCCAGGCCAGAAGCAGGGTAGCCAGCACCAGCAGAACTACCATTGTCAGTAACAGTCGGGAAGTGCGATTTGCCATAACATCAGGAACCTGAGGAATACCTCCGCTTTATGAACGAGCGGTATTATTGATGGAAAAAACCTAATAAAAACAACAACAAAAAAGATCGGATCACTGAAAAAGTGAATTTAGCCCGTATTTTTATGCACATAATTTACCCGCTTGTCACAAAACGCCCGTATAGCGCGTGTATTATATTTATCCGATCCTTCTAAAACCTGTAACTTGCTGATAAATATAAGCATTTGCTATTGTCTAAATATTAATCAAAATGTGTCAGCAAAGCGGAATGCCGAGGCTTGAAGCACTTTCACAATAATTATGCACGGACTTATCCACAGTTTCTGTGGAAAAACCCATTCTCCAAGCAGGGATATAAAAACCTATAGTGCTCAGATAGTTGTTAGCTTCTTCTGAAATGAATTTTAGCAATTCCGGCTAAGTGAGCTAAATACCCAGCGTCGGAATGTCGTAAGCAAAGCAGGGACTGTCCGAATTAACCAGAGAATCCTAATGCGGTTATCGATTCTGCCGATGCGATTAAGTATGCTATGGTAACAATCACTTTCTCACTGAGTAGTAGTAAATGATTGAGTTCAGTGGCGACATCCCCTTCCTTTGGCGTCTTAGTGCCGAGAGCACTGAAGGCTACTGTTCCGTTTCCATGGTGGTCCCCTGTCCCCCCGAGACCGAGGTCCATGACCTCACCATCGAGACCAGCGTGCTCAGCCTGTCATCTGACAGCACACGTTCGGAGACCGAGGAAACTCTGGAATGGAACCAGGAAGACATCAGTCTGTTCATCAAGCTGGTGAATCAGCGGCAGATGCATGCCAATCAGCCGATCACCGACACCATTCGCGTCGACCTTACCGACCCGGACATCATCGATATCATTCATGTGGTAGCGGCGGCCGGATTTGGCGTGGCATTTACTTCCTGTGGTTTGCTGAAAGAAGCCGACGGCAGCCTGCCGATCCACAGCTTCGACGTCGGTTCATTTGCGTCCCTGAATACCGTCAACGGTTTCAAATCCTGCGTGGTCGTGGACGTGGAAGACGATGACGTGGTGTGCGTGCTGCTGGATGATATTGATGTCCGCTCTGCCGATGAAAACGATCACGTCTCCCGCCATGATCTGCTGCTGGTCAAGCGCGTCGATATTCTGCATCCGGAGTTTGCTGAATCCCGTACCCGGCCCACCGGTTCGGTGCTGCACTAGGCCGCAATCGGCAGGCTAGTTGGCACGAGCGCTGCCCTCAATAAACTCGATAATCGCGTCGGCCGCCTGCTCGACACTTAACTGCACCGTATCCAGCACCAGCTCCGGTTTTTCCGGGGGCTCATAAGGGCTGTCCAGGCCGGTAAAATTCTTGATTTCACCCTGGCGAGCCTTGCGATACAGCCCTTTCGGGTCCCGTTGTTCACAGACATCCAGGCTGGCCTCAATAAACACTTCCACGAACTCGCTGCTACTGAACAGGGTGCGCGCCATGTCGCGTTCGGCCCGAAATGGCGAGATGAAACTGGTAATCACGATCAGCCCGGCGTCCAGCATCAGCTTGGCGGTCTCCGCCACGCGCCGGATGTTCTCTACCCGGTCGGCGTCAGTAAAGCCCAGGTCCTTGTTCAGTCCATGGCGCACATTATCACCATCCAGCAGGTAGGAGTGGCGGCCCCTCGCCAGCAGTTTTTTCTCCACCATATTGGCAATGGTGGATTTACCGGAACCGGATAAACCGGTCAGCCAGATAACCTGCGGGACCTGTTGTTTGATGGCGGCCCGGGATTGCTGATCCACATCCAGGGCCTGCCAGTGGACATTGCTGGCCCGGCGCAAGCCGTGGCGGATACTGCCTGTAGCCACTGTTTGTCCGCTGTCCCGGTCGCGCAGGGTAAATTGCGCGGTAGCCGGGCAAACACTGGCGGCGTCGTAGATAATCGGCGTGGTGAGGGCCAGATTGGCGACTCCCTGCTGGCCGTTAGCCAGGGTCTTGGCGGCGATTTGCAACTCATCCTGAACCCGGTACTTGAGCCGGCTGATAGTGGCCTGGCTGTGGCCTCCTGGCGCCTCGAGCGCGTAGCTGCGTCCGGGTAGCAGTTCGGCCGGTGCCTGCCACTGCAGCGTGGCCTCAAACTGGTCGGCGTATTCCGGGCGGGCATCCGCCGGGGCCAGGATATTACCCGGTTGTGGCGCCAGGGAATAAGTCAGGGTCAGGGTGAGGGTGGTGCCTGCCGCGTCACACCGGGCGAGTTCAGACTGACTGGCATCGGTAACCGTCATGATCGACGATTGTTGACCACCCGGCGCAATGGCCACACTGTCACCAGGGCTGATGGCGCCGGCGAGCAGGGTTCCCTGCACGTGATTGGCTGATTCCACAGTTGTCACCAGAAAACGCATGGGTTCCACAGTTTGCTCCTTGGGTGATTACGCACTATTGGGCTGAGTCTTGGCACTGTCTTTATATGGTCCGGCTTTACCTGACTGCAAGCACGAACCGCGCTGGTCCAGTTACCTGGCGCGCTGATTGAAGCGTCGGCCGACCAGCGCCGAGGTGATGTTAACCTTCTGAATATCAATTGCACCACCGGCGATGCCCCAGCCCCAGGCATCGCGCATTTTTTGCTCCAGAGGATACTCACGGGAGTAGCCGTAACCGCCCATTAACTGCATGGCCTTGCCGGTCACTGCACGCGCCGTTTCATTGGCAAAGCATTTGGCCAGGGAACTGTCGGCAATGCTGGGCAATTGCTGATCGGCATTGATCACGGCCCGATAGAGCAGCAGCCGCGCCGCATCCAGCTGCATTTTCATTTCCGCGATCTGCAACTGTACCGCCTGAAAATCCACCAGCGGTTTGCCAAACTGCTGGCGCTGCTGGGTGTAGTCCAGCACGTAGTCGAAGGCGGACTGAGCCACCGCCAGGGACATGGTGGTGTTGCCGCAGCGCTCCAGGTCAAAAGCTTCCATGAGTTTGGCAAAGCCACCGGCAGGCAGCAGCACCTGATGGGCGGGGACGCGCACCGCATCGAAATACATGTCCGCGCTGGGCACACCGCGAAAGCCCAGATGATGGTCGCGCTTGCCGAAACTCAGCCCCGGTGTGTCTTTTTCCACCAGCACCGCACCAATGCCCCTGGCACCGGGATCATCGGAAAAGCGGCAGTACACCAGGTAGGCTTCGCTATGTCCGGCGCCGGAACACCAGCGCTTGCTGCCATTGAGTACCACTTCGTCGCCCTGGACCTCGGCCCGGGTCTTGAGGTCGGTCAGCGCCGAGCCCGCCTCAGGTTCGGACATCGCCACGGCGAGGATCATCTCGCCGCTGCACACTTTCGGCAGCACCTGCTGTTTTAACTGCTCGCTGCCGTAATGGGCGACGGCCAGACAAGGGCCAAAGCAGGACTCGAAAATGGGAAAGGCCACGGCAATGGAAATACTGGCGATTTCTTCCAGCACCAGCACCGCGTCAAAGTGGCTCAGCCCGCCGCCGCCGTAGCGGCTGTCGAGATTGACGCCTAAATAGCCCAGTTCTGCATAACGCTGGCGCAGGGCCAGATCCGGTGGCTCGTCGCTGGCCTCTATTGCCCGGGCAATGTCCGGCAGTTCGCGGCGGGCAAACTGGCGTACCGAGTCCTGCAGGGCGCGCTGCTCGTCGCTGAGTGAAAAATCCATAAGCTGGTCTCCGTTGCTGCCTGCCAGGCAGACCTGGGCGTTATTGTCGCGGCTAATGACACGTTGAGCCTGGCGCTAACAAGCGCGGCTCATTGTAGAGTATCCGCCGCGGCAATTCCCGGATGCCGGAGAGCAGGGCAGCTGCTATAATCGCGCCCTTTTTTCGCGGTGCCCGTAGCGAAGTCTTGTCGTATCGGGGGCAGCATTCACGCACCGGCTACTTGCCGTGCATCAGGTAGGCAGACATGGCCAGTCCACTGGACAAGGAAATTGCGCGGCGCCGGGTACTGGCGATTATTTCCCACCCCGACGCCGGTAAAACCACGATCACCGAAAAACTGTTGCTGCTGGGCAACCTGATTCAGGTGGCTGGCACCGTGAAAAGCCGTAAGTCTGACCGACACGCGACCTCGGACTGGATGGCCATGGAGCAGCAGCGGGGCATTTCGGTGACCTCGTCGGTGATGCAGTTCCCCTATAAAGAGCGGATGGTGAATCTGCTGGATACGCCCGGTCACGAAGACTTCTCCGAGGATACCTATCGGGTGCTGACCGCGGTGGACTCGGCGCTGATGATAGTGGACGGCGCCAAAGGAGTGGAGGAACGCACCATCAAGCTGATGGAAGTGTGCCGCCTGCGCGACACGCCGATCTTTACCTTCGTCAACAAACTGGACCGCGACATCCGCGACCCGATCGAGGTGCTTGACGAAATCGAAACGGTATTAAAAATCCAGTGCGCGCCGATCAACTGGCCGCTGGGCATGGGCAAGGGCTTCAAGGGTGTCTATAACCTGTACAGCGATACCATTCATGTCTACCGCACTGGCCAGGGTCACAAACTGTCGGACCTGGAAATCATCAATGGCCTGGACAGTCCCGAAACCGACGCACTGCTTGGATCCTACGCCGATGACTATCGCGATGAGATCGAACTGGTCAGGGGGGCAAGTCATGAGTTTGACCAGCAGGCCTATTTGAGTGGCGAGCTGACCCCGGTTTATTTCGGTACCGCGCTGGGTAATTTCGGGGTCCGGGAAATGCTCGATGATTTCGTGGAGTGGGCGCCAATGCCAAGAGACCGGGAAACCGAGTCGCGCACTGTGTCCGCCCGTGAAGCCGATTTCACCGGGTTTGTGTTCAAGATCCAGGCAAACATGGATCCCAATCACCGTGACCGGATTGCGTTCATGCGCATTTGTTCCGGTCAGTACAATAAAGGCATGAAGATACGCCACTGCCGGATCGACAAGGACATCAAGATTGCCGACGCGGTGACTTTCCTGGCCGGTGATCGCGCCCAGGCCGACAAGGCGGTGTCCGGCGATATCATCGGGCTGCACAACCACGGCACAATTCAGATTGGAGATACGTTTACCGTTGGCGAGCCGCTGAAGTTTCGCGGGATTCCGCATTTTGCCCCGGAGCTGTTCCGGCGCATTCGTCTGAAAGACCCGCTGAAGCTCAAGCAATTGCAGAAAGGCCTTACCCAACTTGCCGAGGAAGGCTCGACCCAGGTGTTCATGCCGCTGGCCAACAACGACCTGATTGTCGGCGCCGTTGGGGTGCTGCAATTCGAAGTGGTGGCGTTTCGCCTCAAGGACGAATACAAGGTGGACTGCATTTACGAGCCCATCACGCTGCACAGTGCGCGTTGGGTGGAAAGCGACAACCCGGCCAAGCTCGCCGAGTTTCGCAAGAAGGCTAACGACAACCTGGCCATGGACCACGGTGGCTACCTGACTTACCTGGCCCCGACCCGGGTGAACCTCAACCTGATGGAAGAGCGCTGGCCGGATATCCAGTTTTCTGCCACCCGCGAGCACTAGCGAGTCGTCAATGAGCCAGTGCCGATTGCAATTTAGCGTCAGCGCCCGGGATGGGCAGGCCCGCAGGGGCGTGCTGCGCTTTCCCCGCGGCGAGGTAGCCACCCCGGCGTTCATGCCGGTGGGAACCTATGGCTCGGTAAAGGGCCTGAACCCGCAGCAGGTGGCAGACACCGGCGCGGATATTCTGCTGGGCAATACCTTTCACCTGATGCTGCGACCCGGCACCGCCATTATCCAGCAGCACGGTGACCTGCATGACTTCATGGGCTGGTCAAAACCCATCCTCACCGATTCGGGCGGCTTTCAGGTGTTCAGTCTCGGGGCGATGCGCAAGATCTCGGAACAGGGGGTGGAGTTCCGCTCCCCGGTAGATGGCGACAAGGTATTCCTCGGGCCGGAGTCAGCCATCGCCGTCCAGCAGCAGCTGGGCGCCGACATTATCATGGCCTTTGATGAGTGCACGCCCTATCCGGCCACCGAACAACAGGCCAGGGAGTCCATGGAGTTGTCCATGCGCTGGGCGCGGCGCTGCCTTGCCGCTCACGGTGAGCACGATGCGGCCCTGTTTGGCATCATTCAGGGGTCCATGTACCCGGATTTGCGCGATGAATCGCTGGCGGAATTGCAGGCCATGGGTTTTGCCGGCTACGCCATTGGCGGGCTGTCGGTGGGCGAACCGAAAGACGACATGCGTGCCATTGTTGCCCACTGCGCGCCGCAGATGCCGGCCGACAAGCCGCGCTACCTGATGGGGGTGGGCACGCCTGAGGACATCGTGCTGGCGGTGCAGCAGGGCATCGACATGTTCGACTGCGTGATGCCCACCCGCAATGCCCGCAATGCCCATCTGTTCACCTCCCGGGGATTGCTGCGCCTGCGCAACGCCCGCTACCGGGACGATACCGGTCCGCTGGATCCCGAGTGTGGCTGTTACACCTGCCGGAATTTCTCCCGCTCCTATTTGCATCATCTTGATAAGTGTAAGGAAATTTTGGGCTCGCAGCTCAATTCCATCCACAATCTGGCGTTTTACCAGCAGCTGATGAGCGGTTTGCGCACGGCTATAGAACAGGGTAGATTGAGCGCCTTTGTCGAGGCCTTCCTGGCGAGTCAGCAGAGCGAATCCCCTTGAGTACCCGCTTAAACCCTGTCGTGCGCCTTGAATTGCCGGTAATCAACCCAACTAAAGACCGAATCGGTCCACGGAGTATTCTGCGCGGTTTACGCACGCTCACTGCGTCCGCTGGAAGATCAATTACAAAACAATCGCCAGCGGCACCCCCGGTCATTCGGGACCGTTTTGCAGCACTGCAAGAACCACATAAGAGAACACTTAAGAGAGCATAGTCATGGATTTCTTCTTTCCCACCGCATTCGCCCAGGAAGCCGCCGCGCAACAGCCATCAATGGTCTACAACCTGATCCTGTTCGGGGGCATGTTTCTGCTCTTTTACCTGATTCTCTGGCGTCCCCAGTCCAAGCGCGCCAAGGAGCACCGGGAGCTGGTATCGGGCATTTCCAAGGGCGACGAGGTGATGACTTCCGGTGGTCTGATGGGCAAGGTCACGCGGGTTACCGATGACTACATGGCCATTGAAGTGTCGGAGGGCGTGGAGCTGAAGCTGCAAAAATCTTCAGTCGCCGCGGCGCTGCCCAAGGGCACCATCAAACAAATCTGATCCGGCAAGATGTGCGCAAGCCTGAACAAGGAAATAAATTCAATGCCTTGCATTCTCAATGCCGCGCCCCATTGCAGGCGACCACTAGCGAGTCCTGAGTCATGTTGAATAAATACCCGGCCTGGAAAAATATCCTGATCCTGGTGGTTGTTGTCCTGGGGCTGGTGTATTCCGCGCCGAACCTCTATCCGGATGACGAGGCGCTACAGATCAGCAATGAAAACCTGAACCTGAATGCCTCTGATGTGGCGGTGATTACCACGGCTCTGGAAGCTGCAGAGATAGACTACTTTGGCGAGAATCTCACTGACCAGGGTTTGATGCTGCGGTTTGAGGGTGTTGACGAACAGCTGCGGGCCAAGACGGTGATTGAGGAAGCTCTCACCGATGATTTTATCGTCGCCCTGAATCTGGCTCCCACCACGCCACCGTGGATGCAGGCCATCGGCGCTGGCAAGATGAATCTGGGGCTGGACCTGCAGGGCGGTGTGCATTTCCTGATGGAAGTGGACATGGATGATGCCCTGGAGCGGCGCATGGAGGACAACATCAGCAATGTGCGTTCAATCCTTCGCGAAGAGCGCATTCGTACCCGCGGGATTGATCTGGTCAGCAACACCCATCTGGCGGTGCGTTTCGCGAGCAGCGAGGATCGCTCGGCGGCACGTTCCATTCTTACTGACAACTTTACGGACCTTCAGTTCCAGAACAGCGAGTCCCAGGGCAATTTTGTGCTGGACATGCGTCTGACCCCGGACATGGTGCTGCAGATTCAGCGCGAAACCCTGCAGGCGAATCGCACCACGCTACTCAACCGGGTGGATGCCCTGGGTGTGGCCGAGCCAACCGTGCAGCAGCAGGGTTCAGACCGAATCGTCGTTGAGTTGCCCGGTGTGCAGGACCCGGCACAGGCAATTCGCATATTGCAGCGCATCGCCACGCTGGAATTCCATCTTGAAGCAGAGCCAGGTGCCCCTCGTTCGTCCTATGAGACTTTCGAATTTGAGGGTGCGCTGATCGATGTCGACAACGACGTGATTCTGCAGGGTGACCGAATCAGCAGTGTGCGTTCTACACTGGATCAAAACGGGCTGCCCCAGGTGCAAATCAATCTGGATGCCCAGGGCGGTAACCAGATTAACCGGGTGACCCGGGAGAATGTCGGTCGCAACATGGACATTCTGCTTATCGAGACGCGTTCGCGTACCAATACCTATCTCGATGAAGACGGCCAGGAAGTCGAAGAAACCGAGTTTTATGAAGACGAACGGCTGATCAGCCACGCCACGATCCGCACGGCGCTGCCACGTACTTTTGTGATTACCGGACTCACTGCGCGTGAGGCCAACGACCTGTCGCTGTTGATTAGCTCAGGTTCCCTGGCGGCGCCGATGACCATTGTTGAGCAGTCTGTGATTGGCCCCTCCATGGGGCAGGAAAACCTGCAAGCCGGTATTCGCGGTGTGCAGGTGGCAGCCCTGTTGGTGGTGCTGTTCATGCTCGCCTACTACCGGGTGTTTGGCCTGGCGGCCAACGTGGCGCTGATCATGAACATCCTGCTGATCTTTGCGGTCATGTCGTCGATTCTGCCAGCCACCCTGACCCTGCCAGGCATCGTTGGTATCGTGTTGACGGTGGGCATGGCAGTGGATGCCAACGTGTTGATCTTCTCCCGGATCCGTGAGGAACTCAGTGACGGTGCGCCGCCGCAGCGGGCCATTGATGCCGGCTACGACCGCGCCTTCAGTACCATTCTGGATGCCAACCTCACCACGTTCCTGGTGGCGGTGGTGCTGTTCACCATTGGTACCGGACCGGTGAAAGGCTTCGCCGTGACCCTGATGATCGGCATTATCACCTCGATGTTCACCGCCATTGTCGGCACTCGCGCCCTGGTCAATCTGATCTATGGCGGCCGCAAGGTTCAGAAACTTTCCATTGGCAGTTACCCCGAGCCCAAACGGGCCGCGGCACAGTAAGCGATAAATCATGCTGGAAAAAGCGCTCGCAGATAAACAAATCGATTTCATGGGCATCCGCAAGCTGTTGGGTAGCCTTTCCATGGTGCTGGTGGTGGTCTCACTGGTGTCGCTGGTATTCAACGGCCTGAACTTCGGTCTCGACTTCACCAGCGGCACGGCGGTGCGCCTCAATTATGATCAACCGGTAGTCATCAACGAGGTCAACGCGACCCTGCAGGCCAATGGCTATGATGAAGCCGTGGTGGTGAACTTTGGTTCCGACCGCGATATCCGTATCCTGCTGCCGGTTAACGCCGAGGTCCCGGAAGCCGAGCAGGCCGCGCAGGCGGTGGCGGTGGGAGAAACCATTGCCGACCTGCTGCGCCAGTCCAGCAACGCCAATATATCCCTGCTGGGTTCGGACTATGTCAGCGCCAAGGTAGGCGAGGAGTTGGCCGAACAGGGTGGGCTGGGCATGCTGGTGGCATTGGGCATCATCATGGTCTATATCTCGGTGCGCTTTCAGTTCAAATTCTCGGTGGGCGCCGTGGTGGCGCTGGCCCACGACCTGATAATCACGCTCGGCATCTTCTCGGTTACCGGCATGGAATTCGATCTCAATACCCTGGCGGCGCTGCTGGCGATTATCGGTTACTCGCTGAATGACACGATCGTGGTTTCTGACCGTATACGCGAGAATTTTCGACGCTTGCGCAAGGGGACCCCGGAAGAGATGGTCAATATCTCTCTGAACCAGACTCTCAGCCGCACCCTGATCACGTCATTAACCACGCTGCTGGTGCTGTTTTCCATCTTGTTCATTGGCGGGGAAACCACCCAGGGCTTCGCGATTGCGCTGATTATCGGTGTCGTGATCGGGACCTACTCCTCGATCTACGTGGCTTCAAACGTCATCCTGTACATGCAGGTAACCCGCGAGGATCTGATGATTCCGGTTAAGGAAGGCGCGGAACTGGACGAAATGCCTTAGGTAGGAAGCAGCGCTATTAATCAGACAGACCTGAGGCGCCGGACAATTTTGCGCAACTGTTTATCAAGCGCTATCAAGCGGCCAGCCTGCAGGGCGATAATAAAAGCAGGCCTGGGGTAAGAAAAACTTGGCGGCTTCACGCTTTATTGTTATGTTCTAACTCCCTGCTTCCCTGACCGGGAATGCGAGTGGAAGGCGTTGAATTAAAAGGCAAAAATGGCTCAGCTGCTGGCAAAAATTCGACATTTTCGTGGCCTGAATATGGCACCTGGCGCGCTTCTGGCGCTGCTGCTTGGTTTGCTTCCGGCCCTGTCCCTGGCCCAGGGTAACGTCAATTTCCCCCGTCCCCCGGAACTGCAGCCGGCAGTGAACTTCTGGGTCAAGGTTTACACCGAGGTTGATACCCGCAGCGGCTTCCTGCACGACTCCCAGAACCTGGCGGTCATCTACGAACGCCTGCCCCTTGATCGTCGTGAAATCGAACGCAACCGGGAGCGCATTCGCGCCGATTTGCGGGTTCTGGCGACCGGCAAGCGGACCGGCCTGACCGCATCCCAGCAGCGCATCCTGGCGCTGTGGCCAGACGATGTCAGCAATCAGACCCTGCGTGCGGCGGCATCCAATGTGCGCTGGCAGTTGGGTCAATCCAATCGATTTCTGGGTGGCCTGCAGCGCTCCGGTGCCTACCGTGCCCATATCAATCGCGTCATTACCGAAAAGAATCTGCCGCCGGAACTGGTGGTGTTGCCCCATGTAGAGTCCTCATTCAATCCCAGTGCGTTTTCCAGCGTGTCGGCTGCTGGCATGTGGCAGTTCACCCGCGCCACTGGCCAGCGTTTTATGCGCATCGACCACATCGTTGATGAGCGCATGGATCCCTATATCGCCGCCAACGCTGCCATGAGCCTGCTGGAGTACAACTATTCGGTGCTGGGCACCTGGCCACTGGCGTTGACCGCCTACAACCACGGCGCTGGGGGCATTGCCCGTGCAGTGCGCCAGACCGGCACCACCGATATCGAAACCATTGTCGCCAACTATCGCGGCCGGGCTTTTGGCTTTGCCTCGCGTAATTTCTACGCCCAGTTCCTGGCGGTACTGGAAGTGGAGAAGAACGCCGAGCAGTATTTTAGTGAAGTGCGCTTTGATCCGGCGCCAGAGTTTGTGGAAGTGCGCACGGACGCGTTTATTGACGCCGAGATTTTTGCCCGGTCCCTGGGTATCAGCCTGGAGCAACTGCGCGCCGACAACCGGGCCCTGCGTCCGGTAGTCTGGGAAGGTGGCAAGCGTATTCCCCGCGGCTTCCCGATGAAAGTACGCCGCCAGTTCGCGCGCTCTGGCAACCTGCTGGCGGAAATTCCCAACGACTATAAATTTGCCGTACAGACCCCGGATATTGCCTATGTGGTGGAACGGGGTGACAGCCTGTCGGTGATTGCCCGCCGTTTTAATACCTCGGTGGGCGAGCTGGTGTCGCTGAACCAGCTGGCCAGTCGCAACCGCATCCAGATCGGCCAGCGCCTGCTGCTGCCCCAGGATAACGTCAACGCCCAGCAACTGGTGGAAGCCGAAGAGCGCGCCATGGAAGATGGCGTTTATACCGTGCGGCGCGGCGATACCGTGTCGCTGATCGCGGCCCGCTATGGCCTCACCGAGCAGCGGCTGCTGGGCATTAATGGTATTCAGGACCGGCACCGGATTTATCCCGGCCAGGAGCTTCGCCTGCCGGGCATTGGTGACGAAGGTGCCAGCCTGGCAGTAATTGACGGCAACCTGCGACCGACGCCGCCTACCGAGGTGCAGTTTGCTGATGAAGCTGTCGAGGTGGAAGTACAGAATGCCGGCGACGATAACGAGGCCGTGGTGATTACCCCGGTACCGGAAGTCCCGGAAACCGACGACCCTGAGACCAGCGGCGCCCGCGATGCCGACGCCAGCCCGGAGCAGCTGGCGCTGGTGGATGAGCTGTTGCCGCCAGCGGCGGTGCTGCCGGATAACCAGGAGATGGAGGCTCCGGTCACCACCGCCGAGGGTGAGGCAGTGGCGCTGGACCCGGAGCTTGATGTCACCGAGAGCAACGAGCAGCTGACCGAACTGCTGGAGGCCGACCCGTCCGACTATACCGTGGCCAGCGATAACAGCGTTGAAATCCAGGCCTCGGAAACCCTGGGCCACTATGCGGACTGGCTGGGTATTCGCGCCTGGGACCTGCGCCGGTTGAACGGCATGGCCTTTCGCGATCCGGTAATTATTGGCGAGCGCCTGACCCTGGATTTTTCCCAGGTCAATATTGACGAATTCGAATTGAAGCGCCGCGACTTCCACTCCAGCCTGCAGGGTGAGTTCTTTAGCAACTTCCGCATCCAGGACGTGGAAACCTATCAGGTCCGGCGCGGCGACAACATCGGCGCTATTGCGCGTACGCGCTACTCGACGCCGATCTGGCTACTGCGCCAGTACAACCCGCAGCTGGATTTCAATCGCATCCAGATTGGCCAGGAAATTGTCTTCCCGTTGCTGGAGCCGGTGGACTAGTGGAGCCGGTGGACTAGCCAGGACTGCTGTTCCCCAGGATTCAACACACGTATCAGTCCAGGCACGATCACGGTTCTGCTTCGTCACAGAGTTCCTGGTATCCCGGAGCAAAGCGCACGGCTTGTGCGACAACGACTGCCCAGAGCATCGGCGCTAGCGTGCCGATCAGCACCTGTTCGGCTGACCGTGCTTCAGTAAATCGAGTCACTTTACTTGCGGGACTTGTTTATCAGCTATCCAAAAACAGCTTGCGATAGATAAGATTCTGGCGCCACAGCGAAGAACAGACTCCTCATTTCCCAGCCAACCGGGCGAACAGATCCTGGTAGTGCTCCCTGATGGCGGTCCCGCAAAAGCGGTCCAGGTCCGGTAGCGGCAGTGGTTGTCCAATCTGCTTCAGCTTGTACAGAGCGGCCAGTCGCCGCGCCACCGCGGCTGCGGTTGCCGAATAGGTTTCCAGACGTTCATAGCGGCAGTGCCGGGGCAGGTATTCCGGATAGGCCAGGTCATCCGGGACCAGCGGGCTACAGCCACGCAGCGCAGCCTCCTGAATCCCCAGGCCCTGGAAGTCGTGATCCGCGGTGGACAGCACCACGTCGCATTGCTCCAGCAATTGTTGATAGTCAGCCATGTCTTCCACAAAACCAGCCTGGCCGGGCGCCAGCTGCCGGGCCCTGCATAGCTCGCCGGCTAACTGCATGATCTGCGCGAACTCTTCAGGCTGCTGGCGAAATTGCTGGCCGGCAAGGTGCAGGCGCACCGGGACATTCTGCTGTCTTAGCGCCTGTAGTACCGCCAGCAGTAGTCCGGGCCCCTTGTCGTATTCCCAGCGGTGATTCCACAACACCTCGAGTACGTCATCTCCCGGGCTCGCGCTGGACGCTGTGGGAGGCTCGATTGCCACCGGCACCGGGATGACTACACTGCGCTGCAGCCGCTGCCAGGCCTGATCGGGGAGCGCATCCGGCAGGCTGTTGAACAGCAGTTTCAGCCCGGACAGAAACGTGCTGCGGTTGAAGGCGCTGTTAAAGACGATGGCGTCTGCGCAAAGTGCTGAATAGACCGGCACCAGCAATGGTTCAATATTCTGCCGCCGTCGCGCTTCGGCGTTGTCATTGGCCGGATAGAAAAACTGGTTCTCGTGAAAATAGACCGCGCTGGGGAGGCGCGCCAGGGCAGGGCGCAGGCCGCGCAGCGCCGCCAGGTCAACCATGGAAGTCACCAGCAGCAGGTCGTACTCGGCGTCCAGTTCGGGAGCATCGCTCAGCCCCCAGTGCAGG
This sequence comes from uncultured Pseudohongiella sp., assembly GCA_965212375.1. Lineage (GTDB taxonomy): Bacteria > Pseudomonadota > Gammaproteobacteria > Pseudomonadales > Pseudohongiellaceae > UBA9145. Next base: position 2,220,033 of record OZ243108.1, on the reverse strand, counting down.
CTATTGCTGCGTACTCGCCAGTCGAAGTGGCGCGGTGGCAGGCTTAGCTGCGTCCAGGCGTACTCGGGAAACAGTGCCGCCAGACGCTCGCGCCACAGCCGATGGCTGGTGGCATCATAGGCTGACAGCACCAGCACCCGTAATGGCCGTGATTGCTCAACGATGCCGCTGGCGCTCCAGAAACCCGACGTTGTCGCTCATGTCGAGGATGGTGTCGATATTGGAAGCAATATCCTCGACCGTGGCGCCGGCGCCCAGGTCGACGCCCTGGTTTTCGCGAATATCGGCAGAGTAATAGCGCCCGCCCATGGCCTGGATGATCCGGCCGTTGGGTGCCTGTTCGCTGCACAGAAACACCACCGCCGGCGTCACCAGCCCCGGGGCCAGGCGTTCGTCGCTGTCCTCAAAGCCGGGCAGGTCGCGGGTCATCCGCGTGGCGGCAATGGGTGCGATAGCATTGCTATGAATGTTGTACTTGGCGCCTTCCAGGCGAAGCGTATTCATGAATCCCACCAGGCCCAGCTTCGCGGCACCGTAGTTGCTTTGTCCGAAATTGCCAAATAGTCCCGACGTGGAGGTGGTCATAACCAGGCGGCCGTAGTTCTGTTCGATCATGATCGGCCACACCGCCTTGGTGCAGTTGACGCTGCCAGTAAGATGCACATCGATAACTGCGTGCCAGTTGGCCAGATCCAGCTTGGCAAAGGTCTTGTCGCGCAGGATGCCAGCATTGTTCACCAGGATGTCAATGCGGCCCCAGGTGTCCATGGTTTGTTGCACCATGGCCTGCACCGCGTCCAGATCGGTGACCGAGGCGTCGTTGGCAATGGCGGTGCCACCCAGGTCATTAATGTCCTGGGCGACCAGTTCGGCGGCGCTGGCGGAACCGCCGCTGCCATCGACACTGCCACCGAGGTCGTTAACGACCACCTTGGCGCCGCGGCGCCCCAGTTCCAGCGCGTGTTCCCGGCCAAGGCCGCCGCCAGCGCCGGTCACAATAGCGACACGGTCTTTGAAATCTATGGTCATGGAGTCTCCTTGTCCAGAGCGTTAGGTGGGCGGGATTCTATGCCGAGGTCTGTTGCGGTTCAATCGCTGTCGCCGTCAGTCGTCAGTTTGGCGGCACTGCACTGGGGCCATCGGCCCGGCTGCGCTATTATTGATGGATGCACTTCCCCGATGACCGTCAATTTCTGCCACCGCGCTGCAGCGCCTTGATCCGGGAATGCCATGACTGACTTGCAGCCGGTTCCTGCGGCCACCGTGGTGCTGGTCAAGGACCATGCTCACCAGGAGGATATCGAAGTACTGCTGGTGCGGCGCAGCTCCCATCTGGTGTTTCATGGTGGGCACTGGGTGTTTCCCGGTGGCCGCGTTGATGAAGCCGATTTCCAGGCTGCCGGCAGTGAGCTTGAGTACCCGGCAGCGCTGAAGGCTGCGGTGCGCGAAACTCGCGAAGAGACCGGGGTCGAGCTGGCTGAACAGCGCCTGATTCATACCGCCCACTGGACCACGCCGCCACGACTGCCGAGACGCTTCTGCACCTGGTTTTTTGTCTATCCAGTCACGGTCCCGGTAACGGTGCAAGTTGATCAACGCGAGATTCTCGAGCACCGCTGGTTGCGTCCGGCCCAGGCCCTGGCTGCCGCCGATCGCGGTGAGCTGGTGCTGCCCCACCCAACGCGGGTCACGGTGGAAGATCTTGCCGACTACTCCAGCCTGCGGGCACTGCTGAGCGGGGTCATGGACGGTAACATCCGGGTATTCCCCAGCGATTCCCGCTACTACCGCCCGGACGAAATGGGCTATTTCCGCGCTGATTCCTGATCTGCCTGGCGCGCTGATGAGCCGGGTCCGGGCGCGCTGTTGTGGCCCGAAATCCGCGCTTTACCGGTGCCTGGCATGGCGGGTTCGGACTGCCTGACGGGACGGGGATTTTGTCCCTTGGGCCGCCCGGCGGTCCTTGCTTTTCAGGTCGGGATAGTGGGATAGTTGAGAGACCGAAATACAGGGGTTTTGGCTGTACCTGGCCAGGCGCCCTGGCTTGCAGGCGGCACAAAGTGCACTGTGTATCGGGTCGGCAGCCTGCGATCTCGCTGGCACTGGCTCGGGCCACGGTAAGCAACCTGGAAGCGCAAGTCGTAACAGAGTCGCTCTGCTGACCAGCCTGATCACCCGCCCAGGCAGTGCGGAGGACCCCGGTCAGTCCTGGCATGACCAAAGCCTATTCGGGGCCATCCGGGCATGGATTGTGAACGAAGCGCTCTGGTTGGGACGTACGCACTAGTCTGACTGAAAATTTGCTTCAGCCGGGTCTAATGAGCTAGCAGGTAAAAAGCCAGAACACTTCAGGAACCCTATGACCACGCCTACGTTTGAGAATCTTCGCAGCACTCTGAAAAATCTCCGCCGGCGGCGCAGCACTTTATTTCTGCTGCAGCAGGGCAGCCTGCTCACCATCGCCCTGGCGATACTGGCGCTTACCGCCACCGGCCTGGCCGCCTGGCTGGACCTGGACAGGTCCGGCACCATCGCTCTGTTTATTGTCACCCTGCTGGCGGCTGCCGGACTGTTCTGGCAGTTTATCCGTGTACTGCGGCTGCGACGCTATGATGACCGGGCCCTGGCGCACTACGTGGAAGACCGCATTCCCGATTTTGAGCAGCGCCTGCTTACCTCCCTGGAATTTTCAGAAGCGGATCTGCGCGACGGGCGGGAAGGGGTTTCACAGCAGTTCATCAGGCAGCTGTGGCAGGATGCCCAGACCCATGTAGAGCAGCAACAGCGCCAGGTAGAGACGGTCATGCCAGCGCGCAGTTCCTGGCTGTCCCTCGGGGCCGCGGTTAGCGTGCTGGCCATTGTCGTTACCGCGTTTCTGAGCTCCGAGCTGCTGTCCAGCGCGGGTACCCGTCTGGCCTGGCCGTTCGCCATCAGTGAGCCGGTGATAGTGGTACAGGAGGCTCCTGACATTGAACTGTCGGTGGAGCCCGGCGATATCGAGATGCAGCGTGGTGACAGCGTCACCATCGTTGCCCGGGTCAACAACGCCATACCGGCCAACGTCAATCTGCGCCTGCAGGATGACAACGTTAACTGGCGGGATGTCACCATGAGTCGTGACGGCGATGGCAGCGACAGCGCCACCTACAGTTATTACATCCCCGCCCTCCAGGAAGACACCACTTATTACATCAGCTTTGATGAGGGTGAGGAAATCAGCTCGCCGCAATACGAGATCAATCTGTTCGACCTGCCCCAGGTGGAGCGCATCGACCTGTCCTTCACCTACCCGGAGTACACTGGTCTGGAAGCCGCTGTAGAGGAAGACAGTGGTGACATGGTGGTGCCCGAGGGCACGGTAGTGGAGATGACCATCAACTTCAATAAGGTGGTGGCCGAGGCAAACCTGAGTTTCGAAGAAACCCTGGTGGCGGATGACGAGGATGCCCAACCGGTGGCACCGTACCCGGACATGCCGCTGCGTATCGATGGCGATACCGGCTATGCCTCGTTCACCGTAAACCGTGATGGCGTGTATCGAATTAATGCCCGCGATCTGGCCGACATGAGCAGTCGCAATCCTCTGGATTACTTTATCCGGGCGATTGAGGACCAGCCGCCGGAGCTGGTATTGCAGCGTCCCGGTCGCGACCAGGAAGTCATGCCACTGGAAGAGGTGATCCTCGAGGTGGATGCCAGCGACGACTATGGTCTGAGTGAATTTAATCTGAACTACAGCGTGGTAGGGCGTGATGAGGTAGCGGTGGATTTCCTGCCCGAGTCCAACGTGCGCAGCGTGTCCGGCAATGAACTGATTTATCTGGAAGAGCTGGGCGTCGAGCCCGGTGATTTTGTCAGCTACTTCCTGACCCTGGCGGACAACAGCACTCTCGACGGGCCGAACCGGGTCGTATCCGACATTTATTTTCTGCAGGTTATCCCTACCGACCAGGAGTTCCGCGAGCAAGGCGGCGGCATGAGCGGCGGGCAGGGCGCTGGCGGCGGGCAGGGTGGCGATTCCAGTGCGCTGGTGAGCGTCCAGAAAGACATTATTGCCGCCACCTGGAAGCTGCGTAACCGCATGAACGATGTGTCCGAAGATGAATTTCGGGCCGATGCTGAAATCATTGCCGAATCCCAGCGCGAGGCTACCAGCCGCGCGCGCATGTCGATTGATCGACTGGCCGAGCGCCTCAACTTTTCCGACGACACCTACGATGCCGCGGTACAGAACCTGTCCCTGGCCATTGATGAAATGAACAAGGCGGCAGATGAGCTGGAGCTGGAACAGATCACCAGTGCCCTGCAGCCCGAGCAACTTGCGCTGCAGTTTATTCTCAAGGCGGAAGCCAGCATTAATCGCACCAACATCAGCATGCAGCAAGGCGGTGGTGGCGGCGGCGGTGGCGGCGCCCAACAGGAACGTGAAGACCTGCGCGAGCTGTTTGAGATGGAAATGGGGCAGTTGGAAAATCGTTACGAAACCCCGAACAGCGCCGGCGGCGGTGGGAACCAGCAGCAAAGCGAAGAAGCCAATAAACTGGAAGAACTGGCACGTCGCCAGGAAGGCCTGACCCGGGCGCAGCGCAACCTTGCCCGCCGGGAGGACCAGATGACGGAAGAGCAGAAGCGCCGTGAACTGGAGCGTCTGCGACGTCAGCAGGAACAGTTGAGTCGCGAGGTGGCACAGCTGGCGGAGCAAATGTCCCGTGGCCAGCAGCGCTCTCAGCAGCAGTCTTCTGCGAACCAATCGCAGCAGTCACAGTCGCAATCTCAGTCCCAGTCGCAATCTCAATCTCAATCTCAATCTCAATCTCAAGCTCAGGCACAGTCCCAGGGCGGGTCTTCCGGCGGTGGTTCCTCCGCCGGTGGCCAGCAGCAGCAGCCGCAGACCGCGCTGCAACGTGCGGCTCAGCAAATGCAGGAAGCCTCGGAAAGTGATTCCGCCTCCATCGCCGCGGCACGCAGCCAGAAAGCCCTGGAAAACCTGCGACAGCAGCAGCAGGAGATGAACCAGGAAGGCGAAAGTTCGGTCAATCAGCTGGCCCAGAATCTTGGTCAGCGCGGCCAGCGTCTGCTGCAGCAGCAGCGTGATCTGCAGGATGCCCTGGAGTCCACCAGTCGCCAGCAGGGCCTCGGGCAAACCCGGCAGTCAGTACAGGACGACGAGAGCCTGCAGGAACTGATTCAACAACAGCAGCAACAACAGCGTGACCTGGAGGAAATCGAGGACATGCTGCGCGCTATTATTGCCCGCGGCGAGAGCGACGATCAGCGCTTGTTGTCCCAGGCGCAACAAGCCTCGCGGGAACTGCGCCCGATTCGCGAGGAAATGCAAACCTCCAATCGTGTACTGCGCAACGGCATGGTCAATTTGTCGGTGGACATTGAGCAGGAACTGGAAGGCCAGATCGAGGCGTTTTCCCGTAGCCTGACCTCGCTGGATCCGTCCCAGGTTGATCGCGAAAGCGGCCAGCTCCAGCAGGCGGCAAGGGATGCCGAGGCGCTGCGTGAGCAGCTCGAAACCCTGCAGCAGCAGGCCGAAGCCTTTAACCAGGGCGGACAGAATGGCCAGGACGGGCAAGCCGGCCAACAGGGTAACGGCCAGCCAGGTGAGGGTGCGCCAAGCGTGCGCGAAATGCGCGAGCGTCTTGCCCAGTCTCAGCAATTAGCGCAGCGCCTGCAGCAACAGGGCGAGCAACAGTCCCAGGCCGGTGGTCAACAGCCAGGTGGTCAGCAAGGTGGTCGTGGTGGTCGCCAGCAGATCGGCGGCGCCCGTGGCGATGGTGATCCACGTCAGCCCGGTGGCGGCGCCAGCGAAGCGGACCGCTCCGGGAACCCGGTTCCCTGGGGCAATGCCCGTTCCATTGAGCAGCAGCTTACCCAGCAGGACATCGAAGATTTTCTCAGTCAACCTGAATTGTTCCGGCAACTGTTGCAGCCCATTATTGAGCTGGAGGGCGCATTGCGGGAACAGGCGGAGTTGGAAAACATTAACCAGAAGCTTTATGCCACGGCGGATGAAGATGTACCCGAGGAGTACCGCGACCTGGTGGAACAGTACTACCGGGTACTTTCAGAAAACCAGGGTGCAGCAGCCAGTAATCAGTAGCAATGCAATCTGTCGAGCCTAATCTGCTTACCGCACTTTCGGAGGGCTCACTGAGCTTCGCCTACGGCATGAGCCCACTGTGGTTCGCGCTGGCGGTGGTGCTGGTGATCGCCGCGGTGTGGGCCAGTTACTACAAGACCACCCGGCCCCTGAGTCCAGCCTGGAAAGTCTGGTTTATCGGCCTGCGCTCTGCAGTGCTGATTCTGTTGCTATTCATATTGCTGCGCCCGGTGGTGAATACCAATCAGGTATCTCCCCAGGAAACCTACCTCGCGGTACTGATGGATAACTCCCAGAGCATGTCAGTTGCCGACATGCCGGGTGGCCGCAGTCGCCAGGAAGTTGTCTACCAGGAATTCATCGAAGACGGCGTGCTTGATGATCTGGGTGAGTCGTTCCAGATTCGCAGCTTCAGTTTTGACAAGCAGGCGCAGCGTATTGCCAGTCTCGATCAGCCGGGCGAGCCAGGAACGGCGTCTTCTATTGACCAGGCGCTGGCCTATGTCGAGGATCAACTCAATGGCCTGCCGCTGGGCGGCGTGGTGTTGATTAGCGATGGTGCCGACAATTCCAATGTTGATCCGGTGTTGCGCGCCCAGGATTTCGGTGCGCAACAGATTCCCGTGTTCACGGTAGGGGCCGGGCAGGAACAGATTCCACAGGATATTGGCATTGTTGATGTCAGTACTGCGGAGACCGTGCTGGAAGGCTCGGTATTTAACATCCAGGTAGCGCTTTATCACCAGGGCTTTGCCGGCCAGGAAGTGTTGCTCAGCGTAATGGATGGCGACACCACCGTGGTGTCTGAGCCGGTGGTGCTGGGCAGCGAGGGCGTAACCCGCCGCTACGAGCTGGAGCTCACGCCGGAGCGACCTGAGCTGATTGTCTATGACCTGCAGGTGGAGCTGCAGCCCGGGGAAATCATCCCGGAGAACAACAGGTACAGTTTTCTGGTGGACAACACCGCCAAGACCCCGCTGGACGTTCTCTATATTGAGGGGCATCCGCGCAATGAATACAAGTTTATCCGCCGCGCGGTTGCCGATGACAACTCCCTGCGCCTGGCTACCTACCTGCAAACAGGCCCGGAAAAATTTTATCGGCAGGGTATCAAGTCGCCCACCGAATTAAGCAGCGGTTTCCCCGACGATAAGGAAACCCTGTTCGAATACGAGGCCATTGTGCTTGGCGATATCGAAGAAAGTTTCTTTACCGCCGAGCAGTTGCAGCTTATCGAGGATTTTGTGGCGGAACGCGGCGGTGGCTTTCTGAAGAGCGGCATGGTGGATGAAGATTTTCTGGATACACCAATAGCCGATATTCTGCCGGTTACCCTGGTAGAAGAGAGTTTTCTGCCCGGGCACCTGCGTGGCGGTATCCGCCGCGGCAGTCATCCCACCGGCGAGCTGTATTTCCCAAGACGCACGCGCAACGGCGATTTTTCGCCCTTGTTGCGCCTGGCCGGTGACGATACGGAAAACCAGCGCCTCTGGAGTCAGCTTCCCGAACTGCAGGGTGTGTACGTTACCGGTCGCATCAAGCCCGGGGCGACGGTGCTGCTTGAACATCCACTACTGCAATACCAGAACCAGGCGCTGCCAATTATCGCTCACCAGCGCTTTGGCAGTGGCCGCAGCATGAGCGTTGCAACCGCCAGCACCTGGCGCTGGCAGATGATGATGCCGTCTGACGACATGTCCCATGAGACGATCTGGCGGCAGTTGCTGCGCTGGCTGGCGGTATCCGCGCCGCAGCGCATCAGTATTAATTTCGACCGTGAATTCTATAATGTCGGTGACCAGGTGAATGTCACCGCCACCGTGCTCGATGAAGAATTCGAACCAGACAATGACGCTACCCTGTGGATGCAGACTACGACGCCCCTGGACCAGATTACCGATACGCCAATGGAGTGGGATATCAGCGAAGACGGCGTGTATCGCTCCAGTTTTACGGTGCAGGACGAAGGCGTGTTCAATCTGCTGGTGGACGTGGCCAGCAGTGCCGGAGAATCCGGTACCGATGCCTCTGAAAAGCGCGCGGCCTTCGTAGTGACACCTTCGCTGCGGGAATTTACTGACGCGGGAATGGATGCCGGCCTGCTGAGTCGTATCGCTGAAGCCAGTGGCGGGCGCTATTTCAATCTCAATAATGTCTCGAACCTGGCTGGCACCGTGGAATTCACTCCCAACGCCTATTCCCGGCAGGTGCAAATAGATTTGTGGGATCGGCCCTGGTTGCTGGGCCTGTTGATTGCGATGCTCTGCCTTGACTGGGTGACGCGGCGCATGAAAGGGTTATCCTGATGACAACATTGATCGCACGCAAACCGCTATCGGTCCGCTTCGCCCGCGTCCTGCCCATGCTGCTGGGTGTGACCGTGTTCCTGTCCGGAACTTTACGGGCGCAACCAGCCCCGGGACTGGAAGCGGACTATTTCCTTGATACCCCGGATACCAGCAAGTTCGCGGTGATTATTACCGGACCCACGGTGGGTGAGACCAGCCAGGCCCAGTTTCGCAACTGGTCCTTTGCCCTGCACGACATTCTGATTCGCGACTATGGCTACAGCTCCGACACCGTGACCTTGCTGTACGCGGACGGCGACTCCACGGCCTCCAGCGCGGTTGCCATTGATGGCGCGGCTGATCGGGCCGGGATCGAGCAGGGACTTGCGGCACTGGGTGACGCAGTCAAACCGGGTGACCAGATAACCCTGTATTTGATGGGGCATGGCAGTGGCGCCGAGGATGAGGCGAAATTCAATATTGTTGGTCCGGATTTTACCGGGCCTGAATTTGCCACGCTGCTTGATCAGTTTCAGCAGCAGGACATGGTAATAATCAATACCACCAGCGCCAGCTATGGCTTTTCCACAGCGTTATCCAGCGAGGGGCGTGTGGTGATCTCGGCGACCCGCTCGCCGTCCGAGAAATTCGATCCGATCTTTTCCCGCTATTTTATCGAAGCACTGGATTCACGGCGCGGCGATCGCGACAAGAATAATCGCGTCTCCATGCTGGAAGCGTTCCGTTACGCCAAGGCCAGCGTCGAGCAGTGGTACGAAGAGCAGGGTCGACTGGCGTCCGAGCATGCCGGTCTTGATGATAATGGCGATGCGCTGTTTTCCCTGGACCCGGCGATTGACGACACCGATGGTCGACTGGCGGAAATTGCCTATATCGACATGTTGACCGACGATACCGCCGGTCTAAGTGATGCAGCATTGCGCCTCAAGGCCAGAATGCAGGAGCTGGAACGCTCGGTATTTATATTGCGGGGCCGCAAGGCGGACTACCTGGAAGCTGATTACTGGTCGGAAATGGAAGGCCTGCTGGTAGAACTGGCCCGAACCACAGGACAATTCAATGAACTGGTACAAGAGTAAACGTTTGATTCAAGGTCTGCTGCCGGGCCTGAGCCTGGTGCTGGCCTTGAGCGTCGTGGAAGCCCAGGCGCAAGTAGTGGGCAGTGGCGATTCACCGCTGTTCCGCGGTGAGGAGCTGCTGCTCAATGGCTCTTACGCCGCCGCCGCCGATGTGCTGCAGATGGCCGATGGCCTGGATCGCGAAGACGGTCTGGTGGGCGCCAGCCGGGCCTACGCCATGATGGGTAATTACCAGCGCGCCCGCGAAGTGCTCGTTGAGGAAATCGGTGCTGACAATTACGCTGACCAGCCGCTGCTGGCCACACAACTGGCCGAAGTGATGCGCCTGACCGGCGAGTCGGCCGAGGCACTGGAAATTCTCGCGGCGGTGGTGGACGGCAATGCCGAGCCACCGGTGCGCTCCCTGGTGCAGTACGGCGACCTGCTGCTGTTTAGCGGCGACAAGCAGGGCGCCTATGGCGTTCTGGATCAGGCCGTCCAGCGCTACAACGATGGCCTGGTCTTCGCGTCCGAGGATGTGGCGATGGTGGCCCTGGCGAGCTGGCGGCTGGGTAACTTTCACGATGCCAACAGCCTGTTTAACGAAGCCACCCGGGCCAATCCGCAGAACCTGGAAGCACTGGCGCTGTGGGGGGATCTGTTTAACGAAAAATACAACGCCGCCGATGCCGAACGCACTTACCAGGAAGCACTGGACGTGAATAGCCGTTATGTGCCGGCACTGGTGGGCATTGCCCGGGTAGTGGGTGACGAGCGCGCCCTGCAGCGCGCGCTGGCAATCAATCCGAATTCGGTACCCGCCATGGAGACCTATGGCCAGTTACTGATGCGCAATGGCCGCGAGGACGACGCGCGGGAGTATTTTGACCGGGTGCTCGGCCTGAATCCCGAGTCCCTCGACACCCTGGGAGTGCTGGCCGCCGACGCTGCCCTGAACGAGCGCAGCGACGAATATGAACAGTATTACCAGCGGGTCCAGTCATTCAGCCCGGGCAATCCAGATTTTCTCGGTGATATCGCCGATGCCTTCGGCAATAATTACCGTTTCACCGAGGCTGTTGCCTATGCCCGCGCCGCCATTGAAGAAGATCCCGAATACTGGCAGGGCTACACGCTGCTGGGCAGCAACCTGATCAGACTGGGGGAGGAAGAAGAAGGCAAGGCGAATCTGGAAATTGGCTTTGAGAACGACCCGTTCAATGTGCGCACCTCGAACATGCTGAAAGTGTTCGACACCCTGGCCACCTACGAAACCCTGGAAAGCGAACACTTCAAGGTGCATATGAGTTCGCGCGACGCGCAAATCCTGTGGCCTTATATGGAACCGCTGTTGGAGGAAAGCTACGACACGCTGACCGCCAAATACGGCTTCGAGCCGGAAGGCCCGATACTGATTGAGGTATTCGAGGAAACCGAAGACTTTGCCGTGCGCTCCGTGGGCCTGCCGGATATTGGTCCGTTGGTGGGCATCTGCTTCGGCAAGGTGATTACCCTGATTTCGCCGGACACCCTGACCGCCAACTGGCAGGAAATTGTCTGGCATGAATTCATGCACGTGATTACGCTGCAGATGACCGACAACCGCATGCCGCGCTGGCTTTCCGAAGGCATCTCGGTGTGGGAAGAAAAAGAAGGACGGCCCTACTGGGGCCGCGACCAGGGGCTGGACCTGGTGCGAGCCGCAGAAGAGGGGCAACTGCTTCACATTGGCGAACTCAACGACGGCTTCACCAATGCGCGCAACAGTGCCGACCTGGGATTCGCCTATTTTCAGTCCTATCTGGTAGTTGACTACATCAGCCAGCAGTACGGATTTGAAAAACTGGTTGAACTGGTCAAGCAATATGCCTTTATCAAGGAAGACAGCGAGCGCTTTGCCGAGGTCTTTGATGAGTCACTTGATCAGTTCGATGACGGTTTCCAGAACTGGATTCAGCGCCGTGTCGAAGAGATTGATGTCTATGTCCACTCCGAAGACGTCCCCGATGAGGGGGCGGGTCATGGTCATGGCATACGCGAGAATTCCAGCGCGATTCTGGCCGAGCTTTATAACAACGCGTCCCTGAAGCAGCATATGCGCTCGCGCATCGAAGCGAACCCGGGCGATTTCCAGGCGCACCTGCAGCTGGGGATTGTGCTGTTCAAGGAAGAAGCCTACTTCGAAGCACGCGAGTCGCTGATGACGGCCTATGAGCTGCTGCCCAGCTATACCGGCTATCCCAGCCCGCCGCTGGTGTTGTCGCAGATCGCCCAGGCCCAGAATGACGAGCAGGCACGTCTGGACTGGCTGGAAGTTCTGTTGGAAAACCTGCAGCACGATTACGACTCGGCGTTGATCCTGGCGGAAGCGGCGCTACAGGAAGAGAACTATGAGCGCGCCGATTACTACCTTGATCGCGCCCTGCAGGTTGATCCCTATCGCAGCGATGTGCATCAGCTCAAGGCGCGCTATGCCCAGGCCACCGGTAACACCGCCCAGGCGGTAACCGAGTACGAGGTGTTGATGAGTCTGGATATCAACGACCCTGTGGAAGCACGCACTGATCTGGCGGAAGCTTACCTGAGTAACGGACAGCGGGCCGATGCCCGACAGAATGTGCTCTATGCCCTGGAGCTGGCGCCAAGTTATCGCCGTGCCCAGGAGGTGCTGCTGCAATCCCTGGAAGGTGATAACTAGTGCCACTTGCCACCGCCTTGCTGACCCGCAGCGCATTACCAGCAGTGGTTTGCCTGCTGCTGATTCTGGCACCGCTGTCGGCACTGGGTCAGGTGGTACAGTTTGAGGGCAGTGGCAATGAGGATGCCGCGATCTATGGCACCGATATTACCGAGTTCACCTGGCTGCGTGGACGCTATACCAATCACGGCGGTGGGCGTGGTGGCTACGGGTTTGGCCGGCGCGGTGGCTGGTGGGACACTGACTATCCGGATTCCGATGAGAACTTCCTGCGCGGCGTACAGCGGTATACCAACATCGACACCAACCCACGCAATCACACTTTTGTCGAGCTGACCGACCCGCGCCTGTTCGAACACATTTTCCTGTACATGAACTGGAAGCGGGTGCCTATCGGTTCATCCTACAGTGGTCCTGATTTTACACCGGAAGAAATCGAGGCTCTGCGGGAGTTCATGTTCCGCGGCGGCCTGGTCATGGTGGACGATTTTTGGGGGGAGCCACACCTCGACGACATGTACATGGAGATCGGCAAGATTTTCCCGGACCGGGAGATCGTCAAGCTGGATACCAGTCACGAGGTGTTCCATATCTTCTTTGATATCGACGAGGTGGCGCAGGTACCGGGACGTATGGTGACCTGGGATTTCGGCGGTTTTATGAATCTCGACGACCCCAGTTATCCGCCGGAGGTGTACGCGGTGCTGGACGATGATGGCCGGGTAATGATGGCGGCGCACTACAACACCGATCTCGGCGATGGCTGGGAGCACACGTTTTATGCTGGTTACCCAACCAAGTACACCAATGAAGCCTATAAGATCGGCATCAACTTTCTTATCTACGCATTCAGTCACTGATTGACAGGAACAGCAACATGACAGACACAGAAACCGAAGCAGCAGTGGAATTGGAAAACCGCGATGACCTGGCGCTGGTAGAGCGGATGCAGGAAGGCCGCGACCAGATCACCGCGGAAATCAAGAAGGTCATTATCGGCCAAAGCGATATTATCGATGAATTGCTGATTGCGCTGTTTGGTGGTGGTCACGTGCTGGTGACTGGTGTCCCAGGCCTGGCCAAGACCCTGTTGATCAAGACCGTGGCAGATATCCTGCAGGTGGATTTCAGCCGGATCCAGTTCACCCCCGACCTGATGCCAGCGGACGTGGTGGGCTCGGAAGTGGTAGAGGAATCGGATCAGGGGCGTCGCCTGAAGTTTGTAAAGGGCCCGATCTTTACCAATATCCTGCTGGCGGATGAAATCAACCGTACGCCGCCCAAAACCCAGTCAGCCCTGCTGGAAGCCATGGAAGAGAGACAGGTTACCGCCGGCGGTGTCACCCACCCCATGGCCAAGCCGTTCTTCGTGCTGGCCACCCAGAACCCCATCGAACTGGAAGGTACCTACCCACTGCCGGAAGCGCAGTTAGACCGCTTTATGTTCAAGATCGAACTGGGCTACCTGTCGGAAGAAGATGAGGTCAAGGTAGTCGGCAACACCACCCAGAACCACGACCGGGCTCTGGCGCATCCGCTGAGCGGTGAGGATATTCTGGACTTCCAGCGCATCGCCCGGCAGGTTCCGGCTGCAGAAGCCGTTATTCAATATGCCGTGCGGCTGGTACATGCCTCTCGTCCGCAGAGTGAACAGGCGCCCGAATTCATCAAGGACTGGGTCAGCTGGGGCGCGGGTATTCGTGCGTCACAAAACCTGATTCTGGCTGGCAAGGTACGCGCTCTACTGCACGGCCGTTTCAACGTGTCATTCAATGATGTGCGCGCCCTGGCACCTTCGGTGCTGCGCCATCGAATCCTGCTGAATTTTCATGCCGAGGCTGAGCGGGTAAATACTGATGAAGTGATACGCCTGTTGCTGGATGCGATTCCGGCACCGGCCTCGGACATCTGATCGTCAATGTCGGATTCAATCAACTTTCTCGACCCCTCGGTTCTTACCGGACTGTCCAACCTTGAGCTCCGGGCGCGGGTGGTAGTGGAAGGTTTTCTGTCTGGCCTGCACAAGAGTCCGCACCGTGGTTTTAGCGTGGAGTTTAACGACTACCGGCAGTACCAGCGCGGTGACGATATGCGTCACGTGGACTGGAAGCTCTACGCGCGCAGCGACAAGATGTACATCAAGCAGTACGAGGACGAAACCAATGTGCGCTGCGTGATCCTGCTGGATACCAGTGCTTCCATGAGCTACAGCTCCGGCAGCATGAGTAAACTGAACTACGGCGTGACCCTGGCTTCGGCGCTGGCTTATTTCGTTAATCGTCAGCGCGATGCGGTCGGTCTTATTACCTTTGATGATGAGGTGCGCAATTTTATTCCGCCACGATGTCGGCAGCCGCACTTGATGCGTATTCTCAGGACTCTTTCCACTCTTGAGACTGGTACCCAGACCAATGTGGTGAAGCCGTTGACCGACCTGGCGGTGACCCTGACCAAGAAGAGCATGGTGATCCTGATCAGCGACATGCTGGACGACGAGGAGCGAATCGTCGGTACGCTGCAGAATCTGCGCGCCATGGGCCATGATGTACTGACTTTCCAGATCATGGATTCCGATGAGCTTACCTTTCCGTTTACCGAGGCTTCGGAGTTCATCGATATGGAGAACAATGAGACCTATACCACGTCTCCGGCGGCGATTCGCGAAGCGTATCTCGAGAACCTCAATGAATTTCTGGAATTCTGCCGCAAGCAGTGCCAAAGCAGTGGCGTGGATTACTGCCTGCTGAACACGGCCGAACCACTGGACGAGGCTTTGTCTGCCTACATGACCAAGCGCGCCAGAAGCTTCTAGGGCATCAATGCTCATCAGAGATAACCAGAGATGGCCAGAGACAACCAGAGACAAATAAACAAATGGTATTCCTGACACCCCTTTTTCTGCTTGGACTGCTGGCCGCAGCCATACCGGTGGCGATCCACCTGATTCGCCGCGAAAAGCCGCCGAAGCTGATGTTCAGCACTATCCGGTTTTTGAAGAAAACCTCGAAAAAGCTGGTGCTGTTCCAGCAGCTGCAGCAAATTTTCTTGCTGTTGCTGCGCTCGGCCGTGATCGCGCTGCTGGTGATTGCCTTTGCCCGTCCGCTGTTCAATCAGTCCATGGCGCGGCTGGTGGATGCCGATCCGCAGTCGGCCGTTATCATGCTCGATTTGTCCATGAGTATGCATTACGACGATAACTTCGAGCAGGCCCGAGAAGCGGCCCTGGATGTGCTGGGCGAGCGAGCCGCCGGTGATGAAGTGGCTTTTATCGGCTTTTCCGAGACTGCCGAGGTGGTCCGTGAGCTGAATACCGATTTTGACTCCCTGCGTTCACTGCTTAACGACCTGGAAGAACCCGGCTTCGGCACCACGCGCTATATGCCTAATCTGCGCCTGGCGGATCAGCTATTGTCGGAATCACGTTTCGATAACCGGGCCGTCTACCTGATCTCGGATTTCCAGCAGGCCGGACTGCAGGCCACCGACGATAATTTCAAACTGGCTCCCGGCGTTGCCTTTACACCCATCGATGTGGGCACTCCGGATAGCAGCAACCTGGTACTGTCTGACGTGCGCTCGCCGGAGCAGCTACTGGAAGATGCCGATGAGCAACAGATACTGGCCCGGGTTCGCTCCACGGGTACCCAATATGTGGACCGCGGAGAAGTGACGCTGCGTCTCAACGGTGAGGTAGTGGATCGGGCCAGCGTGGATCTCAGCGAACGCTCGGAAGAAGTGGTGACGTTCAGCGCCAGCTTCGCCGACCAGGGCTCATACGTTGGCGAAGTTCAGGTCAGCGGCGATGAATTTGCTATCGATAACAGCTATTACTTTACCGTGGATGTTTTACCCCGGATTCGGGTACTGCTGGTGAATGGCGAAGCCTCCGCAGACTGGTTTGATGACGAGGGTCACTGGTTTGGGCTGGCGGTCAGCGGCGCTGGACAGTCACCGTTCGAGCTGCAGTCTGTCGAGCCGGCCGGGCTCACCGAAGCGGCGCTGCGGCAGAACGATGTTGCCGTGCTGCTCAATGTGGGTGACATCAGCAGCAGCCAGGCCGCGGCTGTCAGTCGCTATGTGCAGGGTGGCGGCAGCCTGTTGCTGGCACCGGCCGACCGGGTTGATGGCAGTACCTATAACCAGCTGTTCGCCGGGATCCTGCCTGCCACGCTCAACGGCCAGGGTGATACCGGTCTTGATGACTACCTGGTGATTGCCGATCTTGACCGCCGGCATCCTATTCTGAGGCCATTGGACAGCGACTGGTCGGCACGCTTTCAGGCGCACTGGGCACTGGAACCGGTAGCGGATGCATCGGTGCTGATGCGATTCGACAATACCGATCCGGCGCTGGTGGAGCGGGATGTGGGTGCGGGTAAGGTGCTGTTGTTTGCGTCATCCCTGGATCTGGAGTGGAATAACCTGGCGCTGCAGGGACTGTTCCTGCCGTTTGTCCACGAGACCTTGCGCCATTTGGTGCAGCCGGAACTGAAGCAACGTGCCTATCAGGTGGGCGACCGAATCAATCTGGACCCCACCGGCGAAACCGAGTCTGTGAATGTCACCGACAGTGACGGTCAGGCAGTGCCAGTCAGTGGCGATAGCGCCATAGTTACTGCCACACGTCCCGGCCTGATTACCGCGCTGCTTGATGGTGTCGAATCTCGCTACGCGGTGAATTTCAATCCGCAGGAAGCAAACCTGTCGCGAATCGCCCCGGCGACACTGTATGACCGCATTATCAATCCGGACACCAGCCCGATTCAGTCCCGGGAAGTGCAGACTGCCCAGATGATCGAAGAACTGGAACGGCCCCAGCGCCTGTGGTGGTGGATTCTTGGTCTGGTGATGCTGCTACTGCTGGCGGAATCGTTGATCGCCAACCGCACCTACCGCTAGTCAAAATATGCCCTGGCAGGGTAGGCCGCTCGCGGTTTGCCCGCACATTGCCCGCGCTCAGGGTTGCCCAGACCCCACCGTTATTCGCTCTCAAGCAAGGCATTGGCGCGCTGCTAATCTCTGCTGTTGAAGGGCGTTTCCAGCACTGTTCCGGTTTGCCCTTAGCCACTTATCATGATGGGCAGCGCGAGCAAAAACTCGCTGGAAGGGGCCGATACAGGGTGTTCTGGTTCATAGTTTTGACAATGCACCAATATTGTGCACAAAAAACTATATCATTGATAAAACAGGAATTTATTTTTCAGACTGTAATATTAGTGTCAAGTTACGGTAAAAATAAACCAAAAAAACCTTGAATATGAACAACTTGTGCAGGATAGTAATGTGTAACAGAGGCACACTACTATGGGTTTTCATATTCAGACTAGCACACTCAACCACGGTCAGACCGCGCTCTGGGTCCGATTTCTCGGACTGAGCCTTGCTGCACTGCTGACCTTGCCTGCCCAGGCGCAGGATGCTTCCCTGGCTGTCGATGCGTCACTAGGCGAGCAATTCCGCAACAACTCCCTGAGCGATTATTCACTGCCTGAGGGCGAGACCGCCACCTACAATCCCTATGACACCCTGTCGCTGGAGCCAGCCCTGGAACTGGGCCTGAGCCAGCAGGAGAATGGTGAGCATCGCGCCGCGGTCAACGCCTTCGAGCAGGCTTTGCAAATCACCCGGGTCAATTATGGCCTGTTTCACGAATCGCAGATTCCCCTGGTGGAAAGCATCATCTACAGCCTGATGGAAATGCAGGACTGGGAGTCGGTGGACCAGCGCTTTGACTACATGGCGCATTTGTATCGACGCCTTTATGACATCGATGATCCGCGCCTTGAATCCGGGCTGCAGAAGATATCGTCGTACCACGTGAATGCGTTCAACATTAATCTTGAAGGCCGTGGTGAATACCACCTGCGCAAGGCGGCAAACCTGTTCAAGCTGCGTATCGAGGTCGCCGAGCAGACCCTGACCGAGGATCATCCCAAGCTGGACTATCTCAACCAGAGTCTGGCGCTCAGCCGCGAGCATCTTTATCTGCTGTCCAATCGCTACAAAGAGCGGATGAAGAAGATCGCGCAATCCAGCCGCGACAATCTACTGGCCGACCTGCAATAAAATCCGGCGGCATCGCTCCCTGGCGATGCCGCTGTCCATCTTGTACCGCGCGACCTGTCTGTGCGGCCCACTTCTGAAAATTCACAGTTTTGCTGCTGATTCGCCTCAGCCGCTATCCCCTGTCGCTCATACTGGTAATGATCAGCGGCGCGATGCGAAGCGCTTCGAAGACGGGAGTGTGGAGCTGAAAGTTGCTCAGGACGGGACCAGAGATAACAGCGGCCAGAAATCAGGAGCGACCAGGCAAGTGGGCGAGCTTGAATTGGCAGTACTGCGCCAGGCCGGCATGCCTGGCGCGGCTGAGTCGCCGTCGCTGGTTGCCTGTCGGTTAGCTTGTAGCCTTACTGATAGACGGATAGAGGGGTAATAGATGGCCAGGGGATCGGCGAGCGTTGCGACGCAACGAACACGACATCTATCAATGACGAACAGGCAGCCTGGAGGCTATCAGAAGCAGGTTCGTTACAGGCTTGAATCAGGCGAGAACATTAACCCAGGGCAACTGGATCAGGGGAATCTGGGCAGGGAAATTTAAAGTAGAGGAATGTAAAGAAGACAAATTAAAAGTAGGGCGCTAAAGCGGAGACTTGGAAGTCGCTCGATGCTTTAGAAAAGGGGGGAACAAAGAATTACCCCCAAGCTCCGGACTTTAGCTATTTACCGAGGATGACCGCAGTCCATGTGGCACAGCCTCGATAAAGTGCGGAAAGCTTACCATAGGTGTTTGGGACGGTCGACGTGATTACAATTTGTCACAATGCTACTGCAAAAAACGAGCGAGCGCTTGATCTTGAAATAGCTGGTTACGGCGCGAGAAACTCCCGCGGAATTGGTTTGCTTGTAGTGAAAGACATGTAACAACGAACCAGAAAAATATCCAAAGGCGCCATGTCACCCATCTAGTTGCGCGACGCTGGCGATGGAGCCCGGGGACAAATAAAGCAGGCTATGGATTTCGGCTGCGGGGGAAGTGATTAATTGCCAGCCTGGTCATCGTTTTTTTCAGAGGATTGCAGGGTGGTATTTTTCTCTGGTGTCGCATCGGCTGCTTGCTTGTCGTTGCCCACTGTCTTCTCGGCCTGATCGGGAGTAGCCGTTTCTTTATTCCGGTCCTGGTCCTGGACGTTGTCGGGATGATTGCCTGCGGTGTTGGCGTCGCCAGTACTATTCATTTGTTCAGCCAGATCCCTGGGCACCGTAATTCCCATGCGCCGGGCCCGCAGTTCCCAGTTCTTGCGGGCCAGCGCCTGCATATCCTCGGCGTTGTCCGACTCATCAACGATCTCCAGGCCCAGCAAGGTTTCTATGATGTCCTCCATGGTGACAATGCCTTCCATGCCGCCGAACTCATCGACTACCAGCGCCAGATGGTCTCTTCTGCTGATCAGTGCATTGAGCAGGTCAGGAATTGGCAGGGTTTTCGGTACTATCAAAATATCGCGGCGAATATCAGCCAGGGTGATGTGGTCGTTGTCCTCCACCAGGTGCAGCAGTAGCTCGTCCCGGAGCATATAGCCGGTAACGTTGTCGTTGCGCTCGTGGTACAGCGGTATTCGTGAGAACGGCAGGTCGGGATGTTTGTCGTGAAATTCCCGCACGGTTGATGCGTCGTTGGCGGCTACCACCACAATACGTGGCGTCATGATGTCTTTTGCCAGGATGCGCGAGAAGCGCATCAGATTCTGGATAATTTTTTCTTCATCTTTCTCAATCACACCAGCGTCGGTGCCAATGCGGGTCATGGCCAGCAGATCGGCACGATTCAATACCGGTTTGTCCTTATCCTTTTTCAGGTGGCGGGTAATGTACTGACTGACCCAGACCAGTGGTGCCAGGCAAAACAGCATGACCTTAAGGGCAGCAACAGTGAACGGTGTCAGTGCCTCCCAGTTGTTGGCACCCAGGGTCTTGGGGATTACCTCGGAGAATATCAGGACACACAGCGTCATGAGCGCGGCAACCATCGCTTCCCAGCTGATCAGCGCCACGCCAAACACTTCGATGGTGGTGGCACCAAACAACACGCTGGCCTGGGAACCGACGCCGATGGCGCCAACCGTGTGGGCAATCGTGTTGAGGGTAAGAATCGCCGCCAGCGGCCGGTCGATGTCTGACTTGAAGCGGCCCAGGTCCTGTGCCAGGTGCGAACCTTCTTGCTCCTGCACCGCGATGAATGCCGGTGTCACGCTAAGCAGCACGGCTTCCAGAATAGAGCAGAGGAAGGAAAAGGCGATACTGAGGAAAAAGAATGTGGCGAGCAGGCCCATAATGGCGGTTGGTCAGAAAAGTGAGTTGGAAGCTGGATAGCAACAAGTCGGGAAGAACGGTAGCCAGACAGCCGCCATTCTTCCACGAAAGAATGACGGCTGACAATCGGCCAGCGCTGTGGCGGGTTTAGGGAACCTCTGATCAATGCTAGCGATGCGCTGGCCTCCAGACGAGATCACTGGCGAGGCGCCTTGCCGCCGGCATGCGTCGGCCTGTCCAGGCCAGGCAACGAAGCCAGTGGGCTCGTCTGGAGGCCCCTCCGGGCGGGGCCTGTCGGGCGCCACTGCGTCGTTGTCTCGCTTGGCAAGGGAGTGGCCATTCCCTGCGCGTGACGTCTGGCACTAGCGCCCGACAGACTCCCGCAGAGCACCGGTAGCATTGATCAGAGGTTCCTTAGGTTGAGTAGCTTGGATCCCCTGGCTTGCTTGATCCTCGTGATCCCGGACGGGGAACTCGCGCCAGCAGCTCCCGCAGCCGGTCCGGCAGCGCGAGCATGGCGGGGGTGACCACCAGGGTCAGGATGGTGCCAAAGGAAAGGCCGAATACGATCGCCGAAGCCAGACTGACCCACTGCGAGGTGATCGGACCGCCCACTTCGATTTCCGCGCCAACCAGGTCAATGGAGACGTGCATGGCCAGTGGTAGCAGGCCGAAACCGGTAGTAAACGTGGTGAGGAATACCGGGCGCAAACGTTGCACACCGGTCTGCACAATAGTCTCGCGCAGGCTCCACTCCGGGTGCTCGCCGCGCAACACGTTAAAGGTGTCGATCAGCACAATGTTGTTGTTCACAATAATTCCCGCCAGGGCGACGATGCCGATACCGGTAAGAATTACCGAGAAGGTTTGCCCGGTGGTCAACAGACCCAGCAAGACGCCAGCGGTAGACAACAGTACTGAAGACAGGATCAACAGCGCCTGGTAGTAGCTGTTGAACTGGGTGACCAGAAGAATCGCCATCAGCGCCAGGGCGAGAGAGAATGCCTGGGCCAGGAATGCAGCAGACTGCTCCTGTTCTTCATTGGCGCCGCGGAACTGATAGAAAACGCCGGACGGGGGCGGGTTGCTTTCCAGCCAGGCAGACAGCTCCTGCAGCTTGTTATCGGCAACAATTCCGGGGGCCGGATTGGCGCGCACATACACCACGCGATTACCGTCCACGCGCTGGATACTGCTGACCTGGGGTTCGGGTTCCACGGTGACAAAGGTGCTGATCGGAACCGGACCATTGGGCGTGCCAATACGGATGCTGTCGAGCTGGTCCAGGCCGCGGTGTTCTTCCGGATAACGGATGCGGATATCAACTTCTTCTTCGCTGTCATTGGGTCGGTAGTCGCCCATGAAAATCCCGTTGGTCAGCAATTGAATCGCCGATCCCACCTCGGTCATATTGGCGCCAAGCATGGCAGCACGCGCGCGATCGACCCTGACTTCCCATTCGATGCCCGGTACCGGAGCGGTATCGTCGATGTCGATCAGGTCGTTGCCCATCTCGGTTTCCATGTAGGTGCGGATCCGCTCGGCTTCGCTGAACAACTGGTCCAGATCTTCACCGGAAAGCTCAAGCTGGATTTCCTTGCCCACTGGAGGACCCTGTTCCACCGTCACGACTTCGGCGCGGATTCCGGGTATGTCGGTAATGGCGTCGCGATAGCGGTTTTCGACTTCGAAGCCATCAATGTCGCGGTCACGACGGTCGGTCATCTCAATGAAGATGGAGCCGATCAGATCCGGCGCAGATTGCTGATCGCCGCCCATCTGCTGGCCAGCACCGGACTGCATGACGATACCCTTGATGTAGCCGACGTCCATGATGCGGTCCTGTACATCCAGCATCATCTCAAGCAGCTCTTCGGGGGAGAAGTTGCCCCGGGCAAACACCTGTACCTGGGTCTGATTGGGTTCTACCGAGGTAAAAAATTCTACGCCCTTACCAAAGCGGGCGTAGGCGGCCACGATGGTTACCAACACGGCGAAGCTGAGTACTGCAACCATGATCGGCATGCGCACAGCGAAGTTCAACACCCGTGCGTACAATCCAGTGATGCCGCCCATCTCCCGCGGATCCTTGTCTTCCAGGTCGCCGAGATTGGCTTGTGCGGCGCCACCGGAACGACCCAGCAGGGCGCCAATGGTGGGCGCAAACAGCAGAGCATAGAACAACGAGCCCACCAGTACCGCGAATACGGTGATCGGCAGGTAGCTCATGAACTGGCCGGCGACCCCGGGCCAGAACATGATCGGCAAGAACGCTGCCAGAGTGGTGGCGGTGGACGCGGTAATTGGCCAGAACATGCGCTTGACCGCATCACGGTAAGCTGCCTGGCTATCCATGCCTTCCGCCATCTTGCGGTCGGCGTATTCCACCATGACGATGGCGCCGTCGATCAGCATCCCCAGCCCAAGCAGCAAGCCAAAGATCACCATGAAGTTATAGGTGAAGCCCAGCAGGGAAATAACAATAAAAGCAAAGAAGAACGAAAACGGTACCGCCATGGTTACCAGCAGCCCGGAGCGTACGCCCACCGACGCGATAACCACGATCAATACCAGCACCATGGCAGTGGCCATATTGCCCTGCAGGCCCATGTTCTGCTCAATAACCAGCGGCGCGGTATTGTTGATGTAGGAAACGTTGACAGCCGGTGGCAGACCCGGTCGCATGGCTGACACCACCTGGTCTACCTGCTCCATGGTTTCCACCAGGTTTGCTCCCTTGCGCTTCATGACGTTCAGGGAGATGGCTGGCTCGCCGTTGGCGTAAGAATAGCGATCGGCGTCTTTAAAGGTGCGTCGCACTTCAGCGAGATCGGATACCGTCAGCACACCCAGGTTTGTGGATGCCAGCGGCAGGTTATAGAGATCGTCGGCGGTTTCAATCAGACCTGGCACCTTTACCGGAAAGCTGCCCTGGCCGGTGTTCACCTGGCCGGCTGGAATGAGGCGGTTGTTGCTGGTAACAGTTTGCACGATGGCGCTGTTGGAAATGCCGTAGGTTTCGAGCTTGGCGGGATCAACGACCGCCTCCAGCAGTTCTTCGCGGTTGCCCACCATGTTGGCTTCCAGAACCGCGGGCAGGATCTCGATTTCGCGCTGCAGATCCTCGGCGATGCGCAGCAGGGTGCGTTGCGGCACGCCTTCGCCGGCAATGGCGATCTGTACCACCGGCACGGTGGCCGCCGATATTTCCTGGATCAGGGGTTCTTCGGTATTTTGCGGGAAGCGTGCCTTGGCGCGATTCATGGCTTCGCGAACATCGGCAACTGCCGTGTTGGAATCGAAATCGATATCAAATTCGACAATGACAGTGGCGGCGTTCTCACTGGAAAAAGAGTCGATCTGGGTGATGCCGTCGAGGGTCTTCAGTTCCAGCTCCGCCGGCTTTGACAGCAGTCGCTCGGCGTCTTCAGGAGAAATGCCGTCGTGGATAATGGTGGTCACAATGACCGGGACTTCCACGTCCGGATTCAGCTCCACCGGAATCGCCAGGTAGGCGACGAAGCCGGTAATCATGGTGGCTACGAAGACACTGAGTGTGGTTCGCGATCTGGATATGGCGTAATCAATGTAGGAGTTCATGGGTTAGCGCCTGCTGCGTGATCCGTTGTTGGCCCAGGAAAAATCGGCTTCAACCACCTGGCCCGGGAAGACAATTTCCTGACCGACGGTAATCAGGGTCACGGTGCCCTGCAGGCCTGTGACCCAGACACTGGGATTCATCTGATCGGTTTCGTCGCCGACGATTTCCACATTACTGAAGTACACCTCGTTGTCATCGGCAATCAATTTCACACCAATCTCGCCGGCGTCATCGAGGGTCAGTGCCGATGCCGGAATTCGATGGGCAGTGATCTCGGCGGCATTGACCTGCATTTCGGTGGTGATGCCCTCGCGAATGGGTTCGTCGGTCTGGTCTACAGTCACCTCGACCCGATAGCTGCGCGATACCTCGTCGGCGGCGCTGGCCAGGAAGGTGACCTCGCCGGTCAATTGACGGCCACTTAACAGCTGGGCATTAACCCTGGCGCCAACGTCGACCCGGTCGACGTTCTGTTCCGGCACCAGTCCCACCAGCAGCATGGGGTCATCATCGAGAATCGAAGCGCACATGTCGCCGACGTTCAACAGATCGCCAATTTCCACCGTGCGCTGCTCAACTTTGCCGGCAAACGGGGCCAGCATTCGGGTGTTCGCCAGAGCCAGTTCGGCGCGGGCCACCGCTGTCTCGGCGCCTTCCACTGCGCTGCGCAGTTGCGCCACCTGGACTTCAGACTGCAGGTTGCGATTTTGCAGGTCGCGCGCGGCGCGATATTCCAGTTCGGCTTCTTCCTGCCGGGCGATGGCTTCTTCCAATGCCTTGTCGCGACCATCTACTGCGATTTCACACAGCAAATCACCAGCTTCCACGCGGGTGCCGCGGGGCACCGGATCGCTGATAATACGGCCAGCCTGTTCGGCGCGAACCTGGACGTGGCGCTGGGCCTGGGTACGGCCGCGCACGCGAATGCGTTCAATATAGGCCTCGGGCTGCACCTGCCGGGCGCGCACCATCACGGCATCCGGGTTTTCACTGGCGCTGGCATTTTCCGCTGTGGCTACCACCGTGGGAGCCGAGTCTTCCGGGACCTCGGCAGTACTTTCGGTACCCCGTGGTATCGCCATCCAGGCGACCACCACGGTTAATATTACTGCTGCGACTATTTGTTGCTTTTTCACTGCGGCCTCCGACTTGCTGCGGTGCGTACCATGCTGTGTGCCAGCACAGAAATAAGAATCCTGCCATCAGGACCATTACTACGCTGGTCGCGACGGGGTGGTTCGATTCGCCTGAATAGATTGTGCGCCCTTGGTCCTGGCAGTCCCGGAATCGGTGGGCACCAAGAGTATCTGGGTCTGACGTACTGCCTGCGCTGTTATACCAGACCGGTATGACAAAAGTGTTACCTATTGTAACGACAATTCCCGGCAATGCAATGTTATCGGCCAGTCTGGCCTGCTTGTGCAGCGCTTGCCGCTGCGTGGGCCCTCACCGGTAACTGTGCTACCTTGCCAGCCAGTAAATCCGGGCGCGTCCTGAGGGTTTGTAGTCTGCGAGCCGCGGTGTATCGCTGGCGAGCCTCCCGGGCGCCAGCCTTAATAGCGAAAGACCGACACAAGAAGGAGATCAGCGTGCAAGATTTGAGGGGAAAAGCCGCCATCGTCACCGGCTCCAGCAGCGGTGTAGGCGCGGCAACGGCCCGGCTGCTGGCCAGCCAGGGCTGCAATGTACTGATTAATTTTAATGCCAACGCCGACGGCGCCGAAGCCATTGCCGGGCAATGTCGCGAGGCTGGAGTGGAAGCGCTGGTAGTTGGCGGCGATGTCGCCGATGACGCGGCTTGCCGGGCGATGGCTGAGGCGGCCCAGGCGCAATGGGGCAAGATCGATATCCTGGTCAACAACGCCGGCACCACGAAATTTGTCGACCATGATGACCTGGAAGGCTTGGACAGTGAGGATTTTCAGCGCATTTACGGGGTCAACGTCATCGGTGTATACCAGATGGTGCGGGCCTGTAACCGGGTAATGCAGCAGCAAGAGGCCGGAGGTGCAATCGTCAATGTGGCTTCGACCGCTGCGGTCACCGGGATCGGCAGTTGTGTGGCCTACGCGGCGTCGAAAGGCGCATTGGTGACCATGACCCTGTCCCTGGCCCGCGCCCTGGGGCCGAAAGTGCGGATGAATGCGGTGTGCCCCGGTTTTATCGAAGGCGACTGGCTGCGCAAGGGGCTGGGGGATGAAAAATATGAGAAGACGCTGCAGGCTAATCGGCGTGGCGCCGCACTGGGAGTCACCGCGACGGCCGACACCGTGGCTGATGCCATTCTGCATTTTATCGCCGGACCGCAGATCGTCACCGGCGAAACCCTGATCGTGGATGGCGGTCGGCATCTGTCGCAAACCCCATTGACCCGACGGTAGCCCGGGTGACGTACTGATCACCATGCTGACCCGCTACTTTCCATCCGCATTTCTGCTGATCAACGGTGTGCTCTACTGCGCGCTCGCCTGGCTGTTCGTTGCCGACCCTGTTACCTGGTTCGCCAATCTGTCCATCGAACTGCGGGATCCGGTGGGCTACACGGAACTCAAAACCATGTACATCGGCTTGATGGGTTCGCTGGGAATCTTTTCCCTGCTGGGGGTGGTTGTGGCGCGCTGGCGCCAGGCGGGTCTGGTACTGGCTTTGGTGAGTTACCTGCTGCTCGCCCTGGTGCGCAGCATTGGTATTTTTGTTGAAGGCCAGGGCAATGACTTCATGCTGCAGCTACTGGCTGCGGAAATCGTCAGCGCGGTGCTGGCTGCTGTAGGGCTGGTGTGCATGGCGCGGCAGCGCTGACGGGAGAGATTGTCGGCCCCCGACCTGACTTGCTAGCTGGCCTTACCTGGTTTCACCTGGCCACCGGCCGCTTCTGCAGTTTGCGCTGTAGCGTGCGCCGATGCATCTTTAACTGTCGCGCCGTGGCAGAGATATTGCCGTCGTTCTCCTGCAGCACCTTTTGTATGTGTTCCCATTCCAGGCGGCGTACCGACATTGGTTCCATGGACTGCGCGCCGGACGCGGCGTGTCGCTCGGCGCTGTCCGCTTTTTCCGAAGCCTCTCCCACCAGCAAGGCCGAGAGAATTTCATCGGTGTCTGCCGGTTTGGCCAGGTAGTTATCGGCGCCAAGCTTGATGGCTTCCACGGCGGTGGCAATACTGGCGTAGCCGGTCAGGATCAGGATGCGAATGTCCGGGTTGCCACTTTTCAATGGTTCGATCAGGCTCAGCGAGGTCTCGCCCCCCAGGTTCAGATCGAGAATTGCATAGGCAAAAGTTGTCTGCTCCATTTGTTCGCGGGCAGCGCGCAGACCACTGGCATGGCTTACCTCGTACTCGCGTTGACCCAGGGCACGGGCCACCACCCGGGCAAACACCTCGTCATCTTCTACCAGCAGGATCCGGGCTACATCGCTGGCCTCGTGATCTGTCATGCGGCCTCCGTCAGTGGCAATTTGATCAGCGTCATGGCGCCGCCGACTTTCATATTGAACATCTCGATGGTTCCACCCAGGCGCTGTACCGTGGCGTTGGCGAGGAAGATACCCAGGCCCATGCTGTCCTTGCGCATGGAAATAAACGGCTCACCCAGGTTTTCCATGACCTTGGCAGGGATGCCAGGGCCGTCGTCGTTAATCGTAATTTCTACCTGGCCGGGGCTGCCCGGTTTCACCGCGAAGCTCACCTCTACCGTGGACTGCGCCGCCTTGATACCGTTTTCGATGATATTGATGATGGCGTGCTTGACCGACAGGTCGGCGGCGATCAGCAGTTTGTTATCGCCGCTGGTGGCAAATTGCACATTGGCAGTGGGGTGGATATTGGTGATGTAGTCCTTGATATCGGCGACGAAATCGTCAAGGCGCTTGCGTTCCTGGGGCGCTGGTTTGTCCTTGTTATAGTAGCGAATCAGCTGGTTCAGCGAGTCCTTGCAGCGGGTGACCTGCTGCCGCAAGACGCTGATATCGTCCTTGATATCGGCTTGCTTCAACTGCTCGGCATCGAGTTTGTCCAGCTCGGTGAGCACCACTGCCATGGTGGACAGTGGTGTCCCCAGGGCATGGGCGGTACCAGCGGCGAGAGTACCGATCGCCACCAGCTGTTCGTTGCGAATTTCGTTCTCACGGGCTTTTGCCAGGTTCAGCTCTCGCACCCGCACTGCGTCGGCCATGCGGGTAATGAACACCGTGATCAGAATGGCGCTCACCAGGAAGATCACCCACATGCCCACCAGGTGCAGCTGGAAGATCATGTTCTGATCCATCATCTCGCCACCAGCATCGTGGTCGGTGCGCATGTCGAGAATCAGGAAAAAGGTGTAGAGCAGGATGCTGCCGCAAGCAAACCAGTAGGCATAGGCACGCGGCAAGGTGGTGGCGGTTACCGCGAGCAGTACCAGCAGATAGGAGATTAACGGGTTACTGACGCCGCCGGTATTCCACAGCAACACCACCAGAATGGTCACGTCCACCAGGATGTGACCAAACAGCTCGCCCGGGCTGATAACCCAGGATTGCTGCAAACGCCAGTAACTGAGCAGCACCGAGACAAATACCGCAGCGATCAGAACATTGATAAAAAGAAACGGGATCGCCAGGTCCGACAGCGTTTGAAACAACAACAGACCGGCAGTGCTGACGATCGTAACGAAGGTGCGCAGCAGCAGCAGCCGCTCCAGCCCCTGCCGGGCGATACTGGCGCTGCCAAGATTGCGCGGGAACAGGTACTCGGCCAGGCGAGTCCAGGAGTAAGTGCGGATTTGATCAACCATAGGCTTATTCTACCGCAACCGGACCGTACTACCAGTTGAGTTGCAGTGGGAAACCGGATGTTCTGGCAATGGATTTCAGCGGGTGGCGGGCAGCGTTCCCCGCACGGGCAGGGTAGGAAATCAGCGCTGTGCGGGGTATATTGCAACGCCGCGCGACCCGGGCCAGAGCACTGCGCACGCTGTGACCCGGGCAGCACCCAAACCACTGTACGAGCCACTACACACGCCACAACACAAGCCATCACGCCGGAAGGAATACCGCTTGCAGGACCCGAATAACAACACCGCCCTGGATCTGGCTGGTTTGGCCCGCTATCTCAATACCCATGGACTGTCCGCGCCGGGGGGCGGGACTGACACCATGGGGCCGCCGCTGTGCTATGGCATCGGTGAGGCGACCGAATCGCTTGCGTGCCTGCAGGAAAACACCCTGCAACTGCTCGAGGAACGGGTGCTGGCAACGCAGCCCGCCAGCGAAATCTGGGTTTGCTATGGTGCCAGCTTGCAGCAATTTGCCGCGCGCCTGGCCGAACAGGGGGTCAACAGCATCTGGGTCGACCCGCTGTTGCGTGCGGCAAACGCAGTTGGTACTGAACAGCCAGCTACCATGATGCCTTTGCTCGCCGCTGAGCTTCCCGGCAACTGTGCCGGCATTGTTCTGGAAGGAACGATAAATTATCTGGATCAGCTGCAGGTGCTACAGCATGCTCGCGCTCACTTGTCAGAAGGGGGCAGGTTGTTGCTGCTGGGCGAGAATCTGCTGGATGACTCGGTGATTGCCTATTCTCCGCTGCCCAATCTTGCCTCGGGTCGCGCCCTGTCGGCGCGGCTCGGGTTCGAACTGCAGGCTGAAGATGACCTGACCACCGGTGCGCAGCTAACGCTGGACAAGCTGCTTGCCAGTCTGCGTGATGACGCGAAGAATCGCCCTGAACTGGTGTCGCTGTATGAAGCTGTGCAGGCCATTGCTGCAGAGTATCGCACCGCTCGACGCACGCTGCGGCTGTTTGAATGGCGCTGGCTACCAGAACAGCAGGATGAATACGCTGCGGCCGAATTTGCCGATATTGGTTCCTTCCCGCCAGCTGAAATCGCGGACCTGTTCCAGCGCAGTTTCAATGTCGAATTCAATCCCCGATTGTGGCACTGGAAGTATCAGTTGGGCGGTGGCAAATGCGTCGTGGCCCGGGCCCAGCCACACTCGCCCATTGTCGCCCACTACGGCGGCGCGCCGCGGCGGATTCATTATTTTGGCCAGCAAGCCACGGCAATCCAGGTGTGTGACGTCATGGTGCTGCCGGAGAGAAGGCGCCAGTACGGACGTTCCAGTCTGTTTTTCCGGACAGCAGCGACCTTCCTGGAGCGGGAAATTGGCAATAGCGTCAAGCATTTGCTGGGGTTTGGCTTTCCCAATCAGAAGGCCATGAATATTGCCAAGCGCCTGGGACTCTATGAAAAAACCGATGAGTTTGTGGAACTGGTAATGCCGCCCGGGGAGACTGGCTGGACGGTTGAGTCCCTGGATCCCGAAGTCGAAGCTGGCACCATAGACCGCTTGTGGAAGTCGATGGCCGCTGATTTTTCTGACGGAATTATCGGGGTGCGCGACAGCGATTATTTCCGCTACCGTTACTGTGATCATCCCTACGGCCAGGATGGCTTGTACAAGTCGCTGCGCTTGGTTGACGATGAAACGCAGGCTGTTGTGGTGTTGAAGAAACAGGCAGAACACTGGTTGGTGATGGATCTGATTGCCGCCCGGGAGAATCTGGCTTCGGCACTGCGCTGTCTTGCTGCCTGGGGGCAGGGGGCACTGCAGGAAGATACCCTGAAATTCTGGGTTACCCGGGGTTATCTGGATGAGCTGCGTTGCGCCGGTGCGATTGTGAATGATTTGGGTATTGAGATACCCTGTAACAGCTGGAATCGCGGCCCTGCCGCCAGCGTGCTTGCTGGCAAATGGTGGCTGACGGCGGGTGACATGGATTTTTTGTAGTCCCTCCTGCCGCCCGGCTGTTGCCTTTTGCCACTTCCGGCACAGATCTCCGGCGCAGTCTCATTAACAATAAAAACAGGTAGTAAGCAGCACCATGACCAAGCCCAATATCTACACCCAGGATCTGGATCAGAACCCGGCCAATTACGCGCCTCTTACGCCACTGAGTTTTATTGAACGCGCCGCTTCGGTGTATCCGGAGCACTGCGCCGTTATCCATGGCGAGCAGCGTTACACCTGGCGCGAAACCTACCAGCGTAGTTGCCTGCTGGCCTCCGCCCTGCTCAAGCTGGGTATCGGCACCGGTGACACCGTGTCGGTGATGGGCGCCAATACGCCGGAAACTTTCGAAGCCCATTTTGGGGTGCCAATGACCGGCGCCGTGTTGAATGCCCTGAATGTGCGTCTCGACGCCAGGGCAATCGCCTTCATTCTTGAACACGCGGAAACCAAAGTGCTGTTTACCGACCGGGAATACAGCGACACCATCAAGGCGGCCCTGGCCATGCTGGACAACAAGCCCCGGGTAATCGATATCGATGATCCCGGTTTCACCGGTGGAGAACTGCTCGGTGAGCAGAACTACGAGCAGTTACTTGCCACGGGTGACCCCGACTACCGGTGCTTCCAGATCAGCAATGAATGGCAGGCAATTTCCCTGAATTACACGTCCGGCACCACCGGCAATCCCAAAGGCGTTGTGTTTCACCACCGCGGCGCCTACCTCAACGCCATCTCGCTGGTGATGAGCTGGGACATGACCAGCATGCCGGTGTATCTGTGGACCCTGCCTATGTTCCACTGTAACGGCTGGTGTTTTCCCTGGAGCATGGCGGCGATGATCGGCACCAATGTCTGTCTGCGCCATGTCCGCGACGAGGCTATCTTCGATGCTATCAAGACACATCGGGTTACTCATTTTTGTGGTGCGCCGGTAGTGCTCAATACGCTGGTCAATGCGGCGCCGGAGTTGAAACAGGGCGTCGCCCACCAGGTTAACGCCATGACCGCTGGCGCGGCACCTCCCGCCGCGGTCATTGCCGGTATGGAAAATATGGGTTTCAGTGTGACCCATGTGTATGGCCTGACCGAAACCTACGGACCCTGCACAGTGTGTGCGCCGCAGGCGCAGTGGCAAGACCTGAGCGTCGATGATCGTGCCGAAATGCTGGCCAGACAGGGGGTTCGCGCACCCTTGCAGGATGAAATGATGGTGGCTGACCCGGAAACACTGGAGCCGGTGCCTAAAGACGGCAAAACCATGGGTGAGATATTCATGCGCGGCAACCTGGTGATGAAGGGCTATCTCAAGAACCCCAAGACCACCCAGGAATCCTTCGCCGGAGGCTGGTTCCACTCCGGTGACCTGGCGGTCTGGCATGCCGACGGCTATGCGCAGATCAAGGATCGCTCCAAGGATATTATTATTTCCGGCGGCGAGAACATCTCTTCACTGGAGGTGGAATCGGTGCTGTTCAAGCATCCGAAAATTCTCGAAGCGGCGGTGGTGGCCGCCAGTGACGAAAAATGGGGTGAAGTTCCCTGCGCATTTGTGACCCTCAAGCACGGCCAGGAGATGACGCCTGAAGAACTGGTAGCCTACTGCCGGGAGCAGCTGGCTGGCTTCAAGATACCCAAAAAAGTGTCATTTGGCCCCATAGACAAGACCTCTACCGGCAAGGTGCAGAAATACTTGCTGCGGGAAAAAGCCGAACTTGTGCCTTACGCGGTATAGGTCAGGCTGGCGATCCGCCAGACGTGGATAACACTGATTTAATATTAATTGGTCCTTGCGGGCCAGATACTGGAGAAAACCCAATGCAAACAAGCAAAACATTTCAATTCATGAGAACCCTGGCTGTGTTGCTACTGGTGCTGACCCTGCCGACGCAGCTGCTGGCCCAGCTGGAAGACACTATCAGCGTCACCAGTTCGGCGTTTGACCATCATGGCATGGTGCCGGAACAAAACTCGGCTTATGGGGCCAACCAGTCTATCGACCTGTCCTGGTCTGATCTGCCCGCCGGCACCGAGCAGCTGGCGCTGATTATGGATGACCCGAAGGTGGTGGAATTGGGGATGATGGAAACGCCTTTCGTTCACTGGGTAGCCTATAACATCCCGGTGGATGCGGACGGTTTGCCAGCCAATCTAAGCAAGGAAGCCAGTGTAATGGGTGCCGCGGAACTGTCAGGCATGATCAACGGTCTGAACGGGCTGGGCCGTGCCGGTTATTTCGGGCCACGCCCCCCGAACAATGGTGAGCTGCACGCCTACCATTTCCGCATCTATGCGCTGGACAGTGAGCTTGATCTACCGGCCGGTCTCAACAAGGAAGGTCTGCTGGAAGCTATCGACGGGCACGTGCTGGGTACCGGCATGCTGATGGGCCACTACCAGGCAGCTGAGCAGTAGGGCCGCCTCAGGGTTTTTACCGGCAGCGGGTAAAACACAGCCGGATCGGGAAGCGACTCGGTCCGGCTGTAGCGCATTCAGTAGTGACGGATGATGTCACCAACCTGCGCGTCGTCACTGATGCGCAGTTCTACTTCCCGATAGAGATGAATGTCACCCAGGATGGCTGAACTGGCATCGACCTCCAGTGCTGATTGCCGGTGATTCCCGATGGTGAGAAAGCGGTCGAGCCAGGAACGCTTGCCACGAATAATTACATCGCCTGCCACTACCGAGCCGTCCCGCAGCTCGATATCACCGTTGGCCGTGCGCAGATTGCCCCCGACCCGGGTATCGCGCAGTTCGATTTTGCCATTGACGGTTTTGATATTTACTGAGACCAGGCAGCCCGGGTCGGTATGCACGCCGCCGTTAACGGTTTCCAGGCCCGATGCCACTTGCACATCGCGCCCGAGGCGGATTGCGCCGTTCACGGTTTCGGCGCTGGCGATCCTCGCCCCTGACTCGATGTGAATGCTGCCGTTAATAGTTTCCACCGAACCGGCAGTGGCAGCGCGGCTGATTTGCACCCTGCCATTGATAGTCGATACATCGCCGACGACCCGCCCGGTATCAATATCAACACTGGCGTTAATTCTGGATACGTTTTCGGGGCTGGACGCGTCCGCCGATTCGGCAAACAAATAGCTGCCCAGGATCATCGCCAGTAACACTGCCGCGCTAATGCGTATGGTGTGATTGTCCGTTGCCATGTGGCCTACCTCTCCTGCCTCGTAAGCGAGGCTTGCTCTGGTCCGCGGCCGTGCCGCGGGAGATTGATTGCTGTTTTTTTACGGGCCAGTCAGTAACCCTTTTTGCTCTCTTGTGTTGTCTGAGCAATATCTTTGCCAATATTTAATATTCAATTATTTCAATGGGTTGGTGATGTGAGTGGAAAGTTTTGCTGGGTTTGATAGTGAATTCCACCAATCGCACTGGTGAATCTCATCACTGGTATTTGTCGTTTGGCGCAGTATTGAGGGTTGCTTTACAGGGGTAGGGTGATGGGCTACTGTCTGAACGGTCTGGCGATGTTGATCGCTGCGTTGACCAGAGCTTCCTCAGGTATCCCTGGGTGTCCCCGGATGAAAGGTCTTGGATAAATGATCCTGGATTACAGGTTCGGCGCGCTGTGCAGCAGACCTGCCTGACGAGTGTTGGCAATTACTAGAAATAACAAGAGCAACAACAGGAATCCCGGCCATGCTGCATCCGACCCACCTCTCGTTCCCTTATCAAAACTGCTGCCGAACTTTTCTGCAGCTCACTCCCGCCAGGTCGCACAATTTATCGCGAGCAGCTATTGTGCTGTTGCTCCTGGCGCTGTTTGTGTTGCCGGTAACGCTCTCGGCCCAGGGTCGCGTGGTGGAGTCAGACTCACATCGCTTCGAGGAAGTTACTCCAGGTGTGTGGCACGTTTCTGGTACCGGCGCGGTGTACACCATGAGCAATGCCATGGTGCTGGTCGGGGAATTTGATGCGCTGGTGGTCGACTCCCATGTCACCGCCGCCGCGGCAAGGGCGCTTCTAGAGTCCTTGCCGGTGATTACTGACAAGCCAGTGCGCTATCTGGTCAACAGTCACTATCATTTCGATCATGCCCACGGCAATCAGGCGTTTCCGCCAGGCGTTGAAATCATTGGCCATGAGTTTACCCGGGCCAAACTCAACGGCGAGCTTGGTAATGTGCTGGAAGAAAATACCTTTCGCAGCTTCTCAGACCCCGTGCCAGCCACTGTCGCCAGCCTGGAGCGCCAGGCCGCCGCGGAAACCGACCCGCAGCGCAAGGCGGAACTGGAGGAAAGGCACCGGGTGCAGCGCGACTACATGAATGCCATTGGCGAAGTCGTGCCCACGCCACCCAATATCACCCTGGCTGAAAAGATGACGCTATTCCAGGTGGTAGCGCAAGGCAGCAGGGAAATTCAGCTGCTGCATTTTGGTCGCGCCCATACTGGCGGTGATGTGGTGATTTATCTTCCCCAGGAGCGGGTGGTGTTTACCGGCGACATGATGCTGCCGGGTCTGTCTTATATGGGCGATGGTCATGTGGATGAATGGCCGGCGAGTCTGGAAGGACTGAAAGGGCTGGACTTTGATTACTGGCTGCCAGGCCATGGCCCGGTGATGCGCAGCAAGGAGCCGATTGACACTTTTCAGGCGTATCTGCGCGACCTGTGGACGAAAACCGAAGCCATGTTTCGGGAAGGCGTAGGCTGGGAGCAGGCCGCCGGTCAAATCGACATGACCAACCACAGCAGTAATTACGCGCAGATTCGCGGACCAGGTGTCGATCCACGCGCGGTGCGCCGTATCTATGAACTGCTGGGCAATCAGTAAGTGACGCGGGCTGGCGCGGCAAGCCCGGAGAGTCGGGTCTAGACCGCCAGCTTCGGTTCAGATACGACCGTGGCGAAATGGATGCCCTCGGCTATCACCTGATTGCGGCCCCGCTGTTTGGCCTCATAGAGGCGCAAGTCAGCGCGCTTCATGGCGTCACGCAGGGTTTCCTTTGGTCGCATTACGGTCACGCCAGCACTGAACGTACATTTCAGGTCCAGTTCCCGGTCGCAGCCAATACAGAGCTGGGAAAAATCCTCACGTGCCCGATTAAGCAGCTTTACCAAGGCTTTACCGTCGCCCTGACGGAGCAGCAGAAATTCTTCGCCACCCAGTCGAATAAAGGTTTCCAGAGGAGAAAGCCGTGACTGGATAAGCTTGGCAAGGCATTGCAGAACCTCATCTCCGATGTCGTGGCCATGGGTATCATTCACCGCCTTGAACTTGTCCAGGTCCAGAATAGCCAGCGACACCTGCTCCTTGCCGGAGTCGATGCCGGCCCGGTTGTGCTGCAGAAGGTGGGTGGAAAACTCCTGGAAGTAGGTACGGTTATAGGCCCCGGTCAGGGCATCGGTGGTGCTTTTCTTGTGCAGGATCGATTTTTCCACCCGCAGCTTGGCCAGCAGCCGGTTGTGCCTGTCGCTGAGTTTGAAGATGCCTACCGCTATCAGCACAATGCCCAGCGAATAGGTAATGTTCTCAAACAACAGACTGACCAGAAACGGCTGGTAGTAGATCTCTTCGGAAAAATCGTGGATCTCGCCAATCAGTACCAGGGTAAAGCCCGCCAGCATCAGTTTGATGGGCAAGGACTTTTCCTGAAAGCGATTCACCAGAAAAATGAGGGCGACTGTGAACACACAACGAAACGCCTCAAAGATGATATCGGCCCATTCCACTTCCGCTATCGGGCGCCACTCATAGGTGGTCAACAGAAAGACCAGCCAAAGTATCGCCACGAGAGCAAACACCAGGCCCCGCACTGCAATCGTCAAGTTCCCTGCCTCCGGAGAGTATCGCAACTCATCGCTGTGGCGATTGAAGTTGCCAACTCGCCTGCCAGTGGAGTGGTCCCGATTCCAGATGTTATGAAACCGGGGGTTCAGGAACAATTACGAAGCGATGGCGGCATAACTTTAGGTTCTTCGCGCATTACCGGGAATTGTGGCCAGCTTTGTTTGAGGAACTGTTTGTTGTGCCCATCTGGAGGGGTGTCCTACTTGCGGCTGCCACTGCTTTCCCACAGATTCATGCCCCTTAACGAGTATTGAAAAGTGGCTCCGAACGGTCCGCCCGACAGTGAGGGTGCGCCGCTGCGGACCACGCCCTTCCAGGGTCCCTTGACTGTGGAAAAATGCCCTGGAAAACGGTCATTTTTCGCCGCTCAGCGTAGGTCCTTAATTGCAGCGGCACACCCTCACTGCCGGCCGCCCCTCGCTGACTGCAAGCGTCAAGGTCCACGGGCTTCACAGGTTTGTACTGTGTACCAAACAACAGGGTTTCATGTCTGATCCATTGGGAAATGCTCGCAAACCCCATTGGCGCCCCCCCTGCCCGACACTACTAGCGCTGATGGATGTTACGCTTTTTGTTAGCTTGGTTTCCTCCGATAGGAGGTGCGAGGAGTACTTGGATGTCCCGGCTGTCACAATACGAGCGGATGTGGGGCGGCAGGGTTTCCGACCCGCCAGTTAAGGCCGGCGCTGAGCGCAGGAAAAAGACCGTTTTCCTGGGCTTTTTCCGGAGTGAAGGAGCTTATGTATAAACCCAGGATGGGCGCCGAGCCGGCGGGACGGGAACCCTGCCGCCCCGCAGCAGCGCTCGAGGTCACTGAGCGACAGTGACCAGGTACACAAACCGATTGCTCTTCCCCGGAAATCTGCGAAGAACCTAACTTTAGCGGCCATTGGCTGGCAGCCGGGCGCGCCCTGGCCCGCAGCCGGTCAACGGCTCACAGGGAGTAGCCTTTTTCGTCGTGATCACTGATGTCCAGGCCCTGCAGC
This sequence comes from uncultured Pseudohongiella sp., assembly GCA_965212375.1. Lineage (GTDB taxonomy): Bacteria > Pseudomonadota > Gammaproteobacteria > Pseudomonadales > Pseudohongiellaceae > UBA9145. The sequence continues at coordinate 2,182,379 of OZ243108.1, read as the reverse complement.
TCGTCGTCGTTGCTGACCCGTAGCGTGCCGGTAACTGCGCTCACCAGTTTAATAATCAACCAGGTCAGGACCGCGGTATACAGGCCGGTGGCGAGTACCCCCAATACCTGCACCAGGAACTGGCTGGCCATGGTCATGCCTTCGGCATAGCCGTTGCCGCTGAAGATACCCAGGTTTGCGGACACCAGGATACCGGCCAGCAGTGTACCGATGATGCCACCCACGCCGTGCACCGGGAAGACGTCCAGGGAATCATCAATGCGCAGGCCCTGTTTCAGATAAGTGGTGGCGAAGTAACAGCCCAAACCGCCGCACAGGCCAACAATTAACGCGCCAGCCGGTCCCACCGAGCCCGATGCCGGGGTGATGGTAGCGAGGCCTGCCACCATGCCGGTGATAGCACCCAGGCCACTGGGTTTGCCGAACTTGACCCATTCCAGCAGCATCCACGTCAATGCGCCGGTGGCTGCAGAAATATGCGTGACAAACATGGCCATTCCGGCAGCGCCGTCGGCTGCCAGTGCGCTGCCGGCATTAAAACCGAACCAGCCTACCCACAGCATACCGGCGCCAGTGAAGCTCATGGTCAGGTTGTGGGGCAGCGCTGCGGCGGAGAGGAAGTCACGGCGCTGTCCGAGAGTCAATGCCATGATCAGTGCGGCGACACCGGCGGTAACGTGAACCACGATGCCACCTGCAAAATCAATCAGACCGCGCTGCGCCAGCCAGCCGCCGCCCCATACCCAGTTTGCCACTGGAAAATAGACCAGCAGTGTCCATAACACACTGAACAGCAGCATGGCCGAGAATCTGATGCGCTCGACAAAGGCACCGACGATCAACGCCGGGGTTATGATGGCGAAGGTCATCTGGAAGGAAGCAAAGACAGTTTCCGGAATATCGCCGGACATTGAATCCAGCACCACGCCGCTGAAAAAAGCCTTACTTAAGCCTCCCCACCAGGCTGATTCGGCCGGGCCAAAGGCAATGCTGTAGCCGACCACCAGCCAGAGAATGGAAATGACCACGGCGATGGCAAAACATTGCATGAGTACCGACAGCACATTCTTGCTGCGCACCAGCCCGGCGTAAAACAGGGACAGCCCGGGCAGGGTCATGAATAGCACCAGGGCGGTGGCAGTGAGGATCCAGGCGGTGTTGGCCTGGTTAATGGCAGTTTCCTGGGCAGTGACGGACAGGGGAAACAGGCACAGGGCGACAAGGACGAGCAGGGGGATTCGCTTCACGGTAGTTCTCTTTTTTGTTATTGGCTTTTTTATTGGTTATTGCTGATAGCTGGGGTGCCGGCGCCCGGGTGAGACAGTTCGGGCCGGGCTCTGGTGGATAACTTCTGGTGGATCGATTGTGCTGGGATACTAGAGGGCATCATCCCCGGTTTCGCCGGTACGGATGCGGATTGTCTGCTGCAGGTCAGTGACAAATATCTTGCCGTCGCCGATCTGGCCGGTACCTGCGGCACTGCAAATGGCTTCGATGGCCTTGTCGAGCAGATCATCAGACACGGCGATTTCCAGCTTGGCTTTGGGTAGAAAATCGATCACGTATTCGGCTCCCCGATACAGCTCGGTATGGCCCTTCTGGCGTCCGAAGCCCTTGACCTCGGTCATAGTCATGCCGTTCACGCCCAGTTCGGCCAGTGCCTCACGCACGTCGTCAGCCTTGAAGGGTTTGATTATTGCTGTAATCAGTTTCATCGTCGTTCTCCTGCTTCTATAGGGATGGTGCTCATCCGCGGATGTGGCGTTGCCGCCGGGGCGTTCTCCGTGCCCTGGTCCGGATACAGCTGATCAGCGCTACTGTCTTGTTGTATTTTTGCCAGGAACGCCAAGGCTGGAAAGCCCGCAAACTTTAACATGGCACCCTTGTGCTTGGCACCCTGAAAAGCACCATCCTGGGGCGGCGGACCCGGTATGGCTGAGCGTGGCAGCGACCCGGGGGACAAGCAAAATCAGCAGGTATTGACCGGCGATTAACAAGGCTCATCGCGAGGTTCCAGGAGAGGTTTCAGGAATTGTGACCAGGCGCTGTTGGTTGCGCCCATCGGCAGGCTGAGGTCGCGCCGAGCCGGCGGGGCGGTAATCCTGCTTCCTCGCGGCGGCGCTCGAGGTCAGTGATTTACCGGGCTTTGTGCAGCAAACAATGGGTCTCACCCGGAAATCTGTGAACAACCATTAAAAAGCGGGGTAGTCACTCCGGGGAGGGAAAGGCAAGAGTGACTACCCCGAGGGGGGAGGGACAGGTCAGGCCGGCGCGCGTTGCTTGATGGTGCGCACCAGTTGAATCAGCGGCCACATGACCAGGGCAAACACCAGGACAAAACCAGCCGCCAGCATGGTCAACGTGGCTTCAAGTCCGTGGGACTCGGCCAGATAGCCCACCAAGGGTCCGGTGGTGATAAAAGCCAGTCGGAACAAAAAGCTGACAAAGGAGTTCGCGGTGGCGCGAAACTCACCAGGCACCCGTCGGTTTAGCGCGTTCACCAGGATGACCTGGGTCAATCCACGACCGACAAAGATCAGCATGCCGGCGGCAATTCCAACCCAGCCCGGCAGCCAGGCCATGCCCAGGTGTCCCACGACCGGTAAAACACCGATGACCGCCAGGGTTGCCGGTGCGCCAAAGCGCCGCTCAAGGTTGAATCCGAAGCGATTGGCAACCGCGACCATCAGGCTCTGGGCAAACCACAGCAAGCCGAACAGCGACAGCGACAGTCCCATATCCTGCCAGTAGGGCTGCACCAGCCAGACGACGTGGAAGCTGGCCAGGCCATACAGCGGAATGGCGATCACTATTTGGCGCAGGATGGCATCCTGCATCACCAGGTGTCGCAGAATATCCAGCAGCTTTACCCGGCGCGCGGGATCAAGGCCCTGCCGATACGGTGGCTCATAGATCAGCAGTGCCAGCAGCAGACACATCCAGGCGGCGACAGCCTGAACCCAAACCATCAGGTCAAAGGACAGCAGGGCCAGAAATCCGCCTAACAGCGCGCCCAGCGCTTCGGCACCGCTCTTGAAGAAGCCGAGATTTGCGATGACGTTGCTGTGCTCGCTGTTGTCGTCGTCCTCCAGGGCCTTCTGGGTATCATAGAGAATGGCCAGGTCGGCTCCGGATAACAGGCTTGCAGCAATGCCAACCGTGATCTCGAAAATCACCAGGCCAAAAAAATCCTCGGTGAAGTTCAGTAGCAAATAGCCAAGGCCATGCGCCACTGCGCCTGCAAGCAAGGCGCGTTTGCGCCCGAACAAGTCGGCGACGTATCCGGAAGGTGCCTCGAGTAACACAATAGTGGTGGCGAAAATTGCCTGTAGATAAAAAATCTCCGACAGGCTGAGCCCTTTGCTCATGAAGAACGGTACGATCACCGGCACGATCACCAGGAAACTGTGAAAGAAGGCAAGACCGTAAATCACCGGAATGTTTCGGTTCATTTTTCCTGTCGTTAATTCGTCATCTATTATTTTTCCTGGCACTCTTTTTACAAGTACCTTTTTGTTAAGCACAAGGCCCCCTCTGCCCACTCCCCATGGTGAGCATTACTACGAATTTATGGCCAAAAAAAAGACCTCTAGGCTGCTTGGCTTAGAGGTCTTTTCTTTGCAATTTCAGTTAATTGCGATTTGGTAAGAAAGTCACTCCAAGCGGGTCTCCCAGTTCTTTTCCACGCGCACGCAGAGCTGATGACCCTGGGAGGTCATGGTCAGCGGCGCGGTGGTGATAATGGAATAACTATTCATTGGTTTCGTTTTCTGATCTTGATAGCTGTTTAAAAACTGAGCAGCTCTAGTGGTTTGGCCCTGGTTCAAACCCTGAACTGGGTCGTTGCAGTGGCGATGCCAGGTAGCTGCTGATCAAAAGATGCGCGCATTGTATGCCGCTGAATGATTAAGTCAACCTTCGGCAGCACTTTTATACCTTCTGGTCAGGATCGGTGTGATCAGAATCACTTATGGTTGGGTCGGTCATCGCCTCATGCATCAGGTAACCCAGTGATTCGCGCTTCTTGCTCCAGTAGCTGGCCAATATTGAACCGCTGATATTATGCCAGACACTGAAGATAGCCCCGGGCAGTGCTGCCGTGGCAGAAAAGAATTGCAGCGCCAGCGCCACGCCAAGACCGGAGTTCTGCATGCCGACCTCAATCGCCAGGGTCTGGCTCTGGCGCAAATTGAAACCCAGCAGCCTGCCCATCCAGTAGCCACCGGACAACCCCAGACAGTTGTGCAACATCACTGCCACCACGGTAACCAGGCCAACATCAAGCAGGCGCTCTGCATTCAGCGCAACCACCGTGGCGATAATGACCAGGATGCTGAGGATCGCCGCGCGAGGCAGTATTGGTTGCAGGCGGCTCACGGGCGCCGGCCACCAGCTATTGAGGGCGTAACCAAGCAGTACCGGAAGCAGGACGAGCTGCAGGATGCTGAACAACAGGCCGAGGGTATCCACGGCCACAGTCTGGGAAAGATAGAAACTGCATAGCAGCGGGGTCGCCACCACGCCAACCAGTGTCGAGGAAAGCGTCATACTGATGGACAGTGCCACATCCCCGCGGGCCAGGTAGGTAATTACATTGGACGCGGTACCGCCGGCGCAGCTGCCTACCAATACCATGCCGGCCGTTAGTTGGGTGGACAACTGCAGCATGGTGGCCAGGGTCAGCGCCAGCAGTGGCATAATGACGAACTGGCAGGCTACCCCAACCAGCACCGGTCTGGGATCGGCGATGACGCGCTGGAAATCGGCACGCTCCAGGGTCAGCCCCATCATGAACATCACCGCGGCCAGCAGCGGAACGATCAGGTTTTCCAGGCGGGCAAACAAGTCGGCATTGCTGAATGCGATGATCGCGGCCAGCAGGGCCCACACCGGGAACAGGCGATTAAGGTAACTGGTCATGGGGCTACGCGCGGTACCGGGTGTGTGGAAGTCGGGGTTTTGCCAGGTTAAGGAATGATTCAGGCGCGCAAGCTAGCATGTCTGGATCGACGCTGTAACCTTTTCAGGCAGGCGGCGTCTTATATCCCAGGTCGGCGTGGTGGGTACCGTGCTGACCGGTTTGCAGACATTTATCATTTTGGGGAACAACAATGCTCAAGTACACATTGATTTTAGGGATGGCGCTGATCATGACCGGCTGTCTGGTGACCGTGGATTCAGATTCTCGCGCCGTGCACACGGTTTGGGATGAAGGCGAAGTAGGGCGCCTGAAGATTGGCAACAGCAATCAGGACTGGGTGCGATCCTCTTTTGGTGAGCCAATGAGCAAGCTGAACTATGCCGACGGCACCGAGGTATGGAAATACCGCAATCGCTCGGAAAAGGACACGGAAGTGGGCGTGTTTCTGCTGTTTTCCGTGGATGTTGAAGAAGAGCGCATTGATACCCTGACCATCGAATTCGTAGATGGCATCGTCAGCGACTACTGGATCGAAGAAACGCGCTATTGATCTCGTCTGGAAGCCAGATCAGCGCCAGAACTGATCAGAGGTTTCCTTGCAGAGCCGTGGCCAGCCACGGCTCAAGATCCAGCCAGTTCACTGGAAAGATATGTTTCGCGCCGGGGACCAGGGCCGAGTTGACCGATGCCCCGGCGGACTTCAGTCGCGCAACCATGGCTTTGTATTCCCGATTCCAGCGAAAATCGTCTTTCTCGCCAATGCGCAGATAGACCGGCAAGCCATCAAGGTGGCCCAGGGCCGACTCACCGGTAATTCGGCCAGGCGTGGCTACCACGCCCATGTAGTTCTGCGGCTCAACGGCGGCGATCTCCAGGGCGGCACTGCCCCCGCTGGAAACTCCTACCAGCAACGTTTTCTTGTGAGTCAGGCCGTGCAGATCCTGCAGTTCCCGAATAAGCTGCGGAAATTCACTGGCGTGTTCGACGAAGAAATCCCGGCCGCCGGGAGAAATCGGCACAGCCACCGCCCAGCCCCGATCCACCAGTTCCTTGCCCAGCCAGAATTGTGCCCGGGCCATGAATTCATTGGAGTAGCCCCCGGACACCATGATTGCCAGGGGAGGGGAGACCGCTTCCATGGGCTCAAAGTACAGAACCCTGATATTCTCCCCGCCGGACAGTATTACCGCATCCTCGCCAGCGAATGCCGGGCTGGCACACAGGCTGAGTATCAAAAGGCTGACTGAGAGGAATGTTCGCATGGCTGGTGGCGCTGGCGTGGCTATGATCTGGAGACCTTCGGGGCACCCGGTGACCGGGCAATCCTTGTTGTTATGGCGCGGAGTATAGCAAGCCCCCTCGGCCCCCGCAGTGGCTTGAGATGAATACGCGGATTTGACGGTTAATTGCCGCCGACCCTCGGCTCACTGCGTTTCGTCGCAGCAAGCTGTAACCTATTCCAACCCTTACCGTCTTTACTAATCAATGCTGCCTCAATACCAACAAGCCATCGAACAGTACCGGCAAAAGGTTTATTCCTATGCCCATTACAGCCTGCGTGGCCGGGAAGATGCCGAGGATGTCACCCAGGAGGTGTTCATCAAGCTCTGGCAGCACTGGCGCAAGATTGATCACAGCAAGCTGTCCGCCTGGTTGATGCGGGTGGCACACAACGCGGTAATCGACAAGGTTCGCAAACAGAAAAATGGCGATGACAAGGTGGATGATTACGCCGAGGTGGAGCTACAGGGGCAACGACATGACCCGGGCCAGGAACTGGATCAGGAGTCCTTCAAAGGAGAATTGCTGGTAGCTATAAAAGGTCTCGACGAGCCGTTCCGCAGCATAGTCATCATGCGCGATATTCAGGGGCTCAGCTACACCGAAATCCAGGAGACGCTGGAGATCAGCGACAGCCAGGTGAAGGTGTACCTGCACCGGGGGCGGCGCAAGCTGCGTGACAATCCGGCGCTACGCGACCTGTTTTCGGCCTGGACTGGCAGTGACCTGCAAAAACGGGAAACGACCGGCGCCAGGGGCCGGCAAGCCAAGCCCCGCAGCATAGAACAATGACCGGTGGCGAACCGGCACGAGCAGCAACGACAGAACACACTGAACTTCAGTAGACAGGTAATGACATGAGCCAGGATGAGATGAACAAACACCCGGATAACGGCGATTCGCAGTGCTATTTCGTGCAGCTGCAGATCGACAGTTTTCTCGATGGCGAACTGAACAGTGAACAACAGAAAATTTTCGCTGGCCACCTGCACGGCTGCAGCGTCTGCGCCGCTGAACTGCAATTCGCCCAGACCCTGCACGACACGGTCATGGATCTGCCGCTGCTTGACTGCGCCGACGGCGCGCTGGAGCCCATTGACCGCCTTGGCCGGGAATCGGGCAAGCCGGATGCGGCGCGTGCTGGCTGGCTGGAGCCACTTGCGGGCTGGCTGGCGGCGCTTCCGGCCAGCCTGCGCTATGGCGCTCCGGTGGCGGCTGCGGTAGTCATCACCTTGCTGCTGTTGCCGGTATTGAACAATGGCAGTGAGTTGCCACCGGCCGTTGCCAGTACGGTGAACAACGGTGAACAAGAGTACAGCCAGGAAGATGTGCTGGCGGCGCTGGGCGATTTGAACACTGCCATCAGTTATCTGAATGAAGTCAGCCAGCGCACCGAAACCATGATCGGCGGACGCTTTGTACTGGTTCCGCTGCAGGAATCACTGAATGCGTCATTCCAGCGAGTCAGCAACCAGAACGATGACCCGCTGAGCGATGACCCCATTTAAACCGCGATAGGCATCCTTACCGACAACCTGCTGCTGCATCGGCAGGGAGTAAAACTGGATACAACTGATGAGACCGGTTCTCAACATGCGAGGTAACACCATGAATACACGGACTACTTTGATTGGCGCGCTACTGCTGCTGCTTCTGGCAGGCCGGGTCGGCGCTGCCGAGAGCGACATTGAAAATCATCCCGGCTATGTAGATTTCTCTACCCTGATGAGCCTGACTACCAGCGAACCGACGGTAGAAATAAGTCTCAAGGCACCGCTGTTGAGTATGGTAACGAACCTGATTCGCAGTGAGGATGAAGAGGCTGCGGATTTTATCTCCAAGCTGTTGCGGGTCACGGTGCATGTCTTTGAAAGCGACAACAATAACGTGACCGAGATGTCCGACTCCATGGAGGGCATTTCCGATGACCTGGATGTCCAGGGCTGGGAGCGGGTGGTCCGGGTCCGGGAAGACCAGAGTCACGTCGACATCTATGTGCGCATGTCGGCCAACGCCGAGATTATTCACGGCCTGGCTATCATGGTGGCGGAGCCCTACGAGACAGTACTGGTGAACATCATCGGCGATATCAGTGGCAACGACCTGGCAGCACTGGGGCGCCGGTTCGACATTGACCAGCTGCAGGATCTCGAGGTGGAAACCAACTAGCGGTCTATTCTCACCAGCGGATCGGGAGTGCTAGCCCGGATGTTGCACCAGTCGTCCGTAGCGAGGGCGTTCCAGGGTGCGGCATCCGTGGGTTTAGCGACCGAGAAGCGCGCAGGCGTACTTGACCGGTACGTCGAGCACTTCGACCGAGCGAAAGCCGCGGAGGGCGTGCCCTGGGGCGGCCGCAGTAGGAGGACTGGTGCAATATTCGGGCTATCGATGAACCTGAGACGATTTAAGCCACTGCGCGTATTAACCGCACTACTGATGGTCGGCAGCCTCACCGGCTGCCTGGCCGGCAGCGCCAGCCAGGCACAAATCACTCTGGAAAAAGACCTGGCCGTTGGTTTTGGCAGCGGGCTGTTTGACCTGGTTACGCAGGACAGCTCCGAAGCAGGAAACCAGCGCGATGCCGGACAGGTGCGGGTACTGATGTACAAGGTCACAGCAGGTAATGGCCAGAACCAGTTTCCCGATACCGTGTTTGAACGGACACTGCGGAAGCAGGGCTCGGGTCTTACCTGGGAGCGCATCGTGCGGGTGCGGGAGGACGACAGTCAGGTGTGGGTTTTTGCGGGGATGAACATCGCCGGTCAGCGCCTGGAGACCCTGTGCGTTTTCGTGATGCAAGATGAAGAAAGAATTCCGCAGGTTGACGCTGCCGATCTTGCCTTGTTGCCTGGCAGTATCCAGCTATCCCGAACCCCGGCATCGGCCCGTTGATGACCTGGTGCTTTGCCAGCTGCTGCAGCTAGTCCGCACTGGAGGTCAGGCAGACAATCGAAACAGCCCCCTAAAACAAGCTGTAATTACAGACCCTCGAACTCAGTTGCCAAGCCCCTCTATTTCCATGCGCTCACTGGCCGCCACAGTAACGGCGACGCCATCCACGGTAGTGAAACTGCGCTCCCCCAGCTGGTATTTGTATACCTCATAGGTCACTGGTTCCTGGGCGCCGTCCCGAAACAGGGACACGGTGATTACCGTGCGATCATCCTGCCATTGAAAGTAATACATGACCCCTGCCAGGCCTACCATCATGATCAGGAACAGGTAGGCACCGATGCGCAGATCGCGGGCCAGGCCCGGATCCCCATTGTCAACAGTCTGCCTGGCCGCACCCTTGTCGCCAGTTTTCGCCTTGCTGCCCGACTGCTTGCCACCGGCTGAGTCAACCCGGGGATGCTCCGCTATGTGGCGCTGCCTGATAACAAAAAAGGCGATACAAACTACTGCTGCCGTAAGCAGTATTTTCCCCAGCATGAGCGTTCCGGTCACGTTAATATGAGCCTTGATAGTAGCAGTGAGTCCGGCGGGCTGCCTAGTCAGGAGCTTGCCGGCCACGGTGGTGGCGATTCATTGCGCACTGGGTGTGAACAAATTGCTCGCCACAGAGGTCTACTGCTCCAGGATGGCTAAACCGGCAGGATTTTAAGGATGAAAACGCAGTGAGCAATGCCCGTCACAATGGCACCGCCAGTGGTGCCACGTACGTGCCACCCGGAATGCCGGAGTTGGAGCAGGATGGTGCGGCCACGTCTTTTTTCGAGTTCTGGCCACTGTGGGTCATGTACCTGCCGGTGGCGCTGCTGTGGCTTGTCCTGGCGGTGCGCTATCGTTCGCTTACCCTGCCGCTAATCGCCAATCCGGCCGTGCCCCTGTCCGGCATGGTGGGTGTGCCCAAAAGCCGGATACTGTCAGTCGCGGGAGAAAGTGGGCGGCAGTGGATCCTGCCCTGGACGGTGTACACCGTGACCGACCACGATATTGAGCTGCAGCTGTCGGCAGTGCGGCGGCTATTGGCCAGCGCCGGGCTCGCCCTGCCGTTGGTGGCCAAACCCGATGTTGGCTGTCGCGGAGCTGGCGTGAAACTGCTGCAAACCGGGGAGCAGCTGCGCGCCTGTTTGCAGGCCTATCCCGAGTCGGCCCGCATCCAGTTTCAAAAGCTTAGCGACTTCGAGGCCGAGGCCGGAGTGTTTTATGTGCGCCATCCAGACGCGCCGAATGGCGCGATTACTTCCCTGACCCTGAAGTACACCCCGTTTGTGGTGGGAGACGGCAATAGCACCCTGGCACAGTTGGTGGCGCAGGATCCGCGGGCCGGACAACTGCAGCATCTGTATGCCCAGCGCCATGCCGCCCGCTGGCAGGAAGTGATTCCGGCAGGGCAACCCTATCGGCTGGTGTTTTCTGCCAGTCACTGTCGTGGCGCCGTGTTTCGTGATGGTGCCGAGTATATCGATCCGCGCCTGACCGCCACGCTGGATCGCATTTTTGCCGATATTCCCGAGTTCTACTATGGGCGTCTGGATATCAAGTTTCGGGACCTTGACAGCCTCACGGCTGGTGAAAACTTCGACATCATCGAGATTAACGGGGCCAGTTCCGAATCGATCAATATATGGGATCGTCGCACCGGGTTGGGCGTTGCCATGCGCACCCTGTTGCAGCAGTATCGGACCCTGTTTAAACTTGGCAGCGCCAATCGCAAGCGCGGACACAAGCCGCCCGGCATTAAGGCCCTCTGGCAAGCCTGGCGATACGAAAAACACCTCACCAACAGCTATCCGCCCAATGACTAACCCCTGTCGATTGCCTGTCCGTCCCCGCCCGTTGGCTGCGCTGTTGGAATCCCTGCTTGGCCTGGACCGACTGGGCGAGATTTACGAGCAGCGACCGCGGGGTCTGGCTCCCGCCGACTTTCTGGATTATTCCCTGGATGCCCTGGGGGTCACCATTGACCTGCAGAACAGCGACTACCTGGATGACCTTCCCCGCACTGGCCCGGTGCTGTTTGTTGCCAATCATCCATTGGGTGGTCTGGAAGGGATGGCCATCGCCCGGGAGATGGCGCGCGTCCGCCCGGACCTCAAGGTGCTGACCAATGAACTGCTGCGGCGGATTCCCGAACTGGCGCCGATGTTTATTGGCGTTAACGTGTTATCCAGCAACGCCGCCGCCGGCAACGTCTCCGGTCTCAAGCAGGTTCATGCGCACCTCAAGAACGCCGGGGCGGTCTTGCTGTTCCCGGCCGGTATGGTGTCAGCCTATGAGCATTCTCACCGCCGTATTCAGGACCGGCAGTGGGCACGGCTTGCCGGTCAACTGGTGCAGCGCTACCAGTGCACGACGCTGCCGGTTTATGTAGGGGGGCGCAACAGCAGCTATTTTTATGCGGCCGGACTGGTTCACCCGCGTCTGCGCACGGTTCTGCTGCCGCGGCAGCTGGCTAACAAGCAAGGCTTCAGGCTGCCACTGACCCTGGGGCGTCCGGTACCGGCACCGGAACTGCGCCTGCTGCAAAGCCCCCAGGCCATCACCGAATACCTGCGAGTCAGTACCGATGCCCTGGCTGGCAAGGACCCGATCCGCAGGCTGCCCGTGCAGCAGGGTATTGATGAACCGGATCCGCTGGCCAGCGCCGCCGAGGTGGATCAGGCGATAACCGCACTGGCGGATGTGCGGCTGGTGGAACACGAACAATTTGCTGTGTACTGCGCGCCCTTTGACCGGCTTGGCGCGATCATGGAACAGATTGCCATCGCCCGGGAAATTACTTTTCGAGCCGTGGGCGAGGGCACCGGACTGGCGCGGGATTCCGACCAGTTTGATCCGCACTACCTGCATTTATTTCTGTGGGATAAACAGGAAAAACGTATTGCCGGCGCCTACCGCGTGGGCCTGGTGGACGAGATTGTCGCCCGACATGGCGTCAAAGGCCTGTATACCCGCTCTTTATATCGCTACGATGCAGCGTTTATCGCCCGGCTTGGTTCAGCGATTGAAATGGGCCGGTCTTTCATCCATCCCGACTACCAGCGCCAGCCGGTTTGCCTGAATTTGCTGTGGCGGGGTATTGGCCAGATCCTGATTACCCGTCCCAAGTATCACACTTTATTCGGATCGGTGAGTATTTCCAGGGAATACAGCGACCTGGCTCGTTCCCTCATCGCCGACACCATGCTCACAAATTTCAGCGCCAATGAGTATGCCGGGCTGGTGCGCCCCCTGACCCCGCATCGGGTTGCCAATCGCGTCTGGTCCGGGCAGATGCTGGCTGAGCTGGCCAACGTCAAGATGCTGGGCAAACTGATTGGTCGCTGTGACCCGGGCAAGGCCGTGCCGGTGCTGCTGCGCCACTACCTGTCGCTGAATGGGCGTCTGGTATGTTTCAATATACATTCGAAATTCAACGACTCACTGGAAGGTCTGATCGTGGTTGATGCGCGTAAGACTGACTTGAAGACCCTGGGCCGATTTCTCGGTGCTGCGGGACTGGAGCAGTTTCTTGCCCATCATCGCCTGCAGGACTCAGCCTGAAGTTCCAACCACGCGACCATGCTATGAAAAAATACATACCATTTCTGCAAATCCTCGGCGGGATCCTGGCGGCTGTCGCTGCGGTAGCGACCCTGGTTAATTTGCTCAACATTGTTCCCCGTCCCGAAACCATCTCCGTGGTTAATGCCATGATCGGTCAGGGGGTTCTGATTATTTGCCTGACGGCAATGTCGACTATTCTCATTCGACGGGGCAGGCAAGGCCTGCTCGATTCGGGGGCTGGGCCCGGGTCTCAGGGCAAGCCGCCACCGCGCGCCGGAGATTCCAGCGAGCACGAGGCCTGACTCTTCGGCTGACGGCGCTTACCCACAGCTGCTGGTAACCTGCACAGCCAGGCGAAAATGCGTATAATCACGCGCTTTTATCCTCGGCCCGCCACCATCATGATCATCTTTGACGATACGGAACGGTTTTCCCAACTGGAGCAGCACTGTGTTGCAACCATCGGCAAATTTGATGGCGTGCACCTTGGCCACCAGTTAATTGTCGACCAGCTTCAGCGCCAGGCCGAGCAGCTCGAGTGTCCCACCGTAGTGATTCTCATCGAACCGCATCCGGAAGAGTTCTTTGCCGCAGACAGTGACAGCGCACCGGCGCGCCTGACGGTGATCAGGGAGAAGCTGGAACTTCTGGAGAGCCTGGGCGTGGACTATGTTTATCAACTGCACTTTGATCAGGCGATGAGTGAGTTGAGCGCGGAGAGCTACATCGAAGATATTCTGGTGAACGGACTGGGGGTGAGCTGCTTTATTATCGGCAATGACTTTCGCTTTGGTCATCAGCGTCGCGGTGACTTCACAATGTTGCAGCAGGCTGGCAAGGAACACGGCTTCAAGGTGCTGGAAACCATGCCTTACGAGCACAATGGCGAGCGCATCAGCAGTACCTATATCCGTGACGAGCTGGCGGCTGGCAACTTCCAACTGGTTGAACAACTGCTGGGCCGTCCTTATTCAATGACCGGCGAGGTGATACGCGGTCGGCAACTGGGCACGGATCTGGGATTTCCGACCTGTAATATCAATCCGCATCGGCGCCGCATTCCCCTGCATGGGGTGTTCGCCTGTGAGGTCCGCCTGGCGGATCGCTACCGACCGGCGGCAGTCAATATTGGCTACCGGCCGACGGTGTCGGAAGACGGTGAGGCCTTGTTGGAAGCCCACATTCTCGATTTCGATGAAGATCTCTACGGCAAGACAATCGAGGTCATTTTTCGGCAGAAAATCCGCGATGAACAGAAGTTTGATGGCCTGGATGCCCTGAAGCGGCAGATGAGTGCCGATGTCCGCCAGGTGCGCGAGGTGCTGGCGCAGTAACAGCCGCAGAGAACATGACATGAGTGATTGCAATGAGTGATTACAAAAGTACCCTGAATTTACCGCACACCGAATTTCCCATGAAGGCCAATCTGGCCCAGCGGGAGCCCGAGATGCTCAAGGCCTGGCAAGACCTGGATCTGTATAAACAGATTTGCGCCAAGAATGCCGGCAAGCCCAAGTTTATTCTCCATGATGGCCCGCCCTACGCCAATGGCGAGCTGCACCTGGGTCATGCCATTAACAAGACCCTCAAGGACATCGTGGTCAAGAGCCGGCAGCTCAGTGGTTTTGACGCGCCCTATATCCCGGGCTGGGATTGCCATGGTCTGCCTATCGAGCACAACGTGGAGAAAAAGAAAGGCAAGGCTGGCCAGAAAATCAGCCACGCCGAGTTTCGCGAAGCCTGCCGTGACTATGCAGCCAAACAAGTGGAGGTCCAGAAAGAAGGGTTTATCCGTCTGGGGGTGCTGGGCGATTGGGACAATCCCTACCTGACCATGAACTTCCAGACCGAGGCGGATATCGTGCGCGCCCTCGGCAAGATCGCTGCCAACGGCCACCTGGTGAAAGGCTACAAGCCGGTGTACTGGAGCGTGGTGGGGGCGTCTGCCCTGGCTGAAGCCGAGGTGGAATACCAGGACAAGCAGTCCTTCGCCATCGACGTGCGATTTCCGGTGCTGGAAAAAGATACCTTTCTCAGTACCTTCAGTGCCTCGCCCGAAATTCAGGAGCTGCCGGTTTCGGTAGTGATCTGGACTACTACTCCGTGGACCCTTCCTGCCAACCAGGCCGTGACCCTGCACGGGGAACTGGACTACGCTCTGGTGCGCTGTCAGTTGGGGGATGCCCCGGAGCTGATGGTGCTGGCCAATGACATGGTGCCGGGCATCATGGCGCGCTATGGCTGCAGCGATTACGAGATAATCGCCACTGCCAAGGGCGCCAGTCTGGAAAACCAGCTGCTTCAGCACCCCTTTGTAAAGCGCCATGTGCCACTCATTCTGGGCGATCATGTTACCACCGAGGCCGGTACCGGTGCGGTACACACGGCACCCGATCATGGTGTCGATGACTTCAACGTGGGGCGACAGTATGGTCTGGGCACCCTGAACCTGGTGGATGAAAACGGGGTGTTCATCGACGCCGCAGGCGAATTCGCCGGTGAGCATGTTTACAAGGTAGACGAGAAGATCATCGCGCGCCTGGAAGCAAACAAAGCCCTGGTGGCGAACACCAGGATTACCCACAGCTATGCCCACTGCTGGCGCACCAAGACGCCGCTGATTTATCGGGCTACGCCGCAATGGTTTATCAGCATGTCCGAAAAGGGCTTGATGAACGATGCCCTGGCGGCGGTTAAAAATGTGAAATGGATTCCCGACTGGGGACAGGCGCGCATTGAGCTGATGCTCAAAGGCAGTCCGGACTGGTGTGTGTCCAGGCAGCGAACCTGGGGCGTGCCCATTACGCTGTTTGTGCACCGCGAAACCCAGGCCCTGCACCCGCGTACCGACGAGCTGTTCGAGCAGGTAGCCGAGCGCATTGAGGCGAAAGGCATCGAAGCCTGGTTTGAACTGGATGCCGAAGAGCTGCTGGGTGACGAGGCTGCGGATTACGAAAAAGTCAGTGACACCCTGGATGTCTGGTTTGATTCAGGTGTCACCCATTATTCGGTAATTGAGCGCCGCGATGAGCTGCAGTATCCGGCAGATCTTTATCTGGAAGGCTCGGACCAGCATCGCGGCTGGTTTCAGTCCTCGCTGAAAACCGCCATTGCCATGCACGGCACAGCGCCCTACAAAGAGGTGCTCACTCACGGTTTTTTCGTGGATGCGGAAGGGCGCAAGATGTCCAAGTCGCTGGGCAATACCGTTGCCCCGGCGAAGATATTCCAGCAATACGGCGCCGATGTGCTGCGGCTGTGGGTTGCCGCCACCGACTATCGCGGTGAGATGACAGTCTCCGAGGAAATATTCAAACGGGTAGCCGATGCCTATCGTCGGATCCGCAATACCTGCCGCTTTATGCTCGCCAATCTCAGTGGTTTTGAGCCGCAAAGGGATTGTTTGCCGCCCGAACAGATGCTGGCGCTGGACTCCTGGATCGTGCGTCGTTGTCAGCTTCTGCAGCAGGATCTGATCAAGCACTATCACGACTACAATTTTCTCAATGTCTATCAGCGACTGCACAATTTCTGCGTGATCGAACTGGGCGGTTTTTATCTCGACGTGATCAAGGATCGCCAGTACACCACCCGCGCCGACAGCCTGGCGCGGCGCTCGACCCAAACAGCCATGTATCACATTCTGGAAATGTTAAGTCGTCTGGCGGCACCAATCCTCAGCTTTACCGCCGACGAGATCTGGCAGAACATTCCAGGCCAGCGCAGCGCCTCGGTATTTCTCAGTGACTTCGACGCTGCGCCGGCGCTATTCGCGGAATCGGACACCTTCAGCGATGCATTCTGGCAGCAGGTAATGGCAGTGAAATCGGCGGTGAACAAGGAACTGGAAAGCAAGCGTGCGGCAAAACAGGTGGGCTCCGGTCTCAGCGCCGAAGTGGACCTGTACTGCGACGAGACCCTGGCCGGCACGCTGTCGCGCCTGGAAGAAGAGCTGCGTTTTGTGCTGATCGTCTCGCGCGCCTCAATCAAGCCGCTGGCAGAAGCGCCCGATTCAGCCGCTGTCACCGAGTTGGATAATCTGCGCCTGAGTATTTCCGCTTCATCCCACCCCAAGTGTGAGCGCTGTTGGCACCACCGGGAAGACGTTGGCAGCGTGTCTGCCCATCCTGGACTGTGCGCCCGCTGTGTTGAGAATATTGACGCCGATGGCGAACAGCGGCGTTTCGCCTGAGGCCGGTCATGACTGACTCCGATCCGCAGATTGAGCCTGGCAGTGGGGTGAGCCTGCATTTTTCCCTGACCCTGACCGATGGACAGGAAATCGATTCCAACTTTGGCGCCAAGCCAGCCAGCTTCAACCTGGGTGACGGCAATATGCTGCCCGGTTTCGAGGAAGTGCTGCTGGGGATGCGTGCCGGTGATGAAGTGGAGCAAACCCTGCCGGCGGAAAAGGCCTTCGGGGAGATCAACCCGGCGAATCGCCAGAACTTTCCACGCGATAAGTTTGGCCATTTGCTTGACGATGAACTGATGCCAGCCAGTGAAGGCAGCGTGGTGTCGTTTCGTGACCCGGCTGGTTTTGAGCTGCCGGGCGTAGTGGAAAAAATCACTGCGCAGACGATTACCGTCAACTTCAATCACCCGCTGGCAGGCAAAGCCATCGTCTTCCGGGCCCATATCGTCTCGGTTCTGCCGCCGTCGGTGCAACCGGTGCAGGTCAAGCTCTAGCGGCACCTGGCGGCAACAGTCGCGCCCGGATTGACCATCAAGCCTGACTCACGCGATGTTAGCGCTGGCAGCCATCGACGCGTTACAATCAGACTATGAATCAACCGGTCTCCATTCGCCTGGCCAATCCCCGCGGTTTCTGTGCCGGGGTGGATCGTGCCATCGACATCGTCAATCGTGCCCTGGATATCTTCGGCGCGCCGGTCTATGTCCGCCATGAAGTGGTGCACAACAAGTTCGTGGTCAACAGCCTGCGTGATCGTGGCGCCATCTTCGTTGATGAGCTTGACGAAATACCCCGCCATGACGCCACGGGTCGTGAATCTATTGTCGTATTCAGCGCCCACGGGGTGTCCCAGGAAGTCAAAAATGACGCCGCCGCCAAGGGTTTCAAGGTGTTTGATGCAACCTGCCCACTGGTGACCAAAGTTCATCTGGAAGTCGCAAAGTTTTCGCGTTCCGGCCAGGAGTGCGTACTGATCGGCCATCAGAACCACCCGGAGGTGGAAGGCACCATGGGGCAGTACGACACCAGTCAGGGCGGCAAGATATACCTGGTGGAATCGGTGGAAGACGTGCAGCGTCTGGAGGTCGAGGATCCTGAACAACTGTCCTATGTCACTCAGACGACCCTGTCCATGGATGATACGGCGCGGGTGATAGATGCGCTGCGGGAACGTTTCCCCGCCATTCAGGGGCCGCGCAAGAAAGATATTTGTTACGCCACCCAGAACCGCCAGGATGCGGTCAAGCAACTGGCTCTGGAGTGCGACCTGCTGTTAGTGGTGGGTTCGCCCAACAGCTCCAATTCCAACCGCCTCAAGGAATTGGCTGAGCGGCTCGGCTGCGAGTCCTACCTGATCGACAATGTCGACGACATCAATGAACAGTGGCTGGATGGCAAGTCGCGCATTGGCATCACTGCCGGCGCATCGGCCCCGGAAGTATTGGTGCAGCAGGTGGTTAATAGCCTGCGGACAGCGGTGGCTCTGGAGCCGGTGGAACTGGATGGCGTCGAGGAGAATATTGTCTTTGCCATGCCACGGGAACTGCGCGACCCGGCATAGCGTTTGACTGGCCGTCTTTGGATGTCGGTTTTGACGCAGTGCTAACGCGGTAATTTCCTGATCCTGCTGCCTGTTCCTGGTTCCCGTTTGCGCCTCTCTTTTGTTGCCTCGCGTTTTTACTTACTGGTGGCAGCTTTCGTTTAAGCTCCAGCAATCTTTACTGTCCCTTCCCTGTCCCGTCACCGTGACATCCGCCAAGCCCTGCTCTCTGCGGGCCATGCTGCAACAGCGCCCGAATTTGTGAGACCGATCACAGTTTGCTGGTATCGAGCGCTGAAAAACACCTCAAGGGCAGTTCCCCGACTGTCGTAGTCCCGTCAGGAACCTGCAATAGATATAGCTGAACAGCGGGAATGGGCGACGACACACATTGTCACTAAAGATATCGATCCGGGCATCCGTAGGAATTCACAAATCGGATCCGTCCAAGAACGGATTGGAATGTGATGGTCGATAAGAGCAGCGCTGCTGCCAGGCAAGTAGTCGTATTCATTGCAGTTCTTCTCAACCGGCCAGTCGGCTATCAGCGACCGTCCGGGTTAGCCGGTTATGCGCCGGGCAGCACACAAGGCAGGTCCGGCATTAGAGAACTTGTCATCCCCGCGGATGCAAATGGAATTGTTGGTCTGGTGACCGTCGCGGTGCAGTACGGCAACGCCAGGCGACATGACGAAGTAGCAGGGCGGTAGTGAGCGTCCTGTGTCTGCTTAGCACACTTAACTTATGAGAGTAGGAGTTGTACGACTATGAAAAAACTGACGGTAGCTTTTGGTTTATTGGTTGGAATGGCATTCAGCAGTGCCACATTCGCTTGTGACAAGCCCGAGGCCCCGGCTATACCCAACGGTGAGGGCGCTTCTGGTTCCGATATGCTGGATGCCAAAAAAGCAGTTGAAGCCTATCTGGAAGCAGCGGAGGCCTATCTGGAATGTGCCCGTGGTTCTACTTTGAAAGACCGCATGGTAGCCGACATGGAAGACGTGGCCGACAAGTTCAACCGTGAACTGCGTGAATACAAAGCCAAGTCATAAGCCAGTCTGAACCCATCCCCCCGAGGGGTTTGGGTGGGTCGTTCCACAAGAACGGCTTGCTTGAACCCCTTATCTCTCTGTCTGAAAAGCTGGTTTGTTTACCGGGATTCCCGGTAACCACTATTCCACGTTCTTGAGCTGTTCCAGCTTGTCCTTGAGCGCGGCTATGGAGGCAGTCATTTCCTGCTGTTTGTCACGCTCTTTCTGCACCACATCCGCCGGCGCATTTTCCACGAACCGGTTGTTACCAAGCTTGCCTTCCACCTGTTTCAATATGCCTTGCAGTTTGCTGATTTCCTTATCCAGGCGCGTACGCTCCGCGGTGACGTCGATAAGTCCGGCCAGGGGTACCAGAATTTCCAGGCCGGCGTGTAGACCGGTGGCGGACGCAGGCGCGTCCTGGTCGGCTTCCAGCCAGTCTATTGATTCCAGCTTGGCGAGCTTTTGCAGGTAAGGGCGGTAGGCTTCCAGTCGCGCCTGGTCATCGGCACTGCCACGACGCAGCAATACCGGAATGGCCTTCGCCGGGGAGATATCCATTTCACCGCGAATATTGCGAATCGCGATGATAATGCCGCGCAGCCAGTGGATGTGTTCCTCGGCTTCTGTGTCGACCAAATCGGCATCGAAGCGTGGATAGGCAGCGAGCATAATGCTGTCGCCTTTCTCGTCCAGCAGCGGGGCGACTTTCTGCCAGATTTCCTCGGTGATGAAAGGCATAAACGGATGCAGCAGGCGCAGGCTCTTTTCCAGCACGGTGAGCAACACCCGGCGCGTAGTCTGCGCAGCTTCCGGATTGGCATCCTCGTCCCACAGAATGGGTTTGGACAGTTCCACATACCAGTCGCAGTATTCATTCCAGATGAATTCATGCAGGGTCTGGGAAACCAGGTCAAAGCGGAAGTCGGCCATGGCCTGTTCGACGGTACTGGCGGTATGTTCGAACTGGCTCATGATCCAGCGATCCGCGATAGAAAGCTGTGCCGGATCGAGATCCGGGGCTACCGGCTTGTCTTCGACGTTCATCATCACATAGCGCGCCGCGTTCCAGATCTTGTTGCAGAAGTTCCGGAAGCCTTCCATGCGGCCGATGTCGAACTTGATGTCGCGACCTGTAGAAGCCAGGGAATAGAATGTGTAACGCAGCGCGTCGGTACCGTAGCCGGGAATGCCTGCCGGGAATGAGTCGCGGGTATGCTTTTCGATCTGTTTGGCGATCTGTGGCTGCATCATATCGGCGGTGCGCTTCAACACCAGCTCATTCAGCGAGATGCCATCGATCAAATCAATCGGGTCAAGTATATTTCCTTTTGACTTGGACATCTTCTGGCCATGCTCATCGCGTACCAGGCCGGTGATGTACACCTTTTTGAACGGAATCTCGCCGGTGAATTTCAGGGTCATCATGATCATTCGCGCCACCCAGAAGAAGATAATATCGAAACCTGTTACCAGGACATCGGTTGGGTGGAATCGCTCAAAAAATTCGCGATCATCCGGCCAGCCCAGGGTTGAAAAGGTCCATAGCGCGGAGGAAAACCAGGTATCCAGCACGTCCGGGTCCTGGGTCAGGGTCAGGTCAGCTGGCAAATTGTATTTGCTGCGTACCTGCGCCTCGCTACTGCCCACGTAGACCTTGCCTTCCTCATCGTACCAGGCCGGGATGCGGTGTCCCCACCACAGTTGCCGGCTGATACACCAGTCCTGGATATTGCGCATCCAGGCGAAGTAGGTGTTTTCCCAGTTCTTCGGGACAAACTCGATGTCGCCGTCTTCCACTGCCTTGATTGCCGGCGCGGCCAGGGATTCGATGGCGACATACCACTGGTGGGTCAGGTAGGGCTCGATCACCACGCCGCTGCGGTCACCGCGGGGCACCTTGAGTTTATGATCCTCAACTTTCTCCAGCAGGCCCTTCTCGTCCAGATCGGCGACGATGCGTTTGCGAGCGTCAAAGCGGTCCATGCCCTGGTAAGCCGCTGGCGCCTCGTCATTGATGGCGGCATCGGCAGTAAGAATATTGATGAAGTCCAGGTCGTGTCGGCGGCCCATTTCATAGTCATTAAAATCATGGGCCGGGGTGATCTTCACGCAGCCGGTACCAAATTCCGGGTCCACGTAATCATCGGCGATAATGGGAATGCGTCTGTTGCAAAGGGGCAGGTCAACAAACTTGCCGATCAGGTCGGTATAACGTTCGTCTTCTGGATGAACCGCGACGGCAGTATCCCCCAGCAGGGTCTCGGGACGGGTGGTGGCGATGACGATGTGGGTGTCGCCATTAGCGGTTGTGGCGCCGTCGGCCAGTGGATAGCGAAAGTGCCAGAGGTGACCGTTCTCCTCCTCGGCAACCACTTCCAAATCGGAAATCGCCGTGTGCAGCTGGGGGTCCCAGTTCACCAGCCGATTCCCGCGGTAGATCAGGCCCTCATCGAACAGCTGGATAAATACTTTTTCGACCACCTCGGACAACTGCTCGTCCATGGTGAAACGCTCGCGCGACCAATCCAGAGACGAACCCAGGCGGCGCAGCTGTTGGGTAATAATGCCTCCGGATTCCTCTTTCCACTCCCAGACTTTGTCGACGAATGCGTCGCGGCCGGTTTCGATGCGTGATGTGCCGGCAGCATTCAATTGCCGCTCTACCACCATCTGCGTGGCGATACCGGCATGGTCTGTGCCCACCTGCCACAGGGCGGCGCGGCCCTGCATGCGGTGGTAGCGAATCAGGGCATCCATGATAGCGTGCTGGAAACCATGGCCCATGTGCAGGCGACCGGTGACATTGGGCGGCGGAATGACGATGCAGTAGGGATCGCCATCACCCTGGGGCGTAAAATAGCCCCGTTCTTCCCAGGTCTTGTACCAGTGATCTTCCAGTTGCTGTGGTTGGTAGGTCTTGTCCATTACTGCCCGCTGCTGCCGCGATTGAAAAAGGCGCAAGTATACATGATGCGCGGGGCTGTTGCCGTTCCCACGCGGTGCCAGGATTTGCCAGGCTGTGGCTACAGCTTGTGGGTTTCCGGCTGATAGCCCTGGGCCTGGTAGAAACGATAGCGATCGCGGCCCGTTGCCAGGATAGAGTCGTCGGCGCAGAGGATTTCATTGATACGCTTGAAGCGTTGATGCCCGGCACAGGGTTCCGCTGCCAGGTTGACCAGCACGTCATCGTGCTGGCCAATGTGATCGCTGGTGCCCACGGCAACGGGTTCTGCGGGATCGCTGTCTGCCAGCAGGGTATGGGGCAGGAATCCCCCCGGCCGATATTGCCACAGCAGCTGGCTGAGTTGTCGGGCCTGGGCGTCGGACTGAACCTGAATGAATACCCGGTGGCCCAGCGAACGGGCCTTTTCCGTCAGCCGGCAGGCGAACTGCAGCCGGCTGTCAGGATCCGGGTCGCTGAGGCGATAAAAACTGACCTGGGGCATGGCCTCAGGTCTGTCGGCTCAGGTATTCCAGCAGCATGGCCACTGGGCGGCCGGTGGCACCTTTTTCAGCGCCCTGGTTCCAGGCGCTACCGGCGATGTCCAGGTGGGCCCAGCGCTGCTTCTCCATAAATCGGGACAGGAAGCAGGCGGCGGTAATGGTGCCAGCCCGGGGGCCACCGATATTGGCCAGGTCGGCAAAATTACTGTGCAGTTGCTTCTGGTAATCCTCCAGCAGCGGCAATTGCCAGGCCGGATCGCCCGCATAATCACCGCACTCCAGCAGGGAATCCGCCAGCGGTTGGTCGTTGGCCAGCATTGCGGTGACCACCGAACCGAAGGTGGCAACGGCGGCGCCGGTCAGGGTGGCGATATCGATAACCGTCTTGGGCTCGAAGCGCTCCACGTAGGTCAGGGCATCACACAACACCAGGCGGCCTTCGGCGTCGGTGTTGAGAATTTCGATGGTCTTGCCGGCCATACTGGTGACGATATCACCGGGTTTGGTGGCTTTGCCGCTGGGCATATTTTCTGCGGCGGCAACCATGCCCACCACGTTGATCGGTAGCTTCATCTCGGCCAGGGCAGTCATCACCCCGAACACCGAGGCGGCGCCCCCCATGTCGTACTTCATTTCGTCCATACCCAGGCCCGGCTTCAGGCTGATGCCGCCGGTGTCAAAGGTAATGCCCTTGCCAACCAGGGCATAGGGCTTGTCTTTGGCCGCACCGCCCTTGTACTGCATGATGATCAGCTTGCCTTCTTCGGCCGATCCGGCAGACACCGATAAAAAGGATCCCATGCCGAGGCGCGCCATTTGCTTCTCGGTAAGCACCTGGGTGGTGATGGATTTTTGCTTGTTGGCCAGTTCCCGCGCCTGCTCGGCAAGATAGCTTGGCGTGCAGATGTTGCCGGGCAGATCTCCCAGTTCCTTGGCGGTGTTGATGCCGCTACCGATGGCCTGTCCGGCCTTGAGCATCTCCTGCAGTCGCTTGCGGCGTGCGCCATTAGCCGGCGTCAGGGACACCGCTTTCAGGGCCACCGGTTTGCCTTTCTTGCTCTTGGTGACGGTGTAGCGATAACTGGAATCTTCACAGGCCTGCGCGACCTGGCGAGCAAGCCAGTAGGCGTCGCGATCCTTAACCTCAATTGAGCCCAGTGCGAAATGCGCGCTGCCAGCCTGGGATTTGCAGAGTGCGCGGGTTGCGGCTTTCAGCAGGCGGAGGGCCGGTTTGGCCTGGAACTTGGATTTCAGTCCGCCACCCACCAGCAGAATCCGGGACGCCTTGATGTTGTCCACATCATAGAGGAACTGCGTTTCACCGAGCTTGCCGGAGAAATCACCAGACTTGATCATTTTACTGACCGCTTTGTTAGCCGCCTGGTCAAGTTCCTTCGCCTCGTCGCTGAGCGCGCCCTTGTTCCAAACCGCGACAATCAGACAGTCGGTAGCGAGATTGGCAATAGATCCTGCTTTGATGGTGTAACGCATGAGTGGGTGTATTCTCCTGTGTACTGGTTAGGTCTCTGCAAGCCGCCATGCCATGTTGGCCTGGGCTGCCTGATAAACCGTACCGAACCGCCGACCGCCGACCGGCGGCGGGAGCGGTCTCTGGGTGAGCGATAATCCTACGGTTATTCAGTAGCTTAAGCAAGGCAGCAGCGTGCCGGCAGGGTCCCGAGACCAAGCCCTGAACAAAGCGTCCGCTGGGACAGCACTTTGCGGCGTGCGGCGGTGAACCTCGGCAACGAGTTGCTGTCAGAACTGATAGTGAATCCGGCAAGCTGGCTGACGGGTGGCATTGGTCAGCAGCTGATCTCGCCGGATGGCGGGCCCAATGGTGGGTGCTACAGTAAAATCAAAGCAACACCACAGCACAGGCAGTGCGGGAGATCGCCACGAGACGCCACAGAAAATGGAATTCCAGATTGGAGGTAGAGAAGTCATGTCCCGAGTTAAAGTGACCAGCCCCGAGCAATTTCTGTTCAGTATGGAGCGCCGGGTAGGAATCAGCGATGTGAACTATGCGCGGCATCTGGACAGTGTCACCATGGTGCAGTTCCTTCATGAAGCACGTCTGCAGTTTCTTGCCAGCCTTGGTTTCACCGAGGCGAATATCTTCGGCCTGGGGATGGTGGTCACCGACATGGCCATCGACTACCGCAGTGAATCCTTTGCCAACGACTGCCTGATCATTGATGTTGGCGTTAGCGACTTTAATCGCTACGGGCTGGACATCGGCCTGCAGGTGACCAACAGCGCGCTGGAGTCAGTGGTGTGCAATGCCAAAATTGGCGTGGTGTTTTTCGATTTCGACAAGCACCAGATCAGCCCGACCCCCAATTCTTTCCGTCAGCTACTGGAGCACCGGCTGGAAAAGCAGAGCCAGGTAGCCTGAGCAAACGGCTCTTCGCAGCAGAGAGTGAATCGATAGCTGTCAGACGATCAGTTCGCGAGCCTCGGCAAGCCGGACCGCATTCAGTACACTGTGACACTTCGGAACGCCCGAAGGCGCCGTCGCAAATTCTGCCGCGAACCCTGTCGTTAACAAGGAACCCGCACCGCTTTGCTGATTTTTCGCTATCTGAGCCGCCAGATACTGCAGGTTATGATTGCCGTAACCCTGGTGTTGCTGGTGGTGGCGCTCACCAGTCGCTTTATCCAATACCTGGGTGATGCCCTGGCGGGGCAACTGGCCTCCGACATTCTGTTGCTGCTGATGCTCTATCGGCTACCGGACTTCCTGCTGGTGATTTTGCCGCTGGCACTGTTTCTCGGCATCATCCTGGCGTACGGGCGGATGTACGCTGACAACGAAATGGTCATCCTGCTGGGCAGCGGCTTCAGCCAGCGCCGGTTGCTGGTCATGACCCAGGCCGCAAGTACCGTGGTACTGGTGGTGATGGCGCTGCTCAGCCTGCAGCTGGCGCCCTGGGGCGTGCGCAATACCGAGCAGATCAAACAGAACCAGCAGGAGCTGACCGAGATCGACCTGATTGTCGCCGGTCAGTTTCAACGTTTTGCCGATGGCTCCCGCGTGACTTACGCCGAGCGCATTGCCAACACCGCTGCAGGTCGCCAGCTGGAATCGGTGTTCGTGGCCATGAATGCCGAAACCGCCGAAGCCACTCCGCGTATCGTGCTGGCCCAATCCGCCCGCCCACAACCGGATCCGGCCAGCGGCTCGCGGTTTATGCGCCTGGAAAACGTCCTGCAGTATGAAGGCGAGCCGGGCAGCGCCAACTTTCGGGTTGGTCAGTTTGACGCCCAGCTGTTGCTGCTTCCCGAGCCAGCCAGCTTTGCGCCGGTGCTGGAAGAATCGACTTTACCTACCGCGCAGTTGTGGGGGGCGACCGAGCTTGCCCGGCGCGCCGAGCTGCAGTGGCGCCTGTCCATTATTCTGCTGATCCCGGTCATTACCCTGATTGCCGTACCCATGAGTCGAGTCAATCCGCGCCAGGGACGCTATCGCAAGCTGCTGCCTGCCGCGTTGCTTTACGCCCTGTATTTTGTCGCGCTGCAGTTCTGTCGCGATCTGATTGCCGATGGCCGCCTGAGTCCGTATCTCGGACTGTGGTGGGTGCACGGGGTGTTTATCGGGATCGGCTGGTATCTACTGCGCTTCCCCGAAGGCCTGCGCCTGTCGTTGGCGCGGGGTTTAAGGGTGAAGAGTCCGGCGGCCAGGAGTTCAGCCTAGTGCGCCACCTGGATAGCCATATTCGCAACACGGTGCTGGCCAGCATGGCCATCGTCATTGCGCTGATTACGTCGCTGGATATCATCTTTGCGTTGCTGGAAGAGCTGGCTGATACGGGCGGCGACTACACCGTGGTCAACGCCCTGGTGTTTGTGGCCCTGACCTCGGTGACCAGCATTTACGAGCTGCTGCCGTTCGCCGCACTGGGCGGCGCCCTGATTGGTCTGGGCGTGCTGGCCTCCAACCAGGAGCTGGTGGTCATGCAGTCGGCCGGGGTGCACGCCTGGCGCATCGTGCTGGCGGTGCTGCAACCGACGCTGCTGGTGATGATCCTGGGCCTGGGTCTGGGTGAGTATGTGGCCCCGCCGCTGGAGCAGGTGGCCAACAGCAACCGGGCCGTGCAGGTCAGCGGCAGTGCCTCGATCGGTTCGCAGCAGGGCACCTGGCGGCGAATCGGCCAGGAATACATCCATATCAACGCCATCGCGCCCGGCGGTGAAACCCTGTTTGGAGTGACCCGGTATCGGGTGGACGCCAACCGACAGCTGCAGTCAGCCAGTTTCGCCGAATCCGCCGAATACCGCGAAGACGAGCAGGGTGGATACTGGCAACTGGCCAATATTCGACAGTCACTGCTGCGTCCCGACCGGATCGACGCGGTGAGCTATCGGCAGGAAGACTGGCGGGTAGATCTGTCGCCGGCCTTGCTCAGTGTCCTGCTGGTGGAACCGGACAAGCAGTCCATCAGCGGGCTGTATCGACTTGCCCGGTTTTTCGATACCCAGGGCCTGGACAGCGCCACCTACTACCTGGCGTTCTGGAAAAAGCTGCTACAGCCGTTGTCTACCCTGGCGCTGGTGATACTCGCCGTGTCCTTCATCTTCGGGCCGTTACGTGAGGCCACCACCGGCTTTCGGGTGTTTGTGGCGCTGGCGGTGGGGCTGTTGTTCACCATCGTCCAGCGGATGATGGAACCGGCATCGCTGATTTACGGGTTCAGTCCCCTGTTAGCGGTGCTTACCCCCATTGCACTGGTCGCCGCCCTGGGTGTTTACTACATGCGACAGGTGCGCTGACACCTCGCGCCCCCGGTCATCAATCAGGTTGCCAATCATGCTCCGATACCTGCCATTCCTGCTCTGTGGGCTGTTGTCTGTGCCTCTTGGTCTGGCCCAGAACCCGGCCGGGCCGATAATGGCGGTACCCGACCTGCAGGGAGTCTGGTCCTACACGGCGCTGACTCCGCTGCAGCGCCCACCGGAATTAGGTGAACAGCGCAGCTATCGTCCCAGTGACCTGGCGGAGCTGGAAAACCGCGCCTGGCAGCGGCCTGGTGCCGGGTTCGGCTATGCCGCCGCAGAATTCGCCAGACTCGACGGCGAGGTGCGGACCTCGCTGGTGATTGCCCCGCCCGACGGCCGGATTCCCTATCGCGCCCAGGTCGCTCCGGCGGAGGCTGAAAACCCGGTCACGGCGTTGCCCGGGCCCGAGGCATTCAGCGCTCGAAGCCGCTGCCTGTCGGGACCCGCGCAATTGCCGCTGCTCGCCCCGGAGCCGGACACAGCCCTGGCGGAACGCAGTATCCGCATCATCCAGACCGGTGATTACCTGGTGATCTCACAGCCGGCGTTTGCAGTGCTGCGTATCATCAGGCTGAATCCACAGCACGCCCATGCGCCACCGGCGCGCTGGTGGGGTGATGCGGTGGCCACCTGGGATGGCGACAGCCTGGTGATTAACACCAGTGGCTTTCGTCGCGAACAATCCAGCGCCCCGATCGTTTCCACAGCGCAACTGCAGATTTATGAGCGCTTCACGTTAATGGCTGATAACCGGTTGCGTTATACCTACACGATCTACGATCCCGGCAGCTACCAGCTGCCGTTTACCGTGGAAATGCCGCTGAGCCGCGCGCCGGATTCTGCCCTGCGAGGCGCCAACGACCCCTGTCACGAGCAAAATCTGTCGCTGCCGGCGGCACTACTATCAGCACGCCAGCGCGAAGCGAGCGGACGCTGAGGCGTAGGGAACCTCTGATTAATTCTACCGGTGCTCTGCGGGAGTCTGTCGAGCGCTACTGCTAGGCGTCACGCGCCGGGAATGGCCAATCCCTTGCCAAGCGGGACAACGACGCAGTGGCGCTCGACAGGCCCCGCCCGGAGGGGCCTCCAGACGAGCCCACTGGCCTCGTTGCCTCGCCTTGACAGGCCGACGCATGCCGGCGGCAAGGCGCCTCGCCAGTGATCTCGTCTGGAGGCCAGAGCATCGGTAGAATTAATCAGAGGTTCCCTGGCCTGGCAGACTGGGCAGCGGTGTTTTAAACCGAACCCTTGAGCGCGACCCGCCTTTTCACAGCCCTCGCCAGTTGCTAGATTGGCGCCATGACTACCGCAATTAACTATCTGTCGGATTTTTCCGAAGCCGGGCAGGAGCAGCAGGCCCTGGATCAGCTGTGTGACTATCTGGTGCTCAAGGGTAAATACAAGGATCGCGCTGCGGCCCACAAGGACGCCGGTCAGCGCGTGGATTTTCTGGAAAAAGCGGATTTTTTCAGCGCTGACACCTCAGACACGGGCAAAGCCATTACCGCGCTGATCCAGGGGCATGGCCTGCGTGGCGTGCTGGAGGACAACGACGGGTATCTGCCGGGCATGGACGCGCCCGAGGCTGAGCCCGCCCCCGCGCCAACCAGCACCGCCCGGGATTCAAACCCGGACCAGTCGGCGCCTGTGGCAACTGAAAGCCCGACCGCTGCTGCCACCCCGGTTGCCGGGAAGCGCTCAATCACCGAGATTTTTGCCGCCATCGAGATGGATCTGCGCACCGGCATGAGCGAACAGCAGATCATCAGCAAGCTGGAAGACAGCGGCATCGCCCGCGACAACGCCGAAGATGCACTGGCGGTCGTACTCCGGCAGCGCAATCAAAAACGCCGCACCCGCCTGCTGGCGGCTGGCACCATAGTCCTGTTGTCGCTGGTGTTGTTTTACTTCGCGCGCTGAATCGGCAGGCCTCCGTCGCGGCTGGCGGCTGTTTCCACCCGCTTTGGGTAATTCCCGGATGGCAGTCGGGTGCTGTTACTGATCGGGTTCTGCTGCTGACGGGTTCTGCTACTGAAAAGGCCGATGTGACTTTGGCAGCAGCACGACCCGGGTACCGGACAGGCGGTCGTGAAGGGCATCACCGTTGGCATCAATAAACAGCCACAGGTAACCGAGTCCGAACACGAACATTGCCGGCCAGGCCAGCAGCCAGCGCTGAATTGTTTGCCGGCCGGATAGCAGCCCGCCGTGGCGTGACTCGGCGCGGATTCGCCAGGCAATCATCCCCAGGGTTTGCCCGCTGCGGGTCCAGAACCAGGCGTAAAATCCCCAGGCACTGAGCATCATCAGGAAGAACAGGATGGCGCTGCGCAGCGGATCGGTTTGCACCTCGCCGTCCACCATCTCGTTACCGGTACTGCCGAAAATAATCTGCAGTAAAAAGCCCAGCAGGAACCAGATCGCCACCACCAGAAAGCCATCATAAAGCATGGCCGCCAGGCGGCGGCCGAGGCTGGCGCTGGGATTACTGCCGGAGGCATTGCTGCTGGCGTTGTGGGTGCTACTGTCGGGTTGTTCGTGGTCAGCCATGGCGGTGGGTTCTTCGGCGCTGTCGCATTGTTTCGATGCCTTCGGTTCTTTCAGTTCTTCAGTTTACCGGTTCTTCAGTTGTTGCGTCGCTGCCTGGCGGTGTACCCATTGCCCAGACTGCCCGCGGGCAGCGGCGGTGCACACCGCCATGGTAACAAGTTACGGCAGGCAGGCGTCGGGGCCGGGAGTGTATACTGCCCGGGACGCGGATGTAAGCCGGACCGGAGCAGCGGTGAATTCGGTTGCCGATTGGCACCGGCCTGCTCGATACCTGTTGTTGGCATCCACCTCTGCGACTTACCCTGCATCCGGGAAGCCCGCGGCTTCGCCTGCACAGTGCTTTTTGATAGACTCCGTGGCCTTCGCGAACAAGCCGCACGCCGGGCAGGTACGCCAGCAATGGATGGGCTGGACCAGGCCAGCCGCTGAGCGGCGCGAATTAATTTCCGGCCCGTACGCTTGCCGGTCCGAACAACCCGATGAAAATTTTAGTCAGGAACGCGCCATGACCACGAATGCGCAAACGCGCCACGTGCAGCTAATGGATACCACGCTGCGTGATGGTGAACAAACCCAGGGTGTTTCATTTTCAGCCAATGAGAAAATGAATATTGCCCGCGCGCTGCTGCAATCATTGCACGTGGATCGCATTGAGGTGGCTTCGGCCTGTGTATCCGAGGGCGAGAAGCAGGCGGTGGCGCAGATTACTGCCTGGGCGGCAGAACATGACCTGGCGGATCGGGTCGAAGTACTGGGTTTTGTGGACTACCGGCGCAGTGTGGACTGGATTAACAGCGCTGGCTGCCGGGTCATCAACCTGTTGGCCAAGGGCAGTGAGAAGCATTGTCGGCAGCAGCTAGGCAAGACCCTGCAAGCCCATGCCGAAGATATTGCCCGTACGGTTGAGTACGCCCAGGAGCAGGGCCTGCGCGTCAATATGTATCTCGAGGACTGGTCCAACGGCTATCGCGACAGCAAGGATTATGTGTTTGGCCTGATTGAAGCGACCCGGCACCTGGGTATCGGTCACTATCTGCTGCCGGATACTCTCGGCATGCTGTCACCGGCGGAAGTACGTACGTCGCTGACCGATATGCGTGAATCTTTTCCCGAGATTGAGTTCGACTTTCATCCGCACAATGACTATGGGCTGGCGACTGCCAACGTGCTGGCAGCGGTCGAGGCCGGCATCAACAACGTGCACTGCACCATGAACTGTCTTGGTGAACGGGCCGGCAACGCCTCGCTGGCGGAAGTGGCGGTGGCGCTGCGCGATATCCTCGGAGTGCAACTGTCCATCGATGAGACCCGGATCGCCATGGTAAGTCGCATGGTGGAGAACTTTTCCGGCAAGTGGATCGCTGCCAATGCGCCAATCGTTGGCGCCGATGTGTTTACCCAGACTGCTGGCATACACGCCGACGGCGACCTGAAAGGGGATCTCTACAAAACCCGGCTCAGTCCGGAGCGCTTTAACCGCAAGCACACCTACGCGCTGGGCAAAATGAGCGGTAAGGCGTCATTGAAGAACAATCTTGATGAGATGGGGATCAGCCTGTCCAGCGAGGACCAGGCCAAGGTACTGGAACGGATTGTTAAGCTGGGAGATTCCAAACACGTCATCACCTCCGAAGACCTGCCGTTTATCATTGCCGACGTGATGGAGAGCCGTGAGTTTCATCACATCACCATGCTCAACTGCTATATCAATACTGGATTTAATGTGGACAGCACCGCCAGCATTCGGGTTGATATCCAGGGCAAGGAGTACCAGGGTTCGGGTTCCGGCAACGGCGGATTCGATGCGTTTATGGACGCCATTGCCCGGATCCTGAAGAAAAAGAAAGTCACCATGCCGGCGCTTCTGGACTACGAGGTCCATATCCCGCGCGGCGGCCAGACCAGCGCGCTGACCGAATGCATCATCACCTGGGCCGGTGAGGAGCGGGAATTCAAGACGCGCGGGGTGGATGCCAACCAGGTTCTGGCGGCCGTCAAGGCCACCATGCGGATGATCAATATCCGGCTCCAGGCCTGATGCCCGACGCCGGATGCCGGCACCCTAGCTTTCCTGGAGTGCCTTGACCACGCGGTCGCCAAAATCGGCGGTGCTGATCAGGTTCACTTGCGCGCCGGGTCGTGACAGATCAGGGGTGGAGTAGCCGTCAGCAAACACGCTTTGCATGGCGTGCCAGACATTACGCGCCTCGTCATCCAGCCCGAAGCTCATTTCCAGCATCATTGCCACCGAGCCGATCATG
This sequence comes from uncultured Pseudohongiella sp., assembly GCA_965212375.1. Lineage (GTDB taxonomy): Bacteria > Pseudomonadota > Gammaproteobacteria > Pseudomonadales > Pseudohongiellaceae > UBA9145. The sequence continues at coordinate 2,149,882 of OZ243108.1, read as the reverse complement.
GAATAGGGATTGGCAATGCCCTGGCCGGCAATATCCGGCGCCGAGCCATGGGAGGGTTCGTAGTAGGCTTTTTCCGGTCCGAGACAGGCGGAAGGCATCAGGCCGAGAGAGCCAAGTATGCCGCCACCCTGGTCGGAGAGAATGTCACCGAACATGTTCTCCATCACCATCACGTCAAACTGGCCCGGGTTCAGACACAGGTAGGTGGCAGCCGCGTCCACCAGGATGTGCTTGATCTCAACCTCGGGAAAATCCTTGCCTACTTCCATCATGACTTCGTTCCACAGCACGCTGGATTTCAGCACGTTGCTTTTGTGGATGTTGTGCAGCACTTTCTTGCGCTTGGCCGCAGTCTCGAAGGCCACCCGGGCGATGCGCTCGATCTGGTCTTCATCGTACTCGAGGGTCTCCTTGACGAAGCGTTTGCCGTCGGCGGTGGTACCGGTTTCCTTGTGCCCGAAATACAGCCCGCCCACCAGTTCACGGATGATGATGAAATCAATGCCGTCACCGATAATTTCCGGCTTGAGCGGGGAAAAGTGCGCCAGGCCCTTGGGCAGCGATACCGGGCGAAAATTGGCAAAGGTGTCATAACGACGGCGCAGCGGCAGCAGGGCACCGCGTTCCGGTTGCTCATCCACCGGAATTTTCTGTGATTCTTCATGACTCAGGCCAATCGGGCCTTTAACGATGGCATCAGCCTGATCGCAGATCTGCTGGGTTTCTTCCGGAAACGATTTGCCGTGCGAGAAATAGGCGCTGGCACCGAAAGCGGCGGGCAGCAATTCAAAATTCACGTCGTTGCGCTGCTCGACCACGTGCAACACCTTGATCGCCTCGGCCATCAATTCGGGGCCAATACCATCGCCGTCGAGAAGTGCAATTTTGTAATCTGTCATGCTGTTACCTGTTGTTTGGCTGTTAATTGTTCGGCCAGGCTGCGGGGATCGCGCTGCAGTTCTGCTGGAATTGTCCGTGCGGGTTCAGCGAACCTGGATGCTGAACCAGCCAGCGCGAGCCGGAGCGCCGCGAAATGCGGCGCGTAATTTAGCATGCCGGGGCAGCGGATAACAGGTTCGGGGCCGGGATGGCCGGGGCCTGTTTTTCGGGCCAGGGCTCGAGCCCGGTCTGAAGATAGAGGCGAGTGCGGAGATTGGATTATGTGCCGCCGGTCGGCTGCGGCGCGACTGACTGGCCGTGGCGGGCCACCGGGATGCTGGAAGAATCGGGCGGTCGGGAGCTAGTTCAGCGCCTGAATAACGACGGATACCTGACGGATAAAAATCAGCGTCAGTATGATTACGACGGTATAGACCACGCCGTCACTCAGCTCGAGGCCAAAGAATGTTTTTGACTTCGGCTTCTTGTCTTCGCCGCCATCGTCTTGGGGATCTTCGTCAAAACCCATGGACTTTGTGCTCCTTGTTGCCGCGCTCAAACCGGGGTGGATCGACTAGTAACTAGTAACTTTCGACATCAGACCCTCTATCGGCACTTTTCCCCGAGTCTTCAATCTGGCTGGCCGTACTGCCTGAAATTCGCTGCCATGCCCCAGCCAGATCCAGACCCGGCACCAGCGGGACGGTGTGACGCGCTGCAGACAAGCGTTTCGAGTGGTCTGTCTTCGAGCTTTTGTTCGGGCTTTCGTTCGCGCTCTCGATTGTATTTTGTTTGTCCTTGTCGTCTACCGCCGAGATGCGGGCATCTGTTGCCGGGATCAGGTCAGGAGCTGGTACCAGCGGGCGGACTTGAACCGCCACGGGTTTTACCCCAACGGATTTTGAATCCGTCGTGTCTACCAATTTCACCACGCTGGCATTGCAACTCTTACAACTCTTGTGACGCCTGCACGGCCACCCTTGAAAGTGTCGGACCGGGTCAGCGACTGATCGCTCAAGGCCCCTGACGGGAAACCCTGAGGCGACGGATTATACCAGTTGCCCTTGTCTAAGCAATCGGCACCTGCGGGCGCCAGGCAGCTGCTGATGCTTGGTTAATGGGGGCGAATTCGCTAGGCTGCGCATTTTTCAGCGCCCTTGCCGTTATTCGCGGATTGTCCACGCCGGAGCATCGACTGACCATGACCCAACGCCTGTCCGATTTCACCTACTCGTTGCCGGAGGATTTGATTGCTCATTATCCGGCGGACCGGCGCTCCGACAGTCGCCTGCTGTGTCTGGATACTGCCACCGGGCAATGCCAGCACCGCGTGTTTCGCGACCTGACTGAGCTTGTCGAGCCGACTGATCTGTTGGTGTTCAACGATACCCGGGTGATTCCGGCCCGCCTGTTTGCCCGCAAGGGCAGCGGTGGCAAGGTGGAAGTGCTGCTGGAGCGCCTGCGCGACAACAACGAGATCCTGGCCCAGGTGCGGGCCAGCAAATCGCCGCGGCCCGGTGGGCGGTTGTTGTTTCCACTGCCTCCTGGGGATGGCGGTGAAGAAGTCGAACCGGTAGCCGCAGAAGTGCTGGGTCGGGAAGATGACTTCTACGTGCTGAAGTTTCCCGAGCAACTGGATCTGTTCGAATTTCTTTCCCAGGTGGGCCATATGCCCTTACCGCCATACATTCGCCGCAGTGACGAACACCTGGACAGCGAGCGCTATCAGACTGTCTACGCGCGCCAGGCAGGGGCCGTGGCTGCACCGACCGCCGGCCTGCATTTCGATCAGGACCTGCTGGATGCACTGGCGGCGAAAGGGGTGGAGACCGGATTTCTGACCCTGCATGTGGGGGCAGGCACCTTTCAACCGGTACGCGTGGACGACATTGCTACGCACAAGATGCACAAGGAATACATTCAGGTCAGTGCCAGGCTATGCGCCCAGGTAAAAGCCTGCCGGGAGCGCGGCGGGCGGGTCATTGCGGTAGGCACAACGTCAGTCCGCAGCCTGGAATCGGCGGCCGTGGACGGTGAGCTGCAGCCTTTCACGGGCGATACCGACATCTTTATCTATCCCGGCTATCAGTTTCAGGTGGTGGACGCCATGATCACCAATTTTCATCTGCCGGAATCCACCCTGCTGATGCTGGTCAGCGCGTTCTGCAGTAAAAAAATGCTACTTGACGCCTACCAGGAAGCCATAGACAACAGATATCGCTTTTTCAGTTACGGCGATGCGATGTTTCTCCATCCGGGGCAGGCAGACGCGGGCTAGATCGCGCAGCCAGCGGCGCCGGGCGGGCGGATCGGGGGCTGGGCCTGCGATCTGCGGGCAGATTCTGCTATACTTCGCGCCCCAGAATTCGCAAACCCAAGACCCGTTAATTTCAATTTACTATCAGTCAGTCAAGGACTTACACCATCATGAAAGCACCTGTTCGCGTTGCCATCACCGGGGCTGCCGGTCAAATCAGCTATTCGCTCCTGTTCCGGATTGCCGCCGGTGAGATGCTCGGGGCCGACCAGCCGGTCATTCTGCAGCTGTTGGAAATCACCCCGGCGCTGGACGCGCTGAAGGGCGCCGTCATGGAAATCGAGGACTGCGCGTTCCCGCTGGTAGCCGACATCGTGCAGACCGATGATCCCAACGTGGCTTTTAAAGACGCCGATTACTGTCTGTTGGTAGGGGCCCGACCGCGTGGACCCGGCATGGAACGCAAGGACCTGCTGGAGGCCAACGCGCAGATCTTTTCGGTCCAGGGCGCTGCCATCAATAAAGTGGCAAGCCGCGACGTCAAGGTGCTGGTGGTGGGCAACCCGGCCAACACCAACGCGCTGATTGCCTATCACAACGCGCCGGATCTGCAGCCCGGCCAGTTCACCGCCATGACCCGCCTGGACCATAACCGCGCGATCAGTCAGCTGGCGGCAAAGACCGGCAAGCACAGCACCGACGTGGATGGGGTCATCATCTGGGGAAACCATTCGGCGACTCAGTATCCCGACATTCACCACTGCAAGGTTGACGGCAAGGCTGCCACCGAGCTGGTGGACCAGAGCTGGGTGGTGGACGATTTTATTCCCACCGTGCAGCAGCGCGGCGCCGCCATCATCAAGGCGCGCGGGGCCTCCAGTGCTGCCTCGGCGGCCAATGCCGCCATCGAGCATATGCGCGACTGGGCGCTGGGCACCGACGGTAAGGTGGTCAGCATGGGTATTCACAGTGACGGCAGTTATGGCATTGATGAAGGCCTGATCTACTCGTTCCCGGTAACCTGCTCGGGCGGCGAATACACCATTGTCCAGGGACTGGAGATCAATGATTTCAGCCAGGAACTGATGAACAAGACTGCCAACGAACTCAGGGAAGAGCGTGACGCCGTTGCCGACCTGCTGCCCTGATGTGCTGCGCAACTCTGGTTCAACTCTTATGGTTAAGACCCTGGGGTTAACACCTGTTGGTTTAGACCTGCTGGTTAAAATCTGATGGCTATCAGCTGATGCGTCAGAATCCGGCGCAATTGATCTCTCGCCGTCCGTTCTGGGTCTTCCAGATTCTGGGCTGGTCGGCGTGGGTTCTGATGCTGATCCTGCGGGACGTGATCTTCGTGCCGCCGGAATACCTGTTTCCCCGGGCGCTGATATTCAGCGCCTCGGCAGCGGCTGGCATAGTGCTGACCTGGGGGCTGCGCAGTCTATACCGGCTGGTCTGGGAGCAGGGCCTGATTGTGCGCTTCGCCATGGTCTGGTTGGGGTCACTGGCGGTAGCCATGATCTGGCAAGCGTTTCGCAATTACATTGCCCTGCTGCCCTTTGGTGAGACCATTGACCTGACTACCACCAGTGCCGAAGATCTGCTGGACGGGACATTCTTCAGCGCCTATCCACTGATGCTCACCTGGAGCGCCCTGTACTTCATCTTTAAATATAACCGACTGTTCCAGGCCGAGAAGGAAAAAAGCCTGCGCTCGGAAGCTCTGGCTCACGAAGCCCAGCTGCTGATGCTGCGCTATCAGCTTAATCCCCACTTCCTGTTCAATACCCTGAACGCGATTTCCACGCTGGTCATGGCCCAAGCCAATGACAAGGCCAACGAAATGCTCACCAAGCTGAGCAAGTTTTTGCGCTACTCACTGGACCATTCCCCCCTGGATCGCGTAAGCCTCACTCATGAGCTTGCCACTTCGCGCCTGTATCTGGATATTGAGGAAGTCCGGTTCGGTGATCGCCTGCAGCTGCGCTTTGATATTGACCCCGACGTGCAGTCTGCCCTGGTGCCTACCATGCTGTTGCAACCGATTATTGAGAATTCCATCAAGCACGGGATATCCAAAGTGGAGGCAGGTGGCACCATTGCTATTTGCGCCCATCGCGAGGGTGAGCAGCTGATTATTGAGGTATCCGATGACGGCCCGGGTATCAGTGCTGAGGAAACGCCCGGTAAGGAATTTTTTCTGTCAACCGGCGTTGGTGTCAGTAATATTAGAAACCGGCTGCAGGAAATTTATGGTGATGACCACCAACTTGAATTTCTGCGCACCGACCCCCACGGTTTAACGGTAAAGGTGGTGATTCCCTATGAGCCCGAGTGACGTACAAAACAGTGATTTGCAAGACACTGAACAGGAGCAGCGCGACCCGAACGTGCTGACCGCGATTATCGTTGACGATGAAGACCTCGCCCGGCAAGGGCTGGCCATGCGCCTCAAGGAGCTGGCGGGGGTTGAGCTGTTGGCCGAGTGCGGCAATGCCCGTGAGGCGATCAGTGCCATCAGCGAGCATGAGCCTGACGTGGTGTTCCTCGATATCCAGATGCCCGGCAAAAGCGGCCTGGAGATGATCAGCGAAATACAGGGTGACATCATGCCCATGGTCATTTTTGTCACCGCCTATGACGATTACGCCGTGGAGGCCTTCAAGGTCCACGCGGTTGACTACCTGCTCAAGCCGGTGGAAAGCGACCGGCTGAAAGAGGCTGTTGATATTGCCCGGGGCCTGAAGGCCCGAGATTCCCTGCACGACGAGAAAGAAAAGCTGATGGGCATGGTTGTGTCCCTTACTGGTAAATCCCCGGCGGCCATCGGCCAGATGATGACCGAGGGGGAGGACCTGGTGGAGCAACCGGACCGGCTGGCCATCAAGGATGGGTCTTCAATTACCTTTGTACCGGTGCGCGATATCGACTGGATTGATGCCGCTGGCGACTACATGTGTGTGCACGTGCAGGGGCAAACACACATCATGCGTACCACCATGAAGGAGCTGGAGTCGAAATTGGACCCAACCCTGTTTCAACGCGTGCACCGCAGCACCATTGTCAATCTGGAGCGGGTTGAAAAAGTCTCCTCACACATCAACGGCGAGTTCCACCTGACCCTCAAGTGCGGCACTTCCCTGAAAATGAGCCGCTCCTACAAAGACAAGGTCAAACACTTTTTCTAAGTGCTGGAACCGCCTCGCTACGGAGCTCAGCGACAGCGCCAGCCCTGGGCTCGGCACTGCTACTGGTATCCTGACGCGGTTGCCCAAGACACGGCCTTCCCGAAGTTCACTCGGTTGGAATGTTAGACGCACCGGCGGTACGCCTGCGCGTTCCTCGATTGCATTGATGCTGTCTAGGGTGTCAGGTGATTCAGGGGCAGTGCGGTGTTGTTGATCACCTCGCGCAGCATGAAGCTGGAGTGCACGTCGCTGACGCCTTCGATGCGCGTGATCTTGTTAAGCAGAAACTGCTGGTAGTACTCCATGTCCGGGACCATCACTTTAAGCTGATAGTCTGCTGACTGCCCGGTGATCAACAGGCACTCGATCACCTCCGGATACTGGGCAACCTGTTCCTCAAATTTCTCAAACCGGTCCGGCGTATGCCGGTCCATGCTGATCTGGATCAGCGCCGTGAGCTTGAGATTGAGCTTTGCGGCATCCAGCAGGGTGGCCTGGCCGCGAATAATGCCGGCTTCTTCAAGCTGCCGGACGCGGCGCGCACAGGGCGAGGGTGACAGACCAACGGTTTCCGCCAGTTCCAGATTGGTGATGGCGCCGTGCTGCTGCAGGGCAGTGAGAATGCGGATATCCATTTTATCGAGTTGCATGGGCTAAAAATTTATTCCTGTGCCGAGTAATTGCTGAATATGGGATAATATAGCTAAATTATTATAATAAAATAGTGATAAATGCTAAAAATATTAAAAAACGGGGCTATTTAGACGTAGAATCACCCCAGGCAATGCACTAAGATACCCACTCTCGCGCCACCGTGGATTCACAAGATCCACGGCCCCAGGCCCGCCGCCCCACAAGGACCGGCAAATCGAGAAACATATAGAGAAACAACAAGCCGCCGGAGGCTGAGATCCAGCCAGGTTGCATGATTGTTAGCCAGACAGAAGTTAACCAGACAGAAGTTAGCCAGACAGAAGATAGAGCGACAGCGAAAGCCAGCAGCACCCTTTATCAGCCATTTTGACAGCAAGTCCAGTGAGCCAGCGCCATGACCAAGCGATTCGATCATCGTAAATACAAACCGTTTCAGCCCATTGCCATCCCTGATCGCACCTGGCCGGACCAGGTCATCAGCGAAGCACCCACCTGGTGTAGCGTAGATCTGCGTGACGGCAACCAGGCGCTGATCGAACCGATGTCGGTGGACCAGAAAAAGAAGCTGTTTGAACTACTGGTGGAAGTGGGCTTCAAGGAAATCGAAGTGGGCTTTCCTGCGGCGTCGCAGCCTGATTTCGACTTTGTGCGCAGCCTGATAGAAGACAACTATATTCCCGAGGATGTCACTATTCAGGTGCTTACCCAGGCCCGGCCGGAGTTGATCGCGCGTACCTTTGAGTCGCTCAAGGGGGCTCGCCGCGCCGTTCTGCATGTCTACAACTCGACGTCAGTCGTGCAGCGCCAGAAAGTCTTCAAGACTGATAAGGCAGGCATTATCGATATTGCCGTAGCCGGTGCGCAGGAAGTCAAACGCCATGCCGAAGCGGCGCCGGAAACAGACTGGGTATTCCAGTATTCGCCAGAGAGCTTTACCGGCACCGAGGTGGAGTATGCGGTGGAAGTTTGTAATGCGGTGGTCGATGTCTGGCAGCCAACCCCGGACAAGCCCTGTATTCTCAATCTGCCATCCACTGTGGAGATGGCAACACCAAATATTTATGCCGACCAGATCGAATGGTTTGGTCGCCATATCAATCGTCGCGATTCCGTAATTATCAGCCTGCATACCCACAACGATCGCAGTTGTGCGGTGGCTGCGGCCGAATTGGGAGTGATGGCTGGCGCGCAGCGCGTGGAAGGAACCCTGTTGGGCAACGGCGAACGCACCGGCAACATGGACATCGTGATTATGGCCATGAACCTCTACAGTCAGGGCGTGGACCCCAAGCTGGACTTGCACGATATGGACCGTATCGTCTCCGTGGTGCGTGAGTGCACCCAGATTGATGTGCACCCGCGGCAGGCCTATTCCGGTGACCTGGTGTTTACTGCCTTCTCCGGCTCGCATCAGGATGCCATCAAGAAGTGTCTCGATACCTACCAGGAAGGTTCACCCTGGGAAATCGCTTACTTGCCCATCGATCCCCGGGATATTGGCCGAACCTATCAAGACGTGATTCGGGTCAATAGCCAGTCCGGTAAGGGTGGTGTGGCCTACGTGCTGGCCAACAAGTTTGGTTTCGAGTTGCCGCGCTGGCTGCAAATCGAATTCAGTCGCGTGGTGCAACAGCACACCGAGGACAGCGGTCGGGAAATTCAGGCCGATGAAATCTGGAGCCTGTTCAATCAGCATTACCTGAGCGGCAACAAGGTACTCAGCCTGGAGGATTTCTCCATTAACAAGCACGAGGGTCGGGAAACATTCTCGGCACGACTCGACTATTATGGTGAAGAGCTGGCGATCAGTGGCGAAGGCGATGGCGTACTGGATGCCTTCGTGGAAGCCTTGAAGGACGCGATCAAAATCGATTTCGAGATTCTCGAGTATGGTGAGCACGCGCTGGGCCAGGGAGCCAATGCCGAGGCGGTTACCTACATCCAGATCAAGTGCGAGGGTCGCCGCTACAGCGGTGTTGCGATTAGCAAGGACATTATCGCCTCGTCACTTAACGCATTCATGGGGGCCGCCAGCGACATGCTCAGCGAGCAGCGCGCGGCGGCCTGACCAGCCCGAACACAGGCCACGCCTGTCGAATTGCTGCAGAAGTCCGCTCACAAGGCGACGCCGGAAAGGTCCGGCTGGAGCGGTTCGACAGGCGTCCTGTACTAACCTCCCCGTATCAGCTTATCCACTGCCAGGTTGCCGATCTTTACAGATTGGGCGCACCCTGTTTTTCTGGCCGTTGGCCGTTGGCCGTTGGCCGTTGGCCGTTGGCTGTCGGTTGGCACCCAGGGCGGCGGCGAGGGAAGCAAGACGCGTCTGAATATTTCATTTATGTTACCATTCTGACTCATTAATCCTGTTACCGGACTTACCAGATGTCCTCGCTAATCGATTCACTATTCTCAAGTTCACCCATCAAGCCGCTGCAGTCGCACATGGCTTTGAGCTACGAGTGCGTCCTGGCCCTGGGGCAGTTTCTGTCTGCTGCCAATAGTAAAGACTGGGATGAGGCAACGGCTTGTCAGCAGAAAATCAAGCGACTTGAGAACGAAGCTGATGTGCAAAAGCGCGCCATTCGCAAGAGCCTCACCAGCAATCTGTTAATGCCGTTCTCCCGTGCCGATGCGATTTCTTTGCTCACCATGCAGGACAAGCTTGCCAATAAAGCGAAGGATGTTGCCGGTATCATGCTGGGACGGCAGATGGCGATTCCGGAACCGATCAACAGTCAGTTCCATGAGCACTACCAGGCTTGCAGCAATACCGCCCGGGCGGCGAAGCGAGCCATCGACGAACTGGACGATCTGCTGGAGACCGGATTTGCAGAGCGGGAGTTCGAGATCATTATGGGCTTTGTGGAAGAGCTTGATTCACTGGAAGAGGGCTGTGATGCGATCGAGATAAAACTGCGCAAGAGCCTGCTGGACATTGAAGATGAACTGTCTGCCGTCAATGTTGTATTTCTGTACCGGGTTATCCAGTTGATTGGCGAGATAGCAGATATTGCCGAGCGGATTGGTAATCGCCTGATCGTTTTGGTTTCAAAGTAACCTGTCGGCCAGTGTGAATTTGGCCATTTTCACTCTTCGAGTCCTGATTCCAGCGCCACGTCTGCAGCTGTTGCGTGGTGACTGTCCTGCTTGCTTGTCTTGATCGGATTGCCGTCGGGAGTCATTGCCCTGCGAACAGCAATATAAAGTTAAGTGCGCTAAAGTACGGTAAGCAACAGTAATCGGTGTAGAAGAGGAAATGACTGTGCTCAGTGAACAAATTCCCCTGCTGGTTTCCGCCTCCCTGTTCGGCCTGTTTGGCGTGAATTGGGACGCGATTGACGCGCGCATCGAAAGTGAGTTTCCCCAGGTGCCGTTTATCAGCCAGGAAGACCTGGCAAACCGGCTTGTGGGTTCGCAACAGAATCTGCCGGTACTGGTGGATGTGCGCGCGACGGACGAGTTTCGGGTCAGTCATCTGCCGGGGGCGGAAAACCTGACTACCGCCGCCGCGATTGCTGCGGCTTATCCCGACCGCGATGCACCTGTGGTGGTGTACTGCTCCGTGGGCTATCGCTCGGCGGCAGTGGCGGCGGAACTGTCCAGTCTGGGCTATGATCAGGTATTCAATCTGCGCCATTCGATATTCGCCTGGGCCAATGCCGACCGCCCCTTGGTCAACGCGGGGGGCCCTACCGACAAGGCTCACCCCTATAACTTCATCTGGGGAAGGCTGCTGGACGCTTCCCGTCGCCAGTATCAGCCCTGATACAGGCAAACTATTCTCCGCCTGCTTACGACTTAATGTAGAAAACCAGTATCCTGTGTTCTGGTAAGCCAGTCGTTGCGGCCGATATATCGGCAGAGGGCGGAATTTCCCTCCGGTTAGACCCGATCGCAGCCGCTTGCAAGTACAGGACAGGACACCATGACTTCGGTTGATGATGATGACGCATTGATTGCCGCAGCGCTTAATGGGTCGGCGTACGCCTGGGAAAAACTGGTCAAGCGTTATGAGAGCCGCATCTACAACCATGGCCTGCGCCTGACCGGAAATCAGTCGGACGCCATGGATCTGATGCAGGAAGTCTTTCTGGGCGTCTACCGTAATCTGCATCGCTTTCGCGGCGACGCCAGGTTCAGTAGCTGGATATTTCGCATTGCCCACAACAAGGCAATGGATATGAACCGGCGCCGCAGCCTGCTGAAACCGGCCCGGAACGAGGGGGCTGAAGAAGAGACCTTCGCCGCCGTGGCTGCCGATTCGCAGCACGAACCGGATGTAAAACTGGGTGAATTGCGGCGCAACCGACAGATCGTCGAGCTGCTTGCGGCACTGCCGTTTGAGCAGCGGCTGATTGTGGAACTGAAAATCTTTCAGTCACTGACCTTTGATGAAATTGCAGTCATGCAGGAAATATCAGAAAACACCGCCAAGACCCGCTTTTATGCGGCCCTTAAAAAATTGAGGCACATTTCGGAGGAACACCATGTCCTGTCCTAAAACAGCGCATCTGATGCAGGAATACTTCGCTGACCACCTGACCCCTTTGGCCAGCGAAGAACTGGATCGTCACCTGGCTCAATGCGCCGATTGCCAGACCGAGCTTGACCAACTCCTGGCCACGCGTTCCGATCTGGCGGCCTGGCGCGAAGAATCGGTGCCACATTGGGACCGGGGCATGGAATTGTACCGCCGTGAACACCGAGTTGCGGGTCAGCCAACCCGGTCCTGGTCAATCTGGCAGTGGCTGCCGACGGCAGCGTCATTCGCCATGCTGTGTGTGCTGCTCCTCAATACTACCGTCGTGTCTTCCGAACAGGGGTTTTCAATAAGCTTTGGCGCCGGCAGTGAGAGTCAGCGCGTTGATCAGTTGCTCACTGATTTTGCCCGGCGTCAGCAGGATCAGCTGCAGGCGGTGGAGGCGCGGCTGGCGACGCGCCAGGACAGCAATAATATCCAGGTACTGGAGGCGGTGCTGGAGCAAACCCAGCAAGCCACGGCCAACAACATGGACCGCCTCTATGCCTATTTCGAACAACAGCGGCTGCAGGATTTGCAGGCCATGCGTGCCGGCTATGAGGAACTGGTGGACAGTGACTATCAGACCATCAGTTCGCTGCGCCAGCTGGCGCAGTATGTCAGTTTCGATGCCGATTTGCCGTAGGCTGAGATTACCGGGGAACCGCTGCCAATGCGTCCGATAGTAGTTTTTTTACTGACCATCCCGGCGCTGTTTGGCGTCGCCACCAGCAGTGCCCAGCCACAAAACCTGGCCGCTCTGCAGGACAATATTACGCTGTTCCGCGGAGTACTCGAGGATGCGCTGGATCTGGGGCCGGGCGACGGCCTGTTCGCGATGAATCGGGGTGGAGTGGAAAGCACCTATATCGCTGGACAGGGTGTGGTGTTTGAAGTGCGCTCCGCGCTGGCAGCGCGGCGTAATCAGCTTAACCTGGCGGCCCTGAGTACTACCATGCAGTCGCTGCAGCCGCCCGGTAATCCGTTCGATGCGTTTCGCCGCAATGCCGATGCAGCGCCGGCGGCTGAAGCGTCAATCACCAGCGACCCGGCGCTGGAAACAGACAGTTTCTATCAGCAGATGATGGATCGCATTGCCGATGTTGACTATTCACTGGTGGTGAATACGGCCATCCAGCAGGCAGCCAACGCCATGCGCTCGCTGCGCTCGCTGGGAGATCTTGATGAGCAGGAATACGCGCTGCGCCGCGCCGAACTGGACGCAATGCGTGACGCCATAGCCGCGCGTCTGGAAGAGCTGCGCGCGCTGGAGCAGCGGGCCCGGCAATCGGTCGCAGACGCGACATCGGAACAAACGCGGGCGGCGCTGCGCAGCCAGCTGGATGATTTGCTGGCACAGATCGAGCCGCTTCGGGAGCAGGCCATGTCCCAGGCGCGAGAGCTCCAGGCGCGCATGAGCGACGCTGAACAGCGCTATGTAGAGCAGTGGGAAGCGGACGTGGTCGCTTTCGAAGACAAGGTTTACATAGCCTTTTGTGATTTTGGTGCTTCGCTCAGGCTGCTGCCGGATGGTGAGAGTATTGCCGTCGTGCTGGACAATCTTGGTGCGGAGTCGGCTGACAATCGGCCGACGGATCGGGTTCACGTGTTGGCCAGTGCCGGGATCCAGGCCTGCATCCGCGGAGAAATTGATGCGGCAACGCTACGCGAACGTTCCCTGGCGTACAGCGACTGACCGGATCGACTTCTGGCTCAGGCTTGAGTTTGGCCGGCGAGCCTTTTCAGCCTTTGCTGCGTTTTCAGCACTGGTCTTTTCCTGTTTGCCTGCTTCAGAACGGCGCGCCGGTGATGTTGATGTCCGCGGGGGTGAACTCCTTGGCACTGTCATGCTGTTCGTACAGTCGGGTGATCATTAAAAGGACACCTGGCACATCAAGAAGATCAATATCGTCGAACACGAGGCTGCGGCGAATTCTCTCGCGAGTCGTGAATGAGCTGCCGTCGGCGTGGAAATTCAGGAACGTGAAATCCTCATCTTCCGCGCCCCAGTCCCTGGAAATCTCTTCCTGGCCAAGCCGGCCGTCGAAGCGTGGAAATGGATAGAACCAGCGCGCCCCGCTGCGGCCAGCGGTGTAGGTGACAATGTTGCGACCGTCCGGGTAGTACCAGGTGACATCGAAGGCCCGGAAGTAGTTGGTGGCCAGATTGCCATTTGGCCAGAACACCGCCTGGTCGCCGTGCATCCAGTGGTGCGCCATTACCTGGCCATTGGGGTAATAGATCACCGTATCCAGTCCCGGGCCGGCAAACATGACCTGGCCATTTCGGAAATACCAGGGCTCATAATAGAGATCCCGGGAGATCAGCTGACCGTTGCTGTAGTCGCTGTTGCCGCGGGTGAAACCAGTGAGGATGGCCGGCTGGCAGGCTATCCGGTTCAACTCCTTGAGCCCGGACTCCATGTCGCGCAGCGCAGCCACGTCGTCCCGATCAGCGGGCAGCAGGGCGTTTAGCGTTACCATCTTGGCCATGAATTCCAGCGTGGCGCAGGCGCTGGCCATGTTCTCTTCGCCGCCTGCCCGGGCATTCCCCGCCAGCAAGCCAGTGATCAACATCCCGATAACAAGTAACTGTCGCATGTCTGTTCCCATCCTGGTCATATCATCTTCGAGGCCGGTCTACTAACTGTCTGCTGCTGTTATCCAGCCTGACCGGCAGTGTAGGGTGCGCAAAGTGAACCCAGTCTTAACTGCTGCAAACCGCGAATCTCCGGGTCTGCTAACGGATTCGGGCTTGGTTATGTGGGAGATAATCCGATAAAATGCCGCTGACTCTGGGGATACTGATCCTGCATCGCTACCCGTTTCATCGAATTGGCTGTGGGCTGGCCGGAGCCGTTTGCGGCCAGAACCTCAGGTATGAGCCTCAGCTCTAACCAACAGGACGAAGCAGGTACACCAACCAACATGGTTCGCGTCCCGAAATAAGAACAAGCCTCTATCCAGGAGACCAAGATGGACTGTCCGAAGTGCAATTCCGAGATGCAAGAACTGAAGATCGAGACCCTTAGTGGTCAGGTGATGATCGATCGTTGCAACAGCTGTCACGGGCTGTGGTTTGATAACGGCGAAGCCGAGCAGCTGAAAGGCGACTGGATGGCGGAGTTTGCCGACAGTGGTGATCCCGGGGTGGGGCGCACCTACAACACGGTGCGTGATATTCAATGCCCGCGCTGTGGCAAGAACATGAAGAAGGTTAACGACCCCAAGCAAAAGCATCTGGAGTACGAGGCCTGCGAAGATCACGGCATGTTTATGGATGCCGGTGAATTCACCGATTACAAACACGAAACCCTGCTGGATATTTTTCGGGACGCAGTTTCCCGACTACGCCGCAAGTAGCCGCGCGCAGCAGACTATTGCGAAGAATGCCATCTGGGGTGTAACCAGATGGCATTTTTTTTGGCCTCCGGACCCGGGTCAGGGAACTTGCCGAGGTCGGTCCAGTGTGCTGCCTGGTCGTGGAAATCCGATCCCTGGGAAACCCACAGGCCCGCTTCCCGGGCCACGGCGGTGAGGTGTTTGCGGCTATTGGGATCGATGTTGCTATAGCTGACTTCCAGAGCCTCGCCGCCGGCGGCACTAAAATCCTGCACCAGTTGCCCCAGTTTGCCGCGGCTCAGCGGGTAGCGTCCCGGGTGTGCCAGCACCGCGATACCGTCTGCCGCGCGAATGGTTTGCAGCGCAGTTGCCAGGTCGCACCACTGCGCCGGCACATGGATTTTGCCGCGCCGGCCCAGGTATTGTTTGAACGCCTTCTGGTGATTCTTGCAGTGTCCGGCAGTGACCAGGAAATCTGCGACATGGGTACGGGTCTGGGCGTGACAGGGCAGTCCTGCCAGGTAGTCAGTCAGCCCATTGATGCCCAGCTCTTCCAGGCGTGCGGCCATGGCCGCCAGACGCGCCCGGCGCCGGGATTGTTGTTCGCTCACCAGGGCGGTAAGCGCAGCGTTGTTCCGGGCCACGCAGAGTCCCACCACGTGGATTTCCCGCTGCTGCCATTGGCAGGACAGCTCCAGGCCGGGCACGATGGTGAGCTCGGCGCTGGACTGCAGTTCCTCCAGCGCCGCAAGGCAGTCATGGTCAGTCACCGCCAGGTGCGTCAGTCCCACTTCCAGGGCGCGCTGGCGCAAGAATTCCGGCGAGTGTTTGCCGTCGGAGTAGTGGCTGTGGCTGTGTAGATCGGCTTTCAAGATCTTTGCTACCTGCGGTTCGCGTCATGACATGGTCAGCGGGCATTATACCCAGGCGGTGCCCGGGAAATCGCGCCTGGCTTGCAAGAATCCGCGGCGGGGGCGGTCTATCTTTTTACACCGATGCGGGCCGGATCGTTACGGCCACTGTTGCACAGACCGAGGCCCGTTCGAGGTCCGATACAATGACAGGCAGAAGGATTGGGATGCGGCTTGAAACAAGGATCGAAACAAGGATTGAAACAAGGAAAACCGGACATGACCAGTAACAACCCCGAACGCGACGCCGACCTGGCAGCCCTGCAGGTGGGCAATCTGCAGCAAGCCTGTGAGTATGGCCTGCAGCAATGCCAGCAGCTTCTAGTCCGGCTGTCAGCGGCAGATTACGTCGCCAGCCGCGCCGATGCGGCCTCGATTGGCGCCCATGTTCGGCATATCCTGGAGCGCTTCCAGAGTTTCCTGGCGGGGCTGCCGGACGGCTGTGTGGACTATGATGCCCGCAATCGCGAGCTGTCCCTGGAGGAAAGTCCCCGGTCGGCAGAGTTCGCGCTGGCAACCATCCTGCGGCGAATGGGCGCCCTGCAGGTCGATTCCCGGCCGCTGCGGGTCCGGGAATCCGTACTGCCTGATGCGCCCGCCGGGGAGGCAGAAAGCACCCTGGCGCGTGAGCTGCTGGCGCTGGTGAGCCATACCACCCACCACCTGGCCATGATCGCCATGCTGGCCAGGCCGCTGGGCTATGATCTGGACGCCAGCTTCGGCAAGGCGGCGTCAACCATTATCCACGAACGGAGCTGAGCATGACCTCCGGCTGGCACGCTGGGCTGCGCGCGGGGCTGCTCCAGATCCTGGTCATTCCGGTCAGCGTTTATTCGCCCCCGGTTGCCTCCGGGCCCCGGCGAATAGTTGACTAAATTACTTAGGTATTTGATAATTCAAGAAATTACGTAATCCAGAGATCACGCTATGCGGCTGACTACCAAAGGCAGATATGCCGTGACCGCCATGCTGGATCTGGCCCTCCACGAAGACCAGGGTCCCATCAGCCTGGCGGATATTTCAAAGCGCCAGACCATCTCCCTGTCCTACCTTGAGCAGCTGTTTGCGAAATTGCGGAAGGGAGCGCTGGTGAGCAGTGTTCGCGGCCCCGGCGGCGGCTACGAGCTGCAGCGAGCATCAGCGGCGATTTATATCGCGGAGATCATCGACGCCGTCAATGAGTCGGTAGATACCACCCGATGTCGCGGCGCCGGAGACTGCCAGGGCGGGGAGACCTGCCTGACCCATTACCTGTGGGAGGATCTCAGCGACCAGATTCATCGTTTTCTCGAGGGCATCAGCCTGGCAAACCTGGTTGCCAAGCACGAAATCAAGGCGATCGCCGAGCAGCAGGATCGCAAGTACCTGATTGCCAGTGAAAACGGTAACGCAGCAGCCGGTGACGACCCCCTGGGCACGATTACTGCCCCACCCGGTCGCCATTGACGCGAAACCCATCAGCTAGAGGCCAAGACCAGTAATGCAATTGCCAATTTACCTGGACTATTCATCCACCACCCCGGTTGACCCGCGGGTTGCCGAAAAAATGGCGGAATGCCTGACCCTGGAAGCCAATTTCGGCAACCCGGCGTCCCGTTCGCATCTGTTCGGCTGGAAGGCGGAAGAAGCGGTGGAAACCGCCCGGCGGCAGGTCGCGGATCTGATCAATTGCGATCCCCGTGAGATCGTCTGGACGTCGGGCGCCACCGAGGCCGACAACCTGGCCATCAAGGGTGCCGCGCATTTCTACCGGGATCAGGGAAAACACATCATTACCTCAAAAATCGAGCACAAGGCGGTGCTGGACAGCTGCGCTCATCTCGAGCAGGAAGGCTATGAGGTGACTTACCTGGAACCGGACAGTGACGGCATCATCAGTGCCGACGCGGTGCACAGGGCGATCCGCCCGGACACCATCCTGGTCTCGCTGATGCACGTCAACAACGAGATTGGTGTCATCAATGACATTGCCGCCATTGCTGAGCTTACCCGCAAGGCCAATGTGGTTTTCCATGTCGACGCCGCGCAAAGCACCGGCAAGGTGGATATCGATCTGGACACCATGCAAGTGGATCTGATGTCTCTCACCGCCCACAAGGTTTATGGCCCCAAGGGCGTTGGCGCGCTGTATGTGCGCCGCGAACCGCGGGTAAGAATCGAACCACAAATTCATGGCGGTGGCCACGAGCGGGGGATGCGCTCCGGGACCTTGCCGACTCATCAACTGGTGGGCATGGGAGAGGCCTACCGCATCGCCCGGGAAGAAATGCACGCTGAGAACGCCCGCGTACTGGCGCTGCGCAACCGCCTGCTGGAAGGACTCAAGGATATTGACGCGGTGACTATCAACGGCGATCTGGATCATCGCGTCGCCGGCAACCTGAATATCAGCTTTGGCTTTGTCGATGGGGAATCACTGATGCTGGCGCTGCGCAATCTGGCGGTGTCCTCCGGCTCGGCCTGTACCTCGGCCAGTCTGGAGCCCTCCTATGTGCTGCGCGCCCTGGGTCTGGAAGATGAATTGGCCCACAGCGCGCTGCGCATTACCCTGGGACGTTTTACCACCGAGGAAGAGGTGGACTACGCCAGTGCCAGTATCCGCGAAGCCGTTGCCAAACTGCGTGAACAGTCGCCGGCCTGGAAAAAACACTGCACCGGGACCGATTCCCGGGAGGCGCAGGGGACTGCCCGCTAAGCTTGCCTGGCCGCGCCGCTTGCCAGGCGCCGGATTCACCGTTATACAGAAAACTGGCGGTTGCTCACGTAGTCCGGGCAGGGCAGCCTGTCGCATCATGCCCCCGACCCGGGCCACTGTCGAAGTCGTTCGGGGAGGCTGGGGAATAAACCCGTAAATACAGAGGCTTAAGTCAACAAAAGCGTACAAAATCGCGGCCCGACCACGTATAATGCGCGCTCTTTTTTTGCCTTAACAGAATACTGGGAGACAAGATGGCGATCGAACGTACTCTTTCCATCATCAAACCTGATGCCGTGGCCAAGAATGTCATCGGCGAGATCTACAGCCGCTTCGAGAAAGCCGGTCTGCAGATCGTGGCCGCCAAAATGCAGCAACTGGATGATGAATCAGCCGGCGGATTCTATGCCGAGCACCGCGAACGACCCTTTTTCAAGGATTTGATTGAATTCATGACCTCCGGGCCGGTCATGGTCCAGGTGCTGGAAGGCGAAGATGCCGTTGCGGTGAATCGTAACTTGATGGGCGCTACCAATCCGGCGGAAGCCGAAGCGGGCACTATCCGTGCAGACTTTGCCAAGTCAATCGATGCCAACGCGGTTCACGGCTCTGATTCCACCACCTCGGCTGCACGCGAGGTGAGCTACTTCTTCAAGGATTCGGAGATCTGTCCCCGGAGCTGATCGCCAACAGACAAACTCCATGACCGTGATGACAAAGCAAAATCTGGCAGGCATGACCCGTGAGCAATTGCGGGCCTTGTTCGTCGAGCTCGATGAAAAACCATTTCGCGCCGAGCAGGTGATGAAATGGATTCATCAGCGCGGCGTGGTTGATATCGAGAAGTGGACCGATATCAGCAAGACGCTGCGCGATCGCTTGCGGTCGGTTGCCACCGTGGAATTGCCGGATATTGTCGAGGATCATCAGTCGGTGGACGGCAGCCGCAAATGGCTGATCGAAGTCGCCAGCGGCAGTCGTGTGGAGATGGTATTCATTCCGGAAGCCGGCCGCGGCACCCTGTGTATTTCGTCACAGGCTGGCTGTTCACTGGACTGTAGCTTCTGTGCCACCGGCAAACAGGGCTTCAACAGCAATCTCAGCGTGGCTGAAATCATTGGCCAGCTGTGGTGGGCGAACCAGAAACTGGGAGGCTTTGCGGGAAAATCAGAACGTAAGGTCAGCAATGTTGTGATGATGGGTATGGGCGAACCGCTGCTCAATTTCGACAACGTCATGAATGCGGTAGCGATGATGATGGATGATCTGGCCTATGGCCTGTCCAAGCGGAAAGTTACTATCAGTACTTCTGGCGTAGTGCCGGCCATTGAGCGCATGAAAGATTTTACCGATGCGTCGCTGGCCATCTCCCTGCATGCTCCCAACGACGCCTTGCGAAGTGAAATCATGCCGCTTAACAAGCGCTATCCAATCAAGGATTTGCTGCAGTCAGTGCGCGGCTATATGGCCAGTCTGCCGGACAAGCGGGTTCCGGTGATCGAATACACGCTGATTGCCGGCGTTAATGATCACCGCCAGCATGCTCGTGAACTCGCCAATTTGCTGCGCGATTTTCCCTGCAAAATAAACCTGATCCCATTCAATCCCTTCGCCATGAGCGATTACCAGCGTCCCAGCAACACATCGGTGAGCAACTTCCGGCAGATTCTTCAGCAGGCAGGCTATACCGTGACCGTGCGCACCACCCGTGGCGATGACATCGGCGCGGCCTGTGGACAATTGGTGGGCACAGTGCAGGATCAGACCCGGCGTAGCCAGAGACACCGTCAGCGGGCAGCGGATGCAGCCGGCAAAATTTTCGATAGGGCTGATAATCTGGCTGTAGCGGCCGACAGACTCTAGGGAGTTGGAAGCGTAATTATCAGCACAGGTATTCGGCCATGAATGAGTTGCACAAGACATCCAGGTGGCGACGGCTGCTGGTTCTCCCAGTACTGTTGACCGGACTGTCTGCCTGTGTGACTACCACCACTGGCGGATTTAACGTCGAGCCTTCGGACGAGCAGGCGGTACAGGACTATGTCCAGTTGGCCACCGGCTACTACGACGCCGGCGATATGCGCGGTGCGCGTCGGCACATCAACAACGCTCTGGACCTGAACGACCGCAACTCGAATATCTACAATATCCTGGCCCTGGTGTTCCAGAGCGAAGGGGATATCGAGCTCGCCGAAGAGAATTTCCAGCGTGCCATCAGTCTGGATCGCGAGAACTCCCGGGCCCGCAATAACTACGCTGCGCTGCTGTTCGAGGCGAACCGCTATCGCGAAGCCTACGAGCAGCTCGAGCAAGTCACCCAGGACGTCAACTACAACAACCGTGCAATTGCCTTTGAAAACCTGGGACGTGCTGCGCTGCGTATTGATCGCGCCGACGATGCCCGGGTCGCGTTTCGTCGCGCTCTGCAGTTAAATTCCAATCTCTATGTGTCAGCCCTGGAATTGGCGATTCTGGAAGCGGATGCCGGCAACTGGCAATCTGCGCGACGCTTTTTTCAGCAGTACATGACCACGGTGGATTTCTACAGTATCCCGCATACACCCCGGGCCCTTTTGGCCGGCATCCAGATTGAAGGCGAATTCCGGAACCGGGAACTGGTTGACGGGTTTACTCGCATCCTGACGACGCTGTATAAGGATTCTCCTGAGTATTTGATGTATCAAAGGTTGAGTAATGCCAACTGAGCAGGAATTAAAAGAACAAGAACTGCAACAGAAGCGGTCGACCCTCGAAGATGAGCAGGAGAGCGCCGGCAGGTTGCTCAGGCGCACTCGACTCGATCGCGGTCTGGACGAAAAACAGGTGGCGGACCAGCTGCGCATCACTGTGCACTATGTAAAGGCCATCGAGACTGATCACTATGAGAAGTTACCTGGCGCTATCTTTGCCAGGGGTTATATCAAGAGTTACGCGAAGCTACTCAAGCTTGACCAGGCGGATATTGTGGCGCGCTATGAGGCGGCCACATCCAGTGTCCAGCCCGGCAAGCGCACGGTTGAGAACACCGAATCCGACGCTGGCGGTTACCGTGGCGCGCAATGGGCAATGGCGTCGGTAGCAGCCCTGCTAGTGTTGGCCGTCGGTGTCTGGATAGTTTCCGGCCCCACGGTTGAAAGCACTGAAGTGGCTGCCAGCAGCAATGCCGACCGAGCCGCGGCTGATGCCGCGCCGGAACGCCCGGAACCGGTGTTGAGCAATCCGATCACCGCCGTGGAGCGCTCGGTGGCCAATGAGCCAACCCTGCCGGTTCCTGAATCCCCCACAACGCGCAGCAATCCCGCACAGCCTGTGCTGAGTGCGCCAGACCCAGTCAACGCTGAGCCAGATACCGCGTCAGCAGAGGCAGGCGCAGCCGCAGAGGCAGAGGCAGAGATAGAGGCAGACAGCGCCGCGCAAACAGCATCTGCTGAGCCGGAGCGCACCGAGCCCGCTGTTGCCAGCACGGAATCCAGCAGCGCCAGCGAGCCCAGCCAGGCGGCAGCGGAGCCTGCCAGCACGCCGGCCGTGGCACAGACGCCGGAGCCAGCGGAACCCGCGGCGCCGGAGCCGGAAGGCGCAGCAGCTGCCGATTCGGGACAACCCGAGGCACTGGTGGAGATTAATGTGCTGCAAGGCGATAATGGAGAGCGTATTATCTCCGTTCAAGCCGAGGGAAACGACGTGCTGCGTATCAGTTTCTCGGGGGAGAGCTGGGTCGAAGTGAACGACGCTGATCAGCGCCTGGTCTACCGCGATTTGCGGGAATCTGGCGATATCCTCGAAGTCACCGGCCGGGCGCCATTCAATGTGCTGCTGGGCGATGCGCCGCTTGCCAATGTGCGCTTGAACGGCACTGCCATCGATGTCAGTGATGATATTCGCGTCGATAATTCGGCCCGCTTGACGGTCGGGCTCTGATGCCGGTCAACAGAAAACCCGGTCAACAGTATCCAAACACAGAAATTCAGGTAGATAGCTACTCGGTCCATGCATAACGAAAGCTTGATAAAGCGCCGCCAGACGCGGCAGATCATGGTGGGCAACGTTGCCGTCGGCGGCGATGCGCCTATTTCCGTGCAGAGCATGACCAATACCGAAACCACGGATGTCGACGCAACCCTGGGGCAAATCGCGCGCCTGCAGACCGCCGGTGTCGATATCGTCCGGGTGTCGGTGCCCACCATGGACGCCGCCGAGGCGTTTCGCAACATCCGCAGCCAGGTGTCGGTACCCCTGGTGGCGGATATTCATTTTGATCATCGCATTGCCCTGAAGGTACTTGACTATGGCGTTGATTGCCTGCGTATCAATCCGGGCAACATCGGCTCCGAGGATCGCATCCGGCAAGTCATCGACAGTGCCAAGGACAAGGGCATTCCCCTGCGGATCGGGGTCAACGCCGGCTCGCTGGGCAAGACGCTGCTGCGCAAGTACAAGGAGCCATCGGCAGAAGCGATGGTGGAGTCAGCCCTGACCCAGATCGATATTCTCGACCGACTTGATTTTCAGGATTTCAAGATCAGTCTCAAGGCCTCGGAAATCTTTATGACGCTGGCAGCCTACCGCGGGCTGGCCAGCCAGATTGAACAACCTTTCCACCTGGGTATTACCGAGGCGGGGGGCTTGCGCTCGGGCACGGTAAAGTCTGCCATTGGTCTCGGGGCACTGCTGATGGACGGCATTGGCGATACGATCCGTATTTCCCTGGCGGCCGACCCGGTGGAAGAAGTCAAAGTTGGCTTCGACATTCTCAAAAGCCTCGGGCTGCGCCACAAGGGCGTCAACCTGGTGGCTTGCCCAAGCTGTTCGCGACAGAATTTTGATGTGATCGGCGTGGTCAATGAACTTGAATCACGACTGGAAGACATCATTACCCCGATTGATGTCGCGGTCATTGGCTGTATCGTTAATGGTCCCGGCGAGGCGAAAACCGCCGAGATCGGTCTGACCGGCGCAAGCCCCAGCAATCTCGCCTACGTGGAAGGCGTTCCTGACCACAAGGTAAAGAATGAAAACCTGGTGGACGAACTGGAAACCATGATCAGGAAACGCGTTGCCGCCAGGGATGCGGCACAAAAGGATATTATCGCCACGGACTAGGCCCTCCCGCCAGAACCTCCGCGTACCAAAACCTAAACAGTATGGCTAAACTTCAAGCGATCAGGGGAATGAATGACATTCTCCCCGGTGAATCACTGACCTGGCAATATGTCGAGCAATGCTTCCGGCAGGTCGTCAGGCGTTTCGGCTATCAGGAAATTCGCTTTCCGATTCTCGAACAGACACAGCTGTTCAAGCGTTCTATCGGAGAAGTCACCGATATTGTCGAAAAGGAAATGTATACCTTCGAGGATCGCAATGGCGACAGCCTGAGCCTGCGACCTGAGGGCACCGCTGGCTGTGTGCGCGCCGCGGACCAGCACGGGCTGTTGTACAACCAGCAACAGCGACTCTGGTACCAGGGCCCAATGTTTCGCCATGAGCGTCCGCAAAAAGGGCGCTATCGACAGTTCCACCAGTTCGGTGTCGAGGCCTTCGGAATGGCGGGGCCGGATATCGATGTGGAAGTCCTGCAGCTGGCTAATAGCCTGTGGCAGGAGTTGCAACTGACCCCTTATGTGCAGCTGGAAATCAACAATATTGGCAGTGCCGAGGATCGACGTAGCTACGGTGCAGCGCTGGTGGCGTATCTCGAGCAGCATCAGGATCAGCTTGATGAAGACAGCAAACGCCGCCTGCACAGTAATCCGATGCGCGTGCTGGACAGCAAGAATCCGCAGGTGCAGGACATACTCAGTGCTGCGCCGATGCTGGCTGATCATGTCAGCGCCGAGAGTGTGGCTCACTACGAAGCCCTGAAAGCATTGCTTACCGGCCTGGGCATCGAGTTTCAGGAAAACCCCCGCCTGGTGCGCGGCCTGGACTACTATAACTATTGTGTTTACGAGTGGACGACCGAATCCCTGGGTGCCCAGGGCGCGGTGTGTGGCGGCGGTCGTTACGATGGTCTGGTGGCGCAGCTGGGCGGTCGGGCGACGCTGGCCGCCGGCTTTGCTATCGGCATTGAACGCCTGGTGCTGCTGCTGGACACCCTGGATCTGGTGCCTGCCCATGCCTTGCAGCCGATTGATATTTACCTGTTGATGGTTGGTGACAACCTGGCAGCACAGGGCCTGAGCCTTGCCGCCGAGCTGCGCCAGGCCTTGCCGGATTGCGGCATTGTCAGTCACTGTGGCGGTGGCAAATACAACAGCCAGGTGAAACGGGCCTTCAATGCTGGCGCCCGGGTGGCGGTGGTGCTGGAGCAAGAGGGGCCGGAAGCGCCGGATATTGCCCGGGTGCGGCAGCTTGACGGCGAGGGCGATACGGCAAACGTGGCGCTGACCGATCTGGCCGCACATCTCGGGGAATTGCTTGGTAATTCAAAAGGCTAGAACCCCAGCCTTGATATCCGATCTTGATATTTACCCGTGCCTGAAGCGGAACAAACGGGTATCATTGCGGTCCTTTTTTAGGACGACACTGAACAAAGACCCAGAGTAACGACGCAGCAAGCCCGTGATCGTGCCAATTATTCAGCAACAGAACAACGCTAACGCAGGAGCAAGTCGTGGCAATAAACGCCGCCGAAGAAGAAACCCTTGAAGCCCTGAAAACCTGGTGGAACGAGAATGGCCGGAACCTGGCCATCGCCGTGATCCTGGTGTTCGGAGGTTACACCGGCTGGTTACTGTGGCAGAACGCCCGGGCCGATGCCGTGGAAGCCGCCTCAGTGATCTACGAGGAAATTTTAACCTTGTCTTTCCCGGGCGATCAGGGACAGGCCATCAGCGACGCCGAAAGCAACCAGATCATTGCCTACGGTGAAGAGCTGATGAGCGAGCACACGGATACTGTTTATGCCCGCTACGGCGCTCTGTATGCGGCACAGCAGTATGTTCGCCAGGATAATTTGTCCGCCGCCGAGACAGCGCTGCAGTGGGTGATAGATAACCCTCGTGAAGGCATGTTTGTTGCTCCCGACCCCGGTCTGATGCTGGCCGCGACCCTGCGCCTGGGGCGCGTCATCCTGGCCCAGGGCGAAGCCGAACGGGCCCTGAGCCTGGTGAATTCGGTGGACCCGGAGGGCTTCGAAGCCGGCTTTGCGGAACTGCGCGGTGATATCTACCTGGCCCTGGATCGCTACGTTGACGCGCGCGAGGCCTATCTGGCGGCACAGCAGGCCGGCTCCGGCAGCGACGGCCTGCGCATGAAGCTTCAGTCCCTGCCCACAGACAGCTGATCCTGCACCTATGCCTGCTGAGACACCACTGAACACGGCGCTTTATAAACCTGCTGCGCGTAACCCCTTGCTGCTGGCGCTGTTAGCGCTGGTGCTGTCCGGCTGTGCCAATCTTAATCCGCTCAACTGGTTTTCTGACGATGAAGTCAATCCCCCGGCCGAACTGGAGGATTTTCAGCGTCAGGTCACCCTGCGCCGGGACTGGAGCGTGTCGGTGGGCAATGGCCAGGGCGATATCTACAACGAACTGGTGCCGGCCCTGGACGGCAATACCATCTATGCCGTGAGCGAGAACGGTACGGTGGTGGCGGTTGATGTCGCCAGTGGTGATCTGCGCTGGCGCACGCGTCTCGACGTGACCGTGACCGGTGGCGTCGGTGCTGGCAACGGCATGGTGATGCTGGGTACCCAGGATGCCGAAATTGTGGTCCTGAACCAGGATGATGGCAGCGAACGCTGGCGTGGGCCGGTAACCAGCGAAGTACTGGCGGCACCGCAAACCAACGGTGATATCGTGGTAGCGCAAACCGTGGACAGCAAGCTGATCGCGCTGGATGTAGAGACCGGACAGCGGCGCTGGATCTACGAGACCACCCAGCCGCCACTGACCTTGCGCGGCACCAGCCAACCGCTGATTACCAGCGTGGGCACCGTGGTTGCTGGCTTCAGCAACGGCACCCTGGTGGCTGTGAACGCCAGTGACGGGGTGTACCGTTGGGAAGAGCGTGTGGCGGTACCGGAAGGCCGCTATGATATTGAGCGGGTCATTGATGTGGACGGCGACCTGCTACTGGACGGCAATCGTATTCTGGCCTCCAGCTACCAGGGCAATCTGATGGCCTTTGATGCGATCAGTGGCCGGATTGTCTGGGGCATGGAAGCCTCCAGCTACCATGGTATGGACCAGGGGTTTGGCAATATTTACTACTGCAATGACCGCAGCCACATCGTGGCGGTCCGTGACAACAGCGAAGACGTGGTCTGGCAGAACGAAGCCCTGCAATACCGGGCCGTCAGTGCGCCAAAAACCGTGAATAATTATCTGGCGGTGGGCGATTTTGAAGGTTATGTACACCTGCTATCCCAGATTGATGGCTCTATCGTTGGCCGAACCCAGGTGGACAATGACGGCATTCGCGCCAATCTGCTGTCCCGGGGCAACCGCCTGTTCGTCTACGGCAACAGCGGCCGGCTGGTAAGCCTTACTCTGCAGCAGGATTAGCCGGCGCTTGCCGCCGGTGGCACCTTCTGTCTGGCTCTGGTTAACTCTCTTCATTCATCATCATTAGTGGAAACGGGACATGCGTCCAGTTATCGCCCTCGTCGGGCGCCCCAACGTCGGTAAGTCGACGCTGTTCAATCGCCTGACCCGCAGCCGGGATGCCCTGGTGGCGAATCTGCCGGGCTTGACCCGTGACCGGCGTTACGGGGACGGACATGCCGACGGGCGGTCTTTTATCGCCATCGATACCGGCGGTATTACCGGCTACGAAGAAGGCATCGATTCGGAGATGGCCGCGCAATCGTTGCAGGCGATCAGCGAAGCCGACGCCTGCCTGTTCCTGGTGGATGCCCGGGACGGGCTGACCCCCGATGACAGCCGCATTGTTGATCATCTGCGCCGCACCAATAAAAACAGCTTCCTGGTGGTCAACAAGGTGGATGGCATGGATGCGGATCAGGCCAGCGCCGAATTCGCCAGTCTGGGCATGGCGCCGGTGTTCACCATCACTGCCACCCAGGGTCGCGGCGTCGCGACAATGATCAAGCAGGTGCTGGCTGATTTTCCCGAGGATGAAACGCAGGCCGCAGACGAAGACCCGGAAGCCGGGATCAAGATTGCTGTGGCCGGGCGGCCCAATGTCGGCAAGTCCACGCTGGTCAATCGGATGCTCGGTGAAGACCGCGTGGTGGTCTACGATCAGCCGGGAACCACCAGAGACAGTATTTATATCCCCTTCGAGCGCCGCGATCAGCGCTATACCTTGATCGATACCGCGGGAATTCGGCGCCGCGGCAAGACCCGGGAAACGGTGGAAAAGTTTTCGGTAGTCAAATCCCTGCAGGCGATTGAGGACGCGCATGTCTGCATCATGGTGATTGACGCCCGGGACGGCATAGTCGAGCAGGATATGCATCTGCTGGGCTATGTAGTGGAGGCCGGACGGGCACTGGTTATCGCCCTGAACAAGTGGGACGGCATGGAAGACGATGCCAAGGATCAGATCCGCACCGAGATTCGGCGCCGCTTCAGTTTTGTGGACTTCGCCAAACTGCACTTCATCTCTGCGCTGCATGGTACCGGCGTTGGTGATTTGTATCAGTCGGTCAACAAGGCCTACGAGTCGGCACTGCGCAAGCTGAACACCAACAAGCTTACCCAGATTCTGCAGGATGCGGTGGTGGAACATGCGCCGCCGACGGTCAATGGTCGGCGCATCAAGCTGCGCTATGCCCATCCCGGTGGCCAGAATCCACCCATTATTGTGATTCACGGAAAGCAGACCGACAAAGTACCAGGGCATTACAGTCGTTTTCTGGAGAAAAAGTTTCGAACCGTGCTGAAGCTGGAAGGCACGCCGCTGCGCATTGAACTACGTAGCGACGACAATCCTTTTGTAAAAGGCGAAGAGAACCTGTCCCAGCAGCAGATAGCACAGAAGCGGCGCATCAAGAAAAACCGCGGCGGATCCCGGAGCGGCCCCAAACAGGGAGCGCGGAAATGAGCGACGTCGCGCTCTCGCTTGGCGATGTTGAGCAGGCTGCTGCGCGACTGGATGGTGTTGCCGTGCGTACGCCCCTGCTTACCTGTGACGATCTGAACAGGCGCTTGCAGGCCCGGGTGTTCATCAAGCCGGAAAGTCTGCAGCACATCGGCGCCTTTAAATTCCGCGGCGCTTACAATCGGCTGGTACAACTCAGCGATGCGCAGCGCCAGCCCGGTGTGGTGGCCTTTTCTTCCGGCAATCACGCCCAGGGCATTGCCTACGCGGCCCAATTACTCGGTATGCCAGCCACCATTGTAATGCCCAGTGATGCGCCGCAGATCAAGCTGGACAACACGCGACGACTGGGCGCCACCGTGCGGCTCTATGAACGGCGCAGTGAATCCCGGGAACAGATTGCCGCCGGCATTGCCCGGGACACCGGGGCCACCCTGGTGCCAGCCTTTGATGATGCCGATATTATTGCCGGACAGGGTACCTGCGGCCTGGAGATAATGGACCAGCTTGCCAAACGTGACCTGCGGCCGGACTGGGTTATCAGTCCCGTAGGCGGTGGTGGCTTGCTGTCCGGGGTAACCGTGGCGGTGAAATCCCGCGAGCCTGACGCCAAGGTCGCGGGGGTCGAGCCGGAGAATTTCGATGACCACGCACGCTCAAGAGCAGCCGGTGAGCGGGTAGCGGTGAGCGGCACTGCCACGACCCTCTGCGATTCCCTGATGGCACCAACACCGGGGAAATTGACCTGGTCGATCACCGGCCGCCAGGTTGATGATTTTATCGTGGTCAGCGAAGATGGCGTTGCTCACGCCATCAGCTATGCATTCAAGCACATGAAGCTGGTGGTGGAACCGGGTGGCGTTGTGGCTCTGGCGGCTTTGCTGCAGGGCAAACTGGACGTGGCAGGCGCTACCGTGGCGGTAATCCTGTCGGGCGGCAATATTGATGCAACCACGTTTTGCCGCTGCCTGGAACAGTATCCGAACCCTTGATCCGGCCACGGGGCACCCGATTCTGTCTGTCAGGATTCAGTGAATGACCTCTACTACCAATAATCCTCCCAGCCAGACCGCCGCCCGGTCGTCCGGGGTTCGCTACCAGGACCTTGACCACGGTATCAGCTGCATCGACGTGGAACTGCAAAATCCCGGGGTGGCCAGCTGCTATCTGCTGGTGTCCGGTGATGAGGCGGCGTTTATTGACTGTGGTACCGGGAATTCCGTGCCGCTACTGCTTGAGGTGCTGCGTCTGAAGGGGCTGACTGCCGGTCAGGTCCGTTATGTCATTCCCACCCACGTGCACCTGGATCATGCCGGCGGGGCCGGCGGTCTGATGGCGCAATGTCCCAACGCCGAACTGGTGGTTCACCCCCGTGGCGCCCGCCACATGATCGACCCTGGGAAGCTGGAGCAGGGTGCACTGGCAGTGTATGGTGAGTCGCGTTTTCGGCGCCTGTTTGGTCAGCTCACGCCAGTAGTCGAGGAGCGGGTAATCAGCGCCGAGGACGGGATGCGTCTGGATTTCAATGGCCGGGAACTGCTCTTTCTCGATACCCCGGGCCATGCTCGCCACCATGTCTGCATCTTTGATGAGGCTGCGCAGGGAATGTTTACCGGCGATACCTTTGGCGCCAGTTATCCCCAATTGAACGCTGGGCGTGCCAGGTTTATTTTTCCACCGACCACGCCGGTACAGTTTGATCCCCAGGCCTGGCAGCTATCGCTCGACCGGCTGTTGTCACTGATGCCAGCCCGGGTTTATCTCACCCACTATGGGGCCCACGAACAACCGGAAGCTCTTGCCACCAGGCTGCGCCAGTCCATTGCCGAATACGCTGAGGTGGCGGTGAAATTTGTGGATGCCAGCAATCGTGAGGCGCGAATTGAATCCGCCTTGATGCAGGCAGCCCTGGATCATCTTAAGGATCAGCAGTGCGGTCTCGACAATGAGCAGATCCGCGCGATACTGGCCATGGACATGCGCCTCAACGCCCAGGGCCTGGATCACTGGCTGACTGTCGCAGAACGCCAGTAGGCTTGCTCAGAGGTACCCTAGGACTGCATCGCCTCTTGCCGGTCGCGGCGACGTTCCTGGCGGCGCACCGCCAGCCAGGAGTCGGCGCTGTACTGCCCGGCGCCGAAGGTAAACAGGATCAGGTAAGCGAGAAAATACATGGCGGCAAGCTCGCCGTTATTCAGAGTGGGGAACCAGGCCAGGTGGGCGGTGGCATAAGCCATAAGCATCAATAGCATGGCGAGAAAGGCCATGATGTGGGTCCACAGGCCAAGCACCAGCAGCAGGCCGCCGAAGAACTCAATGACCCCGGCGATAAACAGGGCGTTCAGTTCCATGGGCATCGGCAAGACAATCAGGTCGCCAATATTGACCGTGGTCATACCGCCACCCGTGACCGGCTGCGGGTTTTCGCCAAACAGTTTACTGAAGCCATGGGTCATAAACATGGCACTGACCAGAATGCGCATCAGCGCCCAGCTCCAGTCTCTTGAGTCCTCGGCGATTCTGCCCAGCCAGCCATCCACTTTATAAAGCATTGTTTACCTCGCTTGGTAGCATCGGTAGCCTAGTGGGCGATGCTATGCATTGCTATTCATATACATTCAGAGCGCTTCAGCTAAACGCTTCAGCTAAACAAGGAGACAGCAGTTTGACTCGTACGCTGCTCATCATCAAAACCGGAAATACCATACCCAGCCTGCGGCAGCAGGGCGAAGACTTTGAAGACTGGTTTATCGCCCAATCCGGCTATCCAGTCGAGGCCTTCACAGTCCGTTCCCTGTTTCTGGGCGAGCCGCTGCCGGATCTTGCTGATACCGCCGGGATCATTGTGACCGGCTCGCCGGCTTATGTCACCGATCTGGAACCCTGGAATGACATCGCGGCGGGTTATTTGCGTGATGCCCACGAACGGGAAGTGCCGGTGCTCGGTGTTTGTTACGGCCACCAGCTGTTGGCCTGGGCCTTTGGTGGCGAGGTTGGGTTTCATCCCGCCGGCCGGGAAATCGGCAGTGTCGCGGTGCATACCACCGACGCCGCCAGCGATGACCGCCTGTTTGCCGAGTTACCGGCGCAGTTTATTGCCCAGGTTTCCCACCAGCAGTCCGTACTGGGTTTGCCTCAAGGCGCTATCCTGCTTGCCAGCAATGATTTTGATCCACACCATGCCTTTCGTCTGGGCCAGACATCCTGGGGTGTGCAGTTCCATCCCGAATTCAATGCCGGGATAACCCGGGCCTATATCACCGCGCGTCAGGACGACCTGCGGGCCGAAGGGCTGCCGGTAGAGCATTTGCTGCAGTCAGCCCGGCCCAGTCCCGAATCGGCGGCGCTGCTGCGCCGCTTCTGTGCGCTGGCACTGGAGTGAATGGTGCCGCATCCTAGCCCGCGGCAGTCGCCTCGGCATATTCTTCGTTGATGACCTCGAGAATGCGTTGCCGGGACGGGTTGGCCAGCAGGCGGCCATTAATGAACACCGCCGGTGTAGCCCGCACGCCGGCCGCAGTGCCCCCGCGCTGGTCATTGCGCACCTTTTCCACTACCGCCTCGGATTCCAGATCCGCCTGTAGCTGCTCGAGATCGAGATTCAGCTCCAGGGCATAGCTGTTGAATTCCTGCTCCACGTCCGGCAATGCTGCCCAGATGTTCTGGTTAGCGAACAGGGTGTCGTGCATGGACCAGAAACGGTCCTGGCGACCGGCCGCTTCAGCGTACAGGGACGCAGTCCAGGCATGGGGATGGGTGGTGGTAATCGGGTAGTGGCGAAACACCAGGTGCGCCTGGTCAACAATGGTCGGGAAAAGTTGCGTCATGGTGCGGTGTTCCACGGCACACGCGGGGCACTGGAAGTCGGCATAGACCACGATTGATACCGGCGTGTTGGGATTGCCACGGACATGATCGTTGTCAGCGATCTCTACCGGGGAATAGGTCGGGCCCTGGCTGAACAGCGTGTAGACAATGAACAGGCCTAATACCGGTGCAACGAAGTAGAAACCGACCTTCTGCATGATCTGTAGCGTTTGCTCCCGTTGCTTCGCCGCCCGCTGTTTCTGTTCCTTTCTTTGTTGCTGCTGTTCGCGCTTGCCCATGTTGAGTCCTGCATTGCTTTTGAGAAGTGGTCCGCCGCCAGCCACGATGGCCGGGCAGGGCGAAACTATACCGAAAAACGCCGTAACCTAAAATCAGCAGCGTGCAAAGCCCGGCGGCGGGCGGCTGCGCTGGCGGCGACCGGATTGCAACTGGCTGGGGGGGGGCGCTGGAGTGAAGAGCTCAGGAGCAGGCAAAAGTGCCCAGAGCAGCTGGTCCATGGCGAGTCGCTGGGATTGCGGACGTCTTGCCAGGTGGTTTCGCCTGAATAGCTGCCGCGGACCCGCTCAGAACCCATCCCCCCCAGAACCTGATCAGAGGATGCCGTAGCCGATCAGCAGCGCATAGGCGATCTTGCAGCCGATATGGATAGCCTGGTCCTGATGGGTGGTGATCCAGCCTTCGCACTTGGCAAAGTCAGTCCACCAGTGAATCACGGTTTCGGCCAGACCCAGCAATAGCGCGTAGGAGGAGCCCAGCATCACACCGGCAACCACGTACACCACCCCGCCGTGGACCAGCGAATGGGCCGTCAGCCAGTACCACCATACCGGAAACAGGCTGTGTTCCTTGCTGTGGATTTTATCGTTGCGATTCTTGCCGTAGCCCATGGCTTCCGGCTGCAGGACAAAATCGGCCAGTGCGTGACCAAAAATCATTAAAAACAGGCTATCCAGCAGAGGCATTCCAATCTCCAAAATGTCCGGCAGCTGGCGGTGCTGAGACCGTCACACTGCCGGCCCGCCTGGCGCGATCCGGCGCCGCGAGCGCGGGAGGTTTCTCACAACATACACTGGATTGTAAGCACTTCCGGGGCCAACACACGGGGCGTGCGGGGCGAAGTGTTAGTTCTGTCACATTATTGCCGGGGAAAGCGCAGAAATCGCCCCCGATTGTCCAGGAGCTTTGCTAACTCACTGAATTTACTTGAGGTTTTACCCGGAATTTACCCGCCCTTCAGTGAGCTGAAGTGTCACATTTGGGCGCTTTGTGTCGCGATCCGGCAGTCGGCAAGTCGTCTGAGGCAGATTCCGGCTTTGCTCAACGCGGGTCTGGTGGCGTGGTTTCGTCATCTGTGGTCGGCGCAGACTCTGGCTCGATGGTGCCTACCGTGGATCGCAGCGAACCATCAGCCAGTCTTGTGACCAGGGTGTCACCGGGCTGGACCTGCTGACAATGGCGCAGGACCCGCTGTTCACCATCGTAGGTGATACTGTAGCCCCGGGCCAGGGTGTTCAGGGGACTGACTGTATCAAGGCTATGGCTGATTCGGCCCAGACTGGAGCGGGCCCACTGCAGACGCTGCTCAACCGCCAGCCTCAGGGCGCGTCGCCAGCGCTGCAGATCAAGTTGCGATTGCCGCAGGCGCTGCTCCGGTGAGTGGCTGCCCAGCGCCCTGCGCAGGTGGTCAAGCTGCTCGCCCTTGCGTTTTAACTGCTGGCGTTGACCGCGATATAGCCGGGTTTCCAGCCGGTCCAGGGTCTGGGCATGTTCCTGTAGTCGACGATCCGGTCGTTTCAGGTGCCGCTGCAGGGCTTTCAGGGTTTGTTGCCATTGGCTAATACGTTGCCGAAGCAGTTGCGTCAGCACCTGCCGGTAGCCGCGCAACTGATCCAGATACTCCTGCTGCGCCGGACTCATCAGTTCTGCCGCGGCCGAGGGTGTTGGTGCCCGGAGATCCGCCACGAAGTCGGCGATGGTGAAATCTATCTCATGGCCCACGGCGCTGGTGATCGGCAATTCACTGGCGTGGATTGCCCGTGCCACGACTTCTTCATTAAATGCCTGCAGGTCTTCCAGCGAGCCGCCACCGCGGCCGACAATCAGGGCTTCCAGACCCAGCGACCCGCGCAGGCGGTTGGCGCGTGCAATAGCTGCAGCAATGTCGGCGGCCGCCTGCTGGCCCTGCACAGCTACTGGAATCAGGGTCAGTCGCGTGGCGGGGAAGCGTCGGGCAAAGACGCTGACCAGGTCACGGATAGCGGCACCGGTGGGCGAGGTAATCAGGCCAATATGACGGTAATTATTGAGTACCTGGCGCTTGTGCTGCTCGGCAAACAAGCCTTCTTCCGCCAGTCTTGCTTTTAACTCCTCAAAGGCGCGGCGTAAGGCACCGTCGCCAGCTTCTTCCATGCTGTCGACGATCAGCTGATAGTCGCCCCGGCCTTCATAGATACTGAGTTTGCCGCGCACCATAACCTGCTGGCCATTATCAGGACGAAAACGTACCTGGCGATTGCGGTTGACGAACATGGCACAGCGCAACTGGGAGGATTTATCTTTAAGCGTGAGATACCAATGCCCGGAAGAAGGTCGCGCCAGATTGGAGATCTCGCCTTCCACGGTGACCGCCGGAAAATGCCCCTCAAGCAGGGACTTCGCCAGTCGATTGAGACTGGTCACCGACAGCACCGCCGGGTCGGCAGGATTGGCTGGATTGGTTTGCAGGTGGGGGGGAGTGGCTCGGGAACGCATGGCGTCAGTGTACCTGAACGAAACCTGGACCGGTACGGGCAGGAAGGCGCTGCGCTGGTCGCGGTCGTGGCAATCGAGTAAGGTTGCCGCAGCCATCATTGACTATCAGCAATAGCGAGCATGCAACAGGCAGCGCCAGCATTTACGTTTTTCAGTAATCGCGGTTCCCGGCAATTTGCGGCGGCCCTGGAGCCCCTGGGTGGACGCTGCTTTGATGCCAGCCTTGATGCGGCGCCTGACCTGCTTTATTTCGATACCTATACTGCCAACACCCACTCTGCTGACACCAGGCAAGCGTCCAGCGACGACCAGGCGCAGCTGCCGCCGCCACTTCATGCCCGGAGCCTGACCCTGATTCCCCGCGAGCGCACTGCAGCCCTGGATAACAAGGCGAGTATGGCGCGGGCCCTGATGGCCGAGGGTCTGAGCGAACCGCGAGTGTATTTCCGTGTGCAGGATGTACCGACTGATGCGGCGTCACTCTGGTTCGTGAAGACCCCACACCGTTCCGGGGGGCGTGGCATAGCAGTCGTGCGCAGCGCGGACCTGGGTCGCTTTCAGGGGCAGGGCGTGATTATTCAGGAGGCGGTACAGGATCTGGACCTCATCGCCGGTCATAAATACACGCTGCGGGTTTATGTGCTGGCGTTTCGCGGGCAGCTGTATCTCTATGCGGATGGCTTTGCCGTGGTGCACGGAGCGCCCTATCAGCCAGGCAGCTGCGACCCCGCCGTGCAGTTTGTCCACGATGGCTATTTGCGTGCGGACAGCGCCGTCCGCCTGCTCCCGCTGTCAGAACTTGACCAGACTAATGCACGGCTGCAAGGGTGCGCGGCGACCCTCAGTCAGACTTTTGCGGTATTCCGGGATCGGCTCAAGCACGAACGGGAGTTTGACTATTGCCTGTTCGGGGTCGATATGCTGATCCGCAGCGACGGCCGGGCTGTGCTGGTGGAGATCAACGACCGGCCAAATCTGGTGCACACCCCGTTAATAGACCGCAAGGTCAATATTCCAATGCTGCGCGCCATGGCGTTGCAGTTGAGCCCGAAATGGGGAAGCGCGCAGCAGGATCCGCAGCAAAGCTTTCAGCAGCTCCTGTCCCTGTGAGCTGATTTTTTGGCGGCTTGGCAGTTATCCGCTGGTAAGCGTTTCCTCGTCCTGTTTGGCAAAGCTCTGCTCATTGCGTACCGAGCCGTCGAGATCAAAGGTGGTGATCTGCAGGTGTCCACCAGCCGGGCCATAGGGGAACGTGACTTTGACAAACGCCGGGGTGCCGCTGTTGGTGATCAACCCGGCGGTAATGGAGAAACTTTTCGCCATACCAATAGCGCTCCACTCGCAGGAGCCATCACCGGATGATTCCAGCTCGAATGCCGCATCGCCATACTTGTGGGTCTGCTCAATGCTTTTGAGTAACAGCGTGCATTGGCCTGCGCCATTGTCCTGACCGTCGGAAATGTAAACTCCGTCTACCAGGGATTGCGCCTGGCCAGTGCTTGCGAAGCACAGGGCGAACGCCGCAACGGTGCTGCTGAGCAATCGTGAGACCTTCCTGGGATGCTTGTTTGAAACTGTCTTTGCAACTTTCATAGGGTACACCTGTTGAGTAAACAACGGTTGATGACCCTCGTAGACTAGCGGCCTCGCAGGAAAATCTATTGAGCTATATCAATCACCCGGCGCAAGGCGGTGGTTTCAGGAAGCAGTGCGAAGTAGAACCGGCACTGGTGCGGTACGCCAGCCCCATGCCGCCAACAGGAAGTTGCCATGCAATAGCAAGGCGATGACCCATTCAAACGCGTCCTCAATGGCACCATAGTCGGCCATTACCAGATCCAGCAGCACGGTGGTCAGGCCGATGACAAGGATCAGCAACAGCAAGACAAGCTGGAGATTGCGGCTGGGATCGGCGACCGCCAGGCGAGTGAGTTGCCAGACAATCAGTAACTGGCAGAGGTAAGTGAAGGTAAAATAAAAAATAATACCGATGCGCCGGGTAAGCTGAAAACTGTCACCCACGGCGCCTAGCGCCAGCACATAGACCACCAGGGCAAGCACGGCCAGGCTGCCAAGCATAAAGATGGCATTGCCTTGATAGCCATGTCTGGTCAATGTCTGCTGTGCCGCGCGCCAGTACAGCCAGTACAGTGCTGCAATTGGCAGCATGGTAGTTTTGAAAAAGTAAAAGGCCAGGCCATCGCGACCGGTGGCGCTGATCGAAGTGCAGCTTTGCCAGTACGGGATGCACCAGGGCACCGACCCTTCACTGGCAGCGATCAGGTAGTTGAGATGGATGGCGACCGTGGGCAGGACCGCGAGCAATAGTGCCAGTAATGCGATGCGTTGGGGCATGTCAGGCGTTGAAACGGGACGCAAATTTCATCACAGTCAGGCAGAATACCAGTATGTCTGAATTGCGCCAATGGCGGCATGGCTATCGCTGCTGTCTTTCCCTCGCGGTTTTCTTACCCTCCTGCCTGTCACTCGGTGCTGCCATGCTTGTGTCGCTGCCCGTCGGGGCCCAGCAGCAAGCTGTGCAGCTGGATTGCAGCGCCGGGTTTCAGGCCGCCGCACCGGGCTATGGTTTCGCCAGGGAGGAACACGCGACCTTGCCGTCCGGTGAGCAAGTGCGTGTTGGCGAGGTCCACTTTACGCGCCTGCCAGTTTTCAATGAGTCCGATCCCGACGAGGACAACTTTTTGTTTCGCTGGGCCAACCGTATCCACATTCTCACCCGCCCGGTGATCATCGAAGAACAGCTGTTATTCGCGCCTGGGGAACAAATCAACGCCCGCCTGCTGGATGAATCGGCGCGCCTGCTGCGTCGCCAGGGTTACTTTCATGATGCCGATATTCGCCCGGTCAGTCGCTGCGGCGATACCGTGGACGTGGAAGTTATCACCAAGGATAACTGGTCACTGACCCCGACCCTGTCATTCGACCGGCAGGGTGGCCAGAGTACTTACAGTGTTGGCCTGCGGGATTCCAATCTGCTGGGACGTGGTCAGCTGCTGGCGGTAACGGATGGGCAAGAGCTTGATCGCCGCTCCACGGAATTGTTGTTCCAGGACAACAATGTGTTTGGCAGTCGCATTCGTAATCGGGTGAGCCTGATCAACAGCGACGATGGCGATACCCGCGCATTCGATCTGGATTTGCCGTTTTATGCCCTGGACAGTCGCCGCGCCTGGGCACTGCGCCTCAAGGATGATCAACGCCAGGACCCGCAATTCCTGCGCGGCAATGAAGTTTCCGAGGTGAATCATCGGGAACAGGACTACCTCGCAGAGTGGGGCTTTTCGCCGGGCCTGCAAAATGGCCTCGCGCGCCGCTGGCGTGTGGGCCTGCGCTATCAGGCCAATGAATTCAGCCGGTCAATGGATCTGCCGCCGCCAGCGCAATTTCCGCGGGACCGTGAAATCGGCTACGTGTTTGCCGGCGTGGAACTGATTGCCGATGACTACACCACAGCATTCAATCTCGATCAGATTTATCGCACCGAGGATCTGCACCTGGGCTTCGACCTGACTCTGGAATTGGGAGTTACCTCTCCGGCGTTGGGTGCCGATGGTGACTATCTGATTGCCCGTGGCAGTTTCAGCGATACCCTGGGTTATGACGACGACAGTCTGTGGCAGCACTCCCTGAGCTTTGAGGGGTTTTACGATCGGGCGCGGGAAACCTCTGAAGATGTGCTGCTGCGCTATGAAAATCGCTATTTTCGGCGACAGACCGCGCAGCGTTCCTTCTTCGCCCGGGCCGAGGCGGTGTACTCCCGAAATCTCAGGAGCCATCGACAGGTGGTGTTGGGAGCGCAGACTGGCGCGCGGGCATTCGATAACCGGTTCCAGGTCGGAGACCGGCGTCTGGTGGTGAGTGTCGAGGAACGGCTCTACACGGATATCCACCTGTTCAACCTGATTCGGGTTGGTGCAGCGGTGTTCGCCGATGCCGGGCGTACCTGGGCGGACGATGGGAATACCGGCACTGCCGAGGACTGGCTGACGGACGTTGGTTTCGGGTTGCGACTGGCCTCCAGCAAGGCCGCATCGGATCGCGTGGCGCACCTGGACTTCGCCTTTCCATTGAGCAACCGCAATGACCCGGCGGTGGACAACATGCTGATCAATTTCACTATCAAGGGCGGTTTCTAGAGATCAAGCCGCTCAGTCCTCGTTGCGCAATTCGTCACGCAGCTTGAGCAGCTGTGGCTTGTAATTGTCAGCATCGCCGTAGTTGGCGAATTTGTCATAGCGGCGGTGAGTGCCCAGCGCTTGCCGGGCGTGCTTGATCGGGCACCAGTATTGCTCGGTTCGGGCAATGATTTCCCGGGCGTAGGCAATAACCCCGTTACCGTATCCGCAGTAGATGCAATTGAATTTCTCAATACCGTTCAGGTACGCCAGTTGGTGGCGATCCAGGATCACGTAACGGCTGCGATCAACGCGCTGAATGTCATACAGGCGAAAACAGAGTTGCTGGTAAAGGGATATGGTGAGGTCCAGGAACGCCAGGGGCACGATCATCGCGTAAATAAAAGGAGCCGAGAACACGTTGCGCCATAGCGACGCCCGGAGCCAGGGCAGTATAGCCACCTTGAACTTGCGGTGTGCCTCCAGTACCGATTGCTCGAACTTGACCCGTCGTCCTTCCAGGCGATACTGAAAACGGTCTTCCTGCTCCTTGATCTCATCGCGCAGTTGTTTTTCCAGTTTGGCGATCTTGTCTACCAGGGTGCTGATTCTGTCGGTCATTACAATTTACTCACGGTTGCCGGGCAGGACGATGTGCGACTTTTCTGCCTGGGTGCAGGCTGACCGGTCCGGGATAGTAGCGGCCAGCGGCGTAGATCGGATCGGTCTTTGACTATGCCTTGATTATGATAGTGGCAATCATAGCACCGTCAGGTGCAGGGTAGAGCGCGACAGGGGGCTTTCCAGAAGCGCCGGGCGGTGTCGGGGCTGGTGCGGCGCTGGTCTGCTCGGGTTAGAATTGACCGGGTCCTTTTATATCCGAACGACAGCCTGAACAACAATATCCACACCAGGTTCCAATTCGGGATCCACAACAATATTCGCATTGATCAACAACAACAGCCATTACAAGGAGTATCTACAGCATGATTTTTCAGCGCAAGCGAATGCTCGCCGCATTAGTCATCAGTGCAGCAGTTACCGGCGTCCAGGCCCAGGAATTTACCGCCGGCCAGCCAATTGGTTCAGTCAACGAGGCTGGGGTTCGGGTTCCCATGTCAGATAACGTCAAGGTCTATGGCAGTTTTCATTTCTCCGAAAGCTGTACCTTTGACCCGGAGAAGAATCTCATTCTCGCCATGAACAACGGTGAGCGCGGAGACGGAACCGAGAACGATGGTTATGTTTCGCTGATTAATCCGGATGGAAGTGTGCACACACCGAAGTGGATTGGCGCGACCCGGGACGGTCTGGAATTGCATCACCCGCTGGGGAGTGCCATCAGCAACGATGTCCTTTACACCGTTGATACCGGCTATGTGCGATCCTTCGACCTGGCCAGCGGTCAGCCGCTGGATGCCGTGGCCATTCCCGGCTCAACGATACTCAATGGTATCGCGGTCACGGATGACGGCACGATCTACGCCTCCAATACGCGCAGCCCGGAATCAATCTACCGGGTTACGCCTGATGGCGAGGTGTCGGTATTCGCTGACGGGGCGCCCCTGAGCGCGCCAAACGGTGTCGCCATCGACAACGACGGC
Organism: uncultured Pseudohongiella sp.; assembly: GCA_965212375.1. Taxonomy (GTDB): domain Bacteria; phylum Pseudomonadota; class Gammaproteobacteria; order Pseudomonadales; family Pseudohongiellaceae; genus UBA9145. The sequence goes on along the minus strand of OZ243108.1, from coordinate 2,109,114 downwards.
AACATTGTGGTGGTGAATATTGGCGACAATGCGGTGCTTACCTACAACCCGGCCGGGGAAGTGATTCGCACCGAATACGCCGTGGAAGGCGGTAATGATGGGGTAGTGGTGCTGCCTGACGGTACCAAGTACGTAAGCAGCGTGCGCTTTGGCAGTGTCTCGAAGATTGAGCCCGGCCAGGACGCGGAAATCATTGCTTCCGGCATCCCCAGTGCCGCTTCAATGTGCTACGACTCCGTACAGAACCAGTTGGTGATTCCCCTGAACAGCAATTTCGCGCTGGCGTTTGTTCCGCTGTGAACAGGAACTGACAGGTTTGTCGCGTGACAATCAGTGACCGCCGGATTCCGTTTTGGAACCCGGCGGTTTTTTATGGTTCATCGCGCATCATCGGGAATTCTAACCGGGCTCTGATTGTGGCTCTGATTGTGGTTCCGTTTGTGGAACTGTTTGTTGCGCCCATCTGCAGGGTGTGGTCGCGCCGGGTAGGAGGGGGTCGTCGCCAACGCTCTGCGCCCGTCCAGTCTTCGCTTCGCTACGCCCGGCAGGCCTGGGTGCCTTCACTCCTAAAAAAGCCCTGGACAACCACTGCTGTCCCACAGATTTCCCAATGAAAATGCTCGATCAGCTTAGGTGCGGGTGTTTCGAGTGCTCCTTAATGTTTTTAGACATGAAACTTTGTTGTTCGGCACACGGCACAAGCTAACTGCCAGGCGGACCGCTCGGAGCCGCTTTTCAACGCGGGCTAAGGGGCATGAAACTGTGAGACAGCAGTGCCTGGACAACGGTCTTTTTTTTCCGCTCAGCGCTGTCGCTTAACTGTTGGCGACAACCCCCTCCTACCCGACACTCCTAGCGCTGGTGGGTGTTACGCTGTTTGCTGACTTGATTACCCTTCGATCCAAGGTGTGAACAGTGCTTGGCTGTCCCGGCTGCTACTGCGCGAGCGGATGTGGGGCGGCAACTCTGCCTTCCCGCAGCCGCGCTCGAGGCCAGTGATTTACATGACAGTGATTCACAGGGCTATGTTCACCAATAGTATATGTAGGCCACACCATGGTTCTTTTCATCGTGCTTCCAAGCAAACCAGCCATAACTATTTGTGTGGCCAACAGTTTCACAATGCCCGGCAGTTAATTGAACTGCAGGTTTTCATCTTCCGTCGGCACGCGCTTCAGCAGTTTCCGGTCTAACAGGTAGTCCTGGGTATTGATCCAGGGTAGCCGGTCACCCTGGCGGGGAAACTGGTGCAGACCGCGGCGCATGTAGCCTGGATTGAAGTCCGTTACCCAATCCTGTGCTTCCATGTTGCTATCCCCCTCGCCAAGGGTCGCCGTGCAGCGACTGGCTCCCCGACTATCCATGGCTTTCAACAGGTCGCAGACGAACTGGGAGTTCAGGTCGGCACGCAGGGTCCAGGAAGCGTTGATATAGCCAAAGGTCTGTACCAGGTTTGGGACCCCGGAAAACATCAAACCCTGGTAGTTAAAGCTTTGGCTGAAATCGATGGGCTCTCCGTCTTTGGTGAACGTCACGCCGCCCAGCAGCTTCAGATTGAGGCCCGTGGCGGTGACCAGAATATCCGCGGGCACTTCTTCTCCCGAGGCCATCAGCACGCCCGAGTCGGTAATGCGTTCGATGGCCCCGGTGACCACTGCGGCCTTGCCGGATTTCAGGGCATGGAACAGGTCTGAATCTGGCACCAGGCACAGACGCTGGGTCCAGGGATCATAGCTGGGTGTGAAATGGGTATCGATATCGAAGTCATCACCCAGTTCTTTGCGCAGCAATTTGAGCAGGGTTTTCTTCACCTTCTCCGGGTGCTTGCGGGCGCGTTTGTAGATGAAATTCTGGAACCGGATGTTGCGCCAGCGGGTTGCTGCATAGGCCCACTGGCTCGGCAGCAGTGCATTGAGTAGATTGGCCAGACGATCTTTTTCCGGTCGCGACACGATGTAGGTAGGTGAACGCTGCACCATGGTCACCCTGGCCGCCTGTTCTGCCATGGCCGGTACCAGGGTCACTGCGGTAGCACCACTACCAATAACCACGACCCGCTGGTCGCGGTAGTCCAGGTCATCCGGCCAGTGCTGCGGGTGAACCAGGGTACCCTTGAAACTGTCCAGGCCCGGGATAGCTGGCGTATACCCGGTTTCATAATCGTAATAACCACTGCACATGAACAGCAGTCGGGTCCGAAACTGTTGTTCTTCGCCGTCGTTGGTAACCGTGGTAACAGTCCATTCATTATCAGCACTGCACCAGGCAGCAGCGCTGACCCGATGCTGGAAACAAATATGGTCGCGCAACCGGTATTCGGTCACCGTGTCAGTGAGATAATTGAGAATTGATTCGCCGTCGGCGATGGCCTTGGCCCCGGTCCAGGGTTTGAAGCGAAAACCGAAGGTATGCATATCGCTGTCAGAACGAATCCCCGGGTAGCGAAACAGGTCCCAGGTGCCACCAATATCGTCGCGGGCCTCAATGATCGCGAAGTGCTTGTCGGGGCACTGGCGGCGCAGATGGGCGGCCGCGCTGATACCGGAAATACCTGCGCCGACGATCAACACATCCAGTAGCGGTGCGTTGGCGGCCTGACCTGCAGGCTGAGAGTCCGCTGCTGGTGTTGCTGTCATGGGTGTCGGGATCTCCTTACTGTTGCGCCTTTTGTTGTGGTTCCCGTGCTGGTGGCTGCAGCCATTGCTGCCCGGTAGCCAGCGGTGCCGTGAGTGTCGACATAAACGCCACCAGCTGCGCCAACTGCGCCTGGTTCAATTCCAGGGGCTTGGCTTCATTGTGGCTAAGCATGGAAACTGGCGCATCGTTGTAGTGTTCCATGACCTCGCGCAGGTCGCTGATCTGCCCGCCGTGCATATAGGGGGCGGTCTCGGTGACGTTGCGCAGGGTCGGAGTCTTGTTGGCGCCAACCAGCTCATTGGTGTCGCGCGCGAAGCGCAGTTCCAGACACTGCTCCGGCTGCGCGTCACTGAACTCGCCGAGGCAATTAAACGGATCTTCCCGCGCGGTGCGGATACCCTGGTAGCGTCCCATCCCCGGCATCTGTCCGGATACGGCAAGAACGCCGGTATTGTGAAATTCATTGTTACTGAACAGGGGGCCGTTGTGACAGGTCACGCACTGGGCGTCATCAATAAAAAGCGCCAGACCGCCCACTTCAGCCTTGCTTAACAGTTCGCCCGTCCGGGTATCACCAGAGCCGTCCAGGGTGGCAACATAGTCATCGAAGCGGCTGCGCCCGGGTTGTAGTTTGCGCTGATAAGCTGCCAGCGCCTTACCCGCATTACTGAATGCCCGGTTTATTTCGGTCTGAAGCTCGTCGCTCAGATTTCGCCAGGCTTGCTGTTCTGCCGGGTCGCCAGCAGGTGACGCGGCTGGCAGCTGGTCGGGTAATTGCGGTGCTTCGCCAAAGGCGTCCCGGTACAGCCTGGCCAGATGCGGATCGGTCGCCAGTAAAGTGGCTATTTCACTACGGGTAAAGTCGTGTTCGTGACTGGCTTCCATGGGCGCCAGTGCTTGCGCCCACTGGCTGTCCTTACGCCCGTCCCAGTAGAACCAGGGGCTGTAACTCAGTCCTACCAGACTTGGTGTGTGGCGAGGGCCTGTTGCGGTGCCTTCCGCCAGGGTTAAGCCGTCGGTGAAATACCGCTCGGGCTGGTGGCAGGTAGCGCAGGAAACGCTGCCATCGCCACTCAATTGTGTTTCGAAAAACAGGGTATGGCCAAGCCTTGCGCCAGCGGCCGATTCAGCCACTGCATTACTGGGGTCATTGGGCAAGGGCGGCAGCGCATCCAGGGACAGGGACTGTAAAAGAGCCACTTCGCTGTCGCTCCACTGCTGCGGTACGGGTGCGCGGAATTGCTGCCAGGCATAAGCGCCGAGGGCGGCAATCAGGCTTGCTGCAATGACCAGCTTCAGTTTCATAGCTCGAAAGTGATCTCGACGACTTCCGCGTTGCCAGCGGCTTGCAGCTCGATGCGCAGCACCCAGAGGCCCGGCATATGGAAGCGCATGCCTTCCAGCAGGTAGCGTCCGTCAGGGAGCTTGCGGGTTACCTGGGGACTGGTGGGAAGGCCATGGTCGTGTTCTGGCATGCCGCCCTGTACCTGGAGGACGGCATCGGTAATGACTGTGCCGCTGCTATCGAGCAGTTCAATTTCCCAGCTGTGCATGGTGTTGAGCTGGAGCGGCTTAAGACGGCTATACAGGTTGATTTGCAGGCCATCGCCTGACGTGGTCTGCAGATCTGGCGTGTCGGCCCCTGCAGAAGTCGTCAACAGGGAGGTGATGGCCAGCAACAGGGCAGCCGCTGTGGCAGGAAAACGAGGTAATTTCATATCGCTAATGGTAGCAAATCGCCGTGCTGACTGCGGCGCCGCTGGTCCCAATTTGTAAAGGTCTTGTCCAAAAAGTGGGGCTTTTTTGCTGGCTGGCGAGCGGATCGGCCAATGGATCTAGAATGGCGTAATAGAGGGTAGAAACGCATTACGAATCAGCAATAGCAGGTTAACTATCATCACGCTGCTGTGCAGCCAGGTGGCAGTGCTGAAGGCCGGACCAATCAGGGTCAGGATCAGCAGCACGCCCACCAGGCTGAAACCCGTCCCCTCGATAATCAGGTCTGCCAGTTGCGCGGTTGCTACAAACACCGCCAGACCGAGAAAGATCGGCATACGCCGGGTCATGTAGTAGTCGCGTAGCTGCAGATTGTCATCGGGACTTACGTCCGGTGTGATGGCGAAGCTCACCAGCACGATGAACAAGGTAGGAATAATCAGAAACCAGACCTGATAGATATAGATAAACTCCTGCGCGCGGTAGGGCCAGATGCCCATCCAGTACTGGATCGCGTACATCACTACCACCATCGACCAGCTCAGGTGTAACCAGTCGATGCTGGGCACGATGTGGGCGCGCAGCAGGTTGCCCCAGCCGCCGAACATCTCGGTCAGGGCGATGGCAATCACAACCGAGGCTATGGCCATCATGAATTCAAACAGGGTCATCGGGCACCTTGTGGCAGCTTTTTTGGCGGCTGCGAACGGCAGAACAATAAAACAGGTGGGACACGGCGAGTTGCCAGGCCCGTCTCAGTAACACCTGTACCAGTATCCACGGTAGTTACGTCGAACTGGAGATACCGAGACTACTACAGGTCTCAGATATTGTAGTAATTGCGGTGGCTGAAACGCGGGGTGCAGATGGCGAGAAACTTCAGGTCGCCTTCCCCGGTATTGGTGATACGCTGCCGGGTCTGTGGTGGGATGATAACCACGTCCCCGGGCACCACTTCAGTGGGCTCATCGGCGCCCACTTCCACCACGCCTGTACCTTCCAGAATGACATAGCGCTCATAGGTGCCATTCAGCCAGTGCCAGCGGGTTTGCTTGCCGGGCTCTACTCGCGCCTGGGCAATAGAGACCTCACCATCATCGGCCGAGTTGGAGGTCTCGACGATGAAGCAGCCTTCCTTGAAGTAAAACTCTTCCTCGGGCTCGAATTTTTTTATGTGTGCAGACACGAAAACGCCCCGGTAACAATCAAGCCGCTAGGTAATAATAGATGCACAAGAATTTCAAGTGACTTTGCGGATCGAGCGCCAATCAATGGCTTTTACTCGAATCGCTGATAGACGCCGAAATGCACGTAGGGAGCAGTTGCCGGTTCGCCACGGCGAACATTGGCTGGCACCCGGTGGTTTACCGGAGGTAAAGACTTCAGATAGGCGGCAATGGACAGGGCATCGTCATAGGTAATGCTGGCATAGGCTGGCCAGGGCATCACCGGCAGGCTGCTGGTGCTGTGCTCGGTGGTGCCAACGCGGATCATTGTTACCAGTTGTTCCATGGTCCAGGTGCCAAGCCCGGTCTCCAGATCTGGCGTCAGGTTGGCGGGATACACGACGCCGGGATTGCCGTCGCGAAACGGACTGGTATAGGCGATACCGGTTTGTGACCCGGCCAGCAGTCGGTTGCTGTCGGGGTCGCCCACCAGGGCGCCATCGGTGTGGCAGCTGCCGCAACCCAACAGGCCCACCAGGTAACGGCCACGTGACAGCTGCTCCGTGGAATAGGAACTGCGGGTCGGATCTGGCTCCGGCGTGGCAAAAATTGTTGCGGGGTCCAGCTCGGCAAAGTCATCCAGCGGATTGTAGCCAGTCGGGGCCCCGGTTTGTCGGGCCGGACTGCTGCAGCCAGCCAACACCAGAGCCAATAACGTGAGCAATGAAAAACAGCGCAAAGCAGGGATCATGAGCAACTCCAGATCGTTACTTTTAAGGTATCCAAGGTATTCAAGGTACATGGCACCCGGTAACAGGTGGTTAATGATGCCAGAAGGCGACCACCCGATGTTGATCCTGCGCAAGATCGCCGGGGCCTGGCGGCTCCGGCGCTGCTCGCTGGATCAGGTAGTGCGCATCAGGGCTTGCGAAAAATCAGTGTAAACCGGTCGGTATTGCCGCGCACGCCAGGGGTGCCGACTTCCTGGGTCAGGTCGTCTTCGGGGTGGTAGTGCATGTCGCTGAAGTCGATAAACTCAAAACCGACATCCTGTATTTCCTTGATCATCAGTACCGGGTCGAGTCGGCGTCCCACAGCACGGGAAGTAGGCTGGCCATGGCGTCGGGTGTGATCGACAACGCCATAAATACCGCCTGGCTTCAGGGCGTCGAATACGGCCTGGTTCAGGTTTTCGCGTCCTGCCGCATCCGGGTTATGCAGGTTCCAGAAAGTCAGCGCCAGGTCAAAATCGCCAGTCTCGAAATCAAATTCGGGCAAATTGCCCAGGGCGATGCCAGGATTAACGACCGAGGTGCAGTCCATGCCGGGCAGGGTCATGACATTTTCCATGAAGGCGTCACTGACGCTGACTGAGAACACCAGTTCACCGCCATTTTCGCACAGCGTCGGGCCCAGGAATTTCGACCAGTAGCCGGTGGCCGGGCTGATTTCCAGTACTTTCATGTCGTCTTCCAGGCCAAAAAATTCAAGCACTTCAGCCGGTTTGCGATTGGCGTCGCGGGCGATTTCGGCCGCCTCGCGATTGGGGTGATCAAGATTCTCCTCAATCTTCGCGCGTGTGGCGGCAGCGTCAGCGCTCAGCCCTTGCTGACAAAAAAACAGGCTGGCAGTCAGAGCGGTCAGACGAAAAAACGGTTTATTCAGGGTTGGCATGGAGCATCCTCAAGCAGATTCAAGCAGGTTAACAGGAATTCGGGGTGACTATTGGGGGCGGGCGGCCAGCCACCATTTCATGGTGTCGGTTACCAGCTCGGCAGCGTCCTGCTGCACGAAGTGATTGGCGCGGGGCGCGCTGACAATGGTGGTGTCGGCGTCGTTCCAGTCCCAGGTGTTGTTCAGTCCGTCGGAGTGCAGTGCAGTATCCTGCAGTCCATGGAACACCAGCAGGGGCACGTTCAATTGCGGAGCCGGCGGTGGTGCGGTGGCATTGCTGGTGCCACGGGGATAGTTCTGTTTGTAGTAGGCCAGCATGGCGTCGAAATCGGAGCGCTCGAAAGCTTCTATATAGTGTGGTCGTGCCTCGGCATCGGTCACCCAGCCGGATAAACTCTGGGGGGTCATCGGGCCGCCAAAAAAGATATCCGGATCACTCGGTGAGCCCTGGATGAAGGCCCGGGCATAGGCACTGTTTTGCTGCTGGTCACTGTTGGTCAACAACTCGCGCCCCATGCCGTTGGGGTGCGGCAGGTTAAGAATAATCAGGCGGTCCACCATCTGCGGCATGGCAAAGGCGAACTGCCAGGACACCATGCCGCCCCAGTCATGGCCGACAATGGTGGCGCTGTCTTCGCCGTGGTGGCGAATGACGGCTGCCACATCACTGACCAGATGACGCATGTGGTAGTTTTCTTCGCCCGCCGGTTTGTCACTCTGGTTGTAGCCGCGCTGGTCAATCGCCACGACCCGATGGCTCTCTTTCAATCCTTCCATTTGGTGCCGCCAGCTGTACCAGTAGTCCGGAAAGCCGTGGATCATGATCACCAGCGGCCCTTCACCGACCGCCGCGTAGTGGATCTTGACGCCGTTGTTGTCAGCAAAGCCGTGTTCTACCTCGTCCAGCAAATCGGCATGGGCAGACAGGCTCATCAGGGACAGGCCCAGAGTGGTTGCGACCCAAAGAGCAGTGCAGCGAAAGGTGACGAGTGCACTGAGCAGCGTTGCGGTGCAGTATTCATTGGCCGCTGAACGGCCGGGAAAAGCGCAGACGCGATGCATGGTATTACCTCGCTGGAGAAAATAAACCGGGATGACATGGCGGCATTAAAGCAGAATCATCGCTAATAATTAAGGAACCTTTGATTAATTCTACCGGTGCTCTGCGGGAGTCTGTCGGGCGCTACTGCCAGGCGTCACGCGCGGCACTTGTCACGAACTAGTTGAGCCAGGTCAGACAGCTTCCACGGGAATATGGCAGACTGGCCTGTACATATTGTTTAAACGCTCCAGGAGAAGCCGGAGACATGGGAAAAAAAATTCAGTAAAATCAGCGGCTTGATTTGTGCAGGCCTGGTTTGTTCAAGCCTGGTCGCGCAGTCCGTGGCCGCGCCCTTGCTGACCGTCAAGGAAATCATGAATGGCCTGATTGCGCCGACTACCGCCACGATCTGGGGAGCCTACCAGCTGGAAACCGAGGCGCAGTGGCAGGAAGTCGAGAATGCTGCGCTGGCGGTTATCGGTGCCGGTAACCTGCTGGCTCTGGGAGGAGCAGGTGACGGTGAAGTTGCTCTGGCCGCCGAAGCGTCCTGGCAGCAGTACAATACGCAAATGATCGACGCCGCCCGCCAGGTATTGACCGCAGTGGCTGCCCGGGATGAGGAGGCGCTGTTCACTGCCGGTAATGATGCGCTCTATCCGCCCTGTGAGTCCTGTCACCAGCGCTATCAGGAGCAGTAGCTATCAGGCTGCCGACACCAGAGCCGGCAAGCGCTCGATAAACCAGAACATGGCAATGCAGCCCAGACCGTAGGCAAGCCCGCGGTAAATGCTGGGGACCAGGCTACGGTCGATCCGGGTCAGCAGCCAGTGGCAGGCCAGCAGCGCGGCAATGAAGGCCACCTGGCCCGCTTCTACGCCAAGGTTGAAAAATAACAGCGCCATGGGAACATCGGCCTCGCTGAGACCCAGCTCCCCCAGAGCGCCGGCAAATCCGAAGCCGTGGAACAGCCCAAACACCAGCGCCACCAGCCAGGGTTTGCGGTGCACCAGGGTTTGGCCGCCGCGCATGCCCACCAGAACTTCCCGTGCCAGCAGCACAATAGACAGTGCGATCAGCACTTCAACCGGGGCATTGGGTACTGGAAAGATGCCCAGCACGGCAAAGCCTAGAGTAATGGAGTGGGCGACGGTAAAGGCGGTAATGGTTTGCAATAGACGCCACGGACCGAACCGCAGTAGAAGCAGGCCAAGCACAAACAGCAGGTGGTCGATACCGAACAGGATGTGTTCGGCGCCCAGCACCAGGTAGCGGCCAGCCAGGCTTGGCAGGGACGCGGCGCCAGCCCTGACGTCGCCCAGGGGAACTTCGATAAAGCTCCCATCGCCGGGGAAATAGCCTGAGACACTGGGATCGTCGCGCCAGTTGGCGAGTACCACTACCCCCTCCAGCGCCCAGGGAAACACCAGGGTGTCGTTGGCGTTCAGGGCTGGGTCACAGCGAAACCGGTAGCTGTAACGCTGTGGCGGCAGACCCTCACAGCGGGGCGGCAGTATCCGGGCGACATCGAACAGCGGTGGTACCTGCTGGTCGACAATCGACAGGCTGTACTCAGTGTCATTTAACTGGTCCAGAAACACCCTGGCGACACCAGTGACATCCACATCATGGGCCAGGGATGTGCCGCTGTTCAGCAACGCTATCAGCAAGCAGGCACCGCCCAACCAGTTCTTCATTGGTGGTCCCCGCCAGCCTCAATGACCACGTTGTAGCGCGCCTTGATCGCGTTCACCTGTTCGGCAAGCAGTGCCTGCTCTTCGGTAGCGATCCAGTCCAGGCGCAGCCGCTCACTGATTTCCGCCAGGGGTGGGGTGCTGGCCTCCTGGCGCTGCCGGGGACGCAGCCAGTGCTGGCCGCGATTGGACTGGAATGGTCCCACCCATTGGCCGAGTTCCGCGGCCATCACCTGTTCGGCGAATGCCGCAGAAAAAATATTGGTCAGGTCGAGCTGGCTGGCCCCGCGCAGGATGCTCACATCACCCTCGGCGGCTGCCAGCATCACGTCTGGCTCGGCGCCCGCCGCCAGTTGCGCCTGCACCGACTCCGGGAGCGGCTCGGGCGTGTTGAATACCAGCTCATCCAGAGTCACCAGCGCGGGTATGCGGTAGCGCCCGGCATTGGCTGCGTAGTACTCCTGTAACTGGGCTGTGCTGGGTTGGATGACATCGCCGCTCAGTACATGCAGCATTTTTTGCGCCAGCAGATCGTGAATCCTGGCGTCGTTGTCCAGATTTCGGGCCAGCGCCTCCTGCACCAGAATCTGTTCTTCGATATAGGCATCGACTACCGCCTGGCGCTCGTCCTCGGTCAGTGCCGAGCCGCGATTTAACTCCTGCATCATCACCCGGGCCTCAATCTCCCGGGCGCTGAGTTCCAGCACCTCGCGCTCGTTACTTTGGCTGAACTGGAAAACAGCGAAAACCAGTCCGGCGATCAGCAGAAAATGCAGGGTCGGTTCTCGCAGGGCGGTGCGCAGGGATTCAGACATAAACAGGTTCTTGTGGTCGCAGATGGCCGGTTATCGGGTGCTGCAGGCCGCATCCAGTTACTGAAGCGAAGTGTGCAGTGCGCTGCAGGGGGTTGCAAGTCTCGGGGCGGCACGTTTGGCAAAGCTGGCCCGGTTCGGCCAGGCAAACTGCCAGTCGCAGTGTGCCGGTATGAAGAAGTTGCATGGTTCTATACAAGATTTTGGCGCATCTGTATAATGCCGTTTTTGCGGATAGTGGAAATCTTATGTTACGCATTGCTGAAGAGGCTCTAACATTCGATGATGTTCTGCTTCTGCCTGCCCACTCTACTGTTCTGCCTCGAGCAGTAAACCTCGAAACACGCATCACCAGGTCTATCGGCCTGAACATTCCTCTGGTGTCCTCAGCTATGGATACCGTCACCGAAGCGCGGCTGGCTATCGCCATGGCGCAGGAAGGTGGTATGGGAGTGATTCACAAAAGCATGTCCATCGAGAAGCAGGCGCGGGAAGTCAGAATCGTCAAGAAATTCGAAAGTGGGGTGGTTAAAGACCCCATTACCATCCCGGTCACTGCCACCGTGCGTGACCTGATCGCCCTGATCAAGGAAAACAACATCTCCGGGATGCCGGTCATGGACGGCAGCGGCCTGGTGGGAATCGTCACCAGCCGCGACGTGCGTTTTGAGAATAATCTCGATGCGCCGGTGGCTACCATTATGACTCCCAAGGAGCACCTGGTTACCGTGCAGGAGGATTTTGCCCTGGACGAGGTGAAGGAGCTCCTGCATCGGCATCGTATTGAGAAAATCCTGGTGGTCAATGACGACTTCGAACTGCGCGGTCTGATTACCCTCAAGGACATCCGTAAGTCGGAAGATTTTCCCCGTGCCTGCAAGGATGAACTGGGCCGCTTGCGTGTCGCGGCTGCTGTTGGTACCGGCCCGGAAACCGGTGAGCGCGTGGACGCGGTCGTGGAAGCTGGCGTCGACGTGGTTATCGTCGATACGGCCCATGGCCATTCCCAGGGCGTGCTTGACCGCGTTGCCGATATCAAGGAGCGTTATCCTTATATTTCAGTGATAGGTGGCAATATCGCCACCGCTGAGGCGGCATTGGATCTGGTCTCTGCCGGCGCCGATGCGGTCAAGGTGGGAATAGGTCCTGGTTCAATCTGTACCACCCGGGTAGTCACCGGGGTGGGCGTGCCGCAAATGACCGCGGTCGCCAACGTGGTGGAAGCCCTAAAGGATACCGATGTCTGTGTCATCGCCGACGGTGGTATTCGTTTCTCTGGCGACCTCGCCAAGGTGATCGCCGCAGGAGCCCATGTGGTCATGATCGGCAGCCTGCTGGCGGGTTCTGAAGAGGCGCCCGGTGAGGTTGAGCTTTACCAGGGCCGCAGCTATAAGGCCTACCGCGGCATGGGGTCGATAGGTGCCATGTCTCACTCCCAGGGTTCCAGTGACCGTTATTTTCAGGACACGGATTCCGGCGCCGAAAAACTGGTGCCGGAAGGTATCGAGGGCAGGGTGCCCTACAAGGGACCGATGTCAGCGATCGTGCATCAGTTGATGGGCGGCCTGCGTTCAAGCATGGGATATACCGGTAGTCACAATATCGATGATATGCGTACCAAGACGAAGTTGGTGAAGATTACCGGTGCAGGCATGAACGAATCACATGTACACGATGTCTCAATCACCAAAGAAGCTCCCAACTATCGGGTTTCTTGAGGGAGAATGTCTCTGGCCGCCACGATCCTGCGTTGAAAGCTCGCGCGAAATGCTCACGTACTGCCGTGTACGCTGCGCTTTCGCGCGAGCTTTCGCCTTGTCTCGCGGCAACCAGAGCCATTCCTTTTGTTGGACTGCACGAAACCTCGATTTCTACCCGACTTTGTTCAGAATATCGGGTTCACTTTTTTTAGTTAGTAGGATTTATGGCTGAGCAGAATATTCATAGCCAGAAGATTTTGATTCTGGATTTTGGCTCGCAGTATACGCAGTTGATTGCCCGGCGGGTGCGAGAGGCGGGAGTGTATTGCGAGATCTGGGACTATGAGGTGGACCCTGATGCGTTGGCGCGTTTTGCGCCGCAGGGGCTGATTTTTTCCGGCGGCCCGGAGTCTGCGAATACCGAAACTTCACCGCGAGCGGCTGGGTTTCTGTATGAGTTGGGTGTGCCTATCCTCGGTATTTGTTATGGCATGCAGACCATGGCCGAGCAGTTTGGTGGCAAGGTGGAGGCCTCGGATCGCTCCGAGTTTGGCTTTGCTCAGGTCGAGTTGAAGAATCATTCGGCGCTGTTTACCGATATTGAAGACCGAGTTGATGAAGCAGGAAAGGCGCAGCTTGATGTCTGGATGAGTCACGGTGACAAGGTCGTCGCCTTGCCCGAAGGCTTTCAGCTGGTAGCGGCAACCGAAAGTGCGCCGATTGCGGCGATGGCCGATGAGACGCGGCATTTTTACGGTTTGCAGTTTCACCCAGAGGTCACCCACACCCTGCAGGGCATGCGCATACTGGAACGGTTTGTTAACGATATTTGTGGTTGTGACAAGTTATGGACTGCGGCAAATATTATTGAAGATGCTGTGGCCACGGTGCAGAAAAATGTCGGTAATGACAAAGTCCTGCTGGGACTTTCTGGCGGCGTGGATTCTTCAGTGGTGGCGGCGCTGCTGCACAAGGCGATCGGTGATCAGCTGACCTGTGTGTTTGTGGACAACGGTCTGCTGCGTTTGCAGGAGGGTGACCAGGTGATGGCGACGTTCGCCAAGAACATGGGCATCAAGGTGATTCGCGTGGATGCCGAGGACCGGTTTCTGGATCGCCTGGCCGGTGTTGATGACCCGGAAGCCAAACGCAAGATCATCGGCAATACCTTTATCGAGGTGTTCGACGAGGAAGCTACCCGCCTGAAAGATGTGAACTGGTTAGCCCAGGGCACGATTTATCCGGATGTGATTGAGTCCGCCGGGTCCAAGACCGGCAAGGCTCATGTCATCAAATCTCATCACAACGTGGGCGGCCTGCCGGAAGACATGAAGCTGAAGCTGGTGGAGCCTTTGCGCGAGCTGTTCAAGGATGAGGTGCGCCGCATCGGTCTGGAGTTGGGATTGCCTTATGACATGGTCTATCGCCACCCGTTCCCGGGACCGGGGCTGGGGGTGCGAGTACTCGGCGAAGTGCGCAAGGAGTACTGTGATGTGCTGCGCCGCGCGGATGCCATCTTTATTGAAGAGCTGCATCGCGCCGACTGCTATAACAAGGTCAGCCAGGCGTTCGCCGTTTTTCTGCCGGTACGCTCCGTGGGCGTGGTCGGTGATGCCCGGCGCTACTCCTGGGTGATTACCCTGCGTGCCGTGGAAACCATCGACTTCATGACCGCGCGCTGGGCGCGGTTGGACCCGGAGCTACTGGAACGAGTCTCCAATCGCATCATGAACGAAATCGCCGATGTCTCGCGCGTGGCCTACGACATTTCCAGCAAGCCGCCGGCAACTATTGAGTGGGAGTAGTGGCGAAAACCTAACTTATTGATTTGTAATGGAAATATAACTTGCAAACTAGTTACAAACTAAGCCGCCCTCTAATAAAATCAATGAGTTAGCCTTGCGAGAAGCAAACTTCGTTACAAACTAGAAGCACAATTACAAAGAATAAACATATCAAGTAATACGACTTACTGTAATTGATGTTGATATGTCTCGTATTGGAATTACTATATTAATGAGTAATTTCAATAGGATATGGGCATGAATACTAAATCACAGTTAAAAATCGTTGTTGATAACACCAACAAATCCTCTCCATTTATCACCGAACGACATCCTATTTTCGGTGGCAAAGCAGAGGTAATTCGCACCAAGCAGAGTGGAGATGTATTCCACCTAAGGATGTGGATTCCTACCGAAAACAAGTACTATCGCCAATCCCTCCGAACCAAGCAGCTAGACTCAGCTATTCAGCGAGCTGAAGACAAATTCATAGAGATCAGCCACCAATGCAAAAGTGGCCAGAAAATCTTCAGCCCGACTGTGGGCGAAGCAATCGCCCTATACACAAAATACAGAGAAGCAGATGTTAAGAGAGGCTACATCGTTGAAGGCCGACTCAGCACCATAAAGACCCAGCTCAAGCACTTTAAGAGCTACCTGAATGGGTCAACTCGTATGTCTGAACTAGAGCGAAAAAGCCTCGTCAATTACCAGGCATATCGTCAGTCAAAAGGTGCAAAAGACGCTACCATTCGCAATGAGCAAGCAACTATCAATAATCTCTGTGCATTCGCGTTCGAAGAAGGATTGCACAGCATACCAAAGTTCACTTTCCCCAAAATTACCCGGCGCGGAATAGATGTAGATGACATTAGAAGGTCGACATTTACCGATGACGAGTATCAGCTGTGCTACACCGATTTGAAATCATATACTAGTAAGGCTCAAATTAAGAAGGATCGACTTGACGACGACAAAGCTTTCGTAAGGCATTTGTTCAGAGCCTACTTTTTGATTGCTGCTAATACGATGATGAGAACAGGGGAGCTGTTCGGATTGAAGTGGGGTGATGTAGAGACTTATGATTCCGATGGCGAGCGATTAGCGAGGGTTACAGTTAGGGCAGAGACTAGCAAGGTTCGTAAAACTAGGACATTCGTGTGCAGAAGAGGCACTTATTTCGACAGATTAAAATCAATGTCAAATAACACGAACGATTCCGATTTCGTATTTACATTAAATGATGGCACAAACTGGGATAAAAATAACCGTAGAGCGCTAGACTATCAGTATACTAAATTGATGGAGCGGGTGGGAATCAGCGGTTACAAGGAGCGAAAATTGCAGCTTTACAGTTTGCGACATTATGGAATCACAAAGCGGATACAGAACGGCGCTAGCCATGTTCAATTGAGTTTAGATTGCGGCACAAGTGTCGCACACATCACTCAAACCTATTATCACACAGACCTCTCTGAGAGTGAGCGAAACGCGATTGTTATGAAGGATTGAGGTCTTAGAATATGTAAGGTGTGTCATAATGTGCGTTGATTGGGCCAGACCTGACCAACATCAGAGAATGACATCTTGCGACCCGAATCCGAAATTCTATCTGAACTCGAATCCTTAACTTCTAGTAAGGGATATATTTACGCGCTTGCGTGGATAGCTCTGACTGACGATATAATTGCGTACTCCGCTCAGGCGCAAGGCCTAACTGACAGCGATTTCTATTCGGAAGAGAATCTGATTCGCACGGAAATATCAACTCTAGCGGGTCTGCTATTTAAAAGCCGTATTACCTTAGACCCGCCAATTGAATCCGAATTTGGAGATTTAATAGACAATACTCATTCACTAATGAGTGAGTTGCACCAAGCGTTAGTAGCGCCATTCCGCCCTAAACCAGAAGAGTTAAAAGCCGGACTAGTGCCTTCGTTTTCAAGTTTGATGCGTGAATCTTTTTTTTATAGTGGCGAAAGTGCTTACTATTTTCAATTTAGAGATTTTACCTACGAGAAGTATATTGCTGATAATGATTGGTTTGTTGAGAACAAAGGGTACTCAGTTTCAGATTACTCAGAAATTCTCAAAGCGATTAGTGCTATTTATGGCGTAAATGTTTCAAGCTTGGAAGGTGTTTATTCTGAAGGAAAGGTAAATTTAGATATCCTACTCGGTCTCTTTACTATTACGGAATCCGACATTGTTGAGAAATCTGGCATTGACAAGGAGATTGTGAAGAAAATCTTGCAAGATTTTTATGCCGATACTCCGTGTAATGATGAATTCAATCATCTAAACGACTTCAATTTGTATAACGCTAAACCTCTCATAGAAATCAGCGAGGGAGTATATTTATTATTTCAAATTTATAGCATTTGCGAGGCGTTCTATGAATCGCCCTATTATTGGATGGGTGGCGATGAAAATTATTGTCAAACGGCTTTCGCAAATAGGGGGAAATTCTCAGAGTCCTATACGGCTCGGAAACTCAGCCAAGTATTTGGAGAAAAAAACGTACATAAGAACGTCAACATAATTAGCCCGAATAAGAACCGAATCTCCGAAATAGATGTATTAGTACTGTTTTCTGACAGGGCAATAATCGTTCAAAATAAATCAAAGCGCCTTACATTAGAAGCAAGAAAGGGGAACGATCAAAAAATACGAAGTGATTTTTCTGAAAGCGTACAAAGTTCCTACGATCAAGCTTTGCTGTGCGCTTGGTTTTTAGGTGAGGAATCTTTCGAGTTTCGAGCTGAATCTGGTGAGCTAATCACTGTAAGGAACAATTACTCAGAAATATACCCTGTTTGTATAGTTTTAGACGTGTATCCTGCTTTGAACTTTCAAGTAAGAGACTTTCTTAGGTACGAAGCTAACGATGTAATTCAACCTCCTCTAGTCTTAGATACATTTACTTTAGATGTTTTTGTAGAGTTTCTTACATCTCCAATCCGGTTTCTAAGCTATCTCAATGTTAGGGCTAATTATTTAGAAAGAGTTTCTTCTACGCATGAATTTGAAGTTTTGTCCTACCACCTCAAACGTAATCTATACATAGATGAAGATGTGAGTATGGTTCATTTGCATGGTGATATTTCTATGGACTTAGACCTTGCAATGATGGCGAGGAGAGATTCATATGAAGGAGAGGAAACACCAGAAGGAGTTCTCACAAGGTACATTAATACACACTTTGGAAGATTGCTTGCCCAAATTGAGCATGAAGAAAATGAGGCTCTGATAAATTTGGGCTTTGTCCTCATGCGTGCTGGAGAAGATACGATCAATGTGGTGAATGATGGATTAGAAACCATCATCAGTGCGGCTATCAGAGATGGAGGCACACACGATTTTGGCTTTGGCATTGCTGACACAGGAGTGACCATACACTGCAATAGGCTTTCTTTTGAAGAAGCTGAGCAACGATTACTTACTCACGCATCATTGAAAAAATATACTCAAAAAAAGGATAGTTGGTTTGCGCTTTTAGTTAGTCCTAGCACCGAGTTGAATTTGCTAATGTGTGTGCACATCAATGATAAATGGGAGTACTCATATGATATGGACAAGGCTGCTAAGATGTTCTTTCAGCGGTCACCAAAGTGGGAGTCGGAAGCTGCTCAGCCACCGAGTAGTAAATCAAAAGACAAGAAAAGGAAGCGAAGGAAAGTAAAAAATGCTAGAAGGAAGCACAGAAAGAGATAGCAGTATTCTAAATCATGTAACGCATCTGAATAAATTTCACTGAAATTGGCTAATTTCATTCTTTTCAACCTCTACGGATATGGAACCAATCGGACTCTCAATTACACTTGCCTCAGTAGCCGCTATCGTCTCTTTGGTGGCCTTATGGTTCACTTATCGCGCGTTCGCATTGAAAAGCGGTGTTGAGCTGAGAGGTCAGTATTCGGTTAACTATGATAAGAAGTGTGACGATGTTTATGTAAGCAGCTATACGCTTGAAAATCTCAAAGACAAATCAGCAATTATTTTTAGCAGTTATCTTCTTTTTAAGCCCAATGTCTATATTGAACTAGAACGATTTGATGACAAGCCGCTATTGCTAAAACCCTTCGAAACCTACGTCAAAGAATTTGATCCCATTGATCTTTATACGACCAATCTCATTAAGGTTAATGTCAACGAGCTTTTTAGAAAAAACGACGAAACAGGGAATTTGGTTGTTTCCACATCCGATGGAAAATATGTAGTTAAGAATTGGATCAGAAAGTGGACTCCATTCAATGACATTTGGAAGAATAGAGGAACTATTCACGTTCAGCCAAAGCGTTTTCTATTTGATGGTAAGGCATTTGGTAGTCGTGCACTCTACGTAGTAAGGGTTATCTACGATAAGAGGGAATCATTGTTTATTCCTATCTATAAGGTTGATGTCACGCTTAAAGAATGCATTTTTGATAAGCAGCTTACAGAAGAAGCAATAGAGAGCAAGGAATCACTCTGGCATTTTTTGAAAGAAGCAGTAGAGAGCGGAAAGTTTAAGAAACATGAGTTCGAAGTGATTGATCTGAAGGAGTTTAGAAGTGACGCGAGGCATATGATACATACTCGGAATGTTCCCAATATTATGAATAAATCTCACTTTAGATACTACACTGTGGACAAAGTAAGTACTTCGTATCATTTGCTTAAAGATAAGATTGAAAGAGTAGGGAAGTCTCTCAGAAAGTTTCTAGAAAGTTAATGAGCTTATTCAATTATGGAGAAAGAACGAATAGAGGTTCATATTTCGTCGCTGCTGAATGAAGATGAATGGCAGTTATTAAAACAATTCTGTGAAAAATCCGAGCGATTACTATCAACTAAGTATTTGTCAGTTGACAAAACGAACTATTCAGCGTCGATCAAATATCAAGCTGGGGTTGGGGTTAGTACAAGGGCTGAATTACCGCCAGAAGAAATCATCTCTGAATATCTAATGGCTTTCCGGTTTTTTTATTTGGAAAAAGAGCCTACCAACTTTCTAAGAATAGTGAATTTGCTCAGTTCTAAAACAAATAACAAAAGAGTGACATCCGCTTACCGAAGTTATAGAGCAAAATGGAAGAACTACTTATTTCAAAAGTCAATTGTATTCAAAGTTGGGGAAGATGAGCTTACGACTTCGCTATTGCTGGACTTGTGGTTTAATGCCCATTACTTCCATTCAGATCGAGCCAAACACAAAAGGCTAGAAGTCATAAAAGAGAGCTACTCTGATGAGCTTGCGAAATATATGTTATTGGACGCGGTCTCTCAGTCGAGTTCGCTAATTATTGAAATTTATGAAGGTATTCGGCCAATTGTTCAGGCCCGTTTTAGCTAGCGTTATAACGCAACCAGATTTGCAGCATTTCTGAGTTTATCGTCACTAACATCTATGTATCGTTGAGTTGTTACCATGCTGCTATGCCTAGCTAGCTCCTGTATTACCCGAGTGCTTACGCCTTTCTCGCTTAAATTCGTTATAAATGTGCGCCTTCCGCTATGTGAGGATGCATTTTCAATGTGGGCGTCTTTATATAACCCTCTAAAAAGATTCTGAATCGATTGGCTGCTGAATCCATTTCTCTTTTGGGAGCGAATCAGCTTTCCTTCCCTATTAGAGACTAAAAATTGGTTCTTGTTGAAATAGATGTCTAACTCTTTGCGCAAGCTGTTTGAAACAACAACAGATTGTGCTTTTTTATTTTTGGTCTGCCACTTCTCTAAGTAGATAATATCGCGTATTTCCGAATCTGAGGAAATTACGTCTTTTACGCGCAGATTCGCAATTTCACTTGCTCTTAGCCCGCACAAAAAGCTGAGCATCACTACTATGCGATTCCTGTCACTGTGCCTGGTCGTCGCCACTATTTTTAACAAGCGCCGTATTTCGGTCTCCGTTAGTACTTTTGCTTGCTTCATCTGATAATTCCTCTGATACGGAAATCTCATCAATTACCGGTGGGGCAGTTTCGACATTGCTTACGAGAAGCAGCTCTTTAAGCTGTGCAACCGACAATTTCCAACGTGATTCCGTCATGTTTTCTCTAAATATGTGGATTTGTAGCTGTCGATTGTGTTTTCAAACTTTTCGTTTTCCTACCAGAAAATGTCTGGTTAGCTATGTCTTTGAATAAACGTCGGATTCACTGGAAAAGTGTGGAATTAGTAAGAACCACATATTATTCGCGTGCGCGACGCATGCTTTAATTGCTAAGCAAGTACTTGTGAGCACAGATCGTTGCTGTACGAAGCGCTAAGAGCGTCTGAGACACCAGATTTTGGTAGAAAAGGGCGTGAGGTTTAGCCTGTCTCCGTAAATCCTGCTTAATTCGTTAAGAATTGGGGATTTGGCTAAATACTCGTATCGGAGATCAGAAAACATGAGACTGTACGAAATTTATACATGCCCAGCATCCCTACGCTCGATGAACATTAGCTGTAGTTCGCATAGCGGCGACATATTAAATCGCCCTTCAAAGACCAAGTCCGTCCGCAAACTTGAAAAGATGTCGAAGGAGATCAAGCGTGATGAAACGAACTCGCATCTCCAAGTACCAATCCAGTACCGAAATGAATACTTCGACGATGAATACGCTGAGGTAAGTGATAATGAAACTGAGTCAGAGCTATTGCGAAGAGAGCTTAATCGGTTGAAATTAAAGCGACGAGCGAACACCAAAAGAAAAAAGTAGTTTAAAAGTCCAGTTTTTTGCTTAATTCTTTAAGAGTTGAATAAATAGAATTATGCAGAAGTCAATCGATCTACAGGGCCAATTAAGAGCAAATAAGCGATTAAAGCTCATAAGAGATATATCGTTATTCGCTAGCGGTGGCGACAAAAAAGATATTGAAGATAAGTTCAGCGTTTTTGTTACTGCGCACTTAGCCAAGTCAAAGCAAGCGGATATTGAGTATCACTGTAAGCATTTTCGCAATGTGTTTGATAGAGCAATACTTGGGCAGCGACGGCGCCTATACAAGATATTGTCTATTGAGCGTGGGGCGGAGCAGTATAACCAGTTCCATGCTCACTGGCTTATGGAGCTTCCAGTATTCATGTCTCTCTCTAAGTTTGAGACTAAATTTACTGAGCTATGGATAGACATCTGCGGAAGTTCAAATATTGAATTTAAGGTAATTGAAAACGAACTAGGTGGAATCAACGGATTGATTCACTACTGTAAGAAAGAAGTAAGTTATGGCAACTATGGCACTTTCAACGAACTTTGTTCAGATAACGCAAGAAATCAGAACAACAGGCATTCACTTGGGCAACTTATGGCACTTACATGGCAACGCAATGATAAATCTAATGCAATTACTAGTAATTGAGGGTAGTGAGCAAAGCTCTTCTCTTGCTATAGATTCGGTAAAAAAAATTAGTGGCCTTACTGTTTAATTGGACAGTAGGGTTACTATTACTTATTAAATCTACACTCTGTATTCACACTTCATTACGCACACAGAGATACAGAGATACAGAGATACAGAGATACAGAGATACAGAGATACAGAGATACAGAGACAGACTAAACTAACCAGACAATAAGATATGAGAAAGAGCAGTGAGCACGATCGAAGATGTAAAACGCAGGCTAAGTGAAAGGGAGTCGAATGGGCTATCTGATAACAGATTCAGTATTGAGTACCTAAATAGAAGCCGTTGTTACTTATCCGTTCTAAAGCACTACGAAAAAGAAGCTTCCGACACGGTTCTTCTTACTTTGTATGGAAATTTGAAATCTATAGGAAATGCATGGAAGGAAATCGCCGAGTCGTCTGAACGGACAATCAGATCTCGCTCTATGCAGAACTATGAATTTTTTACTGAACTGGCCAATACAGTATGGCTAGAACTTGAGGGGCGAGCAATCAGATGAACGAGAAGCTATAGGGCCGCATTTAACAGCCCTAAGCTCGCGTATAAGCGCGTAAATAGAGCTATGCCTGGTTGAGTGATGTTAGCCTGACTTCCTGTATCAGCCGCTTTATCTCACGCCAGTCAGCGTTAGCCTCCTGTATAACACGTTCAAGCCTGTCATCAGAAATGCTTTTAGTGAATGGATAGTAATTTTTTACTAGAGGAACTAGATCAGAAGCACTGTTCTTGTTCATTTCAAACTTAATGCACCTGCTCTGAAGCCCTTTATCGACCTTCTGCAAGAAATTAGTAGTGAAGATAAAGATACTATTCGGACCTGCATTGCTCACTAATGATTTGAGATCGGACTGCGCTGAGTTCCACTCATCAACCTCATCGAATATGAAATACCTGTAGCTATACACAGACCAGTCGTAGCTTAATCGCTGGATTTCCTTTACCTGGCTGACGATTTTTTGCTTTTGGCCAGCAGATTCTCCACCACAAGCGACAAATTTTGTATCAGCAAAGAGAGGCTGCTTCTGACTATTCTGAGGTGTTACTGAGAAATCTCTATCCATGTATTGATACCGGAAGTCATAATCCTGTTTGGTGTCGCTGACTGCTCGGCTATACTCGATAAGAACAGGCAGTATGGACGCCAGCAAAGTCTTGCCGCTGCCATATTGGCCGTGTAGCAGTATTGAGTTAGTGTGAGGGGAGGGAAAGCTGAGCTTTCCCTCCACATACGCCTCCAATACCCGCATCTGATCAGCATGCCTTGTCAGCACAAAATCAGAAAGGCTAGTCGGCATATCCATTGCAAGCCTCCATTGCTGCTGATTCAATTTTGACCTGGCGCTTTCTGCGTTTCTCTTCTATTGATTTTAACTTCGATATCCGAGTTGCGTCATCTGAGATTTCTTTAGCAAAGGGCTTAAATGATGCCTTTACCTTGTCTTCATTTTCGATTATTCGATAAATGGTTAACTCGCCAGTGGCGCTGTCCCAGTGACAGAAAGCTAGTTTAAATTCAAAATCGTTATTCTCAATGTGAGAAGCAATTGAGCTATCTGAAATGATCGCAACCTCTTCAATGAGCTGAAGATCAGATAATGCTTCAGCGATATCGTCCTCGTGTTTTGATTCGCTTTTTAGTCGGCTAGCTTTATTGATGCCGCCGACATTCTGAAGCCAATTTAGGAATTCGTCAGCTTGGACATCATCCAGTGCGGCATTCTTTAATACGTTGCCGTATGTGCTGATCTTTTGCCTATCCATTTCGGATTCATTGAATATCAGCCTGATAATTCTGGTATACGTCTTTTTTGAATTATCGCTAATGCCGGATTCACTAAGCATCTCTGCTAAGTCCCCCAAGTATTGAGCGCCTTCCTGTTCGTCGGCTGACTCGACTTTCAGGTATAGACGGTATGCAGAATTTAAAATGCTATTTAGAACACTGGCTCGATCGTTGGCTTTCGCCTGCAGCTCCTGTATTTCTTTTTTGATATTCACAGATCCGTTTCGCAAGCTATTGATTGCTATATCCATAACAACACTATCGCTATTTAACTCGTTTTTGCTTTCGTTCACATCGTTCATAATGAATTCCTCATTAATAATTGATTCGCAGTCCAGTGCCACACGCTGACTGCAAGCCAGGTTAAGTTTGTTGCGCGTGGAATGTCCGTCTGACGGACTTCGTAGCCGCTTTTTGTCAGGCTACGTATATATAATAGTGAGAAATATTTTGATATACTTATCAAGTACACACCAATATATAACTGATATAATCTATGGCTAAAGATCTGCATTTTTCAAAACCGCCTCCTTTGTCGCCCCTTACAGAATGGGAAGAGCGAAAGGACGGGAAATATGTTTCTAAGACAGGAAATGATGCGGGCGGACAGGTATCTGAAGGCGTTCCTGTAGAGAAGAGTATCTACTATTGGTGGTTTGAGTATTTAAAACGCAGTCAGTCTTACAAAGCAGCTTGTGCAGCTAACGGGAAAGGTATGCGCGAGTTATATGAGGACTTCGGAGATATATTCGCGTACAAGGCAGACCCAAAAACCTCCTTCACAGAACCGAAAGAGTTTTGGAAATGGTGGACTAATAAAGGGAAATATCTATTTGGCGACTCACTCGAAGGTCAGCTTTCAGAGTTCTCAAGTGTTGAGGATGTGGTACAGCTTGCACCTGAAATTAAAAAAGGCGCTTATAAAGTTATTGTCGTACCGACGGACATGAAGATTCCTGTTATACGGAAAAGGGTCGGTGAACTTATTGGAAAAATCGAAATATCTGAGCCACCTAAAGGTCGACGAGGTATGGCAAAGCATCGAGTAACAAATGCCAAAGTTGATATTCCTAGCCTTAAAACTAGTTTGCGTGCATACGACCTAAAGCAACAAAATTTAAATAATAGAGAAATCTATGCTTCATTATTTCCTTTGACGGACGAGGAAAGAGAATGGGCGATGGAGGAGGATAGGCGTGGAAATAGAGGGCTTCTAAGCGATTGGGATACAAGTGAGCAAATGCCTGATGATTATGAAGACGAAGAAGAATTTCTGAAAATAGCAGGTGCCGAGTTAAAGGAAAAAAAAGAAGAATATGAACGGGTGGAACGCGCAAATGAGAAGGTCTCCAAACAGCTAAAATGGCGGATGGAAAAGGGAATTATTGAAGATGGAAAACGGAGAGATATGACATATGAGGAGCAGGATGAGGTAAGGCGCATATTACTTGCCATCGAACTTGGAGTGGCAGTTCGATCAAAGCAGGCACAAGAAATTGTCGATAAGAAAAATTACTGGAATTCTCATGTGGGTAGGCTACTAAAAAAAGCGATGGCTAACATAGAAGCCGTGCAAGCTGGCTATTTCCCAGTTAGCCATGCAAGCGCAAGGAAAACAAAGCGCTAGTAATCTTTTTATTTACTCGAAGCGTTTACAGCTCTATTTTCTTCCTTACCTACTAGCAAGTAGTGGTGCAAACCAGATAAGTATGTGCCATCAGATACGGCTGCGGCTACATCGCTATTGTGGAGCAAGTAGTAGAATTCATTAAAGCCATGTGCACCATATTTCGCCGGGTCAATTCCATTCGGTCCAGTGCTTAGGTGAATATTAAGGTATCTAGTAATTACTTCGACCTGCTCGGTACCGTTAGGGTTTACTGATGTCCACTTCAATGAGCCCTTTTCCGAAATAGAAGGAATGTGCGAAGGCAAGAAATCCCCAGTATTGTTTATTTGCTGATGCATGATAGTTAAAAAGTTGCCAGTACCATCATTTATTAGTACTCGACTCCCGCTTAGAATCGACTTGTCTAGTGAGCTATTAAGTTGGGTTAGCTGAAAACGATATCCATGATCAGACAGTAGAATATCTACGTATCCATCAAAATTCACATCGATAAAATCAAGTTTGTGAGCGGCTGATCCCGCTAATACCCAATTGTACAGCCGGCTGTCAGTTTCGTCCTTATATACACCGCCGTCGTTAACTAATAGTTGAAGCACACCAAAAGGAAATTCATTGCTCCAAAGACTCGATGAAACTATTAGATCCAAGTCACCGTCATAATCGAAGTCGATAGCCTTAATCGCTATGTCATGTGATTTTCCGTTAGTATTATCCCATTCGGGTATAACCTGTGGCACATCATTAAAGATTGGTGTATCGAAATAAGCAGTAGGCAAAGGTGATGTGGATAGCTCGGTAGTGAGGTCGGAGCTAACATTTAGAATGTAGTTCTGAGTGGGCAATAAGTCGCAATTGCATTCATTGTGAAATGGGTCGTCTCCGATTGCGATAGAAAAAGTCCCGTCTTCATTATAGCCAATAGGCCCAATAGCTAAGCCAGCATATCTCTCGTCTCCGCTACCTCCAATTTTAACTGCCTGGTACTCGCCGTCATCGTTTCGGAGTAGCCAGTTGTGTCCGAAGAATGGTTCCGCACCACCATCCGCAAAAATGTCATCGTCCCCATCATTGTCATAATCCATAACTACGGAATTGTGAACTGATACGCGGAAGTCTGATTTTGACCAACTCTTATTTTCAATGTCGTAAAAGGCCAGATAGGAAAGAGCAGGAGAGCCTTGTCCTTCATCCCTTCCCATAAAGATCGCAGTTTGGGTACCATCAGAATTGTTTACTACCCAGCTATGGTCAGCACCACCGAATCTAAAAGCATCAAACGAGGTAGGAAAGTCGTCTATATATTCCACTACCATACCGGCTCCCTGTCCGGCACTGTTTTCTTCAAACTCTGGTATCCAATTGCTGTAAAAAACTAGCTCACTATTTTCGGACACGGTAGTGAACGATCTATATCCAACCCCATGCCTGAGAAGTAAATCAGATTCAAAGTAGTCATTTCTGGTGCTGAATTCTGATTCAGCTATTTGCAAACTGCTGAACCATTTCTCTCCAACGTTGATTCCGACTGGGAGTGGGCTATAGTGTGTTGAAAGCTTGGCGATTTCATTCTCATATTCAGGCCAATCTATTAACGTAGTTGTAGCTAAATGTAGGTAATCTGCAAGGACTTGTTCTTCGGGCATTTCTACAAGAAGCACATTTGATAGTTCACTCTCTCCATCTTCATTGCTGGCACTTATGGCAATATAGAAAGCCGCATCAATCCATAGATTTCCTTCGATACTTGTATTGTTGCCCATCCCAATACTTTGAATGCTTTCAGGTCCGCTATAGGGAGAAGGGGCGAAGTAAAATGTGTATTTGGATGCGCCTTCGACTGTAGACCAATTGACTTGTAGATGAACACCATCGACTTCGATGTTTGCTACTGGGGCAGTAGGTTGGGATAGTGCTATTACGGGTAACGTAAGTAAAAGCAGGCAGGTTACAGTGGGTGTCCTATAACTAGTGCCGGTTGTATTTGAAGGCATATCTGCTGAACCTTTCTATTCGTAACCACATTAGCTTAGCATCAGATTCTAAAGAGATGTAGACTATTGCCCGTCGGCCATTGTCGTCGAGCGGAGCAGTATTTGCCTGTAATGGCAAACGCTCCGAACACAATCGAAATTGCTTTTGGGCAAGTGCGGAGAGAGCTGCGTGAGTCTAAAGGCATTTCACAGGAGTAGCTAGCGCCTAGCTGCGACTTGGGTCGGACGTTTGTTTCACAGCTTGAGCGCGGGAAAAGACAGCCTTCTCTGACCTCAACGATCACATTGGCTACCGCGCTTGAGATTCAACCTTACAAAATGGTTCCTATGACAACAGAAATGGCAAAGTAATTGGGAAAGCAAGAAGAAGCGATGGACTTCATCGGTCGACTAGGCGGAAAAGAGCTAGTAGGTATTCACAGAAAGGAAGGCTTAGATACAAGGCCTGATGAATACCTGGCTAGGTATCAACAATTACTTGAAAGGGGAATTAGCCAAACTCCAAAATTGTATTTGGATACTAATTTTTGGATCGGATTGAGGGACGCAGAGAGAGAATCGGATGATAGAGCCAAACGCTTGCTTGATCTATTGCGGGAACTGATTGCTAATAAGAAAGTGATTTGCGTAATTCAGGCTGCTTCCTTTTTGGAAATTGCAAAACAGTCAGAAAGAAGCCTGCTTGTTATCTCAAAGTTAATTGAGGAGTTTACTGAATCCATTTCGATTGCGTCGCAGGATGAGCTAGAAAGGCTTGAGGCGATTAACTACGTTAGGTCGAAACTAGATGCAGAAGCTTTGCCTCAGTATCAGATATGGACTAAGACTGGGCTGATTTTATATACGAATGCTGTAGGCCACATGAGTAATTTATTGCCTAAGTCGTTGGATAGTTATCGTGCGAATGTGTTACTAAAGTCGATGATAGATGCTCTTTGGAATGCTGAGATATCAGATATATTAGAAGCATTTGGTTGGAATACTGCTGAAAAGTTGGCGGCCAGTATAGACCAGTCGACTATTGAAGCTATCGAAAATAGGAAGAAAAAGAGGGCGGAAGAAATTCACTCATTACAATCAATTAAGCAGACTGAGTTCGAGTCGATCATGCCAATTAAATATAGAAAGGCATTCGGAAGAACCGTGTATCAAATAGCAGTTGAAACAGGACAGCAAATCGTATTCAAAGAGCTACTTGATACTGCAGAGAGATTAGTTGGCGATGCAGTAAGAGAGTCAGTTAGCGGTGAGATCGGCAGAGCTTTGCCTAATACAGTGATTCAAACGAACTTGTATTGCTTGTATGAAAACGATCAGAACAAGAAGTTTAGTAGCAACGATTGGTTCGATATGTGTCACGCGTCTGTGGCGTTACCTTACTGTGATATCTTTTTCACTGAGAAGCACTTGCATCATCAAATATGCAATGTACTGAAATTCGATGATCTCTTCAGCTGTGAGGTGATTGCTGGATTTGAAGCTGCGGAGGCAAAATTAGAGAACATGCTCTAGCTCACCAAGTGAGAATTGATTACTTTTATTGCTAATTAATCTAAGGCTACAAACATTGCATTCTAGCTTTCTATAACCAGCTGATCTTAAAAGGAAAATGCGTAGAAAATGTGCCAAAGTAAATGAAAGCGTGGTTGCAAACAAGTTGCAAGGTACGGAAGGGCTAGTGCAACCTATTGAAATGTATAGGGAAAATGCTCACGTCACTATTGAGTGGGAGTAACAGGCTGAAAGCGTTTACCGTTAAAGCCGTTCCCTTTGTTGCCTGGAGTTCGCCGCATCCGCTGAATTTTCGTCCGGCGCTGCCCACCCTGGGGCTACTCTGTTTCGGACTGATTGTTTTCGGCATTGGCGAAGCACTGCTGATTGCCGCTGGCCTTGGCGTTAGCCCCTGGACGGTACTTGCCCAGGGCATTGCCCTGAACCTGACATTGAGTATTGGCTGGGCGACATTCCTGGTCAGTATTGCAGTGCTGCTGCTGTGGATTCCTCTGCGCCAGGTGCCCGGCCTCGGCACCTTGTTCAATGCCATCCTGATTGCCGCTGCGCTTGCCTGGTCACTGCCCCTGCTGCCGCAGCCGCAGTCTCTGCCTGGACAATTATCGATGGTACTGGCCGGAATACTGATGGTGGGATTTGGCAGCGGTACCTATTTGATCGCCCACCTGGGTGCCGGTCCGCGCGACGGATTAATGACTGGACTGCAGCGATTAACCAACGTACCGATAGCCATAGTGAGGCTAACGCTGGAAATAAGCGTCGTGGCTATAGGCTGGAGCCTCGGAGGTGTGGTGGGGATTGGTACCCTGTTATTTGCCGCAGGTATTGGCCCGGCAGTTTCTCTGGGTCTTTATATGGTGGCCAAAGCCAGTGGCACACCTTCCCTGGTTCCTCCCGATGAGACCGGTTCAAAGAGTGAAGCATGACCCCTCAGGAAAGCCTTTCGGAAGCAAATCATGAACGCTGGATGGCGCTTGCCCTGAAGCAGGCCGACCTGGCCGCAGGCGAGGGCGAGGTGCCGGTAGGAGCTGTCCTGGTGGACAATGGGGAGCTGTTGGCTGAGGGCTACAACCAACCAATTGGCAGCTCGGATCCGACCGCCCATGCCGAGATAGTGGTCATGCGTGCGGCAGCTCACGCTGCCGGTAACTACCGACTACCTGGCTGTACTCTGTATGTTACTATCGAGCCCTGCACCATGTGTGTAGGAGCGTTAGTGCACGCCCGTATCGGCTCGGTCGTCTTCGGTGCTCGCGAGCCACGCGCCGGGGCCATAGTGAGCCAGTATCGCTTGCTGGATGGGTCGGTCTATAACCATCGGCCGGAGTATGTGGAAGGGGTGCTGGCGGCGCAATGTGCTGCCCGGCTACAGGATTTTTTTCGCGCCAGGCGTCAATAAGATCGCGCCGGGCAGGTACAGTTTTATTCGGGCTGCATCATTGAATCAGGAAAATACTTGAACGTGTTTGCAAGATTCCAACATCAGCGCAATCGACTCAGGAGCCGGTCACTGGCTGGCGCCAGCTTGATCCTGCTGGCGATGTTACTTTCCGCCTGTGCCGGATCCGGCACCTACCGTGCCTACCAGGATGAGCGCTCTGACCTGTCCGTGGCCGTGATCGCTGGCGAAAACTATATGCGCCAGGATTGGCTGAACCGCTATGTGGACTCGGTGCGCTTCCAGCGAATCGACGACACGGTGATTGAAGAAAGCATCGTTTATAACAGGATTGAGGTCGCGCCGGGCTTTCACGAAGTGGGAGTGTATTTCTATTGGGATCTGGGTAACCAGCGTGGCCTGGCGCAGGCCCTTGTGCAATACGCGGCAACCCGTGATTCGCTGTCGCGAACCTTGCGCTTCAATGCCCGCGCCGGTGAACGCTATACCGTGCGGGCGCAGCCGGTTTTTGGTCAGGGACCTCGAGAGATCGCCAACCTTTCCCACGTTAACTTCTGGGTGGAAGACAGCGACGGCAATATCATCGTCACCCGTGAGCAGGGGCGCTATGTCCCGAACCCGGACTGAGCGAGGATCAATCCCGGTCCGCTACCCGGACATCCTTGCAGCCTGACATTTTCTGGCCGTCTCTATCTCTGGCCGTCTCTCATCTCCAGCCCCCTCGTCTCCAGCCCTCTCAATCTCCGGCCCTCTCGCCGCCGCAATAACAGCAAAATAGAAAATAGACCCATTAACAATAAACAGCGGCCTGAATTCTGGCGCCAATTCAATTATCATTGCGCCGTGGCGGTAGCAGCTACCGATTGGATCAACATAATGGGTCAGTGACGGCCCGACTGGAAACTAGCAATGCAAGTTTTGTTCGGCGCCTCGGCACTTTCGGAATTCAAAGCTGACAAACTGCTCGCCACCCTGCAAAAGACATTCCCCGATATCCAGGCCGTTCAGGCCCGCTATGTGCACTTTCTCGATTGCGCGCCGGAATTTGACGCTGCCGCTTCTGAGCAAATAAGACTGTTGCTGGCCTACGGCAACGAAAATCCTGCGCCAGTTTCGCTGGGTGGCCTGCAGCGGGTGGTAGTTCCCCGCCCGGGCACCATCTCGCCCTGGTCCAGCAAGGCCACAGATATCCTGCATAACTGCGGATTGACCCAGGTGCATCGGGTGGAACGCGGTCTGCTATATGAACTGGTTTCGGCAAGCAAACTGCAGGGCAGCGCCCTGAACGCACTCGACCTTTTATTGCATGACCGTATGACCCAGTCGGTCCTGGATGATACTGACCAGGCTGGGGTGTTGTTCCAGTGGGCTGAACCGGCGAGCCTGCGTTCGGTGGACCTGTTGGGGCAGGGACGTGAGGCGCTGGCCGCCGCCAATGCGGAGATGGGCCTGGCGCTGGCCGACGACGAAATAGACTATCTTGCTGACCGGTTCAGCGCACTGGGGCGCAACCCGAATGACGTCGAGTTGATGATGTTTGCCCAGGCGAACTCCGAACACTGCCGGCACAAGATCTTCAATGCCAGTTGGTCGATTGACGGCGAACTGCAGCCCCATTCCCTGTTTGCCATGATTCGTCATACCCATGAACAGTCTCCGGATAACGTCTTGTCGGCCTATTCAGACAACGCGGCGGTCATGAGTGGTCACCAGGCTGGGCGCTTTTTCCCGAATAGCGATGACCAGCGCTACGCCTACCATCAGGAGCCGGTGCATATCCTGATGAAGGTGGAGACCCACAACCATCCCACGGCTATTGCACCGCACCCCGGTGCGGCTACTGGATCCGGCGGCGAGATCCGTGATGAGGGGGCCACGGGGCGCGGCGCCAAACCCAAGGCGGGACTAACCGGTTTCAGTGTCTCCAATCTGCGCTTGCCGGAATCGCCCCAGGCATGGGAGCAGCCGCTGGGCAAGCCGGCGCATATTGCCTCGGCACTGGAGATCATGCTGGAAGCGCCTATTGGCGGCGCCGCGTTCAACAACGAGTTCGGGCGACCGAATCTGTGCGGTTATTTTCGCAGTTTCGAGGCCGAGGTGCCGAATGCCAGTGGCGAGCCCGAGGTGCGCGGCTACCACAAGCCGATTATGATCGCTGGCGGTTTGGGCAATATCCGCGCCTCTCACGTTCTCAAGGGTGAGATCGAAGTCGGCGCCAAACTGGTGGTGCTGGGCGGTCCGGCCATGCTCATTGGGCTGGGGGGCGGGGCAGCCTCATCCATGGCTTCCGGGTCAGGCAACGAAGACCTGGATTTTGCCTCGGTACAGCGGGACAACGCGGAGATCGAGCGGCGCTGCCAGGAAGTTATCGACCGTTGCTGGCAGTCTGGTGATGCCAATCCCATTGCCTTCATTCACGATGTCGGCGCCGGTGGTTTGTCCAATGCCTTGCCGGAACTGGTCAAGGACGGTGGCCGCGGCGGAGAGTTTGAACTGCGCAAGGTTCCCAACGCTGAACCCGGTATGTCGCCGCTGGAAATCTGGTGCAATGAGGCACAGGAGCGCTATGTGCTGGCTGTTGCCCCGGACAACCTGGACCGGTTTGCCGAAATCTGTGCCCGGGAGCGCTGCCCCTTTGCGGTGGTGGGTGAGGCCAGGGCCGACCATCATATCCGGCTCAACGACAGCCATTTCAATAATCAGCCCATTGATTTGCCGATGGATGTGCTGTTCGGCAAGCCGCCTAAAATGCATCGCGAAGCGCAGTCGGCACAAGCTGCTCCCCGGGAGTTTCCATCAAAAGAATTAGACCTGGCCACCGTAGTAGAACGGGTGTTGTCGCTGCCTACCGTGGCCAGCAAGAGCTTTCTCATTACTATTGGTGACCGTACCATAACCGGCCTCGTTGCCAGGGATCAGATGGTCGGGCCCTGGCAGGTCCCGGTGGCGGACGCTGCGGTCACCGCAAGCAGTTTCGACACCTATTGCGGTGAAGCCATGGCCATGGGGGAGCGAACCCCGCTGGCGCTGCTCGACGCACCTGCCTCGGGGCGCATGGCAATCGCCGAGGCAATTACCAATATCGCCAGTGCCGATGTTGAAGCCCTGGGTGATATCAAGCTGTCGGCCAACTGGATGGTGGCCGCGGGATACGGTAGTGAAGACGCCAGTCTTTATGCCACGGTGGAATCGGTCGCCCTGGAGCTTTGCCCGCGTCTGGGTATTTGCATTCCAGTCGGCAAGGACTCCATGTCGATGCGCACCGTGTGGGAAGAAAACGGCAAGGCGCAGAGCAATACCTCGCCACTGTCACTTATTATCTCCGCCTTCGCGCCGGTGACCGACATTCGTCGCAGCCTGACACCAACCCTGCGCACCGACCTCGGTGACTCAACGCTATGGCTGCTGGATCTGGGAGGGGGGCGCAATCGTCTCGGCGCCTCGGCCCTTACCCAGGTATTTGGCAACATCAGCGGCACGGCACCGGACCTGGACAGCGCCGAGACGCTGAAACAGTTCTTTGCGCTGATCAGAAACTGCCGCGCCGCAGGACTGCTGACTGCCTACCATGACCGCTCCGACGGCGGGCTGTTCACCACCCTGGTGGAAATGGCGTTTGCCGGACGCTGTGGTCTGGAACTGGACCTGGCTGAACTGCCGGGCATCGATGACCCGGTCGCGGTCTTGTTTAACGAGGAGCTGGGCGCCGTGGTCCAGGTCCTGGACCAGCATCTGGAAGCGTTCCGGGAGCTGGTGACCAGGCACGATCTGGACCAGCATTTGCACAATCTCGGTCGGCCGACGACTGACCAGCACCTGCGGTTTGACGCCGGAGACCACAGCCTCTACGCGGGCTCGCGGTCAGACCTGCAGCGCATCTGGGCCAGCACCAGTTATCACATACAGCGGCTGCGCGATAATTCGGACTGTGCCGTTGAAGAGTTTGACCAGATTGTTGCTGAAGATCCGGGCCTGAATATTTCCCTGAGCTTTGATGTGGATGACGATATCACTGCGCCTTACGTCAACGTTGGAAGCAAACCGCGTGTGGCGGTGCTGCGAGAGCAAGGGGTAAACGGTCAGGTAGAGATGGCGGCGGCGTTTGACCGTGCCCACTTCGAAGCGGTAGACGTACACATGACCGATCTGATCTCCGGTCGGGTGGCGCTGGATCAGTTCCAGTTACTGGCAGCCTGCGGCGGTTTTTCCTACGGCGATGTGCTGGGTGCCGGTGGCGGCTGGGCCAAGTCGATCCTGTTTAATGAGGCGCTTCGCCAGCAATTTGCCGCGTTCTTCGAGCGCCAGGACACTCTGACACTGGGCGTGTGCAACGGTTGCCAGATGGTCTCGCTGTTGAAGGAACTGATTCCAGGCGCCAGTCATTGGCCGCGATTTGTGCGCAATCGCTCCGAACAGTTTGAGGCGCGGGCCAGCCTGGTAGAAGTCACCGGCTGCCCCTCCATGCTCCTTGACGGCATGGCAGGTTCCCGCTTTCCAATTGCTGTTGCGCATGGGGAAGGTCGCGCACTGTTTAATGATGCCCAGGCGATGGCTGCGGCGGAATCCTCGATTGCGCTGCGTTATGTTGATAATCGGGGACAGGTCACTGAGCGCTATCCGGCCAATCCCAACGGCTCGCCCACCGGTATTGCCGGCCTGTGCAGTAGTGATGGCCGCGCTACCATCATGATGCCGCACCCTGAACGGGTATTCCGCGCCAGCCAGAATTCCTGGTGTCCGGACGAATGGCAGGAGGATGCGCCCAGCATGCGCCTGTTCCGCAACGCCAGGAAGTGGTTCGACTGAGCTGGATTGACCTGGCTGGCTGGACAAGCTGGGTCTGAACTGGCTTTGATTTCAACGCTTCGATCTGAATTGAATGGAGTGAATCGGCTATGGAAACCTTACTTAAGATTGAATTCTACGTCCCGGAATCCCATCTGGAAGCAGTTAAGTCGGCCATGTTTGCCGCTGGAGCCGGGCGCGTGGGTGACTACGATAGTTGCGCCTGGCAAACTCTGGGGCAGGGCCAATACCGGCCACTGGAAGGCGCTGACCCTTTTCACGGCGACGTTGGCCAGGTTGAGAAGGAAGCCGAGTACAAGGTTGAGCTGGTGTGTAAGGAAGCGCTGGTCAAGGCGGCCATCGCCGCCCTGAAATCAGCGCACCCCTATGAGGAAGTGGCGTTTTCGGTGATTCGTACTGAATCCGTGTAGGCCTGGTTCTGGCAGGACCGGGCGCGGCGGGACAGGGTTGCCTCGGAAACACCCAGGGCGCTGGCAGCTTTCTTCTGATTACCGTCGTAGTAACCCAGCACGTGCTCTACCACTGATTTCTCCAGTTCTTTCATCATCCCTTTCAAATTAATGGACTGCTGGTCAGGGTTATCGGAGATGCTGACGCAGTCGGTAATGCGCGACAGCAGTTGCTTGTGCAGACGGTTCTCGCGAGTGCAGGGCATAATGGTCAACAGTCGGAACAGGCGGGTCTTTTCTTCTGCAAATACCAGCAGACCCAGCATTATCGACAGGGCCAGGGACATCCAGATGGCGCCATTGACCTTGAGGCCCAGAGCCATCAGCACGACCACGGACACCGCTGTCAGCATTGGCGTTGCGGCGCTGAGCAACACCACCAGGCATTTCTGGCGCGCCATATTGGAATCAGCGCGAGCCATGCCGCGAATCAGTAGCCCCAGGGCGATCAGCAAACCGCCAATCAGATAGGCGGGGAATATCCAGTATTGAGCACCAGGCACCCGGGTCAGGGTGTAGCCGCTCATCGGTTCGACGCCAGCGATGATACCGCGGCCGAAAATTAACCCGATAACCAGGGTGGCCAGCAGAAGATTGAGGCCGACCCGAATGCGGCCAGCTTGCCAGGTGAACTGTGAGTAGGTCATGGCAATATTGATAAAACCATGGACCGTGAAAATGACGCAGCAATAATAGGCCAGCAGAATCAGCATGGAACTGCTGGCGGCGTATTCTGTCTGGATGGACAGCATTTCGAACACGTTGAGGAAGAATACGGCTACGAAAAACAGACCCAGGTTGATGTTTTCCCGGCTCAGCGACTGATGATAGCGGAGGAAAATGCCGATCTTGATGGTGATCGCCAGCAGGGAAGGGATTATCAGCCATTCCACAGAATTAAAGAGCGCCATAATGTCAGTCTCCGCTTGGTTGGAGTCGGTATTACCCGGTTGTCAGCGGCTGCATCGTCCCGGTGCCAGGGCCCCGGTGACGCGATTTACCGCGCCTGACCCCGACCGTCGCTAGTGTGTGGCCGGGGCAATGGATTGTCGAGTCGGTCTTATTCCTACAAACGGAACTGTTGTTAACAACCGCAGACCAACTCCTACAGTACCAGCCCAATCTGGCTAATAGACAAACCGCTTCCAGCCCCCAGAATCAGGATTCTGTCGCCCTGCACCGGGCGGGCTGAATCCAGTGTTACCGGAATCGTAGCGCTGGTCAGGTTACCATAACTCTGGAAAATGGTGGGAGCTTTTTCAAGCTGGATTCCCGCCAATTTTGCCATTCTGTGATGGGGTTTGCTTCCTACCTGGTGACAGATCAGGTGATCAACATCGGTCGGCTGCCAGGAAAGTGTTGCATAGGTATCCTTGATGATTGCCTGGTGCATGCGAATCATGACTGCCGAAATCTTGTCCATGATCATCTGACCGCAGCGCTTGCCTTCATTGTCAAATTTGTAAAAACACAGCTCCGCATAGCGTCCACGGCTGTCAAAACGGTAGGTTTTGATACCCGATTGATCCGAGGCGCGCTGCAGGATCACTGCGCCTCCGGCATCACCGGTGGTGAAACCACCGACTTTGGAATGAAAATTCTCCAGGGTCGGGTTTTCGCGCATGTCCTTGATAACGTCGCCGATCAGGTGGCTGGGCACCTCACCGGTTACCACCAGAACATTCTCTGCCGCGCCGGTGGCTATCATCGCATCGCCCACCGACATGCCGTTGGAAA
Organism: uncultured Pseudohongiella sp.; assembly: GCA_965212375.1. Classification (GTDB taxonomy): domain Bacteria; phylum Pseudomonadota; class Gammaproteobacteria; order Pseudomonadales; family Pseudohongiellaceae; genus UBA9145. The sequence continues at coordinate 2,072,207 of OZ243108.1, read as the reverse complement.
ACCCGTGACAGGCGTTGCTGATATCCAGGCAGGTGGCGTTTACGCAACCCAGCTCGCGCTGGATGCGGTGCGAGGTGGCGGGTTCTATCCAGTCCCGGTCGATACCGCAGTACAGCACCATGCCGATGTCTTTGGGGTCCATACCGCAGCGATCCAAGGCTACTTGCCCGGCACGGATGGCCAGGTCAGAAGGGCGGTCGTCGGGAGCGGCAAAGCGCCGGGAATGAATGCCGGTGAGGTCTTCAATAAAGGTATTGGCGATTCCAAAACGCGATTCCGATGCGACTTCGTCCATAAGTTCCGTCGACGTGACGACCTGGTCTGGCAAGTAGGTGCCTATCGCGGCAATTTTTGAGTGGCCTGTCATGTGCATAACTGTTTCCTTTGATGGTTGTGCAAGAAGGGTATCGTTTCGAAACGACCTTTCTGCATTATCCGTCTGCGGTTTGGAAAAAGGAAAATGAATCGCAAATTAAAGTTACGGAAATGGAATCGCAGGCCAATTATGATTTCAATTGGGAAAGTCTATGATTTACCTGGGTTTTTATGCGTGCGGCAAGGGGGCGGCAGTGAGGCAGCAGTGAGAAGAGTAGGAACGAGTCCTACGTTGTGTAGGAATAGTTTGCGGCCGCGCTTTCCGGCGAATTTTTTGGAATGAAGAATACAGTAGCTAGCGCGGCTGGCTCTGGCTGATCAGTTGGGTGGTGGTCGAGCGACGATCCTCGCCGTGAATCACGTCAAACATGCGCACCGGGAAATTATTGGCAGGGCGATCCTGGAAATAGTGCTGCAGGGTTTCCCGCACTACCGGAAACGCTATCTCATCCCAGGGAATATCCGCTTCGCTGAACATATCCACCGCCAGGGATTCAAAACCGGGGTCGAACTTCAAATCCAGTAGTTCGGCGCGAAAGAACATGTAGACCTGGTTGATGCGCGGCAGATTGAACAGGGTGTAGAGGCTGTCCTGGGCAACCCGGATTCGCGCACCGGCTTCTTCAACAGTTTCACGGATTGCCCCTTCAAGGCTCGATTCGCCGTTTTCCATGAACCCCGCAGGCAGGGTCCACAAACCCAGTCTTGGTTCGATGGCGCGCTTGCACAGCAGCACGCGGTCTTCAAATACCGGCAGGGTGCCAACCACGTTTTTCGGATTCTGATAGAAAACCGTGTCGCAGTCCTGGCAGATGTGACGTGGCTTGTCGTCACCTGCAGGTATCTTGAAAAGAACGGGGGAGGCGCAGTGATGGCAGAACTTCATGGCGTGGGGTCGGGCAGTGAGAAACAGCACCTAGTGTACTGGTTAACTGCCCGGATTGAAAAACGCAGCGTTCTGGTCGGCTGAGCCCTAGATACGATTGATCTCGCAGTGCAGGCGGAAACGCTTGGAGGTCATAAAGGCCTCAATATCGCGGAGTCGCTGCTCCAGCTCACTATAGACCTGGGTACATTCCTGGCGTGACTGGTAGCTATCGGCGTTGGCGCGCTCCGCTGCGAATTCGGCGGCTGATTCTTCGGCAGCGTGTTGCTCATGAGCGGCCTGCTCTTCTGAATTCACATAGCCCTTGCGGACGTTGCGCGCATAGTGCCGCTCGGCGCGGCGCTGGCGGGCCGCGGCGCGTTGCTCTTCACGGCGTGCACGGCGGGCGGCGCGACGTTGGCGCCGACTGGATGGAGCCGCGTCGTAGTCCTCGCTCCAGGGCTCGGGTTCGATGACGAACCAGCAGATGATGTAGGCCCAGAAGGTGAACGGCCCCAGGAAGAAAAAGGACAGCAGGGTGACTAGTCGTACGGAAAAGGAGCTGACTTCGAGGTAATCGGCGATTCCTGCACAGACGCCTGCCACACGCCGATTGCTGCGACTGCGGTAAATCGGCTTGCGATAGTCAATGCGACGAAAGTGCTCGGCAGGGCCGGATGCAATGAAGTAGTCGCGAATCCGGTCGGGGGCAAAGTCCTTGTCGACGCAGATGTAGATGACGAAGTAGGCGATCAGCAGCGGTGGCCAGGCCAGCACGCAGATCACGAATACGATCCTTACCAGCACCGCCGGCAGATCCAGCCAGTTGGCCACGCCGGCACAAACTCCCAGAAAGCGACCATTTTCCCGGTCCAGGCGCATGTCAGCCTTGTTCACGTTCATTCTGCTCCCGCCAGTTGGGTACTTCCGCATCGAGAATTGACTCCAGGACGTCGATGCGCTCCTTCATGGATTCGGCCATGGAAGACAGCTCGCGCAAGTCGTAGTCACCCTTGGGGTCGATTTTCTCGTCGGATCTGAACCATTGCTTGTGGAACATCAGCATCCAGACGGTAATGACACCGAGGACGATGCTGACCAGCGCAATAATGAATTCAAAGATGCCCATGATGAAGTCCTTTTACCACTAGTCCTTGGCGGCGTCCTTGCTCATTTTGTTTTTCAGAGCTTCGAGTTCCTTGTCGATGGACTCTTGCTTTTCCAGCTCGTCAAACTCGCTTTGCAGACCGCGCTGCTCGATATGGGCGCTATCCATTTGGCCTTCCATCAAGTCAATCTTCTTCTCATAATACTCAAATTTGTCCATAGCGTCGTCAATACTGTGGCTATGCAGGTGACGATTCACGTGCATGCGTGATTCTGTCGCCTTGCTGCGCATGACAATGGTTTTTTGCCGGGCGCGGGCATCATTGAGCTTGGCCTGCAGCTGCTCGATTTCGACGCTGAGTTTGTCCAGGGTTTCGTCCAGCTTGTTCAGGTCGGCTGCGGTGACATCAATACTGGAATTGATGTTGGACTTCTCCAGCAGTGCTGCCTTGGCCAGGTCTTCCCGCCCCTTGGACAGCGCCAGTTCGGCCTTGGCTTCCCAGTCGTCAGACTGCTTGCGCAGCTGTTCCAGGCGACGGGTCAGGGTTTTCTTGTCAGCGATGACCCGTGCTGTTCCGCTACGCACTTCAACCAGGGTTTCTTCCATTTCCTGGATAACCATGCGGATCATCTTTTCCGGATTCTCCGCCTTGTCCAGCAGGGAGCTGATGTTGGAATTAATAATGTCCGAAAGTCTCGAAAAAATGCTCATCGTACTTACCTCGTCTAAAGCCCCGTGGCACAAATGTAGGGGCCGGTAATGTCTATTGAGCAGGGACCGTGCCAATTTCGAAAATAATTTCAAGTTATTGAAAGTTATAGATAAATTATTCCACCCTTGATAATTGATATCCCCTTCGTAGCCAAATTGGTTAACTAGTGGTAATTTTCACTACTCCAAAATCGCCCGGTTTTGCCATGGATTCAATGTCGAGTACGGAAACCCGTGTCAGTGCGCCACGTATGATTGGCGAGTCCGCCAGTTTTCTGGAAATGCAGGAGCACATCTCGGCGGTGGCGCCCCTCAACAAACCGGTATTAATCGTCGGGGAACGCGGTACCGGCAAAGAACTGGTTGCGGCGCGACTGCACTTCCTGTCGCGGCGCTGGGACCAGAACTTCCTCAAGATCAATTGCGCCGCCATGTCGGAAACTTTGCTGGAAGCGCAGTTGTTTGGCCACGAAGCTGGGGCATTTACCGGTGCCACCAAACTCCGTAAGGGCTACTTCGAACGCGCCGACGGCGGCACCCTGTTTCTGGACGAACTGGCCAATACCGATATGGCGGTGCAGGAAAAAATTCTGCGGGTCATTGAATACGGGGAATTCGAACGGCTGGGCGGTAATGAGACGCTGTCTGTAGACGTGCGCATTATCGCAGCCACTAACGAGGATCTGCCGCAGCTCGCGGCCGAGCACCGTTTTCGGGAAGATCTTCTGGACCGGCTGGCGTTTGATGTAATCACTTTGCCGCCGCTGCGCGAGCGTGCCGAGGACATCCTGGTGCTGGCGGAGCATTATGCGATTGCCATGACCAAGGAAGTGCAAGGAGAATTTTTTGCCGGCTTCAGCGAGGAGGTGGAGCAGGAATTACTGGGCTATCCCTGGCCGGGCAATATTCGCGAACTGAAGAACGTGGTGGAACGCGCGGTATACCAGTTTGGCGATAGCGTGGTGACGAATCTGGTGTTCAACCCGTTTGAATCCCCATACCGGCCCAAGGCGCGGAGCGCAACAAAGCAGCCCGCTGCAGCGACTCCGGTAGCCGAACAACCGAAGTCGGGGCAGCAGCCATTGGGCGCACCAGACTTGTCGGGCCTGGAGGCTTTTGATTTCAAAGAGCAGGTGCAGGATTACGAGATTAATCTGCTGAAACAGGCTATGGCCCAGAACCAGTACAACCAGAAGAAAGCGGCAGAGTTTCTGAACCTGTCCTATCACCAGCTGCGCGGTTACTTGCGTAAATATGATCTGTTGGGCTGAGGCCCGCTTCAGTCCTGCATGGCCTCATACACCATGCGCTGTGCGACATTGTTGTTAAACGGTGCCTGCGGGCCGCCGCGCTTTTGCTCCATGTAAATCATGTAAAAGTCGTTTTCTTCATCGACGACAAAGATGGTGCCGCCAATACCACGCCAGCCGAAATTGTGCGGGCCGTCCGGGTCATCGGTGGTGGGCTGCAGGTGAAAGCCCAATCCCCAGTCACCGCGGTCACCGTAGAAGTAGTACTGCCGGGACACGTCACTGCCGATGCGTTTTTCGCGCATCAGATCAAGCGTTGCTTCGTCAATAATACGGGCACCGCGATAGTCGCCGCCATTGAGCAGCATCTGTGCAAAGCGCACATAGTCTTCGGTGGTGGAATTCAAACCGCCGCCGCCGGAGAGCATATTGCGGGGAATGGTGTTGTCCGTCATGTCGCCATGGTAGGGTTCGGCGATCCGGTCGGCGTGATCTGCCGGTACCCAGAACCAGGTCTCATCCATGCCCAGCGGCGCAAAAATACGCGCTTCCAGCACTTCATCCAGGGGCTTATCGGCGGCCACTTCCAGGACCGCGCCAAGCACATCCGTGGAATGGCCATAGTGCCAGGCGGTACCTGGTTCGAAGAACACCGGCAAGGCTCCGATGCGCGCCGCAAATTCCCGCGCCGTATAGTCGCCGGACAGGTCACTGGCATAGCGCTGCCCCAGTTCGGTGTTGGGAGAAAAGATTGCCTGAATCAGGCCTGACTTATGAGTCAGCAGATGCTCGATAGTCATGGTGTTACGCGCAGCGCGTGCGACACCTTCGTCCATGACCTGCAGGTTGGCAAATTCAGGAATGTATTTCTCTACCGGATCATCGAGACTGATCATGCCGTCTTCCACCATGGTCATGATGGCCACGCTGATGATCGGTTTGGTCATGGAATAAATTCGGAAGATAGTATCTTCGTTAACCGGATCGCTGCTGCCTGGAGCACGATTGCCTACGGTTTCAAGCACACCTACTCCATTGCTGTTGCCCACCAGCAGCAGGGCGCCGGGAATGAACTCGCCGTCTACAGCCTCCTGCATGCGGGCCCGAATCGCCGCGATTTCGCCTTGATCAATGCCAAACTGTTCGGAATCAATCGCGTGGATGGAGCTGGATTGCGTGGCGTGGGTATCGGCCCAGGTCGGGATGGCGACCTGAACACTGAGCAGCAGGCCGAGTAGAAGGCCGGATGCCAGCAAGGGCTTGGTGCGAATCAGGGGGTTGCTATTCATGAAGGTTTCTCCCAAAAAGGTTTTGTTATGGGTTGGTAGCGGGCAAGTTGTCCGGGTGGCAGCTTCAGGCGAAATCCCGCAGCAGGGATTCGGTGACCTCTTTCGGTAACGGGTCGGTGCTGTGCTGGTAGTTCAGGTGTTCGCTGCGCACCACCCAGTCAGCGCCCTCACGAGCGGCGGCGATCATCTCGTCACTGAACTCAAAACGCAGGAAGTGCACCGACGCGGTTTTCTCCTCGGTAGAACGCGGCAGGTCTTCATTGGCGATGGGATAGACCGGGTCGAAGTCACCGATCTGGATGGAAATCAGTTCTTCAATGCCAACCAGCTGACCGAGTCGCTCTTTTCGTTCCTGCTCATCCGGATACTCCAGCATGAACGTGACTTTAAGGTTTTTACCATCGGGTATAAGTGGGTTGTAGGCCTCCAGTTCGCCTTCCAGCTCTGCAGGACTGGTGATTTTTTCCGCACGAACCAGCTCCAGAATCTGATAGCGCATCACCATGTAGTCCTCGAAATGCAACATTGCATTGGGGCCAAGTGGCACTCTTCGGGTCTGCTTATGCTCCATTATCGCCTTGCGGATCGCCGGGCGCTGGGCCTCGTAGGCTTCAATTGATAGCAGGTCTGAGATTGCAATTTTTTTCATGGAGGAATTCCTCGCAGTCGCGGTGTTCATGGCTGGGTTCACCAATTCCGCCTGTTGGGGTTAACGCCAGCCGGGGTGCAGGCTCGCTTGGTTCACAAACCATAGGCCAGGCGCAGCATGTCAATAGGGTGAACCGTGGCCTGATCGCCTTGCAGGTTATTCTCGATATGTTTGCCGGCCACCGGGCAGTCGCTGCCATAGTAGTCCGGTTTTTGTTGCTCGATCTGGCGCACGATGGGCCGGGCAATCTTGTTGGCAAACTGCAGGGTCTCTTTCTTCACGCCATAGGTGCCGTCGTGACCTGAGCAACGTTCGATATTCTTAACCGTTGTCTCCGGGATCAACTCCAGTATCTGTTTGGTTTTAGGGCCGATACTCTGTACTCGCTGGTGGCAGGCCACGTGATAGCTGACGGCACCGAGCCGGGTTTTGAAGTCGGTTTTCAGCTGGCCTTTCTTGTGGAGCTTATGCAGGTACTCAAACGGATCATGAAACGCCGCTGCCACTGACTTGACGCGCTCGTCATCTGGGAACATCAGCGGCAGTTCCTGTTTGAACATCAATACGCAGGAAGGCACCGCAGCCATCAGCGCATAGCCCTGCGTCACGGCCTGATGCAGCAGCGGGATATTGTCTTCCATCAGTCGGGTAACCGTATCGAGGTCTCCCAGTTCCAGTTTGGGCATACCGCAGCAGTGCTCGCGCTCCGGCAAGGCAACTGCAATATCATTATGCTGCAGCACCTTGATGATGCTGTCTGCGACATTGGGTTCGTTGTAGTTGCAGTAACAGGTAGTGAACAGCATGACCTTGCCGCTGCTGTCGCTGTCTGTAGCCGGCGGATTGGCCGGGTCACAGGTCAGTGCTGCGTGATTCTGGCGAGCGGTGCGGCTGGCGTATTCAGGCAGTCTGGCATCCTTGTGAATGCCCAGGGTGGACTGCATCAGACTACGCACAGCACTATTTTTATTGCCGCTATTGACCAGCGAGTTAAGCACCGGTTTTTGCGCGAGCTTGCCAACCATGTCGGTGCTGGTGATCAGGCGGTCGCGCAGAATCGAATCACCCTTGTTAAATTTTACTGCCTTGGCGCGCAGCATGAGATGCGGAAAATCCACGTTCCATTCATGGGGCGGCACGTAGGGGCATTTGGTGAGGTAGCACAGGTCGCACAGATAGCACTGGTCCACCACTTTTGTGTAGTCCGCCTTGGCGACACCATCGACTTCCAGGGTGTCGCTTTCGTCCACCAGGTCAAACAGCGTCGGGAAGGCATTACACAGGCTTACGCAACGCCGGCATCCGTGGCAGATGTCATAAACGCGCTCCAACTCTTGGTTGAGCGCGTCTTCATCCCAGAATTCTGGATCATTCTGATTAAGGGGGTGCCGGGTCGGCGCGTCCAGACCACCCTCTCTTCCTTGGTCAGCCATAGCGGTCTCCGGAAGCGCCAGGATAGGCGCCGGACAGGAACACGCTGCCGCCGGTTGGCGGCAGGGTCATTTTCTCGTTCGGGCTCAGTCGTCCAGGGAGTCCAGGGCTTTCTGAAAGCGATTGGCGTGGGAACGTTCGGCCTTGGCCAGCGTTTCCATCCAGTCAGCGATTTCATCAAAGCCTTCGTCACGGGCATCTTTGGCCATACCCGGATACATGTCGGTGTACTCGTGGGTTTCACCGGCGACGGCGGATTTCAGGTTGTCCTCGGTGCTGCCAATTGGCATGCCGGTAGCCGGGTCGCCAACTTCTTCCAGGTATTCCAGGTGACCGTGGGCATGGCCGGTTTCACCTTCGGCGGTAGAGCGGAATAGCGCTGAAACATCATTGTAGCCTTCAACATCGGCCTTCTGGGCGAAATACAGGTAGCGGCGATTGGCCTGGGATTCGCCGGCAAAGGCGGCTTTCAGGTTTTCTTCGGTCTTGGATCCTTTCAGCGACATAACGATTCTCCTGTCGTAGTGTTCTTCAGAACGGCTGGCGCCAGGCTGAACAGGTCAGTAGGGAGCGCCAGTTAGAGCCTGTACTTTACGGTGGCTCAGTTGGCAGATCAAATCCGTTTTTCGCCCCGCGTTCTGGCAGATCGAGAAGTGAGCGCAGTCGGGAGCGCAGGGCAGGGACCACTTCGTCCTCGAACCAGGGATTGCGTTTTAACCACAGCGTGTTGCGTGGCGATGGGTGAGGCATGACAAAACAGGCGGGCGCAAATTCACGCCATTGCCGGACCCGCTCGGTAAGGGTTTTGCAGTCATCCTGCAGGTAATGTTGCTGGGCGTAGCTGCCAATCAGCAGTGTGCATTCAATGTTGGGCAGTAACTCCAGCAGTGGGCCATGCCACTTAGGTGCGCACTCCGGACGCGGGGGCAGGTCACCTGATTTGCCTTTGCCCGGATAACACAATCCCATGGGTACAATGGCGATCTGGCTCGCGTCGTAAAACCTTGCGCTGTCGATGCCCATCCAGTGGCGCAGGCGCTTGCCGCTGGCATCATCCCAGGGGACTCCACTGGCGTGCACCCGGGTTCCCGGTGCCTGTCCCACCAGCAGTACCCGTGCGGAATGCTCGGCGCGCAACACCGGGCGTGGCTCGGGAATTTTTCCCCGGCAGTGCTGGCAGGCGCGGATATCGCACAGCAGTTGCTCAAGATCGGATGCTACACTGTCAGCCATGAGGTCATTATAGAATTGGTCTGAAGAGAGGTCACCTGATCAGGGAGCGCCTGATTAGAGACCGCTCAATAAGCAATCACCCAATTCCGGTTTCACCCGCCAGGCAGCCCCCTGGTTCACTGCCCGGTTACCAGGCCCAGATTCATGCGCGTTTTTGCCTTGTCCGATCTTCATGCCGACTATCCGGAAAACCTTGCCTGGCTGCGTGGGCTGGGTGCCGGGGTGAGTGCTGATCAGAGTTCCGATCATGAGGCGGGTGATTACTGCGCAGATCTGCTGATACTGGCCGGCGACGTCAGTGATGACCTGCAGGTTCTGGAGCAGGTGTTGCGGCTATTAAGTGAGCGTTTTGCGCAGGTGCTGTTCGTTCCTGGCAACCACGATCTGTGGGTGCGCAGCGGTGACCATGACTGCTCGCTTGAGAAATACCAGGCCGTGAATGCTCTGTGCCATAAACTGGGTGTGATAACCGATGTGTATCAGACCGGTAGCCTGAGTCTGGTGCCGCTGCTGGGTTGGTATGATTTCAGTTTTGGCGAACCGGACAAATACCTGCGCCGTGCCTGGCGGGATTTTCGTGCCTGTCGCTGGCCAGCAGATCTGGACAGTGCGGCAGCCGTGACCGACTATTTTCTGAAACTCAATCAGCCACGGCTCACGGCACGTAACGACACGGTGATCAGTTTCTCTCATTTTCTGCCCAGTCTGGCGGTAATGCCGGCGCAAATTCCGGTGCATCGCCGCCGGGTCTACCCGGTGCTGGGCAGCGATCGGCTGGGTGAGCAGGTGCGTGCCTTACAGCCGGATCTGCATATCTATGGCCACAGTCATGTCAACCAGGTGATCAATCTCGAGGGCACGACATTCGTCAACAACGCCTTTGCCTATCCGGATGAACAGCGGATCAGCCGCAAGCGGCTGCTGTGTGTCTGGGATAGCGATACGGGGCTGCAATGCTGAAGTTGCGAGCAAATAGTGTCCATTTGTGGTGCCTGGATCTGGACCGCCAGCCACACGCCATTACCAGTCTCAATCAGGCCCATGTCGATTGGCTGGGTGACCATGAGCGACGTCGTTTTCGGCGTCTGCAGCTGGCGCGGCGGCGGCAGCACTATCTGCTGGGCAAAGTCTTCACGCGTCAGGTGCTGAGCCGTTACCGCGCCACCGAGCCACAGGCCTGGCAGTTTGCAGAAAACGCCCATGGCAAACCTTTTATCGTCGACACCGAAGTCGATGCGCAAGCCCCCGCCTTGCATTTCAACCTGACTCATTCCCGGGAGCGCTTTGTGCTGGCAGTGAGCAGGGTTCCGGCCACCGGAGTGGATGTCGAGTTTTGCGCGCGCAAGCGGCGGGTGTCGCGCCTGGCGCAGCGCTACTTCACGGCAGCAGAAAGCGCCTGGTTGTTGGGACTGCCGGCAAGCGAACAACAGCAGGCGTTTTATCAGCTCTGGACCCTGAAAGAAGCCTATATGAAAGCCCGTGGCAAGGGGCAGGCACTGCCGCTGCATGGGTTTGCTTTTGACCTGTCCAGACCGGGATGGATCGGGTTCCAGCCGGATGCCGATGCGGTCTCGGAATCCAGGGTAGTGCCCGGTGGCTGGCACTGCTGGCGGCTGGCTGACCCGTTGGCGAATGCGAACGGTGAAAGCCGCTATGCAATGTCGCTGGTGCTGGGTCTGGAATCATCGCTGGAAGCGGGCAAGGCACCCGGAATTGGGTCGAGTTCGGCGATAACCCTGTCGGCCTATCGGTATAGTCCTGATGGCGACGATCAGCAGCTTGCGCTGGTTATTCATGCCGCCAGCGCCGGATCTGAATCCTGATTGCCGCCGATCCCGCTTACAAGGTGCCGGGTAGCATTGTTAAGGCTCGAAGCCAGGCGCGGACGTGAAAGGCTCTGTGGGCACCCGGTGGCAGGCTTGGTCAGCGGTTTCCTAACCGTCAACCAGAATCTCAACGGTCTTCGGTGCGGCCCACATCCGTACGGTGCGAATCACATTGTCCTTGATTTGCACAATTTCTGCGTAGTAACCATCCAATTCCAGGCCCACCGACGAGTCGGGGATGGCCTGCAGGATTTCCATCAGCATGCCATTGATGGTTTTTGCGCCACCGCTGTCCAGTTCCCAGCCCAGGGTGCGATTGATTTCGCGAATACTGGTGGCGCCATCAATCAGGTAGCTGCCGTCAACCTGGGCGTGGATGTCCTTGCTGCTGGCGGCGAGGTCGGTGGTGAACTCGCCGACAATTTCCTCAAGGATGTCCTCCAGAGTCACAATGCCTTTCACTGCGCCGTACTCATCCACCACTACTGCCATGCGCATTTTCTTGCTCTGGAAATTAAATAGCTGGGTATGCAGTGGCGTGCTTTCCGGAATGAAGTAGGGTTCCTGGGACTCCTGGAGAATAGCCGCCTTGTTCAGGTTTTCCACACGCAGCAGTTTGCCCACACTGCGCAGGTGCAGGACGCCAACAATATTGTCGATGTCCTGACGGTAAACCGGCATGCGGGTGTGCTGGCTGCTGGCTATCTGCTCAAGAATCTCATTCAGGTCATCATCGATGTCGATACCAAGGATTTCATTGCGCGGCACCAGGATGTCATTCACGGTCGCCTTTTCCAGGTCGAGGATGTTAAGCAGCATGCCGTGCCGTCGCCTGGGCATGCGCTCGCCGGATTCATAAACCACGGTGCGCAGCTCTTCGGGAGTAAGCTGCTGCTGGCTGTCGTCCATGTTCAGGGTAAAGCCCAGCAGGCGGACCAGCCCGTTAGACACGAAATTCACCATCCACACTACCGGGTAGAGCATCTTCAGCAGCAGCGCCAGCAGCAGACTGGAAGGGTAGGCGATGCGCTCCGGATACAGCGCCGCAACAGTCTTGGGTGTCACCTCGGCAAAGATCAGCACCACCAGCGTCAGCACCACCGCGGTGGCCAGAGGGGACGGGTCCCCCAGTACCTGAATTGCAATAGAGGTGGCGATAGACGCGGCGAGGAAATTGACGAAATTGTTGCCGATCAGGATCACGCCGATCAATTTATCGGGCTTCTCCAGCAGTTTGGAGGCGCGAGTCGCGCCGGGGTGTTTCTCGCGCTTCAGGTGTTTCAGGCGATACCGGTTGAGGCTCATCATTCCGGTTTCAGAGCTGGAAAAATAGGCAGAAGCCACTATCAGGCCGCTAAACGACAGCACCAGTGTCAGTAATGAAGGACCTTCAGATTCCATAGCTGGGTATCATCAAATTCATGGCAGGGTTGGTTGGCAGGCGTACCAGGGGCTGTTGTGCGTCAACCGAGGATGTATTGCAGGACGATCTTCGAACCGTAGAAACCGACGATGAGCAGGCCGAAACCAATAAAGGTGCCGCGAATCGCGGTTCTGCCGCGCCAGCCCAATTGGTGCCTTCCCCAAAGCAGGGCGGCAAAAACTACCCAGGACAGCATGGAGAAGAAGGTTTTGTGCAGAACGCCCTCCCGGGAAAAGATATCGTCGACAAAAAACAGGCCGGCGATAATGCCCGCGCTAAGCAGCAGCATTCCGATCCAGAGCAGCTCAAACAGAAATACTTCCATGTCCTGCAGTGGCGGGAATTTGCGCAGCAGCCCTCCGGCCTGGCCGTGTTTCAGTTTGTAGTTCTGGTAGGCCAGGAATACCGCCTGCAGCGCCGCAATGGTCATCACGCTATAGGCAAGGATTGAGAGCATGACGTGGCTGGCCAGACCGGAGGCAAGCTGCGTCGGTGGATAGTCACTGCGCAGGGTCAGTGACGCGATGATTGCCAGGATGGCCAGGGGAAACAGCCCGAGAAACAAATTCTCCAGCGGCTTGCGCAAGCTGCTTACCAGGACCAGCAGCGAGCCAATGGCGGTTACCAGGGTGCTGATCTCGACAATCCCGAACTGGTAGCCAGCCGGGGTGCGAATGACACTCATTGCGCTTACCACATGGGCGAACACGGCAAGACCGCCAAACAGCATCACCAGATGGCCGGTATCTTTCTTGCTCGTAAAACGCATACCCTGGAATACCGACCCGGCCGCGTAGCATAAGACGGCAAATAATCCAGAAATTACGGTGACTTGCATGGAAGTAAACGCGTGGATGAATAACCGGCAAAGTGTCGCACAACAGCGTTGGGGGTTGAAGTCCTTTTTTATCCGGTGCCGGAGCCGCTATAATCCTGCGCCTGTGCCGCACACCAATGCGGCGTTCCCCAGGCGGTAACGCGTTACAGCAACCTAGTCAGCAACCCAGTCAGCGACCCAGGCCATCCAGTGTTTGATAATTTAAGCGACAGACTCTCCGGTACGTTCCGCAAGCTTACCGGCAAAGCCACTCTTACCGAAAACAATATCCAGGAAGCCCTGCGCGAAGTGCGCCGTGCGCTGCTGGAAGCCGATGTGGCGCTGCCGGTGGTCAAGGATTTTATTGACCGGGTCAGCCTGCGCGCTGTCGGCCAGGAAGTCTCCAAGAGTCTGAGCCCGGGGCAGGCGTTCATCAAGATCGTCCAGGCCGAACTCGAAGCCATCATGGGCAAGGCCAATGCCGAACTGGACCTGAAGTCGGCGCCACCGGCCATTATCCTGATGGCAGGTCTGCAGGGCGCAGGTAAGACCACCACGGTCGGTAAGCTGGCCAACTGGCTGAAGTCCAGTGCCAATAAAAAGGTGATGGTGGTAAGCGCCGACGTGTATCGCCCAGCGGCCATTCAGCAGCTGCAAACCCTGGCGGGTGAAGTCGGGGTCGAGTTTTTCCCCAGCGAAGTGGGGCAGTCGCCAGCGGATATCGCCAGTGCCGCAGTGGCGGAAGCCAAGCGCAAGTTCATGGATGTGTTGCTGGTGGATACTGCCGGCCGCCTGGCCATCGACGAAGCGATGATGGCCGAAATCCGCACCCTGCACAGTCAGTTGAATCCGGTGGAAACCCTGTTCGTGGTGGATGCCATGACCGGCCAGGATGCCGCCAATACTGCGCGCGCCTTCAATGAGGCGCTGCCGCTCACTGGCGTGGTGCTGACCAAGGCAGATGGTGATGCCCGCGGCGGTGCGGCGCTGTCGGTACGCCATATTACCGGCAAGCCAATCAAATTCATCGGCATGGGCGAGAAGCCCGATGCGCTGGAGCCGTTTTACCCGGATCGCATCGCCTCCCGGATCCTCGGTATGGGCGATGTACTGTCGCTGATCGAGGAAGCCGAGAAGAAGGTCGACAAGCAAAAAGCCGAGCGCCTGGCGAAGAAGATCAAGAAGGGCAAGGGCTTCGACCTGGAAGATTTCAAGGAACAGCTCAAACAAATGCAGAACATGGGCGGCGTGGCTAGCATCATGGACAAGATGCCGGGCATGGGTAACCTGCCACCAGGGGCTGCCAAGATGGTTGACGATTCCCAGTTTCGCCGCATGGAAGCCATTATCAACTCCATGACCATGCGCGAGCGCGTCAACCCGGATATGCTCAATGGCTCACGCAAGCGGCGTATCACCCAGGGCTCCGGTACCCAGATCCAGGACCTGAATCGCCTGCTCAAGCAGCACAAGCAAATGCAGAAGATGATGAAGAAAATGAAAGGTGGCAATCTCGCCAACATGATGCGCGGCATGGGTGGCAACATGCCCGGCGGTGGCGGTGGCGGTTTTCCCGGAGGTGGTCGCCCGCCACGTTTCTAGCTATCGACAAGCGCCTCGAACGCCGCTGAAACAGCGGCCTGCTCGCGGTAAATTCAGGACACTTCACGCTTCCATCTGACCGGCAATTGACATAGAATACCCGCCTTTTTACCCGGGTCATCTCCGCGCGCCCTGAAAACGCGCGTAAGCCCTTGAAATTCAGCAGAATTGTTACAGGATAAAATTTATGGTCACTATTCGCCTGTCTCGTGGTGGGGCCAAGAAAAAACCTTTTTACCACATCACTGTTAGCGACAGCCGACGCTCTCGCGACGGTCGGTTCATTGAGCGCCTTGGCTTTTTTAACCCGATGGCACGCGGCCAGGAAGAGCGCTTGCGCCTGGATCTGGACCGTATGGCTTATTGGCAGTCCCAGGGTGCCCAGCTGAGCGAGCGTGTTACGCGCCTGGCTAAAGACGCTGCCGCAGCTCCCAGCACCGAGGCCTGATCGAGCCCGCTGGCTGACGCTGTATGCAATCACAAGCGGCTGTTGGCAAGCGTGTGGTGATGGCCCGGGTGGGCAAGCCACACGGCATCAAGGGCTGGTTACGTCTTGATTCCTACACCAGCCCGGCAGATAACTTACTGCAGTACAACGAATTCATCGTCCGGATGGGGGCTCAGGAAAAACGCCTGACTCTGGACGAATCCCGGCAGCAGTCCGGCAAACTGGTCGGCCATTTTGCCGGCTACGATGCACCGGAAGCGGCCCGAGAGCTTACCGGCCTCGATCTGCTTATCGAGAGCAGCGAACTGCCGACACTGGAAACCGGTGATTATTACTGGTACCAGCTGTTGGGGTTGCGGGTAGTTAACCTGGAAAACCAGGACTTCGGGACAGTTGCCCGGCTAATGGAAACCGGCGCCAATGACGTGCTGATAGTGAAGCCGGACCGGGACAGTATCGACAGCAGGGAGCGATTGATTCCCTACCTGCCAGATACGGTGGTCCGGCAAGTCGATTTGCAGTCCGGCACCGTCAAGGTGGACTGGCAGGCTGACTATCTGGCCTGAAAGCTGGCCTGAAGAATAGTCCGGCAAGTAGCCGGGAAGCAGTACAAGCCGCGATGCGGCAATCGGCACGAGCAGGAACAGGAGGCGACGATTGCGATTCGGAATAGTCACCCTGTTTCCGGAAATGTTTGCGGCGCTGACTGAGTTTGGCATTAGCAGCAGGGCCATCAAACAGGGGTTGGTCAGCGTGGACTTCTGGAATCCCCGGGATTTCACCAGCGACCGGCATCGTACGGTGGACGACAAGCCCTATGGCGGTGGCCCGGGCATGTTGATGAAAACCGAGCCGCTAGTGGCGGCGATTGCCGCTGCCAGGCAAGGTGTTCTCGACCAGGCCGGCAACCACAGAGATGTAGCCCAGGTTGGAAGTGACCAGGTAAAAACAATTTATCTGTCGCCCCAGGGAAAGCCGCTGCGACAGGCGATGCTATCGACCATGGCCAGTACCCCGGGCAAGCAACCGGATCTGGTTCTGGTTTGCGGACGCTACCAGGGCATAGATGCCCGGGTGATAGAAGCAGTTATTGATGAGGAGTGGTCGCTTGGCGATTTCGTCCTCAGCGGCGGCGAGCTTGCCGCGATGGCGGTAATGGATGCGCTGATCAGGCTACAGCCGGGCGCGCTGGGCGCTGTCGATTCGGCCACTGAAGACAGCTTCAGTGAGGGCTTGCTGCACTGGCCGGAATATACGCGGCCGGAGTCGGTAGCCGGAATGCGGGTACCGGCGACCTTGCTCAGCGGTGATCACGCGGCAATCAGGCGCTGGCGAACGCAGCAGAGTCTGGGGATGACCTGGCTGAAACGGCCGGAACTGCTGGACAACACAGAATTGGATGGCGAGCAGCAACAGCTGCTTGATGAATTTATCAACGAATACAATCGGGTATCTGACAAGCAAGACTAGGTACCCAGCCGGGAATTTTCAGGAGTTAAGGCGATGAGCAAGAGCAAGATTATCGAGCAGATTGAAAACCAGCAGATGGAAAAAACCCTGCCGGAATTCGGTCCCGGCGACACCGTGGTCGTCCAGGTGAAGATCAGGGAAGGTGATCGTGAGCGTTTGCAGGCCTTTGAAGGCGTGGTTATCGGCCGACGAAATCGCGGTCTGAACTCCTCGTTCACGGTTCGCAAGATTTCCCACGGTGTCGGCGTTGAGCGTACTTTCCAGGCCTTCAGCCCGCTGGTGGACAGCGTCACCCTGAAGCGTCGCGGTGACGTGCGCCAGGCCAAGCTGTACTACCTGCGTGAACTGACCGGACGTGCGGCTCGCATCTCCGAGAAGCTGGACAAGAAAAGCGCTGACAAGGCTGCCAGATAAACCAGCGAAGTCTGGGTGCAGCCTGAAACCGGCGTGTCGGGCATCGTCCCGACCGCGCAGCAAGATTGAGTACAATGAGAAGATCGCCGCTGGTGATCTTCTCATTTTTGTTTCTGGGCCAGAAAAATGCCGGCAATGCCCGTTTTTGCGGCAGCGAGGCAGCCTGGTGAAGAAATGCACGGAATTGCCGGTCTCACTACCCAGCGCCAGAATACACAACTACCATGCAATCACGGCCGCACCGAGGCTGTGACGCGGCCCGGGGTGACCCAAGGGTGGCTACCCGGGACCAGAGCTGCCCAACGCGGCTTGCCCATGGGTATAATGGCGCCAGGGTGTAATTGCTTTTAGTGGCAATTGCCTGTGGCATGGTTGCCTGTGAGGGTGATTGACAAGCCCACGGCCCGGAACAGGATCCACGTTTAATCCAGGAGATTCCTTCATGTATGCCAACTTGATGACCGCCATCCGATATGTCGCCGCAGTAATGCTGGGCGTCGGCCTGACCACTTCGGCTATTGCCCAGGAGGCGGCCGGGGAAAGCGTGCCGTCCGACCTGCGCAACAAGCTGGTGATGTCCCTGGAAGTAGCCTCTGAAAACCAGTTGCAGATCGTCGCCATCAAGACCACACCGCTGCCGGATATATTTGAGGTGGAACTCAATACCGGAGAGCTGCTGTATAGCGACGCCAGCGGCGACTACCTGTTTGCCGGGGATATGTACCGTACTACGCCGGACGGATTGATGAATCTGTCATCCACCACGCGCCAGTCGCGCACCAGTGAGAAAATTGCAGCGATCCCCGAAAGCGAGATGATTGTATTTACGCCGGACCGTGATGTGCGGGCCGCTATTTCCGTTTTTACTGACGTGGATTGCACCTACTGTCGGGCCCTGCATCGCGACCTGGAGACGCTGCTGGAGATGGGTATTGAGGTGCGCTATCTGGCCTATCCCCGGGGCGGTGAGCAGGCCGGTTCGTTCGACAAGATGATTTCGGTCTGGTGTTCCGATGACCGCAAAAAGTCCCTCACCCAGGCCAAGAATGGCCAGAATCTCCCGGTCCGCGATTGCGAGACACCGGTGCTGGCCCACTACCAGTTGGGTAACGAGCTTGGCATCAGCGGCACCCCGGCGATCATTTTCCCCGATGGTCGCCTGATTCCCGGCTACCTCGATGCCGCTACCCTGGCGTCAATGCTGGAACTGAACTAGGCGCCGGGTTTCCGGCCCACTGCAGGCCTGGCGCCTGCTATTCCTGCGCACTGAAATCGTCCAGCCATTACCCTTGTGGGGTTGTGGGCGGGGGCGGTCAATCCAGTATAATCCGCGCTCCTGTTTATCAACCCAATAACCCCAGCAACTCAATTATTCACCAACCGGGAAGGTCAGCCACTTGAGTAAGGACAGCGCGAAACATTTCAATGTAGGTATCGTCGGGCTTGGCACGGTAGGGGGCGGTACGCTGTCTCTGCTGGAGCGCAACAAGGACGAAATCGCCGAGCGGGCTGGTTGCCCCATCCAGGTCGTCAATGTCGCCACCCGCACGCTAAAACCGGAACAGGTCAGCAGGGTCGCGCGCTCGGGCAGTGATCCGTTCGCGGTGGCCAATGACCCGGATGTGGACCTGCTGGTGGAAACCATTGGCGGTTACGAGCCGGCTTTCGCGGTGATCCGCCAGGCGCTGGAATCCGGCAAGCATGTGGTAACTGCCAACAAGGCACTGATTGCCGAGCATGGTAACGAGCTGTTCACCCTGGCGGCGGCCAATAACGTCTCGCTGGCCTACGAGAGCAGTGTTGCCGGCGGCATCCCGATCATCAAGGCGCTGCGCGAGGGGCTGTCGGCAAATCGCATCAACTGGCTGGCCGGAATCATCAACGGCACCGGTAATTTTATCCTCAGTGAAATGAGCGCGCACAACCGGCCGTTCGAAGATGTCCTGAAGCAGGCTCAGGAGCTTGGCTATGCCGAGGCGGATCCCACCTTTGACGTGGAAGGCATTGACGCTGCCCACAAGCTCACCATCATGGGTTCCATCGCATTCGGTATTCCGCTGCAGTTCGAGCGTACCTATACCGAAGGCATTAGCTTTATTACCCCGGAAGACATCGGTTATGCCCGTGAGCTGGGCTATGTGATCAAGCATCTGGGTATCGCCCGACGTACAGATCAGGGCGTGGAGATGCGGGTGCATCCCACCCTGGTATCCAAATCGCGTTTGCTGGCCAATGTTAACGGTGTGGGTAATGCCATCATGGTGCACGGCGACGCGGTCGGCTCAACCCTGTACAGCGGTCCCGGAGCCGGCGCCATGGCCACGGCTTCAGCGGTGGTCGCCGATATCATTGATCTGGCCCGTCAGCAACAGGCCGGAGTCAATCACCCGGTGTATCCTTCACTGGGCTATCGGCTGCAGGAAGTGGACTTGCCGGTGCTCGACATCGAAAATATCGAGGCGGAGTATTACCTGCGCATCCCGGCTCGGGACAAGGTGGGTGTGCTGGCGAAAATTTCCGGAATTCTCGAGGATCATGACATCAGCATTGAGGCGGTAATCCAGAAGGAAGCTGTCAGTGAAATCGTGCCAATTGTCATTCTTACTCACGGGGCGCTGGAGAAAGAACTGAACAAGGCGCTGGCGGAAATCGCCGCGCTGGATGATGTTAGTGGCGAGATCATCAGGATCCGCGTTGAGCCTTTTGAGGGCAAGAATGACTGATGCCGGGCCAAGGTATGCAGGCTGTAAGCTAAAAAAGTAACAGGGACGATAACAAGGGTAGCCAATTGAAATACATCAGCACGCGCGGAGGCAGCTCCGGACAGAGTTTCAAACAGGTATTGCTGACCGGCCTGGCACCGGATGGCGGATTGTTTGTGCCGGAACAATTGCCGCAATTTAGCGCCGCGGAGATCGCCGGTTGGCGCGAGCTCAGCTATCCGGAGCTGGCGCTGAAAATCATCGCACCGTTTATCGACGACGAGATTCCCACAGCGGAGCTACGCCGCATTATCGAAGAAAGTTATGCCGGCTTTGAGGGTGAGGACGTTGCGCCGCTGACCCGGCTTGGCGACAACGAATGGGTGCTGGAGTTATTTCATGGGCCGACCCTGGCATTCAAGGATTTTGCGCTGCAGGTGCTGGGGCGCATGCTTGACTATGTGCTTACCGAAAATGATCAGCGCGTGGTTATCCTCGGGGCGACCTCGGGTGATACCGGCTCGGCGGCACTGGAAGGCTGTCGACACTCGGACCGCGTCGACATTTTTATTCTGCATCCCCACCAGCGGGTCTCTGACGTACAGCGCAAGCAGATGACCACGGTACCCGGGGGCAATGTATTCAACCTGGCGGTACGCGGCAATTTTGATGATTGCCAGCGCATCGTGAAAGCGGCGTTTGCAGACCAGAGCTTTCTGCCCGCCGGTCGCCAGCTGGTGGCTGTCAACTCCATCAACTGGGCGCGGATACTGATGCAGATCGTGTACTATTTTTACGCCGCGCTGCGCCTTGGCGGGCCGGACCAGGCGGTGTCATTTTCGGTGCCCACCGGTAACTTTGGCGATATCTATGCTGGCTACCTGGCCAAACATATGGGGCTGCCGATCAAGCGTCTGGTGGTGGCAACCAACAAGAACGATATTCTACATCGCTTTGTCAGCGGCAACGAATACGCGGTGACCGATCTGAGCAAGACCTACAGCCCAAGCATGGACATCCTGGTGTCCAGCAACTTTGAGCGCTACCTGTTCGACCTGTTTGATCGCGATCCCCAGACCCTGGCCGGTTTCATGAACGGCGTGGGCACCCACAGTCTCAGCGTCAGTGAGGCGCAGTGGCAGCGGGTCCGCGAGGAGTTCGACAGCGCCAGCGTTGACGATGAAACCACCTGCCAGGTGATCGCCGAGGTCTACAAGGCCAGCGGCGAAATGCTCGACCCCCATACCGCTATCGGTGTACAGGCCGCCCGGGAATGCCTGGCCGGACATGCCGAACCGGCCGTCACTCTGGCTACGGCTCATCCGGCCAAATTCAGCGAAGCTATCGCCGCGGCCGGTCTGCCGTCACCGGTGTTGCCACCGCATCTGGCCGATCTGTTTGAGCGGGAAGAGCGCTATACCGTGGTTGACAACGAGCTGTCCGCGATCACTGACTACATCGCCAGCCACGCCCGCCAGTCATCCTCCTGAGGTCAATGTCGATCACTGTCCAGCGCCGACCAGTTATTGCCGACTTTCCCCTGCCAGAGCATCTGCATCCTCTGCTGCAGCGCGTTTACCGGCAGCGTCCGCTAAAGGATGCCAATGATCTGGACCTGAGCTTCAAAAACCTGTTGCCGCCGGAAAGCCTGAAAGGAATGGCAGCGGCGATAGACCTGCTGGAGACGGCGCTGGCGGATCAGGCGCGTATTCTGGTAGTGGCTGATTTTGATGCCGACGGAGCCACCAGCTGCGCCCTGGCGCTTAACGCGCTTCGTCAGTTTGGCGCCCGGCACGTTGACTACATCGTCCCCAACCGCTTTGACTACGGCTACGGTCTCACACCGGAGATCGTTGAACTGGCGAAGCAGCGCAATCCTGACCTCATTATCACCGTGGATAACGGCATCTCCAGCATTGACGGAGTAGCGGCGGCGCAGCATTCGGGCATCAAGGTGCTGGTGACCGATCATCACCTGGCACCCGAGCAATTACCGAGCGCCGAGGCGATCGTTAATCCCAACCAGCCGGGTTGCACATTCGCCAGCAAAAGCATTGCCGGGGTTGGGGTTATTTTCTATGTCATGCTGGCATTGCGGGCCAGGCTCCGGGACAGTGGCTGGTTTACGGCCAATAATCTGGCTGAGCCGCATATGGCCGAACTGCTGGATCTGGTGGCACTTGGCACCGTTGCCGACGTGGTGGCCCTGGATCGCAATAATCGCATTCTGGTGAACGCCGGACTGCAGCGCATCAGGGCAGGGCGGACCCGGGCAGGCATTCTGGCACTGCTGCAGGTAGCCCGTCGGCAGGCCAGTCAGATTACCGCCAGTGACCTCGGCTTCGCCCTGGGTCCCCGGCTCAACGCCGCTGGCCGCCTGGATGATATGTCGACCGGTATCGAATGCCTGCTGGCTACCCGCGCTGCAGGCGCTGAACAGCTGGCGGCGCAGCTGGATGGAATGAACCAGGATCGCAAGCAGATCGAGACCGACATGCGTGACCAGGCATTCGCATTCCTTGACCAGCTCTCCCTGGAGCAGGAAACATTACCCACCGGCCTGTGCCTGTTTGACAAACGCTGGCACCAGGGAGTGGTGGGCATTCTTGCGTCCAGGATCAAGGACCGGCTGCATCGTCCGGTAATCGCCTTTGCCGAGGTCAGCGATGGTGACCAGGCTCAGCTCAAGGGGTCAGCCCGTTCGATCAAGGGATTTCACATCCGCGATGCTCTGGATGCAGTGGCCACCCGCCATCCGGGACTGGTCACCAAGTTTGGTGGGCACGCCATGGCCGCCGGACTGAGCCTGGACAAGGCGCGCTTTGATGAATTCGCGGCGGCCTTTGCCGCCGAAGCGGAACGCCTGCTGGATGCCGATCAGCTCGCGGCGCAGATTTACAGTGACGGCGCGGTGGCGGCGACAGATTTTTGCCTGGATACAGCCCAGGCGCTGATTGCCGCCGGGCCGTGGGGGCAGGAGTTTCCGGAACCCCAGTTCGATGGCCGGTTTCGGCTGCTGCAGCAGCGGCGAGTCGGAGAGCGGCATCTGAAGATGGTACTCAGTCCAGTTGATGACGACAGCCGGCTGCTGGACGCCATCGCCTTCAATGTCGAAGACGCGAACTGGCCAGCCCCGGACAGCACCGAGATCGAACTGGTGTACCGTCTGGAGCCCAATGAATTTCGCGGCCAGGTCAATCTGCAACTGCTGGTCGAGCACATCATTGCCAGCCGCTAGCGGCTGTCCCGCGCAACTCGCCAAGGGTTTTAGCAACTACCCGCGAACGGCTTTATTTCGCCGCAGCTGCACGATTTCGTCGGCTCGCAGGTCTTATGCTGGTAGGAGCACGCGGGGCGGCGCAGGTGCCCTGCAGCCGAAATAGGCCCGATTACCGCAAACTGCGGTCTGTTCATGACTTAAAAGCCGACTTTTGCTACTTTTAACGCAATTGTGCCTTACTACAATGCGTCGTGAGTCACTGTCCGGATAGGGGTTCGGCCAGAATTCAGAAACGAGATCTATTATGATTCGTAAGCTACTGATAACTTTATTTTTTGCGGTGTTCTCCGCGGCTGTCAGCGGGGCCGTGCACAAGACAGACCAGATTGAGGTGGAACTGATCTCGGAAACCACCAACGTGGTGCCCGGGGAGACCTTCTGGCTGGCGATCCGTCTTGACCCCATTGAGCACTGGCATACCTACTGGAAATTCGGCGGCGACAGCGGTGAGGCTACCGAGGCTACCGACTGGCAGCTGCCTGCCGGCGTCACCGTGGGTGATATCGTCTGGCCAATCCCGGAATGGACCCCGTTCCTGGGCAGCGAGCTGGTCACCTTTACCTATGAGCGCGAAGTGTTGCTGCCCATGCCGGTCACGGTACCGGCAGATTTCTCCGGCGACACCCTGGACATTGCTACTCATATATCCTGGCAGGTATGCGAGGAAATCTGTATTCCCGGTGAGGCCGACTTCAGCCTGTCGCTGCCGGTTGGCGACAGCCTGGCCATGGACCCACAGTGGCAGCAGGCCTTTGCCGAGACCCGCGCCCGAACGCCAGTGCCGGCCAGCGAGCATAACCTGACAGCGGCCTTTAACGACCACGACGGCAAGATCAATGTCATGGTGGCAGCCCCGGAGCCGTTGTTTGCCGAGGCCGATGAAGCCTGGTTCTTTCCCACCGAGCGGCGCGTCATGCGCTATGCCCCTTATCGTGATGTGATGCTGGATGGTGACCGGGTGCAGATCAGCACCGAGCAGCATCGTCGCTATGAAGGCGCAGCGCAACTGGACGGGCTGCTGGCGTTTGTCGATGAAGAAGGTAACTGGCACGGTTATGACATCGCGCCCCGGGCGACCAATATTGCCTGGGATCACAGTATTGAAGTGGAACTGCTGTCGGAAACCACGGCGGTCGTCCCCGGTGAAACCACCTGGCTGGGATTGCGGCTGAATCCAGCCGAGCACTGGCACACCTACTGGAAAATGGGCGGCGACAGTGGCGAGCCCACCAGCCTTAATGAGTGGCAAGCTCCGGAAGGTACACAGATCGGCGAGATCCAGTGGCCGGCGCCGCATTGGTTGCCGTTCTATGACACGGATCTGGTGAATTTCGGTTACGAAGAAGAAGTGCTGTTGCCGGTGGCCGTCACGGTTCCGGCAGACTACAGTGGTGAGACCGTGGAGCTATCCACGCTGGCTTACTGGAATGTGTGTGACCAGATCTGCATTCCGGGCGAGCAGCGCCTCAGTCTGACCCTGCCGGTGGCCGAAGTGGCCGAACTGGATGCCGGTAGCCAGGAGCTGTTTGCCAACGCGCGATCGCAGCTGCCGGAAACCGATCACAACATCGAGTCTCTGATCGCCATTGCCGGTGAGCGGGTGAGCCTCGGATTTGAAGCCGACGAGCCCATTTTCGATGCCTACAGCGACGCCTGGTTCTTCCCGGAACAGCGCCGCATTATCAGTCCCGGGCCCCTGCGTGACGTCAGCCTGCAGGGCAACCTGCTGCAGATTACTCATCAGCAGCCCCGCCGGATGCTGGACAATCCGGAAGTGTTCGGCGTGCTGGTGCTGGCCGATGCCCAGGGCAATCGACAAGCCTTCGATTTCCAGAACCCGGCTACCAACGCCAATACCACCACTATTGCGCCGCTCGCGGCCGCTGCTGGCGATGCCGGATCCGGTCCTGCCGAGGGCGGTAGCCTGCTGCTGTTCATGGCCTTCGCGGCCCTGGGCGGCCTGATTCTCAACCTGATGCCCTGTGTGTTTCCAGTGTTGTCCATCAAGGCGCTCAGCTTTGCCAAAAATGCCGGTGAATCGGCCCGGAAGCAGCGTCTCGACGGCCTGGCCTACACCGCCGGCGTGTTGCTGACCTTTGTGCTGCTGGCCTCGGTGCTGATCGCCCTGCGTGCTGGCGGCGAAGCGGTTGGCTGGGCATTCCAGTTTCAGCAGCCCTGGTTCCTGGCGTTCCTGGTGTACCTGTTTTTCCTGATGGGGCTGAGCCTGTCTGGCGTGTTTGAGATCGGCACCGGGCTCATGGACGCTGGCTCTGGACTGACCACCCGCAAGGGCTATCAGGGCTCGTTCTTCACCGGGGTACTGGCCACCACCGTGGCAACGCCCTGTACGGCGCCGTTTATGGGCCCGGCAATTGGCTTCGCACTGACTCAGTCCTGGCTGATCGCGATGCTGGTGTTTATTGCCCTGGGTCTGGGTATGGCGCTGCCGATTCTGCTGCTGTCCTTTGCACCAGCGCTGACCCGCTACCTGCCAAAACCCGGCGCCTGGATGGAAACCTTCAAGCAGGTGATGGCATTTCCGCTCTACGCCTCGGCCCTGTTTTTCCTGTGGGTGCTGGGTAATCAGGTGGGCGTCATGGGCATGACCATGGTGCTGGGCGTCTGTGTGTTGATGGCCTTTGCGGCCTGGATTTATCAGCGGCGCTTCCGACTGGGTAATCTGTTGCGTTCATTCAGTGCGGTAACCGCGGCGGCGGTACTGGCCCTTGCGGTGTATGTGACCCAGACGCCATTCCTGCAGTCTGCGGCGGCCCCGGTGCTGAATGCCGGAGGCAGTGCTGGCAACACGGGCGGCACTGCAAATGCCGCAGCTGAATTCGAGGCGTTTTCCAGCGCTCGGCTTGATGAGCTGCGCGCGGCTGGCCAGCCGGTGTTTGTCAACATGACGGCTGACTGGTGTATTACCTGTCTTGCCAACGAGCAAACCACCTTGCGTACCGATCGCGTCAAGCAGGCCATGACAGATAACGGTATTACCTACATGAAGGGCGACTGGACCAATGAGGATCCCGAAATTTCTGCGGTTCTCGATCAGTTCAACCGACCTTCGGTACCGTTGTATGTACTATACCCGGGCGACCCTTCGGCTGAGCCGCAGATTCTGCCGCAGATTCTGACCCCCGGTATTGTTGCCGAAGCGTTTAACAGTATTTGAACTCTCGTGTCTGCAATACTGTATTTGAAATATAAGGCTTTCCTGTCTTGATACATAAAAGAAGCTACCTGGCACTTGCTATTCTGGTTCTGCTGGTCAGTTCCCTGGCGCGAGCCCAAAGCGAAGATACCCAAGCCCAGTTCCAGTCCGCGCATCAGCGGGCCCAGGAACTGCCGCGACTGCAGAGCCTGTTGGTCAGTCATCAGGGTGAGCTGATCTTCGAGGAGTATTACAACGGCACCAATCCGCGTCGCCCTGCCAATATGAAGTCTGCCTCAAAGAGTGTGATTTCGGCCCTGGTGGGCCTGGCGATCCAGGAAGGCCACATTGAGTCAGTGCGCGAGCCTATTGCCAATTATTTTCCCGAGTACATGGCCGGGCTTGAGAACAGTGGCAAGCGCAGCATTACCATAGAAGACCTGCTCACCATGCGCTCGGGTCTGGAAACCACCAGTAATCGCAACTACGGACGCTGGGTGCTGAGTGAGGACTGGGTGGCGTTTGCGCTTAATCAACCGCTGGTGGCCGCGCCCGGCACGCGGATGCTGTACAGCACCGGCAGTACTCATTTGCTGTCAGCCATCATTACCCGGGCGACTGGAATGGATACCA
Organism: uncultured Pseudohongiella sp.; assembly: GCA_965212375.1. Taxonomy (GTDB): domain Bacteria; phylum Pseudomonadota; class Gammaproteobacteria; order Pseudomonadales; family Pseudohongiellaceae; genus UBA9145. The sequence goes on along the minus strand of OZ243108.1, from coordinate 2,045,527 downwards.
AGACTTATGCGGAACGGGCGTTGACCTCACCGTTGGGTTATTCCATGTCTTACTGGTCACAGGATCCCCAGGGAATCTATTTCGGCGGCAACGACATGGAGATGACCCCGAGACAAATGCTGCGCTTTGGAGAGCTTTATTTGAATAACGGTCGCTATGATGGCGACCAGATTCTTTCACCGCAGTGGATCCAGGTGTCCCATGAGCCTCACGCGCGCTCGCCGCGCGGGCAGGGACGCTACTACGGATACGGCTGGTGGTTGCGCGATCTGGCGGATATGCAAATCCCGACTGCCTGGGGTTACGGCGGGCAGCTGATTTTTGTGGTGTCTGAGTTGGATCTGGTGGTGGTGGCAACGTCCGATAGCGATCCCTCGCCACAACGTCGTGGCCACCTGCGGGCGCTGTACGATCTGGTGGAAGAAGAGATACTGTGGCCTGCCAAACTGAACCGTCAGCGTGCAGAAGCGGCCACTGAGCAGGGTGCCAGCCAGGCAACCGACTAGCTGGTCTGGTTAAAGGGGGCTGGTCCAGGAGGGCTGGTCCAGTAGGTCAGGGCTAGCTGGTCAGGTAGTACTCAATCTTTAGCCGGTTGATTTCAATCACATCGTGATTTTCCAGCTTGATGGCTCGAGCACCGATGGCCTCGCCATTGACTCTGGGCTGAATACCGCCTTCCTGCTCGCTAAGACAGACTATAAAGTGTCCGTCCGGGCGCTTGTTGATTTGCACGACCTCAGCGCCAGCCTTGCCCAGCTTGACTGACTGCTTGACCAGCGGCAGTTCCTTGCCGGCACCCGAGCCGTTGAGGATCTGCAGTTTGGCACTGTCCAGCGGCGGCTGGTCTGATTTTCCAGGCGGCTCAAAATCAACGCTGTTGTCGACTGGAGAGCTATTGGCTGCGGGAACAGCCTGCTCCGGTTTTTTGCGAATCAGTATTGTCTTGTCGGCATCGTCACCGGTGCCGGCAGAGTCATTGATATAGCGCAGTTCGTGTTTGCCAATGGTAATGACATCGCCATTACGCAGTGGGTGTTTTTCGATCGGCTTGCCATTGACGAATGTCCCGTTGGTGCTATCGAGATCTTCGAGAAAGGAGTCTTCGAAAATGGTCAGCAACTTCGCGTGATGGCCGCTGACTGCGAGGTTCTCAATACGGATGTCATTATCTTCCTTGCGGCCGATAGTCATGACTTCCTTGTCGAGAACGAACTCGCCCAGTTTGCTGGAATTAAAACTGAACTCTAGTTTTCCTGGCATTGTCTTTCTCGCTGGTACTCTGCAGTTCTTACCGTGTCCCGGTTCGATGCCTGCTGGCTAGCCTGGCGTTATGGCGACCTGAATCAGGATGACTGAAATATTGTCTTTGCCGCCATTTCTGTTGGACTGGTCCACCAGGTGCTGGGCGGTTTGTTCAAGCTGGCCGTTGTGCTCGCGGAGCATCTCCTCAATGTGCCAGTCGGCAACCATGTCAGTCAGGCCGTCCGAGCACAGTAGCAGTATATCCCCACTACTCAGGTCGGTCTCAATGGTATCCACTTCGACGTCGGCTTTGGTGCCCAGGGCCCGGGTGACAATATGGCCGACACTGGCTGCGCGGGCTTCTTCTTCGGTATAAAAGCCTTTGTCTATCAGGTCCTGAACCAGGCTGTGATCCTTGGTAATACGGCTAAGCTCCTGATTTCTGAACAGATAAAGCCTTGAGTCCCCAACGTGCCCGGCATACAGACGATCACCCTTGATAATTGTGGCCACCAGGGTGGTGCCCATGCCCCGATGCTCTTCCAGAGCCTCAGAGGCCTGAAAAATCATACTGTTACTGTGAGAAATTGTATGGGAGACGTGCTGCAATAACTGAGAACTGGTTATCGCTTGAGATTTTTCCTGCAATGCCAGGGACTTAAGGCTGTCCAGCACCGCTTCCACCGCCATGTGGGAGGCGATTTCGCCGGATTGATGCCCACCCATGCCGTCGGCCAGTACCGCGATGCCGAGTTCCTGGTTGTAGCCAATGTGGTCTTCGTTATGCTGACGGCGTGCGCCCGTGTCAGTACAGCCGGCGATTCTCAATTGGAGCTGTTCCCCTGGCATCGGTCTTTCCAATCAGTCCTTCGAATTCATTAACCACGTCGCTGTAGAACACCGGCATCGACTGGTAGATTTTTTCCTGGCCATCAAAAATAAACAGGTACTGAGCGTACACCACAACGAGCAAGGCAAACAGCAGATTCATTCGCCCGCGCTGCCGGTGTCCGCCACCGGCTGCCACCAGCACTGTCGCCACATCAAGGCGTTCGTCGTTCAGGTCTTCCTTGCGCCGACCGGATTCACGGTTTTTATCACGTGGCGGTTTCTCAGTAAACGACTTGAAGCGTTTGCGCTGCTGATGAGTCTGGAGAATCTCTACCGCACGCTCCAGGCTTTGCCCATCGCGGTTCTCCGGGATCGTCGACAGCATATTGGTTATCAGTTCCTGGATATCACCGGGCAGCTTGGAAAAACCCTTGCGAATATGGAAACCGGTTTCATGGCGGCGGCGGGGCAGGCAGCCGGTAAACAGCTGATACAGGATCACGCCGACCGCATAGATATCGGCCGAGTAGGAGCGTTTTTCGCCGTCCAGATAATAATAGTGGGCCAACTCCACATCGGTAATATCATCCTGCAGCGAGAAATCGGTGATCTTGAGTTCGCCCTCATTGGTGAACAGGATGTTGGTTGGCCGCAGGTGGCCATGCACGATGCGATTGGTGTGGGCGAAAATCATTGCCTCGCACAGCTGAATGGCAATCTTCAGGGTTTGCTGCCAGTTAAGCTGAAACGCCAGCTTGTCCTGCAGCGTGCCGCCGCTCATATATTCCTGCACCAGCATGAAGAATTCTTCATTGCGGAACGTGCCAAGTGTATTAACTATGTTTTCGTGTTCAAGTGAGGCGAGCAGGTTGGTGGCTTCGTAGCCACTGGTTTCGGCTGCTTTTTTCTTGATGATCAGCAGCGTGCCCTTGTCTTTGTGCTGGTAAAGATAAACCCCGCCGTATTGGTCTTCCCGCAGCACGTCCAGGAGCATGAACTTGGACTTGAAACGGGTAATTCCGCGTTCGGCCCGGGACTTGATATCGGCATCGATATGGGCGCCCTGGGCGGCAGCCAGTAGTTCGGTTTTAAGCTGCTCGGCAGACACTGGACGCTTGGCTGGGTCGGTATTCAGACACTGCAGAATCAGGCGGTTGAGTTCCGGCGTTACCTCGCTGTTGAGTTCAGCGGGCCCCGGAAAGACTCCGGTCGGCATTTTCCCGGTGAACAGACTGTACATCACCACGCCGACAGAATAGATGTCACTCTGGGCGGTAACGTTGTCGGAAGATTCGCGCTGCTCCGGAGACATGTAGTTATAGGTCCCCATAACCGTGCCGGTGCAGGTGCGGTTGTCGGGTTTGTGCTGGTCGTCATAGAACTGGGCGATACCAAAATCCAGGATTTTGATATTACCCTCGTCATCCAGCAGGATATTGTCCGGCTTGATGTCACGGTGAATCACATTGTTTTTGTGCGCGTAGGACAGGGCCTTGAGGATTTGCACGACGATGTCGATCTTCTCGACATGAGTCATCGCCTTGGTTTTACTGGCAGTTCCCAGATCGATGCCCTCGATAAACTCCATGGCGAAGTAGGGCATATCATCGCTGGTAATCCCGCGATCGATAACGTGGATGATGTTGGCGTGACTCAGGCGCGCGACTATATAGGACTCGCGCTCAAAACGGTGACGGGCTTCCTCATCGCTGATCAGGTCATTGATCAGTAACTTGATGGCGACCGGGCGCTGCAGGGAATCCTGAATGCCGCGATAGACGTGCGCCATTCCCCCTTCGCCGATCTTGACCAGATTTGAATAACCTTCCAGATGCATGGTTCTCACTACCGTACTAATTCTCTGCATGTCCTATTACGTCAGCCAGCCCTGAAACTGACCCACTCGGTAGACTAATTGAGGGGGAGATTCGGGATATGTGATATTCTTCGCAAATCCCCGCCCCAGGTGTAAAAAAAACCTACAGGGTATGAAAACCGCGACCTGATTGGCATTTTTGACGATGAAAATTCTCAACTTCACCGCTTCGGCCTTGTTCGTGGTACTGGTTTTTTACCTGCTTATCGTGGGAGAAGCCTTGCTACTGCCGCTGGTGATTGCCGTCGCCTTCTGGTATCTGATTAACACTCTGGCCAGCGCATTTGCGAGAATCTCGTTTTCCGGCTTCCGATTCCCGATGCCGGCCTGCCTGGTAGCGTCTGTTCTCACATTTTTATTGATGATCTGGGCGCTGGTTAATTTCCTCAGCGGTCGGGTGCAGGCGGTAGTGGATGTGGCGCCTGTCTACCAGGCCAACCTGATAAACCGGATCGAAAATCTGCCCTTCATTGATGTCACTCAGTTCGAAAACATCAACCTGATGCAGATGGTGACGGACCTTATTGATATTCCCAGCTATGCCACCTCGGTGGCGGCGTCGTTCGCCAGTCTGCTGGCCAGTGGCGGGCTGATCTGTATCTATGTGGGTTTCCTATTTCTTGAACAAAAGCACTTCCATTCCAAGCTGGTTGCCCTGGTCTCAAAAGACAAGGCCGACGACGCCACCGAAATCGTCAACCGGATCCGCGACGACATTCAGAAGTACATTGGCATCAAGTTTTTTACCAGTGCCCTGACCGGCATTCTCAGCTACACCTTCATGCGCATTCTGGATGTGGATTTCGCCGGGGTCTGGGGGCTGCTGATTTTCCTGCTCAACTTTATCCCCACGGTTGGCTCGATCATCGCCACGATCTTTCCGGCCCTGATTGCCCTGGCGCAGTCGGATGGTTATTCACTGTTCCTGTTCGTCCTGCTGGGCATTGGAGCAGTCCAGATATGCGTCGGCAATATCCTCGAGCCTCGCCTGATGGGGTCGCGGTTCAACCTGAGCCCAATTATTATTCTGCTGAATCTGGCGCTGTGGGGCTACATCTGGGGTGTGCCCGGCATGTTTCTCTGCGTGCCGTTCCTGATCATTATCGCCATCATTCTCAGCTACTTTCCCCAGACCCGGCCTATTGCCATTATCCTGTCCAGCAACGGCAAACTGGTGGTACCCAGATCCGAGGCATTTGGCAGCATCCCCAAAGCGCCTACCCAGGGCAATCTGCTCGGCCCGGCTGCGCAAGCCGGGGAGCCGCAAAAGCCGGACTCCTAGCCTGTGGGGGTCTGCAATCCGCGGGCATTGCGCGCTATAATCCGGTGCTTTTTCGACCTGTCGGTAGCTGGCCAGACCTGCGCTCGCTGGCCACCAGAACGACAGGCCCACAGCCCACAAGATAACGAGACCTACCATGCAGCCCACCACGCAGCCCATGACCAGTGCTGAAATTCGCCAGAAGTTCCTGGACTTCTTCGCCGAACGCGGCCACGAAATTGTACCCAGCAGCTCGCTGGTGCCCGGCAACGATCCCACCCTGCTGTTTACCAATGCCGGTATGGTGCAGTTCAAGGACGTGTTTCTGGGCAGCGAAAAACGCGCCATTCCCCGCGCCACCACCTCCCAGCGCTGCGTGCGTGCCGGCGGCAAGCACAACGATCTGGAGAATGTCGGCTATACCGCACGCCACCACACGTTTTTTGAGATGCTCGGCAACTTCTCCTTCGGCGATTATTTCAAGCGGGAAGCCATTCAGTTCGCCTGGGAACTGCTGACCGAAGAATTTGGATTGCCGGCGGAGAAACTCTGGGTCACGGTATACGAGGATGACGACGAAGCCGCCGCGATCTGGCTGGAGGAGATGAAAGTCGATCCCGAACGCTTTTCGCGAATGGGCGAAAAAGACAATTTCTGGGCGATGGGTGATACCGGTCCCTGTGGCCCGTGCTCGGAGATATTCTACGACCACGGTCCGGACGTTCCGGGTGGCCCGCCGGGTTCTCCAGAGGAAGACGGCGATCGCTACATCGAGATCTGGAATCTGGTATTCATGCAGTACGAGCGTTCTGCGGACGGTACGCTGACGCCGCTGCCGAGGCCATCGGTAGACACCGGTGCCGGACTGGAACGGGTCGCTGCGGTGCTGCAGCAGGTGCACAGCAACTACGAGATTGACCTGTTCCAGACTCTGCTCAAGGATGCCGCGGCAGTCACCGGCGAGAAAGACCTCGCCAACACCTCGCTGCGCGTCATTGCCGATCATATTCGCTCCTGTGCGTTTCTGGTTGTGGACGGAGTCGTGCCTGCCAACGAGGGGCGGGGCTATGTGCTGCGCAGGATTGTGCGGCGCGCCGTGCGTCATGGTTATCAGTTGGGTGTCAGCGATGTGTTTTTCTACAAGCTGGTGGCGTCACTGGTGAACGTCATGGGCGAGGCCTATCCCGAGCTGGTGGAAAAGCAGCCCTACGTGGAGAAGGTACTCCAGGAAGAAGAAAAGCAATTTGCCCGCACCCTGGACAACGGCATGGCCATCCTCGAGAAGGCTATCAAGGACCTGGAAGGCGATACGATTCCCGGCGAGACGGTATTCAAGCTGTATGACACTTACGGCTTTCCGGTGGACCTGACCGCCGATGTGGCGCGCGAACATGACCTTGGTGTGGATCTGGAAGGTTTTGACAAGGCCATGGCGGTGCAGAAAGATCAGGCGCGCGCCGCCAGCCAGTTTTCGGCGGTGGACAAGCTCGATGTCGACAGTGATACCAGCACCGAGTTTACCGGTTACGAGCGCCTCCAGGACGACTCCCGGGTGACAGCGATTTTCTCGCTGGACAACGAGAAACTGGATATAGCCCCGGCCAGGACCGAAGTGCTGGTGGTGCTGGATAGCACGCCTTTTTATGGCGAGTCCGGTGGCCAGATTGGTGACCAGGGATTGCTGGAAAATAACGCTACCCGATTTCGGGTGGTGGATACCCAGAAGCAGGGCGGGGTGTTTATCCATCGCGGTAGCCTGGAGGAAGGTACCCTGCGCGTCGGCGACCAGGTCACCGCGGCGGTGGCGGAAAAGAACCGCCAGGCCATTACTCTCAACCATTCCGCGACCCATCTGATGCACGCTGCCCTGCGCCGGATTCTCGGTGACCATGTCACCCAGAAAGGCTCGCTGGTGGCCGCCGATCGCCTGCGCTTCGACTTTTCCCACACCGCCCCGGTGACAGCTGAACAGCTGCAGGCCATAGAGGATATGGTGAATGATGAAATACTCGCCAATTCACCGGTAAGCAAGGAAGTCATGCCCATCGATGCAGCCCGCAAAAAAGGCGCCCTGGCGCTGTTTGGTGAAAAATATGGTGATGAAGTGCGGGTAGTGACCATGGGTGGTGACTATTCCGTCGAGTTTTGTGGCGGCTGCCACGTCGATCGTACTGGTGATATTGGCCTGTTTCGGATTACTGCCGAAAGCGGCATCTCGGCTGGGGTACGTCGTATTGAGGCGGTGACCGGGCGCGGTGCCCTGGCGCTGGTGAAGCAGGAACAGCAGGCCCTGAAAGGCATTGCCGAGGCCTTGAAAGCAGCACCGGAAAATGCGGCTGGCAAGGTGCAGCAACTGGTCAGTAACAATCGCGTGCTGGAAAAAGAAATTCAGCAGCTGAAAATGAAGCTGGCCTCCAGTGCTGGCACCGACCTGTCGGCCCAGGCCGAGGATATCGGGGTCGGTAAACTGCTGGTGGCCCGGGTTGACGGACTTAACTCCAAGGCACTGCGGGATACTGTGGATCAGCTCAAGAATAAGCTCGGCAGCTGTATTATCGTGCTGGCCACCGTGGAGGACGACAAGGTGAGCCTGGTGGCCGGGGTCAGCAAAGACCTGACTGACCGTATCAAGGCTGGCGACCTGGTAAATCAGGTGGCTTCTCAGGTGGGCGGTAAAGGTGGCGGCAGACCCGATATGGCGATGGCTGGCGGCAGTGATGCCAGCGCCCTGGGTGCGGCTCTGGATAGCGTCAAACCCTGGGTTCAGGATCAACTTTAAAACGGAATTCACATGGCATTGATAGTTCAGAAGTACGGCGGGACCTCCGTTGGTGCGGTAGACCGGATCGAGGCGGTCGCCGAGAAGGTTGCAAAGTTTCGTGATCAGGGCGACGACATCGTGGTAGTGGTTTCGGCCATGAGTGGTGAGACCAATCGTCTGACCGCCCTGGCCCACGAAATCATGCCGGATCCCACACCACGGGAATTGGATGTGCTGCTGTCCACTGGTGAGCAGGTGACTATTGCCCTGTTGAGCATGGCTCTGGAAAAGCGCGGCTACGGTGCCCATTCTTTCACCGGCAGCCAGGTGCGAATTCTTACCGACCAGTCCCATAACAAGGCGCGCATCAAGGAAATCGATGGTACCCGGATTCACGCCCAGCTTGAGCAGGGCAATGTTGTGGTGGTTGCCGGTTTCCAGGGCGTGGACGAATTCGGCAATATCACCACGCTGGGCAGGGGCGGCTCCGACACGACCGCGGTGGCCCTGGCGGCGGCGCTGGATGCCGACGAGTGCCAGATCTACACTGATGTTAAGGGGGTGTATACCACTGACCCCCGGGTGGTTGCAGATGCACGGCTGCTGAAGAGCATTACTTTTGAGGAAATGCTGGAACTGGCCAGTCTGGGAGCGAAGGTGCTGCAGATTCGTTCCGTGGAATTTGCTGGCAAGTACAAGGTGCCGCTGAGGGTATTGTCCACCTTCGAGGAAGGTCCGGGAACACTGATTAGTCTAGAGGAAGATAGCGAGATGGAAGATCCAGCGATTGCGGGAATAGCGTTCGAGCGGGACGAAGCGAAACTTACAGTTGCCGGTGTTCCCGACCTGCCCGGCATTGCCTACAAAGTTATCGGTCCGGTGAGTGATGCCGGTATCGAAGTGGACGTAATCGTGCAGAACGTTGCCGAGGACGGCAGCAATGACATCACTTTTACTGTCAAACGAGCCGAAAGTGACCGCGCCCTGAAAATCCTGGAAGATGTGGCCAAATCGCTCAAGGCGCAGCAGGTGGTACTGGACAAGAAGATCTGCAAGGTCTCCCTGGTAGGAGTAGGAATGCGCTCTCACGCCGGTATCGCCAGCAAGATGTTCAAGGCTCTTGCTGACGAGGGCATCAATATCCAGGTTATTACCACCTCCGAAATCAAGATTTCCGTGGTCATTGAAGAAAAGTACCTGGAACTGGCGGTACGTGCTCTGCACAGCGCCTTCGAGCTGGGTGATCCAGAAAACGGTAGCGCGAGTACTGGTTAACAGGTCGCGCGAATTTCCTCCGTTTTGCCTGCCAATCCGACCGGCAAGCTACGACGACAGGGGTCTGGCGACCCGAGCCAAGGTCCGGGATTGACCCAGATACCTGGTTGAATGCGCGTACGTAGCTGGATGCTAGTCGAGTTGGTTTGCAGGCAGCCACTCCTGATGCGTGCGATTTATCCTAATCGCCAGTCCTGCTGCGGCGGGATAACTGGCTTTGCTACTGCAGGGCGAAAGGGATACGGGAGTACAAAGGAATGAGTAATGGAGGATCAGCATGTTAATTCTCACGCGCCGGATCGGTGAAACGTTGATGATTGGCGATGATGTGACAGTTACAGTGCTCGGCGTCAAAGGGAACCAGGTCAGAATTGGGGTCAATGCGCCCAAGGAAGTGGCGGTTCATCGCGAAGAGATTTATCAACGCATCCAGAAGGAAAAGCACGAAGAACCTGAGCCGGAGGCTGAGACCAGCCACGAGTAGGGTTATTGTGGATTACGCGTTTCGGACCAATGGGCCCGAAGGCGAAGATTGCTTATGGAAAGCCCGGTTTTGCCGGGCTTTTCTGTTTCTGGTGGTTGGGGTTTGTGGATTGCACATTGGTGGCTTCGATTGGGCGTGCTTTGCACGCCTGAAGGAGGGATTGACTCGAAATTTGCGTGGGCGCAAATTCCTCGCCCCTTCGGGGCCGCGCTGTGCGCGGTCTGCGCTGCTTCGCAGCTTTCGAACCGGAGGGTTCTTATTGGACTCCTTCTCCGCCAGACACAAAAAATTCCGGCAGTGGTTGAGGGGTGTTTTTTGGATTGCACATTGGTGGCTTCGATTGGGCGTGCGTTGCACGCCTGAAGGAGGGATTGACTCGAAATTTGCGTGGGCGCAAATTTCTCGCCCCTTCGGGGCCGCGCTGTGCGCGGTCTGCGCTGCTTCGCAGCTTTCGAACCGGAGGGTTCTTATTGGGCTGCTTCTCTTCCAGACATAAAAAATTCCGGTAGTGGTTGAGGGGTGTTTTTTGGATTGCACATTGGTGGTTTCGGCTGGGCGTGCTTTGCACGCCTGAAGGAGGGATTGACTCGAAATTTGCGTGGGCGCAAATTTCTCGCCCCTTCGGGGCCGCGCTGTGCGCGGTCTGCGCTGCTTCGCAGCTTTCGAACCGGAGGGTTCTTATTGGGCTCCTTCTCCGCCAGACACAAAAAAGCCCGGCGTTGCCGGGCTCTTTTGTGTCTGGCGGAGAAGGAGGGATTCGAACCCTCGATAGGATTTCTCCTATACGCCCTTAGCAGGGGCGCGCCTTCAGCCACTCGGCCACTTCTCCGTGTTCTTCTTTGGCGCAACTTTCCTTGTGTGCGTCTTTCCTTGTAGTTCCCGTTAACTGGGTTTCCGGTCCCTGGAAAATCCACGGAAAGGGCTTTGTTGCTCCGTCCTTGAAGCACCCCCTCCGCGGAGCGCGAATAATAGCACAGGGCTGGAGGCGGATTGAACGCTGAAATGGGCTAATTTTCAGTTGTCTAGATCACCGCGTTGTGGTGCAGGTGTTCAATGTCTGTGTCTGAAAACCCCAGTTCTTTCAGTATCTTGCTGGTGTGTTCGCCGAGTTTGGGGACGCGACCGAGGTTCTCGTTGGTGCCGGGGTCGGCTGGCGGGCGCAGTCCGGGGACCGGGCCGGCGGGGGTATCGACGGTGGCGAAGCGCTGTTGCTGTTGTAATTGTGGGTGTTGCCAGACGGCATGCAGGTCATTGACATTGGCCCAGGCAATGCCAGCGGCGTCCAGACGAGCGCTGACGGTGTCGCGTTGCTGGCAGTTGAAACAGGTTTCAATCAGCGGGCGGAGCGCGTCGCGGTTCGCAGAGCGCCGGGCGTTGTTGGAAAAGCGCGGATCGGCGGCCAATTCAGGCTGTTCGAGGACCCGGGTGCAGAATTCCCGCCATTCCCGCTCATTTTGCAGACCCAGCATGAGCGGCTCGCCGCCGGCGCACTGGAACACGCCGTAGGGGTAAATGCTGGCGTGATCGGCGCCGCTTCGCGGCGGTGGCTGCTGGCCATCGAGGCTGTAGTAAAGCGGAAACCCCATCCATTCCACCATGGCGTCGAGCATGGTGATATTGATTTCCTGGCCCTGGCCGCTTTGGGTTCGCGCCAGCAGGGCGGCAAGAATCGCGCTGTGCGCCTGACTGCCGGCGGCAATGTCGGCAATGGAAATGCCGGCTTTGGCGAGATTGTCCTGATTTCCGGTTACTGACAGCAGGCCGGCTTCAGCCTGTATCAACAGGTCATAGGCCTTGCGCCCGGCGTAGGGGCCGGTGTGTCCATAGCCGGTGATATTGCAGACCACCAGTTCGGGAAACGTCTCCTGCAGCGTGGCATGGTCCAGACCAAGCCGGGCCAGCGCCCCGGGTGACAGGTTCTGCACCAGCACATCGCTGGCAGCCAGCAGGCGGCGCATAACCGGCTGGGCGTCGGCATGCTTGATATCAAGGGTCAGCGATTCCTTGCCGCGATTGGTCCACACGAAATGTGAGGATAGCCCCCGGACTCTGTCGTCATAGTGGCGGGCGAAATCGCCATCATTCCGGCGCTCAATCTTGATCACCCGGGCGCCCAGATCTGCCAGTTGCCGGGTACAAAGGGGAGCGGCAATGGCGTGTTCAAAAGACAACACGGTTATTCCGGATAGTGGTTGTGCCGGGAGTTCCGTCATCAAGCTATCACTGCCTCGGCCTGCAGGCAGATATTGCCTTCGCTGTTTTCCACCCACAGCAAGCAACGTTGCTCGCTGTCTGGGCTGCGACCGCAAAGCTGAAAAGGGGTCAGGTCAAACACAGGAGCCAGGGCGCGAAAACGAAAGCTGGCCAGGCTGGCGCCAGGATTATTCTGTTGCCACAAGTCCAGCAGCATGGTGGCCATAAGCGGGCCATGTACAACAAGACCCGGATATTGCTCCACATCCCTGGCATAGTCACGGTCATAATGAATGCGATGGGCATTAAATGTCAGTGCGGAATAGCGAAACAGCAGCGCCGGGTCGGCGGACACGCTGCGCGTATACTCAGCCTGATGTTCGGGCGGCTGGCCGCGCACTGCCACTGTACTCACCTCGCGAAAGACAATGTCCTGTTGCTCCTGCAGGCAAAGGGTTCCGTGCTGGCTGACCTGGTGGCTGACGGTGACGAATACCAGGGGGCCGGATTTGCCGATCTTGCTGGTGATGTTGCTGATTTCCGACTGCTGCCGCGCTGCCTGACCGGCTACCAGAGGCGCGAAAAACTCCACGCGGCTGCCGGCCCACATCCGTCTGGGTAATGTTACCGGAGGCAGGAAATCGCCCCGTTGCGCGTGGCCATCGGCACCCAGTTGCGAGTGCGGAGCGGGGCGTTGGAAGAAAAGCCAGTGCCAAAGGGGTGGCAGCACTGCACCCGCGCTAAAACCCGCAGTGTCAGTCTCCAGGGTCGCCGCCAGTTTATCCAGAACGGCGCAGTTGATATCGCTGCTGACTGTGACCTGCTTGCCGCGCCAGGCGGCAAGGTCGACGTTACCAGTTTTGAGGGTCATCTTGTAAGGCTCATGGATCGACGCGCGCTCGGCACTGGCAGGACAAAGGCCGCAATGTAATGCAAGGCTCGGCAAGTTGCCAGTGCCGCGGCAGCGTCTTACCATGGCGCCATGGTCTTTGCGTGACCATAGTTTAATCGTATGTGGTTCTTCTCAGTTCCGCCCGACGGTACAGACACGAGGCTAGTATGAACGAGACAAGTACCTCCCGCCCGCGGCGATCCCTGCATTTTGTCCCCGGCGGCAACAGGCGGATGTTTGACAAGGCCCTGGGGCTGGCGGCGGATTCCCTGATTCTGGATCTTGAGGACTCAGTCACTCCGGATAACAAGGCAGCAGCCAGGGACGCAGTATGCGACTGGCTACAGGCTGATTTTGGGGGGCGTGAGCGGCTGGTACGGATCAACGCCCAGGACTCACCCTGGGGACGAGAAGATCTGGAGGCTGTAATCGCCGCCAAACCTGATGGGCTGGTGCTGCCCAAGGTGTCGACTCGTGCCGGGGTCGATGCCATAGACCAGATTGTCGGCTCGTTGGAGTCTCAGCACGGTCTTCCCAGGCACAGCGTTTGCCTGATTCTCATTGCCACGGAAACGCCAGCAGCGGTATTTAATGTGCCGCAAATGGCGCGAAATCAAAGGGTGAGTGGAGTCAGCTGGGGAGCCGAGGATTTGTCTGGCGCCATTGGTGCGCGCAGCAAGCGCGATGATGCCGGCGACTATCTTGAAGTATTCGGCTTTGTCCGTTCCACCTGTTTATTATCGGCCGCCGCCGCCGGCGTCCAACCCATTGATGCGGTATATGTGGATATCAAGAACGCCGAGGGGCTCAAGCGGGAATGTATTCGTGCTGCGGACATGGGATTCCGCGGCAAACTCACCATCCATCCGGATCAGATACCGGTAGTGAATGAATGTTTTACCCCCAGCATGGCTGAAGTGGAAGCGGCCCGCGAGCTGCTTGAGGCGTTTGCCCACGCCCAGGCCGACGGGCGCATGGCGTTTGCCCACAAGGGCAAGATGGTGGACGTGCCGCACCTGACCCGGGCCCGGGATTTGCTGGCACTACATGAGCAACTGGAGGCGCTGGGCCAGTCCTGACCCAGACAGCCTCGGTACTCTCGGTAACGCTACTATCGCACGACCAGGTTTCCTAGGGACCCTCTGATTAATTCAGACTGGTCTCTGGCCTTCAGACGGCGCCGCTGACAAGGCGCCGTTTCGCAGGCGTGCCGCCAGCCCGTCAAGAAACGGCAACGCAGTCAGGAGTGCCGTCTGAAGGCCCCGCAGGGCGGGGCCTGTAAGCCCCTTCTGCGGCGTTGCAGCCCTTGCCAATAGGCCTCGCTATTGCCTGCGGACTGCGCCTTGCAGCAGGGGCTTACAGACCCCCGCAGAGACTTGTCTGAATTAATCAGAGGGTCCCTAGATCAGTTCCAGCGCCGCGCCGGGGCTGGTGTACTCAAGCCCCAGGTCGTCTGCCACTTCCGGGTGGGTGAGTTTTCCCCGGCACACGTTCAAGCCGTTCAATAAATGCGCGTCCGCAGCCATTGCTGCACGTGCGCCCTGGTCAGCAAGCGCCTGGATAAAAGGCAGGGTGGCGTTGTTCAGGGCCCTGGATGAGGTGAGCGGCACGGCGCCGGGGATGTTGGCCACGCAGTAGTGGATCACCCCATCCTTTATGAAGGTAGGATCATCATGGGTCGTTGGCCGCGAGTTCTCGCAGCAGCCCCCCTGATCAATTGCCACATCAGCTATAACAGAGCCAGGTCGCATCTTTTTGACCAGGTCGCTGGAGATCACGTAGTCGGCGCGCCCGCCAGGAATCAGCACCGCGCCCACCACCAGCGCGGCTGACATAACATGCTTCTCTACCGATTCCGGGCTTGACAGTTCGCAGCGTACCTTGCCGCTGAAACGGGAGTCCAATTCGCCCAGCTTGCTTTCCGAGCGATCGAGGATAGTCACCTGGCCGCCCAACCCCAGGGCGATGCGCGCGGCGTTGCTGCCCACCACGCCACCACCAATGATGACCACTGACTCAGACGCGACCCCGGGTGCGCCGCTAAGCAGCACGCCCAGCCCGCCGTGGTGTTTTTCCAGATGTATCACGGCTTCCTGTACCGCAAGACGACCAGCGATCGCCGACATGGGAGTTAATAACGGTAACAGCCCGGCATTGTCGGTCACTGTTTCGTAGGCGATACAAACCGCCTCACTGGCAATCAGGTCATGGGTTTGCTCGGGGTCAGACGCCAGGTGCAGGTAGGTAAACAGGGTGTGCCGCGCCTCCAGTTTACGACGCTCCACAGCACTGGGCTCTTTTACCTTGACGATCAGATCAGCCCTGGCAAATACCTCATCAAGATCGCCAGCAATTTTGGCGCCAGCATCAGCGTATGCCTGGTCATCACAACCAATGCCCAGGCCAGCCTGGTGTTCAATCCAGACCTCATGTCCGGCACCGGTCAGGGTGGCAACGGACTCGGGGGTGAGTCCGACCCGGTGTTCCTGGGCCTTGGATTCTTTGGGGCAGCCAATCTTGGTCATGGGTAGCAATGGTCTCCGATCGTGATGGGTGAATTGGCAGGGGCGAGAAAGCGCGGAGTTAACCGAAAAGCGGTTTTAAAAGCAAGTCATATCGTTTATAACAACAAGCCTCGCCCATACTCTTAAAGACTACGATGCACGATAGCAAAATGACTAGTAAGGACAATGAAAATAACAGTAGTAAAGCCTGGTTAAGCAACCCAACCTGGCGCGGTACGCTGGCCAGCATGGCACTGTTTGGAGTGCTTGTCGGGATGCTTGCCATCGGCAGCGTCCAGGCGCAGGGCTTGCCCGACAACGACAACCCGGAGGTGCAGCGCGTCGAGCCATTCCAGGTGTTCGACAACCTCTACTATATCGGTGCGCGCTGGGTAGCGTCCTGGCTACTGGTTACCGACCAGGGCCTGATTGTGTTCGACGCGCTGTATGGTGATTTAACCGACCTGGTTATCGAGAATATTCGCGAGTTGGGATTTGATCCCAATGATATCCGCTACCTGATCGGCACCCATGCTCACTACGACCACATTGGCGGCGTGCGCCGCTTTCAGCAGGAGTTCGGCGCCGTGGTCATGATGACTGAAGAAGACTGGCAAATGACCGAACAGCCTCCTGTGTACCGTGAATACCCAACACCAATCCGGCACCTGTCGGTAACCAACGGCAATACCCTCAATCTGGGCCGCACCCAGATACGCTTCATGACCACGCCAGGCCACACGCCCGGTGTTCTGTCGACTCTGTTTACCGTGTATGACGACGGTTTTCCGCACAATGCGTTCATGTTCGGTGGAGTGGGTCTGAACTTCGATGGCGTCGAACGTACCGAGTTGTATATCGACAGCGTCCAGCGTATTCAGCAACTCGAGAATATCGAAGTGAATATCCCCAATCATCCGGCGTCTGGCGATGTGTTTGCGCGCTACGAAGAACTGCAGGAGCGCGAAGAAGGTGAGCCTCACCCCTTCATTGACCCGCAGGGCTTTTCAGCCTGGCTGGACACGCTGCTGGCAAACGCCCAGGCCAAACTGGAAGAAGAACAGGCCGCTGCCGGGCAGTAGCAGGCAATCAGTTATTGGCGGCGCTGAAGAACGCCTCGCATTCGGCATCGGCCGGAAAGTAGTGTTCTATGAGTATTTCCTCCACGCCGATATCCAGGGCAGTGCCAAATTGGGTGATCGCCGTGAACATGCTAAGGGTCAGCTCGCCCATTTTAAAGTCAATAGTCAGTATTGGCCCGTCATCGGGTGATTCTTCCGGTGCCTGCCAGTTCTCCGGCACGTCCATGGCCAGAAGTGTTTCCAGCAGTTCGCGATGTTCGGGCTTGTCGTAAGCGAGCACCTGTCGACGCAGGCGCCGAAGCAGGTGACTGGCAACGTCCTCCCAGTTCAGCAGCAATGGCTTGAACACATCCTCGCGCAGTACCGCTTCCAGCAAGTTGTTGGTAGGCAGCTGTCCGGAGCTATCGACCACCTGACTGAACAGCCGCTGTTGGGACGTGTTGGCCATCAACAGATTATAGCTACCGTCCATCACCAGCGCCGGATAGGGATCGTGGTTGTTCAGCATCAGCTTTAGCGCCTGACGTACTGGCTGCAGAGCTTCTGAGTCCAGATCCAGGGCGGAGTAGGCCGGGGCATAGCCGCCAGAGTTGAGGAGCAGGTTGCTGTCCTTGTGCGACAGGTTGAGCACTTCTGCCAGGCGCAGCAGCATGTTTCGGCTCGGGCTGGTGCGCCCGGTTTCAATAAAACTGATGTGGCGGGACGACACGTCAGCAAGCATTGCCAGGTCAAGCTGGGAAAGGCGACTACGCTTGCGGTATTCGCTTAGCAGGGTGCCAACAGCGGGCATGAAGAAAACCTCCAGTGCTGGTTGCAAGGCGAGAAGTCAACAATAACGTGGGTAGGGTACCCAATAGGCTTCGTGAAAACCATTACCTGGCAGGTAATGATATTGCTACTTGATGCGCCGCTGATTCAGGTCAGGACTAGTTGATCTGCCAGCGCGCAAACAGGCGTCGCGCCGCGGCTAGTTGCCCGGCATCGAGTTGTGCCTCGAGGGCGGCCTGTAGCGCCGGGCCTTGCTGGTGCTCGTTGTAGACTGCCTGGCTCGCCCAGGCATGGGCCTGTACCAGGTCGCGGTCCACCCGGTCACCGTCATTAAACAGGTTGGCCAAAACGAAGGCGGCATCAGCGTGACCAGACCTGGCGGCACGTGAAAACCAGACGATGGCCTGCTCGACATCCGCTTCGACGCCGGAACCGTCCATTAGCAGGCTGGCGAGATTGTACTGGGCATTGACGTGACCCTGTTCAGCGGCCGCCAGGGTCCAGCGGTGGGCCGCCGCAAAGTCCTGCTCGACGCCGCGGCCAGTGAAGTAGAGGATCGCCAGGTTGTACTGGGCCAGATCCAGTCCCTGTTCCGCGGCAAGCGTGAATTCCCGCAGCGCAGTCTGGTAGTCACCGGACAGGGCAGCACTGACGCCCGCCTCATAGTCAGCCTGAGCCAGTCCGGGCGCCAATAAAAGCACCGTGGCCAGATAAATTACCGAGTATTTTGTATGCATAGCAACGAGTCTATTACAGCGACCCCCACCGGAAAACCACGAACCGCCAATTCACCATTTTATGACTATGAAAAACCAAGATTTTCGCTATAATACCGCCCTCGTTTCGGGCCCACCCGAACACAACACGCACTCGTAGCTCAGCTGGATAGAGTACTCGGCTACGAACCGAGCGGTCGGAGGTTCGAATCCTCCCGAGTGCGCCATACACAAAAGCCCGCAAACGCGGGCTTTTTTGTATGGCTCATTTGGGCGGTAGGCAGAACCTCCCAGGTTCGAAAGCCGCGCAGCGGCGCAGACCGCGCAAAGCGCGGCCCGCAGGGTGAGGAATTTGGCTTAGCCAAATTTCGAATCAATCCTCCCGAGTGCGCCATACACAAAAGCCCGCAACGCGGGCTTTTTTGTATGGCTCTTTCGGGCGGTAGGCAGAACCTCCCAGGTTCGAAAGCCGCGCCGCGGCGCAGACCGCGCGTAGCGCGGCCCGCAGGGATCGCCTCTGCTTACCATCGGCGATCCTTGAACATCAGCACTTCGGCAGTGTTAAGAACTCGTTAATGGAATTTGGCTTAGCCAAATTTCGAATCAATCCTCCCGAGTGCGCCATACACAAAAGCCCGCAACGCGGGCTTTTTTGTATGGCTCTTTCGGGCGGTAGGCAGAACCTCCCAGGTTCGATAGCCGCGCAGCGGCGCAGACCGCGCAAAGCGCGGCCCGCAGGGATTGCCTCTGCTTACCATCGGCGATCCTTGAACATCAGCACTTCGGCAGTGTTAAGAACTCGTTAATGGAATTTGGCTAAGCCAAATTCCGAATCAAAAATTCGCCTGGAGCGAATTTTCACGAGCGCAGCGAGCCCCAGGGTGAGCCCCAGGGATGGGGCTCATAATCCTCCCGAGTGCGCCATACACAAAAGCCCGCAACGCGGGCTTTTTTGTATGGCTCTTTCGGGCGGTAGGCAGAACCTCCCAGGTTCGAAAGCCGCGCAGCGGCGCAGACCGCGCAAAGCGCGGCCCGCAGGGATCGCCTCTGCTTACCATCGGCGATCCTTGAACATCAGCACTTCGGCAGTGTTAAGAACTCGTTAATGGAATTTGGCTTAGCCAAATTTCGAATCAACAATTCGCCGGGAGCGAATTTTCACGAGCGCAGCGAGCCCCCAGGGTGAGCCCCAGGGATGGGGCTCATAATCCTCCCGAGTGCGCCATACACAAAAGCCCGCGAAAGCGGGCTTTTTTGCATGGCTCTCTCAACCCAAACCAGGGCGTTAAGCAGAACCTCCCAGGTTCGGAAGCCGCGCAAGCGGCGCAGAACGCGCACAGCGCGGCCCATCTCCAAGCTACCCGGCCAGCCCCTCAGATTCCTCAGCAAGCTCTCCCAGCGCTAGAATCGGTGATACATCCAGTTTTTCGGCATGCATCATAGTAGCCAGTCTCTGCAGGGCGCTGAGCAGTAAATTGGCCTCCCAGGGCTGCAATTCCCGGTATTGCTTCAGAAAATCTGCCTGCAGCAACTCGGGGGCGGCGTCGATAATGCCCTGTCCCTGGGCGGTGAGAGTGAGTTGCACTGAACGGCGATCATCGCCAGAGCGGTGTCGCTCCACCAGCCCGTTCTTTTCCAGTCGCACCACAATATTGGTCACTGTCGCTTGGGATAGATGGATGTCGCGGGCAATGCTGGTAGGGGTTGCCACGGCCTGGCGAGTAATCGCGTCCAGAATCAGCAATTGCGAGGTGGTTAGCCCGGTTTCCTTGAGCAGTTGGCGTGAGTGCAGGTCAATGGCGCGGGTAATCTGGCGTAGCGCTACCAGCAGGGCTTCGTAGTCCTTCATGATATTTGTCTCGTTGCAGGGAAGCTAAGTGATTATCGGCCAACTGTGGGCGGTAGCGAGAGTTATTCTTGATGAGAAGTCCAAAAAGCTCGCAGAAACGTTCAGTTCTAATAATTCCGGGCTGGCATAGACCCCCAGCGCTGTCTGGCAGTTTCGCCGCTAACTGGTAGATACAGCGCAACTATCTGAAAAATAATTACTTATTTAGAGTCTAATAAGCGCCAATACGGTACAAATCAGGGCTTTGCACTGGGATTATATTTTCAAATCTATATAATACGCCACAACTGAATGGGACGACCCACAGCAGCGCCTTTGCACAGCGCGGCCCATCACTGAATTACGACCACAACAAGGGAAGAACATGTTTAGAAGAAAACAGCTTTGCCTGGCAGTCGCCCTGGCATCGACCACCTCGTTAACAGCCCACGCTCAGATCGAAGAAGTCATCGTGACCGCCACCAAACGCCCGGAAAGCATGCAGGACGTCCCGGTGGCTGTTTCTGCTCTTACTGCGGAAACTCTGGAGCAGACCGGTGTCAGCAATTTTGAAGACTACATGATGCAGCTACCCGGCGTGACTGCCGGCGGCAGTGGTCCTGGTCAGAACACGATTTATATCCGCGGTGTTGCGTCGACGACACCAAACCTCACAGTAGCCGGCGTCGCCGGACTGTCGCCCAACGTGGCGCTTTATCTGGACGAGCAGCCCCTGGCCCAGCCTGGCCGTAACCTGGACGTGTACGCGGCGGACCTGGAGCGAGTCGAAGTGCTGGCCGGTCCGCAGGGTACGCTGTTTGGTGCCAGTTCCCAGTCTGGCACCGTGCGCCTGATCACCAACAAGCCCGATCCCAACGCATCTTCAGCGCGAGTGAAGTTTGGTACCTCGTTTACCCAGAGTGGGGAAATGAACAACAATGTAGAAGGCGTTGTGAATCTGCCGGTCACTGACCAGTTCACTGTGCGCGGTGTTGTCTACGTGGACAACAAGGGCGGCTACATCGATAACGTGGCCGGCACGCTGAGTGCCCGGGAAAGTGCCCGTTTTCGTGAGGAAGGTACAGTCCGCGCCAATGGCGTGCCGGTAAGCTCAACGCGTACCGGGTTCCAGGCAGGCGCAGACCTGAGCAACGTCACTTTTCTGGAAGCCGATAATGGCAATCGGGTTGAGGAAAACTTCAATGACCTGAGCTATGCCGGTGCCAGGATTTCGGGCCTTTATGAATTCAATCTCGACTGGAGC
The DNA here is from genome assembly GCA_965212375.1 of uncultured Pseudohongiella sp. Taxonomy (GTDB): domain Bacteria; phylum Pseudomonadota; class Gammaproteobacteria; order Pseudomonadales; family Pseudohongiellaceae; genus UBA9145. The sequence continues at coordinate 2,024,550 of OZ243108.1, read as the reverse complement.
CTGCTGGTTTCTCATACCCGCCAGGACATCGAATCCGATGGCGTATTCTTTGCCGACCCTGACCTGGGTGATCTGGAGATTCAGCGTTACACCGACGACCGAATCGAGGATTCTTTCCACAACACCAACTGGACCCTGACCGGGCGCCTTGGCAACCTGGAAGCTATCTATACCGGCGCTTATACAGACCGCGAATCAGAGCAGATTGTTGACTACAGCGACTACCTGTTTGTCGGTCAATACCTTCCTTATTACATCTGTGATGGTTACGTGACCTACCCATCAACGGTACCAACCGGAACCTGTCAGGCCCCGGATCTGTTCGTAAACAGCACCTCATCCACGGAAGTGCAGTCCCACGAGATTCGTTTTGCAACGGATCCGAGCCGGCCACTGCGGGCAACGTTCGGCGGATTCTATAGCCAGCTTGATCTGCGCGAGTTAAATAACTTTACCTATCCTGGTTCAGAGCAGGCCGTTGCCTTTAACGGCGAAGTCGGGTTTGGTCCCAATTTTTCAGCACAGCCATCTTCTGCGGCCGACCCCGGCCAATGGCCTGAGGGCGTAATCTTCCGCAACGATGTGTTCCGGCCGGATGAGCAGCGAGGCCTCTTTGGTGAGGTGACTTATGATCTTACCGACCAGTTTTCGGTGCTGGTCGGCGCGCGGATGTACGACATCGAAGTTGACCTGCAAGGCAGTGCCGCTGGTTCGTTCGGCAACTTCGGCGCGTCCGAGGACAATAATGCTGGCAACAATCTTGACCAGCTGTTCAGTGCCCCAAATCCAGAATCGGCCCAGACTGATGGAGTTATCACCAAGTTTGGTTTGAACTGGTCGCCGACGCCTGATCAGTTGCTATACGTTACTTTCTCCGAAGGTTTCCGTCCCGGTATTCTCAATCGGCCAGGCGGTTCGGTCAGCCCGGACGGCAATTTCACCGTGCCGTACGCGATCGATACCGATGACATGACCAACTATGAACTGGGCTGGAAGCTCGATCTTCTCGATTACACCCTGCGATTTAATGGCGCAGTGTTTTTCTCGGAAATCGACCGGCTGCAAACCACAATTTTTGACCCAAGTATCACTAACCTGTTCTTTTCGGACAACGCCGCCGACGCTGAAGTCAACGGTGTGGAGGGTGATTTCATCTGGGCGCCGGCAGCGATGCCTGGCCTGAATGTAATCGGTGCCTTCTCGTTTCTTGATACCGAGATCACTCGCGTTATCACGCCGACGGATGATGTTCGTGAAGGCGATTCACTGGCGTACGCACCGGAAATGCAATTTAACATGCGTGCCCGTTACGAATGGTCCCTGGACAATGGTGTAATGGCACATGTGATGCCGAGCTTTACCTATTCTGATGAAAAATTCAGCGATATTATTGTCATCAACCGTGACCGCATCGATAGTTACGCGATGTGGGGAGTCACCGCTGGCTTGACCTCAGATCAATGGACCGCGGAGCTGTTCGTGAACAACCTGACCGATGAACGTGCCGAAATTGCCCGCTCGTTTGTATTCGACCGCGAGCGTGTAACCTATGCCCGTCCGCGTACCGCAGGCGTACGAATGACGTATGACTTCTAGAATCTGAAGTCGAGGCATTAACGTGGTCTGAGTGACCTGGGATCCGAGCGACCTGGGTCCTGATGACCTGGAAATTAAGGCGCCTGAGACAGGCGCCTTTTTTCTGCAGCAAGGAATCTGATGAGTAGCAAGCAGTCCGATCTGGACAGCATCCAGAAACTGGTCGTTGATCAGCAGTTTCAGGCGGCCCTGACACAAACCAGGGCGCTGCTGGCGCAGCACAGCGACGACCCCGAACTTCTGTACATGCAGGCGGTGTGTCAGCGTTATCTGGGTGAGCATCAGGCGGCCCTGCATTCACTCGAGACCTTGAAGGCTCTCGCCCCGGAGCATGGCCGCGCACATCAGGAAGAAGGGCATAATTTTCGCGCCCTGAATCGCAATCCTGAAGCGCTAAGGGCCTACACGCGCGCCACGCACTACAACCCGGCTCTGGTGGCGAGCCTGAAGGCGCAGCGCGATATCCTGCAACACAGCAACGATAGCGTCGCCCTGGCTGCCGTCGACGCTCAACTCAGGGAAGTTCAGGCGCTGCCCAAGCCATTGCTGGCAGCACGCGATCTGCTGGCCCAGAACAAGCTGGCGCGCGCCGAATCCGTGTGCCGCAAGTTTCTCCAGCAGGTCCCCCAAAATGTACCGGGCATGCGCATTCTTGCCGAGATCGGTGTTCGGCTGGGTATTCTTGACGACGCGGAGTATCTGCTCGAAAGCGCGGTGCAATTCGAGCCAGAGAATATTGCTGCCAGAATCGAGTATATTCAGATTTTGCGCAAACGGCAGAAGTTCACCGCGGCGCTGCGTGAAGCAGACGCACTGTTACAGCGCGAGCCGGATAATCCCCGCTACCAGTCTATCTACGCTGTTGAATGCATGCAGTGTGGAAAATTCGACGACGCCCTGGTGTACTTTGAGCGCATCCTGCAGGCATTACCTGCGGATCCGGTGACCTTGACCTCGAAAGGGCATGCTCTGAAGACCCGTGGCCAGCCCGATGCGGCCATCAGCGCGTATCGCGAGGCTATTGCGGCCCATCGCTGGCACGGCGAGGCATACTATTCCCTGGCTAATCTCAAGACCTACAATTTCACTGATTCGGAGCTTGAGACGCTGTTGGCCGTGCAGGACAACAGCAACCTTGGCTTCATGGATAGAGTGTATGTGCATTTTGCGCTGGGCAAAGCATTCGAAGATCGTCATGAATATCAGCAGAGCTTTTTTCACTATGAGCGGGGCAACAGTCTGAAAAAATCCCAGAGTCGCTATCAGGCGGAGCAAATCAGCGCCGATTTTGAAGCGCAGACAAAAGTCTGTACCGCTGAATTTTTTGAGCAACGAAAGTCCTGGGGTTGCCCACAGCCAGATCCGATATTTATTGTCGGATTGCCGCGCGCCGGGTCCACGCTGCTGGAACAGATACTGTCATCCCACAGTCAGGTTGACGGTACTCTGGAATTGCCCAATATCCTGTCTCTGTCGCAGCACCTCAGGCGCCGAAAACGGGACGGACAAGCGCCGGATTATCCTGCTATTCTGGGTGAATTAACTGCTGATGAGTTTCGGGAATTTGGTGAGACCTATATTCGCGACACACGGATTCATCGCCAGGGCGCACCGCTGTTTATCGACAAGATGCCGAATAATTTTCGCCACCTGGGGCTGATCAGGTTGATGTTCCCCAACGCCAAGGTTATCGATGCCCGCCGCAATCCGTTGGCCTGTTGTTTTAGCGCCTATAAACAACTGTTTGCGGATGGTCAGGAATTCAGCTATTCACTTGGTGATCTGGGTCATTATTATCGCGACTATGTAGCCTTGATGGAGCACTGGGATAGTGTTCTGCCGGGCTATGTACTGCGCGTGGAAAATGAGGCTTTGATAGCCGATCTTGAAACTGAAGTACGGCGCCTGCTCGAATTTTGTGGCTTGCCATTTGAAGAAGGGTGTTTGTACTACTATCAAACGGAAAGGGATATCCGCACACCAAGCTCCGAGCAAGTCAGAAAACCCATCTCGCGTGCGGGGGTTGATCAGTGGCGCAATTACGAGGAGTTTCTCGCTCCGCTCAAGTCAGCCCTGGGTCCACTCGCCGAGCTATCCGAACAATGGTCCGATGCAATGCTGGAGAACGATAGCCAGTCCTTGGTCAGGGAGTAGCACTAACTATGAACAATCAGTCACATATAGAGACAGATGCTGGCTCCGGAAACATGATAAACCGGCCTGTGTTTTTTATTTCCGCCGGCCTCATTATTCTATTCTGTATCTACGGCGGGGTTTTCAGTAATCAGGCGGCTACCACGTTCTCGGCTGTGCAATCCTGGCTGGTGACTAATTTCGGCTGGTTTTATATGGGCGTCGTGGCGCTTTTCTTTGGTTTCGTCGTATACCTGGGATTCAGTCGCTTCGCAAAAATCCGGCTCGGCCCAGACGATTCGACACCTGACTACAGTTACCTGAGCTGGTTTGCCATGCTGTTCAGTGCCGGTATGGGCATTGGGTTGATGTTCTTCAGTGTCGCAGAACCAGTGACGCACTTCATCTCGCCGCCAGTCGGCGAGGGAGGGGATGCCGAGGCTGCTCGCCAGGCCATGCAACTTACCTTCTTTCACTGGGGATTACAGGCATGGGCCATTTATATAGTGGTGGGTCTGGCGCTGGCCTACTTTTCGTTTCGTCATGGCCTGCCACTGACCATTCGCTCGGCGCTGTATCCGCTAATCGGCGATCGTATTTATGGACCGATTGGCGATGCGGTCGATATTTTTGCGGTTCTCGGTACTATGTTTGGGGTCGCAACATCGCTGGGCATCGGGGTAATGCAGGTGAATGCTGGCCTGTCATACCTGTTTGATGTGCCGGTCAGCACGATGGTGCAGATTGGACTGATTGCTGCGATTACCGGTATGGCTACCGTCTCGGTTGTGGCTGGCCTTGACGGTGGCATTCGGCGCATCAGCGAATTGAATCTGATGATGGCCCTGGTGCTGCTGACCTTCATGCTGCTTGTTGGCCCCACGGTACAGCTGTTGGGCAGCCTGATTCAAAACGTCGGCATGTATCTCTCCAACATGGTGTCCATGACCCTTAATCCCTATGCCTACGAGCCTAACGAATGGATGGGAGACTGGACACTGTTCTACTGGGCCTGGTGGATATCCTGGTCGCCGTTTGTCGGTATGTTTATAGCCCGCATCTCTCGCGGCCGTACTATCCGTGAGTTCGTAGCCGGGGTGCTACTCGTTCCCAGCGGCTTCACTTTTATGTGGCTTACCTTTTTTGGTAATACTGCCCTGAGCCTCGAACTGCAGGGCCTGGGTGCGGGTATAACAACGGCTGTCCAAAATGACATGCCGACGGCGATATTTGTACTGCTGGAGCAGTTACCGTGGACTACCTTTATGTCACTGTTGACTACGGTGCTGGTTGTCACTTTTTTCGTAACCTCTTCTGACTCCGGTTCGCTGGTAATCGATATAATTACCTCGGGCGGTGCTGAAGACCCGCCCGTCTGGCAGCGCGTGTTCTGGGCTATCTCGGAAGGTGTCGTGGCAGCGGTATTGTTGGTTGCCGGTGGCCTGACAGCTTTGCAGACGGCGGCAATTACCAGCGCTCTGCCATTTGGTTTTATCATGCTGTTAATCTGTTACGGGCTCTACCGCGGCCTGGCACAGGAAGCCGTCGGTATCACCCCGATTATCAGTACGCCGTCGGTGCCGCCCTCGAGCCCCGGCGTCTGGCAAACCCGGTTGAAGGCTTTGCTTGGTCACCACACTGAAAAGACGGTACGTGACTATTTGAGTTCCACCGTGCGTCCGGCCATGCAGGCGGTGGCAGAACAACTTCGGGCGCAGTCGCTACACGCCAATGTGGAAGAAAACGGAGAAGAAATTCAGCTGCTGGTCGGCCATCAGGAGACCACGGAATTTCTTTATCAGGTTCGCCTGCGCAAGTATTCCACCGCGGCCGTGGCTTTTCCGGAGATTCCGCGCAAGTCCAAAGAGCGCAGCTACTGGCGCGCAGAAGTCTTTCTGCTCCAGGGCCCGCAGCACTATGATGTGGCTGGCTATTCCCAGGAACAGCTGGTGAACGACATCCTCAACCAATTCGAATTGCATTTGCAGCAGCTCCACGTGGATTCCTGAGCAGCTTCTCGTTTTCCGGCGCTGATTTGCTACACTGGGGCTTAGGATTCGAAAGGAGGGCTTGTGTTGTGAAGCTGCTGAAGACCTGTGTTCTCGGCCTGAGTGTCCTGCTGGGCGCTGTCGCCACGCTACATGCAAACGAGGGCTCGCTGGCTTTTGTCGGCGCCACTATTATTGATGGCACCGACAATGCGCCGCTGGAAAACGCTACCTTGCTCATTACCGACGGTCGGGTCCGCGCCATCGGACCCAGCCAGACGGTCACCATCCCGGACGGCGCCCGCCGTATCAATGTTGCCGGGCGTACTATTATTCCTGGCCTGATCAATGCCCATGGCCATGTCGGTGACACCCTCGGTCTCGAAGGCGGCCACTACAATCGCGACAATCTGTTGCGCCAGCTTCGCCTTTACGCGCGCTATGGCATTACCACGGTGTTTAGCCTCGGCGGTGATGCCGAAGCGGGATTTGCACTGCGCAATGAACAGCATGTGCCAACCCTGGATCGCGCCCGCCTGTATGTGGCCGGCTCGGTAGTCAGCGGCGACACCGAACTGGAGATCCGCCGCCAGGTTAACGAAAATGCCGATCTCGGGGCCGATTTCATCAAGGTGCGGGTTGACGATAACCTTGGACGAACCCGAAAAATGTCGCGTGAGTTGTTCGATGCCCTGGTGGATCAGGCGGAGCAGCGCCGGCTGCCGGTGGCCGTACATCTTTATTACCTGGATGACGCCCGATATGCGCTGGAAGCGGGCGCCGACCTCATTGCCCACAGTATTCGCGACACAGCGGTGGGCGCCGAATTCATGGATCAGATGCAGACTACTCAGGTCTGTTACGTGCCGACGTTGACCCGGGAAGTATCCACGTTTGTGTATGATAGTGAGCCGGATTTCTTTGCTGATCCGTTCTTTCGCCGCGAAGTGGATGACCAGATTGTGGCCGAGTTACTGTCACCCGAGCGCATGTCCCGGGTGCGAAACAGCGAGTCGGCACAGGCCTACAAAGCCGGCCTCGAAGTCGCCATGGATAATCTGGGCGCGTTGCACGCCGCCGGTATTCCGGTCGCTATGGGCACCGACAGTGGCCCACCGGCCAGATTCCAGGGCTATTTCGAACACCTTGAGTTGAGCATGATGGTGGATGCGGGGATGAGCCCACTGGCGGCTATTCGCGCAGCCACCGGCGTTGCTGCGCAGTGCATGGGTGAGAATAATATTATCGGAACGCTGGAGCCGGGGAACTGGGGCGATCTGGTGATTCTGAGGGACAATCCTGCCACCGACATTACTAATACCCGCTCTATCGAGAGTGTCTGGATTGCCGGCAATGAAGTGCCGCGGAACTGAGCGCGCGCACCGCTATTATTCCGGAGCGCGTTAATTATTCCGACGGCTTGCGGGCCGGAAACTGCCCTGTTATTCCGCAATCAACTCGAGGATGGAGTTGAGCAGCACATTGCAGCCTTTTTCCACATCGTGCCAGTGACTCCATTCATCCGGCGCGTGACTAACACCACCGACGCTGGGAATAAACAGCAGACCGGTAGGGGTGATGTCGGTGAAGAACTGTGCATCGTGGCCGGCACCACTGGGCATGAGTAGCGTCTTGTAGCCCAGTGATTTGGAATGACGTTCCAATAACTCGATCATTTCCGGGGTACAAGGCTTGGGCTGTAGCCAGCTCATCTGCTCGAATTCAAATTTGAGTTTGTGTCGACGCGCGATTGAGGAACAGACTTTTTGACAGGCATCTGACAGGGCCAGCATCACTTCTTCGCTCATGTCCCGGCCGACCAGGGTGAAGTCGGCTTCCCCGGGCACGGTGTGTGCAAACCCTGGTTTTAGCTCGACGCTACCAATGGTGAGGCGGGTTTTATCAGTGCCTTCCTCATCGATGATGCGGGAAATCTCGTGGGCGAAATCCGCCACTCCCATGAATGCGTCACTGCGCAGGTCCATCGGGGCGGTGCCGGCATGGTCAGCCTTGCCTTTGAATTTTATAAGCCACTTGAAGACCCCGGAAATGCCTTCCACCACGCCGATGGTGTTATTGGTTTTTTCCAGTACCGGACCCTGCTCAATATGCAGCTCGAGAAAGCCGACCAGGTCTTCCGGATCGCGGGCCGCCTCCATAGCTAAATGGTAGGGGAGCTGGCACTTGGCCATGGCGTCACGCAACAATTCGCCGCTGTGATCCTGGGCACGTTCCAGCCAATCCAGCTTGAGATTGCCAGACAGGGCCTGGGCGCCGAGCATGCCGCCAAAACGGCCTTCCTCTTCGCTGGTGCCAATCACCTCAATAGCATGCTTCAGCGGGATGTTATGTTCCTTGATGACGCGGATGCATTCCAGTCCCGCCACAACGCCCAGCACGCCATCGAAAATACCGCCGGCGGGGACCGAGTCCAGGTGTGAGCCAATCAAAAGGGATTTGTGCTCGGGATCGCCATAGCGGCCGATCACGTTACCGGCACCGTCCATGGACACATCCAGGTCATAGCCCTGCATCTGGTCCATTAACCAGTGCCGGGCTTTCATATCCTCGTCACTGAAGCCCTGGCGGTAAATGCCCTGATCCTCGGTGTTGTATCCGAAGCGGGCCAGATTGTAGACGTCTTGCTTAACCCGTTCCAGATCGATTTTGATGTCTGATGTCATCTGGAGTTTCTGGTTCATGCTCGCCATCCTAACTCATCGGCCCGACGTTTCGCCAGCGCCGGAATATCGGTGTCGATGAAGTGCTGATGCAGGGTTTGTACGCCGATCAAATGATTGATCACGGCATCCATCTGGACCTGCTCGGCAGCGGAGGTTTCCGGGTTGTCATGACGCTTGAACAATGCTTCCACACCGTCATAAGAGAGAATACCAGTGGCCTCGATACGTTCCCGTGACAGGTGTTTTTCCGCCAGCTCGCGCATCTGTTTCCACTTGGTTTCATCAGTGTGCGCTGGCGGCGCCATGAAGGCAAACTTTTCGCGCTTGTAGAGCACTTCCGGGAGTATGCCTTTCATCGCCTCGCGCAGTACATATTTTTCGGTGCGGCCCTTGATACGGTGCTGCGGCGGGATCTGGACCGCGAATTCGGCAAGGTGGTGATCCAGAAATGCCGGACGCGCCTCCATGGAATTGGCCATGTCCACGCGGTCGCCACCCCAGGTCAGTATCTGGCCTTCGAGCATGGTCTTGCACCAGACATACTGGGCCTTGTCCAGGGCGTGACGTCCCTGTAGCTGATCGCTATCCAGGGCGTTGGCGATAGCGGCGCCGGGGCGATAGTCCTTGACCTGTTCACGAAGCTCCGGTGCCAGCAGGTCCGGCACCAGATCAGCACAGGCCAGCCATGGCTGCAGGCAGCTTGGGGTAAAACCCACGGTGAAGTGCAGGGCTGGATCATCTACCTGTTTTTCCGACAGCATGGCACCGGTGAACAGTGAATTGCTCTCGTTGAGCAGAGATTGCCAGTTAGCCTTTTCGGCGGCTGACAGGGAGTCCAGTCCGTGCAGAAACATATCGCGGCGAAACGCCGGATAGCCGCCGAACAGTTCGTCCGAGCCCTCGCCGGTCATGACTACCTTGTAATTACTCTTGTTTACGTGACGGCTCATCAGCAATTTGGCGACTGCCAGCGTGTTGTATATCGTTCGTTCCGTATGCCATAGGGTTTCTTCAAAGTGACCGTAAAGCTCGTTACCGGACAGGCGCATTACGTCCTGTTCAGCGCCGCAGCTTTCCGCCATCTGGGTGGCGATCGGGGTCTCATCATAGTCGGCATCATCAAAGCCGATGGTGAAAGCGCGCACTGGCCCCTGGCGGCATGCTGAGGCGAGGCCGATGATGGCACAGGAATCGATACCGCCAGACAGATAGCTGCCCACCGGCACATCAGCCTCCAGGCGATGGGCCACGGCGTTGAGCAATTCCTCGCGCGTGCGCTCGATGGCTTCTTCTTCGGACATGGGCGCGCGGTCCATTTCCTTGGGGAAATTCAGATCCCAGTACTTGTGCTCCTTGACCACCAGCTTGCCGCCCTGGCGCTTGATCTTGACGATATGGCCGGGCTGTACCTGATGGATGTTCCTGAATGCGGTGGTACCTGGCACCATGGTCTGGATCAGCTGGTGGTACAGGCCCTCTGGCGTAAATTCAGGTGTCACTTCCGGGTGGGCAAACAGTACCTTCAGCTCTGAGCCAAACACCACAGTATCGCCAATCTGGGTCCAGTACAGCGGCTTGATGCCAAACCGGTCGCGAACCAGGTACAGGGCATCCTCGTCCTTGTTATACAGTGAAAAAGCGAACTCGCCGCGCAGATGCTTGAGGGTTCCCTCGATACCAAGGCGGGGAAACAAGTGCAGGATGATTTCGGAATCGCTCTTGGTGTCGAAGCGTGCACCCTGGGCCGTGAAACGCGCGCGGATACGCTGGTAATCATAAAACTCGCCGTTGTGGGCCAGCAGCAGATTGCCGTCCTGGCTGACGAACGGCTGGCGAGCGCGATCTTCATTCAGGTCGATGATCGACAGTCGGGCGTGGCTGAATCCGACGCCATGATCGGGGAACTGTTGGTGGCCAAAACCATCCGGGCCGCGGTGATATTGAATCGCGGCCATGTTGACCAGGGTTTGTGGGTCGATGGGTTTGTCAGGTTGGGCATGCATTATGCCGGCTATACCGCACATAGAGTCTTGTCTCGATTGGCTAGGTTAGTTGTAGGGGTTATTAAGCTGGTTGCTTGTCGTCGGGTTTCCGAGTGTTCAGACCACGTCCAGAACGCGTCCTTTACGATGTACCAGGCAGGTAAGCAAAGCCATGCGGACGAATACTGCGCCTCTGGCCTGTGAGAAGTACCAGTTAAAGCGGGTTTGGTCGAGGTCGTGAGACAGTTCTGCGCCGCGCGCAAGAGGGTGCAGCACGATAGCACCTTCCTTGAACGGTGTGTCCGGAGTCAGGGCAAAGACTTTGCCAAAGGTTTCGAAATCATCGCCGGTCCAGGCGATGGCATTGATATAGACAACATCCAGTTCCGGAACGATCTCGAGAAAGGATTCGCCGCCTTCAATCACGTTCAGGCCACGATCCCTGAATTGTTTGAGCACTTCCGGATCACAGGAATCCTTTTCGTCGTGAAACAGATACACTTCTGAAAAAGCGTGGGGAAAGATTGAGAATATCTTCAGCAGGCTGCGCACGGTCCGCATTTTGTCGGGCACACCAATTACGCCGATCTTGATGCGTTTTTCAGGGGCCAGTTTCTTCTTCAGCAGCTCCGGGCGCCATTTGAAAATCGTGTAGAGATCAGCCATCGCCTGGGTGGGGTGTTCATCAAGACCGTTGCCGGCATTAATAATGGGAATACGTAGTGACTCACGCATTTCATGCAGTGATTCCTCGCGCGTGTCACGCAGTACCACGCAGTCTGCATAATTATTGAACATCTCGCCCACATCTGACAGGGATTCGCCTTTGGCAATTCCAGTGGTGGAGCGATCGGTGATCGACATGATGTCGCCACCCAGGCGGTGCCAGGCGCTTTCAAACGACAGTCGCGTACGTGTACTGGGCTCATAAAAAGCACTAATCAGGATCTTGCCATCCAGTGGTGTTGAAAAGCGATCCGGGTTGGCCTCGTACTTGGCAGCCAGACGGAACAACTGTAGCAGTGTCTCGGCCTTGAACTGGTCGGCCCGCAGAATATGCTGCTGTTCAAGTGGCAATAACTGGTCGCCGTCTTCAATGATCGTGCGCAGCAACTGCTTGGGGTGCGCGTCGCCTTGAACATCGGGCTTTTCGCGTATGCGAATGTGGGCTTGATCATCCACGTCGGTATTCTCCTTAATTACCACAGTTTTCCATTCTTGATATCGGTATACATCATTGCCACAAGTATCAGTGGCGTTGAGCTGGCGAAAATCAGCGAGACAGTCACCAGTATTGTTAATGCGCTTAGCGAAATCATGAAGTGCTCTCTGAATTTGCCAGTGATTCGAAGTTAAATTGACTTTTGTCCATACGGCTGACGACAACGATGACGATTAGTGAAACGGCACAAGACGCCACTGCAGCGACATAATAGCCAATGGTGAAATAGGCCAGCAGCCCAAGGCCGGTTCCGGCCACCATAGCCATGGTAGCAGCCAGGCCAGTTGCCCAGCGAAAATAGAGACCGAATACGATAGGCCAGATAGCGCTGGCAACAAAGGCGCCGGTGAAATACAGCAGTGATGCCAGGGTGCTCAATCGCGGTACACATAATAGCCAGGTAACCAGTCCCAGTAGCAGGATAATAACGCGGCCGGCGCGGAAGCACTGCTGGTCGGATGCGCCGGGGTTGATGTGACCACGGTAGATATCCTGGGTAATCAAATCTGCGGTGGCAGCCAACAGCGAGTCAAGACTGGAGGCCAGTGCAGAAAACACCACAATGAAGACCACGACGGCACCAGTTGTACCCAGGATGCGGCCCGCCACCAATGGCCCGACCATGTCCGATGAAGGCACGATAATGCCCAGCGATGGTGCCGCCAGTGCGACAAATCCTGCCACGATGGGAATCGGCAGCCAGAAAATCCCGGCGATAAAGTACGCACGAAAACCGGTGTCCTGGCGAAAGGCAAAGGCTCTTGACCACCAGACATTGGAGTGGAAGATTTCGCCGACGCCGAACAGCAGATTGTTGAACAGGAACATGATGGCGGCCGGGAATAGCAGGTCCAGCAGCATTGGCCGTTCGGCCTGCAGGTCGGTATGCATTTGCTCAAAACCGACATTGCTGATCACCAGAAAGGCAATGAATATGACCCCGGTGATGATAATGATGGTCTGCACGAAGTCAGTGGCAATAACCGCTCGGAGTCCACCAAGCAAGGTATAGGATACGCAGACAACCAGAATGGTTGTCATGCCCAAATGGTAGGGAATGCCGCTGAGGGCGTTGACCAGTATGCCGCCGGCCATGCCGAGACTGATCAGCCAGCCGAAGGCGTAGCACAGGGAAATGACCAGGAAAACGCGCCAGGCCAATACGCCGTAGCGCTCGCGGATGAAATCCCCGGAGGTAAAGCCATGGGGTAACAGGTATTTGATGCGCTTGGCCAGTGGCGCGAATAACAGTAGACCCACGGCGCCCAGTGAATAGCCCACCATGCCCCATACGCCCAACTCATATGTCACCTGGGGCGCGGTCATGGTGGTGTTGGAGGTTACCCAGGTGGCCATGGCAGTGGCGGCGGCAAAAGCCAGGCCGACATTGCGCCCGGCCAGCATGTAATCTTCCAGGTTTTTATTCTGGCGCCCCAGGAAGTAGCCGAAAGCAATCCAGACAACGCCGAAGATAACAAGAATTATGAGCGCCACAGTGGGCGAGAGCGCGTTGTACTGCATAATCAGATGCCGGCCTGTTTGTTTCCGCGAAGAATGGTGATCACGAGGATGCTGAACAAGCACAAGCCGAGAAGGAAAAAGCCGGTCGCCCGCCCAAGGCTGTGATGAGCCACAGTCACTTCGACCGTATTGCTCAGCGTTGCACCATCTTCGACCAGGCGAAAGAAGTAATTGCCGTTGGTCAGGCCAGTGATTGTCGCTGCACCTTCGCCGGCAATTTCTCGCACGACGGGATCGGTGAAGTCACCGCTGGTATCCTGTTCGAGTATGAGAGTGGCTTCTGGCGACGGGGTTTGCCAGTTGAGAACGAAGTAGCCCTCGTTGGACAACTCGGTGCTGGCCGAGAGCGAGGTGCTATCAGTGCTTTCAATACTTTCAGCAGCCCACGAGTGGGACGTGGTTGCCAGTAACATCAACCAGACCAGGTGCCGCCAATGTAATGCTCTTGCCAGTAAAGAGCGGATATAGTCTCTCCCGTTCGTCCGCATTGCTGCAATCGCTGGATTGTATCCTTTTTGTAACAATGGCCCTGGCAGCAGGAGTTGCGGATTACTTCAAGTTACATTAAAGACGCGCAATGGTACTTCAATCGTTGGGCAAAGTCCAACCGCTGGGATAGGCTCGCAAACGGCAAGCTGTTCAAAGTTAAAGAGAATATCCGTGTATCAAAAGAGTTCGACATGGCGCTTATGTGCTGTTTTCAGGGTGTCAGAATGGGTCGCTATGAACACGAATCGCGCAGTGTGGTATCGGGCCCAGGTCGTGGCGGCGGTGAATGACATTGCCAGCAGCGCTGGTCTGTTCTGGTGGCTAATGACCGAGCACTGCCGGGCTGGCGTGACGCTGATCTGGCAGACGAATCCTTGTCGGGCCGGCAACCAGAGAAGTCAGGTGGGCGTATCCACGGGCAGTGATCGATAAATCCGGGAGGAATGCAGGATATGGAGCAAAGAAAAGTAGACGTGGCGATTATAGGTGCCGGTACCGCGGGCATGACGGCCTACCGCCAGGCCAGGGAGCACACTGATAACCTGCTGGTAATCGAATCCGGTGTCTATGGGACCACCTGTGCGCGGGTGGGCTGTATGCCCAGTAAACTTCTGATTGCGGCCGCCGAAGTCAGTCATCAGATAGACCAGGCCGCAATGTTCGGTATCGATGTGGACGGCAAAACAGTCCATGGCGACCGGGTCATGGAGCGAGTCAAGTCCGAACGGGACCGCTTTGTGGGCTTCGTGGAAAGTGCCGTGGACGACTGGCCAGAGCACCACAAACTGACTGGTAAGGCAGTGTTCAAAGGTCCCAACGAACTTCAGGTGGGTGATCATACCCGCGTGCACGCCGAGCGCATTATTATCGCCGCCGGTTCCAGACCGGCAGTCCCGCCACCCTGGTATGAGTTGGATGATCGATTGCTGGTCAATGATGATGTGTTCGCCTGGGATACACTGCCAGACAGTATCGTTGTGGTCGGCACCGGGGTTATCGGCATGGAAATTTCCCAGGCCCTCAGCCGTCTGGGGGTCAAAACCCACTTGTTTGGCATTGGCAACCAGTTCGGTCCATTGTCGGACCCTCTGGTCAATGCCGAGGTTGGTCGCTTCCTGGGCAAAGAGTTGACCCTCGAGGCGGACGCCAAGGTAGAGTCAGTGCGCCGCTGCGACTCCGGGGTGGAGATTGAATACCTCGTGGATGGAGCCAGGCACACGGTTACGGCGGATTATATGCTGGCGGCCACCGGGCGGCGCTCCAACATTGACAGTCTTGATCTCAACCAGGCGGGGATTGCAGTTAATCAAATGGGTATTCCAGAATTCGATCTGGCTACCGGACAGGTGGGCGATACACCCGTTTTTATTGCTGGGGATGTCAGCAATGCTCACCCCTTGTTGCATGAGGCGGCCGATGATGGGCGCATTGCCGGAGACAATGCCGGGCGCTATCCACAGGTTCGGGTGCGACCGCGCCGCGCCCCGTTGTCGGTGGTGTTTACCGATCCGCAAATTATGATGACCGGCAAAACCTACAAGGAACTGGCGAACTCCGGCGATGCGTTCGCCGTAGGCCAGGTGAGCTTTTCCGATCAGGGGCGCAGCCGGGTCATTGGCAAGAACAAGGGTATTCTTCGGGTCTACGGTGAGCAGGGGTCAGGACGCTTTCTCGGGGCGGAGATGGTCGGCCCAGCGGCCGAGCATATTGGCCATTTGCTGGCCTGGTCGGTACAGCATCGCCTGACCGTGCAGGAGTTGCTCGACTGCCCGTTTTACCATCCGGTGATTGAGGAGGGTGTGCGCACCGCGCTGCGCGAATTGAACGCCGAACTCAAAATGGGACCGGCGCCGGTGGAGCGCTGTCTCGATTGCGGCCCCGGCGCCTAGGTTTTCGACGTTAACCAGACGTTTTCAGGAGTCGCCGCTGGCCAGTAAGCCGGCAATTTCTGACGGCGTCGCACGCAGTGATGTGGCCACGCGATCAAAGAAATCCAGCTCGGTGTAGCGAATTTCTTCATCGCTGCGAATGATGCCGGCCAGGGCGTCAAGCACGGCAACCCGCTCACTTTCGCTCAGCTTGCGGGTGGCGCTGGTCAAATAGCGCTCCAGTGACTGTGAGGCAAAAATTTCCGAAGACGCGGCAGTGCGTATATCGGCATCGCTGAAGTCCACGCCGGTGTGCTCTTTTAGCGCCGCTTTCACCTGAGCCACCTCAACTGAATCCACATTGGAGTCGACACGGGTGGCGCGGGCCAGAACCATCAGCATTGTTTCCTGAAACAGTTCCTGCTTGTGCTTGGCGGTGCCGCTGCTTACCAGTTCGCGAATAGCGCTAAAATTAATCAGGCTCATGACTTCTCTGTTCCTCTTTATCTTGTCTCAGTCGGTGTTCTTGTTTCGAGCCAGGAGCGCCGCAGCAGCTATTGCTGGCGCAGGGGTGCCCGGGTCGTGAAAAGAGCCTAATGGCAATGCCCGGGCCTGTCCATGATTAGTTGGCCACAGGCGATATTAGCTGTTCCGCGGCTGATATTTAGCAAATTTGCCTGATCAAATTACCCGTTTGCTGCGCAGATCGGCAATAACATCCGCCCCATAACCGAGCTCGGTCATGATGTCGTCGGTATGCTCGCCCAGAGTCGGTGCGCGCTGCTCGATGCTGCCGGGTGTGGCAGATAATTCCACGGGTGTGGTCATTAGTGGAGCCGGCCTGGCCAGGCCCGGGTAGTCGGTATTGCGAAACAAACCCTTGGCCGCGATGTGCGGATCGTCCAGTACTTCCTGTGGCGACAGCACCGGGCCAGCGGGGATGCGCGCTTCTTCCATGGCGCTTAACACTTCATCTGTGGTGCGCTCGGCACACCACTTCGCCAGGCGTTCGCTGATGACTTCGCCATGGTCGCCACGGCTGATGTCATCCTTGAAGCGTGGATCAGTGAGCCAGTGCTCTTCCCCCATCAGGTCCGCCCAGCGTTTGAACAGGGGGCCACCCACGGACTGGACCAGCACCCAGCCATCTCTGGTGGGAAAGGTATCGGCTGGCGCCGAAGTCTGTGAGCGATTCAGGGTGGCGACTCGGTTGCGCTCGATGACTGCCTGTTCGATGAGGGTGCCATTCATCAGGGTTAGTGCGGTGTTGAACAGGGAGCCCTCGACAATCTGGCCGCGTCCGGTTTTCTGGCGCTCAAAAAGCGCCGCCATGGTGCCGAACGCCGCCAGGCTGGCGGTACCGAAATCCACATAGGGTGCGTAGGCTTTCACCGGCTGGTTCGCGTAACCGGACATGTACATATTGCCTGACATGGCTTGTCCCAGCCCATCGAAACCGACCCGGTGCTCATAGGGTCCACCGCGCCCGAAGGCCGAAATCATGGTCAGGATAATGTCTTTTTTGACGGCGCACAGGCTGTCGTAGTCCAGGCCCATGGTGGCCAGGGTATCCGGTGGCAGGTTGGCGACCACGACATCGGCTGTGGCTACCAGCTTTTTGACGACCTCGCGGCCTTCCGGTTTCATTGGGTTCAGGGTCATGCCCCGCTTGTTGCGTCCCAACTGCATGAACAGGGCGCCGTCTCCCTGTTCGGTCACCGGCGACAGGAAGCGGTCTTCCGAACCGTCGACTTTTTCAATGCGAATCACATCGGCGCCCATATCGGCCAGTAGCGTGGCGCAGAACGGCCCGGCAATGTAGCGTCCGAAATCGAGTACCCGGATCCCATCAAGAATTTTTTGCATGATACGTAACTGTCTCCCTTGTTGCTGTGGCCTGCCGGCTGCGCGTCGTTGCGAGGCGGCCCTGCATCACCGGGCGTCGCCGCTCTAAAGCCGGGCAGTCTAGCACAGGCCCGGAACTGCTGACCCGGAACTACCGACCTGAAACTACCAGCGCTGGCCGGGTGTTGCCGACCAGGCGACTGCATTACAATGACTGACCAACGCCGATTCGGAGAACACCATGGCCCACTCGCTCCAGCTCGCTTGCAAGTCTCTGTTACTGCTTCTGGTCAGCACCTTGTCGCTAGAGGCGATGGCCGCTGAGCATCCCGGTTATACCGTTGACCCCCAGCGCAGCACCACGGGTATCGGAAAATTTTACATGGATCGTGAGATTTCCTTTGTGATGGGCCACCAGGCCGCGGACTGGTTGAATCGGCCAGGTCGGGAGCGCGAGGAACGTCCCGATGCGGTGGTGACGAACATGAACCTGGCGGCTGATGATGTGGTCGCGGACATCGGCGCCGGCTCCGGCTATTTCTCGTTTCGGATTGCCCGACAGGTGCCCGAAGGCAAAGTGCTGGCGGTGGACATTCAGCCCGAGATGCTGGCGCTGATTGCTCAGCGCCAGGAAGAAGAAGGCGTGACCAATATTGACCGCGTGATGGGGGAGATTGATGACCCGAACCTGTCGCCAGAGTCTATTGACGCGGCCATCATGGTGGATGCCTACCACGAGTTCTCACATCCTTATGAAATGATGGCGGGCATTTACCAGGCGCTGCGCCCCGGAGGTCGGGTTTTCCTGCTGGAATACCGTGGCGAGGATCCCAGCGTACCGATCCGGCCCCTGCACAAGATGACTGAACAGCAGGTAGTGAAGGAAATGAGCGTATTCGGGCTGGAGTGGACCGAAACCCTGGATTTTCTGCCGTGGCAGCACATGATGATTTTCACCAAGGTGCCTGACGGGCAGTAGGGGCAGTCTGCAGTCTGACCTGCACCAGCGGCAATTGGTCGCGCTCACCCGTAACCTTTGCGCGTTCCGGGCGTCATATGTCAGTAAGTGAGGAAGTGATTTGGCCGCAGGCGAGCATTGGGCTCCCAGCCAGGGCGCGGAATTCTGACAACAGAGTCTGACAGTGAGCAACTACCGATATCGACAAGTCATGGTGCCTATTGACCGTTACGTGCGCACCCTGACTCCCCGGGGCAAACTGATTCTGGCACTGGCCGAAGGCAGTCTGCTGCTGGTCCTGCTGGGCTCGGTGATTTTCTATCTGCAGTGACCTGTCTGTACAGGCTATCAGCACTGCGCGATATCTGTCGCTGCAGCAAGCCGGCAATCAGTCCCCCTCTAAATAATCCCTGTAAAGGCTGCTGCTATAGCCCGTCATCTGCAAAACGGCCGCTGCTGCCTGCCCGGCGGGCGCCGCTTGTCAGGTTAGGGGCGAGAGCGAGGGGCGAGGGCTCCAGTCGGTGTCAGGTGCCCCAAAAGTTGCTGCTCGCTTGTCACATTTTGCAGCGGCGGCAAGCACCGCGATATCGCGCCGGCAACCGGGGCTTTTTGCGCTGATGTGGTGAATTGAGGATAATACCCGCGCCTGAAACGGTGGCTGTTGCCCATGGATGCGGCGCTGTGCACTGCTCAGGGATCGCTGGCAAGAGTCGCCAAACTCCCCATTTCACGAGGTTTTTCTATGCAACGCGAATCCATGGAAGTCGATGTGGTTATCATCGGCGCCGGTCCGGCCGGACTGTCCACTGCCTGCCGAATTCTTCAGCTGGCCCAGGAAGCCGACAAGGAGCTGTCGGTATGTGTGCTGGAAAAAGGTTCGGAGGTCGGGGCCCATATACTCTCCGGTGCCGTGTTCGAGACTTCCGCTCTGGACGAGTTGTTCCCCGACTGGGCCGATCGTGGCGCACCGCTGAACACCCGGGTCACCGGCGATGATGTGTACTATTTGCCCGGCGCAGATTCGTCTTTCAAATTTCCAGGCCTGATGGTGCCGCGCCCGATGCACAATCACGGCAATTACATTATCTCTCTGGGCAAGCTGTGTGCCTGGATGGCAGAGCAGGCCATGGAGCTGGGCGCCGAGGTGTTCCCGGGTTTTGCGGCTGCGGAAATCCTGTACCACGATGACGGCCGGGTTAAAGGGGTGGCCACCGGAGATATGGGCGTGGATGCCAATGGCGAACAGAAGCCGTCCTTCGAGCCCGGTTTTGAGTTTCATGCCAAATACACAATTTTCGCCGAAGGTTGCCGCGGACACCTGGGCAAGGAGCTGATCAGCCGTTTTGAACTGGACAAGGATAGCGATCCCCAGCATTACGGCATTGGTCTGAAAGAGGTCTGGGAAATTCCTGCCGAACAGCACGATGAAGGCAAGGTGGTGCACACCGCCGGCTATCCAATGGTTGGCGCCAGTGCCGCCGCTAGTAGTGGCGGTTTTCTTTATCACGTGGAAGGCAACCGGGTCTCCCTGGGCCTGATCGTCGACCTCAGCTACAAAAATCCGCATATCAGTCCCTTCGACGAGTTCCAGAAGTTCAAACACCACCCGGTGATCGAGAGCACCATCAAGGGCGGCAAGCGACTCAGTTACGGCGCCCGGGCTCTGATCAAGGGTGGCTTGAATTCGCTGCCGAAAATGAGCTTTCCTGGCGGATTATTGATTGGCTGCGACGCCGGGACCCTGAATGCTGCCAAGATCAAGGGCAGCCACACCGCCATGAAGTCCGGGCTACTGGCTGCGGAATCGGTGTTCGCCGCCCTTGCCAGTGATGAGCCACCTGCAGAGTTGAGCGATTACGGACAACGCTTCAAGCAGTCTGATCTGCATGCCGAACTGCACAAGACCCGGAATTTCAGCGCCGGCTTCCATAAATTCGGTTTCTGGATCGGCAGCGCACTGACCTTTATTGAACAGAATATTTTCTTCGGCAAGTTTCCACTGACCTTCCACGATCGCTCCGAGGATCATGAGGGCATGCTGAGCGCGGACCAGGCGCCGCAGATCGACTATCCGAAACCGGATGGCGAGATCAGCTTCGACAAACTGTCCTCGGTGTTCCTGAGCAACACCAATCATGCCGAGGATCAGCCTTGCCACCTGCAACTCAAGGACCCATCCATACCCATCTCGGTCAACCTGCCAAAGTATGACGAGCCGGCGCAGCGCTACTGCCCGGCCGGCGTTTACGAAGTGGTTGAGGACAGCGACGGCAGCAAGCGCTTCCAGATCAATGCGCAGAACTGTGTGCACTGTAAAACATGCGACATCAAGGATCCGTCCCAGAATATTCACTGGGTGGTGCCGGAAGGCGGCGGCGGGCCCAACTACCCGGGCATGTAAGCGACCCTGGGCGCTGGTAGCGCGCTGACTGACTGGCTGGTCGCGGCGGCACGGTGGGCCTGCGCTACCGGCCCCGGTGCGCTCATGCTACAGTAACCCTGTGTTCAACGGGGTTACATGCTGATGGGCGCTGCGTCACCTTTCCAGATACTGCGCAGGATTCGCTGCAAGTTGTTACTGCTTGCCTGGGCAGCCCTGCTGCCGCTCACTGTCAGTGCTCAGGATGAACTTGCTGAAGCGCGCTGGCAGCGGGCGGACAGCGAGCATTTCACGGTCTACTCCCAGCTGTCTTCGCGACCAACCGAGCGCTTTACCCGGGAGCTCGAACAGTGGCGTCTTGCGGCTGCCAGCGTGATGCCGGGGCCGGCCACGTTCCCGCACCCGGGGATTCCCAACTACGTTTTCATTTTTGACCGCCTGGACGATTTTCAGCAATTTACCCTTGGTGAAGACCCGGCGTTTTTCTATCCCACGCCCCGAGCCAATTACATGGCGCTGGTGGCTAATGACGCCGCGGCGCTGCGCCTGGCACGTCACCAGTACGGCCACTTCCTGTTGCGCAATTTTGCGGATCTGCGTCTGCCGCGCTGGTTTGAAGAAGGCTTGTCCGCCTATCTGGGACGTCTCGAGGTGGCTGACGATGGCTTCCGGTTTGCGCAATACAGCGCGCGCAATAACGAGATCATGGCGCAAATCAGTGAGCAGTTTTCCATGGCAAGACTGTTTTTCAATACTGCAGCCCTGGCCTCGCCACGGGTGATTCAGATTGCCAACCTCAAGGCCGAGGCACTGTATTACTACCTGCGTCACGGCTACCTTGAGCGCGGCTTTCCCGACCGCCGTCAGCAGCTGCAAGGCTATATCGATCAATTGTTGGCCGGGCGCAATCATCGCTTTGCCTACGACCGCTCGTTTGATGCCACCACCGATGAACTTGATGGTGAATTCCAGCGCTTTCTGCAGCAGTCCGGTCGGCCACGGGTTGATGTGGAAATGAGTCTCCCGGCACCGGCTATGGTCGTGGCGCAGCGGGTCCGCGAACAGGAGGCGAGTATCTTTCTGGGAGAACTGGCACTCAATGGCGGGCGACCCGAGGTTGCCGAGCTGTTTTTTCGACGCAATATCAAGGGTGGGGCAGCCACGGCGCGCAGTTATTCTGGCCTTGGCGATGCGCTGCGCTTTCAGGACGTGCCCGGTCGTGACCAGGAAATTGCCGCCCTGTTTGAAGAAGCATTGACCATGGCGCCGGATGAGCTCTCCATCGTGCTGGACTATGGCGAATACTGGGAAGCCGAGCTGGCGGATTGTGACAAGAACTGGTCGCCGGCCAGACGCAGCCAGATTCTTGCGGACATTGGAGCCAGTTTCCGCAAGGCTCTGGAGATGGACCCGGATAATCCGGAAGTCAATCTGGCCATGGGCCAACTGTTCATGCTGGAAGGGGAAGACTGGCAGGCCGGACGGCCATATCAGGAGCGGGCGTTCGCGCTTCTGCCAGCGGATACATTTATTATGGAACAGTCTGCTAAATACGCTATCGCTGCGCAAGATTACCCGCGCGCAGAGCAGCTGATTGAAGAGCTGGCACAACCCATTCATTTTTTTGGTGAGCCAGGTTATGTGACCAATCTGCGCGAGCGTCTGCTAGCCCAGCGCCGAGGTGAACACTATGATTCCTGTGCAGAATAAATCTTGCTGGCTATTGCTGCTGGTTGTGCTGCCGTGGTGTGCCGCGATTGCTGCGCCGCTGGACAAGGATGTGGCGGCTGATCCGTTACTGGGCCCGCTGGCGGCTTTGCTGGACCGGCATGGCATTGATGTCATCGCCAATCTCAACGATCGGACCCAGGCCCGGCGCCGACCGCAGCAGCCGCGCCTGGGCCGCTTTCCGGATCTGCCGTTCCGGCAATTTCCGAGTAGCCTCGAACTGGCGCAGTTCGAACGTGGTTTTGCCGCCGGGGAACTGACCGGTCTGGCATTGCTGGGAAACGATACCGTGGCCAGCGAGTCCAGCAATTCCCCCGACGATTTTGTTAGCGCGTGGCTGCGAGCACCGGCTGAGGACCGGGTGTTTGTGTCACTGGTGGTTGCGGACCTGGAGGTGGCAGAAAATCTTGCCGTGTCGGCAGGGGATAGGGCCTGGCAACCCTTGTTGTTGATAAACGGCATGCCGGTGGAGACAGCCGGGACCCTGTTTGCCACCGCCGCCCAGCGCCTGGCGATCGACAGTTTGGCGGCGCGTGACTACAGGGGCGAGCTGCCGGACCTGGCGTGGCTGGGCGAGCGGGTGCGGCGCAACAGCGAGTCTATTTTCAGTGACCCCGGCAACCGCGATGATCGCCGGCTGGCAAGACAGGAACCGGCGGTGTTCGTCAAAGAGACCCTTGGGGATGAGTTCTCAGAATCCACGATTCGCGAGATCATTGTTCCCGGTGGTGTTGCCCTGGGGGAAACCGCACGGCTCAGTCAGGCCATTGCCGCGGCCCGGTTCGCGGACGAGGCACTGACCCTGGTGGGAGCCGATGGCACGGTCTGGCCACTACCCGACATCGAACCGGCAACGCTCAAGTCGTTGTTTGACTTTGTGGCGCGTTCGCAGGCGATTGGCTCCGATGCCATCGTTGATATCGACGCCCAGCGGCGGGTAAGCCTTAACGCGGCCCTGGAGGATACCGATCCCGGTTATGCGATCATGCACGCCGATACCCTGCCGTTTGAGTTTGTCAGCAATTTGCGGGTGACCAAGAGCGTGATTGTCGATACTGAGGTGGAATGGTTTGCCGCCGGCGGGGATGATGAGCAGCTGGTGTTCGAATCCCGCTTTGAGGTGCGCTTTTTATCGGCGGACAACATGCGCATCGCCCAGACCCGGGTGGCGCTGCAATATGCATATGATTCCCGCACACCGCAGCCCGAATACTACGATGCCTGGGGACGAGATGTCCCAAGGCTGCGAGAAAATCTTGATTATGCCGGTCTGGGTAAAGGGGTAGAGCCGGTGGCCCGTTATGCTGGCTGGATCGCGCTGTGGCGCAAACTGCACGAAGATGAAGTACAGTTTACCGAGGGCCGATACCAGTTCATGAAGCTGAACAAGAACGGCCGCGCAACCCCCGCTCGCTATTAAGCGGGCGATTACCGACAGGCGGTCACCAAAAATGGTGCCAGGCTGTCGTATCGGGCATGGTAATTGATCAGAGGTTCCTTAGATTGAAACTGCGGTCTTGACCGTCGTGAAAAGCTTGATAATCCTTGGCAATCAGAGTCTCGCTACAGACCTCAGGGGTGGAAACCCCGCAATCAGTCCATCGTTATGATCAGAATGTCGCACTACATTAATTCACGAATCCTGCTGCTGCTGCTGGCTGGCAGCCTGTCCGCCTGTGCGGGCATTGATCTGGACACCGGTTTTGATCGGCGTGAGGCGATGCACGCCCGGATCATAGACCAGCAACAGGATCTCTACCCGGAGATAAACCCGCTGGCGCTGGACGACGACATCCGGGCGCTGTTGGCGCAGCAGATTCCGCCGCGTGCAACCGTGGAACAGCGGGTGGCCAAGCTTCAGGAGCTGCTATACGCGGAAGAGTACCTGAACATTCAGTACAGTGACGAGAAGACCCACACCGCCAGTGAGGTGTTTCGCGCCCGGGAAGGAAACTGCCTGTCGGTAATGAACCTGTTTATAGCGATGGCGCGTCACGTGGGTGTAGACGCCAATTTCCAGACGGTTCGGGTACGGCCCAGTTGGGACCGCCGGGGCGATTTACTGGTTATCAGCCAGCATATCAATGCTACCGGCAGGCTCGGCGTGCAGCGCCGCTTCGTGGTGGACTTCACCCCCGAAATTGCGCTGCAGCAACTCACGGCAAACACCGTCAGCGATCAGCAGGCCCGGGCTCTGTATTTTAATAATCTCGGCGTCGAGGCAATGGTAGTCGGCGAGCTGGACCAGGCGATCCGGTATTTCAAGAACGGCCTGTTTCTGGACCCGGAGATGTCGATCGGCTGGAACAATATAGGCGCAGCATTCAAACACCTGGAGCAGATGGAGCTGGCCGAATACAGCTACCAGATGGCATTTAACGCCGATGACAATAACGCCTCCGCGATTAACAATCTGGCCAAGCTTTATCGTAGCCAGGGCAGAACCAGGCTGGCCAGGGAGTACGAGCAGGCCATCAGCCGGGTCAACGAGCTCAACCCCTATTATCACTTTGCGGTGGGCAGCGTGGCCTATGGCCAGGACGATCTGGATACTGCGCGACAGGCATTTCGCCGCGCGTTACGCTTGAAAGAAGTGGAGCCGGATTTTTATCTGGCACTGGCGCAGGTGTATCGGGATTTGGGTTATACCAGCCAGGCGGAGGAAATGGTGCAGACGGCCCAGTCACTGCTGGCCCGGAATACGGAAATTTATCGGCCCAGCAGTGAGCGACTGCGGGTTATCGATAGCCGCCCGATTTTGCGTGAGGGATCACCGGGCGTGAATATCATCATCAACTGAGTCGCAGCGACCGCAATCAGGTGGCTCGGGCCAGGGCAAAGTCCACCATGGCGGCGAGGCTGTCGCGATACTCGGAATCACCCAGATGATCCAGACATTGCCGCGCCTGGGCCGCTTCCTGCTCGGCTTTTTCCCGGGTGTAGGCCAGCGCATCAGAGCCGCGTACCAGCGCCAGCACTTCTGCTAACTGTTCCTGTCCCAGGGCCTCCGCAGTGAGTGCCTGCTTGATGAGTTCTGCCTCGGCCGCACTACCGTGCTGCATGGTATGTATCAGCGGCAGGGTGGGCTTGCCCTCGGCCAGGTCGTCGCCAACATTCTTGCCCATGGCCTCGGCGTCGCCGTCGTAGTCAAGCAGGTCGTCAATGAGCTGGAACGCGATGCCCAGATGGTTGCCAAACTCGCGCAGCGCTTTGCGCGTGTCCGGCTTGGCTCCGGCGAGGATAGCACCGCATTCGGCGGCGGCCTGGAACAGGATTGCGGTCTTGCTCTGGATAACCTGCATGTAGGTAGCTTCGGAGGCCTCGGTGTTGGCTTTTGACAGCAGCTGCAGCACTTCCCCCTCGGCAATCTTGTTGGTGGTGTCGGCCATGATTTCCATGATCCTCATGTCACCGATCTGCACCAGAATCTGGAAGGCGCGGGAGTAGATGAAGTCGCCGACCAACACGCTGGACGGGTTGTTCCACTGGGCATTGACCGTGGGGCGGCCACGGCGCAGGGTAGACATGTCTACCACGTCATCGTGGAGCAGAGTCGCGGTGTGAATAAACTCCACCACGGCGGCCATGGCGATGTGCTGTTCATCCTTGATGTTGCAACTGCGAGCGGATAGCAGTACCAGCAGCGGGCGCAGCCGTTTGCCGCCAGCCTCAACGATGTAGTGACCAATGCTTTCCACCATGGAGACATCGGAATGAAGCTGCTCGATAATGAACTTGTTAACCGCCAGAAAATCAGGTTCGACGCTGGCACGAAGTTGTAAATACATGGGCGGGTTTTCCGAAGCGAGGCGTCTGGCCGGGGAACGGCGTCCTGATTATAGCGGTTGAAGCTGTCTGGGTTCGCGGGAGAGTGCATGCTAGGGAGCAAGCCTGACCCTGTCAAGTCAGTGCAAGACCCTGAAATGCAGGAAGAATTGATGGCCTGGGGGTGATTGCGAATGTTGCGGAATTTACCCCTTCGTACTTGCCTCCGGGCAGGTGTTCCCGTAAAATCCGCACCCCTGTAAGGAATGGGGTCTAAACACCCCTTAAAAATAGGTCTGGAGACAGTTATGTACGCGGTTATAGAGAGTGGTGGCAAGCAGCATCGGGTCGAGGAAGGCGAAGTCCTGAAGCTGGAAAAGCTGGACGCTGCCACCGGCGACACAGTCAGTTTCGACAAGATTCTGATGGTCGGCGAAGGCGAGTCTGTCAAGATTGGAACGCCTTACGTGGCCGGTAGCGAAGTGACCGCAGAAGTGCTCAAGCAGGCGCGCCATGACAAGGTGCACATCATCAAGTTCAATCGCCGCAAGCACTCGCGCAAGCAACAAGGTCATCGTCAGTGGTTCACAGAAGTGAAAATCACTGGTATCAAAGGTTAATTAGCAGGAGCAGGCAATGGCACATAAGAAAGCAGGCGGTAGTACCAATAATGGTCGCGATTCCATATCCAAACGGCTTGGTGTCAAGCTGTTCGGCGGTCAACAAGTGCGTGCCGGTAATATCATTGTGCGTCAGCGCGGTACCCGTATGCACCCCGGCGAAAACGTCGGCTGCGGTAAAGACCACACCCTGTTTGCGAAGTCAGACGGCGTGGTGAAGTTTGCCGTGAAGGGCCCGAACAATCGTAAATACGTCAGCGTCGAGACGGCCTGAACGGCATCAATCCGGCCCCGGCCGGTCGCAAAAGCCTCGTCTCACGACGGGGCTTTTTTGTTTCCGGGGTTGTCAAAAAAGAATTGCTAATAGAATCCGTCAGGAAGATCCGGTTATCAGGTTCGGTAGGCCAATCAAGAGCGCGCAAGCATGAAATTTGTCGATGAAGCGGAAATCACTGTCGAGGCAGGCAAGGGAGGCAACGGTTGTCTCAGCTTCCGGCGGGAAAAGTATATCGAGAGAGGTGGACCCGATGGTGGCGATGGCGGTGACGGCGGACACGTGTTCCTGGAAGCCGACCCGGGGCTGAATACGCTTGTGGATTTCCGCTTCCAGCCCCGCTATCGCGCCCAGTCTGGACAGGGGGGGCAGGGTCGGAACTGCACCGGCAAGGGCGGTGAAGATCTGTTGGTCAAGGTGCCGGTGGGTACCAGCGTAATTGACGTCGACACCGAAGAATTGATTGCCGATCTGGATGTTCCCGGCCAACGGGTGATGGTGGCCAAGGGTGGCTACCACGGGCTTGGCAATACGCGTTTCAAATCCAGTGTTAACCGGGCCCCGCGCCAGACCACCAATGGCACACCGGGAGAGATCCGCAGCCTGCAGCTGCAGTTGCGTCTGGTGGCGGATGTTGGCCTGCTGGGCCTGCCCAATGCCGGCAAATCCACCCTGATTCGGTCGGTGTCTGCGGCAACGCCGAAAGTGGCCGATTACCCATTTACCACGTTGGTACCCAATCTCGGAGTCGTCAGCCTCGGGCTGGAACGCAGCTTTGTGATGGCTGATATTCCGGGGCTGATTGAGGGCGCTTCTGAAGGTGCCGGACTGGGCTTTCGCTTTCTCAAGCACCTGTCGCGGACTCGCTACCTGCTGCACCTTGTCGACGTGTTGCCGGTGGATGGCTCTGACCCGGTGGAGAATGCAGCGGCGATTGTTGCCGAACTGGAGAAATTCAGCGCCACCCTGGCAGCGAAAGACCGGGTCCTGGTGCTTAACAAGGTGGAGTTGCTGGATGCCGGGCAACTTGACGAGCTGGAACTGAGGCTGCGCGAGCGGCTGCAGTGGCAGGGCCCGATTCATCGTATTTCGGCACTCAGTGGTGATGGCTGTCGTGAACTGTGTAACACGCTGATGGAGTCGATCACCGAGCATCGCCAGCGGCTTGCTGAGGATGCGGACTACCGGCAGGCGGAAAAACAGCGCGAGGCTGCCATGGCGTTTGAGATCCGGCGCAGTATTGAAGCCAGCAAACCAAAGAAGAAACGCGACGACGAGCTGGATGATGATTGGGACGAAGACTGGGACCATGACTGACAGGGAAGCAGGACAACAGGCAGGGCAGGAATCGGGAGCAGCTGCGCACCAGCAACGCCAGCGCCTGACCGGCGCGCAGCGCTGGGTGGTGAAAGTGGGCAGCTCGCTGGTGACCAACAACGGTCTGGGTCTGGACGAGGAGGCTATCGCCCACTGGGCTGATCAGCTGGTGGCGCTGCAGAAGGAAGGACGCCAGGTAGTCCTGGTGTCTTCCGGGGCAGTTGCCGAAGGCGTCAAGCGGCTGGGTCTGAAACAGCGACCGAGAGAGATTCACCTGCAGCAGGCCGCTGCCGCGGTAGGCCAGATGGGGCTTATCGAAGCCTACCAGAGCTGTTTTATGCGCCATGGCGTGCACGCCGCCCAGATATTACTTAGCCACGCCGACCTGTCTGACCGGACCCGCTATCTCAATGCCCGCAGTACCCTGACCACGCTGCTGGACATGGGGGTGGTTCCGGTGGTGAATGAAAATGACACGGTAGCCACGGCGGAGCTGTGTTTTGGCGACAACGATACGCTGGCGGCGCTGGTGGCGAATCTGATCAACGCTGACGTCATGGTGGTGCTCACCGACCAGGACGGTTTGTTTGCTGCCGATCCTCGCCATAATCCTGACGCCAGGCTGGTGAGCTCCGCCCAGGCTGGCGATCCGGCACTGCAGGCCATGGCCGGGGCGGGCAGCAGCATTGGCCGCGGTGGGATGCTGACCAAGGTGGGAGCGGCCCGGCTTGCCTCCCGTTCGGGCACTGACACAGTGATCGCCAACGGGCGTCTGGAGCGGGTTCTGGCGCGTCTGGCAGCGGCTGAGCCACTGGGCACGCTGCTTAGCAGCGGCAATGAGCCGGTTACCGCCCGCAAGCAATGGCTGGCGGGCCAGCTCCGGGTGCGTGGCAAGCTGCACCTGGATAGCGGCGCGGTCAAGGTACTGCGCGAGTCCGGGCGAAGTCTGCTGGCAGTGGGCGTCACTGGTGTGCGTGGCGAGTTTCGCCGCGGCGAAGTCGTGGCCTGCGTGGATGAAGCCGGAAAGGAGATTGCCCGGGGACTGGTGAACTACGATTCCGGGGAAGTGCGCCAGCTACAGGGGCAAAGCAGTGAGCGAATTGAAGAAATCCTTGGCTACAGCGGAGACGAGGAAATCATCCACCGCGACAACCTGATATTGAGTTAGGCACTGGCCGGGTAGTTGCCGAGCCAAAGCCGGTAACTAAAGTCAGGCACAGGGCCGGGAACCCAGTGTCGAGAATCCAGTGTCGAGAAAAAAGGGCCAGGAAAAACCCAATAAAAAACCGGCCAATGGGCCGGTTTTTTAGCACTGCCAAGCGGGCCAGATAGCCTATTGCAGGGCCTTGACCGCGCTGTTCAGGCGGCTCTTGTGCCGGGCGGCTTTATTCTTGTGGATAATGCCCTTGTTAGCCATGCTGTCAATGACCGGGACAGCATTCTTGTAGGCTTCAGTTGCTGCCTGGTAATCGCCTCCCGCAATGGCGGCGTCTACTTTCTTGATGTAGGTGCGAACCATGGAACGAAATGACGCGTTATGGCGACGACGCTTCTCGCCTTGCCGGGCGCGCTTGCGGGACTGGGGATAATTAGCCAATTGTTACTCCTTGGATCATTCGATGCCGCGTTCGCGCTGCATCTGGACTGTGTTAAAGCGTCTGTTCAGGGCGGCGTTAACGCATCTGCACTAGACTGATCGAATTTGGTGTCTCCGGCGCCCGAAATAACAACAACAACGCAATCAGCGATACTGCCAGTCGGGGGTCGGTTTTGAAGGAGCGGTACTATGCCGTTTCCGGGAATTGATGTCAATAGGAATTGTCACGGTGAAATTGCGCTGCCGGGATGGGAAAATTCAACTAAATCAAGCAATAACCCGATACCCTGATACGAAGAACGAGACAGGGAAACGGTCTTTGGTCAGCGTCCGGTGCTGGCCAACCAGCGGAACAGTATGAGCGATATCGACAGCGACAGCCGCCCGGGGCCGGATAGCCCCGAACCGGCCGCGGCCAGCGGCGGACTGCTCAAGGCCAGTGGCGTAACCGGTTCCATGACGCTGGTGTCGCGGGTGCTGGGCCTGGTTCGCGATGTGGTCATAGCGCGTCTGTTTGGCACCTCCGACGGCGCCGACGCCTTCTTCCTGGCCAACAAGATACCGAATTTCATGCGCCGCCTGTTCGCCGAGGGCGCCTTCAACCAGGCTTTTGTCCCGGTGCTGTCGGAATACCGCAGCCAGCGCAGCCTGGCAGATGTACAGCAACTGATTGCGGCGGTGACTGCCAGTCTTGGCGGTTTTCTCAGCCTGCTGACAGTGATCGTGCTGGTGGCGGCACCGCTGCTGGCGGTGCCGATCGCCTATGGCTTTACCGATGAGCCCGCCAAGTTTGCGCTGTTCGTGACCATGCTGCGCATTACCTTTCCCTATCTGCTGCTGATCTCTCTCACTGCACTGTGTGGCGCCATTCTCAACAGCTATGGCCGTTTTGCCGTGCCGGCACTGACCCCGGCGCTGCTCAATGTTTCCCTGATCAGTTGCGCCTTTCTGCTGGCGCCAAATTTTGCCACACCGGAACTGGCGCTGGCCTGGGGTGTGCTGCTGGCGGGGGTAGTGCAACTGATGTTCCAGCTGCCATTCCTGGCGCGCCTGCGACTGTTGCCTGTGCCGCGACCAGTGCCCGGTCACGAGGGAGTGAGCCGCATCAAGGCACTGATGGTGCCAGCGCTGTTCGGCGTGTCGGTCAGTCAGATCAACCTGCTGCTGGACACGGTGATTGCCTCCATGCTGGTGGCAGGCAGTGTTTCCTGGCTGTATTTTTCCGATCGCCTGATGGAGCTGCCGCTGGGAATTTTCGGCGTGGCGATTGCCATCGTGGTGCTACCCAGCCTGTCGCGCAAACACGCCGAGCAATCCATGGCCGCCTTTGCCGAGACCCTTGACTGGGCGCTGCGTCTGATTTGCCTGATCGCGGTACCAGCCACAGCGGCGCTGGTATTGCTGGCGGAGCCGCTGCTGATCACCCTGTTTCAGAATGATAACTTTACGGTGCAGGACGTCACCAGCGCAGCGGGATCCTTGCGCGCCTATGCGCTGGGCCTGCTGGCTTTCATGGCCATCAAGGTTTTTGCCCCGGGCTTCTATGCGCGACAGGATACGCGCACCCCGGTGCGCATTGGTATTATTGCGATGACTGCCAATATGGTGATGAATATCGGTTTCTTCGTGGCGGGTCTTGCCCATGTTGGCCTGGCCCTGGCGACCTCCGTGGCCGCGTTCCTGAATGCCGGCCTGCTGTGGCGCGGGCTGCATCGGGAACGGGTATTCCAGCTGCAGCCCGGTTGGGGCGCATTCGGGATGCAGACCCTGGTCGCCAACCTGGTCATGGCTGTGTTCCTGGTCTATGTAGCGGGCGACTGGCAGCAATGGCTGCTGTGGACAGTGTGGCAGCGTGTCCTGCAGATGAGCTTGCTGGTGGTCGGTGGAATCAGTTTATACGCACTGGTACTGGTGGCCTGTGGGCTGCGCTGGCGCCATATCTACCGCTAGCCCCTGATGTTCTATTGATCAGAGGATCCTAAGGAACCTCTGACCAATTCTATCGACGCTCTGGCCTCCAGACGAGATCACTGGCGAGGCGCCTTGCCGCCGGCATGCGTCGGCCTGTCAAGGCGAGGCAACGAAGCCAGTGGGCTCGTCTGGAGGCCCCGCCGGGCGGGGCCTGTCGGGCGCCACTGCGTCGTTGTCCCGCTTGGCAAGGGATTGGCCATTCCCTGCGCGTGACGCCTGGCAGTAGCGCCCGACAGACTCCCGCAGAGCACCGGTAGAATTGGTCAAAGGATCCTAAGGGACCTCTGACCAATTCTATCGACGCTCTGGCCTCCAGACGAGATCACTGGCGAGGCGCCTTGCCGCCGGCATGCGTCGGCCTGTCAAGGCGAGGCAACGAAGCCAGTGGGCTCGTCTGGAGGCCCCGCCGGGCGGGGCCTGTCGGGCGCCACTGCGTCGTTGTCCCGCTTGGCAAGGGATTGGCCATTCCCTGCGCGTGACGCCTGGCAGTAGCGCCCGACAGACTCCCGCAGAGCACCGGTAGAATTGGTCAGAGGTTCCTTAAATAATGAAACGAGTTTACACCACCGACAGCGTGGCCATGGCCTGGCATATGCGCAATGTTCTGGAGCAACACGATATCGATGCCGAAGTGCGTAACGCCAATCTCTTTTCGGTGGCGGGGGAGTTGCCGATCCACGAATGCCAGCCGGAAGTCTGGGTTCGGCCACTGGATTTTCGTCGCGCCGAACAGATTATTCGCGAGTTGGAACTGACGTCCAGTGAGCGGCAGGACGGACCCGAATGGATCTGTGGCCACTGTCAGGAGAACAATTACGATAACTTCGACATTTGCTGGAATTGCCAAAATTCCCGCGCTACGGCTGGCGACTGATGATGATCCGGGTAGTCCCCTTGCTGTGCCTGCTGGCCCTGCCGATGTCTGCGCTTGCCAGCGAATGCGTGGTGCTGCTGCACGGGCTGTGGCCAGTATCGGAATCCATGGCGGAACTGCAGACCAAGCTTGAGCGCAGCGGCTATCAGACCAGCTACGTTACCTATGCGTCGCGCCAGAACACGATTCCGGAGCTGGCCGCCAGTGCGGTTGGTGAGGGAGTAGCTTCCTGCCGGGAGCAGGGCGCCAGGTCAATTCATTTCATTACTCACTCTCTTGGCAGTATTTTGCTGCGAGTTTACCTGCAGCAGACAGAACTGCCGGAACTTGGCCGGGTGGTGATGTTGGGGCCACCCAACCAGGGCAGTCAGCTGGCCCAGGCAGTAAAGTCCTGGCCACTGGCTGGCTGGTTACTGGGGCCTGCAGGCCTTGCCCTGGGAACAGATGAAAGCAGTCTGGTGCAGCAACTGCCACCGGTGGATTTCGAGCTGGGCGTTATTGCCGGCACGCTGGCCATCAATCCACTGGGGCTGCTGTTTATCGATGGCCCGAATGACAGTGTCGTGAGTGTTGCCAGCACCAGAGTCGAAGGCATGGATGATCATGTTGTGCTGCCGGTTCTGCACAGTATCATGATGCGTGACAATGAAGTCATTGATCACAGCATTCACTTTCTCAAGACCGGTAATTTCATCCCGCAATGACTGTTCAGACTGACGCTACCGTAGACATCGAGGCGCTGGCACGCTGGTACTTGCTGAGTGTGTATCGGCACTTGCAGCAGGCTGACTGGAACGACGTAAACGACTGTGATCTGCCGGAATCTGTGGTCGATGAACTGGTGTCGTCCTATCTCGCCGACCGCTCAGCGCGACAGTCACTGATCATGGTGCTGAAAGATAGCCGCTATCGGTATCAACTCATTCGCTTTGGTCCCAACCGGGACCAGGATCTGCTTCAGCTCTCGGAATCTACCATTGCGTTTCGTCATGCCCGGACGGTGCTGCAGCCGGTGGTGAGGCCATCACCTGAGGACCTTGCCAGGATGCCGTTTGAGCCAATTACGGCGACGGTCAATGCGCGCCGGGCCGCACGGCGCGCGCAACCGATGACGCGTAGCGACAGCTCGGGCACTGCCGGAGTAGAGTCCGCGGCGGATGGCGGGATGAGCGATGCGGAATACGCCCGCCTGGAGCAGGCGCTGTCCAGCGCAGCAGCGGGAGATGAGCCCCTGCCAAGGCGCTACAATAACAACGCGGACCGGCTCAGCCTGCTCTATGGGCTGCTGGCCGGCGCGTTACTGTTCATCCTGGTTTATTGGTTGTTTCTATAAATCACGGTCGGCAAGTCACGGTCGGCAGCTGTCCGGAGCGCCATCCCGGGTCTCAGGCGCGGGACATGAATTTACCAGTCACCGTGTTCACTTTTACCTGCTCGCCAGTTGCCAGATATTCCGGTACCTGTATTTCCAGCCCGGTGGACAGAGTGGCGGTTTTGCTGCGATTGGTGGCCGATGACCCACTGATGGGAGGGGGTGTCTCCACCACCTCCAGGGTCACCGACTGGGGCAGTTCGATGGCTACCAGTTGGTCGTCCACCAGCAGGGCAATGATGCCTTCCAGTTGCTCAACCAGATACGGGATCTGATCGCTGATCTGGTCGGCGTTAATACCGTACTGGCTGAAGTCTTCGCAGTTCATGAAATAGTAGATCTCGTCGTCACGATATGAGAACTGGATTTCGACCCGCATACAGTCCACAGCGGCCAGCATATCTTCGCCCTTGCAGGACTGGTCCAGCTTCTGGCCGGTGCGCAGATTGTTGAAACGCAGCTTGTACAGCGTGGCGGCGCCCCGTGAGGTTGGCGATTTGGCTTCAACCTGGCGGACGATGTGGGGATCGCCATCGATATTGACGATCATTCCTCTTTTGAGGTCGCTGGCCTTTGGCATAAGTGGTGATTCCTGGCGGCTGTGATTTGGCGGGATGAAGCTCGGGAAACCGCAGGTCAAGTCTAGCAATGCTCTGGCCTCCAGACGAGGTCACTGACAAATCACAGGTTAATTTATCGCGGCGGCCTTTGAGTTGACGCGTCATATACACCATAATCCCGCTGTTTCGACAGCCAGAACCAATTCGCACCTGACCCAGACCCAATATGGAAAGCAAGCATGCCTAAAAGTGCCTCGGAAATTGAAAATTTGCACATCATCGGCCACGAGGAACTGACCCCGCCGGATGAATTGAAGCAGGAGTTTCCGCTGGCCGGGAAAGCCCTGCAGACAGTGATCGGTGGACACCGCTCGGTCAAGGGAATTCTCGGTAGGGACGACCCGCGACTGATCGTGGTGGTGGGTCCCTGTTCGATTCACAATCCTGAAGAAGCACTGGAGTATGCGAAGCGTCTGAAAACCCTGGCCGATGAACTGGCCGAAGACCTGTTGATTGTGATGCGGGTTTACTTCGAGAAGCCGCGGACCTCAGTGGGCTGGGAAGGGCTGATCTACGACCCGCATCTGGATGGTACACACCGCATCGATCAGGGTATTCGTATCGGCCGCAAGCTGATGCTGGATATTGCCGAGATCGGCCTGCCGATTGCCATTGAAGCCCTGGACCTGATTTCCCCGCAGTATCTGCAGGATCTGGTGAGCTGGACTGCGATCGGCGCGCGCACCACGGAATCACCAACCCACCGCAAGCTGGCCAGCGGAATCTCTTCTGCCGTTGGCTTCAAGAATAACGTCGATGGTGATCTGATGGTGGCCATCAACGGGATTCGCAGCGCATCGGCGCCCCATAGCTTTATCAGTGTCACCGGCCAGGGCAAGGTTGCCGTGTTTCGCACCGAGGGTAATCCCCATTGTCACGTCATTCTGAGAGGGGGCAAGTCTCCCAATTATGATGCCGACAGCGTCAAGGCCTGCGAAGAAGACATGACCCGTGCCGGCCAAGAGGCCAAGATTATGATTGACTGCAGCCACGGCAACTCGCGAAAGGAGCCAAAGCGGCAATTGGATGTGCTGGACTCGATCTCCGAGCAGATTCAGGCTGGCAACAAGTCTATTGTTGGCGTAATGCTGGAGAGCAACCTGGAAGAAGGCAATCAGCCGATTCCCGATGACCTTGCGGATCTCAAGCCTGGAGTCTCGATTACCGACGCCTGCCTTGGCTGGGAAGTCACCGAATCCAGCTTGCGTGAGTTCGCCGCCAGCGTCAGCGCCCCGCTGAAACAGCGTCACGCTTGATTTGGATCAACCCGCCTGGCGCCGATGTCGCTAGCATGGTCACCATGTTCTGATCACCCAAATCAGGTCAGATCAGGAGGGCATCGCGGTGGCATTTTTTAACAGGTTGTTACTGGCAATCGACATCAATTCCGAGGCTGCACAACTGCTGGAGCGGGTGCGCCAGACCTACGGTGACGAACTGGATCGACTGCACGTGGTGCACGTCATCAAGTACGGCCTTCACGATGCCGCTGAGCATCTGGGGAATCCCCATCTGCAGCGTTTGACGGACCACACTTTGCTGGAATTGCGTGCGCTGCTCTACAAGCACGGTCTGCGCATTCCCGCCGATCGCGTGCATCTGGCGTTCGGTGAGCCCGCCTCGGAAATCAAGCGCATGGCAACTGAGCTTGCAGCGGACCTGGTTATCGTCGGCAGTCATACGCGCACTGACGGATGGCTGCCCCTGCCGGGGGCAACCACCAATTGCGTTATTCAGGGCATCGATTCCGATGTGGTGGCCATGAAGGCCTAGGCGTCGGTAAAGGTCGCCCTTCTTACTTCAATACTTCTGCCAGGCTGGTGGTCAGGTAGTCGATGTTGTCATCGTTAATACCGGCAACGTTTATTCGGCTGGAGTTCACCAGGTAGATACTGTACTCACTGACCAGCTGTTGCACCTGCTCGACGGATACGCCGAGAAACGAAAACATCCCTTTTTCCTGCTCGATAAAGCTGAAGTCCTGGTTGACGCCGGCGGACTTGAGCCGGGCTACCAGTTGCGCACGCAGGCCGTTAATGCGGTCACGCATCTCGGTCAGTTCGGTATCCCATGCGCTGCGCAGGTCAGGGGTGCTCATAATGGTTTGTACGATCGCGGCACCATGGTCCGGCGGCATGGAGTACATGGCGCGGGCGGCGGCGGCAATCTGGGTATTGGCGATACTGGCCGCGGCATCGGTGCCGCAAACCACGGTTAGTGCGCCGGTGCGCTCACGATAAAGCCCGTAGTTCTTCGAGCAGGAGCTGACCACAATCAATTCCGGCAGGGCTTCCGCCAGCAGTCGCACGCCGGCCACGTCTTCTTCCAGACCATCGCCAAGCCCCTGATAAGCCAGGTCAATAAATACTGTGAACCCGCGCTCCAGAGCTACATCGCGAACCGCGCGCCACTGCTCATTGCTGAGATCGGCGCCACAGGGGTTGTGGCAACAGCCATGCAGCAATACCGCGTCACCACTGTCTACCTTGCCCAGGGTGGCCAGCATGTCGTCGAAACGAACACTGTGGGTCTGGTAGTCGTAGTAGGGGTACTGTTCGATCTGCAGCCCTGCTGAACCTAACAGCGGTACATGGTTGGCCCAGGTCGGATCGCTTACCCAGACGGTCGCGTCGGGGTTGGCTTTCTTGATGAACTCTGCCGCCAGCCGCAGGCCACCACAACCGCCGGGCGACTGGGCAGTGATGCGCCGCTTGCCGAGACTGTTCAGCAATTCCTTGCCGAACACCAGCTCGGCAATGGCCTCGTTAAATTCGGTGGCTCCGGTCGGGCCCACGTAAGACTTGGTGTCCTGGGTGTTCAACAGAATGTCTTCGGCCTTTTTGACGGCTTGCATGACCGGAGTTTTGCCATTGGCGTCCTTGTAAACCCCGACTCCCAGATCGATTTTTTTTGGATTGCTGTCGGCGCGGTAAGCGGCCATCAGGCCAAGAATCGGATCGGCAGGTAATGCTTGCAGTGATTGGAACATGGTCTCAGTTCTCCAGACGTCGCCGGTAAGCTTTCAGGGTGTTTTGCAGAAGTGACGCGCGGGTCATAGGTCCCACGCCGCCGGTTGTGTATGAAATATACGAACACTTGTCTTTCACGTTGTCGAAATCGACGTCGCCGACATTCCGGAATCCGGACGGACGGCTGGCATCGGTTACCCGGGTCTGGCCAACGTCAATCACCACAGCGCCATCTTTGACCATATCGGCAGTGACAAACTCGGTCTTGCCGATCGCGACAATCAGGATGTCAGCACTGCGGCACAGTGCCTTGAGGTCCCGGGTGCGGCTGTGGGCAAGGGTGACCGTGGCATTGCCCGGATTGGTGTTGCGCGACATCAGGATGGCCATGGGAGTGCCGACTATATTGCTGCGACCCAGGACCACACAGTGTTTGCCTTCGGTGTCGATATGATAGCGCTGCAGCAACTCCATGATGCCATTCGGGGTTGCCGAAACATAGGTCGGCAGGCCAAGTACCATGTTGCCCACGTTTTCCGGGCTAAAACCGTCAACGTCCTTGATCGGATCGATGGCCAGGGTGACCCGGTCCTCGTCGATGTGTTTTGGCAGTGGCAGTTGCACGATATACCCGTCGATGCCATCAGCGGCATTGAGTTCGGCTATTTTGTCCAACAGATCGTGCTCGGAGGTGCTGGCGTCCAGTTGAATCAGCGTGGACTCGAAACCCACTTCCGCACAGTCCTTCACTTTCATGTTCACGTAGTTCTGACTGGCGCCGTCATCGCCAACCAGTACGGCGGCAAGGTGAGGCGGGCGTTGTCCTGCGTTCACCATCCTGGTGACCTGTTCGGCAATTTCCTGGCGGATCTGCTGCGAGCACGCCTTGCCGTCGAGTAATTCCATTGTCTTGAGTTCCTGTCAGAAAGTGATTCGAGTGTTCGGGCTTGAAGTCGCAAGCTGTGGTGCTGCCCTTGCGTTGCCAGTTCGCCTGTGGAGTGGTGCGCCACGGCAGCGCGACCAGAAGCGCGCTAATCATAAACGAGCCGGTGACGCTGGCTCAAGTCAGTAACATCCTGATCCGGTATGGGCTACCAGCTACCGGTATTTGCCATGCTTGCCCAGGGTTCGCGCTGGGGCAGGGCGTCGCCGTGCTGCAGCAGCTCAATAGAGATATTGTCGGGCGAGCGCACAAAGGCCATGCGCCCGTCGCGAGGCGGGCGATTAATGGTGACACCGGCATCCATCAGGCGCTGGCAAAGGGCATAGATATCGTCCACGGCATAAGCCAGGTGGCCAAAATTGCGCCCTTCGCGGTAGTTCTCCGGATCCCAGTTGTAGGTGAGTTCGATCTGAGCGTTCTCGTCACCCTCAGCGGCAAGAAACACCAGGGTAAAGCGACCCTGCTGTGAATCCTTGCGGCGCAGTTCCCTGAGGCCGAGCTTGTTGCAGTAGAAGTCCAGGGATTGCTCGAGGTCGCTGACGCGCACCATGGTGTGCAGGTATTTCATTATCGGCTCGCTGGTAATCGCTCGTTAACAGGCTCTGACTAGAATACAACGACAGAGCGGATGCTGGCGCCTTCGTGCATCAGGTCGAAAGCCTTATTGATGTCCTGAAGCGGCAGCGTATGGGTGATCAGCGGATCGATCTCGATCTTGCCGTTCATGTACCAGTCGACGATGCGCGGTACATCGGTGCGGCCGCGAGCACCGCCAAAAGCAGTGCCTTTCCAGGCTCGTCCGGTTACCAGTTGGAAGGGACGGGTGGAAATTTCCTGGCCCGCACCAGCCACGCCGATGATAAACGACTCCCCCCAACCCTTGTGGCAGCACTCTAAAGCCTGACGCATGGTTGTGACGTTGCCAATGCACTCAAAGGAGTAGTCAACACCGCCGCCAGTGAGATCAGTGATGGCTTCCACCACGTTGTCCACTTCGCTGGGGTTAATGAAGTCGGTCATGCCGAACTGGCTGCCCAGGGCCGCCTTGGACGCATTCAGGTCAACACCGATAATGCGGTCGGCACCCACCATGCGCGCCCCCTGAATCACGTTCAGACCAATGCCGCCCAGACCAAACACCGCCACGGTACTTCCGGGCTCTACCTTGGCATCAAAAGCAACAGCGCCGACCCCGGTGGTGACGCCGCAGCCGATATAACAGATCTTGTCGAATGGTGCGTCGTCGCGCACTTTGGCGACGGCGATTTCCGGCAGCACGGTAAAATTGGAGAACGTGGAGCAGCCCATATAGTGCAGAATTGGCTCTCCGTCCAGGGTGAAGCGGCTGCTGCCGTCCGGCATCAGGCCCTGGCCCTGGGTGGCGCGAATGGCCTGGCACAGATTGGTCTTGGGATGCAGGCAAAAGTCACACTGGCGGCATTCCGGGGTATAAAGCGGAATGACATGGTCACCGGGGGCTACCGACGTCACCCCGGCGCCTACCTCGCGGACAATGCCCGCCCCTTCGTGGCCCAGAATGGCCGGGAAGGCACCCTCGGGGTCATCGCCGGACAGGGTGAAGGCATCGGTATGGCAAACCCCGGTTGCCATGATTTCCACCAGCACTTCGCCAGCCTGTGGACCCTGCAGGTCGACTTCAGTAATTGTCAGCGGTTGACCTGCGGCCAGAGCCACTGCGGCGCGTGATTTCATGACCGTTCCCTGTAAAATGTCGGATTTGCCCAGCATTGTAAAAGACCGCTTCCAGACAGGGCAACAACTGATGCCGAACCGGGTAGCCAATTAATCAGTGGTTCCCTAGATAAAGTGTTAGAACGTGCCGGTCTGGAGCCGGATGATGAGGTCACGTGAACCAGCAGCAGGGCAGCCCTGACAAGTATGTACTGACAGTTTCCTGTCCGGAAACCAATGGTATCGTGCGCGCGGTCAGTGAATTTCTGTTTCAGCGTGGCGCCACTATTTATGAGGCCGCCCAGCATCGCGATCCGGTTATCGACCAGTTTTTCATGCGCGTCGAGTTCGAGGAAAGCAATGCAGAATTGCCCGGCGTGGCGCAACTGGATGCCGATTTTGCAGAACTGGCGAAAACTTTCGCCATGGCCTGGCAGTTCCATGCCCTGGCGGAGCAAACCCGGGTGCTGCTGGCAGTCTCGCGCCACGGGCACTGTCTGAACGATATCCTGCACCGTTGGGAGTCAGGGGCGCTGCCGGCGAAAATCGTTGCTGTGGTATCGAATCATGAGCATTTCCGCGGCTTGACCCAGTGGTATGGCCTGCCGTTCTTTCATCTGCCGATTGATGGGCAGAATAAAGCGCAGCAGGAAGCCCGATTGCTGGAAATTATCGCTGCCGAGAACATCGACCTGCTGGCCCTGGCCCGCTACATGCAGATTCTGTCGCCGGAGCTTTGTGAGCAGCTGTCCCAGCGGATAATCAATATTCACCATTCTTTTCTGCCCGGCTTCAAGGGCGCCGATCCTTAT
The DNA here is from genome assembly GCA_965212375.1 of uncultured Pseudohongiella sp. Taxonomy (GTDB): domain Bacteria; phylum Pseudomonadota; class Gammaproteobacteria; order Pseudomonadales; family Pseudohongiellaceae; genus UBA9145. Next base: position 1,983,330 of record OZ243108.1, on the reverse strand, counting down.
CGTCAGGCCTACAACCGGGGCGTAAAAATCATCGGTGCCACAGCGCACTACGTGACGGCCGATCTGGATGAAGGGCCCATAATTGAACAGGCAGTAGAAAAAGTGGATCACAATTTCAGCATCGAAGAATTGCGTCAGATCGGTCGCGACGCCGAATGCTCAGCGTTTGCACGAGCCGTGAAGTGGCACTGTGAACATCGGGTTATCGTCAATGGCAACAAGACTATTGTGTTTCGCTGATGCCTGTTGACCATTCCGTGCCCAGGGCTCAACCATGGAAATCCTGATCGCCGCACTGGTTATTCTGGTGGGTTCCTACGTGCAAAGCAGTATCGGCTTCGGGCTGGCTATTATTGCCGCACCGGTCCTGTACTTTATAGATCCGCTGTTTGTTCCGGCGCCCATTACCGTGTCAGCCCTGACCTTGTCGCTGGCCAATGCCCGGCGCCATCGTCACGCAATTTCTTTCAGGGGGCTACAGTATGCCCTGATCGGCCGGGTCCCCGGCACCGTTGCCGGTGGCTTATTGCTGCTGTGGATTGACCAGCAGGAACTGGCGCTGTGGCTGGGCTTGTCGGTGCTGGTGGCGGTCGCCCTGAGTCTGCGCAAGATTGCTATCGAGCCGCGACCCGGTGCGATGCTCACCGCTGGATTTCTGTCCGGGTTCATGGGCACCAGCTCCTCCATTGGTGGTCCGCCCATGGCTCTGGTCATGCAGCATCAGGCCAGTGACTTTATTCGCGCCAATCTGGCGGCATTCTTCGTGGCCAGCTGCATTATGTCGCTGATTATGCTGGCGGCAGTGGGGCGCTTTGGGTTGCCAGAGATATCCCGGTCGCTACCGCTGATGCCGGCGACGCTGGCAGGCTACTGGTTGGCAATGCGTACCCTGCATCTGGTTACGCCGGAATCCCTGCGCCGCTTTTCCCTGTTGCTATGTGCGGTGGCCGGTTGCTCGGCAGTGGCGTCTTACTGGTTCTAGACTCCCCATATCAATAGTTCACAGCGACGCCTCGCAACGTCCGCGCTCGGGCCTGGTTGCTGGAAACTGTTTGCTTCAACGCTTTACACCAACAGTTCACAACAGTAGTTTACAACAACAGTTCACACCAATAGTGCGACCTGATTCCCTCCAGTTTCGGATTGCGTGGTCTAGCGCCGGTCAGCGCGCTTAACAGTGTGTCAAAACCGGGCTACACTCAGTGTCAGTAGCGGTGATACATCGCCGATCACAACAACAATCAGGTAGGAAAGCACTGATGAGTAATTGGCCAGTAGATACGGACATGGAAGCTTTCCAGCGTGCCTGGGTGCTGCAGGGCGAGCAGTTCTGGCGCAGTGTTTTTGAGATGCACAAGGACAAGATGCAGATCAAGAATCCCAGGGTAGCTGTTGGCAATCTGGAAAAAATCTTCACCGCCACGTTTCGCCTGGCTAACAGCAAAGGATTTCAGGCAATGAGTTTGCGTGACCTGAGTCGGGAAACCGGTATCAGCATGGGTGGCCTGTATGCCTATATTGGCAGCAAGAACGACCTGGCTTCGGTTATTGAGGGTGTGCTGCGCAACTATGTTGACCAGGTTATTGGCAGCCTGGGCGATGCCCGGCTGGCACCGGTGCAGCGCCTGAAAGCGATCATCTTTGGCGAAATCTACATGATGCAGATTCTCAATCCCTGGTATTACTTCTGCTTCATGGAACTGAAAGGCCTGGATCGTGAGCAGCAGGAGCAGGCCATGGAACTGGAGCTGCGTTTTGAGCGAATCCTGATCGATGCCTTCAACGCTGGCATCAGTCAGGGGCAGTTCACCTGCGCCAATCCAGAATTGCTGGCCGCAGCGGTCACTGCGCAACTACAGCAGTGGCACCTCAAACACTGGAAATTCAAGCTGCGCAATGTGGGTATGGAAGAGTACGCCCAGTACGTGCTTGATAACCTGTTGCTCTGCCTGGGGGCAGATGCCGATCTGGGCAATTCGTCAGTTCGGCAGTTATCGGTCAGCGGTAGCTGATAACCAGCGCGCGTGGCCTGGTTTAGGGAACCTCTGATCAATTCTACCGGTGCTCTGCGGGAGTCTGTCGGGCGCTACTGCCAGGCGTCGTGCGCCGGGAATGGCCAATCCCTTGCCAAGCGCGACAACGACGCAGTGGCGCCCGACAGCCCCCGCCCGGCGGGGCCTCCAGACGAGCCCACTGGCTTCGTTGCCGCGCCTTGACAGGCCGACGCATGCCAGCGGCAAGGCGCCTCGACAGTGACCTCGTCTGGAGGCCAGAGCTTCGGTAGAATTGATCAGAGGTTCCCTAGCTGTTTTCCGGGTTGAGTCCCTTCTTGGTGGCGTAAAACGCCCGAATCTCTGCCAGGTCCCGGTCCAGGTCGCCGGTTGGCTGAAAAAAGTCAGCAAAACCGGCTTCCTTGTTGTCCGCATCCACATAGCCCATCAGAATCGGTACTTCGGCCAGGTGGGCAATGTGGTAAAAGCCGGTCTTCCAGCGTTCCACTTTCTTGCGCGTGCCCTCCGGCGGGATAAGCACCACCAGTTCATCGTTTTCACGATACTGGCGCACGGTTTCGTTCACCACATTGTGCGAAGCCGAGCGATTGATGGGAATGCCACCCAGCCATTTCATCAGCCAGCCCAGTCCCCAGGGAAACAGTGTGTGTTTGCCCATCCAGTAGACTCGCAGCCGCAGCTTGAGTACTACCAGCAGCATCAGGGGGAAATCCCAGTTACTGGTGTGCGGTGCGCCGATCAGAACGAAGCGCTGGTGCGCCAACTCTTCGCCGCGCGCGTGCCAGCCCACCAGTTTGAGTCCGGCGATGGCCAGCAGTCGCAGCAGGGGCGTGAGTATCGGGGTGCTGAATACGGTTCTGCGCATGGCGGTGTTTGCGAGTGGCGATTGACTAGTTGTCGCCAAACAGTTTTTTTAACTCCGCCAGCGCCTGGTCGGCTTCGGTTTTGGCATCAGCCGGTGGCGCTCCGGCGTCGCTGTCCGGTGCCGGTTCACCAAATAATTCAGCCAGGCGGGCGCGTGCGGCCCGCGCCTCTGCATCATCCCTGGCAACATAGGCTTTGGGATTGGCACGAAAGTAGTCGCAAAAATTTGCCTTGTCCTTGTCGAGCACGAATTCGGCGCGATCTTCCCGGCAGCCATCATTGAGCTTCGGGTCATAGTGCTTGCAGGCCCGGCAGACATGCAGGTCGCCCTTGCAGACAGTGCATTCCTCATAGCGGGAAAAGGGCAGCAGCAGATTTTTCAGCTGGCTGCCGCATTTCCAACACTGCATGTCCATAGTCCCGCTTGCCATGCTTACCATTCCTGGACGAAATTTGCGGGATCCTCGCTCATCACCTTTTTCCCGGGAGCCGCCGCTTCACCGAGGTACAAAAAACCAATGATTTTCTCGTCGGTCTGCAAACCCAGGCCCTGTTTGACCTGGGGGTGATAGGCCATGGATCCGGTGCGCCACATTGCGCCCAGGCCCTGGGCAAAGGCCGCTACCAGCATATTCTGGGCGGCGGCAGCGGCGGACAGATCCTGCTCAAACACCGGCACCTTGGGGTGCTCCCGGGGGCTGGAGATCACCACCACAATCAGCGGGGCGCGGAGTGGCTTCTGGCGTACCTTGTCCAGTTCGGTGGGGCTCATAGCAGGGTTATCGTGCTCAGCCACAGCGGCGAACAGGTTGCCCAGACGATGCAATGATTCCCCCTGGATAGTCAGAAACCGCCAGGGGCGCAGCAAACCATGATCGGCAGCACGCAGCGCCGCGCGAAAAATATTGTCCAGCGCTTCCTGGCCGGGAGCGGGCCCGTCAAGGCGCGGCATGGAGGCACGTTGGTGCAGGGCTTCTATTGCATTCATGGTTTCCGGTCCCGCCGCTGGGTCGCCTGGTGCGACATTAAACAGGCGGTAATGGTGATTCCATTGCGGTCAGAAAGCAAGGCTGGCGCGCCCCCGGGCTGCTTTTAACCCTAGGTTTTACAAGGTATTTTGTCGGGCAATTGTTGGACAATTGCAGGTTTCAGGGGCCTGCGTAGGCGGCGACTTTGATGGTATACTTCCGCTGCTTTTTGACGATATAGCTAGATGATAGACATAGAGTCAGCTGAACAGGGCGGAAAAAGTCCGCTAATTCAGTCAAATCATCCGGGTTGCTGCGAACCGCCAGCTCCGTTTTTGCCGTAGTAGTCAGGTGGAAATAAGCAAGGCGCAAACTGTGAGCAGCGACAACTGTTAAGCGACACCGCCAAATTACACTGAGCGTGTCGCCAGGCAGCACGGGTCTCGTCGCGAGAGGCGGCGCTGACACTTACGAATCAGGACAATCTCCAGGGTTACTCCAAGGACAGCTTCATGAATTCCAAGGCAGATGTTATTGCCGTCGCCAGTGAACGGCCCGCCTATCCGCAAGACAAATCCCGCTGGTTCGGCTCGGTCAAACGCGACAAACTGCGACTGGTCTTTTCCTTCTATTCCCCGGATGGCAACGAGATTGCCATGCCCATTGCCAGCATGGCGGCTTACCTGAAGCGCGATTTCCCCTGGGTGGAATGCCTGCTGGAGCCGGTGTTGATTCTGCGCGATGCCGAGAAATACTCGCCAGAAAACTACGCCCGCATGATCGAGGAGCTGGACGCCGATGTCATCGCGTTCTCGGTGATGAGTCCGCACTGGTATCCCATGGAGCCGTATTTCGAAGAAATCAAAAAGCTGATGCCCGACCTGCCCGTCGTTATCGGTGGCTACCAGGCGATGCTGTCCCAGGATCAGACCATCGAGAATCCCAACGTCGACTACATTTGTGTAGGCGATGGTGAATATGCCATCGCCAATGTCGTGCAGCACCTCAAGGGCAGCAAGGATGGCCCCGCCGATGGCCTGTGGGAAAAGCTGATCGATGGTGAGGTGTTCAAGACCGAACCGCACCAGATCGGCGAGTTGGCTTCGCTGCCGTTCCCGGACTATGAGATATTCGCCAAGGAAGATGGCTTCAAGGACGTCAATTCTTCCATCTTTGGCCCCAAGGGCAAGCTGGTGCTGCCGGTAATGACCGGCCGCGGCTGCCCCTATCGCTGTACATACTGCTGTAATACACCCTTGCTTGAAGGCTGGAAAACCAAGAAGACGTTTCTGCGCAAGTACGACCCGGAAGACATGGTGACCGAGTTGGAGCGCCTGCGTGACAAATATAATGTGGGCTACTTCGAGTTCTGGGACGAGCTGTTCCTGTCCAACCTGAAATTCGTGCGCGCCTTTTTCGAGATCTACAAAGAGCGTATTCGCCTGCCGTTCTCCATCAACTCACGGGTTGAGGTGATGAACGAAGACTTTTGCCGCACGGCAGCAGAGGCCGGGTGTCACACTATCTGGTTTGGTATCGAGAGCGGCGATGAAGAATACCGCACCAAGATGCTGGGTCGAAAAATGACCAACCAGCAGGTGATTGATGCTGCGGTTAACTGTAAAAAAGCCGGCATTAACCGTCTGACCTTCAACATTGTCGGCATGCCACTGGAGACGGCGGAGAACATGCGCCAGACCCTGGAGTTGAACAAGACTATTTCTCCGGAGCACTTTTTCTTCTTCCCGTATATTCCGCTGCGCGGTACGCCGCTTTATGAAACGGCTAAGAAAGAAGGTTTGCTGCTGACCACCAAGAAAAATCTGCACTACCTGTCAGCGGCCAATGATCGCCAGTTCACCCTGAACATGAAGGAGCAGCCCGAGTTGCTGACCGCGGAACAGTACAACGAGATCTGCCTCGAAATGCTGGCCTTCCAGGAAAGCAACAATCGCCTGACCTATTCCGATGATGAGGAGCAGGCTGCCGAGCCAGCCCACGCTTCTGTGGACGACAAGAGCTTTAGCCTGGTGAGCGACGAGGAAGCGGCAGAATTGCAGGCCGCGGAAAAACAGGCTGCAGAAAAACCAATGGGCGAGGCCGTAGCAGTAGCTGAGGCGCCGGCGGACAACAGTGCCCCGGAAGTCCCCATTGAGCAGGTTGCTGCCCAGAAGCCCAAGGCTGGGTTGCTGGAAGGCGTACGTAATCTGTTTCGCAGCTAGCTTGCCGAGTAATTCTTGCCGATTAACTCTTGTCGATTAACCAGGCAAGCTTGATCGGAACCCGCGCTGCCGGCCCGGACCGGTAGCGCTTCTACTCTGTGACCATCGCGGCGGCCATGCTGCTGCGTTGTTCAGCCAGCGTGCGTTTGAAGCGCTGCCAGGAAACCAGCGCCATTAGCAGGTTACCGGTTACCGCCCCCGCAAAAAATCCCGCCAGCCCATACAACTCGCTACCCAGCCAGGCCAGTGGCACATAGAACAGAAAAAACCGCGCGACACTCAGATACAGTGCTGCCAGTGGTTGATGCAGGGCATTCAGCGACGAATTGGTGAGAATGATGATGCCCTGCAAGCCGTAGCCCAAAGGCATGATCCAGAGAAACAGGCGAATGGTGCTCATCACTTGCGGATCATCGGAGAACAGGGTGGCGATAAGGCTGGCACCCACTGCCAACACCAGATAGATCCCTAACTGCCAGATTAGAATAAAGCGAATGGAAAGCCGATAGGCTTCTGCCACGCGGTCCAGTCGATTGGCACCAAAATTCTGGCTCACTACCGGCGGCAGCGAAGACGACATGGCCAGTACCAATAGCGTCGCTATGGGTTCCAGGCGGGCGCCGACACCGAAGGCGGCTACTGCGGTTTCTCCAAAGCCGGCGACGATGGCGGTCATGATGCCCATTGCCAAGGGAGTCATCATATTGGCACCGGCGGCGGGGATGCCGATCCGCAACATATCCCGGCCGGACGCTTTCATTATCGCGCGCGAGGGCATGACCCGGCTCACCATTTCGCGGCGCACCACTAATTCGTAGGTCAGGAAAACAAAGGCGCTGGACCAGGCTATGACGGTTGCCCATGCGGCACCGGCAATGCCCAGCGCCGGCAGTGGTCCGGCTCCAAAAATCAGCAGTGGGTCCAGCAGGGCGTTTACCAATCCGGCCCCGGCCATCACGATGCTCGGCGTTTTGGTGTCGCCGCAGGCGCGCAGTACGCTGTTGGCGGTCATCATACAGACTACCAGCACGCTACCCGGCAGCCAGATGACCATATACTGATTGATGGTTTCCAGTACCGCGCTGGCACCCATGGCCAGAAAGATCCGGTCCATGAACACGTACAGTAACAGTGCCGTGACAATGCCCAGGGTGAGGGAAATGTAATTGATGACCGTTGCGGCTTCTCTGGCTTTTTCATGCTGGGCGCTGCCCAGACACTTGCCCACCACCGCTGAGGCGCCAATACCGAGTCCGATAGCCAGACTCATGACGGTAAACGTGACCGGGAAGGTGAAGCCGATTGCAGAGAGTGCTTCAGTACCGAGAAAGCTGATAAACCAGGTGTCCACCAGGCTAAAGGTGAACAGCATCAGCATGCCCACCATCATCGGCAGGGTCATGCGAATCAAGGACTCGCGAATCGAGCCTTCGACCAGATTATGTGGGCTTGCCGACTTCGCAGCCATGAATGCCTTTAACGTTCCAGCCGCATGGGGTCGGTGATGATGTCATCAAGTAGCACCACGTGATTGTTCGTGGGGCTGACCCTAACGACGCAATTTGACCAGGTCGCGGAAAATTTTCTGGTTGCCGAAAATCAGTTCACTGGCGGATTTGATGTCCGGGCTCCCGGTTTCCGAGGCAATGTAGCCACCGGATTCCTGCAGCAATAACACAGCCGCCGCCATAGACGTTAGCTCAAAACCGGCGCAACAACCACCCTGCAGGCGACCCGCAGCGACCGCCAGCAGGTCCAGCGCAGGCGATCCGCTAACGCGGATACGGGCATGGGCATTGCCAAGTTCGCGTTGCCAGGCGATGGCGCGATCGGTACTGAGGCCGTCGATATCGAGACCGATCAGGGCCTTATGCAGATCGTTCTGGGCGCTGACCCGAATGCGCCGGGTATTGAGTTGCGCACCGCTGCCGCGGCTGGTAGTGAACTCGTCGCGACTGACCGGGTCGACAACCACCGCGTGCTCAAGCTTGCCCTTGATCTGACAGGCCAGGGACACCGCGTATTGACTGTAGCCGGTGACGAAATTGCGGCTGCCCAGTAGCGGGTCAATCAACCACAGGGTATCCGGATCATCGCCGCCGGATTCTCCGGACACGCGGGATAGAATGCGGTGATCGGGGTAAGTCTTGCCCAGGTGATAAAGCAGCGTCTTGTCTGCAGCCTCGTCCATGGAGGTGGTAAAGACCCCATCGGCGTCGGTGACAATATCAACCCGGTCGAGGCGGTCGCTGCTGTGGCCCACGGCGCTGGCGGCATCACGCGCCGCGCGCAGGGCGATATTAACCATCGCATGCATGCTGTTGGTTTCCTTTGGAACGGTTCTGGCGCTGAAAAGAGCAAGTCGGGTCGCCATCAGGCGCCGACCGAGGCGGCGCATGATAACAGTATCCCGAGGCAGACGGTACAGTGACCAGCGCGTCCCGGTATGGCAATTGGCTGCTATAATCCGCGCTCCATGCCGCAAGCACTGCGTTCCAGGTAGCGAGATTAAACATTGGCAACAAGCGGATCACCACCAGCGCACAGCAGGCGGATTAAGACATGAGCGAGCAAGCGAGAGCACAATGAGCGAGGCAGAAAGCGACCAGAGCTGGTCAGACAGGATTAAAATCGTGCTGGTGAACACCTCGCATCCGGGCAATATCGGCGCCGCCGCGCGGGCGATGAAAAATATGGCGCTGAGTCGTCTGGTGCTGGTCAATCCCGATGAGTTCCCCAGCGGGGTGGCCGTGGGTCGAGCCGCGGGTGCGGTCGATTTGCTGGATAAGGCAGAAGTCGTGGGTAGCCTGCAGGAAGCAGTCGCTGACTGTGGCTTGATCATCGGTACCAGCGCCAGATCGCGAAGTATTCCCTGGCCGATGCTCACGCCCGAGGCCAGCGCCAGCAAGCTGGTAGCGGAAAGCGCTCAGCATCCGGTTGCCCTGGTGTTTGGTCGCGAGGCGTCGGGACTGAATAATGAGGAACTGCAGCAGTGCCATTTCCATGTGCAGATTCCCGCAAATCCGGACTACAGTTCACTGAACCTGGGCGCGGCAGTCATGGTACTGGGCTATGAGCTTTACAAGGCTCACCTGGCTGCGCTGGCCGGCCAGCCCGGTCAGGAAAGCGACCACTGGGACCAGCCCCTGGCCAGCGCCGAACAGGTGGAACATTTTTATGCGCACCTGGAACGATTGCTGGTGACCGTGGATTTTCACGATCCGGATAACCCCCGGCAATTGATGCAGCGCCTGCGCCGACTCTATGGCCGTATTCGCATAGACGACATGGAAATGAATATTTTACGCGGTATTCTTACCCATATTGAGCAGCGCATTGATAGCGGTTCTGGCCGCTAGCGAGACCGGCGCAATATACAGCGGGCTGGAAATCTCCAGGCGCTGTCTCTATCCTCGGATCATGATGGCTAAACAGGCATTCTATTTTTCCGGCGGCAGCTATTTGCGGCTGCTGCAGGGACTGCATCAGGCGGTGAACGACACACCCTCCGTGCAGTTTTTTCTTGGACTCGAAGGCTCCGGCAAGAGTGCGCTATGCGAAAAGCTCAGTCAGTTTTTGCGCCGCAAACAGCTGCGGGTACTGCATCTTGCCAGTGGCGTCGAGTCCCCGGAGCTGTTGCGTATGGCCCTGGCCCGGCAACTGGAGTTACCTGCCCAGGGTAACCCGGCCGCTCTCATCGAAGAAGCCAGTCACGCCAGTGGCCAGCCCATAGTCCTGATCATTGACGATGCCCATCTGCTCACTGAGGCAACGCTCCTGGAAATCGATCGTCTGGCCCAGGTGCGGACCCGCGGCGACCGGGCATGTTCGGTGGTGCTGAGCGGCGAATCTGCATTACTGGAGCGGATCAAAGGCAAGGCAGAGTTAGCTGAGTTGCAAGCCGCTGCCAGCCAGCCGTTTGTTCTGCAACCCATGTCGGTAGCCGAGCTGGAAGCCTTTCTGCAGGCCTTTGCAGCTGAGACCGGAATCCACGGTCTTGGTTTTAGCGATGATGCCATGCACCTGCTGTACAAGCTGTGCAAAGGATATCCCGGTCCCGCCGGTAACCTGGCCAGAGAACTGGTCGGCAATTTGTCTGGTGCGCCGCGCAACACACCGCTGACCCGCCATGATATTGACCAGCTGATCAAGAATTCTGCAGGTGAGCAGGTACTGCCGAGTTTTAAGCTGGGTGCAGAATCTGCCCGGCCCGGGATGATACCGGTGGCGGCGGTAATCGTAATTGCGTCACTGGCCTTTGTGTATCAGCAGCTGAATCAGCAAGCGGGTGATCAGTCCAGCGCCGAGGTGCTCGCTGTCAGCCCTGAGTCCTCACCTTTTTCCGAGTTGCCAGAACCTGAACCGCAATCTGAAACAGTTGCCGAAGCTGCCCAGACAGAAGCAGCAGCGACAACGGCTAATGAGGCCAGCGTTTCTGGCGCTGTTGAGGACGCCAGCCAGCTGGAGGCGGTGGCTCCCACCCCGGTAGTCACGGATTCCAGTGCTGGCACGGTTGAACTGGATGATGACCGGGCGGAACTACTGGCGGCCATCGCGCAGGCGCAACAGGCTGCCCGGGCTGCGGCCCAGGCAGCAACGGACTCGGATCTGGTTCTGGTAACTGCCGCGGAGCGGGGCATTAGTGCCGATCAGTTTGCGTTGCCGAGCTTTGAGGATCTGAGGCCCACTCCTGATTCAGACAGCGGCGCAGACGCAGTAACGGATTCGGTTGGCGCGCAATCCAGCAGCGATCAAGCGTCGGCCAGGGTTCAGGCTGAAGCGTCAGCCACAATGCCGGTTGTGCCACCGGCCACGGATGTCAGTGCCGTGACGAGTGTGCAGAACGCGGTGAGCAGCAATGCTGCGCAGCAAGCCGCACGCTCGACCGGGCCGGTTGAAGTAGCCAGTTCATCGCCGGCAGAACCAGTGGACGCCGGCAGCGAGATAGCTCTGCGCGGGGCAGTTGATGCCTGGCTGGAGGACTGGCAGTCACAAGACCTGGAAGGCTACTTCCAGCGCTACCATTCGCAGTTTCAGCCGCGTTATCAGGGCTCGGTTGGCGAGTGGCGCAGCAATCGCCAGCGGGTGATCGGCAATGCCGAATGGATTGAGCTGGAGTTGACGGACTTTCAGGTGGTGGAAGAGATGGCGCAGGGCTTTGAGGTGCAATTCTGGCTGGCCTATAAATCCGGTTCGTATCAGGACCGCACCCTGAAAAAGCTGGTGTTGGTCAGGGAGAATAATGCCTGGCGGATCATCGAAGAAGTGAATCTGGACGTGCAGGTTTAGGGACGCTCTGATTAATCAGAGCGTCGCTGGCGCCCCTGGCATCTCTAGTGTCGCCGCCGACCGGCTTTTGCGCGGTTCTTTCCGGTAGCCCGTCTTTTCGTTCCGGGACCGGCAGCTCGCGGCTTGCCGTTGACAGCCGGAATCAGGCAGTGTTCTCCCGAACCAATCAGGTCCTGGCGGCCCATTCTCTGCAAGGCCTCGCGCAGGAGTGGCCAGTTTTTCTCATCGTGGTAGCGCAGGAATGCCTTTTGCAGACGGCGCTGATCCAGGTCTTTACAGACACTCAGACGGTCACTCTTGTAACGCACTTTCTCGAGGGGATTGCGCTCGGAATAGTACATGGCCGTGGCCAGCGCCATGGGTGATGGATAAAAGGTCTGTACCTGGTCCGGCTTGAAATTGTGTTGCTTCAGCCACAGGCTGAGGTTCAGCATGTCCTCATCGTCACAGCCAGGATGGGCGGCGATAAAGTACGGGATAAGGTACTGTTTCTTGCCCGCTTTTTTGGAAAATTTGTCGAACAGTTTCTTGAAGTCGTCGTAAGCGGAAATACCGGGCTTCATCATTTTGCCCAGCGTCTTGTCTTCACTGTGCTCCGGGGCAATCTTCAGGTAGCCGCCAACGTGATGGGTCACCAGTTCCTCGATATATTCCGGGTCTCTCAATGCCAGGTCGTAGCGCAGTCCCGAGGCAACTGCCACCCGCTTCACACCCGGCACGGCGCGTGCCCGCCGGTATAGCTGCGTGGTTGGGCTGTGATCGGTATTCAGGTGCTTGCAGATATTCGGGTACACGCAGGACAAGCGCTTGCAGGACTTCTGGATTTCCTGTGATTTGCAGTTCAGCTTGTACATATTCGCGGTCGGTCCGCCGAGATCGGAAATAGTGCCGGTGAATCCGGGCACCTGATCGCGAATCTTTTCGATTTCCCGAATAATGGAGTCTTCGGAGCGGCTCTGGATAATGCGTCCCTCATGCTCTGTTATTGAACAAAAGGTACAGCCGCCGAAGCAGCCGCGCATTATGTTTACCGAGGTCTTGATCATGTCGTAGGCCGGGATGCGAGCCTGTCCGTAAGACGGGTGGGGCTTGCGCTGATAGGGCAGATCAAACACCCAGTCCATTTCGTCAGTTTCCAGCGGAATCGGCGGCGGGTTTACCCAGACTTCCTGGGTGCCGTGGCGTTGTACCAGCACCTTGCCGTTATAGGGATTGGCCTCCTGGTGCAATACCCGGGAGGCGTGGGCATACAGGGCGGGGTCGTTGACTACCTTGTGAAACGCCGGCAGGCGGATATAGCTGGTTTCCTGGTCGAATTCCGTCTTGCGCTGCAGCGGCAGCGGAATGATACGCACCGCCTGGGTCTGGTCTTGGTCGTCAGCAGCGCCTGAATCGGTTGCCTCGGGAAAGGCGTTGCCGGCAGGCGAGGTGTTGTGAAACTCGTAGGGATTGGCAATATTGTCGATTTTCGACGGCCAGTCGATACGGGTGGAATCGATTTCCGTCCAGCCTTGCGGCATGGCGTCGCGCAGCAGGGTGCTGCCGCGCAGATCCCAGCAGTCAGCGGGTGATTTGCCGGCGGCGATTTCATGGGCCAGTTCGGCCAGGGCCCGTTCGGCATTGCCGAATAGCAGCATGTCGGCATTGGCATCCACCAGAATCGAGCGCCTGACCTTGTCGCTCCAGTAATCATACTGGGCAATGCGCCGCAGGCTGGCCTCGATACCACCGATTATAATTGGCGTGTCGTAATAGGCCTCGCGGCAGCGCTGGCTATAAACGATAACCGAGCGGTCGGGTCGCTTGCCGGGCTCGGCGTCAGGCGTGTAGGCATCATCGCTGCGAATCCGCAGGTCAGCGGTATAGCGATTGATCAGCGAATCCATGTTGCCGCCGGTCACCCCGAAGAACAGATTCGGTTTACCCAGGACCTTGAACGGCTCGGCGCTGTCCCATTGCGGCTGGGCAATGATACCGACGCGAAATCCCTGGGCTTCCAACAGTCTGCCCACCACCGCCATACCGAAACTTGGATGGTCAACGTAGGCGTCTGCGGTGACGATGATAATGTCGCAGCTGTCCCAGCCGAGCATATCCATCTCTTCCCGGGACATGGGCAGAAACGGTGCTGGTCCGAAACACTCGGCCCAGTACTTGGGATAAGAGTATATTTTATTGACGCTGTGGCCGTGGCGTGCAGGGCGCAGTGCTGTTGCCGGCTGGCTGTGTGTGCTGGTGGAGGTCATGGTCAGAAGAACTGCTCAATTGGAATGGTTTCGCCGTTAAGCTGGAGCTGGCTGTTAGCGAGCGAACCTTGCAGGCGCACGCGGCCGCTGTCAACCACGATGTAGCCTTCCTGGACATAGGTATCAATCATCCCGGCGAATGGACTGCCCAGGACTGCCTGCAGGTCCAGATCGAGATCAAAATTCACCGTCAGCGCAGCAATCAGCGTCTGCAGGTTGAGGCTGGCAATGCTGGTCAGGTCCGGCATACCCTGGTAATCCAGTGCCAGGCTGAATTGATGGTCGCCCTGGTAGGCGCCAAAGCCGGTCTGGTTGTTGATACGCAGCGGGCTGTGCAGCAATTCCAGCCCCAGTCGCTGGGCCAGGGCATTGACCTCGGCATCGAAAGTCCCGCCGTTGCGATTGAGCTGTTCCTGCAGGTCTGTCGCCATACTGGAATAGGTGCGCAGCACGCTGACCGGGACCTGGCGAATCTCCAGCAGCCAGTCAAGGGATTGCAGCGGCAGGCTGCTTTGCAGTTCAGCAATCGTGATGTGCTGTTCTATATTGAGTAGCTCATTGGGTGAATCCCCCTGCTGATCACTCGCGCCAGGTGTCGTACTTAGTCGCGTGCTGGCCTGGATATTGTTAGCGCTAAAGCCATTTACCTGATTACTGCGAATCGCCGGTACCGCAAGCATGGCGAAGCTGGGCGCGAACAGGTCGTTGATCTGCTGGGTCTGGGTTTCGATTTCAAGACCTTCCATAACAAAACTGCTGCCCGCACCCGAGGCAGTGATCTGCCCAACGTTGATGAATCCCTCGGCTGATAAATCGGCATTGGCAATCAGGTAGCCTTCCAGTCCGGCGAATCGAAGCTCACCGGTGGCCTCACTGATTTCCAGCGGGGCCATCGCCAGCGACAGGTCCATGCGTTGATCGAGGCCGACCCGAAGGTCAGCAATGAGCTCCGGCAAACTGATGGACAAGTCCCGCAGGGCGTCCTGGATTGCTGGATCCTGCAGGCGAGGCTGCACGCGAATCGCAGCCAGGCCGGGAAAGCGCCCACCTGGCCCGCGCAGCCATGGGCCGTGAGTGATATTCAGTTCAACTAACAGCGGCGCGTCCAGCGGCGCGTCGGCGCCAGATGCTGGCGCGCTGCGCGCGATCTGATAGCGTGCGTGACTGCTGAACCAGCCGCGCTGGTAGTCCAGTTCGGTGACTGCAATTTCCCGACGCAGGTCATCTGGCATGAGGTACAGCATATTGTCCAGCAGGGCGGTGCGCACTTCACCGCCGACCCACCATGGAGCCAGACCGGCGGCGGCAATCACCAGCAGCAGGGCGGATACGAGAATCTTTCGCGACATCGGGGGCCTTCGGGCAGAGCCGGATAATGGGTCAGACGACAAGTCTACGAACACCTGCGTGGCGAGATTCGCCTGGCGTGGTGTTAATGATCAGGCTGATGACTTGTAATCAGTAAAATCAAGGTGTTAATGGTATCAGTTCCTGGCCGTGATTTGCTTATGGCTGATTGGGGATGATCTTGTAGGCACAGCGTCTGGCCCCGGCGAACAGATGATCCACCCGTTCAACGTCGGCATAGTTGGCCAGCAGCGAACGGAACATGTCCAACTCGGAACGGCAGAACTGCTGGCAGAGTTTGGCGGCCGCACAAACCGGACAGTGGTTCTCAATCAGCAGCCAGCCATCGGGTAACAGGCGCACCTCGGCCATGAAACCTTCCTCGTTGCGCAGCGCTGTCAGGGCCGTTACCCGATCCTCCAGGGTTGGCCCGCTGGCGTCCAGAGCCCGCTCATAGTGCACCTGCAGGCGCTGGCTGCGGGCGTCGATGAGGCGATCAAGCCGGGTAGGTCCCAGCTCGACACGCAGGGTCTCAATGAGCTCCAGGGTGACCTGGGCGTGGCCATCGGGGAACTGGCGGTGTCCAGCACCGGTAAGCTTCCACAAATGCACCGGTCGCCCGCGAGTCTGGCGGGTTTCCTGAGTCTGGTCCACCAATCCCCGTTTGCGCAGCTCCGCGAGATGCTGGCGCACTCCCATGGTGGTCATACCAAGCTGGCTGGCCAGTATCTTCACAGACTGTGGGCCACGCGTCTTCAGGCGCTGCAGGATGTCTTGCTGGCTATTGGCGAGTTCCATTGCGAGGCTTGGCCATGGTCAGGATTAAACTGGTTATCGGCCATTATAGAAAGTATTTACTTTTTTAAATACCGGATTTTTGGTTTTTCGTAGATCCCTTGGGAAGACCGATAGTAAAGACTAATGAGAAGACCGATTGATGGTATGTCGGCCCTTATCCTCAGTGACCTCGAGCGCGGCTGCGGCGCGGCAGGGTTCCCACCCCGCCGGCTTAGCGCCGGCCTTAACTGGCGGGTCGGAAACCCTGTCACCCCACAGCCGCTGGTGCAGTGACAGCCGCGCCAGCGAAGCATTCTTTACCCTTTCGATCGAAGGGGTATCAAGCCTGCAAACTACCGAACCCCATCCTGCCCGGTGCGACCGCAGCTTACAGATGGGCGCGATAACAGATGGGCGCTACAAACAAGTCCGCGATCAGAGCCGCAAGCGCAGGCGGGTAACAGTTCCCGGCAGAACGTGACGGGGGCATATCTCGATCCTTAGTATATTATTTGCTTTACTAAATTTTCCGCTGAGCGGCGGTTACCGGGCAGACTGTCGATCTTTTGCCAGTGACGCAGGTCTTGCTGTAGCTTTACGGCTTTTGCCGAGGATGCCTATCCATGGGTTTCGAAGCCCCCCTGCTCATTACGTTCGTCACCTACCTGCTGCTGATACTGTACCTGGGAGTGCGCGCTTATCAGCGTACCCATGATCTGGGCGACTATATTCTCGGTGGTCGCAAGCTGGGACCGGTAGTGACCGCGCTTAGCGTGGGCGCTTCTGACATGAGTGGCTGGCTTTTATTGGGGCTACCTGGCGCTATCTATCTGAGCGGTGTCAGTGAAGTCTGGATTGGTATTGGTCTGGTACTGGGCGCATTCTTTAACTGGTGGGTAGTAGCGCGGCCGATGCGGGTGTACAGCGAGATGGCGAGCAATTCCCTGACGCTTCCTGACTATTTTGAGAACCGGTTTCGCGACCACAGTCGAATCCTGCGGCTGATCTCGGCGCTGGTGATATTACTGTTTTTTACCTTCTACACGGCTTCAGGACTGGTTGGCGGCGCGATCCTGTTCGCCAACAGTTTTGGCATGAGTTACAACGTCGCGCTTTACACCGGTGCCTTCATCATCGTGTCCTACACGTTTTTTGGTGGCTTTCTGGCGGTGTCGTGGACCGATGCTATCCAGGCCGGCCTGATGCTGCTGGCACTGATGCTGGCGCCAGCTATTGTGATTATCAATGCTGGTGGCCCGGGAGCCATGTGGCAAGAGCTGGCCAGCATCGATGGCAGTAACATTCGGCTGCTTGAAGGTATGACAACCCTGGGCCTGCTGTCGCTGTTAGCCTGGGGGCTTGGTTATATGGGACAGCCACATATTCTGGCCCGGTTTATGGCGGTAGAGTCAGAGCAGCGCCTGTACCCGGCGCGCCGGGTCGCCATGAGCTGGATGGTAGTGGTGTTGATCGGTTCGGTCACTACTGGCCTGGCCGGTATTGTGTTTTTTGCCGGTCAGCCTCTGGACAATGCCGAGACGGTGTTTATTGAACTCAGCCAGAGTCTGTTCAATCCCTGGGTGGCGGGCGTAATCACCGCAGCGATCCTGTCGGCCATTATGTCCACCATTGATTCCCAGCTACTGGTGTCTTCCAGCGTTATCAGCGAGGATTTCTATCGGGTGTTTGTCAGACCCCAGGCTTCTGCCAGTGAACTGTTGCTGGTGTCACGGCTGGCGGTGATGGCGATCGCCCTGATCGCGCTGGTGGTGGCAAGGGACCCGCAGAGTCGGGTTCTGGAGCTGGTGAGCTATGCCTGGGCCGGCTTTGGCGCCGCATTTGGACCAGTCATTCTTTTTTCTTTGCTGTGGCGCAAGATGTCAGCACCGGCAGCGATGGCCGGGATGCTGGTCGGTGCCGTAACCGTAGTGGTCTGGTCCAATCTGCAGGGTGGCATATTCGACCTGTACGAGATTATCCCGGGCTTTGTTGCAGCCGCCATTGCGATAGTAGTCGTGACTCGGCTGGTTCCCCAGCAGGATCCGGAAACCCTGGCCTTGTTTGACGCTACCCGGGCTCGCTTGTCGGGAGCATGAGACAGCGGGTAAATTTGCAAGCGAAGGTATTAATTTTCCTGGCTGGCGTAAGCCAGTGTTATGGACAATGGTCGGAAGGGAAAAAACAGACAATAAATCCTGGAGGATGCATGCTAAACAATCAACTTGAACCATCGACAGCGCAGTCAGGCCCGGCGCGCAGCGTCAGCGGCGGCGCGCTCCTGTGGACCGTGGCTGTGCTGGCAGTGCTTGCAGTTGGCGCAGGCGCAGTGTGGTTTTACACCTGCCCCTGTGAGCGGATTCCCGGTGGCTATCTGAGCGGTACCGAAGCTGATGAGGCGGTCTCCGACTGGCGCTTTGCCAATCGGGTAGAGCTGTGTCAGATCGAAACCCGCGCCGGTTTGCTGCCCCATTCCATCAATTTGAACTGCATGGCCGGTAGCAGCGGCGAGCTGTTTCTGAGCTGTTCACAGTGCGATGGCAAGCGCTGGTCCAGCGCGGCCCTGGAAAATCCTGCCGCGCGCATTCGTCTTGATGGCACGGTATATCCGGTTACCCTCAGCCGACTAACCAGCGACCAGGATTTGCAGCGCGCCTGGCGGGCACGCGCCGAGAAACTGGCGGGTATGCGCGGTACCGCGCTGGAAACGATTCCCGAACGGCCCGACCACTGGTGGTCATTTCAGGTCAGCTCGAGAAGTTAAGGACCCTCTGAATTAATAACAAGGTTCCTAAGCGTAACCCGGCACTGCAAGCACAAGATGGCTTCCGGGTGAGAGACGGCAGTTACTCCTGTCCCGGGGTCAGGTGCATCTCCAGGTGGTAGATGTCGTCCTCGAGATAGGGGTCAGAGACGGTCTTGAAACCAAATCCCTGGTAAAACTTTTCCAGATACTGCTGAGCAGAAATGATGATTGGCTGGTCGGGCCACAGCTGTCGACAGCGAGCCACGGCTTCGGCCATCAACTGGCGACCATGACCAGAGCGCCGCACCGCAGTACTGGTCACCACGCGACCGATGGAAACACCCTCATACTTGAGCCGACCGGGTAGCAGCCGGGCATAGGCCACCAGCTCACCGTCCACTTTGCCCAGCAAATGCATGGACTGGGCGTCCAGTCCGTCGGTGTCCAGAAACACACAATCCTGCTCTACCACAAACACCGCAGAACGCAGCCGCAGCAGATCGTACAGCTCGGCATTGCTTAACTGTTCGAATTCAAGACAAGTGAAGAAGAGTTCTGACATGGGGATGTTGGCTATGACGGCGACGAAACAGGAAACTAGCACAAATCCGCAGCAAGGGTCGCCGCAAGAAATCGCAACAGGTTATACTTGGCGCGCGTCGCCCCGGTGGCTCAGCTGGATAGCGCGGCCATAGGCGCCAAGTAAATAATCAGATCTTCGCAGTTTGGGCCAGACACTAAAAAAAGGCTGTTGCACCGACCAAACGAACTGCCGAAAGAATAAGGCACGGTGTTATACTTTACGTGCGTTGCCCCGGTGGCACAGCTGGATAGCGCGGCCCCCTCCTAAGGGGCAGGTCGCAGGTTCGAATCCTGCCCGGGGCACCATTTCCCAAATCCCTCGCAGAGGGATTTGGGAAATGGTAACTCGGGCAGTCAAGCAGAAGCTGCCGGTTCGACCAGCGCCGCAGGCGCGCAGGACCGCGCGCCAGCGCGGCACCGAAGGTGTGAAGAATTGGGCTTAGCCCAATTCAGAATCAATCCTGCCCGGGGCACCATTTCCCAAATCCCTCTGCGAGGGATTTGGGAAATGGTAACTCGGGCAGTCAAGCAGAAGCTGCCGGTTCGACCAGCGCCGCAGGCGCGCAGGACCGCGCGCCAGCGCGGCACCGAAGGTGTGAAGAATTGGGCTTAGCCCAATTCAGAATCAATCCTGCCCGGGGCACCATTTCCCAAATCCCTCGCAGAGGGATTTGTGAAATGGTAACTCGGGCAGTCAAGCAGAAGCTGCCGGTTCGACCAGCGCCGCAGGCGCGCAGGACCGCGCGCCAGCGCGGCACCGGAGGTGTGAAGAATTGGGCTAAGCCCAATTCAGAATCAATCCTGCCCGGGGCACCATTTCCCAAATCCCTCGCAGAGGGATTTGTGAAATGGTAACTCGGGCAGTCAAGCAGAAGCTGCCGGTTCGACCAGCGCCGCAGGCGCGCAGGACCGCGCGCCAGCGCGGCACCGGAGGTGTGAAGAATTGGGCTAAGCCCAATTCAGAATCAATCCTGCCCGGGGCACCATTTCCCAAATCCCTCTGTCAATTTCCCTATCCCCACCAGATTCCGCGGCAGTCATTCTGCAAGCGTGGCTGCACCTACATCTACACCCACACCCACACCCACACCCAGGCCCACAAATTGCTGTCACAGGATGACCCTGCAACCAGCAACATTGCACCGGGCCGTGGTTTTCCCATACCGGTCAACAGATCTTTATTCAGGAACTTCCTCCATGGCTGGAGAGTTGGCCCAGTGTCCAGATCCCGGCCAACGACAGGAGGTGTCAGGTGATAGATGCTGAACTGATTGAGGACAAGGGGATTATCAAGATATTCCCCGAAACTTCCCTGGAAAAAGAAGATTTTGAACGTCTCGAGCTATTGATTGATTCCTGGCACGAGCGCCATGGTGCCTTACACGGGGTGATGATCAAGACCGGGCATTTTCCCGGCTGGGAGGATCTCGATGCCATGCTGCAACATTTTCGCTTTGTGAGGGAACACCATGACCAGGTACGGCGAGTGGCGCTGGTCACCGACGGTGCCCTGGGGACGGCGGCACAGCGTATTGCCGGGCCCTTTCTCAATGCCGAGGTCCGCAATTTTTCCTCGCGCGAGGATAAGCAGGCCGAGGACTGGGTGGCCGGGGCAGGAGAGCAGGCCGCGAAAAACTGAACTCATTTGAGCGTTACGCGTTAGTTAGCCGCAAAGTCATTTACTGCGGAGGCAGCAATGCAATCCCTGAGTCGCGAAGAACTCAAGCAGATGAATGAGGTCAATCATGAGGACTTTGTTCTCATTAATGTGCTACCGCAGGAAAAATTTCTGGAAAAGCACATCCGCACCTCGATCAATGTTCCGGTCGATGACAGCAGTTTTAGTCAGAAGGTTGCCGACGTGGCTGGAGACAAGCAGCGCAAGGTCGTGGTCTATTGCGCCAATTTCGACTGTGACGCTTCATCCAGGGCGGCAGATGCGCTGGACAAGTCCGGATTTACCCGGGTCTATGACTACGCTGGTGGTACCGAAGACTGGTTTAATGCCACTGGCTGACAATCACGGGAACTCATGTCTGACGATCTGGCGGACTATAAGCACAAACGTAATTTTGACAAGACTGGTGAGCCTGACGCCCGCAGCCGAAGTATGAGCCGCGATCAAGGCCAACAGGGACCGCTGTTCGTTATCCAGAAACATGACGCCAGCAGTTTGCATTATGACCTGCGCCTGGAAATAGACGAGACTCTCAAATCCTGGGCGGTGCCCAAAGGCCCCAGTACGGATCCATCCGACCAGCGTCTGGCCATCCCGACAGAGGACCACCCCTTGTCCTATGCTGATTTTGAGGGGGTCATACCTGCGGGCGAGTACGGTGCCGGCACCGTGCTGATCTGGGATCGTGGCCACATCAACAATATCAATGTTGACGCCAATGGAGAGCCTTTGAGTCTTCACAAAGCCTGGGCCCGCGGCAAGCTGGAGTTCTTTGTGCACGGCAAAAAACTCAGCGGCGGCTATGCGCTTATTCGTTCAGATAAGGGGTCTATGAAAGGCAACTGGTTACTGACCAAGATCCGGGATGAACACGCAGATGCGCGCCGTAACCCGGTAAGCACAGAAACCACAAGCGTCGTCACCGGACGCAGCCTGAAGCAGATCAAGGATGATGAGGGCAGGAAGCAGTAGTGATCAAAGTCGGCCCTGCTCAAAGTCAGCAACCACCGCAGCGTTCGAGTTGGCGTGCGGAGGGTGTGAAGTAAAGCTTGACGAAACCCCAGGCAACAGCAAAACACCAGCGAATAAAGACAATCCCGGTTTTACTGATCTATTTATCCACATGCCTGCCTGAGCTTTGCGTTAATTCTGGCATTGAATGTGGTTTTTATTCTTCCCAGATTTCCTCGAGCCTCGCTTCGCGTCCACAAGAGAATTTGTAGACTCGATAGCGAATTGGATTCTTCTGGTAGTAATCCTGATGGTACTCCTCGGCAGGAAAGAAGCTGTCGAGCCGGGAAATTTCTGTAGCGATCTCACCGGCCGGTCGTTCGGAATTCGCCAGCTCGCGGCGAGATTCTTTAGCCAGGCGCATCTGACTGTCGTTTTCTGCAAATATCTCACTGCGATATTGATCGCCACGGTCACAGAACTGTCCGCCCGCATCCAGCGGGTCGACATTGCGCCAGTACACGTCCAGTAATTGCGCATAGCTGATCCGGTCGGGATTATAGCTGACGCGCACGACTTCGGCGTGGCCGGTGTCGCCGGCGGAAACCTCATCGTAGGAAGGATTCTGAACGTGGCCGCCCGCGTATCCGGAGACCGTGGAAAGCACGCCATCCAGTTCATCGAAGGGGGGTTCCATGCACCAGAAGCAGCCGCCAGCGAAGGTGGCTGTTGCACTGTTGTTCGGTTGTGCGGCAACCGGGGACAGGCACAGCAGTGCAGCTGACAGAGTGGTCGACGTTATGATCGAAATCATGGTCAACGTGCGGGACATGGTCATTCTCCGTGACAATACGCTTTCACCTTAGCCTCTTGGAAAACGTGAGTAAAGCGCAGCATGCAGCGGGTTTTGCTTTAAAGAATTGCCTGCGGCGTCCCAGCCGCTACAGTATATTCTCGAATCTATATCGTTCGTTCCGTATTGCAGCTCGATTTTGAGACTCTAGCTAACGCTCTCGCTGGGCTGTGTGATGATGGTCCGGCCCTGGCTGCACCGCAAGGCCAGGGCCCGAAGCCGCCTGATGAGCGCCTGCTGTAGTTGGCTGTTTGCCAGAGTGGAACTTTGGCTGGCGAATATTGGTTTGTCTGGACAGACAACTCGCCAGGTTCAGGAGAGCAATCATGAAAATTTTCGATCGACGTCAACTCAGCCACCTGATGATCTCCGCGCTCGCTGTTGCCAGCGTGGGAATGAGTGGTGCCGCTCTGGCAGATAACCACCTGCCGAAAAGCGATGGTGCTTTCATTACTCTCGGCGGTGAGGTCGTGGAACGTATTGGCAGTTCGTTTCGTCTTGACCATGGCGACGGCATTGTGACGGTGGAGATGGATGACTGGGATAATTTCAATGAAGCATTGATGGTGAATCCCGGCGAGACAGTTACTGTGCGTGGTCGCGTCGATGATTCCTTCTACGAACAGCGCACAATCGAAGCCGACTCAGTGTTTGTGGCCGAGCGCCGCGCCAAGTATTTCGCCAACCCTGTTGACGAGGAAGGCGATCAGGTCTGGTCGATCAACGACGTGGATGCATCGCAGGTAGCAGATGGCACCTGGATCGGGATTGCCGGAACTGTCAGCGCAACTGACGGTTCACGTTTCACAATCCACACCGACAGTGCCCTCGCCGGAGCCTTCGTGCTGGAAGTGGAGACCGCTTATCTGACCTATAACCCACTGGATGACGTTGGCTACCAGCAGATTGATGAAGGTGACCGGGTTTACGTCACTGGCGACCTGGACAATCGCATTTTCGCAAACCGCGAGATTGAGGCATTCAATATCATTACTCTGGAAGAGTAGACAGCATAGACAGCCGGCACAGAGAGGCGGCACAAAGAGGTGGCGGGTCAGGATCAGACGATTGACGCCGCAACAGCTGCAGAGACAGGCACCGGATCACTCGCACCGATGCCAGGCTGTGAAGCAGGTATCAGTGCTGTAGACAGGGTGCAGGCAGGTAACGTTATCCTGAGCTTGCCATGAAGATGCAGCGTCTGGCCCTGTTTCTCCCTGACTCTTCCGGTCTCTCGCATCTTCCAGCATCTTCCAGCATCTCCCTGCCTCTGCCTGCACGGGGTTGGTGTAACTGCGTCTGTACCTGCCGACGCACTGGCGGGGCTGTGTAACCCTCTCGATTCTGGTTTGACGCAGACTTGGATAGGTCTCGTTCCGCTCTTATTCCGCTATCTTCTCAACGGTCCACAATCGTCCACAATGCCCAATGTCCAGATTTGCTCGCGAGCCATGGGTCAGGCGCAGAGCCTGAATTCGGAACCAGGCTGCCAGAGGGACTGGCAAAATTCCTACAGGATATGCCGATTTCAGTCTTGTCCAATGGCCATTTTTCGGCCTTTCAGATCTGAAATAGCCCTTGAGTTTTCAGTTATCAGTAATTGGTAAGTGAAAAATTTGCAAAAAAATCCTTATTAAAATCAATGCGTTGACGCTTCTGAAATTATCGGGCGACAATGCTTCCCACGAATCTAGCAGGCAGTCGCAGCAGGTTCGCCAAATTTGTTCTATATCCACTAACACAGATAGCGACAGGACAAGGCCATGGGAGAAGTAGTCAGACTGGACCAATTCCGTACGCAGCAATTTAACGAGTTTGCTGCCGAGATCAGCGACAGCCTGATTCCGGTGGAGTTCGCGGTGGGCAAACCTGACCGCCAGGACTGCCTGGACACCATTGCCGAGTATGGGATCCGACAGGTGATCAGCCAGAAACTTGCCGCCCATCCCGGCGCGGACCTGAAGCTGATCGGAGTTCGTGACGCGATCTGGCTGAACAAGAAAATTCTGGAGCGGGAAGAGATGAGCGATGACGAAATCGCACGTCGCATCGACCTGATTCAGATGCTGGAAAACACCAACCTGACGCTACTGGAATCACTCTGGCAGTCGTTCACCAGAACTACTGCCTCTGAAACGCACTAGTGGCGCCCATCAGTATTCAGGCGGCGTAGGGCAAGTCCAATTTCTGCAGCGCGCTGCCGTTGCTCGCCTCTAGCTGGCCAACTGCGGCATCCACCTGGTCTGAATCAACCACCGCCAGGAGCAAATGGCCATCCGGGTCATTGGCCGTGGGGTCAGCCTGGGCCAGAAGCGTAAACTTACTCGCCGGTTCAACCGCCGCCGAAGCAACGGCCTGGTCACTTTGAAACAGGTGCAAACGCTTTTTGGCCTTGCCCCGATAGTACATGCGAGCGACGACTTCCTGGCCGGTGTAACAGCCTTTACGGAAATTGATGACTCCCGAGATGTCATAGTTCAATAGCTGCGGCGTGTATTGTTCACTCAATTCGGGCGTGATATGCAGAAGACCGGCTCGGAAATCCTGGCGCTGCCAGTCCAGAAGCTCGCCCGCGGGTCCTTGCCTGAGCAGCTCATCCAGCTTTGCCTGGTTCGGGTTTTCGCCAGTAACCCAGATCTCGAAGCGTGGTTCGGGCCCGGCAATGGCCAGCACCCAAAAGCCCCCGGCCTGAACAACTCCGTCACTGGGCTGCGGTGCCTCGCCAAGCAATTCTGCGACCCGGTCAGCGGCCCCATTGCCCATGACGCCAGTGGCGACCATTGCTGACTCGAGCTGCAGATCAACCTTGGAAAAAACCGCGTACTTGTTGAGCACGGCGAGAATAATATCCGCCATGCCGGGCTGGGTTTGCAGCAGAACGTCCTGGTCCTGGCGCAGCAACCGAAAATCTGCAATGACCCGACCCTTAAGATTGCACAAGGCACCATTCAGGCTGCGCTCAGGGGTCAGGGCGGTGACGTCACAACTGACCTGCCCCTGCAGAAAAGTGACGGTATCGGCGCCGCTGACGCGGATGAATTCGTAGTGAGGTAAAGCAACAACAAGCATGTGTACTCCATTAGCAGTTGGCTGGGCCAGTGACCTGGCAGGCAGGGGGCACATGGCCGGAAGACCGGGCTGGTTGGACGGTGAAACAAGGGGGCTCAGCTTATGGACAGCCGCCGGCACAGGGAATTCTCGCATCGTCGCCGTGCTTCCGCCATAATGCTCCGCCCATAGCTGGCCCACGGACAGTCTCGATCCCTAGTATATGACCGATCTTAACAAGCAAAAAATCTACTGGCACAGTCGCCGCGGTATGCTGGAGCTGGATTTGTTGCTGATGCCTTTCGCCCAGGAAGTCTTCGACACCCTCAGCCACGATGATCAACTGCTATACAGCGAACTGCTGGAGCAGGAAGATCAGGATCTCTGGGCCTGGTTGCTGGAACGCAGCGAGCCACCTGAAGCCCACCTGAAACCAATGATTACCCGAATTCTCGCCCACAAGGCCAGCTCGGCCTAAACTCTTCTGCCGCAAGCAGGGGAGTTTATGCCGACAGTCGAGATCTATCCCTCCGTTTACCAGATGGCCCTGGTCAGCCTGTGTCAGTGGGCTGCGCTATGCTCGTTGCTGCTCAGTGGTGTACCGGCGCCGCTTCGTTTGGCACTGGGCGCGGCAATCGTGCTGCAGATGGCTGGCCAGGGGTTCGGTCCAGCGATCGCTGTATGGTGCTGCGGGCGTAACGTCGGCGTTCAGCGCCTGCACCTGGGTGTGAGCTACTGCCGACTTGGCGCCACCGGAAACAGCGTGGAGTTGCGACCGCCCATCATTCGTTATCTGAGCGAGTGGCTGATCATTCTGGAGTTCAGGCGTCGCGCTGGTTCTGCGCGGCAGCATTTATTGCTGTGGCCGGATAGTCTCAGTATCCGTGACAACTGGCGCCTGCGACGCTACCTGGAATCCCGGCGGCGGCTTCCGCTCAGCTCCGGGATGGGCTGAGCACAGTGTCGAGGGCTTCCGGCAACAGTTCCGGGTAGTCCAGGGTAAAGTGCAGACCGCGGCTTTCCTGGCGCTGCAGGGCGCAGCTAATAATCAGCTCTGACACCAGCGCCAGGTTGCGCAATTCCAGATTGTCATTGGTAACCCGATGGCGAATGTAATAGTCGCGAATTTCGTCGCGCAGCAGTTTGATGCGGCTCTCTGCCCGACGCAGACGCTTGGTGGTCCGGACAATGCCAACAAAATCCCACATGAAGCGGCGAATTTCGTCCCAGTCATGGGAGACCAGCACCTCGTCATCGGAATCGGTCACGCGGCTCTCATCCCAGTCGGCGATGCTTGCCACCAGCGGCGTCTCGGAGATCCGGGAGGCAATGTGCCGGGCGGCGCCAAAGGCCACCACAAAGCATTCCAGCAGGGAATTGCTGGCCATGCGATTGGCACCGTGCAGTCCGCTGAAGCTGGTTTCGCCAATGGCATACAGGTTGGCTACATCGGTTTCTCCCTGGGTATTGATTACCACGCCGCCACAGGTGTAGTGCGCCGCTGGTACCACCGGGATCCGGTCGCGGGTGATATCTATGCCAAACTCCAGGCAGCGTTGGTAGATGGTCGGGAAGTGCTCGCGAATAAAATCCGCTGGCTGGTGGGTGATATTGAGATAGACACAGTCACAGCCCAAGCGCTTCATCTCATGGTCAATGGCGCGAGCAACAATATCCCGCGGAGCCAGTTCACCGCGCTCATCGAATTTGTCCATGAAGCGGTTGCCGTCGGGCAACTCCAGTTTCGCGCCTTCACCGCGCAGCGCCTCGGTAATCAGGAATGACTTGGCGTGGGGGTGGTACAGGCAGGTAGGATGGAACTGGTTGAACTCCATATTGCCGACCCGGCAGCCTGCCCGCCAGGCCATGGCTATCCCGTCGCCGCTGGCGCCATCCGGATTGGTGGTGTAGAGATAGGCCTTGCTGGCTCCGCCGGTGGCCAGAGCCACGAAGCGGGCGCGGATAGCTTCCACCCGCCCGGCGCCCTGGTTGAGGACGTAGACTCCCACACAGGTACGTTTTCCGCCAGATTCCGGGGTGTGTGTCACCAGATCTACAGCGGTACAGCCTTCCAGCAGCGTAATGTTGGGATGCTCTTCCGCCCGTTGCTGCAGCGTTTCGAACACTGCCTTGCCGGTGGCGTCCGTGGCATGAATGATGCGGCGATGACTATGACCGCCTTCCTGGGTGAGATGCAGGGAGCTGAGGTCCTGTCCCGCCGGGACCGATTCGTTTCCGGTCTGGCGCGCGGTATTACTGCGAGTGGTAAAGGGAACACCCTGCGACACCAGCCACGTCACTGCTTCGGCACTGTGGGCAACGGTGTGTTCCACCACGTCCCGGTGGCAAAGACCAACCCCGGCGGTTAGCGTGTCCTGAACATGGGATTCAATGCTGTCGGCCTCGTCCAGCACGGCGGCAATACCGCCCTGGGCATAGAACGTGGCGCCTTCGCGAAGATCGCCTTTACTCAATACTGTGACCCGGGCGAAATCGGCGCTGCGCAGCGCCAGGGTGAGCCCGGCGGCGCCACTGCCGATAATCAGCAGGTCGGTGTCTTTGCCATGTTCGGCAAGGGATTGACTCATAGTGCGGTACACTTGGCAGGGCGTCGCCATAGCCGGATGATGCGGCGATGGTCAGCGCGGGTGTGCGGGATATGGTGAAGTTCGGTGTTAATACGCAGCGAAGCGGAATCCTGATTGCTGGCACCGCGCAGCGCGGAGCGAGCGAGTATTTTTAATGATTTCACGAACTTTTGCACTAGTGACAGGTCTATCAACCCATTTCCGGGGTTTGTTGCCAGCCGTCTGGCGGTCCGACCTGGAAGCACCGCGGCACGCACAGGGACCCGCCCGCGTCAGCTGGAGAAGGATGTAATGACAGAGGAAACCGATCAACAGCTTGTTGAGCGGGTACTGCAGGGCAATAAAAACGCGTTTAACCTGCTGGTGTTGCGCTACCAACATCGGGTCGCAGCCCTGGTAGGCCGATTTATTCACGATCCGCAGGAAGCCGAAGATGTCTGCCAGGAAGCGTTTATCAAGGCTTATCGAGCGCTGCCGCTATTCAGGGGGGACAGTGCTTTTTATACCTGGCTGTATCGCATCGCCGTCAACACGGCCAAGAACTACCTGGTGTCGCGCAATCGACGTCCACCCGCCAGCGATGTGGATGTCAACGACGCCGAGGTCAGTGAAATCGGGACATTGCTCAGGGATATAGAAGACCCGGAGGGTAGCCTGCTCACGGAAAACCTGAAGCAGGCAATCAACCAGGCTATCGAGGAGCTACCGGAAGACCTGAAAACGGCGTTTACGCTCCGCGAATTCTCGGGGCTCAGCTACGAAGATATTACCGAAGTCATGGATTGCCCGGTTGGCACCGTGCGGTCTCGCATCTTCCGGGCCCGGGAAGCCATCGACAAGCGCATCCGCGAGTTGCTGTGATGGGCCTTGATAAAGCCGGTTCACAAGTAATTTCTGAAATGTCAGTGCGTATCGCGGAACTTTTCGAAACCACGCCGGTCAATATAGGCAGTACGGCAAAAGTCAGGGATCATACACAGCAATGACCAGTCCTTCTTCACCTAAATCAAGCACTGCACCTAAATCAGGCACAGCAACAACACGCACTGATGCCGCCAGCCAGGCTGCAACTGACTGTGATACTGACAATGAGACTGCCCTCGAGATGGAGTCGCTGTCGGCACTGATGGACGGACAGGGTGACGAGCTTGAACTGCGCCGCCTGTTGAAGACGCTGGACAGTGATCCGGCGGCAGCCGAGCGCATGCTGGGATCCTGGCAGCGCTATCACCTGGTTCAGGACCTGATCCACGACCGCGGCACGCCGGTGAGTACCAATCTGGCGGCGCAAGTGGCGGCCCGAATCGACGCCGAGCCAGCCCTGTCAGCCAACTCCACGGCTGGCTGGCAGCAAACCTTTGCCAAATTCGCTATTGCCGCCTCAGTTGCCGCGGTCTTCGTGATCGGTATGCAGGCCAGCCTGCAGCAACCCGCGACCTCGGGCCCGGCACCAGCACTGGCTGCCGACAACAGGTCCCCGGCAGTAGAGACCAACAGCGGCTCTGAGCCCTCCGCCCCATTGCCACAACCGGAAGTGACCATGCTGGCCGACGGCACCGCACTGACAGTTGACCCTCAGGCTGCCGCGCGTCTGCGTAATTACCTGCAAAGCATTGCCATTGATGTGTCCGAGCCGGTGGTCACCCAGCACATCCAGGACTCCCCTTTGTATCGTTTGGTTAACCAGGTGCAGGATTAATCGCGCGGTCTGGTTGACTGTCTGACTCCCGAGCCCGGGACTTCGCTCCAAAACAGCCAGGTAATCCTGTCCCCTGTGGTCCTGCGGCCCGTGCTGCCAGTGCGCTATACAGGCAAGCCCGGGCCCTGGTAACCCCAGCACTCCCGAGGAACTCCCGCCGGACCACGTCAGTTGGTTGCAGCCCTGTTATACTGCGGCATCAAAGCCACGGTTCAGTGCTTCGACCGGCTCGCGTGCGACATTGAACCCCCACGAGGTATCCCGACATATGCGTAATTCAGCAGCATTCACATCATTTTTGCTGGCTCTGGTGCTTGGCCTGCATACCGCCAGTGCCACCAGCGCTGAACTGCCGAGCTTTGCCGAACTGGTGGAGCGCAACGCGCCAAGCATCGTTGAAATCTCCACGCTGCGCAGTGTTGAGGCCCGTTCGCCTGCCACCGACCGGGAGCTGGAAGAACTGTTACGGCGCCTCAATCCCGGTCAGGAGCCTGACCTGAATATTGAGGACCTGCCGCAGCAGCGCCAGCGCGGTGCGGTCGGATCGGGCTTTCTAATGACTTCTGACGGCTACGTGGTCACCAATAATCATGTGGTCGTCGGGGCCGATGAAATCCAGGTACACCTGAATGACCGACGCGTATTCGACGCCGAAGTGGTGGGTCTTGACGAACCTTCCGATCTGGCTTTGTTGAAGGTCGACGCCACTAATTTGCCGCACGTGGAGTTCGGCGATTCTGACGCCATCAGGGTGGGCGACTGGGTGCTGGCTATCGGCTCGCCATTTGGGCTTGAGTTTTCCGCGGCAGCGGGCATCGTCAGTGCCATGGGGCGGTCAATCCCGGGGCGCTCTTCGTATAATTACATGTCCTTTATCCAGTCTGATGTGGCCATCAACCAGGGTAATTCCGGCGGTCCGTTGTTCAATCTGAACGGAGAAGTGATTGGTATCAACTCGCAAATCCTGAGCAGCACCGGTGGTTCCAACGGGATTTCCTTTTCAATCCCCAGTAACGTGGCCATTAACGTGGTCAACCAGCTGCGCGAATCCGGTCGGGTCGAACGTGGCCTGCTGGGGGTGCGGATGCGGGAAGTGGATTATGCCCTGGCTGAAATCTTCGGTATGGAGCGTCCGCGCGGCGCCTTCGTGGACGAAGTGCAGCCTGGCAGTCCCGCCCAGACCAGTGGCATTCAAAACGAGGACATCATCCTTGAGTTCAATGGCCACGAAATTGAATTTTTCACCGATCTGCCGTTTTATGTCGGCCAGTACCAGCCTGGTACCGAGGCGGAACTGGTGGTGTATCGCAATGGTGAAACCCTTGAGCGCACCGTGGTGCTGGGCAGTTCGCCCACCAACGAAGTAGCCGCCAATACCCCGGAACAGGTACGCGATCGCCGCAATCCGCTGGGCTTTCGGGTGACCGATCTGTCTGACGAAACCCGCCAGGTTACCGGCCTGAGCGGGGTGCGCATCGCTGAGCTGGAGTCCGGTCCGGGGCGCGCGGCAGGGCTGCAGGAAGGGGACGTGATTGTGTCCCTGAATCGTCAGACGATTACGTCCGCGCAGCAGTTTGCCCAGGTGGCGGAGAGCCTGCCTGACTCCGGTTTCGTGCCTATCCGTATTGTGCGCGAGGGGCAGGGCACCACCCTGGCGCTCGAACTCGCCCCCTGACCCGACTCGAAAAAACGCCCTTGCCTGACTGCTAAGTAGCGGTCAGGCAAGGGTTTTTCTCGCGCTGATTTTCCTGACACTGTCCAGGGAATACTGTAGAATTGCGCGCTTTCATTTTTCCGCGCAGCCAGTTTCTGTGCTTTACTTTGACCCCGCCGGATTTCATCCGCCCAAGGTAGGTTCACCCCGCTAGTGTCTGATCTCAGTCATATTCGCAACTTTTCCATTATTGCCCACATCGATCACGGTAAGTCGACTCTGGCGGATCGTTTTATCCAGACCTGTGGCGGCCTTACCAATCGCGAGATGGCGGAGCAGATTCTCGACAATCTCGATATCGAGCGTGAACGGGGTATTACCATCAAGGCGCAGAGCGTCACCCTGTACTACGAGGCCAAAGACGGCAAGCGCTACCAGCTGAACTTCATTGATACGCCAGGACACGTGGATTTCACCTACGAGGTTTCGCGTTCGCTGGCTGCCTGCGAAGGAGCGCTGCTGGTGGTGGACGCCGGGCAGGGCGTGGAAGCCCAGTCGGTAGCGACCTGCTACACGGCGATTGATCAGGACCTGGAAGTCATTCCCGTGCTGAACAAGATCGACCTGCCCCAGGCGGAGCCAGATCGTGTGCGGGCAGAAATCGAAGAAATCATTGGCCTGGATGCCACTGATGCGGTGTTGTGCAGCGCCAAGACCGGCGTCGGTGTGGTGGACATTCTTGAGCAACTGGTTGCCAAGGTGCCACCTCCCACAGGTAATCGTGATGGTGATCTGCAGGCGTTGATTATTGACTCCTGGTTCGACAATTACCTGGGGGTGGTATCACTGGTGCGGGTCATGTCCGGCACCTTGCGCAAGGGTGACAAGATTATTGCCAAGTCTATCGGCAAAGGTCACGTGGTGGACAATGTTGGAGTCTTCAATCCCAAGCGCCATGAGCTGAAGCACCTGGCGGCAGGAGAAGTGGGTTTTGTGGTAGCCGGCATCAAGGACATCCAGGGCGCGCCAGTGGGCGACACCCTGACCCTGGCGTCGACACCCGATGTAAAGCCGCTGGCAGGCTTCAAGCGAATCAAACCGCAGGTATACGCAGGTCTGTTCCCGGTCTCCTCTGATGATTTTGAGGATTTTCGGGATGCCCTGGAAAAACTGACACTGAACGACGCTTCGTTGCAGTACGAACCGGAGAACTCCGATGCCCTGGGCTTCGGATTTCGCTGTGGATTCCTGGGCATGTTGCACATGGAAATCATCCAGGAGCGCCTGGAGCGGGAATACGACCTGTCCCTGATTACCACGGCGCCTACGGTGATTTACGAGGTGGAACTGAACAATGGCGAGGTGCTGAATGTGGATAGCCCGTCGCGCCTGCCAGCAATCAACGACATCGCCGAGATGCGCGAGCCAATAGTGCTGGCCAATATCCTGGTGCCGCAGGAGCATCTGGGTAATGTCATTACCCTGTGTGAGCTAAAGCGTGGCGAACAAAAAGACATGCAGTTCATGGGGCGCCAGGTGTCGCTCAGCTATGAATTGCCGATGAATGAAGTGGTGTTGGACTTTTTTGACCGGCTCAAGTCTGTCAGCCGTGGATACGCGTCTCTGGATTATCACTTTCAGCGCTTCGAACCGTCGGCGCTGGTACGGCTGGACGTATTGATCAACGGGGACCGGGTGGACGCGCTGGCGCTGATCGTGCATCGCGACCATGCCCAGAGCAAAGGCCGTATGCTGGTGGAGAAGATGAAAGAACTTATTCCAAGGCAGATGTACGACGTGGCCATTCAGGCCGCAATTGGCGGCCACATTATTGCCCGCTCGACGGTCAAGGCCCTGCGCAAGAACGTGACTGCCAAATGTTATGGGGGCGACGTGACCCGGAAGAAAAAGCTGCTGGAAAAGCAGAAAGCGGGCAAGAAGCGCATGAAGCAGGTGGGTAATATCGAAGTGCCCCAGGAAGCATTCCTGGCAGTACTGAAAATGGAGAACTGATGGATATCGATTTTTCCCTGGTACTGGTGATTCTGGTGAGCATCTGCGGTCTGCTCTGGCTGCTGGATAGTCTGCTGCTGAAGAAACCCAGACAGTCGGCGATCGACGAATTTATGCAGGGAGCGGCGCAATCCCTGGGTGAAGACCAGCGCAATAGCAAACTCGAAGAGCTGGGGCGAGAGCCGCTGGTGATTGAGTACGCAAAATCCTTTTTTCCGGTGTTGCTGATTGTGCTGGTACTGCGCTCGTTCCTGGTGGAGCCGTTCCAGATTCCTACGGGATCAATGATCCCGACGCTGGAAGTTGGTGACTTCATTCTGGTGAACAAGTATGCCTATGGCGTGCGCCTGCCGGTCATTGGTACCAAGATTATCGATGTCGACGATCCGGAGCGAGGCGAAGTCATGGTGTTCATTCCCCCCCATGAGAACAAGTACTACATCAAGCGCGTCATCGGCCTGCCGGGGGATACGCTACGCTATGAAAATAAAAACCTCTATATAAACGGTGAATTGATCGATAAAGAGTATGTCAGGGACATTTCTATCGACACCAGTATTGGTGATCTGCCCGGCACGCTGTATACCGAAACCATCGGCGGTGTCGAGCACCTGACTCAGCATATAGATGCTGCGGGTCGTCGCCGCGCGCGCACTACCTGGGTAATCCCCAATGGTCACTACTTCATGATGGGTGACAACCGGGATAACAGTAGTGACAGTCGCGAGTGGGGGCCAGTGTCGGAAGAAGATATCGTGGGCAAGGCGATTGCTGTCTGGATGCACAAGGATCCTGGCCTGAGCCTGCCGACCTTCTCCCGTAACCAGTTGATTAACTGAGGAGCCCCTGGGTTCCAATAGAGTGTGAGCCAGGTCGCGAATTGCATAGCTGGCGCTGCGCCAGGCGCGGCAAATCGGGCAGAATTCCCGTCACTATGATTGTCTGGTACACGATTGCCTGACACACGCTTCCCTAATCCACGGTTTGTTAAAGAGTAGGCCTATGAAACGAATGACCCGCAATTCCCTGAGTCGCCAGCAAGGCGTTTCAAAATTCGGACTGGTAATGCTGTTGGCACTGATTACCGCGTTCTTTACCGTGGGTCTGAAAGTCGGCCCGCTGTATATCGATCACAACCTGATCACCGGCATTTGCCAGGATCTTGTTGATAATGGCCAGGCCGATGACCTGACGGTCACCGAAATCCGCAATCGCGTATCCGACGGTTTGCGCGTAAACAATGTGACCGGATTTGATCTCTCGGCGATCAGCAAGCGCATGGAAAACGATCGCGCCATCATCACCATCAACTACGAGCGTCGTGTGGAGCTGTTTGCCAATCTCGATGCTGTGGCAAAGTTTGATACTGAAATTCAGTAGATGTCGGCCGATCTGGACAAACTGCAACAGCTTCTTTCCTATCAATTTGCTGACCCGCAACTGGCCCAGCAGGCACTGACCCACCG
Organism: uncultured Pseudohongiella sp.; assembly: GCA_965212375.1. Classification (GTDB taxonomy): domain Bacteria; phylum Pseudomonadota; class Gammaproteobacteria; order Pseudomonadales; family Pseudohongiellaceae; genus UBA9145. Next base: position 1,948,330 of record OZ243108.1, on the reverse strand, counting down.
CAGTGCTGGCCGTGACAATAACGAGCGGCTTGAGTTTCTCGGCGATGCGCTGCTGGACTTCGTTATCGGTGAAATTCTGTATGAACAGTACCCCGAGGCTCAGGAAGGCGAATTGAGCCGCCTGCGCGCACGCATGGTCAATAAATCTGCGCTGGCCCATATTGGTCGCGACCTGAATCTTGGCAATCTGGTTCGGTTGAGCAGCGGGGAAGCCAAAAGTGGTGGCAAGCAGCGCGACTCAATTCTTGCCGATACGGTTGAGGCCCTGATCGCTGCGGTCTATCTCGACGGCGGTCTGGCACCGTGCAAGATCCTGGTGGATCGACTTACCCAGTCGCTGCAGGAGAACTATCAACAAGCCAATGACGCCAAGGATGCCAAGACTCGTCTGCAGGAGTTTTTGCAGGCCAGTGGCCATGATTTGCCGCGCTACAAGGTCACAGCGATTGATGGTGAAGCCCACGATCAGGTCTTTCATGTCCAGTGCCACAGCAGTATGCTGGCAGAACCCACCATGGGCAGTGGCCGCAGCAAGCGCAAGGCCGAGCAGGTCGCTGCGCAACTCGCCCTGGAGACCCTCGGAGGCCTTTCATGAGTACTGCAGCAGAATTGCCGCCCCAGCGTTGTGGCTACGTGGCTATAGTCGGGCGCCCCAACGTCGGCAAGTCCACGCTGCTCAATCATTTGCTCAAACAAAAGCTCAGTATTACCTCGCGCAAGCCGCAAACCACCCGCCACCGCATTCTCGGAATCAGTAGCAGCCCCGGTCATCAGAGCATTTTTGTGGACACTCCGGGACTGCATGCCGAGCAGGGCAAGGCGCTCAACCGGGTGATGAACGAAACCGTGATCAGCGTAGTCAGCGATGTAGATGTAGTGCTGTTCCTGGTGGACCAGCTGAACTTCAACAGCGGCGATGAGCAGGTACTGGCACTGCTGCAGAAAGTGGATGTTCCAGTGCTGCTGGTTATCAACAAGGTCGATTTGTTGGCTGACAAGACCCGTCTGTTGCCCCATATCGAACAGCTCGCGGCTCGTCATGAGTTTGCTGAAATCGTGCCGCTGTCGGCGCTGGCCGGACACAACATGGATACCCTGGAAGCGCTGGTACAAAGCTACCTGCCGGAAGGACCGTTTCTGTTTCCCGAGGATCAGGTAACAGATCGTAGTTCGCGTTTTCTGGCAGCAGAATTGATTCGCGAGAAAGTGACCCGCCAGTTGGGCGATGAGCTGCCTTATGAAGTCACCGTTGAAATCGAAGAGTTTGGGCAACAGGGCAATACCCTGCATATTCATGGCCTGATCCTGGTGGACAAACCTGGCCAGAAAAAAATCCTGGTGGGTAAGGATGGCCAGCGCCTGAAGCAAATTGGCATCGCCGCCCGTGAGGACATGGAGAAGGCGTTTGACTGCAAGGTGATGCTCAATCTGTGGGCCAAGGTGAAATCCGGGTGGGCTGACGATGAGCGCGCTTTGCAAAGCCTCGGCTACCTGGACTGAACCATTAACGACGGTCGGTAACGCTATGGACACCCGTGTCACGCTGCAGCCAGCCTATGTGTTACATCGCCGTCCCTTTCAGAACACCAGTTTGCTGGTGGATTTCTTTACCCTGGACTATGGTCGGGTGCGTGCGGTAGCCCGCGGTGCACGGCGCGAGAAGTCGCGGCATCGGGCGCTGCTACAGCTGTTTACCCCCGTGTTGTTGTCGTGCAGCGGTCGCGGTGAAGTCAAAACCCTGACCAACATCGAATCCCAGGTCGCTGCCATTTCCCTGCATGGAGAACGACTGTTCAGCGGCCTGTATCTTAACGAGCTACTGGTGCGCCTGCTGCATCAACACGTTGAGCATACCGAGCTTTACCAGGCCTACCAGACGGCGCTGCTTTCCCTGCAGGGCGACGCCGGTATCGAACATATTCTGCGCCGCTTTGAATTGCAGCTACTGGGCGAGTTGGGCTACGGCCTGAATCTGCAGACCGACTGCTACTCGCAACAGGCCATTTGCGCCGGTCAACTTTATCGTTTTGAACCGGAAATCGGCTTCAGCGCCGCCAACAGTGATGCAGCCGGAGTTGCCGATGACCCGTGGCTGTTTGCTGGAGAACACCTGATCGCGCTGAGCAGGCTGGAACTGGACGAGGCGTCTGTTGCGCACGCCGCCAAGCGACTGTTGCGTCTGGCGCTGCATCCGCACCTGGGGGATAAACCGCTGGCCAGTCGCAGTTTGTTCGCCGCACGCGGCTGATTCAAGGGCGGGACGCTCGTCTTTTACCCCTTTTGCATTCCGTGTAGAATCGCTGATCGTCCGTCATTCAGCACCCCCATGTCTTATCCAACCATAGCCAAGCTAATCGGAAACACTCCGCTGGTCCGCCTGCAGCGACTACCGGGCAGCACCAGTAATACGGTGCTGGCCAAGCTGGAAGGGGATAATCCGGCCGGATCAGTGAAAGATCGACCGGCATACAACATGATCCTGCAGGCGGAGCTGCGCGGTGATATTCAGCCCGGCGACCGGCTGATCGAAGCCACCAGCGGCAACACCGGCATCGCCCTGGCCATGGTGGCGGCAGTGAAAGGCTACCGGATGACGCTGATCATGCCTGATAACCTCAGCGACGAACGTAAGGCGTCCATGCGCGCCTATGGTGCCGAGCTGTTGCTGGTTACCGAACAACAAGGCATGGAAGGCGCACGGGATCTGGCACAGCAGATGCAGGCGGAAGGCAAGGGCAAGGTGCTGGACCAGTTTGCCAACCAGGACAATCCCAATGCCCACTATATGCACACCGGCCCGGAAATCTGGCGCGATACCAAGGGTCAGGTCACGCACTTCATCAGTTCCATGGGCACCACTGGCACAATCATGGGAGTGTCCCGGTATCTTAAAGAGCAAAACCCCGCGATTCAGATCATTGGGCTGCAGCCGAAAGACGGTTCCCGTATACCCGGCATCCGGCGCTGGCCAGAACAATATCTGCCCAGGATTTTTGATCGCTCACGAGTCGACCAGGTCATCGATGTCTCCCAGGATGATGCCGAAAACACCATGCGGGCACTGGCCCGGGAAGAAGGTATTTTTTCCGGGGTCTCTTCGGGTGGTTCAATATTTGCTGCATTGCAGCTAATAAAGCAGGTAGAGAACGCCACCATTGTGGCTATTATCTGTGACCGCGGTGACCGCTACCTGTCCACCGGTGTGTTTGCCCCACAAGACGCCGATCCAGCCCATTAGCCCAACGCCCAGACAAACCAACAACAGGGCTGCGTTGGCACCAGCCTGGATGAGATTTTCCGACCCACTATGAGCAGACGCCGCAGCCGCCGACAACGACTCCCCAGTGAGCCGATCAACGTCAGTATTGAATCCCTCAGCCATGAAGGGCGAGGGGTGGGACACGTGGACGGAAAAGTCGTATTCGTTGCCGGTGCCCTGGCAGGCGAGCAGGTCAGCGCGCGCTATGTGCGTCGACGCAGCCAGCTTGATGAACTGCTGACCGAGCAGGTTGAAGTGGCGGCGGATGAGCGCGTGGAGCCACCCTGTGAGTATGCCGGTATCTGTGGCGGTTGCTCGCTGCAGCATCTGGCAACCGATGCGCAAATTGAATTCAAGGAGCAGGTGCTACTGGAACATCTGCGCAACGCAACGGCACTGCAACCCGGCCAGTTCGAGTTGCTGCCGCGTGTTACCGGGGAGACCCGACACTATCGTCGCAAGGCCAGACTGGCTGTACGGGTAGTGGAAAAGAAAGGTGGAGCATTGGTTGGTTTTCGGGAGAAGTACAGTACCTTCATCACCGATATGCAGAACTGCCAGGTACTGGTGCGTGACGTTGCCGCGCTGATTGCGCCGCTGCGCGAGATGATTAACAGCCTCAACGGTCGCCATCAAATTCCACAGATTGAAGTCGCGGTCGGTGAACGTGATGCGGCAGCTGATAGTGATACGGATAGTGGTATGGACAGTGGCATGCAGACTGCCCTGGTGTTTCGCCATCTGGAGGCACTCGATGCGCAAGACCTGGCCACACTGACTACTTTTGCCGAGCGCCATGATTTTCATCTCTATCTGCAGCCCGGCGGCAATGACACGGTGCACCGCGTGTATCCACCGCCTGAGGAATCTCCTGCCCGGCTGCGCTATTGGCTGCCGGAGCAGAGTGTCGAATTACTGTTCCATCCTATGGATTTCACCCAGGTTAACGGCCCTATCAATCGCCAGATTGTTACCCGCGTGCTTGACCTGCTGCAGCTCGATGCAAATGACCGGGTTCTTGACCTGTTCTGTGGCCTGGGGAATTTCACCCTGCCGCTGGCTCGTCGGGTTGGCAGCGTCACCGGGATCGAGGGCAGCACCGACATGGTGGCGCGTGGCGCTGAGAATGCCCGTCACAATCGACTCGACAATGCCGATTTCGCTGCCGCCGACCTGAGCAAACCCATTATCGGTCATGACTGGGCGCAGCGCAGTTACGACAAGATAATTCTCGACCCGCCGCGCTCGGGCGCACAGGAAATCATCGCTGACGTGGCTGGCCTGGGCGCCGGGCGCATTGCCTATGTGTCCTGTAACCCGATTACCCTGGCGCGGGATGCGGCCCTGCTGCTGGAAAAAGGCTACCAATTGAAATCAGCAGGGGTTATGGATATGTTTCCGCACACCAATCACGTTGAGTCCATGGCTATTTTTGAGCGTTCGGCATGACAGCGAGCAATGAACAGCAGGCCGATCCAGGCAATGATCAATACGCAGCCAAGCCTGCCGTTGAGAAACTGCTGATGATCATGAAGATGCTTCGAGATCGTCAATCCGGCTGCCCCTGGGACCTGGAACAGTCGATTGCCTCGCTGGTGCCGTACACGCTGGAAGAAGTGTACGAAGTTGTTGATGCCATTGAAAAGAACGATATGGTGGAGCTGGAAGACGAATTGGGTGACTTGCTGTTTCAGGTAGTGTTTTATGCCCAGATTGCCAATGAGAATGGTTATTTTGATTTTGACGCTATCGCCACTGCTATCACCCGCAAGCTGGTGCGACGTCACCCCCATGTGTTCCCGGACGGGGATGTCATGAAGTTCGGGCAGGAGTCAGATATTTCATCGGATCAGGTCGCGGTGAACTGGGAAATAATCAAGAAGCAGGAGCGGGAAGAAAAACAGGCAAGGCGCGGTACGCAAGAGCAGGCAGAACAGCCAAGCGTACTCGATGATGTACCGCGCGCCTTGCCGGCTATGGAGCGCGCCAAGAAGCTGCAAAAGCGCGCCGCGAGTCATGGTTTCGACTGGTCGGACATGGAGCCGGTAGTGGCCAAGCTCAGGGAGGAAGTCGCCGAGCTGGAGGAAGCACTGGCCGGTGATAGCAAGGAACGGGTAGAAGCGGAGCTGGGTGATGTGCTGTTCGCGGCGATTAATCTGGCGCGCCATGCCAGTATTGAACCAGAAGCGGCGCTACGGGGAACCAATAAGCGTTTCGAATCGCGATTCCGGTGGATAGAGTCACGGCTGACAGAGCAGGGTAAATCCCTGGATCAGACCGGTTTGGATGAATTGGACAGGCTTTGGAACGAAGCGAAGCAACAGGGACTCTAGGAAATCCAAACGGGTTCCCTAAATCATTATTCATAGAGTAGGAGAGAACACTACATGAGGATCATACTACTGGGAGCACCTGGTGCTGGAAAAGGTACACAGGCGCAATTTATCACCGAGAAATTTGGCATTCCGCAAATTTCCACTGGCGATATGCTGCGCGCAGCGGTCAAGGCTGGCACTGAACTTGGCAAACAGGTCGAGCAGGTCATGGCCAGTGGTGGTCTGGTGACGGATGACACCATCATTGCCTTGGTTAAAGAGCGAATCAAAGACGATGATTGTAAAAACGGTTTTCTTTTCGACGGTTTCCCCAGAACTATTCCCCAGGCACAGGCGCTGGTTGATGCCGACGTGGCTATCGATCTGGTTCTGGAGATTGATGTTGATGATGAGGAAATCGTAAAGCGCTTGTCCGGGCGACGGTTACATCCTGACTCCGGGCGTATCTATCATGTTGACTATAACCCGCCGAAAGTTGCCGGTAAGGATGACGAAACCGGTGAAGAACTGATTCAGCGCGATGATGACAAGGAAGACACGGTACGCAAGCGTCTGGCGGTTTATCATGAGCAAACCAAGCCATTGGTTGATTTCTATACAAAGCTGCAGAGCCAGGGATCGGGTGTTCGCGTTGTTTCTATCAATGGTGTCGCTCCGGTTGATGACATCAAGGAACAAATTGCCAAGTTGATCGACGGCTAACTGACAAAAATGGTCACATTAAAAGCCCGGCTAAGCCGGGCTTTTTTGTTTCTATAACTTATTAACTGTTGGTTATTGATGGCTGACTCACCATGAAATTGTTGCCCGGTTTCGTATCCAGGCAGAAAGAATTTTGCTTAATCACAACCCTGATACTTCTTTTTATTGATCTATTATTCTTTAAGTGTGAGTGCAGACACTTCTTTTTATACAAAAGTTTCTTAAAGTTTTTAATGCAGATAGCGAAATAGGAGTTGATACCGCTAATAAGTGGGTATCAGGTATGAGTGAACAAAACGGACTTGTTTGCTTTAATGAGATGCTAGCCGGTTTGCTGTCAGCCAAAGAATTTTTGTGATATGTTGCCGGCCAGCAGTGGATAGAATCTAAAGTCTTAAGCGGGCACGATTCACTACCCAGGAGAGAAATGAGTATGGCTAAAGTTAAGGCAAAAAAGAAAGCACCTGCCAAGAAGAAGGCAGCTTCGAAAAAAGTTAGTAGTCCGGCTCTCACGAAAGCTAAAGCTACAGTCGCAAAGTTGGAGCGCGAAGCGAAGTCTGCCAACAGCGCCGCAGAAGCAGCGCGTAAAAAAGCGGCTGCCGCTAAAAAGAAAGCAGCCAAAGCAAATACAGCAACCAGCAAGAAGGCCGCGACCTCTGCTCAGACTGCGGCTCGCCGTGCATCTGCCAAGGTAGCTGCTACTAAAGCCAAAGTCCGAACTGCCAAGGCAAAAGCACGCGCTGCAGAAGCTGCCGCGAAAGCCAAGGCCAAGAAAGCCGCCGATGAAATGAAGGCGGAAGAGGATCTGAAGAAAGCGGTAGCCGCATTTACCGCCCGCTGGAAGAAGAAGCGGGCGAAGGCGGATGCTGCCAAGGCTGCCAAGCAGGCAAGAAAGGACGCGCTGAAAGCGCGAGTTGCCGCGAAGAAGGCCGCCCAGAAGGAAAAAGCCGCAGCCAAGAAAGCTGCAGCCAAGGCCAAGGCCGCTGCGCGTAAGGCGGCAGCCAAGAAAAAGGTCGCCAAGAAGAAGGTAGCGAAAAAGAAGGTCGCCAAGAAGAAGCCAGCTGCGAAAAAGGCAGCAGCGAAGAAGAAAACCGCCAGGAAGAAGACGGCAGTGAAGCGTCGCGCGGCGGCGAAGAAGGCGTCACCCAAGAAAGTTGCCAAGAAAAAAGCCGTAAAGAAGGCAGCGAAGAAAAAAGTGGCTAAGAAGAAGGTAGCCAAGAAGAAGGTCGCCAAGAAGAAGGTCGCCAAGAAGAAGGTAGCCAAGAAGAAGGTAGCCAAGAAGAAAGCAGTTAAGAAGAAGGCAGTTAAGAAGAAAGTTGCCAAGAAAAAGCCAGCTGCCAAAAAGAAAGCGGCTAAAAAGAAGGTTGCTAAAAAGAAAGTAGCCAAGAAAAAGGCCGTCAAGAAAAAGGTGGCCAAGAAGAAACCCGCTGCCAAGAAGAAGGCAGCCAAGAAGAAAGTAGCCAAGAAAAAGGCGGTGAAGCGCCGCGCGGCTGCGAAAAAAGCTTCGCCGAAAAAAGTGGCAAAGCGCAAAAAGCCAGCTGCCAAGAAAAAGGCGGCGGCTAAAAAGAAGGTAGCCAAGAAGAAGGTAGCCAAGAAGAAACCGGCAGCCAAGAAGAAGGTAGCCAAGAAGAAAGTGGCCAAGAAGAAAGTGGCCAAGAAGAAAGTGGCTAAGAAGAAAGTAGCCAAGAAGAAGCCGGCAGCCAAAAAGAAGGTAGCCAAGAAGAAGCCGGCAGCCAAAAAGAAGGTAGCCAAGAAGAAAGTCGCCAAGAAGAAAGCAGCCAAGAAAAAGGTAGCCAAGAAGAAGCCGGCAGCCAAAAAGAAGGTTGCCAGGAAGAAGACTGCTAAAAAGAAGGCCGTGAAGCGCAGCGCCGCTGCGAAAAAGGCGGCAAGCAAAAAGGTTGCCAAGCGCAAGCCGGCAGCCAAAAAGAAGGCTGCTAAGAAGAAGGTAGCCAAGAAGAAGGTGGCCAAGAAAAAAGTAGCCAAGAAGAAGGTCGCTAAGAAAAAAGTAGCGAAGAAGAAGGCTGCGAAAAAGAAAGTGGCCAAGAAGAAGGCCGTAAAGAAACCGGCAGCCAAGAAAAAGGTTGCCAAGAAGAAAGTAGCGAAGAAAAAGGCAGCCAAGAAGAAGGTAGCCAAGAAAAAAGTCGCTAAGAAGAAGCCTGCCCGTAAAAAGGCAGCAAAAAAGAAAGCCGTGAAGAAGGCGCCAGCCAGGAAGAAAGTCGCGCGCAGGAAGGTAGCGCGCAACAAGGCCTGAACCCTGGTGGACGCTGAACTTTAGCCAGGACATCCACCGCTCGTGCCCGCTTTCGGGCGGTGGATGTTTTCTCTCTCGCTAAGCCAAAAATCCCTCTCGAGTTGAATCGAGGGGGATTTTTGCTTTTAATGCCTGACTTTTCCCGGGCGCAGCCATCATGACCAATCTGCTTATTCTCGATACTGCTTCTTCCCGGTGCTGGGTTGGTTTGCAGTATGCTGGCGGCCTGCTGCTTGAACGCAGCACCGAATCCCGCCGCGCTGCCCAGCAATTGCTGCCAATGACCGAGCGGTTACTGAGCAAGGCCCAATTAGTACCGGCGGAACTGACCGCAATTGCAGTAATCAATGGCCCTGGCTCATTTACCGGTATGCGCATTGGCGTCGGCATTGCCCAGGGGCTTGCCTTTGCTGCGCAGATCCCCGTGGTGCCAATTTCAAGTTTGCAGGCTTTGGCGGCGAGCGCAGCACAGGAATATGGGCACAGCCATTGGCTGATTGCTGAGCCTGCGCGGGACGAAGAGACCTATCTCGGCGGTTACGAGCTGGAGCGCAGCGGTCACTGTCAGGCCCTGTTTCCCGAGCAGATAGTTCACGGGCGAACCGCGCCGATATTCCAGTCGCTAGCCGACACGAACAGTGTGTGGGGAGTGGCAGGAGGCAGTACCGACTGGCTTTGTGCAGCGCTTGCGGATTGCCCGTTGGAGCTGCGTCCAGCGCCAGATCACGGGATTATCCCGGCCAGTGTCTGCCGTCTGGTGGCAGCCGAATTGGCTGCTGGCAACAGCGTATTGCCTGAGGCGACGCTGCCCAATTATGTCAAAGACCAACTGGACTATAGCTGAGTCCATATGGAAGCCATCGTCCAGAATACAGTCACCTCGATTCCGGCAGCGCTGGATCTGATCCAGGTCAGCTTTTTGGCCTTTATCCAGGGATTCACCGAGTTTCTTCCGATTTCCTCATCGGCGCACCTGATCCTGCCCTCGCTGCTGCTGGGCTGGAGCGATCAGGGGCTGAGTTTTGATGTTGCGGTGCACCTCGGGACCTTGCTTGCGGTGCTGGTCTATTTCCATCGTGATCTGCTGCGCATGGCGCTGGCCTGGCTGCACAGCCTCGCCGGGCAGCACTCTGAAGACGCTCGCCTGGCATGGCTGTTGATTTTTGCCACTGTGCCAGCAGCGATGGCCGGGTTGTTACTCAATGATCTGGTGGAAAATTTTGGCCGTTCTGCCCTGGTGATCGGGGTAGCGTCTATTGTTTTCGGCATCGCCCTGCAGCATGCCGATTCAATCGGGCAGGGAAGACCGGTAGCGCCTGCTACTCCTGCGAAACTACAGCGCTTGAGCTGGCGCCACGCATTACTGGTAGGCTGCGCCCAGGCACTGGCCCTGATCCCGGGCACATCACGTTCCGGGGTTACGATGACCGCGGCACTGTACTGTGGGCTTTCCCGGCAGGACGCGGCGCGGTTTTCCTTCCTGTTGGCAATTCCGATCATTTTTGCCTCGGGTGTATTGCGAGCCCTGGATGCCGAACCAGATATCCAGATCATAGATTGGGGGCTACTGGGATTTGCCGTAGGCCTTTCGGCGATCGTTGCACTGGCCTGCATCCATTATTTTCTGCGCCTGATCACGCGCATCGGTTTTTTCCCCTTTGTCGTTTACCGGGTGTTGCTGGGCGTCGCGCTGATAATGTTCCATTTCGTTGTCTAGGGACGGCGCCAACCATGTCCTCAACCTTCGCTCTCGAACGCTCTCCCGATCCGGCTTTGGCGGCCACGCAGCTCGACTTGCAGAAGAAGCTGGCGTGCCCGCTAGTGCCAGCGGCTCAGTCCGGGGACTTTGATTTTGTGCTTCGCCACGAGGTGGCGGGTCTGACTCTGTACGCCACGGCAAACAATGCACCGGGCGGCGTGCGCGTGGATTTCTGTGACCCAGCGCTGCGGCGTCGCGCGGCGGACGGCTTGCGGCGCCAGGATCTGGTCAAGGCAATCGGGGTGAAAGGCACTGTCCGGCCCAGGGTGCTGGACGCTACTGCCGGCCTGGGTAGTGACGGGTTTCTGCTGGCTGCGGCGGGCTGCAGCGTACTGATGCTGGAAAGATCGGCGGTTGTTCACGCACTGCTGGCTGACGGACTCCAGCGCGGGGCTGCTGCTGGCTCGCCAGTGGCCGATACCGTTGCGCGCCTGTCCCTGATAAACGATGATTTTATCGACGCGAAGCTGCCAGCTGGCGCGGTTGACGTGGTGTACCTGGACCCGATGTTTCCCGCCGATCGCAAATCGGCGCGCTCCGGAAAGGGGATGTACCTGCTGCAGGAATTGCTGGGACCAGCCAGTGATGAAGGCAAACTATTTACCCGGGCTTCCGACCTTGCAACCCGACGCGTGGTGGTCAAGCGGGGCAAGCTGTCACCAGCTATTGCCGATCAGGTCGCGGACATCTGTTTTCGTGGCAGCAGTAGCCGCTACGATGTTTATCTGCAACGCTAAGCCGAGGAAAAAGCACGGCTGGGACCTACAGCAGCCGGCTGATTATCTGCTGGTAGATTTCCGAGAGTGGCTCAAGGTCGCTGATACGCACCCGCTCATTCACCTTGTGGATGGTGGCGTTGCAGGGACCGAGTTCAGCGACCTGGGCGCCGGTGGGGGCGATGAAGCGGCCGTCGGAGGTACCGCCGGCGGTTGAGCATTCCGCATTTCGGCCAGTGACTTCCCGGATGGCGTCCAGCATGGCGGTGCGCAATTCCCCGGGATGGGTCAGGAACGGCTCACCCGATAAATGCCAATCCAGTTCGTACTGCAGCTCAGCGGCATCCAGAATGGCCGTCACGCGCTGCTTGATAGTGGCCGCATCCAGCTCTGTGGAGTAACGCAGATTCAGATCCAGAACCAGTTTACCCGGAATGACATTATTGGCGCCGACACCGCCATGAATATTGGAAATCTGCAGGCTGGTAGGCGGGAATTCGGCATTGCCGGCATCCCACTGCTCGCGGGTCAGTGCAGTCAACGCCGGTAGCGCCAGATGAATCGGATTGCTGGCCAGATGTGGGTAGGCGACGTGTCCTTCCACGCCGTAAACGCTGAGCCGGGCACTGAGTGACCCCCGTCGGCCAACCTTGATGACATCGCCCAGTTCCTCGCTGCTGCTGGGTTCGCCCACCACACAATAATCAATCTGTACGCCGCGCTGCAGCAGGGTCGTCATTACCTCGCGCGTACCATGGGTAGCCACACCTTCCTCGTCGCTGGTAATCAGAAAGCCAATTCTGCCTTTCGGCTGGCGCCCGGCCAGAAACCGTTCGCAGGCGGTCACCATCGCGGCAAGACTGCTTTTCATGTCGGCAGCACCGCGGCCATACAAGAAGCCATCTTTCTCAGTGGCGGTAAATGGATCGCTTTGCCAGTCAGACTCGGGGCCAGGTGGCACCACATCGGTGTGGCCGGCAAAAACCAGTAGCGGCCCGTGACTGCCAATCTCAGCCCACAGATTGCTGACCTCGGCAAACGGCAGATGCTCGACCCTGAAGCCGAGCGCCGAGAGGCGCTCCCCCAGCAGTGTCTGGCAGCCAGCGTCTTCCGGAGTTACTGAGGCGCGATTAATGAGCGCCCGGGTCAGCTCGAGGGTGGCAGTCATGGTGGGTCCTAGTTGTGGGCGTGCAGTTCTTCGTTAAGGCTGATGGCGGTTGCCAGCGGCACACACTCGACGGTCCCGGTCAGGGAGTTGCGTCGATACAGGTGATTCTCGAGACTGGTAAGTTCGCGGGCCTTGGCAATCCTGATTTCGTTGCCGTCCTTGTCAAGCAGTCTGACTTTGGTGCCGGCTGTCACATACAGGCCGGCCTCAACGATACAGCCGTCGGCCAGGGGGAACCCAATTCCGGCATTGGCCCCGATCAGGCAATTGCGCCCCACCGAAATAATTTCCTTGCCGCCACCAGAGAGAGTCCCCATGGTACTGCAGCCACCGCCCAGGTCGCTGTTTTCTCCGACCACGACGCCGGCGGATATGCGGCCTTCGATCATGGCTGCACCCAGGGTGCCGGCATTGAAGTTCACGAATCCCTCGTGCATGACGGTAGTACCTTCGCCCAGGTAGGCACCGAGGCGGACGCGGGCAGTGTCGGCAATCCGCACCCCGTCTGGCACAACATAGTTAGTCATCTTCGGAAACTTGTCCATGGACATGACATCCAGCACCCGACCCTGGGTGCGGGCGGCGAGCTGTCGCGCCGGGAGATCGATGGGGTCTACCGGTCCTTCGCTGGTCCAGGCAAGGTTCTTGAGAACGCCGAACATGCCGTCCAGATTGACGCCATGGGGCTTGACCAGGCGATGCGACAGCAGCTGCAATTTCAGAAACGCCTCGGGTATGGAGGCAGGCGGCAGGTCAGAACCGAGCACACACAGCAGCAGCGGCTGGGTGCCGGCCGCCATATTGTCGATTACGGCCTGCAGTGCGGGTTGCTGCGCGGACAGGCCGCGTTGCAGATCCGGTAACTGTTCAGGCTTGAGCTCGACATAGCCACAGGCACCGGCGTCCTGCGGCAGGAATTGCTGCAGCAATTCGCCTGTGGCCGCGTCCGGCGCCAGTGCCAGATGGGGATAGAACACCTCAATGATGTCGCCGTTGCTGTTCCGGGTGGCCAGTCCCAGGCCATAGCTGTGCAGTTGTTGTGAGTCGGTCATGTGTTTTCCGTGAAAAGGTTAGTCAAAAGAGAAAATAAGAGAATGAAAAAAGTGCGATGCCGGGCTTAGTTGCCTGCCAGCGCGCTGATGCGCGCCGGATCAAAGCCCAGTAACCAGGACTGGTGTATATGCAGGATCGGGCGCTTGATCAGCGATGGGTATTCCTGCATCAGCTGCAGAGCGCGTGACTCATCCAGCGGCTCGCGCTGAGACTGGTCCAGTTTGCGCCAGGTGGTGCCACGCGTATTAATCAGTTCCTCGATGCTGAACGCATTGAGCAGCTTGCGGGCCAGGGCTGCATCACAGCCCTGTTTCTTGTAATCGTGAAATTCATAGTCCAGCTGCTGCTGTACAAGCCAGTTGCGGGTCTTGCGAATCTTGTCGCAATTGCCAATGCCATAAAGCGTGATCAAGATCAGTCTCCGCAGTCTGTCGGCTCCCGGTGGGGAGCCGGAGGTTAATCCGCCAGGCGGTCTTCCAGCTCTGACTTGATATCCGCCAGCAAGCTATCAATGCTGTCCTTATCAGTCAGCGGCTTGCCCTGCTGGCCGGTGATGAAAAACAGGTCTTCTACCCGCTCGCCAAGCGTGGTGATACGTGCATCTTTCAGGTTGATGTCATGGTCTACAAACACCTTGCCCACGCAGGCCAGTATGCCCGGCTGATCCGAACAGTTGATTTCCAGGGTGGAATAATTCTTCCCGGCCGGATTGTGGATGCTGGCTTCAATGGGCTTGCTGAAATACTTTTCCTTGCGTGACCGGCGGATCCGCACCGGCTTGATGGCCTTGTGGCCGAGTTCAAGATTGTGGGTCAGCACCTTCCTGATTTCTTCCTGGCGACCGGGCTGATTGCCGACCGGTTTCCCGCTGGTTTCCAGCACCGTGTAAGTGTCCATGCAGAAGTCATTGGTTGAGGTGAAGATACGTGCGCCATGAATATTCAGGTTCAATTCTTCGAAGGCAGCGGTACTGTTGGCAAACAAAAAGTCGGCATTGCGGGTATAAATGAATACCTGGGTAGCGCCCACCTCGGGATTCTGGCTACCGGAGTCCTTGAACGAAATTAACGGGCCAGCGCCGCTAAAGCCGGCAATTGCCTCGGTGTGCCAGGCGATGTTATCGGCCGACTCGCGCACGAAATATTCGTCGTCAGCATTGGCCCAGATCGCTTCAATCTGCTGCTGGGTGAGCGTGCTGTCGGCCAGTCGATCAAGCGCGGAGCTTTTCTTGTCGGCAATGCGTTCTTCCCGGTCGACGATGTTCTCCAGACCAGTGCGCAGGGCGCGCCGGGTGTTGTAGTAAAGTTGCCTCAGCAGCGAGGCGCGCCAGCTATTCCAAAGCTCCGGGTTAGTGGCGCAAATATCGGCAACAGTCATGGTGAACAAATAATCCAGGTGCAACTTGTCGCCGACGGTTTCGGCAAATTCCCTGATGACATCGGGGTCGCTGATGTCCTTGCGCTGGGCAGTCATGGACATCAGCAGGTGCTTCTCCACCAGCCAGGACACCAGGTTGGCGTCCCACTGACTGAGGCGATGCCGTTTGCAGAAATTCTGGGCATCTATCATGCCCAGGGTGGAGTGATCGCCGCCGCGGCCCTTGGCGATATCGTGGTAGAGCCCGGCAATATAGAGCAGATCAATTTTGGGCAGGTTGCGGGCGATCTGGCTGGCCACCGGGAAGTTCTCTTCCGCTTCCGGCTCCAGGAAGCGGCGCATGTTCTCGACCACCTGCAGGGTATGGGCATCGACAGTGTAGATGTGGAACAGGTCGTGCTGCATCTGCCCGGTAATCTGCCCGAACTCGGGCAGGTAGCGGCCGAGGATGCCGTAGCGTGACATGCGCCTTAGCTGCAGCGTCATCTGGTGCGGCGAGCGCAGCAGCTCCATGAACAGGGTCACGGCCCGAATATCATTGCGAAACTCATCATCAATCAGCCGGCGATGATCGCGAATCAGGCGAATGGTAGCGGCGCGAATACCCTTGATCTGCGGGTTCTGGGCCATCAATACAAAGATCTCCAGCAGCGCAAAAGGTGTGCGTTTGAAGACATTGTTGGCCACCACTTCGATGTAGTCGTTGTGGATCTGGAACCGGTTATTCAGCGGCTTGATGTTGTCCCTTTCATCGGCACGCAGGATAACCTCGTCCAGGTGCTGCAGCAGAACGTCATTGAGCTCGCGGAGATTGGCCACGGCGCGATAGTACTGCTGCATCAGCTTTTCAACGCCCAGACTTTTCTCGTCATCGTGATAGCCAAACAGCGCCGCCAGTTCCCGCTGTTTGTCGAACAGCAGGCGATCTTCGCAGCGCCCTTCGAGATAGTGCAGGCCATAGCGCAGTTTCCAGAGAAACTGTTGGCCCTTGTTGACCATGGTTTCTTCGGACTCTTTCATAAAGCCCAGTTCGACCAGGTCCTTGAAGCTGCTGGCGCCAAAGTGGCGTTTTGCCACCCAGGCAATCGTCTGGATGTCACGCAGCCCCCCGGGCGATGTCTTGACGTTGGGCTCCAGGGCATAGTCGACGTCGTGGTATTTCTTGTGGCGGGCTTCCTGCTCATCAATCTTGGCGCGCACAAATTTTTTGATCGGCCAGACTCGGCGCTCGCGGATTGCCGCCTGCATGGCCTCGGTCAGCGCTTCCGGTCCCACCAGGGTGCGTGATTCCATCAGTGCCGTGACCACGGTGATATCGCGCGCGGCTTCCTGTTTACACTGCTTGATGCTGCGCACGCTTTGGCCGATGTTCAGGCCCATATCCCACAGGCTGGTCAGAAACTGGCTGATGTGGTCCTGATAGTGTCGGTTGCGGTCGCTACGGGTGAGGATCAGCAAATCGATGTCGGAGTGGGGGAGCAGTTCTCCGCGACCGTAACCGCCCACCGCCACCAGCGAAATTTCGTCGGGCTTCGGCCACTCCTGAAAATTCCAGACCACGCGTAGCAACTGATCTATCACCCAGGCGCGTCCCTTGACGATATCGGTAATCGGGAAGTTCTGCTTGTAGCGGTTGTCCAGTACCGTGTCGGCGTGTTCGATAGCCGCGCGCAGCACCGCAAGAGGCTCACTGGCCGCCGCCGCGTCGCGTTCCAGCTGGGTAATGTTCAGCAGTTCGCCGTCCGGCTCATGAGCCGCATCGACCTTGAGGTCAGTAATGGCTAGACTGTCGATAGTCACAGGTTTTCTTCGGCTCGTCTGGTCAGGACTTCGACCCCGTCTGCAGTTACCGCCAGGGTATGTTCCCACTGGGCCGACAGGCGTCGATCCTTGGTAGTCACTGTCCAGCCGTCTTTTTTGGACAACTTGGTATAGCGGCTGCCGGCATTGAGCATGGGTTCGATGGTAAACGTCATACCCTCCACGATACGGGTCCCGGTATTGGGCCGGCCGTAGTGCAGCACCTGTGGCTCTTCGTGGAAAATCCGGCCAATACCGTGACCGCAGTACTCGCGTACGATGGCGTAGTGGTTAGCTTCGCCATGTTGCTGGATGACGTGGCCGATGTCCCCCAGGGTCATGCCCGGTTTGACGATTTCGATGCCCTTGTAAAGACACTCCTGGGTCACCCGGATCAGGCGGCGGGCATGGTCCGGTACCGCGCCAACGCAAAACATCTTGCTGGTATCGCCGTGGAAGCCATCCTTGATCACGGTGACGTCGATATTGATGATGTCGCCTTCTTTGAGAATCTTGGTGTCGCTGGGGATGCCGTGGCAAATCACGTGATTGACCGACGTACAGACCGATTTTGGAAAGCCGTTATAGTTGAGCGGTGCCGGAACCGCATCCTGCTTGTTAACGATGTGCTCGTGGCAGATGCGGTCCAGTTCACCGGTGCTGATGCCGGGGACTACGTGTTCGCCAATCATCTCCAGCACCTCGGCAGCGAGGCGGCCGGCGATACGCATCTTGGCGATCTCTTCGGGCGTCTTGATATGAATTGTCATAGAACTCGTGTGGGAAAAAGCCGTGATGGCCCAATGGCACAGGGCAGTAGGGCAAAAGCCGGGTATTGTAAATCAGACCGGGTTTGCAGTCACACGGCAAAGCAGGGATTTTAGCGTCAGTGCGGTGTTTCCGGGCGACGGGACGCTGCTGCAGGACCGGCGACGCCAGGGCTGGCCCTGCGGGGTATCGGGAATGCGGTCCAGGGCCGACAGGTAGCCGGTATCGGTCCAGAGACCGTGAATTCCTTCCAGTTTGTTTCCAGTTGTGGTATAAAGCGCCGCGCCTGAAAGTCGACCCTCCGGGAAGGCCAGGTGTAAATTACTTTAACGTCACACACGCACCGTCACATGTGGTCTGGGTGCCCCGGTTCGCAAGATACTTTTTGCAACCTGGGTTGATCAATGGGGTGTGTGGAGGCCTAACCCGAATACAAGGAAAAACCATGAGCGTAAGCATGAAAGAAATGCTCCGTGCAGGAGTGCATTTCGGGCACCAGTGTCGATACTGGAACCCAAAGATGGAGTCATACATATTTGGCGCCAGAAACAAGATTCACATCATCAACCTCGAGCAAACTGTCCCGGCGCTGACCACTGCCCTGGAACAAGCCGCCGATCTGGCCGAGAAAAACAAAAAGATTCTGTTTGTTGGCACCAAGCGTGCCGCCGCCAAGATTGTGCGCGAGCAGGCTGAACGCGCCGGCATGCCTTATGTCAATCATCGCTGGCTGGGTGGCATGCTGACTAACTACAAGACTATCCGCGGTTCCATCAAGCGACTGAAAGAGCTGGAAGTGCAGGAAACTGACGGTACTTTCGCGCAACTCACCAAGAAGGAAGCCCTGATGCTGAAGCGCGCCAAGGAAAAGCTTGAGCGCAGCATTGGTGGTATCAAGGATATGGGTGGTTTGCCCGACGCACTGTTTGTGATCGACGTGGATCATGAGCGCATTGCGGTAACCGAGGCCAACAGCCTGCGCATCCCCGTCATCGGCGTGGTGGACACCAACAGTGATCCGGACGGCGTGGACTATGTGATTCCGGGTAATGACGACGCTATTCGCGCCATTCAACTGTATGCCAGCTCGGTTGCCGATGCCTGCATCGAAGGCCAGAAGCGCAGCGGTGCCGGCGCCGTAGACAGCGAATTTATCGAAATCGATGACGACGAAGAACCTGCCGCTGAAGCCAAGACTGCGACTGCGGAGAAGGCTGAGCCAGCGCCTGAGCCGGCTGCGGAAGCCAAGGCTGAGCCAGCCGCCGAGACCGAGACAAAAGCTGAACCCGACGCAGAAGCCAAAGTCGAAGCCAAGGGAGAGACTGAAGCAGCTGAACCGGCTGCCGAGAAAGACGCCAAGGGTGAAGTAGAAGAGCAAGAAGCTCCGGCGACGAAGAAGGCACCGGCCAAGAAGAAGGCCCCGGCCAAGAAAAAAGCGGCAGTGAAGAAAAAAGCACCGGCCAAGAAAAAAGCACCTGCAAAGAAGAAGGCTGCGGCCGACAAGGGTGACAGCGCGGACTCCTGAGTCAACGCAGCGTGATCACGCTGATCACACCCCCGAGACAAGCAGGACTGTGAAGATTGAAAAAAGGGGGCTTAAAGCCCCCTTTTTTTAAAATGATTTTTTAAAACGGATTTAAGGCGGTGACGGCCGCCAAGCAACTTAGTGAGGCACTGACAATGGCTAACATTACAGCGAGTATGGTGAAAGAGCTGCGCGAGCGCACCGGCCTGGGCATGATGGATTGCAAAAAGGCCCTGGCGGAAGCCGACGGCGACATGGACAAGGCGATTGAAGATCTGCGCAAGGCCAGTGGGCTGAAAGCGGCCAAAAAGGCCAGCCGCGTAGCCGCCGAGGGCGTGGTACTGACCAAGATTGCCGAGGACGGTAATTACGGCGTTATTCTTGAAGTGAACAGCGAAACAGACTTTGTGGCGCGTGATGATAATTTCATTGCCTTCGCCGACCAGGCTGTGGAACAGGCATATGCCAACAGGGACGCTGATATTGCCGCGCTTCTGGATTCCGGGCTGGAAGACGCCCGTCAGGCGCTGGTTCAGAAGATTGGCGAGAACATCAACCTGCGCCGGGTTGAGCGCGTTGCTTTCGACGATGCCAATGCCGGGATCGTGGAAAGCTATGTGCACAGCGGTCGTATCGGTGTCCTGATTGCCCTGAAAGGCGGCGATGAGGCCTTGGCTCGTGATGTGGCCATGCACATTGCGGCTGTAAACCCCATGTGTGTGCGTGCCGAGGATGTGCCGGAAGATATCCTGGCCAAGGAATCTGAAATATACTCCGCTCAGGCTCGTGAAAGCGGCAAGCCAGAAGAGATAATCGAAAAGATGATCAGTGGCCGGCTGAAAAAGTTTATTGCCGAGGTCAGCCTCATGGAGCAGGGCTTCGTCAAAGACCCGGATACCAAGGTTGGCGATTTGCTCAAGGAGTCCGGAGCGGATATTGTAAAATTCGTACGTTTTGAGGTTGGCGAGGGTATCGAGAAAGAAGAAGTCGATTTCGCCGCCGAGGTTGCTGCCCAGGCTAACGCCTGATCTATGTTGAAGAGCGATTAACCATGCCCAAGAAAGATCGCAGGTACAGCCGGATTTTGCTCAAGCTGAGCGGTGAGGCTCTCACCGGTGAAGCAGAGTTCGGCATCGATCCCAAAATCCTGGACCGTATGGCTGTAGAAGTCGGCCAGCTGGTTGGGCTTGGGGTCGAAGTGGGTATGGTTATCGGGGGCGGCAACCTGTTCCGCGGGGCCGCCCTGCATGCTGCCGGCATGGAGCGTGTCACCGGCGATCACATGGGGATGCTGGCGACAGTGATGAATGCGCTGGCGATGCGTGATGCCCTGGAGCGCGCCAGCATCCCGACCCGGGTGATGTCCGCGATACAGATGAGCGGGGTCGTGGAGCACTATGACCGTCGCAGCGCGATTCGCTATCTCAATGCCGGCGATGTGGTGATCTTCTCCGCGGGCACCGGAAATCCGTTTTTCACCACTGATTCAGCGGCTTGCTTGCGGGGTATCGAGATTGATGCCGACCTTATTCTCAAGGCCACCAAGGTGGATGGCGTGTATTCCGAAGACCCGAAGATCAATCCGGATGCGGTTAAATTCGAGACTCTCAGTTACGATGATGTGATCGATAAGAAACTGGAAGTAATGGACCTCACCGCGATATGTCTGAGTCGTGATCACCAGGTGCCGATCAAGGTATTCAATATGAACAAGCCCGGTGCGCTATTGGATAATGTCATGGGTAAGCCAGATGGTACGCTGATCAGCTAGTGAGATTAGCTAGAACGATCAGCCAGCAAGGAGATAGACAGTAAGATGATCAACGACATAATTGCAGATGCTGAAGACCGTATGAAAAAAAGCGTCCTGTCGCTTGAAGATGCCTTCAAGAAGATTCGGACGGGTCGAGCGCATCCAAGCCTGTTGGATGAGGTCATGGTCGCTTATTACGGCGCAGACACACCGCTCAATCAATTGGCCAATGTCACCGTGGAAGAAGGACGGACGCTGGTGGTTTCACCCTGGGAGAAGCCGATGATTGGCGAAATCGAAAAAGCCATCATGAAATCGGATCTGGGTTTGAATCCATCCAACAACGGTGACACCATTCGCGTGCCCATGCCGCCGCTGACGGAAGAAACCCGCCGCGAATATACCAAGCAGGCCAAGAATGAGGTAGAACATGCGCGCGTGGCGATTCGTAATATTCGTCGCGATGCCAATTCCGATTTCAAGGAGCTGCTGAAAGATAAAGACATCAGCGAAGACGAAAGTCGCCGCGCCGAGGAACAAGTCCAGAAGCTAACTGACAAGTACATCGCAGAGGCTGAACAGGCCTATCAGGCAAAGGAAGCTGACCTTCTCAAGATCTGAATCGCGGGATTTTCCAGCTTCAAACTCGTCTCTTCTCAGGTTGTCGCCCCGTGATGCTCCAATGTGATGCTTCAATAAAGAATGACACCTGATTCGCATCAAAAAATTCCCGAACATATTGCCGTCATCATGGACGGCAACAACAGGTGGGCCCGGGCACGTGGCCTGCCCACTCGCTCGGGCCACCGACAGGGTGCAGAAGCGGCGCGTGAAATCACCTACGGGTGTGTTGAGCGGAATATCAAGTATCTGACCCTGTTCGCCTTCAGCAGCGAAAACTGGACACGGCCAAGCAAGGAAGTGCAGAGTCTTATGGCACTGTTTCTTTCGGTACTGAAACGCCATGAAATCAGGCAGCTACACGAAGATAACGTCCGGCTCAGGTTTATCGGCAAGCGCAGCGGCTTCTCCTCGCGACTGCAGGCCAGTATGGCCGATGCGGAAGCGTTGACTCGTGACAATACCGGTACCGTAGTCACGGTGGCGGCAGACTACGGGGGACGCTGGGATATCACCGAGGCCGCTCGCGAGGCGGCGGCCCGGGTGGCTGACGGCAGCATGCAGCCAGATGAGATCAACGTTGAATCCCTGCACCAATTCACCTCCCTGGCGGACTACCCGGATCCTGACCTGTGCATTCGCACTGGTGGCGAACATCGGATCAGCAATTTCCTGCTTTGGCAATTCGCCTACACCGAGCTTTATTTCACAGACTGTTTCTGGCCGGATTTTGGCAATAAAGAATTGCAGCTGGCGCTGGATGACTTTGCCAGTCGCAAGCGCCGTTATGGTGGACACGACACTACCATTACCGAGCCGGGGGACAAGCCATGAGTGGCGCCCTGAAAACGCGAGTGATCACGGCGATTATTCTGCTGTTGGGGCTGGTGGGCGTGGCGTTGTTCCTGCCGCCGCTGCCGTTCGCGCTGATTATCGGTGGAATTGTGATGATGGCGGCCTGGGAGTGGACCGGTTTCGTTGGATTGCCAGATCCTCTCGCCCGCTTGCCCTACATGCTGACCATCCTGTTGGCGCTGGCCGGTTCCTGGCTGTTGCTCGGGATCGGGCCTGACAATGCCGATATAAACCGGCTCGCCTCGGCGACGGTATTGACCCTGGGGCTGCTGTTCTGGCTGTTGGCTTTTATGTTGCTGCGCGGCTATCCGGACAATAGTCGGGCCTGGAATAACCGATCCAGAATCGCGCTGATGGGGCTGATGGCGCTGGTGCCGACCTGGGTGGGTATCGTCCAGTTAAAGTATTTGATGCCGGACGGCTGGCTGGTACTGGGACTGATTGTCATGGTCGCGGCGGTAGATGTTGGGGCCTTTTTCGCGGGGACCGCGTTCGGCCATACCAAGCTGGCGGAGAAACTCAGCCCCAATAAATCCTGGGAAGGGGTGTGGGGTGGTTTGTTCACCTGTTTCTGCCTCGGCTTGCTGCTTACCTGGAGCCTGCACCGGTTTCTCATGCCGCTGACCGGCAGTCAGATGCTGGCGCTGGTGCTGCTGAGTCTGACAGTTACTTTTTTCGGCGTGACCGGCGATCTGGTGGAGAGCATGTTGAAGCGTAACCGGGACATTAAGGACAGCGGCGCGTTGTTGCCCGGCCATGGCGGCCTGCTGGACCGGGTGGATGGCCTGATGGCGGTGACTCCGGCGTTTGTTCTCACGGTGCTGCTGACCGTGGCCGATATCAGGTGATGCTATGACTGAAATTACTCGCGTTACCATTCTCGGCGCTACCGGGTCGGTAGGACAGAATACCCTTGCGGTGCTGGCTGACGACCCACGATTCACGGTTCACGCGCTTAGCGCGCACCGCAATACGAAATTGTTGCTGGAGCAATGCCAGCGTTTCAGGCCCCGCTATGCAGTAATCACCGAGCCTGAATCTGTCGATGAAATGGCAGCCTTGCTGCGCGCCAGCGACTGTCAGACAGAACTGCTGGTGGGCGAGGAAGGGCTTTTGGAAGTGGTCAGCACTCCCGAGACGGACGTGGTGATGGCAGCCATCGTCGGAGGCGCCGGTCTGGCCTCCAGTCTAGCGGCCGTGCAGCACGGCAAGCGCCTGCTACTGGCCAACAAGGAAGCCCTGGTGATGTCTGGTGAGCTGTTTATGCAAACCGCAGCCGAGTCTGGTGCCCAGATTATCCCGATTGACAGTGAGCATAACGCCATATTTCAGTGCCTGCCCCTGAATCTGGCGGGAGTGCATGCCGACCAGCTGCGCCAGGTTGAGAAAATTGTCCTGACCAGCTCTGGTGGGCCGTTTCTCAACTCCCCGACCCGCGAGCTGTCCGAGGTCACACCAGAGCAGGCCTGCAAGCATCCGAACTGGTCCATGGGCCGGAAAATTTCCGTGGATTCGGCCACCATGATGAACAAGGGGCTGGAATTTATTGAGGCCTGTTATTTATTCGGTGTCGAACCGGACCGGGTCGAGGTGCTGATTCATCCGCAGAGTATCGTCCATTCCATGGTGCATTACCGGGACGGCTCGGTGCTGGCGCAGCTGGCCAATCCGGATATGCGGGTGCCGATTGCCCATGGCCTTGCCTGGCCGGAGCGGATGCAGTCCGGGGTCACGATGCTGGACCTGGCCAGGGAGCAGCCGTTACAGTTCCTGGATCCTGACTATGAGCGCTTTCCCTGCCTGGCACTGGGCATGGAAGCGGCGCGCCGCGGTGGCGGTGCCTGTATCGCCCTGAATGCCGCCAATGAAGTGGCGGTCAAGGCGTTTCTCGACGGCCAGCTACCATTTTTACAGATTGCCGAGGTGATTGCCGAAGTGGTGGCGAAAATGCCTTGTGAAGCCCCGTCCAGTCTCGCTATCATTCAGGATCGCGACCGGCAGGCAAGAAAGCTTGCTAAAGATCTGATTATCAAGAACTTTCACTGAGCGGCCCAAAAACTCAGCCAGCCCGGACCTGACCTCTTTATGTTGGAAATCCTGATTAGCATTGTTGCCCTGATCGTTACCCTGGGAATCCTGGTGACGATTCATGAATTCGGTCACTTCTGGGTGGCGCGACGCTGCGGGGTCAAGGTACTGCGCTTTTCCATCGGTTTCGGCAAGGCGGCAAAGACCTGGATTGGCAAGGATGGCGTGGAGTACGTCATTGCGCCCATCCCCCTGGGTGGTTATGTGAAGATGCTGGGGCAGGAAGACACCACGGTCGCCGAGGGCAGTGGGGTACCCAACAGCCAGCGTCACCTGTCATTCGCTCACAAGCCACTGTGGCAGCGGATGGCTATCGTCGCCGCTGGCCCGGCCGCCAACTTTCTGCTGGCTATCTTTGTTTATTGGTTGCTCAACATCAGTTATGGCGTGAGCGGCGTGGCGCCGGTGATCAGTGATGTGGTGGATGGCTCGCCTGCTGCCCGGGCCGGTTTGCAGCCTGGCGACGAGATTGTCGCGGTTGACGGTGCGGAAACCATTATCTGGCAGCAGGTCACGTTGCGCATGCTCGGTCGACTGGGTGAGTCCGGCAGTCTGGATCTGACTATCGATCCGGCAGACTCCACCCGGCTGGAAAACGTGGTCATTCCCATCACCTCGTGGATGGGCAGTGAAACCGAACCCAACCCGGTTAATGAGCTTGGTATCGTCCAGATCCAGATACCTGCAACCATCGCTGACGTGGTCCCGGGGGGACGCGCAGAGGCTGGAGGCTTGCAGACCGGCGACCAGATTGTTGCCGTGGGCGACACCGCGATTCGGGGCTGGAACCACTGGGTGGAGGTAATCCGCGCCAACCCGGAACTCGCCCTTGATGTTACTGTCCAACGCAGTGGCGAGTTGACCACCTTGCAGCTGCAGCCAGAGCGGGCAGAACTGGATGACGGCGCTGTCGTTGGCCGTATCGGTGCCTATGTACAACAGACCAGCTACGCCGATCTGGTGGGGCCGGAAATGCAGCGTGAAATTCGCTATGGACCACTGGCGGCAGTGGGTCCGGCGCTGCAGGAGACCTGGGACAAGTCACTATTTGTGCTGAACTCGGTCAAGAAGATGGTAGTCGGCCTGATTTCAGTAAAGAACATCAATGGGCCGATCACTATTGCCCAGGTTGCCGGGGAGACGGCAACCTACGGTCTGGATGTCTATCTGGGATTCCTGGCGCTTCTCAGCATCTCTCTTGGAGTGCTGAATCTGCTGCCGATACCGGTTCTGGATGGAGGTCATCTGCTGTATTACGCCATTGAGGCCGTTATCCGGCGGCCCGTTCCGGAACGCATTCAGGCCTGGGGGTTGCAGCTAGGCCTGTTATTGATCTCCGGCATCATGGTGCTGGCTATCTACAACGACGTTAGCCGATTGCTGTAAATCATCAAATTCATATTACTGCACAGCCCGCCGCTCAGTAAGAAAACAAGAAGTTGAGTATCTGTTAGACATGAAAAAACTGGTTTTTTCCTTGTTGCTGGCATTCGGGCTTGCCAACCAAGTTCACGCGCAAGAATTTACTATCGCCGATATCATCGTCGATGGTTATCAGCGCATCTCTCCCGGCATTATTTATAACCTGCTGCCTGTGGGTATTGGCGACGAAGTCACGCCAACCACGCCCGCGGAAATCATCCGGGCGCTGTCGGAATCCGAATTCTTTGATGAAATCGAAGTTGCCCGGGAAGGCAATATCCTGGTTGTCACTGTGCTTGAGCGTCCCTCGGTTGCCGAGATCAGCATTGAGGGCAACAGCGTGCTGGAAACCGAAGACATTATCGACAACATGAGTAGCGCCGGTATTGCTGAGGGGCAGATATTTACCCGCGCTGCGCTGGAAGCCATCCAGCAGGGCATCCAGGAGGTTTATTCGTCACGCGGTCGTTACGGTGCGGCCGTGGATATTACCGTTGAGGATCTGCCGCGAAACCGGGTTGCCATCAGTCTGGATATTAACGAAGGGGAAGAGTCGCGCATTCGCCATATCAATATAGTCGGTAACTCCGCTTTCGAGGAAGACGAGCTGCTGGAATTATTCGAGTTGGGAATCAAGCCCTGGTACATGTTTTTCAGCCGTCGAGACCGTTATTCCCGGGAACAGTTTTCCGGTGACCTGGAGCGTCTCGAGTCTTTCTACCTGGACAATGGCTACGTGGAATTCAATATTGATTCGACGCCTATATCCATTACCCCGGACCGTCGTGAAGTCTACATCACCATCAATGTCAGTGAAGGTGACCAGTATGTGGTTGATGCTGTGGACCTGGCTGGCGATCTGGTGGATGCCGAACAGTTGCTGCGTGCGGCGATTTTCGTCCGACCGGGTCAGATCTATTCCCAGGGCCTGGTGACTGGCACCGAGGAAATCATGGTGCAGTTTCTCGGCAACCTGGGCTACGCCTTTGCCGAAGCCACCGGTGTGCCCGAAGTGAACGAGGAAGACCAGACCGTCGAGGTGACGTTCTTTATCGAGCCGGGCAATCGTACTTATGTTAATCGCATCAATTTCAGCGGCAACCTGTCTACTGCCGACGACGTGTTGCGTCGCGAGATGCGGCAGCTGGAAAGTGCACCGGCCTCCAGTCAGCAGATTGAGCAGTCCAAGGTGCGACTGGAGCGACTGGGATATTTTGAAACCGTAGAGGTGGCAACAGAAGAGGTTCCCGGGACTGATGACCAGATTGATGTCAACTACGATGTATCCGAACAGAACTTTGGGGCCATCAGCTTTCAGGTAGGTACCGGCGGCGGTGGTAACTTCTTTATCAGTTCCAGTCTCCAGGCGCAGAACTTTCTGGGTACCGGCCGAACCGTCGGTATCGGTGTGAATCGCAGCCGCTTCCAGAAGGGGCTGAACTTTCGCTATGTCGACCCGTATTTCACACCCGACGGGGTGAGTCGCGGTTTCAATATCTTTGCCCAGGAAATTGACTCACCGTTCAACGTATCCAATTTCAACACCACCTCTTACGGTGGCACGGTCAGCTTTAGCTATCCGTTAAGTGAAATTCAGGTGCTGGGCTTTGACCTTGGTTATACCCACACTGAGTTAAGTGCCGGCACTGGCTCCGTGCAGGAAATTATTTCCAGTCCGATTCTGTTCGAAGGCATTGACCAGTATGTGATTCAACCGCCTAATCCCAATCCTTTTAACGGCCCGGTGGTGGATTCAGTGTTGGGTAGTGTTGCGGATCTGTCAGCACGACAACTGCAGCAGAATTCGGATCCCGGATTTGTGGATCGCAATGGCGACACCTTCGACAATTTCACGATAACCGGTAACTGGTTTCGTAATACGCTGAACCGCGGACAGCTGGCCAATGACGGCATGCTGCACCAACTTGGTGTGGAAGTGACGTTGCCCGGAAGCGATCTGGAATACGCGCGCATTAACTACAGCAATGAAATGTATTTTCCGATCACCTCGGACCGGGAATGGGTGATCGCGCTGCGTACCAATCTGGGCTATGGTCTCGGCTACGGTGACACAGACGGCCTGCCATTTTTTAACAACTTCTTCGCCGGGGGTCTTATTGCCGGCGGCGGTCGGGTACGCGGATATGATGAAAACAGCCTTGGGCCCCAGAGTACGCCGGGTGCCCGTTACCTTACCGAGCGCGGTATCAGCCTGGCTCGCGACGAGGATGGCAACATTATTCGCAATCTGGATGGTTCGGCCCAGATCAGCCGGGAAGTCGGTTACCAGACCCAGCCGCTGCTGGATGCGAACGGACAACCGATTCTCGACGCCAACGGGGATCAACAAGTGCAATTGGCGGTGCAAAATTTCTTCCTCGATGAGGATTTCGACAGCTTTGGTGGTAACATATTGACAACCGCATCGCTGGAGCTGCTGTTCCCGATACCGTTTATTCCGGACAGAAGTCGAGTGAGATCGGCTTTTTTTATTGATGCCGGAAATGTATTCTCGTCAAATTGCACGGAACGCCAGACCTTGCTGAACAATTGCACTGATTTCGATTTCAAGGAAATTCGTTATGCAGCAGGCGTCAGCGTGACCTACTTGTCGCCATTTGGCCCGTTGACCTTCTATGTGGCACAACCGTTTGGCAAAGATGGTGACGACACCAAGCAATTTGATTTCACAGTCGGTACCGGTTTCTAGAGAAGCCTGGTGACGACGTTCGGGTTTCGTGGGCTCCACCCGGACATGTGCTTTAGCCCATAAATTTCATGCCGGTTACTGACTTCAGTGGCTGGCGCAACTGGAGAATTACAGTGAAGACGATCAAGATTCTGGTTGCCAGTTTGAGCCTGGTTCTTTTTTCACAGGGCGCTTTCGCTCAGGGCACCAAGATTGGCGTGTTGAATGCACTGCAGGCATTGTTTAATTCTGATTCGGCGCGAGTCGTGCAGGAAGAGCTGGAGCAGGAGTTCGCCGAAGACGAGCAGCGCGCCACCGACCTGACGCAACAGCTGCAGGCGTTACAGCAGGAATACCAGCAAAACGAAGCCGTCATGTCGGATGAGCAAAAGCGCCGCATGAATTCCAATGCCCAGGATCTGCAGGTGCAATTGCAGCTTATTCAGGAGCGTGTACAAACTGCTCTGCAGGAACAAAACCAGGCCTTCGTACAGAGCATGCAGGGTCAACTTGCAACAGCAGTAACCGAGGTGGTCGCCGAAGGTGGTTATGACCTGATTCTTAATGCCGACTCGGCTCCGTATTTTGCGCCAGTTCTGGATATTACTGCTCAGGTGACAGCCAAGCTTAACGAGATTACTGCCTCGGAAGACGACTGATAGCTTCCAGGTAAGAGTCAGGTGTCACATAATAAATGGTATACCCTGGGCGATATCGCCGAACGACTCAATATTGAACTGCGCGGCGACGGGAGTTGCCGCATCTCCAGCCTGGGAACCCTGAAGAGTGCCCAGGCTGGACAGCTCAGCTTTCTCAGTAACTCCTCTTACGTTGATCAACTCGCCGATTGTCAGGCATCAGCGGTCATTCTGCCGCCGGATCTTGCCGATCGCTGGCCGGGCAATGCCTTGCTGACCGAAGCGCCCTATGTAGCCTTCGCCCATGCATCAGCGCTATTTGCGCCTGATGCGAAGCGTGACACTGGCGTGCATCCAGGCGCTTCCGTGGCCAGTGATGCTGTACTTGCCGAAGGGGTCAGTATTGCCGCCAATGCGGTGGTGGGGTCAGGTGCCCGGATTGGTGAAGGCTCGAGTATCGGCGCTGGCAGTGTGATTGGCGCGGGCGCCCGGATCGGTGCGAACTGTCGGCTGCAGGCCAATGTTACCCTGTACCGGGAAGTAGTGTTGGGTAATCGGGTCACTATTCACAGCGCCGCGGTGATCGGAGCCGACGGATTCGGCTATGCCTTCGACGGCCAACGCTCAATAAAGATTCATCAACTTGGCAGTGTGCGGATTGGTGATGATGTGGAAATCGGCGCGGGCACAACTATTGACAGGGGTGCTCTCGACGACACGGTTATTGAACAAGGGGTAAAGATAGACAACCAGGTGCAGATCGGTCACAACTGCCACATCGGCGAGCATACAGTAATCTGTGGCTGCTCAGCCATTGCCGGTTCGGCAATCATTGGTAAATATTGCGTGCTTGGCGGTGGCAGCGGTGTGGTGGGGCATTTGCGGATTGCCGATGGCGTTCAGCTAAGTGCCAGGACGCTGGTGGACCGGGAGATTACCGAGCCCGGGGTTTATTCATCGGGCACCGGTTTTATGAAAACCCCGCAGTGGAAACGTAATACGATTCGCTTCAAGCAGCTCGACAGCATCGTCAGGCGATTGAAGGAATTAGAGAAACAGACCGATATAAAGTAATACCAGGGCCCCCCAGGCTGAACTCGAGGCCGGTTGCAAGAACAAGAGAAATCAAATGCTATTAGACGTACAGGACATCAAGGAATATTTACCCCAGCGATACCCGTTTCTGCTGGTGGACCGCGTAGTGGAAATGGAGCTTGGCAAATCCATTGTTGCGTATAAAAACGTCACCGTGAATGAGCCGTTTTTCCAGGGCCATTTTCCCAATCAGCCGATTATGCCCGGGGTACTGATTATCGAAGCCCTGGCTCAGGCCGCCGGGGTACTTGGCTTTAAAAGTCAGGAGAAAAAGCCCAAGGACGGCTACCTGTATTACTTTGTCGGTGCCGACGACGTGCGCTTGCGGCGTCCAGTGGTGCCCGGGGATCAATTGCGCCTGGAAGCAGAGGTGATTACCAATCGTCGCGGTATTTACAAGTTTGCCGCCAAAGCGTCGGTAGGCGATGAACTGGTGGGGACCATGGTCATTATGTGCGCCGAGAGGCAAGTCGATGTCGATTGACTCCAGTGCCAGGATAGATCCAAAAGCCGAACTTGATGAAGGGGTCACGGTAGGCCCCTGGTGTGTGGTCGGGCCGAACGTTCAGATCGGGTCGGGCACGGTTATTGAGCCCAACGTGATTATTCGCACCAACACCCGGATCGGCAGGAACAACCACTTCTACCAGTTCAGCTCCGTGGGTGAGAACCCCGCTGACAAAAAGTTTGAAGGTGAAGATACCTGGCTGGAAATCGGTAACGATAACGTTTTTCGTGAAGGGGTCACGCTGCACCGCGGCACCGGAGTAGGGGGCGGGACCACGCACATTGGGGATGACAACCTGATGATGCCCTATGTGCATATCGCCCATGACTGCTCTGTGGGCAGCCACACTGTGTTTGCCAATAACGTCGGCATATCCGGCCACGTAAGGGTGGATGACTGGGTGGTGCTGGGCGGATACGCCGGTGTGAACCAGTTTCTCAAGATTGGCGCCCATGCCATGGTCGGTGGAATGACCCACGTCTCCAATGATGTGCCTGCCTACATGATCGTCAGCGGCCGACCGGCTACGGTACGCAGTATCAATTCCGTTGGCCTGGAGCGACGCGGTTTCGACAAAGAATCCATCGCCGAGATTCGCGAAGCCTTCAAGATTATTTACAAACGCAATTTCAGCCTCCAGGAAGCAATTGACCAGTTAAAAGTGCTCAGCGAGCGATGCGATGCGCTGAAGGTCCTGATTGAGTCCCTGGAATCCTCGGAAAAAGGCATTCACCGTTAGTCACAAGCAGCGACCCGTAAGCCTATGAGCCAGACTCCCCGTTTTGCCATGGTTGTCGGCGAGCAGTCCGGTGACAACCTTGGCGTTGGTCTGATGAAGGCGCTGCGCGAACGTTTTCCGGATGCCGAATTTTTTGGCGTGGGCGGTCCAAAGATGGAAGCCCAGGGGTTCCGCTCGCTGGCACCTATGGAACGTCTGGCGGTGATGGGTTTCGTGGAGCCTCTCGGACGCCTGCCGGAGTTGCTGCGCATCATGCGCAAACTGGAGCGCGCTATCAGCGACGCTGGGGTCACCGCCTTCATTGGCATCGACGCGCCGGATTTCAATTTGCGCCTGGCGGCCAGGTTAAAGCCGCGCGGCGTCAACACCGTACACTACGTCAGTCCTTCGGTGTGGGCCTATCGCGCCGGGCGGATCCACGGCATCAAACAATCGGTAGACCTGATGCTGACCCTGTTTCCCTTTGAGACGGCGGTTTACGAGGAGCACGGTGTCGCGGTGCGCTGCGTCGGTCATCCGCTGGCGGACGCCATCGATTTTGAAGACCGGCAGGAAGCGCATCGTCGCCAGCTTGGTCTGGCGCCGGAAGACCCGGTGTTAACCCTGATGCCCGGCAGTCGCGCCGGTGAGATCAAGCGTCTGGCGCCGGACTTTATTGGGGCAGCGCTGGAAGCACGGCAGCACATTCCGCGACTGAAATTCCTGATTCCCTGCGCCGGAGCCGACGCGCGTCTGCAGCTGCAGAATCTGCTGCGCCAGGCCAATGTCTTCAGCGCCAGTGAGTTTCATCTGGTGGATGACTCCCATGCGGCTATCAGTGCCGCGGACCTGGTGCTTATGGCCTCCGGCACGGCGACGCTTGAAGCGCTGCTGTTGCGCCGACCGATGATTGTTTGCTATCGACTGGCCGCGCCTACTTACTGGCTGGCATCGCGCATGGTAAAGATTCCCCATGTCGCGCTACCGAACCTGTTGGCAAAAAAGCGGCTGGTACCGGAATACATTCAGGACCAGGTGCAGGTGCCGGCGCTGACCCGGGAGATTGTCAGTCATTTCAAGAAGCCCGAACAAATCGAGTCGTTGTACAGTGCCTTTGCCGCAATACACCGGGATTTGCGGCGTGATGCATCGGCCACCGCCGCCGCCGCCATTTGTCAGCACCTGCAGCTTGACGAGGATGGACGCAGCGATGCTTGAGCAGGCAGGCCTGGATCTGCAGTTGTTGGGCGAGGACCTGGACTGCTGTGCTGGCACTGACGAGGTAGGACGCGGACCACTGGCTGGCGATGTGGTGGCAGCCGCTGTCATTCTCGACCCGCAGCGGCCGATAGCGGGGCTGACAGATTCCAAGAAGCTGAGCGCCAGTCGGCGCCAGCAGCTGGCGGCGCAGATCACTGCCGAGGCGCGCGCCTGTTGCGTGGGCCGGGCCAGTGTTGCGGAGATTGACCGGCTCAATATTCTGCAGGCGAGTTTGCTGGCTATGCAGCGAGCGGTGGCGGGTTTGAGCCTGGAACCGCAGTTTGTCTATGTGGATGGCAGGCATGTGCCGCAATGGCGCTATGCCAGTCAGGCGGTGATCAAGGGAGATTCCCTGGTGCCCGCCATTGCCGCGGCGTCGATTCTCGCCAAGGTAACGCGGGACGCGGAAATGCTGGCTCTGGATGCGCGTTACCTGGGCTATGGTTTTGCCCAGCACAAGGGCTACCCTACCGGTGCTCACCTGGCCGCGCTGCAAAAGCTCGGACCCTGTGCGATTCACCGCCGTTCGTTCGCCCCGGTAGCGGCGTTGTGTGGCCCCGCAGGTTGAACGGGGCGCGTGACTAGCCGCTATGCGTGCGTTGCATGATTGAGTGTCATCAGCCGGTTGTGCCCGGCTGGCCAGTTGATAATAATGAGTGCCATGTCCAGCCCGACTAATCTTCAACATTTTACCCACCTGAGAATACACACCGAGTATTCCATCAGTGACGGACTGGTCCGGGTCTCAGCACTGATTGCGCGCCTGCGTGAGTTGCACATGCCAGCGGCGGCGATCACCGATCTTGCCAACCTGTTTGCCCTGATCAAGTTTTACAGCGGTGCCCAGCAGGCTGGCATCAAACCGGTCTGTGGCTGCGATGTGTGGGTGGAGAATGACGCCGGGCAACGCACGCCACTGGTGCTGCTGGTGCAGAACGAAGCCGGCTACCTCAACCTCACCACCCTGATTTCAGAAATCTATACCCGCTCCGGGGGCGTCGCCGATCCGGTTATCCGCCAGGCTGATCTGACTGGCCGCACCGAGGGGCTGCTGGCGCTGTCCGGCGCGCAACATGGCGACATTGGCGCCGCCTTGCTGAGTGCTGAGTTCGACCTCGCCGAGGAGCTGCTGCAAACCTGGATGGAGCTGTTTCCGGGGCGCTTCTATCTGGAGCTGCAGCGGGTCGGCAAACGTGACGAGGAGGCCTATATCGCCGCCGCCGTGCGTCTCGCCCTGAAGCTGCAGTGTCCAGTGGTGGCCACCAACGACGTGCGTTTTGTGGCGCAGGATGATTTCGACGCGCATGAAGTCCGGGTGTGTATCAACGAGCGCCGCACCCTGGACGATCCGCGCCGACCCCACAACTATACCGACCAGCAGTACCTGAAGAGCGCCGAGGAAATGCAGGCGTTGTTTGCCGATATTCCCGAGGCGATCAGCAACGCCATGGAAATCGCCCGGCGCTGCAATCTGCACCTGACCCTGGATGAGCCCAGCCTGCCCAACTATCCGATACCCGACGGGATGGGGCTCGAGGAATATTTCGAGCAGATTTCCCGGGACGGCCTGGAGCGGCGCCTGGTCCAGGATTTCGGCGAGCGAGCCGCGGACGAGGCCTTCACCCGGCCGTATTATGAGCGCCTTGCCATGGAGCTGGGGATCATCAACCAGATGGGGTTTCCCGGCTACTTCCTGATCGTTATGGAGTTTATCCAGTGGGCCAAGGACAACGGCATACCGGTGGGGCCGGGGCGAGGTTCCGGTGCCGGTTCCATTGTCGCCTACGCCCTGAAGATTACCGATCTTGATCCTCTCAAGTACGATCTGCTGTTCGAGCGCTTTCTGAATCCGGAACGGGTTTCCATGCCTGACTTTGACGTGGACTTCTGTATGGAAGGTCGCGACCGGGTTATTCAGCACGTTGCCGAGCTGTACGGCACCGAGGCGGTCTCGCAGATCATTACCTTTGGCACCATGGCCGCCAAGGCCGTGGTGCGCGATGTGGCACGGGTACAGGGTAAGCCCTATGCCCTGGCAGACAAGCTGTCGAAGCTGATCCCGTTTGTGCCAGGCATGACCCTGAGCAAGGCTTTTGAGGAAGAACCGCAGCTGGGCGAATTCGTGGACAGCGATGAAGATGCCCAGGAAATCATGGAGATGGCCTACAAGCTGGAAGGCATCACCCGCAATGTCGGCAAGCATGCCGGGGGTGTGGTTATTGCGCCAACGCGGTTAACCGATTTCACGCCGCTATACTGCGACGAGTCCGGACAGGGTCTGGTCACCCAGTTTGACAAGAACGATGTGGAAACCGCCGGTCTGGTGAAATTCGATTTTCTGGGCCTGCGCACGCTGACCATTATCGACTGGGCGGTCAAGATGATTAATGCCAAGCGGGGGCCGGATCAGGAGCCGGTGGATATCAACACCCTGGCACTGGATGACACTGCGGTTTTCGATCTGCTGAAAAAAGGCGAGACCACGGCGGTGTTCCAGCTGGAATCCCGCGGCATGAAAGATCTGATCAAGCGGCTGGTGCCCAGTAGTTTCGAAGACATCATCGCCCTGGTGGCGCTGTTCCGTCCCGGGCCGCTGCAGTCCGGCATGGTTGACGATTTCATCGACCGTAAACACGGCCGCACCCAGGTGCAGTATCCGCACCCGGATCTCGAGCCGGTACTGGGCAATACCTACGGGGTGATCCTGTACCAGGAGCAGGTGATGCAGATTGCCCAGGTACTGGCCAACTACACCCTGGGTGGCGCCGATATCCTGCGCAAGGCCATGGGCAAGAAGAAACCGGAAGAGATGGCCAAGCAACGGGTAACGTTTACCGAGGGGGCGGTGCAGCAGGGCATCGACCAGGGCCTGGCGGAATCGATCTTCGACCTGATGGAGAAATTCGCTGGCTATGGCTTCAACAAGTCCCACTCGGCGGCTTACGCGCTGGTGTCCTATCAAACGGCCTGGCTGAAGGCGCACTATCCGGCTTACTTCATGGCAGCGGTGCTGTCGGCGGATATGCAGAATACCGACAAGATCGTTACCCTCATTGACGAATGCCGGTCTATGAACCTGGTCATTGTGCCGCCGGATGTGAACGTGGGGCGTTTCAATTTCACCGTCAACGATGCTGGCGAAATTGTTTATGGCCTGGGTGCTATCAAAGGCCTGGGTGAGGGTCCGGTGGAGAAAATTCTGGCGGCCCGCGAAGATGGACCATTCGTAAGCCTCATGGATTTGTGCAGTCGGGTGGACCCGCAGACCGTCAACAAGCGCACCATGGAAGCGCTGATCCGCTCAGGCGCTCTGGACAAGATGGTAGCTGGCGACTTTGACCATGCCCGGGCCCAGCTTATGGTGATGTTGCCGGACGCCATGCAGGCGGCAGAGCAGAGCAACCGTAATCAGGCCAGCGGCGTTGAAGACCTGTTTGGCGAGATCGCCCCGGCCGAGCCAGCCACCGAAGGGCAGGGCACGGTGTCGTATCGGCCCTGGAGCGAGCGGCAGCGACTGACTGCAGAGCGCGATACCCTGGGACTGTACCTGTCCGGTCATCCCATTGATGAACACTTGCAGGAACTCAAGCAGATTGCCCCGAACCGGCTGGTAAGTCTGCGTCCGGAGCGTGGCTCGCAGACTGCTGCGGGTCTGGTACACAGTTTTCGGACCATGAAGAGCAAGTCCGGAGATACCATCGCGTTTCTCACCCTGGATGATCGCAGTGCCCGCTTCGAAGTGTCGCTGTTCGCCCGGGAGTATGAGAAATTTCGCGACCTGATCCAGAAGGACGCTATTCTGATCATCGAGTGCGGCGTCAGCGTTGATGACTACAGCGGCGGCATCAAGGGGCGGGCCAAGCAGGTGATGACCCTGGAACAGGCGCGCCGGCAGCATGCCCGGCAACTGGCCCTGGAGCTGGATGCCGATCGCCTGCCGACCAACTTCTGTGACCTGCTGGAAGACATTCTGCGGCCCTACTGCGCCCACCAGGTCAGCATGGAGGCGACTGGCACCAATGGCGGCCAGCCCCCTGGCGAGGCCGCCGACAGCGGCGCCTGCCGGATCCTGGTGCGGCTCAAGCGACATCCGGCCAGAGGGTGTATAATGCTCGGCGAACAGTGGCAGGTCGCCCCTGCCGATGAGCTTGTTGAACGCCTGCGGTCGGAATTCGGCAAGGATCAGGTGGATTTGAAATACAGCAGGTCATCGCCACAGACTCAATCGCAGTGAACGTCGCAGTTAACGGCGTAGTGAACGGATAGTACATGGACCCTAATTACCTGGAATTTGAGCAGCCCATCGCCGAGTTGGAAGCCAAGATCAGTGAGCTTCGACTGGTTGGCAGCGATGGTGAACTGGATATCAACGAAGAGATCCAGAATCTGCAGGAAAAGAGCACCCGCCTGACCGAGAAAATCTATTCCAATCTGTCGTCCTGGCAGATTTCCCAGGTTGCCCGGCATCCGCTGCGCCCCTATACCCTGGATTACATCCAGCACATCTTTGATGACTTTGATGAGCTGCACGGCGATCGCCTGTTTGCCGATGACCTTGCCATCGTCGGTGGCCTGGCTTATCTGGGTGAGCGGCCGGTGATGGTGATTGGTCACCAGAAAGGCCGCGGAACCAAAGAGAAAGTGCGCCATAACTTTGGCATGCCGAGGCCGGAAGGCTACCGCAAGGCGCGACGTCTGGTGCGGCTTGCCGAGCGCTATCGGCTGCCGGTGTTGACCTTTATTGATACACCTGGCGCTTATCCAGGAATGGATTCGGAAGAGCGCGGCATCAACGAAGCCATTGCCGAGAACATGGCGATCATGTCCACCGTGAAAACGCCGCTTATCGCCACGGTGACCGGTGAAGCGAACTCCGGTGGCGCGATCGCCATTGGCGTCGCCGACCAGCTCAACATGCTGCAATATTCCACCTACACGGTCATTACTCCGGAGGGCTGCGCGACGATTCTCTGGAAGTCATCCGACTATGCCTCGGCTGCGGCCGAAGCCATGGGGGTGACCTCCACGCGTCTGGAAGAGCTGGGCATTGTCGATCACACTATTCCCGAACCATTAGGCGGCGCGCATCGTGATGTGCCCGCCATGGCCGAGAACATCAAGACTGCGCTCAGCGCCCAACTGGACAAGCTGGAAGCGATGCCCATTGATGACCTGGTTGCCCGCCGCTACCAGCGCCTGATGAGCTACGGCATCAGCGCCTGATTGGCGCGGCCGGGCTGATGCTGCGTTGCTTAAAGGATTGAATGAGCACACCGCAATCGGCACTGACTGACGCATTAGCCGCCTGGCCAGCCGCTTCCCCGCTGGTGGTGGCCTTCAGCGGCGGCCTGGACTCTACCTGCCTGCTGCATAGCGCAGCGCAATTAGCACGCACCGCTGCGCGGCCGCTGCGTGCCCTGCATATCAATCACGGCATCAATGCTGACGCCGGTCACTGGCAGCATCATTGTCAGCAATTCTGTGCGGCGCTGGACGTGCGGCTCGACAGTGTTGCTGTCGAGCTGCCGGCCACCGCCAGCGAGGATGACGCCCGCCGTGCCCGGTTCGCCGTGTTTGAAGCGCAGCTTGAAGCGGGCGAGCTATTGCTGCTGGCCCAACATCTGGATGATCAACTGGAAACGCTACTGCTGCGCCTGATGCGCGGCGCCGGACCCGGCGGACTTGCCGGTATGCCTGGCCAGCGTGCGCTGGGTGCAGGTTGTCTGCTGCGGCCCTGGCTGGCGCTGCCCCGCGCTCAGCTGCTGGACTACGCGCAGCAGTATAAGCTCAACTGGATCGAGGATGACTCCAACGCCGAGACTCATTTCGATCGTAACTACTGTCGCCATGAGGTGCTGCCGACGCTGGAGCAGCGCTGGCCGAACTATCGGGATAGCTGGCAAAAGAGCCAGGCTCTGTTGCGCGAGAGCGATCAATTGATCAGCGATCTGGCCGGTCTGGACCTGGCCAAAGTGGCTGGCGACAAACCCGGGATCCTCAAACTGGAGCCGCTACAGGCGCTTTCCCCGCCGCGACAACGCAATATGCTGCGCTACTGGTTGCAGCATACGCTGGGTCTGCCCCAGGTGAACTGGCAATTGCTGCAGCGTCTGACCGCGGACATTGGCCGCCCCGGTGGCGCTGATGATGCCCAGCTGGAAGCAGGGGAGTACTACCTGCAGGTCTACCAGCAACAACTGTTCGCCCTGCACCGGCGCAACTGGGCGGCGCCGGACGCTGGCGTCTGGCAGGCCAGCGTGCAGGCCAGCCTGGCGCTGCCGGACAACGGACGCCTCAGCGCCCAGTCAACAACCGGCAAAGGACTGGCCAAGTCACATGCCGGAAAGCTGCAGATTCGCTATCGTGAGGGAGGAGAATCCTTGCAGCTGCCGGGGCGGCCGAGCAAACCCCTGAAGAAAATTTTTCAGGAGCATGGCGTTCCACCGTGGCTGCGCGCACGCACGCCACTGCTGTACTGCGCTGAGCAGCTGGCTTGTGTTCCGGGTATTGGCGTGGCGGCGAGCCATGCAGCTCGCCCGGGGGAGGATGGGCTGCTGCTGCAATGGCAGCACCCTGAACTGGTGGTTACCAGTCGCGCCCGCGGAGTTTGAACTCCACCTGCAGAGCTGCGGCGGCGAAAAAATTGCCCGCCACAGTGACCCGGCAATTGTTACCCGACCCGGCTTCTGGTACGCTGTACTTCCATCTGTGAGAGCTAGCGTCCCGCTGGCTTATGTCTAATGGATGGGGCCCCGATGACTCGTTATATCTTTATTACTGGTGGCGTAGTTTCTTCGCTGGGCAAGGGCATTACCGCAGCGTCCCTCGCTGCAATCCTCGAGGCTCGCGGCCTCAAAGTTACTCTTCTCAAGCTCGATCCCTACATCAACGTTGATCCAGGCACCATGAGCCCCTTCCAGCACGGTGAGGTGTTTGTCACCAACGACGGTGCCGAGACCGACCTGGACCTTGGGCACTACGAGCGCTTTAGCCGCACGACCATGTCGCAGAAGAACAACTTCACCACCGGCAAGGTGTATGAGGAAGTGCTCAAGCGCGAACGTCGCGGTGACTATCTTGGCGCCACCATCCAGGTGATTCCCCATATTACCGATGAGATCAAGCGGCGCGTGCAGGATGGTGCCGGGGATGCCGATGTGGCGCTGGTGGAAATCGGCGGTACCGTGGGCGACATTGAATCCCAGCCGTTTCTTGAGGCGGTTCGCCAACTGCGAGTCGAGGTGGGCTCCGATCGGGCCCTGTTCATGCACCTGACCCTGGTGCCCTATATCGCTACCGCCGGTGAGATTAAAACCAAGCCCACCCAGCACTCGGTGAAAGAGCTGCGCTCCATCGGTATCCAGCCCGATATCCTGGTGTGCCGTTCGGAACAGGAGATCGACGCCTCCTCGCGAGAGAAGATTGCCCTGTTTACCAACGTTGATAAACCGGCGGTCATCTCGCTGCCCGATACCGATTCCATTTACCGCATACCTTCCCTGCTGGGCGCCACCGGAATCGATGAGATCGTGGTGCGCAAATTCCACCTGGATTGCCCGCGCGCGGATTTTTCCGAATGGGATTTCGTGGTCGACTCGCAGCTGCACCCGGAGCGCGAGATCAATCTGGCCATGGTGGGCAAGTACATGGATCTGCTGGATGCCTACAAATCCCTCAACGAGGCGATTACCCACGCCGGAATCCAGACCCGCACCAAGGTCAATATCCATTATATTGATTCCAGCGACCTGCGTGAAAAAGGCGTCGAGTCACTACAGAACATGGACGCCATCCTGGTGCCGGGTGGGTTTGGCGTGCGCGGTGTGGAAGGCAAGATCAAGGCGGTGCAGTTTGCCCGTGAAAACAAGATTCCCTACCTGGGAATCTGCCTGGGCCTGCAGGTGGCAGTGATTGAATATGCGCGCAATGTGGCCGGACTCAGCGGCGCCCACAGCTCGGAATTCAAACCGGACTGTGAGCATCCGGTGATTGCATTGATCAGCGAATGGACCACCGCCGCCGGTGACCGGGAAGTACGCGATGAGGCCTCAGATCTCGGGGGCACCATGCGCCTGGGCGGCCAGACCTGTCTGCTGGATCATGATTCGGTGACCTATCAGTGCTACGGCAAGGATGAGATCGTGGAGCGCCACCGGCACCGCTATGAATTCAACAACGACTACGCCGAGACCCTGGCCAATGCCGGTTTGAAGCTGGTGGGCAGATCCGCCGACAAGATGCTGGTGGAAGTCATCGAGGTGCCTGACCACCCCTGGTTCGTGGGCTGCCAGTTTCATCCCGAGTTCACCTCTACACCACGCAGCGGACATCCGCTGTTCACTGGATTCATCAAGGCGGCTATTGCGCGCCATGAACAATATAACGCCGACAACGGTACCATTAAGGCAATACCCAGCGACGTCTCCGCCGCCAAGTCAGCCAGCGCCTGATTGCCAGGCGATGACGGTGCCTTGCCAGGCGCGCGCACCGGCTGGTCGGCAGCGTTGGCCGGGGCCCTGACAACACTGACAAGAAAGCTGCCCAGCTAACACAAGGACCGTCCCACCCCTATGAGCGAAAAACAGATTTCGATCGCCAATATCGCGGTCGCAAATGATCGTCCCTTTGTGCTGTTTGGCGGCATCAATGTGCTGGAGTCTCGCGACCTGGCCATGGAAACCGCAGCGCATTTTCAACAGGTGTGTCAGTCTCTCGGTATTCCCCTGGTGTTCAAGGCCTCGTTCGACAAGGCCAATCGCTCGTCGGTGGATTCTTTCCGTGGTCCGGGGCTGGAGCAGGGCCTGACGTGGCTGGCGGACGTTAAACAGGCCTATGGTCTGCCGATTCTTACCGATGTCCATGAGCCCGCTCAGGCTGCGGCTGCTGCGCAAGTGGCGGATGTGATACAGTTGCCGGCTTTCCTGTGCCGGCAAACTGATCTGGTGGTGGCCATGGCGGAAACCGGCGCGGTCATCAACATCAAGAAAGCACAATTTCTGGCGCCGCAGGAAATGTGCCATATCCTCACCAAGTTTGAGCAGGCGGGTAATGACCGGCTTATGCTTTGTGAGCGGGGCAGCAGTTTCGGCTACAACAACCTGGTGGTGGATATGCTGGGTTTTCCGGTGATGAAACAGTTCGGCTACCCACTGGTATTCGACGTCACCCATTCCCTGCAGCGTCCGGGTGGTTTGTCCAGCAGCGCCGACGGCCGTCGTGCCGATGTAACGGTGCTCGCCAGGGCTGGTATGGCCGTGGGCCTGGCCGGCCTGTTTCTTGAAGCGCATCCGGATCCGGACAGTGCGAAATGCGATGGGCCCTGTGCCCTGCGGCTGCCAAGCCTTGAGCCATTTTTGCAGCAGATTCAGGCCATCGACCAATTGGTAAAAGGGTTTGCACCGCTGGATACAGCCTGAACGATTGACATGCCAGCCGAAGCAAAAAAATCAGACTAAAGACTGAACAAGCAAGTTAAGGAATCGATATGACAGCAATCAAGGATATCAAAGCGCGAGAAATTCTCGATTCGCGCGGTAATCCTACGGTGGAAGCGGATGTAATTCTGGCTAATGGAGTACAGGGTACCGCCTGTGCGCCTTCCGGAGCCTCCACCGGCTCCCGGGAAGCCCTGGAGTTACGCGACAAGGATGCCAGTCGCTATCTGGGCAAGGGCGTGCTCAAGGCGGTAGCCAATGTGAACGGCCCGATTCGCGAGGCACTGCTGGACCAGGACGCCGCCGACCAGCAGTCTCTCGACCAGGCCATGCTGGACCTGGATGGTACTGACAATAAATCCAAGCTGGGCGCCAACGCCATTCTCGCTGTGTCCCTGGCGGCAGCCCGGGCCGCGGCCAGCGCTAACGGGGTGCCGCTGTACCAGCATATCGCCCGTCTGAACGGCAGTGAAGGCCAGTATTCCCTGCCGGTCCCGATGATGAATATCGTCAACGGTGGGGAGCATGCTGACAACAATGTAGATATTCAGGAGTTCATGATTCAGCCCACCGGCGCGGTATCGTTCACCGAAGGGTTGCGCTATGGCGCGGAGATTTTTCATGCTTTGAAATCGGTGCTGTCGCAGCAGGGGCTCAGTACCGCCGTCGGCGACGAGGGTGGTTTCGCCCCGAACCTGCCGTCCAATGCGGCGGCCCTGGACGCTATCATGACCGCGATCGACAAGGCGGGCCTCAAGGCTGGCACCGATATTCACCTGGCGCTGGACTGCGCTGCCTCGGAATTCTATCGCGATGGCAAATATTGCCTTAGCGGTGAGGGCAAGGAATACGAAGCGGCAGAGTTCGCGGAATACCTGGGTGGGCTGTGCAAAGACTACCCGATCCTGTCTATCGAAGACGGCATGGACGAATCGGATTGGGACGGCTGGGCTAAATTATCGAGCCTTTTAGGCGATAACATTCAGTTAGTGGGTGACGATTTGTTCGTGACCAATACCAGTATTTTGCAGCGCGGTATCGATGAGAATATTGCCAATTCGATTCTCATCAAGTTCAACCAGATCGGCTCGCTTACCGAGACTCTGGCCGCCATCGCCATGGCGCGTGGCGCTGGCTACACAGCGGTGATTTCGCACCGCTCCGGGGAAACCGAGGACACCACCATCGCCGATCTCGCAGTCGCCACCGCGGCAGGTCAGATCAAGACCGGTTCCCTGTGCCGCTCCGACCGGGTCGCGAAGTACAACCGTTTGCTGCGGATTGAAGAACAACTGGGTGACCAATCGGTTTATAACGGGCTGAAAGAGTTCGCCAGATTTACCGGCTAGCTGGAAACCACAACTCCAGCTGGAAACCACAACTACAGGCCGACGATGAAAGCGCTGTAT
Organism: uncultured Pseudohongiella sp.; assembly: GCA_965212375.1. GTDB lineage: Bacteria > Pseudomonadota > Gammaproteobacteria > Pseudomonadales > Pseudohongiellaceae > UBA9145. Next base: position 1,905,126 of record OZ243108.1, on the reverse strand, counting down.
GTACTGTTAGGCACTTTGTTCCTGATCCTCCAGTATCAGCTGTGGCTGGGGGATGACAGTGTGCGTGCGCTTAATCTCCTGGAAGAAGAACTCGCCGCCCAGCGCCAGACCAATGAAGCGCTGTCAGCCCGCAACGAGATGCTGGAGATCGAGGTGCTTGACCTGAAGAATGGTCTCGAAGCCGTTGAAGAACGGGCCCGTTCAGAGCTGGGCATGATTGCCGAAGACGAGACTTTCTACCTGATCGTAGAGTAGGCCTTATCGCCAGGGCCGCGCCGCGGTTTGCCACTTAACAAGTACTGACTATGACAATTTGGGCTATTGTGCCAGCCGCTGGCGTCGGTCTCCGTATGGGATCGTCTTCCCCCCAAAATCATCCCAAACAGTATCGCACTGTCCAGGGCAGGCCGGTGCTGTCCCACAGCCTGCGCAAGCTTCTGGCGGTGCCTGAAATCAGGCAGATCGTGGTGGCGATCAATCCCAGTGACCAGCGTTTTGCAACTCTTACCGAAGCCGCCAATCCCCGCGTGCGCTCGATCACCGGCGGTGAGCAGCGCCAGCTGTCCGTACTGAATGCGCTGGCCGCACTGAGTGGCGCCCAGGACAGTGACTGGGTGCTGGTGCATGATGCGGTGCGTCCCTGTGTTCAGGTAAGCGATATCCAGAACCTGATTGCCGTCTTGGCGGAGCACCCGGTGGGCGGTCTGCTTGGCGCGCCGCTGGACAACACGATCAAGCAAGTAGATGAGGAGCAGCGGGTCACCGGCACCGCCAATCGCAGCCTGCTCTGGAATGCTCTGACGCCGCAGATGTTTCGTTATCGGATATTGGTCGATGCCCTGCAGCAGGCGGTAGACGCGAGCCGCCCGGTGACCGATGAGGCTTCCGCAGTGGAGCTGGCTGGCCAACAGCCGCTGATGGTGGCTGGCGATAAATATAATCTCAAGATTACCCATGAGGGCGACCTGGCGCTTGCCGGATTTATCCTGGGTGCAGAGCCAGGCAGCGCACCAGCAGGTGATTCGGGACAAGCTGCGAGTACGGTGCGGGAAAGCGGCAAAAATCAGGAGTGGAGTAATGACTGAAACCAACCTGCGCATTGGTCATGGCTATGATGTACATCGCTTTGCCAGGCAATTCAGTAGCGCGAAACCGCTGCGACTGGCTGGCTGTGAATTGCCTGACCGCTACAGCCTGGAAGCACACTCCGATGGTGACCTGGTGCTGCACGCGCTTTGCGACGCGCTGCTGGGTGCTGCGGCGCTGGGTGACATTGGCGAGCATTTCCCCGACACCGATGCCCGCTACAAGGGTATCAACAGCCGCGAGTTGGTGACGGAAGTACTGGTTTTGCTGCAGAGCCACGGCCTGGCGCTGGTCAATGTCGATATCACGGTGATTGCCCAGGTGCCACGTCTGGCGCCTTATCGCCCGCAGATGCGGGACAGCATCGCGCTGTTGCTGGAGTTGCCCGCCGAGCGAGTCAATCTCAAGGCCACTACCACAGAACGGCTTGGCTATATTGGCCGGGAAGAAGGCATTGCCTGTCACTGTGTCGTTCTGCTGGTCAAAGCTGTCGCGCCATGACTGAGCCGCTGCGCGCCGAGCAGGTATTTCGCACCATGGATTGTCTGGCCTATGTCGGCGGTCGGCCAGCGGGCAGCGCGCTAATCAAGCAGCAATTCAGCGACTTTCGGGTGGATGAAGACCTGGGCTTTGAGCCCAGTGGCAGCGGTGAACATCTCTACCTGCAGCTACGTAAGCAAGACCTGTCCACGACCGAGTTGGCCCGGCGTCTGGCGGAATCTACCGGAGTAGGCTCGCGCGATGTGGGTTATTCCGGGATGAAAGATCGGCGCGGAGAGTGCTCGCAGTGGTTCAGTATCCGCCTGGCTCCAGAGCAGGAGCCAGCATTGGCGACGCTGGAGTCAGACGCTGTGCAGATCCTGCAGACACGGCGTAATCACCGTAAGCTGCGGGTGGGTAGTCACCGGTCCAACCATTTCCATTTGTTGCTGCGCAACTGTCGCGGCGATCGAGACGAATTTGAGCAACAGCTGCAGGTGATCAGGCAGCGCGGAGTGCCCAATTATTTCGGGCCGCAGCGTTTTGGTCGCCAGCTGAGCAATCTGCAGCAGGTCCGGGACCTGTTTGCTGCTGGCCCTGAGGGTGCCGGCAAGGGACGGGGCCAGACCGGTTTCAGTGAAAAAGGTGAGATAAAAAAAGGCGAGCGCCAGCAGGACAAGCGTAAAAAACGTGGCATGCTGTATTCGGCGGCCCGCGCCTATTTGTTCAATGAGGTACTGTCGGCGCGCCTGGCGGCCGGCAACTGGGCGCGCTATGTGCCGGGTGACGTGCTCAACCTTGACGGTACCAATCGCAACTTCGCGGTAGCACAGGGAGAGTGGGATGACATACTGCAGCGGCGCCTGGAGACCTTTGATATTCATCTCACCGGTCCGCTGGCCGGGACAAGTAATCCGCAGGACAAGTATCTTCCCGGGGGCGTAGCGGCCGATATTGAAAAGGCGGTGCTGGATGAATATCCACAGCTGGTGACCGGCTTGCAGGAGCACGGTTTGCAGGCCGCGCGTCGGGCACTGCGTTTCCGCGTCGCTGATCTGAACTGGCATTGGCCGGCGTCCGACCAGCTCGAGCTGCGCTTCGTGTTGCCCCGCGGTGCCTATGCAACAAGCCTGTTGCGGGAAGTCTGTAAAATTAGTGAAGGTGAGGACCACAGAATTTGAACCACGACCACACATTACGCGGTATTGGCATGACTTCGCAGCGCACCCGGGAGCGCCTGCTGGGCCGGCTTATGGATCAGGGCATCGAGAGTATGCAGGTGCTGGACGTGATTCGCTCCACGCCTCGGCATATCTTTCTGGATGAGGCCCTGTCCCACCGCGCCTACGAAGATGTGGCCTTGCCTATCGGTCACAACCAGACTATCTCCCAGCCCTACATCGTGGCCCGCATGACCGAGGCTATTATCACCAGTGGCTCTACCGACAAGGTGCTGGAAGTGGGCACCGGCTGTGGCTACCAGACGGCGGTTATCGCCCGCCTGGCTGGCGAGGTTTATTCGGTGGAGCGTATCAAGCCACTGCTGGACCGGGCGCGTCAGAACCTGAAAAAGCTTCGCCTGCGCAATGTTAGTCTCAAGCACAGCGATGGCAGCCTGGGCTGGCCCGAGCGCGGTCCCTTCGACGCCATCATGACCACGGCGGCGCCACAGCAAATCCCCGACGAGCTGCTGGCGCAGTTGGCCGACGGCGGGCGGCTGGTAATTCCGGTGGGCGGCAATGATCACCAGGAGCTCAAGCTGATTACCCGCATCGGCAATGAGTTTGAATCACAAACGCTTGATCTTGTGCGCTTTGTGCCTTTGCTGCGGGGCCAGGTGCAACAGTAAGCCTGGGGTAACGGATTGAACGATTCCTCGTCACAGCAGCAGTCTATCACCCAGGAGCTTTCTAGCTGGCGGGCGGCTTTATTGCTGTATGGCAAAGGCATTGCCATGGGGCTGGGAGATTCGGTGCCCGGCATCTCCGGCGGAACGATTGCGGTATTGACCAATATTTATGATCGTCTGATTTTCTCCCTGCGTGCTTTTGATCTGGACGCCTTGCACCTGCTTTTTTCAGGCCAGATAAAACGTGCCTGGACGCACATTAATGGCAATTTTCTGGCGCTGCTGGCAGTGGGGGTACTCTCGGGGCTACTGCTGTCGGCGAATACTGTGCTGTATCTGCTGGACTACCACTTTGAAGTGCTGATGGCGTTTTTCATCGGCCTGGTGCTGGCCTGTAGCTACCTGCTGCGTCGTCAGTTCAGCTTGCGCGATCCGGTGCAGGCGCTGCTGCTGGTTGCCGGCATTATTGTGACTGCTGCGATCGGCCTTCTGGAAAGCCGCGAGGGCAGCGTCACCGGTCTGGGCATTTTCCTGGCCGGGGCGGTGGCGATTTGCGCGATGATTTTGCCGGGACTGTCGGGTGCGTTTATTCTGCTGCTACTGGGCATGTACGAGTACATGCTGGAGGCGTTACTGGGCCTGCAGTGGGGCAGTATCGTCCTGTTTGTGGCCGGATGCGTTACCGGCTTGCTGGCTTTCTCACGACTGCTGGCCTGGCTGCTGCAGCGGTTTCATGCCCGGAGTTACGCGTTTATCACCGGGTTGCTACTGGGCTCGCTCAACGCCCTGTGGCCCTGGCAGGCAACCTCGCCGCAGGCCGCCGACGCCCTGGATCCGGCCTTGAGTACCTACCCGGTCTGGCCGCTAAACTACTATGAAGTGACCGGTCAGGACCCAGTTCTGCCAGGGGTCCTGATTATGGCCGTTGTCGGTGCCGCCCTGGTGCTGGGAATCCACCGGGCGGCACACGGTGGTGTGAATCCCCAAGCAAATTGAGGCTGGGCAGCTTTAAGTCTGAGCGAAGAATCCCGAGCAACGATCCCGTGGACAGCGGTCCCCTGGGCAGCGATCACAGAACAAGGCAATGACAATCCAGCGATTTACAGTAATAGTGGCGCAACAGATCGGTCTTTATGGCCTGCTTGCTGTCGCCCTTGTGTCCTGCAGCCTGCCTTACCAGGCGCCAGTTACCGAGGCCAGTGAACGGCGGGTCATCACGCCACCGGTGATTGTGGACAGCGGCAGCAATCAGCCCCGTATTCCCAGCACTGTGGATCGCAGTCGTTCGGTTACATCCAGCACCAGCACCAGCACCAGCCCCAGCCGGCAATCGACGCGTTCCGGCACGCATCGGGTGCGCTCTGGCGAGACGCTGTATTCCATTGCTTTTCAGCATGATCTGGATTTCCGCTCCCTGGCTATCGTCAATGACCTTGATCCGCCCTATACGATTTTCGTTGACCAGGTGCTGAGCCTGGACGTGGACGGCATCAATGCGGCTGCCAACCGTCCGTCACCCGTGGTGGAGTCCAGCAACGGCACGCGCAGTCGGGCTGGCCGCAGCGGTGGCGGTGTGCTGCGCCAACCCATTGGCGAACAGCGGGCACCCAGCTGGCAGTGGCCACATGCCGGCGCTATAACCCGGGATTTTTCAGTGGCTGGCAATGAGGGGGTGGATATTGCCGGTCGCGCGGGCGATCCGGTGCTCGCCGCCGGGGCCGGTGACGTGGTGTATACCGGTCGTGGACTGCAAGGAGTGGGTAATCTGATCATCATTCGCCACAACGATCGCTACCTCAGTGCCTACGGGCATAACCGCAGCATGCTGGTGGCTGAGGGAGCCCGTGTCGAGGCCGGGCAGCAGATCGCTGAAGTGGGGAGTAATGCGGCTGGGGTGCCGATGCTGCATTTCGAGATTCGTGAAGAAGGCAAGGCAGTGGATCCGAAGTCGCTGCTGCCTTAAGCGAGGCTGTCGAGCAGTCCGGAGAAAGGACCGGCATGGCGCCGGTCCCGCATCGGCTCTAGCGCTCCAGGTACTGCAGTTTGTTGGGCTTGTCAGCCCATTCTTCCGCGTCCGGCAGGGCGTCTTTCTTTTCCGTGATGTTTGGCCAGGTTTCCGCCAGATCGGCATTGAGCTGCAAAAACTCCGCCTGATCTTCGGGCAATTCATCTTCCGCGTAGATGGCATCTACCGGACACTCCGGTTCGCACAGGGCGCAGTCAATACATTCGTCCGGATGTATAACCAGGAAATTTGGCCCCTCGTAAAAGCAGTCCACGGGACACACTTCCACACAATCGGTGTGCTTACACTTGATACAGTTATCGCCAACTACAAAAGTCATGTTTCTCGTTCCCTTGTTGATCTCGCCCCGGCCAGATCCGGGTGCAGCCCGACGCTAGGTATCAATTACTGCTGCGGACTGCGTTATGCGTCGAGGCGGGATTCTACCAGCTTTTCAGGCGCTTTTCTCACCACCTGCCGGCGCTATCCTAGCTCGACTTATCCAGCTTGTCTTTCAGGTCGTAGAGGATTGCCAGGGCTTCCCGGGCGCTGAGTTCATCGGGCTGCAGCCGCGACAGGCTGTCCAGCACCGGGTGCCGCGGGCTGCTGAACAACTCTGCCTGCTGCGGCTGTTGAGCGCTGCCCGATTTGACCTCCAGGCGCGATTCAGTTTCCAGCTGCTGCAGCTTGTCCCGGGCGCGCGTGATAACCGCGGCCGGTATGCCAGCCAGCTGCGCGACCTGCAGGCCGTAGCTCTGGTTGGCGGGGCCAGGTTTGACCGCGTGCAGGAAGACGATGCCGTTGTCGTGTTCCACCGCATCCAGGTGCACATTGACGATTCCGTCGTGGGTCTCCGGCAGTCCGGTGAGCTCAAAGTAGTGGGTCGCAAACAGGGTCAGGCAATGCAGTTGCTCGCCGATATGCACCGCTGCCGCCCAGGCCAGGGACAGGCCGTCAAAGGTGCTGGTGCCGCGACCGATCTCGTCCATCAATACCAGGCTGTTGGCGGTGGCATGGTGGAGAATGTTGGCCGTTTCCGTCATTTCCACCATGAACGTGGAGCGCCCGCCAGCCAGGTCATCTGACGAGCCAATGCGGGTAAAGATACGGTCCACCGGGCCGATGCGGGCGTGGTCTGCAGGCACGTAGCTGCCGCATAGTGCCAATAACACAATCAGCGCGCTCTGGCGCATGTAAGTGGACTTACCACCCATGTTGGGACCGGTAATGATCAGCATGTGCTGTTCGGGGGTGAGGTTCAGGTCGTTGGCCACGAAGTTGTCGGCGCTGGCGGTTTCCACCACCGGATGGCGCCCGGCGACGATGTCGATACCGGTTTCAGCGCTGAGTTCCGGGCGACAGTAATCCAGGTTCACAGCGCGCTCGGCGAAGGTGGTGAGGACATCCAGTTCGGCAACAGCCTCAATGCTGGCTAACAGGGTATGCAGGTCGCCCGCCAGGGTTTCCAGCAAGTCCTCATAGAGGCTTTTCTCCCGCGCCAGCGCTTTGCTGTTGGCGCTCAGGACTTTGTCTTCAAACTCTTTCAGTTCCGGGGTGATAAAACGCTCGGCGTTTTTCAACGTCTGTCGGCGTTGGTAGTCGGCGGGCAGTTCACCGCCAGCCTGTCCCTTGCTGATTTCAATGTAGTAGCCGTGTACGCGATTAAAGCCCACCTTGAGGGTGCTGGAACCGGTGCGCTGTTTTTCACGCTGCTCCAACTGCACCAGGAAATCACCGGCGTTGCTACTCAGGTTCCGCAACTCGTCCAGTTCGGCATCGTAGCCAGCGGCGATGACGCCACCGTCGCGAATTACCACCGGCGGATTTTCTTCCATGGCCTGAGCAAGCAGGTCGGTTTGCTCCGGGAACTCGCCAATGCGCGTGGCCAGCGCGGCTACCTCGGCAGCATCAATGGCAGCAAGCAGCTGCTGCAGGTCGGGCAGGGCGGCCAGCCCGTCGCGCAGTCGGGCCAGGTCTCGCGGGCGCGCCGAGCGCAGTCCCAGTCGGGCCAGGATGCGTTCCAGGTCGCCAATGCGGGCCAGGACCTCGGCCAGTTTTTCAAAATGAAAGTCGCTCATTAACGCGGCGACTACCTGCTGGCGCTGGGTCAGTTGCACACGATCGCGCAGGGGGCGGTTCACCCAGCGCGCCAGCAAGCGCCCGCCCATGGCCGTGGCAGTGCGATCCAGCACCGACAGCAGGGTATTGTCCCGCTTGCCAGCCAGATTGATATCCAGCTCGAGATTGCGACGACTGGCGGCGTCCAGAATCACCGAATCATCCAGCGACTCAATACGTACGCCCTGGATATGGGGCAGATCGGATTTCTGGGTATCACGAGCGTACTGAAACAGGCAGCCGGCGGCCTGCAGGGCGAGCGGCAGGTGCTCGCAGTCGAAGGCACTCAGGTCCCGGGTTTTGAAGTGCTGGGTAAGTAGTCGTCGGGCATTGTCCAGCTCAAACTCCCATACCGGTCGGCGTCGCCGGGTACCGTGCCGGATCAGCGCCTCCAGTTGCGGTTGATCATCGGGGATCAGAATTTCGGCGGCCTTGAGACGCTCCAGCTCGGTGACCAGGGCGTCCTCGCCGGTGACTTCATTCAGCACCAGCCTGCCGCTGCTGATACTGAGCATTGCCATACCATACCGGGGCTGTTCGGAATCCCCGGCTGCGCAGGCGATGGCCAGCAGGCTGTTGTCCTGATTGGCATCCAGCAAGGCCTCGTCACTGATAGTGCCCGGGGTAATGATGCGCACCACCTGGCGATCCACCGGGCCCTTGCTGGTGGCCGGGTCACCAATCTGTTCGCAGATCGCTACCGATACACCAGCGGCCACCAGTTTGACCAGGTAGCGGTCCGCGGCATGGTAGGGAATGCCGGCCATGGGTATCGGCTGGCCAGCGGATTTACCGCGTGCGGTGAGGGTGATATCGAGTACTTCGGCCGCACGGTTGGCGTCGTCGTAAAACAGCTCATAGAAATCGCCCATCCGGTAGAACAGCAATTCGTCCGGGTGCTGGGCCTTGATGCGCAGATACTGCTGCATCATCGGCGTATGTGAGCTGGTGTCTGCCAAGGAAACGCTTCCGGGTCGCGGCCAAAGGTTGCGATTCTACACGCTTTGCCGGCGCTCTTGGACACTTGCGGCAGCGGGGTTCAAACAAGTTGGCTACTGGATTGCTACGGGCTTGCTTCCTGCCCTACAAGCGCTACCATGAGACTATGACTCAAGTAAGCCGCGAGCGCATAGAGCAACTGGTGAGCGACCTGGCCCAGCAGCTGACCACCCAGGATATAGTTCTGGCCACCGCCGAATCCTGCACCGGCGGCGGCATTGCCGAGGCGCTCACGTCGCTTCCCGGCAGTTCGGACTGGTTCGATTGTGGCTTTGTCACCTACACCAATAATGCCAAGTCGCGACTGCTTAATGTGCCGGATTCGTTGTTCGATCTCGCCGGACCCGGCGCGGTCAGCGAAGCCACTTCACTGGCCATGGCCAAGGGTGCAGTGGCCAACAGCAGTGCCGATCTGGCGGTGGCCGTCACCGGGATCGCTGGTCCCGACGGTGGCAGCAAGGAAAAGCCGGTGGGCACCGTCTGGATTGCCTGGCGTTGGCACCAGCAGTGCCTGGCCAAGCATTTCCAGTTTCGTGGTGACCGCACCGAAGTCCGCCTGGCCACTATTGTGGCAGCGCTGGAAGGCCTGCTGGCGCTGGTGAGCGGCGGCGACGAACTGGCGGCCGACGATTGAGCCGCCGCGATAGCCGCCGCAGACAATTCTCCTAAAGGATTTTCCGGTACTGCCAATATACTGGTTGTACATACAGTATATTTCTGGTTTAATTTTCACTGTCTGGATATACAGTGGTTATTGGCAGCACGACCCGGGGCGCAGACAGCGCAGCGCGCGATCCGGCCAGCCAATCAGGGATTTACTGCATAAATCAGGCATGTAGCCGGGAACGGGCTACACTCAACAGGTGGAGGCAATACAGCCGCCACGGGGACAACTGCATTACTCAGGGAACCAGGATCAGTTGTAGTGTTAACTACAAGGAAACAACGATGATCGAAGACAACGGCAACAAAGAGAAAGCACTGGCAGCGGCGCTGTCACAAATCGAACGTCAATTCGGCAAGGGCTCCATGATGCGCCTGGGCGATTCCGAGCGGGTCGCCGTGCCGTCCATATCTACCGGCTCACTGGGGCTGGACATCGCGCTCGGTATTGGCGGCCTGCCGCGCGGGCGCATCGTCGAGATCTACGGGCCGGAATCCTCCGGTAAAACCACACTGACCCTGCAGGTGATTGCCGAGGCGCAAAAGGCCGGCGGCAGCTGCGCCTTTATTGATGCCGAGCATGCGCTGGATCCGATTTATGCCGCCAACCTGGGTGTCGATGTGGATAACCTGCTGGTGAGCCAGCCGGATACCGGTGAGCAGGCGCTGGAAATCTGTGACATGGTCGTTCGCTCCGGCGCCCTGGACGTGGTGGTTATTGACTCGGTGGCGGCCCTGACCCCGAAGGCCGAGATCGAAGGTGACATGGGCGACAGCCACATGGGCCTGCAGGCCCGCCTGATGTCCCAGGCGCTGCGTAAGATGACCGCGAATATCAAGAACTCCAACACCCTGGTGATTTTCATCAACCAGATCCGGATGAAGATTGGCGTTATGTTTGGCTCGCCGGAAACCACTACCGGCGGTAATGCGCTGAAGTTCTATTCCTCGGTGCGTCTGGATATCCGTCGTATCGGTTCCATCAAGGAAGGCGATGAGGTGGTGGGTAATGAAACCCGCGTCAAGGTAGTGAAGAACAAGGTAGCGCCGCCGTTCCGGCAGACTGAATTCCAGATTATGTACGGTGAAGGCATACACCACCTGGGTGAAGTGATTGACCTGGGCGTGAAGCAGGGACTGATCGAAAAGTCCGGCGCCTGGTATGCCTATCAGGGCGACAAGATCGGCCAGGGCAAGAAGAACGTCGCGGTGTATCTGCAGGAAAATCCGGAGATTGCCAAGGAAATCGAGGCCAACATCCGGGCGCAGTTACTCAAGCCTGCTGACAAGCGAGCAGCCGCGGCAGCCGCTGCAGCTGAAGGCGCTGAAAATGGCGAGGTCGTGGATCTGGCGGAAGCCAAGTCCAAGAAAGCCTGATAGCCAGATCGCGATACGAGATAGACTGGTTCGTTAACCATGGCTGACGAACAACCGATTATTGATGTCCCCGTTCTCCGGCGGGCTGCCATGGATTGCTTGGCCCGCCGGGAACACTCTCTTCTGGAATTGACGCAAAAGCTGCGTCGTAAATTCCCCGATGCCGATTCCGGGCTCATCGAACAAACACTGGCGACACTTGAAGAAGACAATCTTCAGTCTGATGCCCGCTTCGTAGAATCGTTTGTGCGCTACCGACAGTCGCGGGGGTTTGGTCTGTTGCATATCCAGGCCGATTTGAAATCGCGCGGCATTAGCGATCAATTGCTTGGCCAAAATCTACATCAGGACGACGATACCTGGCAGGAAATCGCCAATGACCTGGTGCTGCGTAGAATTGGCGATCAGGCTATTGTCTTTGGAGGGCGCGAACATCGCCGACTGCTGCGGTTTCTGCAATCCCGCGGCTTCAGTAGCGAACAGATTCGCAGCGCTGTCGATCCACATCTGTCATTCTCATCCCGGACCAAAGCGGGGCAGGACTGAGGTCTGGTTTGAGGTCTGGGTTGAGGGCTGAATTGAGGGCTGAATTGAGCAATGGGTTGAAAGGAAAATCGAGGAATGGAAAGAATGCCGGCGGCTCGATCCGCACGGGCAACCTCAATCGAATCGGCATTCACTACAAACCAGCCCGCAGCACTGACTTACTCGTATCACCGGCTCCCCCGTGGTTGTTTTTGACACGAAATTCTTCTCCATGTCACGGTACGTTCTTGATAGCAAAGCGTGTGGCCAGGACGCCAGTCTGTCTTGCTGCGCCGGTCCTGCCATTGGCTTATACTGACGCTTCCATACTCAGTGTTTATTTCCAGTATGACTATACCAGGGCCTATTCCCGCGACCATCTGCCTGTGGCTGGCAGTGCTGGCACCTGTTAATGCTACGGCCAATGAGTCACTGCTGCTGACCCTGTCGGCGGGACAGGAAAGTAACGTGCCGCGCGGCATTGACGAGCAGCATGAGCTGGACTCCAGCTTTCTTGGCGCAGAAGTCTTTGCCGGCAAATTCTGGCAGCTCGGTCTGAATGACTCACTGCTGCTGGGTGGTGCTGTGGATGCGCGGCGTTACAGTGAATTGTCCGGGTTTCAGCATCTTGGTGCAGCGGTCTCGGCAACCTACAGTCACAAGTTTGGCTTTGGCGCCTACGCCCCGCGGCTGGACATGGAGCTACGCTATCGCCAGCAGCACGGGCCAGGACAAGCCCGGGATTTTGATCAGAGCGCAGCGCTGATAGCGCTACAGAAACGCCTGTCACCGGCCCTGCAGCTGCGGGCTGGCCTGGAGAGCAGCCATTTGCATAGCGATACGTTGCCGAAAGACCCGGAAGTGACGGCGTTCGGCTACGATCCTGTCCTCCGTCCTCCCTTTGAGCTTTTTGATTACCGCACAGACAGCTATTTCCTGGCCGCCGACTACACCTTCGCCAACCAGGTGATGCTTTCTGCGACTTATACCCGGGCAAATGGTAGTACCGTGGCCAGCACTACCACGCCGAACCTGGCGACCTATAAAATTTCCCGGGCTTTTTACTCAGATCCGGCTTTTGAAGCAGACTGGTTCGCCTACCGGCTGGATTCCAACAGCAATCAGTTATCCACGGCAATAAGTATTCCCCTGGGGCCGGATACGGGTCTGGATCTGAGCGTGGATCTGGTGGATATCAGTGCGCCCGGCGCCAGGTCTTACACTAATCAGTTATACACCGTCAGCATGACCCGGGGATTCTAGCAAGCATGATCTATTGGGTAACGCAGTATGGATTGCCGCATTGGCAACGCTTGATTGTTGCAAGCTGTGTCGGGCTGCTGGTCTGCAATGTTGTGGCTGGCCAGGAACTGCGCGTCAACCTGGTAGATGACGAAGGTAATGCGCTCAGCGAAGCTGTTATTGAGGTAGTGTTGCCAGTAGCCCAGCGAGAACTGTTCCGTCAGCCCATGGAAGTCAGTGTCGACCAGGTTGACAAGGAATTCATTCCCCGAGTCACCACGATTGTCGCCGGAAGCGAGGTGCGCTTCCCGAACAGCGACGCTATTCTGCATCACGTGTATTCGTTTTCTCCGGCCCGTACATTCAACATCCCACTCTACGGTCGCGATGAGAATATCAACTACTCAGAGCCTTTTCCCAATGCTGGCGTGGTGGAAATTGGCTGCAATATTCATGACTGGATGCTGGCCTATATTTATGTGGGTGAAACCAGTCTTATGGCGATGACCGATGCCGGTGGCAGCGCCGTTCTAGGGGATCTGCCCGCGGGTGAGTTCCAGGTAAAGATCTGGCACAGCCAACTGGATGCCGACCAGAATATGCTCAGTGAGACAGTGCGGCTGCAAGACGGGGAAACAAGCGAGCTGTCGTTGCAGGTTGAACTGCAGCGTGACCGAAGACTGCGGCGGGCTCCATCGGCCAATCGCACACGCTATCGCTAGCCGGTGAGTGACGCGGTGAATAGGCCAGGCGCACTATTCGCGTTCAAATCGTTTCGGGCGCGCCTGCTTACTTTTTTATTGCTGTTGCTGATCCCGGTGTTCGCCGGAATCTTCTACTACGTCAATCGTAACAATACCGAATACACCGAAGAGACCATTAATCGTTATCTGCAACTAGGGGCAGATGTCTTTGATTACACCCGGCAACAGCAGGCACAGACGCTGCGGGCCATCACCACCAGTCTGACCTGGGATTTTGGATTTCGTACAGCCTATGCCGCCAATGATCCGGCCACGCTGTTCGATGCCGCATTGAATGTGCTGGACCGTTCGATGCGCAGCACTGACATGCTGATGATCGTCAATCTCGATAATCAGGTGGTGATCGACACCGCGCTACAGGGCTTTGACGAGCTTCAGGGAAGGTGGCTGGAACTTGCGCAGCAAGCTGCGCAGAGTGATACGTTGACGGCGGAGACTATCGCCAGCGTCAATGGAATTCCTTATCAGTTGATCATGCTGCCGCTGTATCTGCCGCGGCAGGTGGCGTGGATTGTCGGTGGCTTTGCCTTAGATGACACCTTTGTCAGCCGGGTCAGGCAAACCATTGTTTCTGAAGTCAGCATTGTCCGTATCCTTGATCAAGACCGTGTCGAGGTGATCGCCTCGACGCTCCCATCTTCCAGTCAGCAAGCCCTGGCTGCCCAACTGGATACCACCGGGCCACCGGAACTGCAGCGAATTAACTATGCAGACGGAGACTGGACTACGCTGTTTCGGCCGCTGTTCACTGCCAGCGGCAGTCGCGAACAGGTGGTTGCTGTGATCCAGCGTTCCTTTGCCGAGAACCAGGTCAATGTCGTGCAGTTTCGCCGCCTGTTGATCCAGTTTTATTCACTGGTCCTGGTGATCAGCTTTATCGCGGTGTTACTTCTGGCGCGTTCTATCAGCCGTCCCCTTAGCCGGCTGGCGACAGTGGTCAGCAAGATAGAGCAGGGCGATTACGGGATGCGCGCTCCGGTGAAAACCCGGGACGAGTTGGGTGAACTGGCGGATTCGGTCAACACCATGGCCAGGGGACTGGCAGAGAAAGAAAAAGTACGCGATCTGCTGGGCAAGGTCGTCTCACAGCAAATTGCTGAGCAACTACTGAGTAATCCGGTGGAATTGGGCGGCGAAGAGCGGGTAGTCACCATTCTTTTTTCAGACATCCGCGGTTTCACTTCCTATTGCGAAGGGCTGTCGCCGAAAAGCGTGCTGGCGGCGCTGAACCAGGTGCTTAGTGAAATCAGCAATATTATTGAATCGCACCAGGGCGTGGTGGACAAATTTCAGGGCGACGCGGTCATGGCCCTGTTTGGCGCGCCGGTGTCCAGCGATACGGATGCCGATCTGGCCATGGCGGCGGCTTTGGATATTGTCGCCGCGCTCGAGAAGATGGATTCGGAGCTCAGTGCCTGTGTCGGTGTGAATACCGGGCTGGTGGTGGCAGGCAATCTGGGTTCCGCCAACCGCTTGAACTACTCGGTGATCGGCGACACGGTCAATCTTGCGGCGCGCCTGGAAAGTCTTACCCGCCTGTACAATACGGCAACGATAGTCAGCGCCGCGAGCAAGGCGGCGGCACCGGCATTCTGTTATCGCGAGCTGGATGAGGTTCGGGTTGCCGGTAAGCAGCAGTCGGTGACGATATTCGAGCTTCAGGGGCGGCCGGATGACATCAGTGCTGCGCAGCGCGCCGAGAATGCGCAGTTTGCCGAAGCCCTGGCAAGCTATCGACAGGGCGAGTGGTCGGCTGCCGAGGCGCAGTTTTGCCAACTACAGCGAACATGCGACAATAAACAACTCTGCCAGGTGTTTCTGGATCGCATTACTTACTTCAAAACCAATCCTCCCGCAGCCGACTGGTGCGGTGTGTATACTTTTGACAAGAAATAGCCCTGGCGCTTAATGCCAATTCTTTCGTGCGAATGAGTGCGAACCTAAGGCGCCAACTCAAGTGAGTCCGCTCAGTGCGGACCAACAATGGATTCAATGATGAAACTGATCAAGCCCTTCCGAGGTCTGCGACCGACACAGGAGTTAGCGTCGCGTGTAGCCGCCCACCCCTATGATGTTCTTAACCGCGAAGAAGCGCTGGAGCTCGCCAAGGATAATCCCTACAGCTTTCTGCACATCAACAAGCCGGAAGTGGATGTGGACCCGGCTATCGATGTGTATGACCCGCAGGTCTATCAGCAGGGCAGCGATAATCTGCAGCGCTTTATCGCCGAGGGAATTCTGCAGCGCGACCCGGAGGAAACCCTGTACGTCTACAAGCAGGTGATGGGCACGCACGAACAGGTGGGGCTGGTGGCAGCGGCATCAGTGGAAGCATACGACGAGAACCGCATCAAGAAACATGAATTTACACGTCCGGACAAGGAAGATGATCGTGTCAATCATATGGATGCGTTGGGCGCACAAGTAGGGCCGGTGTTCCTGACCTACAAGGCCAAAGACGGCATTGATGCCATGATCGCCAAAGTCACGGCGGCAGCGCCAGACTATGACTTTACCGCCGAGGACAACACCCAGCACGTTTTCTGGGTAGTGCGAGATGCCGGGCTCAGCGCCGACATTGAGGCGGCGATCAACAGCCTGGACTGTTTGTATGTGGCCGACGGTCACCACCGCTCTGCTGCAGCGTCGCGGGTCAAGCGGCTATATCAGGAGCGCAATGCCGACCACCAGGGCGATGAATCCTATAACTATTTCCTGACCGTGCTGTTTCCCCACGACCAGATGCAGATTCTCGACTACAACCGCGTGGTCAAGGATTTGAATGGACTCGACATCGAAACATTCCTGGATCGACTCGCCGCAAACTTCGTCATCGAGGCGGTCGGCGACAGTGCCGCGGCGAAACCCACCCAGGCCCGGGAGTTCGGTATCTACCTGGACAACCGTTGGTACCTGCTGCGCGCCAATGACACCCTGCAGGCGAAAATTGACGACCACGATCCGGTAGCCAGTCTTGATGTCAGTATCCTGCAGAACGCCGTGTTCGGCCCGTTGCTGGACATCAACGACCAGCGCACCGACAAGCGGGTGGATTTCGTGGGCGGCATTCGCGGACTGGGCGAGCTGAAAAAGCGGGTCGACAGCGGCGACTGGCAGTTGGCCATTGCCCTGTATCCCACCTCCATCGAGAGCCTGATGTCGGTGGCCGATGCCGGTGAAGTCATGCCGCCGAAGTCCACCTGGTTTGAACCAAAACTGAAAAGCGGGCTGGTGGTTCACGTGCTGGATTGAGATCACACCGGCGCTGATCTGCCGGTGACACGCTCATGCCAGGGTAAAGGTTGACAGCCCGGACGCGAATTATGGTGATCGCGCATCATAAAGCTACTTCGCAGATTTCCGGGGAAGCACAATTCAATCTGGTGTATGCGGCCAGGTTACTCACTGACCGCAAGCGCGGCTGCGGGGCAGGCAAGGTTGCTGCCCCGCTGGCTTGATGCCAATCCTGGGGCCCTGTAACCCCTCCTGCCCGACACTCGGAGCGCTGCTGGGTGTTACGTTGTTTGTTGGCTTAATTTCCCTTCGGTCTATGGCGCGTGACCTGAGCTGCGTGACGGAAGATACGCGATAGCTTCGCTTTCCCGGCCGTCACTGCGCGAGCGGATGTGGGGCGGCAGGGTTTCCGACCCGCCAATTAAGGCCGGCGCTGAGCGCAGGAAAAAGACCGCTTTTCAGGGCTTTTTCCGAAGAGAAGGGACCCAGGATGGGCGCCGAGCCGGCGGGGCGGGAACCCTGCCGCCCCGCAGCCGCGCTCGAGGTCACCGTCACCGTCACCGTCACTGCTATTCAGAGCTTGTGTTCTTCCCAGTAAATCTGCGAAGGGCCATAAAAAAGGCCGCGACTGACACAGCAGCCACGGCCTTCACTCAGGAGTTTGTTACTGGTAAGCGTCCTCGCGAGGAGTCGCGAGGGGCCGCATCAGGCGGCGTTGCGCTTGTCCACGTCGATCAGGTTGCTTTGGCCGCCATTGATCGGAATGGAGCGGGGCTTTTCAGCCTCGGGTATTTCCTTGACCAGGTCGATGTGCAGCATGCCGTTTTCCAGGCGTGCGGCTTTCACTTCCACATGGTCGGCAAGCTGAAAGCGGCGCTCGAAATTGCGCGCGGCAATACCCTGGTGCAGGTAATTACGTTCAACGTCGTCCTGCTGCTTGCTGCCTTTCACGGTCAGGGTCTGTTTCTCGGTCTGGATGTCCAGTTCGTCCTGGACGAAACCGGCCACCGCCATGGTGATGCGATACTGGTCTTGTTCCAGTCGCTCGATGTTGTAGGGCGGGTAGCCATTGGAATTGGTGTCACCACGACTCACTGCATCCAGCAGGGATGACAGGTGGTCAAAGCCAACAGTGGTTCGGTACAGCGGGGAAAAGTCCAAATTTCTCATTACGCATATCCTCTTGAAAGTAAGCAATATGATCGGTGCCCATCATCAGATCGGGCGGTCATGGAGACCTCGGTTGAGCGTCTCGCTGAGACTCTATGTAGGGCCGGGAAGGGGAAATTCAAGTCAGTTCCTGAGCAGCTTGCCGACGTGTTCGTATTCCAGCGCCGGCTCTGCTGACGCTGGTGCAGTCGCGCAATGTGTCCCGAAGAACGCGTGAATGAGGCGCTTGACCCGGATGAAAATCCGCGCGCCAGCGGCCGAAAGTTGCTGCATACGGGGGCGAGAAATGTGTGAAGCGGCGCACAACAATTGTTAAGGCAAATTCTAGATAGTGCTGTGAGAAGTGTTTTGGAGTCAGATAGCTAGACGCGCTACTTGATAAAGCAGTTCACCATGGCGAATACATGGCGTTAGTGAATACTTCGGGGGCAGGTACGATATCTGCTGACGGTGGTTGGCAGCCCCTGGAGCGCTGTACTAACTGATCAACAGCAATCGGGTTAACGGCAAGGCAGGGCAATCCTGAACCGGCTAACCGGTCCAGGATCGGCGCTCACAGGGCATCACCCCAGGCTGTTTAGCGTGAACTGGAGTCCTGCCCTGAAGCGACCGTCTAGATCACCTGCCTAGATCACCAGCAGATCCATGAACGCATTCACCGGGGTTTGCTCCAGGCGCTGCTGGTCCTTGCACAACTCAAAGATCTGCGTGCAGCGCCGCGCCGGGAAGCGCGTGGCCAGATTGGCGCGGAACTTGTCTTCCAGCAGCGGAATGCCTTCCTCTCGACGTCGGCGGTGTCCCACCGGGTAATCGATGGCGATTTTGTCCGAGCAGCTGCCGTCCTTGAAATACACCTGCAGTGAATTGGCAATGGAACGTTTTTCCGGTTCCAGGTATTCCTTGCTGTAGGTCGGATTCTCGTGCACCTCCATCTTGTCGCGCAGCTCATCGATGATGGGGTGGGCGGCATGAAAGCAGTCCTCGTAGTGCTCGGCCACCAGGTTGCCGAAAGCCAGGGGTACGGCGGTCATGTACTGCAGGCAGTGGTCGCGGTCCGCCGGGTTATTCAGCGGCCCGGATTTACTGATAATGCGAATCGCCGACTCGTGGGTATGAATTACAATCTTGTCGATTTCATTCAGGCGGTCCTTCACCTGGGGGTGCAGCTTGACCGCGGCCTCGGCTGCAGTCTGCGAGTGGAACTCCGCCGGGAACGAGATCTTGAAGAGGATGTTTTCCATGACATAACTTCCATAACTCATTGGAAAAGTAAAAGAATTACCTTTGAATGAAACGTCATAGAAACCCCATTTCGGGGCGGTGAGTACACTGGGGTAGCCGATCTCTCCGCGCAGCGTGAGGTCCGCCAGGCGCACAGCGCGAGAGGTTGCGTCGCCGGCGGCCCAGGACTTGCGCGGCCCGGCGTTGGGGGAGTGGCGGTAAGTACGCAGGCTGGAGCCGTCCAGCCAGGCCTGGGACAGAGCGTCAATCACCTGTTCCCGGGTGCCGCCCAGCATGCGGGTCACCACCGCAGTCGAAGCCACCCGCACCAGCAGGACATGACACAAACCGACCCGGTTAAAACTGTTCTCCAGGGCGATAACTCCCTGAATTTCATGAGCTTTGATCATGGCGGTGAGGACATCGCGCATGGTCAGCGGCGCCTCGCCAGCGGCAATCCGGGTCTGGGACAGGTAATCCGCCACCGCCAGGATAGCGCCCAGGTTGTCAGACGGGTGGCCCCACTCGGCGGCCAGCCAGGTGTCGTTGTAGTCCAGCCAGCGCACGATACAGCCAATATCCCAGGCTGCCTTGACCGGATCCAGCCGCAGCTGCGTACCCGGCACCCGCGCCCCATGGGGCACCACAGTCCCTTCCACCAGCGGCCCCAGCAGCTTGGTGCATTCCGGAAACCGCAACGCCAGCAGGCCGCAGCCCAGCGTATCCATCAGGCAATTACGCGCCGTATCAAAGGCCTCATCGGATTCCACCTCGTAATCACAGACATAGTCCGCAATATCCACCAACACCTGATCCGGCTCCGGCCGGCTGTTCATCTCAACATTCGAGCTCATATAAATCCTTTTTTTTCATATAGTTAAGTAAATATCTTGTGATGACTAATTGATAGGGTTATTGGTGCCGGTATTGGCGTAAAGGGGCGGTGCCGGGACCACCCCCAGCAAAGCTGGGGCCCCTTCCCGGCACCGCCATCACCATCGGTTGACCAATCTGCATTCTTTCATCAACCAAATCGTTCTATACCTCTGATATAGCGATGTATTTTCTACTGGCTATTATTGTTGGTCCTATGTTCTCCAAAGCTGCCGCACTCGCGAGTATTAATACAAAGTTAACGTCCATCTGGCGACAGCTGCAGCGCCAGGCGCTGCCAAAGGCCTCTCCCCACCGGTGCCAATAATCACCACCCCAAACGAAGGCACACCACAAACCACCAATAGAAACCCGGCTGGTCAATGTGTGGTGATGGTGGGGTGGGAGGACAACCCCCAGCTTTGCTGGGGGTTGTCCTCCCACCCAACCCCTTAACATCAAGGCTTCTCATTCCAATCCCAAAGCCTATCAAGAAACGCTGATCATGCTAAAAAATAATTAAAACAATGCATTAAATACAGATAGATAAGACAATAACCTAAGAGCGATTATCAATATCCACCCAGTCCGCAGTCTCCGGTCCCGTATACTCAGCACTGGGCCGAATGATCCGATTATTGGCGCGCTGCTCCTTCACATGGGCGGCCCAGCCGGTGAGGCGCGACATCACAAATATCGGCGTGAACAGCTTGGTGGGGATGCCCATGAAATGATAGGCCGAGGCATGGAAGAAGTCGGCGTTGCAGAACAGCTTCTTTTCCCGCCACATCACCTCCTCGCAGCGCACCGACACCGGGTACAGCACCGCGTCACCGACGTGCTCGGCGAGTTGTTCTGACCACTGCTTGATAATCACGTTGCGCGGGTCGGATTCGCGGTAGATGGCGTGTCCGAAGCCCATGATTTTCTCCTTGCGTTCCAGCATGCCCAGCAGCGCCTGCTCAGCCTCATCAGGGGACTGCCACTGCTGGATCATGTCCATGGCCGCCTCGTTGGCGCCGCCGTGCAGCGGGCCTCTGAGGCTGCCTATGGCGCCGGTGATGCAGGAATGCAGATCCGACAGGGTGGAAGCGCAGACCCGGGCGGTAAAGGTGGAGGCATTGAATTCATGTTCGGCGTAAAGAATCAGCGAAACGTTCATCACTCGCGCGAACAGCTCATTGGGGGCTTCTCCATGCAGCATATGCAGGAAGTGAGCGCCGATGGAATCGTCGTCCAGGGCGGTGTCAATGCGCTTGCCGTGGTGCGAGTAGGCATACCAGTAGCAGATAATGGACGGGAACAGAGCCAGCAGGCGGTCGATGGCGTCGTCCTGCTGGCTGAAGTCAGCTTCGGTTTCCAGGTTGCCCAGCATGGAGCAGCCGGTGCGCATCACATCCATCGGATGGGCGCTGGCCGGGATCCGCTCAAGCACTTCTTTCAGTGCCTCAGGTAATTCTCTTAAACTTATGATTTTATTGTTATATTCATCCAGTTCGTGGCGGGTCGGCAGATGTCCCTTGAGGAGCAGGTGGGCGACCTCCGCGAAGCTGGCATGTTCTGCCAGGATGCTGATGTCGTAGCCCCGGTAGGTGAGCCCGGTACCGGACTGGCCCACGGTGCACAGCGCGGTTGCGCCAGCTACCTGTCCGCGCAGGCCGGCGCCGGCGAGTTTCTTGTCTGCCATGATCTGTCTCTCCTTTGATTTCTGTTGTTGCGAATGTTGTTGCGAATATTGTTGCGAATATTGCTGCAAATTCTGAACTTCTGTGCTGCAGCCACTGTCGGGCTTCAAGGGCATAACCGATCCCGACATAGCCTCTTAAAGTGACCTATCTATCTGATTATTATTGCTTTTCAAAAAGTGTATCCAGCTTCTCTTCGTAGGCGTGATAGCCGAGAACGTCATACAGTTCGGCGCGGGTCTGCATTAGCTCCAGAACCGCTTTCTGGTCGCCATCGCGGCCAATGGCGGCGTAAACATCCAGGGCCGCCTTGCTCATGGCGCGGAAGGCGCTGAGCGGGTAAAGCACCATGGCTACTCCGGCGCCCGCCAGTTGCTGGCAGTTGAACAGGGGAGTCTGGCCAAATTCGGTGATATTGGCCAGTACCGGCACCTGCACCGCATCGCTAAACTTCTGATATTGCTCAAGTTCCAGTATGGCTTCTGGAAAAATCGCGTCCGCACCGGCCTCGACACAGGCCACCGCGCGGGCGATCGCCGCGTCCATGCCTTCTACCGCCAGGGCGTCGGTGCGGGCCATGATGACGAAGTCCTGGTCGCGGCGGGCATCCACGGCGGATTTGACCCGGTCTACCATCTCCGCCTGACTGACGATGGCCTTGTTGGGTCGGTGGCCGCAGCGCTTCTGGGCTACCTGGTCCTCAATGTGCACGGCCGCAGCGCCGGCTTTTTCCAGGGTCTTGATGCTGCGCGCAATATTGAAAGCACCGCCCCAGCCGGTATCGATGTCCACCAGCAGGGGTAATTCAGTGGCTGAACAGATGCGATCCACGTCGGTGGCGACATCATTGAGGCTGGTAATGCCCAGATCCGGCATGCCGTATGAGGCATTGGCCACACCGCCACCGGACAGGTAAATCGCCTGATGACCGGCCTGCTCGGCAAGCATGGCGCAGTAGGCGTTGATGGTGCCGACAATTTGGAGAGGCTTGTGCCGGGCGAGGGCGGCACGGAATTTTGCGCCTGCAGAAGTCATGGGCTATTCCTTATCTAAGATATTAATAAAACTATGTAGAGCTATGATCTAGCTGATAAATTAGTGTATCTCTGGCGCCGGTAATATGGCGGCGCATTAGCAGTTCCGCCAGTTCCCGGTCGCCACTTTCCAGGGCGTCAACGATGTGGTGGTGTTCCTTGAAGGCCTGTTCGGGGCGCGAGGGCTCGGTGCCAGTCTGGCGTCGGTACAGGCGCAGCAGATGATAAAGCTCCTCGCAGAGCAGATGAAACAGCCGGGCATTGCCGCTGAGGCGGATTATCTGGTAATGAAAATCCAGGTCACCTTCCTTTTGCAGGTAGGTGCGCCAGTTGTCGGAGCGAATCTGCTCCTCGTGGCGGGTCAGTAGCTGGCGCAGGCCCTGACAATCCGCAACGCTGGCGCGGGTCGCGGCCAGGCCGCAAGCCAGCCCCTCAAGAGCTTCACGAATTTGATAAATTTCAAGGGCTTGTGCCTGGTTTAGTGAAATGACCTTGGCCCCGACATTGGCGGTGACCGTGGCCAGTTTGCAACCTTCCAGGCGCCGGATAGCTTCCCTGAGGGGGCCGCGACTGATGCCGTAGCGGCTGGCCAGCTGTGGCTCGTTGATTTTACTGCCCGGCGCCATGTCGCCATTGATAATGGCGCTGCGCAGCTGGCGAAAAACCTCATCGGCACGGGTACTACCGCTGGGGACTGTGGGCGTTTCGGTTGCAGCGGGGTCTGGCATCAGGCCTTGCTTTGTTGACAATAAAT
The DNA here is from genome assembly GCA_965212375.1 of uncultured Pseudohongiella sp. Taxonomy (GTDB): domain Bacteria; phylum Pseudomonadota; class Gammaproteobacteria; order Pseudomonadales; family Pseudohongiellaceae; genus UBA9145. The sequence goes on along the minus strand of OZ243108.1, from coordinate 1,882,047 downwards.
GGATCAGGCGGCGGATTCTGCCGGTTCAGACGGCTTTTTGCAAGACTCTGTCTCAAAATTGTCAACAATATCAGTTTTTATCGAGTCGCCACGGCCAATACCAAAGTACCGGAATCCAAGCCTGGTCAATTGCTCGGGATCATAGAGGTTGCGTCCGTCAAAGATGGTGGGATAGGTAAGGCGCTCGCGCATCAGATCGAAGTCTGGAATCCGGAAGTTCCGCCATTCGGTGCAGATCACCAGACAGTCGGCGCCAAGCAGGGCGGCGTCCCGGGACTCTGCCAGGACCAGTTTCTGCGGATCGGGATACAGTCCCCGGGCCACGTCCATGGCTTCCGGATCATAAGCCTGGACCCGGGCACCAGCTTCCCACAAGGCTTCCATAAGCACCCGCGATGGAGCTTCGCGCATATCATCGGTTTTGGGCTTGAAGGCCAATCCCCACAAGGCAATGACTTTGCCTGAGATATCACCTTTAAAATATTGAATTATATGGTTAAAAATCTTTTCCTTCTGGCGCTCGTTGGTGTCTTCAACGGCGCTCAGCACGGGCATTGGGCAAGCATGGTCCTGAGCAGAGCGACGCAGGGCGCGGACATCCTTGGGCAAACACGAGCCACCGTAGCCGCAGCCGGCGTAGATAAAATGGTAGCCAATGCGTGGATCAGAGCCGATGCCGTGCCGGACCTGTTCCATGTCCGCTCCGAGGTGTTCGGCAAGATTGGCGATCTCGTTGATCAGGCTGATTTTTGTAGCCAGCATGGTGTTGGCGGCATATTTGGTGAGTTCCGCCGAGCGCACGTCCATGACCAGCAAGCGGTCTGAATTGCGGTTAAACGGCGCATAGACCTCACGCATGATGGCGCGGGTACGGTCTGAAGAGGTGCCCACTATGATGCGGTCGGGGCGCATGAAGTCGCTCACCGCGCTGCCTTCCTTGAGAAACTCCGGATTCGAGGCGACATCCACGTCCAGCTCCAGTTGCCTGGCCTGAAGTCCCCTGCGGATAACTTCCTGGACGCGATGGGTGGTGCCCACCGGTACCGTGGATTTGGTCACCACCAGCTTGGCTGTGGTCATGGTGTCACCAATCCCGGCGGCCACGTCCAGTACGTGGCGCAGATCCGCCGACCCGTCTTCCTGCGGCGGCGTGCCCACGGCGATAAAAATCAGGTCGCTGAAATTGACGGCGGCGGCCAGGTCGCTGGTGAAGTGCAAAAATTCTTTGCTCAGCAGTTCGCTCAGCAACGTGTCCAGGCCCGGCTCAAAGATGGGCACCTGTCCCTGCTGGAGGAGGGCCACCTTATGCTGGTCGGCGTCCATGCAGCACACTTTATGGCCAACCCTGGCCAGGCAGGCCCCGGTCACCAGGCCTACATAACCGCTACCAATAATCGTTATCTTCATAGTCTTGCCTCTGTCATGCCAGTAGGGTTGAATCAGGGCTAACCAGGGAGGCGACTGGTAGCAGTCCGGAACTGCGCAACAGGGTTGCGTGGCAGTGCTGCGCAAACGAGTGCCGGGACGTGAGAATTTTGCACCTGCATTCTCTACCTGATTATTGTTTAATCGCAGCAGTGTACCGGGCGAATTTGTAAGTTTTATGAAACACCGGAGGCGGTGTCCGGCGAACCTGGTTAAGGCAGTATGGCGTTAGCGCAATTTCAGGATTTTCTCAGCGGTCTGGTGAGCCGGCAGCGTGCCATGTTCTCCAGCAGCGAAAAATCCCCCATTAACGAATTACTCGACAAGCTGATGGGCACCGTCGGCGAAGTCTCCGGTATCGTGACCGCGCGCCTGGTGCTCGACCAGTACCGGTCGCTGGAGGAAACCGAAAAACTGCGGTTTTTTGAGAATCTGGAAGCCAGTTTCAATGCCAATCCGGCGCTGGTTAAAGTTGCCTATGAAGCCTACGCCAACGACCCGTCCAGCCAGAACCTCAACCAGCTGTCCCGTGTGGCGGAGCCGCGCCGCCTGAAACTGCTGCGGCGACTGAACCAGACTCCCGGCGCCTCCCACGACCTGCTGGCCATGCGCACCGACCTGCTGCGCTTGCTGCCGGAGTACCCGAACCTGAAAGCGGTGGATGATGATTTCCTGCGTGTGTTCAAATCCTGGTTTGGCCGCGGTTTTCTGCAGCTGCAGACCATAAACTGGTCGACCTCGGCGGCAATACTGGAGCGGATCATTCGCTATGAGGCCGTGCACGCCATTCGTGACTGGGAGGATTTGCGCAGTCGAATCGACCCGCCGGACCGGCGCTGCTTTGCGTTCTTTCATCCGGCATTGATTGACGAACCATTGATCTTTGTCGAGGTGGCGCTGGGGCAGGAGATACCCACGTCCATCAATGCCATTCTCAAAAGTGCGCCTGCCCAGCCTGATGTCACAGATGAATATCGCTGCGCGACGTTCTACAGCATCAGCAACTGCCAGCCAGGGCTGAAGAGCGTCTCGTTCGGTAATTTTTTGATCAAGCAGGTGGTGCAGGAACTGCGCGCGGAGTTTCCCGGCATCAAGACGTTTGTCACCCTGTCGCCGATTCCCGGTTTCAACCGCTGGTTGAAGCAGGAATCAGACAGTGAATCCGATGAACTGCTGGCGTTAAAGCGGCAGGTGCTGGCGTTGGATCGGCAAGCCAGTGTGGTGCATGACCAGGCTGACCTGCTACGCAAATGTGTGTTCAATTACCTGTATCACGCGAAGCGGGGCAAGCACCCGGTGGATCCGGTTGCGCGCTTTCATCTTGGTAACGGGGCTTCGATTCACCAGCTCCATGCCGGTGCAGACCTGAGCGACAAGGGGATGCATCAGTCTCTGGGGACCATGGTGAACTATCTTTACGATCCAGGACAGATCGAGAGTAACCACGAGTCCTACGCCACCCAGGGTAAGGTAGAGTTCAACGGTAAGCTGAAGTCATTGTTGGTGAAACAGTAGGCAGCCCTCGGTTGTTGGCCGCTAATGCCTGCGGGGTGCGCTAACCGATATGGGTTTGATCCGGCAAACGCGCATCGATTGGCGTTTGCAGAAAATGGAATCAGCGGTTTAAAGCTTCCTTGTCTTCTTTTCCTGAGCGATAAAAGCCAGCTGTTCAGGCGATGCGGTTTTCGGCTATAGCATCGCGCCGGCGTTTGACGGCCAGGCGCTTGGCCTTGCTGTCGCCGTACTTGTTAATGGAGAAATAGGCGTTCTTCTGCTTGCGCCTCGCTCCTTTGCCCTCCTGCCAGGTGGCCACCCAGGAGTGGTCTTTTTCCGAGTAACTGACACCAATCTCACCGGACGAGTTGAGCGGTGATATTTTGCGTGGACTGTATTTGGCGTATGGCCAGTTGCTACCGTAGATCTTCCGGCCTTCTTCGTCGCGTTTCTGTTTCGCGGCAGCTATGGCTTTTTGCTTGCCGCCATACTTTCTGAAGGGGAACGACTGTTGGAAGCTCTTGCCGTCGTACTTGATACGCACCCAGGCGCAATTGGTACCACGGGATTCAATAATGCTGATGTGATGCAGGGCGCTGAGTTTTTTCACGAGAACCTCGCTGTATTTCTTGGTCACTGGCGGCCAGATCGACCGAAGCCGGGCTGGCAATGACTACTGCGGGATCAGGGAACCTCTGAATAATTCTACCGACGCAGAACACCGGTAGAATTATTCAGAGGTTCCTTAGCTTGTTTCCGCTCACTGATACTGACCGGGTGCAAGCCGTTTGAATTACTGCTTGTTCTCGCTTCCCGGGAAAACCGGAAGCATCAGTCAGTGTACACCGATCGACAAGACCGGGCTAGGCGTGGGCGGCCATGTGCTGAATCACACCTGGCTTGCGACTTTCCACGTGGGAGATGCTGTACTGGTAGTCCTTGGCGCTGGGATCAATACCCATGGCCTCGTCAATGGCGGCGGCCAGATCTGCCTGGGCAGCCTGACGGGTGAGGTAGGGACCAGAGATTTTAACTTGCAGACTCGGCTCGTTGGGAGCCGTGGCAATAATGTAGAAGTTCTTTGCGTTCACTGACGTGGTTACCACCAGCCGGATCACGTTCGTTAGGCGTGTACCGGCAAATCCTGTTGAATTCACCGATGGCCGTTAATTACGGCTACTATCGGCCGCGTATTAAAAACCAACAGTCCCTTTTATACAAGTTCATTAGCACCGTGGGACAAGTTTGTATCCCGCAGTTTTCGGGACCTGTGCGGGATTGTCCATGGTTCGTTACAGTCTCTGTCGGCACCTCTGAATCGAAGCTTAATGCCAGTTGTCTGGCACCGGTGTAACCTGGATCACATTCCGGTGCGAGGGGTGTGTAAAACACTGGCTGAAGCAGTGCCGAATACGACGCGCTTACCGAGGGGTTACGACCGGCGCGGCACAGGGGTTCAGTAGAAAATACCGGTTTCGTTCCAGTTTCTGCTCACTTCACTTACTATATTGCGCCCAGTAAGCTGATTCTCAAGCCCGGTTGTCGGTGACCCGGCGGCCAGCTGAGCTACAACCGGAGCCATAATCCGTTGACCCGCAGTAGTTTTCGCCAAACCTCCAGATGACCCATTTCAGCCTGATTGTTCCGGTGCTTGATGAGGCAGCGCAGATTCAGCAGCGCCTGGAGCCTCTGCAGGATCTGCGCCAGTGTGGCCATGAAGTTATCGTGGTGGACGGCGGCAGCGTCGACGGTAGTCTGCCGCTGGCGCAATCCCTGGCGGACCGGATACTCACCGTCGCTAGAGGCCGGGCCCGGCAGATGAATGCCGGAGCCAGGGTCGCCAGCAATGAGTGGTTGTTGTTTCTGCATCTGGATACCGAACTCCCCGAATCGGCAGCACAGATCATGGCTAATGACATTGCTGCAAGTGGCCGGGAATGGGGCTGGTTTGATGTGCAGCTGGCCAACCCCGGCTGGCCCTATCGGGTCATCGCCTGGCATATGAATCGCCGGGCCCGTCTGACCCGGGTGTGTACCGGGGATCAGGCGCTGTTCGTGCGTCGCTGCTGTTTCGAAGCGCTGGGCGGCTTCCCGGATCTGCCGCTCATGGAAGACGTTGCGCTCAGCAAACGGTTGCGCCGGCGCAGCGCGCCACTGGTGCTTTCCGCGCCAGTCACGACTTCGGCACGGCGCTGGGAACAGCACGGGGTACTGCGTACCGTGCTGTTGATGTGGCGGCTACGCTTGCTGTACTGGCTCGGGGTAAGCCCGGAGCGACTCGTTAATCACTACTACCCGCGCCGTCCATGACTGCCTGCCGTTTTCCCGATGCCCGCTTGTTGTTGTTTGCACGAGAGCCGGTGGCCGGTCGCGTGAAGACCCGCCTGCAGCCGGCACTCACGGCGGCGGGCAGTCTCGAGCTGCATCGTGCGCTGCTGGCCAGGACCGCGCAAACCCTGGCTGCGGCGCAGCTTGCTCCCTGGCAATTGTGGGTGGATGCCAACCCGGAGCATCCGGATTTTTTGGCGCTACGTGGTGCTGCTGGCATTCATCTGCAGCAGGGACCGGACCTGGGGGCGCGCATGCAACATGCCGCTGCCAGGACGCTGGCCGAAACCGCCGTGGATACCGTGGTTCTGATTGGGGCAGATTGTCCGGCGGTGGACGCCGCTTACGTGGCGCAGGCCCTGGAAGCCCTGGCAGATGGGGCAGAAGTGGTGCTTGGGCCAGCCGAGGACGGTGGTTATGTGCTGCTGGGTATGCGCCAGGCCCGTGCCGAGTTATTTGCCAATGTGCCCTGGGGTAAAGACACGGTATTCACAGCAACCCTTGCCAATCTCGAGGCGATCAATATTGCGCCAGCGATTCTGGAAACCCGGTGGGATGTGGACCGGCCGGCTGACTTGCAACGATTATCGGAACTGCAACCGCCGCTGGCTTTGAGCCCCGATCTGTCGGCGCTGATCACGGATCTGGTTCGGGACAACGGCGCTGATTATTAAGGAGTTTTTACCAGGTGATCGTGGTATTGAAAATGCAGGTGATTCGGGGGGCGCCGGGTTAGTCCCGACTTATTCCCGGCTTAGCAGGCTTTCCAGGGACAGGAGTTTCTCCGCCAGGCGATTACTGTCTATCTCATAATCGCCCGCGACAATACGGTGATGCAGGCGCACCACGCGCGTGGCATCGAGCTCAGGTAACTGCTCAATGGTTTCGCGGAGGCTGGCCAGGCGTGCTTCATCAACAGGCTCAGCTGCCGGGCGCTGCGCCAGCCCGAGCACCTTGCGCCGGTGCTGACTGAGGGGCGTGACAGTAGTGGAGGGGCCACCCTGACGCGCCTTGCCTGAGATTAATGAGTCGGGTTTGTCCACCGGTTGCTCGGATTGCCAGTCGGTTCCAGTTGCGGGGCCAGGCCGCGTGTATTGTTTGTTGGGGGGTTCTTGATACCCGGTTTGCAGGCCGTCGGCCGATTCTTCCGAGACGCCCGGGTGCCGGTAAGATTTGTGAACCAGCAGCGGGTCTAATCTATAACGACTGGTGCAATAATATCTTTAAAAGGCCATCACGGTCGTGGTGAGCGGTGCAGGTAGAGCCGCGGTAGTGCCGGGTGCAGGGCCGTAACAAGGCACTCAGGCTGCTGGCCGTTGCTGCGCCGAGCCCGGGTCGCGACTCGCAGGTTGCTACGCTTTTTCCGGCCGGCTTACCGCCGCACCGTAGCTGGCGATAAATTCCGGCGGGAAGCGCGCCGGCTTGCCACTGGTCATGTTGATGCCAATCAGCAGCCAGTGACCGCGCAGCACGGTTTCGCCATTATCCTGACGGCGAATCTGAAAGCGACGTTCGAGGCGCAGCCGATTGTCGCAACCGGTAAGCCAGGTGCCGATCACCAATTGATCGCCGACCAGGCTGGGCTGGGTATAATTATACTCGGCGCGCTGGATCGCTACGCCACGATCCAGGCGCTGGTAGTCGGCTACGGTCAGGCCCAGGGCCCGGGAATGTTCCCAGGCACAGGCTTCACACCAAACCACGTAACAACCGTTATTGGTATGACCGAGACCATCGATATCCCCGGCACTGACCACCAGTGTCTGGGTAAAGGGGTCGGGCAGGTCCCAGGCAGCATCCCCGATCATGGCGGCTCCGCAAAAAGCCGCCATACTAGCACGCCAGCTCCCGGCTATTGACTGGCTAGCCGCGGTGATTTCGCAGCACCACCTGCGACGATTTTTTAGCCCGCATTTTCCCCGCGATAGCTGTTGCCATCTGTAATGGCTGTGACATCCTTGCGCAAGCCAGGTGCTGACACCGACAGGCAGCGCCAGGCAAGGCATCCAGCAAGACATATAAGGCATCTACAAAAGAAAAACACAGGGAATTGCCGGCTATCCCCACCGATTCTGTGACACAGGTCGCTGGCCCGGGGAAGGATTCTGCTACTCTGGTGGACTGTTCAGCCAGGCGCACTCGCAGTTGATTGGCGCGAACCATTGGTTGTGAGCGCGCCTTCAGTTCACCGACCTCGATGCCGTAGGAGTTTGCTGGGCGTCTTTAGCGGCGGGAAATTCATACCCCGATGACTCTTGAGTGTCTAAAGCGTCGCGGTGGTCAGTTTCAGCTTGTTGCGCCACGCTCTGGTAACAGGCAGCCTGAAGCCAGGCAAAAAATATAACCAGAATAAGGAGTAGCAATCAGCGTGCACGCCGTCATTGATAGCTCGGACAATCGCTTTTCCCGGTATTGGGAACAACTGGTCGCTGCCGATCCATCGCATAATCCACTGTATGCGCCAGCCCGTGATGCACGGCAAGCTGATACCGGGTTTCAGGATCATTCGTTTATGGTACTGGCGGAATCGGAGCCGGTTATCGGCTGTTCACTCACGTCCAGCACTGACTCGCGCGGTCGCCGCCGGCTGGGTTTTCTGGGTCGCGAGGCGTCGACACTGGTGAATCGCCGGCAACTACGAAGCTCCAGCAATAATTTGCAGCCGGAAGCGGTTCGACTTTTGCAGGAGCACTTTTCGCGCTTGCTCGCCGAGATGAGCCCGGACTATCTGGACTATCTTGACCCGGTGAGCTGCGGACTGATGTCGCCGCTTACCCAGGTACTGCTGGAACGTGGCGCTCGACCCGAGATTCACCAGGCACAGGTGATCCGTCTGGCACTGTCAGATTCGGCACTGCTGCGTTCGCTTCAGCCTGACTATCAGCAACCCTTAAAGGCGGAACTACCGGCGGTCTCTTTATCAGTGATAAGTGGCACCAAAATTGATAATTTGCCTTCAACTCTGGAGCAGCGCTGCACGCAGTATTTCAATGCGCTTGGTTCAGCCACGGAATGCTGGTCCAGCTGCCTTGATCTGATCCGGCGCAACCAGGGGTTCGTGGTGCAGGCGAGGGCGGCAGGTGGCGAGCACACCAGCGCGCTGTTCTTGCACAATGGTCATACCAGCCACTATGTGCTGCATGACTGTCCGCACACGCAATCATCCCGGCCAATCATGTTACGTATGTTATGGCACGGCCTGAAATACAGTAAAGCGCAGGGCTGTGCATTTCTGGACCTCGGTGGTTGGGGATTGCCTGAGGTGGGTATCAATCCGGCCGGATTTGGAGGCACTGCCCATACCCGCCTGAAAGTCTCACTGCAACCGCGCTAGCCCGAATATTGCACCAGTCCTCCTGCTGCGGCCGCCCCAGGGCGCGCCCTCCGCGGCTTTCGCTCGGTCGAAGTGCTCGACGTACCGGTCAAGTACGCCTGCGCGCTTCTCGGTCGCTAAACCCACGGATGCCGCACCCTGGAACGCCCTCGCTACGGACGACTGGTGCAACATCCGGGCTAGATCGCGAACCGCACAGCCCGCTGCAGCGATTTGCTATCGTTCCCGGGCGCGTTGACTAACGCGGGTCAGGGATGTCTAATGGCCGGAGAGTTCAGAGTCGTTGCTTGGGCAGCGACACGCTCCAAACCGGGATACGGTATCGTCCCTGAACTACCGCCCATTAACCATCACCCATCAACCAGACCAGAACTGCCAATGGCGTCCACCTCCCGGATCCTGCTGATCGATGATGATGCCGACCACCGGCATGATCTGGGCATCATTCTGCGCTTTCTTGGTGAAAATTTGATCAGCACCGACGCCAGGTCCTGGCGTGATTGCTGTGCTGGTGAGGGGCTGGAAGCCACACAAATCTGTCTGGCCATCGTCGGTCATTGCCAACATCAGCCGCTGGAAGAATTATTGGCGGCGCTTCACGCCTGGGAAACGGGCGTGCCATTCGTGCTGGTTGGGCCGCATCAGCTACCGGATGAACTCGACTCCCGACTACTGACCCGAATTACGGCGGTATTGTCCGGACAACTCAACTATCAGCCGCTGCTGGATTCGCTGCACAAGGCGCGGCTTTTTCACGAGCACTACAATCGCCTGCGGGACGTTGGCGGCATTCGCGACTACAACATGTTTCACTCATTGGTGGGCCGGTCTGCGGCGATCGAAAAGATCCGCCATATGATGGGCCAGGTAGCGGCGAAAGAAGTCAGTGTGCTGATTACCGGTGAATCCGGGACCGGCAAGGAAGTCGTGGCCCGCAACCTGCACCTGAATTCGGCGCGTGCCGAACAGCCGTTCGTGCCTATCAATTGCGGCGCCATTCCCCGCGAGTTGCTGGAGTCGGAGCTTTTTGGCCATGTGAAAGGCGCGTTTACCGGCGCGATTTCCGATCGCATCGGGCGCTTTGAACTGGCCGATGGCGGCACCCTGTTTCTGGATGAGATCGGCGATATGCCCCTGAGTATGCAGGTCAAGCTGCTGCGGGTGTTGCAGGAGCGCAGTTTTGAGCGGGTTGGCGGGGCCAAGACCATCCAGACTGATGTGCGCATCCTGGCAGCAACCCACAAGGACCTGGAAGCGATGATCGAGGTCGGCGAGTTTCGTCAGGATCTCTATTACCGCCTTAACGTGTTCCCCATGGAAATGCCGCCGCTTCGGGAGCGCTGCGAAGATGTACCCCTGCTGCTCAATGAGCTCATAACCGCGCTGGAACGGGAAAAACGCGGTTCGGTGCGCTTCAATTCTGCCGCCATCGACTGTCTGTGTCGCTATCACTGGCCCGGCAATGTGCGGGAATTGGCTAACCTGGTGGAGCGCATGGCGATACTCTATCCCCATGGCATTGTCGGTATGAACGACCTGCCGGAAAGATTCCGCATTACCGGGGAGCAGGTGCCAGCGACTGCAGCTCCGGCCCCGGGCGAGCCAACCCCGACCATGGCAGCCACGGAGCAGTATCAGCCAGCGGCGGAGCCGAATCTGGACAATGAGTCTGAGGCGGCTTCCCTGCTGCCACTGAACGGAATCGACCTGAAAGAGTACCTCACCAACCTGGAGAAGGACCTGATCGAACAGGCACTGGATGACAGCGAAGGGATAGTGGCGCGGGCTGCAGACCGCCTGCATATTCGGCGCACCACGCTGGTGGAAAAAATGCGCAAGTACAACCTGTCCAGGCAGCAGTTCGACGAGCGGGAAGAGGACTCTCTGAGCGATCAGCAGGACGATAAGGGCCAGGCGGCATCAGCCTGAAAGGGCCATCTGCAGCGCGGCGCGCTTGCGTCAGGGCAGGGCAGACACGGTTTCGCCAGCCACCAGCGCGCGTTCCAGCGCCAATTCAATACGCAAGCCCGACGGATTCGTCTGCTCGATGCGCGCCAGCAGGTAGTGCCAGTCGGCGGCAAACCAGATCAGGGTCTGGCGGCCGCTCTCGGCCTCCCGAATCCGCTCCAGCTTGACGCTGTTGAGTTCCCCGAGCGGGGTCTGGAGAATTTCTGCGCCCAGATTGCGATAGCGGTGCGTGGCGATTTCGTCCCCGTCCACCAGGCGAAATTCGAATTCCTGCGGCAGGTCCGAGTCACTATCGGTCGATTCCGCAAGCTGTTGAGCCAGGGATAGCTGCAGGCTGAGCTGGTCCAGCACGCCGGGTTCCAGTTCCAGGGTCCAGCTCTGTTCATCCTCGGTACTCAGGGCAACGCCAGCGTCCCAGTTAAAGCTCACGGTTTCGCTGCCTGAGGTGATCCCGGAAATCAGATAGCTGTAGTGTTGCGGCACGATCTGGTTGTCTACCAGGCTGAGTTCACTGGTCTGCTTCAGATCGCCGATGTTGATGCCGGCCAGCTTCGCTTCCAGGGAGATGTTTAGCCGGTAGTTATTGTCCGTCAGGTGTACCAGGTGCCGTTCTGCGGTGCCGCGCATGCCGTTGGTACGGGCCTCGTAGTAGGCTGAAAACTCCACCGGCTCGCCGGCCTCTAAATTGGGCCCCGGGCATAGCAGCAGGCAGAGACCGAAGGCTGTTGCTGGCAGTGTCGCCCCGGGTTGAAACGCCATCATGGCCTGATCTCAACGCCGTGGGCCGGCAGAATTTCATCGTCCAGTAGCGCATGATTGCCGACCATGCGCAGGCGGCCTGCTGCAAACCAGCTGACGACCTTCGCATAGACGAGGTGCTCTTTCTCCAGCACCCGGGCCGCCAGGGAGGCGGGCGTGTCGGCGCTGTTAACAGGGATCCGTTCCTGGGCGATTACCGGCCCACCGTCGGTTTCATCAGTCACGAAATGCACCGTGCATCCATGTTCCTTGTCACCAGCATCGATAGCCCGCTGGTGGGTTTTAATGCCGGGGTATTTGGGCAGTAATGACGGGTGGATATTGATCAGGCGCCCGGCGTAGTGACTCACGAATTCGGGACCGAGTATGCGCATGAAACCGGCCAGTACCACCAGTTTCGGGTCGAACTCCTCGATTGCTTCCAGCAGTGCCAGGTCAAATTCCTTACGGTCGGCGTAGCCGCTGTGATCGACTACCCGGGTTGGGATGTCGTCGCGTTGGGCGCGCTCCAGCCCCAGCGCGTCGGGTCGGTTGGAGATCACGCCGGCGATCTTGAAATTGGAATGCACGCTGGCATCGATCAGCGCCTGCAGGTTGGAGCCGTTACCGGATATCAGCACAACGATTGGACAATGGGTCGTGGTCATGGTCTGGGTCTGCTGGAATCGCCGGGGTTGTTCATTTAAAGCTTACCGCTGGGCCGGATTCTTCGCGCTCAACGATCTTGCCGATGAGATAGGCTCCTTCACTGCTGCGATTGAGGAGCTCAAGAGCAACCTGGCAGTCTTTTTCGGGGATGCAAAGCACCATGCCAATGCCACAGTTGAAGGTGCGCAGCATTTCCATGTCAGCGACGTTGCCCTGTTCCTGCAGCCAGTTAAAGATTTCCGGGCGGGGCCAGCTGTCTTTATTTATTTCGGCGCAGGCTTTGTCAGGTAGTACCCGGGGTAAATTTTCGACCAGCCCGCCACCGGTGATATGCGCGATACCGTGAATGCTGACCGTTGCGGCAAGCTCGCGCACGGTATTCACATAGATCGTGGTGGGCTCCAGTAGCGCCGCACCAAGCGTGGTATCTGCAAATGGCGTATCGAGCGAACTGCCGCTGACTTCAATGATTTTTCGGATCAGGGAATAACCGTTTGAATGCGGCCCGGATGATCGCAGTCCCACCAGGCAATCACCCATATTCACTTCATTGGCATTGATAATCTTGCTGCGTTCCACCACGCCAACAGCAAATCCGGCCAGGTCATAGTCCTCACCCTGGTACATGCCGGGCATCTCCGCCGTCTCGCCGCCGATCAGGGCGCAGCCTGCCTGCTCACAGCCGGCGCCGATGCCGCTGACTACTGCTCGTGCCGACTCGACATTGAGCCCGCCGGTGGCATAGTAATCCAGAAAGAAAAGGGGCTCGGCGCCACACACAATCAGGTCATTGACACACATGGCCACCAGGTCAATGCCGATGGTGTCATGTTTGTTCATCTCCATGGCCAGTTTCAGCTTGGTGCCCACACCATCGGTGGCAGCCACCAGCACCGGCTGCTGGTACTTGGCGGGTATCTCGCACAGGGCCCCAAAGCCGCCCAGTTCCGAGAGCACTTCCGGGCGATGGGTGCGCCGGGTGATTTCCTTGATTTTATCCACCAGCATATTGCCAGCGTCGATATCCACACCGGCATCCCGATAACTGAGGGATTGCCGTGTCTGATCCTGTTCGGAGTCCTGGTCTCCCGCCATGTGTCGTTCCTTATTCAAGTTCCTGCGCCGCGCGCAACAGGCGTGCAGTTTAGCAAGATGCGCTGACAGCGTCAGCGTCAGGCTTTGCCCAGGCAACAGCTGGCCGTCAATAAAGCCAGTGCAACATTGTCCTGATGAACGCTGGCTGAAGCCCGGCCGCCGATGTGCCCGGCAGGCTGGCAGCAGGCCATGGCCGGCTGTGGCCGGTTAGCAGTTATCGATCAGGGGTCAGGGGTTAGGCGATTACCGCCCGGGTGTCGTATTATCGCCGCCATGATGCGAGGACATGTTCTACATCTGCTGCTGTTTCTGGTTGTGGTCGTCGCCCAGCCCTTGCAACTGTATGCCTTGCCAGTGTCGGGTTTGTACAGTCAGCGCATAGCAGTGGCCAACGAAAGTGATTCCGAGCGGCAGCGGGCGTTTCAAGAGGCGCTGGAGGCTGTGTTCATCAAGGTCACCGGCGATCCCAGTTGGCTTGAGCACGAGGATGTCCGCCGCGCAATTCGCAATGCGCAAAGCTATGTGGAAGCGATCAGCTTCAGCAGCGAAACGATTGCCGTGGAAACGGATTCCGCTGACCTGCCCGATGGGCAGCAAACCCCGGCCCCAGATGGTGCAACAGCTGCGGAGCAAACGTCAGCCAATGGAGAGCCCTCAGCGGAACAAGAGCCCTCAGCGGAACAGGAGCCCTCAGCGGAACAAGAGCCTGCAGCAGAGCAAGAGCCCTCAGCGAATGGAGGCCCCCCCGCGAATACCCAGTCCCAGGGCAGTGCTGAACCGCAATCCGGGCAACAGCCCTCAGCAGGAGATCCACAACTGGCTGTCGATTCCCGGCAGGACAGGCCAGCACCGGTTGTACGTGAGCAACGCTATATCGATGTCAGCTTTGCCGAAAACCTGATCGACCAGGTGCTGGCCGACGCCGACATTCCCATCTGGGATAGCAATCGGCCCAGCGTGTTGATGTGGATGGTGCTGCAGGATCCCAATGGCGAGCGGGAGATGCTGACCGCTGATTCTCACCCTGAAATTATGGCCCTGTTACAGGACTTTGCAGCGCGCCGGGGGTTGCCAATTATTTTTCCGCTGCTGGATTTCGAAGACCGGCGCAACCTGGGTGTCGATCAGGTCTGGGCTCTGGAGACCGATGCCATCCGTGCCGCCAGTGCGCGCTATGGGGCCGACAGTGTGCTGGCAGGGCGCGTGTACTTTACCGCCGGCAACGAGATGGTTGGCCTCTGGCAATTTCTGTTTCAGGACCAGGCCGACGTGTTTGACGGTTTTGATTCCGATCTCGAGGACTACCTGTTCGCACCGCTGGATCGAATCACCAGTCGGCTGGCCGGTTATTTCGCAATCACCCCGGAAACCATCCGTCGCCAGCAGGTTGCCCTGCGGGTTGATGGTGTGGCCAATCTGCAGGCTTACTCGGCGCTACTCAATTACGTGAACAATCTGGGCCTGGTGGAAAGTGTCACTACTACCGGTCTGGAAGGGGCGCGGATCGAATTCAGGCTGGGTCTGCTGGGCAATGCCCAGCAGCTAAACGAGCTGATTGCCCTGGATCGGGACTTGCTCCCGGTCAGCCCGGACAGCAGGGCTGCTGCCGAAGGCGAGCCAGATACCGCCCTGTTGCACTATCGCTGGACCCGGTAACCGTGACCAAGGATTCCGGCGTCTACAAGCAGCCCGCTCAATCGCCCTCCCAGCTGCCCTCGCAATTACCCTCGCAACTACCCCTGGGTATTCGTCTGAATGACGAGGCGCGCTTTGAGAATTATCACATCTCCGAACTCAATCAACCGCTTCTGGATGAGTTGCTGGAGGCAAACGGTGCCCCGCAGTTCGTCTATATTCGCGCCCAGTCCGGTTTCGGCCTGAGCCATCTGCTGCAGGCGCTGTGTCATCAGGAAACCCAGGATGGTCACCCTGCGCTCTACGTGCCCCTGAGCCAGCGTCAGCAACTGGACCCGGCGATTCTGCAGGGGGCAGAAACCCTGGCCCTGATTTGTTTGGACAACCTTGAAGCCATCGCTGGTGATGCGGCATGGGAGCGGGCCCTGTTCAACACCTTCAACGAAGTGCTCGCTGCCGGGACCCGGTTGGTGCTTGGATCCCGCGAACATCCGGGCGCGTTGCCCATCAAGTTGCCGGACCTGCAGTCCAGGATACAGCTGGCACCGCTCTATCAACTGCGTGGCCTGGACGACGCCGACAAGAAACAACTGCTGCAGCTGCGCGCCCGTGGTCGCGGGATGAACCTGAGTCCGGCGGTGGCAGAATACGTACTCAATCGCACCCAGCGCAGTCTGCCGGCGTTGATGGATGTGCTGGAAGAGTTGGATCGCAGTTCTCTGGCCCACCAGCGGCCGCTGACCATACCGCTGGTGAAGCAGACCATGGGCTGGTAATCCGCAGCAAGAGTGCGCCATGGCAGCCCGTCTTCAGAGGCGTCTTGCGCTGGCTACCTGCTGGTTCGCTAGATGCCTACTTGATAGTGGTCGCGATACTGGCGAATGAAAATCACCAGCAGCGTAAACAGCGAAGTACACAACAGTGCTTCAAGCACACCGAGCCAGCGGCGCTCAGGGTCAAAGGCCAGCAGCACTGCGTGCATGAAATAAAGCAGTATGACAAAGCTGAGCCAGGCAAAGCTTCGCGGCCGGGTGCGCAGCAGGCCGGGAAGAAAAATCAGCAGCGGTAACGTTTGCAGCAGCCAGATCACCGGCATGGCCAGCGACAGTTCCGGCAGCGACAGCACTGAATTCACTGCGAAGTACAACAGCAGCGCATAAAAATTGGCCAGCACCAGGCGACGGGTGAGGGCGATCTTTGCGGGCAGGGCGATGGTTTCCATTGCCGCGTTAGCGCAGTCGCGCCGCGAGGCTGGCCAGGCGCTTGCCCTGGGCCAGACAGAGGGCGTGTTCTTCATCGGTAATGGGTTTCTTGCCGTCGCTCCCGGCGACATGGGTTGCCCCATAAGGAGTGCCGCCGCTCCCGGTGGTGTTCAGTTCGGTCTCAGAGTAGGGAATGCCACAGTAAATCATACCGTGATGCAGCATCGGAATTGCCATGGTCAACAGGGTGGATTCCTGGCCGCCGTGCAGCGAGCCGCTGGAGGTGAATGTGGATACCGGTTTATCGATCAGCGCACCTGAGGTCCACAGTCCACCGGTACCTTCCAGAAAGTGTTTCAGTGCCGCAGCCATGTTGCCGAAGCGCGCCGGGCTGCCGAGCGCCAGTGCGGAGCAGTGCCGCAGGTCATCTTCTTCACAGTAAGCCGCACCACTGTCCGGTACCGCTGGTTCGGTGGCTTTGGTGTTCGCGGAAACTGCCGGTACCGTGCGTAGCCGCGCTTCGAATTCACCGCTGGCTTCGATGCCGCGACCGATTAGTTTCGCCATCTGCGCGGTGGCACCATAGCGACTGTAAAACAGCACCAGAATATAGGGTTTGGACATCAGTCAGACTCAATGAGTTGCAAAACAGTCTCGGGGGGCCGGCCAATGATCGCCCGGTCTCCCTTGATTACAATGGGGCGCTGGATCAGGCGCGGGTGCTTGCATACCAGGTCCAGCTTGATCGCATCACTCAAGGTTGTATCTCCCAATCCCAATTCCTCAAACTCAGGTTCACTACGGCGAATAATGTCATCCAGTTTTAAATCCAACTTGCTGAGAAGCGCTTGCAACTCGTCGGCGCTGGGTGGGTTTTCAAGGTAGTAAACAATTTCCGGTTTGATGTCGTGTTGCTCGAGCAAGGCCAAAACAGCTCGCGACTTTGAGCAGCGCGGATTATGAAACAGCGTGATGTCGGACATGACAATGGCCTCCCGTATCCGGGTTACTTATTGCGTTCAGCAAAATGCAGATCGCCCAGTTCCCGCTCAATAGTAGCATCCAGTTGCTGCTGGAATTCCCTGACTCGCTGCATCTCTTGCGAGTTGCCCAGTGGGTCGATTTCGTCGGCGTTGACGTTGCGCAGTGCCTTCCAGGTGTCCACCAGGGTGCTGTCGGTCACCGAGTGGGTCGGCAGATAGCGGGCCGGCTCGCTACTGGTTTCGGTGAGCATGCCGATTTGCAGCAGCAGCGCCAGGGCCGATTCCACTCCCGTCGGATTAGCGTGCAGCCGGGCAATGATCTGTTCCTCGTTCAATGGCTCGCCGCCCTGATTGAACTGTTCGATGACGGTTTCGGCAACCGCCAGGGCCATGCTTTCTCGCTGGCAGATACTTAACACCACCTTGTCACGGCCGGTCCGGGTCTTGGCCGGGTACTGGTGGTAGAAAGCGATGCTGCTGCCAATCAGTGCCACCAGCCAGCCGACATAGATAAAAAACATGATCACGATGGCAGAGGCAAATGCCAGGTAGATCGACTCCCGTGCCGAAGTCACGAAGAATTCCTGGAAAAACAGACCCATCAGTTTCCAGATCAGGGTTGTCACCAGGCCGCCTATGAATGCCGAGCTGAACTGCACCTTGGTATTCGGTAGAAAGCTGTAGGCAAAGGCAAACGCCAGCGACATGAGCAATATCGGCGCGATGGCGGCAAAGAAGCGGATGATGAGGCCGCCGTAAACCAGTCCCTCCAGAAAGGCGGTGAAGAAATTGGTATTGACATAGGAAGTGATACTGATGGAGATAAACAGCAGCAGCGGACTGACGATTACTGCAAAAAGATACTCACTGATTCGGCTTGCCCAACTGCGCGCTTGTTTCACGGCCCAGATATAGTTAAACGCGCCTTCGATCTTGCGCATCATATCCAGCACGATATACAGCAGCAGACCAACACTGGTAATACCAATCAACTCGACACGAAGATTGTCCACATAGGTAAGAATTTGCTGGGTTACTTCCGTGCTGCGATTTCCCAGTGGTTCCAGCAAGGCCATCAGTGTGGGCTCCATGGCATTGTGCGCCCCGACGCTTTTCAATACGGCGAAGGTCAGTGCGAACAGCGGAAAGAAGCCAATCAGGGTGGTGAATACCAGGCTCATGGCGCGCAGGGATAGCTGCTCCTGAAACAGATCCCGGGTAATAGCCACGGTGATCTGCGCGGCGCGCAGCAGCACGCGCCGCCACCAGGGTTCCTCTGAAAGCAGTGGCTGCCAGAGCAGATCGTCGAGTTTGATTCGCCAGTTTTTTACAGCTGCCCGAATTTGGGCGATATTCAGTGCCATGAGGCTCCCGAGCGGGGATTATCCAGTTTGTGAGTAACGCATTATACGGGATAGCAGTCCAGCACCCTATGGCCGCTGTGTGGAAACCATCGAGCTGCCAGTCCTGTTAGCATGGTGACGTGAGGAATTACGCTGGAGGTAAGGCTATGAGCAATAATTCCCGGGCGCTTGGCGGTCGTGTCAGTGGTGTGGTCCAGGGCGTCAGCTTTCGCGCGGCAACAGAAAAAGAGGCGCGCCGGCTCGGCATCACCGGCTGGGTAAGAAATTGCAGCAATGGTGACGTGGAAGTCCTGATTGCCGGTAATCCGGATGCGCTACAGCAGATGCACCGCTGGCTGCACCAGGGCCCGCAACTGGCCCAGGTGGATAAGGTGGACTTGCACCCTTGCCCCGACCCGGGCCTTGCTGGTTTTAGTGTGCGCTACTGAAGGCGCCGTTCAGCGATGCGTGGCTTCAGATTTCTGCTGGCTGTGGCTGCAGTGCGGCGTGGAGAAAGTCCATTACCGCTTCTTTTTTGATTAACTGCTTTTCGCCATCGCGTCGATTGGTGTACTCCAGTACACCATCGGCCAGACTGCGGGGCGATACCACCAGGCGATGGGGAATGCCGAGAAGCTCCGACTCGGCAAATTTTACACCGGGGCTGGTTTTCTTGTCGCGATCATCCAGCAGCACCTCGATACCGTGGGCGGTGGTCTGGGAATAAAGCTGTTCGGCATATTCCGCGACAGTTTCCGATTTATGCGCGTCGAGCATAACAATCATTAATTGGAACGGAGCGATATTGTCCGGCCAGATGATGCCGCGCTGATCGTGGTTTTGTTCGATGCAGGCGGCGACAACGCGAGTCACCCCTATGCCGTAACAACCCATGCTCATGGTGACGGCCTTGCCATTCTCATCAAGGACGGTGGCGTTCAGCGCTTTGCTGTACTTGTTGCCCAGCTGGAATATATGGCCTACCTCGATGCCGCGCTTGATAGCCAGGGTGCCCTGTCCGTCGGGACTCAGGTCGCCTTCATTTACCTTGCGAATGTCGGCCTCAATATCGAAACGGCAGTCGCGCTGCCAATTGGCATTGCGCAGATGATAGCCCGGCTGGTTTGCGCCGCAGACAAAGTTTGCGGCCCGGGTGGCGCTGGGGTCAGCAATGACTTTAATCGGTAGCTGATAAGGTCCCAGGCAACCCGGGGGGCAGCCGATTGCATTGACAATGGCTTCGTCGCTGGCAAATTCCAGTGGTGCGGCAACGCCCGCCAGTTTTTCAGCTTTGGTTTCATTCAGCTCCTGGTCGCCGCGCAATACCAGCGCTACCAGTTCATCCTGACGCTCGCCGTTGTCATCAGCGGCGTGCACGATAAGGGTTTTCACCGTCTGTTGGGCGGTAATACCAAGTCGCTCGCACAAGGCTTCGATGGTGTGCGCATCGCCGGTATCGACTTTCTCCATCCCCAGCTCAGCTTTGTCACTGTCGCTTTGGGGCAGGTCGCCAGTTGCGAGTTCGCGGTTGGCAGCATAATCGCTGCCGCTACTGAACACAATTTCATCCTCACCGGAGTCGGCCAGCACATGAAACTCATGGGAGGTGCTGCCGCCAATATTGCCGGTGTCGGCAAGTACCGAACGGTAGTCGAGCCCCAGGCGCGAGAAAATGGCGCAATAGGTATCGAACATGACCTGGTAGGTTTCTGCCAGGGAGGCATCGGAAATGTGGAACGAGTAGGCGTCCTTCATAATGAATTCCCGCGCGCGCATTACGCCGAAACGGGGGCGACGCTCATCGCGGAATTTGGTCTGGATCTGGTACAGATTGGCGGGCAACTGTTTGTAGCTGGCGTACTCACCGCGCACCAGGTCGGTGATTACTTCTTCGTGCGTGGGGCCGAGGCAGTAGTCCCGTTGGTGCCGGTCCTGAAAACGCAATAGTTCAGGACCCATATCATCCCAGCGGCCGGATTCCTGCCATAGCTCAGCTGGCTGGACTACTGGCATGGCGACTTCCATGGCACCGGATCTGTCCATCTCTTCGCGGACAATTTGCGTGACTTTGTGCAGCACGCGCAGCCCCAGCGGCAGCCAGGTAAACAGGCCAGTGCCGAGCTTCCGGATCATCCCGGAGCGCAGCATCAATTGGTGGCTGACGGTCTCGGCGTCGGCAGGGGTTTCCTTGACGGTGGCCAGTAGATATTGACTGGTTCGCATGTTTTCTCGTTCCGATTAATTCTGGAATCAGGCCAGTAACGGCCAATGAAGGCCAAAAATAAGAAAGGCAGCCCGGGGCTGCCTTTCACTTACTGCAGGGTCAGTTGACCTTGTGTCTGTAGACCGGAGGTGTCGGCCGCAGCGCGGCCGAGCAACCTGGTTGCAGCAATAACTACAGCTATATAACTATAGCTTTATAACTACAGGGCGAACTCTTTCAGTTTCTTCAGCGGCAGAACCTTGACGCGAGTGGTCGCAGGCTTGCGCGGGACGTCCATGGTTTCACCTGGACGGAACGGGTTGGGAACACCCTTGCGGGCCGGACGCGCAGGCCGCACGACAGACTTGATCTTCAGCAGGCCGGGCAGGGTGAATTCCCCAACCGAACGCTTCTTGATGTGACGCTCGATCAGTACGGAAAGTTCGTCGAGAACCGCCGCAACTTCCTTTTTACTGATGTCAGTGTTTTGTGCAATCTCGTTCAGGATTTCAGTCTTGGTGTACTTCTTCTGAATCGCAGGAGCTTTGCGTTTAACAGCGCCAGCTTTTTTGGCGGGTGCTTTTGCGGTTTTTTTCTTTACAGCCATGCCCAGTCTCTTCTTGGTTGTGGTTGGATTTAAAACAGTCGGTAACAGGGTGTGTTGGTTGGTATTCGCCCCGGATAGTGACTGTGTGCCAGTTCAGGCTCGCCGGTTGGGTGCTCATCAGTTTGCAACGCTCTCGCGATGCTGGTCTGTGTGCTGCTTCGGCCTGGTGATTGTTTACTGCCAGTCATGCACGATGACTTGCAATCCCTCGGCCGGAGAACCCCAACTGCCAATACCTGTTCTATTTTCTGTGTTTTACCTCAGGTCCATTACTTCAGGCTTTCCACCTTAGGTCTTTTACGACAAGTCTTCTACGACCTGTATCAATACTTGCTTCATTCCTCGTGACCAGCTTAGTAATAGCTACACGCTATACCCTGATGCTATTGCCGCTACACGCTGTTGACATGGTTGCCAGATATTCCCTGGCAGCAACGGTTACAGTGAATGGCGACAGGAGTTTAAGTCAGCTCGTTGTGTTCAGTCGGGATTGGTTTTGGGTTTTATCTTGGTGCGTTTATCTCAAGGCTTATACCGTTACCGATTGTCGACCTGGCGCAACACTGACTGCCGATGAATGTTCAAGCTTGTTTCGATTTTATTTTTTTTGCTTTTGTCCCTGGTCTTTTGTTTCCATGGTTCTGCTTTTCGGACTTCGATCTTCGGTCCTGGTCAGCGTGGCACCCAGGGCAGTGTCTACGCGGGCCGTCAGGGGAGGTATTTATAAATCATTCACCATGCCCAGGCAAGCACAATGATCAATAAACACGAAAATGATCGGGTTTAGAAAAAGCTCGGTAATTTCAGGCTAAATCTGCATCGCGTCCAACCCGTTTGCACCAGTATTTTGCCATGCCGGATGGTCTGAAATGCCGATTGTCAATTCCTTTTTCGCCGTTGGCGAAACGAATGTTCAGGGTCGTGATTGGGTTCACGCCGCTGTTCCGAAACAGTGCTGCCGGCAACACCGGTTGACCGATTCGGGGCAGGTAGCAGCACGCTGCCGGCAACCGTTGGTGAAGATTTGTGCAATTGCACCAGCAGGTGCTGCATAAACTGCTGGCGAGGACCCTGCGCACAAAACTGGGCTGTTTGTCCGAGTCGCCGCGCTGCAACTGAGCTGCGATGCTTGCAGTCAACGCCATAAATCGTGCACCGGGGCGGTTCGCATCGGTAAAACAGGGTGCGAGGTAAAATTCTATTGGGGTATAATCGCCGGTTTTTACAGTCCCGCCCGGCCAATACGGTTGTGGCCAAGTTGAGACAGCCAGCTATGCCCATTTATGAGTACCAGTGTTCCAACTGTGATCACCGCCTGGAAGCGCTACAGAAGATGAGTGACGCGCCACTGACCGAGTGTCCTTCCTGCCATCAAAAAGCACTCAGGAAGCTGGTGTCTGCGGCCGGATTCCGGCTCAAAGGCGGCGGCTGGTATGAAACCGATTTCAAGCAACACGGACGCAAGCAGCTGGCCGAGTCTGATTCCAGGGCCAGCGACAGCAGCACCAAAACCGACAATAAAAGCAGCAAGGCCGATGGCGCGACCAGCAATAGTGCCGGCGATACCGGTAAAAAAGCTGCCAACAAGCAGAACGACAAATCCAGTAAGGGTCCTTCGACCAGCAAACCCGCCAGCAAGGCAGCCGACTGACCTGACGCAAACAGAGTCGAGCCGCTTCCACGCACAGCCTAAGGAACACATTATGCGCAGTCACTATTGTGGTGAATTAAACGAGTCTCATGTCGATCAGGAAGTTTCCCTGTGCGGCTGGGTGCATCGCCGCCGGGATCATGGCGGCGTGATTTTTCTCGACGTGCGCGATCGGGATGGTCTGACCCAGGTAGTTTTTGATCCCGACACCGCGGAGAGTTTTGCCACCGCAGAGGGCGTTCGCAATGAATTCGTGATTCGCGTCCAGGGTAAAGTGCGCTTGCGTCCCGAGGGCACCATCAATGCCGACATGCCGACTGGCAAGATTGAAGTACTGGGCAAGGAACTGGATATTCTGAACGCGGCCAACACACCGCCGATGCAGCTGGATGAGCATGAAAAGGTGGGTGAGGACGTGCGCCTGCGTTACCGCTACATTGATCTGCGTCGTCCGGAGATGGCCGCGCGGCTGCGCTTTCGTTCCAAGGTCGCTAATACAGTGCGCAATTTCCTTGATGACCACGGGTTTCTGGATATTGAAACCCCGCTGCTGACCAAGGCGACTCCCGAAGGTGCCCGTGACTACCTGGTGCCAAGCCGCACGCATCCGAGCCGATTTTTTGCCCTGCCGCAGTCCCCGCAGCTGTTCAAGCAGATTCTGATGGCAGCGGGTATGGACCGCTACTATCAGATTGCCAAGTGTTTTCGTGATGAGGATTTGCGTGCGGATCGACAGCCAGAGTTCACCCAGATTGACGTGGAAACCTCGTTCATGGACGAGGAGCAGATCATGTCCGTCATGGAAGAGTTGATCGCCCAGGTATTTAAAACCCATCTTGATGTGGATCTCGGTGAGTTCCCGCGCATGACCTATGCCGACGCCATGCGCCGCTTCGGCTCCGACAAACCGGATCTGCGTATTGACCTGGAACTGGTGGACATTGCCGAGCAAATGAAGAATGTCGACTTCAAGGTATTCAGTGGTCCGGCCAACGATGCCGCCAGTCGTGTCGTTGCGCTGCGGGTTCCGGAAGGCGCAAGTTTGAGCCGCAAGGTAATCGACGCTTATACGGAATTTGTCGGCATTTATGGTGCGCGTGGATTGGCCTGGATCAAGGTCAACGACATCAACGCCGGTGTGGAAGGCCTGCAGTCGCCGATTATCAAGTTTATTGGCGAGGAAGTTGTCGCCGGATTAATGAAAGAGCTGGGCGCACAAACCGGGGACATTATCTTCTTCGGTGCGGACAAAGCCAATGTGGTGAACGAGGCCATGGGCGCGCTGCGCCTGAAAGTGGCCGAGGATCTCGGCCAGATAAAGGCAGGCTGGGCACCGCTTTGGGTCGTGGATTTTCCAATGTTTGAAGTCGACAGTGATGGCAGTCTGACCTCGCTGCACCATCCGTTTACCGCGCCGTCCTGCAGTGCCGATGAGCTGGCCAGGAACCCGGGTGCAGCGTTGTCCCGGGCCTACGATATGGTATTGAACGGCACCGAACTCGGGGGAGGCTCGGTGCGTATCAATCAACCGGATATGCAGCAGGCGGTGTTCACCGTACTGGGTATCGGTGAAGAAGAGGCCCGGGAAAAATTCGGCTTCCTGCTGGATGCGCTGGGGTATGGCTGTCCGCCCCACGGTGGTATCGCCTTTGGCTTCGATCGCCTGATCATGCTGATGACCGGTGCGACCTCGATTCGGGACGTGATTGCTTTCCCCAAGACCCAGTCCGCGGCTTGTCCGCTGACCGAAGCACCGGGGGCGGTGTCCAGCAAGCAACTGCGCGAGCTGAATATCCGCCTGCGCGAACAACAGAAACCGTCATAGCGACAGTGGTGGAGTTCCCGAGTAGCGCCCACGCCGGGGGTTCCGCAATTGCCCGCTTATACCCGGGTCGGTAGTTGAACAGGTAAACTATAAAGAAGTACGACGCGAAGGCAGGCACCCGCAGGTGCCGTGGAGAGAGACATGGCAGGGCACAGTAAATGGGCCAATATCAAACACCGCAAGGCCGGTCAGGATGCCAAGCGCGGTAAGGTATTTACCAAAATTATTCGCGAGCTGACGGTCGCTGCCCGCCTGGGTGGTGGTGAGCCAGCCGATAATCCCCGGCTGCGGGCGGTAGTCGACAAGGCGCTCAGCGCCAACATGACCCGGGACACGATCGACCGCGCCATCGCTCGCGGGGCTGGCAATGCCGAGAATGAAAATCTTGAGGAAATGGTTTACGAAGGCTACGGACCGGGCGGCGTGGCAATTCTTTGTGAGTGCCTGAGCGACAACAAGAATCGCACCGTCGCCGAAGTGCGTCACGGCTTTTCCAAGTTCGGCGGGAGCCTGGGTACCAATGGCTCGGTGGCCTACCTGTTTGAAAAAACCGGGGTGATTACTTTCCCGGTCGGCACCAGCGAAGAAAAGCTGATGGAAGTGGCATTGGAAGCCGGTGCCCATGACGTGCGCACCAATGACGACGGCAGCCTGGAGGTACACACCACCCTGGACTCGTTTGGCGCGGTGCAGGATGCATTGAAAGGCGCGGGCCTGGAGCAGGAGCGGGCGGAAATGACGATGCTGCCCGCTACCGAAGTGGACCTGGATCTGGACGGCGCAGAATGCCTGCTGAAGCTGACCGAGCATCTCGAAGACCTGGACGATGTGCAAAACGTCTACACCAATGGCAACATCTCTGACGAGATCGCGGCACAGCTCTGAGACCTTTTTCCCACAGCTTGCAGGTAACCGGTTCGCGGTGCCCTGACCAGCAGCACTGGCCGATTCAGTCGGCGGCCCCGAGGAACTGACCGCGTCATGGCAATCATTCTGGGTATCGATCCCGGCTCCCGGGTTACCGGCTACGGCCTGATCAACAGTGTCGGCAGTCGTCTGGAATACATCGCCTGCGGCTGCATCCGCACCAGCAGTGAAGCCCAGCCGGAACGCCTGTTGACCATTTTCACTGAGCTCAATTCGATTATTGAAACCCACGTCCCGCAGCAGGCCGCCATCGAAGAAGTATTTGTGGGCCGCAACGTGCAATCTGCATTGAAGCTCGGCCAGGCTCGCGGCAGCGCTATCGTGGCCTGTCTGACCCAGGGGCTGCCGGTGGGTGAGTATTCCCCGCGTCAGGTAAAGCAGGCGATAGTAGGCGCCGGCGGTGCGGAGAAAGGCCAGGTTCAGCACATGGTTAAAGCGCTGCTGTCGATAAGTGATACCATAGCCGAGGATGCTGCCGACGCGCTGGCGATCGCCATCTGTCACGCCAATACCCAGGCCGGGCTGGTGCGTATGGCAGGGGCGGGCGCATTCAGTCGCCGCCGTTTTCGCAAGTAACTTTCACCCGCCGCGCTATCCCAGGAGTCAGTCAGGCTTGATCGGACAAATTACAGGCACTCTGATGGACAAGACGCCGCCGGATATTCTCGTGGATGTGAATGGCGTCTGTTACGAGATCCAGGTGCCGATGAGCACGCTATATCAACTGCCCGAGGTCGGCACCGGGCTCACCCTGCATACTCATTTCGTGGTGCGTGAAGACGCCCAACTTTTATACGGGTTTTATGAGGCCAAGGACAAACAGATGTTCCGCGCCCTGATCCGGGTTAACGGTGTAGGGCCGAAAATGGCGCTGGCCATTCTGTCCGGCATGGAAGCCGACGAATTCGTGCGCACGGTGCGCAACAATGACGTCGCCACCATGGTGAATATGCCGGGCATTGGCAAGAAGACCGCCGAGCGTCTGATTATTGAAATGCGTGACCGCCTGGCGGAATGGGGCGAGGGTATGCAGTCCGGATCCGCCACCCCGTCACCGGCGCAGGCCAGCGATGCGATCAGCAAAGATGCGGAAACCGCACTGGTCAGCCTGGGCTACAAACCGCAACAAGCCAGCCGCGCCATCTCCCAGGTGATGAAACACAACCCCGGACTGGATAACAGCGAAGCGGTGATCCGTCTGGCGCTGAAGAGCATGCTGTGACCATGAACGAAGATCGTCTGATCACTCCCGATGCCACTCCCCAGGAAGAATCCCAGGACCGGGCCATCCGTCCGCTGAGCCTGACCGATTACGTGGGGCAGCAGGAAATGAAGGCGCAGATGGATATTTTCATTAACGCCGCGCGCAATAGAGATGAAGCCCTGGATCACACCCTGGTGTTCGGCCCGCCGGGCCTGGGTAAAACCACGCTGGCCAATATTATTGCCAACGAACTCAAGGTGGCTATAAAAACCACGTCGGGGCCGGTTCTGGAAAAAGCTGGCGACCTGGCGGCGATGCTCACCAATCTTGAGTCCGGCGATGTCCTGTTTATTGACGAGATCCATCGCCTGAGCCCGGCTATTGAAGAGATTCTTTATCCGGCCATGGAAGACTACCAGCTCGACATCATGATCGGCGAAGGGCCTGCTGCGCGGTCTATAAAGTTGGACCTGCCACCTTTTACATTGGTTGGTGCTACTACCCGCGCCGGATTGCTGACCTCGCCGCTGCGCGACCGGTTCGGCATCATCCAGCGGCTGGAATTCTATTCCGTTGATGAGCTGAGCCAGATTGTGATGCGCTCCGGCGGCATAATGGGCACGGACATCGACGAGTCGGGCGCGGCAGAAATCGCCAAGCGCTCGCGTGGCACTCCGCGTATTGCCAATCGCCTGCTGCGCCGGGTGCGGGACTATGCCGAGGTCAGGGCCGATGGCGTGGTCAATCTGAAAGCGGCCAGTGAGGCGCTGGACATGCTGAACATTGACAAGCATGGCTTTGATCACATGGACCGCCGTCTGCTGATGACCATGATCGACAAATTTGACGGTGGGCCGGTGGGCATCGACAGCCTGGCTGCCGCCATTAGTGAAGAGCGCGATACCCTCGAAGATGTAGTGGAGCCTTACCTGATCCAGCAGGGCTTTATCATGCGCACTCCCCGTGGCCGGGTAGTGACCCAGTACGCCTATCGCCACTTTGGATTGCAGCCTTCCAGTCGGGTGGCAGACCTGTTCAATGCCGAGACACCGGAATGAGCTCGCCAGGAGTTGCCAGCGGTCAGATTCAGGTCAGAATTAACCCTGTTTTTGCCTGAATTGGTCGTTATCTGGCTAGTTTCGCCACGTTAAATACCCTTTCGCGAATCTATTACGACGTTTTCCCGAAACTATTTCCGGAATTGGCCGAATAAATGCCTTAGACCTGCGGATTATCCGCGAAAAAACTACTTGTAAAAACAACGTCATAGTCAATATTCCGGGCGGGCCCGGAACGCTCCGAAGCACCACCAGGAGTACAACTGGGAGTACAACAGTGAATGAGTTAAGTCCCCTACAGCTGATAATCGAGGCCAGTTTCGAAGTCCAGATGGTGATGCTGATCCTGCTGGTGCTGTCAGTGGTGTCCTGGGTCATTATTGTGCAGCGCTATCTGGTGCTGACTGCCGCCAACAATGGGGTTAACAACTTTGAGGAACGTTTCTGGTCCGGCATGGATCTGAGCCAGCTCTATAAAGAAGGCAGCCAGATGCAGAAGGACGATGTGCAGATCGTCGGTATGGAAAACATCTTCCGGGCTGGCTTCAAGGAGTTCATGCGCCTTCGTCAGCAGGCCTCGGTGGACAAGGAAGCGATCATGGAAGGGGCGCAGCGGGCGATGCGTGTGGCTTATGCCCGTGAGGAAGACAAGCTCGAGCGGCACCTGCCGTTTCTGGCCACAGTAGGCTCGGTTTCGCCTTATATCGGTCTGTTTGGTACGGTAATCGGTATCATGAACGCCTTTCTGGGGCTGGCCAATCAAGCTCAGGCCACCTTGCAGGTGGTGGCGCCAGGCATCGCCGAGGCGCTGATTGCGACGGCGATGGGGCTGTTCGCAGCGATTCCGGCGGTGGTTGCCTACAATCGCTACTCCGCCATGCTGGATGGCATTACCAGCAGCTATGTGACGTTCAGCGACGAGTTCTCCAGCATTCTGCATCGGCAGGTTCACAGCAACTAGTACAGTAACCAGGATTCAGGCGCAGTAGCATATGGATACCATGACCCGAAAGCGGCGCAAGCCGATGGCAGAAATCAATGTGGTGCCCTACATCGACGTGATGCTGGTCCTGCTGATCGTGTTTATGGTCACCGCGCCGCTGCTGAACCAGGGCATTGAAGTCGACTTACCGCAAGCCAACAACGAACCATTGGATATTGATGAGAATCTGGAAACTCTGGTGGTGTCGATCACGTCTACTGGAGAATACTTTCTCAGTATTGGCGCTACCGGTGAAGATCGCCAGTCGGTGACCCTCGACACGGTAGGCGAGCAGGTGAGCCGTATCATTGGTGCCAACCCGCAGATCCAGGTGCTCGTTGAAGGCGACACCACCGCCGACTGGGGCGCCATGATCAACCTGATTACCACTCTGCAGCGGGCCGGGGTGAGCAACCCCAATTTTATCACCCAGCCCATGGACTCTTTGTAGGCTACCGGAACCCCATCAGCTAATTGACAATGCACAAGGCCTTCAACAATCTGATTATCTTTAACGGCTACCCGCTGGCGATTGTAGTGGCGGTGAGCCTACACGTATTGCTGTTGATCACGCTGGTGATGCTGCAATCCGGGAATCGGGTCGAGGCCATGGAACTGGTGCAGCCGACGGTAGTAAAAGCCCTGTTCATCGATGAGAACCCGCAGGTACGCAACCAGCGAGTGATCGAGCAACAGCGCATTCAGCGTGCCGAAGAGCAACGGCGTGCCGAGGAACAACGCCGCGCGGAAGCCGAGGCGCAGCGTCGCCGCGAACAAGAGCGGCAGCAGGCCGAGGCCGAAGCAGCACGGCAGCGCGAGGAAGAAGCACAGCGTCAGGCCGCGCAGCGCGAACGTGATGCACAGCAGCGCCAGCAGGCAGAACAGGAGCGGGCGCAGCGGGAACGGGATTTGCGCGAGGCAGAGCAGGCCCGGCAGCGGGAAGTGGCCGATGCCGAACGTCGCCAACGGGAAGCTGCCGCGGCACGGGCGCGTCAGGAAGCGGCTGCCGAAGCCGCTGCCGCAGAAGCCGCGCGCAATGAGTTCGAACTGGTGCAAAGCGCGACCGGTCTGATCCAGCAGCTGGTGCAGGAAACCTGGTCACGGCCACCCAGCGCCCGCAATGGTATGCGTGCCGTTATCCAGATTCGGATGCTGCCTACCGGCGAGCTGTTGGACGCCACTATTACCCAGTCCAGCGGCGACCCGGCTTTTGATCGCTCGGCGGAAAATGCCGTGTATCGCGCTGCGCCTTTTACCGAGCTACAGGATTTGCCCATTAACGTGTTCAATGCCAATTTCCGTAGCCTGTCACTCATATTTGAACCTCAGGATCTGTTGAATTAATCATGCGAAGCATATTTTTTACCCTGATATTAACCGTTTATTCCTTAACCTTTGCGGCCGGCAGCCAGGCTGAACTGAGCATCCAGATCACCCAGGGCGTTGACAACCCGATCCCCGTTGCCGTGGTGCCGTTCTCCTGGGAAGGCAGCGGAGTGCTCAGCGAGGATGTGGCGCAGATTGTCATCAACGACCTGGAGCAGGTTGGCGAGTTTCGCGCGCTGTCCCGTTCCAATATGCTGAGCATGCCCAGTGAGGAGCGGGAAGTATTCTTCAACGACTGGCGGGTGTTGGCGCAGGATTACCTGCTGGTGGGCAAGATCGATCGGGCTCCAGGCAGTCAACTGGTTCAGGTGCAGTACGAACTGTTTGATATCAACCGCGAGCTGAAACTGGCGGGAGAGGTGCTTACCGGCAGCGTGACGCAGTTGCGTGATATCGGCCACGAAATATCCAATGTGGTTTATGAGCAGGTGACTGGGACTCGTGGCGCTTTTACCACCCAGATTCTTTATATCGTTGCCGAGTATGAATCACCCGAAGTAGTGAGCTATCGGCTGGAAAAAGCCGATTACGATGGCCGGCGGGCCCAGGTCCTGCTGGAGTCGGAAGAGCCCATCATGTCGCCGAGTTGGTCACCGTCCGGTGAGGATGTAGCCTACGTGTCGTTTGAGACCGACTTGCCGCGCATCTATATCCAGAACATCGCCACCGGTCAGCGTCGGCAAATCACCAATTACCCCAATATCAACAGTTCACCAGTATGGTCGCCGGACGGCAACATGCTGGCGATGGTGTTGTCCAAGGACGGTAGCCCCGATATTTATGTGCAGGACCTGCGTTCCAACGAACTGATGCGCCTGACCGATCATCCTGCCATCGATACCGAGCCAAGCTGGACGCCTGATGGCAGCGCCATTGTGTTTATGTCGGACCGCACCGGCCAGCCACAGATCTACCAGATGGAGTTGGGTGCGCCTTCCTACCAGGTGGAGCGCCTGACTTACGATTGTTTCCAGTGTCTGAAGGCACAGTATTTGCCCGACGGCGTCAACCTGGTGCATGTGCGCCGCGCAACCCGACAGGATCCGAACTATCAGATAGCCATTGCCAACATCGAGACGCTGCGGGTCATTACCCTGACGGACACGTCGCTGGACGAGTCCCCCAGCATCGCGCCGAATGGCAGTATGATCATGTATGCCACCAAGTTCGCCGGTCGCGGAGTGCTGGACGCGGTGTCCATTGACGGTCGCGTAAAGTTCCGTTTACCATCTTCGGAGGGTGACGTTCGAGAGCCTTCCTGGTCGCCGTTTTTCGATTGAGCCCTTGAGAGTCAAAGTCTTTTGAAGACCAGATCCTCATAAAGACCAAGGTCCCTTAAAACTTTAAACAAGGCAGACGAGAACAAGGCTCCTGAAAACAAATGCCGCACCCGCTGCAGCCTGATGCACCACCTGAACCAAAAGGCTCCTGGCTGATCATCTGACTGATTGTGTTGCAAACTTCGCCGGGCAGCGGCCGCTACATCTATAAGGGCAAGCCTTGAAGCATGCCCGTTACCCAACCAATTATCGAGGAATGACAGCGTGACTAATATGGACAGCGTGGTAGATCGGGATAGCCTGTGGAATCTGGGCAGCAAGATTGTTGGCAAGGCCCTGATACTGGTGGCGGTGGTAGCACTGGCTGCCTGCAGTTCTACCGGTGATAGCGAATCCATGGAGTCTGCCAGTGACTCCTCGAGTTCTGCCAGTTCCTCTGGCAGTTCCTCGAGCAGTTCTGCCCAGAGCCGACCCGGCTCTGGCAGGGGAAATCTCACCCAGGAAGAAATCCGGGCCCAGAATGCTCTGGAGCAAACGACTTTTTACTTCGATTTTGATGTGGCCGAATTCCAGCCACAGGACCGCCAGGCGCTCACTTATCACGCGCAAGACCTGGCCGACAGCCCCAACAAGCGGGTGCGCCTGGAAGGTCATGCTGACGAACGGGGTACCCGTGAGTACAACCTGGCCCTGGGTGAACGCCGGGCCAACAGCATCATGAACTACCTGATCGTTAACGGCGCCTCGCGCTCACAGATTGAGGTGGTCAGCTATGGCGAAGAGCGGCCGGCAGCAACCGGTCAGACCGAACAAGCCTACGCGCGCAATCGCCGCGTGGAGATCGTGGAGCGCTAATGACTTCCGCAAATCCAGCATTGAGACTCAAGCAATATTCCGCACGGGCGATCAAAGCGCAACTGCTATCGGCGGCGCTGATCCTCGGCGTCGGGCTCTGGTCCACAGCCAGTCTTGCCCAGAGCCCGGGGGCGAACAGCGATGCCCTGTCTTTGTTGCTTGAGCAGAACCAACAGCTGCGTTCGGAGCTGCAGGCGCTGCGGGCCATGATTGAAGAACAGGGTTTCGAGATCCGCAAACTGCAGCGCGACTCCCTGAACCGCTACACCAATATGGACGATCGATTAACCGCGCTGGAGTCAGCCGCCGTGACGGCCCCGGGCTCACGTGCTCCAGCTTCTGCGAACCCGGGTCAGGCGACTGGCCAGCCCGGGATCGCCAGTAATCCTGGCCAGGCGACCCGTTCACAAGCACCCGGCGGTGCGACGGCAGCAGCTAATAGCGGAAACAGCGCTAATCCTGGCGCGGCTGGCAACAGTGCGAGTTCGTCCAACAGCAGCCGCAGCGTGGGTGGGACACGTGGCACGCTGCAGCCGGCCGTGCTCAGTGAGCAGCAGCTATACCAGATGGCCTATGATTCGGTCATCAACAGCAATTTTGAGCGCTCTATAGCCGAATTTGACCAGTACCTGAGTATCTATCCGGAAGGGCGCTTTGTGACCAATGCGCACTACTGGAAAGGTCAGGCGTTCCTCTACCTGGATCGTTATGATGAAGCCCGTGCGGCTTATGAGATTATCCTCGAGCAGTACCCCGATTCCGCCAAACTGCCCGACGCCATGTACGGCCTCGGTCTGGCTTATCAGGGACTGGGTAATATACCCCGGGCCCGCCAGTTGCTGAATGACATCAAGCGGCGCTTTCCCAATACCGGCGTGGCAAATCTGGCTGATACCCGACTGCTTACCCTCGACTGAGATCACTGCGCCAATACCCGACGGCTGTTACTCGCCACTCCGATTCCGATTCCTCGGCGCCGGCCTGGCTGCGGCGTGTAGACCATGACAAACACCTTGAGCCTGCGCATCACAGAAATCTTTCACTCCCTGCAGGGGGAGGCCCGCTCCGTGGGTCGCCCGACGGTGTTTGTGCGTCTGACCGGCTGCCCCCTGCGCTGCCAATACTGCGACACTGCCTATGCCTTCGAGGGCGGTGAGCAAATGCCATTGACTGAGATTGTCGAACAGGTGAAATCACACCAGGCAGACTACGTGACGGTCACCGGCGGTGAGCCCCTGGCGCAGCCTAATTGCCTGCCGCTGCTAACCCAACTTTGCGATGCGGGACTCCATGTTTCGCTTGAAACCGGCGGTGCCATGCCTATCGAAGATGTGGATCGGCGGGTGTCTGTCGTGCTCGATTTAAAGACACCTGGCTCTGCAGAGGTCGATCGTAACCGTCTGGAAAATATCCCATTGCTCAAGCAGGGCGACCAGGTGAAATTTGTCATCTGCGATCGCCGGGACTATGACTGGTCACGGGCCCAGGTTCAGATGCACGACCTGGGCAGCAAAGTTGGCGAGGTGT
Organism: uncultured Pseudohongiella sp.; assembly: GCA_965212375.1. Taxonomy (GTDB): domain Bacteria; phylum Pseudomonadota; class Gammaproteobacteria; order Pseudomonadales; family Pseudohongiellaceae; genus UBA9145. The sequence continues at coordinate 1,848,328 of OZ243108.1, read as the reverse complement.
TGTTTTCACCTTCGTGGGAGGAACTGCCAGCCGCTGAGCTGGCGCAGTGGATTCTGGATGATCATCTGCCGGTGCGCATGCAGCTGCAGCTGCACAAGCTGATCTGGGGTAACGAACCCGGCCGCTGACGCGCAGGGTCACCGTGCGTCGGGGTGAGAATGGGTGAGAATGGGTGAGTAGACAGCCATCCAGACCAGATGGTGAATACCTGAGTACTGTAGCTGTAGGTACTGACAGTGAACATCATCACAGGGCCGGCTGGCGGGCCTGATTTATACTGAACGTAGCCTGCCGGATATCCAGGCAGCCATGAGACAGACCAACACACGGGAGTGAAGGGTGCCGGAACAACACGCGAAACAATCGGCGGTGGTGCTGGTCTCCGGGGGACTCGATTCCGCCACCTGCCTTGCCATTGCCAATAACCAGGGTTTTCAGTGCTACGCCCTGAGCTTTGACTACGGGCAGCGCTCCAGCAGCGAGCTCGAGGCAGCAAAGCGCGTCGCCAAGGCGGGTGGCGCAGCAGACCATCGCGTGATTCGCCTGGACATCGGCAGCCTCGGCGGCTCGGCACTGACCGATCACGACATCGCGGTCCCGGAGCAGAAGGGGGAGGGTATTCCCGTCACCTACGTCCCGGCGCGCAACACCATTTTCCTGTCCTACGCGCTGGGCTGGGCGGAGGTGCTGGAGGCGTCGGCGATTTTTATTGGCGTCAATGCCGTGGATTATTCCGGCTACCCGGATTGCCGGCCGGAGTATATTCGCGCCTTTCAGCAGGTGGTCAATCTGGCTACCCGCACCGGCGTGGAAGGCGGCGAGATTCGGCTGGAAACCCCGTTGATCGACCTGAGTAAAGCAGAGATCATCAAGACCGGGAGTCGCCTGGGCGTGGATTATGCGCAGACCGTATCCTGCTATCAGGCCAGTGCCGACGGCAAGGCCTGCGGCGTCTGTGACGCATGCCGATTCCGGCAGCAGGGGTTCAGCGAGGCTGGCATCGAAGATCCAACTCGTTATCAGTGATCAAGGGGCAGTGATCCCGGCCCGCACCTGCCAGCAGACCAGATAATGGAGCCTGAATTCCGCCGAAAAAGTGGCGTCTATGACTTGTCTTTTTCGTTTATGGCAGTAGAATACCGCCCTCTCGTGGGTCGTTAGCTCAGTCGGTAGAGCAGTTGGCTTTTAACCAATTGGTCGATGGTTCGAACCCATCACGACCCACCATTTTCCTTTCCCCGAACGCAGTATCTTCATATTTGCCAAGTCAGCAATTGTTCCCATCTGGAGCAGTTTTGCGCAGAACTGGCCAGCCCTTGACGTCCAAGCCTGAAGCCCCCACATATAGTAATATACGCAATCACCTATCTGCCTGAATCGTCATGAATCACCCTACCAACATGGATAACAGCGACAACCTGGCTGCAGATCTCACTGTGGTGCGCGAATACCTGGATCGGGCTGAAGAGCCCCAGGCGTTGAGTACTGGCGAGCAGGCCCAGTATTGGGATCAGCTCAAGCAGCTGATGACGCAGAAGAATGCCCGTCTGGTGGCCCACTATTACACTGATCCGGTGCTGCAGGATCTCGCCGAGCAGACCAATGGATTCGTCGGCGACAGCCTGGAGATGGCTCGCTTTGGCAAGGAGTGTGATGCCGAGATCCTGGTGGTGGCGGGGGTGCGCTTTATGGGCGAATCGGCGAAGATTCTCAGCCCCGAGAAAAAAGTGCTGATGCCCACTCTGGAAGCCACCTGCTCGCTGGATATTGCCTGTCCCATCGAGAAATTCGCGCCATTTTGCGACCAGCATCCGGATCACACCGTGGTGGTGTATGCCAATACCTCGGCGGCGGTGAAAGCGCGCTCGGACTGGGTGGTGACATCGAGTATCGCGCTTGATGTGGTTGAGCACCTGGCGGAAAAGGGCGAAAAAATCCTTTGGGCACCGGATCGCCATCTTGGCGCCTATATCCAGAAAACCACGGGAGCGGAGATGCTGCTGTGGGATGCCGCCTGTATCGTTCATGAAGAGTTCAAGACCCGCGGCCTGGCGGACATGAAGGCAATGTACCCGGACGCGGTGGTGCTGGCCCATCCGGAATCCCCGGCCGGGGTGCTGGAGCTGGCGGACGTGGTGGGTTCTACCACGCAGATCATCAAGGCGGCACAGACGGTGCCCAACAAACAGATCATCGTGGCCACCGATCAGGGTATTTTTCACAAGCTTCGGCAAATGGCGCCGGATAAAGAATTCATCGTGGCGCCTACCGCTGGTAACGATGCTACCTGTCGCAGTTGCGCAAGCTGTCCGTGGATGGCGATGAACTCACTGCCAGCCATGCTGGAATCACTCCAGCAGGAGACCAGTGAGATCCTGGTGGATCCGGGTCTGGCGGAACAGGCCATGAAGCCGCTGCAGCGGATGCTGAAGTTTGCCGCAGAGCAGCAGCTCAAGGTAAAGGGCAAAGCCTGATTGAGAGCCTGACCGGTGGGCTGGTTTGTATCCGGCGATAAACCAGCGGATCTTGCGTTTCTTCAGAGCTATTTCCGAACTTTTTCGACCTTGGTCTGGCCCTGTGCCGAGCAGCGGATCAATCCCGCGCGCGTTGGCGCTGCATTTGTTCGATATCGCGGATCTTCTGCCGCAGTCGGGCTTCCTCGGCTGGCGAGGCGTTATTTTCACTGGCCACGCGAATAGCGAACTGCAGTTGCTCGCGGGCGCGGCCATAATCTCCCAACAAACGATAGTACTCCGCGCGGGCCTGGTGCACCTTGCTGATATTGCCAGCCTGGCCCCAGGTTTCCGCCAACTGAAACCAGAGGTGATGGTCGTTGGGCCGGTTGCGGGTATGTTGCTCCATCATCTCTGCGGCGCGCTGGTAATTGCGCCCTTCCTGCAGCGCATCCACGTAGGCCATGGTCAGTGGATGATTGTTTGGATTGATTTCCAGGTGGCGCTCCAGGAAGGCGCGCGCCTGACCAGGTTCGTTCTGGGCGGTCAGAATTTCCGCCTGGGTGACCACCAGGGTGATGCGATTCGGGTAACGCTCCAGTAGCGGCGTCAGGGTTTGAGTCGCCAGGCCGTACTGCTCGTTCTCCCAGTAGGCGACCGCCAGGGCGTAGCGATTGGACTGCATTTCGGTATCGTTGCTGCTGGTTTCCAGGCGTCGTCGATACTCATCCACCAGTGCCGCTTTGTCCGTGCTGTAATGACCTACTACCCGGGCGCGCATGAACTGGTACTCCAGGCTGCTGGAGTACTCGCGATCCGGATAACGCATGGCGCGGCCGCGGCTGTCGGCAATTCGTGACTCGGTCAGCGGGTGCGAAAGCAGGAATTCCGGTGGCCTGCGACCGAAGCGGTTCACCGCCATCAGGCGCTCGAACAGGGAGGCCATGGCGTCCGGGTCGAAGCCGGCGTTAAACATGGTGTCCTGGCCAATGCGGTCGGCTTCTGCCTCATTGCTGCGGCTGAAACGTAGCTGATTCTCCACCGCCATACCCTGGGCTGCGGTGACCGCTGCGGCGCCGTGGCCAGCATCGGAAGTGGCCATGATCAGCACGCTGGCCAGCAGCGCACCGAGCTGTGGGATGCGCCCGGATTGTGCCTCATCAATGCCGCGGGCGAAGTGGCGCTGACTGACGTGAGCAATCTCGTGAGCCATCACCGAGGCGAATTCATCCTCGGTGCGGGCATTCAGGAACAAGCCGGTGTTGACGCCGATAATACCGCCGGGGGCCGCGAACGCGTTCAGCTCCTCACTGTCGATGATGACGAAGGACAGCCGGTGATCCTTCAGCTGACTGCGCGATGCCAGGCGGTAGGTCACGAATTCCAGGTAATCATTGAGCAGGGCGTCGGGAATCGTCGGGGCGCTGCGCCGGATCTGGCTCAGGAACTGCTGCCCCATCTGGTATTCCTGATCGAGGCTGACGGTACCGGAAATGCGATCTCCCAGGCTCGGCAGATTGTTCTGCGCCTGCGCAGGGAAGGCGGTGACAGCGATTAACAGAGCCGCCAGCACGCCTGAGCGAACGGGATTGAACATGGCGTTGATCATGTAGGGTAATAGACCCAGATTAGCATAAATAATTCCAAACTTTTAAGTAACTTAGGCGACTCACAGGCTCATCTGGACAGGCTTTTTTCGATCAGCCTTGCTACCATACGCCCATGACAGAACAAGTTGACATCGAACTGGACCTGAGTGGCCTGCAGTGCCCCATGCCGCTGCTGAAAGCCAAGCTCGCCCTGAACAATATGGCGGCCGAGCAGGTGCTCAAAGTGGTGGCCACCGACCCTGGTTCAGAAAAGGATTTCCACCTTTTCGTGGCGCAAAGCAACCATCAGATTCTCAATTTTGAGAAGAATGACCAGGCCTATTTCTACTGGATCAAGAAAGGCTGACCGACGCCCATGAGAAAGTTGCTTAGCGACTTTTACGATCGCTATTTCCACGACGAAGAATCGCTCATTCTGCTGATCCTGCTGGCTGTTGGGCTGGCGGTGCTGCTGCTGCTGGGCAGCGTGCTGGCGCCGGTGATCGCCGCGATCATTATCGCCTACCTGATGCAGGGGCTGGTCAATCTGCTGCTTGGCTACGGCCTGTCTGCCCGGTGGTCCTTTGTCACGGTGTACTCCTTGTTCGTCAGCCTGTTTTTCCTGCTGCTGCTGTACCTCATCCCGCGCGTATTTAATCAGCTGCGGCGACTGGTGGATGAGATCCCCAATCTGGTGAATCAGTGGCAAAACGCCCTGTTGCTGCTGCCTGAGAGCTACCCCAGTTTATTTACGGAAGATCAGATCAGGCAGTTCATGGCGGGCATTGGCGGTGAACTGGGAAACTACGGGCAGGCGATACTGCAGTATTCCCTGGCCAGCCTGCCCAGCATTTTCTCCTGGATTATCTTTATTGTCCTGGTGCCGATTCTGGTGTTTTTCGTGATGAAAGACCGGGATCAACTGGTACGCTGGGCGGGAAATTTCCTGCCCCGCAATCGCCCGCTGATGAGCCGCATCTGGCTGGAAATGGACCAGCAGATTTCCAACTATGTGCGCGGCAAGGTGGTGGAGATTATGATCGTGGGAGTTGCCGCATACCTGATGTTTCTGGTGCTGGGCATTAACTACGCGCTGTTGCTGTCGGTACTGGTGGGGCTGTCGGTAATCGTTCCCTATATTGGTGCCACCGTGGTGACTGCGCCGGTAGCGGCGGTAGCGTACGTGCAATGGGGCATCGGCGGGGAGTTCTATACCACGCTGGTGGCCTACATGGTGCTTCAGGTTATCGATGGCAATGTGCTGGTCCCGGTGATCTTTTCCGAGGCGGTGAACCTGCACCCGGTGGCGATCGTTACCGCCGTGCTGGCATTTGGCGGTATCTGGGGCCTGGCGGGGGTGTTCTTTGCCATCCCCCTGGCCACCTTTATCCAGGCGATAATCAACGCCTGGCCCAGCCGGGTCTCGGCCATGGAGACCCGGGAGAACCGCGACCAGGAGCAGGCTGGCACCTAGTCGCCTGGCGGCATTGCCAGGCTTTGGGGCCGACTCGTGGCCTGTGCTAAAGTGGCGCGCCTGTCGGCCCGGTAGCAGGGCGGAGCAGCCGCAAAACCCGGGAAAAAGACGGGCAACAAGAACGTTAAATATCCTCGCATTCAGGGACTATTCACAAGGTTAGCAACAAGATGGCGAAAACCGATATTCGAGGCAGTCTGGTGGCGCTGGTCACGCCAATGAGCGCCGACGGCAAGCTGGATCTGCCGGCTTTTGATCGTCTGGTGGACTGGCACATTGACGCTGGCACCCACGGTATTGTCGTGGTGGGGACTACCGGGGAATCAGCCACCCTGAGTACCGAAGAGCACTGCGACCTGGTGGCACACTGTGTGCGCAAGGTTGCCGGGCGGGTCCCGGTTATCGCCGGAACCGGCTCCAACAATACCCAGGAAGCGCTGCTGTTTACCCGCGAGGCCAAACAGCATGGTGCCGACGCCTGTTTGCTGGTGACGCCGTACTATACAAAGCCGCCACAGGAAGGGCTTTATCAGCATTTCAAACTGCTGGCGGAGCAGGTTGATATACCCCAGATTCTCTATAATGTACCGGGTCGCACAGTTTGTGATCTGAGTCTGGAGACGGTGGAGCGGCTTGCCGATATCGACAATATTGTCGCCATCAAGGACGCTACCGGCGACCTGGAGCGTGGCCTTGAGCTGGTCAGGCGAGTGGGAGATCGATTGGCCGTATTTAGCGGCGAAGATCCCTTGAACGTCGAATTAATGGCTGGCGGGGCCGCCGGGTGCATTTCGGTCACTGCCAACGTGGTTCCGGATGTGATGGCCAGGATCTGTGATCTGCTGGCCAGTGATGCCCCCGATGCCGCCGCTCAGGCCAGGGCACTGGATGCTGGCATTGCACCCCTGCACAAGAACCTGTTTCTGCAGGCTAATCCGATTCCGGTCAAATGGGCGCTGCACCGGCTGGGTCGTATCGACAGCGGCATTCGCCTGCCCCTGGTGGAACTTGCCGAGTCGCTGCGGCTCCAAGTAGAAGAAGCGATGACGGCATCCGGTCTGAAACTGCCATGATTGACCAACCCGTGAACACAGTTCTGCACACAGCGTGCGACTGAACCTGGATAACAACCGGGAATGATGTGGAAAGCGAAGCAGGTATCGTGATATTGAAAGCAACAGGCATATTTAGAGAGATTTCAGGAAAGAAAGTGGGAAATAGTTTGAAAACCACAGTGACATCGCAGGGCAGAACTCTCATGACAATTCTGCTGGGCTTCGGGCTCGGTGGTTGCAGTTTCCTGGGCGGTGAGAACGGCCTTTTTCCGGACCGGGCGGGGGACTATACCGATGCCGAAGTCATCCCGGATATGCGCATTCCGCCGGAACTGGACAGCTACACCCTCGATCAACTTTACGTCATTCCGGCGCGAGCGTCGGCCAGCGCCCAGCCGTTTGAAGAAATACCCCAGCCCAAGCCGATCGAAGAACGGCGCCGGGAAGGCGTGGTAATCCAGCGCTTGACGGACACCTCCTGGATTTTGATTGATGCCACCCCCGGTCAGGTGTGGCCGCTGGTCAGGGATTACTGGACCGAACTGCAGATTGCCCTGGAATATGAAAACCCGAGCAGCGGCATTATGGAAACGTCGTGGCTGGAGATCGGTAACGATCAGGAACTGCGCCACAAATATCGCATCGAGATCGAGCCGGGCCTGCATGCGGGCTATTCAGAGATTTACGTTACCCATCTGCAGAACCGCCGTGACGAACCTATTCCCACCGTTATCAATTGGCCTGAACTGTCGGACTCGGAAGACCTGGAGATGAATGTTATGAACTCCATTTCTCAGTATCTGGCGGATCGTAACGATATCTATCAGGCGTCTTCGGCCAGCCTGTTGGCAGGTAGTATCGAAGCCGCCAGCAAGGCAAATATCGTCGAGGCCGAGGATGGTGAACAGGTGCTGGAACTGCGCCTTGATTACAATCGCGCCTGGGTGCAGGTGCGGCAGGCACTGGAATCTGCCCAGATTGAAATCCTGGACAGTAATCGCGACCAGTCATTCTTTAATGTCCGCTTTGCCGGTCTGCTTGCAGACCCCGACGATCAGCCCGGCTTTATCGGTCGCCTGCTGGGCCGCGGTGAAGCCGCTGGCGAACGTGAGCCCCAGGATTTCAGTGTGCGCTTGCTGGAAACCGATTCGGTGATCAATGTGGTGGCAGAGTCCCTGGAAACTTCGACGGATAGCACGCCGCTCAGAGTGGATTTACTGCAGGCGATCAACGACAACCTGACCTGACCGGTAGTCCGCCACCCGTCCGCGAGCCATTATTATGGATCCTGTTTTTCTCATCGTACTGGCGCTGCTCACCGCAGTCGCCGTGGCGGCAATCGTCATCCTGCTGCTACAGGTACAAAAGCTGCGCCTGCAGAAACTCACCAGTGACGAGCGCCTCGCGCTACGCGATTCCGACCTTTCTGAACTTCAGGAACAGTATCTTCAGCTTCGCCAGGAGCGGGATTCGCTGACCTCCGAACTGCAATCCCGGCGTGAAGAAAATGCCAGCTTGCGTACCAGTCTGGACATGGAAAAGCAGCAGACCGAGGAAAAACTGAAGCTGCTGCAGGACTCGGAGCAGAAGCTTGGTGTCGCTTTCAAGAATATTGCCAACGAGATTTTTGAAGATAAGTCCAAAAAATTCACCAGTGTAAACAAGGATTCCCTGGCCACGGTGCTGGGTCCCCTGCAGGAAAAAATACAGCACTTTGAAAAGCGTGTGGAAGAGACCTACGACAAGGAGTCCAAGGAACGGTTTTCACTGGCCAAGGAAATCAAGAATCTTCAGGAACTGAACGCGCGCATCAGCGAAGAAGCCGTGAATCTCACCAATGCCCTGAAGGGGGACAACAAGGCCCAGGGTAGCTGGGGTGAGTTCGTGCTGGAGTCGATTCTGGAAAAATCCGGCCTGGTGAAAGGCCGGGAATACGAGGTTCAGGTCAATCTCAGGTCCGAAGACGGCAGCAAGCTGCAGCCCGATGTTATTGTCCATCTCCCCGAACAGCGAGACATCATTATTGATTCCAAGGTGTCTCTCAAGGCCTGGGATGCCTACTGCGCAGCGGAAGATTCCGGACGGAAAGGGGAGTTGCTGAAGCAACACATCCAGTCGCTGCGCCTGCATGTAAAAAATCTGGCGGGCAAGGATTATCAGAACCTGCCCGGGGTCAATTCCCTGGATTATGTGTTCCTGTTCATGCCGATCGAGGCCGCCTATTCCGAAGCGGTGCGGGAAGATCCTGACCTGTTTCAGTTTGCCTTCGAGCGTAATATTATCTTCGTGGTCCCCAGCACCTTGCTGACCACCCTGAAGACCGTCCAGAACCTGTGGCGCCTGGCTCAGCAGAGTCAGAATGCGGTGGAAATCGCCGAAAAAGCCGGCGCCCTGTACGACAAGTTCGTGGCTTTCGCCCAGGATCTTGAGGCGGTGGGTGAGCGCATCGATGCTACCCGCAAGACCTATGACCAGGCCTTTAACAAATTGAAATCCGGGCGCGGTAATCTGATTCGCCGGACCGAGATGCTGCGCGAATTGGGCGCTAAAACGTCCAAGCAACATGCGCCCGCCCTGTTGGGCAAGGCCATGGACGAGGATGGTGAGCCGCCCGGGCCCGACGAGGACGACGAGTCGGCTGCCGGGCTTGATGATTCCCCCAGGCACTGAAGCACCCTACGATCATGCAAGCCGTTCGCGAATTTCTCTCCTGTCCGACTCCCGAATCCTGGGTCGACGCCGCGCTGGACAACCAGTCGGTGTTATTGATCGATCATGCCAATTGCGAGAAAAAAGCGGCAGCCACGGCGATGAATCTGATGTACCGCTATACCACCCATCCCGAATTACTCAGCAAAATGTCACAGCTGGCCCGGGAAGAGCTGCTGCATTTTCAGCAGGTGGTGGAGATTATGGCCGCCCGAAAGATCCGCTATGTGCGCCTGAGCCCTTCCCGCTATGCGGCCGGTCTGCGAGAGTTGGTGGATCATCACAGCGGCAACACGCTGGTGGATACCTTGATCATGGGGGCCTGCATTGAGGCGCGCTCCTGCGAGCGCTTTGCCTGTCTGGTCCCGCGGCTCGATGCGCCACTGGCGCGTTTTTACCGGAGCCTGCTGAAATCCGAGGCGCGTCATTTTCAGGATTATCTGGCCCTGGCGGAATCACTGGCCGGGGCAGATATCGGACAGCGGGTAGGGGAATTTGCTGCGCGGGAGGCCGAACTGGTCAGTTCACCCGACCCGGAGTTCCGCTTTCATAGCGGTCTGCCAGCCTGAAATCACCGGATACATGCTGGCTGCTACTCGCGGCAGCTGTCCGGAGCGGTCAGATTGTCACCCAGACGATTGCGCAGGCTGCGTAATTGCGGGCAGGGAATGGTGTCGTTGCCACGCAGATTAACCGACGCCAGGTTGGGCATATTGAACAGCGGGCCGATGTCGCTGATGTTGTTATTCACCAGGTTCAGGCCACCGAGTACCGGCAAGTCTTCCAGCGGCGTAATATTGCGAATCCGGTTGTTGGCCAGGTCCAGAAAGCGCAGCGCTAGAAGCTGGCCGATATTTTCCAGGCTGCGTATCTCGCCATTGGCGCAGGACAGCACGGTAAGCTCGGCTGGCAGCTCCAGGTCTTGCTGCTGCAAAGCCAGATTGATGCAGCCTTGCAGGCTGGCGTCGATGGCCTCGCCGCCCAGTAATCGACCCTGGGGGTCGTACACTGGCTGACTGTTGACGGACACGGTGACCGTCTGCGAGCACCCGGTCAGGAGCGCACCGAGCAGGACGGCGATGACGGCAGATTGCAGTGCCTGGATAGGGGTTTTCATAGCGTGGCAGCAGTGCTGCTAGGTCCTGACAATAGACACCTAGTATCGCGCAGCACGGGGCTCTCCGCCAGTATAAGCTCTTTTAATTCAGTAAGTTCCCGGTTAGTATGCCTTCCTTTGCAGGTGCCGGGTCGGCGGCGATCAGCCGGTTCAGCCCCCACATTCATCCAAGCAAGGAATCCAACATGAAATTACTTCACGGCCTGCGGCATGTCGCATTCGCCCTGCCGTTTGCTGCGGTAACCCTGTCCGCGGCGGCGCAAAGCGACGTCGATCTCGAAAACGAAGACAACCGGATTGGCTACGCCATCGGTGCCAATGTCGGCCAGAACCTTGTTAGCCAGAATATTGTCAGCGATGTTCCTCTGGATGCTTTTATGGCCGGTATGTTGGACGCCATAGGCGGCGAGATACAGATGTCGGAAGATGATTTGATGGCTTCGCTGCAGACTTTCATGCAGCGCCAGACCATGGCGGAGCAAACGGCACTGGCGGAAAACCTGGCTGCCAGTGAGACATTTCTTGCTGAAAACGCCCAGCGTGACGGTGTGGTAACCCTGGATTCCGGGTTGCAATACGAGGTAATGGAAGAAGGACCAGCGGGCGGTGAATCACCCTCGGAGAGCGACACGGTTGTGGCGCACTACCACGGTACTCTGCCGGATGGCACAGTCTTCGACAGTTCGGTGCAGCGCGGCGAGCCGGCCAGCTTTGGTCTGGCGCAAGTGATCTCCGGCTGGACGGAAGGCCTGCAGCTGATGAGTGTAGGGGACAAATGGCGCCTTTATATTCCACCGTCAATGGCTTATGGCGAAGCATCGCCAACTCCGGCTATTCCCCCGAACTCTGCACTCATTTTTGAAGTGGAGCTGTTGGAAGTCCAGTAAGCCGGATTGTTGGTCCGGGCTGGAATTTAAGTCGGGGCACTGCCTTTCTGAAACTTTCAGGAAACCTACTTGCCGAATAGTCCAATCTTGCCGGAAAGTCTAACGTGAGCAAGCGCAGCTTTAACAAGGGACTGCTGAAATTTCTTCAGCAGTCTCCCACGCCGTTTCATGCCGTCACAACCATGACCGCCATGCTCGACCAGGCGGGCTTTGTGCGTCTGGACGAAGCCGATAGCTGGAAGCTAGAAAAGGGCGGTCGCTATTATGTGTGCCGCAACGACTCCTCGCTGGTGGCGTTCAAGACCGGCAAGCAGGACCTTACCCGCCACGGGATTCGTATTACCGGGGCCCACACCGACAGCCCCGGGCTGAAGATAAAACCCAATCCCGAGACACGCCGTCAGGGCTACTTGCAGTTAGGTGTGGAAGTGTATGGCGGTGCCCTGCTGCAACCCTGGTTTGACCGCGATTTGTCCATCGCTGGTCGGGTACATTTCCAGACCAATAAAGGTGAATTGGGTTCCTGTCTGCTGGATCTCAAGGCGCCGGTGGCAGTGATTCCCAGCCTCGCCATTCACCTTGATCGCAACGTGAATGAAGGTCGGCCCTGTAATGCCCAGAAGGAACTGCCGCCGATCATGCTGCAGTTTCCCGATTCCGAGGCCGCAGCAAAGTTTTCCTTTGAGCAGTTTCTGCTGGAGAAAATCAAAACCCAGTCTGAAGCCAAACAAGCCGCGGCGGTGCTTTCCCACGAGCTGTTTTTGTACGATACCCAGCCCCCCGCCATGGTGGGCCTGGATGAGCAATTTATCGCCTCCGCGCGACTGGACAATCTGCTCAGCTGCTATTTGGGCTGCCGCGCCCTGATTGACAGTGCGGACGAGCAGGGCAGTGTGCTGGTGTGTAACGACCACGAAGAAGTCGGCAGTGCCTCCACGTCTGGTGCCCAGGGGCCGTTTCTGCGCAAGGTATTGAAGCGTTGGGTGGCCGGGATGCATAAGGCAAGCGATGCCCTGGACCGGGTGATTCATCATTCCCTGTTGTTTTCCATCGACAACGCCCATGGTGTGCACCCCAACTACCTGGAAAAGCATGACGACCAGCATCGCCCGCTGCTCAATGCCGGGCCGGTAATCAAGATCAACGCCAACCAGCGCTATGCCAGCAACAGCGAATCCATTGCCCTGTTCAAGGCGCTGTGCGCAAAACAGAAAGTGTCCTGCCAGTCGTTTGTGATGCGCAGCGATATGGCGTGTGGCAGCACCATTGGGCCGATTACGGCCACCGAGTTGGGTGTCACCACACTGGACATTGGCGTGCCTACTTTTGCCATGCACTCCATTCGTGAACTGGCCGGTGCGGATGATGCCGCGGAGCTGGCGCGGGTCGTGACCGCGTTCTACAACCGCTAGACCTGGCAGGCACCGACGCTGTCTGCCAATCCCATTGCTGACATTTTTCCTTATTTCGTTTCGTTGCCCGATGCGGGGTTCCCAGGGCGCTGTTTTTTCAGCGTTCTGATCAGAAACCGTGCCGGGTTCAGGCTGTCCCTTGCGGCCCGGGATAACGGGGGCAACTCGCCGCAGATCAGGCTGGCCAGGTAGTCTGCCGCCAGGGTGCTGGTTGCCAGCCCGCTGGAGGCATGGGCCGCGCTGAGGTACAAACCCGGCAGGTACGCACCTGGTTCGGTAAACAGGGTGCTGGCATCGCGGGCCAGATCGGCATAGGCCGTTGCCATGGCCGGCAGATCCGGCACCGGGCCGATCAGTGGGGCATGATCTGGAGTATTACTGCGCAAACCCACGGGAGATGAGTGAATCGAGTCGCTGGCCGGGATTGCGCCGTGGAAACTGCCGCCCAGCAAGCGCAGGTTTTCGGCATCATCTTCCGGCCGCGGCTGCCGCGCGGTACTGTGCCGGTCATAGGTTGCGGATACGGTCTGTTGCTGGCGTGCCGCGGGAAACAGGGTACGTTGACCGCTGACTACGGTGTTGAGTGTTTGCCTGGTGTGGCGGTCTGGTCGCTCACCAGGACTCGCATCCAGACTCTCATCCTGGCTCTCATCCTGGCTCTCATCCAGACTCTCATCCAGACTCTCATCCAGACTCTCATCCAGACTCTCATCCGGGGCATGAAGCAGGGTATTCTGCCCGCGGATGACCTGTAGCGGCAGATCCGCCGTCTGTGGCCATTGCCGGATGGCTTCGCTGGCACATAACACCAGCACCGGTGCGGCAAACTGGCCACTATTGGCGCGCACCTGCCAGTTGCCATCGTGATAGAGGAAGTCCTGCACCGGGCAATTGCGCTGCACGCTGATCAGGGGATGCTCCAAAAGGGTCGCCGCCAGTAAATCCGGCAGCACATACCCCCCCAGTGGCAGATAAATTCCATCCTCGGTCAATGCCGCGCCCGCCAGTTCACTCAAGTCGGCGCGGTTTGCTGGCTGCAAAATGGCTGCACCGTACAGTGCGGCCAGGTGCTCGATATAGGCCGTCAATCGCTTGCCTTCGCGTACTCCCATGGCGCTGCGCAATTGCACCAGTCCACAGTCATACCAGAAGCGTGGGGACGGCTGTTGTCCGGTCGATGCGCTCAGCTCGTTAAACAGTCGCCGGGCATACAGGAAACTGTGCAGGTAGAAGCGCGCCAGGGCGGAGTCTTCGCCAATCAGGTGGCAGCGCAAGTTCAGCTGTCCGCAGCCAGAGGCCCCGGCCAGGATCGAGGACCCGGCTTCCAATACGGTGACCTGCCAGCCGCGTCGCGCCAGGCTATGGGCCATACTGCAGCCGGCCAGTCCGGCGCCAATGACCAGGGCCGATCGCGCAGCAGTGGTTAACGCGGGTAGCCGAAACCAGGGTTCGGGATCGGTTTGTGGTTCAGAGTGTAGTTCTGAGCTGGGTTCAGACCGGGAATCAGGGCGATGAGCGGGTAGCCGAGCCACCAGCATATGGCGCTTGCGGCCATGGCCGGGTTGGCGCTCCACCGCAAATCCGGCAGCGGTCAGGCCACGCCGCACATGACCTGCCACGCTATAGGTGCTGAGGCTGGCGCCAGCACGGCTGCAGCTGGCTAACAGCTGCCACAATGGCTCCTGCCACAGCTGCGGGTTGTGCGCGGGACTGAATCCGTCGGCGAACCAGCAGTCTACTTGCCCGGAGACACCCGGTAGCAATTCGCCGAGGCTGGTGGTCGCGTCACCATAGTGAATATCCAACAGCACATCAGCATCCAGCCACAGCCTGTGACACCCGGCACTGTGATCGGGATAATTGCGCAGGAAAACGTTGCTGTATTCGGCGAGCTGCGGCCAGCGCGCGTGCAGCCGCTGCAGATCCTGAAAGCGTGGGGGATACTGCTCAAAAGCGATATAGTGCAGGCGCCGGGCCCCGGGTTCCGGAAAGCAACGCCGCCAAAGCTGCCAGGTAAGCAGCAGGTTAAGACCACTTCCCAGGCCCAGTTCTCCCAGGGTAAAACAGGTCGGGTCGCTGGCAGCACACCAGCGGGATTCCAGATTATTGCCGTCAAGGAAGACGTGACGGCTTTCCGCTATTTCGTCATCGCGGGAGAAATATACATCATTAAACTGGCTGGAGCGGGGCAGGCCAGACTCGATCCAGTCGAGTCTGGCATTTTCAATCTGCATGGCAGGGCCTGATCTCAGCCACAACAGTGACCATCCAAATAGTGGTAACAGGCCCTGAGCTTTGGACCAGGATAAAACAACGGCCCAGACTACCAGACCCCGGATAGTCGGTAAAAGCCCGACCATGCCCCGGCGCTGGCATCCGCCCGGCAATACGTTAAAATGCGCGTTTTCTGGCGCCATCTTGCGCTGCCCCACTTCGGGCCAGTCAGGCAGGTCTGGCCGAAATATTCAACCGCCAGCATTCGCCAGATTTGGCGAATCACCGCAACAGGAACGCAGTAGACCATGGAAATCAGTGCCCAGCTCAATCAGCTCAAAGACCTCAAGAGTCGAACCGACAGCCTCAGGGGGTATCTTTGACTACGACGTCAAGCGTGACCGCCTGGCGGAAGTAGAGCTGGAACTGGGGGAAGGATCGGTCTGGGACAACCCGGACTATGCCCAGGCGCTGGGCAAGGAACGGGCCAGCCTGGAAGCGGTGGTGCATACCATCGACAGTCTCGATCAGGGCCTTGCTGATGTGGATGAAATCCTGCAGCTGGCGGCGGATGAGAGTGACCAGGAACTGCTGGACTCGGCGGACAGCGATCTGCGAGCCCTGAGCGGCCAGCTGGAGAAGCTCGAGTTTCGCCGCATGTTCTCCGGCGAGATGGATGAAGCCAATGCCTATCTGGAGATCCAGGCTGGCAGCGGCGGCACCGAAGCCCAGGACTGGGCCGAGATGCTGCTGCGCATGTACCTGCGCTGGGGTGAAGACAAGGGCTTCGATACCGAACTGCTGGAGGTTTCCGGCGGCGACGTGGCTGGCATCAAGTCCGCCACGGTGCACCTGCGCGGCGATTTCGCCTTCGGCTGGCTGCGTACCGAGACCGGGGTTCACCGGCTGGTGCGCAAGTCACCGTTCGATTCCGGCAACCGTCGCCACACCTCCTTCGCGTCGGTGTTCGTGTCGCCGGAGATCGATGACGACATTGAAGTAGATCTGGATATGTCCAAGGTACGCATCGACACCTACCGCTCCAGCGGCGCCGGTGGTCAGCACGTCAACAAGACCGATTCTGCGGTTCGCCTGACCCACGAACCCAGCGGCATCGTCGTGCAGTGCCAGAACCAGCGCTCCCAGCACAAGAACAAGGACGCCGCCATTAAACAGCTGAAGGCCAAGCTGTATGAGATGGAAGAGCTGAAACGCAAGGAAGAAGCGCAGAATGTTGAGGAAGCCAAGGCCGATATTGGCTGGGGCAGCCAGATTCGTTCCTACGTGCTGGATCAGTCGCGGATCAAGGATTTGCGCACCAATATTGAAGTCTCCAACACCAGTGCGGTGCTTGACGGCGACCTCGACAAATTCATTGAAGCCAGCCTGAAATCGGGGCTGTAACCCAACACAGCCGTCCTTATACGATGGCAGGCAAGGACACATCCCCCAGGTATGAACAAGGATTCACAGCCCACGGCCGGCGCTGAGCCGGACCACGAAGAAAACAAACTCATTGCCCAGCGCCGGGAAAAGCTGGCGCTGATTCGCGATCAGCGTCAGGCATTTCCCAATACCTTCTCCCGCCAGGACCTGGCGGCGAATCTGCTGGCGCAATACGATGCGCTCGATGCCGAGCAGTTGGCGGAAAAGGCAGTCAAGACCCGCGTTGCGGGACGCATCATGCGTCAGCGCGGACCGTTTACCGTAATCCAGGATGACAGCGGACAGATCCAGCTGTACATGAACAACAAGTCGTTCGCCGAAGAGCAGGCCGCCGAGCTGAAGTCACTGGACCTGGGTGACATCATTGGCGTCAGCGGCGAAATATTCAAAACCCAGAAGGGCGAACTAACCATTCGCGTGTCTGAATTCGAACTGCTGACCAAGGCCCTGCGTCCGTTGCCGGACAAGCACAAGGGGCTGACCGATACCGAAACCCGCTACCGCCAGCGCTACGTGGATCTGATCGCCAATGAAGAGTCGCGGACCGTGTTCCGCCTGCGCTCACAGGTAGTGCGCTGTATTCGCCAGTACTTTGATGAGCTGGGATTTATGGAAGTGGAAACGCCGATGATGCAGGTGATTCCCGGCGGCGCTACGGCGCGGCCATTCATTACCCATCACAATGCCCTGGACCAGGACATGTATCTGCGCATTGCACCGGAGCTGTTTCTGAAGCGGCTGGTAGTAGGTGGCTTCGAGAAAGTGTATGAGCTCAATCGTAATTTTCGCAACGAGGGGCTGTCCACGCGCCACAACCCCGAGTTCACCATGCTGGAGTTTTATCAGGCCTACGCCCGCTATCAGGATTTGATGGACCTCACCGAAGACCTGTTTCGAACCGTCGCCAAGCAGGTGCTGGGCGAGACCCGGTTCAGCTACCAGGGCGAGGAAATCGATTTTGGTCAGCCGTTCCGAAGAATGACTGTGGTGGAGTCCATCGTCAATGAATGTCATTTGGACAATGCCGACGCTTTCACCTCGCTGAATTCGGTCATCGATCTGGCGCGGGAGCTGGGCGTGGAAATCAATCCCGGCTGGCCGAAAGGCAAGATCGTCATGGAGATTTTTGAACAACAGGTTGAGCACACCTTGCTGCAGCCAACTTTTATCACTGAGTATCCTCTTGAGGTGTCACCGCTGGCCCGTCGCAGCGATAGTAACCCGGAAGTCACCGACCGCTTTGAACTGATCATCGGCGGCCGCGAGCTGGCCAATGGCTTTTCTGAGCTGAATGATCCGGAAGACCAGGCTGAGCGATTTCGGGCCCAGGTGGTGCAGAAAGATGCCGGTGATCATGAGGCCATGCACTACGACGCGGACTACATCACTGCCCTGGAATACGGCATGCCGCCGGCTGCCGGTGAAGGCATTGGTATTGACCGATTGGTGATGTTGCTGACCGACTCGCCTTCCATCAAGGACGTGCTGTTATTCCCACACATGCGGCCGCAGCACCACGGTGACTGAAGCGATATCAGATTCGGCGCGCGAGGTTCAGCTGCATCCTTCCTGGAAGGCGGCGCTGGCAGACGAGTTTGCGGCTGACTACATGACCCGGCTGCGCGCCTTTCTGAAGAACGAAAAAGCCGCCGGTAAACAGATCTTTCCTCCCGGCAGGGAAATCTTCAATGCCCTGAACAGCACACCGCTGGACGCCGTGAAAGTGGTAATCATTGGTCAGGATCCCTATCACGGCCCCGGCCAGGCTCACGGCCTGTGTTTTTCCGTGAAGCCTGGTGTGCGGGTACCGCCATCGCTGCAGAACATCTACAAGGAATTGCACAACGATCTTGGCATCGAGATTCCCCGGCATGGCTATCTGCAGTCCTGGGCGGAGCAGGGTGTATTGTTGTTGAACGCCACGCTCACCGTGGAGCAGGGGCGAGCTGGCTCGCATCAGGGTAAGGGCTGGGAGCAGTTTACCGATCGCATCATTGCGCGGTTGAATGAGCAGCAGGGTCTGGTGTTCATGCTGTGGGGCAGCTACGCCCAGAAGAAAGGCGCTGCCATTGATCGTGCGCGGCATCTGGTGTTGCAGTCTCCGCATCCATCACCCTTGTCTGCCAGCCGCGGGTTTTTTGGCAATCAGCATTTTTCCCGGGCCAATGCCTATCTGCAGCAGCAG
The DNA here is from genome assembly GCA_965212375.1 of uncultured Pseudohongiella sp. Taxonomy (GTDB): domain Bacteria; phylum Pseudomonadota; class Gammaproteobacteria; order Pseudomonadales; family Pseudohongiellaceae; genus UBA9145. The sequence continues at coordinate 1,829,787 of OZ243108.1, read as the reverse complement.
GGGCGTCCACCCATTACCTGGCAGCTGCCCGTGCAGCCGCCGATACTTGAATCATAGCGGTTTGAACCCTAGCGGTTTGAATCATAGCGGTTTGAACAACAGGGGATTAAACAGAAGGTGTCTGAATCATGAGTGAGTCCCACTGCGTCGTCGTCGGTGCCAGCCATGCTGGCACCACCCTGGCCCTGCAACTGCGCCGCGAAGGCTGGCAGGGACCGATAACGCTGATTGGCGCAGAAGCCGAATTGCCTTATCACCGTCCCCCATTGAGCAAGGAATTTCTGTCCGGCGCGAAACAGCTGGACGCCATGCGCTTGCGTCCGGCAAAGGCATTCGCCGATGCGGATATAGAGTTAATGTTGGGCAACACGGTGCTGTCGATCGATACGCAGCAGCAAAGTCTGCAGCTCCACGAGGGCCCAACACTGAACTACGATCGTCTGGCATTGTGTGTCGGCTCATCGGTGCGCAAGCTGGCGCTGGGTCCGGACCTGGACAATGTGTTCTACCTGCGTACCGCGGCCGATGCCGGACTGCTGCGAGAGCGACTGGAACCCGGCAAGCAGGCCGTGGTGATTGGTGCTGGCTACATCGGTCTGGAAGTGGCGTCGGTGATGCGCCAGATGGATATGCCGGTCACGGTGATTGAAGCCGAGCAGCGGGCCTTGCCGCGGGTCAGTGCCGAACCGGTATCGGACTTCGTGCGCGAGATGCATGCTGCGGCTGGTGTTGAATTTCGCTTTGCCTCAAGAGTCTCGGCGATTCAGGGTGAAAATCAGGTGCACAGCGTGGTGTGCAGCAACGGTGAGGAGATCCCGGCGGATATCGTGGTGCTGGGTGTGGGGATCGAGCCCAACACCAGGCTGGCGGAAACCGCGGGACTGGCCATCCTCGACGGCATCCAGGTGAATGAGTATACCCAGACCAGTGATGCCAGTATTGTCGCCGCTGGCGACTGCACTTCTCATCCGAGTTTGCTATATGGCCGTCCGCTGCGTCTGGAATCGGTACAGAACGCCAATGACCAGGCCCGCGCCGCCGCCGCCAATTTATGCGGTAAACCCACGGTCTATGATGCCGTACCCTGGTTCTGGTCAGATCAGTATGACATCAAACTGCAGTCGGTTGGACTGATTGAAGGCCATGACCAGATTGTTTTTCGTGGCGATCATCGCGATCTGGCAGCGCGCAGCTTTGCGGCATTTTATTTGCGCAAGGGACAGGTTATTGCGGCAGACTGTATCGCCCGGCCCAAGGAGTTCATGGCGGCGAAACAACTGGTTAAAAACAGGATGGAGCCGGATCCGGCGCATTTGGCAGACGAGACTGTTGAACCGGCGAGCTGGCTCGGCTAGGGCTCTGGGTCTGGGTCTGGGCTCAGGCCTGGGTCTGGTCCGGTCCTGAATAGCGGCAGCCGCTGGTGCAGGTTTCGCGGATCTCGATGCCACTCAATTCTGGCAAGGCGGGTTTCAGGCGGTCCCAGATCCAGCGGGCAATATTTTCACTGGTAGGGTTTTCCAGCCCCGGGACATCATTCAGGTAGTAATGGTCGAGTTGCTGCCAGATCGGCTTGAATGCCTCGCCAATGGTAGCGAAGTCCATAACCCAACCGGACTCCTTGCCCACCGGGCCGCTGACAGTCAGGCGCACGCTGAAGGAGTGGCCGTGCAGTCGGGCGCATTTGTGACCTTCCGGAACGTTGGGCAGCCGGTGGGCGGCCTCAAAATTGAATTCCTTGAAAATATCCATGATTTGACTGGCGATTAGGTGGCTGAAAATTGCGCTCTGATTACCCGTCGGCTGATAGTGGGGCAGCGCGGGCGGCATGGTACCGTCAGTTGTATTTTATGTCCATTTTGTGGCCGCAATGGTGTTGGCTCAGTTTGAAATTGCATGCAAAGATGAACGGCAGGCCACTGCTTTCCCGCAGATTTGCCAATAAAATTCTCGATCAGCCCAAGTGCGGGTGTTTCGAGTGTTTCTTAATGGTTTCAGACATGAAACCTTGTTGTTCAGCATACGGTACAAGCTAACTGCCAGGCGGACCGCTCAGGGCCGCTTTTCAACGCTGGCCAAGGGGCAGGAAACTGTGGGACAGCAGTGTACGGCAGGCGATTTTTGAAACCGGGCCAGGACCGCCGTTTGGGGTATTTTGCCATGCGGTTTTTATGAACAGACTCGTTGCCCTATAATCCCTGAACTTTCAATTCTTGATACCTCAACCCCCAACAGTGCTTCATACCCACTGTAGCCCGGGCACTTGCCATGTCGCTGCGCTCACGATTCAAGCCTCTCTCGCGCTGGCTCAGCCAGGGCAAGCGCCTGCCAATCTACCTGGGGGTACTGATGACCCTGGTGGTGGTGTGGCTGCAGCTGACACCGCCCCAGACGCTGGCGGCGATTCTCGAGCGAATCGAGTACCTGGTCTATGACCAGCGCCTGGCTGCGATGCCCAAACCGCAGCGCAATACGGACCATAATATCGTCATCGTCGACCTGGATGAGCGCAGTCTGCAGGCGGAAGGGCAGTTTCCGTGGAATCGCATCAAGGTGGGCCAGCTGGTCGAGAAGCTGGCAGACAAGGGCGCGCTGGTAATCGGCTTCGATATCACCTTTCCCGAGCCGGATCGCAGTGTCCGGGATTTGCTGGAGCCGGTGGATCTTGAGCAGCTAAACCCGGCATTCACCAAGACGCTGGAAGAAATTGAACCGCTTATTGATGCCGACCAGTATTTCGCTAACGCCATGCAGGGCCTGGCGGATGTGGTGCTGGCCATCAACTTCAATCGTCAGGAAACCATCACCTATAACGATTTGCCGGCATCCATCGTCGCCATTGATCCGGAGCTGGCCAGCAGGTTGAGCCTGGAAGACATGGCGGGCTACTCCGGCAATATTCCGATACTCCAGAATGCGGCGCGCGGCACAGGAAACATGAACCAGCTTCCCGACGCCGATGGGGTGGTACGACGCGTTCCGCTACTGTTGCGTTTTGGTAATGAGTTATACCCGACCCTATCTTTGGAGATGATGCGGGTCTATAACTTCGCTGAGCAGTATGAACTGGTGACCACCGAATACGGTGGCGAGGCAGTTGTGCGGGCGGTTCGCATTGGCCGGGGCGCTGGCGCTTTCCAGATTCCCACCGACAGTCGCGCCTCGGTACTGGTGCCCTACCTGGGGCGCAGCTCGTTGCGCAACAATCAGCATTTTCCTTATGTTTCTGCCACCGATGTGCTGCGTGATAACGAGGAGGAAGGGATTTTTGCCAACAGTCTGGTGTTGATTGGTACCAGCGCACCGGGTTTGCAGGATATTCGTACCACGCCGCTGGATCGGGTTTATCCCGGAGTAGAAGTACACGCCAATATGCTGCACGCGTTGCTGGAGTCCCAGCCGGTGGCGCAGGTGGACAGCGGCAATACCACCACCGAGTCGCTGTTTGCCGGGTTTCAGGGTGCCGACGCGGTGAGCTTTCCCTACAAGCCCGATTGGGCGCCCGGAGCGCAACTGGTGATGGTGACGGTGCTGGGCCTGTTCATGGCGCTGGCGTTTCCTTACCTCGGCGCCACGTCGCTGGCCGCCGCAGCGATCCTGATGATGGTGGCTGTGGTGTGGGCGAACTTCCAGCTCTGGTCGCAATTCAACATGGATTTCTCGCTGGTGTTTCTGCTGCTACTGATCTTCCTGGTGACGGCGGCTAATTTGATCTATGGGTTTCTGACCGAGAGCCTCACGCGCAAAACCATCAAGGGGATGTTTGATCAGTACGTACCGCCCGCACACATCGACTCGATGCTGGAGGACCCGGATAACTATTCCTTCGAGGGTGAAAGCAAAGAACTGTCGGTACTGTTTTCCGACATCCGCAGCTTCACCACCATCTCCGAGGCCCTTAGCGCAGCGGAGCTGAAAACCCTGCTCAACGATTTCTTTACCCCGGTAACGGAAATTATCTTCAAGCATAATGGCACCATCGATAAATACGTGGGTGACATGGTGATGGCATTCTGGGGGGCGCCACTGGACGACCCTCAGCACCGTGGGCATGCGGTACAGGCTGCTCTGGAAATGCTGGAGCGGGTAGAGGCCATGAAAGAGGACTTTGCAGCGCGTGGTTACCCGGAGGTCAATATTGGCTGCGGCATTAACACTGGCTTGATGAATGTGGGAGACATGGGTTCCACCTACCGTCGCTCCTACACGGTGTTGGGCGACGCGGTAAACCTGGGATCACGTCTGGAAGGCCTGACCAAGTTTTACGGCATCAAGCTTCTTGTTGGTGAAGAAACTGCCAGGGATCTGGACGGCTTCCTGCTGCGCCTGATCGACAAGGTGAAGGTCAAGGGCAAGCACGAAGCGGTGGAGTGTTATGAACCGATCTGTGCGCTGAGTTCTGCCGGAGAGCAGCTCAAGGCGCGAGTTGCACGCTACCATGAAGCGCTTGATGCGTATCACGCCCAGCGTTGGGATGAGGCTGAAACCCTGCTGCGTGAGCTGGTGGCCGGGGAGCCGGAAACCCTGCTTTACCAGGTCTATCTGGAGCGCATTGCCACCCTGCGTGAGACCCCGCTGCCGGAAGATTGGGACGGTGCGTTTACCCACACCAGCAAGTAGTCGCGGTGGCTGATCCGGGGGCATGAAAAGAGAGCGGTAACTTTGTTGACATGCCTAAACAAGTCGGTAAAATGCGCCTTCTCCTGAGACGGGTGGTTAGCTCAGCTGGGAGAGCATCGCCCTTACAAGGCGAGGGTCGCTGGTTCGATCCCAGCACCACCCACCATAACTGCAGTACTGGTCTTCAGTCACAGTTTCTCAGTAGCAAGGTTGTAAGTAGCGGACCGGTAGTTCAGCTGGTTAGAATGCCGGCCTGTCACGCCGGAGGTCGCGGGTTCGAGTCCCGTCCGGTCCGCCATTTAACCCTTGGAATCAAGAACCCTACCCCATTAACGGGGGATGGGCGTCAGTCCAGTTAAACCTCCTGATAATGCCATCCCATCCACAATGGGTTAAGACTCTCAATCGGTAGTTGCAATCGATAGCTGGCAAAATTCCTGAATCCGTACGCTCGCCGGGTCATCATCTCCATCTTGGTGTGGAAGTCCTCGGTGATGCCATTGCTTCTGGAAAAGCGCCACATAGCGAGTATGGATTACAGTCATGATCTCAGCCGGAATTCGCCTGGGGAAATTCCCGCTCCAGCTTTTCATCTGCGGCCTCTGACAAAAATCCCGAGCGGGTCTTGCCAGCCTCTTTGACCACTCGGTCAAGCCTTAACAGCAAGGGTTCTGGCAGAGTGATATTCACTCGCTTCACCCTGGGGTTCAGCTTGTCCAGGTTCACATCCACGAACACCCACTGACCACCTTGGTAGTCGTTTCCATCGAGATCATCGATCGCGCTGGGCTTCGGGATATCGAACACCTCGCCTTCACAGAATAACTCAATTGCTTCTTGAACCTTCGCGGGCAGATCTTCCCAGTTATCAGCTGCAGAGAATGCGCCCGGGAAATCGGGGATGGTCACACCAAAGGCAGACCCTTTGTCTTTATGCACATATACGGGGTAAAACATAGCTACCTCCACTCCCAACCAGCTTGCTTAAATATGTTCTTCAGAGTGCCGGTCGGCATGTCTTTTCGTGGGTGAGGGACAACAACGTGGCCGGGTTTGTCTGGGTGCTTGAACTTCTCGTGATCACCCTTACCACCAACCTTAACCCATCCTTCCCTGGTCAGGCGCTTGATGATGTCCTTGCTTTTCATGAGCGTATTATACACACTAATACACACACCAACACATACGATACCACAGTCATAGGCGACCATGGGCATTATCATGGTCACTATGGTCGATGAGATAGTCGATGAGATAGTCGATGAGATAGTCGATGGGATGGTCGATGAGATAGTCGATGGGATGGTCGATTGTTAATCCGGGGAGCAGGAGGGGGTGTAGGTGGCTCTGTCATGGTCGCCCAAAAGGCGAGAATCTATGCTAGTTTCATTTATAAGTGATTGATTTTGCGTAGTGCAGGCAGTGTCGATTTACGCCGCTGAAACCTGCAGCTATTGATTTAAGTCATTGAGCAAAAAGGAAAAACAGATTTTCAGACCTGCTCTCTGTCACGCCGGAGGTCGCGGGTTCGAGTCCCGTCCGGTCCGCCATTTTACCCTTGTTCCTTCGTGTTAATCCCAGTGACAAATTCCTGTTTTCTCTTGGTATCAATGTGCCTGCCGCTGGCAGTTCCCGGCTGTGCCTGAACTGGCTGGCCATGCTGCGCTGGCAGGTTCACTGCTGGACTTGTCGCGCCTTAACCCGCCCCTGGAGACACTCCAGTGGCCACTGTTTGACCAGCACCGGGTGTCGGTAAAAGTGCTGCGACTGGATTTGCTGCATCCGCATCTGGGTGGTAACAAGTGGTTCAAGTTGCGCCACAATCTTGACGCCATTGTCGACGCCACTGCGGTGGACAGCAGCACACGGGTCGTCAGTTTTGGTGGCGCCTGGTCCAATCACCTGCGGGCACTGGCGGCGGCTGGTCGGGAATTTGGCTTTGCGACGCTGGGCCTGGTTCGTGGCGAAGAGACCAGGCCCCTGAATCCGGTTCTGTCCTTTGTCAGGCAATGCGGCATGGAACTGCGCTATCTCAGTCGCAGTGATTATCGCCGTCGCAATGACCCGGCATTCATCCGGCAGTTGAGCGCCGGCCTGGGTCCGGTGATCGTGCTGCCGGAAGGCGGCGGCAATGCCCTGGGGGTGGCTGGCTGTGAAGCCATTGCCGGGTACCTGGGCTGGGAGTCGCCCGGCCGCTTGCCTGGCCGTCCATCCAGTCATCTACCTCGAGATCGACGGTTCGTTATGCTCGCCTGTGGCACTGGTGCCACGGCGGCAGGAATCATTCGTGGATTGATGACCGGCGCTCAAGATCAGGCCCAATCCCAATCCCAATCCCAGGCCAGTGTCACAGTGAAAGCTGTGGCGGTGCTCAAGGCGCCCGGCTATCTGCAGCGCCAGATAGCAAGCTGGTTGCCAGAGGCGCGGATGGCAAAGCAGATGGCTGGGCAGCCGGACAGGGCGGTACACTGGGAAGTCCTGGAGGACTATCACTGTGGCGGTTATGCCCGGGTTTCAGACAGCCTGACCACGATACTCGAAACGTTCGGCGTGGCCACGGGCTTGCCGCTGGAGCCGGTCTATACCGGCAAGCTGGTGCTGGCGCTCATCGATCAGGTCCAGACCGGTCAGATACCGGCGGGCAGTGAGGTGATTCTGATCCACACTGGCGGTATTCACCCGTCGGGGTAGTGGCGCCGGCTCGAAGCAATACCGGCTGACGGGCATCCCGGGCCTCCAGGCCGGGGCCTCCGGGATGCCCGCCCTGAACTGGTAATAATTCCCACGCAGGCGTATAGTGGCCGAAAAATCAGGCACTTAATTGCCAGCAACCAATTCACCCGGACCGCCGGTCCGCATTTACGCCTGACCGATAATCCACCATGCAGCGAGTCGAGTCTGTAGCCAAGCGACATCTGAACCCAGCCTGCCGGCAATTGCTGGCGGCCTGGGCATTGCTATGGCTGCTGCTGCCCGGCGCGCTGGCGCAGTCTGCCAGCGACCCGATTATCCAACTGAGTGCGGCGCAGCCGGGCTCGCTGCCGCCGGCCATGGCCGGACAGTCCGTGCAGGCAATCAGTATTGATGTAACCCGACTGCGGCGCCTTGCGGCGGGCGATGTGCTGCCGGTGCAGCTTGCCGGAGCCGGGAGCGAGTTGCTGACGGTGCAGTCTCTTGCCGCCTTCATTAATGGCGGCAAGGCCCTCAACGCCCGCCTGCGCCGCGGCAATGACAGCTACTCGCTACTGCTTAGTTTTGATCTGGATACTGTCTATGGTCATGTCATTCACGGCGATGAAAAGCTGCAGATTCAGGCGACCCGGGAAGGCGATTATTACCATGGCTGGTTGTTTCAGCCCCGGGGTCTGGCGCTTTCCAACAACGCCTTCAGCAACGACTACCTGATACCAGAGCCGCAGCGTCTGCAGCCCCCCGCCAACACGGCGCCGCGCTTACCGCTGCGGCTCAGCCCGGACGCACCACTGGATCCCGTTGGGGTAGCCGCCAGCACTGCCGGCATCAGTAGCAGTAATTTCCGCCTAAGCCAGACCATCACCCCGTCACCGGTGGTGGCTGGTGAGTCGTTTACGGCCGAAGTGCGGCTGGAGAATACCAGTAGCAGCGCGCATCAGAGTCTCGCCGTGGAATTCTATTTTCTGCTGGAAAATACAACGCTGGAGCAGGCATCGCCTGGCTGCCGGGCGCAACTCAGCCTGTCACTGCAGGAAGTGCTGTATTGCGAGCTGGGTGAGTTTGCACCGGGCGAGACGAAAGTCATTTCCTATACAGTCGGCACCACCAGTGACTCGCAACCGCGGGTCATCAGTACCGCAATCATGGGTGAGCTGCGCGTCGATGAGTCGGTCAACGTGGTGGAAGATGTGCGACTTGACTCCGATGGCGATGGCGTCAGCGATTTCAATGAGGACTTGCTCGGCACTGACGCCAGTGATTCCGGTTCAGTGGATACCCGCGCATCGGTAATCGACGTGATGGCCTTCTACACGCCCGGAGCCCAGGCGAGTTTTCCCCGCGGTGTAGAAACCCGTATCAACCAGTTGATCGGGGTAGCCAACCAGATCTATGCGGACAGCGGCGTGGCAATCAAACTGCGCCCGGTGTATTACGGCATGGTGGACGCTGACCCGGATGCTGATATGGATACGCTGCTGGATGATCTTATTTACAAGGGTGATTCTGCCTTCGACGATGTTGATCGGCTGCGTGACAGTTACGGCGGCGACCTGGTGATGCTGTTTGACAGTCTGCCGGATAATGCGGACCGCTGCGGTATGGCGCCGGTGGGAGGTTACCAGAGCAACGGTTATTTCGGAGCCGAAACTGAAAAAGACTTCGCCTACTCCTACATCGCCATCGATTGTCCGGTTGACCTGGTTGTCGCCCATGAGCTTGGTCACAACATGGGCTTGACCCATTCACATCTCGAAGACGGGTCTGGTGGCACATTTAACTTTGCCACCGGGCACGGCGTCGATTCCGAGTTTGTGACGGTAATGGCCTATCCGGGGGCGTTCAATACCGATACCCGCCTGCCGGTTTTTTCCAGTCCCTTGCTGGACTGTCTGGGTTTCTCCTGCGGAGTCGCGGAAAACAGGAGGGACGCCGCTGATGCGGTGCAGACCCTGAATCTGGTGCGTCACCAGATCGCCGCCTATGCGCCGAGTCGGGTGCCGGAACTACCCGATGCCTCGGTCTCTGCGGTCAGCGGCAACCGGGTTGATGCGCGCATCGGTGTAGCCGCGAGTACCGATGGTGGTCTGAGCTATAGCAACAGTATTGGCCCGGGTCAGCTGGTAGATTTGCTTGCCGATGTGGAAGTGGACGCTGCACATGTCGGCCGCCAGGGCAGTGTTCACGTCATGGTGGGTATCGTGGATTCGGGTTTCCTGCAGCTCGATGCCGCCGGCTCACTGGTGGAGTGGGATGGCACGCGGGAGGGCTTGATCCCGGCTACCAGTGTTGCGATTCTGCGTAGTCAGGAGCGGCTGACCGTACTCAGTGACTTCCAGCTTCCGGACCAGATCCCCGAAGAATTCATAGGCCAGCAGGTGGCCGTGTACGTGGCTTACCAGGTTGCCGAGTCTGGCGATGTGGTTTATACCCAGCAGCCATTGCTGCTGAATATCGTTGCCGGCAGCGATTAACTTATCGACTCCGCTTGCTCCTTGCCTTATCTCCTTACCTTTTCTCCTTGTCTTATCAGTTTGCCTTAAACCCGTAATCCGCTCCCCCGGAATCCGGGCTGCCTACAGACTGCCGTCCACCTGATCGCGGGGGAACAGCTGCTTGACGTCGTAGATCACGCTATTGTTTTTCCCGAACGCCTTTAATGCCTCGATACCCAGCTGCACGAACTGCTGATGGGCGACGGCGATGACGACAGCATCATACTTGCCTGGCTGCGGTTCGCTGACAAGGTGCTCCGATTCGCTGGCGTCCACCCAGGGGTCAAAGACGTCAACATTGGCGTGGTAGCCGCGCAGGGTATTGATGATATCGACGACCTTGGAGTTGCGCGTGTCCGGACAGTTTTCCTTGAACGCCAGTCCCAGCACCAGCACCCGGGAATCGGTGACATGGATACGCTTCTTCAACATCAGCTTGACGACCTGGTCGGCCACGTACTGGCCCATACCGTCATTAATGCGCCGACCCGCGAGAATGACTTCCGGGTGGTAGCCCACCTGCTGGGCCTTGAAGGTCAGGTAGTAAGGGTCCACGCCAATACAGTGCCCGCCTACCAGCCCGGGGGTGAAGGGTAAAAAGTTCCACTTGCTGCCAGCTGCCTTCAACACTTCACGGGTTTCAATACCCAGTCGATCAAACAGGATAGCCAGTTCGTTCACCAGGGCGATGTTGAGATCGCGCTGGGTATTCTCGATAACCTTGGCGGCCTCGGCGACCTTGATACTGCTGGCGCGGAATGTCCCGGCGGAAATAATGCTGGCATAGAGTTGGTCCACAAGCTCTGCCGTCTCTGTATTGGAGCCGGATGTCACTTTTACCGTATTGAGAATCGAATGGGCGTTGTCACCCGGATTGACGCGCTCCGGACTATAGCCTACGAAAAAGGACTCATTAAGTGTAAGTCCGGAACCGGCTGCCAGTAGCGGGATGCACTCTTCCTCGGTGGCTCCAGGATAAACCGTAGACTCAAATATCACGATGTTATCGCGCTCGAGGTGTTCGGCCACCAGGCGCGTGGCACTTTTCAGCGGTTCCAGATCGGGCTGGTTCTGGACAGTGACCGGGGTAGGCGCGGTAATAATATAAATATCAGCTTCTGCCAGGGTCGCCGGGTCGCTGCTGTAGCTGATCTGCCGGGTCTCCTTGAATGCCTCGCTGTTGAGGGCGCCATTGCGGTCGTGTCCGACATTGATTTCCTTGACCCGCTGACTATTGATATCGTAGCCGCGCACCGGGTAGCGGGAGGCCAGGGCAAACGCCAGTGGCAGGCCCACATAGCCGAGGCCAAGCACGGCGATCCGTGTTTTGCTGCTGAGCTCCCTGGGCGGCATGCTACAACTCCTGTAGTTCAGATTGATGGTTGAGATCGATAGTTGAGATCGACAGTCGGGACAATCGGGTTGGGCAGAAAGATTCTACACAATGCCCGGCGTCTGGCGCGAGTTTGGCGGTTACTCACCGGTTTTGCGTGTGGACTATGGCGGTCTGATCAGGCGAGAGCCCATGCTATACTGCGGGCCCCAAACACTCCGGGTACAGTGCCCGATTTCCAAGCAAGCGAGTCAGTTCATGCCCAAGTTCAGCACCATCGGCCTGGTTGGCCGCCCCGGGCACAGCGGTGTCGTGGATTCTCTCAATCGCCTGCTTGCCTTTCTGGGTGCCAGAGAAGTTACGGTGATCCTCGATGCAGAAACTGCCGACCTGCTGGACAGCCCGGGGGTGATGCGGTGTCCGCGCGGTGAGCTGTCCGGTAATTGCGACCTGGTGATCGTGGTCGGTGGTGACGGCAGTATGCTTAATGTAGCCAAGACCATGGCCTCTGATCAGGTGCCGGTGATTGGTGTTAACCGCGGCAAGCTGGGCTTCCTGACCGATATTCTGCCGGAAGAGCTGGAGACGCGAATTGGCGAAGTCCTGGACGGCGAGTTCAGCGTCGAGAAGCGTTTCCTGCTGGATCTGTTTCTGCGCGACACCGAGCATGAAACCTTTCTGGGTTCGGCGCTGAATGATGTGGTGCTGCATCCCGGTAAGGCCGCGCAGATGATCGAGTTTGAGCTATTCGTGAATGACAATTTTGTCTATAGCCAGGAATCCGACGGCTTGATCGTGGCCACGCCTACCGGTTCTACTGCGTATTCGCTGTCCGCCGGCGGGCCAATCATGCATCCGGACCTGGATGCGGTGGTGCTGGTGCCTATGTATCCCCATGCCCTGAGCAGCCGGCCCATCGTCGTGGGTGGGGATAGTGAGGTTTGCCTGCGGGTAGCTGGCAAGGGCAAACTGCAGCCGCTGCTGAGTTGTGATGGGCAGGAACGCTACAGTGCCAATGCCAACGACGTGTTTGTGGTGCGCAAGAAAACCGTCGCCCTGACCATGCTGCATCCGCCCAGCTACAGTTTTTACCAGGCCTGTCGCAGCAAGCTCGGCTGGAGTAATCGACTGGTGCGCGCCGATGATTGAAGCAGCAAGTATTGACCTGGATACGGATTTGCGGGATTTCAGCCGTCATCTGCAGAGCCAGGGCATTGCCCATCGCATTACCGAGGAGTCAGGGCAACAGGTACTGTGGGTGGATTCAGAGCACCTGGTGCGTCCCGTGCAGCAGGCGCTACAAGCCTGGCAGGATAACCCGGAGCTGCGTGCAGAGGCGGCGCGCTGGTCGCAAGCGCCTAGTATCCCCACTGGCGGCGGTCTTGGCTGGCGACTGGCCCGGCAACTGGTGGCGGTACCAATTACTTCCATACTGACGTTGTTATGTCTGCTGGTGGCCCTGGTGAGCGCCCTGGGTAGTCAGTCGGGGCGGGTGGATTTCCTGTTTTTCCCACTGCTGGATTCCGGCAGTCTCGGGGCCATGCTGGGCGACATTGGCAGCCTGTCTGAGCTGCTGCGTACTTTTACACCGATGCTGCTGCACTTCGGTGAGCTGCACCTGATTTTCAATCTGTTATGGCTGTGGTTCTTTGGCCGCCAGCTGGAACCGTTGCATCCGTTCTGGCTGTACCTTGGTCTGGTCCTGGCCATGGCGTTTATCAGCAACACCACTCAATACCTGTCGGTGCAATACAATAATTTTGGCGGCATGTCCGGGGTGGTCTATGGCCTGGTAGGTTACACCTGGGTGATTCACAATTTCATGCCCAGATCGCGACTGCTGCTCAATAACAGCATGTTTGTGTTCTTTGTGATTGCCCTGGTGCTGATGGAACTGCTGGCCGGTTCGTTTATCGCTACGGCTGCCCATGTTGGTGGCCTGCTGTCCGGGCTTTTGCTGGGGCTGGTGATTGTCGCGTACTATCGGCTGGTCCTTAACCGGGCCGCAATCAGTCGGCAGTCATGAGGTGCTGAACACGCCGTTTTACTGGTATCACTATGAGCAATGATTTTGACAACAGCCAGGGTTTTCCCCTCGGCGCTGAGTTCGGGACGGTAGAGGAGTTGATCGCCGCCATGACCCCGGAGATCTACGCAAAACTGCGCACTGCCATCGAGCTCGGCAAATGGCAGGATGGCTCACGCCTCAGCCCGGAACAACTGGAACAGTGCATGGAAGTCATGATTCTTTATGAGGCGCGTTACTTGCCGGAGGAACAGCGCACCGGCGCCAATCTGCCGCAATCCTGTCAGAGCAAAGGGGAGGAGGCCAGCAAGCTGCGTATTCTCAACGACATAGAGTTAACTGATCCAAGTCAAGGGGAAGATGCGTGAAACAGCAAGCCAGCGGCATTCTGCGCAAAATGAAAACCCGGCTGGAATCCCCGGTGACCTATCGCATGCGGGTGGGTGAGGACGATGTACCCGTCAACCCACTGCTGGGCAAATCCCTGCAGCTGGAATACAGCGGTGAGATATTCTGTGTCCACTGCGGGCGCAAAACCAGCAAAAGCTTCAACCAGGGTTATTGTTATCCCTGTTTCCAGTCACTGGCCCAGTGTGACTCATGCATTATCCATCCGGAAAAATGCCACTTCGACCAAGGTACCTGCCGCGAGCCGGCCTGGGGTGAGCGTTATTGCATGCAGGATCATATTGTTTACCTGGCCAATTCTTCCGGCCTGAAAGTCGGAATTACCCGGGCGACCCAGGTGCCAACCCGCTGGATTGACCAGGGGGCCAACCAGGCGCTGGCGGTTATCCGGGTCAGGACCCGACTGCAGTCCGGGACGCTGGAAGTAATGTTCAAGCAGCACGTTACCGATAAAACCAACTGGCGTGACATGCTGAAGGGTAAAAGCGAACCACTGGATATGGTGGCCGAACGGGACCGGCTACTGGGCGAGTGTCAGGAGGAAATTGCCGAGCTGGAACAGCGTTTTGGATTCTTTGCCATCAGTATTATCAATGGGATCGATCCAGTGAGTATTACCTATCCGGTGCAGGAATTTCCCGAAAAAATCGTGTCTCACAATTTCGACAAAGACCCGGTGGTCACTGGCACCTTGCTCGGCATCAAGGGTCAGTACCTGATCTTCGATACCGGCGTAATCAATCTGCGTCGTTTCTCCGGCTACAACATTAATCTTAGCTACTGAACTCACCGTTATACATTCACCGTTATAAAACGCATCAGGCAGCGCTGGATCAGCAGCGCTGTCAGCCCTAAAGGTTCACCCCATGAAAAATGCCCAGGCCAGGACTACTTACCTGAAGGACTATCTACCGCCGAACTTTAGCATCGAGAGCACGGCGCTGGATTTCGATCTGTACGAAGATCACGCTACCGTGGTGGCCAGAACGCTGTTCGTGCGCAACCCGGATGGACCCGACCCGGATGCCGACAGCCTGATTCTGCATGGCCAGGACCAGGTGCTGGAAAGCGTGGTGATCGATAATCGCCAACTCAGCCCGGACGACTATGTGGTGGACGATGATAGCCTGACGATTAACGACCTGTCCTCGTGGGTGGCCGATACCGCGGCGCGTTTTTACCTGACGATTACCAGCCGCACGGAACCGCAAAACAATACGGCGCTTGAAGGGCTGTACAAGTCGCGCAAGATGTTTTGCACCCAGTGTGAGGCCGAGGGTTTTCGTCGTATTACCTATTACCTGGACCGCCCGGATGTGATGGCGCGCTTTACCACCACCATTCGAGCCGACAAGAGCAAGTACCCGGTACTGCTGTCCAATGGCAACCAGATCGACAGCGGTGTTGACGATCACGATGCCAGTCGCCATTGGGTGAGCTGGGAAGATCCGTTCCGCAAGCCCAGCTATCTGTTTGCCCTGGTGGCCGGTGACCTGGTGAGTCTCGATGATACTTTCACTACCATGAGTGGTCGCGAAATCGCCCTGCACATTTATGTCGAAGAGAAAGATCTCGACAAGTGCGAACACGCCATGACGTCGCTGAAAAAGTCGATGCGCTGGGACGAAGAAAAGTACGGTCGGGAATACGACCTCGATATCTTCATGATCGTCGCCGTGGATGACTTCAATATGGGAGCCATGGAAAACAAGGGATTGAATATTTTCAATACCTCCTGTGTGCTGGCCAACCCGCACACCACCACCGACATGGGTTTTCAGCGCGTCGAGGCGGTGGTTGCCCATGAGTATTTCCATAACTGGTCGGGCAATCGCGTGACCTGTCGCGATTGGTTCCAGCTCAGCCTCAAGGAGGGCTTTACGGTATTTCGCGATTCCGAGTTTTCCGCGGATATGGGCTCGCGCACGGTCAAGCGAGTCGAGGATGTCAATTTTCTCAAGACCGTGCAGTTCGCCGAGGATGCCGGCCCCATGGCGCATTCTGTGCGACCTGACTCGTATATGGAGATCTCCAACTTCTATACGGTGACTATCTATGAGAAGGGTGCCGAGGTAGTACGAATGATCAGTCTGCTGCTCGGTGAGGAGAAGTTCCGCGCCGGCACCGACCTTTATTTTGAGCGATACGACGGCCAGGCGGTGACGACCGAGGATTTTGTGCGCGCCATGGAAGACGCCAGCGGCGTCGATTTGCAGCAGTTCCGGCTCTGGTACAGCCAGGCGGGCACGCCTGTTGTCAAAGTCGATACTCGCTTTGACGCCAGCCAGGGAACGTTTACGCTGGCATTCAGTCAGCGTTGCCCGGATACCCCGGGGCAAACCGGAAAACAACCATTGATGATCCCGGTGCGGGTTGGCTTGCTTCGTGCCGACGGCAGTGAGCTGCCGTTGCGGCTTAGCGGCGAGGATGAAGCAGCAGCTGCTGCCGATAGAACCCTGGTGGTTTCCGAGGCCGAGCAGGAATTTGTATTTACCGGGATTGACGAGCAGCCAGTGCCATCACTGTTGCGTGGCTTCAGTGCCCCGGTGCGCCTGCATTATGACTATACGCACGAAGACCTGTTTTTCCTGTTGGTTCACGACAGCGATGGTTTTAACCGCTGGAATGCCGGGCAACTGCTGGCGATCAGCGTAATCAATGCACTTCAGGAGCATCGTTCCGCGGGCGCAGAACTGGAGATACCGGCGCTGTTGGTAGACGCCTACGGGCGCATACTCGACGATGTGATAGCCAATCCCGAGCAGGACAAGGCGATGATTGCCAAGCTGCTGAGCCTGCCCACCGAAAGCTTTCTGATCGAGCAGGCAGCGGTTGCCGATGTAGAGGCCATTCATGAGGTGCGCGAGTTTATCGCCGATCAACTGGCGCATCGCCATCACGACAAGTTTGCCCAGGTTTACAAGGATAACGACAGCAACTGGGAATTCAGTGTCGAGGCCGATGCCATTGCCCGGCGCGCGCTGAAAAATCTGGCGCTGAGCTATTTGCTGCGCACCGGGGATGAAGACTGGGTGCAGCGTTGTCACTGGCAGTTCGAAGGCGCCAGCAACATGACCGACCAGATGGCGGCACTACGTTGCCTGGTGAACTGCCCGAAAGACACCGCCCGGGATCTGGCGGACAAGGCGCTGACCGCGTTCTTCGACAACTGGCAGCATGAAGCCCTGGTTGTGGATCAGTGGTTTGCGGTGCAGGCTACCTGTGCGCTACCGGGCACGCTGGAGCGGGTCCGGGAGCTGATGGAGCATCCGCATTTCGCCATCCGCAACCCCAACAAGGTGCGTTCGCTGATTGGTGCCTTCTGCGGTCAGAACCATATCAATTTCCACAGCGCCGACGGAGCCGGCTATGAATTTCTGGCCGATCAGGTCCTAAAGCTGGATCAGCTGAACCCACAGATTGCCGCGCGCCTGTTAACGCCACTGACGCGCTGGAAAAAGTACGACCCGGCGCGACAGTCCCTGATGCAGGTGCAGCTGCAACGCATCAAGGCCAGTGACAAGCTGTCCAGCGATGTCTATGAGGTGGTGCAGAAAAGCAGCGTCTAGTCCGCGCAACCGCGAGACAAAAAAAGCCGGGCAGTGCCCGGTTTTTTTATGGTTGTTAGCAGGTTTGCGGGAAGTGGCAATGACAAGACCCATGAAATGAGGAGAGCAGCTAGAAAACCCATTGTGTGGTGTACATAGCCCTGTAAATCACTTCCATGTACATCACTGACCTTGAGCGCGGCCGCGGGGCGGCAGGGTTCCCGCCCCGCCGGCTCGGCGCCCATCCTGGGTCCCTTCACTCCAGAAAAAGCCCTGAACTACCACTGCTGTCCCACAGTTGAAAATCATAAGGCGAACCTCATTTGGGGCTCGCCTTTTTTGTGACCAGGCGGGCCTGGATCCAGTATCTCTCTGAGCCCTCTGCGCTCGAAAAGGTTTAGTTGGATGACTCGCATGATGCGTTGCACGGTCCAGCCTACCTTCGCGCTGTGCCGAGCAAAGGCCAGCAGTAAATAGGTAATCATGGCGATCCATAGCTGGGTCAGAACAGCATTGCGTGAGGTGCCCACAAACGCCTTGATCTTCAGGTTCTGCTTGATGGCCTTGAAGAACAACTCCACCTGCCAGCGATCCTTGTAAATGGCCGCGACTGTAGCCGCCGATAACGTGAATTGGTTGGTCAGGAACTCATAAAATTTGCCGGTTTCAAGATCTCGATAACCAATACGTCGCAGCAAGGGCGCGCCCCGCTTCAGCGCGTGAGCGCTGTTCAATTGGATCAATTGATCACTGCTGACACCGCTGCCAAGGACTGTCTCGCGGCGCTCCTTAACCGTGTAAACGGCGTTGGTTCGCATCCGGGTCACGAAGAAAACCCCTCGCTCTGTCAATGACTTAAACCATTCATAGTCCATGTAGCCTTTGTCGAAAGCGACGATACTGCCTGCCGGAAACTGAAACTGCCGGCCACTCACCATGTCGTTTTCCTGCCCAGCACTGACCGCGACGAATTCAGGCACATGAGTGCCGTGGTTAAGTCCCACGCTCAGCTTTACCGTGGCCGTGTCATCCCGATAGGTAGCCCAGGGGAAGGCTTTCAACGACAGGTCTATCGCGCTGGCATCGAGCGAATACAGAGGATTTTTAAAGCGGAATTTATGCTTGCCCGGCATGTTGGTGCAGCGGGCTAACAGGCGGTGAAAAACCGCCTCGTAAAGCTCGGCGGGCTGCTTCTCGTTAAGCCTTGCCAGGGTGGAACGCGGGATAGGCTTGGCGCCCAGATGGTAGAGCTTGTGTTGTTGAGCACCGAGATTGGACTCGATATCACGCAGGCTCTGGCGACCCGATAACTGCGACATGGCCAGGCCGATAAACTGATCCCAACGGCTGGCCGAGCGCAATTTCTGGCCAACATGATGCTTCCTGGCCTCCGTCTCGAATTCATGTCTCGACAGCGGCTTTAACAGTTGGTGGAAAGCGGTGTTAGAATGTGACAAAGCCTGAACCCTCGATAGTTATAGTGTTTGCTGGTACAACCATTATAACTTCTTGAGTTCAGGCTTTTTTGTTTTTTCTCTAACTGTGGGACAGCAGTGCCTGAACTACGGTCTTTTTCTTGCGTTCAGCGCCGGCCTTAACTGGCGGGTCGGAAACCCTGCCGCCCCACATCCGCTCGCGCAGTGGCAGCCGGGACAGCAAAGCCCTGTTTACACCGGAGATCACAAATCTCCTATCGAAGAGAAATCAAGCCAGCAAACAACGTAACACCCAGCGGCGCGACCTCAGCCTGCAGATGAATAAAACAATCAGAGCCTGATCACAGCTCCCGGAAATGCGCGTTGAACCTTTTTATAGCCTTTTTTATTGGCAATTTACAGCCCATGACTATTGTTGCCAGACAGGGGCCGGCAGCGAACCCGCAATCAGGCCACGTCCTGCACCTGGGTCAGGGGAATATCCCGGGCTTTTTCTGCCGCTTCCATGTACTCCTGGATCTCATCGAAGTTCAGGTAGCGGTAGATATTGTCCGCCATGGTATTCAGCGCGCCCATGTATTGCATGTACTCATCCTTGTTGGGAATCTTGCCCAGCGCGGCGCTAACCGCCGCCAGCTCGGATGAAGCCAGGAAGACATTGGCGCCCTGGCCAAGGCGGTTCGGGAAGTTACGGGTGGAGGTGGATACCACGGTGGAGTTCGGTGCGACCCGCGCCTGGTTACCCATGCACAGCGAGCAGCCCGGCATCTCGGTACGCGCGCCGGATACGCCAAAGATATTGTAGATGCCTTCTTCGGTCAGCTGGTGTTCGTCCATCTTGGTGGGCGGGGCAATCCACAGCTTGGTGGGCAGGCCACCGTCCACCTGCTTGAGTACTTCACTGGCAGCGCGGAAATGGCCAATGTTGGTCATGCAGGAGCCAATGAACACCTCGTCGATCTTCGTGCCCTGGACTTCCGACAGCGGCTTGACGTCATCTGGATCATTGGGGCAGGCCAGCAGGGGTTCGGTAATCTCATTGAGATCAATCTCAATGATCTTGTGGTATTCCGCATCGGCGTCGGGCTGCAGCAGTTCCGGATTTTCCAGCCAGGCTTCCATGGCCTGGGCGCGGCGCTCCAGGGTACGGGCGTCCTGATAGCCGTTGGCAATCATCCAGCGCAGCAGGGTGATGTTGGACTTGAAGTACTCAATGATCGGTTCCTTGTTGAGGCGAATCGTGCAGCCTCCCGCGGAACGCTCAGCGGACGCGTCGGAGATCTCAAAGGCCTGCTCCACTTTCAAATCCGGCAGTCCTTCGATTTCGAGGATGCGTCCGGAAAAGATGTTCTTCTTGCCTTTCTTGGCCACGGTCAGGTCGCCGGACTGCAGGGCGGCATAGGGGATGGCATTGACCAGGTCGCGCAGGGTAATGCCGGGCTGCATCTCGCCGGTGAAGCGCACCAGGACCGATTCGGGCATATCCAGGGGCATTACGCCGGTGGCGGCAGCAAAAGCCACCAGGCCGGAGCCGGCGGGGAAGGAAATGCCAATGGGAAAACGGGTGTGGGAATCACCACCGGTGCCCACGGTGTCCGGCAGCAACATGCGGTTCAGCCAGGAGTGGATGATGCCGTCGCCGGGGCGCAGGGAGACACCGCCGCGTGTGTGAATGAAATCCGGCAGGCTGTGTTGGGTCTCAATATCTACCGGTTTTGGATAAGCGGCGGTGTGGCAGAAAGACTGCATTACCAGATCCGCGGAAAACCCCAGGCAAGCCAGGTCCTTGAGTTCATCACGGGTCATCGGGCCGGTAGTGTCCTGGCTGCCTACCGTGGTCATGCGTGGTTCGCAATAGCTGCCGGGGCGCACGCCGTCCACGCCACAGGCGCGACCAACCATTTTCTGGGCCAGGGTGAAGCCCTTGCCGGTATCTTCACCGACAATCGGCGAGCGGAATATAGTGGACGGCTCCAGACCCAGCTCTTCTCGCGCACGCTGGGTAAGGCCGCGGCCGATAATCAGCGGGATGCGGCCGCCGGCGCGCACTTCATCCAGCAGCACCTCGGTCTTCAATTCGAATTCCGCCAGCACCTGTTCAGTGCCATGCTTGAGAATCTTGCCCTCGTAAACCTTGATATCGATAACATCACCGGTTTCCAGCGCGTCAACATCGCACTCGAAGGGCAGGGCACCGGCATCTTCCATGGTGTTGAAAAAGATGGGAGCAATCTTGCCGCCGATGCAGACGCCGCCGGCGCGCTTGTTGGGGATATAAGGGATGTCCTTACCGGTATGCCAGAGTACGGAATTAGTGGCAGATTTGCGTGATGAGCCGGTGCCCATGACATCGCCAACCAGGGCCACCGGGTGGCCTTTTTCTTTCAGCTCGATGATTTGTTCCGCGGCATTGCTGACGCCGTCGCGGGGATTTTTGTACATGGCCTTGGCGTGCAGCGGAATGTCCGGACGGGACCAGGCATCCTGGGCGGGGGACAGATCGTCGGTGTTGGTTTCCCCGGGGACCTTGAACACGGTAACGGTGAGCACTTCCGGAATTGCCGGCTTGTTGAGAAACCATTCGGCATCGGCCCAGGACTGCAATACGCGTTTTGCGTGTTCGTTGCCAGCGCCGGCCTTTTCAGCCACGTCGTGGAAGGCATCAAACATCAGCATGGTGTGGCACAGTTCATCGGCCGCAGCAGACCCCAATTCGGCATCGTCCAGCAGCTCCACCATCGTGGCAATGTTGTAACCACCGAGCATGGTGCCCAGCAAGTTGACCGCCTGCAGCCGGTCCAGCAGTGGCGAGGTGGCTTCGCCACGGGCCAGCGCCGAAAGAAAGCCCGCCTTGACGTAGGCCGCTTCGTCCACGCCAGCGGGTACACGGGTGGCAAGCAGTTCCACCAGGAATTCTTCTTCACCGGCCGGTGGATTCTTGAGTAATTCCACCAGTTCGGCCACTTGCTCGGCGTTCAGGGGTTTGGGGACGATGCCTTCTGCGGCGCGTTCGGCGACGTGTTGTCTGTAGGCCTCTAGCACAGGGTGTTCCTCATATTGGTACCGGTATTTCAGCGCCGCGGGTTGAGCTGCGGGGCAGGCCGGAATTGGGTTTCGCTGACAGTGTGTTCGGGCGGTGCTGCTTGCCGGATCATTGCCGCGAGCTGGAATTCGGCTGGCTGGCGATGCGCTGACAGGGGGCAGGGGTGCTCCGAAAAAGAGCGCGTATTCTATTGTAATGGCTCGAGAAAATCCAGATGAGTGGGCGCTGCAGGCGGCGGCGGGCTGCACCATTGCCCGCTGCTCGCCAGGAATTGTCGGCACTGACAACAATCGTTGTCCAATAATCATCAGGTGCCCAATAATTGACTGAACGGTTTTGGGCGGCGGGCGAGGTGGGTATACAATCTGTCCTGCTAAAGTCTGGCGTATTAGCTACGACACAGCAGGCTAGCTGCAAAACTTAACCAAGTCGCTTGACCCACTGGCAACGCACTGATGAAAACCCCCTGTATTGGCATTTGCTCCACCACCTCCCTGGGCGATCGGGTCTGCCGCGGCTGTAAACGCTACAGTTTCGAGGTGATTGACTGGAATGGGTACCAGGACGGGGAGAAAGCGGCGGTGTTGAAGCGCATCGAGAAACTGGTCACCCAAATTCTTTCGGACAAGCTGCGAATCTTTTCGGTGCCAAATCTGAAGCTTGGTCTGGATCAGGCAAGAGTCCCCTACGACGCGACGCTGTCACCTTACTGCTGGCTACATAACCTGCTGAACAAGCGACGCGACCAGATTGTCAACCTGAGCGAGTTCGGTGCCTACGTGCTGCCGGAATACAGCCAGTTCAGCCTGGCAGAGCTAGGGGCTCGCATCGAGGAGGAATTGCTGGTGCTCAGTGACGCACATTACCAGCGCTACTACCGGCACGACTGTCCGGATGCGCGCCAGAACCAGCAACTGGCTGGCCGCGATTCAGCCTGATCGACAGTATTGTCGGGCCACCGGTTAGACCGTCAGCGGCATGCGCTTGAGCTCCACGCCATTGTTGTCCAGGTCCGCAAACCAGGCCTGTCGATCCCAATCCCCCAACACCAGCCGCCAGGCTTTAGTCTGCCCCTGGATGGGTTCGGACAGTGCTATCTCATGAAAGTCCGGGCGATGGGTATGACCGTGAAGCAGGCGGCACTGCTGGTGTGTCGCAAGGCAGCGGTGTACTGCATCCTGATTGACGTCCATGATGCCTGCATCCTTGCCGGCAGTGGCCTGCCGGGACTGCTGGCGAGCCTGCTCGGCGAACGCGCGACGCTCGCTGAGGCCCCTGGCCAGGAAGGCCTGTTGCCAGGCGGGGTCGCGCACCTGGCGGCGGAAATTCTGGTAGTCCACATCATCGGTACACAGCGCATCGCCGTGGCTGATCAACAGCGGTCCGAGCGCGGAGTCGATGACGCTGGGGTCGGGCAGCAGCTCGGCGCCGCAGGCGGCGGCGAACTGATCACCGATCAGAAAGTCACGATTGCCATGCATCAGGTAGACCCTGGCGCCAGCATCGGCGAAGGCCTTCAGGGCCGCCGCCACGCGCTGTGCCAGCGGCTCCCAGGCATCGTCGCCAATCCACATCTCGAACAGGTCGCCGAGAATATAAAGCGCCTGGCACTGGCCGGTTTGCTCGTTGAGGAAGCGCAGCAGCGCCTCGGTGATGTCCGGTCGCGTTTCCTGCAGATGCAGGTCGGATATAAACAGCAGGCGCTCAGACACGGGTCAGCTGGCTTCGTGAATCTCGGTTGATTCGATCACCACATCTTCGGCCGGAACGTCCTGGTGACCCGCGGCGCTGGTGGTGGCGGTGTCCTTGATCTTGTTGACCACGTCCATGCCGTCAGTGACACGGCCAAAAACGGCGTAACCCCAACCCTGTGGCGACTTGTCCTTGTGGTTGAGGAAATGGTTGTCATTGACGTTGATAAAGAACTGCGAGGTGGCGGAGTGTGGTTCCATGGTGCGCGCCATGGCCAGCGTCCCGGTCAGATTGGGCAGTCCATTGTCCGCCTCGTTTTCAATGGGCTCGCCATTGGGCTTTTGCTTCATACCCGGCTCGAAACCGCCGCCCTGGACCATAAAGTTACTGATGACTCGATGAAAGATGGTGCCGTCGTAGAAACCGTCTTTGGCGTAGGCCATAAAGTTGGCAGCGGATTTTGGCGCTTTGTCGAAATCCAGTTCAATGGTGATGTCGCCCATGTTGGTGTGAAAGGTAATCATTGCGTAATCCAGTACGATAAAATTCAGTTAGGTTTGGAAAGGGTAGGTGGAGAGCGGCTATAATAAGAGTTTTGCGGGCCACCCGATAGCCCCGGATCAGGACTCATCGCCGGTACACCGCGAGCTCGGCCACTGATTTTCAATCAGCTCTGCTGCAGTAATCTTCTTGACGGCCAATACTTTTCTGGCGAATACCCAACAAGGAATACAGATACCCCATATGACGGCTTCCGATTCAAACAACAGGAACCCGGCAGCGGCGGCGACGCCCTCCAACTTTATTCGCCACAAGATCAGCCAGGACCTGGCTGACGGCAAGCACGGTGGTCGGGTGCATACACGCTTTCCGCCGGAGCCCAATGGCTATCTGCACATTGGTCATGCCAAGTCCATCTGCCTGAATTTCTCACTGGCCGAGGAGTACGGTGGCCTGTGTAATCTGCGCTTTGATGACACCAATCCGGCCAGGGAAAGCCAGGAATTCGTGGATGCCATCAAAGACAATATTCGCTGGCTGGGATTCCACTGGCACGGCGAGGTGCGCTATTCGTCCAACTATTTTGACCAGCTCTACAGCTTTGCGGTGCAGCTTATTGAAGCGGGCAAGGCCTATGTGGACAGCCTGAGTGCGGATCAGGCACGAGAATACCGCGGGACCCTCACCGAGCCGGGCCGTAACAGTCCGGATCGCGACCGCTCCGTGGCGGAGAACCTCGACCTGTTCACGCGCATGAAAGCCGGTGAGTTCGCTGACGGCGACTATTCCCTGCGCGCCAGGATCGACATGACGTCACCGAATATCAATATGCGCGACCCGGTACTGTATCGAATCCGCCATGTTCACCATCATCAGACCGGGGACAAGTGGTGCATTTATCCCACCTATGATTATACCCACTGTATCTCTGATGCCCTGGAAGGCATAACCCATTCCCTGTGCACCCTGGAGTTTGAAGACCACCGTCCACTGTATGACTGGATTCTGCACAACCTGGACAAAGATTCGCTGCGTGCGGCCAGTGATCTGGCCGACTCCGACGCTGAGTATGTGCTGCCGGAGCAAACCGAATTTGCCAAGCTCAAGCTGAACTATACGGTAGTGGGCAAGCGCAGCCTGCGTGACCTGGTGGAAACCGGCAGAGTGGCTGGCTGGGACGATCCGCGCATGCCGACCCTGGCGGGGATGCGCCGCCGCGGTTTCACTCCGGCCTCGATTCGCAATTTCTGTGAAAGTGTCGGCCTGGCGCGAGCCGAGAGTGTGGTGGATCTGGGTATGCTGGAGCATGCCATACGCGACGACCTGGACAAGCACGCGCCGCGGGCGATGGGCGTGCTCAAGCCGCTCAAGGTGATATTGACCAGTTTCGAGCAGGATCATCTTGAAGAGCTGGAGATGGCTAATCACCCCAAGGATGAAAGCATGGGTACGCGCAGCGTGCCGCTGACCCGGGAGATCTACATCGACCGCTCGGATTTTGAGCAGGAGCCGCCGCCCGGATTCAAGCGCCTGGTGCCCGGTGGTGAGGTGCGTTTACGCGGCGCCTATGTGATCCGCTGTGATGAGGTCATTAGCAATGACGCGGGTGAAGTCAGCGAGCTGCATTGCAGTGTTGATCTGGATACCCTGGGCAAGAAACCCGAAGGGCGCAAGGTGAAGGGCGTCATCCATTGGGTCTCCGCACGTCTGGGCGTGCCGGTAAAAGTACGGCTTTATGATCGGCTGTTCAATGTCGAGCGACCCGAAGGCAAGGACGTGGATTATCACCAGTGCCTGAATCCCGACTCGCTGATCGAAGTGGACGGCTGTGTTGTCGAGCCTGCAGCGCTTGCTGAAGGCGCCAGTTCTAATTTTCAGTTTGAGCGGGAAGGCTATTTCTGTCTGGACGCAGCCGACAGCAGCCCGGAGATGCCGGTGTTCAATCGCACCATTACCTTGCGCGACTCCTGGTCGGGCTAGGGGTTACCGGTTGTTCAGGGCTCTGGCTTTCAACACACTTAATTTCAATTAAACGAATTACAGTTGCAGTCATTTTGATCAAGATTCATAACACTCTTACTCAGCGTAAGGAAGAGCTCAAACCCATTGAGCCCGGCAAGATTCGCATTTACGTATGCGGCATCACTGTCTACGACTACTGCCACCTGGGACACGGGCGCATGCTCATGGCCTTCGATGTGGTAACCCGCTATTTACGGTTTCGCGGTTTTGATGTGAATTACGTGCGCAACATCACCGACATCGACGACAAGATTCTCAATCGCTCAAAAGAACAGGGCGAACTGTTCAGCGATCTCACGGCGCGCTACATCAAGGCCATGCACGAGGATGAGCGGGCGTTGGGTATACGTCCGCCCGACCAGGAGCCTCGTGCTACCGGTCACATCGAGCAGATCATTGCCATGATCCAGACCCTGATGGACAAGGACTTTGCCTACAAAGCCAGCAATGGCGACGTGTATTTCGCGGTGACCCGTTTCCCGGAGTACGGCAAGCTCTCAAAGAAACGTCTTGATGAATTGCTGGATGGCGCCCGGGTTGAGGTTGGGGAGCTGAAGAAGGACCCCAGAGACTTCGTGTTATGGAAAGCTTCACCGGATGACGGTGTTGGCTGGGATTCCCCCTGGGGCTACGGTCGGCCAGGCTGGCATATTGAATGTTCTGCCATGTCCACCTGCGCGCTGGGCGATAATTTTGATATCCACGGCGGCGGGACCGACTTGATGTTCCCCCATCATGAGAACGAGATCGCTCAGTCCGAGGCAGCCACGGGCTGCACCTTCGCCAATATCTGGATGCATAACGGGCCGCTGCGGGTGGATGATGAAAAGATGTCCAAGTCGCTGGGCAATTTCTTCACCATTCGCGATGTGCTGGCCAAATACGACGCCGAGGTGGTGCGCTACCTGCTGATTGCCAGTCACTACCGCAGCCCGATCAATTATTCGGAGCAGAGCCTGCAGCAGGCCGGTAAGGCCCTGGAGCGCTTTTATCACTGCCTGAAAGACCTCGACACTGCCAATGCCAAGACCCTGACCAACAGCCGCTTTGAAAAAGCCTTTACTGCGGCCATGGACGATGATTTTAATACCGCCGAGGCGATAGGGGTGCTGTTTGATATGGTCAGTGAGATCAACCGGCAAAAAGCCGAAGACCCTGACCACGCCAATCAGTTAGGGGCGCTGCTGGTGCGTCTGGGCGATGTTCTGGGCGTGCTGCAGTCTGATCCGGAGGCGTTCCTGCGTCGCAGCGGAGACGATGAGCAACTGGATGCCGGTGAAGTGGACCGGCTGGTGGCCGCGCGAGACCAGGCCAGGGCCGATAAAGATTGGGCCCGGGCGGACGAAATAAGAGACCAGCTCGCCGCCATGAACGTGGTGGTTGAGGACAAGGCAGGCACCAGCAGCTGGCGCGTGGAGCGCAATTAGCCGCATTGACGCACCCGGGACACACGGGTATGATGCCGCCTTCCTGAAATCCGAGGAAAATCAGGCGTTTTACGGTAGACTTTTCGGGGTATAGCGCAGTCTGGTAGCGCGCCTGCTTTGGGAGCAGGATGTCGGGAGTTCGAATCTCTCTACCCCGACCAATTTAACATCCGGTTGCACTGCCAACGCTCGTCCAGAGCCGCAACCCGATGACCCAGCTTTAATGGTGACTGTAGCTCAGTTGGTAGAGCCCCGGACTGTGACTCCGGTTGTCGTGGGTTCGAGCCCCATCAGTCACCCCATTCTTTACCCCAACTGGCCGCCGCTGGCGGCCAGGCGGCGGTGAAAGCAAGCGCTGCAACAGACGGTCACTATCGCCATGGCAACGCAACCTACCAACACCACTCCGCCTCCCGGGGCACCCGGCCAGCCACGCAAGACCGTGGATGGTGAGCGGCTGCGAGTGACCGAGCTGAATACGGACGTACCCTTTATCGATCGGCAAGCGGTGGATCCGGGAGCGACAGACCAGCCTCCGGCTGGAGGCAGCAAACTGCTGCGCTGGTGGCGAAACCTCAACCTGGTACTGGCAGGTATGTATACCGGCCTGACCTGCTACGGCACACCCCACAGCAAGCACCCTGAGCATTCAGATAAGGAATCCACGACGCAGGCCGATAAGCCCGATAATCGGCCAATTTGAATCCAACGACGCGACCGGCGTCACTTCATGTACAATAGCCGCCGATTTCCGGCAGCATCCTAATGACGCCGATCGGTAGCCTGAACAGGCTTCGACCTTTCTGAAAAGGCGACGTGCCGTTAAAAGAACACAAAGTGGCGCAAGGCCACTCACCAAGAATTGCGCCCGTAGCTCAGCTGGATAGAGCATCGGCCTTCTAAGCCGGTGGTCGCAGGTTCGAATCCTGCCGGGCGCGCCATACAACAAAGCCCGCGCAAGCGGGCTTTTTTGTATGGCTCGTCCGGTAGTCAGGCAGAACCTGCCGGTTCGAAAGCCGCGCAGCGGCGCAGACCGCGCAAAGCGCGGCCCGAAGGGTGAAGATTTGAGCTTAGCTCAAATCTGAATCAATCCTGCCGGGCGCGCCATACAACAAAGCCCGCGCAAGCGGGCTTTTTTGTATGGCTCGTCCGGTAGTCAGGCAGAACCTGCCGGTTCGAAAGCCGCGCAGCGGCGCAGACCGCGCAAAGCGCGGCCCGAAGGGTGAAGATTTGAGCTTAGCTCAAATCTGAATCAATAATTCGCCGGGAGCGAATTTTCATGAGCGAAGCGAACCCGCAGGGTGGGCTCCAGGGACGGAGCTCATAATCCTCTATTCAATCCTGCGGGGCGCGCCATCATCCCATTGATCGAATCAACAGCAATTGCAGTGCGGCATCGAGTCCGCAGGTGGATTTGGCTGGCCCCTGGTCATGGATCCGACTCGACTGAGAAATGGTTGCGCGTTCGATTGGCGAAAGCGACCAACGACAGCATGACCGGAACCTCGACCAGCACGCCAACCACCGTCGCCAGCGCTGCGCCGGAATTCAGGCCAAACAGGCTGATGGCCACGGCCACTGCAAGCTCAAAGAAATTCGAGGTGCCGATCAGCGCGCAGGGTGCGGCGATCCGGTGTGGGACCTTGAGCGCAAAGGCAGCGGCGTAGCCGAGAGCAAACATGCCGTAGCTCTGGATCAGGATTGGCACTGCGATGAGTGCGATTACAAAAGGCCGGTCGATGATTACCGTGCCCTGTAGACCAAAGAGAATTACCACGGTCGCGATCAGTCCAATGATTGACCACGGCTTTACCCGGGCAGTGAAGGCGGCGATACGCTCCGCGCTGCCCAGGCGCCGGCGCGTTATGTAGCCAGCCAACAAGGGCAGCGCCACATAAAGTAATGTCGCAAGCACGAGTGTTTCCCAGGGGACTTCAATGTCCGTGACCCCGAGCAGAAAGGCGACGATCGGTGCAAACGCGACAATCATGATCAGATCATTCACCGATACCTGAACCAGGGTGTAGGTCTCATCGCCCCGGGTCAGTTGCGACCAGACGAATACCATTGCCGTACAGGGAGCAGCACCGAGCAGGATCAATCCGGCCACGTATTGAGCGGCATCGGCGGGATCGATAAAGGGCGCGAACAGGTATTCGAAAAACAGCACTGCCAGTGCAGCCATGGTGAATGGCTTGATCAGCCAATTGATGGTCAAGGTGATAAGCAGCCCGCGCGGTTGTCGCGCAATGTCCCTCACCGCGCCGAAATCCACACCAACCATCATGGGGAAAACCATTGCCCAGATGAGTACTGCGACAACGAGGTTGATGGACGCGACTTCAGCGGCAGCGATTGAGTCCACCAGCGTTGGGGCGACGGTTCCCAGGATCAGTCCGGTAATCATTGCCAATGCCACCCAAAGCGTCAGCCAGCGTTCAAAAAATCCCATCGCCTCGGCTTTTGACTCATCAGAATTCAGCATCGATTTATCCCGGTTTGATCTGCGCCGCCGGACCGGCAGGCACAGACAATGTCGTTGATTAAGGGTTCACAGAGGTCAGATTTTCCCCCGCAGCAATCCTCCAGAATGAATGAAAGCAGGCCATTCAGGCCCTCAATATCCGCAAAGTAACGAATCGACCGGCCTTCGCGTTCGTTGCGTACCAGCCCCGCATTGCGCAGCACCGCCAGATTCGCGGAGAGGGTGTTCTGCTTGATAGCCAGTGCCTTGCCGATGTCCCCGGCAGCCATGCCAGCGTGCCCCGCCTGTATCAGAAGCCGGAAGGCTTCCAGTCGGGATTGCTGGCCGAGAGCTGACAGTGCAGATGTTGCGGTCAATATATCCATATATCATGATATATCGAATTAATCTGGTCACGTCAACCGTTACATTGATTGCCTGGCATCGCAGGACGGCAGGCCGTGTATAGCGGCCAGAACATTTCCGTCCTGGTAGTCTGCACACGCCGGGCCCGTGTTTACGTCACAGGCAGCGCGGTGAGCATTGCAGTCGAAAGGGATTTCGAAGAGGCGGTTCGAAGTTTCTTCCTCAAGGTGCGCGATCTTGTTTTCCCGTCCTGGCTGTGAGGTGACGAATGCAAAGTCCCGGCGTATTCGTTCCCGCTGGCCACCACCAAAAAAATTCTTGAATAAGTCTACTAAAACCAGTAGCTTGCTAATGATACTTGCTGTAAAGCCGATAGTTTTAGGTGTAAGCAAGCTATAAATGGAGAATTTTGAGCAGGATGCTCGGCTAATATTGATGTAGCCCAGGCCCACGTCAGGATTGAATTCTTGGCGCTGGGCCGTTTGCCTTCTATATCATCAGATCAGATCAGATCAGATCGGCGCAGCGGCTCAACTCAACAGCTCAACGCTGACGCAAGGGCACCGCCTCCAGTTTCTCTTCCGGAATCGCCACCAGGTCATCCTGATCCTTATCCCGCCACGTCGTCAGGGGAATTAGCCGATAGGCGCCGGTGCGCTTGGCCCGGGCACCCCGGCGCCGGGCAGTGCTGCCGTCGGCCTTGCGGGTGTCGAACGTGTATACCCGGTAATCTTTTGGCAGATGCGCCATGAATTGTTCGACACTTGTAAATGACAGGTCTTCTCCGTAGCTGATCTCAATCACCAGCACCGGCCGAAACCTGGTCAGGGTCTGTTGCAAACCGCTCAACACCTTGCGTTCAAAGCCTTCCACGTCAATTTTCATAAGCTGAATACGCGGCAGCTCCAGATCGGCAAGGTAACCATCGCCGCGGGCAATGCGCAGGGCGCCGGCCGGTGTATTGCCGCGTTGCTGGCTCTCGGCCGCAAAGGAACCAACGCCAGTATTGCTGCCGGTGGGTGCATAAAAAGGCAGGGTGCCGTTGCTGTCACCAAGGCCAAGCTTGTGCAGCGTGACGTTGTCGATCTGGTTAAGTGCCAGGTGGGATTCCAGCCGTGCACTGACTGCGGCATAGGGCTCGAAAGCGTGGACCCGGGAAGCGAACTGCGACATGAACAGGGAGTGCTGGCCAATATTGGCCCCGACGTCACAAAACACCGTGTCACCCGCTTCGACTTTGCCAAGATTGAGCAGACAGTCGCGAAGAAAATGCAGCAGCGGCTTTTCAAAGGCGCCATAGAAGTACATCGCAAACTCGATGCCGTTATTCAGGTTGCCGCGATAGCGCAATCCGTAAAAATCCATCTCGAACGGGGCGTCCGGGGCTTTGTCCTGGGCGTCGAGTTTTTTATAGGCGCTCTTTTTCAGCCGCAGCGGTAGCCAGCGCTGATGCCAGATCCAGTGCGCAAGGCCAGATGGCATCATCATCAGGAAAGACTCCCCAGCAGGCGGGACAGCGGCTGCGGTTTACGGTCGGCACGCTGATAGAGTGGGTGAGCGGGCTGGCGCGAGCGGTTTATCTGCAGGCAGTACAGATCGCTCAACATGTCCAACACTGAAAATGCGCGGTCATTGAACAGGCCATCGTTCCCCCAGCAGGCGACAGTCAGGTCCGCCTGGCGGTGGCAGCGACGGATCCAGTAATCATTGCGCTTGCCCACCGGGTCGGCTGCGGCCTTGAGATCAGCGGGGTAGGTGGCACGGAATGCGAACAGGTTGACCACTTCCACGGCGGCGAAGCCCCAGTCGTGAGCGTAATTCACACAGCGCCGGATGGTTGGATCATCCTGGCGGTGGTCGGCGGTGGACGGGTTTAAGCCGATGAACAGGACCCGGCCGCGCCCGCCTTGCCAGCACCGTTCCAGGCTGTAGCGGTAGTGACGGCAGCGTGAGAAGCGGGCGTTTTGTGATTCGTATTGCAGTTTCGGCATCTGGTGTGTTTTGACTCTGGCATTCACTGCCGTTTTGCGAATAATAGCAGGCTGTTTACCGGCTTCCCGGGGCAGTACTCCCCAGGCAACAAGTGTTTTCGCCAAGCCTTGGTTGGCTAGCCAAGACGAATTGCCAGGCATCCAGCGTGATGTTTGCGGTGGCCGGTATTAACAAGCAGTGCCATTCGGGGCCGGGAGGTTAACTTCCCGGCGCCGAAATCTCCACCCTGGCGCCTTGTCCGAATCGGTAATCCCTGGTTTGATCCGCTTTTTCCTTCCACTTTTTCCTTCCGCTTTCTCCGTCCGATTGCTGTTGCCACGACGTCGATCGTGCAATCGCACCGCTGTAATTCGCAAATGGTCGCCTGCGGCTCGCCATTCTCCTGAATTCAGGATGTAAGACCTGGCGCCAAGTTGCGTCGCCGCCAGCCGTGGTTTATGGTCCGAGGCCATCAGATCACGGCTTGCGAGGATGGTCATGCTAGCAATCATTGGAGGTACCGGGCTATCCCGGCTGTCGGTTTTCACCCCGGCCGAGTCACGCGCAGTCCAGACCACCTGGGCAGCGCAACCGGTCACGCTGGAGATCATGAAACACCATGGCAAGGACCTGGTGTTTCTGCCGCGCCACGGTGCCAATCACGCTGTACCTCCGCACCGCGTCAACTACCGCGCCAATATTGCTGCCCTGCAGGAAGTGGGAGTCACCAGCATTATTGCCGTGAATGCGGTGGGTGGTATCCACCCGGATATGGGCCCTGGTGCCCTTATGTTGCCGGATCAGATCATCGACTATACCCATGGGCGGGCAGCGACGTTCTTCGAGGATGATCTTGATGCGGTTACGCACATCGATTTCAGTGACCCTTTTTCAGCGCTGGAACGCCGGCAGCTGAGCCAGGTGCTTGAGGACTGCAATGACCATCGGGTGGTGCTTGGCAGCGGCGTGTATGGGGTTACCCAGGGGCCGCGGCTGGAGACGGCGGCCGAGATCACGCGCCTGCAGCGCGATGGTTGCGATGTGGTTGGTATGACTGCCATGCCGGAAGCGGCGCTGGCCCGGGAAGCCGGGCTCGGCTATGGCATGCTGGCACTGTCGGTGAACTGGGCCGCCGGGCTGACGCCTGAGCCCATTACCATGGATCAGATTCGCGGGGTGCTGGCGGACGGGATGGCGCTGATAGCCACCGTTCTGGATACCTATGCCAGCCGCTACTGACGGTGCTGCTAGTCCAGCGGCGGTTCCGATGGCGTGGTGCCAGATTCTGGTAGAGGTGGCACCTCATAGGGCAGTACGGTCACGATCAGGCCCAGGGCGGGATGATCGACATAGTGGAACTCGTCACTTCTCATCTCCCGACTCTGTTTCAGCTGGTAAATGATGCGCGGCGCATAAGCAGGCTGCTCGGCTGCCGGGTCGACCACCAGGTCGTCGGCTGTTTGTAAGGCAGGTGGCGAGGTCACAACTGCCGGTGCCAGCTGGGCAGGAAGATCGGGAAGCTGCCAGCTTGGCGGTTGCGCGTCCGGCGTTACTGGTTCGGAGTTCTGCTGCGCTAACAGCGATGACGGTGCGGCGACAGTAAATTCGGTGAGCCATACATTGCTGTCCACCACGACCCGGTCGCGGTTGGCGTTGAAGTGAAAACTCAGGCTGCCTTCCAGTTCCCAGTGGTCGCCAAACCGGTCTCCGCCGCTGATCGCCACCGGAAGTTCGGCACCGGGGTCTGGCACCGGCTGTCGCCACAACCCATGAAAAAGCAGGCGGTGTTCCGGCGAACGCTCCAGGGCGCGATTGGTTTGTTGAAAATCACTTGCCGAGGGCGGCAATTGCAAAAACGCATCGCGTGCGAAATCCGGAAACCGGTAGCCTTCACCCTCGGCGGGAGGGAAGGGCCCGGTGGCGGCAATGATTTCGCGACGAATCTCCTGGGCGGAAGGCTCGGCGGGCGTGGTCGCTGAAATTCCGGAGGCAGGGCCATTCTGGACATCGCTCGCTGGCGCCAGCGGCGTCTCGGCAGCTGGCTGCAGGGCAGCGCTCAGCAGTACTTCGAACAGGCTGCGCAACTGCTGCAAATTGTCCGGATAAGCCAACACGGTCCGCTCCGGCGACCAGACTTCCGCGTCGCGGTCCGCCTGGTTTTCGTTGCTGAACACCGACACTTCCACCTGGAACCAGCGCTCCGGTTCCTGGCTGTGGCCGGTTACCGGGACCAGCAGAACCACGATGCTCAGCAATAGCCTGGCTGATTGGGGTGATAGAAATTTCATGACCGCCCAAGAATACCTTTCAAGCGGCCTGTTTCTCTACCAGTTTCATGTCATCCAGCAGCTTGTCGATGAGATCCAGTTTGTCCTCGGCAGCCTCGCACTGATGTTTGAAATGCATCTGGTTGGCACCGGACAGTTTGTAGTGCGTCGGGTCGGACTGAATCATCTGTACCAGGGACAGCGGGTCAACACGAGTTTGGGGCTGGAACTCGATACGGCCGCTGCTGACGTTGACGTCAATCTTGGCAATGCCAAACTCCTGACAGCGCAGTTTCAGACGGGTCAGGCGGAACAGTAACTTGACTGGTCGTGGCAGCAGCCCGAAGCGATCAATCATCTCCACCTGCAGATCGTCCAGCTCATCCGGCTCCTTACAATTGGCGATGCGTTTATACATGATCAACCGGGTATGCACGTCGGGCAGGTAGTCTTCCGGGATCAGGGCCGGAATGCGCAGATTGATCTCCACCGCCGCCTGCAGCTGCAGGTCCGGGCTTGGCGTCCGCCCTGACTTGATGGCATTCACCGCTTCTTCGAGCATCTCGGTGTAAAGGGTAAAGCCAATCTTCTGCATGTGGCCACTCTGCTCGTCACCGAGCAGCTCGCCAGCGCCGCGAATTTCCAGGTCGTGGCTGGCCAGGGTGAAGCCGGCACCCAGGGTGTTGGCAGCCTGGATTGCCTCGATACGCTTGTGCGCCTCGTTGGACAAGCGGCTGTGTTCCGGCAGTAATAAATAGGCGTAAGCCTGGTGGTGGGAGCGTCCGACGCGACCACGCAACTGGTGCAACTGGGCCAGCCCGAATTTATCGGCACGATCAATCACAATGGTGTTGGCGCTGGGAATGTCGATACCGGTTTCGATAATCGTCGTGCACACCAGGATGTTGTACCGCTTGTGGTAGAAGTCGGCCATGATGCGTTCCAGGTCGCGCTCGGCCATCTGTCCGTGGGCAATACAGATACGCGCCTGTGGCACCAGCTCCTTGAGATGCTCGGCGCAGCGGTCAATGGATTTCACTTCATTGTGCAGATAAAACACCTGGCCGCCGCGCAGCAGCTCGCGGGACACCGCTTCCTTGACCAGGCTGTCCTGATGTTCGCGGACAAAGGTTTTTACCGACAGCCGCTTGGCCGGTGGCGTCACAATCAGCGACAGATCGCGGATACCGGACAGCGCCATGTTGAGGGTGCGCGGAATCGGCGTGGCGGTAAGGTTCAGGATGTCGACATTGGCGCGCAGGGCTTTCAGTTTTTCCTTCTGGCGCACGCCGAAACGATGCTCTTCGTCAATAATCAGCAGCCCCAGGTTGCTGTAGTCAACGCCACCGTGCAGCAGCTTGTGGGTGCCGATGAGAATATCAATCTTGCCGGACTTGACCTTGTCCAGTGCCTGCTGCTGTTCACTGCCGGACTTGAATCGGGAAATGACGTCCACGGTAATCGGCCAGTCGGCGAAGCGGTCACGAAAAGTGTCATAGTGCTGTTGCGCCAGCAGCGTGGTGGGCACCAGCAGAGCCACCTGTTTGCCGTTTTGCACGGCAACGAAGGCGGCCCGCATCGCGACCTCGGTCTTGCCAAAGCCGACATCGCCGCACACCAGACGGTCCATGGTGCCGCCGCCACGCATATCTTCTAACACAGCATCTATGGCATTGACCTGGTCGGCGGTTTCTTCAAACGGAAAGCTGGCGGCGAACTTGTCATAGTCGTCCATTTCCAGCTTGTACTGGTAGCCCTTGCGCGCCTGACGCCGAGCATAGATGTCCAGCAGCTCGGCCGCCACGTCACGAATCTTTTCTGCCGCCTTGCGCTTGGTTTTCTGCCAGGCGTCGGTGCCCAGGGTGTTGAGCGGGGCGTGCTCCTGGTCACTGCCACTGTAGCGGCTGATCAGGTGTAGCGAGGCGACCGGCACATAGAGCTTGGCGTCGCCCGCGTACTCCAGGGTCAGAAATTCTGTGCTCTGATCACCGGTGGTGATGGTCTGCAGGCCGCGGTAGCGGCCCACGCCATGATCAATATGCACCACGGCATCGCCGATATGCAGTTCCGTAAGATTCTTGATGATCAGGTCGGTGTTGGTCTGACTCTGGCGGCGACGTCGCCGCTGGGCAATGCGGTTGCCGAACAGCTGGGCCTCGGTCACCAGCGCCAGATTCACATCCGGCAGCCACATTCCGCGATCCAGTGGCGCCACGGTCACCGCACTGGTCTGGGTACCATTGGCAAAGTCATGCCAGTGTCCTACCTGCCCGGCATCCAGGCCGAGCTGGGCCAGGGTTTCCTTGAGCGCTTCCAGGCGACCGGCGGATTCGGCGCAAAACAACACCCGCGCTGCGCTGTCCTGGACGAAGACCTGCAGGTTGGCAAAGGGTTTCTGCAGTCGGGCATTGGAGTTCAGGTCCGGCAGTGGGTCGCCACCCAAGCCGGTGGCCTGCTCATGATCGCGAAATTCGATGCGCCGGAATTGCTTGAGATTGGCCAGGCTGTTGTCCACCGGTACAAACACCTCTTCCGGTGGCAGAATAGGGCGGTAGCGGTCGATCTGTCGGTCCCCATGTCGGGCCTGGATGTCCTGCCAGAACTTGTTGCCGGCGGACTCCAGCTCAGCCAGGCTGCTGGTCGTACAAATCAGCGTGGCGGGCGGCAGGAAATCGAACAGCGTGGCCAACTCATCAAAGAACAGCGCCAGATAATATTCCAGGCCCGGCGAATTGATCCCGTCACTGACGTCCTGGTAAACCGGACACTGGCGCAGGTCGACATCGAAGGTTTCCCGAAAACGACGCCGGAAATCCTGGATACCCTGATCGTCCAGGGGATATTCGCGGCCGGGCAGCAGGCGGATCTCGTCCACCTGGCGGATGGTGCGCTGGGTTTCCGGGTCGAACAGGCGGATGGAGTCAATCTCGTCAGAAAACAGGTCCAGCCGGAACGGCAGCTCAGACCCCATCGGGTACATATCGATAATCGAACCGCGCACTGCAAATTCGCCGTGCTCATTGACCGAGTTTACCGACTGGTAGTTGGCCAGCAGCAGCTGTTTGCGCAGCGCTTCCGCGTCGAGGGTCTGGCCGACACTGAGCTGCAGATTGTTGGCCATCACGTAGTGGCGGGGCGGCAGCCGGTGCATCAGGCTGCTTATCGACAGCACAATCACCCCGCTGCGCAGTTCGGGCAGGTGGTACAGGGTGCGCAGGCGATCGGAAATAATGTCCTGGTGGGGGGAAAAATTGTCGTAGGGCAGGGTCTCCCAGTCCGGAAAGCTGAACACCGGCAGGTCGCTGCCGTCGGGGCCCAGGCCGCGACAGAAATAGCGCAGCTCGCGCACGTTCTGGGCGACGGTTTCGCTGTCCGGGCAAAGCAGCAACAGGGGCGCATCTGCCGTGGCGGCCGCATGTGCGATGGCGAGGCTGGATGCGGCCTCGTCGGCCTGCTGCCAGAAACAGCGCTGACTGGCGTCAGCCGGTATAGGGGGGTTAAAGATGCTGCTCATGGTCGCTGTGATTGTTACCTGTCGGGTTAGCTATCGGAACTTGCCGGCCGCAAGCTGGATAGCCTGGATGATGTGTTGGCTGAAAAGTTGGCTGCGGCAAGCGCGGGCGGCGTTGCCAGGCAGCGCGGCATTGTAGCGTATTTACGCCTGATCCTCAGGCGCGGATGGCAGCGCTGTTGTGTTGCACCCACCTTGCATTCGCACGATAATAGCCGCCTTTTTTTGACAGCAAGTTTTAATAGCGAGTTTTAACGGCTAATTTTTCTGGTCCGGGTTTTACAGGCTGAACTTCCCGATTGGCGATTAACCGATCTGACTTACCGACCCGATTTATCGACCAACAAAGGACGAGATGGCAGTGGACAGACCCAGCGTAGACGATTACTTCACCGACTGGAAACAGCGCGAGGCGCTGGTGCAAGAGATGATTCCAGTCATCGGCCGACTATTCAGCCAGCGCAATATCGGCGTGTTCATTTACGGTCGTCCACTGCACAACCGTTCGGTTACCTTCATCATGAAGTCCCACCGTTTCGTGCGCCAGGTAGAGCGCAACGAGATGTCAGAATTCGAGAGTCACCCGGTGTTGATGGCGCTGGCCAAGCTCGATCTGTGGCACGTCCAGATTGACCTGGGCAAGCTCACGGTGCGCTTCATGGAGCACCAGAGCGAAGCTGGCGAGACGGCCATGGACGTGGACAGCTTTGTGAGCAAGGAGCTGGCCTACCTGGATGGTGTTAACGAGCCACCGGTGGCAAAGAGCCAGGATGTGGTCCTCTACGGATTCGGCCGTATTGGTCGCCTGATGGCCCGACTGCTGGTGGAGCGCACCAGCACCGGTGAAGTCATGCGCCTTAAAGCCGTGGTGGTCAGACCCGGCCAGGAAGGTGATCTGGTTAAGCGCGCCAGCCTGTTTACCAACGATTCTGTGCACGGCGCCTTTCAGGGCACCCTGCGCATCGATGAAGAGCGTAATATGCTGATTGCCAACGGCAATGAGCTGCAGTTCATCTACGCCAATTCCCCGGAAGAAGTGGACTATACAAAGTACGGCATCAGCGATGCCCTGGTGATTGATAACACCGGGGCCTGGCGTGACGAGGCTGGCCTGTCCCGGCACCTGAATTCCAAGGGCGCCGCCAAGGTCATTCTGACCGCCCCGGGTAAGGGCGACCTGAAGAACATTGTCTTCGGTATCAACGACGACCAGATCCATGATGACGATACCATTATTACCGCGGCGTCCTGCACCACCAACGCCATTGCGCCGGTACTCAAGGTCATCAACGACAAGTTCGGCATCGAGCACGGTCATATCGAAACGGTCCACGCCTATACCAATGACCAGAACCTGATCGACAACTACCACAAGGGTGATCGTCGCGGGCGCAGTGCGGCGCTGAACATGGTGCTGACCGAGACCGGTGCCGCCAAGGCCGTGGTCAAGGCAGTCCCCGAACTGCTCGGCAAGCTCACTGGCAATGCCGTGCGGGTTCCCATTCCCAACGTGTCTATGGCTATCATGTCATTGTCCCTGAAGCAGGAGGCCAGCAAGGACGAACTGAACGAGTTTCTGCGCAAGATCGCGCTGCACTCCGAACTGCAGAACCAGATTAGCTACACCCAGTCTCCGGACGCCGTGTCCTCCGACTTTGTCGGCACTCGCGAGGCCTGTGTGGTGGACTCCAACGCCACGATCTGTGACGGCAAGCATTGTGTACTCTATCTGTGGTACGACAACGAGTTTGGCTACTGCTGCCAGGTAGGCCGAATGGTCTATAAAATGGCCGGTGTCAGCTACAAATACTACCCGCCAGAACCCTAGGTTTCGCTAGCAATTATAAGGGTTTAGCCCTATAATTGGCGCCGCTTTACCGACACTGGACAGCAAGCTGACAACAATAAAATCCTTGCCCTGACCAATAACTGCCATGATGTTGGCAATGGTTAGGGAAAAAGGGGGCTTGGGGTCTTTACAGGGTCAATAAATCCTTTAGTAATTCAGGTTCACTGCCGTGATTAGATCGCGACAGTGAATCGATTTGACTTAATTTCGCCGCTGCGGCAGCGCAGGTGGCTCTCAAGCTCTCATGATCAGAATCAAACGCGGCCTGAATTTGCCGATTTCCGGTAGCCCGGAACAATTTATTACCGGCAGCCATCAGCCGCGGGAAGTCGCCGTTCTGGGCCGTGATTATGTCGGCATGAAGCCCACCATGAATGTGGCGGTCGGTGACCAGGTCAAATTGGGCCAGCCGCTGTTCAGCGACAAGAAGAACCCCCAGGTAAACTATACCGCTCCGGGCTGTGGCGAAATCAAGGCCATCAATCGGGGCTATCAGCGCCGCTTGCTGTCGGTGGTTATCGAGCTGCATGGCGACGACCAGGTAGACCTGAATCATTACAGTGCCGCGCAGCTGGCCAGCCTCGAGCGCAACACGCTGATTGCTGATCTGCTGGCCTCCGGCTTGTGGACCGCCATTCGCAAGCGTCCGTTCAGCAAGGTGCCTGATCCCAAGGCGGTACCCAGGGCCGTGTTTGTAAACGCCATGGACAGTAATCCCCTGGCTGCGGACCCCATGGTGGCCATTGCCGACCGCGTGAAGGAATTTGTTACCGCGATAAACCTGTTGGCAAAGCTGCCTGAAGAGCGCCTGTTCCTGTGCCTCGGGGACAATGACCCCCTGTCTCTGGCGGCGGAAGATTTCGCCGACAATGTGGTCGTTCAGCAGTTCAAGGGACCGCACCCGTCGGGGCTTACCGGTACCCATATCCATTACCTGCAACCGGCCGGCGTGGGGAACGAAATCTGGTACCTGGGCTATCAGGATGTCATCGCCATTGGCCAGCAGTTCACTACCGGTATCCTGGATACCAGTCGGGTAATTTCGTTTGCCGGCCCGCAGGTTCAGGAGCCGCGCCTGTTGCGCACGCGCCTGGGTGCGAACCTGGACGAGTTGGTACTGGGAGAATTGCATCCCCAGGAAAGTCGGGTGATTTCCGGATCGGTGCTGGGCGGTTGCAAGGCGGAAGGCTACGAGGCCTTCCTGGGGCGCTATGACAACCAGGTCACGGTACTTCGCGAGGGCCGCGAGCGACCGCTGCTGGGTTACCTGTCACCCGGTGCTAAACGCCACTCGGTGATGGGGATTTATGTGTCCAGCCTGTTCCGGGATCGACAGCTTGAGATGACCACCAGCACTCAGGGCAGTGAGCGTGCCATGGTGCCGATTGGCGCCTATGAGAAGGTCATGCCGCTGGATATCTTGCCGACCCAACTGCTGCGGGCATTGATCGTAGGTGACATCGAGACGGCCATTAATCTTGGCGCGCTTGAACTTGATGAGGAAGACCTGGCGCTTT
Organism: uncultured Pseudohongiella sp.; assembly: GCA_965212375.1. Lineage (GTDB taxonomy): Bacteria > Pseudomonadota > Gammaproteobacteria > Pseudomonadales > Pseudohongiellaceae > UBA9145. The sequence continues at coordinate 1,788,603 of OZ243108.1, read as the reverse complement.
GTACCTATGTCTGTCCTGGTAAATATGAATACGGCCCCATACTCCGGGACAATCTGACCCGGATCGAAAAGGAAGGTTAAGAGGAGCAGCATGGGCTTACGTCGTGTGCTCGATGATATCGAGCCTCACTTTAAAAAAGGTGGAAAATACGCCTCCTTCTACGCGCTTTACGAAGCCGTGGACACGATTTTCTATAGCCCCAGTAAAGTCACCGTGGCCGAGCCCCACGTGCGCGATGGTATCGACCTGAAGCGAGTGATGATAACGGTCTGGCTGGCCGCCTTTTTCCCCATGTTTTACGGGATGTATAACCTCGGCTTCCAGGCCAATACCGCCATTGTCAGCATGGGGCTGGAAGGTGGGGGTGACTGGCACGAGGCTATCATCAGCCTGCTGGCCGGCCATAATCCAGCCAGCCTGTGGGACAACCTGATCTACGGTGCTGCCTATTACGTTCCGATTTATCTCGTGGTGTTTGCGGTGGGCGGCTTCTGGGAAGTGCTGTTCGCCATCAAGCGCGGCCATGAGATCAATGAAGGTTTCTTTGTCACCTCGATTCTGTTCACCCTGATCGTGCCGCCGGACATCCCGCTGTGGCAGGCTGCCCTGGGTATCAGTTTTGGTGTGGTGGTAGCCAAAGAGTTGTTTGGCGGGACCGGCAAGAACTTCCTGAACCCGGCGCTGACGGGGCGGGCCTTTCTCTATTTTGCCTATGCGCCCAACATGTCCGGGGACTCGGTTTGGACCGCCGTGGACGGCTTCAGCGGCGCCACGGCGCTGTCGCAAATTGCCTCCGATGGCCTGCCGGCAATTGCCCAGGCCACCGGCACCGAACTGACCTGGATGAATGCTTTCCTGGGCCAGATGCAGGGCTCGATCGGCGAAACCTCAACCCTGGCAATCCTGCTGGGCGGGGCCGTGCTGCTGATTACCCGCATTGCGGCATGGCGAATCATGTTTGGCGTGTTTCTGGGCATGGTGGCAATGGCCACGTTGTTCAACCTGATCGGTTCCGATACCAATCCACATTTTGCCACACCCTGGTACTGGCATTTTGTGCTGGGTGGGTTTGCATTCGGCATGGTGTATATGGCGACAGACCCGGTGTCTGCGGCCATGACCAATACCGGCAAACTGATGTTCGGCGCCCTGATTGGCGTGATGACAGTCATTATCCGGGTGGTGAATCCTGCCTATCCCGAAGGGGTGATGCTGGCCATCCTGTTTGCCAATCTGTTCGCGCCGCTGATGGACTATTTCGTGGTGAAAGCCAATATCGCCCGAAGGAGATTGCGCGGTGTCCTCTAGGGAATCCACCAACAGAACCTTGCTGGTCGCATTCTGCCTGTGTGTAGTGTGCTCGATCGTGGTATCCGGTACCGCCGTGGTGCTCAAACCCCGCCAGGACGAGAACCGGGTACTGGATCGCAACAAGAATATTCTCACTGCTGCCGGACTCTATGACCCGGCGGTGCACAGCGATGCTGACGTGGAAGACATGTTTGCCCAGTTCACCCCGCGGGTCGTGAATTTGAACAGCGGCGAGTTCCTGAGCGATGCCGAAGCGGCCGAGTTGGGAATTGACCCAGCTACCTATGATCAGCGCACGGTGATCAATGACCCGGAGTTGTCCGAGGCTATTGCGCCGGATGAGGATGTGGCTGACATCAAGCGCCGGGTTGTATACCCACTCGTTTATATGCAGGAGCAGGGCGGCCAGCTCAGCACCGTGGTGCTGCCGGTTAACGGCTACGGCCTGTGGGGCATTATGTATGGCTACCTGGCGCTGGAGTCGGACGGCAATACCGTCAAGGGCATTTCTTTTTACGAGCTCAAGGAAACGCCGGGGCTCGGAGCCGAGGTGCGCAATCCCCGCTGGCAGGCGCTGTGGCCAGGCAAGGAAGTGTATGACGAATCCGGCGACGTGGCGCTGCAGGTAGTTAAAGGCAGCGGTAGCGGCGAACATCAGATTGACGGCTTGTCGGGTGCGACCCTGACCAGTCGCGGCGTCGACAACATGATCGACTACTGGATGGGTGAAAATGGTTACGGCCCCATCCTGAGAAATTTGCAATCCGTAGCGGGCGACTAGTCCAGGACTCGAGGCAAATTCCCCATGGCAAACGCGAAAAAAGTTGTACTGAATCCACTGTTGGAGAATAACCCGATTGCGCTGCAGATTCTTGGCGTCTGCTCGGCACTGGCGGTAACTACCCAGCTAAGCGTAACACTTGTTATGTGTGTGGCGCTGACCACGGTGGTGGCATTCTCGAATCTGTTTATTTCCATGATTCGGCATCATATGCCGTCGAGCATCCGCATCATCATTCAGATGACGATTATCGCCTCGCTGGTAATCGCGGTAGACCAGTTTCTGCAGGCCTTCGCTTATGAGATCAGCAAGAGCCTCAGCGTATTCGTCGGTCTGATTATTACCAACTGCATTGTCATGGGTCGCGCCGAAGCCTTCGCCATGAAAAATCCGCCGGGGATCAGTTTTCTGGACGGCATCGGCAATGGTCTCGGTTACAGCCTGGTGCTGATTGTAGTGGCCAGTTTCCGTGAGCTGTTTGGGGCCGGGTCATTGCTTGGCTATCAAATACTGCCGCTGGTGGAAAACGGTGGCTGGTACCAGGCCAACGGCCTGATGCTGCTGTCACCCAGTGCGTTTTTCATCATCGGATTCTTTATCTGGGTACTGCGCACCAGCCACAAGGAGCAGGTGGAAACCCGGGAATTTCGCATGGCGCCGCACACTGAGGCCGAGGAGGCGTTCTGATGGAAGCGCTGTTAAGTCTTTTCGTCCAGGCCGTGTTCATTGAGAACATGGCGCTGCAGATGTTCCTCGGCATGTGTACCTTCCTGGCGGTTTCCAAAAAAGTAGAAACCGCCATTGGCCTGGGTATTGCGGTGGTGGTGGTGCAATTGATCACTGTGCCCGTCAACAACCTGATTTTTAATAATCTGCTGCGCGAGGGTGCGCTGGACTGGCTGGGTCTGGAAGGAATGTCGCTGGAGTTCCTGGGCTTCCTTTGCTACATCGGCGTGATCGCCGCCATGGTGCAGATCCTGGAGATGTTCCTGGACAAGTTCGTACCGGCGCTCTACAACGCCCTCGGCGTATTCCTGCCGCTGATCACCGTGAATTGCGCCATTCTCGGCGCTACGCTGTTTATGGTGGAGCGCGATTATACGTTTGCCGAGAGTGTGGCCTTCGGTGCCGGTTCCGGATTTGGCTGGGCGCTGGCTATCGTGGCGCTGGCAGGTATTCGCGAAAAACTGAAGTACAGCGATGTACCGGAAGGACTGCGCGGTCTCGGTATCACCTTTATCACAGTAGGCTTGATGTCACTGGGTTTCATGTCATTGAGCGGTATTTCCCTGTAGGTCTGACTAATGATTGATTTCACGACAATAATTGGCGGAGTAGCGCTGTTCACCACGGTGGTGATGCTGCTGGTAGGCGTCATTTTATTTGCCCGGTCACGACTGGTGAGCAGCGGGGATGTGCATATTGAGGTAAACGGCGACCCGGATAAATCGCTGACCGTTCCCGCCGGCGGCAAGCTGCTCAACACGCTGGCAGACGCCGGTATATTTCTGTCTTCGGCCTGTGGTGGCGGTGGTACCTGTGCCCAGTGCAAGTGTCAGGTGGTCAGTGGCGGCGGCTCCATGCTGCCCACCGAGGCTGGCCACTTTACCCGGGGCCAGGCGCGTGACAACTGGCGCCTGTCCTGCCAGGTCACCGTCAAGCAGGATATGAAGATTCAGGTTGCTCCCGAATTTTTTGGTGTCAAACAGTGGGAGTGCGAAGTCATATCCAATGACAACGTGGCCACATTCATCAAGGAACTGGTGCTTAAAATCCCTGAAGGCGAACGTGTGGATTTCCGGGCCGGTGGATATGTGCAGCTTGAAGTGCCGCCACACGAAATCCACTACAAGGATTTTGACATTGGTGAAGAATATCGCGGTGACTGGGAAAAGTTTGGCCTGTTTGATATCAAGTCCAAGGTCAACGACACCACGGTGCGCGCCTATTCCATGGCCAACTACCCGGAAGAATATGGCTTGATAAAATTCAATATTCGCATCGCCACGCCGCCTCCGGGAACCAACTACCCGCCGGGCAAAATGTCGTCCTATGTGTTCAACCTCAAACCCGGCGACAAGGTGAAGGTGTTCGGGCCGTTTGGCGAATTCTTTGCCAAGGAAACCGAGAACGAGATGGTGTTCATCGGCGGCGGTGCCGGAATGGCGCCGATGCGTTCGCATATTTTTGATCAGCTCAGACGCTTGAAGTCCAGGCGCAAGATCAGTTTCTGGTACGGCGCGCGGAGTCTGCGGGAAATGTTTTACGTCGAGGACTACGACGAGCTGGCCGCCGAGAACGATAATTTTGAGTGGCACGTGGCGCTGTCAGACCCGCAGCCGGAAGACAACTGGAGCGGCATGACCGGGTTTATTCACAACGTGGTGCTGGAAAATTACCTGAAAGATCATCCCGCTCCCGAGGACTGTGAATACTACATGTGTGGCCCGCCGATGATGAATGCGGCGGTCATCAAAATGCTCAAGGATCTGGGTGTGGAGGATGAGAACATCTCGCTAGACGAATTCTCATGACCGAGATTCTGCGGCGTCACGCATTCTCCCTATCCTTTGTCGCCATTCTGGTGGCATTTGTATTTATGTCCGGGCCGGGTGATGGCGAAATATTGCGCCTGACCGGCTACACCATGGGCACCACCTATGACCTGCAGCTGGTGGATGTGCCCGGCGAGCAGACCCCTGCGGCTATTTCCGACACCGTTGACGCCATGCTGGCACGCCTGGACCGGCAAATCTTTTCCACCTATGCGGCGGACTCGGAGTTGTCGCGCTTGAATCGCCATCCGGTAAACCAGCCATTTGCCGTCTCCACCGAGATGATAGATGTGCTGCTGATGGCCGAAGAAATTGCCACGCTGACCGGCGGTGCATTCGATGTCACGGTTGGGCCGTTGGTAAATTTGTGGGGTTTTGGCCCCGACCTCCGTGAGGCGCCGGAACGGGTCCCTGGTGAAGACGCCATTGCCGCCGCGGCAACACGGGTTGGTCATCAGTATTTGCAGGTGGATGCCGCCAGTGCCAGGGTTACCAGAACGCGGGACATTGAAGTGGATCTCAGTGCTATCGCCAAGGGCTATGCGGTAGACAAACTGGGGGAATACTTTGATAGCCTGGGGATGCAAGCTTATTTTCTGGAAATCGGCGGTGAGCTGAAAATGAAGGGGCTGAAACCCGGGGGCGACAGCTGGATTCCCGCTATTGAGGCCCCGGAAGTCAGTCAAACCCGCATCTACGAGATATTCTTCAGTCGCGGTGATACCTTGGCCGTGGCCGGTTCCGGTGACTACCGGAACTATTTCGAGGAAAACGGGGTACGTTATTCACACGAAATCGATCCGCGAACCGGTCGACCCATTAGCCACAATCTGGCTGCGGTTTATGTGGTAGATGACTCGGCAGCCCGGGCCGATGCCCTGGCTACCGCACTGATGATTCTCGGTGCAGAGCAGGGGCGTGAACTCGCGGAAGAACATGACTTTGGAGCCTATTTCATCAGCAAGACGGCTACCGGCTTCAATGATTTTTATACCGAACAATTCGACTACTATCTGAGTAATTGATATGGCTACCTTACTTGTCACTTTTATCGTTCTGGCCCTGATCGTCGCCATGATGTCAGTTGGCGTTTTGATGGGGCGCAAACCCGTACAGGGGTCCTGCGGCGGGCTGAACAAAATCGAAGGCATGGGCGACTGTGAAATATGTGGTGGTGACCGCGATCGCTGCGACGAATCCGGTAGCCAGTGATACCAGGTGTATTACCCAGTGTTATACCCGGTGTAATACCGAGTGTATTACCGAATGAGTTAACAGTGATCAGGAAGGGAGTGCTAACAGGTCATGGCTGACACCAGGACAAAAGGCAAAAAGAGCGTCAAAAAGCAGGCTGTGAAAAAGTCAGGCGCAAAAGCGAAACAGGCAAAGCCCGCTCGCAAGAAAGGCAGCACAGGCACTGCTGCCAAAGATCACTTTGAAATCCTCGTCATCGGCTCCGGACCGGCTGGTGAAGCGGCGGCCATGAATGCCAGGAAGAAAGGCAAATCGGTGGCGATGATCTGCGATCATGACCAGGTGGGTGGCAGCTGCACCCACTGGGCGACTATTCCCTCAAAAGCGCTGCGTCATGCGGTAAAAGAAGTCATGGTATTCAATACCAATCCGCTGTTTCGCGATTTTGGTGATGCCAGAAAACTGAGTTTCCAGCAAATTCTGACCCATGCGAACCGGGTCAAGTACGAGCAGGTGCGCATGCGCACGGATTTTTACGAGCGCAATCATGTGCCTATTATCAAGGGGCGCGCCGAGTTCATCGATAGTCATACCGTCAAGCTGATCGGCAAGCGCCGGAAGCTGACCGCCGACTATTTCATTATCGCCACGGGCTCGCGGCCTTACCGGCCACCGGATGTAGACTTTGACCATCCATTGATGTTCGACAGTGACACGATACTCGGGCTGGATTTCTCACCGCGCAAGGTAACCGTAATTGGCGCCGGAGTGATCGGTTGTGAGTACGCCTCGATTTTCGGTGGGCTGGGCTACAAGGTGGAGTTGATCAATCCGAACGATAGCCTGTTGACCTTTCTCGATACAGAAATCAGCGATGCGCTCGCCTATCACTTGCGTGATCTGGGGGTCAGGTCTCGTCACAATGAGGAATATGAAAAGATCGAGTATCACGACGATCACATCATTACCTACCTGAAGTCCGGCAAAAAGATCAAAAGCGATATCGTGTTATGGGCCAATGGCCGCGCTGGCAACACCGAAGACCTTGGCCTCGCCAATATCGGGCTGGAAGCCAACAGCCGCGGCCAGCTGGCTGTAGACCGAAACTACCAGACCGCAGTGGAAAACATCTATGCAGCGGGCGATGTAGTCGGCTGGCCAGCGCTGGCTGGCGCTGCCTACGACCAGGGGCGGGCGGCGAGCAATGCCATCGTCGCGCCGGAGCAGTGCTATCCCGTGGATGAGGTGGCCACTGGTATTTATACCATTCCGGAGATCAGTACTCTGGGACAAACCGAGGCGGAACTCACCGCGAAGAAGGTCCCCTACGAGGTCGGCAAGGCCTTTTTCAAGAACACCGCCCGGGCACAGATTACCGGCGAACAGGTGGGAATGCTGAAACTGATCTTTCATTTCGACACGCTGGAATTGCTTGGCATTCACTGTTTCGGTGACCAGGCATCGGAGATCGTGCACATCGGCCAGGCCATCATGCGCCAGCCCGGCGCGGCCAATACCATGAAATATTTCCTCAACACCACCTTCAACTATCCCACCATGGCCGAGGCCTACCGTACGGCTGCACTTGACGGGCTCAATCGCGTCTTCTGAGGCCAGCCAGCGCTTGCCATGCCGGAAATTCGGGGTTAGCTTGTAGGCGATTAACCGGCCAGGTAACCAAACAGTACAAGCCTGTATCTGGCCAGCAAGCCCCGGCCCGGGTCCCTATCCGGTGTTGTCTCAGGAGAAGCACAATGAAAAGAACCGCCCGAGATATTCTCAAAGAAAAAGGTGGTCACATGGTGACCGTCAATTCCGATGCCACCGTGTATCAGGCCCTGACCGTCATGACCCAGAACAAGGTGGGCGCCATTGTTATTGTCGAGGATGAAAAGATCGTCGGCATCTGGACCGAGCGCGACCTGATGTTCCGCGTGCTTGAGGAAGGATTCGATGCCAGGACCGCGCGACTGCGGGACAATATGAGTGTCAATCTCATTTCTGCAAACGTGGACGATCCCGCCTACAAACTCTACGACAAATTCCTCGGTCGCCGAATTCGCCACCTGTTGATCGAGGAGGGTGGTGAGTACATCGGGATTGTGTCGGTGGGCGATGTGATGAAAGCGACGCTGCAGCAGGCGACCGAGGATCTGGAGAACCTGAACCACATGGTAAGCCTGGAATATTACGAGAACTGGAAGGAAATTCAGCAGCAGCGTTAAGCCCTGGCATATTGTGAAGCCTTGTTGTCAAAAGCCGCGCCATTGCTGGCTCTGAGGGTTGCCTGACGGGGACAAAAGGCTTGCTAAGCCCGTGGTTTCCATGTAACTATGCCATGGCTTGGTGCAGACCCAGCCTGGCTGGATTTGTAACCGGCACGAACAAGAATCAAAACGTCGTAACGCAACAAGATAAGAAGAATAATGAGCGCCGAACAACCGCAGGCAGCGTTGCATGACATCTGCCGGATTCGGGCTCACAGCGCAGTGTGGAAGTACCCGATGGGAAGTGAAACACAACCCCTGGCAGCTTGCGACAAGCTTCAAGACAGAGCCAACCGAGATTTGATCGGGCCCGCTCTATACACTTCTCCAGAAACGTGGATAGCGACTATTCACGCGGTCTTCAGTCAACTCTTTCCGGTTGTCACTAACTCCTGCGAGCGCCGAATATGGGCTCGGTTAAGGGAAGCGCTTCAGAATTACCAGGCACGGAGTTATTCCGCAGCCCGGTATCACGCCTGTTGTGGAAGTATGATTTAGGGTGAGTAATCTAGGACGTTTTTGTGGAGAGGGTTTGCCAGATTCTGTAGTCGCCTGATTGAGCGCTTGCGTTCTCATCAAGGCCAGAGAACGCGTATTGTTCCTCAGACATAGAATGCCAGGCCTGCCATGTAAGCGAACCAGAATATCTGGAGTCGATCTTGGAGACAGCACAGGCAGTTTTTGATGGGCTCACGCCCTTCCTGTTCTATACCGCGCTGGTATTAGCCGTGGTAGTGACCATGCTTGGTCTGTCATTTTTTCTCGGGCAGAAAACCAAGCGGCTTTATACCCAGACCCCATTCGAGTCCGGCATCATCTCGGTCGGCAGCGCTCAATTCCGTATTTCAGTCCATTTCTACCTCACTGCCATCCTGTTCATTATCTTCGATCTTGAGGTCGTGTTTCTGTTCGCCTGGGCGGTGGCGGTGCGTCAGGCAGGCTGGCCCGGTTTTATCGAGATCAGCGTGTTTATCTTTATCCTGCTGGTCGCCCTGTTTTACCTGTGGCGCATCGGAGCCCTGGACTGGCGTACCCAGACCCAGCGGCGTGAACTCAAGACCATGTCGGGGCCGGGTGGTGTCGTTAACAAGAAGGAATTCTCTTTATGAGTTGGCAGTTGCAGTCGGTCAATGAGTCCAAGTCGCCGCAGCCTGGGGGTGATAATGTCGATGATTTTATTCGTCGCAACGTGATGATGGCGAAGCTTGAAGACATGGTTTCCTGGGGTCGAAAGAATTCTATCTGGCCCTTTAACTTCGGTCTTTCCTGCTGCTATGTGGAAATGGCCACAGCCTTTACCAGTCGTCATGACCTGGCCCGCTTTGGTGCTGAGGTGATTCGGGGTACACCCCGACAGGCAGACATGATCGTTATTGCCGGCACAGTGTTTCGCAAGATGGCGCCGGTAGTGCGCTTGTTGTATGACCAACTGCTGGAGCCCAAATGGGTCATTTCCATGGGGTCCTGCGCCAATTCCGGCGGCATGTACGACATCTATTCAGTCGTCCAGGGTGTGGACAAGTTCCTGCCTGTGGACGTTTATGTGTCCGGTTGTCCACCGCGACCGGAAGCGCTGCTGCAGGGCTTGATATTGCTGCAGGAGGAGATCGGGCGCGAGCGGCGACCGCTGAGCTGGGTAATCAACGACCAGGGCGTGATCCAGAAAGAACCTACTCCCGTGCAGCGTGATGTGCGCCGTCCTGATCGCATTGCCGCGCGGGAACTGCGTTCGCCGGATGATGTGTGATGGTGACCGCGACTGGCAGTCGCATTTAGAGTCGGGTAAACAGTGACATCAGGCCCGCAGCATTATTAACGCAAGACCATGAAAAAGTAGTCCAGATAGCAATATTCAATGATTCAGGTAGCCACCAACAGCGCAGAACAGCAGACCAATAACGGGCTTATTGCCCAGTTGCGGGAGCGGTTCGCTGGCCAGATTCTCGCCGAGCAGGATACCGCCGAGGGCATGCCCACGGTGTGGGTAGACCGGGCGGATGCCAAGGCCGTGTTGCGTTACCTGCACGAAGAAGCGTCGCCAGCCTTTGAGATGCTGTTTGATTTGACGGCCATCGACGAGCGGGTGCGCGTTCATCGCGGCGCTCAACCCGCCAGTGAATTCACCGTGGTGTACCAGCTGATGTCGTTTTCTGGCAACTGTGACGTGCGCGTCAAGGTGGCGCTGATGGATGCCGATCTCCAGCTGCCCACGGTGATCGATATCTGGCCCAACGCCAACTGGTATGAGCGTGAAACCTGGGACATGTTCGGCATCCGGTTTGAGGGCCATCCCAGTCTCTATCGCCTGGTGCTGCCACCGACCTGGGAAGGCCACGCCCTGCGCAAGGAACATCCGGCACGGGCAACCGAGATGGAGCCGTACTCACTTGACGACGACCAGGAAGCCTTCGAACAGGAAGCGCTGAAGTTCAAGCCGGAAGAGTGGGGCATGCAGCGCAAGTCGGAAAACTCAGAGTTCATGTTTCTGAACCTCGGCCCCAACCACCCCAGTGTGCATGGCGCCTTTCGTATCGCCCTGCAGCTGGACGGCGAAATCCTGGTGGATGCGGTGCCCGATATCGGCTATCACCATCGCGGCGCCGAAAAAATGGGGGAGCGCCAGTCCTGGCACACCTATATCCCCTATACCGATCGCATCGATTATCTCGGCGGGGTGATGAACAACCTGCCTTACGTTATGGCAGTTGAGAAAATGGCCGGTATTACCGTACCGGCGCGGGCGCAGACTATCCGCGTCATGCTGGCTGAGATGTTCCGGATTTGCAGCCACCTGCTGTTCTACGGCACGTTTGCCCAGGATGTGGGACAACTGTCGCCTATTTTTTACATGTTTGTAGAGCGCGAGCGGATATTTAACATCATTGAATCCATTTGTGGTGCGCGCATGCATCCGGGCTGGTTCCGTATCGGTGGTGTGGCGCAGGACCTGCCGAAGGGCTGGGATACCCGGGTCCGCGAGCTTTTGGAGTTCATGCCGCCGAGACTCGATGAATACGACAGCATGGTGATGAACAACGGGATCGTGAAGCGACGTACCCAGGGTGTGGGTGCCTACAACACCAGCGAAGCGCTGGACTGGGGGGTAACCGGCGGTGGGCTGCGTGCCACTGGCCTGGAGTGGGATTTCCGCAAGCAGCGACCCTATTCAGGCTATGAGAATTTTGACTTTGATGTGCCAATTGCGGTGAACGGCGACTGCTATGACCGCTGCGCGGTGCGAGTCGAGGAAATGCGGCAGAGTCTGCGTATCATCAAGCAGTGTCTGGACAATATGCCGGAAGGCGACCACAAGGCCGATCACCCGCTGACCACGCCGCCGCGACGCAAGGAATCGCTGCACGATATTGAAACCCTGATTAACCACTTCCTGAGCGTGAGCTGGGGGCCGGTGATTCCCCCCAATGAAGTCAGCGTGGCGATTGAAGCCACCAAAGGCATTAACAGTTATTACCTGGTGAGCGACGGCAGCACTACCTCGTACCGCACGCGGATTCGTACCCCCTCGTTTGCACACCTGCAGATGATTCCCGAAATCAGCCGGGGGTTCATGGTGCCCGACCTGATTGCCATTATCGCCAGTATTGATTTCGTTATGGCAGATGTAGACCGATGAGTGAAATGACAGCCAGCAACAGCATGATAGCCAGCAACGTGACCCGGCCGCGTAAGCTGAACGACGCCGAGATCGCCGAGATCGAGCACGAGATGACGCTCTATCCGGACAAGAAAGCCGTGGGCCTGGAAGCGCTGAAGATCGTGCAGAAGCACCAGGGCTGGGTATCCGACGAGAGTCTGCTGGGAATCGCTCGCTACCTGGATATTCCAGTGGCGGACCTGGAAGGGGTGGCCACGTTTTTTAACCTGGTCTATCGCCAGCCGGTTGGTAAAAAAGTCATCCTGTTCTGTCGCAGCGTAAGCTGCTGGATTATGGGTTGTGATTCGATCCGCTCGCACATCAAGGACACGCTGGGTGTCGACTACGGGCAAACCACAGGTGATGACGAATATACCCTGATACCGGTGCCGTGCCTTGGCGATTGCGACAATGCGCCGGTAATGATGGTGGGTGATGATTTGCACCGCAAGCTGACACCGGAAAAAATCGACGAGATTATCGCGAACTATCAGCGGGAGGAGTCCTGAGTGGTCAATAATCCGCTGACCAAAAACATCGACATGTCCCGGCCACCCCTGGACATCAACGCCTATGAGGCGGCTGACGGCTACCAGAGTCTGCGTAATATTGCTGCCGGCCTGAGCGCCGATGATGTCCTGGAAAAGGTCAAGGAATCGGGCCTCAAAGGGCGCGGCGGAGCCGGTTTCCCAACCGGTTTGAAGTGGAGTTTTGTGCCCCGCGGCGACGATTCGCCGCGCCAGAAATACCTGGTGGTGAATGCCGACGAGATGGAGCCGGGTACGTTCAAGGACCGGCTGCTAATGGAGGGGGATCCGCACCTGCTCATCGAGGGCATGATTATTGGCGCCTACGCAATCGGCGCCAGCGTTGCCTATATTTTCCTGCGCGGTGAATACGTCGCGGCGGAAAAAGCGCTGCGCAAAGCCGTCGCCGAAGCCAAAGACAAAGGTTATCTGGGCAGCAATATTCTCGACACCGGCTTTGATCTGGAAATTATCATGCACACCAGCGCCGGCCGCTATATCTGCGGTGAGGAAACTGCGCTGCTTAACGCATTGGAAGGCAAACGTGCCAATCCGCGTGCCAAACCGCCCTTTCCCCAGGTCAGTGGCCTGTGGGGTAAGCCGACCATCGTGAATAATGTCGAGACCCTGTGCAATCTTCCCGGCATTCTTGGTTATGGCGTGGACTGGTATCACTCGCTGACCCGCGGAATCGATCACGGCACCAAGCTGTTCGGCGTAAGCGGCAAGGTAAACAACCCGGGCTGTTGGGAGCTGCCGCTGGGCACCCCGATCCGCGAGCTGTTTGAAGACAAGGCCGGGGGCATGCGTGACGGGCTGCAGCTCAAGGGATTCCTGCCCGGCGGCGGGTCCACCGATTTCATGCTGCCGGAACATCTGGACCTGAATCTGGACTATGAGGATATCGGCAAGGCCGGCAGTCGCCTGGCCACCGGTACCATGATTGTGCTTGATGACAAGACCTGTCCGGTGGGCATGATCGGCAACCTGATGACATTTTTCTCGCACGAATCCTGCGGCTTCTGCACACCCTGTCGCGACGGGCTGCCCTGGGTTGATACTATTTTTCGCGAGTTGGAAGCAGGGCTTGGTCAGGAGAAAGATCTGCAGATTTTGCTGGATCATGTTGACTACATGGGGCCTGGTAAAACATTTTGTGCACTGGCTCCCGGCGCGACAGCGCCTTTGGGCAGTGGATTGAAGTATTTCGAAGACGATTTCAAACGACATATCAGTGAAGCCCGGTGTCCCTACCAGCACTGAGTGACTGCGGAACTCGCCGACTGGCGATTGCCGCGCGAGTCAAATTGACAGAATTGTAAGTATTGAGAGAGTAGAGCATGGCTAAAATCGTTGTTGACGGCGTCGAGTATGAAGTAGACGCAGGCAACAATCTGCTGCAGGAATGTCTCTCGCAGGGACTCGACCTGCCGTATTTCTGCTGGCACCCCTGTATGGGTTCAGTGGGTGCCTGTCGCCAGTGCGCAGTGAAACAGTACAAGAATGCCGATGACGAGCAGGGCATGCTGGTGATGGCCTGCATGACGCCCGCTGCGGACGGCAGCATTGTCTCTATCAAGGATCCCCAGGCGGTACAGATGCGCGAACGCGTCATCGAGAGCCTGATGATCAATCACCCCCACGACTGTCCGGTGTGTGAGGAAGGCGGCGAGTGCCATCTTCAGGACATGACCCTGATGTCCGGTCACAACTACCGTCGCTACGACAAGAAAAAACGCACACACCACAACCAGTATCTGGGTCCGTTCATCAATCATGAGATGAACCGCTGTATCGCCTGCTATCGCTGTGTTCGCTATTACGATGACTATGCCGGTGGTACCGACCTTGCAGCCATGGCCTCTCACAACCATGTCTATTTTGGTCGTCACCAGGAAGGCACGCTGGAAAGCGAATTTAGCGGCAATCTGGTGGAGGTGTGTCCTACCGGCGTGTTTACCGACCAGGTATTCAGCGATCATTACACACGCAAGTGGGATCTGCAGACCGCGCCCAGTGTTTGTACCGGTTGTTCGGTGGGATGCAATACTACCCCGGGCGAGCGGTACGGGAGTCTGCGCCGCATCGTCAATCGCTACAATCATGAGATCAATGGCTACTTTATTTGTGATCGCGGGCGCTTCGGTTTTGAGCACATTAACAGCAAGGAGCGCTTCCAGGAGGCGGTTCAGCAACAGGACGGGGAAGCGACGTCACTGAGCGTGGAACAGGGACGACAGCTCGTTCAGGAATTTGCCGCGCAGGGAGCAATCGGGATTGGCTCGCCACGGGCCAGCAACGAAAATAACTTCGCGCTGCGCACGCTGGTGGGGGACAACCGCTTTTACGCCGGTGTCAGCGCCGCCGAGCAGGCAATCAATCAACTCATTCTGCAGTTGAATCGTGACCAGGATTTTCATGTAGCCAGTATCCGTGACATTGAGCAGTGCGACGCAGTGCTGATTCTCGGCGAAGACGTTACCAACGTGGCACCCCGGGTAGCGCTGGCGGTCCGCCAGGCGGTGCACAACAAGGCCCGGCAGCTGGCTGAGGCCAATAACATCCCCACCTGGCAGGATGCGGCCGTGCGGGAGTTAGCCCAGCATGAGCGCAGCCCGCTGGCAATTCTGCACACCCATGCCACGCGGCTGGACGATGTGGCCACCGAGCGCCTGGTTGCCGGTCAACGGGAACTGGCGCAGGCCGCATTCTCGGTGGCCAATGCCCTGCACGACGAAGCACCCGCCAGCAACCTGCCTGAAGAGTTGCAAACAGCAGCCCGGGCAATTGCCAGTTTGTTTGCCAATGCCAAGCGGCCACTGATTATTGCCGGCAGCAGCAGCGGCAGTGAGGCCCTGGTAAAAGCCGCCGCGAATATTGCCAGAGCGCTGCGCAAGCGCGGCGAGGTGCCCGTGGATATCTGCCTGCTTACTCCGGAGGTGAACAGCATTGGCTTGAGCCTGCTGGCCAGTCCGGACAACAGTATCGATGCCGCGCTCGAAGCCATCGAGTCTGGCCAGGTGAAGCGTGCCATTGTTGTGGAAAACGACTTGTATCGCCGCGCGCCCACAGCACGTGTGAATGACGCGCTGGCCAAGCTGGAATCACTGCTGGTGATTGACCAGTTGCCAACGGCAACCACCGCCAAGGCGGACTATGTGCTTCCCGCAACGGCGTTTGCCGAGCAGGAATCCACTTATGTGAATTATGAAGGCCGTGCCCAGTTAAGTTTTCAGGTGTACCGCAACAGCAGTGCCGCGCAACCTGCCTGGCGCTGGCTGACGGCTGAGCCAGACATGAAAATTGACCAGCTCGTGGACCAGTGTGCTGAACAGCTGAAGGTGTTTGACCGTCTGGACGACTTGTTGCCCGATCTCAGTCAGTTGGTAGCGGGAATGAAGGTGCCACGTCAATCGCATCGCTACAGTGGACGTACCGCCATGCTCGCTAATGTGAACGTGCATGAGCCGAAGCAGGCAGTGGACGATGAATCGGTGCTGTCGTTCTCCATGGAAGGCCTGTCTCCCCTGAAGGATTCCAGCGTGCTGGGCGCCAGCTGGTCGCCAGGCTGGAACTCCAACCAGTCGATCAGCAAGTTTCAGGAAGAGATCAACGGTCACCTCAAGCAGGAGCATTGCGGTGAGTTGCTATTGACTGACAAGCAGTCGCCGGCAGCGTTTTTTCCGCCCGAGATTGACCCGGCCGAAGACGATGGCCTGGAAGTGAACCTTGCCTACCAGATTTTTGGCAGTGAAGAACTGAGCGCCCGGTCTCCAGCGATTCGGCAACGTATGACCGACGCCTACATTGGACTTTCACCCCGGGATGCGCAGACTCTCGGCGTAAATCAGGGCCAGGCCCTGAGCCTGAATGGCAACGGGATGATTGCCGCGGCCTGCATTCGTGACCAGATCAAGCCCGGTACGGTGGCGGTGTACTGTGGCGATGAACTGAATCCCCATGACCTGGGATCAACCTTGTCACTCAGCAAATCCGAAGCAGAGCTGCAGCGCGGCATTGCCGGTCTGATTGTCAGCGATCTGCACGAGGAGGGGTACTGAGCATGCTGGAAATAGGCGCACCGCTGACCATTGGCCTGATTCTTGGCACCGTTATCGGCGTAGCCGCCATGTTGATCTGGGTAGAACGCCGCTTACTGGGTTTCTGGCAGGAGCGCCTCGGGCCCAATCGGGTCGGGCCGTTCGGTATCTTCCAGGTGGTGGCGGACATGATCAAGATCTTTACCAAGGAAGACTGGACGCCCAATTTCGCCGACCGCTTCAGTTTCATTCTGGCGCCGGCCATTATCATGACCGTGGTGCTGCTCAGCTTCGCGGTTATCCCGTTTGCACCGAATATCGGTGTGGTCGACAGCAATATTGGCATTTTGTTTGTCCTGGCCATGGCGTCATTGGGAGCCTACAGCGTGATGCTTGGCGGGCTGTCCTCGGACAATAAATACGCCTTGCTGGGTTCACTGCGAGCGGCCGCACAGATGGTGAGCTATGAAGTGTTTATGGGCATCTCGCTGCTGGGTGTAGTGGCGCTGTCCGGCAGCTTTAACCTGCGCGAGATTGTTGCGGCCCAGGAAGGCATGTGGTTTGTGATCCCCCAGTTCGTCGGCTTTGTGATTTTCCTGATCGCCGGAGTGGCAGAGAGTCATCGCCTGCCGTTCGATATTCCGGAGGCCGAGCAGGAAATCTGCGCCGGCTATCACACTGAATATTCGGGCATGAAATTCGGTATGTTTTTTGTCGGTGAGTACCTGGGCCTGGTGTTAATTTCATCGCTCATTACCGTGCTGTTCTTTGGCGGCTGGATGGGCCCCGGTTTTCTACCGCCGGTGGTCTGGTTTGCGCTCAAGGCGTCGGTGTTTATCGCGTTCTTTATTTTGCTGCGCGCGGCGATCCCCAGACCCCGCTATGATCAACTGATGAGTTACGGCTGGCTGTTTCTGTTGCCGCTGTCGCTGTTGAATTTATTGGTGACAGGTGTCCTTATCCTGAGCGCCTGAGTAGATGAAAAAAATGCCTGGAAACTTTTACAAGACATTCAGACTACACGGGGAGCTTGCTGCCCGGGAGTTGTTATGCTGACGTTAATCAAGGATACGCTGACCAGTCAGGTGGTCACCCTGTGGCGCGTATTCAGCCATATTTTTGTCAAGGCCGACACGGTCCAGTACCCGGAACAGGAGCCCTACATGTTCCCGCGCTGGCGTGGACGCATTATCCTGAGTCGTGATCCCGATGGCGAAGAGCGCTGTGTTGCCTGTAATCTCTGTGCCGTGGCCTGTCCGGTAGACTGTATCGCCCTGCAGAAAGCGGAGAAGGACGATGGCCGCTGGTACCCGGAGTTTTTCCGGATAAATTTCTCGCGCTGCATCATGTGCGGATTCTGCGAAGAAGCCTGTCCCACGCACGCTATCCAGCTGACCCCGGATTTCGAGATGGCGGAATACAAGCGCCAGGATATGGTCTGGGAAAAGGAAGATATGCTGATCGATGGCACTGGCAAGTACCACGACTACAATTTTTATCGTGTGGCGGGCATGACCATTGCCGGTAAGGACAAGGGTGAGGCGCTGAACGAAGAGAAACCCGTGGATATCAAGAGCCTGCTGCCATGACGCTGTTATTTTACATCGCCGCGATTGTCGCCATCATCGCCACCATCGCCGTGGTGTTGCAGACCAATATTGTCCACGCCCTGATTTATCTGATTCTATCGCTGCTGGCAGTGGCGGTGGTGTTTTTTGCACTCGGCGCACCGTTTGCCGCGGTGCTGGAAGCTATCGTCTACGCCGGCGCCATCATGGTGCTGTTCCTGTTTGTGATCATGATGCTCAACCTCGGGCAACACAGTCGCGATCAGGAGCGAAGCTGGCTGCAGGGGAGCGGTTGGCTATGGCCGTCCGTTCTCGCGGCCGTGCTGCTGGCGCAGCTGATTAATGTGCTGCGTGACGTGGAGCAGGTGATTGCGCCATCCGAAGTGGGCGTGCTGGAGGTCAGTGCCTTGCTATTCGGGCCCTATGTGCTGGCGGTGGAACTGGCTTCGATACTTCTATTGGCTGGACTGGTGTCGGCCTATCATCTGGCCAAGAAGTAGCGCTGACCCATCAGCAACTGGAACATGAAAAAAACAACAAGGACACAGGAATAAATAGTGGAAGCAATACCACTGGAACATGGACTGATCCTCGCCGCCATTTTGTTTGTGATTGGCCTGGCAGGCGTTCTCACCCGTCGCAACGTGGTTTTCGTGCTGATGTCACTGGAAATCATGCTCAATGCCTGCGGCCTGGCCTTTATTGTGGCCGGTGCCTACTGGGGGCAGCCGCACGGACAGGTCATGTTCCTTATGATCCTGACGCTGGCGGCCGCCGAAGTGGCGGTGGGCCTGGGTCTCATTATTCAACTCTACCGGCGCTACAGCACTGTCGATATCGACGTGCTGAGCGACATGAAAGGGTGAGGGGCCAGAGCGATGCTTGAGCAGATCTGGTTACTGCCTACGTTTCCCCTGTTGGGTTTTCTCAGTCTGGTGCTGACTGCCGGCAAGCTGGGCAAGCGCAGCGTGGCAATTATCGGCGCGGGCTCGGTGGGCTTGTCGTTTCTGGTGGCTGCCAGTGCCGCCGCAAGTTTCCTGGGCAGTGGCGAAGACTATTTTACCCAGCATCTCTGGACCTGGATGTCGGTAGGGGCATTCAATCCCGGATTCAGTTTCTATATTGACGGCCTGACGGTGGTGATGATGCTGATCATTACCGGGGTCGGCTTTCTGATTCATCTTTATTCCACCGGTTTCATGATTGACGACCCCAGCTACAGCCGGTTCTTTGCCTATATGAACCTGTTCGTGGCGTCCATGCTGATGCTGGTCATGGCGGACAATCTGGTGCTGCTGTATCTGGGCTGGGAAGGCGTCGGCCTGTGCAGCTACCTGCTGATTGGCTTCTGGTATGAGAACTCCGCGAACGGCTATGCGGCGCGCAAGGCCTTTGTGGTTACCCGGGTGGGCGATACCTCAATGGCCCTGGGGCTGTTCCTGCTGTTTGCGCAACTGGGCACCCTGAATATCCAGGACATGCTGCACGCGGCCGAAGCGCAGTGGGCGGTAGGATCCGGCCTGGCGGTGGCGGCCTCACTGTTGTTACTGGGCGGTGCGGTGGGCAAATCGGCGCAGCTACCGCTGCAGACCTGGCTGCCGGACGCCATGGCTGGCCCAACCCCAATCAGCGCCCTGATTCACGCGGCCACCATGGTGACCGCCGGTGTGTACCTGATCGCGCGGACACACATCCTGTTCGAACTGGCGCCTTCGGTACAGGAGCTGGTGGCCTGGATCGGTCTGGCAACGCTGCTGATGGCAGGCTTCACCGCCATGACCCAGCATGACATCAAACGAATCCTGGCCTATTCCACGATCAGTCAGATCGGCTACATGTTCCTCGGTCTGGGTGTAGGGGCCTGGTCGGCATCCATCTTTCACCTGATGACCCACGCATTTTTCAAGGCGCTGCTGTTTCTTGGTGCCGGTACGGTCATTTTCAGCCTTCATCATGAGCACGATATCTTCAAGATGGGCGGCAAGCGCAAGCAGCTGCCGGTGGCTTTCCTGTCGTTCCTGATTGGCAGTCTCGCCCTGGCGGCGTTTCCCTTTACCTCGGGCTACTTCAGCAAGGATGAAATATTGCTGGCCGCCCTGGAGCTGGAAGGCGTTGGCACCTGGCTGTGGCTGGGCGGCGTGATCGGCGCATTCTTCACCGGTATCTACAGTTTCCGGCTGGTGTTCGTGGTGTTTTTCGGTGCGAGCCGAGGTCATGACAACGAGCGCGAGGAAGCCGGCTGGAATATGGCCGGCCCACTGTTTGTGTTGATGGTGCTATCCCTGCTGGGCGGCTTTATCAGCATCCCTGTTGATGCCGTATTCAATCATGGCGCCGAACACGAGGAGCATCATGTCAGTGCTCTGGTGCACGGCTTTATGATTGCGGTGCCACTGCTGGGTATTGCCATCAGTTATCTGTTTTATGGCTCACGGACCCTGTCTATTGAGAAGCTGATGCACAGCTCCCTTGCTCAGTCCCTGCACCGTTTCTGGTATTCCGGATGGGGTATGGATCGGCTCTACAACACCCTGTTCGTTAATCCCTTTATCTGGCTGGCAAGACTCAACCGCAAGGATTTCATCGACTGGTGCTATGCCATGCTGGTGGAACTCACCCGGGCTGGTAACTCTCTGGTGGTGCGGGCACAAACCGGCTATCTGCGCTGGTACGCCCTGAGTATTGCGATTGGCCTGGTTATTGTTATTTCCCTGGGGGTAGTACTGTGATTCTCGTACTGCTCATCAGTTTGTTGTTTGTTGGGGGCGTGCTGGCCTGGCTGGCGGAGTCTCTCGATCCACATCTGCCCCGGGCTGTGGCCATGGGCAGTGTCCTGCTGACCTTGCTGGTAATGCTGTTCCTGCTGGGTGCCGAACCCGATGCCGGGGGCTGGCTGGCGGCGGTTGATGTGCCGTGGTTGCCGCGCTTTGGTATTTCCTTCTACCTGGCGGTCGATGGGCTGAGTTTGTTGCTGCTGCTGTTGACCGGGTTTCTCGGCGTCATTGCCGTGGCCAGCGCCTGGGATGAAATCAAGGAGCGCCCCGGTTTCTTCTATTTCAACCTGCTCTGGACCCTGGCTGGCGTACTCGGTGTGTTCCTGGCGCTGGATTTGTTCCTGTTCTTCTTTTTCTGGGAAGTCATGCTGATTCCCATGTATTTCATCATTGCCATCTGGGGACATGAGAACAAGAACTACGCCGCGATGAAGTTCTTTATCTTCACCCAGGTCAGTGGCCTGTTGATGCTGGTGTCGATCCTGGTTCTGGCATACTTCCACTTCGTACAGTTCGGGGACATCAGTTTTCGCTACCAGGACCTGCTGGCGGTGACATTCAGTGGCTCAATAGAAATGTGGGTCATGCTCGGTTTCTTTATTGCCTTTACTACCAAGCTGCCCAGTGTGCCGTTTCACTCCTGGCTGCCGGATGCCCACAGCCAGGCACCCACCGCTGGCAGCGTGATTCTGGCTGGCATTTTGCTCAAGACCGGTGCCTATGGCCTGATCCGTTTTGCAGTGCCGCTGTTTCCGGATGCGTCCATGAGTTTCGCGCCGGTGGCCATGACCCTGGCGGCCTTCAGTATTCTTTACTGCGCCAAGGTGGCGTTCGCCCAGGATGATCTCAAGCGCCTGATTGCCTACACCAGCGTCAGCCACATGGGCTTCGTCACCCTGGGAGTGTATGCCTGGAACGAGCAGGCGCTGCAGGGGGCGGTAATGACCATGCTGGCGCACGGCCTGTCGGCGGCAGCGTTATTTATGCTGGCCGGCGGCCTGCAACACCGTATTCACACCCGGCACATGCCGGATATGAGTGGCTTCTGGCGCCAGGTGCCACGCATGGCAACGGTGGCCCTGTTCTTCTCCGTGGCGGCCCTGGGTATGCCCGGGCTTGGCAATTTCATTGGCGAGTTTCTTGCGCTGCTGGGCGCCTTCCAGGCCAACATCGTTGCTACCGTGTTTGCCGCGATCGGCCTGGTGCTGGCCTCGGTGTACTCCCTGTGGGTTATCCAGCAGGTATTCCATGGTGAGTATCACGCCGACAAATTTGAATCTGACCATCTCACCGATCTTAACCGGCGCGAAATGACATTTTTTATTGCCATGATGCTGGGTCTGGTGTGGATGGGTATGTATCCCCAGTCATTTTTATCGCTCTCCCAGCCGGTACTTGCCGGACTGCTGGAGTACAGCGCCACACTGACTGATATAGCGGGGCAGTTCTGAGATGGCTGAGATGAACATGACCCTGGCTGACCTGATACCCCTGTTGCCACTTATCCTGGCAACGACCACCGTGGTAGTGACCATGCTGGCGGTGGCGGCGCGCCGCAACTATGTGATCAGCGCCACCATTACCATTGTCGGACTTATAGTGTCGGCGATCGCCGCGCTGCTGCTGATGCCCGATACTAACCAGCAGGTCACTCCGCTGATGGTCATCGACCAGTACAGTCTGCTGTTTACCGTGCTGAGTTGTCTGGTGGCGGCGGCGATAGCGATCTTCAGCTTTGCCTACTTTTTCGACCTGAACGATCATCGTGAGGAGTACTACCTGCTGCTGGGACTGGCGACTATTGGCGCCATCGTCATGGTGAGCAGTAGCCACTTTGTCTCCCTGGTGCTGGGCCTGGAAACGTTGAGCATGTCGCTTTACGGTATGGTGGCTTATCCCTTGCACACCAAGAATGTCGCCAAGTATCCACTGGAGGCGGCGATCAAGTACCTGGTGCTGTCTGCCGCGGCGTCAGCCATTTTGCTGTTTGGTATAGCCCTGATCTACGCGCAGACCGGTTCGCTGTCCTTTGCCAGCCTTGTCGACAACGCCGAATTCAGCGCTGGATTCTCGGTCATGGCGGCGCTGTTACTGACCGTGGGAATGGCCTTCAAGCTGTCGCTGGCACCGTTTCATGTCTGGACTCCTGATGTGTATGAAGGTGCGCCCTTACCGGCGACCTCCTACCTGGCCACCCTGGGCAAGGTAGCCGTGTTTGTGGTGCTACTGCGCTGGCTGGTCAGCAGTGATGCCCTGGCACATGAGGCGGTTGCCGGAGTACTCAGTCTGCTGGCCGCGGCGTCTATTCTGGGCGGCAATCTGCTGGCTCTGCTGCAGGCCAATCTGAAACGCATTCTTGCCTATTCCTCCATTGCGCACATGGGCTACGTGCTGGTTGCAGTCGTGGCCACTGCTTATGCGCAGGATACGATCGCGGTCGAAGCGGTGAGTTTTTACCTGCTTGCCTATTCAATAATGACACTTGGCGCGTTTGGCATCGCTGCAACCATTTCCAGCAGCGAAAAGGAATTTGATGTAATTCACGACTACCGCGGACTGTTTTGGCGTGCGCCCTGGCTCGCTGCATTATTTACAGCCACGCTGCTGTCACTGGCCGGTATCCCGCTGACGGTTGGTTTTATCGGTAAGTTCTATCTGTTTTATGCCGCCGTGGACGCGGGGCTCTGGATGTTGCTGCTGGCCATGGTGCTGGGTAGCGGTATCGGCCTGTATTATTACCTGCGAATTGTCTACCGCATGTGCATGCCAGCCAAGGAGCACTCCGCCTACCGAGTGGCGGGCATCGAAAGCCTGAGCTCTTATGTGGTGCTGGCCCTGGTTTTTCTGTTGATTCTGGTGCTGGGTGTTTATCCTGCACCGCTGATGAATCTGGTGGCGAACGCGTCCACCCTGATCTAGGGAACCTCTGACTAATTCTACCGGTGCTCTGCGGGAGTCTGTCGGGCGTTACTGCCAGGCGTCACGCGCAGGGAATGGCCAATCCTTTGCCAAGCGGGACAACGACGCAGTGGCCTCCGACAGGCCCCGCCCGAAGGGGCCTCCAGACGAGCCCACTGGCTTCGTTGCCTCGCCTTGACAGGCCGACGCATGCCGGCGGCAAGGCGCCTCGCCAGTGATCTCGTCTGGAGGCCAGAGCATCGGTAGAATTGGTCAGAGGTTCCCTAGGGGCGTACCAGCGCCCGTTTCGCATTTTCCGCGCAGTTGCGCCGCCGTGGCGTTCAGGAACCTCTTGTGAGGATGGCCTCGAATGACCTTCAAAGACTATTTTTCCGGCCATGCCCAGGCCTACGCCAATGCCCGCCCAGGCTATCCGGATGCGCTGTTCAAGTGTCTGTCGGGGCTTTGTCAGCAGCATCGCCTGGCCTGGGATTGTGCTACTGGAAACGGCCAGGCCGCACACAGCCTGGCCGGGTACTTTGCCAACGTACTGGCCAGCGATGCCAGCGCCGATCAGCTGGCTGCCGCAAAACCGGCAGACAGGATCAATTTATGCGTAGCTTCCGCCGAGTCGGTACCGCTTGTCGCCAATAGTACCGATCTGGTTACAGTGGCCCAGGCGCTGCACTGGTTTGATATTGATCGATTTTTTAGCGAATGTGACCGGGTCCTGAGCAGCGCTGGCGTGTTGGCCGTATGGAGCTATGATTTCTGCCAGGTCGATGCGGCGGTGGATGCGCTCACCATGCATCTGTATAGCGATGTGCTGGGCGACTACTGGCCGGTCGAGCGACGACTGGTGGAGACGCGCTATCAGGGTATCAAGTTTCCATTTTCCCGGCTGGACGTTCCGCAGTTCAGGATGCGCCTTGGCTGGCAGCGAGCCCAGTTCGAGGCCTATCTTTATTCCTGGTCCGCAGCGCAGCGCTACCGGCGTGAACGGCAGGCGGATCCGGTGGCGCTCATACAGCCTGAACTGGCAGCGGCATGGCCGGATGGGGTGGAAAAAAAGGTAGAATGGCCGTTAACTGTGATTGTATGCCGCAAACAAGCATCATCCGCCGGGCCCGATCGGGCCAACCGTCCGTCATGACCGATCCGCAACGGAATCCCCAGATCCTGCAACCCCTTAACGTGGAGTATCGCTGCCCGTGAGTAAAATTGCCGTCCTCGGCGGTGGTAGTTTCGGCACTGTCATCGCCAATATCATTGCCGAGAACGGGCACGATGTCAGTTTCTGGATGCGCAGCGCAGAAGTCGCCGCAGCCATCAATAGCAGTCATGAAAACGCCGGTTATCTGCCCGGCTACCAACTGCACGAGCGCGTGGTGGCCAACCACGACATGAGCAGTGCGGTGTCCGGCGCGGAAGTCATTTTCGTCGCGGTGCCCAGTTCCTCGTTTCGCTCCGTAGTGCAAGCCATGCTGGAAAGCACCACTGACGATGTCATGTTGATCAGTACCACCAAGGGTATCGAGTCGGGCACGTTTCATTTTATGAGCCAGATCCTGATGGAAGAGGCGCCCGGAGCCCAGGTAGGGGTGTTGAGTGGGCCCAACCTGGCCAAGGAAATCGCCGCCAAGAACCTGACCGGCACGGTGATAGCCAGCCCACATGAGCAGGTACGCAGCCGGATCAAGGACATTCTCAAGTCACAGTACTTCCGGGTTTATAGCAACGATGACATGTTCGGCGTGGAGCTGGGTGGCTCGCTGAAGAATATCTATGCCATTATTGCCGGCATGGCTGCTGCCCTGGGCATGGGGTATAACACCAACAGCATGCTGGTGACGCGGAGCCTGACTGAAATGGCGCGCTTTGGCCGGGAACTGGGCGCCGACCCGATGACCTTCCTCGGGCTGGCCGGAGTGGGCGACCTGGTGGTCACCTGCTCAACGCCACTGAGCCGCAACTACCGTATCGGCCTGGCCTTGGGTGCCGGCAAGTCAATCGACGCGGCAATCAAAGAAGTAGGGCAGGTGGCGGAAGGCGTGAACACCGTCAAGCAGGTCAAAGAGAAGGCCGAGGCGCTGGGAGTCTACATGCCGCTGGCAACCGGGCTTTATCAAATTATTTACGAGCAGCAGTCAATCGAGAACATCATCGCTTCGCTCATGCTGGGCGAACAGGCACTTGATGTAGAGTTTGCTGCCCGCGACGAGAAACGATTACTGGAGGAGTAGCTATGTCAGAGGATATGGATGATATTGTCGATAATCTGCGTGAACCTTCGACGTGGATCAGAATCCTGTTCATGGTAGGTTTCGCAATCGTGCTGTACATGATCATCGCACCGATCGTGTTGGTGATGATGGTGGTCCAGGCGCTGTTCGTGATGTTCGCCGGGTCAAGTAACACCAATTTACGCAGGTTCGGCCGGGCCATCGGCCAATACGTGTCGCAGATTCTGCAGTTTCTGACGTACAACTCCCATGCCAAGCCATTTCCTTTCGCGGACTTTCCATCGCTGGATGATGAGGATGACGATGAGCCGGCTGCGGATACCGGGAATGGAAATAACCAGTCCAGCGCTAGCGATAGCAGTTCAACAAAATCTGCCAGTGGTAAAAAGACCGCGTCGGCAAAGAACACCGGTGGCGCTGCGAAAAAATCCGAAAAGAAGTCAGCCAGCAAGAAAAAAGCACCGCGCAAGTCAGCGGCTAAAAAGAAAACCACCAGCAGCAAGTCGAACACCGAATCTGGCTCAGCGGCAGAAACCGGGGAGTCATCCGCTACAAAAGCGGAAGCAACTTCGGACACTGCTGCGGCTTCCAGTTCTGCAGCGTCAACATCGACTGCTGGCAGCAACTCAAATTCCGACACCGACCAGTCTGTCACCAGCAGCCCTGGCACGCCAGCGGGCAGCACCGGCAGGGATGATTCCGCGTCGGACACCGACAAGCCTGAGCGGTGATCTACGCCAGTTCGCTGCAGCGTTAGCGCAGACTCATGCTTTGTTATTTCCTGCGTCACGGTGAAGCCGAGTCAGATGCGAGCAACGACCGGTTGCGCGCCCTGACACCCCGGGGGCGCGCCAACAATAAGGCGGTCGTCGAGGCCTGGCAGGCCCGCGGCGAGGCGCCTGGAATAATTCTGGCGAGCCCGCTATTGCGGGCCATGCAAACTGCCGAACAGGTGGCCCAACACTTTGCTATCAGTAGCATTATCCAGACCGAGTTGCTGTCTCCGGAGGCGGACCTGCCGACGTTGATGGCACTGCTGGAACAGCACCTTGGCGAGCAGCCTTTGCTGGTCGGGCACAATCCACTGCTGTCCCGGCTGCTGACGCAGTTGGCTGGTGACGAGCCGACCAGTCATCTGCATCTGGATACCAGTCAGCTTGTTTGCCTGGATACCGAGGTGGTGGCCCCGTCCTGTGCTGTAATAAAGTACCAGCTGACACCATGATTACCGAATTGCTTTTGACATGTCTTGCCGCGCTAACGCACCCGCTATACCAACGCCGGGCGGCGTTGGCGGTTATGCTGCTGATCCTGACGACTGTGGCAGTGGCGCAACCAGCCGGTCGCGCACTGGGCGATCATCCTCTTGTTGACCGCTTCCCGGACTCCACACTCGACGAAATCGAAGTGGCGGAAGATGCCAACTACCGTCTGGTGTTGGGCAATCTGAAGCGCAACCGCGGGAACGTAGTGGCCGAAGATTCCCTGCGGCTGCGTGGTGACGTTACCAAGTTAACCTATCAGGTGTCACAGGAATTTAGCGGCGCGGAGGTGTACCAGTTTTTTCGCCAACAGATGCGCGAGAAAAATTACAGCGAGCTGTTTTCCTGCAGTGGAAGAGCCTGTGGCAGCAGCGACTACTGGGCCAACGATATTTTCAGTAATCGTATCCTGTACGGCCCGGTGGGCAATCAGTATTACCTGGCCATGCGCACAGATGACAGTGCCGGTCCGCCTGCCCATATTTCCCTTTACATCATCACCCGGGCGAACCGGCGCATTTACGCCTATCTGGAAATTGTCGAGGAGCGGGTGAGTCGCGGCGTGGTTTCCGGTGCCTCGCCGGAGCTGCTGGAAACCCTGAACGCACGGGGCGCGGTTTCTCTGCCAACGATAGTTTTCGCCGCGGACAATGTGTTGGGTGATAACGCCAACCTGCTGCCGGCAGTAGAGTTGATCCAGAGCAATCCGGAGCTGCAGTTTTACCTGGTGGTACATCTGGACGGCGAGGGCACGTTGGAGGAATTGCTGGCCCGATCAACCAGCCGCGCGCAGTTTCTCAAGCAGCAGCTGGTAGATCTGGGCGTCAACGGCGAGCGGCTGGTGGCCCGGGGAGTGGGTCCGCTGGCGCCAGGCTGCGAGATAGCTATAGCCGACTGCGAAGACCGGGTGGAACTGGTATTGCGTTAACGAAGCAGCGACAGGAATTCATTGCGCGTGCTGGAGCTGGAACGAAACGCACCAAGCATGCAGGACGTGGTCATCACGGAGTTCTGTTTTTCAACGCCGCGCATCATCATGCACATATGCTGCGCCTCAATAATCACTGCGGCACCGGCAGCACCGGTACGCTCGACAATGCAGTTGGCAATGTCGTTGGTGAGATTCTCCTGAATCTGCAGGCGACGTGCGAAGACATCCACCACGCGGGCGATTTTCGAAAGCCCGATGACCTTGCCGGCAGGAATATAGGCGACATGGCACTTTCCGATAAAGGGAAGCAAGTGGTGCTCACACATGGAATACAGCTCGATGTTCTTGACGATGACCATCTCGTCTGTATCTGACGGAAACAGGGCTTCATTGACGACCGAGTCAATGTCCATGGTGTAACCCTGCATGAGAAACCGCATGGCGCTCGCTGCACGCTTGGGGGTGTCAGCCAGGCCAGCACGGTCCGGATCTTCACCAATGTCTTTCAGGATTTGCAGGTAGGCGTTTTCCATTGTGGCGGGGAACCTTATGTGTCAGTGAGCGATTTCAGTTTGCTGATTTCAGTCAGCGAGCTGGTCCTGGGACATACGCTGATTAGCCAGATTAGGGGTCAATTTTGATCGCTACCCTACGATAAGCTTGGTTTCTGGTAAAGCTTTTTCAGGTTCACTTTGTGTCGGAATAATCAACTTGGCTGCTAACGAAACAATCAAAGACTATATTCAGGCAGTAGCGGCTCGCTTCGATACCGCCAATCTCGCTTTTGCTCACGGTACCGCCACTGCTCTGGACGATGCCGTCTACCTTGTTTACTGCTTGCTGGAGATTGATTTTTCCACCGCGCTTGATGAACTGCAGCAGCCACTGCCTGATAAAGATCGGGCAATACTGGATGCAGCGGTGCAGCGACGTGTTGACGAGCAGGTTCCAGTGGCCTATCTGGTGCAGAGGGCCTGGTTTGCTGGCTACGAGTTCAAGTGTGACGAGCGCGCCCTGATCCCGCGATCTCCGATTGCCGAATTGATTGCCAACGCCTTCCAGCCGCTATTGCCGATGCCACCTGGCACAGTGCTGGATATGGGTACCGGCAGTGGCTGTATCGGGATAGCTTGTGCCCGGCAATTTCTCCAGGCCCAAGTAACGCTGGTGGACATCTCGTCCGACTGTCTCGACCTGGCCCGGGAAAATATTACCCGACATGGTCTCGATGGACGCGTGACTGCCATTGAGTCCGACCTGTTCACCGCGCTGGATGACCGCTACGACCTGATCGTGAGCAATCCACCCTACGTCAGCCAGGCGGAGATTGATGCGCTGCCGGGTGAGTTCAGGCATGAGCCGACACTGGGGCTGTTCAGTGCCGAACAAGGTCTGGCGATCCCCCTGGCTATTCTGCGCGAGGCGGCGGACTATCTTACCGAGCACGGCCTGCTGGTTATGGAGGTTGGCTACAGTGCCGAGCGACTCCAGCAGCGCCTGGCCGGGGTGCCCTTGTTGTGGCTGGAATTCGAGGACGGCGGGGACGGGGTGTTTGCCATTACCCGCCCGCAGTTGCTGCAGTACAGGGAGGCAATCAATTAGTGTACAATTGCCTGCTTTTTTGGTCCCCCACCGGTCCTGCCCGTTTGTTCATACAAGCCACACGCGCCGTAGCACGAGAATCTTATGTCCGGTAATACCTTCGGTACCTTGTTTACTGTCACCAGCTTTGGCGAGAGTCATGGGCCGGCGCTCGGCTGTGTGGTGGATGGCTGCCCGCCGGGTCTGGAATTGTCGGAAGCCGATCTGCAGGCGGATCTTGATCGCCGCAAACCGGGGCAGTCCCGATTTACCACTCAGCGCCGGGAGGATGATGCTGTACGTATCCTGTCCGGGGTGTTCGAAGGCAAGACTACCGGTACACCTATTGGTCTGCTGATCGAGAATACCGACCAGCGCTCCAAGGATTACAGCAAGATCAAGGACCAGTTTCGACCGGCCCACGCTGATCTGACCTACTACCGCAAGTATGGCGTACGCGACTACCGCGGTGGCGGACGCGCTTCGGCGCGGGAAACTGCCATGCGCGTGGCGGCCGGGGCCATCGCCAAGAAATACCTGCGCGGCGCGGGCATTCATATCCAGGGCTGGCTCAGTCAGCTGGGGCCGATCAAAGCCGAGCGCTTTGCGCCGGAGACCATTGAGCAGAACCCGTTTTTCTGCCCCGACCCGGACAAGGTGCCGGAGATGGAGCAGTACATGGCCGCGCTCAGTAAAGAAGGCAATTCCATCGGTGCGCGGATCAGTGTCCGCGCCACCGGGATGCCGGTGGGCCTGGGCGAACCGGTATTCGACCGGCTGGATGCTGATCTGGCCCATGCACTGATGAGCATCAATGCAGTCAAGGGCGTGGAGATCGGTGCCGGATTCGCGTCGGTGGAGCAGAAAGGCACAGAACACCGTGACGAAATCACCCCGGACGGTTTTCTCAGCAATCATGCCGGTGGCGTGTTGGGCGGGATCAGTAGCGGCCAGGACCTGTTGGCCAGTCTGGCGCTGAAACCGACCTCCAGCCTGCGCATCCCTGGCAAGACGGTCAACGTGCGGGGTGAGCCGGAAGAAGTGGTTACCACCGGGCGCCATGACCCCTGTGTCGGGATTCGCGCGACCCCCATTGCGGAAGCCATGATGGCACTGGTACTAATGGATCATCTGCTTCGGGACCGCGCCCAAAATGCTGGCGTGCAGCGATAGTCTTTATAAATACCCAGCATATTCATATTTTTACATCAGAAACCTAAAGTAAGTTAGCAGACAGGAATAGAACATGAGTGGCAAAACCTTGTATGACAAGATCTGGGACGCGCATCTGGTAAAACAACGGCCGGATGGTACGGCGTTGATTTACATTGATCGCCAGCTGATCCACGAGGTGACATCGCCCCAGGCGTTCGCGGGCCTGCGCCTGGCGGGCCGTGCCCCGTGGCGACCGGAAGCTAATTTCGCGACCCCGGACCACAACATTCCCACCACCCGGGAAGAACGCAGTCACGGTCTGGCGGGTATCAAAGACCCTATTTCCCAGACCCAGGTCCGAACTCTCGATGATAACTGTAAGGAATTCAATATCTTCGAGCTGAAAATGACTGATATGCGCCAGGGAATCGTGCATGTGGTCGGACCGGAGCAGGGGATCACGCAGCCGGGCATGACCATCGTCTGTGGCGACTCCCATACGTCCACCCACGGAGCGCTGGGGGCGCTGGCCCACGGTATCGGCACCTCGGAAGTGGAGCACGTGCTGGCGACCCAATGCCTGATGGCCCGAAAAATGAAAAACATGCAGGTTCGCGTCAATGGCAGTCTGCCCCCGGGCGTAACCGCCAAAGACGTGGTGCTGGCTATTATCGGCAAGATCGGTACCGCTGGCGGTACTGGCTATACCATCGAATTTGCTGGCGAGGCGATCCGCTCGTTGAGCGTCGAAGGGCGCATGACAGTGTGCAATATGGCCATTGAGGCCGGTGCCCGTGCGGGGCTTATTGCCGTGGACGACACCACCCTGGACTATATTAAAGGTCGGCCGTTCGCACCCAAGGGCGAACTCTGGGAGCAGGCCTGCGCGGCCTGGCGTGATCTGGTGAGCGATGAGGACGCGGTGTTTGACCGGGTAATTGAGCTGGAAGCCGCCGCTATCGAGCCCCAGGTTACCTGGGGCACTTCACCGGAGATGGTGGCGCCGATCAGCGGCCTGGTACCGGATCCGGCCCAGGAAGCCGATGAAACCCGACGCGGCAATATCGAAGAAGCACTGCGTTATATGGGGCTGCAGGGCGGCACCGCCATTCGGGACATCAAGCTGGACTGCATCTTTATCGGGTCCTGCACCAACTCCCGCATTGAGGACCTGCGCGAGGCCGCGAAAGTGGTTGCTGGCAAGCGGGTCGCGGAGACTATCGAGTTGGCCATGGTGGTACCGGGCTCCGGCGTGGTCAAGAAGCAGGCCGAAGACGAGGGTCTGGACAAGATTTTTACCGCCGCTGGCCTGGAATGGCGTGAACCTGGCTGTTCCATGTGCCTGGCCATGAATGCCGATCAGCTGGGTGATGGCAAACACTGTGCCTCCACCTCGAACCGCAATTTCGAAGGCCGCCAGGGCCGTGGCGGTCGGACCCACCTGGTAAGCCCGGCGATGGCCGCAGCGGCTGCTATTGCCGGCCACTTTGTAGATGTGCGCGAATTCAGTAAGGACGCTTGAGGAGAAGGTAATGAGAAAAGTGAATGTAGAGAACGGGATTGTTCTGCCCCTGAACCGGGCCAATGTGGACACCGACTTCATTATTCCCAAGCAATTCCTGAAATCCATCAAGCGCACCGGATTTGGCGTGAATCTGTTCGATGAGCACCGTTACCTGGACAAGGGTGAGCCGGATGCCGACAACAGCCAACGGCCCATAAACCCGGATTTCGTGCTCAATCAGCCGCGTTACCAGGGGGCCAGTATTCTGTTGGCAAGGGATAATTTTGGCTGTGGCTCCAGCCGCGAGCATGCGCCCTGGGCACTGGATGACTATGGTTTCCGGGTGCTGATTGCGCCGAGTTATGCGGATATATTTTTCAATAATTGCTTTAAGAATGGGCTGTTACCTATTGTTTTGGATAAGGATACCGTGTCTACGCTGTTTGCCGAGGTGACCGCCACCGAGGGTTATAAGCTGACCGTAGACCTGCCGGCCCAGACCATCACCAAGCCGGACGGCAGCACGATTGCCTTTGATATAGAGCCGTTTCGCAAGCAGTGCTTGCTGGACGGTCTGGACGATATCGGCCTGACCCTGTCCGATGCCGATGCGATTCGTGATTTCGAATCCCGCTGGCGTCAGCAGTCGCCCTGGTACTTCGTATCCCCGGAATCACAGGTCTGATCCTGACCCCTATAAATCACCTTTGCTTATTCCTATAACTAATTGAAAATAGTTATAAACTGAACCCATTTCGCGACCTATTCAAAGAAGAGTTAGCCCATGAAAAGTTATGATGTGGCGGTAGTTGGTGCCACCGGCGCCGTCGGCGAGGCCATGCTGAGCATCCTTGAGCAGCGGCAGTTCCCGATCAATACCATTTATCCGCTGGCTAGCGAGCGATCCGCTGGCGCCACGGTCATGTTCAAGAACAAGCCGGTTAAAGTGGGCAATTTGGCGGAGTTTGACTTCAGCAAAGTGCAGATTGGCCTGTTTTCGGCCGGCGGTTCCGTGTCTGCCGAGTTTGCCCCCAAAGCGGCTGCGGCTGGCTGCGTGGTAATCGACAATACCTCACATTTTCGCTACGAGCCGGATATCCCGCTGGTCGTGCCTGAGGTGAATCCGCAGGCTATTGCGGATTACACCACGCGTAACATCATCGCCAATCCCAACTGCTCAACCATTCAAATGCTGGTGGCACTCAAGCCGATTTATGACGCGGTGGGCATCAAGCGCATCAGCGTGGCCACCTACCAGGCGGTGTCGGGCACCGGCAAGGCTGCGGTAGAGGAGTTGGCCAAGCAAACTGTGGAACTGCTGAACGGCCGGGAAGCCAAGGCCGAGGTGTATCCGCGCCAGATTGCCTTTAACGCCCTGCCACATATCGACCAGTTTCAGGACAATGGCTATACCAAGGAAGAAATGAAGATGGTCTGGGAAACCCGCAAGATCTTCGGCGATGAGGAGATCCAGGTGAGTGCCACCTGTGTCCGGGTCCCGGTATTTTACGGCCATTCCGAGGCGGTCCAGATCGAAACCCGTGAGCCGTTAAGCGCCGAGGCGGCGCGAGAACTGCTGAGCAAAGCACCGGGCGTGACGGTGCTGGATACCCGCGCAGACGGTGGCTATCCCACGGCAGTCCACGAATCTGCGGGCCAGGACGCAGTTTTTGTAGGCCGTATCCGGCAGGATATCTCTTTTGCCAATGGTTTAAATCTCTGGGTAGTTGCCGATAATGTGCGCAAAGGGGCCGCGCTCAACTCGGTTCAGATCGCGGAAGAGTTGATAAAAAGCTATTTGTAATGAATACTTGCAAGCAGTAGTGAAGAAACAAGCTTAATAGGTCCACCAAGGCCTGCCGGGCGTGTTGTCGTACTATCTTGCAGTATTCACTAACCTGACAAACAGGTTAATCGGGGACAAGTTAGGCCAGCCAGCCTCGTCATCACTGATGACCAGATGAGCCAGCGCCTGGCGGAGAGTATCCAGGTCAGGCGGCAGGCCTCGCCCTGGCATTTTCCGCGAAGAATTAGAGAACAAGGGATTATGCTACGTAGATCCGTCGTCATTCTGGCCATGCTTCTGAGCGGTATGGCGACACAGGTGCTTGCTCTCGGTCTGGGTACCGTCACCGTCGAATCGGCGTTGAATCAACCACTTAGAGTTCGCATCGAGATATTGCAGCTGGGTGATACCCGGCTTGACAATGTCACCGTCCAGCTTGCCTCCGTGGATGACTTCCAGCGCTTCAATATTGATCGCGTCGGTTTCCTGTCCAACATCCGCTTCGCCATTGAAGCCACTCCCCAGGGCAATTATGTGGTGCTTACCAGCAACCAGATTGTCCGCGAGCCCTATCTGAGCTTTATCCTCGAGACCCGCTGGCCCAGTGGGCGTCTGCTCAGTGAGCACACAATCTTGCTTGACCTGCCGGTGTTCAGCGATGAACAGGCCCAGGATCCGGTACGCCAACCCATAAGCCCGGTGTTGCAACAGCCCGACGGTGGCGCTCAGCCAGCACCCGCCCAGCCGCAGCCGGCTCCGGTCGCCGAGCCCCCGACGGTTACACCGCCGCAACCGGCGCCGCAGGAAGCGTTGCCTGAACTGAGTGCGCAAGACGATGCTGCAGAGTCTGTCGAAGACGCGGTAGCGGACAGCGAGCCGACCCCGGAAGCTGATGAGCCGGCTGCTGCCGAGCCGGAGCCACAGGTTGCCGATGCAGCTGAGCCTCCGGCGGAACAGGATGAGCCTGCCCAGCAACCGGCGCAGGGAGCAGTGGCCGTTGCTGAACAACCCGTCGCGGAAGCCGAACCCGGAGTAGCAGAACCAGAAGTATCCGAACCCGAAGTAACAGAACCAGAAGTTGCACCGGATGCCAGCGAGGCGGTAGTGGCTGATACCGCGCCGGAGCCAGCTGAGGCAGAAACTGTAACCACGGATGCCAACGATACGCTGACCGAAATAGCCTTGCAGGTGCGTCCAGACAACAGCGTGTCCATTCAGCAAACCATGGTGGCTATCCAGCAGCTGAACCCGGACGCCTTCACCAACAACAACATCAACCGGATGCGCAGCGGTCAGGTGCTGCGGGTGCCCACCCTGGCAGAAATCCAGGAGGTAGGGGCTCAGCAGGCCATCGCTGAGGTGACGCGACAGAATCAGGACTTTGCCAACACCCAGCCACTGGCAGCGCCGAGTAATAATCAGGCGGATGCCGATGACCAGCCCCAGGGTCAGCTCAGTGTTGTGGCCGAGGACGAAACCGACAGCAGTGCCGGGATTGATGCTGCCAGCGGTGCGGGCCAGGCGGCTGACAGTGAAATTGCCGAGCTGGACCAGCGCATTGCCGAGCTGGAAAACGAGCTTGCCCAGCAGCAGGAAGAAGCAGACCGGGCACAGATTGAGCGGGAAGCGCTGGACAGCCAACTCGCGGAACTGGAAGAACAGATTGCTGCGGCCCAGGAGATAATTCGCCTGCAGGATCTGCAGCTTGCGCAACTTCAGGAGTCTCTGGCTCAGGCTGCTGCGGAAGCGCAAGCGGAAGCTCAGGCCATGGCCGCACAGCAGGAAGCCATTGCGGCTGCCGAACAGGACGCACTCGCCGCGCGGCAGAGTGGCGGGCTGATGAACGACCTGATGCGCGTGCTCACCGGAAACACCATGATGATGGTGTTCGGAGCGCTACTGATCATTCTGCTGCTGGTGGTGCTGCTGCTGCGCCGTAACCGTAGCAACAAGCTTGCCGTGGAAGGCGATGAGCTTGACGAGCTGGCGGAACAGGAATTTGACGCCGCCGCGCGTGAACAGGTTGCAGAAAAGACCCGGTCCGAAGTCAGTGACGAACTGGACGGTGACCAGCTGGATGCAGAACTGGACGATATCCTGGATCAGGAATCGGCTGACCAGGCGTCGGTTGCAGACGACGAACTCGACGACCTGGGCCTGGGTGACGACGGTGTAGATGACAGCGAAGACGAAGGCGATACTGATGACGAGGTAGCGGCCGAAGATGACCTGGTAGCCCGTGCCGAGCAACTGGTCAAGGATGGTCACTTGGATCGCGCCGCAAACCTGCTGCAGGAAGCGCTGCTGGATGAAGGCGATAATGACAAGCTGCGTCTGACACTGGCGGAAGTGTTGGCCAAAAAAGGCGACCTGGCTGCATTTGAAGAGCAAGCTGACATCATTTCCCAGGCGCAAAGCCCAATACTTGATCGTGAAGTGAACAACTACCGCAAGCTGTTTGATGCCCAGCCGCCGTCGCCTGCCGATGATGTCGATCCGGCGGCGGAAAGCGGCGAGCAAGACGCAGCGTCCGCGGCGGACACTGAGACGGACACTGAGAAGAAAGGCAAGTCCGCCAGTCAGGAAGCCGAGGATGAAAGCTCATTCCTGGACGACCTGGGTATTGATCTGGATTCATTCGACGATGACAGCTTTGAATTCTCCGACGACATCGAGACAGACGCCGATGAAAAGCCCGGGCCGTCTGGCGACAAGCCCGCAACTTCAGAGCAGCAGGGTGACATTGATGAGCTGGACGATGACGACATGGACCTCACGTTCGAGTTGGGGGGCGGTGACGATGACGCAGATTCAGACGATGACAGCGCGGAGACCGAGTCAGTAACTGGCGAGCAAGACGAGAAAGACGAGCAAGCCGAGGAGCTCGAGAAAGACGAGAAAGACGAGAAAGACGAGAAAGCCGACGAAGAACCCGAGGCGAAACCAAAGGACCAGGACGACGCAGGTCCGGCCGCAGCTGAGACCGAGCCGGAGCCCGACGCTGAGGGGCTACCTGGGCTGGATCTTGAGGATTCAGACGAGAAGGCCGAGCTGGCTGCCGGTGACAGCAAGGATCCGGAGGATGTGGAAATTGAATCCTTCGAGTTTGATGCCGACAGTTTCTCGGCTGAGCAGGCGCAAGAGCCCGAGGCGCAGGACGACAGCGACGATCTCGATCTTGAGACTTTTGCCTTTGATACTGAAGGCCTGGACCTGGACAAGAAGTCCGAGCCTGAGCCTGAACAAGCCCCTGCCGCAGATGACGACAATACCGTGGAATTCAGTTTCGACGACAGCGAAACTGATGCCGATGCGTCAAGCGATGCACAAGAAGAGAAGGCCGGGGAAGCTGAGCAAGCCGAACCGGTTGAAGATCTGGAGACCTTTGACTTCGATCTGGAAGATACGGTGGTAGAGAAGCCAGCCGTCGAGAAGCCGCCTGCCGATGAAGTCGCGCAAGACGATGACAGCGACGAGTTCGACTTTGACCTCGATGAATTTGACCTGGACGCCGAGGCTGACAGTAATACGCCGAAGTCCGAAGCAGCGCCTGCGGACGAGCCGGACGCACAAAAACCTGAGGAATCCAGAGCCAGCGACGAAGTGGAAATCGAACTCGATGATGAGGACGACGAACCAGCAGCTGAGGCTGACAGTGATGACGACGACGATGACCTCGAAGATCTGGAGTTTTTGTCGGTCGACGATGATGTTGAAATCGAATCTGTGGGCGACGTGGAAGAAATCGATATGCTGTCTGATGTCGACGAGGCAGCCACCAAGCTGGAGCTGGCCTACGCTTATCGAAAAATGGGCGATGCCGAGGGAGCCAAGGAAATTCTTCAGGAAGTCATCAAGGAAGGTAACGAGGAGCAGGTCAAGGAAGCCGAAAAGCTTATGGCCTCCCTCGATGATTAGAGGTGGCTAAACCTGCCAGCCACTGGTCGTGACCCCAGACGACTCACTACCAAGCAATGTCACCCGTGTAGCGCTTGCCGTTGAATATGATGGCAGCGCTTTTTCCGGGTGGCAGAAACAATCCTCACCAAAGCTGCCCACCGTGCAGTCGACTCTTGAGACAGCCCTTGGTAGCGTTGCCAATCAATCTGTAGTCACGACCTGCGCCGGACGAACTGATGCTGGCGTACATGCCACGTGCCAGGTAGTCCATTTTGACAGTGCTGTAGACCGCGGCCCCAAGGCCTGGACCCAGGGTGTAAACAGCCAGATGCCCGGTTCGGTCCGGGTGCTCTGGGCGCAGGCGGTCGCGCCGGATTTTCATGCCCGCTTTTCGGCCACCGGGCGGCGCTATCGCTATGTGTGCTACCGACGCCCCACACCCTCCGCAATTCTCCATGGGAAAGTGACTACTATCCGGCAGTCCCTCAATGTGACGGCATTGAATGCAGCTTCCCGATTGTTACTGGGTGAGCAGGATTTCTCCTCGTTTCGGGCCGCTGGCTGTCAATCACGATCCCCGTTTCGGGAGGTCACCCATGCCCAGTGGCTGGAAGTCGGGCCATTTCTGGTATTTCAGGTTGAGGCCAACGCCTTTTTGCAACACATGGTAAGGAACCTGGTGGGTTCGCTGCTGGTGGTAGGGGCGGGCGAGCAGCCCCCGGAATGGATTGCCGAGCTGCTGGCCGCCCGGGATCGCACCGTCGCTGCCAAGACGGCGCCGCCGGACGGCCTTTACCTTGCGGGCGTGGACTATGCGGCGGATTGGCAATTACCGGCAACCGCCTGTGATCCGCCAATGCTGGCTGGCAGTATTGTCTAGGGTTGGAACAGGGCAACTGGCGCGGGACTGAATTTGACGGTAGGCGCCAGGCGACGAAGCCCGGCAGCCGGGGCGACCGATACAATAGTCCCGGAACCGGCATGGGTGTTAGAATACCGGTCTTTTCGCAACCAGCCAGCCAGCCCGCCTTGTCGACACCCTGGATCAAAATCTGTGGCATTACCAGCAATGCTGACGCCCGCGCCGCGGCAGCACTGGGCGTCGATGCGCTTGGCGCGGTGCTGTATCCGCCCAGTTCGCGAGCGGTGGAAGCCGGTCAATTGGCCGAAATTTATGCCGGGGTGCCGCCGGGCGTTCGTCGCGTGGCACTACTTGTGAATGCTGAGCGATCGCTGGTTGATGCAGTGGTATCCAGTGGTGTTATCGATCTGCTGCAGTTTCATGGCGACGAAGATGAGCAGTTTTGCGCGTCGTTCCCGGTGCCGTATATGAAAGCAATCCGGGTTGCTGACGAGCGTCAGGCTGCGAACGACATACAGGCTTTTCCGGGCGCCGAGATGGTTCTTCTCGACAGTTATCAGAAAAACGTGCCAGGTGGTACAGGAAAGACATTCGACTGGGATGTCGCCGCTCGGCTCGTTGCCGGCAGTGACATGCGGATAGTATTGGCAGGCGGCTTGCGGCCAGACAATGTGTCTGAGGCACAACGCCGGGTGAAACCCTTTGGCGTCGATGTGAGTTCGGGAGTGGAATCGCGGCCCGGGGTCAAAGATCAGGCTTTGCTTGAAGAATTTATTGAAGGAGCTGTAAATGGCTGAAGCGGAATTTGAACAAATCGGTTTTAACGGGCCGGACAAGACCGGTCACTTCGGTCCCTATGGTGGGATCTTTGTCGGTGAAACCCTCATTGCTGCCGTGGAAGAACTGGCAGAGGTGTATGCGCGGCTGTCCAAAGACGATGCGTTCTGGGCCGAGTTTCATGCCGAACTCAAGGACTATGTGGGTCGCCCATCGCCACTGTATCTGGCCGAGCGACTAACCGCGGAGTGCGGCGGCGCAGCCATCTACCTGAAGCGCGAAGACCTGAATCACACCGGCGCCCACAAGGTAAACAACACCATTGGCCAGGCGCTGTTGGCCAAGCGCATGGGTAAGACCCGCATTATTGCCGAGACCGGTGCCGGCCAGCACGGTGTTGCCAGTGCGACCGTTGCGGCGCGGCTGGGGCTTGAATGTCATGTTTATATGGGGGCCGAGGATGTGGTGCGGCAGGCACCCAATGTCTATCGAATGAAGCTGCTTGGTGCCAACGTGGTGGCCGTGGAATCCGGGTCGCGAACCCTGAAAGACGCCATGAATGAGGCGCTCAGGGACTGGGCTACAAACGTCGATGACACCTACTACATTATTGGTACGGTAGCCGGGCCGCATCCCTATCCGCAGCTGGTTCGCGATTTTCAATGCGTGATTGGCCACGAAACCCGCGAACAGGCGCTGGAGCGTTGGGGGAAACTCCCGGATGCCCTGGTGGCCTGTGTCGGTGGTGGCTCCAATGCAATTGGTTTGTTCCACCCGTTCCTGAATGATGCCGGGGTGGCCATGTACGGTGTGGAAGCCGGTGGCCACGGGCTGGAAACAGGAGAACACGCCGCTCCCCTGTCGGCGGGTAAACCCGGTGTGCTGCACGGCAACCGTACCTACCTGATGTCTGATGACAGTGGTCAGATCCTGGCAACGCATTCGGTTTCTGCCGGTCTCGACTACCCGGGCGTGGGACCGGAACACGCCTGGCTGAAAGACCAGAAGCGGGTCAACTATGTGGCTGCCACCGATAAACAGGCCATGGCGGCATTCCACAAACTGACCAGGATGGAAGGCATAATCCCGGCGCTGGAAACCAGTCATGCCGTGGCCTTTGCCATGGAATTGGCCGCCGACATGAGCAAGGACCAGAATATCGTGATCAATTTATCTGGTCGCGGCGACAAGGACATTGAAACAGTGGCGCGCCTGGAAGGCTTTAAACTGTAGTTCACTACCCGGTTAGAACCCAGTTAAAACCTGGATAACACGTGAGTCAGGTCAGGAAACATCGAATCATGGGACGATTACAGGACATCGCCGGCACGGCTGCCGGGCAACACCGCAAGCTATTGATTCCTTATCTGGTCGCCGGCGACCCGGATTTGGCGACCACCGAGGCGCTGATGCACGTGCTGGTGGACAAAGGGGCTGATGTCATTGAACTGGGAATCCCGTTCAGTGATCCATCTTCCGACGGACCGGTGATTCAGCGCGGTGTCGAACGTGCACTGAAGACCCACACCAGTCTGAAAAATACTCTGGACCTGGTGGCCAGGTTCCGGGAAAAAGACCGCCACACCGGCATTGTCCTGATGGGCTATCTGAACCCGGTGGAGATCATGGGCTACGAGACCTTTGTCAATGCTGCCAGTAGCGCCGGTGTCGATGGCGTGCTGATCGTCGATATGCCGCCGGCGGAGTCCTCGTCGTTACACAGCCGATTACGCGCGGCAGGTCTGGACACCATTTATCTGGTGGCTCCCACTACATCGGCAGGTCGGGTGGAGCAAATCATCGAACGCTGCAGTGGCTATCTCTATTATGTGTCGCTGAAAGGGGTTACCGGTGCCGCCCTGAGCGACACCCAGGCGGTGGCCGACAAGATTGATGAACTGCGCAGCAAGACTGATTTGCCCCTGGTCATCGGCTTTGGCATCAAGGATGCTGACAGCGCCCGCGCCATGGGGCGTCTGGCAGATGGTGTGATTATTGGTAGCGCGCTGGTGGAGCGCATTGCCACTCTGAGTGCTGCCACGCCGGCCGATGCAGATCAATTAAGCGCGGTATGCGAGCCGATCACACTGGCAAGGCAGGCCCTTGATACCCTAGAATAGGCGCCACTGGTTGTTCATCATCCTGTTGATAAATAAGGAAAAACGATTTGAGCTGGATTGACAAGATCCTGCCTTCCATCAGCACCTCAAGTGGCGATAACAAGCGCAGCTCGGTGCCCCAGGGAGTGTGGAAGAAGTGTCCCCGCTGCGACGCCATGCTGTATCAGAAGTCGCTGGCCGAAAATCACGACGTTTGCCCGAAATGCGATCATCACATGCGCATTACGGCGCGCCGGCGCCTGGAGTTGTTCCTCGATAGCGATAACCAGGTGGAACTGTGCAGCGACATGGAACCGGTGGACCTGTTGAAGTTTCGCGACCGGAAACGCTACCGGGATCGTCTGAGCGCCGCCCAGAAAAGTACCGGGGAGAAAGATGCCCTGGTGGTGATGAAAGGGCAGGTGAATGATGTACCCGTGGTGGTGGCAGCCTTTGAATTCGGATTTATTGGCGGATCCATGGGCGCCGTGGTGGGCGAGAAATTTGTCCAGGCAGTGAAGACCTGTATCGGTCAGGGTATCCCGCTGGTGTGCTTTTCAACCAGCGGCGGTGCGCGAATGCAGGAAGCGCTGATTTCCCTTATGCAGATGGCGAAAACGGCAGCCGCCCTGGAACGACTCAAACAGCACCGCCTGCCGTTCGTGTCAGTTCTGGTGGATCCGGTTTATGGCGGCGTCTCCGCCAGTCTTGCAATGCTGGGCGACATTAACATCGCCGAGCCTAACGCGCTGGTTGGTTTTACCGGACCGGACGTCATCCGTCAGACGGTGCGGGTGAAATTGCCGGAAGGCTTTCAGCGCAGTGAGTTCCTGCTGGAGCATGGTGCCATTGACATGATTGTGCATCGGCGCGACATGCGTGACCGCATCGCATCGCTGCTTACCAAGCTGACTGCTCAACGCCGGGCCCCTGTGACTGCTGTTGAATCTGTTGACCCGGATCCCGGCCTTGATGTCGAGTCTGAATCCGCCCCTGACTCCGTTGTCGGCAATGATTCCGCTGCAGATACCGATTCCAGCAACGATACTGATACCAGTACCGACACCGAGTCCGATACAGATACCGAAACCACTTCCGATTCCGCTACCGATACAAGCTCCGACCCCAGGACCTGATGAGCAACGCCCCTGCGGCGCAGGCCGACCTTGACGACTGGCTCGACTACATTGCCGCGGTCAACCCGCGGGAGATTGAGCTGGGGTTGGAGCGGGTCGGGGCGGTCGCGCATGCGCTGGACCTGGATCTTCCCGATGCCACCGTCATTACCGTGGCTGGCACGAACGGCAAGGGCACCTGTGTGGCAGCGCTGGAAGCGCTGGCCATGGATGCCGGTCTCCAGGTGGGTTGTTATATCTCGCCGCACATCCATCATTTCAGTGAACGGATTCGCATCAATACCGAGCCGGTTTCCGACCGGGACCTGATTACCGCCCTGCATACCATTGATGCCGCGCGGGGTGATATTCCGCTGAGCTACTTCGAGTTTGCGACCCTTGCGGGACTACTGCTGTTTCGCAAGGCCGGGGTGGAACTAATAGTGCTGGAAGTCGGTCTGGGTGGGCGCCTGGATGCCGTCAATATCGTTTCTGCGGATGTCGCGGTTATTACCAGTATCAGCCTGGACCATACCGACTGGCTTGGCGATGACCGCGAGCAGATCGGGGTCGAAAAAGCCGGGATCATGCGGCGTAACAAGCCGGTGGTGGTGGTAGATCCGCAGCCGCCAGAGGCTCTGCTGGATGTGGCGACCGAACTGCAGGCGCCGCTACTGCTGCTGGGTCGTGATTTCAGCGTTACTGATAGCGACGATAGGCGGAGCTGGACGTACAGCGGCCGCTATCCAGATGGCAGCGAGCAACATCTGGCAACCATCCCCCGATCGGGCCTGCGCCCGGACAACCTTGCCGCTGCTGTGCAGGCAATGACGCTGGCGCTGGGTAAGGTGCAGATCAAGGAAGCTACCCTTGGCGCGCTCACGGTGCCGGGACGCCAGGAATGGCGCCGCCTGGCCGATGGTCAGGTGCGGGCGCTGTTCGATGTCGCCCACAATCCGGCCGCCACTGCATACCTGGCCGAGAGGCTGGCGCAACTGCGGGGCGAGCATGGCTTTCAGCGAGTGGCTGTAGTCCTGGCAGTGATGGCAGATAAAGATATTGATGCCATGATTGCGTCGTTACAATCGGTGGTGGACATCTGGTATATTGCGCAGGTCGATGAGGCGCGTTGTAAACCTGCTCAGGAAGTGGCACAAATTGTTTCCCGGCACACCAGGAATCCCATTACCAGCTATCAGGACCTTGGAAGCGCGTTTTCCGCGGCGCAAGCCGACACCGGTGCCCGGGACCTGCTGGTGGTGACAGGGTCTTTTTATACCGTTGCCGCGATGCGCGGCAAAACACGACCGGCCCGCGAGCACGCCGGTAATCCGCGCGCAACCAGGACCGATAACACCGCACACACTAAGGACAGGGTAGAGCCAGATTGAAGGAGGCGACCAAACAACGCATAGTCGGCACCGTGGTCTTGCTTGCTCTGGGGCTGATTTTCCTGCCCCTGGTTTTTGACGGGGAAGGCAGCTATCAAACACCGGTCGCCAGCCGCATTCCGGAACCACCGACAGTACCCATTCTGCCGGAGCCGGAACCAACCCGTCCCCAGATTATTACTGACCAGCTCCCGGAGGAACCCGGCGCCGCGGAGACAGCCACCGAGACCGCAGAGACCGAAACGCCGGTTGCAACGCCGGAAGACGACACTGCTGCACCGGATTCCGCCGTT
Organism: uncultured Pseudohongiella sp.; assembly: GCA_965212375.1. GTDB lineage: Bacteria > Pseudomonadota > Gammaproteobacteria > Pseudomonadales > Pseudohongiellaceae > UBA9145. The sequence goes on along the minus strand of OZ243108.1, from coordinate 1,744,134 downwards.
GAAGTGGTGGAGTCGGCCCCCGATTTTGAGCGGGAAATCCCGCAGTTCGATGCCAACGGCATGCCTCAGGCCTGGGTAGTACGACTGGGCACCTTTGCCAATGCCGCCAATGCCAACAACCTGGTGGCGCGCCTGCAGGATGCGGGCTTCAAGGCCTACACCCGGCGCGTGAACAACGCGGACAGTGACATGACCGCAGTGTTTGTCGGCCCCTGGCTGCAGCGTCAACTGGTCGAGGACTATCGGCAACAGCTGCAGGAGCAGTTTCAGCTGGCGGGCATGATTGTGCGCTACGAGATTGACCCACTTTGAAAGCAGTCCAGTGAATAGCCGGTCATGAACGCAGTTGACGCAGCCATAGTCAGTGTTACGGTGATATCCTGCCTGTTTGGGCTGTGGCGCGGTCTGGTCAAGGAAGTCCTGTCACTTTTGACCTGGATCGCAGCTTTACTGGTGGCGCGGATATACAGTGAGCCACTGGCTGGCCTGTTGACCAATACCATTAGCAGCAGTGGCGCACGCTATGTCACTGCCTTTGCTCTGATTTTTGTGGTGGTGATGATGCTTGGCACGTTCATCAACCACCTGATGGCGAAACTGCTCACCGCAACCGGCCTGAAACTGGCGGATCGCATTCTGGGTGGGGGATTCGGCATCGTGCGCGGCGGCATAATCGTGCTGGTGATTTTGTTTATTGCCAGCGCTTTTGTGTCGGAAACACTGCTCTGGCAGGAGTCATCTCTGATTCCCCACGCTATGGCACTGATCGAGTGGTCGCGGTTGTTCATTGAAGATATGGGTGGGGTCAATACCGGACCAGCACCCGGTAACTAACAGGTAGCGGAGCAAAACTATGTGTGGATTGGTCGGTGTAGTGTCGCAGCAACATGACGTGGGTGTGCGCTTATATGACACCCTGACGGTGCTGCAGCATCGCGGCCAGGATGCCGCTGGCATCATGACCTGTGACAACGGCAAGCTCAACCTGCGAAAAGACAATGGCCTGATCAAGGACGTTTTCCGTACCCGCCACATGCGCCGGCTGACCGGCCAAATGGGTATTGGCCATGTTCGCTATCCCACTGCCGGCAGTTCCAGCCCGGCTCTCGCCCAGCCATTCTATGTCAATTCTCCTTACGGGCTGGCGCTGGCTCACAACGGTAATCTCACCAATGCTGCTGAGCTGAATCGTGATCTGTTCAAGGAAGATCTGCGCCACATCAACACCGACTCGGATTCGGAAGTGATGCTCAATGTATTCGCTCACGAGCTACAACAGCGCGGCAAAATTCATCCCACCGCCGAAGTAGTGTTCGGGGCGGTGGCCGGGGTACACGCCCGCTGCCGGGGTGGCTATGCGGCGGTGGTCATGATTACCGGCCATGGCATTGTCGGCTTCCGTGACCGTAATGGTATCCGGCCACTGGTATTCGGCAGCCGCACCACCGGCGATGGCAGCAAGGAGTACATGATTGCTTCGGAGAGTGTGGCTCTCAATGCCCAGGGGTTTGATATTGAAAGAGACGTGGCACCCGGCGAAGCCGTCTACATCGACGTAGATGGCAATCTGCATACCCAGGTGTGCTGTGAGCCAGGCGAGCACACGCCCTGTATTTTTGAGCATGTTTATTTTGCCCGACCGGATTCTCTGATGGACAGCATTTCCGTGTACAAGGCGAGAATGCGTATGGGTGAGCGACTGGCGGACAAGCTGAAGCGGCTGCGTCCCGATCACGATATCGACGTCGTCATTCCCATCCCGGATACCAGCCGTACTTCGGCACTGGAGTTGGCCAACGCCCTGGGCCTGAAATTCCGCGAAGGCTTTGTAAAAAACCGCTACATTGGTCGTACCTTTATCATGCCCGGCCAGAGTCAGCGGCGAAAATCAGTGCGTCAAAAGCTGAACGCCATTGAACTGGAATTCCGTGGCAAAAACGTGCTGCTGGTGGATGACTCTATTGTTCGTGGAACCACCTGCAAGCAGATTATCCAGATGGCCAGGGATGCCGGCGCCAAAAAAGTCTATTTTGCCTCCGCTGCGCCAGCGGTGCGCTATCCAAACGTGTATGGCATTGATATGCCGGCCGCTTCTGAACTCATCGCAGCGGGTAAATCCGACGCCGAAGTTGAGAAACAGATTGGCGCTGACTGGCTGATTTACCAGGACCTTGATGATTTGATCGCGGCCTGCGCCGAAGGTAATCCGCATATCAATAAATTCGAATGCGCGGTATTTAACGGCGAGTACGTCACCGGTGACGTGGATGAAATCTACTTGCGGCGCCTGGAAATAAGCCGTAGCGATGCCGCCAAGCGCAGCAAGAATGGCCAGGAAACTGCAAGCAAGCAACACAATCTGGTCGCTGACCTTTCCAGCGACGGCTGATCCGGGGAAGTTTGCTGGCTATGTTTTCTCTGAAAAATGAAAAGCAGGATGAGGACCGCCCCCAGCTGGTGGAGAACAAGTATTCCCAGCAGGTACAAGCCGCTGTCGACGAGATTAGCGGGGCGCTGCTGGGCAAGGATCATCAGATCCGCCTGGCCTTGTGCTGCCTGTTCTCCGGCGGCCATTTGCTGGTGGAAGACCTGCCAGGCATGGGCAAGACAACGCTGTCCTACGCCCTGGCCAAGGCATTGGGTCTGGATTACACCCGTATCCAGTTCACCAGCGACCTGCTGCCAGCGGATATTCTCGGGATCTCCATTTTCGACCAGAACAACAGCAAATTTAGCTTTCATCCGGGGCCGATCTTTAGCCAGGTAGTGTTGGCGGATGAAATCAATCGCAGCACACCAAAGACCCAAAGTGCCCTGCTGGAAGCCATGGAAGAGCGACAAGTGACCGTGGAAGGGGATACCCGCAAACTGCCCGAGCCATTCTTTGTGATAGCCACCCAGAACCCGGTGAATCTGGCTGGCACCTATCCACTGCCAGAGTCCCAGCTTGACCGTTTCCTGATGCGACTGCGACTGGGTTATCCGGACCAGCGCGCGGAGCGGGAACTGCTGGAGATGGATACCGAATGGGACAAGGTGGAAAACGTCAATCGGTGTCTGGCAATTGAAGACGTCATCAGTTTTCGCCAGCAATCAGCCACGGTCACCGCCAGTGGCTCGCTGCTGGATTATGTGCAGCGCCTGATTGCCTACACGCGCGGCAAGGATGAGTTTCATTTTGGTTTGTCACCGCGCGGCAGTCTTGCCTTGATGCGCGCCGCAAAAACCTGGGCCTTGATGTGTGGCCGCAATCACGTGGTTCCCGAAGACGTGCAGACCATTTTACCGGCTGTCGTTGAGCACCGCCTGCGCGCGGTTTCAGACGACGATGGCCACACCGGGGCATCGCTGGTCCAGCGCATGCTCAATGAAGTCGATATTCTCGACTAATGAGCTCCTGCCCCCGACCTGAGACAAATCATGGCGGGAATACTGACAACACTACAATCCCGGATTGCTGCATCGGGTCTGCACGATGCCGTGGAGTCCTGGATGGCCCGGCGTATCAGGCCGCAGCCGCAGATCACCCTCAATCGCCGTAACATCTATGTGTTGCCCACCCGCAACGGGCTGTTGTTTCTGCTGGCCGCTGGCCTGGTCTTCATTGCGGCGATCAACTATGCGGTGAGCCTGGCCTATGGGCTTGCCTTCCTGATGGTCAGCCTGTTCATTATCACCATCCTGTACACCTTCAATAACCTCAATAACCTGAGTCTGGCGCGGCAGCCTTGTGCGCCGGTTTTTTGCGGTGAAGAAATCGCCTTCAACGTTGAACTCAGTCGCTTCGAAAACCGGGTTCACGAATCGCTGGAACTCAATTTCGCCGACGGCAGTATTACCCACGCCGACTTGTCCGGCGTTGACCGGGATCGCGTGCAGGTATTTACCGCCGCCACCCGGCGCGGCAACTTTCGTGCGCCGCGGCTGCGGGTTACGACGTATTTTCCGCTTGGGCTGTGCCGCGCCTGGTCGATCGTGGATCTGGACCTGCACTGCCTGGTGTATCCCAAGCCCATTCCCTTTGCCATGGATCAATTCAACAGTGGCGGTGGCGGGGGAGAAGAGTCGGCGCTGCTCCAGGAAGGCAGCGAGGATTTTTACGGATTGCGGGACTACGTGCCGGGCGATCCGTTACGGCAGGTGGCCTGGAAAAATGTCGCACGCGGGCAGGGGATGCATATCAAGCAGTTTGTCGACTACGTGGACAGCAAGGTCTGGCTGGACTGGGATATGTTCTACGGGTTTGGTACCGAAGAGCGCCTGTCGCGCCTGTGCTACTGTGTCCTGAAACTGACGGCCGCCGGCTCGCCATTCGGCCTGAAGCTGCCCGGCCTGGAAATCACCCCGGATTCCGGCGCCAGACATCGGGACCGATTGCTGCGCGCACTGGCGCTGTTTGGACTCACGCAATGACGGCGGAATAAGCATGGCCACAGAAGTCGAGTTTCAAATTCCCCGCGCCGCACTGAGCTGGATACTGCTGGCGGTGATGCTGGTGATTATTCCGCAAAGCCTGCGTATGCCGCTGTGGATATCGGTCATTGCACTGGCCTGTATTTCCTGGCGCTGGCTGATTTACGCGGGCAAATTGGGATACCCGAGCCGCAGTCTGCGAGTTCTGATCGTAATCTTCACCCTGGCAATATCGATAACCCAGTTGCGCAGCCTGGGTGTCGGTCTGGACAGTGCCGCCAGCCTGCTGACTCTGGGTTTCGTATTCAAGCTCATCGAGATGCGCTACAAGCGCGATATTTATGTGGTTATCAGCCTGTGCTTTGTGATGTCCATGGTGCAGTTTCTGTATTCCCAGAGCGCGCTGTCCACGCTGTACATCGCACTGATCGTCCTGGTTATCACCGCGGCCATGATTGCCCTGAACCGCTCTTCGCTGGTGGCTGATACTGCCAGTACCGTGCGCATGGCGCTGAAAATCGGGCTGCAAGCGGTGCCATTAACCGTTGTCCTGTTTTTATTGTTCCCGCGAGTGGCGCCACTATGGGCGGTACCGGTGCAAAACAACGGTAACGGAACCGGGGTAACTGATGAGATGTCACCCGGTGACATTGCCCAGCTGGGACGTTCCAGCTCGCTGGCATTCCGCGTGCAGTTTGAAAATATGGTTCCGCCCCTGCATGAGAACCTGTATTGGCGGGGGCTGGTGCTGGACGATTTCGATGGCGAAACCTGGCGGCGAACGCGGCGTGGGTCTTCCTATAGTCAGGCGGCACGGCTCAATGACTTTCAGTGGAACTGGAGTGACCGGGTGCGGCTGGGCGATGACCCGATCCGTTATAACATCATTCTGGAGCCCACCCAGCAGCCCTGGCTGTACGGGCTGCATCTTGCTGAACCGGAGTCTCGTAACCTCTACCAGAGTCGCAATTTCGAAATTTTCAACAACGGTCTGATTACCAAGCGCTTCAGCTATGACCTGCGGACATTTCGCAATAGCCAAACCGACCTGATACTGCTGGACAGTGCCCGGCGCCGCAGCACCGAGCTGCCGGAATCCGGTAATCAGCAAAGCCTGGAATTTGCCCGTGAATTGCGGGCTTCGGTGGACAGCGATCGCGACTACATCTACGCGGTGCTTGCTCACTTCCAGCAGAATGAATTCTATTACACGCTGAATCCACCGTTGTTGGGCGACAACCGGGTGGATGATTTCCTGTTCAACACCCTGGAAGGGTTCTGTGAACACTATGCCAGCAGCTTCGCTTTTCTGATGCGCGCGGCCGGCATTCCGTCACGGGTAGTGGTGGGCTATCAGGGCGCGGAATATAACCGCTTTGAAGACTATATGATGGTCTATCAGTACAACGCCCACGCCTGGAACGAAGTCTGGCTGGAGGGTGAAGGCTGGGTGCGGTTTGACCCGACTGCAGCGGTATCGCCGGAACGGATAGAGCAGGGCGTGGAAGCAGCCTTGCGCGATGATCCGGCGTTTCTGGAGCAGTCATTGTTTTCGCCGGGGCGACTTGGCGCGCTGGACTGGATTAACACTATTCGCCTGCGCCTGGATGCAGTCGAATACGAATGGAACCGGCGCGTGGTTAACTACGACGAGGAGGTCCAGGTTGAAATGCTCAGCGGATTACTGGGTGAGGTCACCGAGCAAAAAGTACTGACCTTGCTGTTTTTTCTGGCCGGGGTGATCGTGCTGGGTATCGCGTTCACGGTAATCACAGCCGTGCCAGCCCGCCAGCGGGACCCGGTAAATCGCTTGTATCGGCAGGTGGCTGGGGAGTTGGACAAGATCGGCCTGGGGCGCCGGCGTGGCGAAGGCCCGGTTGATTATTGTCAGCGGGTAGTAGCGGCGAAGCCGGAACTGGCCGAATCGATGCAGGAACTCACCAGGCTTTATCTGGAGATCAATTACCGTCATGGGCAACTGCCGGCCGAGCAGCGCAAGGAGCTGGTCGTCGCCCTGAAAAAGGCGGTGGGACAGTTACGCCGCAAGCTGCTGCCGGTTAGGCGACTGCGCCGTCAGGCCTGACTTGCTAACCACCCGGCTGAGCTAGCCGCCAGCGCGCTTGACTTTGTAACCCTGCTTTTCCAGCGCGGCCTGGGCCTGGGCGGTCTTGTCGCCCTGCAGTTCAATAGTTGTGTCCTTGACGCTGCCACCGGTACCGCAGGTGGTTTTCAGTTGTTTGGCCAGTTTCTTCAGTGCGTCCATGTCCAGTCCCAGTCCGCTAATTACCGTGACTTCCTTGCCGCCACGGCCTTTTTTCTCGCGGCGAATGCGCACGAAACCATCGCTGATTTCCTGACTGGACCCGGAGTCTGTGCAGCGGCAGTTTTTCAGCGGTTTGCCACAACGCGAACACCGGTTATCACCGGCTGTCGAATAAACCAGTTTGCTGTTTGCCATAGCCGGCGGACTCAGGATTTGTAGAGCGGGGGCAGTGCGTAGCGTTGGTCGCGACGCTCCTGCTTTTCACGACGCAGCTTGCCGGAGCGCAATGCGGTTACCGTTTGCAGGAGCTGTTCTGCAGGGAACAGGCTGTCATGCTGAGCCTGGTTATTGTTGAACAGACGGTCCTGCATTGCGCTGGCGTACTGATGCAGCTCGGGTGCCTGTTGTTGCTGGAGTATGTCTTCCATGCTGCGAACCGGGCGGTCTTTGATGAGATGCTGGCTCCAGGTAAGCAGGGCGGCGCGAATCTGGTTCAACTCTCCGGAGCGGCAGGCTTGCTTGAGCTGGTTGAATGCCACGCCTTCGTTGTTCTCGGGGTCGTAGTGGTCCTGGATGCCCTGTTGCCGGGTCCTGAACCAGGCGCTGATTTCACTGTGGCGCGGCACGATGACCAGGCGATACAGGGTCAAGGCGACGATGACAAAAGCGGCGACAATGAGGTAATTCATCCAGCTGGCATCCACCTCAATCACTTCCGCCTGTGCTTGCGCATCGATCATGTCCTGATCTACCGTGGGACCCGCTTCCAGCAGCTCCTGCAGGTTCTCGGTGCTGGCAATGGTTTGCTCCGAGGGCGTGTCGCCAGCCACTGCCGCGATGTTGACCTGGGTCGCCGGGATGATGGAGGACTCAAGCCGGTCGGTATTGACGTTCCACCAGGGAATCTCCACTTGGGGAATGAGTAAATCTCCGGCGCTGGTAGGAACAATGGTGGTTCGCTCGATGCGGGTGCCGACGATGCTACCGTCGACAAAGGTACGCTCAATCTCCGGTGGATCCGGATAGCTGTTCACGCCACTAATATCGCCCGGATTGACGGGCGGCAGTACAGCACCACCAAGACCATCAGCGGTAATGGTGATGGTGCGTTCAACCGATTGTCCAACCTGCAGCTCATTGATGTCGCGGCTCCAGTTTTCAGTAACCGTCAGATTGCTGGCCGGAAGCCAGTCCACGGCCTGGGCAGCGGCGGGGCGTTCCTTGACGTCGATGGTGATGCCATCGATAAAGGCGGTGACCCGGCGCGTATTCAGATTACGAAACACAAAATTGCTGGAGCCATCGGTGACCTCACCGCGAAACAGAATGTCGGGAATTTCCAGGGGTCCGCTGCGCTGCGGGAATATTACATAGCGTTTTTCGTAGACGCCGTAGCGTACGCCATCGATCAATTCCTCGTACTGGTTTGGCGAGCCAATCAACTGGATGACTGTGTCTGCCATTTCCAGCTCGGTGAATTGCGGATTGCGGATGCCGTTAATGGTGTAGAACAGGCGTACCGTAAACAGCAGTTGCTCCTGGACGTACACGGACTCCTTGTTGACTTCAACCTCGAGGAACAGGTCTTCGCTGTTCTGGTTGGAGCGTGGACCCTGGTTGGTCACCGAAACGGTAATGGGGTCGGTGGTTACGTTGTTGATGGAGAGCGAGGGAATCTCAAGCTCGCCTTCGGTAAGCGGGAACAGGGTGACAATGTAATCAGTCCAGGACTCCACCGTGCCGTTTACCGATCTGATCTGGCTCGATGTACGGGTACCGAGAACATCAAAGTCATCGGTCAATGGCGTCAGGTCTAACTGCACGCCCTGGCGTTGCTCGTAAACGCGTATGGTGAGAGTCAGGGTTTCGCCGCGGGCCAGTTCGGTGCGATCAACATCCAGTTCGACTTCCTGGGCTGACAGTGGCAGGGCGGCTAGCAGCAGGACGCCTGTCAGTAGCATGCGGAATAGCTTCACCATATCTGTCCTCCACCGTTGTTGGCCGTACCTTCGAGTTGGCGCTGCCGATACTGGTAGCGAAACTTGCGGCGTAACAGCTCACCGGGATCGTCTTCAATCCGGCGCAGCCATTGCTCAAGCGCCTGCTGTTCCTCAAATTCCTCGTTACTGGTATCGGTGGGTGTGTTCTGCTCGCTGTTGGACTCGGAGCTTTCCTGCTCTTCAGGCGGTGCCTGCTGCTGCTGTTGCTGTTCCTGCTGCTCTTCGTTGCCTTCCTGGCTTTCCTGGTCCTGCTGCTGGTTATTCTCTTCGCTTTGTTCCGATTCGTTCTGGGAATTCTGTTCGGACTGGTTCTCCTGGCTCTCACCGTCCTGTTCTTCGCCGTCTTCGTTTTGCTGCTCTTCCAATAGTTGCTCGACGATTTCCTTGTTATGCAGCGCGTCCTCGTGATCCGGCTCCAGGGCCAGGGTCATATCGTAAGCGGCAATGGCTTCGGCATAGTTACCGGTCATGGCCAGGGCGTTGCCACGATTGTAGTGCCCGTCGGCGGTGGGGTCGGCAGCGAAGGCGGCTACAGCTGCTTCGTAATTCTCGGCGCGGAAGCTGGCCGCACCTGACCACCGGGGGGATTGAAACAGACTGGCGGCTTCATTGTGCTGCTCATCGGCAAAGGCCTCGGCGGCCTGCTGGTCGGGTGTCTGCCAGAGGTCGCGCCAGCCAAAACCCTGGGCTTCGGCCGGAGCAGCGGGCAGTAATACACCGCTGACGGTAATCAGCGTAAAGGCGAACAGCCAGCCGCGGCGGAAGCTGAAGGCAGCCAGCGGCAACACCAGCAGCAATAACCAGGGGCCTGCTTCATACCAGATGTCAAATTCCTGATCCGCGTCGGCCAGTTCCGAATCGTCCAGCATTTCATTGTCGGGCAGCAGGTAGGCGAGATCTGAATCGGCCAGCTGGATATCGTGGTAGCGACCATCGACCCGGTTGGCCAGGGATTGCAGGACATTACGATTCAGGGTGGGCACCACCACGCCACCGCGATCATCGGTGAGAAAGCCGCCATCACTGGTGCGAATCGGCGCGCCACTCTCAGTACCGATACCCATGATCAGCAGGTCGTAGTCGCTTGGTTCCACCACTTCGGTGATGCGCTGTTCTTCCTGGAAGCCGGCGATGCCGTCGGTCATCAGCAGAATCTTGCCGCGCTGGGCCTCGACCTCATCCAGCAGGTCTACGGCCATCTGGATGGCAGGCACGGGGTTGCTGCCGAACAGTGGCATGATATTGGGGCTCAGGGAGGGGACCAGGGAAGTGATGGTGACCACGTCATCGGTGAGCGGTGTGACTACATGGGAGTCGCCAGCATAGACAATGAGTGCGGTCTGACCCTCTGTGCGCAGCGCAAGAATGTCCCTAAGCTTGCGTTTGGCCAGGTCCAGGCGACTGGGTTCATGGTCGTCGGCGAACATGGACAGGGACAGATCCATAACAATGACCAGAGCATCTTCACGCTGCTGAACCGGCTGCGGCAGCTCTTCCCACACCGGTCCGGCCAGGGCAACGGTGGATAACACCCAGGCAGCCAGCAATAAATAGAGCGGGGTGCGCTGGGATGCGTTACGACTGCGGTCCAGCAGGTAGGGTAGCAGTGATTTGTCGATTGCCCGGTCCCAGGCGGTCATCACTGAATTCATGCGCCACAGGGCAAAAAAGAAAATGGCGGCCGGAATCAGCGCCAGTAACCACCAGGGGCGAAGAAAATGAAAGTCCTGCAGCAAGCTGGCGGGAATCACTACGTCCATCAGGCCTTACCCCCGGATGCGGCCGTCGTGGATTCAGAGTCTTCCTCGTCCTCATCAGGCTGCTGCAGTTGTGCACGACCGGCCACAGCAAGCCAGGGGATGGAAACCAGCGCCAGCAGAAAACTGATCAGCAGTGCGGCGCCTAACGGCCAGTAGAACAGTACCCGCGTGGGACGGTAAGTCTGCTCGTCCTGTTCGATTGTTTCCAGCCGGTCCAGCTCTTCGTAGATATCTACCAGGTCAGATACATCCCGGGCCCTGAAGTAGCGTCCACCGGTGGATTCGGCGATCTGGGTCAGTACCTGCTCATCCAGCTCTGCCGATGGATTGATGGCGCGGGCGCCAAAGAAAGTCCGTTGCACCACCTGGTCGGCGCCGATGCCAATGGTATAGACCTTGATGTTTTCCTGACGGGCAAGCTGTCCGGCCTGTTCTGGCGATACATCGCCGGCGTTGTTGACCCCATCGGTCAGCAACACCAGCACCCGGCTGTTTTCCGGCCGGTTGCGCAGATGAATCACTGACAGGCCAATGGCATCGCCAATCGCGGTCGCGGATTCTTCAATAATGCCGATTTCCGCTTCTTCCAGCAGGGTGCCCACGGTTTCCCGATCGAAGGTAAGCGGCGCCTGCACGTAGGCGTGTGCGGCAAACAGAATCAGTCCCAGGCGATCGCCTTCGCGGCGCTCGACAAAATCACCCACCACGGCCTTGACCACATCGATGCGTGATGCCTGCCGGTTACCGACCACCATGTCCTGGGCTTCCATGGAGCCGGAGATATCCACGGCCATCATCAGGTCGCGACCGGTGGAGGGTAGCTGGACAGGTTCGCCCAGCCACTGCGGCCGGCTGGCGGCGAGTACCACCAGCAGCCAGATCAGGCTGCAGCAAATCAGGTTAAGCAGGCGCCCGGAGGTGATGTTGTCACTGTCTGACTGTAGCCGGCTCAGGGTGTCGAAGAACGGCACATACAGGGCAGCGTCCTGGCGCGGAGCCTGGGACAGCAGATAATAGATAACCAGTGGCAGTGGCAGCGCGAGGAAAACCCAGGGCCAGGTGAATTCGAGCATAATTCCTACTGTTCCGCGTCGCTGGATGGGTCGGGATTGCCCGTATAGAGGCTTCGGATCCAGGCCTTGCCAAGATCGTACAAAGCCTCAGTATTGACATCGCAGCGGGTTTGGAAACGTCCGTAGCTGAGGGCGACAGCGAGTTCGTCGTCGAGTCTGGAAGAATCACCGTTTTCCCGAATAAAATCAACCCATTCCCGGCCGCTCAGGCGGGCCGCGTTGGCGCCAGGAAAATGCACCAGGGCGACCCGCCGCAGCACCGAATTCACTTCATTGACATAACGCAGTTTGCGCTCGTCGGCGCTGCCCTCGCTGTCCTGAGCTGCCGCATAACGCTGATAGCAGCGATCCAGCTCGGCCAGGGCATGGCCGACAATTTCGCGGCGGGCATGCTGCCGGGCGTAAACTCGCCAGGCCACCACTGCGGCAATCAGTAGTAGCACTGCCAACACCCACCAACCCGGTGCCGGCGGCCAGAAGCCCACCGGTTCCGGCAGGTGGATATCGGCGAGTTGGCTTAGTAGTTCTTCGCTATCCATTCTCGAATCTGTTCCACCACCAATTGGTTGGTGCGTATTTTGATAAGACGAATCTGCAGGCGGTCCAATTCCGACTCCATGGTGGCGATGCGGGTCCGAAACTGTTCCTGGTAGCGCGCGCGAGCGCGGGGGTTATGGGTATTCAGCGAGCCCTTATGGCTACCGTCGGTAATAGAGTACATGCCGGGCACTGGCAGGCTTTCCTCCAGCGCATCATAAACGAAGCAGCACACCACATTATTGTGGCGGGATAACTGATTCAGGTACTGCAGGGCCTTGGCATCCAGGGTAACGAAATCGGACACCACATACAGAGTGCTGCCGGGCTTGGTAATGCGGCGAATCTGGCCCAGGGCGTGAGCCAATCCCGGCTGAAAGGAGGGGTCTTCGGGCACCTGTGCCTCGGGATCCCGGATGTGCTGCAGCTTTTGATTATAGTTGTAGACCTGGTTCAGCAGATGCAGCGCCGAGCGTCGACTGCGCTTGGGGCGCACCAGGCTGGACTCGACATCTGAAAACACCAGGCCGCCCACGCGATCGCCGTTATCGATGGCCAGCCAGCACAACACGGCGGCCGCCTGGGCGGCCAGCACTGACTTGAAGGCGACCTGACTGCCGAAGTACATGTTGTGGGTCTGGTCAACGGCGATTATCACCGGTCGTTCCCGCTCTTCCCGGAAGACTTTGGTGAATGGTTTACCTGTTCGAGCAGTGACACGCCAGTCGATCAGGCGAATATCGTCCCCAGCCTGGTAAGGGCGGAACTCTTCAAAGTCGATACCACGACCGCGCATCTTGGACAGGTGCAGTCCGGAAATACCGGCCATGGAGCGGTGGTGGGGCAGATAATCCAGATTTCGGGCAGCGTGGCGCTGCAGCAGCAGTTCTTGCAGGCTGATGGTGGCGCCACGCGCCTGATAGCGGGCGTGATGGGGGTCGATTTGCAGTTTCGCGGACATGATCGGCGTTCCCGGGGCCTTAGGCCGAGGGCACGCGTTCGCGAATGGTCTCCAGTACCTGGTCGGGAGTCACGCCACCGGCTTCGGCTTCAAAGCTGAGCAGGATACGATGGCGGAGCACGTCAAACATGATCTCCTGCACATCGTCCGGGCTGACAAAGTCACGTCCCTGGATCCAGGAGTGGGCCCGCGCACAACGGTCCAGTGAAATGGTACCGCGCGGGCTGGCGCCGTATTCGAGCCAGGCGGCCAGGTCGTCGCCATAATTCTCTGGCTTGCGCGTGGCCATGATGATTTGAATGAGGTATTCCTCGACTTCCGGTGCCATATGCATGGACAGAATTTCCTGGCGCGCCTCAAACAGGTCTTTCTGGGCTACCTGCTTGGGCGGCTCCGGTGCCTTGTTGGCGGCCTCGTCCCGTACCAGATGCAGGATTTCCCGCTCCGCTTCAATCTGCGGGTAGTCGATGGTGACATGCATCAGGAAGCGGTCCAGCTGTGCCTCGGGGAGCGGGTAGGTGCCTTCCTGTTCGATGGGATTCTGCGTGGCCATCACCAGAAACAGCGGCGGCAGGGTAAAGGATTCGCGTCCCACACTGACCTGGTGCTCGGCCATGGCTTCCAGCAGAGCGGACTGCACCTTGGCTGGAGCCCGGTTGATTTCGTCGGCCAGCACCAGGTTGTGAAAAATCGGGCCTTGTTGAAACCGAAACGAGCCATCTTCCGGTCGAAAGACTTCAGTACCGGTGATATCGCTGGGCAATAAATCGGGTGTGAACTGGATGCGGTGGAAATCGCCTTCAATGGCGCGCGACAGATCCTTGATTGCCTTGGTCTTGGCCAGACCCGGAGCTCCTTCCACGAGCAGGTGGCCATCGGCAAGCAGGGCGATCAGCAACCGGTCCAGTAAGCGCTCCTGGCCGATAATCTGTTGGGATAACCATGCTTTCAGTTCTGTTATTATTCCGTGGTGACTCATATTCAGGGTTCCCTGGCTGCATCGGGCGCTTTTGGACGAACCCGGGATTGTAAACGTTTTCTAATGGATGTCTAGGCAGAGCGAATCGCGTGCACTGCCTCTTCAAAACTCGCTCAACAACCTGCAAGTGGATCCACTGATCGAACAATTTACAGCTGTCATCCGGTGCCGCACAGGCTACAAAAATTTCATTATCTGGAGCATTTCCGAACCATGGTTCATACCAGCAATGTATTGCTATTGCCGCTTAATCAGAAAATCGATGAGACCTTTGGTGCACAAAAAGCCGAGAATCTGAAGAACTTTGCTCGGCGCTATTTTGCCAGCTCCGCCAATGCTGATCTGGCCAAGGCATCCGAACAGCAGCTGTTCGATCTGGTGACTACTGCCTGGGACTTCATTCAGGAGCGTCCACGTAGCGGGGTCAAGATTCAGTTCAGCGACTGGCATCGCGATGAAGAGCAAAACAGTCGACCTGGCACTAGTATCTATGTGCTGCTGAACGACATGCCCTTCGTGGTGGATTCCGTGCGCCAGTGCCTGGTGCGCGTTGGTGCCTCGGTGAAGCTGCTGAATAACGCGGTGATTCACGTGGCCCGCGGGTCGGAAAAGCAAAACCGGGGCAAACTCCAGTCATTGGTTAGTGAAGATGATGCCCAGCACAAGGCCGAGGCGCTCACCTGTATTCACTGCTCCCTGATAAGCAAGGATCAGCATGCCGGGATAGAGGCGGAGATTCGCGACACCCTCAAACAGGTGGCAGCGGCGGTAAAGGCCTACGCGCCAATGTGCAGGAAGGTTGAGGAAATTCGTGCCCGCCTGGTTGCAGCCGGAGACCGATTGCCTGTGGATGGCGAGGAATTGGGCGAATCGGTGGCCTTTATCGACTGGGTGCTCGGTAACCACTTTACCTTTCTCGGCTATGAGGAATACCGGATTCGCAATCGCAGTCAGGGTCAATTGCTGGAGTTTCAGCAGGATTCGGTGCTGGGTGTGTCGCGTTACAACACCGATATTAAAAAGCAGGCCAAACTGGACACACTGCCGCGCGGCACTGCAGATTTGATTCTTGACAAGCAGGTATGCAGTTTCGCGAAGTCATCGCAGCGTTCAAAAGTGCACCGTCCGGCGTACTACGACTATATTCTGATCAAGGAGTTTGACGACAACGGCGAGGTGCATACCGAGCACCGTTTCAAGGGGCTTTATACGTCATCGGTGTATTACCGTGCCGCACTGGATATTCCCCTGGTTCGGAAAAAAGTACGAGCGGTGCTGGACCGCTCCGGATTTGCGCCTAACGGCCACAGCATCAAGGATCTGATGCAGGTGATTAATGTCTTCCCCCGGGATGAGCTGTTCCAGATGAGTACGGATCAGCTGTTCGCCACGGCATTGGGTATTACCCAGATCCAGCAGACCCGCACCAGCAAGCTGTTTGTGCGCCGCGACTCCTATGGGAAATTCTTTTCCTGCCTGGTGTATGTGCCTCGCGATATCTTCTCCACCAAAGTTCGCCTCAAGATTCAGGATTTTCTTAAAGAGCGGCTACACGCCACAGAGCTTGACTACAACATTTATCTGTCGGAGTCGGTGTTGGCGCGCTTGCATCTGGTGCTGAGAGTGCCTGACATTCAGCAGGTAAAGTATGACCCGGGTGAGCTTGAGAGCAGTCTGGTCGACCTGGTCAAGCCCTGGGAAGACTACTTTCTGGAAGCGCTGGAGGATGCGTATTCCGAGGAAGAGGCCCGGCGCCGCTATGACGCCTATGCCAACTGTTTTCCTAGCGCTTACAAGGAAGCCTATTCCGGTGCCCAGGCAGTCAGTCATTCACAGCACCTGGTAGATGTGGTCAAGCAGCGCCGCCTGATTCTCGATCTCGGTCCGTGCCGTTCGGAATCCGGCGCTGAACTGAGTTTCAAGATTTTTAGCTACGGGAAACAGCTCACGCTGTCTGAAGTAGACCCGATTCTGGAGAATCTCGGACTGTTCATTATCAGCGAAAAGACTTTCAAGCTGCACCCAGATGCCGGTCATGGTTCCCAGAGTGAGAATAATGAAGGGGGTGAGGGGAGCGACAAGGTCTGGCTGCACGACTTTTCCCTGTACCGCAAAAAACGCCAGGGCAAATTCAATCTGGATGTGACCGACAAGTTTGAGGATGCGTTCCGCGCGGTCTGGGATGGCAAGATTGATGATGACGGCTTTAATGCGCTGGTACTGAGTGCCGAGCTGGAATGGAGAGACGTGGCGCTATTGCGTGCCTATGCTGCCTATCTTAAACAGATACAGTTTGGCTACACATCCCAGTTTGTGGCTGACACCCTGGCGGTACATTCCACGCTGAGCTGTCAGCTGGTGAATTACTTTCATACCCTGTTTGATCCGGCCAGGAAACGCCGTTCACGCACCGAGAAGCAGCAGGCGACACGGCTGCGAAACAGTATTCTTGCTGGCATCGATGAAGTCGTAAACCTGTCAGAAGACAGCGTGCTGCGCGCCTACCTGGAATTGATCGATGCCACCTTGCGCTGCAATTTTTTCCAGCGCGATGATGGCGGCGAGCTGAAGTCCTACTTTGCCTTCAAGTTCGACCCGCGCAAGGTCGACGCCATGCCGCTGCCCAAACCGCAGTATGAGATCTTCGTGTATTCACGCCAGGTTGAAGGTGTGCACCTGCGCGGTGGCAAGGTAGCACGCGGCGGCTTGCGCTGGTCAGATCGTAGCGAGGACTATCGGACCGAGGTGCTGGGGCTGGTCAAGGCGCAGCAGGTCAAGAACTCGGTGATCGTGCCGGTGGGTGCCAAGGGCGGATTTATCGTCAAAGAGCAGGTGCCCGGTGAAGATCGGGAGCAGAAACAGGCGACCGGCGTGGCCTGCTACAGAACATTTATTTCGGGGCTGCTGGACCTGACCGACAATATGGTCGAGGGCGAGGTGGTGCATCCTGAAGATGTAGTGCGCCGGGACGAAGACGACACCTACCTGGTGGTTGCGGCAGATAAAGGCACCGCGACTTTCTCCGATATTGCCAACGGGATTGCCGCGGACTATAACTTCTGGCTCGGCGATGGCTTTGCCTCCGGCGGCAGCAATGGCTATGACCACAAGGCCATGGGTATTACTGCGCGCGGTGCGTGGGTATCGGTGCAGAGACATTTCCGGGAACAGGGGATTAACGTTCAGGAACAGGACTTTACGGTGCTCGGCATTGGCGATATGGCGGGCGATGTGTTTGGCAATGGAATGTTGTTGTCCCGACACATCTGTCTGGTGGCGGCCTTCAATCATCGTCACATCTTTATCGACCCGAACCCGGACGCGGCAGCGAGTTTTCGCGAGCGGCAGCGGCTATTCAAGAAAAAAGGATCGGCCTGGAGTGACTACGACAGCAGTCTGATTTCTGCCGGCGGTGGAATTATTGACCGCTCGGCCAAATCCGTTGTTATCAGCGCCGAGATGAAGGCGCGCTTTGGGATCGACAAGGACAAACTGACCCCCAATCAACTGATCACTGCGTTGCTGCAGAGCCCCGTGGATCTGATCTGGAATGGCGGTATCGGCACCTACGTCAAGTCTTCAGAAGAGAGCCATGGTGAAGTCGGAGACAAGGCTAATGATGCGCTGCGCGTCAACGCTGACGAATTACGCTGCAAGGTGATTGGAGAAGGCGGCAATCTGGGGCTGACCCAGCTGGCGCGTATCGAGTTCGGTCGCTGCGGCGGTATCTCACTCACCGATTTTATCGATAACTCTGGCGGTGTCGACTGTTCGGACCACGAGGTCAATATCAAGATTCTGCTGAACCAGCAACAACTGGAAGGCAAGCTTACCACCAAGCGGCGTAACAGTTTGCTGGAGTCAATGACCGATGAGGTTGCAGACCTGGTGCTGGACAACAATTACAGCCAGGTGCAGGCAATCGGGGTTGCCAGGACCGAGGTGGCAGAACGCCACAAGGAATACTCTGACCTTATTCAATACCTGGAGAACAATGCCGGGCTGAACCGGTCACTGGAATACCTGCCGGGAGAAGATGAGCTTGAGGAGCGGGCAGCACGAAAACAGTATCTGACCCGCCCGGAACTGGCGGTGCTGACTTCCTATATGAAGCTGCACCTGAAAGCCAGCCTGACCACCGTGGATTATATTGATGATCCCTTTCTCGAGCCGTTTCTGTTCAACGCGTTTCCAGCAAAACTGCGGCGAGGTTTCAGCGATGCCGTGCTGCGTCACCCGTTGCGCAAGGAAATCATCGCCTCACAGCTTGCCAATAGCCTGGTTAACCTGCTTGGCCCGAGCTTCGTCTACCGAATGGTGGATTCTACCGGAGCGACGCTTAGCGATGTGGTCCGTGCCGCGTTGATCGTTGTGAATATTTTTAATATTGAACGCTACTGGGCAGAGGTCGAAGCGCTGGATTACCAGGTAAACAGTGAATTGCAGAACGAGATGATGTCGCGACTGATTCGTCTGGTGCGTAGATCGACTCGTTGGCTGTTGCGCAATAGACGCAGCAAGATCGATTTTGCGACCGAGCTGGAATTTTTCAGTGAGGGTATCCGCCGTTACAAACTGATGCTGCCGGGTAAACTGCCCCCAGATTACAATTCGATATTCGAAGAAAAGCTGCAGCACATGGTGGACAACGGTGTCCCCGAATCCCTGGCTCGCTCGGTATGCAAGTGTGATTTCCTGTTCCCGGCAACCAGCTTTGTTGAGATCAGCGAAAATACCGGCGAGCAGCTCAATAACATTGTCGATATTTATTTCGCCATCGGTGAGAAGCTGCGTTTGAACTGGCTTGGAAAAATTATCAATCAGTTGCCGGTTGCCAACTACTGGCAGGCGCTGGCGCGGGAAACCTACCTTGATGACCTGGCCTGGCAGCAGCGCGCACTGACCTGCAACGTGGTATCCATGCAGGAGCGCAGTGGATCGGCGCGCAACCAGGTTGAGGAATGGGCCAGGGCACAAGCTGCCCAGATGGTGCGTATCGACAAGATGCTTTCGCAACTGCAAACCGAATCCCAGCCAGACTATGCAATGTTCTCGGTAGCCCTGCGCGAGTTGCTTAACCTGGCTCAGACCACTGCCTACAAACGGGACATGTTATGACGCGTATCGAGGAGATTGGCGATGAGTGATGCCCGGCACCTTGTGCTGTACACCACAGCCGGTTGTCATTTGTGTGAACAGGCAGCTGCCATGCTGGCGGAGCTTGAGGCCCGTAATCTGGTGATCGTAAGTGCAGTAGACATTGCCAGCGACGAGGAACTGGTAGAGCGCTACGGGATCCGGATTCCAGTGGTGCGCAACGAGGCGCGGGGTGAGGAAATCGGCTGGCCGTTCAGCAGCCAAGATCTGCTGAGTCTGGCTTCCTGACTGCGTTCTGGTTGGCTGTTCAAACAGGACGCTGGCGGGCAGCTGGCGAGTTACCCCAGTTTGATATGCCAGGGTTCGAACCGCACGCCGAACAGGTTGTCTGTCGGATAGCGAATATCCACATAGCCTAGGCGGGCGATTTTCTGGTATTCCCTGGTAGACGAAAAGTCGGCAGTGAAGTTGCGCTCCCCGAAGCCCACTTTGCCGATATCAAAGTCGCCAATGCCATGATAGGAATGGCCCGGTGGGGCCAGCGAACGGGATGCTCTGGACAGGTTGCCACGGGCTTCGATGGTTTTGGCCAGAAACAGATGCATCTGCTTGACGATACTGCGCACGCCGGAAGTCAGTATCAGGTCCTCGCCAACGTCGCTGTGTAATTGATTGTACAGATTCAGGGACTCGCCCTTGAGCAGATAGTGGCCGGAGTTGGCTATCTTGGCGACCCCGTTCCTGGGGATGGCCTCGGTGATTTCCTGGCTGATCTTCTTGCCAAAAAAGCCATAGCGCGTCGGGTTGGCGAAAAACACCTCTTCCAGGAAATTCAGTTCATCAGGCTCGAAAGTGCCTATTTGGCTGAAATTGCGACCGGCCCGCAGCATTTCGTCAAAACTCATCAGGTTGAAATTGCCGTGCCCCATATAGGCTTCCACCCTGGTGAGGTGGCGGGAAGTTTTCAGCAGCAATGGCTCGTAGCGGGTGTCCAGGTAAATATCGCTGGGGAAAATCGCGTCAAAATTGCGAATTTTCCGTAGGTAGCCATCAATCTCCTCGTCATCCAGTTGCTCCAGATTGAAGGCCGTAACCGGGTCAATCGCTGGTGCCGGTCTGGGCAGTCCCTGGGCAGGCTGGGTATCGCGGATCTGAATCTCGGTGAACTGGAATCCGGTTTCTGCCGCGGGTGGCAGCGGCTCGATATCCGGTGTCGTGCCGGGTTTCAGGGGGGTTGGAGACGGCCTTGGCTGCGCCTGGCTGGCACGCGTAAGCAACAGCGGCTGTTGCGGCTGCAGACGGCGCCACATATACAGACCGCCGAAAGCGACAGTGCTGGCGGTGAAGAATCCCTCGAGGAAAGCCCGTTTATTCAATCTGCAATCCGCTATGCGTTTCTGGCTGTGTCGAG
This sequence comes from uncultured Pseudohongiella sp., assembly GCA_965212375.1. Classification (GTDB taxonomy): domain Bacteria; phylum Pseudomonadota; class Gammaproteobacteria; order Pseudomonadales; family Pseudohongiellaceae; genus UBA9145. The sequence goes on along the minus strand of OZ243108.1, from coordinate 1,723,640 downwards.
CAAGGCAAGACTATAGCAAAAAGTATTCCGGTGGTTAAGTGAGATTCACACGATTCACAGGCAAATCAGCCACTTGTAGGATTATCATGGTCCAGCTGCTGAGCGCCGGGCAGGCCAAACAGTCGCCTTGCATTGGCGGTGGTGAGCGCCGCGAGGCTGGCTTCTGGCTGCTGCCGGCATCGGGCCAGGGTATCCAGCACGGCTGGCAGATAGCGGGGCTCATTGCGTCGGGATTTCGGCTTTGGGCGCAGGGTTCTGGGCATTAAATAGGGTGCGTCGGTTTCAATGAGCAGTCGCTGGTCAGGTATCAGATGCACGATCTGCTGCAATTCCTGGCCGCGGCGCTCGTCGCAAACCCAGCCGGTGATACCGATATACATATCCAGTTCCAGGTAGTCCCGCAACGCCACCTCGGAGTCGGTAAAGCAGTGCACGACACCCCCCACCAGCCGGTCCCGATAGCGCTTGAGCAGTGGCAGAAACTGTTCATGAGCATCACGCTGGTGCAAAAACAGGGGTTTGCGCAGTGCGACCGCAAGCTCCAGATGCTGCTCAAAGACGCTGAGCTGGGCTTTGCTGGAGGAGAAGTTGCGATTGAAGTCCAGCCCGGTTTCCCCGACCGCAACAACCCCGTCCCGGGCTGCCAGCTGTGCCGCTTGCTCGAAGTCAGCACTGCTAACGGAGTCGGCAATATGGGGGTGGAAACCCACCGTGCTGCTCAGCATCGCCGGGTCAGTAGTAGCCAGCTGTGCAGCAGCTTCACTGCTGGCAAGGTCAGTCCCGGTGAGGATGATGTGGGCCACCTGCGCGGCGCGCGCGGCCTCGAGTACCGCCGGGTAGTCGTGCTGAAAAGACTCGTGGGTGAGGTTGGCGCCAATATCAACCAGTTGCATGGATTGCCTGAGGGTCTGTCACTAGGTCTGTCACTAGGTCTGTCATTTACGGATTGTCTTGCCGGGAGCGAGGCTGAGTCTAAAGCAAAGCGGAAAGTGGAGCCAGCCGGTGTCGCGGGCGCGCAGAACGGTTGTCTCCCAGCGTCGCAATGCATGATAATACCTTGCCTATTAACAGGCAGTTAGCAGTAGGTAGCATCGTGGACGCCAAGGTAAAAAAGAAAGACCTCGACTGGGCAAAGCTCGGATTTCAGTATCACCGCACTGACCACCGGTTTTCGGTGGTTCATGAAAATGGTGAGTGGCAACAGGGCGGTCTGGTGCAGGATGAAAACATTAGCATCCACGAAGGGGCGCCGACCCTGCATTACGCCCAGCAGTGTTTTGAGGGAATGAAGGCCCAGACTGCAGCGGATGGCCGGGTGTTGCTGTTTCGCCCGGACCTGAATCACGAGCGCATGCGCTCCGCGGCCGGACGCCTGTTGATGCCCGAGGTTCCTAAAGAGCTGTTTCTGCGCGGCGTGGAAGAAGCCGTGCGTGCGAATTATGCCTGGATCCCGCCGTATGGGTCAGGTGCCTCTTTATATATTCGACCGATGTTGATCGGGGTTGGGGAGAACCTGGGCCTGAAGCCCGCGAAGAAATTCGAATTCCGCGTGTTCGTCTCTCCGGTCGGTCCGTATTACCAGCAAGCGGGCCTGGCTGTAATCAGCCTGGCGGTGTCAGACATGGATCGCGCCGCACCCAGGGGAACCGGCAGCTTCAAGGTTGGTGCGAACTACGCCGGCGGCCTGCAGGCGACCCTCCGGGCCCAGGAATTGGGTGCCAATGAGGCCTTGTATCTCGATGCCACAGAGCGCCGCTACATCGATGAAGCGGGGTCGGCCAACATCATCATTGCCATGGACAACGGCGCCCTGGTTACGCCGGAATCCCGGGCCATTCTGCCCAGCATCACCCGGCGTTCACTGATGGAACTTGCCGAGCAGCAGTTGAAGATGCCTATTGAGCAACGTCCGGTAGATCTGCGCGCCGAGTTTTCACGCTTCAGGGAAGTCGCTGCCTGCGGCACTGCGGCGGTGTTGTCCCCGGTTGGCAAGATCTGGTTTGACGACCAGTGGCACACGGTAGGGGATGGCGGAGAATCGGTTGGTCCGGTGATGCAGAAGCTTTACGATACGCTGGTGGGAATTCAGCGCGGCGAGCAAGCCGATACCTTTGGTTGGTTACACGAAGTCGAACTGTAACTTTTAATCCTCATTTCGCTGGCAATGTTTGTTGTCAGCCTGGCCTCGGCCGCTGATCAGCGGCTGAGCAACAGCGGATTGATGTCGCGGCCGTAATGACCGTTGAATGCTGAATCGGTCATGACCCCCAGCAAACATGTGATCTGTCTTTGCTCCCAAATAGGCGTCATATCTAATTCTTTAATCCGGCATTGTGTTGGGCAAGCAAACCATGCCCAATGCCAGGTTCGGATGCCGTCGCGGACCCTGGCTAGTGGCTCCGAGCCTGGTTAAGCAAGCTGCCCGAATCCGGTGATTTTTATCCGCGCCCGGAGCGAATCACAATAACTGCCTAAAAAACAGTCGCTTGGAATCGTATTTTTACCACGCTATGCCGCTATGACCGGTCTGGCGAGCGACTTTTTTGCCAGAAAACTTGACCCGTCTGCATCAAGCCCTTATATATGTCGCCACTTTTGCACCGTGAACGGACCGCCGGCGCAGTGAGTGTGACGTCAGGCAGCCGCCTGGCTATCCCAGCCATCCAGTCCAGATATCCAGTTATCCAATGTCCAAATCCTTAGTAATAGTCGAGTCACCTGCCAAGGCAAAGACTATTAACAAATACCTAGGCTCGGAATTTGTTGTCAAATCCAGTGTGGGCCATATTCGCGATTTGCCTACCAGTGGTAACGGCAAGCCCGTAGATGCGAAAGCACGCGCCAGAGCTGCTGCCGCGACGCGAAAAATGGCGCCGGAAGAAAAAGCCGCTTATAAAAAGAAGAAAGCCAGGCAACAACTGGTTACGCGAATGGGCATTGATCCCGACCAGGATTGGAAAGCCAACTACGAAATTCTGCCCGGCAAGGAAAAAGTGGTTTCCGAACTGCAAAAGCTTGCCAAGTCCGCGGACCATATCTATCTCGCAACTGACCTTGACCGGGAAGGTGAGGCGATCGCCTGGCACCTGAAAGAATCCATTGGCGGTGATCCGCAGCGCTATAAGCGCGTGGTATTCAACGAGATCACCAAGCGTGCGATCAACGAAGCCTTTTCCGACCCCGGCGAGCTGGATATGCGCTACGTCGAGGCGCAACAGGCGCGCCGCTTTCTCGACCGAGTGGTGGGCTTCATGGTCTCACCCTTGTTGTGGGCCAAGGTGGCGCGAGGCCTGTCTGCCGGTCGCGTACAGTCCGTGGCGGTACGCCTGGTTGTGGAGCGGGAGCGCGAGATTCGCGCCTTCATTCCCGAGGAATACTGGGAAGTGTTTGCCGATCTGAGCAGCGCAGACGCTCACAAGCTACGCTGTCAGGTAGTGCGTGAGGACGGAGCGAACTTCCGTCCCGGCAGCAAGGAGCAAACCGATGCGGCACTGAAAGTGCTGCAGGATGCATCCTATAAGGTTGTCAAACGTGATGACCGGCCGACCTCGTCAAAACCGAAAGCCCCGTTGATTACCTCTACCTTGCAGCAGGCCGCCAGCACACGGCTTGGGTACGGGGTCAAAAAGACCATGCTCATGGCCCAGCGTCTTTACGAGGCTGGCTACATCACCTACATGCGTACTGACTCTACCCATTTGAGCAATGATTCCATTGCCATGTGCCGAAATTACATCGAGTCCACGTTCGGCAAAGACTACCTGCCGGAGAAGCCACTTTATTACAGCTCGAAGGAAGGTGCCCAGGAGGCACACGAAGCGATTCGACCGTCTGATGTGCGCGTCAGGGCGGATCGGCTACAGGGTATGGAGCAGGATGCGGTGCGCCTTTATAACCTGATCTGGCAGTACTTCGTTGCCTGCCAGATGCCGCCAGCCAAGTATCTGAGCAGCACCCTGACCATTGGTGCCGAACAGTTTGAGCTGCGCACCAAGGGCCGGATCATGAAATTCGACGGCTACCTGAAGGTCATGCAGTCGAAGGAAGAAGATGTGGTGCTGCCGGATGTGAAGGTGGATGACACGCTGAACCTGAACAAGCTGGACCCACATCAGAATTTTACCAAGCCGCCGCCGCGCTATACCGAAGCCAGTCTGGTGAAAGAATTGGAGAAGCGGGATATTGGTCGTCCATCCACTTACGCTTCTATTATTTCCACCATTCAGGATCGCGGCTATGTAAAGGTTGAGAGCAAGCGGTTTTACGCCCTGAAGATGGGCGACATTGTGGCTGAGCGCCTGCAGGAAAGCTTCAGCGACCTGATGGATTACGACTTTACCGCGAAAATGGAAGATTCCCTCGATGACGTCGCCGAGGGCAAGAAGAACTGGAAGAAACTGCTAAACGATTTCTATGAGTCCTTTACCAGCCAGCTGGCCAAGGCTGAAGAAGAAGAGGGGGGCATGCGGGCCAATAACCCCACCGACACTGATATCCCGTGCCCGAAATGTGGCCGACCGATGCAAATTAGAACCGCCTCAACGGGAGTATTCCTGGGCTGTTCCGGTTATGCGCTGCCGCCGAAGGAACGCTGCAAAAGCACCCTGAACCTGACGCCGGGTGACGAAGCGATACGTACAGACACCGCCGAAGAAGCCGAAGAGCAGGAAAATATTCTACTGCGCAAGAAACGTCGCTGCGCGCGCTGCAATACGGCCATGGATGCCTATCTCATCGATGAGAAGCGCAAGCTGCACGTCTGTGGCAACAACCCGGATTGCCCGGGCTACGAGGTTGAGCACGGCGAGTTCAAGATTCGCGGCTATGATGGCCCGGTGATCGAGTGCGACAAATGCGGTGCCGACATGCAGCTAAAAACCGGTCGCTTCGGGAAATATTTTGGCTGTACCAGTGAAGACTGCAAGAACACTCGCAAATTGTTGCGCAATGGTGAAGCGGCGCCACCGAAAATGGATCCGGTGGATATGCCGGAACTGACCTGCGAAACCGTGGAAGACCATTACGTGTTGCGCGATGGCGCCTCAGGCATGTTCCTCGCGGCCAGCAAGTTTCCCAAGAATCGGGAGACCCGTGCACCGCTGGTGGAAGAACTGCTGCCTCACAAGGACGAGATTGATCCCAAGTACAATTATTTGCTCACTGCCCCAACTGAAGACGACCAGGGCAACAAAACTCTGGTGCGTTACAGTCGCAAGACTAAGGAGCAGTATGTGCAGTCGGAAGTGGACAAGAAGGCCACCGGCTGGAAAGCCTTCTATCGGGATGGCAAGTGGGAAGTAAGCAAGCCGGAAAAGAAAACCGCGAAGAAGAAAACTGCCAGGAAAAAAGTCGCTAAAAAGAAAGTCGCCAAGAAAAAAGCGGCTAAAAAATAAGCCGCGGCTAGGTAAGGCGGCAATAAAGAAGTCCGGCGACCAGGTCTTTTCAGTATTTCAGTACTACTTTAGACCTTTCCCACGCCTTCAGGGCTGGATATAAATATCAGTCAGTTGCAAGGCAGGCTGTAAAGTAAAAAACATGACGACAACCCGGCAGCGATAGCTGCCGGGTTTCCTTATGACCACTGTTATACAATGTCCTGTGGTCTGATTGATTTGTATTTTAAGCGCGTTATTTGGTTGCGCTTTCTGTCGCGTTTTTCTTTGCTTTTTCTCTGTCTTTTCTCTCTGGAGTCACTTGCCTTTCTCAATTAGCTCTCAAGCAGCTCTCAATTAGCTCTCAAGTAGCTCCCCAGTTTTCCCTCCAGTTTCTTTGCGGTCTTTCTCTCTTTTTTGCTGGCTTTAAATCGTCTATAGGGTTCGCTGATCCCGTTCGTTGCGCGCGTGGCTAACTCTGTCACGCAGTGTCGGTCGCGCCTAGATCCCGCGACGAATGACGCCCACACTGACACCCTCGATGGTGAAAGATCGCTCGCGCATATCCACTTCAATGGGCGCAAAGTCGGGGTTCTCGGCGATCAGGTTGACCCGGTATTTACTGCGGCAGGTTTCCAGTCGCTTGACCGTTACCTCGTCGTCGATCCGCGCAACGATAATGTCGCCGTTATTGGCACGGTCTGTCTTGTGCACTGCCAACAGATCGTCCTCGTAGATACCCACGTCGATCATGGAGGTGCCTTTTACCGTGAGCAGATAATCCGCTTTGGGCGAAAACAGATCGGCCGGGATATCGCAGTAGTCGTCGATACACTCTGCGGCCAATAGCGGACTGCCGGCGGCCACCTGGCCAATAATCGGCAGGCCCAGCTGCTCGCTGATCGGCAGGCGAATGCCACGGGAAGTCCCAGGCATCATTTCTATCGCACCTTTTCGAGCCAGGGCGCGCAGATGTTCCTCGGCGGCATTGGGGGACTTGAAGCCCATTTCTCCGGCTATTTCCGATCGGGTCGGCGGATAGCCGGTTTCCTGCAGATATTCCTTGATGTAGTCCAGGATCTGCTCCTGGCGCGGCGTCAGACTGATCATGGTAGAGCCCTCAGTAATCCGATAACTGTAATTATATACAGTTATCCGCTGCTGGCAAGAAAACTTGAAGGGCATGCAAGAGGGTGAGGCGGAACCGGCAGGGACTGGCCAGTACGGGAGAGACCGAGCGCCCGCCCGGTATCGCGGGTAGGTTGGCAGCCGTGAGTAGAGTCAGGCAGATCCGGGAAGCGCGCGCAGATGCTTCGAGCCTGGTGGCGCGGGGCCGCAGCTACGCAAAAAAATGCCGTGTGTGGCGCCTAGAAAAGCTGGAAATCGTCACCGAAATCCATCAGGTCGGGCTCAATATCGGACAGGGCACCGGAGAAATTTTCCGGCACCTGGGCGCGGTCGGTATCGGTACCGTCCTCGAAGTTGATCTCGTAGGGACTACGCCAGTCTTCGGGGGCTTCCGCAGGTGACAGGTAGAGTTGTTGCCAGGTGCTGTTGTCGTACTCACCGACTTCACCGTCCACCATCTGAACTTCAATAGTGCCGTTGGCGTCGTCTATGGCGACAACTTCGAACAGGCTTCCGCTGACTACGTCCTGGTACCAGGCGGATACTTCAGGGACAAGAGTGTTCATGGCCGGGCCTCTCTTATCAAGAGTTTCGTCAAGAGTCTCGTCAATCGTCTCGTCAAGGAATCCGATGCTGCTGAATCGCTCTTTAGGACTAGGTCTATTTTTACTGAGCTGATAATTACTATAGATAAAGCCGAACAAAAAGAAAGCATTTTTTCTAACGAAAATGTAACAAGATGAGGGTTATAGTGAACACTCGCAGCTAACTATCTGAGTGTGCGACAGAAGCGGCTTTTGCCGGAGTCCGGCTTATCTGTGATAATTCGCCGACTTTCAAAAGGGTGACAGGCATGACAAGCGCCGGAAGCGGTAATGGACCACTAATGCTCGATCTTGAGAGCACCGAGTTGAGCAGCGACGAGCAGCAGTTTCTGCAGTCTCCAGCGGTGGGTGGCGTGATTCTGTTCAGCCGGAATTATCAGTCGACTGACCAGCTTCGCGACCTGGTGGCGGCGATCCGGGCGATCAATCCCGATCTGCTATTGGCAGTGGACCAGGAAGGTGGCCGCGTTCAGCGTTTCCGTGATGGTTTCACGCGCTTACCCGCCTTGTCACGACTGGCCGAAGCCTATGACCAGGACCCTGAGACTGGCGCCAGACTAATCCACCAGGCGGCCTGGGTGATGGCAGCCGAATTGATTGCCTGCGGTCTGGACCTGAGCTTCGCTCCGGTGCTGGACCTGTTTCGTGCCGACAGTGAGGTGATTGCGGACCGCGCGTTTGCGGCAGAACCCGATTTGGTGGCGCATCTGGCGCGGCTCTATATCGAGGGCATGCATGATGCCGGCATGTGCGCTACTGGCAAGCACTACCCGGGCCACGGTTCGGTAGTGGCCGATTCACATGTCGAGCTGCCGGTGGATGATCGGCCTGCCGAGCAAATTCTGACCCGTGATTACCAGGTCTTTGCAGAGTTGGTGGACGTGCTGGACGCAGTGATGCCGGCACACGTCAGTTATCCCGCGCTCGACGCTGCGTGTGCCGGGTTTTCCGACTACTGGCTGCAGGAGAAACTGCGCCAGGAACTGGAATTTACCGGGGTGGTATTCAGCGATGACCTGAGTATGTCAGCAGCACTGGCGGCAGGCTCCATTACCGGCCGCGCCCAGGCCGCGCTTGGCGCAGGTTGCGACATGATCCTGGTATGTAATGATCGACCAGCGGCCCTGACGCTGCTGGCCTGGCTGGAGCGTGAAGCCCTGCCTGGCAGCAAACGTATTGCTGCGCTGCGGGCGCTGCCCGCTGAAGACTTCGGGAATTTACCCGACAATGATTATTGGCTGGAAGCCACGGCTGCGCTGTCAGCTCTGGAGACCGGCGGCCGGGGAGTATAGGAGAGTCTAGATGCAAGCACTGATGGATATGTTGTCCCTCGAATCCCTCAGCGAATTGGGCTGGGGAGTGGAATTGTTCGTCGTTGTTACCTTGACACTGCTGGCCCGCTCTATTGCGCTGCGGGTGTTGCGCCTGCTCGAAAAGCAAATATCGAAAGCCGAAAACGCCTGGAGTGATGCGCTGTTTGAGGCCGCTCGCACACCGCTTAGCTCGTTTATTCTGATCATGGGTTTACTGTGGGCGATCGATATCAGCGAAGGCTATGTCGATGTGGCGCTGTTCTCCGACGACAATCTGTCCATAGTCCGTCAGCTGACCTTTATTACCCTGACCATGCTGTTTTTCTGGCGCTTTATCAGTCAGGCAGAAAAAAGTCTGATGGCGCAGCTGCAAGACCCGAACACCGATACCAGTGGCCGGATGGATGCCACCACGCTCACTGCGTTGGCCAAGCTGCTGCGCTTGTCGGCGGTCATCTCGGCGGCGCTGATTGCCTTGCCAACGGTTGGCATTGAAATCACCGCACTGCTTGCCTTCGGCGGCGTAGGCGGCATTGCCATTGGTTTTGCTGCGCAAGACTTGTTGGCCAACTTTTTTGGTGGCCTGATGATTTACATGGACAGGCCATTCGTCATCGGCGACTGGATTCGTTCCCCGGACCGGGAGGTCGAGGGAACGGTAGAACACATTGGCTGGCGGTTAACCGTGGTCCGTACTTTCGACAAGCGGCCGCTGTATATTCCGAATGCAGTGTTCACCAAGCTCGCCGTGGAAAATCCCTCGCGAATGCGCAACCGGCGCATCAAGGAAACAATCGGTATTCGCTACAAGGATGCCGACAAGATGCGTCCCATCGTTGAAGAAGTTAAGTCGATGCTCGGCAGCCACCCGGATATTGATACCACCCAAACGATGATTGTGAATTTTGATGCCTATGGCGCCAGTTCTCTCAATTTCTTTATTTATACCTTCACCAAGACCGTGAACTGGATTGAATACCATAAAGTAAAAGAGGACATCATGTTCAGGATTATCGACATCGTCCACAAGAACGGTGCGGACTTTGCCTTTCCCACCACCACACTGGACGGCCTGCATGTGTTGCGGCCCGAGCCTGATGTGGATTCTGCTTCATGAGTGGCAGCGATGGCGAGATGAACGCCGACAAGGCGCAGCAGGTTGATGATCGGGCCCGCTGTCTGTTCAGCGGTGCGCAGGTGCGTCAGGTGCTTGACGCCATGGCGGCGCGCATTGCCGCGGATCTCAAGGATGAAAATCCGCTGCTGCTTTGTGTCATGACCGGCGGCATTGTCACCACCAGTGAGCTGGCGCTGCGCCTGCCGTTTCCGCTGCAGATCGACTACGCCCATGCCAGCCGCTACGGCGATCGGACCGTGGGCGCCGGCCTGCAATGGTTTCGTGAGCCCCAGCTTCCCCTGGCTGGCCGGCAGGTGCTTGTTGTTGACGATATATTTGACCAGGGCGCGACTCTGGCAGGTATCGCCCGGCGCTGCGAAGAACTTGGCGCCGCCGAGGTGCGCCTGGCCGTACTGGTAGACAAGCTGCACGACCGGAAACTGACCGATATGCGTCCCCAGTATGTTGGTCTGACCGTGGGTGACGAGTATGTGTACGGTTTCGGTATGGACTATCGCGGCTACCTGCGCAATGCCGACGGTATCTATGCCGTACATCCTGACGATATCTGAGTGTGAATGCTGTCCAGCAGAGCTTTAAGGCTGTGACTGATTAACGCCATGGCAGGCGCACACCGATGCGAATGCTTGGCTTCAGTCTATAGCTACTTCATGAAGCAAGGGCAGGGCGGTAAAGAATAGCGCGGTTACTATTTCGGTCTCTCCCATTTCCGCGAACAGTGATCGATAGTGTGCCAGTTGCCCCCTGTAGAGCTCTTCCTGTTCTGCGACAAATTCGGAGATTGCCTGTTCCGCGGCGGGTGTCGCAGTTTTATAGTCGATAATCCAGCGTCGGCCTGAAGCATCCACCAGGGTTCTGTCGATGATAAATTCCCGTGCGCGCCCATTGTGATGACTTAGTACCGCCAGTTCCTGCTGGTCGTCCTGGTGCTCGTTTGAAAAAAGCCAGCGGTGTTCGTCGCTTTCCAGGCAGGCGGTAACTGAGCGTCTAATAAAGTCCAGTTGATCATCCAATTGGCTATCGCTCAGGCTGAAACGCTGCAGTACACGTCGCCAGTAGGCTGACAACTCTGGAAGGCGCCGTGACGAATCGCGCATGGCGGTTTCCAGGGCCTGGTGTATCAGATTGCCCGCCGCGGCAGCCAGCGGATCGACGGTTGCTGCGGGGAAATTCTCCGCAGCTTCCTGGTCAACGGGTTCGTCAGTGCCCGCGAGCGCTTCCAGCTGTTGGTCGATCATCTGATGCTCTGATGCCGTGAGCTGCAGGCCCCCGGAGTAGCGCCACAGCGGGGTGATTTGCTCAGGCAGTCCGGCAGATTCAGGTGCTGCAGCGACCGGGGTTGCCATTGCGGTGTCAAGCCAGGTGACGAGGCCAGGATTGTCCTGCAGTTGCAGCCAGATGCGCGCCAGCAAGCTCTGGGCCCGGGGCGGGCGGGGCTCGTCGTCCTTGAATTCCACGGTTGCGAACAGAGTCGCGGACTTGATGGCTCGGGTTACTGCGATATAGAGCAGGCGCGTACTCTCCAGTTCCTGCTTGATCGCCTGTTCATGGCGCAGAAGTTGGTAAAGTGGGTCGTCGTCCTCGCCAGTGGCAGTCAGTGCCGCCAGAAAGAAGCGACTCTCACCGTGACGATTGAGCCGCTCATGCCACTGGAGCAAATGCTTCGGCTCCTGGCGGGTGCCCTGGGCCAGGCCCGGCAGTAGCACGTGATCGAATTCCAGTCCCTTGGCCTTGTGCATGGTCAACAAATGCACGCTCCCGGCATCGGCCGGTGAGTCGCGGTCCAGAGCCGGGGCGCCTGAAATGAATGTGCTGCTCAGGCGATCCTCGAAGGCGTCCAGGTCATTGATGTGCCCAGCCGTCTCATGTTCATCCAGCAACACCAGATAGCGAGCAGCCGAGTCCTCGTCCTGGGCAGTCTGGCAGCAGGCGCTGCCGCGTAATAATGTCCAGGCCGCTTCCACCCGGGCCCGCAGCCGGTGACGCAGGCTCATGGCGAAATCAAGAATTTTGCCAAGCTCGGCTACCCGCTGCCTGCTGTCGGCGTCGAGTCCGGCAATCTGCTCGGCCTGGATGATCGTCCGCCAGATGCAATCACTGCCGGCATGGTTGGCGACTGCGAACAGCGCTGCGCCATCGAGTCCACACCAGGGTGCCCGTAGCAGGGCCAGCCAGGCGAGCCGATCGGCGGGATTCAGCAGCGCGCGGGTCAGGGTGTGCAAATCCTGGACAACCGGAACCGAGTCCAGTCGATCTATGTCCGTCGCCAGCCAGTTAATTCCGGCACTGCGCAGCCGGGGAATAATATCCGTAAAGTGACTGCGATTGCGCACCAGAATAGCAATGCTGGCGTTCGGGTCGGCGCTTCGCAATTCCTCGACCCGGGCTACTACTGCGGCTGCTTCGGCGCTGCGTGCGTCGTCTTTGTGGCCCTGCTCATAGCTGAACAGAAGCGTATCGATACCATAGTCCGGCTCGGGGCCATGGCTGGCCACGGAAGGGCTGTAGGTCACTGCGCCGCGCGATGGGTCCATGGTTTGTGGAAAGGCCTCACCAAACTGGGCGTTAACCCAGTCAACGACCCGCTGCTGCGATCGAAAATTAGCCTGCAGGTAAAGAGGCGTCAACTGTAACTCATTGATTCCGCGGTCGCGCACATCAAGATAGATGCCCACGTTGGCATTGCGGAAGCCGTAGCAGGATTGCATGGCGTCACCGACCAGGAACAGGGTGCGACCATCGTCTGGCGTCCAGCCGCTGGTCAGTTGTTGGAGCAGTTTAAGCTGAACGCGGGAGGTATCCTGAAATTCGTCTACCAGAATATGCTGCAGTCTGTAATCAAGAGCCAGGGCAATATCGGTGGGTTCTTCAGCAGAGCCCAGGGCATCAAGTGCGGCGGCACTGGTTTGCGGATAATCAATAACCTGATAGCGACGAAAGGCCAGCTGCAGCTCGGCAACCAGAGCCGCCATGACTCGCAGCAGGGCAGCAGTAAAGCGCCACTGTTCGAGATTGAATTCAGGGCGCGGCAGTAAATGCAGTTCGGTCAATCTTTCGCGCAACGCTTCGTTCTCATTCAGCTCACCAATTAGCGTCAGGAGTCTTTTCTTGTGCTCTGCCCGGCGCTGTTTTTCCTCGCCGCTGCCGGCGCCGGGAAATCCGCTGCGGACATCGGCGGTTTTGCGCCAATCACCCTTGTTGGTAAGCAGCATATCGCTGATCTGCTGCCAGGTTTCCAGCTCGGTAAGCTCCGCTGCCGGAAATCCGATTCTCGGTATAAAGTCAGTGATTGGCGACTTTTCGTAGGCGGCAAGATTTGTTAGCGCATAGTTGTACAGTGTCAGTAGTTCCTGACGATAAGGGGCCAGGTGTTGTTCGCAATCAGCAAGCATCTCCGCCGCGAGTTCGGCAATGATGGTTTCCAGATAATAGCGGGTCTGCTCCGGCGACTGTCCGAAATCCACGATATAGCCTAGCCACTGGTCGCGATTGGGCAGCAACAGGGACAGCAGGGACTGGACCCGGTTGCGGTCGTTATCCAGGTGCTGCAGAAGCAGGGCAATATCGTCTGCCAGTGGCGCGTCTGATTCCAGCTGTGCAAGGGTGTTTTCAATGGCCTCGTCGAAGCAGGGCTGCACATCCTCAGCCACATTCGGGTTTCCGCCCGTGCCGGAAAGCACGGGCAGCTGGCTGGCCAGATAGTGACAGAAGCTGTCGATAGTCTGGATGCGCAGTCGCGACGGGCTGGCCAGAAGCCGCCAACCGGCCTGCTGGTCCATGGCCAGTACTTGTCGCGCGGTGGCCATCCGCAGTCGGGGGAGCCCAGACAGGGCCTGGAACGCGGCGTCATCAAGACCGGCTGCTTCCCGCAGGGTATTGAGGATACGGTCGCGCATTTCGCTGGCGGCCTTGCGGGTAAAGGTGATGGCCAGCACCTGTTCCGGCTGCTGGCAGGACGCCAGCAGGCGCATATAGCGCAGCGTCAGCAGCTCGGTTTTTCCTGAACCCGCCGGCGCCTGAACAATGAATGAGCCGGTGATATCAAGCGCCTGGTCGCGTGCCGCCTGATCCACCAGGGGCTGATTACTCATGGCTGCTCCTCGTCGGAAACGGCTTCGGCCGTATCGCCAGCCTGATCGCTGGTAAAGATGCGACACAAAGGCTGCAGGCGGCAGAATTCGCAGGTCCGGTCATTGTTCACCGGATCGACTCGCTGGATGCCCTGCTCGAATTCGCTGGCCATTGCGGCAACGGCCGTTGCGAACTGCTGGCCCAGAGACTGCCAGTCCTGCTGATCGTCCTGGGTCAGCGGTTTCACCTGACGATGAAAGTTGGCGGTAGCCGCCAGTCCCGTATACCCGTGTTTTTCGGCATTGACCCGTGCCAGACAGATCGCACCGACCGGCTCATTCAGTGCCGAGCGGGCGGCTACGGCATAGAGCGGCAGCTGCATATTCTCCGGTCGCTCCTGCAGCCAGGTTCCTTGCCCGGGGAGCTGGCGACCGGTCTTGTAGTCAATGATTGCCAGGCTTTGATCGTTGAGACGGTCAATGCGGTCCACTTTTAATTGCAGCGCCAGGCTATCGGCCTGCCAGCGTAACTCGCTTTCCCTGGCGACTACCTGGAAGTCGTCGCGCTGTGCCTCCAGTGCCAGAAAACTTTGTAGCAAGTCCTGTAGCCGCTGCTGCTCAAGCTGACGAAAGCGGGGCGTCATCAATTCCCGGTTGAGGCGATACAAGTAGTCCAGTGCGTCATCCACCGCGGCGGCGATCCAGGTTCGTTGCGTGGCCGCGTCGGTGTTGAACAAGGTGGCCCGGTCGGGGATCTGGCCATACAAGTGCTGCAGGGCGATATGCACGGCAGTCCCGCGCGCGCGCTGATCCAGGCCGCTGGAAAACGATTCCAGCGGATCCACGTGCAGTCGGTGTCGGGCGAAGGCGCGAAACGGGCAGGCGGACTGATCGCTGATCACGGCGGCGCCACCTCTGATGGATTCGGTTGCGTCCAGGGGGAGCAGACTGCTGGCTGCGAATTGTTCCAGGGCAGGGCGTGGCGCAAACTCATTGAGGTAGCGATTCAAGGGGGAAGTCGCCGGTTCGCTAACCGTGACCGGTGGCAGATTCAGGGTAAAACTGCTGGCGCGAAAATCCTGTTCACCATCGGACACTGCATGGCTGGCAATCAGGGTTTTAGCGACAGCGTTACACAGGACATTGAATTCCTGACGACATTGCTGGTACTGACTGTCACTGTGACTGCCGGGCAAGTCGTGCAGCTTTTGCAGTTCATAGGGAAGAAACGCTGTCGGGGAAACCGGTGCCGGAAAATTCTGGTCGGTGAAATTGAGTAGCCACAGGTGGTCGAATTGCAGGCCTGCTGCTTCAGTGGGCGTCAACAGGCTGATCTGCTGTGGTCCCCGGACCTGGGCTTCGCAGGAAGTTTGCTGGCAAAGCAGGCGCAAACGGGACACCGCGGTATTGAAGTCCATGGTCTGTAGCAGATCGCTGCACTGGGCGAAGTTATCCAGTGTTCGCTGCCAGAGGCGAAGCGCCCGCTGCTCATGACCAGTAAGCGTTTTACCGGGCCAGCCCAGGCAGTCCAGCAGCGCAGCGAACAGAGTCGCCCAGTTTGCCGCACTGGTCCTGGCGGGCGCGCCGCGCAGCAGGGATTGAAACTGCAGCAGACGTCGGCGCAGCTGTGGGCAGTGCTGCGGCTTGCCGTCCTGTTCGAGGAACACGGCGAGACTGGCAACAGAGCAGCTGGAGCTGAAGCGTCTGCGCATCAGCAGCTCCATCTGCAGTCGCGGTTCCAGTTCGTCATCGGTGGCGGCAATAAAGGGAGAGCGCAGCAGTCGACAGAGATCTTCGGAATGTTGCTGATCACGATAGAGCTGCAGCGCCTGCAGGGCATCGGCGATCATGGCACTATCGCTCAAAGGGTGTGAGGTGGCGCCTTCAAAATCGACTGCATCGGTGTGCAATTCCATGACGGCCTGGGGCAGCAATGTGTCTCTCAGGAATCGGGTGAACAAGGGTTCACACTTTTGTCTTTCCAGGCAGACAACACCCACCCGTACCCCGGGCTGTTCGCGAACACGATCAGCAGCCCAGACGGCACAGGCGTGAATTTCTTCGCGCAGCTCGCTGTACTCCCGACGCTCCGCTTGCAGATGAGCGATACTCAGTTGCGCGTGATCTGCGGTGTGGGCCTGGCTTGCGTGCGGCAGGGATCCGAGCAGAGCTGCGTACAAGGGCGGCGGCTGGAAGAAGTTGATCAGCAGATAGCCTTGTTCGCTGCCGGGTAGCTGTTCGGTGCCGGCCAGTGCGAGCAGTTGCTCCACCGCGTCCACCAGCGGATAGCAGTGGTGTTGCTGGCAAAGAGCGCTGAAGCGTCGCTGCCATTCCAGGTAAACCCGGACATCTTCAATGCCGTCGTAGCGCTGTAATGCGCTGAGATCTGGTTGGTCAAGCTGCCATTGACGCTGCAGTTGATAGGCCTGGCTCAAGGCGGTGGCAGTTTGCTGAGGGTTCAGAAGCGGGAACTGATCGAGACTTTCCTCAACTACCCGGAGCCAGAGCAGTAACTCCTCACCGGCGGAGAGGATGGCGCGACTGGCGCAGGGTTCGCACCCCTGTTGTGCCAATTGTTGCCAGGTTTGCTTGACCCAGATATCAATGGCATACACCGCCGGCCGCCGCATGACGGCGACGGGGCTATTGTGCAGCACCGTATCCAGTAGCGCCTCGCGCAGACGGCTATTGGGAACAATGATCGTTTGTTGATCGTCGATCGCCTTGGCCACCAGGGTATAATCAAAGCCGGTGCTGGTGGTCATCGTGGTCATGAGGCGGTGGGTGCAGGGGGTTGCGGCGTCGCCTGCAGGTGTGAAGCCCAGGCCAGAAACTCTTCGCTTGTACCTCTGAACACGACACGATCCAGTTTCTTGCTCAATTGGTAGTCGTACATGGGATCGTAGTAGTTCACCAGCAGGTACTCGATCCAGACCCGATGCCCGGCGGTATCACCGCTGGCCTCATGGGCCTTCAGGGCTTTTTCCATCTCGGCGAGTAGCAATCGATAGTTGGCTTCCCCAAGGCGTTTCTTTATCCGCGCCAGGCTGCTGGTCAGGAAATCAGCGAATTCGATAAACGTGCTATCCGGGTGCCGGACCTGGTAGTCGCGGTAGTTGTCGAGGATATAGTCATCAAGAATCACCTGAACCCGGCTGGCTACCGGTTCTTCAATTACCGCCAGGGGCGAGGCTTTCATTTTGGCGGACAGCTCGTTGGGCAGCGACAGGGAACCGATGGCGCGGCTCTCATCTTCAACAAAAATTCTCCCATAATTTGGTGCAGCCTCATTATGGATCGATAGTTTAAGAAAATCTGTAGCCAGGTGGTTCTCGAAATCGATCTGGCTGGGCTGTCCGCTAACCCGGCGCCCGAAAGCCGAGCCGCGATGATTGGCGTCACCCTCCAGATCAATACTGGCAGGTAGATGCTCGAGCAAGCGGGTTTTTCCGCAGCCGGTTTTTCCGGCTATCACCAGAAACTCGTTGCTGGCAATTTCGGCTTGCAGTGAATCGATCAGAAAGCGCCGCAGGGCCTTGTAGCCACCCTTGATGAGCGGAATTCTGACGCCGGATTCCTGCAGCCACTGTTGAACAATTTGCGAGCGCAGCCCGCCACGGAAACAATACAGCAGGCTGTTTGGATGGCGTTTGATAAAGTCCTGCCAGGCTGCTAACCGTGCGGCCTTGATTTCGCCGCTGATTAACTGGTGCCCGAGGTTAATGGCAGCCTGCTGACCGGCCTGTTTGTAGCGAATGCCAATCTCGCGACGCTGTTCATCGTCCAGCAGCGGGATATTGGTTGCGTTTGGAAAGGCGCCGTGCGCAAATTCGCCCGGTGCGCGAACGTCCAGCAGGGGAGTTTCGTTGATGAATATGTCTGCCAGGGCGCCGGAGAAAAAGGCCGGCTCTGGCCGGGACATTGCGGGTTGGCTTCGGTCCATGATGCCGGAAAGTGTATCATTGCTGTCAGTCGCCACCTAGCAGCCGGTCTGGTCTGGGAGCGGGCGGCGAACGTAAGGAGTAAGGTAGCAAGTGAGTAGTTGGCCGTGACGTGAACTTCAGGATCAACAGCAGGACAGACACGAGGTCCAGGACAAGACCAATGGCAGCAAACGATACAGGGAACAGCAATCAGGCACGGGATCCGTTTGCCATGGTGTCTGAAATCAAGACCCAGGGACCGGCGCCAGTGCACCTGTGGGACCCTCCTTTTTGCGGTGATATCGACCTGGTGATTCGCCGCGATGGCACCTGGGTGCACGAAGGCAGGCCCATTCGCCGGCCCGCCATGGTAAAGCTGTTTGCCTCAATCCTGAAACGGGAAGCCGATGGTCGTATTTACCTGGTAACGCCAGTGGAAAAAGTCGGCATCACTGTCGAGGATTGCCCTTTTCTGGTGGTCGACATGAAAGTTGAAAACCCGGGAGCATCGCAGTCAGTACTTTTTATTACCAACACTGACGAGACCGTATGTCTGGATTCCGAGCATCCCCTGCGTGTCGATGCTGACCCCGAAAGCGGTGAGCCGCATCCGGTGCTCGAGGTCCGCAACGGACTGGACGGCTTGCTCACCCGGGCGGTGTTTTATCGACTGGCCGAACTGGCCCAATCAGGTGCGGAGTCAGGTGAGCAGCCAGGAAGGGAGCCAGGTGGGGAGCCAGGCGATGAGTTAGGTGTCCGCAGCGCCGGTCAGTTCTTCAAGCTGAACTGAAGTGACGCCAGCGGGCCCCTTCGCGCCGCTCCGTCTGGCCCTTCTGCGGATTGGGTCGAATTGACCTGATGCGGCAAAAACGGCATTATTAGCCCCCTTTTTTTGGCTGCGGCTCTCTGAACAGTCGGCGAGTATCCGTCGAATCGCCGTCGATTCATCACCGCAGTTGCCGATATACATTCGTCTAAGACAGTCTAGTTGGAGAATCCATGAAGATTCTTGTTGGTGTAAAGCGCGTTGTCGATGCCTACGTGCGGGTCCGGGTAAAAGCGGACGGTTCGGGTGTCGATCTGGACAATGCCAAGATGGCAATCAATCCGTTTTGTGAAATCGCAGTTGAAGAAGCTATTCGCATGAAAGAGGCCGGTGTGGCCGATGAAGTGGTAGCTGTGTCCATCGGCCCAAAGACGGCGCAGGAGCAACTGCGCACGGCACTGGCGCTGGGCTCGGATCGCGGTATCCTGGTCGAAACCGATGCCGAAGTGCAGCCCCTGGCAGTGGCCAAGATTCTCAAGGCACTGATGGAAAAAGAACAGGCGGACCTGGTAATACTGGGTAAACAGTCTATTGATTCAGACAATAATCAGGTCGGCCAGATGCTGGCAGCACTGACTAATCTTCCCCAGGGAACCTTCGCCAGCAAGGCGGAAATGAAAGACGGCAAGATCCAGATCACGCGTGAAATCGATGGCGGCGAACAAACCCTACTGCTCGATTTGCCAGCGATCATTACCTCGGACCTGCGGCTTAATGAGCCACGCTACGCGTCACTGCCCAATATCATGAAGGCGAAGAAAAAGCCTATTGATACCCTGACCCCTGAAGAGTTGAGTATCGATATCAGTTCAAAACTTAAAACTCTTAGCGTGGCGCCACCTCCGGAACGCAGTGCTGGCGTCAAGGTGGAGTCAATCGACGAACTGGTCAACAAACTGAAGACCGAGGCCAAGGTCATCTAGCGCTCCATGGAGCTGCTTGTTAGCGGGTATTTCTCAGCAAAGACTATTTACCCAGGGATTATTCACCCAGGGATTCATTACAAAGGATCAACATGACCATTCTTGTTGTTGCAGAACACGATAACAGTGAACTGAAACCAGCCACTTATAATACGGTTACCGCCGCCAGCGAAATCGGCGACGATGTCCATATCCTGGTGGCCGGTAGCGGCTGTCAGGCAGCTGCGGATAGCGCGGCCAGGATCAGCGGCATAAGCAAGGTTCTGATGGCGGATAACGCCTGCTATGAACACCAGTTGCCGGAAAGCGTGGCACCGCTGATTGCCGAAGTGGCCGCCCAGTACTCTCACGTACTGGCACCGGCGACGACTACTGGTAAAAACCTGATGCCGCGCGTGGCTGCATTGCTGGATGTCTCTCAGGTGTCAGACATCATCGAGGTAAAGTCTGCCGATACCTTTATCCGCCCAATTTATGCCGGTAATGCGCTGGCGACCGTACAATCCGAAGACGCGATCAAGATTGTCACGGTCCGTTCCACTGCATTCAGCGAAGCGGAGCAGGGTGGCAGCGCCGAGGTGGAGTCCCACGATTTTACCAGCGACCAGTCCATGTCCAGCTTTGTCAGTGAGCAGTTGTCTGAATCCGAGCGCCCGGAACTGACCGCAGCGAAAGTGATTATTTCGGGTGGTCGCGGTATGCAAAGCGGCGAGAACTTTGCGCTGCTGGAAAAAGTGGCCGACAAACTCGGTGCCGCGATTGGCGCTTCCCGTGCCGCAGTGGACGCCGGCTTTGTGCCGAACGATTATCAGGTGGGGCAGACCGGAAAAATTGTTGCCCCGGAGCTGTACATCGCAGTCGGCATTTCCGGTGCGATCCAGCACCTGGCGGGGATGAAGGACAGCAAGGTGATCGTCGCCATTAACAAGGATGAGGAAGCGCCGATTTTCCAGGTAGCGGACTATGGGCTGGTTGCCGACCTGTTCAAGGCGCTGCCGGAACTGGAGCAGGCCCTGTAGGCACTGTTACACCCGCATAAAAAAGCCCGGATAATCCGGGCTTTTTTTTGCCTTGCGTTTTTCGGTCAGCGGCGCTGCACGCGCCGCCCGATCAGCGTCACCTTAATCAGCTTGCGATGCTGGTGAGTCGCTCTGCTTCTGGTCGCGCTGGCGCTTGCGCACCTCACGTGGATCATTGGGGGCGCGCCCGCCGCCCGGGGAGTCAGAGTTAACAGTTACGGCGACTTTGGGCTCGCCTTTTGAGTCCTGTTTGGCGTCGTTCTTGGGCTCCTGCTTGGGCTCTTTCCTGGCCTCCTGCTTGGGCTCTTTCCTGGCCTCCTGCTTGGGCTCCTGCTTGGGCTCTTTCTTGGCCTCCTGCTTAGGCTCTGGCTTGGGCTCTTTCCTGGCCTCCTGCTTGGACTCCTGTTTCGGCTCCTTGCTGGATTCGCCGTTGCCGGTTTGCTTGCTGGCTTGCGCCTTGTTTGCCGATTGAGACTTGCCAGACTCCGCGTTGCCAGCTTGAGGCTGTTGATCCGCAGCGGCTTTCACAGACTCCTGCTTATCCGGGTCAGATTTGTCGGGTCCAGACTGTTTGGCGGCGCTGTCCTGCTTTTCTGCCTGCTTGCTGCCCGTCTGAGTCTGCTCGTCGGATTGCTTTGCCTTTTTCGCAGGGCGGCGGCGCGGTTTCGCGCTGCGTGGCTGATCTGAATCCTGCGCCGCAGACGCCGCCTGGCTCTGATCTTTCTCCGAATCCTGGCCTTGATCCGTGGACCTGGCAGCTTTTGGCTGGGACTTGTCCTGGTTGTTTTCCTGGTTGTTTTCCTGGCTCTTTGCCGGGGCATTGCCGCGGTCATCACCCTGGTCGGCAGCCTGACGTTCTACCTTGCCAGCCGCCTTGTCCGACTGCTGCTCGGGCTGCTTGCCTGACTGGCCGCCAGACTGGTCTTGATCCTGTCCAGCGTTACGGTTGCTTGTGGATTGCTGATTCGCGGCCTGGGTTTGCTCGGCATTGTCACCCGCATTAGCGCCCTGCGCCGCAATGTCCTGCTCGCTATCGGGCTGTGGACGGGGACCCCGTGTGCGTGGCGTATTGTTGCGCGGACGTTTGCCAGACGGTCGGCGTCTGGGGCGTGAACTGCCGTCTGTCTTCTGTTCCTGCTTATCATCTGCTGATGACTGGCTGGACTTGTTGGTATCGGCCTTGTCATCGGCGTTGTCCTGCTTGTCCTGTTTGTTGCCGCGACCGCGACCCTTGCCGCCACGGGAGCGCTTGCGTTCACCCTCGCTGGAGCCCTTCGCGTCACTGCGAGTCTTGTCGGAACCCGGCTTGCGACGCTTGCGCTGGTCAGACTGCTTGTCGTCGCGATTGTCTTTGCGATCTGCACCGGAGTCAGCGCGCTTGTTATCGCTACCGGAGTCAGCGCGCTCATTACGATCGGATTGACCGCGGCGCGAGTTGCGCTGCGGACGGCGGTTCTGGCCGCGGTCGCTGTCGCTGCGCGCCTGTCGCGAGTTGTCGCTGGCCTTGTCGTCGTCCTCACCACTGCCGAATAACGACTCGGCCAGGCGAGAGAAGAAGCCTTTCTGGGGCTTTTCCGGTTTCTGCGGCGGAGGTGTGCGCGTTGCCGTGACGGCATTGACCGCGGGCTTTTGCACAGCGGCCTGCTCGATGTCCGCTTTTTTAACATTGACCGGCGGTTCCGGTTCAGCGGTCGCCTCGACTTCGTAGGATTGGGATTGCTGATTCAGGGCGGTAATCTCGTAGTGCGGCGTCTCCAACTCAGGATTGGGGATGATAATCACCCGCGTCTTGCTGTGGTCTTCAATGGCGGCCAACTCGAGGCGCTTGTCGTTGAGCAGGTAGGACGACACCGAAAGCGGAACAGTGGCTCGAACCTCGGTGCTTTTCTGCTTGTTGGCTTCCTCGCCGACGATACGCAGAATCGACAATGACAGTGACTCCACATCGCGAATCGTGCCCTGACCGCTGCAGCGCGGACAAACGATGGCGCTGGTTTCCCCCAGAGACGGGCGCAGACGCTGACGAGACATCTCCAGCAGTCCGAAGCGTGAAATACGACCGATCTGCACGCGAGCGCGATCATTTTCCAGGGCATCGCGCATGCGGTTTTCCACTTCCCGCTGATTGCGGTTGGAACTCATGTCGATGAAATCAATAACCACCAGTCCGCCCATATCCCGGAGTCGAAGCTGGCGAGCTATCTCTTCTGCGGCCTCAAGATTGGTGTTCAGTGCCGTTTCCTCGATATCGGCACCGCGGGTTGCGCGGGACGAGTTGATATCGATGGAAATCAGTGCCTCGGTGGGATCAATGACGATGGAGCCGCCGGAGGGGAGTTTTACTTCCCGCTCGAAGGCGCTTTCAATCTGGCTTTCGATCTGAAACCGGTTGAACAGCGGTAATTTTTCTTCGTACAGCTTGATGCGGTCTTCGTACTGCGGCATGACCTGCTTGATGAAAGCCAGCGCCTCGGTATAGGACTCCTGGGTGTCAAACAGAACCTCACCGATATCCTTGCGCAGGTAGTCACGGATGGTGCGGATAATGACGTTGCTTTCCTGGTAGATCAGGAACGGTGCCTTGCGGTCCTTGGCGGCCTCGCCAACGGACTCCCACAGCGCCAGCAGATAATCCAGATCCCACTGCAGTTCCTCGTATTCCTTGCCGACACCGGCGGTCCGCACGATCAGTCCCATGCCTTCGGGGAAGTTCAGGTTGCGCAGTGCCTCGCGGATCTCGGAGCGCTCATCGCCTTCAATGCGCCGGGAAATGCCGCCAGCCTTGGGGTTATTGGGCATCAGCACCAGGTAGCGACCGGCCAGGCTGACAAAGGTGGTCAGAGCGGCGCCTTTATTGCCGCGCTCTTCCTTTTCGACCTGGACGATGACCTCAGTGCCTTCCGGCAATGCTTCCCGCATCGCGCCCTTGTCATTGCCCTTAGGGTTTTTGACAAAGTAATCGCGGGAAATTTCCTTGAGCGGCAGGAAGCCGTGGCGTTCTGCGCCGAAATCAACAAAAGCAGCCTCCAGGCTTGGTTCCACCCGGGTAATCTTGCCTTTGTAGATATTGGCTTTTTTCTGGATGCGGCTACGGCTTTCGATATCCAGATCGTAGAGTTTCTGGCCATCGACCAGAGCTACCCGGAGTTCCTCTTCCTGGGTGGCGTTAATTAGCATTCTTTTCATGATAAGTTCACTTACTGTCCTGGTAGACAGGCGAACTCAGACAGAGGGGACGGTGCGGTCGGTGTCGCCACCCTGTGATGTACGGGGGCGCCGGTTCCGCTCAAGAGGCGTGGACGTCAGCGTGGAAACAATAATTGCCTGAAACTGGAAAACCCCGGCCTGTCGCTAGTGACAGCCGGCGCACTTAAACTAGATCAAGTGTGGTTTTCGAAAGCCCATATAAGTTATTGTTTTCGTTAATTTTAATGCCTGGTCTTGCTCTTGCTCAACACCCCGCACGGAAAGCTGTTTGCTTTACTGGCCGGGCTGAATAATCCGGATGTCTGAATTGCTTGTCTGCTGTTAATGCCATGCCAGTCTGGGCATGGCTATGATTTGGTCTAGTCTCCACTGCGCAGAGGCGGGCTTATTTCGGGTCCTTTAATGCCGGACTTTGAAGGCCGTTTCTGCTGCTGACCCTTGGGTCAACCGGGTTTGTTTCCTCAGTTCACTAGGTCTTCGTTAACCTGTAGTTGACGTTAACCCGTAGTCGCGGTGTCTACGACTGGTATCGTCCACGGCCGGTGAAACTGTATCCAATGGCGGCCTGGCGTAGTGTCCTGGACTTGGCGTTCTGTCAGCGCGCTGCGAGCGAGATGTACTGAGCTCGTACTCTGGGCCACTGGTTCCCGGGCCTGTTTTGAGACCCTTGCGATTCGGCCTGCAGAGATTGAGGGCTTGCGACCGACAACGGGACGAACCGGTTGCGGTCGCGCGGCTGATCAGCGCGTTGGGCAGGGCCACAAAACTATCGGCACTGCTTGGCGCTGGAATATAGCCTATATCGACTACACACTCAACAGAATAGACCCTATCGGACGCAAATTTTTAACGGAAAAACAAGGGCCTGGCGGAGAAATCTGCCGCTTTATGGCAGCCACTGTGGCCTGTGACGGCGCATCTGCGCGACTTGCCATCGTTTTTGGCCTGTGGTTACAATACGCGCCCGACGTGGCTTTGCTAACACACAGACACAGTCTGGGCTGTATTTGTGCTGTATTGGTAGGATTTCAGACACCAAAGGGAGTGCAGGAAAGAGACCAAGGAAGTCGGGAAACAAGGGATCAAGAGATCAAGGGAGCAGGGGAGAGAGCAATGCGGTCGAGGCCGCTGCGCTTAATCGATGGCCGATAAATCGACCTACTAAAATAGAAATATCGAATAAAAACAATAGCTAATAAAAATAACAGCCAATAAAAACAACAACTAAATATAAGTAACAAAGCAGCCTGACAAGTACCCGGGGCAGAGCAGGGCAGCAGAACCCGTCGCGGGACGAACAGCCGGCCGGGGCGAAGCAGTTGCGACCCTCCAGACGGGTAAGCAGGCGGATAAGCAGGCGAATAGATAGAAAGGCGGGTAAAAAGGCGGGTAAAACAGCTCCCTCATCAGGCCGGAAACAGGTTGGGATGAGCCGGAGCTGAATGCACAATCAACTTGATGTGACGGGGACACTCATGACGATCTACTCTTATAGCCGTACTTCCGAACTTGAAGCTGCCAACGGTCAGGCGTCGCTGGATGCGATGCTGGAACCGGAGATGCTGTCCATTCAGACCTACTGTCTGGGCCAGCAGTGGTACATGACCGAATCGCTGCTGGATAACGATTGCAGCTGGAACCTCGAGTTTCACAAGCGCGAGAAAGGCAGGCGCCTGATGGATATCGTCAAGTCTGGCGATGTGATTCTTTGCGCCAAGCTGGAGCGCATCGTCAGCTCCAGTCACGAGGCGATTAAACTGTTCAGGAAATTGCGCGACAAGGGCGTGCAGCTGCACATCGTTGAGTTGGGCGGTGACGTGACCAATCCCGAGCTCAGGGCCAGCGTCGAGAAACTGGCCGCCATTTTTGCATCTCTGGAGAAGCGCAAATCCGCCGAGCGTATCAAAGGTGTCAAACAGCGGCAGCGCAAGCAGGGTCGCTACCTGGGCGGCAGTCGTCCGTTCGGCTACATGATCCACGAGAATGGCCGCCTTATCGAAAACCCCATGGAGCAGCGGGTCCTCAAAAAGATCATGGATCTCAAAAAGCAGGGCAAATCCCTGCGCGCCATTTCCAGCGAGGTGTCGACTCCGGTGATGCCGATCAGCTTCAAGACGGTGCAGCGCCTGTTGCAGCGTCATGCCGATCAACTGTAATTCAAGCCTGGTCGGAGCCAGGCCCGGGACCGGCTGACATCCGAACATCAGTGCCAGTTCCTGGCCCTGGTGTCGCGGTAGCAGGGCTCCTGGCTACCCGGGCAGCACGGCCCCGAGTGGATTAGTAATGCTGCGACCATTTTCCCTGTTTGTCGGACTGCGCTACTCCTTTGCCCGCAAGCGTAATCTGCTGCTCTCCTTTGTGTCCCTTATTTCCATGCTGGGTATCAGTCTCGGCGTGTTGATCCTCATTGTTGCGCTGGCGGTCATTAATGGCTCCATCAATACGCTTCGCGATGAAGCCTTGAAGTCGGTGCCTCATGTCACTCTTTCCGGGCCTGGTATGGAACAGAATTACCAGGCATATCTTGAGCGGGCCCGGAGTGAGCCACGAATTATTGCGGCAGCGCCGTTTGTGGAAGGGGAGGTCCTGTTGCGCTACCAGGGAGAGGATCAGTTCGTCAGGCTGCGTGGTGTCGATCCGGCCAGTGAGGCAGAGGTTGTCGATGACCTCAATAGAAGCTACCAGGCATTGCTGTCGGCGTTGGCCCAATCCGGTAACGGCATTGTACTGGGCACGCAGCTGGCAGGAGGGCTGGGCATTTTCGGGCGCGGCGAAGTCAGTGCCACGGCGCTGCGCAGCCTGCTGGCGAGAGACTTGTCGTCCCGCCAGGGTTTTGCCGTAACGGGGTTCGCCGACTTCGGCGTTTATGGCAACAATAATATCGCCGTTGCGCAACTGGACCAGGTCCGCGCGCTGCTGGGCGCCGATGCGCCGCTACAGATTCGGCTCAAAGTCGACGATGTACTGCAAGCCGAAGCAATCGCCGCGGCAGTTTACGGCAGCGATGACGGGGTCACTGTGCTGCCCTGGAACCAGGCTCAAGCCAGCCTGTTCAACGCCCTGAACATGGAGAAATTCCTGACCGGGTTCATGCTGCTGATGATCGTCCTGATTGGCGCAGTGAATATTATTTCAACATTGGTCATGGTGGTGGCCGACAAGGGCGCAGACATCGCGATCCTGCGCACCATGGGTGCCAGCCGCACTGGCATCATGATTGTGTTTATCGTGCAGGGCATGATTGCCGGGCTGGTGGGAACCCTGCTGGGCACGTTGGCGGGCGTGCTGCTGGCCCAGAACATCAGTGCCATCAGCCTGAGCATTGAGCAAGCCATCAATAGTGTGTTCAGTGGCGCGAATGTGTATCTTCTGTCCCATCTGCAAACCCAGATTTACTGGGGAGAAGTTGTTGTGATCGGACTGGCTGCCATGCTGATCAGTTTTCTTGCCACGCTTTACCCGGCTTACCGCGCAAGCCGTGTGCAGCCAGCTGCTGTACTGCGCTATGAATAAGTTGAATCTTTTATGATTGCGAGTGACTCACCGGTGGCACCGGAAATCGTGTTGGCCTGTCATCATCTGGAAAAGACCTATGAGCAGGGGCCACAAAAAGTCAGCGTGCTCCGGGACGTCAACCTGACTGTTGCGCGCGGCGAGACAATCGCTGTGGTGGGAAGCTCGGGTTCCGGCAAGACCACTCTGCTGAATCTGCTTGGCGGACTGGATTTGCCCAGTGGCGGAGAAGTGCTGGTGGGTGGCCGCAATCTTGCCGAGGTAAACGAAACCGAACGCGGACAGTTGCGCAATCGCTACCTGGGATTCGTTTATCAGTTTCATCACCTGCTTGGCGAATTCACGGCACTGGAAAATGTTGCCATGCCGCTGCTGATTGGTGGCCACAGTATCCAGTCTGCCCAGCAGCGCAGTGCAGCCATGCTGACCAGGGTCGGTCTTGAGGCGCGTCAGTCGCACAAGCCGGCAGAGCTCTCCGGTGGTGAGCGGCAGCGAGTCGCCATTGCCCGGGCTCTGGTGACCGAGCCCAAATGTGTGTTACTGGACGAGCCTACCGGGAACCTTGATCGGGGTACCGCACTGGAGATCCAGGCGCTAATGGCCAGTCTGAATGAGTCGCTGGGAATCAGCTTCGTGATTGTTACCCATGATGAGCAGCTGGCCAGTGCCATGGATCGCCGGCTGATCCTCACGGACGGTCAGTTGCGGGACGATCCGGGATCCTGAGCATGGCAAAGTCTCGTGCGGTTTCATTGCCACGTTATATCGCCACTCGCTATGTCAGCGTTGGTAAACGCAGCCAGCTGGTCTCTTTCATGTCGGCGATTTCCATCGCCGGACTGGCATTGAGTATCGCAATACTTATCACGGTGCTGTCGGTCATGAACGGCTTTGATCGCGAGCTGCGTGAGAATATCCTCAGTATAGTGCCGCATATAACTCTTTATACCGAAGAACCTCTGAGTGAAGATGCCTGGGCCGAAGTCATCGCCCAGGCGCAGCGTCACCCGCAGATAAATACCGTAGCACCGTTTGTCCAGCTGGCCGGCGTGATTGCAACTCCGGGCTACACCCAGGGGGTGGCGATCCAGGGCATTGATGCTGACGGGGAGTCGCAGGTGTCGTCGCTGGGAAACTTCATGCGCCAGGGCAGCCTCGAGGCCCTGGCTGAAAACCGCTGGGGTATCATTGTTGGCCAGGGGCTCGCCGACCGCCTTGGTGTGACCCTGGGAGACAGCATCGATCTGTTTTCCACATCCGTGTCCATTAATCCGCTCAGCCCGCTGCCCACCTTTCGCAGCTTTGAAATTCAGGGCATTTTCCGGGTGGGAACCCAGGAGCTCGATAGTGACCTGGTCATGATTAATCTTCCGGCGGCCCGCGCCCTGTTTCGACTGCGGACTCCCTACAATGGGGTGCGTATTGCCACCGATGCTGTGCTGCAGGCCGATTTTGTTGCCAGCGATTTGCGCCGGGCGCTGCCCCAGGAGTTTGCGATAACCACCTGGTCCAGACAGTTTGGCGCTATCTACGAGAATATCCGTTTCTCCAAATCCATTATCGGCTTCATGCTCTGGCTGTTAGTGGGCGTCGCCGCCTTTAACCTGGTGGTGAGCCTGATCATGATTGTGCGCGACAAGACCGGGGACATTGCCATTCTTCGCACCCTGGGCGCCAGTCCCGGAATGATCTCCAGGCTGTTCATCTGGCAGGGTGGCCTGATCGCCCTGGCGGGCATCGTCATCGGCACCAGCCTTGGTGTACTCGGTGCCCTGCAGGTCAGTTCGCTGGCCAGTTGGCTGGAGGCCCGATTCGGATTCCAGTTGCTCAGTGCCGAGGTTTACCCGATTGATTTCTTACCGTCAGATTTGCAGCTCAGCGATGTACTCGGTGTCATCGCCGGCGTGCTGATACTGTCTTTACTGGTCACGCTCTATCCGGCCCGCCGCGCCGCGGCAATTCAACCGGCCAGCGCGCTGCGCGGAGACTAGGCAACCCCGGGTCCGGATTTCAGTTGACGAGCCGCGATTTTCCCGCTGACCTGGCGACAATGCGGGTCTGGTCTACACTGTTAGTGCCA
Organism: uncultured Pseudohongiella sp.; assembly: GCA_965212375.1. Lineage (GTDB taxonomy): Bacteria > Pseudomonadota > Gammaproteobacteria > Pseudomonadales > Pseudohongiellaceae > UBA9145. The sequence continues at coordinate 1,694,523 of OZ243108.1, read as the reverse complement.
GCAGTTGACCAGGAGTCGCAATCCCGTGCGAAGTGCGTTGGCCGCTTATTGTGTCGGCGTTATGCTGGGCAGCTACGTTATCCACCTGCAGGCCAGCCTGCTGATCAACGCTTGCCTGGCGGCTTGCTGCCTTGGCGGTCAGCTTCGGTGGCGCCGCGAATTAAAGACCCGGCCAGGTAAACGGCGCTGCCTGTTGCTGCTAAGCGCTATCAGTCTGGGGCTGGCTTACCACGCCGCGTGGGGTTGGCAGGCGACAGCCGCGCGCCTGCCACAAGCGCTGGCTGGCCTGGATGTCGTGGTCACCGGTACCGTCATCAGCCTGCCACAGCCCGGCGAAGTGGCCAGCCGCTTCCGGTTCAGGGTACAAGCCGGACCGGAACCTTTGCGTGGCGTGCGGATCTTGCTGCGCGACTATGATGGGCTGGCAATCAGCGGTGGCCAGCGCTGGCAGTTCACCGTGCGCCTGCAACGCCCCAGGGGACTTGCCAATCCCGGTACCTTTGATTACGAAGCCTGGCTGCTGCAGCAGCGGATCCGTGCCACCGGCTATATACGTGACCCGGATACGGCACAGCAACTCGGCGTAAACCGGCTGTCGCTGGCCTGGTGGCGGCAACGGGTGGCAGACCGGGTTGCCCGGTTGGCCGCGGGCGATCCGCTGCTTGCCATGCTGCTGCCCGCCCTGGTGCTCGGTGAGCGCAGCCAGATCGATAGTGCCATGTGGGACACTTTAACCCGCACCGGAACCAATCACCTGTTCGTCATTTCCGGGTTGCACGTCGGCCTGGTGGCGAGCTGGTGTTATTTTCTGGCCAGTCAGCTCCTCCGTCTGCTGCCATTACCAGCAACTGCATGGCCTGTTCAGAAACTGGCTGCGATCGCTGCTATTGCGGGGGCCGCTGGCTACAGCCTGATTGCCGGGTTTGGTCTGCCAGCCCAGCGCGCCCTGGTGATGATCGTCGTATTCATGTTTGGCAACCTGACCGGGCGCTCAATCAATATCGGCCTGCGTTTGTTGCTGGCCCTGACTCTGGTGCTCACCATCAACCCTCTTGCCGGTAGCGGGCCGGGCTTCTGGTTATCGTTTATGGCGGTGGCAGGGTTGCTGCTGTTTATGCACAGCGCTGAACCGGAATGGTGGCAACAGCACCGATGGCAATTTTGGGATACGCTGTTCAAGCCGCAGTGGGTAGTGTTCCTGGCCTTGTTTCTGCCGCTTTCGCTCTGGATGGGTCAGGTATCCCTTATTGCGCCCCTGGTGAATATGTTCGCGATTCCGGTTCTGGCGCTGGTTATTGTGCCGCTTGCCATGCTGGCTGTTATTAGCAGTTCACTATCGGCTGTCGTGGCTGGCCTGCTGCTAAACCTTATCGGGATTGTTCTTGGCTGGACCATGCACGCTCTGCAGATGATGGCTTTTGGCCTGGGAGACTTCGCCGGGTACCTGCAATTCTATCCAGCGGCGTCGTCCTGGTTCGCCGTGTTACTGGCCGGGATGGCAGTCAGTCTGTTGTTGCTCCCACTGCCGCTTGGCTGGCGCTGGTTGGCGTTGCCGCTAGGCCTGGCCTGGCTGCTGCCGGGCCAGGCAATAGATGATCGTGACACCCTGGTGCTGCATGTGCTGGATGTCGGGCAGGGGCTGGCGGTGGTGGTGCAGCACCGGCAGCGATTCCTGCTCTACGATACCGGCGCCAGGCTTGGTGAGGATTTTGACATGGGCAGTGCGGTGGTGCTGCCGGTGCTGGCCAGACTGGGGGCCAGGGAGCTGGATTGGCTGTTCATCAGTCATGGCGATAACGACCACGCGGGCGGCTACCGGAGTGTGGCCGCCGCGCTATCTGTCCGGCAGCTACTACTGGGCGGGACGGTCGACATCGGGGCTGCTGCTGCATTACCCTGCCAGGCTGGCCAGCGGTGGCGATGGCAGGGCGCAGAAATCAGGGTGCTGCATCCCGATCGCGCCTATGACACCACTAACAACAATTCCTGTGTCGTACAATTGCGCTATGGTGACTACGCGGTATTGATGACCGGCGATATTACCCGCGAGGTGGAGAGACAACTGGCCAGACGTTATGGCGTCGAGCTGCGCAGTGCCGTCATGCTGGCGCCGCACCACGGCAGCCGCACGTCGTCGAGTTATCCGCTGCTGAAAGCCGTGGCCCCCGACTGGGTCGTGTTTTCCGCCGCCAGCAATAACAGTTTTGGTCATCCTGCGGACGAGGTGGTAGCTCGTTACCGGGGACTGGGTATCGATACCCTGAACACGGCTAAAACCGGCATGATCAGTTTTCGGCCGGGAGCGCCGCCGGAGACTTTTCGGGCCCGGCAGCGTCGTTATTGGCGCTGGTCACAGAATGCGCCATGATGCCGATACTAAACAGCAAGTACTACGCAGCAAGTACTACACATCATGTACTGCACAGCAGGTACTACACATCCTGGCCACGCCTTGAATGTGATACCCTAAACCACTGATTCGATGGAGGAAGTTTGTGGTAGAAATCGTAAGCGCCGGTGGTTGGTTGATGCTGCCAATTATCCTGTGTTCCATAGTCGCCATCGCCATCATCATCGAGCGTTTCTGGACCCTGAGTGCAGCAAGAATCACCCCCAAATATGTCTTGGCCCAGGTCTGGACCTGGCTGAAAAACAATGAGCTGGATTCGGGTAAATTGCGGGAACTGCGCCTGTCATCTCCACTTGGGCAAATCCTCGCGGCCGGACTGCTGAATTCCAAATACGGTCGCCATGCGATGATCGACAGCATCGAGCAGGCCGCTGCCCAGGTCGTGCACGACATGGAGCGTTATCTCAACGCCCTCGGTACCATCGCCGCGATCACGCCACTGTTGGGTTTGTTGGGTACCGTGGTAGGCATGATCCGGGTATTCAGTGAAATCATGCTGGAAGGCACCGGCAATGCCAATGCGCTGGCGGGTGGCATTTCCGAGGCGCTGATTACCACTGCCGCCGGACTCAGTGTGGCAATCCCGACCTTCATGTTTCATCGCTATTTCATGCGCAAGGTAGACTCACTGGTGCTGAACCTAGAACAGGAATCCATCAAGCTGGTGGATGCGCTGCACAGCGATCGACAGGTCGAGATGCGACAATCCTGATGGTCGCTATCTTCTATAATTACCGAGTTTTCGGACGGTATTGATTTGAAATTCAAGCGCAGTAAAAACGACGAGCTTACTATCAGTATTACCCCGCTGATCGATGTCGTATTCCTGCTGTTGATCTTTTTTATGGTGACCACCACGTTCAGCCGTGAGACACGGTTGCTGGTAAACCTGCCGGAAGCCAATGCCGAGCTGGCACCGGACACTGAACTGCAACAGATTGAAGTGCTGGTAGCCCAGGACGGCAGTTATGCCATTAATGGCCGCGCCCTGGTCAATGCGCGGATAGATACCCTGATGCGTGGTCTGGAAATCGAATCTGGCGGTGACCTGGGTCTGCCGATACTGCTCATTGCCGATGCCGAGGCTACTCACCAGTCAGTGGTGACCGCCATGGATGCGATTGGCCAGTCTGGCTTTACGCGACTGAATATTGCCACGCAGCGCCCGGTGGACGATGCCGGGCAGGGCGACGGCACCCAGGCCGATGGACTGCAATGACAGGGCCTGATCTCAAGCGTGGCAAGTCCCCGGGCTGGCAGCTCTACCGGCGGTTGTTCTCCTACGTGCTGGACCACAAGCTGGCGATGGTGCTGGCACTACTGGGTTATGTGATCTTCGCCGCCTCGACGCCGGCCGCCACCTGGTGGCTCGGCTGGACCGTCGATGCCATCAGTGCCGAAAACTACGAGCAGTTGCGCATTCTCAGTCCACTGCTGTGTGTGGGCATCGCCTTTGCCCGGGGAGTTGGCAGCTTTCTCGGGAGCTATTCCATGGCCAACCTGGCGAACCGGGTGATGCACCGCCTGCGGGTGCAGCTCATGGAGCGCCTGGTCAACTTGCCGGCGGCGTACTTCGATCGCAACAGTGCTGGCCGGCTGGTCTCGAAAGTTACCTACGATGTGACGCAAATCGCTGGCGCTGCCAGTGATGCCATTGCCGTACTGTTTCGTGAAGGCTTCACCGTCATCGGCTTGCTGATATATCTGCTACTGGTGGACTGGCAAATGAGTCTCACCTTTTTGTTTATTGCGCCGCTGGTTGGCTGGATCGTGTCTTTGGCGTCGAAGAAATTTCGCCGCTATAGCACCCAGATGCAGGACTCCATGGGGGAGGTTACCCAGATCACCAGTGAGTCCATCAAGGGCCACCGGGTGGTGCGCACCTTCAATGCCGAGCGTTTTGTCAGCGACAAGCTGCTGGCGGCCAGCGAGCGCAACCGCCGCCAGAACATGAAGATGGAACTGACCCGGAGCGTCAGCACGCCACTGGTGCAGCTGATCGTTGCCATGGCGCTGGCAATTCTGGTGTGGCTGGCCATGTCGCCAGAGTTTTTTGCTGATAAAACCCCCGGTGATTTTGTTGCCTTTCTTGGCGCCGCCGGCTTGCTGGCCAAACCTATTCGCCAGCTTACCCAGGTCAACTCGGTGATACAGCGGGGTATTTCCGCTTCGCACAGTATATTCAGTGTGCTGGATACAGCGCCGGAGATGGATGCCGGTGAACACACCGTAGCGCGGGCGAAGGGCCGTATCGAATTCAGCAATGTTCAGTTCGCCTATCACGACAACGCGGTGGCTTTGCGCGATGTCAGCTTTACCGCAGAACCGGGCCAGACGGTGGCGCTGGTGGGGCGCTCGGGAAGTGGCAAGTCGAGCCTGGTGAGCCTGATACCGCGTTTTTATGATTACAACAGTGGCGAGGTTACGCTGGATGGTGTGGCACTGAGAGACTATCGGCTGGAGAATCTTCGCCACCAGATTTCTATCGTCACCCAACAGGTCGTCCTGTTTAACGGCACGGTGGCGGAAAATATTGCTTACGGCGAACAAACCCTGGACCGCGAAACGATTATTGCCGCGGCAACCAGCGCCCACGCTATGGAATTTATCAACGAACTCGAACACGGTCTCGATACCCATGTTGGCGATGATGCCAGCTTGCTATCCGGCGGCCAGCGCCAGCGAATTGCGATTGCCCGGGCCCTGCTCAAGGACGCGCCGATTCTGATTCTCGATGAAGCCACCTCGGCACTGGATACGGAATCAGAACAGTATATTCAGGAGGCCCTGCAGCAGTTGATCAAGGGGCGTACCACATTCGTGATAGCCCATCGCCTGTCGACTATCGAATCGGCCGATCGCATTCTGGTGATGGATCAGGGCCGCATTGTCGAGTCCGGCACTCATAGCGAACTGCTGGCCAGGCAGGGTGCTTACGCTCGCCTGCACAATCTTCAGTTCAGTGACACCGAACTTACCGCAACGTCATGACCTTGATAGAGCGCGCCTGGTATAAAAGGGCCAAGTGGCTTTACTTACTGCTGCCGCTGAGCTGGCTTTTTAAGTTGCTCATCGCTGTCCGCCGCAGAATTCTGACCCGCGGCGCCGCCGAGGCAGACACGCCGGTCCCGGTGGTGGTGATTGGCAATATCAGTGTCGGCGGAACCGGGAAAACGCCGCTGCTTATTTTTCTGTGTCGCACGCTACAGGAAAATGGCTACCAACCCGGAGTGATCAGCAGGGGATACGGCGCCCAGCCTCCCCAAACCCCGTTTCTGGTGGATGAGACCAGCGACCCCGCGGTATGTGGCGATGAGCCAGCCCTGATAGCCGAACAATGTGGCGTACCGGTGGTGGTGGATCCAGACCGCCTGCGCGCCTACCGCTACCTGGTGAACAATCACGACGTGGATGTGGTCATCTCGGACGATGGCCTGCAGCACTACCGCCTTCCCCGTCACGTGGAGATCGCGGTGGTGGACGGCGCCAGGTTATTTGGCAATCGGCTTTGCCTGCCGGCCGGGCCACTGCGTGAACCGCTGCGCCGGCTTCGGGAAGTGGATATGCTGGTCGTCAACGGTGAACCGGCGGAGTCGCTACCGGAATTGTCTGGGGCCATGATCATGACTGTTAAGCCCCGCGCTCTGGTGAACCTGAAAACCGGTGAAACACGCGCCTTCAACGGCGCACCATTCAAGATGGGCGATCAGGTGCAGGCGGTTGCGGGAATCGGCAACCCGGAACGGTTCTTTTCTCTCGCCAGGCGGTTGCCATACCCGGTAAGCTGTTTTGCCTTTCCGGACCATCATGCCTACAGCCAGGACGATTTCATCAAGCGTGGCATCAATCCGGGCCGGCCCATCGTCATGACCGAAAAGGATGGGATAAAATGTCGGTCGTTTGCCACCAACAATTTCTGGGTACTGAAGATCGAGGTGGCACTGGATGCCGAATTTGCCGACCAGGTGCTGGCGCTGATCAATCACGCGTCGTCCGGGGTCACACAGGATATCAATCATGCTGGATAAGAAATTGCTGAGCATACTGGTTTGCCCGATCTGTAAGGGCGATCTGCTGTATCAGCGCGAGGATCAGGAACTGGTTTGTCTGGCTGACGGCCTGGCCTATCCGATCAAGGACGATGTGCCGGTGATGTTGCCCAAGGAAGCTCGGGAGTTGGGGCTGGATGAACGGGATCAACTAAGGTGAGTTTTATCGTGGTAATCCCGGCGCGCTATGCCGCCACTCGCCTGCCGGGGAAACCGCTGCTGGATATTGCCGGTAAACCCATGCTGCAACACACCTGGGAGCGCGCCGTGGCCAGTGCCGCCGAGCGCGTGGTGGTAGCCACTGATGACCCACGCATCGAACAGGCCGCCAAGGCTTTCGGTGCCGAGGTATGCCGCACCGCCGACAGTCACCGCTCCGGCACCGACCGGATTCAGGAAGTCTGCACGCAGTTGCAGCTGCCTGCCGAGCACATCGTGGTGAATGTCCAGGCGGACGAGCCACTGTTACCGCCTTCGGCGATTAATCAGGTGGCGTTGAATCTGGCTGAACACGACGCCGGCATTGCGACGCTGTGTGAGGTCATCACTTCCCAGCAGGAAGTGGAGGACCCGAATTCGGTTAAAGTCGTGCTGTCCCGGCAGGGGCGGGCGCTGTACTTCAGTCGCAGCACCATTCCCCATAACGCCAGTGCCTCTGCGGGTAACTGTTTCCGCCACATCGGGCTGTATGCCTATCGAGTGGCAATCCTGAACCAGTTCGTCACCTGGCCGGCGGCCGACCTGGAAGTGAGTGAAAAACTCGAGCAACTGCGCGCCCTGAGCAATGACGTGTTTATTCACGTGGCGCAGAGCGAGCACCGTATACCGGCGGGAGTGGACACCGAGAAAGACCTGGAAGCCGTGCGCCGCGCCCTGGCGGCCGATCAGTCCTGAGCCCGGGGTGGCCATGTCTATGTCTTCTGCTGCGCAACCTAAAATTCGCATTCTGCTGGTGTGCCTGGGCAATATCTGCCGCTCGCCTACCGCGCATGGTGTGCTGGAAAAATGTATACAAGATAAAGGCCTGCAAGAGTTAATTCAGGTCGACTCTGCAGGAACCGGTGACTGGCATGTCGGCAATCCACCGGATCCGCGGGCGGTGCAGGCTGCCCGCTCCCGAGGTTATTTGATTGACCAGCTGGTGGCCCGCCAGGTGGCCCGGGATGATTTCCAGCAGTTTGACTACATTCTGTGTATGGACCGCACCAATCTCAGCGCACTGCGCGAGCTGTGTCCCCCGGCCCACGTCAACAAACTCTGCTTGCTGCTGGATTATGCCGACACCGGCCATGATACGGTGCCTGACCCTTATTATGGCGGCGACCAGGGCTTTGACCTGGTGCTGGACTTGATCGAACAGGCCTGCGCCGGACTGCTGGCGCATTTGCACGCGGAACACTTTAGCGACTCGCCCGGACGGCATTGCTGAGTCCGTGGTCCATTCCCTGCGCCAGAACGTTGATCTCACCCCCCTGAACAGCTTCGGTGTCCCGGCGCGCGCCGCCTGGTATCAGCAAATCGACTCGGTAGACGACCTGCTGCAGGCACGCCAGCAGGCCAGCCGCCGGGATTTGCCGCTCCTGGTGCTGGGAGCGGGTAGCAATATCCTGTTGCGCCGGGATTTCCCTGGTCTGGTTCTGCACGTGGTGCGCGCGGGCATCGCGCGGTCCGGCAACGAGGTGCGGGTCGGCGCCGGAGAAAACTGGCATGCCTTGGTGAAAAGCTGCATGAATGATGGTCTGCATGGGCTTGAAAATCTTGCCCTTATTCCGGGTACCGTCGGCGCCGCGCCGGTGCAGAATATCGGTGCCTATGGCGTCGAGCTGGCGCGCTTTTTCAAGCAGTTGCAGGCTGTCAATCTGGCCACTGGGGAGGTGGAAACACTGGACCGGGACGCCTGCCAGTTTGCCTATCGCAGCAGTGTATTCAAGCGCGACCTGCACATTCCCCGCTTGATTCTGGAAGTGGAGTTAAGCCTGTCGGCGGACTGGCAGCCAGAATTGAGCTATGCCGCGCTGCGCGATGCGCTGCCCGCTGCAGACCCCAGCCCGCAGCAACTGTTCGCTGCCGTCTGCCAGATCCGGCGCAGCAAGTTACCTGACCCGCAGCAGCTGGGCAATGCCGGCAGCTTCTTTAAAAATCCGGTGATAAAGAGCGCGCAATACCATGATTTGCAGCGCGTTTATCCAGATATTCCCGCGCATCCTGAGGCGTCGGGACAGGTCAAGATACCTGCAGCCTGGCTGCTGGACCAGGCTGGCTGGAAAGGGGTGCGGCGTGGTGCTGTGGGAGTTCATGAGCGGCATGCGCTGGTGCTGGTAAACCACGGCGGTGGCAGTGGTGAAGCGATCTACCAACTGGCACTGGAAATGCGCGATTCAGTCCAGCAGCGTTTCAACATTACCCTGGAACCGGAGGTCAGGATCCTGTGAGCGCGCCACAGATGAGCGCCTGGTAAATGCCAGGCACGTGCCCGGAAAGTAGCGGGTAAGACCCTGAAAGTGTGAACCAGTTCCCGTTTTCCCTCCAGCCGTTTGAAGTGGTCTTTGTGCCTGTGATAGAAGATACTCTACCCGGAAGTTAGTGGGCGCTGCACAGTGTGGCGACTGTGTAGCTACGCAGACCAATAACAACCACCCGTTTGTCACCTATCAGGGGTATCACCATGCTGCCAGCCAGGGAACAACCGATTCGACTCGTCCTCGTCGATGATCACACGCTCATGCGTCAGGGGATGGCCAGACTGCTCGCCGATCAGCCCGACATGAAAGTCATAAAGCAGCTGAGTAGTGGCGAGGAAATAATTGATATTATTAATAATTCTTCTGCCGAAAATATATCGGAAGAAAGCCTCGATGTACTGATTCTCGATGCGCGTATGCCGGGATTGGGGAGCATCGAAACGGCACGGCAACTGCTGGAAAGCCAGCCCGACCTGAAGATAATCGCCTTGTCCTCTGTTGCCAGCGGCGTGATTCCCTCGCAGCTGCTGCGCGGCGGGGTACAAGGGTTTCTGACCAAGCGGGTGGATATGGAGGAGCTGTGCACCGCCATCAGACAAGTGCACAGCGGGCAGCGGTACATCTGCGCTGAAGTCGCCACCAAGTTGGCGGTGGATCCGTTCAACCAGCGCGATTCCCTGTTCGACAAGCTGTCCCGTCGGGAAATGCAGATTGCCCAGATGCTTACCGATGGCAAGAAAGTCAGCCAGATTTCCGGCGTGCTGGAGTTGAGCCCGAAAACGGTTTACAGCTATCGCTACCGCATCTTCGAAAAACTGGGGATTCGCAGCGATGTTGAGCTGACGATCCTGGCGGTTCGTCATGGCTTGACCGATGACACCCGCGAACTTGCCGATCTTGACCAATTGGAGCGTTTCGCCAGTTGAGCGCCCGGCGCGCATTGATTACTCTCCCTGTCCTTGCAGCCGCACCGCGTCCGGTGCCGGTAGGGGACAATGGCGAAACACAGCGCAGCACCATTTGACCACCAGACCTTCCTGGCCAACCTGAGCACCCGTCCCGGCGTCTACCAGATGCTGGGTGCTGACGGGGAGGTGCTCTATGTGGGTAAAGCCCGGAACCTGAAGAACCGGGTGACCAGCTATTTCCGTGCCTCCGGCCTGGCCACCAGGACCATGGCCATGGTGGCCAAGATTGCCGACATCCAGGTGACGGTGACGCCCAGCGAAACCGAAGCGCTGCTGCTGGAACAGAATCTCATCAAGCGGCATCGCCCGCCGTACAATATCCAGCTCAGGGATGACAAATCCTATCCCTATATTCTGCTGACCGATAAAGACACTTATCCGCGATTAGGCTTTTACCGCGGTAGCCGGCGTCGCAGTGGACGCTTTTTCGGCCCCTATCCCAGCGCCAATGCGACCCGGGAAACTCTTCAGATTTTGCAGAAAGTATTTCGTGTAAGGCAATGTCAGGACTCGTATTTCAAGAATAGATCAAGACCCTGCTTGCAGTACCAGATCGATCGCTGCACCGGGCCTTGCGTGGGCCTGATCAGCCCCGAGGACTACGCCCGGGACGTGCGCTTCTCGACCCTGTTTCTGCAGGGCAAGAGCGACCAGCTGATTCGTGAACTGGGCTCCGCCATGGACCAGGCAGCGGCTGAGCAGGCCTTCGAAAGGGCCGCGAAGATTCGCGACCAAATCATTGATTTGCGGCGCATTCAGGAGCAACAGGTCGTGGCTAACCAGGGCGAGGACGCCGATATCCTGGCGGCGGCCTGGCAGCAACCCTATGCCAGCGTGCACGCCATCTACGTGCGTAGCGGGCGGGTCATTGGCTCGAAAAGCTTTTTCCCACGCCTGCGGCTGGCAGAGAACGCCCAGGCTGTGCTGTCAGCCTTTGTCGCCCAGACCTACCTGAGTGACGACAAGGCCGCCGCCATTCCACCGGAGATCATCGTCTCGGAGACGCTGGACGACGCCGAGCAGCTGCAGGATGCGCTCAGCTTCCTGGCCGGCAAGCGCATCAAGCTACTGCATCGGGTGCGCAGCCATCGTGCCAAATGGCAGCAGCTGGCCGCCACCAATGCCGTGGAATCCCTGCAGAATTACATCAGCAACAAGAAAAATATTGCACAGCGTTTCATAGAGTTGCAGAAATATATTGACTCTGAGTCTCAACTATCACGCATTGAGTGTTTCGATATTAGCCACACCGGCGGTGAGGGCACCGTGGCGTCCTGCGTGGTGTTCGATGAAAACGGGGCCGTCAAGGCGGACTATCGGCGGTTTAATATCAAGAACGCGGCGCCTGGGGATGATTACGCAGCCATGGAAGAGGTGCTGGGACGACGTTTCGCCCGCCTTGACCGGGAAGCCAAGGCTGGCGACAGCAAGATACCGGACGTGGTGCTCATTGACGGCGGCAAAGGCCAGCTCAGTCAGGCCCGCAAGGTGCTTCAGCAATTCCAGCTGCCGGGCCTGAAGCTGCTGGGTATTGCCAAGGGCATCAGCCGCCGGGCCGGGCAGGAGACGCTGTTTCTGGATACCGATGAAGGACTTAGCGAGCTGGCGGTGCCCACGCATTCGCCTGCGCTGCATTTGCTGCAGCAGGTGCGCGACGAGGCGCATCGCTTTGCCATTACCGGACATCGCCAGCGCCGCGCGAAAAAACGCACGCAATCGCCGCTGGAGGAAATCCCGGGCCTGGGACCGAAGCGCCGCCGGGCGCTGTTGAACCACTTTGGCGGACAGCAGCAGGTACTCAAGGCCAGTGAGTCAGAACTGGCAAAAGTCGCTGGGATTAGCAGGAAACTGGCCGAAAACATTTATGCACACTTGCACAGTCAGTGAGGCATGTAATCATGGGCAATGTGCGTACAAATCGATGCCATGAACTGCATCACAGTTTGAAAAACTGGCTTTTCAGCCCGTCACATTGATGTTGTTAGCGTTTGCTTCGTTAAATATTGAAGTCTAGGTGTCAGTTTTTATTACTTTTTATTTTTTCAGTGGGCTTCGATAGCGTTTAGCAGATGATGAACTGGGCCAATCAGGTAACATTTTTACGGCTGCTGTTGATTCCGGTTGTTGTGGGTTTTTACTACTCCTCGATCAGCAATGCCGAAGTGCTGGCAGCGGTGCTGTTTACCATTGCCAGTGTCAGTGACTGGCTGGATGGTTATCTTGCCAGGCGCTTTGAGTTAAGCAGTGAGTTCGGCGCCTTTCTCGACCCGGTGGCGGACAAGCTGCTGGTGGTGGCGGTACTGGTGATGCTGGTATCGGTTTACCCGATCCTGCTGCTGCCCACCCTGATCATCATCAGCCGGGAGATCCTGATTTCCGCGCTCCGCGAATGGATGGCGGCCCGGGGGCAGCGGGGCGCCGTGGCGGTGGCATTTATTGGCAAGCTGAAGACCACGTTCCAGATGCTGGCGCTAATTGGCCTGATTCTGGTGAATCCGGAAAGCCCGGACTGGTTGTTCCGCGGCAGTTTTGGTCTGTTGCTGGTGGCGGCGGTGCTGAGTCTCTGGTCGATGTTGCTGTATTTCAGCAAAGCGTGGGCAGTGCTGACCGCGAGCGACTGATGCGCCTGCACACCAGGCTCGATCGCTGCTTTTTCAGCTTGACTCCACCGGGATTCACATTAGAATATGCGCCTCGCTTCGCCGCGGTGACACGACCACGGTTGCCGCCAAGCCACGGCCTTCTCGGTTTGGTGATATAGATGACAGGTGAAGTGCGGACAGATATACGCGGGAATAGCTCAGCTGGTAGAGCACGACCTTGCCAAGGTCGGGGTCGCGAGTTCGAATCTCGTTTCCCGCTCCATTCTTTTCAGGACTATCTGATAGCACTATCCGATAGCTCCATCCGACAGTACCATCGTGATTGTTAGCGTTTCTTCTTAGCCACTATGTGACGGAAAGCGCCGGATTATGAGTGTGATTCACAACAAGGCCGATCAAAAAGACGAAAGTACAGATCAGCCCTGCTCAGCCATCGACCTGTTGATTCGTCCGGGCCAGAAGGATCTGGGCGGTTTCTCCGTGCGCCGCTGTCTGCCCTGGCCGCAGCGCCGGTTGGTAGGCCCCTGGATATTCTTTGATCACGCCGGCCCCGGCGAGTTCGCCCCCGGCGAGGGGGTGGATGTCAGGCCACACCCGCATATCAACCTGGCGACGGTAACCTATTTTTTCGAAGGCCAGTTTCTGCACCAGGATTCGCTGGGCAATAATCAGGTCATTGAACCCGGCGACATCAACCTGATGGTGGCCGGCAAGGGCATTGTCCACTCCGAGCGCACGCCTGATGACCTGCGCCCCAGTGGTTCAACGATTAATGCGCTGCAACTCTGGCTGGCGCTGCCCGAAGCCGATGAAGAAATCCCCCCGGCGTTCTATCACTACGACAGGGACGAGATCCCCGAGGTGGTTATCGACGGCGTCGATGTCCGGGTCATGATGGGCACCGCCTTCAGCGTTACCTCCCCGGTAAAGACCTTTGCCGAGACCCTGTATTTCGAGGCACTGATACCCGAAGGGCTGACTCTGGATCTGCCGGAAGTCGAAGAGCGCGCAATTTATGTGGTGGAGGGCGAGCTGGAGCTGGACGGTGAAGTCATTCCCCAGTACGCCATGGCTGTTCTGTCCAGCAAATCCGGGCTGCGCATCCGGGCCAGCAAGGCCAGCCGAATCGCCCTGATTGGCGGTGAGAATATCGGCCAGCGCCATATCTGGTGGAATTTTGTCTCGTCCCGCAAGGAACGCATCGAGCAAGCCAAGCAGGATTGGCGGGAAGGGCGCTTCGACAAGGTCCCCGGCGATGACGAAGAATTCATCCCGCTACCGGAAGATTAACTTTTCCTCGCTCACGGCGGGCGATAATGGTGCCTGGCGCCGGGAGTTCTGCTATAGTTCGCGATCTTTCGTGACAAGCAGCGATTGGAACAATTAGAAGAGACCGATCAACGAGTTAAGTTGAAAGATTAAGGCCAGGTGGCAGTGGTCATGCAGTGGACTGCAACTGCGGCGCCAGCGGCGATTATAAAGAGGGCCGGTTCTCGAACCGGCGTGAACGAAAGCACCAGATCAACGATTACAGGCTAGGTGGCAGAGTGGTCATGCAGCGGACTGCAACTCCGTTAACGCCGGTTCGATTCCGACCCTAGCCTCCATTTCCCCGTCACATACCCCCTCAAGCAAGCCCCCCCAGGCCCGGGTGGCGAAATTGGTAGACGCAAGGGACTTAAAATCCCTCGGTAGAAATACCGTACCGGTTCGATTCCGGTCCCGGGCACCATTAAAATCAGATAGTTATCTTCTTTTTTAAGCTCCTTTCAGATTGCTAAATCTCTATGTAGACGAGATGTAGACATTGCGGCGAGCTGCGGACAGTGTTGAAAACGGGAACTGTTTCAGTCCGTAGATTCTCATTTGTCCAGCTTTGTTACTCAAACTTTCACTTCTGTTATGCTGGTTCCCACATATTGAGGGGCAGGGCGATTCGATGACCAATGCTAGTGTGTGCTTTGGCTTTCTGTGCTCTCAATACCTAACATTCTAAGCAGGGCTATTTGATGAAATTAAATTTGTTTGTGGTGACGTTAAGCGTTCTGATTTCTAATCTATCGCATGCCAGCGATACGTCTTTAGACTTTGCTATATCGAACCTGGATGTGCCGATTCAGAATCCTGAAAACGGCGATCAGTCAATCTCCATGGTTTTCTTCGAAGCAGATCTTACTTTTCATGCTCGATCAATTGGCTTAAACGGATTCGTTAGAGATACCGCAGGTTATGTGTGGGCTACATTTGGAAGCTGCAGATATTCAACTGAACAAGACAGTCTTTATTGCGGTTTTAATATTGAAAGCGTCACTGGGTATTTCGTCATAGAGGGCCCAAATTACGGTGGCCAGATAACTGTCGTAGATACCGACGGACAAGTTTTTGATAGGGGCACAGCCACTGCGGTAGGTATTTAGAGGGGTTTGCATGTGATCAAGCATTCATGAAATTTGGCATGGTTGCTGACCAAATTCTGGTGACTGAAAACTTCCCTTACCTTGCGTTTATCGAAATAATTTCTTGAGCGAAGCGAATTAAGATGAAAACTACCGAAGACAAGATAGAAGAAAAATTTAATAGATCTCAAGATGCATTAGTGCTGCAGCAATCAGATCTCTCGCTTAAGTCGATATCTGACATGGTTGAGAGTGGTGCAATTGACATAAGCCCAAAATATCAACGGCGACCCAGGTGGACTGAGCAAAAGGAGTCCGATCTTATTGAATCGTTTATCTTAAATATTCCGGTGCCTCCGATTTACTTGGCCGAGGATGCATATGGAACGTATTCAGTAATTGATGGAAAACAGCGAATTACAGCCATAAACAAGTTTCTAAAGGGCGAACTTTCGCTAAAAAATCCAGAAAGATTTCCTGAATTAGATGCGACCAAATTTATAGACCTACCCACCTCGATCAGGAATGCACTCAAAATTCGACCGTATCTAAGAGTAGTAACCCTGTTAAAACAATCCGACAGCGAGCTCAAGCATGAAGTCTTCATACGCCTGAACAAAGCCGGAGTGGCGCTAAACTCCCAAGAAATAAGGAATGTGGCATTCAGGGGGCCACTTAACGATGCGATTTTTGAGCTTTCCGAAGATAATTATTTTAGATCTCGACTAAAATCTCATCCAAAAACTGCGATGTACAAAGAGATGAAAGACGTTCAGTACGTACTTCGCTTTTTTACCGTCAAGGAATATTGGAACTCGTTTCCTGGAAGCATGGATAAAGCCATGGATCAGTTCATGAGTGCGAATTACCGGAAGAAAACATCTGAAGTATCAAAGTATAAAGACCAGTTCTTGAGAGCCCTCGATGCTTGCAAAAAGATATGGGGAGAGCAAGCCTTTCAAAAGCCAGGCGGATCGCAGAGGGTGCTTCAAGGGTATTATGATGTCCAAATGGTTTGTCTAAGTCTGTTGAGTGATTCGAAATTGAAAACTGCTATAGGGTCGGCAGAGTCTGTTAGACATGCACTCGAAGATATAATGAATGAGGATGATGATTTCTATGGGGCGCTTACTCAATTTACTTCAAATCCTGCCAGGGTTAGGTATCGAATTAGTGTATTTAACAAGACGCTCAAAGAAATTTTATGACCTACAAGAGCGATCTATTTTCCCGATTGCAATTTCTAGATTCAGCAGTAGGCATGGAGGAGTCCATTGATTCTGGTATTGGTACTACACCCCATAACGGGCGGGCAAACCTGATCAGAAAAGGGTTAGGAATTGTTGCTTTTAATATCCTGGAAGACTTTATAAAGGGTGTTTACCGCGAAAGCCTCAGAAACATCGCGACTTCTGGGATTGGTTTTGAGCTCTTACCTGAGTCACTAAAAGTTGCTTCTACAATTGATGCTCTGGGCGCTCTGAAGACCCATGCATCAAGAACAAAGCGGGATGGGGGGGACTGGTTAGGATTGATAGGGGATGAATCGCTCAAAATTCACTCTACTGTAGGAGAACAATTCGCCTTATCAAATTTCTCGTTATTGTCTATAAGCTCTAACGTAAGTAGTGAAGATGTTAGCGATCTGCTCAAAGCCTTTGGAATTAGTGGTGGGTGGGGAGTGCTGCAGAATATTTCGAACAGCATCAATGGCGGCATCCCGTCGCTAGTAGATTCTTATAAAAATGCAGCCCTGCGACGTCATGGAGCGGCTCATGAGGCCGGGTTTAACTATGAACATCGCTGGCTTAGTCAGATAAAAGATGAAATTTTAGCGATAGCCTCATCTATTGATATAGCCTTATCAGCCAGATGTAGGCAGGTTCGAAGCGATATAAATAAACCTGTTATCGAGCATGATATTTACGTTGGTCTCAATTATAGATTCTTGGAAGAATCGGGAAACATCTTAAGGGAAACGATTCAAGTGTCTGGTCGTTCTCGAAAGAACTGGACTGAAAGAAATCTTGCGCTGGCTAGGATCAAGCCGATGTTAGAAGCAAAAGACGAATTTCTAGTGACTCTTGATGCCCGAAAAAGAATCAAAGATTGGGAGATTTAGATTGTAGGATAGCTCCCAATGATTCGCAGTCTATCAGCGGAATTTTAACAGAGATGATCTGCAAGTTGTTGATTTAGAGCCCCGTTGGGGGAATGCCGGAGCTTATGCGAATGGGATGGTAGGGCCTGCCAACAGATTCAGCAAAGCACTTTAGGGGAGGATATCTCGAGGATGTTAAATGGAATTGTCAAAGCTTGCTGCTACGTAATAGCTTAATCACCAACTAACTTGGCTGACAGATCGCTTTCGGCGCATAAACAGCAATTGTTTAACCTATCGAACGATTAGTGTCCCCAAGACCTAAAATTCTTTCAATCGCTTTAGT
Organism: uncultured Pseudohongiella sp.; assembly: GCA_965212375.1. Taxonomy (GTDB): domain Bacteria; phylum Pseudomonadota; class Gammaproteobacteria; order Pseudomonadales; family Pseudohongiellaceae; genus UBA9145. The sequence continues at coordinate 1,677,188 of OZ243108.1, read as the reverse complement.
TTTGAGGCATCCAGACCACCTTATTTAGCCCTCCAGTTGTAGAAGGGCGAATCACTGATGCCGTGCTTTCGACAGAGCTCCTGAACCTCGATCCTGGAATCAGCCTCTTTGAGGATCGTGACGATTTGGTTCTTGGTAAATCTCGACTTTTCACTTGAACCTCTTAGCTCTAAAGGGCCAGAAAGCTCTACATGTCGTCCGTGTCTTATTTGGGGACGCTTACGGAAATACAAGAATGTTGCGTTGTATGAATAAGGTATTTCAGCTAGTTGATGGATAAAGTTTAGGAAGCCATCTTTCGACAGCTTCAATTGGGAATCCAAGTCGGACAGGTCCTTTAGGAGTATCTGAAACAAGGTAACCTTGCTCTAAAAGTGCCTTGAGAATGTCTCTCGCTGCGCGTTCTTTATAGCCGCTGATTTCTGCCGCTCTCGTTCTCTTGAACTCGCCAGTGAGCCAGGCTTCTCGCAATAAATTGAAAGAGCCTTTGGGAAGGTTTTTCAGCTCGATCTCTTCGTTTATGTGAATTTTTAGCCGAGTGAGAAAGTTCTCTGTATCAAGCAATTTGGCCATAAAATTAATTTGGTCTATGGCTGTTTGCAGGAAGAAGTAGCAGAAATTGAGTAACTCTTCCTGGCTTAATGTGCCACGGCCGTCCAGGTCCCCTCTGCGCGGCGAATCTGCAGCCATGAGCCGGGCTTTGTATTCATCCACATTGCGCGCAAGGCCGCGTGATACCGACCACAAGCTGCTGCCAATGCCAGTATCCAGTAGCCAGGCATGTGAGAATAAGCGCGCAACACGACCGTTACCATCCAGGAAGGGGTGTATCCAGACAAGGCGATGATGTGAGGCTGCAATGGCTATAACCTGTCTGACTTTGGACAGATTGTCAGGGTTGTATGCCGCCTCGAAGCGATTCATGAATCTGTCCAGGTTTGGAGCAAGTGGAGGAATATGTTTACCAACGGCGACCTCTGTTGTCCTGTAGACCCCTGGAACTACTTTGATTCCTTTGCCGGTATCCGGGTTTTCTACCCACAGGAGATCTTCTGGCAGGCGCGAACAGAACTCTCCATGCACCCAGCGCATGAACTCGCCAGAAGGCTTGATGCTGGGCATGTTTCCAGCATCGATAAGCTCCTGGACCTCAATATGGGCTTTAGCTTCGAGTTGCAGATTGCGCTGCTTATCGTCCCCTGAATAGTCTCCCGCCAAAGCGCGATCAATTTCTCTGGGGTGCGTGTCATGTCCCTCAATCAAGTTGCTGTAATAGCAGTTCATGGAGCGGACCAGGTGCCCAATAGATTGGCGCACGATGGGATGTAAAGTACTCGCTAGAGCGCTCCCTTTTGAGGCAAGCTCCATGGCCAGATCCTCCAGCTTCCTGTTGCCCTCTGGAGGGAGCATGGGCTCCATAAGTCCGGTTTGTTCGTCTGACATGTATCCCTTTTTTGCCGGTTTTAGTGCCGATTTATCTATATTTTAAATACATAAGTATCAGATAGTTATAGTTCAAGCAAGTAAATAAGCGGAAGGAAAATGCCGGTTTAATTGCCGGTTATTGTGCCGGGATCGGCTATTTGGCAGGGTTTAAGGGGTTATTAGCTATTCTGGCGCTTTCCGGGTCAGCGTTAGGAGCAGGTATGGGGTATTGTCCACTTTGAAAATACGCCGTAAACGTTTGACCGCCATTGATATAGTGGTTCAGAGTCAGGGTTGGGGCGTTGGCCTGGCACCGGTTGCCGGGGTACTGTCAATGGAACCACCTGCCTGAAAAGTCTGTTCGGCTTACCACAATAGTCCGATTCCGGGAGAATTCAAGATGCTCATTACCACCTCAATTCAACACACCAGGACACTGCTGCTGACACTTGCTGTGTCGGTTCTGGCCGCCTGTGCCAGCAACGTGGAACTGGAGACTATCGGGGAGCGCATGGCCGAGCGGGGCTATCTGATTGGTCCGGATGACCAGCGCATTCCGCGCTATCGCATCAGCAGCTGGAACAGCATTGATGATCGCTACCTGATCGTGCGCTCCGGCGTGAGCGATCATTACCTGGTGGAACTGTTCGCGCCCTGTCTTGGCCTGGACACGGCGTTTTCAATCGGCTTCGCGACGCCGAGTACACGTCTGGACAGTTTCGGCAGCATCCTGGTGCGTGATTCCAGCAGAAGCCTGGAGCGCTGCCGGATCGAAAATATCTATTTGCTGGCGGACATAGACTGACCTGTTCCAGTGCCATTGCCGGGCACAAGCAATTAGCTGTAACCCTTCTACCGGTCGCGCGTCTTATGCAGTGTAATTAAGACATTGCAGCGCAAGACTGCAGAACTCGACGGGTGAACAGTGATGAAACCAAAATTCCAACTGGCTGACTGGCAGCTGAAAGCGCTATTTCTGGTGCTGACGGTGTTGGCCATGCCGGTAGTGATGGCGCAAGGCAGCAAGCGGTTGACCTACGATATCGATGCCGCGGCGTTTGAGCGCCTGGAGCTGGAAATGGCCATCGGCGAGATGGACATTGAAATCAGTGATGACGATACCATCAGCCTGGATATCTACCTGGAAGCTGATCGGCGCTGGTTCAGCCTGCGACGGCCGGATATCAGTGACGTGGAACTGGACCAGCGCCCGCGCGGTGATTCGCTCTATCTGGGCATCGATCGCGACAATCTTGAGCAAACCTGGCGTGTTCGGCTGCCTGCGCGGCTGGCGCTGGAGATCAAGGTCGGCGTCGGTGACGTCAGCCTGAACGGCCTGGATAACAGTCTTGACCTGGAGTTGGGTGTCGGTGCTGTCAGTGTCGATGTGGCCAGCGAAAACTTCCGTGAAGTGACAGCTTCGGCAGGCGTGGGAGATGCGGTGGTGCGCGGCTTTCAGAACTCTGATAACGAGCGCCGCTCACTGGTGGGCGCCAATGCAATGTACCAGGGTGATGGCGAATATCACATTGATGTTGAGGTGGGGGTTGGTGACGTGCAAATCCGTCGTCGATAACTGCTTCGGGGTTGATTGCTGCAACGAGCCATGACCGGATTAACGACAAACAAGACAAACAAGACAAACAAGACAAACAACAAATAGTGCCATGTGGCTCTAGATGAAAGTGCAGAGTTAAAACTGCAGGATTGATAGCAGGATAAACAAAGGGAGCCAAGGCTCCCTTTATTTTTGCAGATGCAGCAACCGGTTGCCCGGGCTGTTTCGATAGCGCTTTAGCTCTGCGCGTTTTGCAGCGCTCGAATGCGCTTTTCAAGCGGCGGGTGACTCATGAACATCTCGGACATGGCACGCTTGCTGTTGATACCAAAGGCGGTGAGTTGGCCGTCCAGCTGGCTCTCCATTTGCGAGCCACGCAGCCGCTCCAGCGCGGCGATCATTTTCTGGCGTCCTGCCAGGGAAGCGCCACCGGCATCCGCGCGAAACTCACGGTAGCGGGAAAACCACATGACGATGATGCTGGCGAGAATGCCAAACACCGCCTGAAACGCCATTACCGTCATGAAATAAACAAAATAGTTGTTGCTGCCGCGGTTGACCATATTGGCCACCACCCGTGCCAGGAAGAACACGAACGTGTTTAATACGCCCTGGATCAAGGTGAGGGTGACCATGTCGCCGTTGGCCACATGGCTGATCTCGTGGCCGAGTACCGCCTCGGCCTCATCCTGGGTCATGTTGCGCAACAGGCCGGTGCTGACCGCGACCAGCGCATTGTTGCGATTGGCGCCGGTGGCAAAGGCGTTGATATCCGGCGAGTCATAGATGGCCACTTCCGGCATGCCGATGCCGGCCTGCTCGGCCTGGCGGCGCACGGTTTCCAGCAGCCAGGTTTCCTCCCGGTTGCGGGGTTGCTCGATGACGTGGGCACCGGTGCTGCGCTTGGCAATAAACTTCGACATTGCCAGGGACAAAAAGGAACCGCCCATACCAAAGATGGCGCAGATAAACAGCAGACCCGCGTTGCTGCCCTGGTCGATACCCAGTATTGGCATCAGGATACTGAGCACGATGCCCAGCACGATCAGGATTGCCAGGTTGGTGGCAACGAACAAAAAGATGCGTTTCATGTCCAGCTCCGGCCCCGGTCCGGGGCGTTTGGTAATGCCTTGATTATGGCGACAATCTCCCGAATTTAAAGTGCCGTTTCGGCACTTTGCGGCAGTCTGCCGTTCCGGTATGACCATGGCTTCTCTATACTCGGTTATTTCCGCCAGCCACAGTCAGTCATTGTCAGCCATCGAAGGTGCAGGGATGTACGAAGCCAATATTCTCTCGGTTCTGCCGCCAGTTCTGGCGATCATTCTGGCGATCGTGACGCGCCAGGTCATTATTTCCCTCACCATTGGTATCTGGATCGGCTTTTGCCTGCTGGAGTCGGTCAATCCGCTGACCGGTCTAGCGCTGGCTGTCGATGGCATCATTAATGTCTTCAGCGATGCCGGTGACACCCGGGTGCTGGTATTCACGCTGGTGATCGGCGGCCTGATTGCCACCATTGAGAAAGCCGGCGGGGTCCGGGGGTTTATTCACCTGCTGGAGAACCGCCGGTGGGTGGATCGTCCCAGTCGTGCCCAGTGGCTGGCGTATTTAACCGGCGTGGTCATTTTTATTGAATCCAACATCACCCTGCTGGTGGCCGGGTCTATCTCTCGGCCGTTGTTTGATCGCTACAAGCTGGCCCGGGAAAAGCTGGCCTACATTATCGATTCCACGTCCGCGCCTATCTGTATTCTGATACCCCTCAATGCCTGGGGCGCGGTGGTGATTGGCCTGTTGGAGTCCGCCAGTGTTGTGAATCCGGTGGATGTATTTATCTCGGCGATCGTCTTCAACTTCTACGCGCTGGCGGCCATCGCGCTGGCGGCGCTGGTGATCTGGAAAGGCATCGATGTCGGCCCGATGCGCAAGGCCCAGGCGCGCACGGAAGCCGGCGAATTCCTGTGGCCGGATGCCACTCCGATGGTGGATCCCAGCATTCTGGCCGACGAGGCGATGGCGGCCAGCGCCGATGACCGGGCACGGTTCATGATCGTCCCGATTGCGGTGATGGTTGCGGCTATGCCCGTTGCCCTGTACATCACCGGCGATGGCGTCATGAGTAATGGCTCTGGTTCGACCTCGGTTCTCTGGGCGGTGCTTGCTGCTCTCGGAGCAGCCTGGGTTCTGGTGTTGTGGCACAAGCGGGCGGGGATTGATGAGCTGATGCAGACTTTCCTGAAAGGGGCAGGGGGACTGCTGCCGGTAGCAATGATTCTGCTGTTTGCCCTGGCCCTGGGCGATGTGGCGAACCTGTTGGGGACTGGCGTCTATGTCGCCCAGGTTGCCCAGGAGAGTATTCCGGTTGCCCTGATGCTGCCGCTGCTCTTCCTGATCAGCGCCTTTATTGCGTTCTCCATCGGCTCCAGCTGGGGAACCTTCGCCATCATGATCCCGCTGGCCATGCAGATTGCGCTATCACTGGATCTGTCCACCGCACTGTTTCTGGCGGCGGTGCTGTCCGGGTCGGTGTTTGGCGATCATGCCTCGCCCATCAGTGATACCACCGTGGTTTCGTCCATGGCCTCGGCGACGGATCATATCGATCACGTGCGAACCCAGCTGCCCTATGCGCTGACCGCTGCCGCAGTGGCTACCGTACTGTTCGCTATCACCGGGGTGCTGTTGCTGTAGCATTATTCTGGCGCAAACGACAAACGCCAGGCTGTTATACCTGGCGCTTGGGATCCCTGGAAAGGCAGTTCCGGAGTTGAGTCAGTTGTCGATGTTGCGGATTTCAGTAATCGGCAGAGTGCCCACATCGCGGAATTTGCGATTGCCGATACGTGACTCGTCCAGCAGACTGCCAAGACTGGCATAGGTATCGGTCACAAACACCGATTCATCGGTATGGGTTGTCCGGGTAATGCCAAAATTGATTTTCTGGCGGGTGGGACCGGGCACCTGGTTGAGCATGTTTTTGGTGGCCCAGACCGAGCCATTGCGCGCGAAGTCGCTGATGCGCGAGGCGGAATTGATGGTCTCGCCCAGCACGGTGAACTCCACGTGGCCACCGGCGTGATAGCTACCGAACCACTCCTGGCCCTCATTGAGGCCAATATTGAGAAAGATATCGCTGAACCATCCCTTGCGACTCTGCCATTCCAGCGTGATGGCTTTCATCATCTTCTGTAACTCCAGCGAGCAGCGAATGGCGTTCAGTTTGTAGTCGCAGTCGGGCTGCGGAAAGAAATAATAGACCATGCCATCGCCGGCGTGTTTGCCGTAGGTGCCATAGTATTTGCGGAAAATCGGTTCGCTGCGCTGCCAGATACTGTTGATCAGCTCAAAATATTCCTCAGCCGGTAGCTCGGAGCAGATTCGGGTGGAATTCTGCACGTCTGCCACCATGACCGTGACATTGGTCAGGTAGGGCTTGCGCTTTTTAAGCAGCTCATTGATGACGTGATTGCGCTTGCGCAGAAAGTCCACGAGATAGTCGGAATCCAACTCCACCGGGCTGAAAGTGAACAAGATGCCTTCGCGGTAAAAGGAGATATACAGGTCGCAGGGCTGGGGCGTGCCCCTTGCATCCGGGTCTGCCGGCAGCATGGCCGGGTAGTGTATGACCGGCTCGTTGTCCAGTGCCTCTGTGTTTTCGTAGCAGTCCTTGAGTATCGACAGCTGCTCAGCGTCCAGCGCTGAGTAAATTTTGATCAATGCCTGGTGACTCAGACGACGCTTGCCGGCAGCGATGTGGGGCTTGAGCAGCTCCCGCAGGTGGTCGGGGTCACTGGCAAACCGGGTATTAAATAGCAGGCGCAGCAGGCTGCGGGATTCCACTTCGCCCGGCAAATCGTCTTCATGATTAAAAAACGAGTCTCCTGCCTGCTCGTTCCACCAGATCACCTCCAGGTTGTTGTTCACCATGTAGGCCGGGCCGGGGAAGTTCTCAATGCTGGAATCCAGGGAAAGGTGCGCCGGGACACCGGCAGCTGGCTGCTCCGGGGCAGTGCCCGGTTCCTGGGGAGCAGGGGAGTGTGCCTGGTCAACGGGGGCGTGGGTTCGGGTCGTTTTGCGTCCGAGCTGGTCAGTAATCTGGGCCATGGTCAGACCCTCCTTTTTTAATTGTTTTACCCGATTGATGATGTCTACTGCGTCGTCCTCAAAATATCCCAGGCGGGTGGCGCGGCTGTCGCCTCCCTGGGGAGTCATGACGGTTGGGTTAGGCAGTATGCCCTGGGCCACATAGTTGTTCAGTGTAGCCCTGGAAATTCCTGTTTTTTCAATCAGTTGCTTGGAGTCGAGCATAGTCTGGCCAAGTCTGTTATGAGTAATTTAAGACAGTATAATTAGACAGTATAGATAAAGTCAACCTTAAGCTAGGCTGTCTAAGTCATTGTTTGGACTGTCTAAATGATGCCGGGCAGAAGAAATTACCGGCAGGGTCTTGCACCCGATGCGCTCTGGAGGCACCTTGTGCCCTGCTATTCAAACCTGTCAGCCACTACTCAGCCACCGAGGGACCCACGTGAACTTCAAATGTATTTCCTGCGAAGAAGCCAAAACCATGATCGCCGCGGCAGGCGAAGACCAGGCAGTGCAGATTGTCGATGTGCGCGACCCCGCATCCTACGCAGAGGCGCATATCGAACGCGCCATTCATCTGGACAACACCAGCCTGTCGGAGTTTCTGGCCGGTGCTGACCGGCAGGCACCGCTACTGGTGTACTGCTATCACGGTCACATGAGCCAGAGTGCGGCAGCCTATCTGGCCGAGCAGGGTTTCGATGCCTACAGCCTGGATGGTGGCTTTGAAGCCTGGCGCGAGGAAAAAGAGCACAGTGAAGATAGTGTGGGTAGTGCGGGAAGCGAAAGCAGCGAGGCTGATGACCAAGGGGATCAAGGTAGCAGGGCGAACTGAGCAGCCCGGGTTTGCCCCCACCAGACCCGCCGCCAGTGCCGGGTTTTGTTGCGCCGCTCCGGGATTGCCGCAGCGCTGTCAGTCGCCTGCGGAGGCGTTTTCCTGATTGGCTTTTTCCTGGTCTGCTTTTTCAAAGGTGCGTTTAGTGGTCATTACCGCCACCATGTAGATCATATTGAGCATGGCCCAGGCAAAGATCTCGAACGGCCAAAGGCGATGGCTCGCCGGGTCGATCAATCTGCCGACCACGATCAGCAGTAACCAGAGCAGCAGTCCCACCAGTGGTGCGGCGGCAGCAAAACACCAGGCGCCGCGCCATTGCCTGATCGCCGCCGCCGGTAGCGCAGCGCTGGCTAGTGAAAACACCAGCACCACAAGGGCGATGATCAGGTTCCACCACATATTGAATTCGGTTTCGCCGCCACCGATGGCGGCCATGCTGTTACCGGAAAAGCCGATAGTCAGCAGAACGAGTAATGCCTGGCAGGGCCGGGGTGCGGTCGATGTGAGCAGCGGCATGGATGGCGACGGTCCGTCATGTTGGTGCCGGAGGCACGCAGATTGACAGGCGTTGATGGTACTGACTCTGGAGTTAGGGGCGTGACACATGGCGCCACATTAAACCATTGGCAGCCCAGCGCTTGAAAGGAGAAAATCTGGCCGCCCGGGTTACTGGTGGACAGGTACCGGTGACCGGAACGTGTAAACAGGCGTCAAAGGCCCGAGTTTACGAGCACTGAGCGGTGGAACCTGGTATTGAGTTGGAAGCATCTGGCTGAATTAAAAGTATTCTGTTGAATTGAAAATATGTTGTTGAGCTGTAGTTGAATTAAAGGAGCAAGCAGTGAATCGTCAGAACAAAGTGAGAGACGCCTATAAAAATCTGGTAGAGCTTAAGTATCAGCTCTACAACAGCCTGTTTCTGACGTTGCCTCTGGATGCGGTAGAGCAGGCGTCTTTACTGCTGCCGCTGCTGGAAGAAGCCTCCAGCACGGGCCTGGCCGAAGGCCAGGATCCGCTGCAGATAGTCGAGGCATTCTTTGCCCGGCATCGGGCCAATGCCAGTGAAAAAGAGCGTAGCCAGTTCTTGTTCAAGGTGATCCAGTACATCGAACGCCAGGTGGCGCTGGTGGATGCTCTGGAAGACGCGGCGCTGGTGGAGGTCCACCAGACTGAATCGTCCGATCGTCTGCGCGAACTGGTGGACCGTGTCGAAGCCAACCATCTGGAGAAAAAATTCAGCAAGCTGCTGGCCAGGTTCGGTGCGCGGGTGATTCTCACCGCACATCCCACCCAGTTCTATCCTGGCCAGGTGCTGGCCATTATTACCGACTTGACCACCGCCATTGAGAACAACGATGTCGCCATGGCACGAGATCTCCTGCAGCAGCTGGGCAACACTCCGTTTTATAACAAGGCCAAACCGACCCCTTACGACGAAGCCATTCAGCTTAGCTGGTACCTGTCGAATATTTTTTATCCGGTGTTTGGAGAAATTCTGGACACCCTGGCGACCAGTTCAGAGGTGGAGGATAACTTTTCGCCGCAATTGCTGAGCGTCGGTTTCTGGCCCGGTGGGGATCGCGATGGCAATCCCTATGTGACGACGGATATTACCCGCCGGGTTGCCGAGAAGCTGCGCTCCAACGTCATTGCCTGCTATCACAAGGATATTCGTGACCTGAAGCGTCGCCTGAGCTTTGCCGGCGTGCATGACGAACTCACTGCTATTGAGACGAAGTTTTACAAAGAGCTCGCCGGTGAAGTGGGCCAGTGTTTTCAGGACACCAGTGAAATCATCGAGCGCCTGGATGCCATAGCGGAAATCATCAGGGAAAAACACCAGGGCCTGTTTCTTGACCACCTGCTGGCCTTCCGACGCAAGATCCAGATCTTCGGGTTTCATTTCGCGACCCTCGATATTCGCCAGGACTCTCGAGTGTTGCGCAAAATTTTCGAGACCCTGGTGAGCGATCAACCGGGCATGTTGCCGGATGACTTTGATGGCCTTGATGAAAGCGACCAGATTCGCGCGCTACTCACTGTCGAGGGTGAAGTGGATGTTGAGCAGTACGATGATCCGCTGCTCAAGGACACCATCGAGTCAATCCGGGCGATTCGCGATATCCAGGTGCGCAACACGGAGCGCGCCTGTCATCGCTACATCATCAGCAACTGCGCTGGTGCGCGGGATGTCGCTACACTGGTTGCCCTGTTTCGTTTGGCCGGCTGGGACTTTGCAGAACTCAGCGTCGATATCGTGCCACTGTTTGAAACCATTCGTGACCTGCGTTCGGCTGGGGAAAGCATGGCCGAGCTCTATGCAATACCGGAGTACCAGCAACATCTGCAGCGCCGCAACCAGCAGCAGACAGTAATGCTGGGCTTTTCCGACGGTACCAAAGATGGTGGTTACCTGATGGCAAACTGGGCCATTTATCGCGCCAAGGAAGATGTAACCGAAACTTCCCGGGCGGCTGCTGTGGAGGTGGTGTTTTTCGATGGTCGCGGCGGTCCGCCGGCGCGAGGCGGGGGTAGCACCTACAAATTTTACTCGGCGCTGGGCAAGAAAATCGAATCCAACCAGATTCAACTGACCGTGCAGGGACAAACCATCTCGTCCTACTATGGGACCCGGGATGCGGCACTGCACAATTTCCGGCAGCTGCTTGCCGCGGGCCTGGATAATAATCTGTTCGATCACCCGGAGCGCGAGCTCACCGACAAGCAGCGCGAGTTGATTGAGCGATTGGCCGATATCAGCTACGACAAGTACCTGGCGTTCAAGGAACATCCCTTGTTTTTGCCCTACCTTGAGCAGCGCAGTACGCTGCATTACTACGCGCAATCGAATATCGGAAGCCGGCCCGCGAAGCGCGGCGGAGCCAGCCAGCTCAAATTTGAGGACTTGCGAGCAATTCCCTTCGTTGGCGCCTGGGCACAGCTGAAGCAGAACGTGCCTGGCTATTTCGGTGTCGGCTCGGCACTGAAGCAGATGGAAGAAGAAGGGCGGCTGCGGGAATGCAAGGCGCTCTATCGTGACTCCCGGTTCTTCGAGGCGCTGATTGAAAACAGCATGCAGAGCATGAGTAAAAGTAATTTTCAGCTCACCGCCTACATGAAAGACGATCCGCAGTTCGGTGAATTCTGGGAGCTGATTTACCGGGAGTTTGAGCTGAGCAAGGAAATGGTGTTGAAAGTATCCGGGCAGTCTGTGCTGCTGGAGGATGCGCCCAGCAGCCGCTACAGTATCGAGCTGCGGCAGCGGGTAGTGCTGCCGCTGTTGTTGATTCAACAGTACGCTCTGATGAAACTGAATGCGATGTCTGAGCAGGGCCGTGAGGACGACGAGCTGTATGGCGTTTACGAAAAGATGGTGGTGCGCACGCTGTTTGGCAATATCAACGCCTCACGCAATTCCGCCTGATTCAGAATTTTGTGTCGGGCAGCCAGATGTCCGCATAGCTAAACGCTTCATACAGATCCTGATCGATAACACGGTCTGATTGGCCTCTGGCTTCCAGGGCCTGCTGGACGCCGAACAGGGACCAGATATTGTGCGGGTGTTCGCTCAGATCCTGACGGTATTCCGCTTCAGCACGATCATAGGCGCCAAGTTCCATGTATACCGCACCAAGCCAATGGCGTGGTGAAAAAGGTAACGGCTCCGGCTCATCATAATTGAGGCTGTCATAGTACTCGGTGGCGCGCCGGAATTCGGCGGCGGCGGCTTCCAGGTTGCCGTTGGTCCAGGCAATTTCGCCAGCCAGGATTGCTGCCAGGGTACCGATGATGTCGCTGCCGTCGTGAAAGCGGAAGCGGGCAGTGGTGGTCTCGGTCAATCCCGCCAGTGCCTGTTGGGTCGCCTCGGCGCGTTCCATGTCGCCGGTCTTCAACGCGGCGTAGCCTTTCGAGAAATCAAACATTGCCTGGTTCACTTCACCGTTGGGCGCCTGTTCAAGTTCCAGCACTTCATCAAAGCGGCCAAAACGCACCAGCGCCATCGACCACATGGCCGTGTTGCCGTTCAGCTTGGCCAGGTCCTTGGCAGCCTGAACCGCGGCGGCACTTTCGCCGCCCATGCTGGCGGCGTAGTAGAGCATGGTCAGGTTGTGGGTCGGGTAGATGGTAAAGCCCTTGCCAAATGCCGCCTTTTGATCCGAGTTCCAGGCTTCGATATTGCTGCGCACGGCATCGTGCCACAGGCCCATCTCATTCCAGGTATGGCTGGGCATATGATTGATATGGCTGGCGCCGGGAATGGAGCGGCCCAGGTAGCGTGCACAAGGTGCCGCCAGTTCCGGTGTCGGGGTCGACTCTGTGGCGTGCACGAACAGGTGACAGGCGCCAGGGTGTCGGATGTCTTCCGCCAGTACACCAAGCAGCACATTGTGCAGGCGGATGACATTTGGGTCTTCCAGGCTGCGATAGCCGCGCCGTTCCTCAAGCAGGAAAAGCGCCTCGGCATACAGCGTTCGTATATCCAGGTCATCGGGATACTGTTCGGCCAACTCCGCCATAGCCGCAGCATAGGCTTCATCCTGTTCGCGACGCTCGGCAGGATCGTAATCTGCGATATAGCGTGACTCCAGCGCCCGGATCATATCGGCCTCTTTGGCACTGGCCTGGTCGATATGGGCCAGGGCCTGCTGCAGAGCGCGATATGCTCGCGGTGCTTCCGCGGTGGTCATGGCGCCATTGAGATAAGAACCCCAGGCCCAGGCTTCGCCCCAGTAGCAGATCGCGCAATCCGGGTCGGCCTGCTGTGCGGCATGAAACGAACGGGCCGCGTCGAGCTTGGCAAAGGCATACATCAGCTGAAAGCCCTGGTCGAAATACTGTTGGGCCAGGTCGCTGTCACTGGAAATGGGAAAGTGAAAATCCCCCATGGATTCCGGGTGCAGCGCCATCGGCTCATCAAAAGCCTCCGGATAGTCAACGTCCTGGGCTGCGGTGCTGGTAGCCAGCAGCGCTGTTGCCGCCAGTAATAGACCTAGTTGCTTCATGCTGGTTCGTCCTCTTACTTCTGTTATTGCTTTGACTGTTAATTGTGTCTGGTTCGAGTATCCCGGTTGCTGCGTTGCATCAACAATCGCGCAGTGCCTGTCGCGCCGGGTCACTCAATCCAGGGGCTTATAACTGTTGCTTTACGGCTCGACGGTTGGTGATCGGGACGTTACTGCAGACTGAACTCAACCGCTGCGCCCGGGCCCAGGGGAATACCCAGTACCACCCAGATCACCGTCATGACCAGCCCGGAGGCCAGTAGCAGCAGAGAGTAGGGCAGCATCGTGGCGGCCAGACTGCCAATGCCAAAGTCTTTCTGCCAGCGCTGGCAAAACACCAGAATCAGCGGAAAATAGGGCATCAGCGGCGTAATGATGTTGGTCGCCCCATCGCCAACGCGGTAGGCGGCGGTACTCATCTCCGGGCTGATGCCAATGAGCATCAGCATGGGCACCAGTACCGGCGCCAGCAGGGCCCACTTGGCGCTGGCCGAGCCGACAAACAGGTTGATAAAAGCGCCGAAAATGATGATAAGAGCCATTAAAATGGCGTCTGGCAGGTTCGCGCCTTCGAGAAAAGCCGCGCCGTTAATGGCGAAAATCAGGCCCAGGTTGGACCAGTTAAACAGCGCCACAAAATGGGCTGCGGCGAACGCCAGCACCAGGTAGTAGGCCAGATCCCCCATGGCATCGCTCATCATCTTGACGATATCGCGGTGGGAAGTCACCGATCCCGCCGCCGAGCCATAGGCCCAGCCAGCGGCCAGGAAGAGAATAAAGAAGCCCGCTACCAGCGATTGAAACAGCGGATTGAGCCGGGCTTCCGGGGGAGCAGATTCATCCAGCAGCGCAGTGCCTGGCCCGACGGTCAGTAGTACCCAGACCAGGATAACCCCGAGGCAGGCCATGCCAGCGCGGCGCAAGCCTTTGATTTCATTGGCTGCTAATGCCGAGTCAGGGTCTTTGATGACGCCAGCACTGCTGCTTTCCATGTTCTCGCCGTCCAGGGGGGCAAGGCGGGGCTCGATCATCTTGTCGGTGACATACCAGATCACTGGCAGAAACACGAACGTCATGGCGATGATGAAGTATGCGTTTCCGGCGATATTGGCATCCCAGCTTGGCAGAATCGTTTCCGCCGCCGCCTCGGTAATACCAAACAGCAGGGCATCCAGCTGACCGGGCAGCAGGTTTGCTGAGAATCCGCCAGAGACACCGGCAAATGCGGCTGCGATGCCGGCAATAGGATGGCGGCCGGCGGCCGCAAAAATCACGCCCGCCAGCGGGATCAGCACCACGTAAGCGGCATCCGCCGCCAGATTACCGAGCATGCCAATCAAGGCCACGGCCGGGGTCAGCAGAATCCGCGGCGCGCGTGCGACTGCGCCGCTCATGGCTGTGGCAAACAGGCCCGAGCGCTCGGCGACACCGGCACCGAGCATCACCACCAGCACATAACCCAGGGGGTGGAAGCTGGTAAACGTGGCGGGCATCTCTACCAGCAGGCGACGGATATTGTCCGCCGACAATAAACTCTCGGCACTAACCACCACGGCATTGCCCGCGGCATCGACCTGGGTCGGGTGCAAGGCCGAGACCCCGGTGAGCGCCGCGATCACGCTAATGGCGATCACGCCCAGGATGCAATAAACGAAGATAAAAACCGGGTCGGGCAGGCGATTGCCCGAGCGCTCTATCCAGGCAAGAATGCCTTTCATTTCAGAGGCTTGGGATTGACTAATATCAGTCATTATAAACTTCTCAGTGGGTTCGGGTTAAACGCGTGGCTGGCAAGCATAGCGCACTTTGGGGCACTCGGGGCAGCTGACTTGGTGCCCCCGGCAAGCTAGCGCAGCAGATTGAAAAACGTCCGCAAATCATTGACATACAGCTCTGGCTGCTCAAGGGCTGCGAAGTGGCCACCGGCAGGCATGACTGTCCAGTGGCGCAGATCGTAGGCGGCCTCGGCCCAGGCCCGCGGGGTAATAAAAATCTCCGCCGGGAAGATCGCGGCGCCGGTGGGCACGTCGATGTACTCCATGGCTTTGATGGGCGGTGCGTTGCGGTTTTCATAGTAAATCCGCGCCGAGGAGGTGATGGTCTGGGTAAACCAGTAGATACTGATGTTGGTCAGCAACTCGTCCTTGCTGAAGTAGTCATCCAGGTCGCCCTCGGGGCCCTGGGGCATGTCTGTCCAGCCATGAAACTTCTCCACGATCCAGGCCGCCAGGCCGGCCGGTGAATCATTTAACCCATAACCCAAGGTTTGCGGTTTAGTGCCTTGAATTTGTTGATAGGCGACTTCGTTCTGCATGTAGGCACCGCGCGCTTGTCGAGCGGCGGCTTCTGATTCTGTCACCTGCTCGCGCAACGCCGGGTCCTGGGGTGCCGGTGCCAGGATCATGTTGGAGTGAAGGCCGATAAGGCGCTCCGGGTAGTGGTTGGCCAGATGGCGATTGATGATTGCCCCCCAGTCCCCGCCAGCCAGGGCGTAGCGTTCGTAGCCCAGATTGGCCATCAGTTCCGCCAGAATCAGTGCCATTCGTTCGGGGCTGTAGCCCGGCTCGTCAGGTTTGCCCGAGAATCCGAACCCGGGCAGGGAGGGCGCCACCACATGAAACGCCTGGGATGGATCATCAGGGGAAGTCAGCTCCGGCAGGATGCCCAGGAACTCACTCACCGAGCCAGGCCAGCCGTGGACCAGCAGCAGCGGGATAGCGTCCTGATTGGCAGCGCGCTCATGAATAAAATGTATATCCAGATCATTGACCTGGGTAATAAACTGATCAAACTGGTTCAGACGGGCTTCCTGGGCGCGCCAGTCAAAGTCCTGCTGCCAGTAGTCGATGAGCTCTGCCAGGTAGTTGCGTTCGGTCCCGTACTGCCAACTGGTGCCGGGTGACTGATCCGGCAGTCGAGTCATGGCCAGACGGGCCTGCAGGTCCTCCAGATCACGCTCGGCAATGGCCACTGTAAAAGGGCGAACAGGCGCTGCGTTGGCGGCATAACGGCTGGAAGCGGAGGGTGATTCTGGTTTGCTCATAGACTGATTCTGGTTCAGATTAGATGCCGCAAAAGCGTTGGGTATCAATAAATTGGAGGCTAATATTAAGACCGCAACGCAAGTCTGGCACCAGCCTTGCCTGGCGCGGGCCTTGCGGGCTATGGGATTATCGTGGCGTATCCTGGCGAAGAAGGTACTGGCCCACCAGGGTCGGGTATCATTGGACAGGTGATTTGGCATGACTGGCATCCTCTCTTTACACGTACATTGCATATCCAGCGCACGTTTGTTTTATGTTGTTCTTGTCAGGCTTGCTGATTGCCAGTCAGCAATTGTATTTCCAGACTTGAGCCGCATATGACAGCTGGGAACAGGACAACTGCGACAACCGCGGGTGCCCGAAATCATGCCGGATTAACGTAGTTGCTTCAATGTAAGTTGCTTCAATGCAAGTTGCTGTGATGTTAGTTGCGTCGATGGCAGTTGTTTCAATAAAGCCTTCCGCGAGGTAGCAGGTCAGGCGCAATTCCAATGCCGTCTGGCAAGTCGGCAGCTGCGCTGCGCACGTATCCCTTACCACCGGCCCAAATTAGAGGAATCAGATCACCATGTTGTTTTCACTCGGCAAATCTACTCGCAAGTCAGTCACGCTGCCCGGCGCCGCCGAAGCGTTACCGGATCGGAGCCAGAAAATCGAGGTTTCGCCAAACCATTTTGTCAATGGAAACCGCATTGTAGAGCCGGTTCCTGAACATTTACATAAAGCCGTTTTCGGGCTCGGTTGTTTTTGGGGTGCAGAGCGCCTGTTCTGGGAATTACCTGGCGTCTACAGCACTGCCGTGGGCTATGCGGGGGGCATCTCGGCGAACCCGACCTATGAAGATGTGTGCAGTGGCGGTACCGGGCACGCGGAAGTGGTGTTGGTGTACTTTGATCCCGACACCGTCAGCTTTGAGCGGCTGCTTGCGGCATTCTGGGAAGCCCATGATCCTACCCAGGGCATGCGCCAGGGCAACGACCGGGGTACCCAGTATCGCAGTGCCATATATGCCGCAACAGCTGAGCAGGCGGCCACCGCCGAGGCCAGTCGGGATGCTTTTCAGGCGGCGCTAACCGCAAAGGGATATTCCAACATTACTACTGAGATCAAAGAGCTTGGGGAGTTTTATTATGCTGAGGATTACCACCAGCAGTATTTGGCGAAAAACCCTGGCGGCTACTGCGGCCTGGCCGGTACTGGTGCCTGCTACCCGAAAGCCGAAGCCTGACTGGCGGGCAGGTCACTGACGGGCAGGTCGAAGAACCGGCGAATTTCCGCCTCCTTGGCCATGGCGTCTTTCAGGCCCAGATCAAACAGCGCCTGGCAAAAACCCTGCTCGAATAAAATCAGGCTGAGCAGGGTCCCCGACGCACCGGGTTTAATATAGCGCGACAGCGGTTTTGGCAGTTCGGCGTAGTACTCCTGGGCCAGCAGATTAAGCTCCTTGCTGGGGGAGATCTCCAGCAGCTCAACTTCATGAAACTCGCCTAAATGTTGCCGCCTGCTGCGTTCCGACACGTGGGGCAGCACCGTATTCATGTGGCGCACAAACTCCAGATCGTTTTCCAGGGTGTCTACAAAAGCGCTGTTCAGGATATGCCCGAGAATCTGCATCAGGTTGGGTTGTTCGGGCTGACTGTCCTCGAGCGGGGCCTTGGTACGATTGCCACTGACGCCGATAGCAAGGATGCGGCGGGCTCCCAGATGCAGTGCCGGACTGGTGGGAGCCAGTTGGCGTACCGCTCCATCGCCAAAATATTGCTTGCCGATTTTCACCGCCGGGAAGACCACAGGGATGGCTGAAGAGGCCATTAAATGATCGCGATTGAGTTGCACCCGCCGGCCAATGCGGTGCGGACCGGACCAGTCATCAAGGCCCTTGACCCCTTGATAAAAAGACACCGATTCGCCGGTGCTGTAGGCCGATGCGGTCACACTCACGGCATTGAGCAGGCCGAGGTCGATGTGTTGCTGGATGCGCTCAAAGCGCAGCACCCGGTCAAGCAGCGCGGCGAGCGGTGAATTATCCAGCAGCGCTACCCGATTGGTTGGCTGTTTGCCGCCAAGCATGGGCAGCAGCAAGGTCGATACGCTGCCCAGCAGATTGCTGTTCTGGGTGTCGTAGATCTGCTCGCTGCGCAAATTGGTCCAGATATGTTCGAGGGTCCGCACTCCGGTGCGCAGGCGCTGGGCATGGGTGGCCAGGGAGACCGCATTCAGCGCCCCGGCGGAGGTGCCGGAGATGATGTCAAAGGGATTGCGGGACTGTCGGGGAAGGATATTGGCCACGGCGCGCAGTACGCCCACCTGGTAAGCTGCACGGGCGCCGCCTCCGGACAGGATCAGGCCAATCGGTTTGTAGCCGCGGGGCTGCAGAATCTTCACGGTACGACGACTTCCTGTAATGAGTGTGGGCATGAAGCGGGTAGCGGGGCAACGGCAATCCCGACTGCGCTTCGACGCCAAATTTACCCCGATTCCGGGCCTGGCTTGTAGTAGCATAGCCGAAATCCGGCGTTAATGAGTGGCTTCGCTAGCTTGGTAGGCTCTGGTCCAAGCGCAAACGGGGTCTGTTCTGGCCGGTAACAGGCTACTAACGGTGATCTTCATCACACTTTGTCGGCAGCCTTTGGCGTGATTTTTTACTATATTTGAAACAGTAACCTAGACTCTAAATTTAAAGCAATGTCTGAAAAACCAAGCATTTCCATCGATCCCCTGGTTATCGCCATTTCCTCCCGCGCGCTGTTCGATCTGGCCGAGAGTCATGAAGTCTTTATTACCCAGGGCCTGGATGCCTACCAGGAGTACCAGATCGCCCATGAGGATGAGCCGCTGCAGCAAGGCTCGGCTTTTTATCTGGTCCAGAAGCTGCTGAAACTCAACGACCGGCTGGAAGAGTCGCCGGTACAGGTCATTCTTCTGTCCCGGAATAGCGCCGATACCGGGCTGCGGGTGTTTAACTCCATCGAACACTACGGTCTGGATATCACCCGGGCGGCATTTTGCGGCGGCGACAGCCCCTACCGTTATATCGCCCCGTTCAATTGCCATCTGTTCCTGTCCACCGATGGCGCCGATGTACGCCAGGCGCTGGACATGGGCGTCGCGGCGGCGACTATTCTGCCTTCCAAGAAGCCTACCGCATCCCGGGAAACCCTGAAGATTGCCTTCGATGGGGATGCTGTTTTGTTTTCTGATGAATCAGAAAAAATCTACAAAAACAGTGGCCTTGAAGCATTCGCGAAGAATGAACGTGAAGCTGCCAACGAGCCTTTGAGCGGGGGGCCATTCAAGCCGGTGCTGGCCGCGTTGCAGCAACTACAAAAGGCTTTTCCGGTGGGTGAAGCGCCCATTCGCACCTGCCTGGTGACAGCGCGGGCTGCACCTGCCCATGAACGGGTGGTGCGTACCCTGCGGGCCTGGAATATCCGTATCGACGAGTCCCTGTTTCTGGGCGGGCTGGACAAAGGGCAGTTCCTGCAGGCCTTTGATGCCGACGTGTTCTTTGACGACCAGGAAGGTCACTGTGAGTCAGCCCGGAACCATGTTGCCACCGGGCATGTCCCTCATGGCGTCGCAAATAACTAACTATTTCAAAAGTTTGCAAGTACTGTCTATGCAATTCTCTATAATAGCGGTTTAAGAACGCTGTAGTAGATTCCCAGGCTGAACAACAGGAACGTCAGCAGGCGCTGCAGGATGCGATCCGGGACCCGGTTGCTGACCCTGGATCCAAGATGGGTTGCCGGCAGCGACCCGACCAGCAAGCTGAGCAGCAGCATTACGTCCACATAACCCGCCGCCAGGTAGCCCAATCCGGCAAACAGGGTGAGCGGGACTGCATGCGCGATATCCGTGCCAATAATCCGCACCGCGCTGGTCTGGGCATACAGGGTCAACAGAATCGCCGCGCCAAACGCGCCCGCGCCCACCGATGACAGGGTCACGCAGGCCCCGAGTAATAGCCCCATGCACCAGGTGGCAGTCTGCCGATGGCGGTGAATGCCCTGCATCAGTCTGCGCGGCCGCTCCTCAATTGCCCGCTGGCGTAGATTTTCCCTGAATATCAGTATTATAGCGGTGAGAATTAACATAATACCGAGGCTGAAGGTGAGCAGGTTTTCGAATTCCTCGGTTTCCTGAAAGCTGGAATTCACCAGCAGGATATTGAGCAGCAGAGACACCGGAATACTGCCGGCGGCAAGCAGCCCAACAATACGCCAGTCCACACTACCGGCCCGGTGGTGGGACACCGCGCTGCCAGCCTTGGTAAGTGAGGCGTAGAGCAGGTCGGTACCAATGGCTACCGGGGCCGGATAGCCGAACAGCAGCAGCAGGGGAGTCATTAGCGAGCCTCCGCCGACGCCAGTCAGGCCAATAGCAAAACCGACTCCGGCTCCGGCGAGAATGTAGAGCAGAAATTCCATCAAACCTGGCTCGCGGCACTGAACAACATGGGCGGCAAGCTTACGGCGCCTCGGTTATGCTGAGAAGTATTATTTTCTTATTTTCATATAGCTGCTGCTTATATCAGAATGTGCTTTCCGTACGCATTTTCTCCAAGAGCAGCATGCCATGACGTTTCAACAACTTCGCTATGTTCTCGAGGTGGCTCGTCACAACCTCAATATCACTGCGGCCGCCCGCAGCTTGCATACCTCGCAGCCAGGAATCAGCAAACAAATCAGACAGTTGGAAAGCGAACTGGGGGTTGAGATTTTCGCCCGCCACGGCAAGCACCTGAGCCACGTAACCGAGGCGGGCGAGGCGATTCTGCAGCAGGCGCGGCAGGTTATCGGTGCCCTGGATGGCGTGGCAGCCGTGGCCCGGGAGGTCAGTGATCAGGACCAGGGCCAACTGGCGATCGCGACAACCCATACCCAGTGTCGTTATGTGCTGCCGCCGGTAATCAATCGCTTTCGGAGCCGGTTCCCGCGGGTCTCGCTGCAGTTGCATCAGGGCTCGCCCCGGCAGATCGCCGGTTTTGCGGTAGACGGGACAGCTGACTTCGCCATTGCCACCGAGGCCCTGAAGCTGTACCGCGACCTGGTGATGATGCCTTGCTATCACTGGAACCGGGCGGTGCTGGTCCCGACTGATCACCCATTGGCTCACGAATCCCACTTAAGTCTCGAAAAACTCGCGGAATTTCCGTTAATAACCTATACCTTTGGCTTTACCGGCCGGTCGCGCCTGGATGAAGCTTTCCGGGCCCGGTCTTTGCGCCCCCAGGTGGTACTCACTGCGGCGGATGCCGACGTCATCAAGACTTATGTGCGGCTTGGGCTGGGCGTGGGCATCGTCGCCACCATGGCTCACGATCCGCTTCAGGATCCGGAGCTGCTGGCCATTGATGCCAGCCACCTGTTTGCGCCCAGTACCACGCGCATAGGCTTTCGCCGCGGCATGTATTTGCGGGGCTACATGTATGATTTTATTGAAATGTTTGCGCCGCACCTGACGCCTGACCTGGTGCGGGAAGCCGCCAGTGCTGGAACCCCGGAGGCGGCGGAGGCGATATTCACCGGGGTCGAGGTGCCTTATCACGCTGGACCTGGGCAGCTGTGAACGCCGGAGTTCCCCGGTCACGCGTTTGCGGTGGACCTGGGCCCCGGGAGTGAGCAGTGAAGCCCCAGCTGATTGCTAATCGATATCCGGCGCCAGATTGCTGCTGTGCAGTCCGCATTCACGAATGGTGGCTTCTTCCCACCACCAGCGTCCTTCACGCTCATGCTGGCCCGGCGCAACCGCGCGTGTGCAGGGCTCGCAGCCGATACTGATAAAGCCGCGATCATGCAGGGGGTTGTAGGGTATCTCCAGCAGGCGGATGGTGTCCCAGACCTGTTCCAGGGACCAATTGGCCAGCGGGTTTACCTTTACCAGGGACTGGCCGTCCTGGGCGTTGGCGCTGTCCAACTCCAGCAGAGGGACGTCGGCGCGGCTCGGGCTCTGGTCGCGGCGCTGGCCGGTAATCCAGGCGTCTGCTGTCGCCAGGCGGCGGCGCAGCGGTGCGACTTTGCGAATGCCGCAACACTCCTGATGGCCATCCTTGTAAAAGCTGTACAGGCCTTTCTCGGCTACCAGTGCCTCAAGTGCTGTTGGGTCCGGGCTCAGCACTTCCAGTGCCAGTCCGTATGTGTCGCGCACCCGCTCCAGAAAGCCATAGGTTTCCGGGTGTAAACGCCCGGTGTCGAGGGTGAACACTGCCGGCTTTTGCTCCAGGCGCGCTGCGAAATGCACCAGCAGCACGTCTTCTGCGCCGCTGAATGCCAGGGCGGTACGCGGGAAGCGGGCGACTATCGCCGCCATGATGGCCTTCGGAGAAGCATCCTTGAGTTGCTCATTCAACTCGTCGATTTCAGACTGGGTGACCGACATCGGGGGAATCCGTTTGCTGGGTTGGTTGGCGCCCTGGTAGTGGCGCTGGCGTCAGGGCGGCTCATTCTCGTTGATTTACTGGCGCCGGTCCAGTTGCTGCCCTGGCTGCCGGTTCCACAAAACCGGCGACAATGTTCCACGTGGAAAAATTCAATGATATTAAGCACTTAGACAGTCTAAAAGAACCTGTGAATCTAGATATTGATAATTAAGTACAGAATTTGCCAATATTTTGTGGTTTTGGAACGTGCCACTGCTACAGGTTTTGCTGTAGAGTTTGCCTGCTTTGCCGATAACTACTTCTTGGCGTTTTGTCTTTTTGTTCGTTGTTCTCGTTATTTTCGCTAATCACACAGGAACCTGCTTGTTATGGAAATCGCGGCTTTGGATCTGGAAGGGGTGTTGATTCCAGAAATATGGATCGGGTTTGCCGAAAAAACCGGTATTGATGCCCTGCGGGCAACGACCCGAGATATACCCGATTATGACGTGCTGATGAAACAGCGCCTGGGCTTGCTGCGAGAGCATCAGCTCGGACTACCGGATATCCAGGAAGTCATCGCTGAGATGGCGCCGCTAGAGGGCGCTAAAGACTTCTTGGACTGGCTTAAGAGTCAGTTCCAAGTGATTATTCTGTCTGATACTTTTTATGAGTTTTCAAGACCACTTATGGCGCAGCTGGATTTTCCGACCCTGTTCTGCCACCGCTTGATCGCTGATGACAGCGGGGCAATCGTGGACTACAAGCTGCGCCAGAAAGACCCCAAACGGCAGTGCGTCAAAGCCTTCCACGGCCTGAACTTCCGGGTTATCGCCGCAGGGGATTCCTATAATGACACCACGATGCTGTCAGAAGCCGATGCAGGGATTCTGTTCTCCGCTCCGGATAACGTGATTGCCGAGTTTCCGCAGTTCCCGGCGGTGCACAGTTACGCCGATCTGCGGGCAGCATTTGTTGCCGCCAGCAATCGCGACCTCAGCCCCTGACTCCTGGCATTGCCCGAAAGGACCGGGCACCGCGCCGGCTAATCCATTACCAGGCTGCCCTGGTTTACCAGGTGCAACACCAGGGCCCGTCCTGCATCGGTTGTGAATTCACCAATGAATTCTGCGACGTTTTCGATAGTTAGGTCGCATAGCTTAGATACTGCCTGAATTTCTTCCCCGGGCAGTTCTGCACAACCGCCGTCCACAAAGCAGAGCAGTTCTGCGTTTCCCGTGTGGGTGACCGGCATAAAGGCGAAGCGCGAGCCAGGGTGTCGCCACAGTGCCTGTCCGTCCGCAAGGGCGCGCGCCAGGGCTGGCTCGTCCAGTGCGCTGGCGGGCGGCAGTATTTGCTCCGGGTAGCGTGGCTGGGTGGCATGACAACCAAACCAGCGGTCAAAGGCCCGGCGCTGGCTCAGTTGCGCAGTCAGTTCAGCGAAGGTGGTATCCAGTTGTTCCGGGCGCAGTGCTGCCGGATGTTCCGGCAGGGCCGGGGCTGGATCTTCATAGCGCTGGTCCGGATCACTGCGCTCTATCAGGGCGTCAGAGAAACCTTCTATCATGTCGGCCAGAGACGGTGCCCGAAAACCTATTGAATAACAAAGGCCTGCATCGGTTGCTGTCCCCCAGTGACTGAATCGGGGCGGTAAATAGAGGGCGTCGCCAGGCTCCAGCTCCACGTCAAGTTCGGTAGCAAAGTCGCGCAGCAGGTTCAGCCCGGTGCTGGTATCCAGGGGAGTGGTGCTGGTGCAGCGGGGCCCGACGCGCCAGCGGCGTCGGCCGCTGCCCTGAACCAGAAACACATCATAGTGGTCCCAGTGCGGCCCGACCGTCCCGCCAGATGCAGCGTAGGAGACCATGACATCATCCAGGCGCCAAGTGGGGAGGAATGCAAAGCAGCGACGCAAGGCGGCGATATCAGGCAGCCACTGGTCCAGGGCCTGCACCAGCAAGGTCCAGTCGGTTGCCGGCAGGGAGGTGAAGTCCACTTCCTGGAATGGACCCTGGCGCAGTTGCAGTTTGCCGGGCCAGCTACCCTGCACCAGGCGGCTTTCAAGCTCCGCCTCGCAGGCCAGACCAGCCAGTTCCTCGGCGCTCACCGGATCACAGAACTGGCTAAATAAACCTTTTATAAGTTTCGGTTTTTGCTGCCAAAATTCTTCCAGAAACTCGGTCGGTGAGAAGTGAGAAGCAAGCCGGAACGGCGCGCTGGTTTCGGGGTCATCGTGGCTCACACCCGACGGGCCTGCTCGATCGCATTACCCAGGTAGGAGCGCGGACTCAGATCCAGCAGTTGCTGCTTGGCCGGTTCCGGTAGTTCCAGTTGCCTGATGAACTCGCGAATCGCCTGCTCGTCGATGGTCTGACCACGGGTCAGCGCCTTCAGCTTCTCGTAGGGCTCGGGAACACCATAGCGGCGCATCACGGTCTGAATCGGTTCGGCAAGCAATTCCCAGCAGCCGTCGATGTCGGCATCAATGACCGCGGCATTCAGCTCCAGCTTGCCCAGGCCCTTGCCAGTCGCACGATAGGCAATCAGGCTGTAAGCCAGTGCTGAGCCGATGTTGCGCAATACGGTGGAGTCAGTCAGGTCCCGCTGCCAGCGCGAGATCGGCAGCTTTTCACTGAAATGTGCCGCCAGGGCATTGGCGATGCCAAGATTGCCTTCCGAATTTTCAAAATCAATGGGATTGACCTTGTGCGGCATGGTCGAGGAACCCACTTCGCCAGCCACGGTTTTCTGTTTGAAATATCCCAGCGCGATATAGCCCCACACGTCGCGATCCAGGTCGAGCAGTACGGTATTGAAGCGGCATAGTGGTGCGAGTACTTCGGCGACAAAATCGTGCGGCTCTATCTGGGTGGTGTAGGGATTCCAGTCCAGATTCAGGTCCTCGACAAAGCGTTGTGCCAGCGCTGGCCAGTCCACCTCCGGATAGGCGCTGTAGTGGGCATTGAAATTGCCGACGGCACCATTGATCTTGCCCAGCACCGGGGCTTGCTGCAGCTGCTGGAACTGGCGCTCAAGCCGGTAAACGACGTTGGCGAATTCCTTGCCGACCGTGGTCGGTGATGCCGGTTGGCCATGGGTGCGCGACATCATCGGCTGGTCAGCAAAACGATGGGCCAGTTCGCGCAAGCTGTCGATGATCTCTGTCATCACCGGCAACAGGGCGGCTCGACCGGCACGAATCATCAGTCCATAGGCCAGGTTGTTGATATCTTCCGAGGTGCAGGCAAAGTGCACGAACTCCAGATGTGGTGCCAGCCCAGCTCGATGTTCAAGCTTTTCCTTAAGAAAGTATTCCACCGCTTTGACATCGTGGTTGGTTACCTTTTCAATTTCCTTGATTCGGGCAGCGTCTGCGGTGCTGAAATCACGGTACAGCGCATCCAGTGCCGCCCGGTCTTCGATGCCAAGCGCCGGCAACTCGGTGATGGCGGATTCTGCAGCCAGCGCCTGCAGCCAGCGGGCTTCCACCTCAACACGGTAGCGCATCAGGCCGAATTCACTGCAAATGGGGGCCAGTTCCTGGCATTTGTTCTGGTAGCGCCCATCCAGGGGTGAGATGGCGAATAAGGCCGGGTATTCCTTGCCGGTCATGAAGGTGGTCCTGTTATAAATTTATACTGAAGACAATATCTTGCGTCTGATATTGCCAGCGGATTCGTGGATACGCTTGCGGTAAAGAAGCAGGCGCCAGCGCCGTCCTCCCAACTGATACCAGAGCACGGCAGAGCGAATACCGGCCAGCAACAAGGCCCGTATGCGGTTGGCGACGGCTTCGTCCTTGAGGTGTTCAACCTTGCCCTGGACCTGGATCCGGTAGGACAGGGTGCTGATTGTATCCTGATAAAGACCGGCAAGCTGCCTGAATACGCGCTCCTGTTGCGACTGTTCGAAGTCGGCATTGGTGTCTTCACCAGCAAGGATCTCGGCCGGCAATGGCTCAATCAGCGCCAGTCTCTCGCGGATGCGGCGCTGCATATCGTCGTCTGCGGTCAGCCGGTTGCGCAGCAGCAGCATGCCCAGGGTATAGCGCACAATCTCACTGTTTTCGGCGTCGCGCTGGCTGCTGAAGATAGACTGGACGGTGCGTAAACCCAGGCTGAGATCGGCCACGTTAGGGTAGACATCGCCCACGTCCGAGGGATCCAGCTCCAGCAGGGGATTGATGCAGGCACGCAGGTCAGCCTGGGGCGCCTCTCCGCGGGTCGCGATGCGGTGGACCAGGGCAGCACTTTGCGCCACGGCTGCGAGGGCGATGTTCTGGTGCTCCCAGCGACTGAATTCAGGCTTCGTATCGGTCAATGATGGCCCCTCCAAGGCAACGGTCATTATCATAAAAAACTACGTACTGACCGGGGGTTACGGCTCGCTGTGGTTGCTCAAACTCGACTTTCAGGCCAGTTCCGTCGGCACTGACGCGGCATGCCTGGTCCGGCTGGCGGTAACGAATCTTGGCGCGGCAGGATAGCGGCAGCGGCGGCGGGTGCCCGGCCACCCAGCTGGCCTGTTGGGTGTATAGCACAGAAGAGAAAAGGTCTTGATTTTCATTGCCCTGGCCCACAATCAGGACATTGCGCTCGAGGTCTTTACCGAGCACGTACCAGGGGGCCTCGCTGTGCCCGGCCTGGCCACCAATGCCCAGCCCCTGGCGCTGGCCCAGGGTGTAGTACATCAGCCCGGCATGCTGACCCAGGGTCTCGCCGTCGCGGGTTTCAATGACCCCCGGTTGCGCCGGCAGGTATTGGGCCAGGAAGTCCTTGAACTTGCGCTCACCGATGAAGCAGATGCCGGTGCTGTCTTTCTTGTCGTG
Source organism: uncultured Pseudohongiella sp. (assembly GCA_965212375.1). GTDB lineage: Bacteria > Pseudomonadota > Gammaproteobacteria > Pseudomonadales > Pseudohongiellaceae > UBA9145. Next base: position 1,650,045 of record OZ243108.1, on the reverse strand, counting down.
GGTCGCCAGGCCCAGGTCCGCGGCGATGCTGCGTACCTCGCGTTTGGGTAATTCTCCTACCGGAAACAGACTGTTACGCAGGCAACTTTCAGACACTTCACAAAGGAAATAGCTCTGGTCCTTGTTACTGTCGCAGCCTTTCAGCAACCAGGTCTGGTCGCCCTCGGTCTGGCGGCGTACATAGTGGCCGGTGGCGATCAGATCTGCACCCAGTTCCTGGGCATATTCCAGAAACGCCTTGAATTTGATTTCCCGGTTACAGAGCACGTCGGGATTAGGCGTGCGGCCAGCCTGGTATTCCGCCAGAAAGTGTTCGAACACATTATCCCAGTACTCTGCCGCGAAGTTGGCGGCATGTAACTCGATACCCAGTACATCGCAAACCGCCTGGGCATCTGCCAGATCTTCTTTGGCGGTGCAGTATTCGGTGCCATCGTCTTCGTCCCAGTTTTTCATGAACAGGCCGGCCACCTGGTAGCCCTGGGCTTTTAATAAATGTGCCGCCACCGACGAATCGACACCGCCGGACATTCCGACGATGACCCGGGTTGCGGCAGGGTCGCGAGGAGAGTCTATCATCGGGTCAGGGTTCGCAAATCAGTGACAGCGGAAAGCAGATGCCACGCAGGTAATCGTCCACCGCGGCCACCACAATCGGGCTGCGAAGCTGCTGCGTACCATATTGCCGGATCTCGTCGGGGGTAAGCCATAAGGGTTCTATTATATCGGGGTCGAGGGCAGCATTGGGGACTTCCTGCAATGGATCGGCCAGGAAACACACCCGCACGTAAGTGACGTTATTATTGGGCGAGGTGTAGTGGTAAATGCCGAGCACGCCGGTGGGTCGAACTTGCCAGCGTGTTTCTTCCAGCGTCTCGCGAACCACCGCCTGGAGCAGGGTTTCATTGTTTTCCAGATGTCCAGCCGGTTGATTGATGACCTCCCGTCCGGCGGAGCGTTCTTTCACCATCAGCAAGCGACCGTCCCTTGGAACCACGGCGGCGACGGTAATATGCGGCAATTCGGACGGCGGTTCAGACGGCGGTTCAGACGGCAAGTCAGACATAGTGCGGCGGCCAGAAAAAGCGCAATGCTAGCGCTTATTTCCTCGCCGGTTCAATGCAATAAGCAGATTTACTCAATCTGATTCTCAGGCACCACCTTCTGCTGCCGGCCGTAAACATGGATAATAACGATTGCGGATTAGCGTGATACCCACTTGTACTATAGCTATCTCACCCCAGCAGGTTCACTTGAGCAACCTGACTTGAACAAACCAACTTGAGCAAACCAGCATGAGCAAACTCACCCACCTGGACAGTCAGGGCAATGCCCACATGGTCGACGTTGGCGACAAGCCCGTAAGCCAACGCCTGGCAGTGGCCTCCGGCCATGTCGCCATGGCCGCCGATACCCTGGCACTGATTGGCAGCGGCGGTCACAAGAAGGGAGATGTGCTCAGTGTTGCCCGGATTGCCGGAATCCAGGCGGCCAAGCAGTGCAGCACGTTGATTCCCCTGTGTCATCCATTGATGCTCTCTTCTGTGGATGTGGAACTGCAGCTTAATGAGGCTCAATCCCGCGTCGACATTACTGCCCGCTGCAAAGTGAGCGGACAGACTGGCGTAGAGATGGAGGCTTTGACCGCGGTGTCGGTAGCGGCATTGACGATTTACGATATGTGCAAGGCGGTGGACAAGGAAATGGTCATCGGCGCAATCAGCCTGGCGGAGAAGCAGGGTGGCCGAAGTGGTCACTATCAGCGTACCGCTTCCGGCGCAGGAGACTCGTGAGATGCTGAATGTGCATTTCTTTGCCAGTGTGCGGGAAACCCTGGGCCTGGAGCAGGTGCAGGTGTCGCCCCCCGAGACCGTGCAATCAGTACGTGATCTGGTGCACTACCTGAGCGAAAGCCAGCCTGGCTTTGCCAAACTGAGCAGTAGCCCGGCCCCGTTGCTGGTGGCGGTCAACCAGACGGTTGTGGACTGGGATACGCCGCTTAACGACGGTGATGAAGTTGCATTTTTTCCCCCAATGACAGGTGGTTAGGCTGATGATCTCGGTTCAGACTGAAGATTTCGATGTCGCCGCTGAATACCAGCAGTTGCGCCAGCGAGCGGGCGATGCCGGGGCCGTGGTGACGTTTACCGGCCTGGTCAGGGAACTATACGAAAGCGATAGTGGCGCGGCCATTGAGACTCTGACGCTGGAGCATTACCCGGGGATGACGGAGAAGAGCCTGCAGCGGATTGTCGATCAGGCCGACGCACGCTGGTCGTTGCTTGCCACGCGCATTATCCATCGCGTCGGAACCCTGCACCCGGGTGACCAGATTGTATTGGTCGCAACTGCCAGCCGGCACCGCGAAGATGCATTCGCCGCCGCCGCCTATTTGATGGACTACCTGAAAAGCGAGGCCCCGTTCTGGAAAAAGCAGGCCAGCAGCTCTGGCAGTCACTGGGTGCAGGCGCGTGCCAGCGATGATCTGGCCAAGCAGCGCTGGGACGAGCGGGATTCAGAACCGCACGACCTGCCAGCAAGCAAAGCACAATCGGATCAGGGTTGATCCAGAAGCTGCCACTGGCCAGGTTGCAAATCCCCAAGCTGCCACTGATCCACGGTGACCCGCACCAGGCGTAATGTTGGCAAGCCAACGGCAGCGGTCATACGCCGAACCTGCCTGTTTTTTCCTTCACGAATCGATAGTTGCAACCAACTGGTGGGAATGTGCTTGCGAAAGCGAATGGGCGGATCCCGGTCCCACAGCGTCGGTGCCGCAACCGCCTGGGCATCGGCAGGCAGGGTCATGCCATCCTTGAGCCGGACCCCGGCGCGCAATTTGTTCAGCGCGTCGTCATTGAGTTCACCTTCCACCTGGGCCAAGTAGACCTTGGTCTTGCCAAACCGCGGATCGGCAATGCGCTCCTGCATTTTGCCGTCATTGGTGAGCAGCAACAGGCCCTCGGTATCCCGGTCCAGACGGCCGGCCGGGTAGAAGTGAGGCTGGTCGATAAAATCCGCCAGCGTGGGGCGACTGCCGTCGCCGCTAAACTGGGACAGTACCCCGCAGGGTTTGTTGAACAGAATTATTTGCGGCATTGGTCAGCAGTTATCCTGGGGACCGAGCTGGTCTGGGTGTTCCGGACTGGCTGGCTGAAGCCCAGACCTGAATCCCAGACGATACGGATCGGGTGATAGGAATGCGAGAGATGTGGCTGACCTCACTAAGCTCACTAAAATAACTAAACTCACTGACTACACTAACCTCATTGCCCAAGGGCCCAAACAAGGGACCGGTTGAATCCAGGCAATAGGTAAACCGGCCACAATACAGATGTAATGTGGCGCGTAACTGATTGTTATCAATGACCCGCAGTCACAGCGAAGACACTACTGACCCAAACTGCTGAAATCGCGGCAGCCGCGATTCATTGGTTGTGGTGCTGAGTGCCTTGCCGTGTCGCTGACCAGCTAGTCTGAATGGGCGCCGCTGTCGGCACCGTTGGTCATTGCCGAGTCACTGTCATCCCCGTCAGCGTGGCCATTACTGGCCGGCTGCTCGTCGGCCACGGGCTTGATGTTGGCTGCGTGCAAACCCTTGGGCCCTTCGATCGCATCAAAAGACACCATCTGCCCGGCCTTCAACGTTTTGTAACCATCCATGCCAATGGCCGAGTAGTGCGCGAACAAATCGTCGCCCCCCTCATCCGGCAAAATAAAACCGAATCCCTTGGCATTGTTAAACCACTTCACCTGCCCAGTACTCATAGACGACTCCGTACTGTCTTATTATTTATTGTAATTATGTTTCTGTGACAAAAAGTCACGAGCAATGCTATACACCATCGGAAAGCTATTGTCAAAATCGCGCACCATCTTTGGGCCCGTGGCGGACAGCTTAAACACTTGATTTGCCGCTGGTTACCCCCATGTATCCAGCGTACGGCGTTCGGTGATGCGACCGCAATTCCCGGTCCAGGCTCTTCCCAAGCCTGCGGTTCTGACGCAAAATAGTTTTTCGCCCAGCGGTGTGTTCAGCACCCGTAAATCCTCACTCCAGCAAAGTGGCGTAGGCAAGTAGTATGCAGCAACACCCGATAGTGGAGCCGAGTATGTCAACATTTCCAGCTCGGCCAAATAACTCCGATGACGGCAACAGTTCCGACCAGGATACCGGCACTGCTACCACCACGGAAAAGCCCAAACTCAAACAGCCGCCCTTGTACAAAGTGGTGCTGATAAATGACGACTACACCCCGATGGACTTTGTCGTCGATGTGCTACGCTCGTTTTTCAACATGAACGTGGAGAAAGCCACCCAGATCATGCTGAAAGTTCACACCGAGGGAAAAGGTGTGTGCGGCGTATACAGCAAGGACGTGGCGGAAACCAAAGCCGCCCAGGTCAATGACTATTCTCGGGAGTGTGAACAGCCATTGCTGTGTTCGGTCGAAGTCGACCGCTAATTCATTGCACGCCGGCCTGAATAATGGGGCCGGAACAGGCACATTATGTTAAGTAAAGATCTCGAAGCGACACTCAATTATGCATTCAAGGGTGCCAGGAAAAAGCGTCATGAATTCATGACGGTAGAACACCTGTTACTGGCACTACTTGATAATGAGGTGGCCTCCAGCGTGCTGCTGGCCTGTGACTGCGATCTCAGCCGGCTGCGCGGCGAGCTGGTTGATTTCGTTGACGCGACAACTCCTCTGATCCCCGAATCCGAGTCTTCCCGCGAGACGCAGCCAACGCTCGGTTTTCAGCGCGTTCTGCAGCGCGCCGTGTTTCATGTGCAGTCTTCGGGCAAGCGTGAGGTCACCGGTGCCAATGTACTGGTGGCAATTTTCAGCGAGCAGGAGAGCCAGGCGGTCTTCTTCCTCAAGCAGCAGGATGTGGCCCGAATTGATGTGGTGAATTTCATCACCCACGGTATTTCCAAGATTGCCGGTCATACTGAAAGCAATGAGTCGGCCCCGGAACAACAGGAAGAAGAAGCCATGGGCAGCGAAGCAGGCAGCAGTGCGCTGGACAGTTTCGCCACCAACCTGAATGCCGAGGCCGAAGCAGGGCGCATTGATCCCCTGATCGGCCGTACCGAAGAAGTCACCCGCGTGATCCAGGTTCTGTCACGACGCCGCAAGAACAACCCGCTATTGGTGGGCGAGTCCGGCGTCGGCAAGACAGCTGTTGCTGAAGGCCTGGCGAAGCTGATTATTGAGCAGCAGGTGCCGGAAGTCCTGGCCGATAGCGTGATTTACTCGCTGGACCTGGGCGCCCTGTTGGCCGGCACCAAGTACCGCGGCGATTTTGAAAAACGCTTCAAAGCCTTGCTGTCAGAATTGAAAAAGGACGAGCACGCCATCCTGTTTATTGATGAAATCCATACCATTATTGGTGCCGGTGCGGCATCAGGTGGGGTCATGGACGCGTCCAATTTACTCAAGCCGGTGCTGACCTCCGGCCAGATGCGCTGCATCGGGTCGACAACCTACCAGGAATACCGCGGTATCTTTGAAAAAGATCGGGCCCTGTCGCGTCGTTTCCAGAAAATCGACGTCGATGAGCCAGACGTGGAAACCACCTACCAGATTCTCAAGGGACTGAAGTCCCGCTTCGAGTCGCACCATGATCTGCGCTATAGCGACAAGGCATTGAAGGCCGCCTCAGAGCTGGCCGGACGCTATATTAATGACCGCTACATGCCGGACAAGGCGATCGATGTGATTGACGAGGCAGGTGCCTTCCAGCGCCTGCAACCGGTGAGCAAGCGCAAGAAACTGATTCAGGTGACCGACATGGAAAAGGTGGTGGCCTCGATTGCCAAGATCCCACCCAAGCATGTCTCCAATTCCGACATCAATGCCCTGAAGAGCCTGGAAGCCAATCTGAAAATGGTGGTGTTCGGTCAGGACACCGCCATTGATACGCTGGCGACGGCGATCAAGCTGTCCCGGGCTGGTCTCAATGAAGGCGACAAGCCGATTGGCTCGTTTCTGTTCTCCGGTCCCACCGGCGTCGGCAAAACCGAAGTCAGCCGCCAGTTGGCCAAGACCATGGGTATCGAGCTGCTGCGCTTTGACATGTCCGAGTACATGGAGCGCCATACGGTGTCGCGCCTGATTGGTGCACCGCCGGGCTATGTCGGGTTTGACCAGGGCGGTCTGATGACCGAAGCAGTCACCAAAAACCCTCACTGTGTCTTGCTGTTAGACGAGATTGAGAAAGCACATCCTGACGTGTTCAATCTGTTGCTGCAGGTCATGGACCACGGCACCCTGACAGACAATAACGGACGCAAGGCAGACTTCCGCAACGTGATCCTGATCATGACCACCAATGCCGGCGCCCAGGAAATGGCCCGGGCCTCTATTGGTTTTACCGAACAGGACCACAGTACCGATGGTATGGAAGTCATCAAGAAAGCATTCACGCCGGAGTTTCGTAATCGCCTGGACGGCATCATCCAGTTTGGCGCGCTGGCACCGGAAACAATCCGCACTGTCGCGGACAAGTTCCTGGTAAACCTGCAAGTGCAGCTGGATGAGAAGAATGTGCTGTTGCACGTTGATGACAGCGCCAGAGACTGGTTCGTTGAACACGGCTATAGCGAAGCCATGGGCGCGCGCCCCATGGGACGCCTCATTCAGGAAAAACTGAAGAAGGCGTTGGCCGAAGATATTCTCTTTGGTGAGCTGGCCAGCAATGGCGGCGACGTGTACGTGAGCGCTGAAGATGGTGACATCAAGCTGCGTATCGAAGGCCGCAAACGCCAGAAGAAGCGGGAACTGAGCCAGGAAAAATCCTGAGCAGGGCGCTCTCGGTGGGGTGGGTCAGCCGATCTGGCTGACTTGCCTGTTGGGAGGTGCTATCTGGCGCGGTAGGTAATACGACCCTTGGTCAGGTCATAAGGGGTCAGTTCGACGAGAACCTTGTCACCGGTCAGAATGCGAATATAGTTCTTGCGCATTTTTCCGGAAATATGAGCAGTCACCACGTGACCGTTCTCCAACTTCACCCGAAACATAGTGTTAGGAAGCGTGTCGACGACTTCGCCTTCCATTTCGATCTGATCTTCTTTCGCCATCTGGTCTCCGAGGGGCATGAATTGCGGGCAGCATTGTGCCGGATTTTCAGCCGCTTGGCAAAGTACTCTTGGTAATGAGAGGCAGAATCAGAGCCAGATTGACGCTTTATGGCTAAATCGGGTCGCTACCAGGATGGGGCGCTGGAAGGGATGTCGGATGCAATGTTGGCAGGAGTGCCGCAAGCCTGGTGCCCGCCGCGATCAGGTCACCAGTACCCACTTGCCGTCGATCAGTAATTCCAGTGGGCGGTACTCGCTCTTGTACTGCATTTTCTGGCAATCCTTGATCCAGTAGCCAAGAAACAGATAGGGCAGCTCCAAAGCCTGGCACTGCTGTATCTGCCAGAGAATCGCGTAGTTACCCAGGGAGCGTTTTGGCTGGTGAGGATCGAAAAAGGTGTAGACCGCGGAAAGGCCTTGCTCCAGCACGTCGGTCACGCTGACCGACAGCAGGCGATCGCCAGCGTAGAACAGGTAGAAGCGGGTATCCACGGTTTTGGTCTTGATGAAGGCTTCAAACTGATCGCGAGTGGCAGGGTACATGTCGCCATCGCTGTGGCGCACTTCGATGTAACTGCGGTACAGATTAAAGGCGTCTTCACAAGTGAGGTCGTTTCGTTCTTCTACGCGTAAGTCCTGATTCGCCTTCATGATTTTTTTGTGACGACGCTTGAACTTGAAATAGTTGGCCGGTACGCGGCAGGAGATGCAGGCGTTGCACAGCTCGCAATCGGGGCGGTAAAGATGGGCGCCACTGCGGCGGTAGCCGAGTTCGCTGAGCTTGCTATTGAGATGCTTGTCGATCACCAGATCCGGGTCGACAAAGACCGTGGCAGCCTGCTGGTTTTCCTTATAGCTGCACGGGTGCGCGGACGTTCGAAACAATCGCACCGAATTGATGAGCTTGGAATTAGAGTTCATAGTCAATGACGTTCAATTGGCTATCAAATTGCCAGGGCCCCTCCAGGCCATTAATTGTGACATTGCGCTGAACGCAGCGCAAAAATTCCTGGCGGGGTATTTCCCTGGCCCCCATGGACTGCAGATGAGCAGTTTTCACCTGGCAATCGATCATCGCGAAATCCCACTGCTGCAGCTGTCGTGCTAAATATACTACGGCAATTTTGGAGGTATTGGTTTGTGCGCTGAACATGGATTCGCCGTAAAACATTCTTCCTATGGCGACACCATAAAGACCCCCTACCAGTTCATCCCCATCCCAGACTTCCACTGAGTGAGCATGGCCATGATCGTGCAAATCGCAGTAGGCCTGCTGCATAGCTGGCGTAATCCAGGTGCCGTCACTGCCATCCCGCGGCGCGCTGCAAGCGGCAATGACCTGAGGAAAATCCTGATCCAGAGTCAACACATAGGGTTGCTTCCTGATCAGCTTGCGCAGCGAGCGGGACAGGTGAACCTGATCCGGAATCAGGACCAGGCGCGGGTCGGGGCTCCACCAGAGAATCGGGTCGCCTTGTTCATACCAGGGGAAAATGCCGCGCCGGTAGGCGGCCAGTAGCCAGTCGCGAGTGAGCAGTCCGCCGGCGGCCAGCAACCCATTGGGGTCGTCCAGGGCCAATTCGACCGGAGGAAAGGCAATGCTATCGTCGGGACTGAGCCAGGGAATCGGCATCGCTTACGCGTCGAGAAACTTCTCCGCATCCAGCGCCGCCATGCAGCCAAAGCCGGCGCTGGTGACGGCCTGCCGATACACCTGGTCCGCAATGTCTCCGGCGGCAAACACGCCCGGCACACTGGTCTCGGTGGCGTTGCCGTTCAAGCCGGTGTTGACCACCACATAGCCATTCTTCATTTCCAGCTGCCCGGCGAAGATTTCCGAATTGGGGCGGTGACCGATGGCAATGAAGACCCCATCTACTGCAATCTCCTGGGGCTCGCCCGTGGTGGCATGCTTGATGCGCATTCCGGTGACGCCCATGTCATCCCCCAGCACTTCATCCAGGACATGATCCCAGGCCATGGTGACCTTGCCTTCAGCAACACGCTCCATCAGCTTGTCCTGCAGGATTTTTTCCGCACGCAGCGCATCCCGACGGTGGACCACAGTGACATGGGAGCACAGGTTTGACAGATACAGGGCTTCTTCCACTGCGGTGTTGCCACCGCCAATCACGGCGACCGGTTTGTTGCGATAGAAAAACCCGTCGCAGGTTGCGCAGGCGCTGACTCCCTTGCCCATGAAGGCTTCTTCGGAGGGTAGTCCCAGGTATTGCGCCGAGGCGCCGGTGGCGATAATCAGGGCATCGCAGGTATAGCTGCCCGCATCACCTTTCAGGGTAAACGGGCGATTGTTCAGATCGACGGTATTGATGTGATCAAAAATCACTTTGCTGTCGAAACGTTCTGCATGATTCTTCATGCGTTCCATCAGGTCTGGGCCCTGCAGGCCCTCCACGTCGCCGGGCCAGTTGTCCACATCGGTCGTGGTGGTCAGTTGTCCGCCCTGCACCATGCCGGTGATGACCACCGGTTCGAGACCGGCACGCGCGGCATAGACGGCCGCGGTATAGCCGGCGGGTCCGGAGCCAAGGATTATCAGGCGGTGGTGGGCAACTTCAGACATAGGGTGTTTCCTGTTTCGGGGTTGGACTGTGTATGGCAGCGGGCATTTTACTCAGATTGCCTTTACGGGGGTACTGTTGCAGCCATCTATCCCGGTAGCGCGACCCACTGCGCAGAAACGCGCAGTAAACACGTTAATAATCCGGCTTTCTGCCCGATAACCTAGGGATAGCCAAAAGCAGTTCCGGATGACAAACCCCGGGCCAGGCGATACTCTAGAAAGAATCTAGAAAGCCATAGAATTATTCTCCACAGGTGTCTGAATCCTTTGAAAAATGTCAGCATGAGTAACGAAGACCCACAGGCTGAAGTCGACACGGCAGTGCAGCGTGTCATCCGTGAAGGGAGCTTGATCGCCTCGTTCCTGCTGGCCCTGTTTCTATTAATTGCCTTGCTCAGCTACTCACCGGAAGATCCCGGGTTTACCACCACGGGCAGCGGGCAGGGGGTCGACAATGCGGTGGGCGTCTATGGCGCCTGGATTGCCGATGTGCTGCTGCACCTGGTGGGCTATCTGGCCTACTGCCTGCCGCTACTACTGGTCTACAAAATCTACAGCTCCTATCGCGACAGTGAACTGGACAAGCCATTTTCCTGGCCCTTGCTGGGGCTGAAGGCGGCAGGCGTGTTCTTGCTGCTGGTATCCGCCAGCGGTTTGGCTACGCTGCATTTCACCATCCCCGAGGGCGCCAGCTATCTCGCCGGCGGGGTAATGGGCGCCCTGGTGGTTGATCTGATCGTGCCGCTGCTGGCAGTCCTTGGCAGTACGCTGCTGCTGCTGGCAATGTTCCTGTTCGCGCTGACCATCACCGCGACGATTTCCTGGCTGGATGTGGTGGATCGGCTCGGTGCCTGGACGCTGAACGGCTTCAATCTGGCAGTGGGCAAGGTGAGCAAGTGGCTGGAAGCGCGCAAGCAGGCGGCCGCCACGCGGGAGCGCCTGGAGAGCCGCAAGAAGGTGCTCGATATTCATATCGAGAAGGAGAAGAAACGGGTGCCGCCTACCATCAAGGCGCCGGCACCGCAGCAGCCGGTCAAGAGTCAGCGGGTTGAAAAGGAGCGCCAGGGGACGCTGTTCGCCGCCACGTCGGTCAAGGAACTGCCCGCGATTGGATTGCTGGACGCCTGGCAGGAAACCAACGATTCCGGGTTTTCCAAGGAGTCCCTGGAAGCGATGTCCAAGTTGCTGGAGTTAAAGCTGAAGGACTTTGGCATCGAAATCGAGGTGACGGCCGTCAATCCCGGCCCGGTGATTACCCGCTTTGAAGTACAGCCCGCACCCGGCGTGAAAGTCAGCCGGATCGCCAACCTGGTAAAAGATCTGGCCCGGTCGCTGGCGGTGATATCCGTACGCGTGGTTGAGGTAATACCTGGCAAAACCGTCATAGGTATCGAAATTCCCAACGAAAAGCGCGAGGTCATCCAGCTCAGCCAGGTGTTGTCGTCCAGCGAATTTGATCGTGCCAGTTCGGCCCTCAGCATGGCGCTGGGTCATGACATCGTCGGCAAGCCGGTGATTGTGGACCTGGCCAAGATGCCGCACCTGCTGGTTGCCGGTACCACCGGTTCTGGTAAGTCGGTGGGTATCAACGCCATGATTCTCAGCCTGTTGTTCAAGTCCACGCCTGAGCACGTGCGGGTAATCATGATCGACCCCAAGATGCTGGAGCTGTCGGTCTACGACGGGATTCCCCACCTGCTGACCCCGGTAATCACCGACATGAAGGACGCGGCCAACGGCCTGCGCTGGTGCGTGGCGGAGATGGAACGTCGCTACAAACTGATGTCTGCGCTGGGGGTTCGTAATCTGGCTGGTTTTAACAAGAAAGTGGCGGACGCCAAAAAGGCCGGCAAACCGATTTTCGACCCGATCTGGAAGGCAGACCCCATGCTGCTGGAAGAAGAGCAGGCCGCACCTGAGCTGGAGCCATTGCCGAACATAGTAGTGATCGTCGACGAACTTGCCGACATGATGATGGTAGTGGGCAAGAAAGTCGAAGAACTGATTGCCCGTATTGCCCAAAAAGCCCGCGCCGCCGGCATCCACTTGATTCTCGCCACCCAGCGCCCGTCGGTAGATGTGCTGACCGGCCTGATTAAAGCCAATGTGCCGACCCGATTGTCGTTTATGGTGCAGTCCAAAGTGGACTCGCGCACCATTCTTGGCGAGGGCGGCGCCGAGCAGCTGCTGGGCCATGGTGACATGCTGTTCCTGCCGCCTGGCGGTGGCGTGCCAACCCGCGTCCACGGTGCCTTTGTCAGTGACGAAGAAGTGCATCGGGTTGTAGCCGACTGGAAGCAACGCGGCGATCCGGTCTATATCGACGAGATTACCCAGGGCCATGATGATGCCGATCTCGGTGCCAGTAGTGGTGGCGGCGAGGGCAGCGAAGAAGATGACGCGCTTTATGATGAGGCGGTACGATTTGTCACAGAGTCCCGCAAAGCCTCGATTTCCGCGGTGCAGCGCAAGCTGCGCATCGGCTACAACCGGGCTGCCCGTATGATAGAATCCATGGAAGCGGCGGGCGTAGTGTCGGAGATGGGGAGCAACGGTTCCCGGGAAGTGATTGCCCCGCCTGCACCGCGCGACTAAATCTACCCGAGCGCTGTGGTTTTATACCAGCGGTTAATAGCAGCGGTTTATACCACCGTCGTTCACCTATCATCCGGATTCATTTGATGCACCTGCGCCGTTTTCTGCCAGCCATCATGGCTGTTGTGGTTACTCATCTACCAGCCTGGCTGCCCACTGCGCAGGCCGAGACTGCCCTGCAGCAACTGGACTCCTTGTTAAACGATATCACCACCCTCAGTGCCGATGTTGAGCAGCTCATCGTGGAGTCGGACGGCGGGGTGCTGGAGCAAAGCCAGATTCGGCTACACCTTAAAAAGCCCGATGGTTTTTACTGGGAGACTATCACTCCATTTCCCGAGCTGATCGTGACCAATGGTGAGCTGCTATGGAATTACCAGCCCGATCTGGAACAAGTGGTTATTGAAAACTGGAGCGAACAGCGTTCGGAGCTGGCTGCCCAGCTACTCAGCGGCAACACGGATGATCTGGAGCTGGAATATGCTATTGAGCTTGCTGACGCTTCTGCTGCGGAGATTGTCGAATTCAATCTGACGCCGCTGGCAAGCGATAGTGTTTACGCGAATATTACCATCAGTTTCGTCGACGCCGAGCTGGACATGATTCACCTGCGACACAAGAACGGTGAGCAAACGGTGTGGCGATTCAATGCGGTACAGCGTAATCAGCAGCTGGCTGACAGCCTGTTCGAGTTTGATCCCCCAGCCGGCATTGAGGTGATTGAGAACACCTATGTTGATTGATCAGCGCTAATCGGGCTGTGGTAACGAGGCCGCGCCGATTGCGCGCCGAGCCTTACTCGATGCCGGACCGAAGCACGGTGCAGCGCAATCAGAATGAGGCTCATGGCGAGCCCGAGAACAATTCACTATTAGCCGATTGAATCGGTGCCACTTTATGTATATGACACTGGCAATTGCCCTGGGCGGTGCGTTGGGAGCAGTAGGGCGCTACTGGCTCACGGTGGCTGCGAACCAGCTCAACAGTTCCAGTTTCCCGCTGGGCACGTTTTTGGTGAACGTGCTGGGCAGCTTTCTGATTGGCGCCTGCTTCATCTTGTTTCTGGAAAAGCTGCATCTGGTGGATACCTGGCGCCCGCTGTTGATGACTGGCTTTCTGGGCGCATTTACCACCTTCTCAACCTATTCGCTGGACACGCTTTTGTTGTTTCAACAGGGCCTCTACAATACCGCCTTTTTATACCTGATCAGCAGCGTTCTGGTTTGTCTGGGTGCCGCCTATGCCGGCATGCAGCTAACTCGCGTGCTGCTCTGACTCATCGTGGGAATCGATCATGCTTGACCCAAAACGGATTCGGAGCGATGCCGGAGAACTGGCATCGCTGCTGAAAAAGAAGAAATACGAACTGGATGTAGCCTATATCACCCGGCTTGATGAGCAGCGTCGTGAGCTGCAGCTGGCTACCGAAGCGCTGCAGAACGAACGCAATGCGCGCTCCAAATCCATCGGCAAGGCCAAGGCTGCCGGTGAGGATATCAGTGAAATTCTGCAGTCCATGGAAAACATCAAGACCGATCTGGAAGCGAAGAAGGATCAGCTTCACGAACTGCAGTCGGAATTTCAGGATTATCTGCTCGGGGTGCCCAATGTACCCGCTGCGGCGGTTCCGGATGGCGATAGCGAAGCAGACAACCAGGAGCTGCATCGCTGGGGTGAGCCGCGCGAATTTGATTTCGACGTTAAGGATCATGCCGAGTTAGGCGAGCAGTTGAGTCAGGGGCTGGACTTTGCCGCCGCGAGCAAACTGACCGGTGCGCGGTTCGTGGTCATGCAGGGGGCAACCGCGCGCCTGCATCGGGCGCTGGTCCAGTTCATGCTTGATACCCACACCAGCCAGCATGCTTATCGTGAAGTGAGTGTGCCTTATATCGTTAATGCCGATTCGCTGCAGGGCACCGGACAACTGCCCAAGTTCGCCGATGATTTATTTCGGCTGGAAGGTGAGCATGATTTTTACCTTATTCCCACCGCCGAAGTGCCGGTTACCAACCTGGTTCGCGACGAGATACTGGATGCCGACCAACTGCCATTGAAGTTCACCTGTCACACCCCCTGCTTCCGCTCAGAGGCGGGCAGCTACGGCAAGGACACCAAGGGCATGATTCGTCAGCACCAGTTTGAAAAGGTAGAGCTGGTGCAGATTGTTCGCCCTGATGACTCGGAGCAGGCGCTGGAAGAACTAACCCGACACGCCGAGGTAATCCTTGAGCAGCTTGAGCTGCCGTACCGACGAGTGCTGTTATGTGGTGGCGATCTCGGCTTTTCGGCCACCAAGACCTTTGATCTGGAAGTGTGGCTGCCATCGCAGGGCTGCTACCGGGAGATATCCTCCTGCAGTAATTGCTCTGACTTTCAGGCTCGACGCATGCAGGCTCGCTACCGTAACGCCGAATCCGGCAAGCCGGAGCTGGTGCACACCATCAACGGATCGGGTCTCGCCATCGGCCGCGCGCTGGTGGCGATTCTGGAGAACAACCAGGATAGCCAGGGCAGGGTAGCGATTCCCAAGGTGTTACAGGGCTATATGAACGGACAAGAGTTTCTCGAATAATGGATCTACTGCCCATTTTCCTGAATATTCGCGGCAGGAAATGTGTGATTGTGGGCGGCGGTGAGGTTGCCCACCGCAAGGCATCGCTTTTGCTACGCGCCGGCGGTCAGGTGGTGCTGGTGGCGGAACAGTTTGACGAACAGGTGACCGCGTTGGCCGAGGACAAGCATGCGCGCCTCGTCAACGAACGATTTTCAGCTGAACACCTTGCCGATGCCGTGCTGGCCGTTGCGGCTACCGACGATGAAGACGTCAACCGTCAGGTCAGCGAATTGGCCAGCGCCCGGGACATACCGGTCAACGTGGTCGACCAGCCAGCCCTCTGCACCTTCATCATGCCGGCCATCGTTGACCGAACGCCGATCGTGATTGCTATCTCCAGCGGCGGTAGCTCCCCGGTGCTTACCCGACATTTGAAGACTCTCAATGAAACATTGGTGCCAGGTCGCATTAATATTCTGGCGAGACTGCTTAACCGGTATCGGAAAACGGTCAAGCAACGCATCAAGCAATTCAATTCACGCATTCGCTTCTGGGAGGCGGTTCTGGATAGCGATATCCCGGAGCTGGTCTACAGTGGTAATGAACAAGGTGCCGAAGCCAGGCTGGAGACGTTTCTGGCGGACTGGGCGCAAACCGGCACCAGTGCCGTTCGCGGTGAAGTATACCTGGTGGGGGCCGGGCCGGGGGATCCGGACCTGCTGACCTTGCGCGCACTGCGGCTGATGCACAAGGCCGATGTGGTGCTTTACGACCGGCTGGTCTCTCCCGAAATTCTGCAAAAAGTTCGACCCGATGCGGAGAAAATTCATGTCGGCAAACAGCCGAAGGATCATCCCGTACCACAGGAGACTATCAACGAGATGCTGGTTACCCTGGCGCGGCAGGGTAAGCGGGTATTGCGCCTGAAGGGGGGCGACCCGTTTATCTTTGGACGCGGGGGTGAAGAGTTGGCCAGCCTGGTGGGATCAGAGGTTCCTTTCCAGGTAGTCCCTGGCATCACCGCTGCTTCCGGTTGCGCAGCGTACGCCGGGATCCCGCTGACCCATCGCGATCACGCGCAGTCGGTTCGCTTCTTGACCGGCCATCTCAAAGATGGTGAGCTTGATCTGGACTGGGAGCACATTATCGCCGGGCATCAAACCCTGGTGTTTTACATGGGCCTTATTGGTTTGCCGCATATTTGTGAAAACCTGCAGGCGCACGGGATGGCGCCCGCTACACCGGTAGCAGTTGTCCAGCAGGGCACCACCGCCAGACAGCGGGTCATTATCGGCGATCTGCAGTCTATCGCCGGGCAGGTGGAACGCGCTCAGCTGCAGGCACCAACGCTGACCATCATCGGCAGCGTGGTGACGCTGCATGACAAACTGGCCTGGTTCGGCCGGCCGAGTGTGGAAGCTGTGGAAGGTGTGGAAGATGTGGAAGGTGTAGTGGGTGCAGAAAGTGCGATGGGCGTCAGCAAGGCAAACGACGATCAGGTATAGCCAAGCCAGTGGCCTGCAAGGCCGGGCATCTGGCTAATGAGGCTCGAGGTTTCGCAGTCTGCGGCGTGGTCTGCGAAAAGCCAGTAGCCGCTTCGCTTATAGACAGTTGTCGGGCTTGGGCAGGCCGGCGATCTTGCTCGCGGTTTTCGCCGGGCTGCCGCGAAACAGACGCATTAAATACACGCTGCGGCCCTTGTCTGCACCGAGCTCTTTCTTTACCAGGCTCACCAGCGCGCGATTAGCCGGGGCTATTTGATGCCTGTTGTAAAACACCCGCAGCAGTCTGATGATCTCCCAGTGGTCCGGATTCAAACTGATGTTTTCGGCGCGTGCCAGTTCGACCGCCACAGCTTCACTCCAGTCGTTAAGGTCGCGCAGGAACCCTTCCTTGTCCAGGGCTATATCGCTAAGTCCGTCTGGCGCAGCACTGTTATTCAAAACCAGTTCACCACTTTGTCATAGCGGCAGCAAAGATCAACGAAGGTGCGGGTGCTGATTGCCTCCAGCTGCGGCGGTTTCTTGTCCTGCAGCCCTCGGGCGGCGATGTCCTCACGCAGGGCGTACAGCTTGCAGCCTTCTGGCAGCTGTGCAAGCTGTTCAGCATTCAGACAATAGAACACGCCATCTTCCATCAGCAATACGCCGTCCTTTGTTCCCATCAGTTGCAGGCAACTGGTGAGCAGGTCACTACGTGGAGACCGGGCAATAGTATGCAGGGTGCTCATAGGTTAACCACACAGTCGCATTGCTTGAGTAGCGCAGCGGCTTCGGGCCGACCGACAAGCCTGACTGGTAAAAGCAGGTCTTCTGCCCGCAGTTGCCGTTCTTCCAGGGAGCTGGCCAGGACTAACACGTTTTCTATGCCGTACAGATCGAGGGTTTCCAGGATTCGTCCCAGGGTTTTGCTGTGGATGCCCTCGGCGTCCTGGTTGGCCAGCAGCTGATACACGCCATCGTCCATAAACAGGTAGTTGACGTGCTGTTCAAATACCGCGGCAGCGAACGCAGCATCCAGGCACAGCTGCGCCCGATTTCTGCCGTAAGGGGCAGTGCGGCTGATAAACAAATAGCTGGCTTTGCTGGGGCGCTTGTCGTTCACGAGGTTATCCGAAGCTCACCACACGATCAGAATTAAGCGTGGCATCAATAAGCTGCCCGAGACCACCAATTTCCGAGCTGCTGCGAATGCTGTCGGCATCCAGTTCGTGACGCTGAGCTTCCTTGCTGTCAACGATGCCACGTTTGATGGCGGAGGTGACGCAGGCCACCGAATCCAGCTCGTAGCGGGAGATCAGCTCGTCCCAGCGTGCCGGGATATTGATTTCATCCTGGGCAGCCACTGCCAGTCGGCTGGTGTTGTGCACCCCGTCTGAAAAGAAGAACAGTCGATACACCTCATGGCCGGACTCCAGCAAGGTCCGCGTAAAACGCAGGGCGGATTCCGAAGCCTGGATTGAGTAAGGGGCCGCGTAGACCACAATTGAAAATTTCACGGGTGTTTTGTCTGTCTGGATGAAGTAGAAATTAAATAGAGAGTCAGTAAAAACTTGCGGCTGGTCACCGGGGTCGAAAACCGGTCTGGCTGAAAACAAAAAGCCCCAGAGTTACCCGGGGCTTGGTGTTGTGGCCGACCGACAATTACTCGTCGCCGGAGAAGGCCATGAGCAGATGAATCAGGCTCATGAAGATATTGTAAATCGAGACGTACAGGGTGATGGTGGCCAGGATGTAGTTGCGCTCACCACCGTGGACGATCTCACTGGTCTGGTACAGAATGACCGCGCTGGAGAAGAACATGAACGCGACTGACATGGCCAGCTGCAGGGCAGGCATCGGCCAGATCAGGCTGATCACGATGGCGGCGATCAGCACCAGACAGCCAGCGGCAATAAAACCACGCAGAAAGGAGAAATCCTTGCGCGAGGCAAGCGCCCAACCGGACAGGCCGAAAAAGATAAAGGCGGTGCCGCCCAGTGCGGTCATCACCACTTCACTGCCAGACTGGCTGGACATCAGGTAGCCGAGCAGTGGCCCGATGCCATAACCGATAAATCCGGTGAAGCCAAAGGTGGTCAGCAAGCCCCAGGGACTGTTGGCCAGATAGTGAGTAGCAAACAGGAAACCGTATGCTCCCAGCAGGAACATCCATGGGTTCAGTGGTGGCGCGTTAAAGCTCAGCGCAGCCGTTCCGGCACTGAACGCCAGGGTCAGGGCCAGGAGTAAATAGGTATTTTTGAGAACCTTGTTTACTGCCGGTGCCGCCGACTCATGGCCCCGGGCAATACTTACATCAACGTCGTTCATCATGCTCTCCTGAAAAATTGGATACAGGCACCAACAGGATCGTTAACACCTTGAAGAATGCGAATCCAGTAGCCACCTGATTGCGCAGCTTGAGGATTCCGAACAGTCTTCTGTCACTAGTAATACGATGGGGGTAAAAGCCCGGATTTCAATAGTTTAGAGTATTTATCCCGCGCCTGATTCACCCGCCATCATACCCACAGGCCGGCTAAAATCAATGCTTTTCCGCAGCGCTGATATCACCTCAAAGTCCATTGGACTCAAGTCCGCTTTAGTGTAAGATTCTGCCCCTGTCGCGGAGGGGTGGCAGAGCGGTTGAATGCACTGGTCTTGAAAACCAGCGAAGGCGAAAGTCTTCCGAGAGTTCGAATCTCTCCCCCTCCGCCATACACCTACCACCCCCGCAGCACTCAAAAAGAACAAAACACGAAATCAGCGTCCTGCACACCGCACCGGCGGAGGGGGAGGATTCGAGCTCTCCAGTTCGAAAGCCGCGCAAGCGGCGCAGACCGCGCAACGCGCGGCCCGAAGGGTGAAGATTTCAGCTCAGCTGAAATCTGAATCAATCTCTCCCCAGCAGCCCAACGGGCTGCCAGTCCCAGGCACAATCCCAAAAACGATTAGCCACCCGCAGCACTCAAAAAGAACAAAACACGAAATCAGCGTCCTGCACACCGCACCGGCGGAGGGGGAGGATTCGAGCTCTCCAGTTCGAAAGCCGCGCAAGCGGCGCAGACCGCGCAACGCGCGGCCCGAAGGGTGAAGATTTCAGTTCAGCTGAAATCTGAATCAATCTCTCCCCAGCAGCCCAACGGGCTGCCAGTCCCAGGCACAATCCCAAAAACGATTAGCCACCCGCAGCACTCAAAAAGAACAAAACACGAAATCAGCGTCCTGCACACCGCACCGGCGGAGGGGGAGGATTCGAGCTCTCCAGTTCGAAAGCCGCAAAGCGGCGCAGACCGCGCATCGAATGATCCGTCAGGGATCACCTCTGTTAACCCGTTTGATCACCATGAGCCCCTAAGGCTCGGATTCCTATAGCATCTCGTTGGGTTTAGAATTTGCCCCTCCGCAAATCCAGAATCAATCTCTTCCCGGCGGCCCAACGTCCGGCCAATCCCAGGCACGATCCCGGAAGCGCTTAGCCGCAACCCACCAAGCCACATTACCGCCACAATTAACCCCAACAAGGCCTTTTTCATCGGCTTGTGCTGACAGATTTCTTTGCTGTAATAGTCCTGAGTCTCAATCAACCCCCAAATTGATTGACCCTCCTTGAGCTTGACCCCGCTTACAGGCCCTCCTCCCCAGAGGGCCTTTTTTTTGGGTATCCGGCCTCCACGCAGCCGCGCTCGAAGTCATTCCTTTACAGGACTGAGTCCAGCCCACCATGGTTCATCCCCGCAAATCTGCTATTAGCCTCGTTATGCGTGCGAATTTTCTGGTTGGGCTACCCGGATTCCAACAAGCCGCGCGGTAAAGCCCCGGCAGGGGAATCAGGTGTAGAAGTATGAAGCAGAGGAAGATGGAAAGATGAGAAGAAGAAAGTATAAAAGCAGAAACCAGAGAGCGGATTACCCGCTCTCTGGTGGCAGTTTATTAACGACGGTTTGGCAGGTTATCCACCTGGCTCAGGCGATTCTCCGTGAGCGAGATCAGATCTGCCAGGATGCGACCGGATTCCAGTAGCAGGGGATCCTGCTCCTCCGGCACATCGTCGCCGTCGGTGTCACTGGACAGGGTGGTGTCGCTGTTGATTTCTGTGCCTGCAGATTCGGCGCTGTCATCCTCGGCGTTAGCGGCAACCCACTCGCGCAGCGGCAGGCCTTTCAGGAAGCGGCGCATGTTGTCCGCGTCGAATTCCTCGCGTCGCTCCTGCTCCCGACGGGCTTCCACCTCAGCTGCGTTGAGAGATACCACTTCACGCTCGCGCAATTTTCGGGTGCGCTCAATCTGATCCATCAGATAGATAAAATCCGGGGATTCCTCGACACGCGCCTGGTAACGCTGGCGCAGCTCCGGCAGTACCGCGTCAATGGAATGGTAGGAGCGATATTCAACGGGGCGGACGGTGTCCCAGGGAAGGGCGCCGTCCAGGCTGCTTTCACCGATGTCATCGTAGGCGTCATAGAGATCGGGGAAGGTAATATCCGGAATCACTCCGCGATGCTGGGTGCTGGCACCGGAGATTCGGTAGAACTTCGAGCGGGTGACCTTGACCTGGCCGTAGTCCATGGGAATGATTTCCTGGACCGTGCCCTTACCGAAGGTCTGGCCGCCCAGCACGACGCCGCGCTGATAATCCTGGATGGCACCGGCGAAAATCTCCGAGGCAGAGGCACTGGTGCGATTCACCAGAACCGCCAGCGGACCGGCATAGGCCACTTCCGGGTCATTGTCACCGAATGAACGGGTAAAGCCATTGCGGATGCCAGAGTAGCGGATCTGTACGGTGGCGCCGGTTTCAATGAACAGGCCCACCAGCTGATTGGCTTCGCTGAGGCTGCCACCACCGTTGTTGCGCAGGTCCACGACCACGGCATCAACGTCTTCGGCTTTGAGCTCTTCCAGCAGGGCGCGCACATCACGGGTGGAACTCTTGTAGTCTTCCTCGCCGCGCGATGCCGCCTCGAAGTCAAAGTAGAAGGTTGGCAGGTTGATCACGCCAATCTTGTAGTCCTGGCCGTTGTAGCTCAGCTCAAGTACTTCCTTCTTTGCTGACTGGTCTTCCAGTTTTACCGTATCGCGGGTGATGGCGACGACTGTCGCGGCAGACTCGCTGACCGCATCCGCCGGGATCACGTTGAGACGCACCATGGTGCCTTTCTCGCCGCGGATCTGGTCCACCACGTCGTCAAGGCGCATGCCGACCACGTCCTGGAGATCACCGTCCGGTCCCTGACCGATGGCGATAATGCGGTCTCCGGCGCGCAGCTCATTGCCCCGTTCCGCCGGTCCGCCTTTAATCAGTTCAACCACCTTGGTGTATTCGTCTTCGGTAGTCAGCTGCGCGCCGATGCCCTGCAGCGACAGGGACAGCTGCATATTGAAGTTTTCTGAATCCCGCGGTGAGTAATAATCTGTATGTGGATCAACCGCTTTGGCCACAGAAGACAGGTAAGACTGGAAGATATCCTTGCTGTTGGTCTTCAATACCTGGCTGAGCTGATTGCGGTAGCGCTTGCCCAGTTTTTCCTTGATCTCTTCATCACTGTCACCGGCCAGGCGCAGGCTCAGCACGCTGTTCTTGATGCGCTTGCGCCAGATTTCGTCCAGCTCATCACGGTCCGCGGCGTAGGGTGCTTCCTCGCGATCGATCAGCAGGCTTTCCGGGACATCAAAGTCCATCTCAGCGATATGATTCTCGACCCGATCTATGGCATAGATGAGGCGCTCCAGGACCCGCTGGTAATAGCGGTTGTACATCTCAAAACCGGGCTCGACACTGCCAGCTTTCAGGCTGTCGTCCAGCGTGTAGCGACTGCGACTTAGCTCATCGACATCGCTTTTCAGAAAGTACAGATGCTGGCCGTCGAGTAAATCCAGATAATTATCAAACAGTAACGATGAAAACCTGTCGTCGATTTCCACTGTTGCATAGTGCTTGGTCTGCAGCTCTTCAATAAGCGCGGCGGCAGTTGTGCCATGTACCGGCTCACTGACCACTTCGGTATAGAGCTCGTCAATATCGAGCACGGTGTTGAGCAGGGAAGGGTCTTCCTGGGCTGATAACTGGCCGCTAATTCCGACAGTGCCGAGAGTGCCAAGCAGCGCGACGGCTTTGATCGTCCTGCTAATAACAGGCGGGTTAGTCCAGATTCGCATAATTCTCCACTTTCCAGTTTGGTCGTTGAGCTTTATTGGTGTCTGTTGGTTTGTCTTGCATTAAGACTGGATTGCCGTGCAATCCAGTTCATGCCATGCGGGAATTTAGAGACTAAGCTAATTCCCAGGCCGAGAGAAGTCATTTTCTGTAATTCGCGGCACCGTCGAGGCGCGCTGTAGATCAGACAAGACAAGGGGCCTAGCGAATGAGCTTGCGCCGCGCCGAGGCGTGCCGTTCGGCCCGCTCCACGTCGATATAGCGATCGGTAATGGCGCTGGAACCGTGGCCGGCATCGTCCCGGACGTGTTCCCGGGGGCGGTGTTTGACGTCTTCCGATATGCCGGTGTGTCGGAGCCAGTGTACGGTGGCGTCACCCAGGCGTTCGGCTTCCTCCTTAAAATCGTCCTTACGCATCTTTGCCGCCGCCAGATCGAAGACTTTTTGCACGATCCCCCGAACCTGCCGGGTGCTGGTGAGGCCGCCCTTGCCACGGGTCTTGTGCACCAGGGGGCTGGGCTCCCCGGGACTGGGCAGCGGCGGCAGGCCGCGGGAGCGCCGATAGCGCTTCAGCGCCTCGAGCATCGCATCACTCACCGAAACTTCCCGCTCCTTATTACCTTTGCCCACCGTCACAAACCACCAGTTACCTTCCTGGTCCAGCTGGAAATGGCCCATTTGTGGCTGCCAGCGTGGCGTTTCCACCAGCTCGGACACCCGCAGGTACATGGCGAACAGGGCATTCATGATAAACAGCGTACGCTCGTGGCTGGCCGGATCTTCGCGGGCCAGTTCCTCGGCGGCATCCAGCACGTAATCCCACTGCAGGGGTGACAGGCGCCGAATCTTGCCCTGGGACTGGTGCTTGCGCAGAAATTTGCTCTTCTGACGCATTTGTGTGACCGGGTTTGCCTGTAAATAATTCTCTTGAATCAGAAAGTTAAAGAAACTACTTAAGACACTGAATAAAGATTGGATGGCAGCCTGGGAGATGACATATTCGCCCTGCAGCGAGACGTAGGGGCGCCACTCGCCGTTCGGTACTCGCAGGCCCGCCTTGTCTATGAAGCGGGGCACGTTTTTCCTGCCAATCCAGGTAGCCGGCGGCTGGCGAGTAAATTCCACGTAGGACTCAATGTCCTCGCGGTCCACCTGCTTCAGGGATTTACCAGCCTGCAGCCAGCACCAGTGCAGGAAGTGCTCGATCTCCCGCCGATAGGTGCTGAAGGTGTCGGGGCTGCCGCGATAGCTGTAGATAAATTCACTGGCGAGCTGGTAATCAGACAGCGCATCTGCAGGCGGGTTAGCTACCAGGTGGTCAAGGCTGGAGACGGGCTCCTTGAACGGATTGGCCATGGTCTCGAGGGTATCGAAGAATGCCACCGGTGACTTAACAGCTGACATCAAATTTAGACTCTATCTGTCTGACACAGGGATCAATAATATCTGAGAAGCAGGGGGCGAGGAAGTGATCCAGGAGAATCAGTGCTTTTTGAAGCGCAAAATTTAACCGCATGACAGCAGCTGATGTAGGTACTAACGGCAGCAGGGCGGTGAACTTAAATTGCTTATCGTTTACCTGTAAACAGCGGCGCTGCTGTGCGCGGCCCTCGATCCGGGCACAAGGCAAGGGCTGAATCGGCGGCGCGCAGGAAACAGCAGCGTTGAACAAGTGGCGCTCTGCCAGCTATCCCGGCCCCTGAAACTGCGCCAGGTTTGAGCGCCGCAGGCTGGTTGTCCGGGCGAAATTGGTCAGTGCCAAGCAGGTCTTTGATAAGTGAACCTGCGATAAAAGGGTCTGTGATAAGTGGGTCTGTGATAAGTGCGGATAAGTGGGCCCGTGATAAGTGGGTCAGAGGTGAAGAAGGCCGTGCGCAGTCAAAAGCCTGACTAGTCGATGCCCGCAATTGCCACTATCCAGGCTAACAATGCCTCTGGTTTCGCTGGTATCAGGTAAGCAGGGCACTTGGCGGGCGCCAGATCATTACCTTGGTCACCTATCCTGCTTGTCGTCGACCTATACTAGAAATTACTTTAAGTATATTTTACTAATACCTAAGATAAATAATGTTCATCAAGCCATTTATAGCTCCCTGGCGAGCCTGACGCTGTTCAGCGCAGCAGTTACAGTACCGGCCCAGGACCGGGAAACGCCACGCACCGCCCAGAGCCGACGCGACTTTCAGGGACAATGGGCAGGACACCAGCGAAACCCTGACACTACTGACCCGCCCGCGGGAATTTGGTGACCCGCGCAATCTGTCGGCACACCCGGCGCGGTGGCTGGAGCAGAGCAATTAGAATTTTCAGTCGGCAGAATAAGCACTTAGCGATCAAACCTCTGATTATGTGGTTATTGTTGCGGAAATGGTCCATGACGTCGGCATTATCCGCCTGGGCACAGATGCCAGCGCTCAGCCGCATCGGGACATGGACACCCGGGTGGGCGATTCCATCTGCTGGTGGGACGGCGTCACCCTGGTGGCTAAAACCCTGGTTTGAATGGGTGGCATAGCTTCCGATAAGGCATAAAAAACATGAGGTTACACAGTATTACTCACATATTGCCGAGGGTCAGATTCGCTACTGGTTCATCCTGGAAGACGGCACCAAGTGCACCCAGGCGGTGAGCGGCGAGCTGAATTTTAATGCCCGACCGTCAAGCGAACCGGTATATGAGTGCGCCTGTCACGAAGGCAATACCCCCGAAGACAATTACGTGCTGCCGTCGATTCTGGCCGGTGCACACCAGCTTGAGACACAGCAAACCCCGGGTGAAGACGGTCCCTGATATATCGACGTGCTGATAATTGCAGGAGCAATGCCAGGCCGGAAAAAGGAATGCTGCCAAGACGCTGGTAAGACAATGAGCTGAGACCAGGATTATGGCGCCGGGTTGCTGGGTATACAGGGTATAAGGCGGCGGATCTGAAGGGCCCGATAACCCATTTCACTATTTCCGGTAATCTTTATTACCGGAAATAGTGGAATAGCCGGGTTTCAGTGGCTTTCCAGCAATATTTAACTGTTTCAATCAGTTAGCAGTAATTACTCTGCTGGCTTTTAACGCTGCCCCCATTCCTTATGCTGTGTCGGTCACGCTGTGGTTTGCGCCGCGTCGCCAACTACTGGTGCATCGACTTCCCGCTTGCTGCGCATGGTCACGACTTCTTCGGCCAGCGTCGGATGGATGCCGATGGTGCGATCAAAGTCCGCCTTGGTGGCGCCACAGTTCAAGGCGACTGCAAAGCCCTGCACCAGTTCGCCGGCATCCTGGGCCACTACATGCACGCCCAGCACCCGGTCAGACTCGCGATCCACCACCAGCTTGATCAAGGCCTGTTCCTCACGCCCGGTTAGGGTGTGCTTTAACGGCCTGGTGGCGGTCACATAGACATCGAGGTCGTGTCCCGCGGCCAGTGCTTCTTCTTCGCTCAGGCCCACGCAGGAGATATTCGGATGGCAAAATACCGCGGTGGCTACATTATTGTAATCCGGCTTGGCTTTTCCCTTTGAAAACAGTGTCCTGGCTACGAATTCTCCCTCAGCCAGTGCAACTGGTGTGAGCTGCAGGCGATCAATAACGTCGCCCACGGCGTAAATGGAGTCCTGTGCGGTACGGAATTGTTCATCAACAACGATCGCGCCATTGCCCTTGGTGGCAACGTCCACGGTGTCGAGCCCCAGGTCGGCAGTCAATGGCCGGCGTCCGGTGGCAGCCAGCATCTGGTCGGCTTCTATTTCAGATCCGGATTTAAGGGATATCTTTAACTTATTGTTTTTGCTGTCTTTTGAAATAGACACGATGTCGTCTTCGAGGACCACGGTCATGTCATGCTGCAGCTGGGTGGTAATAAACTGGCGGACTTCATCATCAAAGCCGCGCAGCAGCCGGTCGCCACGGTAAAGCAGCGTGGTCTGGCAGCCCAGGCGGGCGAAGATACTGGCGAACTCCACGGCAATATAGCCACCGCCCTGGATGACAATCGCTTCCGGTAACGTTTCCAGGTAGAACACTTCATTGGAGGTAATGGCGTGTTCATTGCCGGGAAACTCAGGTACCCAGGGCCAGCCGCCCACGGCGATGAGAATATAGCGGGCGGAGACTTCGCGCCCATCAACCTGTACGGTGTTGGCGCCACTGATGCGGGCCCGGGACGGAAAGATGGTCACCCCGGCCTTGTCAAGCATCGATTTATAAATGCTATTCAAGCGATTGATTTCAGTATCTTTATTCTTGACCAGGGTGGGCCAGTCGAAGCCTGGTCGCGGGGTGTCCCAGCCAAACCCCCGGCTGTCGATAAAGTCATCGGCAAAATGTGCGGCATAGCTGAACAGTTTCTTGGGTACGCAACCGACGTTGACGCAGGTCCCGCCGTAATAGCGCTCCTCAGCGACGGCCACGCGGGCTCCTAATGAAGCGGCAATGCGACTGGCGCGGACGCCGCCGGATCCGGCGCCGATAACGAACAAATCATAATCAAATGCAGGCAACTTGCTGTATCCTTCTGTAAAGCGTCTGGATGGCTTGTCTGGTGGAAATGGTAGCGCAATCGCAGCAGCTGCGATCGCCCCAGTCGGCCCAGAAAGCCCGCATTATGCCTTAAGCAGCAGCGCATAAACACCACTCGATGCAAGCCAATCTCTTTACAAATCAGCAAGATCCGACCAGCCATGAGGACCATGACCTGGGCGATGGCTGGGTGCGTGAGTTCCCGGCGGCTTTTTCCGCCAGCGAGTCTGAAACCCTGCGTAATACGCTAATCCGGCAAATCCCCTGGCGCCAGGACCGGGTGCGCATTGCCGGGCGGGAACTGGATGTGCCGCGTCTGCAGTGCTGGATGGGCGATGCCGATTACGCCTATTCCGGAATCAAGCTCAAGGCCGAGCCGTGGCACCCGGTGGTAGACAATATCCGCCAACGGGTCGAATCCCTGACGAATTACCCATTCAATGTGGTGCTGCTGAACTACTACCGCCACGGTCAGGACAGTGTTGCCTGGCATGCCGATGATGAACCGGAACTGGGTGACAAGCCGGTCATCGCCTCGCTTACGTTGGGGGCTGAGCGCCCTTTCCAGTTTCGCCATAAACGCGACAAGTCTCAGCCCAGACACCGCTTCATCCTCGGAGACGGCTCACTGCTGCTTATGGGGGAATCCATTCAAAACAACTGGATGCATCAGTTACCTAAAGTAAAAGGTCTTCAAGAGCCGCGCCTGAACCTGACCTTTCGCCTGATCGCGCCGCGTTAGCTGCGGAAGTATCCATTCATGGTGCAACAGGACCATTTCGACATTGTCATTATCGGCGCCGGGATCATCGGCCTGGCGATTGCGCGGCAATTGACGCTGGAGCCACGCTTTCGGGGTCGCTCAGTTGTGGTACTGGACCAGGAACGCGCCTTTGGCCAGCACACCAGCAGCCGCAACAGCGAGGTGATTCACGCCGGCATCTACTACCCCACAGCTTCTCTGAAAGCCAGATTGTGTGTGCGCGGCAAGGCCCTGCTCTATGACTATTGCCAACGCCACGCTATTAGCCACCGCGCTTGCGGCAAGCTGATTGTGGGCCAGCCGGGAGAAGAAACGAAACTGGAGGCGTTAAAGCGTCAGGCCGAGGCCAATGGTGTGGGGGATCTGGAGCTGCTGGAGAAACGGCAGATAGCAGCCCTGGAGCCCGATATCAGGGCCAGTGCCGCCCTGCTCTCGCCGTCCACCGGTATTGTTGATAGCCACCACTTGATGCAGTCATTGCTGCATGACGCGCAGCGGGAGGGCGTGCTGTTCGCGCCGCTCACCAGGGTCACCGGGCTGCAGCGGCTGGCCAGTGACTATGCAGTGACGACCCGGACGTCCGATGGCCGCGACAGTCGCGACTACCGGTTTCGCTGCGCGGCGTTGATCAACTGTGCCGGGCTCTGGGCCAGCGAGATTGCTGCAATGCTGGACAGTGCGGACCGCCCTGGCGATGCGTTTCCGCCGCCAACCTATTACTGCAAGGGTGACTATTTCAGTTACCAGGGGCCAGCGCGATTCCGGCATCTGGTTTACCCCTTGCCGGAAGCCGGAACCCGGGGCCTGGGCATTCACGCCACCCTGGATCTCGGTGGCCAGATTCGCTTCGGTCCGGACAGTCATTACCAGTCCAGTCTCGACTATGAACTGGACGCGAGTAAAGCCGCGCAGTTTGCACAAGCTATCAGTCGCTACCTGCCGTCAATTACCGCCAGCCAACTGCAGCCCGCGTATTCGGGCATCCGCCCCAAGCTGGCGGGGCCCGGACAGCCAGCCGCAGACTTCATGGTTGCCACCGGCAGTGGTGCCAAGCAGGACTCGGAGCTGCATCTGCTGGGTATTGAGTCGCCCGGACTGACCGCCAGTCTGGCACTGGCGGAAGCAGTCATCGCCCGCTTACCAAGCATTTAGTCCAGGCCATCTACAGCGTGCAAGTTGGCGCGGCATCGTTGAGACGCGCGGCCAACAGGTTTTCCAACTGGGTGCGCAGGCGATTTTCCTGGCTGCAGAATTGCAACCCAAAACCGCGGCAATCGCATGGTGGTGCGGGATGATCATATTCCCGAACCCATACCACCCGGGCAATGGTGGCCTCCCGAACCGTCAATCGCGGCAGGCTCAGGGTGAGAAAAAGCTCGTGACCCATGGCCGGCAAAGAACCGGCGCTGGGTATAAACAGACCGCCACCGCTGATAAATGGCATGTACATCTGGCGCAAGGTTTCCAGTGAGCTTATCTGTACATTCAATACTGATGGCTGCATGGCGCACTCGTGCTACTGGTATGGATTGCAGGCGAAGCTGAAACAACTAGTTCGCAACTATCGATCGCCGGTTCATTCGCAACAACCAAGGTGGGCGAGCTGGCGCTTCAGTATGCGGCTGTGCGGAAAGCCAGCATTGGAATGCAGTCAGGCAAACTGTTGGCTGCTAGCCGGTACGACTGGCGGCTACCAGCAACAGGCTCCATTGCCGCAGCAGGGTTTCCAGCAGCAGCTGCGGGTTGGGATTGGCGGTGCCCAGCAGCTGTCTTCTCGCCACCAGTCCTTGCTCATAAAGCCGCAATATTTTTCGCAGTGACTCAGCAGTACCTGCGTCCTTCAGCTTGCCCAGCAGCACCTGGAGAGATTCGCGGTCGGGAATGTCTGTCGCCTCTTCCTGGGTGAGCTCGTGAACCAGTGTAGTAGAGAAATCGAGCAAATACCCAATCGCGACCGCAGCGCTGATCTTCAGGCCGTGCTTGAGCGGCACCTGAAGATCGGTTTCGCCAAGCAGCAGGGTCGGCAGAGAGGCGACGAACTGCTGACGATCAGCCAGTTCATCTGCGGAGGCCATTTCCAGCGCCACCATTGGCCGACAGCCGGCAACGGCCAGCAGCGCGGTGGCATCGTCATCCGGTCCCAGGTGTTGCTGTAACCAGTCCGACGTCATATCCAGACTGGGAACGCTCATGGTCAGGCGTTGGCAGCGACTGCGAATAGTCGCTGGCAGATAGCCTGGCAGGTCGGTGACCAGAAACAGATAGGTCTTGTTAGAGGGCTCTTCGAGGGTTTTCAGCAGTGCATTGGCCGCCGAGGTATTCATACGATGCGCATGATGAACAATGACCACCTTGGCCAGGCCGGAGTGCCCGGTGTGATGGACAAACTCGCCCAACCGGCGTACCTGGTCCACAGTGATATCGCGGGCACCGTCCTCGGGTTCAAGCAGTAGAATATCAGGGTGCTCGTTGCTGTTTCCCAACTGGCAATGGTGACAATGACCACAGGGGATATCTGCATCCGGTTCCAGGCACAGCAGCAGCTTGCTGAACTGGCGGATGAACGCGAGCTTGCCGATTCCTGCCGGTCCGGCGACCAGATAGGCGTGAGCCAGCTTGTCGCTACGATAGTGCCCGACCAGCCGCTGCCAGCCCTGCTGCTGCCAGGGAAACGGGGCACGAATGGCATTGCTGATATCGTTCATCGACTGGGCTGCCCCTTGAGCCAGTCATCAACGCTGGCAACCAGTTCGCTGCGCACTGCGGCAACGTCCCGACCGGCGTTAATAACCCGGTAGCGCTCACTGGCGCTGGCGGCGAGTTCCAGATAGGCCGCGCGTACGCGGTTGAAAAAATCCAGCTGTTCGGTTTCGAACCGGTCCAGTTCGCCGCGTTCAGTAGCCCGCTGCAAGCCGATTTCCGGGTCCAGGTCCAGGATCAGGGTCAGGTCCGGGCGCAGCTCACCCTGCACCAAGGTTTCGAGCTGGGCGACAAGCTCTCGACCGAGATTTCTGCCGGCGCCCTGGTAGGCGTAGGTAGCGTCGGTGAAGCGGTCACAAATTACCCATGTACCTTTGGCCAGAGTTGGTTTGATCAGTTTGCCGAGATGCTGGGCGCGGGCAGCGAAAATAAGCAGCAGCTCTGCAACCGGGTCAAGTGACTCTTCATTAATTTTGAGCAGTACGTTGCGAATTTGCTCGGAGTAAAATGTGCCACCGGGCTCTCTGGTAAGAATGAAGTCTATATTGAGGCTGCGTAAGTGTTCCTGGAGAAACTCCAGCTGGGTACTCTTGCCGACGCCTTCAACGCCCTCGATGGTGATGAACTTTCCCTGTTTCATACTTTACTGCGGTCCGTTAATGCTCTGCGCGTTTTGTTGGTCATTGGCCTGGTTATTATTTTGATCATTGTTCTGGCGCTGATATCGGTTCACTGCCGCGTTGTGCTGCTCCAGCGTGGCGGAGAACTGGTGGCTGCCGTCGCCCCGGGAGACGAAATAAAGGTAGTCCGAAGGTAAAGGATTCAGGCTGGCGTGGATAGAGTCCCGCCCCGCCAGTGCAATTGGGGTCGGCGGCAAGCCGTTGATGCGGTAGGTATTGTAGTCGGTGGTGGTGCGCAGATCCGTGCGCCGCAGATCGCCATCAAAGTCTTCCCCGATACCGTAAATCACCGTCGGGTCAGACTGCAGTCGCATGCCCTGCTCCAGCCGGCGTACAAAGACGCCAGCGATATGACCACGTTCACTGGCGGCGGCGGATTCCTTTTCAATAATCGAGGCCATGATCAACGCCTGGTAAGGGGTTTCATAAGGCAGCGCCCCCAGTCGTGTGGACCAGGCATCCTGTAATACCGTTTCCAGGCGCTGATAACCGCGGCGCAGGATTTCCACGTCACTGGTGCCCTTGGTATAGAAATAGGTGTCGGGGAAGACCAGGCCTTCAGGGTTATCCCGGGGTATTGCCATAGCCCGGGCAATGTCAGCCAGGCTGGCATCAGGGGCCAGCTGCAGGGTAACTTTTTCGGCTTGCTGAATCGCCACCAGCGCCTGGCGCAGGGTCCAGCCTTCCAGCAGCGTAACCCGGTACTGGACGACTTCGCCACTGACCATCGCCTGCAGCAGATCTGTCGCGCTCATGCCCGGCTGAAGTCGGTATTCGCCCTGTTGAATGGTGGCACCAACGCCCTGCCAGCGTGCCAGCAGGCGCAGTACCAGCGGGTGGACAAGGTGACCTTGGGCGTGCAGGTCCGTCGCAACCCGCGACAGGTTGCTGCCGGGACGTACTTCATAAATTTGCGCTTCCGACAGACCGGAAAGCGGCGCATTGACGCTGCGCGCGAACAACCAGACGCTGGTGATTACGGCAACGGCGACTATTCCGGCCAGCGCCAGCAACCCACGTACCCAGCGACTGGCAAGCCAGGTTGACGGCTTGTCGTTGGCTTGCGAGGGCTGCGGGGTTTGCGCCATGGCGTGGGGTTTCCTGGCTGTCAGTCAGCGGAGCGGTGGCGTCCCGGATTCGCTGCGGAAATTCTGCAGCCGATTCTAGCATCGAATCCGGCAGACGCCGGGATTGCTTACTGAAAGCGCTTGAAAATCAGGCTGCCGTTGGTGCCACCAAAGCCAAAGGAATTGCTCAATACCACGTTCAAGGCCTGCTCACGAGCCTGGTGCGGCACGTAATCCAGATCACAGCCTGTATCAGGGTTGTCCAGATTGATGGTCGGGGTAATCACCTGGTCGCGCAGACTGAGTACCGCGATGATGGCTTCTACCGAGCCTGAAGCGCCCAGCAAATGGCCGATCATGGATTTGCTGGAACTGACCGCCAGTTGTCCGGCATGGTCGCCAAACACCGCCTTGATTGCCTGGGTCTCGGCGATGTCGCCGGCCTGGGTGGATGTGCCGTGGGCATTGATGTAGTCGACATCGCCAGCATCCATACCGGCGCTTGCCAGGGCGTTACGCATACACTGCGCAGCCCCCGCGCCGCCTTCTGGTGGCGAGGTCATGTGATAGGCATCGCCACTCATGCCGAAGCCGCACAGCTCGGCATAGATGGTCGCACCGCGGGCCCGGGCATGCTCAAGCTCTTCAAGAACCAGAATGCCGGCGCCGTCGCTGAGCACGAAACCATCCCGGTCCCGATCCCAGGGCCGACTGGCGTGAGTAGGGTCATCATTACGAGTGGATAATGCACGGGCGGCGCAGAAACCGCCCAGACCAACCGGAGACGTTGCCATTTCCGCCCCGCCGGCCAGCATAATGTCGGCCTGATGATTGGCGATCATATTCGCCGCCAGACCGATGTTGTGAGTGCCGGTCGTACAGGCCGTGGTTACCGCGATATTCGGTCCCTGCAACCCAAAGCGGATCGACAGGTTGCCGGCGATCATGTTGATGATGGAGCCGGGAACGAAAAACGGCGATACCTTGCGCGGGCCGCTTTTCTGGATCAGCAGCGCAGTTTCCTCGATTGAGGTAATGCCGCCAATACCAGAGCCGATGGCAACCCCTGCCCGTTCCGGTGTCTTCAGACTGCCGCTGTCTTCAAGACCGGCGTCCTGGATGGCCTGGACTCCGGCTGCGATGCCGTAGTGCATGAAGACATCCATGCGTCGGGCATCTTTCGGAGCCATGAACTGGCCAGCGTCAAAGTCTTTGATGGTGCCGCCAAAGCGCGTGCTGAAATCCGCCACATCGAAATGCTCAATGGGGCCAACGCCGCTCTCACCATTTTTAAGGGCTTCCCAGGAGCTGGCGACATCATTGCCCAGTGGCGTAATTAAACCAAGACCGGTGACAACAACTCGTCTGTTGCTCACGTGTTCTCTCCAGATTTAATTGCTGAAAGCCAAATAAACAAAAGCTACTCCAGAGTCCTCTGGAGTAGCTTCAGAACCTAGCATTGATGATGGCTTACAGGTGTTGGTTGATGTAGTCGACGGCGAGCTGAACCGTGGTGATCTTCTCGGCTTCTTCATCCGGAATTTCAGTCTCAAATTCTTCTTCGAGAGCCATAACCAACTCGACAGTATCAAGTGAATCAGCGCCTAGATCTTCTACGAAGGAAGCAGACGGCTTAACCTCGTCCTCCTTCACACCAAGCTGTTCGCATACGATTTTCTTAACGCGCTCTTCAATGCTACTCATAACTATTATTAGCTCCTAATACTATGTTTCCAAAGGCTTTTTTGAGAGCCTCTCTGTCACGATCGCGTCGCATCCAGACCACCGTGTAATTCAGAGACGCAAGTTTACCTCTATTTGCCAGAGATGTAATGTGTAAATTGCCTAAATGGTGTCGGCCCGAAATGCCGTGAATTTACCCTTATTTCAGACATCTACCTTATTGAACAATCTTGTTGAACCCTGCCCGCAAGCAGGTGATCAACTCATATACATGCCACCATTGACATGTACGGTTTCACCGGTGATGTAGGCGCCGCTCTCGGACACCAGGAAAGCCACCACGGCGGCAATTTCGTCGGCCTCACCCAGGCGACCCAGCGGGATTTGCGCCAGCAGGGCCTCTTTCTGTTGCTCAGGCAATTCCCGCGTCATATCGGTATCAATGAAACCAGGGGCCACGGCATTCACTGTCACGCCGCGGGAACCGATTTCCTTGGCCAGTGAACGGGTGAATCCTTCGATGCCCGCCTTGGATGCGGAATAATTGGTTTGTCCGGCATTGCCACTGGCGCCGACCACCGAACTGATGTTGACGATGCGTCCGAACCGGGCTTTGGTCATGGCCTTCATACAGGCTTTGCAAACCCTGTACATCGAACCCAGGTTGGTATCGATGACTTCCGACCATTCGTCCCCTTTCATGCGCATCAGCAGATTGTCGCGAGTGATACCGGCATTGTTAACCAGCACTGTTGGGGCGGCGAAGTCGTTGGCTACCGCCTGCATCAAGGCGGTAACCGACTCATCGTCGGCAACGTTGGCAGCATAGCCTTTTCCGGTAATACCTGCGTCTTGCAGATAATCGCTGATCCGTCCGGCACCGGCGTCGGTGGTGGCGGTGCCAACCACGGTCATTCCCAGCTTGCCCAGCTGCAGGGCTATGGCCTTGCCAATGCCGCGGCTCGCTCCGGTAACCAGGGCTACGGTTGTTTGTTCAGTCATAACAGATCTTCCTTGCTAGCTTGGCGTATTTGGCGGGCATCGGCCTGGTGGTTTAATGACGGACCACTGCTTACAGACTACGCCTGCATCTCGGCGATCGCACTGTCGAGGCTGCCGGGGCTATCACTGCCGACGCAGACAAGATCCGGCTGGATACGCTTGATCAGGCCACACAGCACCTTGCCGGGGCCGCATTCTACCAGCCTTTGGATGCCTGCCTTATGCATGACGTTAACGCAGTCTACCCAGCGCACCGGCTCATGGAGCTGCTTGACCAGGTTCTGCTTGATTTGTGCGGGGTCGCGGCATATTTCCGCTGAGTAGTTCTGGACTACGGCAATTGCTGGATCGCTAAACTCAATGCTGTCGAGAACCTCGGCAAGCTGCTTGGCCGCTGGTCGCATCAGGTCACAGTGGGATGGAACGCTGACATTAAGCGGCAGCGCCCGCTTGGCGCCGGCTTCCTTACACAGCTTGATAGCCCGGTCCACGGCCTCGGTATCGCCAGCAATAACTGTCTGGCCGGGCGAATTGAAGTTTGCTGCCGACACCACCTGGTGTTGTTCTGCCTCGTCACAGATTTCGTTGATCTGGTAGTTCTCAAGACCAACAATGGCGGCCATTTTTCCGGTTCCGACAGGCACCGCTGCCTGCATGAACTGGCCGCGCTTGTGCACCGCCAGAACCGCATCCTCGAAACGAATAACGCCACCGCAAACCAGCGCCGAGTATTCACCGAGGCTGTGACCTGCCAGGATGGCTGGTGTCACGCTACTCAGGTCATTCCAAAGTCGCCAGATCGCCACTGACGCGGTGAGCAGTGCCGGTTGGGTGATATCGGTGCGGTCGAGAATGTTGTCAGTATCGTGCTGGCAAATCTGCCAGAGATCCATGTCGAGAACGGCGGAGGCCTGTGCGAAGGTTTCTTCAATGACCGGGTGCGTGCTGGCAAGCTCAGCCAGCATCCCCAGCTTTTGTGAGCCCTGCCCCGGAAATACGAATCCGAACTTATCCATGGCTGCTTGTAATTCCCCTTTAATCAGGCTGTTACGCCGTTCTTCTAATTATTGCCGAACAAACTGTGGTGCGTGCGGTTCGTTCGCGGCCGGACAGTCGGCCATGATCGCAGCAACCTTTTTGGCAATCAATCGCGGTACATCGTGTTCGATTTCTCGTTCGGCCTGCTGGATGGCACGGAAGAAACCTTCCTGGTTTGCGTTACCGTGACTCTTTACAATCGACCCTTGCAGCCCCAGCAAGCTGGCGCCATTAAAACGCTGCGGATCAATACGCTGTGCGAGGCGGTTAAACATGGAGCTGGAAAACTGACCAGCCAGCCGGGTCATCAGGCTGTGCTCGAGTTCTTCAGCCAGGAATTTACGCAGCACATTGGCTACCCCTGCGCTGGACTTGATGGTGACGTTGCCGACAAAGCCATCACACACCACCACATCGGCCGTACCCTCAAACAGTGCATTGGCCTCCACGAAACCGATAAAATCCAGGTCCTTGCAGCGCTCCAGCATTTCAGCTGCTTGGCGAACCTCGTCAGTGCCCTTGAAATGTTCGGCACCGATATTCAGCAGGCCTACCTTGACCCCCCTGCCCGTCAGTGAGCCGGCCAGCACCGAACCCATCACTGCAAACTCAAACAGTTGCTGGGCGTCCACTTCCGGATTTGCTCCCACATCCAGCAAATAGGTCTGCTGGGTGGTGCCGGGAATCGTGGCAACAATCGCCGGCTTGTGGATCCCCTCGATAGTTTTCAGCAGGTGTCTGCCGATCATCAACAGCGCGCCGGTGTTCCCGGCGCTTACCATGGCCTGTACGTCACCCCGCTGCACCAGCTCCACAGCACTGAACATGGAGCTGTCCCGGCCGCTACGCAGCACATTGCGGGGCAGGTCCTCATCACTTACTACAGAATCAGTGTGCAGTACCGTGATACGAGCGCCAGCCTCATCACTGAGAGCAGACGCCAGCAAGGGTTCGATCTGTTGCCGGTCGCCGACCAGAGTGAGGTGTAAATCCCTGGAAGATTGCAGGGCTCGCAAGGCAGCGGGCACTGTCAGCAGGGCACCGCCTTCTCCGCCCATAGCGTCAACCGCTATGTGCTTCACACCAACGCTTACTCTTCGCCGATGTCGAGAACTTTCTTGCCTTTGTAGAAGCCATCCGCAGTCACGTGGTGACGACGGTGTACTTCACCGGTGGTCTTGTCGGTGGACAGGGTTGGTCCACTCAGGTTGTCGTGGGTCCGGCGCTTGTTGCGCTTGGAACGGGTGACTTTACTCTTCTGCACTGCCATGAGAACTCTCCAAAAACCAATAGCCAAAATCCAACTGGCTGGTATTTAACTTGTGAAATAAGTGGCGCAGCGAGTCACCGGGACTCACTCGCCGTCTGTAGACTGTTTCGACTGCTTTAACTGTTCCAGTACAGCAAACGGGTTAGCGTCTGCTGATTCGCTGCTTTCGGCCTCGCTTGCAGATGGGCCGGCAGTGTAGTCGAGTTGTCGCGGGCACTGGCCTTCCGGGTGGTAGCACACAATCGGCAAGCTCAGCAGCAGCTGTTCCTCGACCACAGTGGCCAGCTGCAGCTTGATATCCGGGCAAATCCACGGATCCAGGTCCGGCCTCAGGCCAGCGGCCTCCGCTTCGTCTTTCACCAGTGCCAGGTTGACACTATCCTGCAGTTGAATCGCGACCGGTTGCAGGCAGCGCTGACAGGTTACTTCAACACTGCCATCGACGCGCCCTGTAATCCTTCGATAGCCAGTATCGTCAATACCGAAACGCAGTTCCGCAGTGATCTGTGCCCGGTCGCTGGCCAGGCTGTTGCGGAACTCCGGCAGGCGTTCCAGGGCTACCGTACCATGCAGATTCGCCTCCTGCTGGAAGACCCGGCGAGTATCGACATAGAGCGGAACCGGCTGCTCGGCTGGCTGATCAGACGGCTGGTCAATCATAGGCGCGCAATTCTAGGCGGCTAAGCCGTTGCTGTCAAAATATTTAGACATCGATTTTTTCTTAAATTGGCTATCTAATTATCTGATTACTATGGATTATTCGATAATCGATCCAGCAAGCCCTGGAACTGCTCATCCAGAGATGCCGTGAATTCGACGGCGCGCCCGGACTGGGGTTCCAGAAAGCCCAGTCGCGCGGCATGCAGGCACAGTTGCCGGTTGCTTGCCAGACCGGCAATGTGCTCGTCTTTCAGCTGCGCCTGGACATACTTGTCATCACCGACAATCGGGTGCCCGGCAAACTGGCAGTGCACCCGGATCTGGTGGGTGCGCCCGGTTTCCGGGGATGCTTCCACCAGGGTTGCGCCAGTGAATCGCTGCAGCACCCGAAACCGGGTGCGGGCTGTCTTGCCGTCTGCAGCCACCCGGACTATGCGTTCGCCACCGCTGACCTCGTTCTTGCGCAGCGCAGCGCTGACGTCCTGCAGCGCATCTGGCCATTCACCATGCACCAGGGCCAGATAGTGCTTGGCAACAGACCTGGCTTTAAATTGCGCTTGTAAGTCCTTTAAACACTTGCCATTTAGTGCAATCAGCAGACACCCTGAGGTTTCCCGGTCCAGGCGATGAGCCAATTCGGCAGCGGCCCATGCCGGCTGCATCTGGCGCACCGCCTCTATCAGGCCAAGGCGAATCCCGGAGCCGCCGTGAACTGCCAGGCCGGCGGGCTTGTTCAGCACCAGGTAGTCAGGATGCTCGGCGAGCAAACTGGCGAGCAGCAGCTTTTGCAGGCGCGGGCTGGGTGCCGGGGGCGGATTTTCTGCTGGCCCGGAAAATGGCGGGATACGCACTTGCTGACCGGCTGTCAGGCGCTTTTCCGGCTTGGCACGCTTCTTGTCGACTCGCACCTCGCCCTTGCGGATGATGCGGTAGATCCGGGAGCGCGGCACGCCTTTTAGCAGGCGCATCAGGAAATTGTCCAGGCGCTGGCCGTCGTGGTCTGGATCCACGGTGACGAGTTGGACTTTGTCGCTGAAACTCACGGCGGTTGGCCCTGCTGCGCAGCTAATCTGCTTCGTTGCTGGATGGTCAAAGAATGCGGCATTCTACATCAATCTCTCGCAATCTCCGCCTTGCGTTTGGTGTACAATCCCCTCCTTTTTCAATGCAGGCAAAGCAGTTCCCGAGTGAAAACCTACAAGCAACGACTCAATCTTCTTGTTGCCGCCAGTCTGGACCGGATCGCCGGAACAGAGGGCGCGGCCGCCCATGTACTGACCGCTTCACGACCCGAGTTCGGTGACTACCAGGCCAATGGTGTCATGGCACTGGCCAAACAGTTGAAACGCAATCCTCGGGAAATCGCCCAGCAGGTCATTACTGACCTGGAGCAACAGAACGTCGATTATGTCGCCGCCTTTGCGGTTGCCGGTCCCGGGTTTATCAATATCACGCTGGACAATGAGGCGCTGGTGCAGCGCGGTAACGAGGCTCTTGCCGATGTGAGCACCCTGCGCCCTGCTGACGATCAGTCGAATACGATTGTGATCGACTATTCGTCCCCGAATCTGGCCAAGGAGATGCACGTTGGCCATCTGCGCGGCACGATTATCGGCGATTGCCTGGTGCGAGTTATGGCGGCCTGTGGTCATCGCATCATTCGTCAGAATCATGTCGGAGACTGGGGTACCCAGTTCGGTATGCTGATCACCTATATGCAGGAAGTCAGTAGCGGGGATGGCGACCTTCCAGAGCAGCTTGCCGATCTGGAATCTTTCTATCGCCAGGCCAAGGAGCGATTTGATGCCGACCCCGAGTTCGCCACCCGCGCCCGGAGTGCGGTTGTCAAACTTCAGGGCGGAGATCCCGCGCACCTTAAAGCCTGGGAACGGTTCATCGAGGAGTCGTTACGCCACTGCGAAACAGTTTATGAAAAGCTCGGCATTACCCTGACCCGCGATGATCTCGATGCCGAGAGCCGTTACAACGATGCCCTGCCCGGTATCGTTGCCGAGTTGCGTGACAAGGAACTGCTTACCGAGTCCGCCGGTGCCCAGTGTGTCTTCCTGCCGGAATTCAAAGGCAAGGACGATGAGCCATTACCGGTAATCATCCAGAAGTCGGATGGCGGCTACCTGTACTCCACTACCGACCTGGCGGCGATCAAATTGCGCGCCAACGAGTTTAAAGCAGACCGTTCTTTGTATGTCGTGGACGCCAGACAGTCACTGCATTTTCAGCAGGTATTCGCCGTGGCCCGGGCCGCTGGCATGGTTACCGAGTCGCTGTCTCTTGAGCATATTGCCTATGGCACGATGATGGGTAGCGATGGCCGGCCGTTTAAAACCCGGTCCGGGGATACAGTGAAGCTTGCCGAGCTTTTGGATGAAGCCGTGCGCCGCGCCTTCACCCTGGTGAGTGAAAAGAATCCGGAGCTCGAGGAATCCGAGCGGCACGACATTGCCGAACGGATTGGTATTGCGGCAGTAAAGTATGCTGACCTGTCAAAGAATCGCACCAGTGATTATGTGTTTGACTGGGGATCAATGCTTTCCTTTGATGGCAATACGGCGCCTTACCTGATGTATGCCTATGCCAGGATCAAGAGCATTCTGCGTAAGGCTGATTCGGACGATGCGGCAATCGCTATTAACACCGTAACAGAACCAGCCGAGCGACAACTGTTGCTCAAGGTTCTGCAACTGCCAGAGATAATCCAGGCGGTGGCGGACGAGTGCTATCCCAACCAGCTTTGTAACTACCTGTTTGAGTTGTCGGGAGTGTTCATGCGTTTTTACGAAAGCTGCCCGATCCTCAAGGCCGAGCCGCAGGTGCGCCAGTCGCGTCTGGCGCTGGCCGCGCTCACCGCCAATACCCTGAGCGAGGGCTTGTCGCTACTGGGCATCGATCCGCTCGAGAGAATGTAGACCGTTAATTCAACAACGCTATAAGTAAGACGACAAACAAAAACGCCGCATCCAGTATTGGATGCGGCGTTTTATGGAACACCCGGCAGTTAATCCAGATGCATGTTGGCATCGCTTAACGCGTTAGCTGCAGCAACAGCTTGTTAAGGTGCGCTGAGAACTCGCCTGGATCATCCAGCTGCCCGCTTTCAGCGAGGCTGGCCTGGCCGAACAGAACACCCACCAGATCCTTGAAGCGATCTTCATCCTGCTCTGCATCCAGGCGTTCCACCAGCGGATGCTCCGGGTTGATTTCAAAGATCGGTTTGCTCTCGGGGATTTGCTGGCCGGAAGCTTCCATGATTTTGCGCATTTGCATCCCCATGTCGTGATCATCGATAGCCAGGCAGGCTGGCGAATCGGTGAGGCGATGAGTGAGGCGCACTTCCTTGACGCGATCTTCAAGCTGCTTCTGGATTCGTTCGACGAGGCTCTTGAATTGCTCTTCGGTTTTTTCCTGCTGCTCCTTCTCTTCCTCGTTCTCCAGTTTACCCAGGTCCAACTCACCGCGAGCAACGTCTTGAAACTGCTTGCCATCGAATTCGTGGAGATGGCTCATCAGCCACTCGTCGATGCGGTCATGCATCAGGATTACTTCGATGCCCTTTTTGCGGAAGATCTCCAGATGCGGGCTGTTGCGCGCGGCCTTGAGTGATTCTGCTGCCAGGTAATAGATCTTGTCCTGCCCCTCTTTCATACGTGAGACATAATCAGCCAGGCTCTGGTCCTGGGCGTCTCCGCCGGATTCCGTAGTGGTGAAACGCAGCAAACCGGCAATTTTTTCGCGGTTCGCGAAGTCTTCGCCGGGCCCTTCTTTCAGTACTTGACCAAACTGCTTCCAGAACTGGGCATATTGTTCCTTATCCTTCTTCTGCAGCTTCTCCAGCATATCCAGAGCCCGCTTGGTCAGCGCGCTACGCATCGAGTCCACCACCGGATCTTTCTGGAGGATTTCGCGCGATACATTCAGGGAGATGTCGTTGGAGTCCACCACTCCTTTCATGAAGCGCAGATATAGCGGTAAGAACTGATCAGCGTCATCCATGATGAATACCCGCTGCACATACAGTTTCAGGCCGCGGGCACCATCGCGATTCCACAGGTCATAGGGCGCACGGGCGGGTATGTAGAGCAGACTGGTGTATTCCAGTTTGCCTTCTACCTTGTTGTGGCTCCACTGCAGGGGATCTTCAAAGTCATGACTGACGTGCTTGTAGAATTCCTTGTACTCCTCATCGGAAACCTCGTTGCGGGGTCGCGTCCAGAGGGCCTTGGCATCATTAACGGCCTCATACTCCGGCGTCTGGTCCTTGTCTTCCGCACTGTCTTCTTCATCGGATTCCGGCATCTCCTGCTTCTGCATCAGCACCGGGATGGAAATATGGTCAGCGTACTTCTTGACGATGCTGCGTAGCCGGAAGGTGTCAGCAAATTCCTGCTCGGATTTCTTCAGGTGCAAGGTGATAGTGGTACCCGACTCGGCTTTCTCAGCTGCTTCCACGGTGTAGTCCGATTCACCGCGTGATTTCCAGAGCGTGGCAGCTGAAGCTTCGGTACCGGCTTTGCGGGTCAGAACCTCAACCTCATCGGCAACGATAAAGGCGGAATAGAAACCCACCCCGAACTGGCCAATCAGCTGTGAGTCTTTTTTCTGATCACCGGTAAGCGATTCGAGAAACTGGGCGGTACCGGACTTGGCAATGGTGCCCAGGTTGCTGATAACCTCATCGCGGCTCATACCAATACCGTTGTCAGAAATGGTGATGATGTGATCCTTGTCGTCCACGTCTATCTGGACGTGGATGTCGGACTCCTCGTTGAGTAACTCGGCGTTGGAAAGCGCCTCAAAACGCAGCTTGTCTGCCGCATCTGACGCATTGGATATCAACTCACGAAGGAAGATCTCCTTGTTGCTGTACAAGGAGTGAATCATCAGGTGGAGAAGCTGCTTGGCTTCAGTTTCGAAGCCTCGTGTTTCAGTTTGAGTTTCGGCTGTCATTCCTGGTTCCCTGTTTTGTGTGGGTCGTGGTACTGATTCGGGCGTGCCGGTTTTCTGGCGGACAAAAAAATACCCGATCACTGATAGATGATCGGGTATTTGGGGGTAAAACTGCTTTTTTTCAAGCCCTTAGGTTCATAACCTCAGGCTTGAAAACGCGCAGAGTCATTACAGCAAAGGCGGATAAGACTCGTAAAAGTCTATCGACTCTTCTTTACGGCGCTGGATAATGTTGTAGCGCTGCTGGGTTCCTTCGATGAAGCTGATGTAATTGTTTGCTGCTTCGCGAGCATTTTCGTCGCCGGCATCTGCAGCCTGACGGGCAGCAGCCAGTGCACCCTCAAAATCATCCAGTTCGATTCGCGCCCGGGCCAGAAACAACAAGGTGTCGGAGCGATCGTTCAGGTCGCCTACTTCCAGGGCACGCTCAAAAGCTTCTACCGCTTCTTCATAGTTCCACATCTGATAATGAATGTAGCCAAGGGTATCCCAGCCATTGCCGGTGGGATCGAGTTCCGCCACCTGGCGTGCCGACGGCAGCGCTTCTTCATAGGAACTGGAAATCAGATACATCTGGGACAAAGTTTCCATGTTGTCCTGATTTTCCTCGACTATGCCCTGCTCGAGGCCATCTTCAATGATCGCAGCACCACTATAGGGGATTTCCTGGCCAGCCAGAGATTGGCCAAGGTTCAGATAACGGTTCTCATCGTCCAGGTAGCCTTTCAGATACGCCACATTGAGGGACTGCACGCGACGGTTTTCGTTGTCGAGGCTGGCGTAGACCGCACTGAGGTTCATCCAGTCAGTTTGACTGTCGAACTTCACGATCATGGTCTTGGTCAACTCCAGGGCATTATCAAAGTCTTCGAGTGTGAAGTAGATGCCATTGAGATAAGCGTAATCGTCACGCTCAAGAGTCTCGCCCTCCTCCAGAGAGAGATTCATGTAGTCGATCCAGTACGGCAGGGCCTCTTCGTACATTTCCTGCTGGTAGTAGGAATAGGACAGACCGCGATAGACGATGATGTCTTCAACCTCAGACATACTGCGCCAACGGTTATAGGCATCAATGGCTTCTGACCAGCGCTCCTCAGCCATGTAAAGCTGGCCCAGAGAACGCAGGGTGCGCAGACGCGTGTCCTGGCGCAACTCCTCGATATCCAGGATTTCCTCAAAGGTAATAAGTGCGTTGGTATAGTCTTCCGTCGACAGATAATAGTTCGTGTAGAAGTTCAGTACCGTGGACTTCTCGAAATCGTTCATCCGGTCCCAGCGACGTTCGCGCAGCTCATCGAGTGCTATCTTGGCACCTTCCAGGTCTGGCTCATCCTCGTCATCCTCTGGAGACATCATCTCCTGGATTTCGGTAACTGCACGCATAACCTGCTGACTGAGAGTGCCGGCAGTACGTGCCTCAGGTGGCGCACGCTGCTCGTCATCGTCTTGCGCCGCCAGTTGTGCCGGGGCAAACGGCAGCGCTAACAGCGCGACGAGAAAGGCCAGTTTCAGTTTGTTTACTACTCGGGTCATGGTTATTCCTCTAACTGGTAGCGGAACAGGTATTGTACGCCGGGCACGTTAACGCCCTGGCCTTCGACAACCCGCGGCTGAAACTTGAAGCGCGCTGCGGCACGAATAGACGAACGATCGAAAATATTCGGCGGCTCAGCGTCGACTACTTCAA
This sequence comes from uncultured Pseudohongiella sp., assembly GCA_965212375.1. Taxonomy (GTDB): domain Bacteria; phylum Pseudomonadota; class Gammaproteobacteria; order Pseudomonadales; family Pseudohongiellaceae; genus UBA9145. The sequence continues at coordinate 1,605,562 of OZ243108.1, read as the reverse complement.
TGGTGTCCTCAAGCACGTTGCCCTGCCCGTCCACAGTAAAACTCACCAGGCACCAACCCTGAATGCCCCGCTGGGCAGCTCGAGTCGGATACTGGGGCGCAATTGCCACCAGTGGCAAATAGTCACCGTCTGTGGCAGATATACCCTGGGTTCCGATGTCCAGCCCAGTGTCCACTTCCACCGTGGCGCGCTCGATGTTGAGAGCGGGTCCACCGTCAAGATTGATTTGCTTTTCGGGAGTATCAAGCTGTTGCTCTTGAATCTCTTCAATAACCTCCGGCTTGTCGATCTCCTCGATCACTTCCATTTCGATCTCGGGCATCGTGGCATCGACGATCTTCACCACGTTTACCCGCTCATCGAACGACTCGCCAGTGGCGATGAGGAATTGCATAAAGTAGAACAGCCCCAGGGTAATGCCTGCGGCCATCGCCATGGATATAACCCATCTGACAAAGATCATCGTTTATGCCTCCGCTGAAATTGAAACGTTTGCGATATTGGCCTCCCTGGCCGCCCTCAATATCATCATCACCTGTTCGTTATTGGATTCCCGGTCGGCCTGGATAATTACCGAAGAGTTCGGTGCATCCGCCAGCCGTAGTTCGAAACGGGAACGAATAAAGCGAGGGTCAATTTGTTCTCCGTCTATCCAGATATCTCCGGCCTCACCGATGGCAATAAGAATCAAGTCTCCAGCGGTATCATCCGCTGTGGACGCCTGCGGCTTGGTTACTTCGATGCCAGCCTCGGTGACGAACACCGAGGTGACAATGAAGAAGATAAGCAGAATGAAGACCACATCAAGCATGGGGGTGAGATCGATCTCACCCGCCTCTTCCTGGTCTTTCTTTTTCATTAATCCTGATTTCATGAATTAAGCCTTTGCTTGTTGCCCAGCCGTTTAGTGCTGCAGCGGGAGGTGGTCTTCCAGCAGTTCCATATCCCGATCAATCTTCGACTTCAAATAATTGAAGGCGAAAATACCGGAGATCGCACCCACCATGCCAGCCATGGTGGGAATGGTTGCCTTGGATACACCGCCAGCCATCGACTTGGCGTCACCGCCGCCGCTTACCGCCATGACGAAGAACACTTCGATCATGCCGGTAACCGTACCGATAAGTCCTAACAGCGGGCATATAGTGACCAATACCTCAATGATCGGCATGGTGTTACGAATGTCCAGTGAGATCTTGGAAATCATCATGGTGCGAATCTGATGCGCGCTCCAGGATGACTGATCTGAACGTGCGTTCCACTCAGCCAGGGTATTTTTCACATTTTTCTTGTGCGTGGTATTGAGATACCAGATGCGCTCAAACACCAGCGACCACTTGATGAGCAGGAGCCAGGCGATAATCCACAGCACCGGCCCACCACGGGTCATAAAGGTGTTTACCGCATCCAGTATGTCAAGAACAGTAAAATACATAGCTATGCCTTCCTCTTAGGACCGGCCGCCAGCCTGCCGTTCTGCTTTCTGGGCGATCATACCAGTGGCCTGTTCTTCCAGGATGTGGATGATGTTGTCGGCGCGACTCTTCACCACGGTGTGCATGAAGATGGTCGGGATCGCTACAACAATACCCAGTACCGTGGTCATCAGGGCCTGGGAAATACCGCCAGCCATGATAGTCGGGTCACCGGCACCGTATACCGTGATCTGCTGGAACACCTGGATCATACCGGTCACCGTACCCAACAGACCGCCAAGCGGTGCGATGGTGGCGATCATCTTGATCAGGGTCAGCATGGATTCCAGTGACGGAGTCTCCTGCAGGATAGCCTCACCGAGTTTCAGCTCGAGAGTTTCCGTATCTGCATTCGGGTTGTTTTCAGCAACCAGCAGGACACGACCCAGCGGGTTGTTCTTGGCCGGCTTGTCACTCTTCAGCTGCGAACGGACCTTCACGGATGTCAGGGTCAGCATTAACAGACGGAAGAAGCCAAGCAGGATGCCGACGATACCGACACCGATAATGATGAAGCCGATAACACCGGAGTTGTTGCGAACCTGTTCCTCAATAGTCGGGAAGTTAATCAGGTTAGCCAATACCTGGCCGCCAACACCGCCCGTTGGGTCAATACCAGTTTTGGTAAAGCCGGAGGTGGAGTTTTGCAGGGCAATGGCACTCTGAACATAATCGGCCGCTGGCTGTCGCGGAAGAATTTGCAGGTGACCGATGTCGCCGCTGTAACTCAGGTAGTCGCCATTGGACATGGCATTAAACAGACCAACGCGGACCACTTCGCGATTGACCATGTCACCGGCAGGCGTTGACACGTCGCCGTTGTAGGTCACCACGCGACCGGACTCGGTCAGTTCCTGGTGCATGAAGAACCAGAAGCGTTCCATCTCACCGATATTAAGCTGCTCTACGGAGGATCCCGCGCGCTCAATAATCGATTCCAGTTCGGCGGAACGGCCTGGATACTGGGCGCTTACCAGGGAGTTCTGGAAGTTGCTCAGGAAATCGCCAGCCACACCCTGCAAGGTACCGAACAATTCGTTCAGGTCACCACGACGGTCGCGGAGCAGTTCCCGCTGATTGGCAATCTCGATCTCATTGGCGTCGAATTGGTCGCTCAATTGATTCTGGAGCTGTTCCTGCTCGGTGATGCGCTCTTCCGTGGTATTCAGGATTTCTTCCTGACGATTCACGTTTTGTTCGAATTCCTGCAGGCGCTGCCGGTATTCCTCGGACTCGGCCACCCGGTCGCTCTCGACCATGTTCAGCAGGTCAGACAAGGAGCTGGCAGTTTGTGCCGTCAGCTGCGTGCTGACGCTGAATAGCAAAGTTGTGGCGGCGGTACCGACCAGTTTTATCAAATGTTTCATTGTGCGGCCTCCGGCGCCGATACTGGCAATTCAATAATTCGGGGTGCATCGAGCTGCGAAGCGACGCGAATAGCGGTCTGTACAGCCGTGCGGTATTCACCGGGGGGCAGCGGGACCCATTGCCGGGCATCATTATCCCAGGCGCCGGTTTCCATGCGGTCGGTCGTTTGGTAGATCAGCGCCACACGACCAAAGCGGGCGATGTTCACGTCCCGGTCTGAACCGTTGAGGTTGATGGTGTCGGCGTAAGTTTCCATGGTGCGACCGTAGGAGGTCTCGGTCTGGTAAGCCACCAGTACCTGCCGGAATTTCTCCGCAATTGAAACGTCCGGGTTGTCGATGGCATCACGAGCGAACTGGAGGCGATTCATGCGCGTTTCGTCATGGAAGGGATAGTCCATGGCGACGAACTGCTCCAGTGAACTGAGCATTTTTTCCATCAGGAGAGGGATCTCCCGGGTTACTTCTTCCACCGAGTCGATGGACTCCTGGAGCGTTTCGAGTTGCTGTTCCTGGGCGTCAATCTGGCGTCGGTAGCCGGCGTTTAGTACCAGCAGAGATTCCAGGTTGTCGTTTGCCCGCTTGAATTCCTCGAAAGTCGAGCTAGCTGAATTCGCAAGACGCGTAATCTCGTTCTGAGCCTCGGCCGAGTCGCTGTACTTTTCAGCGACGACGTCCATGGCTTCGTCGAGAATACTGCTGTCGACTAAAATTTCAGCAGCCTGCGCAGTTCCCAAAAGGCTTGATATGAGTAATACCAGTGCAGACATACTCATCTTAGTAATTCGACGGTTTTTCATGTGCCATCCTATTCATTGTTAACAGATCAGGTCTAACTATCAGTACTTAACTACAGGGATTGCGGAGATGCTTCGATAATTAGACACACAACGATGTTATTGCTGTCCTTCCGTGGCGCGACTTGAGCGTTCCCTCCGTGATTTTTTCCCATCACTTTCCCGCTCAGCCATCCCTTAAAACACCAAGCAAGAGTTACCGATCTACTCAAATTGGAAAAAGTTGAGAAGCTTGGTAACTCTCTGCGAGGACCGATTGCTTTTTTTCAAAATGCAACTCAAATAGTCCCTTAAATTCAGCGCGTTAAGCTGAATTTCCGAGTAAGCGTAACACACTCCCTCGAGAATTTAGAACCTTTTGCAGGACAATTATTAGCAATTAATGCGGGACTAAAAACGGTCTGAAACGGCGGGTAGCGAAGCGCTACCAGCCGGTAATTTCTTTCAGTCCGTCACCGATGCCAGCCAGGCTGCGCACGGTTTTGACGCCGGCATCCTGAAGTGCCGCGAACTTCTCGTCCGCAGTGCCCTTGCCGCCGGAAATGATTGCGCCGGCATGCCCCATGCGCTTACCGGGTGGTGCTGTGACTCCGGCAATGTAGGCAACTACTGGCTTGCTGACTTTAGCTTTGATGAAAGCCGCAGCCTCTTCCTCAGCTGTTCCGCCTATCTCGCCAATCATGACGATGGCTTCGGTCTGCGGGTCGGTCTCGAACATGCCCAGGATATCGATAAAGTTGGACCCCGGAATCGGGTCACCGCCAATACCAACGCAGGACGACTGGCCAAAGCCAAAGTCGGTAGTTTGCTTGACGGCCTCGTAGGTCAGCGTGCCCGAGCGGGATACGATGCCGACCTTGCCGGGCTTGTGAATATGGCCTGGCATGATGCCGATCTTGCATTGTCCCGGGGTAATCACGCCGGGACAATTAGGGCCGATCAAGCGCACCCCTGCCTGGTCGCACTTCTCCTTGGCCACCAGCATGTCGAGTGTGGGAATGCCTTCGGTGATGCAGACAATCAGTTTGATGCCAGCATCCACAGCCTCAAGAATCGAATCCTTGCAAAACGGCGCGGGCACGTAAATGACCGATGCATCGGCCCCGGTTTCACCGAATGCCTCGCGAACCGTGTTGAACACCGGCAAGCCAAGATGCTTCTGGCCACCTTTACCTGGCGTTACGCCACCGACCATCTTGGTGCCGTACTCAATTGCCTGCTCGGAATGGAAAGTACCCTGGGAGCCGGTGAAACCCTGGCAGATGACTTTGGTGTTCTTGTCGATCAGAATGCTCATGCTTTGTCTCCTGCCGCTGTTACTGCTTTTTCGGCCGCATCGGACAGGCTGGTGGCGGCAATAATGTTCAGGCCGCTTTTTTCCAGGACTTCCCTGCCCAACTCTGCGTTATTTCCTTCCAGGCGAACCACGACCGGCACTTTGACGCCGACTTCCCCGACCGCGCCGATCACGCCTTCGGCAATGAGATCGCAGCGCACAATACCGCCAAAGATGTTGACCAGCACGGCTGCCACGTTGTCATCAGAAAGGATGATCTTGAAGGCCTCGGTAACCCGCTCCTTGGTGGCGCCACCGCCTACGTCAAGAAAGTTGGCCGGCTTGCCGCCAAACAGCTGGACAATGTCCATGGTACCCATGGCCAATCCGGCACCATTAACCATGCAGCCGATATTGCCATCCAGGGCGACGTAGTTCAGGTCAAAAGAGGCGGCGTGGGCTTCGCGCTCATCTTCCTGTGAAGGGTCATGCATTTCCTGCAGCCTGGGTTGCCGGTACAGCGCGTTGCCATCGATATTAATCTTGCCATCAAGGCAGTGCAGGTTACCCTGCTCGGTAATTACCAACGGATTTATTTCAAGCAGTGCCAGGTCTAATTCCTGAAACAGCGCAGCCAGGCCAAGAAACAGCTTGGTGAACTGCTTGATCTGGTCACCCTGCAAACCGAGACGGAACGCCAGGTCGCGGCCCTGGAAAGGCTGGGCGCCAGTCAGCGGATCGATGGTGGCCTTGAGAATTTTGTCCGGGGTTTCCTCGGCAACTTTTTCAATTTCGACGCCGCCTTCCACTGAGGCCATGAATACTACACGTCGGGTAGCGCGGTCCACGACCGCCCCGAGATACAACTCCTGGTCGATATCCGTACAGGATTCCACCAGGATCTTGCTCACCGGCTGACCGTTGGCGTCAGTCTGGTAGGTCACCAGATTTTTGCCCAGCCATTGGCGGGCGAACTCTTCTGCTTCCGCAGCGCTATCCACCAGCTTGACACCGCCGGCCTTGCCGCGGCCGCCAGCATGCACCTGTGCCTTGACTACCCATTTGTCACCGCCGATGGTGGCGGTGGCTTCACCGGCAGCTTCCGGCGTATCCACTGCGATTCCCTGTGACACAGGCAGGCCGTAATCGGCAAATAACTGCTTTGCCTGATACTCGTGTAAATTCATTGCAACTCCGTTAGCGTTGTTTGATTTATTCTGGTTTTCTGCTCAGGCTGGCTCAGCTCTTGCGACGCTTGCGGTTGGCGATGTGAATCGCATGGCCACCGGCGGCGAGTGCCGCTTCGTGCACGGCTTCGGACAGCGAAGGATGCGAGAACATGGTCAGGGCCAGGTCTTCGGCGCTGGCGCTGAATTCCATCGCGATGACTACCTGTTGTAGCAGGTCGGCAGCACTGGCGCCAATGATCTGGCATCCCAGGACGCGATCGGTCTTGGCATCCGCTAACAGCTTGATCATGCCGTCGGTATCGGCGGCAGCCAGGGCGCGGCCATTGACGGCAAAGGGGAACATGCCGACATTGTATTCAACCCCTTCTTCCTTGAGCTGGTCTTCGTTCTTGCCCACCCAGGCAATTTCCGGATGGGTGTAGATAACCCAGGGCACCAGGTCGTAGTTTACCTGCACCTTTTTATCTACCAGACGCTCGGCCACCATGACGCCCTCTTCCATGCCCTTGTGGGCCAGCATCGGTCCGCGCACCGCATCGCCAACCGCATAAATGCCGTCGACGCTGGTTGCGCATTGCTCGTCAACCTTGATGTAGCCGCGCTCATCAAGCTCGATGCCCACTGATTCGTCAATGACGTTCTCAGTGGCGGGCTTGCGGCCCACACAAACTATCAACTTGTCGAACTGGGCCTTTTGCTCGCCGTCCTTGTCGGTGTATTCGACGGTGACTGACTTCTTGGCGCCCTTGCCTCCTGTTTCGGCGGCGGTCACCTTGGACCCCAATTTGATATCGAGTCCCTGCTTGGTGAAGATCTTCATTGCTTCCTTGGCGATTTGGCGATCGGCAGCAGGCAGAAAATCATCCAGCGCTTCCAGCACAGTCACCTCGGAACCGAGACGCGACCAGACGCTGCCCAATTCCAGACCAATCACTCCAGCCCCGATAATGCCGAGTTTCTTTGGCACTTCGGTGAATTCGAGAGCACCCGTGGAGTCAACAATAGTCTCCTGGTCAACCTTGGCGGGCGGAATGGTAACCGGCACTGATCCGGCGGCAACAATAATGTGCTTGGCTTCCAGTTCTTCCTTCTTGCCATCGTGGCCGGTGACTTCCACCTTGCCCTTGCCAATGACTTTGCCAGTGCCTGCTATGCCTTCAACCTTGTTGGATTTGAACAAGCCGGCTACGCCCTGGGTCAGCTGACCCACAACCTTGTCCTTGCGCGCCATCATGGCGCCAACATCTATCGCGACCTTGCTGGTCTTAATGCCATGGTCGGCAAAGTGCTCTTCTGCTTCCAGGAACTTATGGGAGGAGTCGAGCAGAGCCTTGGACGGGATGCAGCCGGTATTAAGACAGGTGCCACCGTAAACGGTTTTGTCGTTCTTGGTCAGCCACTTTTCCACGCAGGCGGTTGTGAATCCCAGTTGCCCGCAACGGATGGCGGCGTGGTAACCCGCCGGACCGGATCCGATTACGACAACGTCAAATTGCTTGGCCATATCAATCTCTCTGTTTGCTTAAATTTCCAGTAGTAAACGGGTTGGGTCTTCCAGTAACTCCTTGACCGTAACGAGAAACTGAACGGCTTCTTTGCCGTCGATCATGCGGTGATCATAAGACAGTGCCAGGTACATCATTGGCAGCACTTTAACTTCGCCATCCACCGCCATCGGTCGTTCCTGAATCTTGTGCATGCCCAGAATCGCGGTTTGCGGCGGATTGAGAATCGGCGTGGACAGCAGCGACCCAAACACGCCGCCGTTGGAGATAGTAAAAGTACCACCGGTCATTTCCTCTATGGCCAGCTTGCCATCCCGGGCTTTCTCGCCGTACTCGCGAATCCCCTTCTCAATCTGCGCAAGAGACATGCCATCGGCATTGCGCAGTACCGGCACCACCAATCCGCGTGGTGAGGACACGGCAACGCCGACATCCTGGTAGCCGTGGTAGACAATATCATCGCCATCGATGGATGCATTGACTGCGGGATAGCGCTTCAGGGCCTCGGTGCAGGCTCGAACAAAGAACGACATGAAGCCCAGGCGTACGCCATCATGAGATTTCTCGAACTGCTCTTTATAGCGGTTGCGGATCGTCATGATGGGTTCCATGTTGACCTCGTTAAAGGTGGTCAGCATGGCGGTGGACTGGCTTGCCTGTAGCAGGCGTTCCGCCACCTTCGCGCGCAGGCGGCTCATCGGTACACGTTCCTCGACCCGGCTGCCCTGGGCAGTGGGGGGTTCGGTGGCGGCGCTGCTCCTGGTTTCAGCTGGCGAATCCATCGCCTCGAGTACATCTTCCTTGGTGATACGGCCGCCTTTGCCGCTACCGGTAATGCGGTCGGGGTTCAGGTTGTTTTCTTCAATCAGTTTCTTCGCCGCAGGACTTAACAGGGCCTCATCGCTTGAGCCTGTGGTGCTGGAATCCTGGTCATCGCTTTCTGCAGTGGCGGGCTTGTCGCCGCTGCTGGATGTAGCCGGTTCCGGCGTCTCGGCCTTGGCTGGCTCTGCCTTTGCGCCATCACTGTCAGCTTTGGCGCCCGCTTCAACGCTGCCGATCGCTTCGTTGCTGACGATTGTATCGCCCTGCTCTTTGAGAATTTCCTTAAGCACGCCATCGGTAGGCGCCACGACCTCAATCACGACTTTGTCGGTTTCAATGTCCACCAGCAACTCGTCGCGGCTGACGCTTTCGCCTACTTTTTTGTACCACGTTGCAATGGTGCCATCCGGTACCGATTCAGGCAGTGTCGGGGCTTTGATTTCAATACTCATTTTTACGTCCTAGTGCTTCCCAAGAGGCAATGGATTAAGCGAGCGCCTCATCAATGAACTTTTCTTGTTGGCTGAAGTGTAGTGCCGGGTAGCCAGCCGCCGCTGCAGCAGAGGCTTCACGCCCGGCATACTCCAGCCATATATCCGGAAAATGCTGGTGAATAATGCGGCGAATGTGATGTTGGCTGGAATACCAGGCGCCCTGATTCATGGGTTCTTCCTGGCACCAGGTAATCGCCTCGACATTCTGGTATTGCTGCAAGACTGCTGCGACCTCGTCTGATGCGAATGGGTACAGCTGTTCGAGCCTGATTATGGCGATGTCATCAATATCGCGAGCCCGCCGTTCGGTGCGTAAATCGTAATACACCTTGCCGCTGCAAATAACGACCTTGCGAACCTTTTCCTTGTTGATCTCGTCGGTCTCGTCAATCACCACCTGAAAACTGCCGTTGGCCAGTTCTTCCAGGGAAGAAACCGATTCCTTGTGACGCAGCAGACTCTTCGGCGACATCACGATAAGCGGCTTGCGCAGCGGACAGAGGATCTGCTTGCGGAGCATGTGAAAGACCTGCGCCGAAGTGGTGGGCAGGCAAACCTGAATATTGTGCTCGGCACTTAATTGCAGGAAACGCTCCAGGCGTGCCGAGGAATGCTCCGGCCCCTGCCCCTCATAGCCATGGGGCAGCAGCAGCGTCAATCCACACAGGCGAGCCCACTTGTGTTCCCCGCTGGTTATAAACTGGTCAATAACCACCTGCGCCGAATTGGCGAAGTCACCAAACTGGGCTTCCCAGATTACCAGCGCATTCGGGGCCGTGGTTGAGTATCCATACTCGAATGCCAGTACCGCTTCTTCGGACAGCAGCGAATCAAAGATGGTGAAATCAAACTTGTCTTTCTGAATCTGTTGCAGGGGGATAAAGGCTTCGTTGCTTTCCTGGTCGTACACCACTGCATGGCGGTGTGAAAAGGTGCCGCGACGCACATCCTGTCCAGTGATTCTGATCTTGTTGCCAGTGCTGAGAATGGTGGCGTAGGCGAGAGTCTCCGCCATACCCCAGTCCAGGGGAATTTCACCGGCTGCCATGCTGGCGCGGTCATCCATTATTTTCTTGACCTGACGCTGCAGCTTGAAGTCGTTAGGAACCTTCACCACTTTTTTCGCCAGCGCCTGAAGATTTTCAAGCGGCAAGGACGTGTTGTAGTTCGGGGTCCAGTCGTGTCCCAGGTACGGACTCCAGTCCACGAATAATTCGACGGACGGCTCCTTGACGAGACTTTTCACCACGTGCTCGCCACTATCGAGGTCGTCACGATAGTGGCGATTGATCTTGTCTGCTTCCTCAGCACTGACCACCCCGCTTTCCGCCAGGCGTTCTGCGTAAAGTGTGCGCGTTGATTTATGCTGCTTGATCACCTTGTACATCTTTGGCTGGGTCGCCGATGGTTCGTCGGTCTCGTTGTGACCGCGACGACGGTAGCAGACCAGATCGATGACCACGTCTTTCTTGAATTTGTAGCGAAAATCCAGCGCCAGCTGGGTTACAAACAACACCGCTTCCGGGTCGTCGGCATTGACGTGAAAAATCGGCGCCTGCACCATTTTTGCCACGTCGGTACAGTATTCAGTCGAGCGCGCATCATCCTGGCGGCTGGTAGTAAAGCCAACCTGGTTGTTAATGATGATGTGAATAGTGCCCCCGGTGTCATAGGCGCGGGTCTTGGACATCTGGAAGGTTTCCATGACCACACCCTGCCCGGCGAATGCGGCATCGCCGTGGATGATAACCGGCAGCACCTGCACGCCCTCACGATCCATTCGGCGGGTTTGCCTGGCGCGTACTGAACCTTCAACAACCGGGGCAACGATCTCCAGGTGCGAGGGATTGAAAGCCATCGCCATGTGCAGCTCACCACCGGCAGTCATGATGTTGGATGAGAAGCCCTGGTGGTACTTCACGTCACCGGAACTCTGGTAAGTGGCCTTGCCTTCAAATTCGTCAAACAAATCTGCCGGATTTTTGCCGAGGATATTCACCAGCACATTCAGGCGGCCGCGGTGCGCCATGCCCAATACGATTTCCTTGGCACCGTACTTGCCAGCGCGCTGAATGATTTCATCCAGCGAAGGGATAAGGCTCTCGCCGCCTTCCAGTCCAAAGCGCTTAGTGCCCGGATATTTCGAATCCAGGTGCTTCTCCAGCCCTTCTGCAGCAGTCAGGCGTTCCAGCAAGTGGCGCTGCACTTCAGTGGGAAATTCCGGATAGCCGTCATTGGCCTCAATACGCTGCTGAATCCACTGCTTTTCTTCCAGGTTCACGATGTGCATGAATTCGTAACCCACGGAGTTGCAGTAGATTCGCTGCAGGGTTTCGACCAGCTCGCGGAGCGTGGTTTTTTCCTTGCTGATGAACAGCGAGCCAGTCTGGAACAGGGTATTGTTGTCCAGGGGCGACAGGTCGTGGAACTCAAGTTCCAGATCAGGAACTCGCTCACGTGGCATAATACCGAGCGGGTCCAGCTTCGCTTTCTGGTGGCCCCTAACGCGGTAGGAGCTGATGAGCAGCATGACGTTAACCTGCTTACGCTCATGCTCGGAATTGACAATGTCTTCGTTGCTGAGAACCGGCGCAAATCGGCTGCGCTTGCCTAGCGCCTCGAATTCCTTGCGAATCTGCTGGTGTGATACTTCCGATCCGCTGTCGCCGTTTACGCTTGGCAGCGTCTCGAAAAAACTACGCCATTCTTCCGGGACAGACTCCTTGTCGGTGAGGTAACTCTCGTACAGCTCTTCCACGTATGCGGCGTTGGACCCGGAAAGGTGTCCGGTGCTCCACATAAGTTCCATGATGCTGTCTTGCATAGTTTTCCTACCTCTAGTTGCCAATTGGCCCGCGAGGTTGAAACCTGCGGGCCATTGCTTTCGTTCTTGTTCTTAAGTGCCCTGTGAGAGCAACATACTTCTGATATGCCCGATTGCGCGGGTCGGGTTTAACCCTTTAGGGCAGACTGCCACACAGTTCATAATGCCTCGGCAACGAAACACACTGAACGGATCATCCAGGTCCGACAGGCGTTCAGCGGTGGCGGTATCGCGACTGTCAGCCAGGAACCGATAGGCCTGTAGCAGGCCAGCCGGGCCAACAAACTTTTCCGGGTTCCACCAGAAAGACGGACAGCTGGTGCTGCAGCAGGCACAGAGAATACATTCGTAAAGCCCGTCCAGTTTGGCCCGGTCTTCCGGAGATTGCAGGCGTTCAATGGCTGGCGCCGGGTTGTCGTTGACCAGAAACGGCTTAATCTTCTCGAACTGCTTGTAGAAGATAGTCAGGTCAATTACCAGGTCGCGAATGACCGGCAGGCCCGGTAATGGGCGTAGCACCAGCTTCTTGCCCGGCTTCACGACCTGGGACAGCGGGGTGATACAGGCCAGGCCGTTGGTGCCGTTGATATTCATGCCGTCAGACCCGCACACGCCTTCTCGGCAAGAGCGACGGTAGGAAATGGTGGGATCCTTTTCCTTGGCCATTTCCAGAACATCCAGGACCATCAGATCCTTGCCTGCCGGCACCTCCACTTCGATGTCCTGCATTGACGGCTTGTCATCGGTTTCGGGGTTGTAGCGATAGATACTGACTAACACGGTTCACCTTGCTTGGTTCGTTGCAGCGCGATCAGCGCGTTAATAGGTACGCACCATCGGCTCGAATTTATCGACAGTTTTCGGCGAGAAGTTAACCTCGCGTTTGCCGAGGCGCTTTTCTTCCGGGTAATACATGGAGTGGCACAGCCAGTTTTCATCGTCACGCTCGCGATAGTCATCACGGGCGTGAGCGCCGCGGCTCTCGGTGCGACCTTCGGCAACGATAGCGGTGGATTCAGCCACTTCCAGCAAGTTTTGCAGCTCCAGTGCCTCGATCCGCGAGGTATTAAACGTCTGACTCTTGTCTTCAAGTCGCACGTTGACGATGCGTTCGCGCAACTCCTCCAGTTTCTTGACGCCTTCCTGCATGTAATCGCCTTTGCGGAACACACCGAAATAATTCTGCATGGTGTCCTGCAATTCCTTGCGCAGCAGGTGCGCAGGTTCACCGGAGTCACTGCTGTTGATCTTGTTCAGGCGCGTCATGGCCTGCTCCAGATCAGAGTCACTGGCCCGGCGCTCGCCGTATTCATTACGCAGGTGCTCCTCAAGGAACTTGCCTGCCGCCCGACCGAACACGATCAGGTCCAGCAGCGAATTGCCGCCCAGTCGGTTGGCACCGTGCACCGAGACGCAGGCGGTTTCACCCACTGCGAACAGGCCGGGGATGATTTCATCTTTGCCACTGGCATTCTGGGTCAGGGCCTGACCATGAATATTGGTCGGCACGCCACCCATCATATAGTGGCACGTAGGCACTACCGGAATCGGCTCCTTGACCGGATCCACGTGGGCGAAGGTCCGGGACAACTCCAGAATGCCCGGCAATTTCGCATTCAGCACTTCCTCGCCCAGGTGATCAAGCTTGAGCTTGACGTGATCGCCGTTTTCACCGCAGCCACGACCCTCGAGAATTTCCAGGACCATGGAACGAGCCACTACATCGCGCCCAGCCAGGTCCTTGGCGGTTGGCGCATAGCGTTCCATGAAGCGCTCGCCATCCTTGTTGATGAGGTACCCGCCCTCACCGCGGCAACCTTCGGTTACCAGCGAGCCGGCACCGTAGATGCCAGTGGGGTGAAACTGCCACATTTCCATGTCCTGCACCGGAAAACCGGCCCGGGTCGCCATACCAATACCATCGCCGGTATTGATGTGGGCGTTAGTCGTCGAGGCATAAATGCGCCCCCCGCCCCCGGTTGCCAGGACCGTGGCCTTGCTTTCAATAAACACGGTTTCACCGGTTTCGATACACAGCGCCACTATTCCTACTACGACACCATCCTGGTTTTTCACGAGGTCGACCGCAAACCACTCGTTCAGGAAAACAGTGTCGTTGCGTACATTGCCCTGGTAAAGCGTGTGCAGCATGGCGTGGCCGGTACGGTCGGCCGCTGCGCAGGTGCGGGCAGCCTGGCCACCCTTGCCGAAATTCTTGGACTGGCCTCCGAATGGACGCTGGTAGATGCGGCCGCTTTCGGTTCGCGAAAATGGCAGGCCCATGTGCTCAAGCTCAAACACCGCCTGGGGACCCTCACTGCACATGTACTCGATCGCGTCCTGGTCGCCGATATAGTCCGACCCCTTGACGGTGTCATACATGTGCCAACGCCAATCATCGTCCGGATCGTCACTGGCAATGGCACAGGTGATGCCGCCCTGGGCAGAGACCGTGTGCGAGCGGGTTGGGAATACCTTGCTAATGCAGGCCGTTTTATAGCCCGACTGCGATAACTGCAGTGCGGAGCGCAAGCCGGAGCCACCGCCGCCGACGATTACTGCATCAAATGAAATCTTGCGAAGACCTGCCATCTAGCTACCCCAAAAAATTTCGATGCCCCACAGCAGATAAACCGCGATCAACAACACGCAACCGGCCTGGTAAACAAGTCGGATTGCCGTGGCGTTGCTGCCGGCATGGCTGGGGGTTAAATAATCAGTGCCCACGGTCCACATGCCGATCCAGGCATGGCCGCAGAGCGCTGCCAGTGTAATCAGGCTGAACAGGCGCATGGCGGTGGCATCGAACAGCGCACGCCACTGCTGGTAGTCGAGATCCGGGTGCAGCAGGAACCAGACCAGCAGAAAAATGGTGTAGGAGCCAAGCAGCACGGCACTGAAGCGTTGAATGATCCAGTCAGACAGACCGGAGCGACTTAGATTGGTGGCGTTGGTTACCATACCCAGACTCCTGTGGCGGCAATGGCGACTACCGACAGGACGATGGTAATTACCGCGCCGGTCTTGCCACCCTGTTTGGTTTCTCCAACTCCCATGTCCATGATCAAATGCTTGATACCAGCGATCAGGTGGTACATCAGGCCGGCAAGAATGGCCCACAGCACCAGCTTGATCAGTGGCGCGTCCAGCAGGTCGGCCGCTTGCTGAAACCCTGCCGGCGAGCGCAGGGAAAGCTCCAGCAGATAGAGCAAGGCAGCGGTTCCCAGGAACAAAATGACGCCGGAAATCCGGTGCAGGATAGAGGTGATTGCCGGGAGCGGGAATTTGAAGGCGAAGAGGTTGAGGTTGACGGGTCTGTTGTCTTTCACAATACGCTGTTTCCAGTAGCCGATGAATGACTCGATATGAGCCGCACCCTGCGCCTCACAGTTTGAACAAAAATCACGCAAACTGGTTGAAATACTTACATAAATTGGTGGGTTCAAACGCGCACGAGTATACGGTGCAGCGCCCGCAATTACAATAAATGCGGGCTTGCCGGGGTGAATACTGACAATATTTTGTCAGCTACGTTTTCGGTCCGGCATTCGGTCATCAAACTGACCCGGGAAAACCGGATAATCGCCTTGTAAACCCGGTTAACACAAGCACAATTTTCGTTGCATTCAGCCCCCCCTTTGCAAGCGTCCAACGGCCAGGCGAACGCGGGTGCGGGGAACGACAAACATTTGACAACAGCAGGGCCAACTACCTATGCTTCCCGCTCCCTGTAAAAGCACTGGCCAGGCCCCGGATGTGGACAAGCCTATAAAAGCTTAAACAGTTGATTTTCTAGTCATTATTACCCCCAAAGTAGATCAGTTTTCAGGAGTCTGGCATGAGTGAAAGAAAGGCCCAGTTAAGCATTGACGGGAAAGACAGTGCGGTTGACCTGCCCGTCTATGAAGGAAGCACTGGACCGGACGTGGTCGATGTTCGCGGCCTGGTAAAAGAAGGTGTTTTTACCTATGACCCGGGATTCGTTTCCACCGCTTCGTGCGAATCCGAAATTACCTATATCGACGGCGGCGAAGGCGTCCTGTTGCACCGCGGCTACCCGATCCAGCAACTGGCCGAGCATTCCAACTTCCTGGAAACCTGCTATCTGCTGCTGCACGGTGAATTACCCAGCGCTTCGGAGTTCGCGGAGTTCGAAAACTCCATTCGCTATCACACCATGATCGATGAGGGGATTCGCCAGTTCTTCTGGGGATTCCCGCGTGGCGCGCATCCCATGGCCATGCTCTGCAGCACGGTTGCCGGGCTGTCTGCGTTCTACCACGACTCCACCAACATCGAAAATCCGGAGCATCGTATCCTGGCGGCTCACCGTGTCATTGCGAAAATGCCGACACTGGCAGCAATGTGCTACAAATACGGCATAGGCCAGCCCTTTATGTACCCTCATAACGACATGAGCCTGGCTGAAAACTTCCTGCACATGACCTTTGGCACGCCCTGCGATCCGCCCAAGGTGAGCCCGGTACTGGCCAAGGCCATGGACACCCTGTTCCTGCTCCACGCCGACCACGAACAGAACGCCTCCACCTCAACTGTGCGCCTGGCTGGTTCAACGGGTGCCAACCCTTACGCCTGCATCGCCTCAGGCATCGCTGCCTTGTGGGGGCCTGCCCACGGCGGCGCCAATGAAGCAGTGCTACGCATGCTGAACCAGATTGGTGACGAATCGCGCATTGAGGAGTTCATCAAGCGCGCCAAGGACAAGGATGATCCGTTCCGCCTGATGGGCTTCGGTCATCGGGTTTACAAAAACCACGATCCGCGCGCCACCGTGATTCGCGGCATCTGTGATGAAGTGCTGGATGAGCTGGGCAGCTTGAACGATCCCCTGTTCCGCATTGCCAAGAAGCTGGAGCAGATCGCCCTGGAGGACGAATACTTCATTGAGCGCAAGCTGTTCCCGAATGTGGATTTCTATTCCGGAATTATTCTCAAGGCGATGGGTATTCCCACCAGCCTGTTTACCGTGATTTTTGCCACCGGCCGCACACCCGGCTGGATTGCTCACTGGCATGAGATGCTCAGCACCGGTTATCGAATCGGTCGCCCGCGTCAGCTGTATAAAGGCCATACCCAGCGCGACTACCCAACCAAGTAAATCGCAGCACAGGCAACACTTACAGAACCCACAGTCGTGGGTTCTGTTGGTTCTGGGGGGCGGAAAACTGATGTGCGGAACGGTCGAACGGGGAAGAAAATGGTGGAGCCTACCGGGATCGAACCGGTGACCTCAACACTGCCAGTGTTGCGCTCTCCCAGCTGAGCTAAGGCCCCACGAGACGTGGTCTCAAAAGAAGGCGCATTCTAAGCACACCCACCCACCCTGTCAATCAAACTGCGCGGCTTCGGGCAATGCTTGGCGGCTTGGTTTGAAACTGATTGCGAAGATGAGCGGCCCCGGAGGAGACCGGGTGCTTCAAGACACACCGTCAACACGGCCCGACCCCCGATCAGCCCAGCGCCTGGAACTCTTTTTCCAGGTTCTTGGCCTGCTTTTTGGAAATGCCGCCGAGCGCATCGATGGCATGACGAATCCGGGCGCGGCTGATATCCAGCCCCAGGATGCTGATGGATTCAATCACCGAAACAGACACCGCCTTGCCGCTCATGGCCACAAACAGCGGAAACAGGAAGTCACGAATCTTCAATTCCATCTCGGCCGCCAGTCCCTGCACGGTTTGCTCTACTGTTTCCCGGCTCAACGCCGGCTGTTGCTCCAGTCGCCACAGGGAAAACTGCAGAATCCGCAGGCAGTCGTTCTGCTCCAGCTTTTTGTGGGCAAACTGCTCGGCGGTCAACGGTATGATCCCGGCTACAAACAGATTGCCGATCTCCGCCACGTCGCTGAAGCGTTCAACTCGCTGTTTGATGAGCGGCACCATCTGCGCCACACGCTCCGGCGCGAATGCCCACTGCGCATAGGCTGCGGCAAACTGTTGATCATCAAGATCCTCACGCAGATATTTACCGTTGAGCCAGTTCAGTTTTTCGATGTCAAAGATCGGCCCACCCAGTGACACCCGTTCGATATCGAATGCGCCGATCATCTCATCTATAGAAAACTTTTCTTCGCCCGAGGGCATGGTCCAGCCCATCATGCCCAGGTAGTTCACCAGTGCCTGCGGCAAGTAGCCCATGTCCTGATAGTAGCCGATGCTGGTGGGATTCTTGCGCTTGCTCAGCTTGCTCTTGTCCGGGTTGCGCAGCAGCGGCATGTGACAAAACACCGGCGCCTGCCAGTCAAAGTACTGGTAGAGCAGGACGTGTTTGGGAACCGAATTAATCCATTCCTCGCCGCGAATCACGTGGCTGATCTGCATCAGGTGATCATCCACTACATTGGCAAAGTGGTAGGTTGGCAGGCCATCGGATTTCATCAGTACCTGCATATCAACTTGTGACCAGCTGATGCGTACTTCGCCGCGCAGCAAGTCGTGGAATACACACTCGCCCTGCTCCGGGATTTTCATGCGAATCACATGCTCTTCATTCGCAGCCAGTCGCTGTTGTACTTCTTCCGCCGACAGCGCCAGACAATGGCCATCGTAGCCAAGCTGTTGCTTGTCCTGCATTTGCTCACGGCGCACCTGATCGAGGCGCTCGGCGCTGCAAAAACAATGGAACGCATGCCCCTTGTCCAGCAGCTGCTGGATGTGCTCCTGATAGAGGCTGCTGCGTTCGCTTTGCCGGTAAGGGCCAAATTCACCGCCACAATCCGGGCCCTCGTCCCAGTCCAGGCCCAACCAGCGCAGCGACTCGAGAATATAGTCTTCCGACTCCCGGGTACTGCGTGCCTGATCGGTATCTTCTACTCGCAGGATGAACTGGCCACCGTGCTGGCGGGCGAAGGCGCGATTGAACAGCGCAATATAAGCGGTGCCCACATGGGGATCACCGGTGGGAGATGGGGCAACGCGAGTACGGATAGTGGTCATAGCAATCTTCAGAATCAGCGAGGGTGAAAATAGTGGAGCCAGGCGCTGGCACAGCTACGCAGGGCACAGCGGTCACGATTATACGCGATCAGCAGTCATTTCCCATGGTCAGGCACCTTGACTTGGCAACTGCCATTCGCTACAAACTGCAGCCCACCAGCCAGGCCTGATTGATACTGACCGCGTACGCCATTGCCTATGTCTACTGATCACACATTCTGCGTCGCCCCGATGATGGACTGGACCGATCGTCATGATCGCATGTTCCTGCGCCAGATCAGTCGCCGTGCGCTGCTGTACACGGAGATGGTGACCAGTGCGGCATTGGTACACGGTGATTCGGACTATTTGCTGCAATACCATGAGCAGGAACATCCGGTGGCTTTGCAACTGGGCGGGAGTGACCCGGAGCAATTGGTCGAGGCTGCAAAAATGGGCGAGCAATCAGGCTATGATGAAATCAACCTGAATGTCGGCTGCCCCAGTGATCGGGTGCAATCAGGGGCATTTGGCGCCTGTCTGATGGCAACCCCCCAGGTTGTCGCCGATTGCGTGGCGGCGATGCGCGCTGCCGTGCAAGTGGAAGTGACCGTTAAATGTCGCATCGGTATTGACGACATGGATAGCGAGCAGCACCTGATGGACTTCATCGACACGGTTTCCGGGGCTGGCTGCCAGGTCTTCATTATCCACGCCCGCAAGGCCATCCTGCAGGGACTCAGCCCGAAGGAAAACCGCGAAATTCCGCCGCTGGACTATGAGCGGGTGTTTGCTGTCAAGAACGCCTTTCCCAAGCTGACCATTGTTATCAACGGCGGTATCACCGACCTAGCACTGGCTTCAGAGTTGCTCACCAGCGTTGATGGTGTAATGCTGGGTCGCGAGGCGTATCAGAACCCGTTTATCCTGCATCAGGTGGACGCGCTGTATTTTGATGAGCCAGACTCCGGGCGCAGTCGCGCCGACTGTATTCTGGCTTACTTGCCGTACATGGAGGCCGAACTGTCCCGGGGCACGCCACTGAACCATATGACCCGACATTTGTTGGGGCTGTTCAAGGGCCAGGCCGGTGGCAAACAGTTTCGCCGTCATCTCAGTGAAAACAGCCACAAGCCTGGCGCCGGCATAAGTGTGCTAACAGATGCCTTAGGGTATGTATCACCGGTAACCAAAACGGACTCACTATGATTAACTCAATCAAGTCATTTTTCGAATCTCGTCTCGCCACACCAGAGGAAGATCCCACAACGATTCAGGAGAAAACCAATCTGGCCTGTGCGGCCCTGTTGATCGAGGTAGTCAACTCCGATCACCAACTCGATGAGCGTGAGTCTGAGGAGCTGCTGGAAGTACTTCAGGGCAGTCTCAATGTTTCCGATACGGACCTGCATGAGCTTGCTGAACTGGCGGAGCAGCAGGCCAAGGAGGCTACGTCACTGTATGAGTTTACGCGGTTGATCAATGACAACTTCGACTACGACAAGAAATGCGATCTGATCGAGAATATGTGGCGCATCGCGTTCTCTGATGAGCAGCTGGACAAATACGAGGAACATCTGATTCGCCGTGTGGCGGAACTCATTTATGTGTCCCACAGCGACTTTATTCGCACCAAACTGAAGGTTCGCGACCAGTAGTAACGTGCCACGTCTGTCTAGAAATCGCCGAAATCAGCGAATTCGTCATCTATCTGTCCATCATTCACCAGGTATTCTCGCCGCTGGACATAGGCCTCCCTGAAGAACAGGTAACGATTACCGGTGACCAGTTCATCCATGGACAACAATGACGCGCGCGTGTCGGTTTCCTGAAGCACGAACAGTCCCAGGCGAACTTCACTGTCATCGTGATACTGGATTGGATTGAAAAGCGTATCCAGGACCAGACCAAAGGAGTCACGCACGTTACTGGATCCAAATACCGGCAGGACCACATAGGGGCCGCTTTGAATTCCCCAGACGCCCAGGGTCTGGCCAAAGTCTTCTTCGTTTTTTCTCAGGCCCATGCCGCTGGCAACGTCAACAAAGCCCACCACACCGAGTGTGGAATTGATGAAAAACCGACCAGAATCTGACAGTGCCGCATCGAGCTTCAGCTGCAACAGATCGTTTACGAACACGTTGATGTCGTTGAGGTTGCTGAAGAAATTGCCGATGCCCTGACGGGCGAAACGCGGTAAGACAACGGTGTAGGTGTTCGCCACCGGACGTACCAATAACTGATCGAAGAAATCGTTAAAAGCGAAAATCCGCTCATTGGTTTCTCGCCACGGATCGTTGGTCTGCCCATGGGCAATCACCGGTGCCAGAAACAGCACGCAGCCTAGCCAGAAGTAGCGGTATTGGGCGAGATTGATCAACGAATCACTCCAGCATGAAGATGTGGACAGCAGTGAACAGCCGGTTAATCCCCCGGCTTGTGAGGGAACTGTGCGCCTCTGCTGTAAGCAAGTCAACACGCCTCAGGATAACGCTATTCAGTATCTGCGTGCGGTAAGAATCGGGCATATTTCTGCCGTTTTTTATCCCCAATACTGCCGCAGTTAGAGCGCCTGACCGGGGAACAACGCGATGTTCTACTGTTCCAGTGCCGCAAAAGCCTTGTCCAGTCGCTTGGCGGAAACCGGCTCCCGGGTACCTAGCTGCTGGGCAAACAGTGAGACCCGGTATTCTTCCAGCAACCAGCGAATATGGGTCAGTTCCACGGGTTTCTGGAGCTGAAGGGCGTCATGGCGCTCGCGGTAACGCTGCCAAAGGGACTGCAGTTCTTCCGTATTCGGTTGGTCTCGAGGCCCGACAAATGGCGCCTTGTCGAGCCGCAGATTGACCGCCTGCAGATAGCGCGGGTACTCCTCCAGCCATACCAACGGCGTGTCCCTTAGCACATTCGCGTACAGCAGATTGTCCAGTTGCGCATTGATATCCTCGCGCAGGTAATCCAGGACGCTATCCTGGTTACTTTCCAGGTCTGCAAGCCGCGAGCGAATCTGCCACTGCTCCTTGAGCACCCGTTCCATCAGCTGCTCCAATCGCATACCTACCCGGTGCAGCTCACTCTTGCCCCGCTGCAGGGTGGCGTCAAATTCTTCACGGCTGCGCGGTGTGTGATCCGCAGTCATAAAGGCTTCCCGATAACATGCGTAGACTGCATCATCCGGGAAGTTTTTGAGTGTGACTGGAATCACCAGCGCGTGCTTTTTCTGTAAATTGTTAAACTGCTTGCGCAGCATATTGCGCTGCTGCACGCTGCGCAGCATGTATAGCCTGATCAGACCTGCCGCCATGGTCCGTGCCGCTTCCACCGGATCTGCAAACAGCTGCAGATTGACGTGTTCCCCGGCATCCACCAGAGCCGGATAGCGCACCAGCACCAGGTCATCGCCAATAGTGACCTGTTCCGGCAAGAGCTCCAGATCGAAATCCTTCAGCCCTTGTTTCTCCAGATCGTGACCATAGCGCGGCGCATTACCCGGCCCGGCATTACGCTCGCCATATTGTTTCTGTAGCGCCGCCAGGTCGGCGCCAAAATCCACTTCCTTCCCGGCCGCATCCACGACCCTTATTTTGGCAAGCAAATGGCGGGGCAGTTCGGCGCCGCTGAAATCGGCCCGGCTCAGGACCAGCTGTTTCCTGATGCGAATCTGCGCCAGCAGGGCTTCAATCAAATCCCCGTCCTGACTGCTCATCGCCGCCATCACCTCATCGACAAAGCCGCTTACCGGGATGAAATTTTTACGTGTGGCTTTTGGTAAGCCCTTGATCAAGGCAATACATTTCTCGCGCATGATGCCGGGAACCGCCCAGTCGATATCTGCCTGGGTAAGCTGGGCAAGAATCTCTTTCGGGACTTCAATGGTGGCGCCATCGCGCGCTGCCCCGGGATCGAACACATAGTCAATCTTGAGCCGATTCTTCTGCATCGGCACCTGATCGGGAAAATCACCGCTATCGGCCTGCCCTGCCTTGTCCCCCAGCAGCTTTTCCCGGGTCATGGTGAGCTGCTCGTCGCACTCCTTACCGGCTTTTTTAAGCCAGGCATCCAGAGTCCGGGTCGAATAGATATCTGCCGGCAGATTGCGCTCGTAGAACTGCACCACATCACGTTCGGAAACGATGTGTTCAGGCCGCCTTATCTTTTCTTCTTCGCGGGCCAGGTCTCCCAACAAACGCTTGTTCTTCTTGAAGAAACTGCCGCGGGTCGAGATCTCCTCGCCAGCCAGCCCATCACGAATGAAAATCTCACGACTCACCTGCGGGTCGAGTTTGCCGTAGCTCACCGGCACTTTATCCAACAGGGTAATGCCGTAGAGCTGGACCTTTTCATAGGCCAACACCTCCTGGCGCTTCTTGCTCCAGTGGGGCTGGTAATGCTCACGCTTGACCAGGTGCAGGGCCATTTGCTCGACCCATTCCGGCTGAATACTCGCCGCCATGGTGGCAAACGTCTGGGTGGTTTCTATAAGTTCACCGGTCACAATCCAGCGTGCGGACTGGCGGCTCAGGATGGATCCGGGAAACAGCGTAAACTTGCGATTTCGATTACCCAGGTAGATCTTGCCTTCCTGGCGGCAGGCAATCTGGTTCAAAGAGCCGCTGATGATGCTGCGATGAACCTGCTCGTAGCTGCCAGGCGCCTGGTTAAGACGCAACCCCAGCTGCTGACAGGAAAGCAGCAGTTGGCGATGCACTTCCCGCCATTCGCGCATCCGCATAAAAGACAGAAAATGCGCTTTGCAGTATTTGCGCAATTGATTCTGGTTGAGTTGCTGACGGCGCTTTTCATAGTCATGCCAGAGATTGACCAGGGTAAGAAAATCCGAGTCGGGATGATCAAATTGTTCCAGCTTCTGTGCCGCCAGCTGACGGTTATCCGCACCTATCTCACGCGGGTCCTGAATACTCAGTACGCTGACGATAATCAGCAGTTCGGCCAGGCAATGCTCGGCGGCCGCCGTGATCAGCATGCGCGCCAGTCGGGGGTCTACCGGCAAGGCCGCCATCTGTTTGCCAGCAGCAGTCAACTGTTGCTGCGCATCAAGAGCGTCAAGCTCGATCAGCAGTTTGATGCCTTCGCTGATCGCTCTGGATTCAGGTGGCTCAATAAAGGGAAAGGACACGGGCTCGCCCAGACGCAGATGCTTCATGCGCAGGATCACGGACCCCAGATTCGTGCGCCGGATCTCCGGATCGGTGAATTCCGGTCGCGACTGGAAATCGGCTTCGCTGTACAGGCGGATACAGATGCCGTCCGCGAGGCGCCCGCAGCGCCCCTTGCGCTGATTTGCACTGGCCTGGGATATTGGCTCGATAGGCAGGCGCTGCACTTTGCTCTGCAGGCTGTAGCGGCTGATTCTGGCCAGTCCGGTGTCGATCACATAGTTGATGCCGGGTACCGTCAGCGAGGTTTCCGCGACATTGGTGGCCAGCACGACCCGTACGCCTTTATGGGGCTGAAATATCCGGGTTTGCTCACTTTGCCGAAGTCGTGCATAAAGTGGCAGAATTTCCAGCCGAGGCAGCCGCTGTTTTCGCAACAGCTGGGCAGTCTCACGGATTTCCCGCTCACCGCTGAGAAACACCAGGATATCTCCACCCCGCCCCTGCTTGTGTTCACCGAGAATCTGGCGAACGCTGTCGCTGATCACCTCAGCCTGGACATCGCTGGCGGATGAGTCGCGGTCGGCCGCAATCGGTTCGTAGCGCACTTCCACCGGATAGGTACGGCCCGCAACTTCGACAATGGGAGCATCCGAGAAATGCCGCGCAAACTTCTCAACATCAATAGTGGCCGAGGTGATGATCAGCTTCAGATCCTTGCGGCGGGCAAGCAGCTGTTTGAGAAATCCCAGCAGGAAGTCGATGTTCAGCGAGCGCTCATGTGCCTCATCGACGATCAGTACTTCGTAGCGATTCAGGAACCGGTCCTGCTGGATTTCAGCCAGCAGGATACCGTCGGTCATCACCTTCAGGTAGCTGCTGGGTGACTGCTTCTCATTAAAGCGAACCTGGTAAGCCACGCCGGCACCGGTTTCAGTGCCCAGCTCTTCGGCAATACGGTTAGCGACGGAGACCGCGGCGAGACGACGTGGCTGAGTGTGACCAATGAGGCCGCGGCGCCCAAGACCGGCAGCCAGGCAGAGTTTCGGAAGCTGGGTGGTTTTGCCCGAGCCGGTATCCCCCGCCACTACCAATACCTGGTGTTGCGCCAGTAGCGACTTGATCTTGTCTGCCTGCTGACTGACCGGCAGCTGTTCAGGGAAGTTGATGACCTGGGGAATCGCCGCGTCGCGTTGCGCGACCTGATCGCGGGAACGGGAAATCGCTTGCTCCAGCCTGGCCAGATCCTGGGCCAGCTTTGGGTTCTTGCCGGCTTTCTGGTTTTTCCCAGCATTGCCCTCTAGACGCTCCAGCTTGCGCAATTGCCGACGCAAACGGTACTCGTCAGCAATCTGACAGTGCACCAGTTCTGCTTCCAGGTTATCGCTCACGGTTTCCAGTCTAGCTGCTTACAGATGGCGCCAGGGCGCCCGATAAGTGGGTTCAGGGGCGCAGTTCCTTGCGCAGGATTTTCCCGACATTTGATTTTGGCAGATCGTTTACGAACACGACCTCCTTGGGTACCTTGTAGGCAGTTAATCCAGCCTTGCTGTGCTTAATCACATCCTTTTCAGTCAGTTTCATGTCGCGACGTACTACGAACAGGCGGATCGCCTCACCGGTGCGCTCACTCTTGAAACCCACTGCACCGGACTCCAGCACCCCGGGGTGCTGATTCACCCAGTCTTCGACTTCATTGGGAAATACGTTGAAACCGGAAACCAGAATCATGTCTTTCTTGCGATCGACGATCCGAATGTAATTGTCATCATCGATCTCGGCGTAGTCGCCGGTTTTAAGCCACCTATCATCGGTGAGTATCTCGCGATTGGCCTTGGCATTCTGCCAATAGCCCAGCATGACCTGCGGCCCTTTCACCCACAGCTCGCCACGTTCTCCGGCATCCACATCCTGGCCGTTCTCATCGACCAGCCGCGCTTCGGTTTCCGGCACCAGTGGACCTACGGTGCCATGTTTCACTTTCCCTGGCAGATTCACCGCAACAACCGGCGAACACTCGGTAAGACCGTATCCTTCAATCACCTCGCAGCCGGTTACCTCCTGCCATTCCTTGCTAACCGAGGTGGACATTGCCATGCCACCCGCGCCGGAAAACTTCAGGTTTGAAAGATCCAGGTTGGCAAAGCCGGGATGACGCAACAATGCCAGGTATAAGGTGTTAATTCCCACAAATCCGCTGAAGCGGTATTGACGGAACAGTTTGACCAGGGACTTGATATTGCGGGGGTCTGGCACCAGCACATTGTGAATGCCGGCAAACGGCATGGCCAGGCAGTGCAGCAGGAATGCGTAGCTGTGATAAAGCGGCAGCGGCGCACCAATAATTTCCGCCTGGTCATCCATGATCAGCAGGCAGCGGGCACGCAGCTGCATCATATTCGATACCAGATTACGGTGACTGATCATTGCCCCTTTGGCGACACCGGTGGTGCCTCCGGTGTACAACAGCAAGGCCACATCGTCGTCCCGAAACTCGGGTCTTGCGGGATTTTCCTCCGGGAGGGTCTGCAAGGTATCGAGAAAAGATACGGCATTGGGTAGCTGGTAAGGCGGCACCATGCGCTTGATGTAACGGGCGGCAAAGCCAAGCAGCTGGCGTTTGGGCGCGGGATGCATGTCTCCCAGATGCGCCACGACAACCGTCTCAATAGAAGTGCTGGCAAGAATGGCTTCCAACTTGCTGCACATGCTGTCCAGGATGACAATCGCCTTGACCTGGCTGTCGACGAACTGATGATGCATTTCCGGAGGTGTGTACAACGGGTTGGTGTTAACCACCACCAGACCGGCCTTCACGGCGCCATACAGGGCAATGGGAAACTGCAATACATTGGGCAGCTGGATAGCAATCCGGTCGCCCTGCTGCAGATTGGGTTGCTGTCGCAACCAGGCCGCGAAACGCTCCGCCAGTTCATTGATCTCACCATAGGAAAGGGTCTTGCCGAGACAGGTATAGGCTGGGAAATCAGCGTGTTCCCGAGCGATATGGTCAATTACATCATTAAGGGAAGGAAAATTTTCCGGGCGAAGCTCCGCGGCTAATGGTTCGATCATTCGGACTGCTCTTGTTCAGGGTGAAGCCGGGCAGCCTGTTGGCATCCCGGACGTTAGGTCTTGGATGTTGCGATGTTTGCTTGCTTGCTAACTGGTTGTCTGTTGTTACCTGCTCATCTGTTGTCACTTCGTTAATAGCGCCATGGCGTCTTCCAGGCCTTTGACCGACAGTGGAAACATCCGGTCTTCCGTTATCTCGCGAACCAGATCAATGGAATAGCTGTGTTCCCAATATTCTTTGGGTGTCGGGTTGATCCATACCAGATGCTCGAAGGTCTCGGCGACTCGGGACATCCACACCGCGCCCGCTTCTTCATTATAGTGCTCAATGCTGCCGCCAACATGGGTGATTTCATAGGGTGCCATGGTCGCGTCGCCGATAAAAATCACCTTATAGTCTTTGCTGTACTTGTGCAGTATGTCCCAGGTCGAGGTGGTTTCCGCATGTCGGCGACGGCTTTTGGTCCACACCGACTCATACAGGAAGTTGTGAAAGTAGAAATACTTGAGATGCTTGAACTCCGAACGCGCTGCCGAAAACAGCTCCTCACAGGTCCTGACATGCGGGTCCATGGATCCGCCGACATCAAAGAACAGCAGCACTTTTACCGCGTTATGCCGCTCGGGCACCATCTTGATGTCCAGCAACCCGGCGTTTTTCGCTGTAGATGAAATGGTGTCGTCCAGATCCAGCTCTTCATCGGCGCCGGTGCGGGCAAACTTGCGCAGTCGCCGCAACGCCATCTTGATATTGCGGGTACCGATTTCTACCGAATCATCCAGGTCTCGAAACTTGCGCTGGTCCCAAACCTTGGCGGCCTTTTGGTTGCGCCCTTCCTGCTGGCCAATACGAATCCCCTGGGGATTGTAGCCATAGGCGCCAAATGGCGAGGTGCCGCCGGTGCCGATCCACTTGTTGCCACCCTGGTGCCGCTTGCTTTGTTCTTCCATGCGCTTGCGAAACTCTTCCATGAGTTTGTCCAGACCACCCATAGCTTCAATTTTGGCCTTTTCTTCCTCGCTGAGCATGGCCTCAAATTCGCGGCGCAGCCATTCCTCGGGGATTTCAAGCTGCGACAAATCGTCGAGCAGTTCTACCTGTTCAAAATAGCGGGCGAACGCGCGATCAAATTTATCGAAGTTCTTTTCGTCCTTGACCATGCACATACGGGACAGATAATAAAAATCATCGACGCTGGCAAAAATTACTTCTTTTTTCAGGCACTCAAGCAGCGTAAACAGCTCGGTGAAAGTCACCGGCAGCCGCTCCTGCCTGAGGGTCATGAAAAAATTAATCAGCATCAGCGATTAGCCCGGTGCATGAACGCCAGTTTTTCCAGTAGATGCACATCCTGTTCGTTTTTCAGCAGCGCACCATAGAGCGGTGGGATGGCGTTCTTGCTGTCGTGATTTTTGAGTACGTCTTCGGGAATGTCATCTGCCATGAGCAACTTCAGCCAGTCAATGAGCTCGGAGGTAGAAGGCTTTTTCTTCAGCCCCGGAACCTTGCGCACATCAAAGAAGACATCCATCGCCTGCCGCACCAGTTCTTTCTTGATGTCCGGATAATGCACATCGACGATTTTCTCCATGGTTTGTGCATCAGGAAACTCGATATAGTGAAAAAAGCAGCGCCGCAGAAAAGCGTCAGGAAGCTCTTTTTCGTTATTGCTGGTAATAACAATGATGGGACGGGTCCTCGCCTTGACCACCTGCTTGGTCTCGTAGACAAAGAATTCCATCTTGTCCAGCTCCAGTAGCAGGTCGTTGGGAAACTCGATATCGGCCTTGTCAATTTCGTCAATTAGCAGCACCGTCTGCTGATCTGACTCAAATGCCTGCCAGATCTTGCCGCGCAGGATGTAGTTACCAATGTCGTGAACCTTGTTATCGCCGAGTTGCGAGTCCCGCAGCCGGGACACAGCGTCGTACTCGTACAAACCTTGCTGCGCCTTGGTGGTGGACTTGATGTGCCATTGGATAAGCGGCAGATTCAGGGCCTGGGCAATCTGTTCCGCCAGCATGGTTTTACCCGTGCCCGGCTCGCCCTTGATAAGCAGTGGTTTTTGCAGGGTGATGGCGGCATTCACCGCCAGCTGTAGTTCACTTGTGGCGACGTATTGTTCGGTACCGGTAAATTGCATGGCTAGTTCCAGTTACTGTCAGCTAGGACGCTGCCCGGGCCGTCTGGACAGCGGCACTCGGGGCATGCCTTGGGTTGCATATAGAGTGAAGCGCCGGGCGTTCCCTGCCGGCGCTTCGGATTTGAATCGCTTCGAGGTTAATTCAAGGCTGCCGGATCAGGCACTGGCCTCGATCAGCTGTCGGCCACGCTCGGTAATGTACCAGCGCACCCCTTTGCGGCCACCTACCTTGCCTGCGAGGGACTTCAAAGTCAAAAAGCCCAGGGTCTTCACCATGGTGCTTTCGTCGGTGTCCGCCTCGCGGCAAAGCCCGGTCAGCGAGCGGTAAATAAACCGGCCACAGCCCAGGGTTTTGAGCACTTTTGACGAGGTGGTATCCAGTTCGTCCGGATTCGGCGCTTCCAGCAGGGCTACCTCGGCTAGCGTGTCATCTTCGGTTTCAGTATCAATCAGCGGCAATAGTTCTTCCTGTAGCTGGCGAATCTGATACTGCAACAAGTCCACCTTGTCGGCTGTGGCTCGCGTTTCCGCCAGGACATTGTCGGAGACATTGGTCATGAAGAATCGCGGCGAGATCGCCACCGCCAGGCAAATCGCCACGTAGTTCAGCATATTGGCCGGATCGCCCTCGCTTTCTACAATCAGCGTGCTACCGAACACATTGAGAATAAACGGCACCAGAAAAGTGACAAATATCCCCATCAGACTGAAGCGAATCAGCAGATTGGTGTCGGACTGCCGCCGGGCGGAGACTGTGTAGTAGTTGATGACGCCTCCAGCGGCGCCCACCAGAATCATGATGAAAACCAGCGCAGTGAAATGACCCATAACGAACCTCGTCTGTGCAGAATGCTAAGCTTTTGTTTTCCGGACCTTTTTAAGCCGCTTTGTTGATCCAGGCTCGCGCCCGGCAAGACGGCAAATTCAAGCAGAAAAATTCAGGCGAGACCAGTCCGGTACCGATACAGGACGGTTATTTTGCATTAATTGCAGTCGTTATGCTGCTGTTTTTGCTTATTATTTGCTTCTAATTCTGGCAAACCAGACAAGACTGGCCAGGACTTCTGCGCCGAGCAGCGCCAGCGCCAGGGGCACCAGGGCTCGCACCGCGGCATCCGTACCGATAGTAATGGCATCCAGGGTGGTGACCATTAGCGCCGGTGCCAGCACCGCATCCTGGGTATTGGCATACCAGGGGGTCAGGATCAATGCGGCCATCATCGCGCGCAGGGAGTAGCTGAGCCACAGTCGCCGACGGAATGCAGTCAGTCGCCAGTAGATTGTGTAAAACACCGCACTGGCCAGTAAGTAAACCGCCCAGATCAGAAAAAAATTGTGACTCGCTTCCATTAACTTGTCACCCAGCGGATGAGGTGTTCGTCCAGACCATCCGGATGCACGTGGTCTTCGGACAATACTTGTCCTGTCACACTGATACCCGCTGCCTGCATGGCGTCGTGAGAGCCCGCCAGCAGCGGGTGCCAGTCATACAATGGCTTACCCTCTGCCCGCAGGCGATAGGCACAGGTGGCGGGCATCCAGTGTAAATTTTCCTGCAGCTCCATGCGGCGCACATCAAGACACTCGGGCACCAGCCGGGTGCGCTCCTGGTAGCAGCCACATTGTTCAAGCTGCTGATCGTAGTAGCGACAGATTACCCGGGTCCAGGCCAGTTCCGCGCTGTCCGGGTCCTCCAGTTTCTTCAGGCAGCAGCGGCCGCAACCATCGCACAGCTGTTCCCATTCGGCGGTGTTGAGTTCATCCAGCGGCAGTTCCCAGAAGCGCTTCCGCCGGGCAGACTGACTGGCATCTTGTTGCGGGCCGTTCACGCTTGATTGCCCCGCACCGCTTGTTCAAAGTCTGCCTGCAGCACCTGCTTGCGCCAACCGGCCATGTCGCCGCTCCACGCCAGCTCCTGGTTCTGGCTGAAACTCTCCAGCAAGCCGAGAATCTGTTTTTTACGGGCCAGTAATTCAGGCGCCATGTCTAATTGTTCAGCCCGAGCACGCGCGGCGCTCTGGCAACGTTTCAGTATATTGCGCTGGTCCGGGGTCAGCGGCGGAGTAACCTCGGTAGCAGGTGCCTGCTGAACTTCCGCCGGCGGATCCAGCATGAAATCCAGCAGCCGTTCGCCCTGGCGCTTTAACAGACCGGTAGGGACTCCCCTCACCTGCTGCAGGCGTTCCGTACTGAAGTCATCACCCTTCATGTGCTCGGCGATTGCAAACAGCTCGGCATCCTTGGCAATCCAGCTGCGTGGTTTATCCCGTCGTCGAGCCTGGGTTTCTCGCCAGAAACACAGTCTTTGCAGGCGCTCCAGGCCAGCTTGATCGAGACGCCAGGCGTTGCTGACGTTGCGATAGGACTGCGCCCAGAGATCGCTGGACTCACTCTGGACAGCGATATCCAGAAGCTGCTGACACTCACCGACAAACCAGTCGTATTTAGGGGTTGCTTGAAGCTGTTCCGAAAGGCTCGCATAAAGCCCGTGCAGGTAGCGCACATCAATGGCGGCGTAACGCAGTTGCGCATCGGAAAGCGGGCGCTGCAGCCAGTCGGAACGGGTTTCGTCTTTTTCCACTTCAATAGACAGCTCTGTGGACACCAGCGCCTGATAGCTGAGACTGAAACCATAGCCCAGGAACGCCGCTGCAAGCTGGGTGTCGAACAGGTTGCGGGGCAGAACGCCGAAACTGGTGTAGAGCAGAACCAGGTCTTCCCCGGCAGAATGAACAATGAACGTCATGTCGTTGGAGTCAAACAAGTCCAGCAACGGCTGCCAGGCGCTGATGGCCAGCGGATCAATCAAATAGCAGGCGTCGCCATCACCGATTTGCAGCAGGCCGAGTTTGGGATAAAAGGTGCTGGTACGCATAAACTCGGTGTCCAGCGCCAGCAGCCCGAGGCTTTGCCAGTGCTGACAGAGTCGCGCCAGTTCCTGGTCCGAATCGACCCAGTGCATCGCCATTGCGTCGATATCTGTCATGAATTACCTGCTTTCCAATACTTTTCGGCCGCTGAAGGCGTGCGTCAAAGTGCCGCCATCGACATACTCAAGCTCGCCACCAACCGGTACGCCGTGGGCAATTCTTGAGACCACCACCCCGAGGGGCTTTAGCTGTTCGGCTATATAGTAAGCGGTGGCATCACCCTCCACCGTCGGATTGCAGGCAATTATCACTTCCTGAACGCTGTCGGCTTTAACCTTGTCCACCAGCCTGGGTATGGCCAGCTGCTCGGGCCCAATACCGTCTATAGGTGACAGGTGCCCCATTAATACGAAATATACACCGCGATAGCTGCCAGACTGTTCAATGGCAAATATATCCGCCGGGGATTCCACCACGCAGCAGAGGCTATGGTCACGGGACGGGCTGGCACAAATGCGACACTGGGCTTCTTCGGTCAGGGTGCGACAGGAACTGCAGTTTCCGACTTTTGCCAGGGCCTCCTCAAGCGCCCTGGCCAGCGCCTGTCCGCCGTTCCGGTTGCGCTCCAGTAAATGTAGCGTCATACGCTGTGCAGATTTCGGCCCGACACTGGGCAAACAGCGAAACGCTTCAATAAGCTGATCAATCAATGGACTGCTGTTCATAATTTCTTGCTGCTAAGCGGGTAGAGCCGGGAAATTCGCCCGGCAGCCGTTGTGATGATCAGAATGGAAACTTGAAACCTTCGGGCAGATTGAAGCCCCCGGCCATGCCACTCATGGTTTCTCTGTTGTTTTCTTCTACCTTGCGCACCGCGTCATTGACGGCGGCGGCGATTAGGTCTTCCACTACTTCCTTGTCTTCTTCCAGCAGCGTATCGGCAAGCTTGACCGCCTTGACGTCATGCTTACCGTTCATGCTGACGGTAACCAGCCCGGCTCCGGACTCGCCCTTAACCTCGAGCTTGGCCAGATCCTCCTGAGCCTGCTGCATTTTTTCCTGCAGCTGTTTTGCCTGGTTCATCAGTTCGTTGAAGTCAGTCATACCTTTACCTCGTTAATCTTCAACCGGCGCTATTGAGTCGTGCAGGAGTTTACCGGAAAAGCGATTGAGCAGTGCCTGCACACTGTCATCATTCTCGAATCGGGAAACCAGCAGTTGGTGATTTTCTTCTCGCTGACGCTGGCTCAGCGCAGCTGGTGTTTCCTGGTCGGCTTCGGCGATGGTCACGCTGACCTGCACCGGGTGACCAAAGTGCGTGGCCAGTACCTGCTCCAGTCTCGGCAGCAGGTCATCGTTGAACACCGCGCTCTGGGAAGGATCCAGCTGCAGCTTGATGCCACTGCCCTCACATTCTGCCCAGACCGAATTAGCCAACACGCTGGCCACGATACCAGATGCGCTCAACTGCGGGAAAAGCGCCAGCCAGCGCTCGTGATCCATGTCAGCCAGAACTGTGCATTCAGCACCAGACGCCGACGCTGCCAGTGTCTTTGACGTTGTTCGCGCTGCTGACGTTTGTTGCTCCGGAGCACTTAGCTCACCTGCCGCCGGTGCTGCCCCGGGTGCGTCGTCTGATCTGGCGTCAGTCTTTTTTTTTAGGTCAGCGGCACTGGCCTCTGACGGGCCTGCTGACGGTGCTGTCGCCGCCACCGGCTGTGCTGACTCTGTAGCCGGCTCGCTGCTGGTGGC
Organism: uncultured Pseudohongiella sp.; assembly: GCA_965212375.1. Classification (GTDB taxonomy): domain Bacteria; phylum Pseudomonadota; class Gammaproteobacteria; order Pseudomonadales; family Pseudohongiellaceae; genus UBA9145. Next base: position 1,571,919 of record OZ243108.1, on the reverse strand, counting down.
TGCGGCAGATTCGTCCGTCGAGGCCGCAGATGCTGTGCTTCCTGCGGGCTTTTCGTTTGCCGCTGCAGGCTTTTCGTTCGTCGCTGAAAAGTTTTCTCTTTTCGCTGAGGGCTCTTTGTTCCTAGCTGAGGGCTTTTCATTCCCCGCTGAAGGCTCCTCGTTTTTCGCTGAGGGCTCTTCGTTCCTAGCTGAGGGCTCTTCGTTCCTGGCTGAGGGCTCTTCGTTTGCCGCCGGAGGCTCTGTGTATTCCGGTGAGAACACCAGCATTCGCATTAACAGCATTTCGAAAGCGGCGCGCAGGTCCGTGGTGTAGCGGAAATCGTCGCGGCCTTTGCTGCCAATCTGGTAGTAAAGCTGAATATCTTCGGCACTGAACGTAGCGGCCAGCTCACGGATGTCCTCGCGATCACCGAAGCTGTTGTCAATGGCGTCCGGCACTACCTGGGCCAGGGCAATACGGTGCAGGGCCGACAACAGGCCATCCAGGATATTGCCGTAATCCGGCGCCTGCTCGGCCATGCTGGCGACAATTGCCAGGGCGGCCGGGGCATCGCGCCCAGCCATGGAGCGCAGCAATTCAATGATTTGCTGATGCGGCGGCACCCCCAGCATTTCGACGACCTTGTCGGTCTGGATCTCCCCTTCGCAGAAGGCGATAGCCTGATCCACCAACGTCAGGGCGTCGCGCATGCTGCCAGCTGCCGCGGCAGCAATCTGCCACAGTGCGTCCTTCTCAAAACCAATGTCTTCTTTGCCCAGAATCGTCTCCAGGTAGTTCTCGATCAGTTCCGGGCTGAGATTCTTGAGATTGAACTGCAGGCAGCGGGACAGGATCGTTACCGGCAACTTTTGCGGGTCGGTGGTGGCGAACAAAAACTTCACATGGGGAGGCGGCTCTTCCAGGGTCTTCAGCAGCGCGTTGAAGCTGTGGTTGGAGAGCATGTGCACCTCGTCGATCAGGTACACCTTGAAGCGGCCTCGTGACGGTGAGTACTGGACGTTGTCCAGTAATTCGCGAGTGTCATCAACTTTGGTGCGCGATGCTGCATCCACCTCGATCAAATCAACAAAGCGGCCCTCGTTGATTTCATTACAGGCGGTGCACTGCTCACAGGGGGTGGAGCTGATGCCAGCCTCGCAGTTCAGGCACTTGGCAAGAATCCGCGCCAGTGTGGTCTTGCCAACACCCCGGGTGCCGGTAAACAGGTAAGCATGATGGAGGCGCTCGTTATCCAGCGCATTGATCAGGGATTTGAGCACATGGGCTTGGCCGGCAACCTGGGAGAAATTGCTGGGTCGCCATTTTCGGGCCAGTACCTGGTAGCTCATTGTGGCGTTTCGCTTGCCAAATCTGTGTGATTCCAGTCAGCCTGGCTGGCCGGGACGCGCCAGCTTTCTGCCAGCGAAAAATAAAGCCCTTGTCAGCCACACCACGGCACATGAATCAGCTACTACCGTTGCTCCCTTCCGGGCCTGGCGGGGTTCATAACCTATCATTGCGCGGGGACCGACAAGGACCATGGGGATGATAGCACAGTGGGGGTGGTGGATGGTCAAGGGGATTGTGGTATTTGGCGTGGGTTTTGTGGATATCGGGCTTTGGGAGTCCTGGTTGCTGGCGTGGCTTGTGAGCCGCAGGGTGCTTTTCCTGTCGTCTCATTGGTAAATAAAAAAGGGCCCGATGGGCCCTTTTGCATTTATTGGCGGTGAGAGAGGGATTCGAACCCTCGATACGTTTCCGTATACACACTTTCCAGGCGTGCTCCTTCAGCCACTCGGACACCTCACCTAATTCTGTTCCAGCCAAGCATTGCGCTTGGGATAGGCTCGCTTCGCGAGCCTGAGAGAGGGAGTGATTCGGCATTTGGCTTAGCCAAATCCCTCACCCCTGCGGGGCAGCGCGTTGCGCTGTCTGCGCCGCTACGCGGCTGTCGAACCCTCGATACGTTTGATTCGAAATTGAGCTTAGCTCAATTTCTCACCCTACGGGTGGGGTGCTTTGCACCCCATCTGCGCCGCTACGCGGCTTTCCGTATACACACTTTCCAGGCGTGCTCCTTCAGCCACTCGGACACCTCACCTAATTCTGTTCTAGCCAAGCCTTGCGCTTGGGATAGACTCGCTTCGCGAGCCTGAGAGAGGGAGTGATTCGGCATTTGGCTTAGCCAAATCCCTCACCCCTGCGGGGCAGCGCTACGCGCTGTCTGCGCCGCTGCGCGGCTTTCGAACCCTCGATACGTTTGATTCGAAATTGAGCTTAGCTCAATTTCTCACCCTTCGGGTGGGGTGCTTTGCACCCCATCTGCGCCGCTACGCGGCTTTCCGTATACACACTTTCCAGGCGTGCTCCTTCAGCCACTCGGACACCTCACCTAATTCTGTTCCAGCCCAGCGTTGCGCTTGGGGTTGTCGCGCATGCGCGCCTGTGAGAGAGGGATTGATTCAGGTTTTAGCTGAGCTGAAACCTTCACCCCTGCGGGGCAGCGCTGCGCGCTGTCTGCGCCGCTGCGCTTTGCGGACCAAAAAACGCGCGTACTCTAGCCTAGCGGACCGCCGATTACAAGTTTGCTACTGGCGCAGCAGGCGGCGTTTGACGCGGTCTGAGGGCACCGGCTGGGTGCTGCGGTAGACGTTGATGTCCAGGCCGCCGCGGCGCAGGTAGTTCATGCTCAGGGAAAGTTCGCTGGGTTGGCAGATCCGGGACAGGTCGCGAAATATTCGTTCGGCACACTCTTCGTGGTAGCCCTGATGCTCACGGAATGAGCACAAATATGCCAGCAGGCTGGCTTCGTCGATCAGCATGCCGCTGTACTCGATCTCCACGCTGGCCCAGTCCGGGGCGCCGGTGACCGGGCAGTTGGATTTGAACAAATCGGAATACACCCGTTCATCAAAGGCCGGTTCGCTGCGGGTTTTCAGCAGGGACTCGTCCGGTTGAAAGGCGGTGATTTCCACGTCCAGAGCGTCCAGTGATTTACCTTCACGCAGGACCACGCTGGCGCCTTCCCCCTGCCCCAGGCTCATGAGTTCGACGGTTACCCGCGATTTGCTCAGTGCCGACAGGTCATTGCTGATAATGCCTGCCAGCGCCTCGCGGCTTTCGAAGCGCTCCTGGTTGAGGGAGTTCAGATACAGTTTCAGAGATTTGGACTCGACGATATTCTCCGAACTGGCATTAAAAAAGAACTCGCCGATGGCCACCTGCGGCTTGCCGCGAGTGTCCAGCCAGGACAACTCATAGGCATGCCAGTGATCGAGACCGTGCATGGGTAGTTTTTTATCGATATCCAGCAGCGAGCGTGCCGGCCACCGCGGAATCGGATACAGAATCCCTGGGTCATACTTGCTGGGGCTGGGTACGTTCTCGCCCAGTGGATTTACCGACATGGGCGCTCCTAGTGCCGTAGCCCGGTGCTGCGACGCAGCAGCCAGATGCAGGACCCATACAGCACCACGCTGAAAATACCGAGGATCACAAAGGCCCAGTACACATTGACATCGGACGTCCCCAGAATGCCGTAGCGAAAGGTATTGACCATGTAGAAAATCGGATTCAGCCCCGATACCCACTGCCAGAATTCCGGCAACAGCTGGATGGAATAGAACACCCCACCCAGGTAGATAAGTGGCGTCAGCACGAAGGTGGGAATAATGGAGATATCGTCAAAGGTATTGGCGAAGACGGCGTTGATAAATCCAGCCATGGAAAACACCAGTGACGTCATCAAAATGACTGACAGAGTGATCACCGGATGCTCAATGCGCAGATCCGCAAAAAACAGGGCCATCAGTGTGACCACTGCCCCGACCCCCAGGCCGCGGCACATGCCACCGACGACGAAGCCCGCCAGAATCACGTAATTTGGCACCGGGGCCACGAGTAACTCTTCAACACTGCGCTGAAACTTGTGACTGAAAAAGCTCGAGACCACGTTGGAATAGGAGTTCTGAATGACCGACATCATGATCAGCCCCGGCACGATGAACTCCATGTAGTCGAAACCACCCATGTCACCGATGCGACGCCCCACCAGATTGCCAAAAATCACAAAGTAAAGACCAATGGTGATTGCCGGCGGTACCAGGGTTTGCATCCAGATTCGCATGAAGCGCCGCACTTCCTTGACGACGATTGTTTCGAACGCAATAAACTTGTGATTGGCAAACATGAGTGGTCAGTCCAGTTGCTGTGCGCCGCGTGCCAGCCGTGACAAAAACAGCTGCTCGAGGCGGTTGGTTTTGTTGCGCATGCTGTTGACCTTGATGCCCAGCTTGTCCAGCTCGGAGAACACGCGGTTCACATCGTGTCCGGAAGAGATGGTTACTTCCAGGCAGTAGTCATCAACCCGGCGGATATGGATATCCGCCATTTCGGGCTCAGGCTCGCCTTCCAGAGATGCGGTCAAATCGAGAATAAACGTCTGGGTGTCGAGTTCCGCCAGCAGTTGCTTCATGCTGGTATTCTCAATAATTTCCCCCTCATCAATGATGGCGATATTGCGACACAGCTGTTCGGCTTCTTCCAGATAGTGAGTAGTCAGAATAATGGTGGTACCGGTGCTGTTGATCTCAGTGAGAAAGTCCCACATCGAGCGTCGCAGTTCGATATCCACCCCCGCTGTGGGTTCGTCAAGTATTAACAGCCGTGGCTCATGAACCAGGGCCCGGGCAATCATCAGGCGGCGCTTCATCCCTCCGGACAGCGAACGTGAACGCTCGTCGCGTTTCTCCCACAGTCCCAGCTTGCGCAGGTACTTCTCGGCACGCTCCGCCGCCAGCTTGCGTGGCAGGCCGTAATAACCCGCCTGGGTCATGACAATATCGCGCACTTTCTCGAACTGGCTGAAATTGACTTCCTGAGGCACGATGCCGAGATCAAGCTTGGCCTCGAACACATGGGTTTCAACATTCCTGCCAAACACCTCGACGGTGCCCCCGGTCTTGTTGATCAGTGTCGAGATCACCCCGATTGTTGTCGACTTGCCAGCCCCATTGGGTCCCAGCAAGGCGAAGAAATCGCCCTCTTCAACATTCAGCGAGATGCCTTTTAGCGCCTCGAATCCGTTGCTAAAGGTTTTCCGCAAATCTTTGATGGCAATGGCAGTGGTCATGATGGCTCTGGGGCTTGCTTTCGGACTGCGCGAGTATGCCCTGTGACACCGTGCGGGGCAAATTGGCGGCACTGCCGCTACGCAAACAAAAAAGCCTCCAACCGCACTCTGGCGAGCTGCGGATGGAGGCTTTTTCTACCCAGCGCGATTGCGCTGCGGCTTTGTATGGCGTCCCCTAGGGGTTTCGAACCCCTGTTGCCGGGATGAAAACCCGGTGTCCTAGGCCTCTAGACGAAGGGGACAGGTGTGTCACTGAGTGCGTTTCAGCGAGCGGGGGATTCTAAGGAGCTTGCCCATGGCAGTCAAGAGCATTTTCGCCAAATTTGTCACCAATCTGTCGTTCCTCTTCAGTCGTCGCATCAGTCATCGCAACAGTTAACGCAGCAGCCCCCGTAGCAGTGGTCAAAACGGCCGCTATAACAGTCACCATGACAGGCACTATGCTATGCACAATGGCGGCCACCACGGCAGGTATCCTGCCAGGCATCAGGTAAACTGCCTGGCAGTCGCAGTTATGAGGGTCACCAATGCCGACCTGCCAGGCGGTGCTGGCCAGACGTCGCCCGGGCGCCGTCAATTTGCTAGTATGCCTTGCACACCGGGTATTTAACCCGGACTCTGGTGCGACTTGAAGTTTAGCAAGCGCTGAGGCGACAAAAAATGGTGAGTTTGATGACAGACCTGCAGGCGCAATCTGTCTACCGGACTTTTTCCATGCCGAGCTGGCCCCATGCCGAGCTGGATAGCAGCGCAGTGAAACCAGGAATGACACGCTAATGGTTGCTTTTTTCTCTATTCTGCTCGCTGTAGTGCTACTGGGCATTACAGTTTATGGCTTGCATCGCTACCAGACCATGGAGGTGGAGTACACGGTTGATCGCTCCATGCCCCTGCCGCCGCTGGAGTCGGATGCTGAGCCCCAGCCCGATCCTGAGTCGCCGGCCAGTGCGCAGCCGCCCCAGGTCAAGCACCCTGCCCCAGCGCAAGCTGCCACCGGGAAATCCAGCAAGTCGGAAGCACCGAAATCAGCGGACCGCAAGAGCAATAGCCAGACCTGGCTGCAGCAGGTGGCGGAATTAAAGAAAGCCAACCGTCTGGACGACGCGATGGCGGTTTGCCAACAGGAGTTCCCACTCTGGGGCGCCTACAACCAGGCCTGCATTATCGAGCGGTTGAAGCTGAAACAGGCCGGCAGCAACCCGGAGAACGAGCTGGCGTTCCTGGACCGGCTGTATCGGCTGGCACTGACAGCAGAGTTACTGCACGACAAATCCGAAGGCAGTGAATCGCTACCCCTGAGTCAATTGCGCAAGCTCGATCTTGATCGCATTAACGAGCTTGATTTCCCCTATCCAGAGCTCGGCTACGCCCATCTACGCCTGGTGCGTAAAACCGATATCAAGCTGATGCTGGCCCATTGGGGCCGTCCTGGACAGCACCAGTTGCCCCGGGAGTTTCATCGCGCCTGGTGGCAGCGGATACAATAGGGGCTCGCGAAGGTGCAGCGGGAATTGCCAGGATCAACGCAGCAATTCTTGACCGTTAATTATCCCTATGACATCCTGAAGCGCTGTCGATAACATCCAGTGTGGCCCGACGGGACAAAGATCTCCGCAGGCTACTTACCAGGCATCCCAACGCAATGGTCCTCGGCGCATAGATTGACAGGTGATAGGTCAAGCCATGAGTGAAGAACAAGCAAAGCAACGCGATTACATCGCGGACATCAATATTGATCAAAAATTGATCGAGGAAGGCACCCAGCAGTTGACCAGCGAAATCGCGGTGTTGGAAGCCTGGCTGCAGGAGCTGGAAACGACCGACGGGGAAAACGCCGAAGTGGTCGCCGCGCGCAAGTCGTATAACGATATGCTTCGCAGTCGCAAGGAAATGCTCAGCTCACTCCGCCAGGCCAAGCGTCAGGCGTTATCCGCCGACTGATCCCCCTACTCGAGTCTCACCCGCCATGCTGTCTGAACAACAGGCCACAACCATGCTGAGCCTGCAGGCCAGCATGAATTCAAAAGTTGACCCGGACTGGGTCAAAGCCCGCTACCCGTACCTGCGCGCCGTGGCCATCGAAGGCGCGGAAGCCATTGAGCATCATGGCTGGAAATGGTGGAAAAAACAGGAGCAGGATCTGGCCCAGCTGCAGATGGAGCTGGTGGATATCTGGCACTTCATCCTGTCTGAATTATTGTTGCGCAACGAAGACCAGGTCATTGATCCGCTGGAAGCGCTAATGGCGGCACTGGCGGACATTCCGGCCTCGGATAGCGTACACCTCGACGATCAGGACTATCCGCTGGCGGACATGGATCTGGTGCGCAAACTGGAATTGCTGATTGCCCTGTCAGTCGTGCGCCGCATCGACATGGCCTTGTTTGCCGCCATCATGACGGATTGCGACATGGACTGGACTGAACTCTATCGCCAGTACGTGGGGAAAAATGTGCTTAATATCTTCCGCCAGGATAATGGCTACAAGGCGGGCACGTATCAGAAGTTCTGGCAGGGCCGCGAGGATAACGAGCACCTGGTGTCGGTCATTCACCAGCTCGATGCCAGTAATCCGCGCTTCAAGGAACAGATTTACGAGGCCCTGGCAGCCAGCTACGCTGGCCGTGAGACCTCGCCAGTGTGAGCCGGTGTTTGAACCGGGTTACCTGGTACGGCTGCCAGCTAATCTCTCCAGCTCAGAACTCCAGCCCACCTCTACTGCCGACCTACTCTGCTTAACTCTCCTGTAGACCCGAGCCTGTAGACCCGAGCCTGTAGACCCGATCAGCTGCCGTCAGTAGTAGGCGTTTTCGCGGTTCGAGTGGTCGGTCACGTCACGCACTTCGGTGAGCTGGGGAACCTGTTCCAGGAGTGTTTTTTCCACACCGTCCTTCAGCGTGACATCCACCATGCCGCAGCCCTGGCAGCCGCCGCCGAAGCGCAGCACGGCAACACTGTCTTCATGGATTTCTTCCAGAGTGACCATGCCGCCGTGGGCAGCCAGGCCCGGGTTGATCTCATTGTAGAGCACATAGTTGATGCGATCTGCCAGCGAGCTGTCTGCCGAGATTTTCGGCAGTCGCGAGTTTGGCGCCTTGATGGTCAACTGTCCGCCCATGGAATCCTTGGCGAAATCCACCACCGCTTCTTCCAGGAACGGGATGCTCGGCGCGTCAACATACGCTTTGAATGCGTCGTATTCCTGCACTTCATCCTCTGACTTTTCTTCTCCAGGACGACAGAACGAAATACAGGTCTCAGCTTTGGGAGTGCCAGCGTCAAGGATAAAAATGCGCACGCCAATGCCCTCGCAATCTTGCTTGGCAAGCAATTGCTGCAAGTAATCCTGTGCCGATTCAGTGATCGTAACCATAGGTTCCTCTTGTGGTGTTGCTACCGGCTGCTTTGGCAGCCTGATTTTGGAGAATTGTACTGGAATCAGGGTGTTTTGAGAATACCCGAGCAAAACAGTCAATTATTCCACCTGAATAGTCCTCCTACATTTGTTAGAATGCCTCTCCTCCCATTCACTTCAATCGAAGAAACCCTATATTTATGGATAGTAAAAACTCAGAACAACTCCTTCGTGAAGCACTTGAACAGCGTATCCTGCTCCTGGACGGAGCGATGGGCACCATGATTCAAGCGAAGAAGCTTTCTGACAGCGACTTTCGCGGCGATCGCTTCAAGGATTTTCCCCACGACTTGTCAGGTAATAACGACCTGTTGACCCTGACCCAGGCAGACGTCATTCGTGATATTCACCTGGCCTATCTGCGCGCCGGTGCCGATATTGTCGAAACCAACACCTTTAACGCCACCCGTTCGTCTCAGGCTGACTATCACCTGGAAGACATCACCTACGAGCTGAACGTTGAGGCGGCACGCCTGGCCCGCCAAGCCTGCGATGAAGTCAGCAAAGAAACTCCAGACCGCCCGCGCTTCGTGGCCGGTGTCATTGGGCCCACCAGCAAGACTGCGTCGATTTCTCCCGACGTTAACGACCCGGGCTTCCGCAATACCTCATTTGACAAGCTGGTTGACGACTATTCAAATTCCACCAAGGGACTGATGGAAGGCGGTGCCGACATCATTCTGATTGAAACGGCGTTCGACACCCTTAACGCCAAGGCTGCGGTTTTTGCCGCCCGGCGCTGTTTCCGTGAGCTCGGCCAGTCCTTGCCGATCATGATATCCGGCACCATTACCGATGCCAGTGGTCGCACCCTGTCGGGCCAGACCGTGGAAGCTTTCTACAACTCGATAGCCCATGCCAAGCCTCTGTCGGTCGGCTTCAACTGCGCACTGGGTGCAGATCAGTTGCGCCCGCACATTGAGGAAACCTCGGGCATCGCATCCTGCTATGTGTCTACTCACCCGAACGCCGGTCTGCCCAATGAGTTTGGTGACTATGACCAGTCGCCCGAGGAAATGGCTGAGATCGTTGCCGAGTTTGCCAGGGAAGGGTTTATCAATATCCTCGGCGGCTGCTGTGGTACAACGCCCGACCACATCGCGGCAATCCAGGACGCGATCAAGGACATGCCGCCCCGCAAGATCCCGGAAATTGAACCGGCCTGTCGCCTCAGCGGCCTGGAAGCGTTCAACATCAAACAGGACTCACTGTTTGTGAATGTCGGTGAGCGCACCAACGTGACCGGCTCCGCCCGTTTCTCGCGCCTGATCAAGGAAGAAGAGTTCGATGAGGCGCTGGACGTGGCCCGTGAGCAGGTTGAAAACGGCGCCCAGATCATCGACATCAACATGGACGAGGGCATGCTGGACTCACTCGCCGCCATGGAGAAATTCCTCAAGCTGGTGGCGTCCGAGCCGGAAATCAGCCGTGTGCCGATCATGGTGGACTCCTCCAAGTGGGAAATCATCGAAGCTGGACTGAAGTGCATTCAGGGTAAGGCCGTGGTGAACTCCATCAGCCTCAAGGAAGGCGAGGAGGAATTCCTGGAGCGTGCCGAGCTGTGCCAGGAATACGGTGCGGCCGTGGTGATTATGGCCTTTGATGAAAAAGGTCAGGCGGACACTCTGCAGCGCAAGAACGAAATCTGTAAACGCAGCTACGATCTGCTGCTTGAGAAGCTGGACTTTCAGCCCAACGACATTATTTTCGACCCTAATGTGTTTGCCATTGCTACCGGCATCGAAGAACACAACAACTATGCGGTCGATTTCATTGACTGCTGCGAGTACATCAAGAAAAACCTGCCTCACGCCCTGATTTCGGGCGGAATCAGTAACGTGTCGTTCTCGTTTCGCGGCAACAACACCGTGCGCGAGGCGATTCACTCGGTATTCCTGTTCTATGCCATCAAGAATGGACTGAGTATGGGTATCGTCAATGCCGGTCAGCTGACCGTCTATGATGATATTCCTGAGGATCTGAAAAATGCCGTTGAAGATGTGGTGATGAACCGCACCGAAGAAGGCACGGAAAATCTGATGGAGGTCGCCCAGAAGTACAGTGGCGGGCCGGAGAAATCCAAGAAGGAAGACCTGTCCTGGCGGGAAAAATCCATCCAGGATCGTCTCTCCTATTCGCTGGTAAAAGGTATTACCCGTTTCATTGAGGAAGACACCGAGGCCGCTCGCCAGGAGTGTGATCGTCCCATTGAGGTGATTGAAGGCCCGCTGATGCGCGGCATGGACGAAGTGGGCGATCTGTTTGGCGCCGGCAAGATGTTCCTGCCCCAGGTGGTGAAGAGCGCCCGGGTGATGAAACAGGCCGTGGCCTATCTGCTGCCCTATATCGAAGCCGAGAAAGTGGAAGGCGAAACCCAGAGCAAGGGCAAGATACTGATGGCCACTGTGAAAGGTGACGTGCACGACATCGGCAAGAATATTGTCGGCGTGGTGCTCGGCTGTAACAACTACGATGTCATCGACATGGGAGTCATGGTGCCCTGTGAGAAAATTCTCCAGAAAGCCAAGGAAGAGAATGTTGATGTCATCGGGCTGAGCGGACTGATCACTCCCTCTCTGGATGAAATGGTGCACGTTGCCAGCGAAATGCAGCGCCTTGATTTCGACATCCCGCTACTGATCGGTGGTGCTACTACCTCGAAGGCCCACACCGCGGTCAAAATCGAGCAGCAGTACCAGAACAACAATGTCATTTATGTTCCGGACGCATCGCGCAGCGTCAGCGTGGTCAGCACCCTGCTCAACTCAGATAATCGCGGCGCCTATAAAGACAAGCTGCGCGAAGAGTACGCCACCATCCGTGAGCGCACTGCCAATCGCAAAAAGAAAACCAAGCTGGTGCCCTATAAAAAAGCCAACGCCAATGCGCCAAGCGGCAATTGGGACGAATTCACCCCGGTGAAACCGAGCTTCCTGGGCACCGAGGTCATGGAAGACTATCCGCTGGAAGAGCTGGTGGAATTCATCGACTGGACACCGTTCTTCATCACCTGGCAGCTGGCTGGCAAGTATCCGGCAATTCTGGAAGACGAGAAGGTCGGCAAGGCGGCAACTGATCTGTTTGAAGATGCGCAGAAAATGCTCAAGCGCATTGTTGACGAGAAGCTGCTAACGGCCAAAGCAGTGGTCGGTTTCTGGCCTGCGCAACGGGTCGGTGAAAATGACGTCAAGGTGTTTCACACTAATGGTTCCACCAAGCCGATCGCCACCCTGCACTTCCTGCGCCAGCAAATGGAAAAAGGCGAAGATCTCGATCATCTCAGCCTGGCCGACTACATCGCTCCGGCCAGCGATGATTACATGGACTACATCGGCGGCTTTGTGGTGACTACCGGCTGGGGCGCTGACGAGCTGGCTGCCCAGTATGAGAAAGAAAACGATGACTACCACTCGATCATGGTCAAGGCACTGGCTGACCGCCTGGCGGAAGCATTTGCCGAATGCCTGCACCAGAAAGTGCGCAAGGAGCTGTGGGGTTATCAGCCGGATGAAACATTGTCCAATGCAGACCTGATTGCCGAGAAATATCAGGGCATTCGCCCTGCACCTGGCTACCCGGCCTGCCCGGACCACAGCGAGAAAAGTACGCTGTTCAACCTGCTGGATGCCGAGGACAAGATTGGCGTGAAGCTGACCGAGAGCTACGCCATGTGGCCTGCTGCCAGCGTCAGTGGCCTGTACTTCTCCCACCCGGAGGCACGCTACTTTTCGGTGGGCAAGATCAATCAGGAGCAGGTGAACGATCTGGCCCAACGCAAAGGTGTTGATGTCGATGGCCTGGGCAAGCTGTTGGCGCCCAATATGAACTAGGCTTTAAGCAAAGCAGCGCGTGGCCGGTCAACTGATCAACAGTTACCGGCCAGCCTGGTTTAAAGCACAATTTGGTTTGGTTATCGAACGGGGCATTGATTACAATGCCCTCGCCTAACTCGAGTAGTAACTACCATGTACGTTTATGACAATTACGATCACCAGATGCTGGCTGATCGCGTTGCCCAGTTCCGGGATCAAACTGACCGCTATCTTGACGGTAAACTGACCGATCCAGAGTTTTTGCCGCTGCGACTGCAGAACGGTCTCTACATTCAACGCATGGCACCCATGCTGCGCATTGCCGTGCCCTACGGCATGCTGTCCTCCGCCCAGCTGCGACAGCTTGGGATGATTGCGCGTGACTACGACAAAGGCTACGGCCACTTCACAACGCGTCAGAATATCCAGTTCAACTGGCCAGCGCTGGAAGATGTGCCCGACATTCTGGCGCACCTTGCCGATGTGGAAATGCATGCCATCCAGACCAGCGGCAACTGCATTCGCAATGTCACCACCGACCAGTTTGCCGGCGTTGCGCCTGACGAGCTGGAGGACACCCGCCCCTACTGCGAAATCATTCGCCAGTGGTCAACTTTCCACCCGGAATTTGCCTACCTTCCACGCAAGTTCAAGATCGCGGTTTGCGGTACCAGGATTGACCAGGCGGCCACCCAGGTACACGACATTGGTGTCTACCTGAAAAACAATGCTGCCGGTGAAACCGGCTTTCGTATTCTTGCTGGTGGTGGATTGGGTCGCACGCCGGTAATCGGCGCGGAAATTTTTGACTTTGTCGCCAAGCGGGATCTGTTGACTGCCCTTGAGGCTATTATGCGGGTCTACAATCGCGAAGGCCGCCGGGATAACAAGTACAAGGCGCGCATCAAGATTCTGGTGAAGGAAACTGGTGTTGACGCGTTTCGCGACAAGGTCATGGCCGAGTGGCAGGCCATCAAGGGTGGCCCCCAGACGTTGACCGATGCCGAGATCGAACGCTGCAAGGGGTTCTTCACCAGCCCGCCCTACGCATCCCTTTCTGACCAGCCGGAAACGCTCAGCTCGGCCTTGTCCGAAAATGCCCTGTTCGCCAGCTGGTATGAACAAAACGTCAAGGCCCACAAACAGCCAGGCTACAGCATTGTTACGGTAAGCCTGAAAGAAACCGGTGTGGCTCCCGGTGATGTCACCGATCAGCAGCTGGACTACCTGGCCGAGCTGGCCCAACAGTATTCATTCGGCGAAGTTCGCGTCACCCATCACCAGAACATCGTGCTGGCAGATGTGCGTCAGGACCAGCTTCCGGAACTGTGGCAGCAGCTGCGCAAACAGTCCCTGGCAAGCCACAACCTTGACCTGCTCACCGACATGATCTGCTGCCCCGGCGGTGACTTCTGCGCCCTGGCCAACGCCAAGTCCATCCCCATCGCGGAATCCATCCAGCGGCGTTTTCCTGATATTGACGAGTTAAAAGATATCGGCAACCTGCGCATCAATATTTCCGGGTGCATGAACGCCTGCGGTCACCATCATGTCGGCAATATCGGCATTCTCGGTGTGGACAAAAAAGGCGAGGAGTTTTACCAGGTATCACTCGGTGGCTCGTCACGCAACGAAGCCAGCCTGGGTAAGATCATCGGTCCGGCATTTTCTCAGGAAGAGATTCCGGACGTCATCGAAAAACTGGTGGCTGTCTACAAAGCAAATCGTAGCGCCGATGAAGAATTTCTCGACACCTACAATCGCATCGGTATCGATCCCTTCAAGGAGAAAGTCTATGCCAACGCTGATTAAGAACGGCGTCGTGGTTCCCGATGAGTGGACACTATTGAAAGAGGCTACCGGCCCTGAAGTGTTAGAGGTGGTACCTGGCAGAAATTTCATTGTCCCACTGGCTTTCTGGAACAACTACGAGGCAGAAATGCAGGACTACAGCGGCAGTTTTGCGCTATGGCTCAATAGTGATGAAAACGTCAACGATATCGGCCCACGACTGCATGAGTTTCCGCTGATTGCGCTGAATTTTCCGGTATTTTCTGACGGTCGTTCCTACACCAATGCACGTGAGTTACGCGAGCAGCTGAACTACGAAGGCGAGGTACGCGCCGTTGGTGATGTGCTGCGTGACCAGCTGTTTTACATGGCCCGCTGCGGATTCGACAGTTTTCAGCTGCGTCATGACCAGGATCCTGAGGCCTGTCTGGCGGCTTTCCGGGACTTTCACACTGGCTATCAGGCCAGTGTCTCTGAGCCTATGCCCTTGTTCCGGCGACGGTGACTGGCTATAGTCGAATGCTATAGCCGGGCCGGGTCGCCATGGAACACGATTCCCTGATTTTTTCTTTCTTCCTGATTTTTACCGGGGCGGCGATGCTGTCCACGGTCGCCCTGTTCCTGAAACAACCACTACTGATTGCCTACATTCTACTTGGTGTGATTCTCGGCCCCCATGGGCTGGGATACGTGGCAGAGGCGAATCTACTCACTGACATCGCCGAATTCGGCATTATCTTCCTGTTGTTCCTGCTGGGTCTGGATATGCAGCCCAGCAAGATGTTCGTCACGCTGAAGAAAACTTTCCTGGTTACCCTGGCCAGTTCATTGGCATTTTTCCTGCTCGGTTTCGGCACCGGATTCCTGTTTGACTTCACCCTCACCGAGGCCATGGTGATGGGCTTTGCCATGGTGGTGTCCAGCACCATAATTGGCATCAAACTGCTGCCGACTACCGTCCTGCACCAGAAACACATGGGTGAGCTGATGGTGGGAATCCTGCTGCTCCAGGACTTTATTGCGATCTTTATTCTGGCTTTTCTGGATTCCGGATCGCTCACCGAAACCAGCGCCCTGCGTGCCCTGCTAGCCTTTCCGCTACTGCTCGCCATGGCCTATGGCGCGACCCGCTTTCTGCTGGTGCCACTGGTGGCCCGCTTCGATCATTTCAAGGAGTATATTTTCCTGCTCGCCATTGGCTGGTGTCTTGGCCTGGCGGCGCTGGCTTCGGAGCTGGGACTATCTGCCGAGATCGGCGCCTTTGTGGCAGGAATCTCGCTGGCGACAAATCCCATTTCGCTGTTTATCTCTCACAGCCTCAAGCCATTGCGGGATTTCTTCCTGATTCTGTTTTTCTTTTCACTGGGCGCGCAGTTCGACATCTCGATGCTGAGCAATATTCTCGCCCCCGCACTGCTGCTGGCGGTGCTGGCGCTGTCCTTCAAGCCTGTCGTGTTTTACCTGCTGCTGCTGCGTTTTAGTGAACGTTCGCAGCTGGCCTGGGATGCCGGTTTGCGCCTGGGGCAGATCAGCGAATTCTCCCTGCTGATTGCCTTTGTGGCTGCGCAGTCAGAAGTGATTGGCGAGGCGGCATCGTTAACCATTCAGGGCGCCGCAATTCTTACCTTTCTGGTGTCATCCTATATCGTGGTCATGTACTGCCCGACCCCCATTGCCACCAACAGCAAGTTGCGACGCGACTGAATTGGCATTGCCGGCAGCCGTGGATTAGTCCTGCAGATCAAGCAGGTAGCGGCCCTGGGCCTGCCCCTTGAGTACCTTGTCCAGGCTTTCAGCAAGTTGCGCCAGGCTGATCTGCTGCACCATGGAGTCCAGACCCGGCAGTTGCCAGTCACTGGCCAGTCGATTCCACATCTCCTGTTTGCTGGCCAGCGGCAATTCCACGGAATCAACACCCAACAGGTTCACGCCACGCAGGATAAAGGGCAGTACCGTGGCAGCGAAAGCTGGCGAATGCACCAGTCCGCAGGCGGCAACGCTGCCCCCGTAATGCAGCGACTTGATAATATTGAACAGGGTTGCACCACCGGCCACATCAATGGCACCGGCCCAACGTTCCTTCAGCAGCGGCCGGCTGCTTTCTTCCGTCAACTCCTGACGGTCAATGACATCAGCCGCGCCCAATTCACGCAGCCAATCGGCGGCCTCGGCTTTGCCGGTGCTGGCGGTCACGCTGAAACCCAGTTTACTCAGCAGGGCTACCGCCAGGCTGCCCACGCCGCCGGTGGCGCCGCTGACCAGCACAGACCCCTGATCGGGCTGCAAACCGCTACGTAACAGCTTGTCGACACATAGCGCAGCGGTAAGTCCGGCGGTGCCCAGAGCCATGCTGTCGCGCAGGCTCAGGCCCTCAGGCTTGCGCACTACCCAGGACGCTGGGACCCGGATGTACTGGCCAAATCCACCGGAGGTATTCATACCCAGGTCATAGCCGGTGACAATCACTTCATCACCGGCCGACAACGAATCCACGCTGCTCTCTACCACTTTGCCCGCTGCATCAATGCCGGGGGTATGAGGATAGTTGCGGGTTACACCTTTGTTGCCCGCGGCGGACAGGGCATCCTTGTAGTTGACCGACGAATAGGCAACCTCAATCAACACCTCGCCGGCGGGCAAATTCCCGGTGTCGAGAGTGGTTAACTCGGCGACGTAGTTCTTGTCGGCGACCTCGGTGACTAATAAAGCTTGATATTGCATGACTGGTGGGCTCTCCGGGGTTGCTGCTGAAAAATGTTATTGATAAATGTCATTGTCGGTACGCTGAAAAAAGCGGCGATACACGGTGTCGGTCATGGTGGCAAACGCACGCCCGAATTTGTCCTGCAGCGACTTCGGAGTTTCGAATTCAACCTCAAACACATCGGCATTGGCACAGGCGTCGACAATGCATTCGTCGCTGGTCTTGATCTCATCCACCATGTAGCGCTCCTTGGCCATGGTGCCGACCCAGGTTTCACCGGTAGCGATTTTATCGATCTCGACACTGGGCCGGTGATCCTTGACCCAGGTCTTGAACAGGTGATGGATGGTTTCCACATCCTCCTTCACTTTCTCGCGCCCCTGATCGGTAATCTCACCGAAGGTGGACAGGGTGCGCTTGAATTCGCCGGCACTGATCTGCTCAAAGTCCACATCATTTTTCTTCAGCACGCGATTGAAGTTTGGCAGCTGCACCAGCACGCCGATTGAGCCGATGATTGCGAACGGAGCCGACACCAGTTTGTCCGCCAGACAGGCCATCATATAGCCTCCGCTGGCGGCCACCTTGTCAACGCAAATGGTTAGCGGAATGTTCTTGTTCTTGATGCGCATCAACTGTGACGAGGCGAGGCCGTAGGCATGCACCATACCGCCCGGGCTCTCCAGTCGCAGCAGCACCTCGTCGCGCGGTTCCGCTATCGACAGCACGGCGGTGATTTCTTCACGCAATGCATCGACGCCGTCGGCAGGGATATTGCCTTTAAAGTTCAGCACATAGACCCGAGGCTTGCGTTCCACCTCACTGCCATCGTCACTGGCAAGCTGCTGCTTCGCCTCGGCCTTCTTGGTCTTGCGTTCTTCCTTGCGTGCTTTCTTTTCCTGCTTGGCCAGCAGTTTCATGGCGGGCTTGTCCATCACCGTACGGCGCAAGGCGTTGCGCATATCATCGATGTGATCATTGAGCCGATTAACCTTGATCGAGCCTTTCTTGAGGCCTTTCATTTGTTTCTGGCTGCTGTTGGCAATGGCGCCAATAATTAGTATCAGGGCCACGACAATGGTCACCGTCTTGGCCAGAAACAGGCCGTAATCAATCAAATATTCCAAGCATTCACTCCTTTGTGCTGAATTTCTGTCAGCTGTACTTTAATTTGTTTGCTTCCAGTGCATGCAAAGCGCTTGATTCATGGCTGATTAGCACATGCATACAGGCCGCGTCACTGATCGGGTAAGCGACTGGCGATATAACCGCTGATCAATTGACCAGCCACGCTGATTTGTGGACTTGGGTACTCGGGCAGATCGCGCACATCGAACCAGTCTGCATAATCAATTTCAATGCCATCCGGGCGCAAGTCTCCGGCAGCATAGTCGGCGTAGAAACCCAGCATCAGTTGTGACGGAAAAGGCCAGGACTGGCTCTTCACGTAACGTACATTTTTCACCTGGATACCAACTTCTTCCTGCACCTCTCGGCATACTGTCTGTTCAGCGCTTTCCCCTACTTCGATAAAGCCTGCCAGGCAGCTGAGAAACTTGCCGCGGTAGCGCATGTTGCGCGCCAACAGGATTTTATCACCGTCAGTCACCAGCACGATGATGCAAGGATTAATCCGCGGATAATAGGTGCGCTCGCAGTTATTGCATTGCAGCGCACGCTCGCCTTCCCGCGGCCGCGTGGGATGACCACAGCGTCCACAATAACGATGCGACTGATACCAGTCGAGAATCTGGTTGGCTTTGCCCACGGTCGCCAGCGAAGCATCGGACTCCGAGAAAATCAGGCTGCGCAGGGAATGGTCTTCGGCCTGCAGCTGCGAAGCCAGGGATTCCGGCACATCCAGCGCCAGACAACGCTGCTCACTGAAGCTCACCAGGTGCAGGTCAGACTCATCGGTTAGCCAGGAATCGATGTCCTCGAGATTCCAGAACACGCTTTGACCACGGATCAGCACCCGATCGCGCACAAAAAGCAGGATACGGTCTCCGTCGCTGAGTTGATCTCGTTTTAGCAGGTAGGTCATAAGACGGGAAAGATTATAGCGCTGCCCTGCGGCTTCCGCGGAATTTGGCGGCTGCATGTTCCGCTCGAGAAAACATTGGTCTCAAGCGTCCTCCGCAGCGGCTTCCAGCTCCAGCCAGAGGCACTTGTCGCCACTGGATTGAGCGATATCCTGTAGTCTGGCCTGGTGTGCTGCAAGCTCATCACTGCTGGCACTGATAATTGGCAGTGGCGCGCGATCAGGGTCCAGTTCCCGAATAACGGCACGACCCGCGTTCTCGTCCTCGTCATCATCGCGCAGCGATAGACTTGATTGACCGCTGGTCATGATTAGATAGACATCGGCAAGAATTTCGGCATCCAGCAAGGCGCCATGTAGCTCACGCTGGGTATTATCGACGCCATAGCGTTTGCACAGTGCGTCCAGACTGTTGCGCTGGCCAGGATGCTTTTCTCGTGCCAACAGCAGGCTGTCCAGCACCGAGCAAACGTCTGCCATACGCTCCACGCTGGAGTGCATGTGAATCAATTCGGCATCCAGAAAGCCGATGTCAAACGGTGCGTTGTGAATCACCAGTTCGGCATCGCTGACAAATTCCAGAAACTCGCCCGCGATCTGCTTGAAGCGCGGTTTATCGGCGAGAAACTCGCGGGTAAGGCCGTGCACCTCAATCGCAGCTTCGTCGATATCGCGATCCGGATTCAGGTAATAATGGAAATGCCTGCCGGTCAGTCTTCGGTTCTGAATCTCGACACAACCAATCTCGATGACCCGATGCCCCTGCTTCGGATCCAGTCCAGTAGTTTCTGTATCAAGTACTATTTGCCGCATAACAATTCTTGCCTGTTGGCTATCGGGTTAGTGGCCCAGGAGACCGGTTATCAGAAGAGCTCGTCGATACCCTGGTTAGCGAGCTGATCCGCAATCTCATTCTCGGCATGGCCGCTGTGTCCCTTCACCCAGGTCCACTGAATATCATGTTTTTGAACCAGACTGTCCAATTGTTGCCAGAGGTCAACATTCTGCACCGGCTTTTTGCTGGCGGTTTTCCAGTTACGTTTTTTCCAGTTAGGCAACCACTCCGTCATGCCGCTGAGCACGTATTTGGAATCCGTCGTGATGTGAACCTTACACGGTTTCTTTAACGCTTCCAGGCCTTTGATAACCGCGGTTAGCTCCATACGATTATTAGTGGTCTCTGCGGCCCCCCCATAGAGGGACTTTTCGGTACTGCCATAGCGCAGCAGCGCTCCCCAGCCACCCGGCCCCGGATTGCCCCGACAGGCACCGTCGGTAAACATCTCAACTGTTTCACTCAAAAGCTGCGTCACCCAAACCTGTTTCAATCAAGAACTGTTTCAATCGATAACTCTTCAATGCAAAACTCCGCCACTGGAAAAACCGTGGTCCACACCCTGCCCCGTTTGACCGGCCTGTTAACAGGCCCTAGTGAAACTTCCTGGCGCGCACATTCTCCGCTGCCGGAAGCACAGAGGGCCGGCTTGGAATCGCCTGCCAGCGCGGCACGATGGGTGTCAGCGGGGCAACCTGCTTGACGCACAGAATAAAATAGGCGCCGCCGAGCGGACTGGACAGCTGGCTGCCGACGTTTTCCAGGCGCGAGGCATGCTTGAGCAATCGATGGAACTTCAGCGGTGGAAAGTGCAAACCATAGCGCACCTTGTCAACATGCAAATCCAGAAGCTGCAGCCAGTCTGACAAGCGTCCCCGGGAGATAAACCGAGCCCGCCAGGGAATATTGATCTTGCGCTTGAACAGGCGCCACATTCCCCAGGAGCTGTACGGGTTGAAGCCCACAATGAGCATATGTCCGCCGGGCCTCAGCACGCGAGTCACCTCACGCAGCAGGCGATGGCTATCTTCGGTGAAATCCAGTGCATGGTGGACTACCACCACGTCCATGCTGTCATTGGCCAGTGGCAGTTCCTCGTTATCCGCTACCGCTTGCTGACTGCCGCGCCGCCAGGTCGGGGCAAACATGATCTTGTGACCTACCGGGCTGTCAGCGATCAGAGAATATTCTTCATGGCAGCCCACCTGGAGGATGTGATAGCCAAACAGCCGGCTGATAATCGGGGTCACGGTTTCCTTTTCATGCCGCCAGACTTCGGCTCCCTGGGGGGACTGGAACCACTGGCCTATCAGCAGCTGCAGCATGTCAGAGTCCGGCATGCCGCGCAGCAGCCTGCGGCGGGTCTCGTGCTTGGAAAACAGGTTCATGGGCGATGGGTCCGGATGTCAATCACGCTGGCGAAAGCCCGATTCTAACGCTCCCCCGCTACAAGCACCAGACAACCCCGCAGACCTTCGAAATCAGCTCGACAGAGCAGTTTTCCCGGTCGCTAATTCCCGATATCATGGCGGTTTTGGGCATGCAAACCGTGCCAGCCAGTCCGGGCTGGGGCGTGGATTGAACAGCGTCCCCGCACCCAGCAAGCGAGCCAGTAAGCAGACCATCCCATGATTGACCTGATCCACCCCA
This sequence comes from uncultured Pseudohongiella sp., assembly GCA_965212375.1. GTDB lineage: Bacteria > Pseudomonadota > Gammaproteobacteria > Pseudomonadales > Pseudohongiellaceae > UBA9145. The sequence continues at coordinate 1,550,560 of OZ243108.1, read as the reverse complement.
TCCCCGCCTTTACGGACAACTACATCTGGACCCTGGTGGACCGCCAGCGTAAGCTGGCGGTGGTTGTTGACCCCGGCGATGCCGGGCCGGTGGACGACTATCTTGCCAGCCAGGGACTGACCCTGGTGCAAATCCTGATCACCCATCATCATCCTGATCACACCGGCGGGCTGCCGCAACTCACTGCAGCACATGCGCCAGACGTTATCGGCCCCGATAACCCACGTATCAAGGGTATCACCCGGGCGGTTCATGAGGGCGACACAGTCGAGGTCCTAGGCACCCGGTTCTCTATATTTGAGGTGCCAGGTCACACTCTCGACCACATTGCCTTCTTCGCAAGCAGTCATTCTGGGCAACACTCCGCACCCGCCCTGTTTTGTGGTGATACGCTATTCGCAGCCGGTTGCGGCAGGCTGTTTGAAGGCCGCCCCGAACAAATGTACGAATCACTTGGCAAGCTGAGTCAGCTACCTGCCGACACCCTGGTGTACTGTACTCACGAATACACCCTGGCCAATCTAAAATTTGCCAGAGCTGCGGATCCGGAAAACGAGGAGCTGGAAGCCCGGGTTTCCTCGGAGACGCGAAAACGCGAGCATGATGAACCTACCCTGCCCTCCACCATCGCCCTGGAGTTAGCCACCAATCCATTCCTGCGCTGCTCCGATCACCGTATCAGTCAACAGGTTCACCAGCACCACGCAGCAGCAGGTGCTGAAACAGCGAGTGATCCGGTAGCCACTTTTAGCGCACTGCGGCAATGGAAAGACAACTTTTGAGTGGTTTGTCGATAACATGGCGGCCCGACAGGCTGCTTGGACAAGCAGCCCGTTTGCTGGGTACTGTCAGCCTGCTGCTGCTCCTGGCTGCCTGCCAGACCGGTCTGCAACCCTCACAGCCCGATACCGCTGCCGAACCGGTAGCACCCGAGCTTTCCCCACCAGCGCCAACCAGCCAGACCTCGCTCCCTGCCCCGACCCCGGACAGTAACCAGCCACCAGGCTTTGACGATGTCTGGCAACGGCTGCGTCATGGTTTGCAACTTCAGGAGTATTATCAGCACCCTGAGGTGGAGCAACGTGTGGCTGCATTCACCGGTGATCAGCGCCTGTTCGATCTGGTGACGGAGCGCGCCGCACCGTTTTTGCATTTTATTGTCTCGGCGGTTGAACAACGCGGTTTGCCAATGGAACTCGCGCTACTGCCCATCGTGGAGAGCAGTTTTGACCCCAATGCCTACTCTGCCCAGCACGCGGTAGGGCTATGGCAATTTCTCGGGCCCACCGGGCGCAGTTTTGGATTGCAACTGGACTGGTGGTACGACGGCCGCCGCGACCCCCATGCCGCCACTATTGCTGCCCTGGAGTACCTGAGTCGTCTGCACCAGCAATTCGATGGCGACTGGTTGCTGGCACTGGCGGCCTACAACACCGGCTCCCCCAACCTGCGCCGGGCGATTCGCCGCGCTACCCGCGGTGGTGAATCACCGGACTTCTGGACCCTGCCGCTGGCCCCCGAAACCCTGGCCCACGTGCCAAAGCTGCTGGCGCTCGGCCGCCTGCTGGCCGACCCTGAACAGTACCAGATCGAGCTGGCGCCAATTCCCAATCAGCCAGCACTGGTAGCGGTGGATGTCGGCGCCCAGATCGACCTGCGCGAGGCCGCTCGTCTGGCGGGCATCAATTACGCAGAACTGCGCCGGTTCAATCCCGGCTTTCAGCAATGGGCAACCCATCCGGACGCACCACAGGCGCTGTATCTGCCGCCGCAGATGGCCACTCAGTTCGAGCAGCGCCTGGCGGAGATCCCCCGCGAACGGTTACTGACCTGGGACCAGTACCAGATCAAACCTGGCGATACTCTGGGTGGCATAGCCCGGCGTCTCGGCACGGAAGTGGAAGTCCTGCGGGTTATCAACGGCTTGTCCGGCAACCGTATTATTGCCGGACGCAACCTGCTGGTTCCTCGTGGCCTGAATGCCAATAGTGACCTTGAGCAACTCGCTGCGGTGGCAGCACAGCACAACGAGCCGCCGCCATCGATTCCCAATCAATACACAGTGCGCCGCGGCGATAATCTGTGGCGCATTGCCCGCCGCTTCCAGCTGCGCTCCGCAGACATCATGGCGCACAATGGCATCACTGCCGATGCCTTGCTAATGCCAGGCCAGGTGCTGGATCTTCGTTTTGCGGCTACTGCGTCCGGCGCGCTGCCAGCATCTGTCACTGCCAGCAGTACGGAATACCGGGTTCGACCCGGAGACACCATGGCAGACATCGCCGCCAACCTGAATCTGGCGCTGGCGGAACTACTGCGCTGGAACGGCTTTCAGGGCAATGAAGTCATTTATCCGGATCAGCTGATCCGGATCAGCCCGCCGGATCCCGAGCTGCAATCCCTGTGATGAACCGTTATGACTGACACCACACTGACCCCGCCACCTGCTGCCGATACCACCTTCTTCGGCCATCCAAGGGGTCTTGTTATCTGCTTCCTGACCGAGATGTGGGAGCGGTTCAGCTATTACGGAATGCGCGCGCTGCTGATTTTCTATCTCACTCAGCATTTCCTGTTTTCTGACCAGACTGCCGCCAGCATTTACGCGGCCTATCTCTCCCTGGTGTACATCACACCCGTTATTGGCGGTATCGTTGCCGATCGCTATCTCGGCCCTTCCAAGGCTGTGGTACTCGGCGCCTTGCTGCTGGTTGCCGGTCATAGCGGCATGGCCATCGAAGGCTCTCAGGCTGTGGAGACCCTGGTTGACGGGCAGCTTCAAGTACAACGTGACCCCTTCTACCTGCAGGTATTCTATTTCTCCCTGGCCCTTATCATCATGGGCGTGGGTTTCCTGAAAGCGAACATCTCCACCCTGGTGGGCTCCATGTACGAACGCCGTGACCCACGCCGTGATGGCGCGTTTACCCTGTTCTACATGGGTATCAACCTGGGGGCATTTTTGGGCGCGATCATCTGCGGCTTTCTGCTGGAATACCTGGGATTCAGCTGGGGATTCGGTGCCGCCGGCGCCGGCATGCTGTTCGGCCTGTTGATATTTCTGCGCGGCAAGCATCACTTCGGTGAAGCGGGTAATGCCCGCCATCCGGAGCTGTTATCACAACCGATGCTGCCGGGTATTAATCGGGAGTGGCTGATTTACCTGCTGACCCTGGCTGGCGTGGTGGTGTGCTGGCAGCTGATGCAGAACCGGGTGCTGGTCGGCGGGATCCTGGGAGGCTCCCTGGTCATCATGACCCTGGTGGTTATCGCCTATGCCTTCGCAAAATGCGAACCCCATGACCGCAACCGGATGCTGGTATGCCTGTTTCTGATGAGCTACCAGATTATTTTCTGGTCCCTGTTTGAGCAAACCGGCAGTTCCCTGAATCTGATGACCGACCGTAATATCGATCGCGAGGTGCTGGGATTTGTCATTCCCGCCGCTGCCTTCCAGTCGGTCAATGCGTTCTTTATTATCACCCTGGCGCCGCTGTTCAACATGCTGTGGCTGGGCCTGGCGCGACGCGGTTGGGAGCCTTCCACGCCGATGAAGTTCGCTTTATCACTGTTGCAACTGGGTCTTGGTTTCCTGTTTCTGGTTTACGGCGCGGCACTGGCCACAGACCCGACCCAGGTGGCACTTATCTGGCTGGTGTTGCTCTATCTGCTGCATACCACGGGCGAGCTGTGTATATCGCCAGTAGGACTGTCCATGACCACCAAGCTGTCGGTACAGAAAGTGGTCGGGATGATGATGGGCTGCTGGTTTCTCGCCTCCGCAGCCGGCAATTATGTATCCGGTACCATCGCGGCCATGACCGGGTCCGATACGATCGGCGGCGAAGTGGCAGACCCCGCCGCCGCACTCAGCAACTATATTGATGTCTACAGTACCGCTGGCTGGTACAGCATCTACGCCGGTATCGCTGCCATGGTGCTGGTCCCGGTACTGAAACACTTTATGCACGGCATTCGCTGACCGCTGGCTTGGCGGCAGACAAGGCCTTTCAAGTACACTAGCGCAAACGCAACAACAGGGAAGCACGCTATGGGATTTCTCGCAGGAAAACGTATTTTGGTACTGGGCGTCGCCAGTAAACTCTCCATTGCCTCCGGTATTGCCGGTGCCATGCATCGTGAAGGGGCGGAACTGGCTTTTACCTACCAGAACGACAAGCTCAAGGATCGGGTCGCCAAATTCGCGGAAGGCTGGGGGTCATCACTGATCTACCCCTGCGACGTCAGTAATGACCGGCAGATTGAGGACCTGTTCTCGGGCCTTTCCGAACACTGGGACGGGCTCGACGGCATTGTCCACTGCGTGGCGTTCGCACCGGGCAACGAACTGGATGGCAACTATGTTGACGTCACCACCCGCGAGGGCTTCCTGACCGCCCACGAAATCAGCTCCTACAGCTTTGTGGCCCTGGCCAAGGGTGGCCGGGAACTGATGCGCGACCGCCAGGGTTCGCTGTTAACACTGAGCTACCTCGGCGCCGTGCGCAGCCTGCCCAATTACAACGTGATGGGACTGGCCAAGGCCAGCCTCGAGGCCAATGTGCGCTATATGGCCAGCAGCCTGGGACCGGAGGGCACCCGGGTGAACGCGATCTCAGCCGGACCGATACGGACTCTGGCCGCGTCGGGTATCAAGAGTTTCCGCAAAATGCTTGATCACAACGCGCGACAAACGCCTTTGCGTCGAAATGTCAGTATTGAGGAAGTTGGAAATGCCGCGGCGTTTCTGAGTTCAGACCTGGCCTCTGGCATATCGGGGGAAATTCTTTACGTCGATGGCGGCTTTAACACCACTGCCATGGGCTCACTGAACGATATCGACGAAAGCTGAGCCCTCGCCCTGGCCGCAACTCACTGAAACGAGGAGCGGCCAGCAGCGGGACTTACGCTGGAATAGCGAGACTGTTGCAGCAAGGTCTAGAAATCTTCGCTACCAATACTGGTCTGGATATCGGCATTTTCACGCTGGGTGGTGAGATAGCCATTGAAGTCATTACTGCCTAAATCCTCCGACATACTCAGGCGCATATTGGTGATTTCTTCCTCGCTCAAGGAACTCAGGCTGCCCGGCGTGACCTCGGTCAGCTCGATCAGCACAAAGGTACCGTTAGGCAGTGTCAGGCTACTGAGTTGGTTGTCGTCAGGACCCTGGGGTCGCGGCAGGGAGAACGCCTCGTTGATAATATCGCGATTGGCGGTTGCCGATGTGCGACTCACAGCTTCCTGATCAATCCATTGCAACTGGTACTCTTCCAGCAGTGGCTCAAGCTCCGCCCCTGAAGACGCGGCGACCATAAGCTCATTACCGATTTCCTGAACAGCCTCACGCTCCATCTGGGTGCGCAGCAGAACCGCAATTTCCGGCTCCACTTCTTCCAGCGGCGGGATAGTAGCCTCGTTGAACTGGTTCACCCGCAGCACCAGGGCACGGGTATCACTGAGTTCAATGACATCACTGTTGTTGCCCTCCAGCAGAACGCCGTCTGAAAAAGCCGCCTCAACGACTGCCGGATTGGCAAAGATACCGCTACCGCCGGTACGCGGGATGGCGGCGCTGAGCTGGACGTCGAGCTGCAGTTGACTGGAAATGGTTTCCAGATCTCCGGTTTCAAAAGCCAGGTTGGACAGGTTTTCGAGGCGCTCGGCATAAGCCAGTTCCACTTCAGCGCTCTTGGCTTCACGTTCCAGCCGGTCTCGCACCTCGGCAAAGGCCGGATAGACGTTCTCGGCATCTTCAGTCAGTTTGACCAGGTGCACACCGAATTCGGACACCACCGGATCAGATACCTCGTTCAATTCCAATTGCTCAAGAGCCGTCTCGATTGCCTCAGGAAATGCGCTGCCGTCGGTATAGCCGATATCACCACCGGAATTTGCAGATCCGGTGTCGCTCGACAGTTCCTGAGCCAGGGCTGCAAACTCTTCTCCGTCAGCGATACGTTGTCGGGCAGCGGCCGCGGCAGCCAGTGCCTGGTCTTCTGACATTGCACTACCGGTTTCGAACAGAATGTGCGATGCCCGTTTTTCCGAGGCCCCTTCAAAGGCCTCCAGTTCACCCTCATAGAGCGCGCGCAGTTCTGCCTCCGGGACCTCAATCTCGTCGCTGATCGCGCTCTGATCCAGCAGCACGTAATTCAGTACTACCGTTTCCGGCTCCCGAAACTGTTCCTGGTTATTCTCATAGTATTCCTGAATCGCGGCATCACTCACCTGGGTGTCCAGGGTTCGCGTGCCCATGGGGATTGAGAGATAGCGGAAGTCACGGGTTTGCCGGGTCAGGGCTGCAATCTGCTCTAATTCGGCATCGGTTACGAAATTGGAGCCGTTGTAGGCATTGGCCACCTGTCCGATCAACATCCGCTGACGCAAGTCCGCACGATAAGCGGGTACGCTGAAACCTTGCGCGGCCAGGGTGCGGACCGCCAGGTCGGAGTCAAATCGACCACTGACCTGAAACTGCGGCGTATTGATAATCGCGCGATCCACGGTGTCTTCGGATACTGCCATGCCGGCATCGCGTGCCGCCTGCCGCAGCACGGTTTCCTCAATCAACTGGTTGAGAGCCAACTGTTCCACCAGCTCCTGGTCAATTGACTGGGCATTGGCCCCGATCTGGTTCATCAGCGTCTGGGTACTGTTCTGTAGCTGAACCTCGGTAATTTCCTCGCCGTTAACCTCGGCTACCGGCGGCGAAGTAACCAGGCCACCAATAATGGATTCGACACCAAACAGGGCAAACACGGCAACGATAAGGCCAATGATTATCTTGGCAACAACGCCCTGTGAATTGTCTCTGATATTTTGCAGCATATTTCTTCCTGACCGACGCTCCTGGCGTCAATTATCTCAACTATACTCCGTCACGCATCGACGGGACTGTAGCAAATAGCAACAAAACGAATCCCGATGGCTTGGTTTTCCGGTTCGTATCGAATCGCCTTGTTATAGCAAACACTTAAACTAAAAAGGCGCATCAAAGATGCGCCCTGGTAGCTTCGAGAACCTGACCGCCAACAAGCGGCTTTTGCCGAATTTGATTGGGATCTCTGAATTTGACAAAACCTTTTCCGATCCTTATCTGGTCGTCATCCTTCCGGACACGACCAGGGATTGTGGTTCAACTCAACTTCTTTCAACCCTGACCAAACTCATTCAGTTCTCATCCCGATCTGGAATCGGGTTTTTGATCATCCGGTACAACAACCGCCATACCGGGTTATCTGTCTCAGGAGTTCACAGAATCCTTCAGTGCCTTGCCGGCCTTGAAGCTGGGCACACGAGCAGCTTTGATTTCGATGGGCGCACCGGTTTGCGGGTTACGTCCTGTTCGGGCAGCCCGGCTCTTGGTTTGAAAGGTGCCGAAGCCTACCAGTACTACGGGGTCATCCTTTTTCAATGAATCCGTGATCGCGTCTATGGTTGCGTCAATCGCACGACCAGCAGCCGCTTTAGGTAGATCAGCCGCGGCAGCTACAGCATCTATAAGTTCTGATTTATTCACATTATCCCCTTTTCAGTTTGGAAGTTATTTTTGTCAAAATCTTCTTGAATTCCTTGTCCTGGCATTCCGAAACCATGGAAAAAATGCGGTGAATCCAAGCCGTTTTTCGATCTGATTCGATCTGGAAATGATCCCCGAATACGCATGAAACGTGGCATCTGAGCGAATCTTTATACCAAGCGCCAGAAAGCTATGTCAACAGAAAACATGCGGGTTTAGTGGGTATTTATGTGCTTTTCGTCACCACTTTGCTCGATATCTTCCTGCTTGGCTTCTTTTTCCTGTTTGGTCTCTTCTTCACCCTTCAGTGGCGTCGGTTGATACTGCAATGCATGTTCCAGTACTTCATCAATCCAACGCACCGGAACAATCTTCAAATCAGCCTTGATGTTATCCGGAATTTCCGCAAGGTCTCTTTCATTGTCGGCCGGAATGATCACGGTTTTAATATTACCGCGGTGAGCAGCAAGTAATTTTTCCTTGAGCCCACCAATTCGCAGCACCTGACCTCGCAAGGTGATTTCGCCGGTCATGGCTACATTGGCACGAACCGGAATGTTGGTGAGAACCGAAACCAGAGCGGTGCACATACCCACGCCTGCGCTCGGTCCGTCCTTTGGTGTCGCACCCTCAGGCACGTGAATATGCAGGTCAAATTTTTCATGGAAATCTGATTGCAGACCCATGGCGCGAGCGCGACTTCTGACGACGGTGAATGCCGCCTGAATTGATTCCTGCATGACGTCACCAAGTGAACCGGTCTTGATGGTCTTGCCTTTACCTTCAACGGCTATTGCCTCAATGGTGAGCAGTTCGCCACCCACTGAAGTCCAGGCCAGGCCATTGACCTGACCAACCATGTTTTCCTCTTCGGCCTTTCCGTAGTCGTACTTGCGTACGCCTGAATACTTTTCGGTAAGCTCCGGGGTAAGCTCGATCTTGTCCACCTTCGTTTTCTTCCTGGACTTGCCTTGCTCAAGAGAATGCTCTTTGACCACCTTCCGGCAAATCTTGGCAATCTCCCGCTCGAGCCCGCGTACACCCGCTTCACGCGTGTAGTAGCGAACCAGGTCACGAATTGCAGCGTCGTTAAACACCAGCTCTTCCTTGCTAAGGCCGTTGTTCTTAAGTTGTTTCGGGACCAGATATCGAAGTGCAATATTGACCTTCTCGTCCTCGGTATAGCCGGGGATACGAATCACTTCCATGCGATCAAGCAGAGGTTCTGGAATGTTCATACTGTTTGAGGTGCAGACAAACAGCACCTCGGACAGGTCGTAATCGACTTCCAGGTAGTGGTCGTTAAAGCTGTTGTTCTGTTCCGGGTCAAGCACTTCAAGCAGCGCCGAGGCTGGATCGCCACGGTGGTCCATGCCCATCTTGTCGATCTCATCAAGCAGGAACAGCGGGTTACGCACCCCGACCTTGGACAATTTCTGCAGCAGCTTGCCCGGCAATGAGCCAATGTAGGTTCGTCGATGACCGCGAATTTCTGCTTCATCGCGAACTCCACCCAGCGCCATGCGCACAAATTTGCGGTTCGTGGCTCGAGCAATTGATTCGCCCAGCGAGGTTTTACCAACACCGGGAGGGCCAACCAGACAAAGGATCGGTCCCTTCAGTTTCTTGACCCGCTTCTGCACCGCGAGGTATTCCAGAATGCGTTCCTTGACGTCTTTGAGGCCGTAGTGATCGGTCTCGAGGATCTCTTCAGCTTTCGGCAAATCAAGCCGCACCCGCGAGCGCTTCTTCCAGGGGATGCTGATCATCCAGTCAAGGTAGGTGCGCACCACTGAAGCTTCGGAAGACATCGGCGACATCATTTTCAGCTTGTTCAGCTCCTGGGTCGCCTTCTCTTTTGCCTCTTTCGGCATACCGGCTTCATCAATGCGTTGCTTGAGTTCCTCGGTTTCATTGGGCACGTCTTCCAGCTCACCCATTTCTTTCTGGATGGCTTTCATCTGCTCATTGAGGTAGTACTCGCGCTGGCTCTTCTCCATCTGCTTCTTGACGCGACCGCGGATGCGTTTTTCAACCTGAAACAGGTCGATCTCCGCTTCGATCAGAGACATCAGATGTTCAATTCGCGCCTGCAAACCTGCCAATTCCAGCAAGTTCTGCTTTTCCTGAAGCTGCAGGGACATATGTGAGGCAATTGTATCTACCAGACGCCCGGGTTCATCAATACTCGAAATTGAAGTCATGACCTCGGGCGGAATCTTCTTGCTGAGCTGTACGTACTGGTCAAACTGGGAGAGCAGCGAACGGATCAGCAGTGCCGATTCTTTCTCCGGCACTTCTTCTGGCTGCAGAATGGAGGTGTCCGCCTTGAAATGGTCAGATTCGAACACGACGTCCTTGATGCGAGCCCGATCCAGACCTTCCACCAGCACCTTCACGGTGCCATCGGGCAAGCGAATCAGCTGCAAAATTGTGGCCACGGTCCCGATATCGAACAAATCATCAACGCCGGGCTCGTCTTCCGAAGCATTCTTCTGCGCCACCAGCAGTACCTGCTTGTCACTGGCCATGGCCAGTTCAAGGGCTTTGATCGACTTGGGACGGCCGACAAAAAGGGGTTGGACAATCTGCGGGTAAACCACAACATCCCGAAGCGGCAGCAGGGGAAAAGTTGTGGGGCTCGACTCGTCGGCAGGATTACTCATAGAGGTGCTCTCGGTTCAGATAACGCGTGTCACAGACATGGTGCCGGAGCCCGAAACTTCAAGGCCGAGGCGCGAGATTACTCGTCGGCAGCAGACTTGCTTGGCTGGTCGATATTCTCATACATCAGCAACGGTTCTGACTCACCATCAATGACTGCGGCATCGATAATGACCTTGCTGACTTTCTCCAGAGACGGGATCTTGTACATGGTATCCAGCAGCACCGCTTCCATGATGGAGCGCAGACCACGGGCGCCGGTCTTGCGCTCCCTGGCTTTGCGGGCAATGGCACGCAGCGCGTCGTCACGGAACTGGATCTCCACGCCTTCCATCTCGAACAGCTTGGAATACTGTTTGGTCAGCGAGTTCTTGGGTTCGCGGATAATGCGTACCATGGCGTCCAGGTCGAGCTCATCCAGCGTGGCTATCATCGGCAGACGGCCGACAAATTCCGGGATCAGACCGTATTTCACCAGATCTTCCGGCTCCACATCGCGCAGGGTTTCACCCACCTGCCCTTCGCCTTCCTGACTGCGTACCTCGGCTGTAAACCCGATTCCGCTCTTGGATGACCGGTCGCGGATAATCTTGTCGAGTCCGGCAAAGGCACCGCCGCAAATGAACAGGATGTTGGAGGTGTCTACCTGCAGAAATTCCTGTTGCGGATGCTTGCGGCCGCCCTGCGGTGGTACCGACGCGACGGTACCTTCAATCAGTTTCAGCAGCGCCTGCTGCACACCTTCCCCGGACACGTCACGGGTAATTGAGGGGTTGTCCGACTTGCGGGAAATCTTGTCGATTTCATCGATGTAGACGATACCGATCTGGGCTTTCTCGACGTCGTAATCGCACTTCTGCAGCAGCTTCTGAATAATGTTTTCAACATCTTCACCGACATAGCCAGCTTCCGTCAGGGTGGTGGCATCGGCGATGGTAAAGGGAACGTCCAGCAGGCGCGCCAGGGTCTCGGCCAGCAGCGTTTTACCGGTGCCGGTGGGACCTACCATCAGGATGTTGCTTTTGCTCAGCTCAACACCATCGGTGGATTTGTCATAGTTCAGGCGCTTGTAGTGGTTGTACACCGCCACCGCCAGTACTCGCTTGGCGGCTTCCTGGCCGATGACATAATCGTCCAGGGTATTCTTGATTTCTTCGGGGATCGGCAGCTTGCGGGTGGAGGTTTCAGACTCTTTTTCCTGAATTTCCTCGCGAATGATGTCGTTGCACAAGTCGACGCATTCATCGCAAACAAAGACGGACGGACCGGCAATCAATTTACGCACTTCGTGCTGAGATTTACCGCAGAAGGAGCAGTACAACAACTTACCGTTGTCATCTCCCTTGTTGTATCGATCGTCTGACATGTTGAATTTGCCTAACTCTGTTTTAGTGAGTCTGTGTTGATGAGTCTGTGTAGATGGATTAGCGGTTCGCCGCCGTTCCATCAACCGCCTCTATCGGGTTAATGCCAGTACCGCATGCATCGCTGCACACCGTCCAGGTCGTCGGCTGCCGGACCCGGCACGATTGCCGCGAGGCCAGTCATCCTGCGGCCTGACACCGACTAAAGAGCCTTTTCCGTCGCTAACTAAAATGAAGGCATTGCCTGCGAATTGCAAGCCAATCCTGCCGCTTTTAGTCGGATTCGGAGGCTCCACTTACCTTTTTATCTACTCGTTGTTCGATTACTTTATCCACCAGACCGTAAGCCAGCGCCTCTTCAGCGCTCATGAAGTTGTCCCGCTCGGTGTCGCGTTCGATAACCTCTTCTGGCTGGCCGGTGTGCAGGGCCATCAGCGTGTTCAGTTTCTTGCGTATCTTGATGATTTCATTGGCCTGAATTTCAATGTCGGCCGCCTGGCCCTGAGCTCCACCGCTGGGCTGGTGAATCATCATCCGTGAATGCGGCAACGCCAGGCGCTTGCCCTTGGCGCCGCCGGCCAACAGCATGGCGCCCATGCTGGCCGCCTGACCAATGCACATGGTGCTGACGTTTGGCTTGATAAACTGCATGGTGTCGTAGATCGACAGTCCCGCGGTAACTGAGCCACCGGGGGAATTGATATACAGGTGGATATCCTTGTCCGGATTCTCGGACTCCAGAAACAGCAGCTGCGCCACGATCAGGTTGGCCATGTGATCTTCCACCTGGCCGGTCATGAAGATGACCCGGTCTTTCAACAGCCGCGAGTAAATGTCGTAGGATCGCTCCCCGCGCGCGGTCTGCTCGACGACAATTGGTACCAGGGCGGCACTGGGAGCCGGGCTGGGAGACGATAGATTATTGGCCATGCTGAATTCCTTCCTGATTAGCGGCCTGCGCGGCCTGTTATGGGCGCAGCGCAAGCCGGATTACTTCCTCAAAATGATACCAGTGCCCGGGATGAGTCGCCTCGGAACAGGATGTGCTTTTGCTGCCGCGTCAGGTTCTACGCTTGCTCGTCGGCAGTCGGATTGTCGTCCGCCTTATCTTCCTCGCCCACTTTCGACTCCGGCTTGATCACTTCCTGGTAGTCAACGGTCTTGTCCTCTACCTGGGCCTGGTCAATGATGTAATCGAATACCTGGTCCTCCAGCACCGAAGATTCCACGGCCGCCAGCTGTTCCTGGTTGCTGTAGTACCACTTCACCACTTCTTCCGGCGACTCGTAGGTTGAAGCCATTTCCTCAATGGCTTCTCTGACTTTTACGGCATCCGCCTGCAGATTCTGGTGCTGAATTACCTCACCCAGAACCAGACCAAGCTTCACCCGGCGCTCGGCCTGCTCCCGAAACAAATCATCTGGCAACATGCTCTTGTCGAAATTCTGACCGCCACCCATTTGCTGCAGGGTCTGGTTGCGCAGCTGGTCCACTTCACCGGCCACCAAGGCCTCCGGTACAGTGATTTCCACCTGCTCCAGGACCGACTCCATAATCTGGTTCTTCAATTTGTTGCGGCTGGCGGTTTTCATTTCCCGCGCCATGTTATTGGCGACTTCTTCACGGAACGCGCTCTCTCCGCCTTCAGTCACGCCGAAACTGGCGAAGAACTCCTCGTCCACTGCCGGCAGCGCTTTTTCGCTCACCGTGTTGACAGTAATGTCGAATTCCACGTCCGCGCCGGCCAGCTCTTCATTCTGATAGTCCTTCGGAAAACTCAGCGGCAGGGTGAACTGTTCCCCGGCCTTCTTACCGATAATGCCTTCCTCAAATCCGGGGATCATGCGCTCCGAGCCAAGCACCAGGTTGCTGCCCTCGGCTTTGCCACCGGCGAATTCTTCACCGTCCTTGCGGCCCAGATAGTCGATATTTACCAGGTCATCCTTGGCCGCAGCCCGCTCAACCTCTTCCCAGCTCTGGCGCTGCTCGCGCAGCGTCTCAATCATGGTGTCGATGTCTGCATCGGCGACTTCTGCCTGCAGGCGCTGGGCCTTGATACCGCTGAAATCCGGCAACGAAACTTCAGGATAAACCTCGAAGGTGGCGGTAAATTCCAGATCCTCGCCCTCATCGAGCTTGGTAGCCTCAATCCGCGGTTGACCGGCTGGCTTGAGGCTTTGCTCGTTAATTGCCTCGTAATAGGTCTGGCTCATCAACTCGCCCACCACTTCCTGGCGAACCCCCTTGCCAAAGCGATTGCGCACCACTTTCATGGGCACCTTGCCATGCCGAAAGCCATTCATGCGGACAGTCTTGGCGGCTTCCCTGAGGCGTGCATCAACCGCCGAATCCACCTGCTCGCTGGGCACGGCGATGGTCATTTTTCTCTCTAGTCCTTGAGTTGTTTCAATGGAAACCTGCATGGTCAAACCTCATCAATCCTGGTTAGTAAAGCTCTCGTGTTCAGGGTTACCGGGCATGCATGCACGAGACTTCAGAGTCGGGCGAACCGCCCCGGGTCGGGCATCGACTGTGAATGGTCTACCGGGTAGCTGTAGCGGGCGAGCTCGAAAAGTGCGCGATTTTCCCATATCGATTTTGCAACTTCAATGAAACCTGATGCGATAGAACTAATGCTCGCGCGGCGCGCAGGTCCTGGTGGCGCCGCCCAACGAGCTGGCCTGACGGCGCGCAGCCTTTGCCCGCAACCACCCTTGAGCAGTCGTTTTAACGAAGCTGGCGGGTCGCGCCCAGGGCTTGTTCTGGCACTAAAATGTGCCCCACGGTTTATCGGAGATGCTCGTATCTGGTTGTATTTATTCAATTATCTTGGGATTCAGGGGAGCCAGGATCACGCCACCGAAGCTGTTGCCATGGCACAGTTATTGCGCCCTTCCCGCCGCTACCAACCAGGACTATGTTGACCAAATGCAGCTGTCCAGCGTGCTGGACCGGGCCCGATCAAGCGCTAATCCCCCGGGCTGGCAAAGTCCCGGGCAAGCCATAACCGGAAGCCCAGTGACCCAGATGCTGACCGGGAGCGTTACCCAGTTAGCTGAGGCCGAGCCAGTCAGCGATGATTTGCGCCGCAGCGCAAACGCACACCAGACCCACAGTACAACAACAACAATCCAGCCGGGGCAGTATTGGCCCCAGCACTGCCGGGTGTCCGCGCCCAGAGGGTTATGCCGTGACCACAACCACCGCCATTATCGAACAGGCTATCACCAGTACCGATCAGAATACTGTCTACTGTCAGCGCGATCTGTGGTATTTCCGCGCCGAGAACGGCGAAGAAATTGGTCCCTTCCGGTATCGCTCAGAGGCAGAATCCGGCCTGGAACGCTTCCGGGAGCAAGCCATCCGGACCATCTAGGGTCGTTTGCAAAGCCCATCGCCCGCTAGCAACTCAGGGCCAAAAAACGCGCCACTACCGGGCCACGTCGAACCTCTTGGCAGGCCAGTGCTGCGACCAGCTACTGGGCTCGCCGCAATCCCCATGAACCAAATTCGGCTTTGCTGGCAAGGTCTGCCAGCCGCCAGTTTTGCCCCGCTTTGACCACCAGCTTCTATCGCTTCGCCCGTCACACTGGGGTAAACTGCGGGCTTTCTGGTTTGTCCACCTGACTCGCGATGAATTCGTTCACCAATACCCAGCGTACCATCACCATTGGCTACGGGCCGGCCTACGCGACCAGCAAGATCTGGAATGATCTGCAGTCCAAGCTGATCATCCCCACCGAGATTGTTTCCTCAACCACAGCCCAACGCTACAACCCGGCGCTAATCATCCTTGACCACCACCTGCTCCGGGAGATGGACTACAAGAAATGGCGCGATGAATTCCCCGAGGCAATCTTCCTCAGCGCGGATTCACTCAACATGGACACCGACCTGATCCTGTCCAACAGCCTGCCTTACAAACAGACCATGAAAATGCTGGAAATGGCCTGTTACCAATGGGTACTGAAAAGTGAGAAGAACGAGCGCGCCAGGCTTCGCGACACCAGTTTCCGCTACCTGAACAAACTGGCGGATATCAGTATTTCCCTGTCGGCAGAAGACGACCTGATGACCCTGTTGAGAAAGATCCTCAGCGAAGGTCAGAACATCGCCTGTTGCGACGCCGCCTCCCTGTTTCTGATCAACGAAATCAACGAGCGCGAACGGGAACTGGTCTTTAAACTGACCCAGAACGATTCCATGGATTTTCCCTTCGAGGAGATGCACTTCCCCCTCGACGAGTCATCGATCGCCGGGTACGTCGCCTACACAGACACCGAATTAAATATACCTGACGCCTATCAGCTGCCGTCATCTGTGCCTTACAAGTTCAATCAATCGTTTGACCGGCGCACGGGCTATCGCACTAAATCAATCCTGGCCATTCCGCTTGCCAACAAGCAGAAGGAAGTCATTGGCGTCCTGCAGTTCATCAATCGCAAGAAAGCGCGCTCGCTGAAAATCAACGACGAGAAGTCGGCCATGGCGTACACCCAGCCATTCGACAGCGATATCAACGTACTGCTTCAGGCGCTGGCCAGCCAGGCCGGTATCGCCATTGAGAACACCATTCTGCAGAACGATATCAAGGCGTTGTTCGAGGGCTTCGTCAACGCCTCGGTGGCGGCGATCGAACAGCGAGATCCCACCACCAGCGGTCACTCATTCCGGGTTGCCGATCTGTGCGTGGAGTTGGCCGAGTCGGTTTCTGTCGCCAACCTGACCAGACTGCGCAACGTGCGCTTTACCGAGACTGAAGTTCGGGAATTGAAATACGCCGCCCTGCTCCATGATTTTGGCAAGGTCGGCGTACGCGAATCGGTGCTGGTCAAGGAAAAGAAACTCAAGGAAGGCAGTCTGGAAAATATCCAGTACCGCATCCTGCTCGCCCAGGAGCGACTCCGTACCCAGGCGCTGCGCCAGCAGTTGGGCATGTACCGCGAGGGCAATTTTGACGAAAAGCGGTTTACCGAAATTGATCAGCTGATGAACAAGGATCTGGAGATGCTGGAGCAGTTCTACCAGGCCATCATCGAAGCCAACGAGCCGTCGATCCTGAAAGAAGACAACCGCGCCATGCTGGACCGCATTACCGGTTACAAGCTGGCCAGCAGCGACGATGAGCTGGAAATTATCAGCGGTGATGAACTGCAGCTACTGTCTATTCCCAAGGGCAGTTTGTCACCAATGGAGCGTAAGGAAATCGAGTCGCACGTGGTGCACACGCAGAATTTCCTGGAGCACATTCCCTGGACCCGGGAGTTACAGAATATTCCCACGATCGCTGGCGCCCATCACGAGAAACTGGACGGCAGCGGCTATCCGCACGGCATGAGAGACTCGGATATTCCACTAGGGTCGAAGATCATGACCATCAGTGATATCTATGATGCGCTAACGGCGTCCGACCGGCCCTACAAGCCAGCGATGAACAACGAACAGGCAATCGATATTCTCGTTCATGAGGCCAAGCAGGGATTGCTGGATGGTGATCTGGTGCAGGTATTTATCGATGCCAAGGTATTTCACGTGATCGATTCCAAGGAATACAAAACCGCGACGGAGTTCAGCAGCTTCAGTCACCACCCCTGTGACTACGACCTGCACGAACACGACTAGGCAAGCGTCTATTAATTCGTGGCGATCAAGCCACCTGGTTCAGGCTATGGCGGGACATGCTGTGGCGCAGGCCGTCAAAGACCTGGTCAATTTTGTGAATGAAGAAAAAATGACCACGATTGGGGACGCGGTGATAGCGCACATCCGGCATCCGCGCCACCATGTATTCGCAATCAGCCCGCTGTGACAATCGATCAGCCTCACCCTGCCATATTATGGTTGGCACGGTGACATCCTGCAGCCGGAAATCAAGCTTGCGGAAACACACCGCCAGATCCTGGGCCACGCCCCGGTAGCCATGTCGAAATGCTTCCTTTTGATCGCGAGCCAGGGTCTTGAAAACCTGGGGGTCGCGCAGCACCTTGCGGTCGGTGTAGCTAAGATAGTTCTCCATGCGCTCCAGGGATCTGGCTGGATTGTCCGGAAAAAACTGATGCTTCACCCGCACCAGCAAACGAATCAACAGCGGCGTGACTTCGTTCCAGCAGCTTGCGGCATAGGAGTTTGCTGACCCCTCGTTAAAAACGCTGCCAGGCACTCCGGCCAAAGACAGCTTGAAGTTGACCCGCCCGGGATGCTGGTGAGCCAGGGTCAAGGCAAAAATACCCCCGGCGCCCAGGGACATGACACCGAAGCGATGGATACCCAGATGCGCGGCAAGGCTCAGGGCATCAGCACAGAAATCGGCAGGTGAGGAAGTCAGGTAATAGTCAGAACCACCGATGCCGGGTCGGTCCACGGCGATCAGCCGAAAACCATGCTGGCGGGCGGCGACATCAAAAAAGCCGGCTTCCAGGCGTGAGCTGCCACTGTCATGGAAATACAAAACCGGCGTGCCGCTGGGTGAGCCAAATTCACTGTAGGCCAGGCGGTGACCGCGACATTGAAAATAGCGGGATTTGGGCTGAGCCCGGAGTAATGTTGCAGACGTGAGGGGCACCGGTGCAGTGGGTGAAGACGGTGTCTTCGATACGGTGGCGCCGGTTTGCATTGCGTGAACCTCGGGTGCAGGCTTGCTAAAGACTCCAGCGTGGAGCCTTGGACACATGGTAAGTGGGAATATTTCCCACGTCAATGATCCAGATCGCACTTTCAACCACAAAAACTGCGAAAAATACCCAAATCCACCGCGCCATTGTGGGAACAGTTCTCACCACTTCTATATACTGCGGCCATGCGCAGTGCGAACGACATCCCCCCAGGCACGCCTCCCCCTTCCCTGCTGGATGCGCTGGAGAAACTGCTGCGTCCCCTGGTCCGGCTGTTGCTGTCTTACCAGATCACCTACCCCCAACTGACCGCCATGCTGAAATCCATCTACGTGGAAGTGGCCGAACAGGAGTTTCAGGTCGGCAGCAAGCGTCAGTCGGACAGCCGCATCAACCTGCTCACCGGAATTCACCGCAAGGACGTCAAGCGGCTGCGCGCCGAGGCGCATCCTGCGGGATTGCCGCCCGCCACAGTATCTACCGGCGCCCAGTTGATTGCCCGCTGGCTGGGTGACAGCGAATTCAGTGACCCGGACGGCAAACCGCGGCCGCTGTCCATCCGGCCCGGTACGACCGGCAATGCTGAGGCTGAATTCGACCGCCTGGTGAGCAAGGTAGTCAAACAGGACATCAGACCACGAGTCATACTGGATGAGTGGTTGCGGCTTGGCATTGCCCACCTTGAGGACGACCATGTGGTACTCAACACCGGGGCGTTCACACCCGCTGAGGGCTTTGATGAAAAAGCCTTCTTTTTTGGCAAGAACCTGCAGGACCATATTGCTGCTGGCACACACAACTTGCTGGGCCACAAACCTTCCTATTTCGACAGGAGTGTTTATTATGATGGCTTGAGCAAGCAGGCTGTGTCGGAGCTCGGTGAACTCGCCAACCAGCTGGGCATGGAGGCGCTGACAGCAATGAACAAGGCCGCGCTGGCGCACCAGCAGCGCGATTCCGAGCAGGCTGAAGGCATTGCGGATTCAGCAACAGGCTCACCACAGGCCACTCGCTACCGCATCAATTTCGGTATATTCAACTTTAATGCGGAAGTGGCAGACAACCTGAACAACGACAAACCCGAAAATTAGCAAAAGCAGGTCGCAACGCCACGCCGTGGCGTGAAACAATTAACGCAACAGCTGCGTTGACATAAACGACAGACAGAAGCGATAGATAGAAGCGCCAGACAGAAGCGACAGAAAAAACCAACAAGCAAGCGCAGCGCCGCAACACCAGGGGCGCCAACCAGGTCAAATGGGGACACCACGGCCAGACATGCAACTGCCGACCAGAACACTACTGCCGAACGGACTCACCTGGCGTCAACCCTCATCACTGCTGGTCGCCGGACTACTGCTGGCCGCTTTGCTGGCCCTGAATGTGTCCAGTTCAGGCACCACCGGCGGCGACGATACCGGTAGTGGCATCGGCGGCACCGGGCGCATGGCGGAGCCGGGCAGCGGACTGGGTGGCACCGGTATGAAACCATTCCTGGGCTTCGATGCGAATTTCGATGCGAATACTGCCAGCGGACCGGACCAGCAGTCCCGGGATATCGCCATTCTACCGCCGGGCAGCGACCGCAATCTGGCTCTGACTGAGA
The DNA here is from genome assembly GCA_965212375.1 of uncultured Pseudohongiella sp. Taxonomy (GTDB): domain Bacteria; phylum Pseudomonadota; class Gammaproteobacteria; order Pseudomonadales; family Pseudohongiellaceae; genus UBA9145. The sequence goes on along the minus strand of OZ243108.1, from coordinate 1,530,793 downwards.
CTCTGACCCTGGATATCCCGGCGGTGCGAGACATTGAGCGCGCCCCGCTGCCATCACCCGCCCGGGTAGCAGCGACGACATCCTTTACCCGTGATTCCTCCGCCATCAGTATTAGCGAACAGATCCAGCGCGAGATCGACAGCAACGCGCTGTATTTTAACCGCCTGACCGCAGGCACAAGCCTGGCTTCAGCCACTACTGAGACGCAAGGTGAAACGCCGCAGCCAGACATCGACAAGCTTGATGTCGACCAGCGGGAGCTTGCGAGGGTTTCGACGGAAACTGCGGACGACGACAAGAACCTGATCACCGTAGAACAAAATGCGGAAACGCCAGCGTCATCTGACGGCTCGCCAGAGCCTGTATCCTGGAATTCCCTGGCCAGCTACCTGGCAGAGCAGCAGCCAACGGCCGGTAACGACCCCCCTGCGGACTCCACCCAAACACAGCGACTGGAACGCCCGGAACGCGTGGTGCGCCCGGAACTACCACCGATCCAGCGCGTGCGACCGGTGCAGCGTGCAGCCGTATTGCCGCCACGCATCAAGCCATTAAGTCTGTAGAGATTTGATCGGTATGATCGGTTCCGGGCAGGTCGGTGAGGTTGCCGGTTACAGCAGACTTAGCTAACCGACCTGTCCTGCCCGCCTGGGCTACCAGCTATAGCGCAGTTGTCCGAATACCGCCTCATCGGCGCTGGCATCAGTAAATCCCCAGATCAGCAATCCGGAAAAACTCCAGGCATCAGTTAACTGCCAGCTGGCAAAAGGCACCAGTTCATGAACCTCTGGCGCAAACGCTGATGCTGACTGGCGGTAGTCGTAATAGGCTCCAACACTGACTTTATCGCTTACCGGCCAGGAGCCACCAAGCTGGACGAACCCGGAGTTGGTCAGGCCCGGGTAAAGCGCAGACTGTCCTCGCACGGTATAGCCTAATGAGGCAAACAACGCCCCGCTTCCCCAGGCCTGGGTCAGGTCCAGCTGCGCACTGTAATCCACTTCTCCCGTGCCCAGTGCCTGTCGCTCGTCGGCTGTAGGCAACTTGATATCCAGGCGCAAATCTATAAAGGGCGCACTGGCTGACACCGGATCGAAGTGATAGAGCAGCGATACCAGGCTATCACCGAGCCCTCTGGAAGTAGTGACCTCGTCGCTGGCAACCGCCCGGGTAACACCGCCGACATTGACCAGCACATTGCCAAGACCGGTTAGCCGCAATTGCGGCACGAGAACCTGAAAGCCCCATTTGCCGGTATCAAATTCATACCCCAGAGGAAGATAGCTGATGCGGGTGTCCAGCGTTTCACCGTAATCACCGCGGGCGAAATAGGCACCAGCGGTTAACGCCTGGGTCGCCTGATTGGCTGGCTGGGCATCAGCTACCTGCGGTAGCTGGCTGAGTATCGCGCAGGTCAGCAACGGCGTGGCGACCAGGGCAATTCTGGAGGTGCGGTCCCGGCGGTCCGATTGTTGTTGCTTGCTTGGCTTCACGATGCTCGCAAGGCTAACAAGATCGTCACACCCGGGCTATACATCGCGCCCTTCCGCTTGCCGATTTACGGTGGCCGCCCCATTTTCCCGTCAATATCGCTATATTTCCCCCAGCAACATTCCTGAGCAAAAATTAGAACCAGCTCACAGTTCCTGAAACGGCGATTTTTTCCGCCCTTGAACCCAATATAAACCCCAGTAAAGTAAGACAAGCGCAGGCTTTTTGTTACAATCGAGTGGCTGCAAAAGTGGCATGAATAACGGGGTTCCGCCGTTTCCGGCAGGTCCAAGACAATAACAACTGGACATCCACATGAATAACTACCGTCTGCTCCTCCTCCCCCTGCTGGTCCTGGGGATTCAGTACCACGCTGTCGCCGCGACTAACAATGCACCTATGGCCCAGATGGATAGCCTGATCAACAGCGGTCAGTTCCAGCAGGCCTTTGATCTCGGCAGGGAAAATCTCGCCGATTGGGAAGGCGATCCGCAATTCGACTTTCTATACGGACTGGCCGGACTGGAATCGGGTGAACCCAATGAGGCAGTGTTTGCCCTGGAGCGCGTTGCCGCTGTCACCCAGGACAATGTTTTACGCCAGCGTGCACGCCTGGAGCTGGCGCGGGCCTACTTTGTCACCAACAACCTGACCGCCGCAGAAAATCTGTTCAACGTGGTACTGGAGAGCAACCCGCCGGCCAACGTCAGTCAGAATATCCAGGCTTTTCTCCAACTGATTGAATCGCGCCGTGACAGTCAGCAACCCAGCTGGAGCTGGACCGTCGCCTCCGCGCTTGGTTCCGATGACAATATCAACAGTGCCACCAGCAACGGCCTTATCGATACACCCCTGGTCGGCCAGATTGAGTTGAATCAGGACGGTCAGCAAACCGAAGACAATTACTCCAATACCACTCTGTCAGCTAATTACATTTACCCGTTTACCCGCGACCAGTCCCTGAACTTTGGACTTAATCTGGTACACCTGGATAACTTCGATACCGACCAGTTCGACATCGACAACCTGCGGGGCAACGTGACTTATGCCTGGGGCGACGAGACCAATCGCTTTCGCCACGGTCTGGTGGCCTCAAAAGTGAATCTGGACGGCAGCGGTTTCCAGGACAGTCTGGGGCTTAATTCCTCCTGGCGGCGCAACTGGGGCGATGGTCTGTATAACAGCCTGTCCGCGTCTTACACCCAAATTCGCTACGACACCGGCAGCAATCCCCAGAATGACTTGCGCGACGTAGACCAGGTATTACTTACCGCGGGTATTACCAAAACAGCTGGCTCCTTTACCCACACCGGCAACCTCTACCGGGGCGACGAAAGCCCGGAAAATCCCAACGGCGGCAGCCACAATGGTCGCGTCTTTGTTGGTGCCGCTTATAGTTTGCTCTACCGGCTCAACGCCCAGCACACGCCTTACCTGCGTGCATCGATTCAGGATGTAGAGCATGACAGCCGGCACCCGGTGTTTTTTAACACCGTGCGTGAAGATGACACCCGCAGCCTCACCTTTGGCTGGTTCTGGCAACTACAGCGCGGCCTGTTAATAACCGGCGAAGCTGCCTACACAGACAACGCCAGCAACATTCCGTTGTTCGACTACACTCGTTTCAAGTATCAAGCAGGATTCCGCTACCAATTCTAAAAAGCTCTGCCGAACGAGCAAGGTTATGTGAATGTACCGTAAGCTTCTGGAAAAGCTCAGTTTTCAATTCCTGGTATTAAGCCTTACGCTGTACTCACCTGCCGGTCTCGCCCAGAGTGAAATACTTGCAGGCCGCGTGGTAGCGACACGTGGCACAGTTACAGCCCTGGATCCCGCCGGCACCTCCCGCAGCCTCGCCCGACGTTCCGAAATTTATGTTGGTGACACCGTCGTTACCGACGCGGCATCCTTTGCGCAGATCCGCATGACCGATTCGGCGATTGTTTCTCTCAAGGAAACCACCCAGTTTGAAATCGTCGCCTACACTTATGAGGAAAATCCCAACACCGATGAGTCCACCATGCGACTTATTGAGGGCGGCTTTCGCACCATCACTGGCACAATCGGCACCAACAACCGCGAGGCGGTCAATGTAGAAACCGAATTCGCCACCATAGGTATTCGTGGCACCGACCATGAAGCCGTCATCGACGGCGTGCTGTTCACCGGTGTTTACGACGGTGGTACGGATCTCGAAAACGACGGCGGCTTCCTGCCACTTGGCGTCGGCGCAGACTTTGACTTTGCCCAGGCCAATGACCCACAACAACCCCCGGAAGGCCTGCTACTTCCTCCGCCACAACTCGGCAACATCCCGGTGCTAAACGTGCCTGATGTCGACCAGGGGGGTGGAGATGATGACGGCGACGACGGTGATGGTGGTGATGGCGGCGACGGTGATGGTGGCAACGACGGCAACGACGGCGATAGCGGCGATGGCGGCGATGGCGGCGATGGCGGCGATGGCGGCGATGGTAATGGTGCTGCTGGTGGTGGCAACGGCGGCGGAAACAACCAGGGCTTTAGTGGCGCCCCGCAACCTTCTCCGGATGATGTTGCCAATACACTCGGAGTCGATACCACCGGCGGTGGTGGCGGCAACGAGCAACAGGAAGCACCTGTCGTTAACCCCAACGAGACCAGCGGCGATGGCACGATTTCCTGCACCCTGAATTCCAACAACCCGGCCTGCCGTCCTGAAGAAGATGAGGAAGAACCTGAGCCCGAACCCGAACCTGAGCCTGAGCCTGAGCCAGAACCGGAACCGGAACCAGAGCCTGAACCTGAACCGGAACCGGAACCTGAGCCCGAACCGGAACCTGAGCCTGAGCCTGAACCTGAACCGGAACCGGAACCTGAGCCCGAACCGGTACCTGAGCCTGAGCCTGAGCCTGAGCCGGAACCAGAGCCTGAACCGGAACCGGAACCGGAACCAGAGCCTGAACCAGAGCCCGAAGAAGAAGAAGAAGAAGAGGAAGAGGAAGAGGAAGAATCTGGTGGCGGCGGCTCACCCGAGCCCGAACCCTCACCGGAATTCGGGTACACGGAGAGTCAGCTGAATAACATCAATCGCCAGGCGTTCCTGTCCCGTGGCAACCGCTCTGCCCTGCATGTCGGGCGCAGCAATAACCTGAGTAACAATAGCAACAGTCCCATCTTTATTGAAACCGAGCTGTTCGATCGCGGCATCGACGACAGTTCCTCTGCACATGTGCTTACCGACGACAAGGCACCGCTATCAGGCACTCTGAACTCGGAAATTGGTGGCGCGGAAATCAACAACGCCAGCCAGGCACAATGGGGCGTTTGGAGCAACGGCAGCAGTGATACGGTTGACTTCAAGCTCTGGTCCAACGGCTCAGACTCTTCTCCGGATACTGTCTCCCTCGGATCCGCAAATAACAATCGGATCTATTACTATGATCAGCAGTCGGAGAACGCCACTTCCTCCCTGCTCAACGAAACGCCGGTTTTCCTGCTATCGGGGCAGCCAACCGACATCCAGTCTTTCTCGGGACAGAAACGCTTTGACGCACCGACCAACAGCAGCAACTTCACGATTGTCACTGAAGGCTGGGATCCAATCACGCAAGACCTGAGTTATCCCACAATTACCGGCAGCCTCTACTTCGACTTCGAGACGGGTTTCAGTTCTGCGCGCACTGAAGTCGGTGTCTGCTTCGGTACTTGCAACAATCCGCTGGAGAACCCGGGAGAAATTGGCGATAAATATTGGCCGCTACTGTCAGCGAATCTGGACTATGCCCTGACCGACTCGGACCTTGGCGCGGAAACACTAAGAACGCTGGAAGAAGATTACGCCAGCAGCACCAATATTCTCGAGACCTTCTTTCTATTTGATCTCAATCAAGGGACCGAGCTTGGCTTCGACAGCGATGGTACCCAGAACGTGATCGCTCGCAATGCTGACGCGCTACATATTGGTAGCGACCGTATTGTGCGCTCCGATACCGGCGGTTTTTTCATTGGCTCCACATCGTCCAGTGATCTTGGCCTGCTGCTTACCTTTCGTTCTGCAAGCACCACCTATGACAATTCCAGCGCTACAGACCTCATCAACGCCGTTGGTGGGAAAAATTCGAAGACCCCTGACCGGTATATCAGTGGCGGTATCCTGTTCAGTGATGCCGACAGCAGCTACAGCGGCCAAAACGTACTGGCAACCCAGAGCGACCGGGACGCCTTAGCCCGTTTCGGTTTTTATAGCGATAATTCGAGCGATACCAACATGATGTTTGGCGCTGCGACCACCATGTCGAACAGCACAGTCCTGGTCACCGGCTCGACGGACACCAATGCCATCACCACTGCGGGGATCAAATCCGATACTGGCGCGGGGGTATCGCCCGATGCGTTCGCCGTGGCAAAGCTCGGTAGTGTGGGCGAATTCACCCAAATTACCTCAGAATTCAGCGACTCGGTGCAATGGGGCTATTGGGTGGACCCAGGCGATCCAGGTACCGGAGATCCTGTATCAGAGGTATTCTCTGACGGTCACGATAACAGCAATAGCAACGAATACGATTATTCAACCCAGATCATCGCAGGCAGCTTCCTGCCCTCTGCATTATCAAGTGTCGACGCACCCAGTCGCTACATGGTCAAGCCGAACAATAACAGCACTGGCGACCAGACCCGGGTGCTTTTACCGGAAAGTAATGCCGGCATCGAAAAGGCATGGTTCGACTTCAATGCCGACACCGGAATCATCACCGGTTTTGAAATAACCGTGTGCGAAGCTTGTTCGGAGCCAACTACCTGGACGAGCGGAACAATCCATAATGGCCTGGTTCGCGATGACGGGTCCGTAGAAATTGAGTTCACGGCCACCAATGGTTACAACGGCACAAGTGACTTTACCGGTATTTTCGAGGGCGCTTTTGTTGAAAATGGCGACGGCTTCGTTGGCAGTTTCCGATTTGAATCCAACGAGGAAGGTAATCCAGCGATCACCGGTGCACTTATTTTTGAAGCCACCGATCAGGTTAACCAGGCAGAACTCGACGATATCAATGAGCACGGATTCATCGGCCTCGCCATCCTCCCCGAAGACAGCGATGATGGAGAATACCTGTCCCGAACCGTACTGCTGGGAAGCGCAACCAGTAACCGGAACGGCAAAGGTATCGTCGTGCGCAATAACGCAGGAGACTATGTTACTGATGAAATATCAAGTTCTACAGCGCATAGCCTGGTGCGCAGAAACGGCGCCCAACTCGACAGCAACCTCTCCGTAATCGATACCAGCGACGATGAGGTGGCCAATGGTTCGGTTAACGACATCGACGATCTGTACTGGTCCTACTGGAAATCCGGTGGTGACAAGCCCCTGCTAATCGATGGTGTTCAACGTGATACCTTCCCCGACACGTCAGCCACCACTACCGAAGCATTGAGTGGCATCTGGGTAGCTACCGGTAAGTCTACGCCAACCGACGGGAGCACCTGGACCAGTCTTGGGTCTACTACCAAGCGCTGGGCAATTGCCAATAACGAATGGTTTCGCGCCGAAACCAATAATTCCAATCAGACGGATTTTTCTGTGAACGCCGCCCTGGAATTTGATTTCGGTGGCAGCGTTGATGGTTTCATGGATATCAAGGCCTGCTCTGCAAGCGCATGCAACGACTCCACTAATGACCAGACCTGGAAATCAACATTTGCCAACAAGAATGGCTGGATCTATTCAGATAGCACGGGAGATGGCGTTTATTTCAATTTTGATTTCAGTGGCAGTAGCCCCGCTGCGTTCACCGGCGGCAGGGTGACAGGATTTTTCGTAGGCGATGACGCAGAAGCTATATCCGCTGGTTATTACTTCGGCGGCGAGGGTTCTATCGACGACCACATCAGCGGTCTGGCGCTATTTGAAGAACTGGACAGTATTGACTCCACCGAACTCGATAACGTGGTCAACGGGGACGACTTCGGTTTCTCACTATTCAGTGACCAGCTGGTATTCACCCGGGACGGCTCAGGCAGTGCCGATGACAAGATCGATGAAATTATCTGGGGATTCACCAATAACCCATCGGATGGCAATGGCAAGCACACCGGTATTTTGCTGGCTGACGATATCGACGACACAAACCTGAACGATGCCAGTGTTCAGGAGAATTCGGGCACCGAGGTGATCACTAATGGACGCACCGATCTGAAATCTGGCACTGACGACCCCCTGTTCGATCTTGGCTTTGCTTTTGGTAACGACATCAGACTTGAGGAAGAGTCTGACTATGACCTCTACTGGGGAATCTGGACAGATAAAGACGACTCAGATAGCGATCCATTGTTTAGCGTTTACGACACCGTCAGTGAAATCAATCAGTGGAACGGTATTGATACCAGCGATGGTGGCGCTTTTTATGCGTCAGCCCCGCCGGCCTATACCGGAACGGACCTTAAAGGGATCGGCAGTTTTTCAGCAAGCAAATGGCTGGGCAAGAACGCCAACGGCGATAGCATTTCCGAAATCGAGGGGAGCTTTGATCTCAACCTTATTACCGGCAGCTTTTCCAGCTCGGGTATTTCCGTTTGTTTCGGCGGTAGTTCCTGTGAAAGCGACGGCCAGGTCTGGAAAATCAATGGTTTTGCAGACGTTGAACTCAATTCCTCTATGCGCAATACAGCGCTGATTGACTATCTTTCAGTTAGCGGCAGTATTTCAGATGTGTCCTCGGGCAACACTACCGTCGCCAGTGATTCAGACTTCAATGGTCACCTTGCTGGCTACTTGATCGAGGATACCGACGCCAGCAACCGTGGTTTCCTGTTGGGGTTTGAGTTTTCCAACACCGAGTCCAGCGCCAGTGATACTTACAGCGGCGTTCTGGGTGCGGGTCTGTTTACCGGCACATTTACCAGTGGCGACGCATTTACTTATGCAGACGATGAAGACTTTACAGGCGATTTTAATAGAAGCGGCTTTGCCATTTCACCAGATGATGGCTTTAAGAATTCAAATTCAGCCCGCACGGTTATTGTTGGTACTGTGGACGCAGACCCCAGCAATCAGCCCAGGCTCATCAGCTTTTCAGGCTCTGGCAGCAAGTTCAGCACTGACCCCGACTTTCTGACTGATCCGGATTACGCCTTTTTCACCGGCACAGTAGCCGCCTCTACTGACTCCGATGTCAGTGGATTCAGTGTTGACTGGGCATCCTGGAATAAGGGCCAGGGACACGATCTCTATAACTCCGCAATCAGCTCGTCACCGACCGGCGTGCCTATCAACGATGAAACCATTTTCGTTACGGTGGACAAGCTCACCTCGAGAACCAGCGGCTCTGCAAAATTCAGCAGCGCCGTGGGCGACAATGCACTGAGCGGCGAATTTATTGATGATTCTACCAGCTCCGACTTGAGCGCTTCGGCGCTGTCCGGAGAACTGAATTTTATATTCTCCGACACTGGCATGGAGTTGGATAGCGGCAAACTTGAACTCAGCCTGGGAAGCAGCACCTGGCAAATTAATTTTGCGGATGCAGGTCTAAGTACTTTCGGTGCCACCGGAGACCTCGACTACTACCTGCAGCTTACCGAAGATGGCGTTGCCAACGGATTTTCATCCACGAAATTTGACCCTGATTCCGGCTTCGATGATGGCAACTCCGGTGACGATGTGCTGGACGACATCAAGGGCACTGTCGCCGGACTACTCTCGTTAGACGACAGCGGCCGCCTTGGTTTTTCCGGCGGCTTCAACCTGCAGCGCAACGACGGCAGCGGTGATGATGTGGTTTACGGGGCATTTCTGTGGGAACAAAGCTTTCTTTCTGAACAGGAAACAGGAAGTTTTAACACTTACGGGCTATTGGCCGCAGCCTCCACTGACAGCGCAGACAAGACGGGACTATTCGGTGGGCCGGCCCAGTTTCTTGATGACGATGGTAATTCAAGCAACGACAACGCTCTGATCGCGGCACGTACATTCAGCGCCAGCGCTTATGACTCATCCGATCCCTTTGACGAAACGAAAGGCAGTGGTGATTCCCTGTTTCGCAGCGGCGATTCCACCGTAGACTACAACAACTCGTCATTGTCCTCGCCGACGTCGCTGTCCGATGTGACCTTCGGGGCCTGGAACGGTAGCAGCAGTGATAACTTCAGTTTCCAGGAACACAACGCAGACGGCAGCATTGATCCATCGGATGCGGGTGCTGACGCCTACTGGTTTGTGGCCAAGCCGATTGCGGCTGGCGACGTAGGCCTGTCGGGAACCATGGAATGGAACAAGTACGATATCCTCAATCTGCAGGGCGGCTCCATGCTCGATAATGATGGCAGCGAGAGCTATTTTGGCCTGGATTCCGACGCGGCAGCTCATGAATTCAACCTCACTCTGGACCTGTCGAGCGGCGAATATTATGGTGACCTCAAGCTTCTGGTTAACGAGTCGGGTCAGAATGTGCGCTGGGACCTGGGCTTCAGTGGAACCGGCATAAGCAGCACGACCGTTTTTCTGGACTTTGACCTTGACGGCAGCTTGCCCTCTGATGAAACCACAGATCAGGTCTATAACGTCAGCGAATCCATGTCACTTGGCACTTCAGTAAGCGGCATGATCAAAGGTTATTTCGCTGGCAACTTTGAATCTGGCAGTGGCTCCAGCCGCGCTGGCCTTGCGCTTGGCTTTTCGCTGTCGGCTAACGGCAGTGACTTCAACGGTGATGGAACTACCGAGGTGGACCGAACCCTTGCCGGGACACTGTTGCTCGACGCTGACGGCACCGCCGGAACGGTGGACACAGGATTTAGCACTCCTGAGTCAAGCACTCAAACTCACAATATCGGCTGGGGCGATTGGAACAACCCCATCGAAGACAACTGGGTGGTAGTCACGCCAGAATCCAACGGCAAGGTCCAGATCCAGACCGATGACTACCTGGCCTCGGTCAATCCTACTCCAGTCGCCAACCTCACCGGCGCCGCCACCTACGGCAGCACCCTCGCCTCTGACTATATCGGCAGCGGTAGCGCGGGTGATGTCACGCAGCTGGTTGCCGGCATGGATGTGGACTTCAACACCGGAACGATTGCCAACGGTTCTCTGCAGGTGGAAGTCGCTGGCTCACAGGCCTGGGAGATTGATTTCGCTGGCACCATTAACGGCGGTGATGTCAGCCTTAATTCTCTGGGTGGTACACTTGTGGACCCGGGCGGCCTGGTAAGCAACAGCATCAACGCTAATCTTGATGGTGTCTTTACTGGCAACAATGCGGAAGCGTTTGTTGGCGGCTTTGACATGGTTGACGAGATCAACGCGATGAATCACGTCAACGGCCTTTATACCATCGAGAAATAATCATTCTGCGACAACGAAAAAAGGGGCAGCTGCCCCTTTTTTATTTCTGATCCAATCAAAGCTCAAAGTTTAGCGATTCGCCGTTTCACACCGGCAAGGCCAGAGTACCCGTTGCGCAATACAACTCTGCAACAACACCTCTACCCTTCCCTGATTACCCCTCTATTCCTCGTCAGCCTTGTTGAAATCCAGTGACGCTGAGTTAATACAGTAACGCAGCCCTGTCTTGTCCTGCGGCCCGTCGGGGAATACATGTCCCAGGTGCGACTCACATTGCTTGCACACTACTTCCGTGCGCACCATGCCATGAGAATGATCGGCCAGCTCATCAACGTTGTTTTCGTCGCTGGGTGCGTAAAAGCTCGGCCAGCCGGAACCGGAATCGTACTTGGTCTGCGACGAGAACAGTGGCTCGCCACACGCGGCGCAGTGATACATACCCTTATCTTTCAGGTCCCAGTACTTGCCGGTGAAGGCCCGCTCGGTGCCCTTTTCTCTTAGTACATGATAGCTCTGGGGGTCCAGCTCCTTGCGCCACTGGTCTTCGTTTTTGGCGCCGCTGCCGGACTGGTCATTCTGCTGGGCTCTTTCCTGGTCTGTCACCTGGTCTGTCATGATGAACTCTCTCCGTGTCTCGAACCCTGCGCGCCGGGCTTGCCGGCCCTGACGGGCGTCGTTGGTGTCCGATATAAGTTACTGTAGAATGGCGCGTTCGCTGGACTATTTAATCAGTTCTGCATCGGCCTGGGCCTCGCAGAACGTGCCAGGAACAGCTTAAGGCCCTTCAGGGCCGGGACGTAATGTCGATAAGTAGTCGATATCACCAGACACCACGCGTTCGATTTAGCGTTATCTCGATAATACCATCGGTAAGCGGAAATGGATCAACCCGACAACCTTCGCAGCAACCTTCACGAGCTCTACCCCGAGGCCATCGGTCAGTCGGACAAGCTGCGCAATGTCTGCTACGACATCCGCGGGCCGGTGCTGGAAGAAGCCAAGCGCCTGGAGGAAGAAGGTCACCAGATTCTCAAGCTGAACATCGGCAACCCCGCCCCGTTTGGCTTTAACGCCCCCGATGAGATTCTCTACGACGTGATCCACAACCTGGCCAATGCCCAGGGCTATTGCGACTCCAAAGGACTGTACTCGGCGCGCAAGGCGATCATGCAGGAGAGTCAGCGACTGCAGGTAGAAGGCGTCGAGATTGACGACATCTATCTTGGCAACGGTGTCAGTGAGCTGATCACCATGGCCATGCAGGCACTGCTCAACGACGGAGACGAAGTATTGATTCCGGCACCGGACTATCCGCTGTGGACCGCCGCGGTCAGTCTCAGTGGCGGCACGCCCGTGCATTACCTGTGTGACGAGGAAGCCGACTGGTTTCCCTCGGTGTCCGACATCGAAGCCAGGATTAATTCCCGCACCCGGGCCCTGGTGATTATCAATCCCAACAACCCGACCGGCGCGGTGTATTCTAAAACCCTGCTGGAAGACCTGATCAACGTCGCCCGCCGCCACAACCTGATCATCTTTGCCGACGAGATCTACAGCAAAATCATCTACGACGACGCCCAACATATCCCGGTGGCTTCGCTGTGTGACGATCTCCTTGTAGTGAGCTTCAACGGCCTGTCCAAGTCCTACCGACTGGCTGGCTTTCGCTCCGGCTGGATGGTGCTCAGCGGCGCCAAACATTCGGCACGAGCCTATATTGAGGGCCTGGATATTCTCACCAATATGCGCCTGTGCGCCAATGTACCGGCACAATTTGCAATCCAGACCGCGCTGGGCGGCTATCAGAGTATTAACGACCTGGTACTGCCAGGGGGTCGACTCAAGCAGCAGCGGGATATCATTCATGAACTGCTGATCCAGATTCCCGGGGTGAGCTGCGTCAAACCACGCGGCGCGATCTATGCCTTCCCGAAACTGGATCCGCGCCAGTTAAAAGTGGATGACGACGTGGCGCTGGTGCTGAATATTCTCGAGCAGGAAAAAATTCTCGTGGTCCAGGGCAGCGCCTTCAACATCAAGGACACCCAGCATTTACGGCTGGTGTTTCTGCCCCGTGACGACGAGATCATCAGCGCCATGAAAGGCATCAGTCGGGTACTGGAGCAATACCGCTAGGCGGATATGTTAAGCCCGGGAAAATCCTGCGGCACGAAAGAATTCAACCTGCTCCGGCTTTAGTTGCTCTCCTTCGCCATTCCCTTCGCTGTCCCCGGCCAAAGCTTCCGGCGCCAGCTCAGCAAACTCGCGGCGCTTGCGCAGGTCATTGCGAAAATCATCGAATGTCGCCGCGCTCAGGCCCTCGCCTCCCGCCGCTGTCACCGCCTGCTTGAAACGTTTGCTCAACGGCGCCAGCGGCAGAACATCAGTCAGCCTGCGCCAGCAGTCATCATGGCGGGCCAGGGCTGCCGATGGTCCGGACGATAGCTGGGGTCCAGTAGTCTTCCGCGTCTGGCCAGCAAAGCTGCCCTGTTGAAATTGCTGCAGCGCATCGGCCAACATGGCAGTTGCCTGACGCTTGGCGCGTTCACTGTAGCCGGCTATATGGGGGGTCGCGAGACTGGCCGCACTCACCAACCGCTCATCCACCTGCGGTTCGTTGCACCAGACATCGCTGATCAGGCGCGGCGCCCTGGCCTGCCCATGCAGCTCCAGCCACGCTGCTTCGTCGACGATCCCGCCGCGACTGGTATTGATCAGGATACGTTGCGGCCCGAGCGTCGCCAGCGCCGAGCGGTCAAACAGCGACGCGGTGGCCTGTTCGCCGCCGTGCTGCAGGGGCACATGAACGGAAACCACCTGACACGCCAGAACCTCTGACAAAGACACCAGCGATGCAGCCCGCTCGGGAATATGACTGGCCCGCAGCCAGGCGGCCAGAAGCGGGTCACAAACCCGGGTGGCGATGCCCAGTGCCGCCAGGCGCGACTGCAATCGACTACCCACCTGCCCGTGACCGACAATGCCTACCGTCAGATCCCTGAGATCAAGCTCCCCGTCTACAATCAACTCAGCCAGTGCCGCCAGCACGTAATCCACCACGGCATTGGCATTGCTGCCCCGGGCATCGGCCAGGGCAATTCCCTGCTCGTTCAGAAACGCCTGGTCGATATGATCCAGACCGCTGGTGGCGGTGCCCACAAAACGCACCGAACTGTCTTTAAGCAGCGTCGCCGATACTGGGGTAATGGAGCGCACCAGCAACACGTCCGCATCGGCAAGCAGGTGCCGATCAATCTCACGACCGGGTGCTGTTATTAGTTCCCCCAGCGGCCTGATCAGCTCTTCCAGACCGTTCATTCGCTCGTCGGCCACGATTCGCATTGTTCGCCCGGCTGCCACCTGTGTTAACCCAGTCCTTCGGCAAGCTCACGGATTCGCGCCGCGCTCACGGCATTGAATCGATAGTCCGCAAGCAGCTGCTCCAGGCCGGCAGGGTCGATATTGTTTACTGCCAGGTCAGCCATGCCGACCCCGGAACAACTTTCACCAGTATCGCCAATGTCACAGACAATGGTTGCCAATAGCTTGCTCAGTTCAGCCAGCTCCCGATGCTCGGCAAGCTTTGCTGCCAGTCCGGCCGCGCCGCGCAGAGGCAGCTGTGCAACCTGATCGATATGCCGGTAGATGCCGTCCAGGTCATCGAAGTGCTGCAGCAGGACCGTGGCCTTGACCGGACCGACGCCGGGCACGCCGCTGATACAGTCGACACTATCCCCCACCAGGCCCAGGTAATCGGGGATCTGTTCAGGATAGATTCCCAACTCAGCAAACACATCGTTGCGGTAGCGGCGGCGATTGGCATTGTAGTCCCAGATAAAATCCCGATCGCTGCTTAGCAACTGGCTCAGGTCCTTGTCGCGAGACACGATGGCCACAGCCTGACTGCTGGAATCCGTGCTCGTGGCCCCCTGACAAAGGCGCGTCAGCGAGCCGATGATGTCGTCGGCCTCGTAGCGGCGGCTGGCATAGGACGCGACACCCAGCACCTCGCAGGCCACCATGCAGCCTTCCAGCTGGCGCGCCAGGTTGTCATCCGGCAGTTCCCGATTGGATTTGTAGGCCTGGCAAAGATCATGGCGAAAGCCCTGAAACAGGCTTTCGTCGTGGGCCACCCCGAGATGGGTTGCCGCGGTGCGTTTGCGCAGCTGCAGCAGAAATTGCACAAAACCATACAGGGCGCTCAGGTCTTCGCCTTTGGTGTCATAGCATTCTACGTAGGGGGAAAAGTGCGCCTGAAAAATGTAGATCGACGCATCTACCAGGTAAACAGGGTCGGCTGCGCTGTTGGCCGCCATTACTCCGCTTTCTTCCTGATCCAGTACAGATACTGATCGCCCTGCTGCTCTTCACGGACCAGTTCGTGACCCAGATACATGCAGAATTTTGGCACATCGCGGGTTGTGGACGGGTCGGTGGCTTCCAGTTTCAGCAAGTCGCCTTCAGCCAGGTCGCGGATTTTGTTGTGCAGCATCATGACCGGCTCAGGGCAGTAAAGGCCGGTGGCATCCAGGGTGGCTGCCGGCTCCAGTTCGCTGCTGTCGCCGGATTGTTGGTTTTCTTCACTCATCGAAACATCTTGTTCTATATGAAAGGCGATTAACGTCGGGCTGGCTCGAGGCTGCAGGTTTCAGATTCCGGATCAAAGGTGATAACCACGTCGCCCCGGCGCAACTGCGCCTTTACCTGGTCAATTTTACTGGCCAGACTGACTTCCTGTGCACCGTACTCCGTGCCTTCCCGGGTAACAAACTCTTCGATCACCGCATCCAGAATATCCGGCGCCAGTTCGGTGTAGGGAATCTCCATGGCTGTTATAGCACTATGGTCAATGCAGCGGTCAATGTAACAGGCGTCTTCCAGACCCCGGCGCAAGCGGCATCACTATCGCATCGCGGTATGACAATGCTACGCGCCCTCACACCAGCTCGACCACATCAAGCCGGTCGGCACTGCTGTCAACGCGCCCGGTCTCCGTGCTGGCTTTGCGTAGCTCAGTAAACGGATAACGACTGGTGTCAGCCAGGTGCGACAGGGAGACATTGGAAATACTGCGGAAGATGGACTCCACCCGGCCGGGAAACTGTTTTTCCCAGGTCTGCAACATGGCCTTCACTGCCTGGCGCTGCAGGTTGTCCTGGCTGCCGCACAGGTTACAGGGGATGATCGGAAAATCCATATAGCCAGCGTACTTGCTGATCTCCGATTCCTTGCAATAGGCCAGCGGGCGAATCACCACGTTACGCTGGTCATCACTGAGCAGCTTCGGTGGCATCGCCTTCAGCTTGCCGCCATGAAACATATTCAGGAACAGGGTTTCAATCAGATCGTCGCGGTGATGACCAAGGGCGATCTTGTCAGCGCCGATCTGCTCCGCATAGTTGTACAGAATGCCGCGGCGCAGCCGTGAGCAGAGCCCGCAATAGGTTTTGTCTTCTGCTATTTTGTCGGTGACGATGGAGTAGGTATCCTGTTCCAGGATCTTGTACTCCACTCCCAGCCCCTGCAGATACTCCGGCAACACGTGTTCCGGAAAACCCGGCTGCTTCTGGTCCAGGTTCACCGCATGAATGCGGAAATCAATGGGCGCGTTGTCACGCAGCCGGGAAAGGATGTCCAGCAAGGTGTAAGAATCCTTGCCGCCTGACAAGCACACCATCACCAGATCGCCATCTTCAATCATATTGAAATCGGCGATGGCGCGCCCGACATCGCGGCGCAGGTTTTTGCGCGCACGGTTCAGGCGAAACTGGTCTTTCCGCGGGTCGGTCACTGGCAATTCACACTCTCTCGATGATGGTGGCAATACCCTGGCCAAGCCCGATACACATGGTGGCCAGGCCGAACGTGGCGTCTTTGCTTTCCATGTTGTTCAGCAGCGTGGTGGTGATGCGGGTACCGGAACAGCCCAGCGGATGCCCCAGGGCAATCGCACCGCCGCGCAGGTTGACCTTGTCTTCCATGACCTCCAGCAGCTTCAGGTCTTTGATGACCGGTAATGACTGCGCGGCAAATGCCTCGTTCAACTCTACGCAGTCGATGTCATCGATGGACAGTCCAGCTTTCTTCAGTGCCTTCTGTGAGGCCGGTACCGGGCCATAACCCATGATCGACGGATCCACGCCAGCCGTGGCCATGGACACCACTTTGGCGCGAATCTTAAGGCCCAGGGCCTGGGCTTTTTCCGCCGACATCACCACCATGGCCGAGGCGCCATCGGTAATTTGTGACGAGGTGCCGGCAGTCACGGTGCCGTTCGCCGGATCAAAGATCGGGCGTAGTTGGCTGAGCGCTTCCAGCGTGGTTTCCGGACGAATGGTTTCATCGTCCTCCACCAGCACCTTGAAGCCATCGGCGTTATGCCCTTCGATGGCAACAATCTCGTTGTTGAATTCCCCTGCTTGTCGCGCTTTTTCTGCCAGTGCATGGGAGCGCACGGCGAACTGATCCTGTTTCTCGCGATCAATCCCGTGCATCTTCGACAAGACCTCGGCAGTCACGCCCATCATCCAGGCGGCCTTGGCGATGTGCTGGGAGGCCTTGGGATTCGGATCGAGACCGTAGGTCATGCCCACATGCCCCATGTGTTCCACACCGCCCACCAAAAACAGGTCACCGTTATTGGATAGAATCGAGGTGGTTGCAGTGTGCAGCGCCGACATGGAAGAACCACACAGGCGATTGACGGTCTGACCGCATACCGAGTGCGGCAAGCGCGTCATCAATGCGGCATTACGGGCAATGTTCCAACCCTGTTCCTTGGTCTGGTTGACGCAGCCCCAGATCACATCTTCCACTTCCGCCGGATCCAGCTCCGGGTTGCGGTCAAACAGCGCCTCAATCAATGCTGCGGATAATTCTTCGGCTCGCACATGGCGAAAAGAACCGCCCTTGGAGCGCGCCATCGGCGTTCTTACGCCGTCAACGATTACCGCATCTCTGGCTTGTAAACTCATCGTGTTCTCCTCACCTTAACCGTAGAAAGACTGATCAGCATCAGCCTTGTCGCGCACGCTTTGCGGTACCTCATACATGGCCCCCAGTTCGGCATGCTTGTCCGCCAACGCGCAAAATTCCTGCAGGCCGAGGCTGTCGGCATAGCGAAGTGCGCCACCTCTAAAGGCAGGAAAACCCAGCCCCAGCACCAGGCCCATATCCGCTTCGATGGCGGTATCGACAATCCCGTCTTCCAGACAGCGTGCCGTTTCCAGGCACATGGCCAGCATCATCCGTTCGACGATGTCTTCGTCACTAAAATCACGCTTTTCCGGTTGCACCGAAGCGATAATCTTGTCGATCTCGGGGTTGGGCAGTTTGCGCGGCTTGCCGCGCTTGTCCGGCTCGTAGAGGTAAAAACCGCTGCCGGTTTTCTGTCCATATGCCTGGCTGGCAAACAGCTTGTCGATGGCGCTGTCGAAATCCAGGGCCATGCGCTCGAATCCCTGGGCCATTACCGCCTGTGCGTGTACTGCAGTGTCGATCCCCACCACGTCCAGCAGGTAGGCCGGCCCCATGGGCCAGCCAAATTTTTCCATGGCCTTATCGATCTGGCGGAAGTCGGCGCCATCGTGAATCAGTCTGGAGAAAGCGCCGAAGTACGGAAACAAAATCCGGTTTACCAAAAAGCCAGGACAGTTGTTGACCACGATTGGTGTCTTGCCCATCTTTTTGGCGTAGGCCACGGTGGTGGCAATGGTCTTGTCACTGGATTTCTCGCCGCGAATCACTTCCACCAGCGGCATCACCGGCACCGGGTTGAAAAAGTGCATGCCACAAAAATTCTCCGGACGCTTTAACGCCGTGGCCAGCTCATCAATAGAAATGGTCGACGTGTTGGAAGCGACGATGGCATCATCGCTGATCACCCCTTCCAGCTCTGCCAACACCTTTTTCTTCACCTCGGCGTTCTCAACCACCGCCTCCACGACGATATCGAGACGGTCAAAGCCACCGTAATCCAGGGTGGGCTGAATACTGGTCAGCGCGCTGAGCATTTGCTCACTACTCATCCTGCCTTTCTCAACGCGCTTGCCGAACTGCTTGCGCGCCTCGGCCATACCCAGGTCCAGGCCTTTCTGGGCTACGTCCTTCATGGCAATGGGCGTGCCTTTCAGGGCTGACTGATAGGCGATACCGCCACCCATGATGCCAGCTCCCAGCACCCCGGCCGACTGCACGTCGGCAGCCTGCTTGAGGTATTTCTTCGCCTTGCCGCCCAAATACTGGTCATTCAGAAACATCTGGACCAGGTTGGCAGTAACCTCGGTCCGGGCCAGTTTGACGAAACCTTCGTGCTCCGCCAGCAGCGCGCCTTCACGATCCAGCGTAGCGGCTTTTTTCATCACCTTGACCGCCGTCAATGGCGCCGGGTAATGCGGACCTGCCTGGGCCGCGACCATGCCCTTGGCGGTTTCGAACGCGACATTGAGCTCGATGGGCTCCAGCGTAAGCGGCGATTTCTTGCGGGAGCGGACTTTCTGATAGTCAAGCTTGCCGCTGTTGCATTGTTCTATTAAGGCCTCGGCCGCTGCCACCAGCTTGTCCTGATCGACAATCGCATCCAGGGCGCCTTCGGCAAAGGCCTGTTCCGCCTTGATATGTGCGCCGCTGCTGATCCACTGGTTGGCGTTATCGGCACCGATCAGACGCGGCAGGCGCACGGTGCCGCCGAATCCGGGAATGATACCCAGCTTCACCTCCGGAAAACCCACCACTGCATCGCCGGTGGCGATACGGTAATCGGTGGCCACTGCCAATTCGAAGCCGCCACCCAGCGCGGTGCCGTTAATGGCGGTCACGGTAGGCATCGGCAGGTCTTCGATTGCGGAAAACAATTGGTTGGCTTCCATCAACCACGCGTTGATGGCCTCCTCCGGCTCGCGGAACATGGCGGTAAACTCGGTTATATCGGCGCCCACTACAAACGTGGATTTGGCGCTGGAGATAATCAGGCCCCTGGCGTCTCCGCCTTGTAGCTCGACGACTACTTCCTGTAACTCTTTCAGGGTGGCCTGATTGAATTTATTAACCGAGGAATCCTGAAGGTCGAAAATCAGGTGTGCAATGCCGGAAGCCAGCACCTCGACGCTCAGCGCCTTGCCCGTGTAACTCATTGTAATCTCCAATAATTGTGGGCGTTGTCCATGAGCCCGTGAGATCGCGCATTATACCCGCGCTGGCGACCATTAAGAAACCGTGGGCAGGTGATAGCGAGTCGCGTTTACGCTACCATGAGGCCATGAACAAACTGACTTCCGGATCCATCGCACTCGCCCTCTGCACCTTTTTGGTGACCGCCACTGCCCTGCTGGTTGCGCCCGTCAATGAAGCCGCTGAGCATGGGGTCATAACTCTTTACCACCACGTTGCCAACGACACCCCGCCATCCACGACCATTTCCCCGGCCGATTTCCGCGCGCACCTGGAATACCTGCGCGACAACGAGTTCACAGTGATTCCTCTGACGGAGATGATCGAGAAGCTGCAGCGCCAGGAGCCACTGCCCGACAAGGCAGTCGCCATTACTTTTGACGATGGTTATATCTCGATCTATGACACGGCCTTTCCGATGCTGCAGGAATTCGGCTTTCCGTTCACGCTGTTTCTCAGCACCGGTCCGATTGATGCCAATCAGCCCAACTACATGAACTGGGACCAGATACGGGATATGTCCGACGCCGGTGTCATCATTGCCAATCACATGGTCGAGCACCCCTATATGCTGGATCGGCAGCCCGGAGAGTCTGAGCGTGCCTGGCTGGAGCGACGTCGCGAGGAACTGCTGACGGCAGAGGCAGCCATCGAGCGGGAAACCGGGCAATCGCACCGCTATCTCGCCTACCCGTATGGCGAATACAACCTGGCAATCAAGGAAATGCTGGACGAAGAAGGTTTCGTGGGGCTGGCACAGAATTCCGGCGCAGCAGGCTACCATTCTGACTTTCTGGCCGTACCGCGCTACCCGCTGGCGAGCATCTACGCCAATCTTGATACCGCTTCCACCAAGCTCGAATCACTGGCTTTCAACGTTCGCCAGGTCTCGCCTGACACCCCGGTAACGAATTCACGGAGCCCGTCGGCGACCTTGCAGTTTTCTCCGGGCCAGTACAACTATTCGCAGATCGGTTGCTTCGCCAACAGCGAACCGCTGACCATGAACTGGCTGGATCGCGATGCGGGGTTGTTGGAATTGAATCCGCAGCGGGAGTTCGACGGTCGCCGCTGGCGCTATATCTGTACCGCCCCGCTGCCAGGTAGTGGTCGTTATTTCTGGTATTCCGTGCAGTGGATTAACCCTGACGACTGATCAGACGTCGCGGTCTTGCAGGTTATTCTGCAGGATGATGTTCTGCACTTCATCTACATAGGCGCTGCGGCGCTGTGAGTAACGCGACAGGCCAGTCGCCAGGCGCAGCGAATTCAGCGGCTCATCACGATAGCGCATGTCTTCGCGCAACTCCCGCAGATCCTGATAGGAGGGATTGCTGTTGATGTTTCGCAGATAAGCCTGCACCCCGCTAGTCACCGACTCGAATGCCTTGACCTCGTGAGTAGCACCCTGGCGGCGCCGTGCCGGGACAATGCCGCAGCCTTCTTCGTAACACCACTGGCCAAACAGGTTGTTACCTTCCAGGGTAAAACGCGACGTACCCCAGGCAGATTCGTTTGCTGCCTGGGCCAGCGCCAGAGACACCGGCACCACATCGACGCGCCGCCACAACACCGTGACTATGCCATGATCACTTAATTCTTCCGTGTCCACCCGGTATTGTTCCGCCAGTTCCAGAACCCAGCGCCGCTCGCGCGGACTCAGGGCTACACCACTGTTAACAATATCCACATAGGGGCGTAGCTGCTCACGAGTTGCCGCAATCACTTCGTTTTCAGCGACTATATAGTCCTCAAGAAAATCGAAGAACTGCTGCTTCTTAACATCGATATCGGGAATGTTGGCAAAGTCGGGAAACACCGAAATCGGCTCCATCGCCGGCACCTCGGTACGATCCGCCGGGCCGTTGATGGCGACCAGTAACGTAAGCACAAAAATACCCACCGCCGTCACTGCGGCCATGGCCAGTTCTTGCACACGGGATAATTCCACGACTGCTCGTCACTCCTGTAGTACTTGGGGAAAAAGCTCAATGCGCAAACTGTTCGCACGAAAATAATGGGAACGGTAACAAGTATTCGCCGGTGGCACGGCGCAGTAAAATCTGACTGCGATCGCCTCGCCAACGTAATTGTAGTCACAAATCGCGCTTTCGGTGAAAGAATCCTTGCCGCAGCGCTCGCGGCTAACCAGGCGTTCATCGCATTAATCACCCCGCTCACCCGGCAATGAGGCTTGACTAATGCGCGCCACATGACTGATTTATCGGGAAAAACGAGAATAGCCACCGATGGCAAGAACACTCCAGCACGCGGACCACATCGGGCAGGCTTCACCTATAAACGCTTGCCAGCCCGAATCGGACTAACCTGACCTTTTCACCAGATACGCCAGAGACGCCAGACGCCCACCAGAACAGGCTGCACTGTCGCAGACGCCGGGATCAGATTCCGCGAACCGGATCGCAGCCTGATTGCGCACGGCCCGTTCAGCTCTGGCCTGCTGCGCCGCCAATGTCTGTCTTGCTGCCGCCACGGCAGTCCGGGGACTGGCGCGCTGTCTGGCTGCGTTCTGCCCACTCTTCAGGCGTATACAGGTGCAGCGCCAGGGCGTGGATGCTGCCAGCCATTTCTTCCTTCAACAGGCCATAGATCAGTTGATGACGCTTGACGAGGTTGAGGCCGGAGAATTCGTCGCTCACCGCCGTCAGTTTGAAGTGGGATTCCGTGGCTGGACCACCGTGCATGTGGCTTTCGTTTTCCACCTGCATTTCCTGGGGCGCCAGACGTTCCTGCACCTTGGTTTCGATAGTCGTCTGCATGGTCATGGGTAGTGTCATGGGAAATCCTGCGCAAAACCTGAAAGTGAAAGTGTAAGTGCGATTGTACCCTATTCCCGTACCGGCGATCAGGCGGTAGACTCGCTCCGGCCATCCCTCGCAAAAGCTGACAGACATGACAATCAATTGGTATCCGGGCCACATGCACAAGGCAGCCAAGGAGCTGCGCAAGATACTACCGGGCACCCGCCTGATCATCGAAGTGCTGGACGCCAGGACTCCCCATGCCAGCCGCAATCCCAGTTTCGACAGTTTCGATGCCAGCATTCCGCGGCTGAAAATCCTGAACAAGGCCGATCTGGCCGACCCGGCAACCAGCGCCGCCTGGCAGCAGGCGATCGACCTGGAATCGGGATCTCGCTGCCTGCTCAGCTCCCCGGACGCGCCGGTCACCCGTGAGCAGATCATCAAACTTGCCAATGCGCTGACAACGGGCAGCAACAGCCCGCGCGCGGGCCAGATTCTGATTATCGGCATTCCCAATGTCGGCAAGTCGACGCTGATTAACACCCTGGCTGGACGCAAACTGGCCAAGACCGGCAATGAACCCGCCGTCACACGGGGTCAGCAGCGCATCAAGCTGGATGAATTCTGGTTTCTGGTGGATACACCCGGGCTGCTCTGGCCGCGGCTGGCGGATCAGAACGGCGCCTACAAGCTGGCCATGACCGGAACCATTCGCAACACCGCGCTGGATGTCGCCGACATTGGCTGGTATGCCACTGAGCTGCTCCTGGCTGAGCATCGGGAGGAACTGGCGGCCCGCTACCAGCTACCTGACAGCTGCCAGGACGTGGAATCCAGTCTAGCCCACATTGCCCGGTTCCGCGGCGCACTGGGTCGCGGCGGCGCCCCAGACTGGCACAAAACCGCCGAGTTGTTACTAAATGACTTTCGCTCCGGTAAACTAGGCCGCATCAGTCTGGAGACCCCCGACTCCACTTCAAGCCCATCCGCTTAAAAGGCATCCGCAGTAATGACAGAAGCAACCAGCCTCGAGCACAACAGCACCGTCAATCCTCCCAGCGTTCCGGTCCACCCGGCGTTCCAATGGTGCCGCAGTGAGCACATTCCTTCGCTCAACCTGACTATTGAGGAATACCGCCACAAACGTACCGGCGCCCAGCATTTTCACCTGGCCAGCGACAACCCGGAAAATGTCTTCCTGGTGGCCTTTCGCACGGTGCCGATGGACTCTACAGGCGTTGCGCACATTCTCGAGCACACAGCGCTATGCGGCAGCAAGAAGTTTCCGGTGCGCGACCCCTTTTTCATGATGATCCGGCGTTCGCTGAATACCTTCATGAATGCCTTTACCAGCAGCGACTGGACTGCCTACCCGTTTGCCAGCAAGAACAAGAAGGATTTCAATAATCTGCTCAGCGTTTACCTGGATGCGGCTTTTTATTCGCGACTGCACGAGCTGGACTTTGCCCAGGAAGGCCATCGTCTGGAGTTTGCCGACGCTGACGATCCGACTTCCGAGCTTCAATACAAGGGAGTGGTCTTCAATGAGATGAAAGGTGCCATGAGTTCCACAAATAGCGTGCTGTGGCATACCATGAGCAAATATTTGTTCCCCACCGTTACCTATCACTATAACAGTGGCGGGGAGCCGGACCATATTCCAGACCTGACCTACGAGCAGCTAGTCACTTTTTACAAGAGCCATTATCACCCCAGTAATGCGGTGTTCATGACCTTTGGTAATATCCCGGCAGCTGAGCACCACGCCCAGTTCGAAGACCTGGCACTGGCTTCTTTCGAGAAGCTGGATATTAATATCGAGGTCACGGACGAAAAACGCTACCTGGCACCTCTACGGGTAGAAGAGAACTACGCCGTGGATGACGACAGCGGCAACAAGACCCATGTAGTGGTGGGTTGGTTGCTGGGCCGCAGTACCGAATTGTCTGACCTGTTCAAGGCTCAGTTGCTAAGCAGCGTACTGTTGGACAATTCCGCCAGCCCGCTGCTGCGCGCACTGGAAACCACCGACCTGGGGTCTTCACCTTCCCCGATGTGCGGCCTGGAAGATTCAAACCGGGAAATGACCATCATGGCCGGCCTTGAGGGCTGCGAACGCAGCGCCACCCAGGACGTCGAGAATCTGGTGCTGGATACCCTTAAAGAGATTGCCGAAACCGGCGTACCCCAGGACCAGATCGACGCGGCACTGCATCAGTTGGAGCTGAACCAGCGGGAGATCTCCGGCGATTCCTTCCCCTACGGACTGCAGTTGATTCTGACCGGCCTGTCGACCGCCCTGCACCGAGGTGACCCGATTAAACTACTGGACCTGGATCCGGTGCTGGATGAATTGCGCGAGCTGATCAAGGACCGTGACTTCATTCCGTCACTGATTCGCGAGCTGCTACTGGAGAACCAGCATCGCGTGACGCTTACCCTGCAACCCGATGCCAGGCTGGCCGCTCGCAAGGCCGAGGCGGAGAAGCAGCAGCTGGCGCGCATCCAGCAGCAGATGGATGACAGTCGCAAGCAACAGCTGGTGGCCCAGGCGAAAGCGCTCAACGAGCGCCAGACCCAGATAGACGATCCGGGCCTGCTGCCCAAGGTTGGTCTGGAAGACGTCCCCGATGAACTCCAGGAGCCGGAGCGTAAGGATAGCCAGCTGAGTACCAGCAAGACACCGGTCAGCTACTACGGCCAGGGTACCAATGGCCTCAGCTATCAGCAGGTTGTCTACCAGTTACCTGCACTGGAGCCGGAACTGCTGCAGGCACTGCCTCTCTACACCAGCTGCATCCCCGAGTTTGGCGTTGGCGAGCGAGACTACAGCCAAGTCCAGACCTGGCAGGCGCGGGTAAGCGGCGGCCTGAATTGCTACAGCAGTATTCGCAGCGACGTGGACGACGAACAGCAAAGCCGGGCGCTACTCAGCTTTTCCTCCCGCGCCCTGGAACGCAACCACGACGAATTGACGGCCCTGCTTTACGAGACCATTCACGGCGTGCGCTTTGATGAAAGCCAGCGCCTCAAGGAAATCGTCGAGCAAATCTGTGCCCGCAAGGAAAGCAGCATTACCGGCCAGGGCCATATCCTGGCCATGAACCTGGCATCCAGCCGGATGAGCCCTACCGCCTGGTTAACCCACAGCTTCGCCGGACTGCAGGGCATTCGCTATCTCAAGGCGCTGCGTGACGACATGGCAGAGCCCGACAAGCGCGAGGCTTTACTGGCGACATTTTCACGTATTCACGAGCAAGTGTGTGATAGCAGCCGCCAGTTCCTGCTCATCGGCGAGCCGGAAACCGAAGCCGAAATGCTGGATACCCTGAATCGACAGTGGCAGGGTGAATCCGGCCAAACCGAAACCGCGCTGTCACTGAGCCCGGTTCGGGAACAGGTTCGCCAGGCCTGGACCACCTCTACCCAGGTGAACTTTTGTGCCAAGGCCTATCCCACTGTGCCGTCGGCCCACCCGGACAATGCCACTCTCCATGTGCTGGCCGCATTCCTGCGTAATGGCTTTCTGCACCAGGCGATTCGCGAACGCGGCGGTGCCTACGGTGGCGGGTCCGGTCAGGATAGCGGTTCCGCCTCGTTCCGCTTCTTTTCCTACCGGGATCCACGGCTGCAGGCCACGCTGGATGATTTCGACCAGGCTATTCAGTGGCTGCTGGACAAGTCGCATCCGGATCACCAGCTGGAGGAAGCGGTACTCAGCGTTATCGCCACCATGGACAAGTCCACCTCACCCGCCGGTGAGGCCAAGCAGGCTTTTTATAACTACCTGTTTGGACGCACCCTGGCCCAGCGCATGGAGTTTCGCCGCCGGGTACTGGCCACCACCATGGCAGATCTGCGTGCCGTGGCCGAGCGCTATTTCCAGCCCGAACAGGCCAGTATCGGCGTTATCACCAGCAAGGACGGCCTTGCCGAGCTCTCTGAATCCGGCATAGAGGTAATAAATCTATAGTATTTACAATGACTTGGAGGATTTCTGGCCAGCCCGCAAAAAAATTAAAAATTTTTCGAGTTTTTCGGAACTTTGCCAGCAGGCCACAGTCTGATTAAGTGTAGGTAGATGGAATACAAAATTGTGGGTTTTGTTCATTTATCTCTCCCTTGATAGTATATTTAGGCCCGGCAACGCGAGTTGTCGGGCCTTTTTCTTGCTCCTGCTTCGCGCCCTGGCTGTTCGCACTTGAGAAAGACCTCAATTGTCCCCGGTGTAAAGCCAATTCCGGCTTTCCCGGCCAAGCAGCCAGACCACTTACCTAGCGCAGACCCCAGCCTTGTCTCACACCGACCTTAACCTCGCCAGATCAGAAGCGACCCGGGTCACAGTGGTGGGAATGGTTCTAGATATCTGCCTCGGGCTGCTGAAGATCGGTGGCGGCCTGGTCACCCAGTCTTTTGCCCTGGTAACCGACGGTATTCACTCCCTGACCGACGCGCTGACCGACATCTTTGTCTTGCTGGTGGCCCGGGTGGCACATAGCGAGGCTGACCAGAAACACCCCTACGGTCACGGCCGCTTTGAAACCCTGGGCACAATTGCCATGGGCATGGTGTTTTTCACCACCGCCGGCATTCTGCTTTATGACAGCATCAATCGCCTGCGTAGCAGCGAGATCCTGCCGGTGCCCGCTGCCGCCGGATTATTGCTGGCGGCACTGTCGGTGGCCGGCAAGGAATGGATTTACCACTACACCATGCGCGTCGCCCGGCGCCTGAATTCCAGCCTGCTGAAGGCCAACGCCTGGCACAGCCGCTCGGATGCGATTACCTCGATTGCAGTATTCATTGGCATTGCCGGTGCCCTGCAGGGATTTCCCTGGCTGGACACGGTCGCGGCGATGGTGGTTGCCCTGTTCATCGCCCGGGTCGGCTATGAATTGTGCGCCGACAGCCTGCGCGAGTTGGTAGACACCGCGGTGCCGCCCGAGCGCCAGGCGCAGTTGCGCAGCGCTATTCTGGATGTCGAAGGCATTCGCGGCATCACCAGCCTGCGCAGCCGGCTGTCTGGAGGCAAGATCATCCTCGAAGCTCACCTGCTGGTGAATCCGCGGATCTCGGTCTCAGAAGGCCACCAGCTGGGAGACCAGGTCGCTCGCGCCCTGGTCGGCCGGTTCAGCGATATCAGTGAAGTGATCGCCCATATCGACCCGGAAGCAATTGACGGCGAGCAGGATGATCGCCGCGAATCGTTGCCGCCACGCCACGAAGTATTGCAAACCATTCGCGAGTTGTGGCGCGACTTGCTACAGGACGACGCGATACAACGCGTCTCCCTGCACTACTTTGAGCATGGCATCGAAGTGGAGTTGCTCGTGAAGCTCGCGGACCTGCCTCCGGAACTACCCGGCAAGCTGGAACAGGCACTGGATGCATTGCCCTATCTGGCCGGACTACGCATCTACAACAACCTGTACAGCACCCGCCTGCATCCGCAATTGCCGTCCTGAGCAACGACCCCGGGATCAAGCTCAGTGAAAGTCACTGGCTGCGGCGCTGCTGCTTGATCAACTCATAGGCAGCCTTGATGTCCTGGGTTTTTTCTGTTGCCAGCTCGATCATTTCTTCCGGCAAACCTTTTGCGACCAGTTTGTCCGGGTGATGCTGGTTCATCTGCCGGCGGTAGGCTTTCTTGACCTCCGCATCGCTGGCACTGGCAGCAACTCCCAACAGCTCATAGGCTGCGCTCAGTCGCTCGGCAGTAGACTGCTGGTCGGCAAAATGCGCGTGACCGGTGAGCCGATTCAGCAGGTCATTGAACTGGGCCTGGGTGTATCCCAGCTCAAGGCTTACCTGTTCCAGTATCCGGCGTTCGCTGTCGTGCAGACTGCCGTCGGCTACCGCTGTCGCGACCTGGATTTCCAGAAACATCTGTACCAGATTGCGCCGCCTTGAGACTTCAGTCTTGAACTGACGCAGCACGTCCTGCAGCGGGAAGCCATCCTGCTTGCCCTGATTGAACAGGTTGATTGCCACCTTGCGCTGCTGACCAGACAACTGCATCTGCTGCATGACCCGCTCGGCCATGGCGATCTCATCGCGACTTACATGGCCATCGGATTTAGCCAGGTAGCCCATGACCGAAAACGTGGTCGCAAAAAATACCGACTGTACGCGCTCGGTGTTGCCGCGCCCCAGTGAGTCATCCAGACGCACGCCATCGAAGCCATCATCGAAATAATTCCCCAGGGCGGCACCAAAGATTGCCCCAAGCGGGCCGCCCATCATGAATCCAAAGGCGCCACCTACAACTTTTCCCCACCAGCTCATAGTGTCGTGTTTCTCTCAGAAAATGGATTTTGTTGGTCGCTGATCGGCAAGCCCTAAACGCCAGGTAGTCAGCTTAGCAAACGCTGTAGCCAGTTCTTGTCCAAATCCCGACGACAGCTATCAAGCTGTCCGGCGAAGCGGTTGGCATTGGCCTGAACATTGGCGGCGGCTTCCAGCAGCCAGCGCTTCTCCCGATAGGTACCGCGCTGATAACCGGCATTGCCTTCGTGATAGGCCAGATACAGCGAGCGCGCGTCATTTCTGCTGATATTGCTTGCCCGCTGTGAAAAGGCGTTGTACCAGGCGACAAAGTCGATGGCATCACGAAAGTCACTACGCGATGCACGGCGGTTCCCGGAACGCGACTCATAGTCGGCCCAGGTGCTGTCCAGCGCCTGGGCGTAACCAAACGCAGACGATGGTCGCGGGCCTGGAATAATCCAGAGGATCCGGTTGCGCTGCGGTTTGGCCCGGGCGCGAAAGCTGGACTCCTGGTAAATCATCGCCATGTTTACCGATATCGGGATACCCCAGCGCTCGGATGACGCCCTGGCCGCCTTGTACCACGAGCGTCGTTCTTCAAAGATGGCACACACATTACTGGCGTTGCGAGGCTGTGAGGCGACGCAGCTGGCAAGCAGGACAGTGCAAACCAGCAGCAGCCCCGTGCGGTGAATGTGAGTGCGTAACAGTGTCTGCATAACAACTCCCTCTTTGTCCTGCTGCCGCCTGGATTGCCGGGCATCCTGCCCGATACGCCAGTCACGACACCGGTAATAATGATCGACCTGCCAGCGCGACCAGGAGCTGGCGGATCACCTCGACAAAGAGCTCAACCCGTTAGATCATCAAGAAGCGCAATAAATTCCGCCTCATCGATAGTTTTTATATTCAGTTCTTCAGCCTTGCTTAATTTTGAACCGGCACCGGGCCCGGCTACCACACAGTCGGTCCTGGCAGATACGCTGCCTGCCACCTTGGCGCCCAGTGCCAGCAATCGGGCCTTGGCGTCACTGCGCGTCATCTGCTCCAGGGTACCTGTGAGTACAAAAGTCTGCCCGGCCAGCGGCTGTTCACCGGCCGTGCCTTCCAGTGCCTGCCAATGCACGCCTTCTTCCTGCAACTCAGCAATCAGTTTCAGATTATCTTCATTGGCAAAAAACGTGGCGATATGTTGCGCCACAATGGGGCCGATATCCGCAATCGATTCCAGCGCCTGGCCATCGGCTTTGGTGATGGCCGGCAGGTCGCCAAAGTGTGTCGCCAGGGCCAGCGCAGTGGCTTCGCCGACCTCGCGAATGCCCAGGGCATAGAGAAAGCGCGGCAGTGTAGTGGACTTGCTCTTGTCAATTGCCGCCACCAGATTAGCTGCCGATTTCGCGCCCATGCGTTCCAGTTCTACCAGCTGTTCGTCCGTCAGGCGAAAAATATCGGCAACATTGGTCACCATCCCGGTATCCACCAGCTGTTCCACCAACTTGTCACCCAGGCCTTCCACATCCAGTGCTGCCCGGGACGCAAAATGCTTGATTGACTCCTTACGCTGCGCCGGACAAATAATTCCCGCGCTGCAGCGATACATCACCTCACCATCTTTCTCAACGGTCGAGCCACAGGCGGGACACTGTTTGGGAACCACAATCTGTCGCGGATTGCTGTTGTTTTCCGGATGAATCACCTTCACGACTTTGGGAATGACATCGCCAGCCCGGCGTACAATTACCTCATCGCCGATACGCAGCCCGAGTCGCTCAATTTCATTCATATTGTGCAGCGTGGTGTTGCTCACCGTGACGCCGCCCACGAACACCGGCTCCAGCCTCGCGACCGGGGTGATGGTGCCAGTTCTCCCAACCTGGAATTCGACGTCCAGCACCCGCGTGGACTTCTCCTCGGCCGGAAACTTGTAGGCAGTTGCCCAGCGCGGGCTGCGGGCATTGCTGCCCAGCTCAGCCTGGGTCTCCAGATCATCAACCTTGATCACTGCGCCATCAATTTCGTATTCCAGCTCGTTACGCTTGTCCAACAGCGCCAGGCTGTAGGCCAGGCAATCGTCAATGCCGGTCACGGTGTTGCGTTCCGGATTGGTTGGCAGGCCCCATTTTTCAAGCTGGTCAAAAATGGCAGACAATCTGCCGGGCAGCGTAACACCGTCCACGATGCCGACGCTGTAGCAATACATTTGCAGAGGCACCCGTGCAGTGTTGCGGGAGTCCAGCTGACGCACCGCGCCAGCCGCGGTATTACGCGGATTAACAAACTGCTTGCCGCCGTCGTCGCGGGATCTGGCATTGAGCCTGGCAAAACCCTGCTTGCTGAGAAAAATCTCACCGCGTACTTCCAGGCGATGCGGCGGCTTTTTCATCTCCAGGCGCAACGGGATGTTGCGAATGGTGCGTACGTTGTGAGTTATATCCTCACCGGTGACTCCGTCACCGCGGGTTGCACCACGTTCCAGCATACCGTCGACGTACAACAGGCTAACGGCAACGCCATCAATTTTCGGTTCACAGCTATAGGTTAATGGCTCGTCACTGCCCAGACGTTTCGCAACCCGGGCGGCAAAATCCCGCAGCTCCTGCTCGCTGTTCACCTTGCCCAGGGACAGCATGGGGTTTTCGTGGGTGACCTGGGTAAACTGGGATAAGGGCTCCGCCCCTACCCGCTGGGTTGGCGAGTCGGCAGTGACCAGATCATAGTCTGCTTCGAGCTGCTCCAGGCGAGACAGCAGCGCGTCGTAGTCAGCATCGGGAATTTCGGGAGCGTCAAACGTGTAGTACAGACGGTTGTGATGTTCGATCTGGCGGCGCAGATCGTCGACTTCCTGCCTGATCTTTTTCGGGACGGCCATGGTGGGAGTAAGTCGACTCCGCTTAGCCGCGGCTGCCGGCAGCCTTCAGCTGGCGCAATTCAAAATCGCGAACCCGCTGGCGGTAGTGCTCAATGGTCTGCGCCGTCATACCGTTGCGGTTGTCATCCTTCAGCTCGCCACCCAGGTCAGCACACAGTTGCCGGGCGACCGCGAGCATCTTCTCAAAGGCATCCAGATTATTGATCGCCGTGGGCAGCGCCAGAAACAAACTGACCCCCACGGTGCGGAAGCTTTCCATGTTGTTCAGGTCGAAAGTGCCCGGATTGAGCATGTTCGCAACACTGAAGATAACCGGACCCTTGGGCTGGTTACCCAGGCGCTGATGGAAGATATTCATGTCGCCGAATTTTAACCCGGAGGTAATCAACACGTGCATCAAATCGTCGCCGGCGAATTTGCGCCCGTGACTGGCCATCACGTTAATCACCAGCACTTCAGAGGGTTCTGTAGGCAATGCGGAGGCTTCCGGTCCAGCCGCCTCATGCTCGTCCAGACGCTGCGGCTCATCAGGCGTGCTGAGGTCCGGCTCGATCTCCTGTTCCGCTGCAAAAGCCGGGCTCTCCAGCGAAGTCACTTGCGCCGATCTGGGCGCCGCTGACGCCGCGGATTTCGACTCTTGCTCTGCGGTGCTGTCAGAACCGGAAGCCGGGCTGGATTCTGTCGCAATTCCCGCCCCGGTCTTTTCCGAGGGCTTTTTCCACTTGAAGGCAGCGAACAGTGATTTGCGTTTACCGGTGGATTCAGCCTCGTTGTTCCTGGTCCGATTGGACGGGCTCTCTGCCGGTCCCCGATCAGCAGGCGCACTTTCCTGTTCCTTGTGATCAAACAGGCTGGTTTGCCTGGCCGGGGTACGACGAGGCTTGCCTTCGTAGCCGATCCGTTCACCGGCCGACATCGAAAACTCCTCGAGATCATCTTCAAAGTTGCCTAATTGGGGAGCCGGGCGCGTGCCGTCGTCGGCCAGAGGGTCGCTGGCTTCATCGTCAGCATCAGACGCCCACTCCTCGTCGTATGCATCATCATCCTGTGAGTGCGCAACTGCCTGCTGGAAAGCGCCCGCGCTATCCGCCTCGGTGTCGTCTTCAAGGTAGTCGTCCTGCCAGTTCTCGACCGCGCTGCCGGCGGGCTCCTCTGCGCCGGACTCTACATACCTTTCACCATGTTCTTCATCATGCCCGTCATCATGGTCAGCAGCGGAGTCATCATAATCTGGAGCCAGTGCCGACATGCCGTCGGCCTCGTAATCCAGCAGAACATCGTCCGGGTCTTCGTCCAGCGCCTCATGCCTGGACTCGTCCTGACCAAGGTCCTCGGAGGACGAGACCGCCATCTCTGCGACCTGCTCTGCACCCGTCTCTGCACCCGTCTCTGCGCCCAACTCTTTGCTGCGCGCCTGCGCCGCCACGGTACGTGCGGAGCCGATTACGCCGTCGTCAAGATCGTCTTCCGACCAATCCTCTTCCTGGCCCAGCGACGGTGTAGCGCCCGGTTCATCAAAATAATCCAATTCCTGATCTGCTAACGCGTCAGCCTCAGCATCGGCTGGCTTGCGTACCTGCACGGCGTCCATCAACACCGGCACGCCATCGTCGGCGTGGCCACCCAGATCCATGGCGTTGGCACGGGCTGCGGCGCGCTGCACCTCGGCATTGGCTTCGGGATGCTCAGCGCTGCGCGACTTTACGCGGGCGCCGCCGCCGGGCAGCTCCGCCATCTCCAGCGCGTCGAGATCCACGTCGCTGGGGATATTCTTGTCGATCGCCAGGCGAATCTGGCCGCGACGGGCCTGAATCGCCACATACAGACCGCGCAGCACCACCGCCACGATGGCCAGGCCGAGCAGAAAGATAAGCAATTCTCGTGGATTCATATGCAGATCTGGAATCGCGCCAGTTATCGCAAAAATTTTTAAGGTTATCTTACAGTTACCCGGTTTTCTTTAGCAAAAAACGGGACCGCGTGGGAATCGGGGCATCCAGTGACGGGCGAGCACCCGCACTACATCGCTGCCAGCTCGGCCGCCTCGTCAATGTCGACGGCGACGATCCTGGAGACGCCAGGTTCGTGCATGGTAACACCGAGCAACTGATTGGCCATTTCCATGGTGATCTTGTTGTGGGTGATGAAAATGAACTGCACGTTCTTGGACATTTCCTTCACCAGGTTGGCATAGCGGCCCACGTTGGCATCATCCAGCGGCGCGTCCACCTCATCCAGCATACAGAACGGGGAAGGATTGAGCTGGAAAATCGAGAATACCAGGGCGATGGCGGTCATTGCCTTTTCCCCACCGGACAGCAGATGGATAGTGCTGTTTCGTTTGCCGGGTGGCCGCGCCATGATAGCAATACCAGTATCCAGCAGGTCATCACCGGTCATGTCCAGGTAAGCATGCCCACCGCCAAAGACGCGCGGAAACAGCGCCTGCAGACCGTTGTTGATCTTGTCGAATGTCTCCTTGAAGCGAGTACGGGTTTCCTTGTCGATTTTGCGAATCGCGTTGCGCAGGGTATTGAGCGCCTTTTCCAGATCCTCATTTTGCTTGTCCAGGTACACCTTGCGCTCCGACTGCTGCTGGTACTCGTCGATGGCGGCCAGGTTGATGGGGCCGAGCCGCTGGATGCGGTTACCCAGTTTTTCCAGCTCTTCTTCGCAGGCGGCCACGGTCAGCTCTTCGGGAAGTGCTTCCAGCACTGCCTCCAGCTCAAATTTGGCCGCTTGCAGCGCCTCAAGATGGCTGTCGCGCTTCACCGTGGAGCCCTCGCTCTTCAGGCGATTCTGCATCAGCTCCTCGCGCAGGCTGTTAACCTGGGCCTGCAGCTTGTTGCGCTGCTGCTCCAGCTCGCGCATGGCGTGTTCGTTTTCATCGACCTTGGCTTTGGCGTCCGCCAGTTCTTTCTCCACTTCGAGACGCTTCTGCAGCAGCCCTTCCAGGTCCTTGCGCATGGTTGCCAGTGGCGCATCGGAGTCGTCGATCTGTCGGCGCAGGGATTCCATGCGCTCCTTGGAACGCTGCACCTGACTGGCCATGCGGTCCATGGTTTGTCTGGTCGACTGCAACTGGGACTGAACTGACTGCTGCTTCAGCGCCAGCTCGTGGGCTCGGTCCTTGTCGCCGCGGGATTTTTCGCGGCTGGCACTGAGCGCCTGCTGCGCCTCGTCGCGGGCTTTTTCCAGTTCTTCCCGCCCACCGACATCCTGCTCCATGCTGTCCAGGGCATCCTGCAGGCGCGCCCGGGCAGCGGCGGTGTTCTCTTCTTCTATAGCCAGCTGGCGTTGCAGGTCTTCCAGCTCCTGGCTAATGCGCTGCTTGCGCGCCCGCGCCTCTTCTTCCTTCGCTAACTGCCCGCTCATCCGCGACTTGAGGTCGCCCAACTCTGAGGTCTGGCTGGCGATTTCCGATTGCAGGCTGTCACGCTGCTGCTCACTTTCGGCAACGCCCGCGCGCAGTTGCTCACGCTGCTGCTGCAGGGAGTCTGCCTTGTCGCTGAGGGTCTTGATTTTCTTGAACAGTTCCGCAATCAGACCGCGTCGTTCCAGAATGCCGTCACGGGTCGACTTGCTGCGCACCTGTAGCCAGGTAGTCCCCAGCCAGATGCCGTCGGTGGTAATAATCGATTCCTTGTGGCCCAGCTGGCTGCGCAGGCTGATGGCCTCATCGAGATTGCTGGCGACATAGATGCCGCCCAGCAGTTCGGTGATGTCCCAGTCGCTGCTCACCTTGTCGGTCAGCGGCACCAGGCCGGCACTGGCAGTGCCCTGGCTGCGCCCGGCATTGACGTCGATAAACGCCAGCTTGCCCTGGGGCAGGTCGGCCAGCATCCGTTCAACTTCTTCCAGCCCCTCGACACAGATGGCCTGCAGGGAATCACCGAGGACCGACTCCACCGCCAGTTCCCAGCCGGCTTCAATGCGCAGGCTCTCGCCAAGACGGATCTGGTTGTCCAGGCCCTTGGTCTTCAGCCAGTCATTGAGCTTTTCATTGTCCTGACCCAGGGCCGCCGCCTGCAGTTGTTCCAGGGACGACTGGCGGCCCTTGGCGGTCTGCAGTTCGCCGCGGGTCTGGTCCAGTTCTTCACCGCACTGATTCAATTCCCGGCGCCGGTCCTCAATGGTCTGCGTCAGCTCGCTGGTCTGGGCTCGTTTGCTGTCAATATCCTGCTGCAGCTGGCTGATTTGCGCCGCTACCTGATCAAGGTCGTGATTCTCGGGCAGCTCGTTCAGCTCGCCCTGCTCGGTTTCCAGCTTGCGCTTGCGCTCGATGCCACGCTCGACAATCTGCTCCAGCTGCTGGATGCGTGACTGCTCCACCTCGGCGACCTGGCGCGGCTCCTCAGCCTTCTGGTTGAACGCATCCCATTCCTCCTGCCAGTTCTGCAGGGTCTGCTCAGCGGTGGCCAGCTGTTCTGAGGATGTTGCTTCGTCTTCCCGCGCCTGCTCCAGACGCGGCGTCAGGTCACGCAGTTCCGCTTCCAGCTGGGTGATGCGTTTGAGATCGATATCCAGCTCTTCGCGGGTTTGCTCCCAGCCCTCCTCGGTCTCGCTCAGGTCCAGGCGCATCTGGTCTACCCGCTCAATGTGGTGCTCGATGGACTGTTCGATGCGGGCGATATCGTTGCCGAGGCTGTAGTATCGGGCCTGAACTTCACCCAGAGCGTCATTCAGGTCGGCATTGTCGGCCAGGTGTTTTTCGATTTCAGAATCAATGCTGCCCTGCTCGGTATTGGCAGCCTCAATCTTCAGCTCCAGTTCGCGAATCGCATCCTGGTTAGCCTTGATCTGTTCATCCAGGGCCTGATATTTGAGGGCGTTCAGGTTGGCGGTGGTCTCGCGCTCCTGCTGCTTGAACTCGCCATATTTTTCGGCTGCCACCGACTGGCGTTTCAGGTGCTGAAGCTGGCGTTCCAGCTCGTCGCGAATATCAGTCAATCGCTCCAGATTTTCCACGGTGCGCTTGATGCGGTTTTCCGTTTCCCGGCGCCGCTCCTTGTATTTGGAGATACCGGCAGCTTCCTCGATAAACACCCGCAACTCTTCAGGCTTGGACTCGATCAGTCGCGACACCATGCCCTGCTCAATAATTGAGTAGCTGCGCGCGCCAAGGCCGGTGCCAAGAAAGATGTCGGTGATGTCCCGACGCCGGCACTTGGAGCCATTCAGGAAATAGCTGGACTGGGCGTCCCGGTCAACCCGGCGCTTGATGGAGACTTCCGTGAAATTCGCGTATTCACCGGTCAGGCGATGGTCATCGTTGTCGAATACCAGCTCGACACTGGCCTGGCCTACTGGCTTGCGCGCGCCGGAGCCATTAAAGATGACGTCGGTCATGTTCTCACCGCGCAGGTTTTTCGCCGAGCTCTCGCCCATTACCCAGCGCACCGCGTCAATCACATTGGATTTGCCGCAGCCATTGGGACCAACTACCGCGCACAGATCGGACGGGAAGTTAACGGTGGTGGGATCAACAAACGATTTAAAGCCAGATAGCTTGATACACTTCAGGCGCATATTGCTTGGGTACCTTCAGGCGCCGGAAACACGGTGTAACTGGCAGGGTTGAATGGGGTGTAGGGCACTAACGTGGCTCAGTTCGGGCTTGTTTTTGGTTTCGATTCGCGCACGCGATGAAGCCGGAATTCTAGCCGATTTCCGCGCTACGTGTCACTCCCGGAAAGCATGCACAGACCGTTCAGACTGCGTTAAGTCGACAGCTTCCACACTGCACTGGTGAACCCTGAAGCAGGTCTTGCGCTGCACTGCGCGAATAGTCCAGCCGCAGCGCCCGAGGCCCGGAACCAGCGAGACAATCATGAACCGATCTGATCTTAATTTACCCGCGCTCCCCGCCCTGGCCGCCTTGCCATTACTGCTGGTGCTGTCCAGCTGCCAGGGCTTGCGCGACGCCCCTATCGTCGATATGCAGGGAGTCAATGTGGCCCAGTATAATCGCGACCTTGCTGCCTGCCAGCAATATGCCGAGCAGGTTGCCGTGGGCCAGGACGCCGCCCGAGGGGCGGTGGCCGGAGCAGCCGTTGGTGGTGCCGTAGGCGCCGTGGTGGGTAACAGCACCAGCGCCCAGCGCGGCGCCGGGGTCGGCGCCGTGGCCGGCGGGGCCCGCGGTGCGGCTCGTGGCGTTCGTGAGCAGGAACGTGTGTTGCGCCGCTGTCTCACCGGGCGCGGCTACCGGGTGTTGAATTAACCCGACAACTTCCGTCAACCAGCGTCGCGTCCGCGTTCAGCCCAACATGACCGCCAGTCACTGCTAATCGGCAAACCGACCAGAACCAGTCATCTGCCCTGCCCACCGGGTTCTCGCTAATGTGTTTCCCAGCAAGGATAGCTGGCGGATACAGGGACGTATTTCACCTTCGATCCTGCCCCGGGCCGACGCGCGGCATTACCTGCCCGCGCGTGTGCCGATAACAATGAGACTTCCGGATAAGGATGCCAATCATGCTGAACCTGCGACTTCCCGAGGATATTGAAAATCGCCTGGATATGCTGTCATTGGGCAGCGGTCATACGCGCCAGTTTTACGTGCTGGAAGCACTGCTGGAGTATCTGGATGAGGTGGAAGCGCGGCAGCGGTGTCGGGAGGCGGTGCGGGAGGCTCCGCTCGAAGACCCTGATTAAGAGAATTGGTCGGGACGACAGGATTTGAACCTGTGACCACTACACCCCCAGTGTAGTGCGCTACCAGACTGCGCTACGCCCCGATGTAAATCGATTCAAATGGGTCTTGCTTTGAGGGAGGGGAATTCTACCCGCGAATGCGAATTGACGCTACTGCGTGTTCAGGTTTGATGCGCAACTCTTTACAGTCGCGCGATTACTTCTTCCAGATCACGGACCAGCGATTTGATCTCGCTGGCATTGACGCTGGACTTGTTGAGCTCTTCCGGGTTCTCGGTCATCTTCTGGCGGGCGCCACCGATGGTGTAGCCCTGCTCATAAAGCAGGCTCTTGATCTGGCGAATCAGCACCACATCCTGGCGCTGATAATAGCGGCGATTACCGCGGCGCTTGACCGGTTTGAGCTGCGGGAATTCCGCTTCCCAGTAGCGCAGGACATGGGGTTTCACCGCGCACAGCTCGCCCACTTCACCAATGGTGAAATAGCGTTTCGGCGGAATTGGGGGCAACTCGTCGTTATTCTTCGGTTCCAGCATAACCTTCTACTCTCGCCTTGAGTTTCTGCCCGGGACGGAACGTCACTACCCGCCGCGCCTTGATAGGAATTTCTTCACCGGTTTTCGGGTTTCGGCCGGGACGCTGCTTCTTGTCACGCAGATCGAAGTTACCATAACCGGACAGCTTGACCTGCTCATTGCGTTCCAGCGACAGGCGGATTTCCTCGAAGAACTGCTCAACCACTTCCTTGGCTTCGCGCTTGTTCAGACCCAACTCTTCGAACAGGCGTTCTGCCATGTCGGCTTTGGTGAGTGCTCCGTCCGCCATCTGTCAGTCCCCCGGCTAATCCCGTAAACTTGCATTAAATTGTTCTTCTAGAGCGTTGATGCAACTACTAATTATTGCATTTATCTCTTCGTCGCTAAGAGTGCGGGATGGATGTTGCCACGTCAAGCCTAAAGCCAGACTTTTTTTGTTTTTTGTGACCGCATCCCCTTGATAAACATCGAATATTCGCAGGTCGGCCAGGTTCTCACCGGCATTTTCGCGCACCACCGCCAGTAAATCACCGGCCGCAACCGATTCGTCTACTACAATGGCCAGGTCGCGGCTTACTTCAGGATGCCTGGAGAGTGACTTGGCGCGCGGCAACTCGGTGTGCTGCAGAGGCGCAAGACGCAGCTCGAACAGGTAGATTTCGCCGTGCAGGTCCAGATCGCGCTGTAGCTGCGGGTGCAGCGCTCCCAAATGCCCCACTACGCTGCCGTCGTCGGCAATTACTGCGGCACAGCGCCCCGGGTGGCACACGGGAATTTGCGCGGACCGGAAGCTGAACTGCCCTGTTTTGCCGCCCTGAAACAGCAGGGACTCCACATCGCCTTTTACATCATAAAAGTCGTATGAGTCTTTGTTATTACTCCAATTAATAGGTAAACGCTGGCCCGAGATCAGGCCCGCCAGCATGACTTCCTGGTGCGTTTCCCCGCCCTGTTTTTGAAACACCATACCGGCTTCAAACAGGCGCAGTCGGTCCTGGCGCCGGTTCTGGTTGTATTGCAAAACACTCAGCAGGCCGGGCAGGATGCTGGTGCGCATCACCGACATGTCCTCGGAAATCGGGTTCTGCAGGCGAATCAGCTCCGCTTCTCCCGCCACCGCTTGGGCCAGGCCAGGCTCGATAAAGCTGTAGGTGACGGTTTCCTGAAAACCCAGGCTGACCATTTGTCGCTTCAGCCGTGCCAGCGGCAAGACCTGCTCTGAGCGGGAGGTCAGTGGCGCCGGGCCCAGACCCTGGGTAGGGGGAATATTGTTATAGCCATACACCCGGGCCAGCTCTTCGATCAGATCGGCTTCCAGGCGAATATCAAAGCGAAATGAGGGAACCGCCACGGTCAGGCTGTCACTGTTCTCACTCACCACCGTCATACCCAGGCGGAGCAAAATATCGCGGATTTCGGCCTGCTCAAGACGAATCCCCAGCAGCCGCTCCAGGGCGCTGTAGCGCAGCGTCACCTGAGGGGTGTCTGGCAACGTGCCCGTCGCTTCGGTGACCGGTCCAGCTTCACCGCCGACAATGTCCAGCAGCAGTTCTGTGGCCCGGGCCATGGCGCGGTGTTGCAGCTGCCAGTCCACGCCTCGCTCATAGCGATGCGAGGCATCAGTATGCATGCCAAACTGGCGTGCCTTGCCCGCCACCGCCAGCGGATCGAAGAACGCGCACTCGAGAAAAACATCGCGGGTCTGGTCGGTTACCGAAGTCTCCAACCCACCCATAATGCCAGCCATCGCCACCGCTTTATCGTGATCGGCAATGACCAGCACCTGGTCATTCAATGCCACTTCCTTGCCATCCAGCAAGGTCAGCTTCTCCCCCGAATTCGCCATGCGCACATCAATGCCGCCACTAAGTTTGGCAAAATCGAAGGCGTGCATCGGCTGCCCGAGTTCAAGCAGCACGTAGTTGGTGACATCCACCACCGGATCAATGCTGCGCAAACCGCTGCGGCGCAGCTTCTCCTGCATCCACAGCGGTGCTTCGGCGTCCAGATTGATATTGCGAATAATGCGGCCCAGATAACGCGGACAGGCCTCGGCCGCGGAGATGTTGATCGGAAATTCATCGCCGTGCGCTGCTGGCGGTTCGGCGATAGCCGGCTCAGTGACTTCGCGCCGGGCAATCACGCCTACTTCCCGGGCAATGCCGCGCATACCGAGACAGTCACCGCGATTAGGTGTCAGATCCAGTTCGATGCTGACATCATCAAGGCCAAGATAGTCACGAACGTCCTGGCCAGTGGGCGCATCGCCGGGAAGTTCCAGCAAGCCAGTAGAGCTTTCCGCGAGCCCCAGCTCTTCAGCCGAGCACAGCATTCCCTGTGATTCAACGCCGCGCAGCTTCGCTGCCTTGATCTTGAAGGGCTTCTCGCCTTCGCCAGTGATAATTTCCGCACCAAGAGTGGCAAATGGCACTTTCATACCGGGGCGAACGTTCGGTGCGCCGCATACGACCTGATGGTCATTGTCACCGTCGTTGACCTGGCAGAGACTTAACTTGTCCGCATCCGGGTGGGCACGAACGCTGCTCACCTCAGCTACCACGATGCCTGAAAAGGCACGCGCCGCGCTGCTGGTACCATCGACTTCCAGACCAGCCATGGTCAGGGCTTCAATCAGTTGTGGGGTATCCAGTTGCGGCTCCACCCACTCCTTGAGCCAGTTAATACTGAAAATCATCTGCTGCTCGGCTCGTCAATTGAATTGGCGCAGGAAACGCACGTCGTTCTCGAAATAGGTTCGCAGGTCGCTCACCTCGTAGCGCAGCATGGCCAGACGATCCACGCCCATGCCAAACGCAAAGCCGGTGAATTTCTCGGGGTCTACGCCGGACATTTCCAATACCCGGGGATGTACCATGCCGCAGCCTCCGACCTCCAGCCAACCGGTATGGCTGCAGATACGGCACCCTTCGCCGCCACACTTTACGCAGCCCATATCCACTTCCGCGGAGGGTTCGGTGAACGGGAAATAAGACGGCCTGAAGCGCACCGGTTGCTCGGCCTCGAAAAACGCCTGCAGAAATGCTTCCACCGTGCCTTTCAGGTCGGCAAAGCTGACCCGCTCGTCGATCACCAGGCCTTCGACCTGGTGAAACATCGGGGTGTGAGTCAGGTCCGAGTCGCAGCGATAAACGCGACCCGGACAAATAATACGAATGGGTGGATTACTGTTTTCCATCACCCGCACTTGAACTGGAGAGGTATGGGTACGCAGGACCGTGCCCGGACTCACATAAAAGGTATCGTGCATGGCACGCGCGGGGTGATGCTCGGGAATATTCAGAGCCTCGAAGTTGTGGTACTCGTCTTCGATTTCCGGACCTTCCGCCACTTCGTAGCCAGCGCGCGTGAAAATATCCGTAATCCGGTCAAGGGTCATGGTAACCGGATGCAGCCCGCCCTGACTCTGTCGCCGGCCCGGCAGGGTGACATCGATTGTCTCCGCTGCCAGTTTGGCATTGAGTCCGGCGCTGACCAGCGCCTGTTTACGCTGTTCAATAGCTTCCTGGAGCTGCCGCTTGGCAGCGTTGATTTTCTCACCCGCAGCCGGACGCTCCTCCGGTGCCAGTTGGCCGAGGGACTTCAGCTGTGCGGTGAGACTGCCTTTTTTACCGAGGTACGCAACGCGCAAGGCATCGAGCGATGCTTCATCACTCGATGCCTCGATAGCTTGTAGCGCCTCTTCAAGAAGGGAATCGGTATCTGCCATGTGCCGCTTCCGGTCGCCAGTATCAGGCGGCCAGACTGCTCTTGGCTTGATCCACTATGGCATTGAACGCGGACTTGTCATGTACGGCCAGGTCGGCCAGTACGCGACGATCAACTTCAATGTTTGCTTTCTTCAGGCCAGCTATTAATTGGCTGTAGGTCATGCCGTTTTCGCGGGCCTGCGCATTGATGCGTGTGATCCACAAGGAACGGAATACCCGCTTCTTGTTGCGACGGTCGCGATAGGCATATTGGCCAGCTTTGGTGACGGCCTGGGTCGCTACGCGGTAAACCCTGCTCCGGGCACCGTAATAGCCTTTGGCCTTCTTGAGAACTTTCTTGTGGCGACGGTTGGCGGTAACGCCTCGTTTTACTCGAGCCATTTTCTATATCTCCCGATTAAGAATTAATTGTCGCGCAGCATGCGCTTTACTGCCGGTACATCGCTGGGGTGAACAGCGCTGGTACCACGCAGCTGACGCTTACGCTTGGTGGACATCTTGGTCAGGATATGACTCTTGTAAGCGCTTTTGCGCTTAAAGCCTGAGCCGGTTTTCTTGAACCGCTTCGAGGCACCACGATGGGTTTTTAATTTAACACTCACTTTTCGAACTCCGCATTTATCCCCCCTCGGGGATTTTGACTATGAATCCAACAACTGCTCGAAATGGCGTTTGCCGCAGGTTCGGCTGCAATGTTTGCAGCTGCCCATGAAAGCAAAAAGTCCAGTACTCTCTGGTCTGACCGGGTGATCAGACCCAAGAAACACTGAACCTTTTCGATCGGTAAGTTGCTAGCGTTTTTTTATCGGCGCCATAACCATAATGATCTGGCGACCTTCCATCTTGGGTTCCTGTTCCACGGTGGCGATTTCTGCCAGATCCTCGCGAATCCGGTTCACCAATTCCATGCCAAGATGTTGATGGGCCATTTCCCGGCCGCGGAATCGTAACGATACCTTGGCCTTGTCCCCATCCTGAAGGAAACGTGTCAGGTTGCGTAGTTTTACCTGATAATCCCCTTCTTCCGTCCCTGGTCGAAATTTGACTTCTTTGACGGTGGTCCGTCGCTGCTTCTTCTTGTTAGCAGCCTTTTCTTTCTTGAGATCAAAGACGTGTTTGCCGTAGTCCATGATCTTGCAGACCTGTGGGTCTGCATCCGGTGCAATCAGCACCAGATCGAGCTTGGCTTCAGCGGCTGCTTCTCTGGCATCCGCAATGGATACAATCCCGACCTGCTCGCCATCGGCTCCTACCAGACGAACTGGATCGGCCTCAATGGCGTCGTTAATGATGGGCTTTTTGCTACTACCTCTCATGATATGCGCGAACGCTTAACCTCTCTAAGATGATGATCCTCCGACTTTACGCTGCGGTTCAGATTCCGGCTGTTCGACACTGCGGCCAAGACGGGCAACATCCTGGCTTAAGTGGTCACAAAAGTCGTCGAATGTCATCGATCCCAGGTCTTCACCCCCGCGCGTACGCACCGCTACTGTGCCAGCTTCCACTTCCTTATCGCCAACTACCAGCAGGTAAGGAATTTTCTGTAAAGTGTGCTCGCGGATTTTAAAGCCGATCTTCTCATTTCTCAAGTCTGCTTCGACCCTGAACCCCTTGTTTTTCAAGGATTCTTTGAGTTTAGTGCAGTATTCGCCCTGTTTATCGGTAATGTTCATCACTACAGCCTGTACCGGAGCCAGCCAGGCAGGCATGGCGCC
Organism: uncultured Pseudohongiella sp.; assembly: GCA_965212375.1. Taxonomy (GTDB): domain Bacteria; phylum Pseudomonadota; class Gammaproteobacteria; order Pseudomonadales; family Pseudohongiellaceae; genus UBA9145. Next base: position 1,486,272 of record OZ243108.1, on the reverse strand, counting down.
GCCGAAATGCTCGATCAACACCCCGATAAAGCGCTCAAACGATCCCAGCACCGCGCGGTGCAGCATTACCGGCTCTTTGCGGCTGCTGTCCTCGTCGATATAGCTGGCACCCAGTCGGCCCGGGGTGAAAAAATCCACCTGAATCGTGCCGCACTGCTGAATACGACCCATGCAGTCTTTCAGTGAATACTCAATTTTAGGCCCGTAGAATGCGCCCTCGCCCGGTACCAGCTCCCAGGGCAATCCGGTGGCATTCAGGGCATCTTTCAGCGCCTGCTCGGCCTTCTCCCAGATTTCATCCGATCCCACGCGCTTCTCCGGGCGGGTGGACAGACGCAGCAGGATGTCGTCAAAGCCGAAATCCCGGTAAACCTCAAACAACAGGCCCATGAAATCGGCCACTTCCGCCTGGATCTGGTCCTCGGTGCAGAAAATATGACCATCGTCCTGCACAAAACTGCGCACCCGCATCAGGCCATGCATACTGCCGGACGGCTCATAGCGGTGACAGGAACCGAATTCCGCCAGACGAATGGGTAAATCCCGGTAGCTTTTCAGCCCCTGGTTGAACACCTGAACGTGGCAGGGACAGTTCATGGGTTTGATGGCGTACATGCGGCTTTCCGATTCGACGCTGAACATCTCCTCGGAAAACTTCGCCGCGTGGCCGGATTTTTCCCACAGCGAGTAGTCCACCAGCTGTGGCGTGCGAATCTCCTGGTAATCATGCGCACGCTGTTTTTCCTGCATGTAGTCCTGGATGGTCTGGTACAGCATCCAGCCCTTCGGATGCCAGAACGGCATGCCCGGCGCTTCTTCCTGAAAGTGGAACAGCTGCAGTTGCTTGCCCAGCTTGCGGTGATCCCGCTTCTCGGCTTCTTCCAGGCGCTGCAGGTACAAGCTAAGGTCTTTCTTGGATCCCCAGGCGGTTCCGTGAATGCGCTGCAGCATTTCATTGCTGGCATCACCGCGCCAGTAGGCCCCGGCTACGGAGGTCAGCTTGAACGCCTTGAACTTGCCGGTGCTGGGGACGTGGGGACCGCGGCACAGGTCGATAAATTCGCCCTGCTTGTAAAAGGACAGCTGCTCGTCGCCAGGAATGCTTTTCAGGATCTCGACCTTGTATTCCTCGCCCATCTCTGTAAACAGCTTCACGGCCTCGTCGCGGGACATGACCGAGCGCTGGACTTCCAGGTCTTCCTTGACGATGTCCTGCATGGTCTTTTCGATGGCTTCAAGATCTTCCGGCGTAAACGGTCGCTCGAATGCGAAGTCGTAGAAGAAGCCATCTTCGACAACCGGCCCGATAGTAACCTGGGCCTTGGGAAACAGGCGCTGCACAGCCTGGGCCATGAGATGAGCGCAGCTATGGCGCAGTACTTCAATACCGTCATCATCGCGCTCGGTGACAATGGCTATCTCGGCATCGTCGGTTACGGTGTGGGAGGTATCCACCAGCTCACCGTTGACCCGACCCGCCAGGGCGGCCTTGGCCAAACCGGGGCCGATGTCGCCGGCAATGTCAGCGATAGTCACGGGCTTGTCGAAATCCCGTGAGCTGCCGTCAGGCAAAGTAATCGTGGGCATAAGCGTCTATAAACAGTGCAATTAATAATGCGATGGATTGGTGGCGATGAGGAGCGCCAGGCGCATCCGCTGCGACCCCCTCCCCCCAGTTCAGTCCGGTGAATTGGGATAAACTGGCAAGTTTGGTAGGCACGACCAGATTCGAACTGGTGACCTCTACCATGTCAAGGTAGCGCTCTAACCAACTGAGCTACGCGCCTGGAGTCTTAATTTTCTGATCCCGCAGGAAAAGACCCGCGATTATACGGAAAAGCGCGCCCCGGTGTCGATTAATTTATGGGCGGGAATAATGACGAAAATCATCACGTTAAAAGCGCCTCCCGAAGCTCGCCAATTCGGTCGCGCGTAGCTGCAGCATCTTCGAATGCCAGGTTTTTGGCATGCTCATACATTTGCTTTTCCAGCTTCTCGATTTCCTTGCGCACTTGCTTCGGGTCGGAAAAATCCAGCTTCTGGTAAGCACCTGATTTCTCGGCAACCGCGCGCCCGCGACCGCGAGCGCGAGTGCCGGGCGCCGCATAGGCCCCTTCCATGATATCCAGGACGCGCTTGCGCACCCCGATGGGCGTGATGTTGTGCTCACGATTGAATTCCAGCTGGGTTTCTCGTCGGCGGTTGGACTCGTCAATGGCGCGCTGCATGGAACCGGTAATGCTATCGCCGTACAGGATGGCCTTGCCGTTGAGGTTGCGCGCCGCGCGGCCGACGGTCTGGATCAGTGAACGCTCGGAGCGCAGGAACCCTTCCTTGTCGGCGTCCAGAACCGCGACCAGCGACACCTCTGGTATATCCAGCCCTTCCCGCAACAGGTTGATACCTACCAGCACGTCAAAATTGCCCAGCCGCAGGTCACGAATAATTTCCGAGCGCTCGACCGTGTCGATGTCGGAATGCAAATAGCGCACCCGGACATCGTGTTCGGCAAGGTAGTCCGTCAGGTCTTCAGCCATGCGCTTGGTAAGCACCGTGACCAGCACCCGCTCTTCCTGGGCAACCACCCGGCGGACTTCTGACAGCAGATCATCTACCTGACTGGAAGCCGGGCGCACCTCCAACTCGGGATCAATCAGTCCGGTGGGACGCACTACCTGCCGCACCTCCTGGCCTTCGTGTTCTTTTTCATAAGGCCCAGGCGTTGCCGAGACAAAAATGATCTGTGGCGTCAGGTTCTCCCACTCCTCAAAACGTAGCGGCCGGTTGTCCAGCGCCGAAGGCAGGCGAAACCCGTATTCCACCAGCGTTTCCTTGCGCGACCGGTCGCCCTTGTACATGGCGCCCAACTGGGGAATCGAGACATGGGATTCATCGGACACTACCAGCGCATTCTCCGGCAGATAGTCGTACAGCGTCGGCGGCGGCTCACCGGCGGCCCGGCCAGACAGATAACGGGAATAGTTTTCAATTCCTGTGCAATAACCCAGCTCCTGGATCATCTCCAGATCAAAGCGGGTACGTTGCTCCAGGCGCTGGGCTTCCACCAGCCGGTTTTCCTTGTGCAGAAAGTCGAGCCGTTCGCGCAACTCCGCCTTGATATGATCCAGGGCATTCAGCAGGGTATCGCGCGGGGTCACGTAGTGAGACTTGGGGAACACGGTCAGTCGGGGCACTTCCTTGATCAGGCTGCCGGTGAGCGGATCGAAATAGGACAGCTTTTCAATTTCGTCGTCGAACAACTCTATCCGGATAGCGTCGCGCTCGGACTCCGCCGGGTAAATGTCAATAACGTCCCCACGCACCCGGTAGGTGGCGCGGTGTAGCTCCATGTCATTGCGAGTGTACTGCAGATCCGCCAGGCGCTTGAGCAGTTGCCGCTGGTCCACACGGTCACCGCGGTCCAGGTGCATGACCATTTTTAGATAGGAGTTGGGATCGCCCAGACCATAGATCGCCGACACCGTGGCCACCACGATGACGTCCTGGCGCTCCATCAGGGCCTTGGTGGCCGACAGGCGCATCTGCTCGATGTGGTCGTTTATCGAGGAGTCTTTTTCGATATAGGTATCGGAGGACGGCACATAGGCCTCCGGCTGGTAGTAATCGTAGTATGAGACGAAATACTCCACAGCGTTGTCCGGAAAGAACTCACGGAATTCGCCGTATAACTGCGCTGCCAGGGTCTTGTTAGGTGCCATGACCAGAGTTGGACGCTGCACCTGCTGGATAACATTGGCGATGGTAAAAGTCTTGCCCGAACCGGTGACACCCAGCAACGTCTGGGCGCGCAGTCCGTCCGCCAGCCCTTCCACCAGCTGCGCAATGGCATTGGGCTGATCGCCAGCAGGTTCAAAACTGGAATGAATCGTAAAGGGCTTGGACATCAGGGTAACGGCTCCGCACAGCAGGGCGACAAGACTACAACAGTTCCGGAACCCAGGTGTAGGGGCAGTCGGCGCCAGACCGAAGATTTGCGCCAGCCTGCCGCAACTGCGCCGGCAAGCACGGCATCAGCCCTGCTTCGCAGCCACCATGACCGGGAATGGTAGAGTGTTGACGCTCTTGCCAATAGTCATTAGACTACGCGCCTTTCGACCTATCTGGTTCGAGAAAGCGCTGCTGCCCAATAGCTCAATGGTAGAGTAGGTGACTGTTAATCACTTGGTTCCTGGTTCGAGTCCAGGTTGGGCAGCCATATTCCCCTCCCCCCGTTAATGATGAAAAGCCCGCAGTTTTTCGCCACTGACTGAGTATCTGCACTCAGCATTGTGCGGGCACTGCGCTGGTCAACGGGCTGGCACCCTTCCGGGCGTCGCTAGTCATACCGTATTTACCCGTTCATGCATGGTTAACATTTCGCCATCTATTGTATAGTTGGCGGCGTTATCAAAACCCATCAATTCGGCCCAATAATCTGGAGAGAACTTATGCGGAAATTTATTCTGGCAATGGTGCTGGCCTGCACCGGATATGGCAGTGCCCTGGCCCAGGACAACCCGGTAGTCGTTATGGACACCAACAAGGGAACCATCAGGATTGAACTGTGGGCAGACCGCGCCCCGATTACCGTCGACAATTTTCTGCGCTACACCGACAACGAATACTACGACGGATTGATATTTCACCGCGTGATCGACGGCTTCATGATCCAGGGTGGCGGCTTTGATCCGGACATGGTGCAAAAATCCACCTACGACCCGATCAAGAATGAAGCGAACAACGGTGCCAGCAACACTCGCGGCACACTCGCCATGGCCCGCACCAACGTGGTCGACAGCGCCACGAGCCAGTTTTTTATCAATCTGGTGGACAATGATTTTCTGAATCACACCAGTGAGACACCGCGCGGCTGGGGCTATGCTGTGTTCGGGGAAGTCATTGAAGGCATGGATGTAGTGGACGAAATTGCCGCGGTCAGCACCGGCAGCATGCGTGGCTACAGCGATGTGCCCAATGAGCCGGTCGTCATCAACTCAATGCGCCGCGAGTAATGGCTGGCTGGGGGTTGAAACCCCCGGCTATTATTACGCCTTTGTAGTTCTTCAGGCAGGTGTTGAGCTTATCACTTGTCAACGCCTGTCTGCCGCTGCCACCGGTGCTATTCAAGGTGGCAGCGCGCGACCGCATTAACCAGTATGTCTGGCGATGAAGTCTAGTCTTTCTTCTGCGCGCTTTTGAACAGCGGCGTCACCTTGTTCTTGGCAGGCTCGGCCTCCGCCGACAGACCTGGCGTCGCGTCAGGCACACCATCTGCGCCCGTGTCATCTTCTCTGGCGTAATACACTTCCCAAAGCGGGTCACAGGCTTCTTCTTTCGGCTCGAAGCCATCCACGGCTTCCATCAGTACCGAACGGATCTCCGCCAGATCGATGTCGCGACAGGCGCGCTCCAGTCGATTGAGCAATGGCTCCAGAGTATCCCAGGTCAGGGTTTCTTCTTCCGCGCGCATGATTTTTGGATGCACTGTGCCGGTCACTGACTCGCCGATTAACAATTCTTCGTAGAGCTTTTCACCCGGGCGCAGGCCGGTATATTCGATCGCGATATCGCCCCGGTAGGAATTTTCATCCTTGATGTCATAGCCCATCAGGTGAACCATCTTTTTCGCCAGATCCACGATGCGTATCGGCTCGTGCATATCCAGCACGAACACATCGCCGCCGGTAGCCATGGAACCAGCCTGGATAACCAGCTGTGCAGCCTCCTGAACAGTCATGAAATAGCGCGTCACTTCCGGATGCGTCACGGTCACCGGACCACCCATGCTTATTTGTCGGCGAAACAATGGCACTACGGAACCGGATGATCCAAGTACATTGCCGAAGCGCACCATACTGAACTTGGTGTTAGAACTGCCCTGCGCCATGGCCTGCAGCAACTGCTCGGCAAAGCGCTTCGTGGCTCCCATAAAATTGGTCGGACGCACCGCCTTGTCGGTAGAGATCAGCACGAAGTTCTTAACCTTGAAATTCTCAGCTGCCTGCGCGGCTATCAGGGTGCCAAATATATTATTTTGCGCGCCTTCGACAATATTCTTCTCCACCATGGGTACCTGCTTGTAGGCAGCCACATGGTAAACCGTATCCACGGCGAAACTCTTGATCGCATTTTCCATCTGCGCCCGGTTACACACCGAACCCAACAGCGCGATGATTTCGATCTGTTTGCCGTTCTCGATGCTGCGCAACTTCTCGCGCAGTTCACTCTCCACTTCGTAGAGCCCGTATTCGAAGGAATCCAGCAAAATCACCCGGGCCGGGTTGATGTTAATAATCTGGCGACATAGCTCGGAGCCAATTGAGCCCCCTGCCCCGGTAACCATGACCGACTGACCACTGATGCAGGCACCAAGCAGCTCCGGGTTGGGCGGCACGATGTCACGGCCCAATAGATCTTCGATGTCGATATCCCGAACCTCGTCAACACCCACCTTGCCGGACACCATATCGAACAGATCCGGCACGGTTTTGACGTGCACCGGCAAATGCTCCAGTCGATTCAGGATTTCCTTGCGTTCGGCATGGGTAGCGGACGGGATGGCCAGCAGAATCTGCCGCACCGAATAGGTTTCAATCAGTTCAAACAGTGAATTCGGACTGTAAACCCGAATCCCGTGTACGGTGCTGCCCAGCATTCGATGGCTGTCGTCCACGAAAGCCACCGGCAGGTACTGGTCACCATTTTGCAATGCCACCACCAACTGCATTCCGGAACTGCCGGCGCCGTAAATAATTACCGGCTCTTTGGGCCGAAAGTTCTGGATCAGGCTCTGCAGCATGACCTTGGCCACAAAGCGGCTACCGCCGATGAACAACAATGCAATCATCCAGAAAATTGGCATGACTGAATAATCCAGTGTTTGCGGCGTCAGGGAAAAGAAATAGGCTGCTCCCAGCAACGCGGTGGCGATGGTCACACCCTGCAATACCACCAGTGTGGATTGCAGCCCCATATACAGCACCAGCATGCGATACAGACCGATGCGAATAAACACCAGAATGCTCAGCACCGTGGCCACAGCCATGTATAAATAGAAGCGCTGTTCCTGGGCGAAGAAGTCTTTGCCCAGAAGGGCGAACGACAAGCCCAGGGCAGACACAATCATGATGCTGTCCGCCATCATGGACACCAATTGTTTGATGGTGCGCGATAGTGGAATGGTATACAGAATCATGCGGTCCCCTTTGCGTGTGTCGTGCTTGTGGTCGGTGTTGTATTGCGGGTCTACAGGTATTGGTCTTCTTGTTCGGCCCGGGGCGTGACGCAGCGGCAATGTATCCCGGCAACAAGCGCCGCTGACGGGGCGATTTCGCAGACCGAACGCCCGGACTGCTGACAGGCCCGACCAGATTTTAGCCGGCAGGTCGCATCTCGGGCACGCCAGCCTGCAACCTTAGCACCAGAACCAGCAGCGGCGACAGCGCCAGCGCTGCCAGATACACCCCATATTCTGGCCACAGCACCGATCCCCAGGCTAACGGCGCCAGCCACAGACAGTTTATCCCTAATACTGTTATCGTCACCCGGGCGTGACTCTTGTACTGTCTTGCCGCGTGCTGATAGGCGTGAGTGGCGTGTCCCTCATACCACTTGTCTCCCCGCCAGAAGCGCCTGAGCAGGGTCGTTGTGGCATCGACAATAAACACCCCCAGCAGAATTACCCAGGTCCAGACCGTGAGACTGGATTGCTGCATGGAAAACAGGGCCAGCACGCCCAGGCTGAAGCCAATGAAGCCACTGCCTACATCCCCCATGAAAATCTTTGCCGGTGGCCAGTTCCAGACCAGAAAACCGGCGCCAGCGGTAAGCAAGGTGGCAGACAGCAGGCTAACCACCTGGTCACCGGTATTTATAACCAGTAAAAGTGACATTGCGTTGACAAACACCAGCTCACTCGCCGCCAGCCCGTCAATCCCGTCCATAAAATTGTACAGATTCAGCAGCCAGATCAGCGCCAGCACCGCCAGGCTGCTTAGCAGCCACTGCGACTCAAGTTGCCAGCCGCCAATAGCGATGGCGGGAATGTCCCCAAGCCACCAGACCACCCAGCAGGCTGCCAGGAATTGCGGGGGGATACGCCAGTGGGCATCAAGCTGCCAGAAATCATCAGCCAGCCCCACCACTGCAACGATGCCGCCACCGAGCAATGCCATGTACTGATGGAAGGGAAGCAGCCCGGAGAGGTAATAGTGTGATGCCACCAGCAGGAAAAGCAGCACGATGGCCAGGCCGCCACCGCGCGGCTTGGGCACACTGTGGCTGCTGCGCGCCACCGGGACATCGACGAGCTGTACCTGTCGGGCAACCCGAACGATCACCCCGGTCAGCAGCGCTGCGCCCAGAAAGACCCCGGTCTGCAAGGCCAGTATTGACATTGAAAAGCCTGGAATTAAGTACCAAGCCAGCAATTATAGCCTTTTCGCCTGCCCTGTAAGTAAAAATCCGGGCACCTTGCGCTTGTGTCGGCACGCACGTGTCGGCTGCGGCGCGACGGCGCGGGTGCCCGGCAGCACACTACTGCGCAACGATCAGGATGCGATGCCGGTTGCGCTCCACAGTGGCGGTACCAATACCTTTGACTTCCAACAGTTCTTCCACTGCCTGGAAGCTGCCAAACATCTCCCGGTAGGCCACGATATCACGAGCCTTCACCAGGCCCACACCGTCCAGGGCGGCAGCGATAGCAGCCGCATCGGCTTTGTTGATATCCAGTTGGGAGATGGTTTCGGAAGTGTCCGGCGCCTCCTGGGCAGCGGAGATTACCGGGGCTGCAGCAAGTAACAGCGCAGCGAGCATTGCCTTGAGTAATAGCAGTCTGGCCATGATGTAGTCCTCTAACTAGTCCATTGGTTGATGCAACCAGTTAGCCGCTAATGCGAAGTGACGCGCAGTACTGCTCATCACTGCGTGCCGGATGACTGGTTGCAAAAACCAGTGTAGGACAGGACTGGCTATACGCCAGCCAGGGCCGAATTGAACTGGGCCAGCGCCGCGGCCGGGTCCGTGGCCTGGGTAATCGGCCGGCCAACCACCAGGTAATTGCTGCCGTTACGGATCGCTTCCGCCGGGCCTACCACCCGCTTCTGGTCATTGCTGGCGTCCTCCGGACGACGGATACCGGGTGTAACCAGGCAGAAATCGGGCGGCAACTGCTGGCGCAACATGACTGTTTCCGCTGCCGAGCAAACCACCCCATCCAGGCCGGCGCTATGGGTCAGTGCGGCCAGCCGCCGAACCTGCGCCTGGGGTTCTTCATCAACTCCCACTTGCGCCAGATCCTGGCGGGACATACTGGTCAGTACGGTCACCGCAACCAGCAGTGGCCGCTGCGCGCCTTGCGAGGCAACTGCCTGCGCGGCCTGCTGCAGCATGGCCTCGCCGCCCGAGGCATGGACATTAAGCATCCAGACGCCAAGATCTGCCGCCGCGCGACAGGCGCCGGCGACGGTGTTGGGAATATCGTGGAACTTCAGGTCAAGAAATACCTCAAAGCCCTGATCCTGCACCTTGCGTACCAGCGCTGGCCCACAGGCGGTAAACAGTTCCTTGCCGACCTTCAAGCGGCACTGGGCCGGATCAAGTTGTTCCACCAGCGCCAGGGCTGGCGCTTCGGCATTAAAATCCATGGCGATGATGATGGGTTTGTCATTCATTGCTGAGCCTCGCTTGCTTGTTCAGGGGCGCCTTGCGGCGCACCTCAGGTATACAGATCAGATCTACAGCGTGGTTGGAGAAAAAATTAGTTTAAAAATTCGTTTTAAAATGTAGCCCTGAAATTAGTTCCGCAGATTAATTCCACAAATTGCTCGCTTCCAGGATTGGTCGCATCCGGCCCCATTTCTGGCAACTCGGACATAGCCAGTAAAGCGATCGCGCTTCGTAACCACAATGATTGCAGCGATAGATCGGTCGCCGGGCGTGTAGCTGATTAAGCATCTTCTGCAGGCGCTGCAAATTGATCTGCAGTTCGCCTTCTGCATGGGGTACCTGGAGGCGCAACAGTTCCAGCACGCCGGCAAGACAGGGTTCGCGCTGCAGGTGTTCGTTCAGAAAACTGACCGCACTGGCCTCTCCTCCCTGGGCCTGGATTAGCCGCGACAGGGCCACGGCGACGTGAATATCCGCCTGTTCAGCCAGCAGTTCACGCAATACCTGTTCGTATTCGTCACGCGCATTGAGCTGCTGGTAACACTCCGCCAGCGGCTGCAAAATCCGGCCAGTGAAATCGCCATGCCCGCGCGCGACACGCAACAACTCGCGCAGTGCAGCGCGGTAGTTACCCAGCTTCTGTTCGATCTCCGCCAGCAGCAGTGTGGCGCGAATACTGTGCCGGTCAAACGCAAAGGCCCGCTTGATCAGCTCCCGGGCCTTACTGTACTGGCTCTCTGCAACCCGTAGCTCAGCCAGCTCGCAGCAATAGTGAGCCGCGGCTGAGCGCACTTCCTGGTTACGGCGAAACGCCGAATTGCTGAGCAGATGCCGGGAGCAATCGATTGCCTGCTGCCACTCTTTTTCGGTCTGGTAGATGGTGATCAGGTGCTGAAGCGCATCCCATTTGGCGGGAGTATCGGCTTCGAGGATCTCGTTCAACAGGCGCTCGGCTCGATCAAGCAAGCCGGCGGTAATGAAGTCATTCGCCAGCTGCAAGCGGGTCGAATCAATTCGCTGCTGATCAAGACCGGGCCGCGCCAGAAGGGTCTGGTGCACTTTTATTGCCTTGTCCACCTTGCCGCGCCGGCGCAGCAGCGCGCCCAGTGCCAAATGGGTTTCAATGGTGTCGCTGTTAACTTCCAGAGCCTTGATAAAGGTATCGATAGCCTCATCCGGCTCGTCATTAAGCAGGTAATTAAGGCCGACAAAATAATCCTCGAACAGCGCCTTGGTGTCGCCTGTCCCATCCCGGGGACGTAAGGCACCCCAGCGCCCCAGCAGCCAGCCGGCCGCCACAGCCAGTAGCAGGAATCCGTAGAATTGCAGCCCTTCCAGCATCAATCGAGATCCTTCAGGGACAGCGCTCGAAGCTTCCTAACCTCTTGTTTCGCCTGCTCCAGCTCTTTTTTGAGTCGTCGCGACTCCGCTGCAGAACGCATTGATCTGAAGATGCCGAGGCCAATAAGAAAACCGATTGCGCCACCACAGACAAAGGCACCGATTACCCAGACCGATATCGGCCGGGCAGTAAACTCCCAGTTACCGAATGTCAGACCCACCGGGGCGGTGTTGTAATAGGCGAAGATAATTGCGGCCAGGAAGACCAGAATCAAAAACAGTCCGGAAAGAATATTTGCCAGTTTTCGCATGATGAGGATTGTGGCTTGGCGCTCAGCTGATTCTAATGGATACGGCTAAGGCCAGAAAGAAAAAAACGGCATAACCCGAAAGTTATGCCGTTTCTGGGGGACAGCTCGCTGTCTGGAACAATCCTAAAACTGTTGATCAGCGTGCATACTGTTGTTGACCCGATCACGGAGTTCCTTGCCTGGCTTGAAATGCGGCACATACTTGCCGCTCAAGGCCACGGGTGTGCCAGTTTTGGGATTACGCCCAATGCGTGGTACCCGATAGTGGAGGGAAAAGCTGCCGAAACCGCGAATCTCGATTCTGCCGCCTTCTGCCAACACGGTAGACATATACTCAATAATTGCCTTTACCGCCAGCTCCACATCCTTGGAAGACAGTTGTGTCTGTTTCCCAGCGATACGGTCAATCAGTTCGGACTTGGTCATCGTGTTCCCCCGCGTCTAGTACCACACTGCCGGACATAACGCCGCCTACCTGCGCAGGCGGCGCTAGGGAATTAAGCTCGAAGCTTATTCCTTGTCCATTTCAGCCTTGATCAGGTCACCGATTGTGCCCGGTGAGTAATCGGGGCTGTCTTGTTTCTTGTGTTGCTGCACGGCAGCTTTCTCATCGTCAATTTCGATCGCCTTGACGGAGAGACTGAGTACGCGGTTCTTGCGATCCACACTCACTACCTTGACTTCGATTTCGTCGCCTTCTTTCAGCGCGTTGCGAGCATCTTCGACCTTGTCACGGCTGATTTCCGAGGCGCGCAGCACACCTTCCACCCCTTCGCCCAGGGCGATAGTGGCGGACTTGGCTTCCACGCTGGTCACAGTGCCCTTAACAACCGAGCCTTTCTCGAATTGAGAGACGTAATCCATGAATGGGTCTTCTTCGAGCTGCTTGATACCCAGAGAAATGCGCTCACGCTCAGGATCGATAGACAAAATAACTGTTTCCAGTTCATCGCCCTTCTTGTATTCGCGAACCGCTTCTTCGCCCGGCTCGTCCCAGGAGATATCTGACAGGTGCACCAGGCCATCGATATTGCCATCGAGACCGATGAAAATACCAAAATCGGTAATCGACTTGATGCTGCCGGAAATGCGATCGCCCTTCTTGTAGGATTCCGCAAAACCGTCCCAGGGGTTCTGGAAGCACTGCTTGATACCCAGTGAGATGCGACGACGCTCTTCGTCGATATCGAGAATCATCACGTCAATTTCGTCGCCCAACTGCACGACCTTGGACGGATGAATATTCTTGTTGGTCCAGTCCATTTCGGACACGTGAACCAGGCCTTCTACGCCTTCTTCCAACTCGGCAAAGCAGCCATAGTCAGTCAGGTTGGTGACGATGGCCTTGACCCGGGTATTCTCGGGATAGCGCGCCTTGATGTTGACCCAGGGGTCTTCACCCAGCTGCTTGAGGCCCAGGGATACGCGGTTACGCTCGCGGTCGTACTTCAGTACCTTGACCTCGATCTCGTCGCCTACGTTAACAATTTCGCTGGGGTGCTTGATGCGCTTCCAGGACATGTCGGTAATGTGCAGCAGTCCGTCAACACCGCCCAGATCCACGAATGCACCGTAGTCGGTCAGGTTCTTGACGATACCCTTGACGGTAATACCTTCCTGCAGTTTCTCCAGCAGGGCATCGCGCTCTTCGCTGCTCACGGATTCCAGCACCGCGCGGCGAGACACCACGACGTTGTTGCGCTTGCGATCCAGCTTGATCAGCTTGAATTCCAGTTCCTGGCCTTCCAGATGCACGGTGTCGCGTACCGGCCGGACATCCACCAGAGAGCCTGGCAGGAAGGCACGGATGTTGTTCAGATCAACGGTGAAACCACCCTTGACCTTGCCATTGATTACACCAGTGACAATGTCGTTCTTCTCATAGGCTTCTTCCAGCTCCATCCACGACTCGGCACGCTTGGCCTTCTCGCGGGACAGGCGGGTTTCACCAAAACCGTCTTCCACGGTTTCCAGGGCGACTTTGACTATATCGCCAACTTCCAGGGCCAGATTGCCCTGCTCGTCAAGAAATTGATTGCGGGGGATGACGCCTTCTGACTTCAGGCCCGCGTGTACGGTTACCCAGTCGGAGTCAATGTCGATTACGGTGCCCTTTACGATGGCACCCGGGGTCATATCGATGTCGTTGAGAGATTTCTCAAACAGATCGGCAAAAGTTTCGCTCATTAATAAATAGTCCAATAATTACATAAAGCTACAAACTGTCCCGGAGGCTTGAAGGTCTCGGGTAAAGCAGTTCATAACAGTCCACAGGCCAGCTCCCGCGGGGGTTGTTGCTGTTTGCCCGGGGCCTGCCATGCTGGTGGTCGACAGGATCCGGACGCTTGGGTGTTGCGCGGTTTTCTACTGCGGTCTAACTTTCTGAATTTGTTGCCAACTCTTTTCTTTCCTGGACGCTTTTTCGAGATGCTTTTCAAGCATCGCGCGGCCTTGCTGATGCCGTTCAGGAACCCTGCTCGGCCAGTCGCTGGGTCGCCAGATTCGACACCCGTGAGATCACTTCATCAAGCGTGAGGTCGGTGGAATCAATGACGACCGCATCCTCTGCGGGCTTAAGCGGCGAGACCGAACGTTGGCTATCTCGCTCGTCGCGCGCTTTTAGGTCTCGCAAAAGGCCGGGCAGAATAGCATCAATACCCTTACCAATCAACTGCTTATAACGCCTCTGCGCGCGCTCCTCGACACTGGCGGTGAGGAAGATTTTCAGCACCGCATCGGGGAACACCACGGTGCCCATATCCCGTCCGTCGGCCACCAGTCCTGGCGGCTTGCGGAAGGCCAGCTGACGGTCGTGCAGGGCCTGGCGCGCCGCAGGAATTGCACCCACGCGGGAGGCCAGGATGCTGCCCTGGTCAGTGCGAATTTCGCGGGAGATGTCCTCGCCATTGAGCCACACCGAATCGGGGCCGGAGCGGCCAAACTCAATAGTCATGCGCCCTGCCAGGGCAGTCAGCGCTGCAGTGTCGTCGAAATCAAGGCCTGCCTTGTGGGCAGCAACCCCGAGAACCCGATACAGCGCGCCACTGTCCAGCAAGCCAAATCCAAGCCGCTCAGCCAGCGCACTGGCAACGGCGCCCTTACCGCTGCCGGAGGGGCCATCAATGGCAATCACCGGTATTTCAACCAAGAGTCTGCTCCGCAATTTGACTGACGGGAATACCAATCGAGGAAGCCAGTTGCACGAAGTCGGGGAAAGACGTGGCGACATTGGCGCAATCGCGAATCCGGATCGGCCCGCTGGCGCGCAGACCGGCAATAACGAAAGCCATGGCGATGCGGTGGTCGCCAAAACTGTCCACTTCACCTGCCATTAATTGCCCGCCCTCGATACGAATCCCGTCAGGAAAGGTTTCCACCACAATGCCAAGCGTGGTCAAGCCTTTCGCCATGGCGTCGATCCGGTCGCTTTCCTTGACCCGCAGTTCTTCAGCACCGCGCAATACCGTGGTGCCCTGCGCACAGGCGGCCGCAACAAACAGCACCGGGAATTCGTCAATAGCCAGCGGGATCTGCTCCGCCGGGATCTCGATGCCACTCAAGGATGCCTGTTCCACCACCAGATCAGCCACTGGCTCGCCGCCCACATCGCGCTCGTTCTCGATCGTGATGCTGGCTCCCATCTGGCGCAGCAGCGTGATAATGCCGATGCGGGTCGGGTTGATCCCGACATGCTCCAGCCGCAAGCTGGCGCCGGGTGTGATAGAGGCGGCCACCAGAAAAAACGCCGCCGAAGAAATATCTGCCGGAATATCAATATCGGCAGCCTGCAGTACACCGCCGCCAGACAGGCTTACCACATTGTCAGTTCTGGAAACCGGGTAGCCAAAACCACCCAGCATGCGTTCAGTGTGGTCGCGGCATGGCGCCGGTTCGCTCACCCGGGTCTCGCCGCTGGCATACAGCCCGGCCAGCAGCAGACAGGATTTCACCTGGGCGCTGGCAATCTGCATGGGATAGTCAATGCCGGTTAGCGGCGCGCCAGTGATTTGCAGGGGCGGCGTACCGCCATCACCGGTTTGAATTTTCGCGCCCATGCGGCGCAGCGGGTCAGCGACGCGGTTCATGGGCCGCTTGCTGAGCGATTCATCACCGGTCAGCTCGCTGGCGAAATCCTGGGCCGCCAGCAGTCCTGCCAGAAGTCGCATGGCGGTGCCGGAATTGCCCATATAAAGCGGTTTGCGCGGCGCCTGAAGCCCGTTGATACCGACTCCGTAAACAGTCAGCTCTCCGTCTTCCGGTCCGACAATCGTCACCCCCATCTCGCGGAATGCCGCCACTGTATTGAGGGCGTCCTCGCCTTCCAGAAACCCGCTGATTCGGGTTACGCCATCGGCCAATGAGGCGAAAATAATCGAGCGGTGTGAAATGGACTTGTCGCCAGGCACTCTAATAGTCCCGGTGACTGTACCGCCGGGAGTGACCTCCAGGCTTACGGGCTCAGACTCCATGTTTTGTGCGCTTCCTGTACTGAAATGCTGTTGAATAAAGTGATCGCGGGTTTGTTTGGCGCGCTGAAACAGCGACTGCAGGGCAGCCCGGTCGCCGTCCTGCATCAGTCGGCGAAAATTCTGCAAGTGCGCGATATAGTCTTCAAGGACTTCACCGGTAGCCTCGGCATTGGCAATAAACACGTCGGACCACATGGTGGCATTACTGGAAGCCAGGCGGGAGAAATCGGCAAACCCGCCGGCCGCATAGCGAAAAATATCGTCACCATGCTCCTGGTTCAGCAACGCATCTACCAGGGTGAACGCCAGGGCGTGAGGTAAATGACTGGTCGCCGCCAGCACCCGGTCGTGGCGGCTGACAGACATGGCCAGCACTTCGGCACCAAGATAGCGCCAGAGGCTGTGCACTGTCGCCACTGCGGCCGGTTCGTTCATCGCAAGCGGCGTCAGGATTACATTACGGCCAGTAAAAAGATTGCCGCGGGAAGCGCCGAAGCCGCTTTGTTCTGAGCCAGCGATCGGGTGGCCGGGCACAAACCGCGCAGCAAAATCACCGCCCAGCTCCAGCAGCCGCGAAGAAATGTGCGACTTGGCACTACCAACATCGGTGATCACCAACCCGGAGTGCGCCGCTGTCGACAGTTGCGGAAGCAGCGTTTCGATAACCAGCGGTGGCGTTGCCAGAATCAACAGGTCCGCCCGACCAGCGACGTCTTCGAGGCTGCTCGCGCCGTCAATGACGCCCTCCTCTATTGCCTGCTCCAGGGCCTGTTGGTTGCTGTCAACAGCAAGCAGCCGTATCCCCGGCAGGGCGTCACGCAGACCACGGGCAATACTGCCGCCAATCAGGCCTAGCCCGAGAATCGCGACGGTCTGCTGGGCAAAGTGAGTCATTGGATCAGGCCTTGTCCGCAAAGGCTGGGTAGGAGCCCAGCAGTTTTATTTCTTCGGTGCAGTGTTCGAGCCGGCTGAACAGCTCGATAACCTTCTGGTCGGCGCTGTGGCCCTCGAAATCTATGAAAAAAACGTACTCCCAGGCCTCCTTCTTGGACGGCCGGGAATCAATCTTGGTGAGACTGATCTGCAGTTTTTCGAATGGTTCCAGCACATGAAAAAGCGCGCCCGGGCGATTTGCCGTGTAGATCAGCACCGAGGTTTTATCACGGCCCGTCGGCGGCACCGGCTGCAGCCCGAGAATCAGAAAACGGGTTCGGTTGTGGTGCTGATCCTGAATGTTCTCTGCCAGAGTCTGCAGGCCATAAATCGTGCCTGCCATGCGTCCGGCAATGGCGGCAGTGCCTGGCTCGCGACTGGCCAGTATCGCCGCATCGGCATTACTGGCCCGATCCTGCAGGCGCACGTTGGGGTAATGTTTTTTCAGCCACTCCCGGCACTGGGCCAGGGACTGCTTGTGGGAGACAATCAATTCGATATCTTCTGCAGCCGTGCCAGGTGCCACCAGTAACTGGTGCTCGATAGCAACGATCTCCTCGCCGACGATTGTCAGCGATGTATCCACGAGGCAATCCTGGGTGTTGTTTACTACACCCTCGGTGGAATTTTCGACCGGCACTACCGCATAGTCGACATCACCCTGGCCGACGGCAGCGAAGGCATCGTCGATCGTACTGCAGGCCTGCAGCGCACAGTGCTCGCCAAAATGATTGAGCACCGCCGTTTGCGAGAAGGTGCCGGGCGGCCCGAGATAGGCCACCCTGTTGCTGGTTTTCACAATTGAATCCTTACTGAAAAGCGGCCACCGTTGTCGATATTTGCGAACTGACGGGTGCCTTCTTATGCGGCCTTGTGCGTCCTTATTCGGCTGTATTCGACCCTAGTCGCTATCGGGTCCGCCCTGGTCGTCGCCTTCAGCGGTCTCGAGCTCGATTTCGTCCGGTTCATCGACACGTTCCAGGCCGACCAGCTTTTCATCTTTCTTGAGGCGAATCAGGCGTACGCCCTGGGTGTTGCGGCCCTGCACCGAAACCTCGTCAACCCGGGTCCGCACCAGCGTGCCCTTGTTGGAGATCAGCATGATCTCGTCATGGTCCGTAACCTGCACCGCACCGACGATCTGGCCGTTGCGTTCACTGGCCTGCATGCCAATCACGCCCTGCCCACCGCGGCCATACACCGGGAAATCAGCCGAGGCGGTACGCTTGCCATAACCATTTTCACTGACTGTCAGCACATACTTGTCCGCATCCGGGATAATCAGGGAGATCATTCTGGCACCGGGTGCCAGCTTGATGCCGCGCACCCCACGTGCAGTTCGCCCCATGGCCCGCACATCGGATTCATTAAAACGAATTGCCTTGCCACTACTGCTCACCAGCATGACATCATGGTCACCGCTGGTGATCGCCGTGCCCACCAGATGGTCGCCCTCATCCAGTTCAATGGCACGCAAACCGACACTGCGCTGCCGGGCGAAATTGGTCATTGGTGTTTTCTTGACCGTGCCGTCAGCAGTAGCCATGAACACGAAGTGGTCTTCCGGATAATCGCTCACCGGCAGCAGGCTGGTGATCCGCTCGCCCTCATCCAGGGGCAACAGATTAATGATCGGCTTGCCGCGTGACGCCCGTGAGGCCAGCGGAATCATGTATACCTTCAGCCAGAACACCTTGCCGGCGCTGGTAAAACACAGCAGCGTGGTATGGGTATTGGCAATTAACAGGTGTTCTACTACATCTTCGTCCTTGACCGAAGCCGCCGACCGGCCGGTGCCGCCACGTTTCTGGGCAGCATAGTCGGTAAGCGGCTGGGATTTCGCGTAGCCGCTCTGGGAGATGGTCACCACCCGGTCTTCTTCAGTAATCAGGTCTTCGGTAGTCAGGTCCTGCTGGGACTCGACAATCTCGGTCAGGCGCTCATCGCCATATTCCTTGCGCACCGCTTCTATTTCTTCCCGTACCACCGACAGCAGGCGATCACGGTTGTTCAAAATATCGAGAAAGTCAGCGATCTGCAGCAGCAGTTCTTTGTAGTCATTGATCAGTTTTTCGTGTTCCAGACCGGTCAATCGGTGCAGGCGCAGATCCAGAATGGCCTGGGCCTGTTCCGGCGACAGATAGTAGTCATCGCCACGCAGTCCGTATTGTTCTTCCAGCCCTTCCGGCCGGCAGGCATCGGAACCTACTTCGCCGAGCATGGTCAACACACTCTCTGAGCGCCACGAACGCGCCAGCAGCTTTTCCTTGGCTTCGGCGGCGCTCGGGGATGATTTGATCAGTTCAATCACCGCGTCGATGTTAGCCAGGGCAACTGCCAGTCCTTCCAGCACGTGACCTTTCTCACGCGCCTTGCGCAGCAGGTACTGGGTGCGTCGTGAGACGACTTCCCGGCGGTGACGCAGGAATGCCTCCAGCATTTCCTTGAGGTTCAGGATCTTTGGCTGCCCGTCAACCAGGGCAACCATATTGATACCGAACACCGACTGCATGGCGGTCTGGGCATAGAGGTTATTCAGTACCACGTCGCCCATTTCACCCTTGCGCAGTTCGATCACGATACGCAGGCCATCCTTGTCCGACTCGTCGCGCAGCTCGGAAATGCCCTCAAGCTTCTTCTCTTTGACCAGTTCGGCGATGCGCTCGATCAACCGCGCCTTATTCAACTGATAGGGAATCTCGCTGACGATAATCGTCTGGCGACCGGTCTTCTCATCCTCAATCACTTCGGCGCGAGCACGTACATAGATGCGACCGCGACCGGTGCGATAGGCCTGGACGATACCGGCGCGGCCATTGATGATACCGGCGGTGGGGAAATCCGGACCAAGGATGTATTCCATCAATCCGTCCACATCCAGATCCGGATCTTCCAGCAGCGCAATAGCTGCTGTGGTCACTTCCGTCAGGTTGTGCGGTGGGATATTGGTGGCCATACCCACGGCAATACCCGAAGAACCGTTGACCAGCAGATTCGGAATCCGGGTGGGCAGCACATCGGGGATTTGCTCGGTACCGTCGTAGTTGTCCGAGTAATCGACGGTGTCCTTGTCGAGATCCGCCAGCAGATCGTGGGCGATCTTGGCCATGCGGATTTCTGTGTAACGCATGGCGGCTGCGGAATCGCCGTCGATGGACCCGAAGTTGCCCTGACCATCCACCAGCGGATAGCGCAGCGAAAAACTTTGCGCCATACGGACGATGGTGTCGTATGCGGCAGTGTCGCCATGGGGGTGATACTTACCGATGACGTCACCGACGACACGCGCGGATTTCTTATACGGCTTGTTGTAGTCGTTGGAGAGGACATTCATCGCGAACAGCACGCGGCGATGCACCGGCTTCAGGCCGTCCCGCACATCGGGCAGCGCCCGGCCGACGATGACACTCATCGCGTAAGCCAGATAGGACTCACGCATCTCTCCTTCTAGTGCAACAGGCAAGACCTGTTTGGCAAACTCAGACATAGACTGGTTATTTCCTGACAAACGGCGGGTAGAGAACGTTACTCAGAACGCGATCGTTTATTGATTTTCTGGCGTCGATTGGACTGTTTCCGTTTTTTCGTTATGGTTTCTGGCTGACTTGATGCGGGCCATGTCCTGGCCACTGGCGCCCACTTTTAGCAACTGCCACGCGCAAGGTGCTGGCCTTGTCACCGACTGCCGAGCTGGGTTTCCGCTCGCGATGCATCCGTATTGCATCGATTCTGGCGTGTATTTCACCGCCATTTGCAAGCGCAAAAATGCTCGTTACACAGCTGGATTCCGAGGCGGAAAACCCGGCCCGAAATGGCCAGCAAACAAGCCCCGAAGTATAGCACACGCAAGATCTGAATTGACACCGAAAACAGTAATTTAATGCAGCCAAAACCTGTTCATAATCAGGATCTTACAGTTTTACCTCGATCGGGACCCCGGGGGCGCGCCGGGGCCCGATTCACGCTATAATCGCGCCCTTTGCAATGCCCCCTGAATCCATTCCCACGAGAGCCGACCAGAGACCCAAATGAGTGCCAATTCCTCCACCCCGCAACAAGTCGATTTACTGATTCATGCCCGCTGGCTTATCCCGGTGACCGAACCCGGCCTGGTGCTCGAGTCCCACAGCGTGGCCATCAAGGATCAACGCATTGTGGCAGTGCGTGAAAGTCAGCAGGCGCGCGCCGAATTTCATGCCCTGGAGGAGGTGCAACTCGGTGAGCACGCCCTGATCCCGGGCCTGGTCAATACCCATGGCCATTCCGCCATGACCCTGATGCGCGGTATTGCCGATGACACCCCGCTCAAGGAATGGCTGGAGCAGCACGTCTGGCCGCTGGAAGCACAATTTGTGGCACGGGAATACGTTTACCAGGGCGCCAGTCTGGCAATCGCGGAAATGCTCGCCTCGGGCACCACCACCTTTGCCGACATGTACTTTTTCCCCGACGAGGTGGGTCGCGCCGCTACCGACGCCCGGATGCGGGTGCAGCTGGCCAGCCCGGTGCTGGATTTCCCCACGGTCTGGGCCAGCAATGCCGACGAATACATCGACAAGGCCACGCAACTGCACGATGACTTTCGCAACAGCGAGCTGGTGAGCATGGCCTTCGGGCCCCACGCGCCCTATACCGTTTCCGATGCCCCCCTGAACAAGATTATTACCCTGGCAGAAGAGCTGGATGTCCCCGTGCATATGCACGTGCATGAAACCGCCCAGGAAGTCGCCGATGCGATCAGCGCCGACGGCCGTCGGCCGCTACAGCGGCTGGCCGCACTCGGGGTGATTTCACCGCGTCTGGTCTGTGTCCATGCCACGCAATTGCTGCCCGAAGAAATGCAGCAGCTTGCCGAGCTGGGCGCCAGTGTCGTGCACTGTCCGGAAAGCAACCTGAAACTGGCCAGCGGTTTCTGCGAGGTAGCCAAACTCATGGAGCATCAGGTAAACGTGGCACTTGGCACCGATGGCTGTGCCAGCAACAACGACCTGGACATGTTCGGCGAGATGCGCAGCGCCGCGCTGCTCGCCAAGGCAGTAGCCGGCGATGCCTCGGCACTGCCCGCCTACCAGGCGCTGGAAATGGCCACTATCAATGGTGCCCGGGCAATGGGTATGGACACTGATATTGGCAGTATCGAAGCGGGCAAGCTGGCTGACCTGACCGCGGTAAGCCTCGACAACATCAACAGCTGGCCGCTACACAATCCGGTCTCGCAGCTGGTCTATTCCAGTCACGCCACCCAGGTCTCTCACGTCTGGGTGGGCGGGCGCCTGGTGGTGCAGGATGGTGATCTGAGGACCCTGGACAAGGCGTTACTGAAACAGCAATCAGGTGAATGGCAACAGGCAATGAGCGGACGGTAATCATGGAAAATGTCGACGATCTGGAAATACGCAAATTCGAAGCCCTGGCCTCGCGCTGGTGGGACCCGGAAAGCGAGTTCCGGCCCCTGCACGAAATCAACCCGCTGCGCCTGAACTACATCAGCCAGCACATCAACCTGGCCGAAAAGCGGGTCGTGGACATCGGCTGTGGCGGCGGCATTCTGGCCGAAGCCATGGCCCATCATGGTGCCAAAGTTACCGCTATTGATCTTGCCGAGGCGTCCCTGTCGGTGGCCAGGCTGCACCAGATGGAAAGCGGCCTGGAGATCGACTACCGCATGTGTTCAGCAGAAGCCCTGGCAGAGGAACAACCCGGCGAATACGACGTGGTGACCTGCCTGGAAATGCTCGAGCATGTTCCGGATCCGGCAGCGGTGGTCGAGGCCTGCATGCAGCTGGTCAAGCCCGGCGGCCTGGTATTCTTCTCTACCATCAATCGCAACCCCAAGTCTTACCTGTTTGCCATTATCGGTGCCGAGTACGTTCTCAACCTGCTGCCGCGGGGCACTCATGACTACGCGAAGTTCATCAAGCCCTCCGAACTGGCCCAATGGGCACGCGCCAGCGGACTGCAACTGAAAGCCCAGATCGGAATGGGCTATAATCCGGTTACCAAGCGCTACTTTCTGGAAGACAGCGTCGATGTTAACTACCTTG
This sequence comes from uncultured Pseudohongiella sp., assembly GCA_965212375.1. Lineage (GTDB taxonomy): Bacteria > Pseudomonadota > Gammaproteobacteria > Pseudomonadales > Pseudohongiellaceae > UBA9145. Next base: position 1,463,505 of record OZ243108.1, on the reverse strand, counting down.
CCCACTACTACCGACCCGCCGACTAAGCCTGTGACCCTGGACACTTCCATCGAGTGCGTGCTGTTTGATCTCGATGGCACCCTGATTGACACTGCGCCAGACTTCGTCAAGGTCGTGCAGCGCCTGTGCGCCGAACACGACCGCCCGGCGGTCAGCGCCGAGTTGATCTACCAGACCGTCTCCGACGGCGCCCGTGCGCTGGTAAAGCTGGCCTTCGGGATCGCTGAGAATCACCCGGATTTTGCGGACCTGCACCAGCGGCTGCTGGATATCTACGAAGAACAGCTGCAAGTCACCGAAGCTGTGGTCTACCCGGGACTCGGCCAACTGCTGGACAAGCTCGAGGCGAGCGGTATTCCCTGGGGCATTGTCACCAACAAGCCGGTGCGCTACGCCAGCGCGCTGCTGGAAAACCTGCAGCTGTCCAATCGTTGCGGCGCGCTGGTCTGCCCTGATCACGTCACCGACCGCAAACCCCACCCGGAAGCAATCCTGCTGGCCTGCAGCCAGCTACAGCGGGGCACCGAGCGCACCGTGTATATAGGCGATCATTTGCGCGACATGCAGGCAGCCAAAAACGCTGACGTTATCGCCGTGGCGGCGGCCTATGGCTACCTGGGCACTGATGTCAGGGTGGAAGACTGGTATGCTGACTTCATTCTCCAACAACCCGAGCAAACCGAAGCCTTGCTCAGCACACTGAAATTTGCCTGAATCATGGACGACTACTCCCCCGCACCCGACTTTCTGAACGGCAAGACCATCCTCGTCACCGGCGCCGGTGACGGTATTGGCAAGGTCCTGAGCAAAACATTGGTGGCACATGGCGCCACAGTCATCCTGCTCAGCCGCTCCCAGGAAAAACTCGAGACACTGTACGACGAAATCGAAGCGACGCACCCTGGCAAGGTCATTATCCAGCCCATGGATTTTGTCACCGCCGGCATCAACGACTTCAAACAACTGGCTGAATCTCTGGATGAACAGTTCGAGTGCCTGGATGGACTGGTGCACAACGCCGGTCTTCTGGGCGCCCGCAGCCCCATCGAATACTATCCGGAGAAGGACTGGCAGGAATTGATGCAGGTGAACGTCAATGGAGCGTTCTACCTGACCCGTGCGCTATTGCCGGCACTGACTCGCTCGCCCTCCGGGCGGCTGTTATTCACCGCCTCCAGTGTGGGGCGCCAGGGGCGGGCCTACTGGGGTGCTTATGCCGTATCGAAGTTCGCCGTGGAAGGCCTGATGCAAACCCTGGCCGATGAGCTCGCCAACACCACGGCAATCCGCGTCAACAGCCTCAATCCCGGGGGCACTCGCACGGCCATGCGCCGGGCAGCGTATCCGGCAGAAAAGCCGGACACAGTGCCGACTCCCGAGTCGCTGATGCCGGCGTATTTGTTTCTATTCAGCGAGGAAGCCCAGCCGATTCATGGCCAGGCGTTAAACGTGCGGGAGTTTGATCGAGAGAAATGGCTGGCGGCCACTGCCTGAGCCACCGGTAAAATTAATCAGGAGGTCAGATTGGCGTCCGCGGCCAACACCAGTTTTTTGATTTCCTGTTTGTTGAGTTCCTGGAATTTCCCACGCGTGACGGTGCTGGGAATAAAAATAGGGCCAAACCGCACTCTTTTAAGCCGACTGACTTTCAGGCCCTGGGACTCCCAGAGCTTGCGAACTTCCCGGTTCCGCCCTTCCATCAGGACCACGTGGTACCACTGATTGACGCCTTCACCGGCATAGTACTGGATGTCGGTGAAGCGGCACAGGTGACCGTCAATCTCCACGCCTTTATGCATGTTCTTCACCATCTCCGGCTTGACCTCCCCCATCACCCGAACCGCGTATTCACGTTCAATCTGGGCGCTTGGGTGGGTCAGTTTGTTGGCTAACTCACCATCGGTGGTAAATAGCAGCAGGCCGCTGGTATTGATATCCAGTCGGCCGACGGATACCCAGCGGCCATGTTTTATCGGCGGCAGTCGGTCGAACACCGTGGGACGGCCTTCCGGATCCTTGCGGCTGCAGATCTCGTCTTCCGGCTTGTTGTACAGCAGCACCCGACATTCTTCTTTCATCTTCTTTTGCGGGGCCAGCTTCTTGCCGTCCACTACCACCTGGTCAGCGTCAGACACCCGCTCGCCAATGCCGGCCAGCTTGCCATTGACCTTGATGCGCCCGGCGGAAATCCAGCTTTCCATTTCGCGGCGTGAGCCGTAGCCGGCACGGGCCAGAACTTTTTGCAGTTTCTCGGTGTTATCTGTAGCGGTCATAGTGTCGCGATCCCGGCAATCATTCCGAGCCGGAACGACTGATCGACTGGTCTGTCGAATCGTCATCTGGCTCAGCAGCTTGATCATCCGCTTCGTCCGATGCCGGCGCCGGATTCAGGTCGTCGGCATCAGGGTCGGGATTGTTGGCTTCGGTGGCGTCAAACCGCGCTGTGGAATCCAGCGCTTCATCACCGATGCTGTCGTACTCGGCAAGAATTTCATCGGCGGCGGCCAGATCATCATCGATGTCTCCTGAAGTCTCCTCCGCCTCGTCCGGTTCAGCTTCGCCACTCGATTCGGCGTCGCTTTCTGCACTGGCCTGCGCACTGGCTTCGCTGTCCCGCATTGCATCGTCGGCGCCAGCAGTATCTGCTTCGGAATCGCGCTCGCCTGCTTCGTCCGCGTCTGCTTCTTCATTATTGCTGGCGCGCGCCGGGTCAAGGTTGAGTATTTCGTCCAGCGGTTTCTTCGCCAGTTCGATGGCTTCTTCCTCGGCCAGCATCTCGGCTTTTTCACTGTCGCTTAATTCAACGCTGTTTTCATCGACGCTTTCTTCCGGCAGGTCAATGACCCGCTGCTTGGACAATTCCTCATCCAGGTCCAGCTCCTGTGCGGCGCTATCCAGATCCTTGATCTCCGCCAACGGCGGCAGTTCCTGGAGGCTCTTGAGATTGAAGTAGTCGAGAAACTGCCTGGTGGTGGCAAACATCGCCGGGCGACCCGGTACATCGCGATGCCCCACCACACGAATCCATTCCCGGTCCAGTAGCGTGCGAATAATATTGGCGCTCACCGCAACGCCACGAATCTCTTCGATATCACCCCGGGTAATCGGCTGTCTGTAGGCGATCAACGCCAAGGTTTCCAGCAAGGCGCGAGTGTAGCGCGGCGGACGTTCTTCCCAGAGTTTGGCCACCCATTCGCTCAGCTCCTGTTTGACCTGAAAGCGAAACCCGGAAGCCACTTCCTTGAGTTCAAATCCGCGATCGTCACAGTCTTCGGCAATGGCATCCATCACCGCCTTCAATTCCTGCCGATCCGGTTTCTCATCCTCACTGAACACAGCAATGATGTTGTCCAGGCTCAACGGGCGGCCCGCCGAAAGCAGCAACCCCTCGATGATCATTTTTACTTTGTTGTCTACATCACTCATTGTCTGTTGCTACAACTGCGGCTTCCGAGCCGTCCCGCGATTTAATATGAATCGGTGCAAAGGGGTCAGATTGCACAATTTCTATCAAGGAATCCTTCATCAATTCCATCATGGCCAGGAAGGTCACCACTACGCCCAGGCGCCCTTCTTCGCGGATCAGCAGCGAGACCAGGGGCACAAACTTGGTCGACGAGATGCGGGCCAGTATTTCTGACATCTTCTCCCGGGTGGACAGGGTCTCCATCTGAATATGGTGGTGCTCAAACATATCCGCCCGGCGCAGCACTCGCGCCAGGCAGGCCAGCACCTCATCAAGTCCAACCTCGGGGTCCGGCGTCACCTTGTCTATCTCTGGCAGCGCCGCCCCAGCCAGCTGGATGTCCCGATCCAGGCGCGGCAGCTCATCCACATCTTCTGCCGCTTTCTTGTAGCGCTCGTATTCCTGCAGCCGCTTGATAAGCTGCATGCGCGGATCTTCCTCGTCCTCTTCTTCTTCCTTTTGCCGCGGCAGCAGGATACGGGACTTGATCTCCGCCAGCATGGCCGCCATCACCAGGTACTCCGCCGCCAATTCGAACTGGCTGGCCTGCATGATGTCCACATAGGCCATGTACTGGTCGGTAATATCCGCCACGTTTATATCGAGAATATCGATATTCTGCTTCTTGATCAGGTACAGCAGCAGATCCAGGGGCCCTTCAAAGGCCTCCAGGAAAATTTCCAACGCATCCGGGGGGATATACAGGTCTTTCGGAGCTTCGGTCATCGCCTTGCCGGCGATCATGGCAAATGGCAAGTCCTTTTGCCGGGGCGCAGAGGACTCCGCTTCCTGTGGGGCATCGGCGGAATCTGGCTGATCGGAATCTGGTTGACCAGAGCTGTCTTGTTCTTCTGCGCTGTCGGTGGCTGTCAAACTGTTGATCTTCGGCTGGATTTTCTGGCTCGAATTCTACCTGATATAGCGGTGCAATGCCCAGCGGACTGAGTCCCAAACCGGGCACCTTGCCAGGCCCTTTGTCAGGCTCGTTACCAGGAGCCCAGGCCAATAGCGGAGCGCACCTCGGACAGGGTCTCCTTGGCCACTTCGCGGGCTGCTTCGGACCCTTCGATGAGTATCGATTTCACCAGGTTGGGGTCTTTTTCATACTGACTGGCCTGCTCCTGGATGGGCTCCAGCTCCGCGACCACCGCGTCAATCACCGGCTTTTTGCATTCCAGGCAACCGATGCCGGCCGAGGTACAGCCCTGCACCACCCAGTCTTTGGTCTTGTCATCAGAGTAGGTCTCGTGCAGCTGCCACACCGGGCACTTCTGCGGATCGCCCGGATCTGAACGCCGCACCCGCGCCGGGTCAGTAGGCATGGTACTGATCTTCTTCGCCACGTCGTCGATGGGTTCGCGCAGCGCAATGGTGTTGTTATAGGACTTGGACATTTTCTGCCCGTCCAGACCCGGCATTTTAGACGCCGGGGTCAGCAGCGACTGCGGCTCAGCCAGGATCATCTTGCCGCCTCCTTCCAGATAGCCATACAGACGCTCGCGATCGCCGATGGAGATATTCTGCTGTTCTGACAGCAACGCCTGGGCCTTGCCCAGCGCTTCATGGTCGCCCTGCTCCTGATACGCGGTGCGCAGCTGGGAATACTGGCGCGCCGCTTTTTTGCCCATTTTCTTCACCGCCGCCTCGGCATTGGCTTCAAATCCTGGCTCCTTGCCATACACATGGTTAAAACGACGCGCCACTTCCCGGGTCAATTCCACATGGGCCACCTGGTCAGCGCCTACCGGCACAAAGCCGGCGCGATAAATCAGAATGTCTGCCGCCTGCAGCAGCGGATAGCCCAGAAAACCGTAGGTGTCGAGATCGCGGTCGGCCAGTTTCTCCTGCTGGTCCTTGTAGCTCGGCACCCGCTCCAGCCAGCCCAGAGGAGTAATCATCGACAGCAGCAAATGCAGCTCGGCATGTTCGGGCACTCGGGATTGCACAAACAGCGAGGCCGAACCGGGATTGATGCCCACCGCCAGCCAGTCGATCACCATGTCGATGACATGCTCGGAAAACAGCTCGGGCTCACCATAATGGGTGGTCAGCGCATGCCAGTCGGCGACGAAGAAAAAACATTCGTATTCATGCTGCAGTTTGATCCAGTTGTTCAGTGCGCCGTGCAGATGGCCAAGATGCAAACGTCCGGTCGGTCGCATCCCTGACAGGACGCGTCGTTGCGATACTGCTGTAGACAAAAGAATTCCCCTGCTTGAACGGTTAGGTCGTGCTGTTGATTGGATGGATGGTCAGATTGTGAATAGCTATCAGGTAATTATACCCGATCACTCGAACGGTTCGGGATCGCCCTTGCCGGCACGCATGACACCGGGAACGCCCTCCACCAGATCAACCATGGTGGTGGGCTCCAGTCCACAGGGGCCGCCATCGATAATCAGGTCGACCAGCTTGCCGAGTTTCATGCGCATTTCATAAGGATCAACCAGCTGCTCGCCCTCGTCCGGCAGGATCAGGCTGGTGCTCATGATCGGTTCGCCCATGGCTTCCAGAATGGCCTGGGCCACCGGATGATCGGGCACGCGAATGCCAATGGTTTTCCGCTTCGGGTGCATCAGGCGCCTGGGCACCTCCGGCGTGGCCTTGAGTATGAAGGTGTAGGGACCGGGAGTATAAGCCTTGAGAATACGATAAGCGCTGTTACTCACCTGCGCATAGGTCGACAGCGACGACAGGTCGCTGCATACCAGGGTGAAGTTGTGCTTGTCGGACAGCTGGCGAATGCGTCGAATGCGATCCAGGGCGGTCTTGTCACCAAGATGACAGCCCAGTGCATAGGTTGAGTCGGTGGGATAGACGATGACACCACCCTGCATCAACACCTCGGCAGCATGCTTGATTACTCGGCTCTGGGGCGTCTCTGGATGGACCTGAAAATATTCGCTCATAACTCGTCACTGCTGTGCGGCTGCGGCAAACTCACGAAGTTGTGCAGAAGGCTGCTCAAAAGGGGTGTGAGTGTATTACATTAGAGCCCGGTAACAGAACCGAAAGACGCACTCACCAGTCGCCAGTTAACAGGAAGCACCATGTACTACGCCATAATCAGTGAAGATGTCGATAACAGCCTGCCCCTGCGCCAGTCTGCCCGCCCCCAACACCTGGCCCGCCTGCAGGAACTGGCCGATGCCGGGCGCCTGCTACTGGCTGGCCCCCACCCTGCGATTGATGATCCCGAGCCGGGTGACGCCGGATTCAGCGGCAGCCTGGTAGTGGCGGAATTTGCCGACCTCGAGCAAGCCCGGAACTGGGCTGACCAGGATCCCTATGTCGCCGCCGGCGTCTATGACCGGGTCGTGGTCAAACCCTTCAAGCAAGTCTTTTAGGACGGCTCGGCCAGTCGAACCTGCAGGCAACAGGCAAACAGACCGGCGATCAGTCTGCATCACCTGCGGCTTCGTGGGCCGGACGCAGATCGGGAAAATTGCTATCCAGCACCGCGTTCCATTCCGCCAGGCGCTCGGCGCGCCGTCGATATAGATCGCTGACATCGCCATCAATGGTGATGCTGTTGATCACATCGCGGCGGCGCAGTGCATTGACCACCGACATCCCTTCCACTACCCGACCAAATACCGAATGCAGACCGTCAAGATGCGGGGTGGCCAGGTGGGTCATAAAAAACTGGCTGCCGTCGGTGCCGGGCCCCGAATTGGCCATGGACAGAATACCGGGTCGATTGTGCTTGAGAAGAATCTCGCCGGTGAACCGGTAACCGGGACCACCGGTGCCGATCCCATCCGGGTCGCCACCCTGGATCATGAAATTGCGCACATAGCGATGGAAAGTCAGCCCATCGTAGAAGCCGCGCTGGGCAAGGTTCACGAAATTGGCCACGGTGGTAGGTGCGGCGCGCGGACTCAGCTCGGCGCGAATTACCCCTTTGGAGGTATCGATGACTGCCACCAGTTCCTGGGCAGCCAACAGGTTGCTGCAAGCCAGGGCAGCGATCACGAATAGCCCGCGCAGGGCAGTCGATATCAGGCTTGTTGATTGATTCATGGCAGATTCCGAATAATTGGCGTTGCTGTGCAGCAGACAAAACTAATACAAAAACAACTTCAAAAAAACCGTACCCGCAGGCCGCCGCAATGGCCCGCCTGTTGATCCGGCGTTACAGTGCGTAGTCCAGTATTACCGGTGCGTGATCGGAGAAATTTTCCGCAGTGTAAATTTCAGCGGCCCTGATCTTGTCGCGCAACCCAGGTGTGACCACGTGGTAGTCCAGCCGCCAGCCCACGTTCTTGGCGCGAGCCTGGCCGCGGTTGGACCACCAGGAATACTGGTCCTCTTCCTGGTTAACCACGCGAAAGGCGTCGACATAGCCGACCTTGTCATACAACTGGTCCAGCCATTGCCGCTCCTCGGGTAGAAACCCGGAATTCTTGCGGTTGGAGCGCCAGTTCTTGATATCGATTTCCTTGTGGCAGATGTTCCAGTCGCCACAAATAATAAACTCGCGCCGTTTGCGTCGCAGCTTGCGCATGTGCTCAATATAAAAATCCATAAACCGCATTTTGCGAGCCTGGCGCTCGTCGCCTGCAGAACCCGAAGGGAGGTACAGCGATGCCACACTGAAGCCATCGTAGTCGGCCTGCAGGTACCGCCCTTCCGTATCGGCAATATCAAAGCCCAGGCCACGACTGACTTTTTCAGGTTCCTGCCGCAGCAGCAGCGCAGTGCCGGAATAGCCCTTTTTCACGGCATCAAAGTAGTAGGTCTGATAACCCTCAGGACGAAATACCGGATCGCCCAGTTGGTGTTCCTGGGCCTTGGTCTCCTGCAGGCAAATCACATCGGCATTGGCACTGGGCAGCCAGTCGAAAAACCCCTTCCTGGCGGCGGCGCGAATGCCGTTGCAATTAAATGTCATGATGCGCATCTGCTGAGTCCTTGGAGTGTTTTGCCTGGGGGCTGTGGATCTGGCACCTGGTCGGGAGCTCTGATCAGCCAATCCGCTGTGGGATTATGGCGGGTTGATCGCCGGGTTTTTGACAAACACCGCGTACTGACCGGGCCACTGTCACAAGCGCGCCATTTTAACCAAAGCCCTGCCCATCAGCCACCGCCCCTCAGCGACTGTCATCGCGCGTGGCGAAGGCCTCCTCAGCGGCACGCACCAGTGGTTTCATGAAGAAACTGCTATCCGGCATCACGCTGACCTGGATCCCGGCAGCGGTCAGCTCATCGGCCACCACCGGCCCCACGGCCGCCACCAGTGTTTTCGCGATGCCATCGCGTAATTCGGCAACACGGTGGTGAGCGTTGGCAACCGACAACAGCCGTTTCACCTGGGGCTTGCTGGTAAAGGCGATCATGTCCAGCTCACCTTGCCCCAGTTCGGTAATCAGATTCAGTACCGCGGTGAGATCGCTGTCATCACCATAGACATAAGGCGCCACGGTGGAGCAGTCCGCCAGCCCGCGGCTGGCCAGGTAGTCCATCAGCTGCACGTTGGGGTCTTCTCCGTAAAGCTGCACCGCCACCCGCTTGCCCGCCAGGTCCATCTCTTCGAGCGTGGCAATAACGCCGGTGGTGGTGGGCTGCTGTGCCTGGAGCCAGGCGGTCAACCCCATTTCCTTGAGAGCGCGTCCGGGTTTGGGGCCGCGGCAGAGCACCGAGGCTTTATCCAGCGCCGCAATATACTGCGACTCCATATCCCCCCGAATCGCAGCGCTGCGCAGGCGGCGCAAGCCTTCCCCGGTGAGGGCAATCAGAATATCCGGGGGTTGGCGGATAAACGCCTGCAGCCAATCGGACACCCGGGCCTGGTCTGGCGCGTCCTGAATGGCCACCAGAGGAACCCGCAATACCGACGCCTGGCGACGTTCGAACAGGTCCGCCAGCACATCCAGCTGACGACTTTCCGGGAGCGCGATACGCCGCCCCTTAAGAGCAGACTGCAAAGTCGGCCGGTCACTCATGACAACAGTCCCTCAAGATAATTCTGATGATGATTCTTGAATAGTGGCGGCATATCGACAATTGTTACCTAAAGTTACGCCCATCTCTGCCGTAACAGTACTTCCGGGAATTTTTAGGGAACGCTTAGTTATTAATTTTTCGCCAGATTTTACCCGCTGTAACAATTTCCAGACCTGTAAAATGGCGACGCCTGATTTCCTAACCTGTTGAAATAAATAGGGTTAATCATCTAGCCCAGAGGAGCATGACAACAGATTGTTACTTATTTAAACAATGTGCGCTTTTCTACTCAAAAGTGTTACCTATCGGGACGTTATTTGTTACTATACGCACCGTTCTGAGGGAGCAAGTAACTCCCCCGGAACAACAAGACACCAACAGCCCATTAACATAAGGAGAAAGACATGACACGCGCCCTGATCAAAGCACGACCCGTAGTTGAAGCTACAGTAGTAAGTATTGCCCTGGTGGCAGCTGCTCTGGCGGTACCGGCCGCAATCATCTACATCGCTGCTTAAACTACAAACAGGAGGAGGCTTTATGCTGAGCCCTTCTGAAATACGCGTTATCTGAACGCCAGCAACGCCCAACCGGTATTGCTGGCGTTTGTTTTTAGGTGCAGTAACTCTGGCGTGATTTGCCAGAACCAGGCTCCTGGCCTGATTATCCTCCGCAACCCCCGCAAATGTATCTTTCCCGGCCCGGGAATTCCTGTCGCGACTGCAGGCGCTCTGCCGTTAACTTCCGCCGTTAACCCCTGCTCTTAACCTCTGTCCTGAACCCCTGTCCTGAACACCTGCCCCTTAACCCCTGCCTTGACGCAGCGGCGACACTGAAACTGTCACAGCAGGCAAGCCTCTGCTGCCCCTGCGCTACTAACGCGCAAGCGCCCCGATTGGTTACTCAGGAAACCTGAGTTTATCCACGAAGTTGCAGGGTTTGTGATTGCTGTCCAGCTGATCGGCGATAATCATGTCCCAGCCTGTGCGACAAGCGCCAGGTGACCCAGGCAAACAAAAAACGATTGTGCCGTTGGCCAATCCGGCGAATACCCGGGACTGAATGGTTGATGTGCCGATTTCTTGAAATGACAGGTGACGAAAAAGTTCCCCGAAGCCTTCAATCTCATCATCAAACAAGGGCCTGATGGCGTCCAGGGTGTTGTCTCGGGCGGTGAATCCCGTGCCACCGGTCAGCAACACGGCCTGCACCTCAGGGTCGGCAATCTTCGCGGAGACTTCGGCACGCAGTTGGTAAATATCGTCCTTGATAATGCAGCGCTGCTTTAGCTGATGCCCGGCGGCCAGCAGTCGCTCGACCAGCACGTCACCAGACTTGTCGGTTTCCGGCGTGCGGGTATCAGAGACCGTGACGACGGCAATACTCAGTGCAGTGCCAGCTTGTAGCTCGGGAGTCATGTGCGCCGCTATCCGCCGGTCATGTTCATTAGACGAACAGGCTGGACATGATCCTTGTCATAGAAATAGTGCCGCTCGGGCTTGATCGCCATAGAGTCGACAATGGCCCGCTTCAGGTCGGTAAAGCTCATCTGGGGGTCACGCAGTACCGAGCGAAGATCCACTGAGTGCTCGTTACCAAGACACAACAGTAGTCGCCCTTCTACCGTCACACGGACCCGGTTGCAGTCGGCGCAGAAATTGTGGGATACCGGAGAGATAAAGCCGATGCGTCCTTTCTTGCCTACTACCTGGGTGTAGCGCGACGGACCCGCAGTACGCTCGGCGCTGTCCACCAGGGTGTACTTGCTGGCAATGGACTCCCGCACCCAGTCGTTACTGCAGGTCGTCTCTTCCCGGCTGTGGTCAGTGGCTTCGCCAAGGGGCATTTCCTCAATGAAGGCGATATCAATATCGCGGTCCAGGGCATAGTCCGCCAGCGGCAGGACTTCGTCCTCGTTATAGCCGCGCATGATGACCGAGTTCAGGCGAATCCGCTCGAAGCCGGCCGCCCGGGCTGCCTCAATACCGGCCAGCACCTTGTCCAGCTTGCCAACCCGGGAAATCCGCGTGAAGCGCTCGTGGTCGAGACTGTCGATACTGATATTGACGCGATTGACGCCCGCCGCCTTAAGTGGCCCGGCATATTTGTCCAGCTGCGCGCCATTGGTCGTCAGCAGCAGCTCCTCAAGGCCCGGCAGAGCACCGAGCTTTTCGATCAGGCTCATGACGTCACTGCGCACCATGGGTTCGCCACCGGTCAGGCGTATCTTGCGCACTCCCAATTCGGTAAAAGCGCGTGCCACATCGTATAGCTCTTCGAGGGACAGAATCTGCTTGCGCGGCAGGAACGTCATGTCCTCGGTCATACAGTAGACGCAACGAAAATCGCAGCGGTCGGTAACCGACAGGCGCACGTAGTCCACCCGCCGACCAAAGTTGTCGATGAGTTCGTTGGGTAATTCGCTTGTTTGTGTCGCTGTCACGGCTGCCTCCAGACGCCACTATAACGTATCTGCCTCGCAGGATGCACGCTGCCGGACTCCTCGACTTCAGTCTCGATACCACTCATTGTCAGCCACCTATCAGCTGGCATTGAATGCGATCTGCACCGCCAGCAGCAGTAACACCACACCCATGCCCCGTTCGAACCAGACCCCGGAACGCAGCATAAACTTGCGCACCGATTCCCGGCCAAGTACGGCTGACAACAGGGCAAACCATGCGAATGTTGCCACCGCCAGATAAGCACCGTACCCCATCTGCACCGCAAGCGGCGTTTCCGGGTCAATGACTACCGTGAACAACGCCAGAAAGAACAGCGTGGCCTTCGGATTGAGGCCATTGGTAAGAAACCCCAGACCGATGGCTTTGAGCGGCCGCACCGCAGAATCATCGACCGCTGGCGCCGGCGCATGCTGTGGCTGCAGTGAGGCGCGGATCGACTGGACGCCCAGATAAGCCAGATACAGCGCTGCAGCAATCTTCATGGTGCTGAACAGTCGCGGTGAGCTGGACAACAACAGCGCCACACCAAGAATGCAGTAAGTGACGTGCAGCAAAATGGCACTGCCGACACCAAGCGCCGTCCACACCCCGGCCCTGGTGCCAGCTGTCACACACTGGCGCAATACCACCGCAAAGTCAGGCCCGGGTGAAGCCACGGCAAACAGGTGCGCCAGCGCAATGGCCGCAAATTCTGACCAGTAAGCGCTCAAGTTCTGTTACTCACTGTGGGTCACTCGCTACCGGTAGCGCAGACTACTGGGTCACCCGCTCGCTGATGGTGAGTTCCACAGCCAGTGGTTCATCGCGTGCCGCTGACAGATCCAGGGTATCGGACACCACCCGGTAGTCGCCGGGGCGCGGACTGGCGACGCCGGCCTGGGACACCAGGGCGGAGATATACACTGTTTCTGCCGACCCCAGATTAAAGGGCCCAACGGCAGAGCTGTTATCAAGGCGGATAGTAGTAGGCAGTTGTGCCACGGTCAGGTCCATAGCGGCCAATGGCGGCATACCTTCCCGGGCTGCATTGCGGGCGGCAACAAACACCCGCAGCTTGTCATCCACTGCCAATTCGTCCGCCAGGCGTACGGTCACTTCCAGTACCGGCCCGCTAGCTGCCAGTTCGGGATTCTGGCGCGCCAGCATCTGCTGAGCCGCCGCGATATTCTGCCTGAGTTCCTGGGCACCCTGGGAGTTGGGGTTCTGCTGAATCAGCAGGCGCCAGTAATCAATGGCCGATTCCCAGTCTGCATTGTTTTCGGCGTTGGCTGCCAGTAGCTGCAGCACCGAGACCTCATTGGGATTGATCTCCCGCGCCTGCTCCACCACCGCCTCTATTTGCGGGCTGAATTCCAGGCCGGCATTAACATACATGGCCAGGGCCACTCGCCCCAGCACCAGCGCCTTGTCCGAGCTTTCCGGCAACAGGTCTGCGGCGCGCTGGTAGGCAATCTGGGCTTCACCGAACATGCCGATATTGGCAAAGTTTTCACCCAGGAAATACCATGCCCAGGGCAGCTCGTCATTCTCACGAACGATCCCACCCAGAGCGACAATGAGCGCCTGGGCCTCCTCAGGATCATCGACATTATTTACTGTCCGTTCAAACAGGTCCATCAACGCCACGTCTTCAAAATAACCCCAGCGGTCGTAAGAAAAGTAGGCAACCAGCGGGATTAGCAATGCCAGTACCACCGGTACTGCAAAGGTCAGCGCAAACCGGTCGTCTTTGGATTTCGCCACATCACTGTTGCCGCTGGCGAGCCGCTCCTGGGCAATGGCTTCTTTGTCCGCATCACCAATGTCCGCCAGCAAATTCTGCTCCAGCTCCGTGGTGAGTCGCTGATGCTGCTGCTCGTCAATCTCCCCGGTAGCCAACTGGGCTTCCAGTTCATTGGCGCGCTCATGGAACAGGGCAATGTTGGCAGTGTTGCGAATTTCTGCGGATTCATAGGAACGCGCCTGGCGGCGCATCCAAAGCGGTATGAGCACGAACAGCGTCGCGACAATAAACAGGCAAACAGTGAGTATCCAGAACAAGATGGGCTTCCAGGCTAGGGCAAAATATCAGGATTTATTATCCAGCAGATTTTTGAGGCGGGCTTTCTGCTGTTCATCGAGTTGCTGATCGTCGTCTTCCACAGCGCGAGCACGTTGCCACACCGAGTAGGCCACTACGCCACCAATGATCAGGAATATTAGCGGCCCAAACCAGAGCAACAAAGTTTCTGCGCGCATTCGCGGCCGGTAAAAAATGAAATCTCCGTAGCGTTCAAACATGAACTGCTCGATTTCCTCATCGGTCCAGCCTTCCATGATCATGCGATGGATTTCGCGGCGCAGGTCTTCCGCGGTACCGCCGGTTGAGCCGCTGAGGTTGGTGTTCTGACACATGGGGCAGCGTAATTCATTGGACAGTGTGCGAAAGCGCTGCTGCTGCTGCGGCGTGTCGAACTCAAAGGTATCAACCTGCGCCAGACCTGACTGCGGCGCAATCGCCAACAGCACAATTGTCATACCCGTAAGCAACAGCGAAAAGGAAAACCAACGGGCCATCATTGGCCGCTCTCGGCGCGAAGTTCTGCGATGGCCGGCAGGAATTCCTCACGCCACACGCTCTCATCGAGCACGCTCACATGGCGATAGCGAATCACGCCATCGGCATCCACGAGGTAGGTTTCCGGGGCGCCATAGACGCCCAGGTCGATGCCAAAGCGTCCGGACTCATCGAGAATGCTGAAGGCAAAGGGGTCACCGTTGTCGTCAAGCCAGCGCTCGGCCAGGTCCTTACGGTCGCGATAGTTCACGCCCACCACCGGAATCTCCCCTTCTTCGGACAGCCGCATAAAGGTCGGATGTTCCACCAGGCACGGCAGGCAGTAGCTGCCCCAGACGTTGAGCAGGAACATCTGGTCGGGCAGATCCGCATTGCTGATGGGCTCACCCGCCACTGTACTCATGGTAAACGGCGGCATCGGCTTGTCGATCAGCATCGATGGCAGTTCCCGCGTATCCAGGTACAGCCCGCGCCATAGCAATATCGCCAGGGCCAGAAAGGCAATTACCGGAATGAAAAATTTCCAACGTTGCATGGCTTACCTCAGGAAGCTGGCTGCAAGGCGGCTGTATTGCTGCCCTGCTGCTCAACGGCCAGCTTGCGTTGTTTGAGCCGGCGATAGCGCTTGTCACCCGCCGCCAGGGTTCCACCCAGCGCCATCAGAATTGCACCCAGCCAGATCCAGCGTACGAAGGGTTTAATGTAGATCGTCATAGACCAGGCACCGTTTTCTTTCTGCTCTCCCAGTGTGACGAACAAGTCGCGCAGAAATCCGGCGTCAATAGCCATCTCGGTAGACGGCGAGCCGCTCGCCACGTAAACGCGGCGCTCGGGGAACAGCGGCGCCATGGCCGCGCCATTATGCTCTACAGAAATCTCTGCGCGCTGGCCGACAAAATTTGGTCCTTCTACCGGGCCGCTGTCTTCCAGCACAAAGCGGTAGTTACCCAGGGTGGTGGACTGGCCATTATTAAGCAGCACACTGCGCTCCATGGAGAAGAAGCCGGTCAGGCCAACGCCCACCAGCATCACCGCGATCCCGAAATGGGCAGTCTGCATGCCCCAATAGCTAAGGGTAAGAGCGCGCAGCCCCGCACCCAGAGAAGGCTTGTTAGCTATCTTGTTGCTAACGTCGCGTCCGAGGCTGAGTATGATCCACATGGCAAGCGCTACGGACACGGTGGCGGCAATGGACAACTCCATCAGCACCACCAACGGAATCACCACGCCCAACACCACACTGGCGATCGCCACGCGGGTCAACTGTTGTACGAGATAGCTGCCTGAAGTGCGCTTCCAGCGACTCAGTGGTCCAATGCCCAGCAGCAGCACCAGCAAAATCATCAGCGGCACAAATATGGCGTTGAAGTACGGCGGGCCAATACTGATCAGGTCGCCGGTCATCGCCTGGTAGACCATGGGAAACAGCGTGCCGAGAAAAACCGAAGCGGCTGACACCACCAGAATTATATTGTTGGCCAGCAGGAAGATCTCCCGCGACAGCAGTCCGAAACCCACCTCGGATTTCATCAGCGGTGCGCGCAAGGCATACAGCACCAGTGCACCGCCAATAAACACGCCCAGGATTGCCAGAATGAATACTCCGCGAGTCGGGTCGCTGGCAAAGGCATGCACGGAAGTAAGCAGCCCGGAGCGGGTGATAAAGGTGCCCAACAGACTGCCAGCAAAAGCGAGAATCGCCAGCAGCACGGTCCAGCTCTTGAACACGCCACGCTTTTCGGTCACTGCCAGTGAATGTACCAGCGCGGTACCGAACAGCCAGGTAATCAGCGGCGGATTCTCCACCGGATCCCAGGCCCACCAGCCGCCCCAGCCAAGCTCGTAGTAAGCCCACCAGCTGCCCAGGGCAATACCGATAGTGAGAATTGCCCAGGCCACGTTCGCCCAGGGCCGGGACCAGCGTGCCCAGGCGGCATCCAGGCGCCCGCTCAACAGGGCTGCAATGGCAAACGCAAAGACCACGGAAAAGCCCACGTAGCCCATGTAGAGCGTCGGCGGATGCACGATAAAACCAATATCCTGCAGGGCCGAATTCAGGTCCGCGCCGTCGGCCGGTGGCAGCGGCACAATGCGGTCAAACGGATTGGAGGTTCCCAGCATGAACAGAATGTAGGCGGCAATGAGCAGGCCCAGCACGCCCAGTACCCGGGAGACAAAATCGATAGGCATGCTTTTCGAGAAGATACCCACCGCCAAAGTCCAGCCAGTGAGCATGAAGGTCCACACCAGGAACGAGCCCTCGTGGCCGCCCCAGACAGCGGTCAACTTGTAGCGCGTCGGCAACAGGGTGTTGGAGTGGTTGGCAACGAAAGACACCGAGAAATCGTCGGTGACGAATGCCCAGGCAAGAATCGCCAGAGCGATGCAGGTAAACACAAACACCCCGGCCGCCAGTGGGCGCGCCAGACTCATCCACAGTACATTGCGGGTTTGCGCACCGATGATAGGCAAGGTGCCGAGTATCACACTCAGGCACAGTGCCAGGATAAGCGAGAAAGAGCCTAGCTCGGGAATCATTCAGGTCTCCGGTTGTAATGGGTGATTGGCACCCGAGGCGCCGGACGCATCCAGGGCAGCCTTGACCTCCGGTGACATATAATTTTCGTCGTGCTTGGCCAACACCCGGTCCGCTCGAAACACGCCACTGCTGTCAATTCTGCCTTCCACCACAACGCCCTGCCCCTCGCGGAACAGGTCCGGCAAAATGCCCTCGTAGTGAACATCAACATCGTTGCTGTAATCCGTGGTGGCAAAGCGCACCTGCAGGCTGTCCTGGGCCGAGATTACCGAGCCCTCCTTGACCATGCCGCCAATGCGCACCCGGTCGCCCGGATCCACTTCGCCGGCAGCGACCTGGGTCGGGGTGTAGAACAAATCGATGTTCTGGCTGAGCGCAAACAGGGTCAGACCAATGGCCACGCTGAGGCCAGCGGCGATAAAGAGAATAATACCCAGGCGCTTGCGCCGATGTGGTTTCATCATGTGCTTTCTCCCAGGGTGGCTGCGGACTCGTCCAGGCTGGGCAATTTCACCTCCGCCTGGGGCGCGTCGTCCACCGCTTGCTCAGAAACTGTCCGGCGCCGCTTCAGCTCTTTTAATAGCTGCTTTTTACGGCGCAGGGGAATAATCAGGTTGGCGGCCAAAAAGATGGCAAACAGACCGTACACCGACCAGACGTTAAACGCATAGCCGCCCATGGCAAAGAATTCCTGAATGCTTGAAAACTGAATCATAGTGCGTACTTGGCGTAAAACGTATTCGAACGTATTAGTTAGTGCCCAAAACCTCTCAGGCGCGATTGACCAGGTCTGCCACCCACTGTGCCCGACGCTCCCGGTGCAGAATTTCATTGCGGGTCGAGAGAATGATGCTGATGGCGAAAAACAAATACACCGCGATGACCATCAGCAGCAGCGGCACCCAGATTTCCGGACCGTTGGGCTGGCTCGGGTCAGCCGTGAAATTGGTAGCCGGCTGGTGCAGGGTATTCCACCAGTCAACCGAGTATTTGATCACCACGACATTGATCGAGCCAACAATGGAAAACAGGGCACAGGCCTTGGCGGCCGCGTCACTGTCTTCCAGGGCTGCGCGCAGGGATATCATGCCGATCAGCAGAAATAGTTGCAGCAGCAGCGAGGTCAGTCGACCGTCCCATACCCACCAGGTGCCCCAGGTGTCGACCCCCCAGATGGAACCGGACGCCAGTGCCAGCGCCGTAAACCAGGCGCCAAGCGGTGCGGCCACCTTGACCACCATGTCCGCCAGCTTCATTTTCCAGACCAGCGAGACGGTCCCGGCAATGGCCATCATCGGGAAAAACGCCAGCGAAATACTCGCCACCGGGACGTGCACATACATAATGCGATTGGTGAGCCCCTGCTGGTAATCCTGCGGCACAAACAGCAGCGCCCACACCAGCCCAGCGACAAGAAACAGGGCCATGGCAGCAACCAGCCAGGGCAGCCAGCGGCTGGTCAGCTCATAAAACCATCTGGGGGACCCCAGTTTGTGAAACCATGTCCACATAATGCACCACTATCGAATTCGAGCAACCGCGGTTGCCATCAGGCTAAAACGCCCGAATCGAGGATAACACGGGCCCTCGACGCGCCCTTGTTACGTATTGTAACCCATTGTAAATACGCGCTTATAGCCTCATTGGACTATGGAATCAGGGCGCTTATCCCTTCCCCGGACGCAGACCCTGGCAACATGTTTTCACTTGTCACCAGCGCGGCCGCCACAGGCACCCTTCAAGGCCGTGATAATGCGCCGGCAGCATCAATTAACACTGATCCGCAGCGCCGCCGCAGAGGCCAGGGGCGCCAGTGTCAGGGCAGCCAGTAACATGGCCCCCTCAATGGCGAGAAAGCCCAACAGGTCGGCGCCATTTTGGGTCTGCTCCACCGCCAGGGTGCCGGCAATCAACACCGGCACACTCAACGGCAGGGTAATCATGGCCAGAATCAGCCCGCGACTGCCAAGACCCACCGTCAGTGCCACACCAATGGAACCCAGCAGGCTCAGCACCGGCGTGCCAAACAGCAGGGTCAGGAACAGGGTCAGGTAGGCCCCTTCCGGCAGCGCCAGCATGTAGGCGATCAGTGGTGATATCAGCACTACCGGCAAACCACTCACCAGCCAGTGGGCAATATTCTTCGCCAGCACCATGAAATACAGTGGATGCGGACTGAGCAGCAGTTGCTCCAGCGCCCCGTCCTCATAGTCGGAGCGGTACAGGCTGTCCATGGCCAGCAGCGACGCCAGCAACGCAGAAATCCACAGCACACCGGCGGCAATCTCGCCGAGCCGTGCTGGCTCCGGCGAAATCCCGATGGGAAACAGGGTGGCCACAATCAGAAAGAACATGAACGGATTGACCACGTCGTTCTTTCTTTTATACGCAATCAGCAAGTCACGCTTGAGGGTGCCCAGAAACGCGTGCCAGGTGGACGTGACTTCCGCTGGTTTACCAGCGACCGCGGATTGCCGGGGGTTCACATTAGCCAAGGGACAACACCTCCAGACCCGGCACCTGCAACTGATGATGGGTGGTCACCAGGACCGCGCCGCCGCGCGCGGCATGCTGTAACAGCAGCTGTTCCAGCAGCGCCACACCGGACACATCAAGCGTGGTAAACGGTTCATCCAACACCCACAGCGGCGTGGTGCTGACCAGCAGGCGCGCCAGCGCTACCCGCTGATGCTGACCGGCGGACAGGGTATGGCACTGGGATTCTTCAAAACCACGCAGTCCGACACCAACCAGCGCAGTACGCAACTGTGCATCGCTGACCGGCGCCTGGAGACCGCAACTCCAGCGCAGATTCTCCAGCGGCGTCAGCACCTTGTTCACGCCCACCCGGTGGCCAATGTACAGCAAGGCGGCGTGCAGGCTGTCGCGTTGCTCGTCGACGGGGATGCCCCGAAACAAAAGCTCGCCGCGATAATCCGGATTGAGACCGCAAACGATGCGTAGCAAGGTCGTCTTGCCGCTGCCATTGCTGCCTTTTACCTGGAGTACCTGGCCGGGATGAAGCTGAAACTCAAGCTGCTGGAACAGGACCCGGTCATCGCGCTCGCAAAACAGATCGCGGGCACTGAGCAGCGGAGCTGGCGAGACGGCGGCAGAGGCCGGGGCTGGGACTGATTGAGGCTGACTCATAAACGCTGGGCAGGATGGGGTGCGGACTGGAGCGCGATTATAGCCCTATCGCGCCGGGAACGCCCGGCGGCCAGCCGACCGGAATGCTGGAAGCGGTCAGCTGGCCGGTTACCGGTTAATTCCAGTCCGAGAGCCGAGCCCGAAGTCGCATGGCGGCCTGGGAATGGATCTGGCTGACACGGGATTCACTGACCCCAATCACTTCGCCGATTTCCTTGAGATTTAGCTCCTCATCGTAATACAGCGCCAGCACCAGCCGCTCGCGTTCCGGCAGACCGTCGATTGCCCGTGAAAGATGCGACTTGAAGGTATCTCGCTGCAATCCGTCACAAGGCCCTGGCAGTTCCCCGGCGGCCAGCTCAATGGCTGAGTCATCGCCTTCCATGATGTCATCAAAACTGAACAGCCGTGAGCCGCTGGCATCCTGCAGAATTGCGTAGTAGGCCCGGAGATCAATATCCAGCTCCTTGGCAATCTCCTTGTCCTTGGCATCCTGACCGGTGCGTGCCTCAATGGCCTTGATCGCCTCCGCCACCTTGCGCGACTTGCGATGCACCGAGCGCGGCGCCCAATCACCTTTGCGCACTTCATCAAGCATCGAGCCCCGAATACGAATACCGGCGTAGGTCTCAAAGCTGGCACCCTTGGTCACGTCGTATTTACGCGCCGCTTCCAGCAAGCCGATCATGCCGGACTGGATCAGGTCATCAATCTGCACGCTGGCCGGCATGCGCAGCAACAGGTGATGCGCAATACGCTTAACCAGCGGCGCATAACGCTCCACCACCACATTGAGATCGCTGTCATCAAAGGGGGCTTTGGTTTGATCTTTGTTTACCGCTGAGGCTTCAGTTACTGAAGACATTGTCAGTTATCCCGTTTTTAGTTGTACCAACTGCTGTACCTAAAGCCAGGGAACTGCCGCAGTCACGTCCGGGATGGAAGTGCCACGAGTCTCTGACCAGTTTGTTGTTGAACTGAGTGTGAGGTGCTGTCGGACGGGGAAGATCGATGGTGACCGGGTGCTGAGCGAACGTCGCGCCCGGAGCAGCAGCCGGTTCGGAGCCGCTGATTGTGAACGAAATCGCAGCGGCAGGTTGCCATCCAGGGATGCGATAAGCAGCCCCTGTTGCGATCATTACTTGTGCTTGTGCTCCAGACCAGGCTGGTATCACGTTGTCTGTCCCCGTTGTGAATGCGTGGTTGTCGGATGGTGTTGGCTGCTGCCAGAAATCCATCTTCTGGCACCGGCACCGGCTCCTGCGTCTGTTGTTGATCTGAAATTGATCCGACGCTACTGCCCACCTGTTCCTGTTCCGACTGACCGCCAGGAGACTCCTGTCTCCCCGCTGGCCCCGCGCAGGTAATGTTGCCTGCCTCCTTGCGAACCTCTCTCCCTCTTCTCTCTTTTGGTTTTACTCTCTATCTTCTACTCTCTATCTTCTACTCTTGCCTCTACCTTGCCGTGCATCTTTGTTCTTTGTTTACTGACTGATTCGTTCGTTTGCTGCCTGATCCGTTTTACGGTTTTGCGAACCTCGGTGGTGATCACTTGTTGCCGCTCAAGTTAATCGCCAGGCGTCCGATTTACTTTCACACAGCGAGACGGGAAATGATCGACTCGCTCGCGGAATCCACACTGATATCAACACCACCGAGACATCATCTGCTGCTCGTGATGCAGCCTGTTGGATTCCTGAGGTAACAGGTAGCAAGTTCTGTTCCAACCAGGTACAGATTTTTTCAGTATTGCCGAGAACCCTGTTAATAAAGGCTATCCGGCACCTTTCTCAAGTTTCCTGATTTTAGAGCGCTACTGGTTTTCGCCAAGAATTTGACGACGGCTGTACTGGCGCCAATATTTAAGCGCTGAATCGCCAAATTTCTGGCGCTATTCCGGCGTCGACGACAACCGACAGAAACGCGCGGAAATGAGCCGGGGCAGGTAACGGGAAGATTTTCATGATGGCTCGATAACGAGCCAGGGGCGCGGCGCCAGGCAAGCGCCGCGCGCGGCATGCGGTCAGGCCCTGGGGGGTGTGACCCCGGTTTGGCCCATGTACTTGCCGCCGCGCTGCTTGTAGGTGGTTTCGCATTGCTCATCGGACTGATAGAACAACATCTGCGCCACCCCTTCGTTGGCATAGATCTTCGCCGGTAGCGGCGTGGTATTGGAAAATTCCAGGGTGACGTGGCCTTCCCACTCCGGCTCCAGCGGCGTGACATTGACAATAATGCCGCAGCGCGCGTAAGTGGATTTGCCCAAACAGATGGTCAGCACATCTTTCGGGATGCGAAAGTATTCCACGGTACGGGCCAGGGCAAATGAATTGGGAGGGATGACACATACCGGTTCATCGATCGCCACGAAGCTGCCCTCATCAAAATTCTTCGGGTCAACCACATTGGTGGTGTGCACGTTGGTGAAAATCTTGAACTCGCTGGCGCAGCGCACATCGTAGCCGTAGCTTGATGTGCCGTAGGAAATTACTTTCTCTGAATTATGGTAGCGCACCTGCTCCGGCTCGAACGGATCAATCATGCCCTGCTCCCTGGCCATCTGTCTGATCCAGCGATCCGATTTGATACTCATAGCGTGCGCTCATTCCGTGTGAATTGGCAATAAATGATCCGCAGTCGACTGGCAGCTGCTTATCAGCGGCATTGCCGGGGGACCGGCGGAACGCGCATGATAATGGCAATTTTCCCCCGATTCACCCACTTATTACGCGCCTTGCCTGCCGGCAGCCGCCGCCCGGCTGCAAAGACGCCAGTGTTCAAGTATGATGCGCTCCTTTTAGCGGCCCGCGACCGTCCAGAACGGTCCGGCCGACATATCAAGGCAGCGCGGACAGACGCTATAATCACTGTTCGGTTCCGCCACTTTATACAGATACTGCTCCGGGAGGCATCACACGTGAAAAAATGGCAATGCTTGGTTTGCGGCTTCATCTACGACGAAGAACTGGGCCTCCCGGAAGACGGGATTGCGCCGGGTACTCGCTGGGATGACATCCCCGACGACTGGATGTGCCCGGATTGCGGGGTCGGCAAGGAAGATTTCGAGATGGTGGAAGTCTAGCCCCGGCGCTGCCACCGGCCACGCTATCCCGGCCCGGAGATCCCGGGCTGCCAAAGAAACCCCAGCAAGGATTCAAGAGTGAACGCACGCAAGATCCTGGTTACCAGCGCCCTTCCCTACGCCAACGGTGACATTCACCTCGGCCACCTGATGGAAACCATCCAGACCGATATCTGGGTGCGCCGGCAGAAAATGCAGGGCCACGACTGTGTCTATGTCTGTGCCGACGACGCCCACGGCACCGCTATCATGCTCAGCGCGGAGGCCCGCGGCATCACGCCGGAGCAGTTGATAGCCGAGGTCAAGGAAAATCACGAGCGGGACTTTGCCGGCTTTCACATCGGTTTCGATAATTATTACTCGACTCACTCGCCGGAAAACCGGCAGCTGTCGGAAGCCATCTATACCGCCCTGGACGGCAATGGCCACATCGCCCGCCGCGCCATCAAGCAGCTGTTTGATCCCGAGAAGGAACTGTTCCTGGCGGATCGCTATATCACCGGCACCTGCCCCAAATGCAAAACCCCGGGTCAGTACGGCGATAACTGCGAGGCCTGTGGCTCAACCTACAGCCCGGCCGAGCTGATTGACCCGCGCTCGGTAATCTCCGGCGCCACCCCGGTGGAAAAAGAGTCGGAACATTTCTTTTTCCGCCTGCCGGAATTTCGCGACATGCTGAAAACCTGGACCCGCAGCGGCACGCTGCAGGCGCAGGTGGCCAACAAGCTGAGCGAATGGCTGGACGAGGAACTGCACGAATGGGATATCTCGCGGGACGCGCCCTATTTCGGCTTTGAAATCCCCAATGCTCCGGGCAAGTATTTCTATGTCTGGCTGGACGCACCGATTGGCTACATGGCCAGTTTCCGGCATCTCTGCGACCGCAGCGATTACCAGTTCGATGATTACTGGGCGAAAGACGCCGACACCGAGGTCTATCACTTTATCGGCAAGGACATCATCAATTTCCATACCCTGTTCTGGCCCGCCATGCTCACCAGCGCAGGCTATCGAACGCCCACCGCGGTGTTTGCTCACGGCTTTCTCACCGTGGACGGCACCAAAATGTCGAAATCCCGTGGCACCTTCGTCAATGCCCGAACCTATCTTGACCATCTGGATCCGGAATACCTGCGCTATTACCTGGCGGCCAAGCTGTCATCGGGGATTGACGACCTGGATCTGAATCTTGAGGACTTTGCCCAGCGCGTGAACTCTGACCTGGTGGGCAAGGTGGTGAACATCGCCAGCCGCTGCGCCGGCTTCATTGGCAAAGGTTTCGATGGCGAGCTGGCGGCGACGCCGGATAACCAGCCGCTGCTGGAAGAAATCCAGGCGGCGGCAGATGATATTGGTCGGCACTACGACCAGCGCGAATACGGCAAGGCGATTCGTATCATCATGACCCTGGCGGACAAGGCCAACCAGTACATCAATGACAAGCAGCCCTGGGTGATCGCCAAGCAGGATAAACAGTCACCCGAGCTACAGGCCATCTGCAGCACTGGCATCAACGCCTTTCGCCTGCTGATGATCTACCTGAAACCGGTGCTGCCTGCCATGGCGGCCAAGGCCGAGACATTCCTGGCCGTGTCGCCGCTACTCTGGGCGGACGCGCAAGTCCTGCTTACCGCCCATCGCATCGACCGCTTTCAGCCGCTAATGACCCGAGTGGAAAAGGACAAGATCCAGGCCATGATTGAGCAAACCCAACAAGCCCATGCCGAGCAGCAAGAACACAAGCAGCAACCTGCCGCGGCAGATGCCACCGGCTTCGAACCGGAAATTGAATTTGCAGACTTTGCAAAAGTAGATCTGCGCATCGCCCGCATTGCTGCCGCGGAACACGTCGATGGCGCCGACAAGTTGCTGCGCCTGAGCCTGGATCTTGGCATGGACAATAACGGCGAACCGATTCAGCGCACCGTGCTGTCCGGCATCAAGTCGGCCTACCAGCCCGAGCAACTCACCGGCAAACTCACCGTGGTGGTGGCCAACCTGGCACCCCGAAAAATGAAATTCGGCACCTCCGAGGGCATGATTCTGGCCGCCGGCCCCGGCGGCAAGGATATCTTCCTGCTGGAGCCCGACAGCGGCGCCGAACCCGGCATGCGGGTCACCTAGCAAGCAACGCATGCCGGCGATGTCGCTATCCCGCCGAGTCCGGTCTGGAGCCAGACGTTAAATAGCCATGCAAATTTTTGCCAGGCAGTGAATTGGTAAAGCGCCTGGCGACGTAATAAGCTCTGACCCTCGCATCAATATGCGCTCAGCATCACTTTCCAGGAGTTTGGCACTCACATGACATTCTTGAGACGATCGGCGTGGCAATTGCTGCCGGCGCTGCTGCTAACCCTCATCAGCACTCCCGGCTTCACCCAGAGCAGCGAAATCCGGGCCATTCAGGATTCGGTCATCAAGATCTATACCACCCAGGCCGAACCCGACTATTTTACGCCCTGGCGGCTGTTGACCCCGCGCCAGAGCAGCGGCTCCGGTTCAGTGATTGCCGGCAATCGGATCCTCACCAATGCCCACGTGGTAGCCAACGCCAGCTATGTACAGGCCCAGAAACACAATGATCCCCAGCGCTATCAGGCGCGGGTGCTGTTTGTCTCCCATGAGGCCGACCTGGCAGTGATTACCGTGGATGAGCCAGGCTTTTTCAGCGACCTGGAAGCCCTGGCCATCGGCGACCTGCCGCCGCCCCAGCAGGAAGTGGCGGTCTATGGCTATCCTATCGGCGGCAAGTCACTGAGTATCACCAAGGGGATTCTGTCCCGGGTGGAACAGCAGGTATATGCCCATGCCGGGGCCTACCTGCTGGCCGGGCAAATTGATGCCGCCATCAATCCCGGCAACAGCGGCGGTCCGGTGATAGTGGATGAGCAGATCGTTGGCGTGGTGATGCAGGCCAACGCCGGTGGCCGGGCGGAAAATCTCGGTTACTTTGTGCCTCCCAGTATCGTTCGCCATGTCCTCACCGACAGCCTGGATGAGCAACTGGGGGGCTTTCCCGATCTGGGTTTCCGCACCCAGACCCTGGATAGTCCTTCTGCCAAAGCCGCTTACGGACTGGAAGAAGACCAGAACGGGGTGCTGGTGATCAAGGTATTTGAAGACTCGCCTGCTGACGGTGTGCTGCAGGAAAATGATGTCATTCTCACCGTGGACGACCAGGACATTGCCGATGACGGCACTATTCGCATCACCGACGACGTACTGACCGACTACAAGCACGCCATCGACCTGCACCATATTGGCGAAGCAATCAGCATTCGTTATTCCCGCAATGGCCGCGAACAAACCGTTGACCTGCTCGCCGAACCAGCGCTGCCCAGCTACAGCCTGGTGGCCAGTGAGCAGTTTGATCGGGTGCCGGAATACTATATCTATGGTGGCATTCTATTCGTGCCGCTGAACATGAACCTCATCAAGCGCTGGGGCAACGACTGGAGCCGCACCGCCCCGGTCAGTCTGCTGCAGGCGCGCAACGAGTGGAGTTCCCCGGACCGCCGGCAGTTGGTTGTCGCCCTGCAGGTACTGGCTGCTGACGTCAATCTTGGCTACCACGACTGGCGCAACTGGATCGTCAACTACATCAACGGTGAGCCGATTCGCGATTTTGAGCAGTTCGCTAATTTGCTGCGTTACAACGACGCCGAGAACGTCGTCTTTGAGAATAGCAACGGCTACCAGATGGTCATCAATCACGCGGAAGCCATCGACAGCGAAGATGCTATCCTGAATCGGTACCGTATTCCGTCTGCCTACTCTCCTGGCCTGTTCGCTGAATAGACCCCAGCCCTGAGGCCAAGCAGGCAAGCATGCTAGAATCCGCCTGCGCCGCGTGTCGCAAACTGACTATTCCGGCGCAGGATTGAGACCCGCTTGCTGTGACTGACTTTCTGACAATTCTTGTTACTACCGTACTGGTAAACAACCTGCTGCTGATCCAACTGCTGGGCGTATCATCGCTGTTCGCCTACAGCACGCGATGGCAGCAGGCGCTTGAGCTGGCACTGTTCACCTTTGTCGTACTTACCCTGTCCGCCTCCATCAACGGCTTGCTGGTCTATTTCCTGCTCGCGCCGCTGGGACTGATGATGGCCCAGCTGGTGGTGTATGTACTGATCAGCGGCGGCCTTGCCACCCTTCTTTCGCAGCTGCTCAAGCGACACCTGCCCCTTTCTTACCGTCGCAATGGACTGGCGTTTCTGTTGGCTGGCGGCAACAGCGCGGTGATTGGTGTGGCGCTTCTCCAGGGCGAAGCACTCAGGCCGCCGCTTGAACAACTTGCCTACAGCGTCGCCGCCGGCGCGGCCTTCGCCGGACTGCTGCTGGCCTTCGCCGCTTTGCGCCAGCGCCTGACTCTGATTGATATACCTACCCCCTTTCGTGGACCTGCGGTTGAGCTGCTCAGCCTCGGCATACTGGCCATGGGTCTGCAGGCCATGGCGGGTCTGTTCTGAATGCTGCCAGCTAACCCCCAGACAAGTCTGACTCTTGCCGCCATGGTGCTGCTGGTGCTGTTTCTGTTGTGGCTGGGCGGCAAACTCCGGGGCTACTGGATGCGACAGCGCCACCAGCAGCAACATCTCGTCGACACCATCAACGAACTGCTGCCGCAAACCCAATGCGGTCGCTGCAGCTATGAAGGTTGCCTGCCCTACGCCCGGGCTATTGCCGAGGGTGAAGCCATCAACAAATGCCCACCGGGCGGCCAGGCCACCATCGCTGCCCTGGCACAGCTGCTGCATGAACGGCCTGGCCAGCTGGACCCGGCGCACGGCTGCGCAACACCGGCCCAGGTGGCGGTGATCCGGGAGGATGAGTGCATTGGTTGCACCAAGTGTATTCGCGCCTGTCCGGTGGATGCCATCGTTGGCGGGCCCAAGCTGATGCATACCGTAATCGCCAGTGAGTGCAATGGCTGTGACCTGTGCCTCGATCCCTGCCCGGTGGACTGCATTGATCTGTTGCCGGTGTCCCGGCCCGACAGTGGCCCGTTGCCAGACCGGTACGCAACGCCCCTGCGCAAGGCCTTAACGTGCTAGGGGTTTTGCGTCGCACAGTAACCGGACCGCGACTGCGAGTAGCCCGCCACAAGGCGGCAACCCTGCGCTCGCGCATCATGCCCATGCCGCTCCCCGAACGCCTGGTGCTGACCCTGCCAGCCACGCTTGATGCCGAAGTCAAACAGGGTCAGCAGGTGGCCAGAAACCAGCTGCTGGCACGCGAAAATTCAACCTATGGACGCCGGCTGCATGCCCCCACTTCGGGACAGGTACTGAGCATTACGACGATTCCCGCGCCGGACCAGAACCAGGCGCCTGGCCAGCAATTAATTCTGCAAGTGGATCACGAGGACAAAGGAAACGACCTGCCCCCTATTGATAAGCCGCAGGATCGGCACGCCGACGAAATACTGGAACGCATCGCCGCGGCCGGTGTGGTTTGCACTGATCCGGCGCAGTCCGGCGCAGCACAACGGCTGGCCACCGGTCGGGCCAGGCAGGCCCAACTGATCATTATCAACGCCGCCGAATCCGAACCTTATCTGTGCGCCGACGAAGCGCTGATTCGCGAACATGCCCAACTCGTTGTCCAGGGCGCAGCCTTGCTGCAACAAGCTGGCCTGGCCCAGCGCTGTGTAATCGCTTTTCAGCACGGCAAGCCGGCCGCGCTGACGGCACTGCGCGAAGCATTGGCGAACAGTAGCGTGGAGCTGGCCCTGCTACCGGCTGATGATTACCCACTGGGCACCGATCCCCAGGTCATCAGATTCATCGCGAACCAGGACGTGTCCAGCGGGTGCTTGCCGGAAGACCAGGGCATATTGCTGTTCTCCGCCAGCGACGCTGCCGCGGTCTGCCAGGCCGTGACTGCGGGACTGCCGCACACCAGTCGGGTGGTGGCCCTGGCGGGCCAGGCGCTGCGCACACCGAAGTGTTTTGTCGCCCGCTTCGGCACACCCATTGCACATCTGTTGTCACTGGCTGGATGCCGCACTGAGCAACACACAGGAACCCTGTTGGGCGGGCCGCTATGCGGTCAACAGCTGGACAACATTGCACTACCGGTCACGGTAAACACCACCTGCGTCATCGCCCTGGGCGAAAATGAGGCCCCCGCCACACCCGATGCTGACGACTGCATTCGCTGTGGCGACTGCATCGACGTGTGTCCGGTACACCTGCAGCCGCAGTTGCTGCTGGAGCTGAACGCACAGCAGCAGGATTTACCCCTGCTCGCGCACGGTATGGCAGATTGTATCCACTGCGGAGCCTGCACTCACGTCTGTCCCAGCGCCATCGACCTGGCCACTCAATTCCAGCACGCGCAGCAGCGCCTGATCGAGCGCGCCGATCAGCAGCAGCTCAGCCAACACTGGCAGCGACGCTTTCAGTTTCATCAGTATCGCCTGAAACGGGATCGCCAGCAGGCCCAGGATCACTTCGCTGCGCCAACCGCGACCGGCAGTGACAATGGCAGCAGTCGCGACACCAGGTTTTCTCGCGACCAGGCGCGCAACGAAATCGCCGACGCCGTGGCCCGGGTGCGCGCGAAACGTAATCAGACACAGCAAAACAAGGACGAGTCGTCGTGAATCACAGCGGAATTCCCTGGCGGCGGCCCGGCGACAACGCGCGCAACCGGCAACGCAACAAGTGGCTGGCATTACTACCGGGGTTCGCGATCAGCAGCTGGTTCCTGGGCCCGGTGCTGCTGCGCAATCTGCTGGTTGCCATGGCTGCCGGTTACCTGTTCGCCAGCCTGGCGCGATTACTGCGCGGGCAACCACTGCGCGTCGTTTATTCCGACATGGGCGTGCCCACCAACGCAGTCCTGCTTGCCTTGTTAATACCGCCGGAGGTGCCGCTTTGGCTTCCGGTTGTCGCTATGGCCTTTGCCTCGGGCCTGGTGAGCCCGGTATTTGGCGGCACCAATCAGGCCCTGTTGCATCCGGCAATGAGCGGCTACCTGTTGGTACTGCTGGCCTTTCCGGAGCGACTTGGCGGTTCTCTGCCAGCGGTCGATCCCACCTTGCTGTCTCACCTGTGGATCAATAGCGGCTTTTTACTGGGCGGGCTGTACCTGCTGCAACAACGAATTATTCGCTGGCACATTCCCGCCAGCCTGCTGGCCACTGTGTTGATCATGAGCTGGCTGGAAGGCGGACTCGCGAGTGACCCGCTTGCACTGTTGCAGGTCCCGTTTACGGGGCTTGTCATGTTGACCGCCTTCTTCATTGCCACTGATTTCGGCAGTGCGGCGATTACTCCGCGGGGTCGCCTGCTGTATGGCACGCTGCTTGGCATCCTGCTGGCCAGCACGCCACCGGGTGCCACCAGTGTCGCAGTGGCGGTGGTGATCGTAAACTTCTGCGCGCCGCTGCTCGATCAGCTTTGTCGGCCACGCATTTATGGCCACAAGCCCGACACCAGCCACGAGGAGCTACTGTGACTGATCTTGCCAATCGAGCCCGGGAAGCCCATTCGCTTTGGCACCACAACCCGGTGCTGGTGCACCTGTTCGGCTTGACGCCTTTGCTGGCGTTGTCCACCACGGTGCTGTTGGGAGCAACACTGCTGCTGACCCTGGCAGCCCTGCTGATAGTGGCTACCGCCGTGTCGGGCCTGCTGCTGGCAAAAATCAATGCCAGCTGGCGCTTCCTGTTTCACCTGGGCTTGCTGGCTCTGCTGACCACTGCGATAAGCGCGCTACTGGCGATCTGGGCACCCGCGCTGCATGCAGCTATCGGTATCTACCTGCCACTGCTTGGCTGCAGCTTACTGCCACTGCTGCATTTGCAAACTGCGCAACCCGGGACTGGATCAGGCACTCGACTGCAACTGCTGGCGCGGCTACTTGGCGGCTATGGACTGGTGGTCATGATCCTGGCGGGACTGCGGGAAGTCCTGACCTACGGTGATCTGTTAACTGATACAGGAATGCTGATGGCCGATACCGCACCCGGCGTAGCCCCGGCGCTACTGCCCTTCGCCGCTACCCCCGCGGCCGGTTTTATGCTGTTAGGATTGCTGGCCGCGGCCGCCGCCTGGTTACGGCAATACACCGGTCCAGCCCAGCCCACAGTAGATGTCGAGCCGGCAGCGCGGGCACGGGTGACCGAAAAGCTGCAATAGATTTACCGCCGTCAATCAACCAGAGATAAACAGACGCAGGCCTGAGCCATGAACAGGGAAAAACGCACCGAGATTTTCAATCGCCTGCGGGCGGAAAACCCGGAACCGACCACTGAGCTTAAGTTCAACAACAGTTTCGAGTTGCTGATTGCCGTGCTGCTGTCGGCCCAGGCCACCGATGTCAGCGTCAACAAGGCCACGGCGGGTCTGTTCAAGGCTGCACCCACGCCAGAAGCCATGCTCAAACTCGGCGTAGAAGGGGTCAAGCAGCACATTAAAACTATCGGCCTGTTCAACACCAAGGCCGAGAATGTCATCAAGACCTGCCGGATTCTGGCTGAGCAATACCAGTCGCAGGTGCCGGACAATCGGGAAGCTCTGGAGGCGTTGCCGGGTGTGGGCCGCAAGACCGCGAATGTGGTGCTCAATACCGCCTTCAGGCAGGTAGCCATGGCGGTAGACACCCATATTTTCCGAGTCTCCAATCGCACTGGTATTGCCCCAGGCAAGAACGTGCTGGAAGTGGAAAAGCGCTTGCTGCGGCTGGTGCCGGAGGAATTTCTACTGGATGCCCATCACTGGCTGATCCTGCATGGCCGTTACGTATGCCTGGCGCGCAAGCCCCGTTGCGGGGCCTGCGTCATCGAGGATCTTTGTGAGTTCAAGAAAAAGACGTCGGACCAGGGACCAACTAAACCAGCGGCTACCTGACCAAGGACCAGGAACCCACAATTTGACTCGCAGGCCCGCAATTCGGCTACTTGCGTCCTTTCTGCGCAGCAATGCGCAGGCGTAATGCATTGAGCTTGATAAAGCCTGCCGCGTCTTTCTGGTCATAGGCCCCGGCATCGTCTTCAAAGGTGGCGATGTTTTCATCGAACAGCGAATCGGCTGACTCCCTGCCTACCACCATCACATTGCCTTTATACAGTTTCAGGCGCACCTTGCCGTTCACATAGAGCTGGGAATTATCGATCAGCGCCTGCAGCGCCACCCGTTCCGGTGACCACCAGTAGCCGTTGTAGACCAGCGTCGCATAACGCGGCATCAGATCATCTTTCAGATGCGCCAGCTCGCGGTCCAGGGTAATGGATTCGATGGCGCGGTGTGCCTTCAGCATCAGGGTGCCGCCCGGGGTTTCATAACAGCCCCGCGACTTCATGCCCACAAAGCGATTCTCGACGATATCAACCCGGCCAATACCGTTGTCGCCGGCAACTTTATTCAGCCGGGTCAGCACCTGTGCCGGACTCATGGGCTCGCCGTCGATCGCGACGATATCACCCTTTTGGTAGTCCAGCTCAATATAGGTAGGCTGGTCAGGCGCAGCTTCCGGGGACACCGTCCACAACCACATGGCCTCTTCGGCCTCAATGGCCGGATCTTCAAGCACGTCGCCTTCATAGGAAATGTGCAGCAGGTTTGCATCCATGGAATACGGCGACTTGCTGCCCCGCTTCTTCTCCACCGGGATGTTGTGCTCGTCACAGTAGGCCAGCAGCGTGTCACGCGAAGTCAGATCCCATTCCCGCCAGGGTGCAATCACCTTGATACCCGGGCTCAAGGCATAAGCGCCCAGCTCGAAACGTACCTGGTCGTTGCCCTTGCCGGTAGCACCGTGGGAAATGGCGTCGGCCCCGGTTTCCGCGGCAATTTCCACCAGCCGTTTGGCGATCAGGGGTCGGGCAATGGAGGTGCCCAGCAGGTACTCCCCTTCATACAGGGCATTGGCGCGAAACATCGGATAGACGTAATCGCGCACGAATTCCTCACGCAGATCCTCGATGAATATTTCCTTGATGCCCATGGCTTCGGCCTTGGCCCGGGCTGGCTCCACTTCCTCACCCTGCCCGATGTCGGCAGTAAAGGTCACCACCTCACAGTCATAGGTCTGCTGTAACCACCTGGCAATCACCGAGGTATCCAGACCACCAGAATAGGCCAGCACTACTTTATCTATCGCGGACATGTATGCACTCCAACACTATTGTTACTCATGCTCTCGATGGGCGGTATTCAGACCGGGCCGATGACCTGGCCGGGATGACCCCAGGACAGACCAGAGCGCCAAGCGCGCGCCCGGAGCATGGAAAAAGACGCGCATTCTAGCATCAACAGCCGCCGGCAAGGTAAATTCCAGACACCGGGCCTGCACCTGGGGAGGCGATAGTAAGCACAGTAGGCAGCCTGATCGCGTAGCGACACCGCGATGATTTAGCTGCGCAGCCGATTACGCTACAATAGCGCCTCTTTTCGCAGGCACCCGTGGTCATGACAGCAGAAACAATCCGCCTCACCCGACCCGACGACTGGCATTGCCACTTCCGGGACCAGGAGGCGCTGGCAACCACCGTGCCGCACACCGCCCGCTGCTTCGGGCGCGCCATCGTCATGCCCAACCTGAAGCCGCCGGTTACCTCGGTCAGCGCAGCGCTGGATTACCGGGCACGCATTATGGCCACGCTGCCCGCTGACTCACCGTTTCAGCCGCTCATGACCCTGTATCTGACCGACACCCTGTCAGTGGACGAAATCGACCGCGCCGCCGCCAGCGCCGAAGTTGCTGCAGTGAAGTATTACCCTGCCGGCGCCACCACCAATTCCGACAGCGGCGTGACCGCCATTGACAAGGTCTATCCCGTGCTTGAGCGCCTGGCCGAACACGGCATGCCGCTGCTGATTCACGGCGAGGTCACCGATCCTGCGGTGGATATCTTTGATCGCGAACAGGTGTTTATCGACACGATCCTGGAACCCTTGGTGGCGCGCTACCCGCAATTGAAGATCGTGCTGGAGCATATCACCACAAGCCAGGCGGTGGACTTTGTGCGCAGTGCCGGCGCCAATGTTGCCGCCACCATCACCGTTCACCACCTGCTGTACAACCGCAATCACTTGCTTGCAGGAGGGGTCAGGCCACACTTTTTCTGTCTGCCGATCCTGAAGCGCGATGTGCATCAGCAGTCGCTGATTGACGCTGCCACCAGCGGCAGCAGCAAGTTTTTCCTGGGCACGGATTCTGCGCCCCACGTTAAACCCGACAAGGAAACCGCCTGTGGCTGTGCCGGTATTTACTCGGCGCCGGCTGCCCTTGAGCTGTACGCCGAGGTGTTTGACAGCTGCGGCGCACTGGACAAGCTGGAAGGTTTTGCCAGCCACCATGGCCCGGATTTTTACGGCATGCCGCGCAATAGCGAACAGATCACCCTGCTGCGCCAGGACTGGGTCATGCCCGCCGAATTTCCGCTGGCGGACTCGGTTGTGGTACCCATCCGGGCAGGTGAAACACTTGCCTGGCGGCTGAGCGGCGCTGCCGACTCGCACCTGGGACGCAGCCAACCTGCAAGCGACCACACGTAACCGACCACACGTAACCGACCAAACGTAACTACAAGGATCAACCGCCTGACTATGAGTGACTATGATGAACAGGAAAGGTCGTTACTGGCAGAGCGATTTCGGACATTTTTCCCGGTGGTTATCGACGTGGAAACCGGCGGCTTCAACAGCAGCACCGATGCCATCCTGGAAGTGGGCGCCGTATTGCTGGCCATGTCAGAAGAAACCGGACGCCTGGAGGTGGACCAGACCTTTTTTCATCGTGTGGTGCCGTTTGAAGGCGCCAACATTGAAGACGCGGCCCTGAAGTTTACCGGCATTGATCCCTACCATCCGCTGCGCATTGCGCGGCCGGAGAAAGATGTTTTTCAGGCCCTGTTCAAGCTGATTCGGGACACCATGAAGCAGCAGGACTGCAAGCGAGCTATCCTGGTGGGCCACAACGCCCACTTTGACCACGGCTTTATCAATGCCGCCAGCGAACGCCATAATTTAA
Organism: uncultured Pseudohongiella sp.; assembly: GCA_965212375.1. Lineage (GTDB taxonomy): Bacteria > Pseudomonadota > Gammaproteobacteria > Pseudomonadales > Pseudohongiellaceae > UBA9145. The sequence continues at coordinate 1,428,315 of OZ243108.1, read as the reverse complement.
AGCGCAACCCGTTTCACCCCTTCTCCAGCTTTGACACCGCCAGCCTGGCCGGCCTGGCTTACGGGCAAACCGTGTTGTCCCGGGCCTGTGCGGCGGCGGGCATCGACTTTGACGATGGTGAGGCGCACTCCGCGCGCTACGATGCAGAGCGTACCGCCGAGCTGTTTTGCTCGATCGTCAATCGCTGGCAGGATCTCGGCGGCTGGCCACCGCGCTGGAACGGCAGCTAGCCCGCGCATCGAGCAGAAGTCCGGTTCGGGCGGGGCTGGACGGCGTTGAAAAGTTAGCTCGGATTGGGGTGCGGACCAGGTCGACCGCGTTGGCGCGGGCGCGCCAACGCGTTACGACTTGTTACTCGGCTTTTTGTTCGGCCGGTTCGGCTTCACCGCCAGCCTTTTCGATCATCGGCTGCAGTTCGCCCTTCTCATGCATCTCGGTCACGATATCGCAACCACCCACCAGTTCACCGTCTATAAACAGCTGCGGGAACGTGGGCCAGTTGGAGACCTGCGGCAGACTGGCACGCACGTCCGGGTTGCTCAGGACATCCACATAGGCAAAGCGCTTGCCGCAGGCCATCAGCACCTGGGTGACCTGGGCTGAAAAACCGCACTGCGGCGCCTCCGGGCTACCCTTCATGTACAACAGGATGCTGTTGGACTTGATTTGATCTTGGATGGTTTCTTCAATGCTCATGGATTGCAGCCTCGCAGGATTGTGGCAATAGGCCGGTACGTACTTCGCTGGTAAGTCCGTCACCGACAGGTGAGTGGTAAAGCAGGACACAAGTTTACACGGTCTGGCTGGTGGCTGTCAGCTTCACTCGCGGCATCAGTGAGTGAAGTCAGCCCGGGAAGTCAGACAGAACGGTCACCGGGCGTTCCCCAACCACCGCCTCCCGGTGTGGCAATTTCCAGGCGATCACCGGCAGCGGCAACAAAACTGGTTTTACCTGGCAGCCGGGTGCCATTCAGGCGGTTCACGCCGCACTGGCCCGGCTTTCCACCCGCCAGTCCCCAGGGCGGCAGCTGACGCCGCTCGGTCAGCAACGTCACCTGGGTCGGCTCCAGGAATTCATATTCGCGCACTACGCCATCGCCTCCAGTATGCAGCCCCGCCCCGCCGCTGCCCCGGCGGCGCTGATAGCGTTGCAGTCGCAGTGGGTAATGCATTTCCAGACTTTCAATGGGGGTATTCAGGGTATTGGTCATGTGGCTGTGCACAGCATGCAGCCCGGCATGGTTCGGTCCGCCTCCCGTACCGCCGGCCAGCGTCTCGTAATAGTCCCAACGCTGACCGCCGGCGACGCCGGTGCTGCCCATGGCCAGGTTGTTCATACTGCCCTGGCTGGCGGCCGGGATCTGCTCTGGCAAGGCACTGGCCAACGCCCCCAGGACCAGATCCACCAGGCGCGTAGAGGTTTCCACATTGCCAGCGGCCACCGCTGCCGGACGCTGCGCATTAACCACGGAACCAGGACGGGTGAGCAGCTTGATGCGGCGAAACAGTCCGGCACAGCTGGGCGCCTCGGCGGGCAGCAGGCAGCGAAAACAATAGTAGGCGGCGGCCGCCACCACCGACTCCGGGCAATTAAGGTTACCTGGCACCATATCGCTACTGTCGGTCAGGTCCAGGGTTATGGACTGCGCCGAAATCGCCAGCTTCAGGTCCAGGGGAATCTGCTGACCAGCGGACTCACGGTGTTCAAGCTCAGCGCCCCCAGGTTCACCTTCTTCAGCTGCACTAACCGCAAGGCCATCGCTCTCAAGCCCATCGCCCTCAAGCCCATCGCCCTCAAGCCCACCGCCCTCAAGCCCATCGCCCTCAAGAAAGTCCCGGAAATGGTACTGCCCCGGCGTCAGCGTCTCCAGCATGGCACTGGCGATCCGGTCGGCATAGTCATTCAACTCCACCATCCCCTGCCGGTACTGATCCACACCCAGGCCCGCCACCAGTTCCTGCAGCCGCTTGACCCCTACCTGATTGGCACCGACCTGGGCAGCAAAGTCACCGCTGATCTGGCCGTTCGCGAGATCGGCCAGCGCCGGCAGCGGTTGCTGCATCTGGCCATCGCGCAGCAAGAGCGTCGGCGGGATGATGACCCCTTCCTCTTCCAGGCGGCTGGAGATGGGCATGGATCCCGGGGTATCGCAACCAATGTTGGCGTGATGGGCCCGGTTCGCCACAAAGCCCAGCAAGGCCGTCCCGCCGGCGGCAAACACGGGGGCAATAACCGTAACATCCGGTAAATGGGTACCCCCCAGATAAGGATCGTTGACCATAATCACGTCGCCAGCCTGCCAGTCCTGCTCCCGCACCAGGTTGCCCATGGCGTAGGCCATGCTGCCCAGATGCACCGGAATATGCGCCGCCTGGGCAAACAGTTCGCCATCCGCGCCAAACAGCGCACAGGAAAAATCCAGGCGGTCCTTGATATTCGGGGAGAAGGCCGCGCGGCGCAGCACCACTCCCATCTCATCACAGATCGCGGCAACCCGACTGGCAAACAGGTTTAACTCAATAGCGTTCATGGTTGGTGGTCGTGTCCCGGTTGGAAAGGCCTCAGCCTAAAGGATCGGCCGGGGGGTGACAATTGCCCCGGCGGGCGGAACTGGCTAAAATGCCGCCTCGAATGGGTAGCGAGAGCTGCCCTTTTTGTTTTCAGGGAATCAAACCCGATCGGTGCGTACCGGCCGGGCGCGATCGCTCATTCATCGGGAACACCACCGTGCAACACTTTCTTACCCTGCTGGACATACCCAAGCCGGACTTGATTGGCATCGTCAAACGCGCCACCGAGCTCAAGCGTGCCCCGGACCAGGTCAGGCCCGCGCCGCGCAAGACGCTGGGGCTGATTTTCGAGAAGTCCTCCACCCGGACCCGGGTCGCTTTCGAGGTGGCCATGAACCAGATGGATGGCCGGTCGATTTTCCTGACCACTGGTGATTCCCAGCTGGGCCGCGGTGAGCCCATTGAAGATATGGCGCGAGTATTGTCACGGATGGTGGATATTATTGCCGTGCGCACCTTTGAGCACGCCAAGCTCGAGTGTTTCGCCGAGCACTCAGCGGTGCCAATCATCAATGCCCTCAGCGACGACTATCACCCCTGCCAACTGCTGGCGGATCTGCAGACCTTCTTTGAGCATCGCGGTGATATCGCTGGCAAACGGGTAGCGTGGATTGGCGATGGCAATAATATGTGCCATTCCTATATTAACGCCGCGCGGGTTTTCGACTTTGAGCTGGCGGTGGCCTGTCCGCCCGGATTCGAACCCAATGCCGAATTGGTCGCTGCCAACCGGGACCGGGTCCAGGTGGCAGCGGATCCGAAAGCCGCCGCTGCCCAGGCGGACCTGGTGGTCACCGATGTCTGGGCCTCCATGGGCCAGGAAGCCGAGCAAGCCGACCGCATGCACAGCTTCGTCGACTATCAGGTAAACACCGAACTCATGGCTGGCGCCAACAGCGACGCCCTGTTCATGCACTGCCTGCCAGCCCATCGCGGTGAGGAAGTCAGCGCCGAGATCATCGACGCCGCGGATAGCGTGGTCTGGGAAGAAGCCGAGAATCGCATGCATTCCCAGAAGGCGCTGGTGGAGTATTTGCTGAGCCAGTAGCGGCTGCTCTGGTCAATCCGCACAACACAAGATATAGTAACCCGGTTTCGCCTCCTGCCTGCCTTCGAAACCGGCAAACTGGCGGTGCCTGACTGGCTGGTTTTCCACCAGCTCCCCGCTCTTGCACCGATCAGGGGCAACAACCGAAGCGCACCGCCCTGGCGCTGAATCAATTCACATTTTGCCCACAGGCAACTCACAAAAAAACCTCTTGCAAACCCCTGTTTAGCGCTTTATCTTGTGCTGCAGATTTGCAGCTTGTCTATATATTGTATTGTCCGCCTGTAAATCAAGGGCGACTCCCGGACTCTGGTCAATGCAGAAACCAGAACATTTTCCGGCAGTTATAGCGACTACAACGACATAAACAAGACGCAAAGCAGGTAATCGGGATCTCGCCAGGACGGCAGATTCCGGGTCTGGGGTCAGGACCATTTCCACGCAACACCAATGCCGTGAAAAAAAATTAAAGTCCGGCGCCAAAAACACAATATATAGTATATGGCTGAAACGCTGTCTGGCCCGGTTTACCCGGGTTGATTGGAGTGGTTGGCGCCGAGCGAACGTGATTGGTGATTGCTAATCGGTAATTGGTGCTTGGTGCTTGGTGCTTGGTGCTTGGTAATAGGTGCCTGGTAATAGGTGCTTGAAAGCAATCGACGGTGATTGAAGGCAAGAGAAAGTGACGCTGAACCAGGTTTCTCACGCCAGGCACCAGTCGGAACTCTTTCCGCCACCACAGGCGGCGACACCAGTTCCAGCCAGACAGCGGCGACCCTGGTCGGCGCCACGGTAAATTCAGGCAGTCGTTAGCGGCGCAGTCTGCACGACGCCGGTCAGGCAGTTAGCTGACCAGGCAGGCTCGCAGCCAGCTCCGGCCAGCAACAGCCGGTAAGTTTGGCAGGCCGGCCATTGGCTGCCAGAACGGCCCGAACGAAGCGCACAGCAAGGGAGCACAAGGGAATAAAGGACTTAAAGGGAATAAAAAAAAGAAAAAGGTAAAAAGGAAACCAGGACACGAAGTCCAAAGCCGTAGCAAAGGACGCCACCAAGCCACAACAGCAGGAACACAACCGGCTGCACGACGCAGGAAAAGCCGCAACTTGCTCAGCAGTCACGGGCGAACGGCCACAATAACAATAACAACAAGCAGGACATCGACGCGCAGTAGAGCAGTACGCAGTAAACCAAATACGCAGTACACCAAAAGGATAAGCAACACAGCAGGACAATAGCCGCACCGGGTTTGTTGCCAACAGGCAGGGTCACCGCAACAGACAAACCAGCGCGGCACGAAGCGGCCCAACTGACATTTGTTCAGGGTATGTCGCGCAAGGCATTTCGCACGCCAGGCTTTCATGAAGCCTGATTCCAGGCAGCAGCCCGGATTGACGTTGCAAACGCTTTGCAAGCCAGGGACCGCAATCGCAGCTGATGAGGCTGGCCAACCGTAGCCGCCTTGCGTAGTCAGCAGATAACAATACCGCTTCACCAGTTGATACTGGGGGATACAAGCAGAATTCGGAGTCAACAATGCAAACTGATGTACAAACCACCGGGGGCACACCGCGCACCACCACCACCCGCAGTAACGACAACTCATCGGTAGCCGCAACGGCGCCCGGTCAGCTGCGCGTTATCAAGCGCAACGGGGCCGTGGTCAGCTACGATGAATCGAAGATCACCGTGGCAATAACCAAGGCCTACCTGGCTGTGGAAGGTGGCAACGCCGCCGCCTCATCGCGTATTCACGAAACGGTCGCGCAACTGTCCGCGTCCATCTCTGAGATTTTCAAGCGGCGCATGCCCTCAGGCGGCACCATTCACATTGAAGATATTCAGGATCAGGTAGAGCTGGCGCTGATGCGCAGCGGCGAGCACAAGATTGCCCGCAGCTATGTCATCTACCGGAATGAACACGCCCGTCTACGTGAAGAGAAGCGCGCCGCAGACCAGCCCCGGCAACCGGAAATCCCGGTGACCCTGGATGACGGCCAACAAGGGCCGCTGGATACCGAGCGCCTGCGCACGGTGATCAATGAAGCCTGTGAGGGACTGACCGATGTCTGTGCACAGACTATTTACGACGAGACGCTGAAGAACCTCTACCCTGGCGTCAAAATGGACGACGTGCGTACCTCGCTGGTAATGACTGCGCGCACCATGGTGGAAAAAGATCCCAATTATTCCTATGTCACCGCACGTTTGCTGATGGACACCCTGCGCTCAGAAGCATTGGGTTTCCTCGGCATTACCGATGCTGCCACCCAGTCGGAAATGCACTATCGCTATGCCGCCACGCTCAAGCCTTATATAGAGAAAGGCGTGGAGCTGGAATTGCTGTCCCCGCACCTGCTGGAGTTTGACCTGGACGTCCTGGGTGAAGCACTGAAGGCTGATCGCGACCAGCAATTTACCTATCTCGGCCTGCAAACTCTGTATGACCGCTACTTCATTCACAGTGAAGGGGTACGCTTCGAACTGCCGCAGGTATTTTTCATGCGCGTCGCCATGGGTCTGGCCAGCAACGAGGAAAACCGGGAAGAGCGCGCCATTGAGTTCTATAACCTGATTTCCAGCTTCGACTACATGGTCTCCACGCCACAGCTGTTCAATTCCGGCACCCTGCGCCCGCAACTTTCATCCTGCTTCCTGACCACCGTACCGGACGACCTGCACGGCATTTACTCGGCAATACGCGACAACGCCATGCTATCGAAATGGGCTGGCGGCCTGGGCAACGACTGGACGCCGGTGCGCGCACTGGGCGCCCATATCAAGGGAACCAATGGCAAATCCCAGGGCATCGTGCCGTTTTTGAAAGTGGTCAATGACACCGCCGTTGCCGTAAACCAGGGCGGCAAGCGCAAAGGTGCCGTGTGTTCCTATTTGGAAACCTGGCACCTGGATATCGAGGAGTTTCTCGAGTTGCGCAAGAACACCGGTGATGATCGTCGCCGCGCCCACGACATGAACACTGCCAACTGGATTCCTGACCTGTTTATGAAACGCGTGCTGAATGACCAGGACTGGACGCTGTTCTCGCCCAACACGGTCCCCGATCTGCACGACCTGCACGGCCGCGCTTTCGAGGAAGCCTACGTCAGGTACGAAGAGCAGGCTCGCGCTGGCAATATCAAGCCCACCAAGACCATCAAGGCGCAGGCCCTGTGGCGCAAGATGATCTCCATGCTGTTCGAGACCGGTCATCCCTGGATTACCTTCAAGGACGCCTGTAATGTGCGCTCCCCGCAGCAGCACGTGGGCACTATTCACTCGTCCAACCTGTGTACCGAGATCACGCTCAATACCAGTGCCGACGAAGTGGCGGTGTGCAACCTGGGTTCCGTGAACATGGTCAACCATGTCACCGAAAACGGCATCGACAGCGACAAGTTGGAAAAGACCATTACCACTGCAGTGCGCATGCTGGATAACGTCATCGACATTAACTACTACTCGGTCGACGCGGCAAGGAATTCCAACTTCAAGCATCGTCCGGTGGGCATGGGCATCATGGGCTTCCAGGATGCCCTCTACAAGCAGCGCATTTCCTATGCCTCGGACCAGGCGGTGGAGTTTGCCGATGTGTCCATGGAGATGGTCAGCTACTACGCCATCAATGCCTCGTCGCAGCTGGCAGAGGAACGCGGCAAGTACGAATCCTATACCGGTTCACTGTGGGACCAGGGAATTCTACCGATCGATTCGCTGAAAATGCTGAAGCAAGTTCGCGGCGACGAGTATCTGGATGTGAATTTTGATACCCGTCTGGACTGGGACAGCCTGCGCCAGCGCATCGGGGAGCACGGCATGCGCAACTCCAACGTGCTGGCTATCGCACCGACGGCCACCATCGCCAATATCAGCGGCGTCTCCCAGTCCATTGAGCCCACGTACCAGAACCTGTATGTGAAATCGAACCTGTCTGGCGAGTTCACCGTGGTGAACCCGTTTCTGGTCAACGATCTCAAGCGGCTCAATCTGTGGGACGAGGTCATGGTCAATGACCTCAAATACTACGAGGGCAGCGTGCAGAAAATCGACCGCATTCCGGCCGACATCAAGCAGGTGTACGCCACCGCCTTTGAGGTGGAGCCACAGTGGCTGGTGGAAGCTGCCAGCCGACGCCAGAAGTGGATCGATCAGGCTCAGTCCCTGAACCTGTATGTGGCCGGGGCCAGTGGTCGCAAGCTGGACATCATGTACAAGATGGCCTGGCTGCGCGGCCTGAAGACCACCTACTACTTGCGTGCCCTGGCCGCAACCACAACGGAGAAATCCACCGTGGCCGACAACAAGCTAAACAAGGTGTCTTCCGGTTCGGCCCCCGCCGAGGTGCCCCAGGCATGCTCGCTGGACGATCCGGATTGCGAAGCCTGCCAGTAAGCGTCGGCAGGATTTATCGGACGCAGGATCAAACAAGGATCCAACCTAATTCAGACGCGAAGTAACTAACTGAACAGAATTTGAGGTAAGTATTATGTTGTCATGGGACGAATTTCATCAGGAAGACAAACCCGCTCCTGTCGCCCAGCCCCGGCAGGAGTCTGGACAGGAGTCCGGGCAAGAGGCCAAGCGCGAACCGGCACCGGTCGCGCCAATCAAACCGGCTGCACCGGAACCACAGGCCCCGGCTGCCAGCTTCGAGTCCAATCTCGAGTCCGATGAAGAGCAGGCCAATGCCGATGCCCTGCAGCGGGCTATTGATGACCTGAAAGACCTGGACGTTGAGGCCGGGCTGGAAGAGCTGGAAGGCACCGCCGAGCGCGTCGCGGTAGACGACAAGCGCATGATCAATTGCCGTGCCGACCTGAACCAGCTGGTGCCTTTCAAGTATGACTGGGCCTGGCAGAAATATCTGGACGGCTGCGCCAACCACTGGATGCCCCAGGAAGTGAACATGAACGCCGACATCGCGCTGTGGAAAACTCCCGGTGCGCTGACCGACGACGAGCGTTTAATCGTCAAGCGCAATCTGGGCTTTTTCTCGACCGCCGATTCACTGGTGGCCAACAACCTGGTACTGGCGATCTATCGCCTGATCACCAACCCGGAGTGTCGCCAGTACATTCTGCGCCAGGCTTTTGAAGAAGCCATTCATACCCATGCCTATCAATACTGCATCGAATCACTGGGCATGGATGAGGGCGAAATTTTCAACATGTACCACGAGATTCCCTCGGTCGCGAAGAAGGCCTCCTGGGGTCTGAAGTACACCCAGTCACTGAGCGATCCAACCTTTAATACCGGTACGCCGGAAACCGACAAGGACCTGCTGAAAAACCTGATTGCGTTCTACTGCTGCCTGGAAGGTATTTTCTTCTACTGCGGTTTTACCCAGATCCTGTCCATGGGTCGCCGCAACAAGATGACCGGCACCTCCGAGCAGTTCCAGTACATTCTGCGTGACGAATCGATGCACCTGAATTTTGGCATCGACATGATCAACCAGATCAAACTGGAAAACCCGCACCTGTGGGATGAGGACATGAAAGAGAAAGCCACCCAGATGATTCTCCAGGCTACCCAGCTGGAAATCGAATATGCTCGCGACACCATGCCGCGCGGCGTACTGGGCATGAACGCCGCGATGATGGAAGAGTACCTGCAGTTCATTGCCAATCGACGCCTGGTCCAGATTGGCCTTAAAGAGCAGTTTGTTGGCGTGTCCAATCCGTTTCCCTGGATGTCGGAGATCATGGACCTGCGTAAAGAGAAAAACTTTTTTGAAACTCGCGTGATTGAGTATCAAACAGGGGGCGCGCTGTCTTGGGACTGAAGGTCAGCACCAATGCGTTTCGGAAAACCAGTCAGCAGCAACGAGGTATCTTGCGATGAGTGAAGACAAGCACGCCGATAACGACCCGGAACGCACTCTGGTGACGTTGGAGCAATTGAGCCAGACGATTGAAGTCATGACCAGTGTTGTCAATCGTTTGCGCCAGCATCTCAGCGAGCAGCTCCAGGCCAAGGTGGCCGACCAGCAGTCTGCCGCTGGCGTTACCGCTGACGGCACGGCTGAACAGGAGCAGGCAGCAGTGCCTGCCGACCGGCAGCCTGAAGTCACGGCGCCTACCCGTCAGGACGTGGTGAACGCCCAGCAGACCCAGGCGGATAAAAAACCTGAAAGCTTTGTCGTTGAAATCCGTCAGCATGAGCCAGAGCCATCCGACAAGACCGACAAGACCCTGCACTAGCCTGCCGGGCGACTCTTGTACGGTGCATCTGACCCGTTGCCGCACACGCGGCAACGGTCATCTTTTCCCTTCCGATTTCCACCTCAAGTGAACACGTTTTTTGCATCGCACTGCCAGCAGTCCGCCAGACGGTGGGCCAATGGCTAGCAATTCCCTACAGGGCGCTCTGTTGCTCGCTGCCGGTTTCAGCAATCGCTTCGGCAGCATCAAACTGTGTGCCGAACTCAACTCCGGAACCACAGTCTTTGCCCAGACCCTGAACAACCTGCAGCAGGCGTTGGATGAGGTGGTCGTGGTCACCCGCCCGGAACTGGCCGAGGCGTTAATTCAGCACTGCGACTCGCTGCAGATATTCGACCAGGCCGAACGCGGGATGGGCGCTACCCTGGCGTATGGCATCAGCCTGGTGGAGTCCTGGGACTCCTGCCTGGTGTGCCTGGCGGACATGCCTTTTATCAAACCCGACACCTATGGCAGCATCGCCGACGCCCTGCGCGCGGACCGCATTGTCATTCCTGAGTACGGGGGCAAGCCTGGGAACCCGGTAGGTTTTGGCCGGCAGTTCTTTCCCGAATTGATGACCCTCCAGGGCGACAGCGGCGGCCGCGCCGTGGTGCAGCTGCACCCGGAGGCGTTGCAGCGCCTGGCGATTGACGATGCCGCCATTCTCCATGACATCGACACCCCTGCCGACCTGGCCCGGCTGCAGGAGCTGAATCGCTAACCTGGCATTCACACTTGAACCGCCCCTGCTGGTAATCGATCCCCTGTTATTGCAACCCGCGACGCTTTCCTCCTACACTCTTGATCATATAAGTAATTACACGCATTGACCGGCAGATGCCCGGACTGGATGGCCGCTATGAAAAAGCTGAAGAACGAGGCTGGATTGCTGCGCGAGGCGCTGCGGGTGGGTAGCCGCTACTTCGAAGCTCGAGGTGCTGGCAAATTTGAAGCCACCGATCACGCCGATATGAAAGCCCGCGCTATCTATTTGCTGCTGGTTAAGGACCAGGTAATTCAGCCCCTGGCCAGCCAGGACGACACCATGCCCAATATCCGCCACAAGCTGGCAATCTGGATCTCCAAGAACCTGCCGAGTGACCATGAACTGCTGCAGTAAGATTTTCCACTGTCTGGCTGTTTCGCGCGGCACTTCCGCGATACGCCTTACAGTTGTTCTCTGGCTGAGTATTGTCGGCCAGATAAACCTGGTCAGTGCCGATGTAGAATCTGCGCTACAGGCCATGGAAAACCCGAACAACCCGCTGATCCAGCTGGACACGGCGCGCGGCGATATTTTCATCGAACTGCTGCCCGACGAGGCGCCCAATAATGTGCGTCGTATTCTTGGCCTGGTGCGCGGAGAAGTGGAGATAGAAGATCCGGTCAACGGCTTCAGTTTTCAGCCGCGCTACTACGACGGCATGCGCTTTCATCGCGTCGTTCCCGGATTTGTCATTCAGACTGGCGCGGCGGTCAATCATCCGCTTGGTGATCCGGGCGAACCACTGGCTGACGAGATTAATGCCGACAGCCTCGGCCTGGATCAGCAGCCGGTGATGCACGAGGACGGCAGTTTTAATGATCTGCTGGGGGTAGCCAATCGCCAGGTGTTCGAAGAGCAGGTGCTGGCTCCCCTGTATGCCGATCTCGCCATCACCTCGCCGGAGGTGCTGGAAAACCGCCAGTACCAGGTGCTGGACCGCCTGCAGTCGCTGACCGTAAAAGCGCTTTACCAGCTGCAGGGCTATCGCTACCAGAACACTATCCAGACCAGACCGATTCAGCGTGGCATTGTTGCCCTGGCCAACCGCGGCCCAAACAGCAACAGCGGTGAGTTCTTCATTGCCCTGGACGATGAACCTACCCTGACCGGGAAATACACGGTGATCGGCCAGGTAGTGGAAGGCATGGAAGTGGCCGACGCCATCGGCAACAGTGCAGTCGATCCGCAGCGCTACTCGCGGCTGAGTACGGTTATCTATTCCGCGCGACAGGTGAACGCCGGCACCACGCCTGTTGCTGCTATTGACGCACCGCCGGCACGCTAGATTGAGGAACCACTGAGCAATTCTACCGGTGCTCTGCGGGGCCTCCAGACCAGCCCACAGGCTTCGTTGCCGCGCCTTGACAGGCCGACGCATGCCGCAGTTTCGGTAGAATTGCTCAGAGGTTGCTTAACACTATGTCTACAAAACCGTCCAAAAAAGCGAATAAAAATGCGATACAAGGCACCTATGCGCTGTGCATTACCGCCGGATTAATGGTCGGAATCGGCATTGGTCCGCTAATGGGCAGTGTGCCGCTGACCGCATTGGCCGGCGCCGCCATCGGCGCCGCAGCTGGCTACGGGTTTACCCGGAACAAGGGAAGGAAAAAAACCCATCGACCGCACTGAAAAACACCGGCTGCTGCGACTGCCGAATGCCAGTCAGGCGCTGAGCTCCCAGGTAAAAATATCCCGACTGTAGGGCGGCAGGGACTCAAGGATCTGCTTGCCGTAGCGCTTGCTGACAATGCGCTCGTCGAACAGGATGATCTGTCCGCTGTCCGACTCGCTGCGCAACAACCGGCCGCTGGCCTGCACCAGGCGGAACGCGGCATCCGGCACCGCCAGGGTCATAAAGGCGTTCCTGCCCTGTTGCTCGATCCAGTTTGCCAGGGTCATCTCGATGGGATCATTGGGTACTGCGAACGGTATTTTGGCGATCAGCACCTGGGTGCAGTAGTGCCCGGGCAAATCTACGCCCTCGGCAAAACTGGCCAGCCCGAAGATCAGGCTGCCCTCACCGGCGTCCACCCGCTGCTTGTGATATTTCAGCAGTTGGGCTTTCTGATAGTCATCCTGGCAGAGTATCCGGTCCTGCCACTCCCCCGGCAGACCATCGAGCACCTCAAGCATCTGGCGGCGACTGGCGAACAGCATCAGCGCCGCACATTGCTCGGGCAGCAGCTTGGGAATGGCCCGGATCAGGGCCTCGGTGTGCCCCGGGTTGTCGGTCGGCAGGCAGTTCAGCCGCGGCACCATCAGCCGCGCCGCATTGGCAAAGTCGAACGGGCTGGGAATACTGAGATAGCGGGTATGCTCAGGCAAGCCGGCGCGCATGCGCAGCATATCGAAATTACCCAGCGCCGACAGCGTCGCCGAGGTCAACACCGCGGCCGCACAGCGCTGCCAGAGGTTTTCCTGCAGATTATCCGCCGCCAGCACCGGACTGGCAGCCACCAGCAACTCCGGTTCGTGGTCCTGCTCGCTCAGGCTAAGCCAGCGGGCGTTGGGGGCCCGACCCTCCGGGTCAGTCGCTGCGTAATTGCGCCACAGAGCCAGATTCGCCGCAGCCCGTTTCGCGGTGCTGCCCAGCAGCGGTGACCACTGTTCCGCCAGCTCCACCCGCTTGCTGTCATCGTTATCTTCCAGCTCATCCCGCACCCGCTCCAATGCCCGTTCCAGCTCTGCGCTAAAGCGGCTGAAGCCATTGGCCAGGTTCTCGGCTGCGTCCTGCACCGCTTCCGGGACCTGTCCGGCGGCGAAGGTATGCTGGCTGCGGCTGTCGTATTGCTCCAGGCTGTCGCTGGAATCCAGCACCTGCTCCAACAGTGCGCGCACCTGGCTCTGATCGGTACGCAACTGGCGAACCAGCCCGGTGAGCGACTGGCGCTCCTTGCCGTCAATGAACTCATCCTTGTGCAGGCGTTCGGCAATCCCTTCGCAGCGTTCCAGCCAGCTGGCGGTTGCCCGCAGTTGGGTGAAGCTGGCGAAATGGGTATTGCTCTTCAGCGGCAGATGATGAGCCTCGTCAAAAATATAGATGGTGTCTTCCGGTTCGGGCAGGATGACCCCGCCTCCCAGAGCCAGATCGGACAGCACCAGGTCGTGATTGGTGACAATGCAGTCTGCCCTGGCCAGGTTGTCACGGGCCCGGTAAAAGCAGCAGTTCCGGAAATGACTGCACCTGGCGCCACTGCAGCCGGCATTATCCACGGTAACCGGTCGCCACTCCCGCTCGGACAGCGGAATCTTCCAGTCGTCGCGATCACCCTGCCAGTCACCGGCGCTAATGGCATTGAGCATGTCAGTGTAGAGTTTGCTGTCATTGGTGTCAGAGCCATAGCCAGCCCCGGAAGTATCCAGGTCTTCACCATAGAGATCGGCCATGGCCTGGGCGCTGTCATTGCCGCGCAACAGGTTGTCCAGGCGCGCCAGACACAAATACCGCCCCCGGCCCTTGGCCAGGGCGAAACTGAACTCCAGATCCGCGCCCTGCAGCAGCTCCGGAATGTCCTTGCCCATGACCTGTTCCTGCAAAGCCACCGTCGCGGTGGCAATCACCACCTTGAGTTTCTTCTCTTTTGCCACCGGAATACTGCCCAGCAAATAGGCCAGGGTCTTGCCAGTGCCGGTGCCGGCTTCCACGACACAAACGGGGCTGTGGTGTGGTGCGTCGGCACTCTTGCCGGGACTCTTGCTGGCACTCTCGCTGGCACTCTCGCTGGCACTGCCATCAGCGGTCGCGTCGGCATTGAGGCTGGCCAGACTGTTGGCAATCTCGGCAATCATCTGGCGCTGCCCGTAGCGCGAGGTCAACCCTCGCGCTTCCAGTTGCTGCCTGTAGACTGACTGGATCTGCTTTTTGAGGCTCTCGGACAGCATCAGTGACGCGGCCACCCGGGCTGGTTTACGACAGTGATCCGGGACTGACCGGCTGGATGAATTGGCGATAGGTACATGCTGATAATTGTAGCACTGTGATCGACAAACACCCGCCACAGCGGTCCATTGATTAGTGCTCAATCAACACCGACTGGTCTTTTTTGGTGATCGCGAATGAAGTTCTGATAAAATGCACGACTCATTCATTCCCCTGCACCCAATCCCGCAGCCCGGCACGTTCCTATGACCAGTAATTCTCCGGATCAGGTAGAAGAAGCCGCAGTGCAAGCAGACCAGCCAGCCATGGCCAACTCTGGTCCCGCTGCCCCCACAGAAGCAGCAGCCGCGCAGCCAGAAACGCAAGCCAGCGCTGCCAGCCCAACGGATGCGGCAGGTTCAGAGACTGAAAGCATTGCCAAGGCTGAGAGCGCTGGAACTAGTGACAGTATTGAGAGTGCTGAGGCTATCAGCACTGACAAGCCGGAGAGCGTTGCCAGCACCCCAGGCACCGAGCCAGCCGAAGGCGCTGAAAGTGCCAGTCCCGACACCAGCAAACCCACAGCCAATGCTGCGGCAGCGGCTATCGAGAGCGCCGGTCAAAACCCGACAACTGCCGGCGCGGACCGCAAGCCAGCGGATCCGGCTCCGGTTGTCGCCGACCGGGACACCCTGCTGAAACTGCAGGCGGAAGCCGAACAGCTCAGCCACAAACACAGCGCCAGGCTGAACAACCTGCGCAACCGGCTGCACAAGCTGCGCAAGACAATCGGCGCGGAGCAGACTGAATTGCGCCAGCTGGCCGATACCCTGGACACCCATGTCAACGAACTGGTGACTCGCAATCTTGAGCACCAGCAGGCGCTACACGACAAGACCGTGGCCCTGGTCGCGACCCTGCAGCAAGCGTTGGCAGACGGCAAATCCGAACAGGCCCTGCCCACCTGGGACAAGATCCAGGGCAATATCAGCAATACCAGCGGCAAGCTCCGCGATGCCTTGCAGGAACTTACCGGCCCGTTTAAAGGCCAGCTGGACGAACTGCGCGACTGGAAGATCTTTGCCGCCACCGAGAAGAAGCGCGAGCTGATTGGCCGCATGCAGCAACTGGTGGACGCAAAAATCGCTCCGCAGGATCTGAATCGCCAGATCGGCAAAATGCACAAGGACTGGAAAGCCCTGGGGCGCTCCAACGACAACGACAAGCTCTGGGCGGAATTCAAGAAAGTCTCGGACCAGGCCTACGAACCTTGCAAGGAATTTTTCAAACAGCGCAAGCAGCTCATGGCAGACAACCTGCAGCAGCGCCGTGCCCTGTGCGACAAACTCGAAGCACAGCTTGCCGAAATCGACCGGGACGCCGTGGATGTGGCGGCTATCAATAAACTGCTGGCCAGCAGCGACAAGACCTGGAAGAAGTACGCCCCGGTTGAACAAGCCAAAATCAAGCCGTTGCAGAAACGCTATTACGGGCTGTTGAATGAACTACGCAAACTGCGCAAATCCCATGCCCGTGACAATGCTGCCCAGAAACAGACGCTGATTGCCGAGGCGGTCAAGCTCACGCAACTGGACGACAATCGCCAGGCGATGCAGGAAGCAAAACGGCTGCAGCGCCAGTGGAAGGACATTGGGCCCAGCAGCTTCAAGGAAGACAAAAACTACTGGGCAGAATTTCGCAAGGCCTGTGATCAGATCTTCGCCCAGCGCGATCAGGAATCGGCCGCCCGCAAGCAGGAGCAGCAGCAAGCCGAAACCGAACTGCGGGCGTTGCTGGACAAACTGGACCAGGTATTGGCGCTGGACGATGCGGCACTGCGCGAGGCCAAAAGCGACTTTCACGAACTGGCGCGCCAGTTCAACGCCACCCTGAACGCCCAGGGCCGCGGTGCCCGCAATAAGCTGGTGGACCGCTTCAACGACGTCAAGCGGCGCATCGACGGCCGCTTTCGTGCCCTGCCCGACAAAAAGACCCAGGCCCTCAGGGACAATCTTGAAGCACTGCTGGCGCAACTGGAGCCAGTGGAACAAACCCTGCTGAACGGGGCTTCCGCCGCCGGACAATCTGCAGCGCTGGATGATGCCACCTGGCAGGCGCTGGATAACATCGGCGAACCACAACTGGTGGCTCGACTGGAAGCGCGCCGCAGCGCACTGGCCGCACCGGATAGCCTCGCCGAACAGGCCCGGGAGGCAGAAACCGAGTTGCGCACGCTGTGTATCGACGCGGAAATCCGTGCCGGAGTCGACAGCCCGGAGTCCGACCAGGGCACGCGCATGCAGATCCAGCTCAAGCAGCTTCAGGACGGTTTCGGCCAGTCCCGGCCCACGGCCAAAGAAAATCAGCGCTACGCCCAGCAGACCGGACTGCTGATGCGCTGTATCGGACCGCTGGGCGGCGAGACACGCAAGCAGTTGCAATCGCGCCTGGAGCAGGTGCTACGGCGGCTGATTTAGGAAAGTGCTGACTTCTGATCCGGCTGGTAGCGATTCAGGACCGGGTTGGCATAGCTGAACAGGAAGTGGGTTTGCCACAGCGGATCGATCCCCGCCAGGCGCTGCTCGAAGGCTGCCCGTTTGTCCGCGGTGATGTCCGCAATGCCCTGCCTGATGGCGTCGCCTTCGGACCCTTCGGCCACCTGCACCTCGCCCTTTTGCTGCAGGTACTGCACGGCAATGAAATTCGCTTCGCGCAACACGTAATTGTTCACCACCTGGGTATCGATAGCCGCGGCGATGCTGCCCGGCTCGTCGCTGTCGAGCTTCAGTTCCTCACCGAATGCCACGTGCACGTCTCCCTTGAAACCGATCATCCCGGTAACAATTGACTGGATATCGCTGTCGTCGGTTTTCTCAAAACTGCCGCTGGAGGCAATCTGGTAGAGCTCTTCGGCCTTGAGGCGGTCGCAGGGATCGTACTCGTAAGAGATGGCAACCGGCACGATATGCAGCGCCGACAGTGACTCCCCCAGCGGCAGGTCGCGCCGTCCCATGGCCAGCATTTTCAAAAGGGCCGGATCGGTGCGGTCGATACCGTCCTTGGCACGCCCTTCACGCTGCGCAATCCAGACATTCTGATCGTTGGCCACACAGTAGTGAATGTACTCTGACAGCAGCATCAGCGAGCGCAGCAAGTCACGGCCTTTTAATGAGCGGCGCACAATAAAGCTCTTGTTCAGGCGCATCAGATCGGTAACAAACGGTTTTTTCAGCAGGTTATCGCCGATCGCAATCTGCAGGGTGCTGTAGCCGGCGTGATAAAGCATGTAGTTCACGAACGCCGGATCCATGGCGATATCGCGATGGTTGCTGATAAACAGATAGTGACGCCCGGCCTGCAGGTTTTCCAGGCCGGAATGGGTAAGCCGGGTGGTGGTGTCCTGGATCATCTTGTCCATGTAGCCGGCAATAACATCCTGCATCGATGCCACATCATGGACGCCACTCACCTGGCCGCGCAGTTTGGTGTGGGCCGCACGGCGCATTATCCCCGGTAGCCAGCGAGTCAGGCGCGGATAATAAAAGCTGGCAATGCTGGTGAGAAACTCCCGGTCGTTAATGAGATTATCCAGCACCGGACGAATCTCGTGATCCAGATACGGTCTGATGTCCTTGAATTTATCCACTTGCGGGCAATCCCAATATCCTTGATTTCAGAGCCAATTCAGCGTGTTGGCCGGCTTCCTTCCTGCAGAGTCTAGCTGCCTGCGAAGGGCTGCAGATTGTAGCTTTTCCACTGTCATTTTGGTACCGGAAGCGACCTGGAGCACAGCCCGGAAAGGCTGGCGAACCGGACCGTTAACAGCCCCGCCCTGCCGCGCCGCGCTGTCACAAATACTTCACGCAAACTTAACCGACCCGTAATAAATTCCCGTTAGGCTGCGCCGACAATTTCCATAACGCCAATCACACAGTCAATCACCAAGCAGGTTCCCTCATGGCCAAAAAGAAACCGATTCGTGTGCGCAGTGTCTGGATATCCGATGTGCATCTGGGCTTCAAAGGCTGCCAGGCCGACAAGCTTCTGGATTTCCTGCACTCCGTCGAAACCGACTATCTCTTTCTGGTAGGCGACATCATCGATTTCTGGAGCATCAAGAAATCGCCCTACTGGCCCCAGGCTCACACCAACGTGATCCGCTCAATCCTCGGCAAGGCCAAGCACAACACCAAGGTCATCTACGTACCGGGCAATCACGACGAAGAAATGCGTGACTGCGTCGGGCACGTGTTCGGCAACCTGGAGATTCACCGGGATTACGTGCATACCACCGCCGATGGTAAAAAACTGCTGATCATGCATGGCGACGAATTCGACCTGGTGATCAAACACAGTCCGATGCTGGCCAATCTTGGCAGCTGGGCCTATGAGAAACTGCTTAGTCTCAATCACTTCGTCAACCGCTTTCGCAATTTGTTCAATCTATCCTACTGGTCGCTGGCGGCCTTCCTGAAACACAAGGTCAAAAACGCGGTTAGCTATATCGGTAGTTTTGAGGAAGCCCTGGCGCATTTTGCCAAAGAGCGCGAAGTGGACGGCGTCGTTTGTGGCCACATCCACCATGCCGAAATCCGCGACATCGATGGCGTGCTGTACTGCAACGACGGTGACTGGGTGGAAAGCTGCACTGCCATGTTCGAACATGCCAACGGCGAGCTGGAACTGGTGCACTGGGCAAAACTGGAAGAACAGCAGCGACAGCTCACCATCGACCAGGACGACGTTGAGGCTGAAGCCGATCGACAGGCTGCCTGATCACGGCCACCCCATCGCAAGCAAACCTTATACGGAGCGTGTTAGAGCAATGCGCATTCTGATGATTTCTGATGTGTACTTCCCACGCATCAACGGTGTGTCAACGTCCATTCAAACCTTCAAGGGCGAGTTCGAAAAACTCGGCCACGAGGTGACCCTGATTGCCCCGGACTATCCGGCACAATATGCCGACGACGACACCGTGCTGCGTATTCCGTCACGCGGCATTCCCTTCGACCCGGAAGACCGCATGATGCGCCTTCGCGATATAGTCAGGCTGCATCCCACCCTTGCCGGGCAGGGTTTCGACCTGATCCACGTGCATACACCATTCGTGGCGCACTACGCTGGCGTCAAACTGTCGCGGCTGCTCAACCTGCCACTGGTAATCACCTACCACACGCTGTTTGAGGAATACCTGTACCACTATATTCCGTTCCTGCCCAAAGCGTTGCTGAAAAAGTTTGCCCGGCATTTCTCCAGAACCCAGTGCAACCAGGCGGACTCCATCATTGCGCCGTCGTCAGTCATCGTGGAGTTACTGCAGCGCTATGGCGTCAGCCAGTCCATCGAAGTGATTCCCACCGGTATTCACTGTGACCGTTTTCAGCACGGTGATGGTCAGCGTTTTCGGAACAGGCTTGGCCTGGGGCCGGAGCGCAAGGTTCTGCTGAACGTCTCGCGTGTGGCCTTCGAAAAAAATATTGGCCTGCTGCTGGAGGTTGTTAATCAGCTTAGACACAGTGTGCCAGAGGTGTGCCTGGTAATCGCTGGCGAGGGTCCAGCCAAAAAGTCCTATCAGCAACAGGTTAAAACCATGGCGCTTGAACAGCATGTGCTGTTCGTGGGCTACCTGGATCGCGCTACCGAGTTGATGGATTGCTATCACAGTGCCGACCTGTTTGTGTTCTCCTCACGCACCGAGACCCAGGGTCTGGTGCTGCTGGAAGCCATGGCGGCAGGCGTGCCGGTGGTGTCGGTGGCGGCCATGGGTACCCGGGATATTCTGCTCGACTGTGCAGCTGCCCAGATCGTTGACGATAACGTCGCGCACTTTAGTCACACGCTAATCCAGCTGCTCGGGGACGATGAGGCACGACGGCGCCTGGCGTCCGCCGCCGAGGGCAGCGCGGCGCGCTGGGATTCCGAGGTGATGGCCAGACGCATGTTGCATCACTATCGCGACACGCTTCAGGAGGCAGTTGACGGCAACGACCTGGCCAGTGCCAAGCGACCGACCTGAGTCGTGTCGCACGCGCCGCACCCTCTTCCACACACGTTCTGCAACAGATCTCGCGACTTGCCAGCCCACATAAAAAAACACCGGCCATGGGCCGGTGTTCAAAGACTTGGGTATAGTCGTTGCCAGGCTCGGCAAGAACGACATCTACCTAGGAGAGTCACGATCAGTATCGCCATAAACCGTGACGCGGGAATGACAGTTACCTGAAGTTTCTGTGACGAATGGGTGATCCGGCTGGCTTTCGGCTTGCCATTCTTGCTGACAGCGTTCGCCTTTCGCTTGCAGCGTTCGCCTTAACGTTACAGCCTGAGTTTAGCGTGGCGGAAAGCGCAGTGGATAATCAATCAGCCGCTGGCCCTCGGCATTGGTAACGATCAGGTTTAACTGTGGCCAGGGCTGCTGCCAATCAATCTCGATCAGACCAAAATTGGCCTCGGCGTGGGCCGCACCGACGCGATGACGATTGGGGCTGATGGCTGACCACTCCTCGGTCAGGCCCGAACTGGTGAGTTCCACCAGCGGCCAGTCACTGGCGGTCTCCTCAATCATACTCAACTCGGCCCAGTGCACATCGCCGGAAATGATCAGCACCGGCTCCTGCTGATAGCGTGCCAGCAACTCAATGAAACGCTGGCGTTCTTTCGGGTAGTTGGCCCAGGTTTCCCAGCCGGTAAATTGCGCCAGCAGCTGAATACTGGAACCAATAATGCGCAAATCAGCAGGCTGCTGCAGCTCCGCTTCCAGCCATTGCCACTGCGCTTCATCCATCAGGCGAGCGTTAGCGGCCAGGTTGGCGTCGTAAGGCCCGCGATCCTCTGCCTGGCGCCGATCGCGGCGTTCCTGGTCGGCCACCATGACCAGCTCGCTGCGGCTCCAGCGCAGGTCCAGCAGGATTACCTGCACCCGCTGCCCGGGTTCCCCATAATAATAGGAGGTGTAAATGCCACCCGGCTGGCTGCGTCGCGGGCTGTCGGCGGGCACGCCGAAAAAGTCCAGCATGATCTCCCGGGATGCAGTCTTGGCCACATAGTCTTCGCCGATATCGTTCTGCCCGTAATCATGATCGTCCCAGGTAGCGATAATCTCGGTGGTCTCACGCAGCCGCTGGAACCCCGGCTGCTGCGCCAGCATGGCATAGCTGGCCTGCAACTCCGCCGGATCATCGGTATCGGCGTAGACATTGTCACCCAGCATCACAAACAGGTCCGGGTCTGCCGCCAGTACCTCGGTCCAGATCAACTGATCCTTGGTCTGGTCGGCGCAGGAGCCGAAGGCAATGCGCTGCAGTGTCTGGCCATGCAGCGGCAGTGCCAGGACTAACAGCGCGAATGACAACAGGGTCTTCATTCCAGGAACTCCCGTAGTGGCTCGCCCATGTTTGGATTGAGTTCGGTGTAATCAAGCCCCAGCACCTCCAGCAAGGTGGCGGCGATACGGTCATTGGTCAGGCAATCATCGCCGGTGGTGATCAGACCCCGGTCGCTGATCCCCGGGCCCATCGCGGCCATCCAGGTCGCTTCCGAGCCAACAATACCGTTCTCGTACTGGGACAGCGACTGCATGTAGCCATCCAGGCTACGCTCGCTGGCATGGTGCTGCCAGGTCTCGATGGGATCCTCGCCACGGCCGTGGTCGACTCCGACAAACAGCACCGTATTATCGCGATACCCCTCGGTAGACTGGATCATTTCCCAGATCTCGGCAATAAAGCGATCGGTACGGTGGGCAGCGAGGATGTATTCATCGTATTTGCCATCATGGGCAAAGTCATCGGTTTCCCCGTAGGCAATATAGAGCAGTTTTGGCCGCTGGCGCCGAAACCAGGACATGGCGTAGTGATGGGTAAAGGCATCGTTGCGCACCGTCGGCCAGGGGGTGGGAATATCGCTGTGCAGGGTATTGAGCAATTCCTCAAAATCATTGGCCGGATTCGGCTCGGGGGAAAACGCGTTCACATGGACGCCGCTGCGCGGCACATTGAAAATAAACGGAAACACATCCCAGGAACCAAAAGCCCCGGTGCCATCGCGATAAGCCGGCATCTGCTCCAGCAGTTCGTGAATGGTGCGCTCGGGGTTATAGATCTTGCCGTTGGAATCGATCGTGTCGTTCACCACGCCGGTGAGGATTTCCGAGTAGCCCGGGTAGGAAAAGTACCAGGCGTTGTTTACTGCCGCACAGGAATCGGCATTGCGGTTACCCACCACAGCGCCATTGGCAAACACCGTTCCGTGCAGAAAAGGCAGCAGCCGGCGCGCCCGTTCACCGGCAGAATCACGCCAGAACCGGTCCATCAGTTCATTCTGCTGAACAGAGTATTCCTCATGCTCAGCCAGTTCACGATCAAGACCGGTAAACACTTCCTGCCAGCGCAGGCCGTCGAAGGTGATCAGTACCACATTGTCGGCGGCGTTCGCTGACAGGGATAGCGTTGCCAGACCGAACCACAGCAACAGGTTTAACAATACACGCTTCATACTGACTCCATTGATATTTACAACTTTTCCAACTGTTGGTTTCCGGCCGGTACATGGCTGGTATGGGATCGGTTCTGTCGGGTAGCTGGCGATTCTGCCCGGCTCTCAATAGTAACAAGGCACAGACAAAAAAGGCGGCACCCAGTGCCGCCTTTTTTGCTCAAATCAGCTTTTTAAAAGCTTTTTGTTTCAAACTACCTTTCGCTCAGCAGGGCGCTGTCAGAAGTCGATAGTCGCGCTGAACGCGGCGGTACGCGGTGCACCAATCCAGGCGCCGCCACCGGAAATACCACCCAGGTAGGACTCATCGAACAGGTTGTTTACCACGATACCGAAATCAAAGCCCTGCAGGAAGTCAGCAACCGCTTCGCCGCGGACATTCACATACAGGTCAGAGACCGTGTACTCGTCTGCAATCCAGGAGTTGGTGCGTTCTACGGCACGATCACCCACCCGCTTGGTAGACAGACCCGCGTGGTAGGGTCCACGGTTCCAGTCCAGTGACAGCACCCACATGGAGTCAGGCGTATTCACCACCGGGTTACCCGGGAAGATATTCAGGGCAGCGTCAGCTTGCGGACCCAGGCCAGAGCCTACGTACACGGCGTCAGTATCGGTGTAGGAGGCATAGATGGAGAAGTTCTCATTGATATCGAAGTTACCGGCCAGCTCGAATCCGTCTGACTCCACCCCACCGACGTTGTCGTAACGGCCAGTGGTACCGATGGTGTAGTTCGGGATACCGCTGTTCGCCGCCGATGGATCGAAGAACTCCAGTCGGTTTTCAAAGGTGTTGTCGAAGATCACCGCACTGGCGGTAAAGCGCGAGCTCACATAACGCAGACCCAGCTCCAGGTTCTCCGCCGTTTCCGGTTCGATCGCATCGGTGATTTCCCGTTCCAGAACCAGGTCCAGGGTCGGCTTGATGTTCTCGGAGTAGCCAAAGAACAGCTCCAGGCCGTCAATCGGCAGCTCATAGGTGGCACCACCGCTGAGCAAGGTATCCGAGCTGGAATTGAGGCTGACGTTATTCGCCGCATTGAACTGGTCGATGCGCTGATTGTCGACGTCGAACTCGCGAATACCGAAGCTTATGGTCAGGTCATCAATGATGATCTGGTCCTGCAGATAGAACATGGTGGTATCCCGCGGAAACACGCGGTCGTATTGAATCCAGTACGGTATGGCATTGAATTCGATACCGATACGGGCATCTTCCAGCTTCTGCCATGAGCGCGACTCCTCACGCTCTGAATCCTCGAACCAGTAACCGCCGCTCAGGACGTTGGTTACGCCACCAAAATCGGTTTCCCAATCGAAGTCCAGGGTGATGCCATCGCGCAGGCGGCTGTAGTTGGTATGACGATAGGATTGCACCGGAATTGCGTTAGACGGGTAGCAGGCCGGGTCTGAAGCCGCACCAGCACCACCATAAGGAAAAGTGATGGAAGACTCGCAGCCCGGTGTCGGGCTCAGGGCGACGCCGTTGGCATCAACGAAATTGATTACGCCAGCGAAACTGTTGGCGAGAATCGGCAGGTTGCCTGCGATTTCTTGCTCCGGGCCGCCGTTATCATCGATTACATCGGCGATATAGGGGGGAATCCAGTCGCCGCGGCCGTCCATCTCGTGCTTGTACACGCCTACTTCGGCGGTGAAATCCTCGGTCAGTTCGGCGTCCAGTTTCAGGTAGCCAAAGTTGTTCTCACGCAGGGTTGACCAGCCGCGTCGATAGACCTGGTTAATATAGGGGGTATCGGTCCATTCGCCGATCAGGCGATCCCAACCGGGGTTGGTGGCGAATTCATCGGCAGAAAACAGACGCTGATAGTTGTCTTCGTGGATGTCGTCCCAGGCGTAGTAGCCAGTGAGCGTGTAGTTGCCGAATTCGCTGATGAATTTGGCAGCCATGTGATCACGCTCATTCTGGGCGGAGCCTTCCATCCAGTCGCTGGCTTCGTTGTGATTAAAGGACACCCACAGGCGAGTGGTGTCGTTTAGCACGCGGCCCGTATCGTAGCGGCCATAATAACGGCTGGAATCGAAATCGCCCTGGGTGAGCTGGACCCGCATCCGCTCTTCTTCGGTCGGATCATCGGTGGTGAAATTAAGCGTACCGCCAAGTGATTCGGTGGTGCGGGTATCAATCGAGGCAATGCCCTGATTCACTTCTACGCCGCCGGAGTTCATGCTGTCGATATAGCGATTGGCTTTCGCGCCGCCGCCATAGTTGGAGTCGCCGTTCGGAAAACCGTCAATCGTGGTGCCTACCTGCTGCTCCCCGAGACTGGTCTGGTAGCCGCGCAGGTTAACTGTGGTTGACCAGTCGTCAAAACCAAAAGTATCGCCTTCGGTAATATTAACGCCCGGCAGGTTGTCAATGGTGGACAACACCGAGCTGATCGGGTTTTGCTGATCACGCATGGATTGTGTTGTGGATAGCGCCGAGTAGGTACGGGCAGCGCCGGTAATCACGATTTCCTGAATTTGTTGGTCCTGCTCCTGGTTCTGCTGGGCAAAAACCGGTGCGGCGAGGCTGATAGCCGGGATCATAACCGGCCAGAGACGTCGAAATTGTACGCTCATGAATCTCTCCTGAGTTGCATCAATACGGTCTGGGTATTTGCTGATAACGCTACTGCCAGACAGTTGTGGGAAGTTGCCACTGGCTTTGTGGATCTCAATCTTGAGGAAACTTTGTTCTACCGACAGCCGGCAGTGACAACGGCGATGACTGTAGCGGCCTTGCATGACAGCGCCGTGAAGGAATGATGTAATTTTGATGACAATTGTTGCAGGCTGGCCGCATGAACGGCGATTGTCATATTACTGACCAGAACTGGCCATCAAAGTGTCACAGTTGGCACCTTTAAAGGGTGAGGTGACGGTCCGGGAATCGGGAAAGAATGACGGCTGTAGCACCGGCAACAGAGCAATTAACTGCGCCGGTCAGATATTACCCACCGGCATGCCGGAATCGTCAGTCGTCGATGTCCGCCAGTAGCGTGGCGACATAGGCTTCGGTGGCTTCCAGTATCGGATGCTGCGCCGGCTCGGCCCGCTCCCAGGCTTCATCCAGCTCGTGCTGATAACGCTCGCGCACCGCAGTCGACTGCAGGCGCTGGCGTCGAAAATCCTGCCAGCGCTGCTGTTCTTCTTCATTGAGTGTCTCCGGGTAGTTGCGTGCCCGGTAACGAAACAGCATCTCCGGCAGGCGCCGGTCGCGAAACGGCAGGTCCAGGCGCCCGAGGTCGGTCGCCGGGGTGCCGCGCAGGGTACGCATCAATGACTTGTCGGCATCGGCAAAGAAGCCGCCGCTGTAGATCATGAAATCCGGATCCTGTTCGCCAGCATGTTGCTCCTCGCGCCAGACTTGCTGCAGGCGAGACACCAGGTCAGGCTGATCCATCAATTGCTGCCAGTGCGCACGACAGGCGTCCAGATCGATCGCCAGGCGCTGTGCAACCTTGGGCTCCAGAATCCCCGCCGAGGCGACGATTGGGCAACGATTGATGTGCAGGGTCTTGAGCGGAATGCGCTGCTCCCCTTCCTGCAGCTCACTGGATGGCGCGAACAGGCGGCGACGCAGGGCGGCAACGTCCAGGTGCAACCAGCTCTGCGGATCAACCCGCAGGTCGTAGACAATCACCCCATTAGCATTCGTCGGGTGTTTACAGATCGGCATGGTCAGCGCCAGGCGACCGTGTTCCGCCGGGTACATGCCAGAGACATGCACAACCGGCTTGTGGGTGTGCAGATCCAGCTCCGCCGCCACTTTGCGCTTCTCGCGCAGACCAAACACATAGTCATAGAGCTTGGGCTGATTGCGCCGTACCAGGTCGGCCATGGCAATGGTGGCTTTGACGTCCACCAGGGCGTCATGGGCCTGGCCAAAATCGATATTGTTTGCCGCCGTCAGGTCTTCCAGGCGAAAGCTGATGCTGCCATCGGCACGCCGCGGCCAGCTAATCCCATCCGGCCGGACCGCGGCGCACAGGCGCAACATGTCGATGATGTCCCAACGGGTATTGCCCTGCTGCCACTCACGCTCATAGGGATCAAAGAAATTGCGGTACAGCAGCTGCCTGGTCATTTCGTCATCGAAACGAATGCTGTTGTAGCCGGCCACACAGGTATTGGGCCTGGCAAATTCCTCGATGATACGGGTAATAAATTCTGCTTCCGGCAAGCCCTGGTCACGGGCCTGCTGCGGCGTAATACCGGTAATCAGGCAGGACGCCGGACTGGGCAGGAAATCATCGGCGGGTCGGCAGTACAGGGTCAGCGGTTCATCGATGACATTCAGCTCGAGGTCGGTGCGTAGCCCGGCGAACTGGGAAGGTCGATCACGGCGGGGGTCGGTGCCGAAGGTCTCGAAGTCGTACCAGTAGATAGTTGCGCTCAAAAGACCCTTCCCGCTGCGAAGACTTGACTGCTTTATTGGACTGCCCGGGGTTGCCGAAGCTTCCCGTCAGACCCGAAGTCTACCCGATGCGGGTGACCACTTCGAACCGGCAGTGAAATTCCTAAGCCCGGGGCATTTGGTGTAGTATCCAGTCAGTTTGATTTGCGCTGGCACCGCGGTGCCGTCCGCCGGGACACGTCAGCCTGCAGCAATACCCTAGCAACGTCACAGCAATAGAAGGAACGCCAGACCCAATGGATTTTTGCGGCGCCCATATACTCAGCGTACAGCAGTTCGAGCGACAGGATGTCGACACCATTTTCCGCGTCGCTGACAGCATGGAACCCTATGCCCGGCGCCAGCGCATGACCAAGGTGCTGGACGGTGCGATTCTCGGCAATATGTTCTTCGAGCCCAGCACCCGGACCCGGGTCAGCTTCGGCTGCGCGTTCAACCTGCTCGGCGGCGACGTGCGCGAGACCACCGACGTCAAGGCCTCATCCATTTCCAAGGGCGAATCGCTATACGATACGGCACGGGTAATCAGTGGCTACAGTGACGTGATTGTTATGCGCCATCCCCAGGTTGGTGCGGTCGCGGAATTTGCCAAGGCCAGTCGGGTACCGGTGATCAACGGCGGTGATGGCCCCAACGAGCACCCGTCCCAGGCGCTGCTGGATTTGTACACCATCGAAAAAGAGCTGGCCTTCAAACAGTTGACCATCGATGGCATGCATATCGCCATGGTGGGTGACCTGAAGCATGGTCGAACCGTGCATTCGCTGTCCCAGCTGCTGACCCTGTACGACAAGATCAAGTTCACCCTGATCTCACCCCAGGAACTGCGGATGCCTGAGGCTATCGTCAGCAACCTGCGCAATGCCGGCCACGAAGTGGTGGAAACCGAGGACATGGAACAAGGCCTGCACGGCAATGACACCGTGTACCTGACCCGTATTCAGGAAGAACGCTTCAACACCAAACTGGAAGCCGACGTGTATCGTGGCCGGTTTCGCCTCAACCAGGCCATTTACACCCGTAACTGCCAGCCAAACACCGTCATCATGCATCCCCTGCCCCGGGATTCCCGCGAGGATGCCAACGAATTGGACAACGACTTGAACCAACATCCCAATTTGGCAATTTTCCGGCAAACGGACAACGGCGTACTGGTGCGTATGGCGCTATTCGCCCTTATACTCGACGTCAAAGACGCTATTAAAGACAGCAGCACCGAGGTCAAGTGGTATACCGGCGGCCGCTTCGAATAAGCAACCCCGACACCAGGACCTCACTGGCGCGCTAACAAGGCTCACAAGGTAGTCACACTATGGGATTCAAAGACCTGCTCCGCATGATGATAGAAAAGGACGGCTCCGACCTGTTCCTGACCACGGGCGCGCCACCGAGCATGAAAGCCCACGGCAAACTGGTTCCACTGCTCAACAAGAATCTGCCGGAAGGTATGGTGAAGAAAATCGCCTACCAGATCATGAGTGAGGAGCAGATCAAGGAGTTTGAGCAGAATCCGGAGATGAACCTGGCGGTAGCGGATGACGATATCGGCCGCTTCCGCGTCAACATCTTCATGCAGCGCGGCGAAATTGGCATTGTCGCCCGTAATATCAAGACCGAGATTCCCAGCGCCGAGTCTTTGGGCCTGCCGCCAATACTGGCAGAGCTGATCATGAGCAAACGCGGCATCATCCTGTTTGTGGGTGGCACCGGTTCCGGTAAATCCACCTCGCTGGCGGCGCTCATTGACCACCGCAACAAGAACAGCGACGGCCACATCATCACCATTGAGGACCCGGTGGAATTTATCCACCCGCACCAGGGCTGCATCGTCAATCAGCGCGAGGTAGGTGTGGATACCAATTCCTACGAGGAAGCGCTGAAGAATACCCTGCGCCAAGCGCCAGATGTCATTCTTATCGGCGAGATCCGCAGCCAGGAAACCATGGAACATGCCCTGGCCTTTGCCGAAACCGGTCACCTGTGTTTGTCTACCCTGCACGCCAACAACGCGAACCAGGCTCTGGACCGCATCATTAACTTCTTTCCTGACGAGCGTCACAAGCAGCTGTTCCTTGACCTGTCCCTTAATCTGGTAGCCTTCGTCTCCCAGCGCCTGATCCCCACCAAGGATGGCAAGCGCTGTGCGGCCATCGAAATTTTGATCGGCACCCCACGGGTCTGTGACCTGATCAAGCAGGGCAAGGTCATGGAGCTCAAGGAAGTAATGGAGAAATCCGAGCAGCAAGGTATGAAGACCTTCGACTCGGCCCTGTTCGGCTTGTACAAGGAAGGCAAGATCAGCTACGAGGAAGCCCTCAAGAACGCCGACTCCAAGAACAACCTGCGGCTGCGAATCCAGCTTTCCGAGGGCCGGGACGGCGACGAGGATGAAGATCTGGACGAGGAAGAACGCGGCGGCCTCAGCCTGGTGGGCAAGGACGACGATGCGCCGGGCGTGTTCTAGGCGTGCTCCGCAACCGCTTCCATAACAGCCAGCCTATCGCCCGTGCTTGACCCCGATCATTATCTCTCTCTGGATGCCGTGGCCCAGGCCGCTGGCCTGCGGGACGGCGAGTTCAGCAGCAGTGACCTGGTCAGCGCCGCCATTGCCCGCGCCGAGCAGGTCAACCCTGACCTCAATGTGTTCAGCAGCCAGCGTTTTGTCGAAGCAAGCAGCGAGGCCTCCAGACACGATGCCGACGCCGCATTTCTGCAGCGTTCAGCGCTTGCGGGACTCCCCTTTCTGATCAAGGATCTCAGTGCCCTGGCAGGACAGCCGTTTGAAAAAGGCAGTCGCCTGTACCAGGGTCACGTACCTGCAGCCAACAGCCCCATCGTGCAGCGCTTCCTTGACGCTGGCCTGGTGGTGCTGGGCAAAACCAATACCCCCGAATTTGGCCTGACCCTGACCACCGAACCGGTCTCCAAAGGCGCCACCCGGAATCCCTGGGACACCGGGTATTCCACCGGTGGCTCCAGTGGCGGTGCCGCTGCGGCCGTGGCGTCGGGGATTGTACCTGCCGCCCACGCCAGCGACGGCGGCGGCTCGATCCGCATTCCGGCTTCCTGCTGCGGCCTGTTTGGTCTGAAACCCAGTCGTGGCCTGACCATCATCGAGCCGCGCATGGGTGCCTGCTGGAGCGGCATGAGTGTCGGCCTGGTGGTGAGCCGAAGCGTCCGGGATTCAGGGGCCTATCTTGACCTGCTGCGCACCCGCAAGCCGATCCTGTTTCCCCTGCCCGAGGCGCCGGATTCTTATCTAGCCAGTCTTGAACAACCGCCGATGTCGCTGCGCATTGCCGTCATGGCCCAACACCCGCTGGGGGAGACACTGCATCCGGAGGTCCGTGATGCCGTCCTCGGCACAGCCCGGCGGTGCGAGGAACTCGGCCACCAGGTGCAGGAGATCGCCCCGCCCATGGACTTCAAGCCGGCAGCCAATGCCATGAACAACCTGATCTGCCTGCACACCTGGCAGGAGGTGGCGGCCATGGCCAGGGCTCGCAATTTGAATCTGGAAACCGCCGAGCTGGAGACCTCCACCCGATTAATGGCGCAGCTTGGCAGCGAGCTGTCGGCTGCTGACTATGCGCAATCCCTGGATGTACTGGCGGCCGAAGCACTGCAAATGGCCGACTTCCACCAGCGTTACGATGTGCTGCTGTCACCGGTACTGAACCGGCCCACCGCGGAGCTGGGCTGGCTGGACATGAACAGCGGCGATATTCGCGAGTACGTGGGCCGCTACCGGGAATACAGTGGCTACACGGCCCTGTTCAACGGTACCGGGCAGCCAGCGATGTCTGTGCCCTCGGGCCAGGACAGTCGCGGCCTGCCAATTGGCAGCCAGTTCAGCGCGGGTTGGGGTAAGGATGCCCTGCTGCTGCGTCTGGCGCGGCAGCTGGAACAGGCCTGGCCATGGCCGGGACTGGCGCCTGCCTATGCGCCTGGCCCGGCCACTGGTCATTGATCCTATCGGAGTCGAGTTAATCACTATGGATTGGAAGATATTTTCGGCAGTTTTTCTGACGGTCTTCATCGCCGAACTCGGCGACAAGACGCAGCTGGCGACCATGTTATTCGCCACCGACAAAGAGGTGAGTAAAATCACCGTGTTCGTCGCCGCCTCGGCGGCCCTGGTTGTGGCGTCAGCACTGGGGGTCCTGGCCGGCAGCTTGCTGGCTGAATTCATTAACGAGCGCTACCTGCACTACGCTGCCGGTATTGGTTTCATTGGCATTGGCCTGTTCACTTTATATAGTGCCTGACTAAGCTATAGTTGATTACTAGCAGACAAAACAATCACCACTGATAATTAAAAATATATCTATAACAACAGCTTGGCGAAGTTAATTAATGGAGCTTGCACAATGAAATTCCAGCCCGGATTGCCGCTTATCCTGACCCTCGGCCTGCTCACCGCCCTGCCTGGCATGGCGCAGGACAACGACATTCCCCGCACCCACTGGGGCGTGCCGGATTTTCAGGGCTCCTGGCGTAACAACACGGTGATGCCGTTTCAGCGCCCCCGCGAGTTGGGCGACCAGCGCGCCTTTACCGCCGAAGAAGCCAGACGCCTGGAACGTAAAGCCCAGGAACAGGTCGAACAGGACAATGAGCCCCTGGATCCGAACCGCCCGGCGCCGGCTGCCGAGGCCCTGCCGCCAGTAGGCAACTACGACCTGTTCTGGACCGACCGCGGCATGTTTCTGCCCACCATCGACGGCGAGTACCGCACCTCCGCCATCATCGACCCACCCAACGGCCGCATTCCCGAGCGGGTTGCCGGTTTCGAACCAAGCTACAACCGCAGCAATGACGGCCCGGAAGGCCGCAGCCTCGGCGAGCGCTGCCTGCTGTCCTTTGGCAACTCCTCGGGCCCGGTGATGACTCCAGTGATGTACAACAGCCACTTCCAGATCAGCCAGTCGCCGGGCTACGTGGTGATTACCGTGGAGATGATTCACGACGCGCGCATCATCCGCATCGCTGACGAGCGCGACTCGCTGAGTTCGGCGGCGCAGCAAAAATGGATGGGCGACTCCATTGGTCGCTGGGAAGGCGACACCCTGGTGGTGGAGACGAAAAACTTCAATCCCTGGCAGACCTACCAGGGGGCCGATACCGAAAACCTCACGGTCATCGAAACGTTTCGCTTCGAGGGTCCGGATAAACTGATCTATGGGTTTACTGTGGATGATCCGACTGTGTATTCGGCACAGTGGACCGGTGAGATGCCCATTACCCGGCTGGATGAACCGGTGTATGAGTATGCCTGTCACGAGGGTAACTACGGGATTATTGGCATCCTGGCTGGGGCACGTCGCCTGGAGGTGATGGAAGAGTTGGGGATTGAGCGGGAGATCGAGCAGTAAGCTGATTGGTATTCTGATTTTTTAAATCCGGCCTTATGGTTGTGGGGGTAGGTAGTGGGTCAACCCCCACTGCGTGGGGCCCCTACCCACCACCTACCATCGCCATACATTGGGCAGCGTGGTTTCTTTCTTTTTTCTTGCTGATTCTGGTTTCTCGGCGGGTTCTTTTTGTGTTGCCTTGAAGCTGTGGGGGTAGGTAGTGGGTCAACCCCCACTCGCGTGGGGCCCCTACCCACCACCTACCATCGCCACACATTGGGCAGCGTGGTTTCTTTCTTTTTTCTTGCTGATTCTGGTTTCTCGGCGGGTTCTTTTTGTGTTGCCTTGAAGCTGTGGGGGTAGGTAGTGGGTCAACCCCCACTGCGTGGGGCCCCTACCCACCACCTACCATCGCCACACATTAGGCAGCGTGGTTTCTTTCTTTTTTCTCTTGCTGATTTTGGTGTCTCGGCGGGTTCTTTTTGGGTTGTCTTGAAGCTGTGGGGGCAGGTAGTGGGTCAACCCCCACTGCGTGGGCCCCTACCCACCACCTACCATCGCCATACATTGGGCCGCGTGGTTTCTTTCTTGAAGAGTTTGGTGATTTCTTTGAAGGGCCTTTGATGCCTTATTGCTGTGGGGACAGGTAGTGGGTCAACCCCCACTGGCGTGGGGCCCCTACCCACCACCTACCATCGCCACACATTGGGCAGCGTGGTTTCTTTCTTTTTTCTTGCTGATTGTGGTTTCTCGGCGGGTTCTTTTTGTGTTTCCTTGAAGCTGTGGGGGTAGGTAGTGGGTCAACCCCCACTGCGTGGGGCCCCTACCCACCACCTACCATCGCCATACATTAGGCAGCGTGGTTTCTTTCTTTAAGGGCTTGGTGATTTCTTCTAAGGGCTATTTGATGTCTTCTTGGGGTGGGGGCAGGTATTGGGGCAACCCCACTGGGTTGGGCCCCTGGTCGCTACCTACCGCCGCTAAACTTTAACTAGTGTTTTTTTGTAAAGGGTGCTTGACATCAAATCGTTTCGCCGGTAATGTAAAATAAACTTTACATAAAGACAGGGAAGATTGACATGACCCACCACCTCACCGAACCGCCGGAGTCATCCAAGCTGGGTTTCTGGCAGATCGTCAGCGCCTGCTATGGCACTGCAACCGATCGTAAAAACAGCCGTCGCACGACTCAGTTCAGCATCATCTGGGCGGCCTCGATTATCGTCGCCACCTGGGTCGTGAAGTTCCTCGACTTACCTGCAGCATTGGTCTGGGTGATAGCCCTGGCGCCGAATCTTGCAGCCTTACTTACGCTCTCTGCCTATATGAAGTATTTGCGCATGGCGGATGAGCTGCAGAGACGGATTCAGCTTGAGGGTCTGGCCATTGGGTTTGGCGTCGGCTGGTTCTTTGCTATTGGGTATTTAGTCGCGCAGGCAGCGGGTGCTCCCGAGTTGCCACTCACAGCCATGATACTGGTGCTGACCGCCGGGCTGGTGTTGGGCAATGTCATTGCCATTCGCAACTACGAGTAAGCACCTGATGAAGAATAGAATTCGTGTCCTGCGGGCGGAGCGGGAGTGGACGCAGGCTAAACTTGCCGACGAGCTTAATGTGTCGCGGCAGACAGTGAACGCAATCGAAACCGGCAAGTACGATCCAGCCCTGCCACTGGCATTCAAGATTGGCGAAGTGTTTGGCCTGCGAATCGAGGATATCTTCCAACCCGAGACCGGACGCGAACAGTCTACTGCCTGATGAATTCAGTCTGGATGTGTTGAGCATTTTGTCGAGGCTCGGGCACATGGGGGATTTTGGGCCGGGTTTTCTGATCCTTGATTGGAGACCCGGTGGTGCGATCTTTAGTCACCTTCGGGCTGTGGGGATAGGTTGTGGGTCAACCCTCACTGCGTGGGGCCCCTACCCACCACCTACCATCGCCATCCATTGGGCAGCGTGGTTTCTTGCTTTTCTCTCTTGCTGATTCTGGTTTCTCGGCGGGTTCTTTTTGGGTTGCCTTGAGACTGTGGGGGTAGGTAGTGGGTCAACCCCCACTGCGTGGGGCCCCTGCCCACCACCTACCATCGCCATACATTGGGCAGCGTGGTTTCTTTCTTTTTTCTTGCTGATTGTGGTTTCTCGGCGGGTTCTTTTTGTGTTGCCTTGAAGCTGTGGGGGTAGGTAGTGGGTCAACCCCCACTGCGTGGGGCCCCTACCCACCACCTACCATCGCCACACATTAGTGAGCGTGGTTTCTTTCTTTTTTCTCTTGCTGATTGTGGTTTCTTGGCGGGTTCTTTTTGTGTTGTCTTGAAGCTGTGGGGGCAGGTAGTGTGTCAACCCCCACTGCGTGGGGCCCCTACCCACCACCTACCATCGCCACACGATTGGCAGCGCGGATCCTTGTGGTATTGGGCTTCGCGCATTAAAAGCCAGCGATAGGTAATCCGCATTTCGGGCAGCTCGAATAGCGTTAGTCGGGGTTGGCTGAGGGCCTCATCTGCATTGAAAATCATGGGCAAGCGAGCCAGCCGGCTGATTGGTTTGTGCGACAGGAGGCTCTCCTTCCCCGATAGTGGCAAAACGTTCCGCCTTGTCGATACCGAGCTCCGCACTGCCTTGCTCATTGGTAACTGCAATTCCGCCATCATAAACACCCAAATAAACAGTGCGGTCAAGCGGGTCAAAGAACACTTCGAAATCAGTGCCATGGACACTGATTTCCGAATCGCCAACCAGCAAGCGAAAACGTTGATTGTTCCTGCTGGGAACTGCGCCTGTAATCATGCGAACTCGCCCGCGCAGTAGCTGAAAAACCGCGGTATCTTCTGATGGATCATCCAGAAAACTGAATTCAAGAATCCTGAAGCTGCTATCACATCTCAAGGAGATCAATGAACTGTCTGTCAAACGAAACTGGACATGACCATCGACGGAGGTCGTGATCGATTCACCGCTGTAGACTTCAGAACGCCGGGCGAGAGCTA
Organism: uncultured Pseudohongiella sp.; assembly: GCA_965212375.1. Taxonomy (GTDB): domain Bacteria; phylum Pseudomonadota; class Gammaproteobacteria; order Pseudomonadales; family Pseudohongiellaceae; genus UBA9145. Next base: position 1,392,605 of record OZ243108.1, on the reverse strand, counting down.
CGCTGCTGTTGGATCTTTCTGCCCTAACCTCACCTACCACCATGGTTACCCGGCCGACCGGGTCATCAATTTGCGCCAGAGCTAGCCTGGCGATCAGCAAAACTGCGGTCGCAGCGCTTGCGCTCATAGTGGCCATCGTCGCCCTGCGGTACATAAATGTCTCAGTTCTGGAATTTCAATTCTGACGTTAGTCAGTATGGCGAGTTGTTTTTAGGGACGCCAGTGCTCTGTAGCGTTGATTGGAGCGAGCGCCTGGCGCTGGTTCAGTGAGAGAATTTTTCTGACTGCAGGCTGTGGATGCAGTTAGCGGCTCAACCCCACTGGTGGGTCCCCGGCCAAACCTGGCATCGCCATACGTTGGGCAGTGTGGTTTCTCGGCGGGTTTTTCTTGAGTTGTCTTGAGGCTGTGGGGGCAGGTAGTGGGTCAACCCCCACTGACGTGGGGCCCCTACCCACCACCTACCATCGCTATCCATTGGGCCGCGTGGTTTCTTTTTTGGAGAGTTCGGTGATTTCTTTGAAGGGCCTTTTGATGCCTTCTTGTTGTGGGGCAGATGTTGGGTTAACCCCAGCTGCGATGAGCCCCTGGCCGCTACCTACCATCGCCATACATTAGTCAGCGTGGTTTCGTTCCGGTTCTTGTTATCTTGCTGCGCGGTGGCTGGCCTGTTTACCAGTAAGTCGGGTTGTTGAAGGCTGGCACGCAGGTGGGTTCTTTGCTGATGGTGGGGATTGGCTCTGTGCTTAGGGACTGGGCCAGCCAACCTTGCGGCATGGACAGGGGGTGTGGGGCCTTGATCCGGGTTTCCGGGATGGGGTGGAAACCGACGCGGGAGTAATAGGCTGGATCGCCGTAGGTGACGGCGACGTCTACTGCTCGGGTTTTCAGTTCATTCAGGCCGTGATTGATAAGTGTCTGGCCAATGCCCTTGCCCTGCTGGTCGGTGCGCACCGCCACGGGTGACAGCATGTAGATGGAAACCGGATCGGGAACCGTGAGACGGGAGAAGAAGATCGCGGCCACCAGCTGCTGATCTGCATAGGCACCCAGACAGAGGATTTGTTCGTTGTCGATGGTTGCTGCCAGTTGCGATACCAGCACTCCCAGTGCGCGCCCCTCTTCCTCCCCTTCCGAGTCGCTGAATACTGACTGAAACAGCGTTTCGAGGCTGGTCTGTTGCTGGCTATCCAGCAGCTTGATATCCATGGCGTTGCTTTCCTGCCGGGAACTCAATATCGGAACCCTGGCTCGAGAACGGTCTACTGCTGATTGGCCAGGGCGCCGTGTCTGACGGCGGTGACTTCGGCCATGATAGCGATAGCGATTTCGGCGGGGGTCTTGCTGTCGATCTGGAAGCCGATGGGGGCGTGTAGTGTGTCGATTTCGTCCTTGGTGAGGCCCAGTTCAGGCAGGCGTTCGCGGCGTGCGGCGGAGGTGCGTTCCGAGCCCATGGCGCCGATATAAAAAGCGTCGGTTTTGAGAGCTTCCATAAGTGCCATGTCGTCCACTCTGGGGTCGTGGGCCAGGGCGATGATGCCGCTGTAGGGATTGCTGAAGCGCTCGCGTACCACGTCGTCGGGCAGTCTGGAGGTGGTTTCCACGCCGGGTACGTGCCAGTTGTCCAGGTAGCGCGGACGTGGATCGCAGAGCATGACGTCGTATTCCAGGGCCAGGGCCATTTCCGCGACGTACTTGGCGACGTCCCCTGCTCCCAGTAATAACAACCGGTACATCGGGCTGAGACTGTGCGTCATGACCCCGTCTTCGATAATCACGGCAGCTTCGTTGGATTCGTCCCGGGCAGAGATCTCGCCGGTGTCGAGGTTTACCACACGGCTGACCCGCTGATGGCTTTCCAGGTCGCTTTGCAGGCGCGTAAAAACCGTGAGATTGGACTCGGTGGGTTCGATAAATTCCAGCAGCACGTGTAGTTGACCGCCACAGGGCAGGCGCAGCCTGGCCTGCTCTTCCTCGGTGACGCCGTACTTGATGCGAAACGGCTGGTTGCCCTGCGCCTGGTATCGCGACTTGAGGCTGCCGTCACCCAGCTGCTCGAGGAAGTCTTCCTCGATACAGCCGCCGGAGATTGAGCCGACCAGTTCGCCGTCCAGGGTACAGGCCATCATCGCGCCGATGGGCCGCGGTGAGGATCCCCAGGTTTTAAGGATCGTGCACAGCCAGACCGGTTTGTCCGCGGCCAGCCATTGCGACACGTGGGTAATAATTTGCTGCTGAGAGCTAAGCATGGGGAAAGGTCAAACCTCGCGCTGCTTCCAGGTGCCGCGCATGAATAAAGCGACGCCTACTATACCAGTGAGCATATCCGAAACAAATACAGCCCAGAACACGCCCACCGGTCCGAATTCCAAAGTCAGAGCCAGTACGTAAGCCAGCGGTACCTGGACGATCCAGAAACAGAAGATATTAATCCAGGTGGGCGTCATGGTATCTCCGGCGCCGTTGAACGCCTGGATAATCGCCATGCCGAAACCCCAGAACACATAGCCATAGGCAAAAATGCGCAGGCACTGGATGGCGTAAGCCAGGGCTTCCGGTTCGTCGGTAAAGAACATGGCAATGCTGCGGGTGAATAGCAGCATGATCAGCGCCGCCAGACCCATGTAGTAGGCATTGTAACGGGCGATGTGCCAGACCGTGGTTTCGGCGCGCTCGGGCAAACCGGCACCCAGGTTCTGTCCCACCAGAGTGGCCGAGGTATTGCTAAGACCCCAGGCCGGCAGTATGGAGAACATGACGATGCGCACGGCGATGGTATAGCCCGCCACGGCCGCACTGCCAAACCCGGACACGATCTGCATCAGGAACACCCAACTGGCGGTGGCCACCAGGAACTGGGCCATGCCACCGGCGGAGATGCGAATCAAATCCCGGATCAGGCCCAGCTTGATGCCCATGTCCCTGAGGTGCAGCCGGATGCGACCGCCGGCACCGCACAGGTAATAGAGCCCGTACAGCACACCGATGCTGCGCCCGATGTTGGTGGCCACGGCGGCGCCGGTCACCCCCAACTCCGGGAACGGGCCGATGCCGTAGATGAACAGCGGGTCGAGCACGATGTTCAGGCCGTTGGCGAGAATCAGCGCGCGCATGGCGATGTTGGCATCGCCGGCACCGCGGAAGATGGCGTTGATGAGAAACAGGAAGACGATAGTGAAACTGCCGCCGAACATCAGCCGCGTATAGTTCTCACCGGTGGCCAGCACGGCTTCATCGGCGCCCATCAGCTGCAGAATATTGCGCGCGAAGAAGATGCCGATCAGGCCCACGATCAGCGATACGAACACGCCGATCCACAGGGCCTGCCCGGCTGCCAGTGAGGCCGCGGGCCGATCCTTCTCACCAATGCGCCGCGCCACCATGGCGGTGGTGCCCATGGCCAGACCAATGGCAATAGCGTAGAGCAAGGTAATCATGGCCTCGGTCAGACCTACCGTGGCCACCGCCGCGGTGCCAAGCCTGGCCACGAAGAAAATATCGACGATGGCGAACACCGACTCCATGGCCATTTCCAGGATCATGGGAATGGCCAGCAGGATCGTTACCCGGGCAATGGAGCCCTCGGTGTAATTAAGGTCGGTATCGCCGGCCAGGGCCTCCTTGAACAGGTCCCAGGCGCTGCGTAATTTTGTTGTTGTCATGTCAAATTCCAGGTGCAGGTTGTGCGGACACAACACCACTACGGCGGCACTGTGCATGGTGCAGAACGGAAGATTTGACGGCCTGAGCAGACTGTCCGCGGACAGCTATATCTGGAGCTGCGGCTGGGAACGGGTCAGGCAACAGGTTTCGGGCGAGCTAGCGGGCTGACGGGGTTGGTACGGGTCAACCGGGCTGGTCATGAAGTGCGCGATAACCGCTGCGACTCAGGCTGTCACTCCGGACGGGGCTGGCTGCTTCATGGACTTTTCCTCAGGAGGTAGAAAACGCGGGCATTATAGACCTCAATGTAACGGCCTTGCCAACACTTATCCGCGGACCGGCGCGTCGGTTGTGTGCGACCTGCCGCTAACACAGGCTAGAATTATTCGAGATAATCTCCTTAAGCATCTATCTTTCAAAAACTTTACGCTGCTCCAGCTCCCGCGACCGGGTTATCACCCACGGGTCACTGAGCAGCATGCGCGCCTGCTCCGCGGCCGCGCTTTTATCGGTCATCCGGCGCATATGCTCTACCGCGCGGTTGCCGGAGTTGGATCCGTCAGTGATGCCGATCGTGGTTTGTTCAAGCAGATAGTCTGCCAGCCCCTCGGTGATATCACTGTCTGCCAAACGCTCGGCCAGACCGTCGATATTGGCAGCCACGGTCGGCAGGCTGCGCTGGGTGCGGCTGACTGAGCGCACTGGATTCAGCGCCCGATAGATGGCTTGCCGCGGCGCGGAAGCGGCGGATGCGGAGGACCCATAGTCAGGCGTACCTTCCTCCGGGCAGTCCAGTACGTCGGATTGCGCCTGCCGGCGCGTACAGTCACTGCGCCAGGCCTGGTCCTGGGCGCTTTGCTGCATCTGACGGAGCTGGCTGCGGACCGCCGCAGCCGAAGGTAACGGCACGGAAGACGGCGCCTGCGGGGCGTTGCTGTCGCGCTCGAACAGATTGGATACCCCCTCTTCCGGCAGCGGTAGTTCGGCGGTCTGTACCGGGGCCGGTGGCGCAACAGTCGGTGACGCTTCCGGGCCGGGCTGGACATCAGGTTGGCGCACCGGTTGTGGTGGCGGGCTGCCAGTCCGGGAATCCTGGGCTTCAGTGGGCGCGGGAGCGGGAGTGAGAGCACTAGTGGGTGCAGGCTCAACCGCAGGCGCTGACGGAGCAAGTTGCTGCCTGTCTGGCCGGGGTTGCGGCGGAACCAGGTTGATGCGCACGATCTCCGGGAGCACCGTTTGTCCCGCTGGGTCGCTGGCCCGCGTCAACAGCAGTACCGCCAGGAGCACAGCATGCAGGCCAGCACTGATTGCCAGCCCCAGCCAGACCAGAGAATAGTCCTGGCGCCGTTGTCCGGAAGTTGCGACCGCTTCGGCGCGCAGAGATTCGAATACCAGCGGGTCTGTGTCTGGCGCTTCCTGAACCCAGTGCTCATGCAGGGTCGCAGCGTCCGGCTCCGCCCGGTTAATGGGACACGGCCAGTCCCCGGGTTCATCCTGGTCTGCGCGCCGGTTTTGCCAATCGACACTGGCTTTGCCTGCCACCCGGCGCCTCCCTTGCTTGCCTGAGTTTCTCTCTCGTCTTTATCTGGTCTTTATCTGGTCTTTATCTGGTCTTTATCTGGTCTTTATCTGGTCTTTATCTGGTCTTTATCTGGTCTTTATCTGGTCTTTATCTGGTCTTTATCTGGTCTTTATCTGGTCTTTATCTGGTCTTTATCTGGTCTTTAACAGAGTCGCTATCAGAGTCTCTAAGACAGGCCGCAAGCCGTTATGTTCCGCTGGGCGCGCAGCAATCCTCAGCCGCCAGCGGCATTATGCCAACTCCAGCCCCGGCGCCCCCGCTTCCAGGTCCAGCAGGTAGCGTTTGGTGTCCAGCCCGCCGCCAAAGCCGGTCAGTTTGCCGCTGGCGCCGATTACCCGGTGGCAGGGAATGATCACCGGAATGGGGTTCAGGCCGTTGGCAGCCCCCACCGCCCGCGAGGCTTTGGGTCGGCCAATGTGCGCCGCCAGTTGGCCGTAGCTCCAGGTGTCGCCAAACGGGATGTCCTGCAGTGTGGCCCATACCTGCTGCTGGAACTCGGTGCCGGCTGGTGCCAGGGACAACGTGAAGGTCTGACGTTCGCCCGCGAAGTATTGCCCCAGCTGTTCAGTCACCTCACGAAACGGCGCGGCATCCTGTTTCCAGCCTGGCTCATGACGACGGGCCATGGATCCGGATGGGAAGCCCAGCAGGGTCAGCGCCGCGCCGGACCCGGCCAGCAGCAGCGTGCCTATCGGCGTATCGTAGTAGTGATAGTAGGTAGTCATGGCTCAGCCCCCATAAGGATATTTCACTGGAGATATCGAATTTATAATGTTGTTTTACATAGCTTTATTTGAATGTTAATTCACTGAACTCTGGCTGTAGCCACGCCACAGCAGCAGCACCGCGTAGGCCCGCCAGGGCTGCCAGGCCTCGGCCAGGGCCAGCATCTGCTTCGGGGTCAGGGTCTCTCCCTTGGGCGCGGCGGCGCGGCGCAGGATCAGGTCCCCGTGGGGAAAGGCGTTGGGATCGCTCAACGCCCGCATCGCCATGTATTGCGCGGTCCACTCACCAATGCCCTTGATCTGGCAGGCGCGGGCAATGAAGTCGGCGGTGGCCACGGTGCTGTCCATCACCAGCTCCCCGTCGGTCACGGCCCGGGCCAGCGCCTGGATGGCGGCAATGCGGCTGCCGGTGATGCCCAAGCCGTCGAGATTGGCCGTGGCCAGGGTCGCGGCATCGGGAAACACATGGGTCAATCCAACGGGCGCCGCGTCAGACTGGTAGGGTGTGCCGTGGCGTGCAGCTACCCGGGCCACCAGGGTGGAGGCCGCTTTCACCGACACCTGTTGGCCCAGGATCGCCCGCACACCGATCTCAAAACCATCCCAGCAGCCCGGCACCCGCTGCCCGGGAAACGCCTTAACTAGCTCTTCCAAAAGCTTGTTCTGGCTCAGGTTTCTGTCAATGAGATCACTGTCTGCGCGCAGGTCAAAAAGTGAACGGACGCGGTCAATAATGTGGTACAGCTGACGTGATTGCTGGGTGCGAATGGTGAGGGTCAGGCTCGGCTCCCGCTCGGCAAAGGTCACCAGCAGGTGTCCCGGCTCGCCATCCAGGGCAAAGCTGCGGGCATAGCTGCGCTCACCCACCTGCTCCACCCCGGGTATGGCCCGGTAGTCCAAAAAGCGCAGCAGCGCCCGCCAGTCGTACGGCGGCCGGTAGCCCAGGGAGATAGTGATAGCACAGTCCGCTGCTGCCCGGCCCTGGCGCTTGCGCAGCTGTCGGGGCGAGCGACCGTAGGTGCTGCGAAACACCGCATTGAAGCGGCGCACGCTGCCAAACCCGGCGGCGAAGCAGATTTCCGCCAGGGTCATGTCGGTTTCATCGAGCAGTTTTTTGGCAAAATGCAGACGCCGGGTCTGGGCCACCGCCACCGGCGAGGCGCCGAGGTGGGAATGGAACAGGCGGCTTAATTGGCGCGGCCCCACATTCAGCTCGGCCGCCAGCTGCTCCACCGAGGCCTCATCAAGATAGCCGCGGTCGATCAGCTGCAGCGCCCGCGAGACTTTCCAGGACGCACCGCTCCAGGCCGGCGTGCCCGGCGATGACTCCGGCCGGCAACGCAGGCAAGGCCGGAATCCGGCCGCTGCGGCCGCCGCAGCAGAGGGATAGAGCTGGACATTTTCTTTCTTTGGCACCCGCACCGGACACACGGGCCGGCAATAGATACCGGTGGTGAGTACGCCAACGAAAAACCGCCCGTCAAAGCGCGGATCGCGGCTCTGGCGAGCGGTCTCGTAGTCGTCGGGATTCAGCAGAACTGGCGCAATAGCAGTTTCCATGGCGCCATGATACGCCAGATCAGGATAAGTTCTGGCCGCTTTCGGACATCATCATCCAGAAGTCCTGATGCACTGCCCTCACCCGGTTTACGGGCAATGGGAAACGCGGCCTCACCTATGGCTGGCTCGCGGGCAAAGTCGATGCTGAAACCACCGGCCTCGAGATCCGATTGTAGGTTCTCGAGGCCGGTCTGCCGCATGTGCGCAGACATATTCCTGGCTACAATCCGGCGCACGTGGGGCGCGTGCGCAATGGCGATCGTCCCGCTGCCGAAGTCGAACACCTCGGTGTCTGGCGTGACACAAGACCGGGTGCGCGTCAGATTCAGTCCTGCGGCAGGCGATACACCAGCAGGGCATTACCGGCCAGCTGACCGAACGTGGCGTAGCCGGAATTGACGATCAGGTAGTCGCCGCTAAGCACCGGGCCGGTGGCATCGATCGCGCCGCCGCTGGCGGCCACGTTGTTGATCGTCGCGTAGTCCTGCTTCGTGTCGACCTCCCATACCAGCTCACCGGTGGCGCGATCGTGGGCAAACAGGTAGCCGTTCAGGGCACCGGTGATCACCAGATCGTCGGTGGCGCTGGCCGGACCGGAATAGGCATTGGAGCAGCTTCTGCCAGCACCGTCGCAGCGCTCTGGCGCCGGGGCATACCACAGAACCTCACCGGTTTTCATATCGAGCGCGTGCAGGCCTGGCTGGGGATCGGCGCTGCCACCGGGAATGCGGTCCGACACCGGCACATAGACCACGTCGTCGACATAGCTCATGCCCCAGTGAACCCCGCCCAGCGGACTGCCGCGGCCAACATTCGTGGCCCACAGCTGCTTGCCGCTGTCCGGATCCAGGCCAAACACCATGGCGCCCTTGGTGCCGGCGACGAGAATATCCTGGCCGTTGGACAGTGTGGTGGTCAGCACCGGTGCGCCAATATCCACGTCCGGGCCGGGGTCCGGGCAGTTCGGGTGCTCGGCGCGCCCGCTGCAGCCCATGGTGAACGCATCGTTCGCGGTGGTCTGGTAGACCAGATCCATGCTGCCACTGTTGATATCAAAGCCAATCACCGAGTCACTGGTAGCGCTGGTGGGGCGGCTGTAGTTCTGCCCGGTGCCCACATAAACGCGATCGCGCTGCGGGTCGACCGTGGCCGAGGACCAGATCGGTGCCCCGGACGGCGCCAGAATCGGATTGCCGACACTGTTCTCACCGACTTTTTTCGGCTCGTCCATAATATAGGTGTGCCACAGCTTCTCGCCGCTGGCCAGGTCCAGGGCCGCGACGTTGCCACGGAACGTACAGCACACGTGCTGGGGGTTACCCGCACCGGCCACTTCCATGGACGATACCGGCACAAATACCTTGCCGTCATGGACCGCTGGCGCGCCAGTGCTGACCGCCCAGGGATTTGCGTCAACATCGGTATGCCATACCGGCAGGCCGGTTTTCGCATCCAGGGCGTAAACCCGGTTCGACAGGTCGGCTGCCACTAACAGGGTCTGGTTCAGCGCCGGCACTTCCACCACAGTGGGCGCGGCGCGTACTTCACGGATCGCGGTGTAACTCCAGTACTGGCAACCGCTGGCGATGTCCACGGCATTGATCTGGCCGGAGGGCGTGCCGAAGAACATTACCTCATCCACCACGGCGACGTTGCCACGGGCGGTGCTGGAGCCTTCCACGCCAGCCGCCCAGGCCAGTTCCAGCTCGGCAATATTGTCCGCGTTAATGTTCGTGCCCTGGCTGGGCTGATAGCGTGCCCCGCTCAGGTCATTTCCCCAGCCGTTCCAGTTGTTGCTGGCTGCCAGGTTCAGGGCATCAATGGGCGCCTCGCAGGCGGCCCACTGTTCTTGTAAATCCCGGTTATAGCTGCCGCCGGTAAGGAACTCCGCCAGCAGAATGCGCTGGTCTTCATTCAGGTTCGCCGCCTGGGTTTGCATGATGCCGGCATCCAGGGCGTGGAATACGGCATTGGCGCTGTAATCCCCCAGCGCAGCGCGGCTCGGCGCGCGATCCACCGGGTTTTCATGGCAGGCCGCGCAGTACTGCTGATACAGCGCGTCTCCGTCCTGGGCGTTTAATGAGGGCGTTACTGCCACAGCGGCAGCGGTCATGATCGCCGGGGCGATCAGGGCGCGCAGTTGTTTCATGGTAGTTTCCTGATAAGGCCTGGGTCTAAATCCCTGGGTTTAACAACCTGGGCATTAATAAAGAGTCGAACCGGTAGCAGGAATTGCGTCCATCCCGGCAGTGAACACCCCACGTCGCTGCCTGCTGCGCGGCGTGGTGTGCGTCTCCGAGCGAGCGCTCGGAGAACAAACTCGAGGGCAACTATACCCGGTTTACAGGCCCATAATAAGAGGCATGCGATGAGTGGAAAGCTGCGGTATAGTAGCCGCCTCGCGGCCCCCGGGACAGCCATTCGGAACCCCCGGCACAGGCTTCAGGCAGCGTCTACTCAGCGCATCTAAAGGCAACAGAAAGGCAACAAAAAGGCAACGGAAAAACAATGGCAGACAAGGACTTACGCAAGTATTCGAAGATAGTGGTTGATGGTGTTGAGCAGGCTCCTTCCCGAGCCATGCTGCGCGCCGTGGGTTTCGAGGATGGCGACTTCAAAAAGCCGCAAATCGGCATCGCCTCAACCTGGTCCATGGTCACCCCCTGCAACATGCACATCAACAAGCTGGCCGAGGACGTCAACAGCGGTACTGATGCCGCTGGCGGCAAGGGCATAATCTATAACGTGCCAACGATCTCCGACGGTATCTCCATGGGTACCGAGGGCATGAAGTATTCCCTGGTGTCCCGGGAAGTGATTGCCGACAGCGTGGAAACCGTCACTGGCTGCATGGGTCATGACGCCATCATTGCCATTGGTGGCTGCGACAAAAACATGCCCGGACTGATGATGGGGATCTCGCGCCTGAATCGCCCCGCTATTTTTATCTACGGTGGCACGATTCAGCCCGGCCCGAACCATACCAACGTGGTGTCGGTATTCGAAGCGGTCGGCGGCCATGCTGCCGGCAAGGTGTCCGACATTGAACTGAAGCAGATCGAGGATACTGCCATTCCCGGCCCCGGCTCCTGTGGCGGCATGTACACCGCCAACACCATGGCTTCCGCCATCGAAGCACTGGGTATGAGTCTGCCCAATTCGTCGGCGCAGGATGCAATCTCCGAAGAAAAGAAAAATGACTGCCTGAACGCTGGCGAGGCGATCATGCATCTTGTGGAACACGACATTAAGCCGTCGGATATCATGACCCGAGCGGCCTTCGAGAACGCCATCAAAGTGGTGATCGCCCTGGGCGGGTCCACCAATGCCGTACTGCATCTGTTAGGCATGGCGCACACCATGGGTGTTGAACTGGAGATCGATGACTTCAACCGGCTCGGCAAGGACGTGCCAATGCTGGCGGACCTGAAACCCAGCGGCAAATACCTGATGAGCGAATTAATCAAGATTGGCGGCATCCAACCGCTGATGAAGATGATGCTGGACGCCGGCATGCTCGACGGCAGCTGCCTGACCGTCACCGGCAAGACCCTGGCGGAGAATCTGGCCAACGTGGCCCCCTATCCCGAAGGCCAGGACATCATTCGCGGCTTTGACCAGCCAATCAAGAAAGACAGCCACTTGCGCATCCTGCGCGGCAATCTTGCCCCAGGTGCGGCAGTCGCCAAAATCACCGGCAAGGAAGGCCTGTCATTTACCGGCAATGCACGGGTGTTCGATTCCGAGGAGCAGTGTCTCAGGGGCATTCTCGACGGTAGCGTGGTGAAAGATGATGTGCTGGTAATTCGCTACGAAGGCCCGAAAGGCGGGCCCGGCATGCGCGAAATGCTTTCCCCCACATCCGCCATTATGGGCAAGGGCCTGGGCCAGGATATCGCCCTGATCACCGACGGTCGCTTCTCCGGCGGCTCCCATGGTTTTGTCGTGGGACACGTTACTCCCGAGGCCGCCGAGGGCGGTCCCATTGCCATCGTCCAGGATGGCGACCGGATCGTCATCGATGCTGAGGCCAACACCGTGACCCTGGAACTGAGCGACGAGGAAATCGCCGCACGCCTGACAAAATGGCAGAAACCGGCGCCGCGTTACACCCGCGGCACCCTGGCCAAATACGCCGCCCAGGTCGCTTCGGCCTCCGAAGGGGCGGTAACCGACAAGTACCTGGACCTGTAGAGCTCCCTGGCCGGACCCACTGCTGACTTGCCGACAAAAACGACTACAAGAGGCACGAGCGACTGATGGAGGCCCTGACCGAGGCAATTTCGGGAAGCTTTTTGCAGGCGGGCTCGCTATGGGCGCTGCGCAGCATCCCCGGCTTCCCGCCCATCATCCAGACGATCCACATCCTGGGCATTGCGGTGATCATGGGCAGCGCCGTGCTGCTCAGCCTGCGCATCCTCGGCCTGGCCATCCCGTCCCAGAACCAGAGTGAGCTGACCCGCCGGGTGCTGCCCTGGTTCTGGCTGGCGCTTGCCACCAACTTCATATCTGGCGCCTTCTTCGTGCTGGGCCGCCCGGCCCGTTACTTCAATAATCCGGTGTTCACCACCAAGATGGCTCTGCTGATTCCTGCGGTGCTGCTGATCCTGTTTCTGTACCAGATGGAGCGCCGCCAACCGGGCTACTGGGAACAGGCCGCCAGCAAGTGGCCTGGCCGGGCGCTGGCGCTGACGGTTCTGGCACTGCTGCTACTGGTCGCCACCTGTGGCCGCTGGATCGCCTACCTGGAATACCTGCAGTATCCACTGTGGACCATGGAGGTCTACATCAGTCCCGACCCGCTGCCGTTCTGGGAGGCGGTGGACAACTGGCCGCTATCGCAGATCATAGCCGCCACCAACTGGTTCCCGGTGCTGGAGACCATCCACGTGATCGCGGCCGCCCTGGTAGTGGGTACGATCTTCTGGGTGGACCTGCGCCTGCTGGGCAAGGCTGCCCTGAACTACCCGGTCACCATCATGAACCGGGAACTGGTGCCCTGGACCTGGGCCGCTTTTATCGCGGCCGCCATCACCGGCCTTGGCATGTTCATTACCCGCGCCTCTTCGCATCTGGGCAATCCGGCCTTCCAGTGGAAGCTGGTGTTGCTGGCCCTGGCTGGCGCCAACATGGCCTGGTTTCACCGCCGGATCTATCCGCAGGTCGCCGCCTGGGACACCGCGGCGGCGATGCCCCGCGAAGCAAAACTATCGGCCACCCTGTCACTGCTGTTCTGGTCCGGCGTAATGCTGGCAGGGCGCTGGGTTGGGCATATCGTCTGAAGCCAGCATCCGCTGTCCCGCTACCGTCACAGTGGCCTGCTAGCCGGGGGCACACAGGTGGCTGGTTAAAATTCCAACAATTTAGCTCGACGAACCAGCGCTCGATGTTTACACTCACCCACGAATTCAGCGATATTCTGTTGCGGACCAACCGGAACCCCCATGGCAATCGATTTCACCACTTTTCCAGATGAGAACTATTTTCTGACCACGTTCTCTGGCACGGTGACCGATGCCGAGTTACTGAGTCGCTACCAGGCTTTTATGCACAGCGACCAGTGGCAACCGGGCATGAATGAATTGGTGGACGTTGCCCAGGGTGAGCTGACGCAGCTCAGCTCCGCCGGACTGCGCCAGCTGCAGGAATTCACTGAAGATTTCCTTGGCGGGCAGGCGGCCGCCATGCGCACCGCCGTTTACGCGCCCCACGATCTACCCTATGGCCTGGCGCGGGTCTACTCCGCCCTGGCTGAGACCTCACCGGAGCTGATCAGCATCTTCCGGGATCGGGAGGAAGCCAGACTCTGGCTTGATCAGCCCGAAAACGACGCTGACATCGAAGCCACTGCCCACGCGCGGCACTGCAACAGCAAATAGCCGGCCCGAGCCAGATCTGCTGATCACGGGGCCGCGCATCCGCAATTGATGGGCTATACTGACACTACCAGCCATAATCCCGGGAGCTACCCATGAATCGCCTGTCAGCCGCCGCTACCACGCCTGCCTGGGCCACCCTGGCCACTGTTACCGCGCTCGCCTCTATTACTCTTGCCCTGACCCTGACCGCCAGACCCGCCCATGCCGGGCCCGACGCCGACGCCCTGGGCCGCTGCCTGGTGGTGGAGTCCACTTCCGAAGACAAGCTGGACCTGGTGAAATGGATGTTTACCGCCATGTCCCAGCACCCCGCCGTGTCGGAGCTGGCCCAGGTCAGTGAACAGGACCGCGCCGTGTCCCTGGAAGGCATGGCCAACTTGATGACGGTGCTACTGACCGACCGCTGTGCTGAACTGGCGAAAACCGCGATTCGCAGTGAAGGCCCCATTGCCATGCAGACCAGCTTTGCCACCCTGGGCCAGGTCGCCGCCTCCGAGCTGTTCGCCAACCCCGAAGTTTCCCAGGGCCTGGCCGAGCTGGACACCTACCTCGACCATAACGCCATCAATGAGGCCCTTGAACTGGGCGGTTTTACACCCCCGATCCCGCAACAGTAAGCCTAAAGGTCACCCGATAACGGCCGCTGAAAATGAAGCGTGGTCGTTGCGATTTGTTGCCCGATGCCTGCGACTGTTCCCCTTCCCGCAGGCCGATGATTGGCTATGGTAGGCGGCAGCGTCATCCTTCAGTAGTCCAGTAGTCTGGCATCTGCCCTGAAGTCGGCGACGTAACCACACTAACGCCAACTACAAGGAACCCAGCAGCATGCGCCGCAATGCAGTTATCGCCTCAATACTCAGCGTCCCATTTTTCAGCCTCAGCCTCGCCCTGTCTTCCGCCGCCTCGGCCCAGGTCGATGAAACCCAGGAAGGCGCCTGGTACATGTATTTCTGGAATACCCGCTTCGATGACAGTAACTGGGGCCTGCAGGGCGACGTGCAGTACCGCGACTGGGAAATCATCGGTGACATGGAGCAGCGCCTGCTGCGCGGCGGCGTGACCTATACCCCGGATAACTTTAACGCCACCTTTACTCTCGGCGCCGCCAACGTGGCCACCGGCCAATTTGGCGACAGCGACGATACCTTCGATGAAAACCGCATTTACCAGGAAATGCTGATCCCGTACCGCATCTTCGACTGGGTGTACCTGCGACATCGCTTCCGCAGCGAGCAGCGCTGGGTCGACAATCAGGACTTCCGCACCCGCTATCGCTACGCGATTTTTGCCGACGTACCCATGAATCGCAACGACCTGGAACCTGGTGCCTTTTACCTGTCGGTCTATAACGAACTCTTTATCAATGGCGAAGACGACATCGGCAATGGCCGCAGCGTCGATACCATCGACCGCAATCGACTCTATGGCGGCATCGGTTATACCCTGAACAACAACATGCGCCTGCAGTTTGGCTACATGGAGCAGTCCACTGATACGTTTGACAAGTCGCAGTGGCAATTCAGTTTGCATCACTCGTTCTAACAACCGGACATTCCAGTCTGCCCCCTGGGCACGACTCCAGGCACGTTATTCCCTGACCAAGCCGGCGGCCGCGACTACAAGCGGTCGGCCGGACTGGTGGCGCCGCTAAAGTGTCTACCCAGTACATGGGTATAGATTTGCGTGGTTTTCACGTCATTGTGGCCCAGCAGTTCCTGCACGGTGCGCAGGTCGGTACCACTGGCCAGCAAGTGGGTTGCGAAAGAGTGACGAAAAATATGTGTATTCACACGCTTGTTCACGATTCCTGCCTTCGCCACCGCCGGCTTTAAAAACCGCCGGACAACCGTTGAATGGAGATGATAACGACACACTTCTCCGGTCAGTGGATGCGCGCACCACTTAGACGCCGGAAACAAGAAGGCCCACTGCGGCGAATACGGTGCAGCCGGGTACTTCCGACTGAGGGCTGGGCTCACCGCTGCCCCGACACCTTTATCCGTATCGTTGCGCTGCACTTCAAGCGCGCTCTCAATATATGCAGGCAGCTTGTGGATTGCAGATTGGCTCAACATCGTCCGCCGGTCTTTGCGGCCCTTGGCATTGCGGATTGTCAGAGCCTGATTTTCCAGATCAATATCACCCAGCCGGATACCCAGTGCTTCGCTGACTCGCAGTCCGCTGCCATAAAGCAATTCAATAATCAGCCTGTTACGCCCCTCAAGCTGGGCTAGCACACGCTTTACTTCTTCAGGCGTCAATACAGCCGGGACATAGCGCTGCCGGGTGGCCATCTTGAAGCCAAGATCGCCGATTTCCTGATCAAGCACTTTCACGTAGAAAAACACCAGCGCATTGAGAACCACTTTTTGAGAATTGGCACTGACATGGCGTTTTACCGCCAGGTAGGTCAAATAATCAGAAATACGTTCCGGGACCGTCGCTGAGGGATCCTCGCCTTGTAGAAAATGAAAGTAGCGGCGCAGCCAGAGCAAGTACGTTTTTTCTGTACTCATGCTGTAACCCCGCTTGCGTATTTCCCCCCTCACCTTCTCAATGAGTTCCTGATGCATCTCCACCTCCTGGCTATCGAGAACAGACACCAGAAAGATAGGACAGAATCAGAAAAAAGGGAGATATCGCTCGCTTTCGCCACGTTCAATGCCCGGTATTTCACCAAGTGTGCAGAACTAATCACGGCTTTTCAGCTAGTTACAAAAACACGCGCGTTGTGTTCCGAGCGACAGATCGACGTCCAAACACGCCCGCACGGAAATACTGGTCAGTTTTTGACCATGCGAATATTTTTGTTTTGTTATCGGGCAGTTAGCCTTTAAACTGACGGGAGACAGTCGGACCAAACGAGTCCGCTCACTATATAAATGTTATGTCTCTGGGCTAGGAGCAACTAATGAAAATCGAAATTGACCTTAAAGAACTAGATGGGTCGGATATTTCCGAGGAAAAAAAGGCTCTGCTTTTGGCTTCCCTTGGCTTAGAGGAAACGGACAAACTAGAGGAATATCTGTCCAAGTTAGCTTCTGCTGGAATCATCGAATATGTGGAAATGCTTGCTGGAAAAGGAATGCCAAACCGAGCTGATGAGGCCAAGCAAGATCGACTTCTCTACATGATAAAAAAGGTTTTTTCGCCATTTTTACCTGGAGACGACGAGATAGCTGTAATGTTTCAGCTTACCTCTACCCAAGCGAAAACCTTACTTAGAAACACACTTTCTCGATATCGCACAAAACTATCTGAGGAACTCAAAAACACTTTAGAGGAACATTTCAAATCTGCTTCTCAAGACAAAAATGGCTGGGTGCTTACAATCCCTTCGGATATTTTCGTCGAGCAGTACAATCTGATCATAGCGCGCGAAGGCGCAGAATTTAATCCAGTCCGAAAAAGATCTGAGGGAACTCGCAAATATTTCATAAGCAATGATACCTATTCAGTATTGAGAGATCATTTTGGAAACTAACCTCTCAGAAGCATTATCAGCATTGAGCGTTATATTTGGCGTTGCCGTATTCCACTTAGGCGCATCCAGTGAACGTATCTCCACAGCACTGAGTCTGAATGTACCCGAAAAGAGCTTGAAGCACGCTAGGAAGGAAGTGTCCTACAAAATCTGGAAATCGGTCTTCCTCGACGCCTTGCCAAGTTTCCTTATTCTAGGCGCTATTTCATTCATTATGACGCCTACTGCGCTCAATCATTTATCAAATTATGATTTTGCCATTTGGAACTTCGATTTCATGACATCTCTCTATCAATTGCTAGGAATGATCGTACTGGTATATTGGTTATTTTCATTTTCAAACTTAGCAAGGCTACTATTCAAATTCACGGAGTTCTCGTGAGACATAACAATTATTTCAATACAGGACACTGCTAACGCAGCGCCTATTAAAAAAAGCGTTATGTGTCTCCAGCCGAATGGCTCAGAATCAATAATCTAAAACTATGCCTCTACTTAACCTTAAAGAATTACCGTATAGATGGTTGGTAGCTGAACTACTAGTTATTGTGCTTGGTGTACTAATCGCATTCCAAGTTGAAGAGTGGCGCACGGAGCGACAAGATCGCGATTTAGAGCGCGAAATCCTGAATAGCATCTTGTCTGAGCTTGAGCTTAGGGAGGATTCGTATCAGAGGTATATTGATTCACTCACCTTGAGTTCCAATGCTATAGGAGAATTCGATAGCTACCTTAGAAACGGAAATGAACGCTCTGAGGATGAAGTAGTACAACTTTACCGTGACACCTGGCAAAGCTATCTATGGGGAGCTGACTCACCAACATATTTATCTTGGCGAGATTCTGGAAGAGTAGATATTATCTCAGATGATGATCTGAGAAGTTCAATATACGATTACTTCAGTATTCAATTGCCTTACATCGGATATCTGACAAGAATCAACCAAGAGAACAGAAAACTTTATGTTGAATCTTCTTTGAAAGATATTTACAGGTTACCAACACAGAGCGGTTTAAGAGTCAACGAACTGGGCATTAGTTGGAGGGTTGAAGAACCAGTTGAGGCGATGCCTAGAGACTCTCAGTTTTTTCCATTAATGAATAATTATGGTTCACAATCTCTATTCATAATAAGCAGACTAAAAATTTCTGTTCAGCGAAATAGAGACTTACTACAACAAATTTCTGCTCATCTTGAAACGTTGTAACTTGCAAGTATTCCTTCAAAAAAGGATAGAACTAACTAAAGATATACCAACACATAACAAACTGTTCAATGGGTCGGCCTCACCACACAACAAATGCGGATGGCCTGCGGCCATCTTATCCGCATTTGCTGCGTGGCGAGACCCACGCCTTAACAAGGGCGTTATGTGTCTCAATTTTAATAGCTTCAGATGAATAGAAAAGATTTCGCAGAGGTAAGTCACACTGGCGGGAAGGTAACCTTCACCATACGTCAAACGGAAGACGGCCATCTGACGTATCAAATAGGCTATTCCTTATCTTCACCGAACCCGTCTGCCTTGGTTGGGGTGTATGCTCACCCTGAAGGTTTCGCATGCGGAAACATCAAGATGGGGGGAATTGGCGATCCTTGGAACCCTCCACCTTTCCCTAGCTGTATAGCAGTCTTGATGGCGTCCGATTCACAAGGGAAATATGGGCATGATTGCCCGCAATGTAAGAAGCATTTCAGAAGCGAAAGTATTCCTGCGCACATCCCTCTAACTTGCCCTTATTGCGGATTCTATGCTGAGTCTTTTCATTTCCTGACTCCTGCACAGAATGCTTACATAAAACACTATATCCGAACGCTCCATGATGGCATTGAAAACTCTAAACCAGGAACTGAAACAGAAGTCATAATAGACATGGATCAGGTCGCTGACTCTGTAACTGATGATTCACACCCAGACTTCTATTACAAGTCTGTAGCTCAACAAACTGAGTTCAAATGTGCTAAATGCAATAGCTATAACGACATCAGGGGAAAGTATGGATACTGCTCTTCCTGTGCTTGGCGAAATAACGCCACATATTTGAAAAATGAATTAGCTGAATTGCGTGAACGGTTGAACCGGAAAGCAGTTCAACCAGAGGAAGCTGTTAAGCAAGCAGTTTCTTACTTCGACTCTGCAGCTAGAGATCTTGCAAAAGAACTATCTGGCAGAGTACCGATGAAGCGCAACCGAAGAAATGAACTGACCGCTCTCCTCTTCCACAATCTTGATAAGTTCGTGGAAATCATCGATCGATTCTTTGGCATAAACTTGCTTTATAAAATGGATTCTGACAGAGACTTCCTAAGAGATATGTTCTTGAGAAGGCATGTTTTCGAACACAATGCCTGTGTTGCTACCGAAAGATATGTAAAGGAAGGTAGTGACAGTCAAATTGAGGTAGGCGTATTAATTAGAGAGCAGGCAGAGAATGTGCACAGGCTGGTTGGGTGTTTGAATCGTATGTTCGAAAATTTTGAGCAAGACTTCCATGAAATGCTTCCGCCAGAGGAATACATGATTAATTTAGAAGAGCAAAGACAGAAGAGAATAGCTGAGCATAAGATACGCAGGTAATGAAAAGATACGGCCGACACATAACAATCAATTCTATAAAGAACAAACTGCTGCGCAGTTTGCCTATAAATAAGAGCGTTATGCATACGAAATTCGAAATCGTGGATAATTCTCAGAAGCTCAAGATGGCAGTAGCTGCCACGATTGCAGGATCACTATTCCTGTTGCTTATCGTAAATTTGGTTATTCCCCTCTCATTTGAGACCGACAACCGAATTTCAAACGTCGGTTCTGGTGTGGTCTTGATAGACGTTTTCGCAATCATTTTCTGTTCGTTCGGTTTCTATGTGGCGCTGTTTAAGCATGTTCATGCAATAAATATTCATGACTCCAGCCTACTCTTTAGGAGAATCGGTGGTAGCATGCGCGTCAACATCAGTGATGTGAAAGAGCTTAAACGAGATTTTGGTGGCTATGCATATGTCTTAAAGCTTAGTTCAGGTCGGCTATATTTTTCTACTGGCTTTAAGGGCATCTACCAATTCTTGGAATACTTGCGTGATAATAAAGTTAAGAGTACCGAGTGGTGATGCATAACCATCATTTCAATAAAGGACGCTGCTTACGCAGCGCCCATTAAAAAGAGCGTTATGCAGCATATAGAGATTAGCAATGACTGATGATTTCCTTTTTACAATAGCAGAAATCGCCGTTGCCCTAATTGGTTTTAGCGGTGTTGTTGCAGTACTTGGCCATCGAGGTAAAGGAAGCTGGCAACCTGCAGAAAGAGTAAGGCTCCTAGCACTGACCGAGCCTAGTATTATTGCTTTGACTGGGGCGCTCCTACCTGCAACTCTTCAGCTAGCCCTTTTAGGAGATGAAATTGTCTGGAGGGTTTCAAATTTGATAGTGCTTTTACTACACCTCTTATCTTTTGGTGCTTATATTCGGCGATCCAGGAATACTAAAACCCTTTTAAGTCAGAAGCTCATGGCATCTTTAGCAGTCGTAGTATTTTTAGGACTTGCTTCTAGCGCTCTAAACATTATTCAGTATCATGAGTTCACCTTTGCTCTTGGTCTTCTTCTTGGTATCGCCGTTGCAGTATTCAACTTCTCCTTATTGCTGTTCCATGTACATTCAGATGAAGTCGATGCAGCATAACAATCAAATCAAAAAGGACGCGCGCGATGCGCGCTGCTCCCATTATTCAGGGCGTTAGGTAGCTTATGGATTCTTCGTTCGAGCACCTAAGCGTATTCGCGGAAGTCGCGGCGGCCCTTGTTGGCTTCATTGCAATATTTCTAGTCCTCGTTCGACGAGAGGAGAAATTTCCAGCGGAGGACGCAATAAGAATACGCGTGATGGTGTTAGTCGGATTCGCCGGGATCTCCATGTCGCTATTGCCCATAGCTATTGCTGAAACCAATTTGGATAACGTACAGGTATGGGTCATTAGTAGTGCCGTATTCATTGTCGTGATTGGCAGCATAGCGGCGTACACTGCGGTCCGCCATTTTCAGTTATCGGTTACGGCTAGAGAAAATATTCCTTGGAGCAATTTGCTCATTGGTTGGAGCTGCGCCGCGGCTGCAGCGGGCCTTTTAGCTTCGAATGTGTTACAGATGCCTATTTTCGGCTATTCATTCTCATATACTGCTTCATTGCTTCTCGTGCTTGCTGTTGGTGCTACAAACTTTTACACAATTGCAACCCAGAAACTGTTGGAGCTATGAGATTTCTGCTCACCGAAAGCTGGTTCCGGTTGGGATCAATGAGAGCCGATACCGCCGGCAACCTAACAAGTCATTGAAGCCGGGCGCTTGACCGTGGCTTTCCCTTCACTACCGCTTCGGTCGGCCGCCCTCACGCGCCGCTCAACTCGGCGTTATGTTCCCTCAGTGCCACTTGACAGAGTTATCATATTTGATAACCTCTCAGAGTGACATGAAAAGTAACGTTCTTCGATAGCAAAGTTAAAGAGGAAACGCTGGGGTTCCCTTCCGGGATTCTTGCAAATTACCTCCACATACTTGAAATTATTGAAGAATTTTGCCCAGTCATAGGCAAGCCCTACACCGCTCCCATGGGAAAGGGTTTGATTGAGATTCGAGCCAAAGGTAAGGAAGGTATTGGGCGCTCTCTCTTTTGTACTGTGACAGGACAGGAAATCATTATTCTGCATTCCTTTATAAAGAAGACTCAGAAAACGCCAAAACGAGAGCCAGAGAAGGCCCGCAATCGGATGAAGGAGTTGTGACATGAGCAGACCTACTTTGAAGACTTTTAAAAAAGAGGCTCTCAGAAAGAAAGGAGTAAAAGATCAGTATGAAGATCTTACTCCTGCCTATGAAATCCGTAAAAAGCTAATCGCTTTGCGACAAGAGGCAGGGCTTACACAGGAAGAAATAGCAGTAAAACTAAAAACAAAGAAGAGCAATATATCCAGGCTGGAGAGCGTGAACTCAGACATCTCTCCCAAGCTATCTACCCTCACAGAGTATGCAGAAGCCATAGGGTATAAGCTTAAAATAGATTTTGTTCCTAAAACTGGAGCGGGAACATAACAATCAAATCAATAAGGACGGGTGGCAGCTTGACCGAACTAAAGGCAGTCATCGACAATTTCGGCATCCTACGATGCCCGGAACCGTCACAGTGACAGGGAAACCCAGTGTCGTTTGCCGCCAGGTACACTCAACGCGATTCTCAATCAAACTGGATTGAAGGAATGAGGCCATACTACGAGATACGCCGTCATTATTGAGCGAGGCCCGAACAGTTTTGGAGCCCATGTTCCTGACTTACCGGGCTGTGTAGCTGCCGGTGAGACTCTTGAGGAAGTCATTACTCTTATAAAGGAGGCAATCGAATTCCATATCGAAGGCCTCAAAGAGAAAGGCGAGCAAGTACCGAAAGCGTCCTCAAGCATCGAATTCATCGACGCTGCAGCATAACAACGACATCAATAAGGACTGGCGCTAAGCGGCCCACTCTATTCTTAAGGACGTTACATGCACTCGGTAGAATCTGGAGTCGCAGCAGGTTGACATAAGTATCATTATTGATACCATATACAAATGGCCAATTTGGATGAAATTATCCAGGGAATGAAGGAGAACCCCAAAGGGGTTCGCTTTGTCGAATTGTGCAAGGTATGTGACAAATACTTCGGAAAGGCACGCCAATCGGGATCCAGCCACCGTGTTTATCGTACTCCTTGGAAGGGTGACCCTCGAGTCAACATCCAAAATTCTAAAGGAAAGGCCAAAGCTTACCAAGTTAAGCAAGTACTCAAAGCTCTAGATAAACTTGAGGTAATAAATGGCTAAGAAAGATATCGACTTGTATACATACCGTGTTACTTGGTCAGCTGATGACCAGGAATTCGTTGGGCTATGCGCAGAATTCCCTAGCTTAAGCTGGTTAGAATCCACTCCAGAAAAGGCTCTGAAAGGTATTCGAAGCATTGTCGATTCATCGCTCAAAGATATGCGCAAATCCAAAGAAGACGTCCCCGAGCCCATTTCTATTAAAAATTATAGTGGGAAATTCATGGTAAGGGTTCCTCCAGAAACTCATAGACAGCTTTCCATCCAAGCTGCAGAGTCTGGAGTTAGTTTGAATCGCCTTATATCAAGTAAGCTAGGTTAAAACGGCATGTAACAAGCAAATCAATCGTCGCTTCCTTGCTTTAGGATGCCGCTAGCGCTGCGCCTATTATTACGGGCGCTCAGTATCGAGTCATCTATAAGATTGAGAAAAACAAAGTACTCGTCCAGGTAGATAACGTCACTCCGCATGACTACCGGAGAAAGTGATATGAACGATTACAGAATAGCAAAGCGTAATGTCGAAGTATCGGTCGGGGAATCTGTGAAGATCTCAAGAGAGCTCCAGGAGTTAAGCCAGAATGAATTGGCTGAGGTCACCGGAATACCCCAATCAACTATTTCAGCAATTGAGAATGACAGAGTCCAGCTTGGTGTTGAGCGTGCCAAAGTCTTAGCCAGGGCCTTGCGCTGCCATCCGGCAGTTCTGGTATTCCCAGGCTGGGATATAGAGCATGAATCTGCTGCATAGCAATCAAATCAACAAGGACGCTATGTGCCTCCTGGCATCTCCCTCCTCTTAAGAGATCCATAAGGCTCGCAAGCAAGCAATTCATGAAGAACAAGTTCAAACTCATTATTTCCTTATTGGCTGTCCCCCTGGCCATTGCTGGTGGCTATTATTTAATTTCCCCAAAAGCGATCGTCACAAATCAGTCTGACAGCGACTTTGATGAATTTGTGATCTCCCTGCCTTCCAGTCGAATAACGTTTTCCCCCGTGGAGGCGCATAGCTCCAATACGATATTCTATTCCCGTCAAAGCCAGTCAGGTGCGGCTGAATTTTCCCTGAAAAGCGGCAGCAGCGAGATATCTGGCAACAAGTTCGAATACGCAGAAGGCAGCGAAATTGGCAGAGTGCTACGATTTAAGATTGACAGTGATGGTCATATTTCTGTTAGCCAATAATCGAGGTCAACTTAACAGTCATAAGAGGCACATCACGAACCAGTCAACGGGGCGGCCTCACCACGCTGTTAACGCAGGCGGACTGCTGCCATGATATCCAGATCTACTGCGCCGAGGGCCTCACGTCTGGTCAAGGACGTTACGTACACTGAAGTCGGGTCATCAGATAGTTTAGCCATCCAGGAGAAGCTGATATGGTCAATTACGTCGACGGATTCGTGCACCCCATTCCCAGGGATAAACTAGACGAGTACGAGCTACTTGTTTCAAAAGTCGCAGAGATTTGGAAGGAACTTGGCGCTCTCGATTATTGGGAATGCATTGGTGACGATTTACACCTGGAGGGAACGCGCTCATTTACTGATCTAGTTTCCGCGCGGGACGATGAAGCTATACTATTTGGCTGGGTAGTCTTCGAGTCACGAGAAGCACGTGATTTGGCCAATGAAAAAGTAGCAGCAGACCCCAGAATGGCGGAATTGATGGCTAATTCGAATGTGGGATTTGATGCTCAGCGGATGGCTTACGGCGGTTTTCTGCCATTCGTTCCCCAACCGGGAATAGCTGACAAAAATTGATTGCGTGCTCTATTGCAGATAGCAGACTGTTACATCCGCGACAATTGGTATAGGCGTTTTGCCGCCAAAGATGGACGTGAGTGAGCTGGTAGCCGTAAGCGATGCATAAAATAGTAGATTCTACCAAAGCGCCACATCTTATCCCGAGATTCAGGGAATGGGTCGAGTCTGAATGGGGGAACGTTGATTCCTTTGAGAATTCCGCTGCTGGCGTCCAGTTACCTGCGCCACTTTTGGCGCTGGATCAACAGCAATTACTCGGCGGCTTATCGTTTACATGTCACGCCAAACCCAATGCCAAGACCAAGACCAAGACCAAGACCAAGACCAAGACCACAGGCATCTGGATAAATACGCTTTATGTTGCCCCTGAATACAGAAATCGCGGTATCGCAGCAGAATTGCTCGAAGCCGCACAAGTTGCCGCGACAAAGCTGTCTATAGAAGAGTTATATGTCTTTACGGATCTTCCAAATATCTACGAAAGGCGTGGATGGAAAGTCATTAGATCGGTCAAAGAATCTAAAGTGCTGAATAAACACTTGCCGGACTGAGCGTTCCTGGCTCTTTGTAGTAGCTAGTAGCGGCGTTGCCGCGCAGGACGGATACCTAAAGGATTGACTATGTCACCAGAAGTCTGGCTACTTTATATTGGAACCCTCCTGCTTTTCATGAGTACGCCTGGGCCCAGTCATCTGTTGATGATCTCTGTAAGCATGAGCAACGGATTCAGAAGATCACTTGCCACTGCCGCAGGTGACCTCTCTGCAAACACCATCCAGATTCTGCTGACTGGTTTTGGGTTGGCTGCAATCGTGCTGTCTTCGAGGTATGGGTTCGCCATAGTTAAATGGCTGGGTGTTGCCTATCTGGTGTGGATCGGCTTGAAAACGATACTTGCATCCTTCCGAGGCCACGATAAAACCAAAAACCTGCCAAGAGCATCATTGACAAACTTGTGGTTGCGAGGCTTTATCACCTCGGCGGCCAATCCCAAGGCAATTGTATTTTTCGCCGCGCTATTTCCCCAGTTTATCGATCCCCGGCAGCCCGTATTCATCCAGATACTCATCCTTGGCGCGACTTACATTGTGGTGGATGGGTTGTTTCTGGCGACCTATGGAAAAGGCGCCAGCTGGATTGCACAGAAAATTACCGGCCGACTCAACAATTGGATAGAACGGGCATCCGGAGCAGGCCTGATTGCCACTGCGCTACTGCTAAGCCTGCGAAGTAATTCCTGAAGCTGATCGTCACATGATTTAAAGGACGTCAACAAACCGGACAGTTTAGCCCAGCTATCGCACTGCACCGCAGCACACCGCTCTACACCGCTCTACACCATTAGGGTTTCAAGGGATTAGAATCATCAACGACCAACAGGAGACCGGCCATGAGCTACATCGATGGCTTTGTGATTGCGGTTCCAACCGCCAACAAGCAGAAATTCATTGACCACGCGACGCTTGCCGACGGCGTGTTTATGGATCTTGGCGCCACACGTGTAGTCGAATGCTGGGGCGATGATGTGAGCGATGGCAAGGTCACGGATTTCCGCAAGGCGGTGCAAGCCGAAAACCAGGAGACGGTGGTCTTTTCCTGGATCGAGTGGCCTGACAAGGCAACACGCGATGCGGCAATGCAGACCATGACCGAGTGGATGAACAACCCGAAGCACGCCGATCCACGCATGGACCCCGAGAAGAACCCAATGCCGTTTGATGGCACCAGGCTGATTTATGCTGGATTTTCGCCGGTGGTGGAACTCAACGGCAACGCCAAAGGTTAGTTTCAGCCAGCCCGTCTCCGCTGCCTGATCTGCAACCTGGCTCCGCCTGCTCTTCTACCCGACACGCTCGGTCACAATCGATCAGGATTGACTCAAAAACCACCCTGCCCCTGTGTTATCTTTCCCTTGTGACTGACTGGAACCAACAAACCGCCACCCGCATGCAACCCCCGCCCGGTGCATCCAGCTCGCCCCGGGCGGTGTATATCGTCGACGGTGCGCGCACGCCGTTCATCAAAGCCCGCGGTGAGCCCGGACCGTTCACCCCGGTGGATCTGTCGGTGCAGTGCGGCCGCCCCCTGCTGCTACGCCAGCCCATGGCGCCCACTGACTTCGACCAGGTCATCCTGGGCTGCGTCAATGTGATCTCTGAAGAAATGAATCCGGCGCGTGTTGCGGCGCTGCGCCTGGGGATGGGCGAGCGCATGCCCGCCTTTACCGTGCAGATCAATTGCGGTTCCGGGATGCAGTCAATTGACACCGCCTATCGCTACATTCGCAGCGGCGATGCTGACCTGATCCTGGCCGGCGGCACGGAAGCGCTCAGTCATTCGCCACTGTTGTTTCGTCAGCAGGCGGTGCAGTGGTTTGCCGACCTGGCGCAGGCCAAAACCATTGGCCAGCGACTCAAGGCGTTAAGCCGATTCCGCCCTGGTCATTTCAAACCGGTTATCGGCCTGGAGCGAGGCCTCACCGATCCGGTGGTATCCCTGAACATGGGTCAGACCGCGGAGAAACTGGCGCAGCTTTTTTCCATCTCCAGGCAAGCCGCCGATGAATACGCAGCCGAGTCTCAGAATCGCCTGCACCGCGCCCAGCAGGACGGCATTTTTAGCGGCGAGATTGAGCCCGCTTTTGCCCGCGACGGCCGAGCTTACGATTTTGACGACGGTGTCCGGCCGAACAGCAGCGCCGACCAGCTGGCCAAACTCAAGCCGGCCTTCGAGCCGCCCTATGGTCGCGTCACTGCCGGCAACAGCTCGCAAATCACCGACGGTGCGTCCTGGGTAATACTGGCCTCGGAGGCGGCGGTAGAGAAGTACGACCTGACGCCCCGGGCCCGAATCGTCGACAGCCAGTGGGCGGCGCTGGATCCCTCGGTGATGGGCCTGGGGCCGGTGTTGTCCTCAGCGCCGCTGTTGCAGCGTCATGAATTGTCCCTGTCCGATATCGGCCTGTGGGAAATCAACGAGGCCTTCGCCGCCCAGGTGCTGGCCTGTGTCGAAGCCTTTGCTGACGATGAGTTTTGTCGCGACATCCTGGGTCTTGACGCGGCCGTGGGCCGCATCGATCGCGACAAGTTAAACGTGCATGGCGGTGCTATTGGCCTGGGTCACCCGGTGGGCACCAGCGGCAACCGCATTGTCCTGCATATGGCCAACGCCCTGCACCGGCTCGATCAGCAGCGCGGTATCGCCAGCCAGTGTATCGGCGGCGGCCAGGGCGGCGCCATGCTGCTGGAGCGCGTGGGCAAGCTGGACCTGGGAGGCGCATCATGACGCGCACCGTGGCAAGCTACCTCGAAGCCCGCCTGCGCCAGGAACCGACGCAGCAATCGGATTACCGGCACTGGCATACCGAACAGGACGCCGAAGGTGTGCTGTGGGTCTACTTCGACAAGGCTGACAGCAGTGCCAATACCCTGGATGCCGAGGTCCTGCAGGAATTCGGACGCATTCTCGAGACACTGGAAATCAAGTCAACCAAAGCGCTGGTGCTGCGCTCACTGAAACCCGGCGGCTTCTGTGCCGGCGCCGACATCGGCCAGTTCACGAGCTACAGTGAAGAAGAAGGTCGCGAACTGCTGCAGGATGGACACCGCATTCTCGATCAGCTCGAAAAGCTGCGTATTCCGACTATCGCCGTGGTGCACGGTCATTGCCTCGGTGGCGGCCTGGAACTGGCGCTGGCCTGTGACCTGCGCATTGGTATTAGCGGCAAACTGGAAATGGGATTTCCGGAGATTCAGCTTGGGCTACACCCGGGTTTAGGGGGCACCTTCCGGCTGACCGAACTGATCGACCCACTGGCGGCGATGACCATGATGCTCACCGGCAAGTCGTCGCACGACAAACAGACCCGCACCCGCGGGTTGGTGGACGCTCTGGTGCCGGAGCGATTGCTGGACAGCGCGCTGAATGCGGCTATCGCTGGCAAGCTCAAAAAGCGCAAGCAGTCACTGCGGGGCAAGCTGACGAATGCGGCGCCGGTGCGCAAACTGGCGGCAGCGCGCATGCGCAGCGAGACCGGTAAACGCGCGCCGGAGCCCCACTACCCTGCTCCCTACCGGCTTATTGACCTGTGGGAAACCCATGGCGGGGAGCGTAAGACAATGCAGCGCGCGGAGATCGACTCCTTTATCTCGCTGCTTGATACCGATACCAGTCGTAACCTGGTACGCGTATTTTTCCTGCGCGAGGGCTTGAAACAGGCGGCGCGTAGCGAAACCAGTATTAATCATGTGCACGTTATCGGCGCCGGCGCCATGGGCGGCGACATTGCTGCCTGGTACGCACTACAGGGGTGCCGCGTCACCCTTTCTGATGTGGACAACAAACCCATCGCCGCGGCAATCAAATCAGTAGGGCAGCTATGCCGCAGCAAGCATCGCTCCGCAACCGAGACTCGCGATACCTTTGATCGACTGATTGCGGATCCCACCGGTCAGGGTATTGCCCTGGCGGACCTGGTGATCGAGGCGGTGCCGGAAAACCCCGAACTGAAAGAAAAGATCTTTCGCGACGTGGAACCGCGCCTGAAAGACGATGCGATCCTGGCCAGCAACACCTCCAGCATTCCCCTGGACACCCTGGCCTCCTATCTCAAAAATCCGAAACGTCTGGTGGGTATTCATTTCTTCAATCCAGTAGCGAAGATGCTGATCGTGGAGGTGGTTGGCCACAAGAAAATAGACAAGGCTATCCACGCCCGGGCCATGGCCTTGACCAATGCTATCGGCAAACTCCCGGTGGCGGTACAAAGCTACCCAGGCTTTCTGGTGAATCGGGCATTGACTCCCTATCTGATGGAAGCGGTGATGCTGCTCGACGAAGGCGTGGACAAGTCACGCATCGACCAGGCGGCGCTGGATTTCGGTATGCCCATGGGACCGGTGGAACTGGCCGACCAGGTGGGCCTGGATATTTGCCTGCACGTGGCCGAGGTGCTGCGCGAGTCGCTGGAGACACCCATGCCGGAAGTCCCGGACTGGCTGCAGGAGAAAGTGGATCGCGGCGAGCTGGGCCGCAAATCAGGCAAGGGTTTCTACCAGTGGAAAAAAGGCAAGGCGCACAAAGACACCAAAGAAAGTGATCCGGACAGCAGCAATAACCAATCCCTGCAGGATCGCCTGCTGCTGCCAATGCTCAATGCCTGCGTTGAATGCCGGCGGCAGGACGTGGTTGCCGATCTCGATGACCTGGACGCGGCGATGATCTTCGCCACCGGCTTCGCCCCGTTTCGCGGCGGCCCCATGCACTATGCGCGCCAGCGTGGCGTGGATGACATTATCGCGACTCTTGAGCAGTTGAGTGAAAAACATGGCGAGCGCTTCAAGCCAGATCCCGGCTGGCAAGACATGAAGTGATCAGTGGTGGCACTCGAGAAGATTAGCAGCGCAACAACAGTGGCTGACGCCATTATCGACCAGGTGGGCAACAATGTTGTGCTCGCCCTGCCCCTGGGTCTGGGTAAGGCCAACCACATTGCCAATGCACTCACCGAACGCGCCCTGAAAGACTCCTCCATCACGCTGGAGATCATTACCGCGCTTACCCTGGAAACCCCGGCCCTGGGCGACCCGTTTACGCGTCGCCTGCTGGAACCGGCGCTGGAGCGACTGTTTGGGAACTCCCCGCCACTACGCTATGCACAGCTGTTGCGGGATGATGCACTGCCGGACAATATCCGGATCAGCGAGTTTTTCCTGCAGGCCGGGCAATGGCTGGGCGTCACCACCGCCCAGCAAAATTTTATTCCCGCCAACTATACCCATGCCCTGCGCTATCTTCTTGATCGCGGCGTCAACGTCATCGCCCAGTTGCTGGCCAGCAATGATGAAGACGAGCAGTTCAGCCTGAGCTGCAACCCCGATATCACCGCCGACCTGCTGCAACTTCGCCGGGACGGCCAGTGCCAGTTTTTATTCGCTGGCCAGCTCAACAGTGAACTGCCCTTTATGACTGGCGCGGCCAGGGTTGAGGCGACAGAAGTGGACCTGCTGCTGCAGGGTGAGGCGAACGAGTTTTCCCTGTTCAGCATTCCCAAGCGCCCGGTGTCCCTGGCGGACCATGCCATCGGCCTGCATGCCGCGCGTCTGGTTCGCGACGGCGGTACGCTGCAGATTGGCATCGGGGCCATTGGCGATGCGGTATGCCACGCCCTGCTGCTGCGGCAGCGTGACTCCGGACGATTTGCGCAGCTGCAGGCAGCACTGAACCGGCCGTCCAATACCGGCCTGGAAGAAACCGGCAGCTTTGAGACTGGCTTGTATGGCCTCAGTGAAATGTTCGTGGACGGATTCCTGCACCTGGCTGAGAACGGGGTGCTAAAGCGCGAGGTAGACGGAGCGGTTCTGGACGGCGGCTTCTTTGTCGATTGCAAAGATTTCTATCGGCGGCTGCGCGAAATGCCAGCCGAACAGCGCGACCGATTCCGCATGATGCCGGTAAGTTTTATTAACGAGCTTTATGATAACGGGCAAACCGGTGGCGAGCACAGCAAGCGGCAGGCGCGCGTGAAGGCAGTGTTCATTAACAGCGCCATGATGGCAACACTGCGCGGCGCCGTGATCTCTGATGCGCTGGAGGACGGTCGTGTAATCAGCGGCGTCGGCGGTCAGTACAACTTCGCCGCCCAGGCATTTGCGCTGCAGGATGCCCGCTTCATTATCACCCTGAACGCCACCCGCCGGCATCACAACCAGATCGTCTCCAATATCGTCTGGTCCTATGGCCACACTACCCTGCCCTGGCACCTGCGCGACATTATCATCACCGAGTACGGTGTCGCCGATTTACGTGGAAAAACGGAAAATGAGGCAGTCAAGGCCATGCTGCAGATCGCCGATTCGCGTTTTCAACCGCAATTGCTGAAACAGGCGCTGGCCGCCGGCAAGCTTGAATCCGGCTGGCAGATTCCTGCTCCCTATAACAACAACACGCCGCAGGCACTGGCGGACACCCTGGCGGTGGCAGGCAATGCTGACATCCTGCCCGACTACCCGTTCGGCACCGATTTCACTGCCATCGAGCAACGCCTGCTGCCCGCGCTGGAAGAAATAAGCCAGCGCGCCCATTCCCGCCGCGCGCTGGCTGCCCTGGCCTGGCAGGGGCTGTGGAGCGCTCAGCTCAGCAAGGTTGAAAAGGATTGTATGGCGAGAATGCAGTTGGACGCACCACGTGGGCGCGCTGCCATACTGCAATCATTACTGCTCAAAGGCGCCCTGGGATGTAGCAGCTAGCCGGCGCTTAAAACCCGGCCCCCTGTGCTAGACTCCGCACCCCATGGAAATCAGTCATTTTTTTGCTACTGCGCCGAAAGGCGTCACCGACCTGTTGGCTGCCGAACTCACCAGCCTGGGCGCAACATCGGTCAGTGATAACCGCGCCGGCGTGGAGTTTGAAGGCACCCTGGAAACCGCCTATCGCGCCTGTCTCTGGTCCCGCCTCGCCAACCGGATTCTTATGCCGCTGGCGGAATTTTCCGCGGCGGATGCTGATGCGCTGTATCAAGGATGCCAGGCTGTTGACTGGTCTGCGCACATGGACGCAGGTGGGTCACTGGCGGTTGATGTCAACGTATCCAGCTCCAAAATTACCCACAGTCATTACGCGGCACTGCGGATCAAGGACGCGATAGTTGACCAGTTCAATGCCAGCGTCGGTTCGCGCCCCAGCGTGGACACCGATCGACCCGACCTGCGCATCAATGCTTATATCCTGCGTGATGTGGTGCGGCTGTATATCGACCTGTCGGGCACCAGCCTGCATCAGCGCGGCTATCGCCTGGGCACCGGCGAGGCGCCACTGAAAGAGAATCTGGCCGCCGCGATTCTGCTGCGCGCCGGCTGGCCGGAAATCGCCAGACAGGGTGGCGCGCTGGTGGACCCCATGTGCGGATCCGGTACGCTCATTCTTGAAGCAGCCATGATGGCGGGCGACGTGGCACCGGGTCTGGAACGTACCTACTTCGGCCTGACGCACTGGAAACAGCATGACGATGCGCTGTGGCAGAAGTTATTAACAGAAGCCATGGCGCGCGAGACCGAGGGCGTCAAGCATCTCCCGACGCTGCTCGGCTTTGACAGCGACTACCGGGTTCTGGACCGAGCGCGGGAAAACGCCGAACGCCTGGGGATTGATAACATCACCTTTGCCCACCAGGACCTGTTTGATTTTCGCCACGACTTTCCGAAGTCCGGCCTGGTGGTCACCAACCCGCCTTACGGCAAGCGCCTGCTGGATTCCGGCGACCTGCCGCGACTCTATGCCGCACTTGGCCGGGTGTTTCGATCGCACTTCCAGGGCTGGCAGGCATCGGTGTTTACCGAGGACGCCGCGCTGGGCAAGGCCATAGGCATCCGCTCCCACCGTCAACACACGCTTTACAACGGCGCGATCGTCTGCAAACTGCTGCACTTCAGCATCGACCCCGACAACTTTTTTGACGACTCACGACTGCCCAGGCGCATCAAGACGGAGGAGCTGTCGCCGCAGTCTGAAGATTTCCGAAACCGGCTGCAGAAGAATCTGAAGCAGCGGCGCAAATGGGCACAGCGCGAGGGAATCGATTGCTACCGCGTGTACGACGCTGACCTGCCGGACTATGCGGCGGCCATCGACATCTACAGCAACCGGGATAAGCCGGGTGAACACTGGGTCTGCATTTCCGAGTATGAGGCGCCGAAGAAGATCGAGCCCGCGACGGTCAAGCGCAGGACCCGGGAGTTACGAACCATCACCGAAGACCTATTCGCTATTGACGAGTCCCGCCTGTTCTATAAATCCCGCGCCCGGCAGCGCGGCGACAGCCAATACGAGAAACTTGCCGATGAATCGCGCTTTCATCAGGTGAGCGAGGGTCCCTGCAAGCTGCGCGTCAATTTCAGCGACTATCTCGATACCGGGCTGTTTCTTGATCACCGTCCCATCCGCCAAATGATCGCGCAGCAGGCCAGCGGCAAGC
Source organism: uncultured Pseudohongiella sp. (assembly GCA_965212375.1). GTDB lineage: Bacteria > Pseudomonadota > Gammaproteobacteria > Pseudomonadales > Pseudohongiellaceae > UBA9145. The sequence continues at coordinate 1,359,123 of OZ243108.1, read as the reverse complement.
GCTTTCTCAACCTGTTCTGTTACACCGGGGCCGCCACGGTGCACGCCGCCCTGGGTGGTGCCGAGTCGTCACTGAGTATCGACCTTTCCAACACTTACCTGAATTGGGCCAAGCGCAATCTGCAGTTCAACAAACTCGATGAAAGCAAGCATCGGCTGCTGCGTGCCGATTGCCTGCAGTGGCTGAACCAGGACCACAGTGAACGCTTTGATCTTATTTTTCTCGACCCGCCCACTTTTTCCAATTCCAAGAAGATGGACGATGTGCTGGACGTGCAGCGGGATCATGGGCAATTGATAGAGCGCTGCATGAGGCTGCTGGCACCGGGTGGGACCCTTTATTTTTCCACCAACCTGCGCTCGTTCAAACTCGATGACCAGCTCTCGGGTCGGTTTGATCTGACCGATATCAGCGCGCGAACCATTCCCGAAGATTTCCAGCGGCGGGCCAATATTCACTATTGTTTTCAGGTTCGGCACCGCTAGCAACAAACGGTCGAGTTCGCATCACCGGAGCCAGGTGGGACGGATCAGCATTCTTCTTCGCCGGTAACGTCGTCAACGGGATCATAATCGTCACCGCATTCCCGAGCTTCCTCGAACTCATCGGCAGCTACCGCTCCTGCTGCAGCCAGCCACAGCCTACGCGTGACTCCATTCTTGAGTTCCTCGACACCGCCCAGGCAACAGGTCCGTGGGGAGCCGTAAACCTGGCGTCAGGACCGTTGCCGAGGTATTTCAAAGGCAAGACTGTCTCCGCTTGTGTAGCACCGCTTTCCCAAACTTAGTAGTCTGTACGGCATTGAATTATCAGGCTCAGGAACCTCGTCATGCTTTCAATCCACGCCACGCTTTGCTCCAGCCCCGCTCTAGCCCAATCTGCAAAAACGCCAGCCACGCGGATACTACTCATCACCCTGGCAATGCTCTGGACAACCGCCGCGTCCGCCCAACAGACGTTCGAGTACTGGCCCAATCCCGACTACGACCCGAGCATCCCGACCATTGAGCAAGTGTTGGGCTATGCGCCGGGCGAGCGCATTACCTGGCATAGCGATGCCATTCGCTATTTCGAGGCTCTGGCGGCGGCGGCGCCGCAGCGCATGACTATCACCGAGTATGCCCGCAGCTGGGAGGACCGGGAGTTAATCTATGCGGTGCTGAGTTCACCAAACAATATGTCCCGCATTGCTGACATTCAGTCCGCCATGCAGTCTCTGGCCGATCCGCGGTTAACGGATGCCGACGAAGCCAGCGCCATTATTGCCGATGAGCCGGCAGTGACCTGGCTGTCTTATGGCGTGCACGGCAACGAGATTTCTTCCACCGATGCCGCCATGCTCACCGCCTACCACCTGCTGGCATCCCGCGGTGATCAGCGCGTTGCCGAGATCATGAACAACACCGTGGTGGTCATCGATCCCATGCAGAATCCCGATGGCCGTGATCGCTTTATTCACGGCTTCGAGGTCGCCGAAGGCCTGGTTCCCGATTCTGACCGGCTCTCGGCCGAGCACGACGAGCCCTGGCCCGGGGGCCGCACCAATCATTACCTGTTCGATCTCAATCGCGACTGGTTCATCCAGACCCAACCGGAAACCCAGGGTCGGGCGGCCGCGATGCTGGAATGGTACCCGGTGGCTTTTGTGGATGCCCATGAAATGGGCTCCGATGGCACCTACTTCTTCGCTCCCGAGGCGATTCCCTTCAATCCGCACCTGGCGGAAGACCAGCGTGCCAGCCTGGAACTGTTTGGCCGCAACAACGCCCGCTGGTTCGATGAGTTTGGCATCGACTACTTTACCCGCGAAATCTACGACGCCTTCTATCCCGGCTATGGCGCCAGTTGGCCTTCTTATTTCGGCAGTGTCGCCATGACTTACGAGCAGGCGTCTACCCGTGGACTGGTGTTTCGCCAGTATGACGGCGTCGAGGTGCAATACCGGGAAACCGTGCGCAACCATTTCGTCACTTCACTGGCCACGGCAGAAACAGTGGCGAGCAATCGCCAGCAGTTCCTGCAGAATTTTTACGATTATCAGGTAACCGCTATCGATGAGGGCGAAAGTGAAAACGTACGCGCCTTTCTGGTTCCCACCCAGTCTGACCAGAGCGCTGCTGACAAGATGGCTGGCCTGCTCAGCCGCCAGGGTGTGGACGTGCTTCGTGCCACTGAAGCATTCAGCGCCTGTGGCCAGGACTACGGCATTGGTAGCTATATTATCCGCACCGACCAGCCCGCCAAGCGCTTTATCCGCACCCTGCTGGATGCCCAGGTGCCAATGGCAGAAGACTTCCTTGCCGAACAGGAACAAAGGCGCGCGGCTAATCTGCCCGATGAAATCTATGACGTGACCGGGTGGTCGCTGCCGCTGATGTTCAATATTGAGACCAATCCATGCAACCGCGCCCCTACTGTCGATACGGCAATGGTTGGCACCGACCTGGTGGTGCCCGGCGCGGTCCAGGGTGGCCCGGCCTCGGTCGCCTATGTGGTGCCCTGGGGTACGGCCGCGGCGGCGCGTTTCCTGACCGCCGCCATGGGCGAAGGCTTGCGCGTCAAGAGCAACGATCTGGCATTCACCAATCTCGGCGTGGATTATCCCGCCGGCAGCCTGATTCTGGATGTCGTGGACAATCCGGGGAATCTGTATGCGACGGTTTCCCGTATCGCCGCAGCCTCCGGCGCCAATGTGGTTGCCGTGAACGACAGCTGGGTCACCGACGGCCCCAGCTTTGGCAGTGCCAATGTGGTGCGCATGAACGCGCCCCGAGTGGCGATGGCCTGGGACGAACCCACCTCCGCCTACAGCGCCGGTAACACCCGATTTGTCATTGAGCGCCAGTTCAATTATCCGGTCACCGTGATCCGCACCGATCGCTTGCGCAGCGCTGACCTGTCCCGCTACCAGGTATTGATTCTGCCGCTAATGAGTGGCCGTGGTTACGCCGACGCGCTGGGCGAATCCGGCATCGAGAACCTCAAGGGCTGGGTGGAACGCGGCGGCGTGCTGATCTCGCTGGGCAATGCCACCCGCTTCCTGGCTGACCCGGATGTGGATTTGTTGTCCATCCGCCGGGAGCAGGCCGTGCTGGAGATCGAGGATAAGCCGGAGGAAGACGAGGACGACTCTGCCACCGTGGACGGTCAGTATCTTACCTCCATCGAGGAATATGAAGAGCAAACCGTGGCCCTGGAAGATTCACCGTATCCGGTGGCCGGCGTGCTGGTGCGCGCCGATGTCCATCCCGAGCACTGGCTGAGCGCCGGGGTGGCGCCCACGCTCAACGTGCTGGTACGCGGAACGGATATCTTCACCCCGGTGCGCATTGACGAGGGCGTCAATGTGGTCCGCTTCCAGGGACCCGACAACCTGTTAGCCAGCGGCTACCTGTGGGACGAAAACCGCCGCCAGCTGGCCTTCAAACCGTTTGTGGTTTCCGAAGAACAAGGTGCCGGTCAGGTTATCGCTTTTACCCAGGACCCCACCGTGCGCGCCTATCTGGATGGACTTAATGTGATACTGATGAATGCAATTTTCCGCGGAGCGGCACACGCTCGACCGGTGCGCTAGGACGCTGAAACTATGCCAAACTCCTTCGATCAGTTCGTGGTACTCAAACCCGACCAGGGCATGGAATCGCTACCGGTCACCCCGGACCTTTATGCTGACCTCGACAAAAATTACGCCGGGTTCAAGTCCCATGTCCTGATCGCGGCACACCACTTTACCGCCAACTGGCCGACCTGGGAGGTCCACCCCGAGGGAGACGAGATGGTGGTATTGTTATCTGGCAGCGCGGAGTTCAAACTGAGGCTGTCATCTGGCGACCAATCCGGACATTTGCGCGAACCTGGCTCGTTTCTGCTGGTACCCAGAAACACCTGGCATACCGCGCTCATATCTGAACCGACCAGTATACTATTCATCACTCCCGGTGAAGGCACGCGCAATGAACCAGTTCCGCCGGCCAGCATGTGACGGCGTTCAGCTTCAGCGCCATATTGAGTTGTCAGCAATAACACAGCTGTTGGCGAGCCGCCGACCGGAATGCAGCCAAGCAGAGCCCGACCAGGAACAACAAAAATAGCCATGCCGATAACCGTGCAACGACTCAAGACCCTGCTCTGCGCAATACTGCTGATCTGCGCTGCATTTACGCTGCAGGCGCAGGAACCGCATTTTATCGATCCAGCCCTGGATGCGAGCTACCTTTCGCAACTACCGGGCTCCACCACCCTCGACCCGAAGACTGCGCAGATTGTGCGCTTTCGCAATTGGGCAGAACTCTATCCCGCGCGCCAGATTCGGCGCGGCGACCAGGTCCGGGAGCTACCCCATCAGGCAACCGATTTTTCCGACCTGCGCTATGAGGTCGACGGACAGACCTATTCCCTGGCGGACTACCAACGGCTGAATCCGACCGCGGGCCTGCTGGTCATCAAGGACGGTGTGATTCGCTACGAGGATTACGGTCTGGGCAATCATGAAGAATCGCTCTGGGTGTCGTTCTCAATGTCAAAATCTGTGACCTCCATGCTGCTCGGCGCAGCGATCAGGGACGGTTATATCCGCAGCGTCGACGACCAGGTGACCGACTATTTGCCGCTATTGAAAAACAGCGCCTATGAGGCGGCCAGTATTCGTGACGTGCTGCAGATGGCCTCGGGTGTGGCCTGGGATGAGGACTACGTGGACCCGCGCTCGGATGTGTTGAGCTACCCCGCCATGGATGTGGTTCAGATGCTGGAATTTCTTGGCAACAAACCCCGGGTCGCCGAACCCGGCAGTGTCTTCAACTACAACACCGGAGAGACCGACCTGGTAGGCGCGCTGGTACGGGCTGCCATCGGTAATAACCTGGCCGACTATCTCGAGTATAAAATCTGGCAGCCGTTTGGCATGGAAGCCGACGCCTGGTGGGCCACCCACGGCCCGGCGGGAGAACGGGGTGGCTGCTGCCTGAACATGACGTTACGGGACTATGGGCGACTCGGCCTGTTCGCCTTGAACCAGGGCGTGCTACCCGATGGCACCCGGGTTCTGCCGGAGGACTGGATGGCGGCCTCGACCCAGCCTTCACCGGCTTTTTCCGGATACGGGTATCTCTGGTGGCTGTCCGGTGAGCAGAGCTACGACGCTCGCGGCATCTACGGCCAAGGCATTCATATCGATCCCGCAGCCAAGCTCGTGATCGTGGTGCTTAGCGCCTGGGACCAGGCAGGTGCCAGTGGCAATCCGTCACAGGCCCATCGGGTAGCCATGTACGCGGCAGTTGCTGAGGCCTTGCGTGACTGAGCAGCGCTCAACCGGGCTTGAAAAGCCGATGGCGCGCCCACCCCGGGCGATTTACTGTGAATATGGCAGCGCGGCGGGAAAAAATGGCCGCTGCTGCTGGCCGGGCTGCCAGCAGCGAAACTGGAACAGAAATGATCCTTAAGCACGCGCTCGATTCCTGGGACGGCAAGTCAACTGCTGATCTTGCCAAGATCTATGCAGTCCACTGTGATGACGCCGGGTTTGTTGATGCACTGCTGAGCTGCTGCTTGTCAGACAGTCACCAGCGCGGTGCTACCTGGCTGCTGAATCATCACCTGGCTAACGACCATCCGCTGTCGCCTCAACAGACCTCCACCCTGCTTTCCGGCCTGGCCGTGTTGACTGACTGGCAGGCCAGATTGCATGTGCTGCAGTCGCTGCCCCACCTGCACATCCAGGCAGGCCAGGAAACAGCCGTTGAGCACTTTCTCCGCGCCAATCTTGCCGACAGCAACAAGTTTGTGCGCGCCTGGGCCTACAGTGGCTTTTATCAACTGGGACAACAGTACCCGGACTATGCTGACGAGGCCGAAGGATTTCTGGATATGGCGCTGCGTGATGAGGCTCCTGCGGTCAAGGCACGCATTCGCCAGCTGCGAAGATAAGCCCAATGTCGCCAGCAACTGGCGCGCAATCAGAGCCATGCGACAACTAGTCAAGGCGCCGCTTTACGCCCTCTGGTAGCATAGTCCAACGCTGGACAGGTAAATTCCGGTCGTTACGCAACCGGCGGTTTCCGCCTGCCGAACCAGTAAACAGTACCAATTTATGGACAACCAACAATTCGCCTGGATACTGGTAGCAGTCAGCCTGCTACTGATGTTCGCCTGGGTCACCTATAAAGTGATTATCAACCTGCACAACCGCAGCTGGAAATCCGTGTTCTGGGGAAGCTGGCTGCTTGATCCGACGCAACTGACCCCGGTAGGCCAGCACTATCGCCGGCTGTATTTCGGCTGTCTGGCATTGCTGGTGGTGGTGGCTTCGGTCCTGCTGGGCCTGACTGTCTTTTAACGCTTGCTGCCCGCCTGGACCGCCGCTATCAAACCTTGGCAGCATTGATGACCAACACTGCGATGACCAATACTTCGCCCGACAACAGCCATTCCGCCAGCCCCAAATCGGTAGTCACCGCCTGGATCGATGCATTCAATGCCGGCGATGCCGGGCGCATTGCCAGTCTCTATGCCATTGATGCGGTCAATCACCAGGTCGCCAACGAACCCGTGGTTGGCCGGGCCGCCATCCAGTCCATGTTTGCCGAGGAATTCGCCGCCGCCGACATGGTTTGCATCGTGGAGAATCTGTTCATCGATGGGGACTGGGCAATTCTGGAATGGAAAGACCCACTTGGCCTGCGCGGCTGCGGCTTTTTTCAGATCAAGGCAGGACTGATCCAGTTGCAGCGGGGCTATTGGGACAAACTGAGTTTCCTGACAGCGCACGGACTGCCAGTTCCGAGTCAGTAGCCGCCCAACACGGCCTCTTATCGCCTTCTGCATCGCCACTTTTCGAGCCTGGCTCACCGTTTATGGCAAAATTCGCACAGCATTGGGGCGTTTGCTGAATCCGCCGAAATTGTACCTACACAATATGGACCGATCTGTTAGAATGCCCGCCTTTTTCTGACCGGACCAATCACCTGCTATGGCTTTTCCGACCCCGTTTTATCGCTGGCGACCCCACCCCTGGCACGGCCTCGAAGTTGGCCCCCAGGTACCGCGCGTTGTTCACGCCTTCATTGAGATTTGCCCGTTCGACCTGGTGAAGTATGAAGTCGATAAAACCACCGGCTATCTGCGGGTCGACCGCCCACACCGCACGTCTTCCCAACACCCGACGCTGTATGGATTTATTCCGAAAACCTATTGCGGACCCAGTGTCGGTGCGCTAATGGAGGACGCGACCGGCGGTGACGGTGATCCGCTGGATATCTGTGTAATCAGCGAACGACCGATTTCCAAGACCGAGATCATCCTCAATGCCCGCATCGTTGGCGGCCTGCCCATGCTGGATAATGGTGAGGCGGACGACAAGATTATTGCGATTCTGGAAAATGACCCGTTCTGGGCGTCGGTTGACGACATCTCCGATCTGCCGGCGGCTCTGATCGAGCGCATGCGCCATTATTTCGAGACCTACAAGCTGATCCCCGGCGAAGAACACAAGGTTTCGATTGGCCCCGCCTATGGCTATGAACATGCCCGCAAGGTTCTGGAAGCGGCCATGGCCGATTACGACACCGAATTTGGTGCCGACTAGCAATCACACGGAGTGATTGCTCCACTCGGGCGCCAGCAGTGATCCTGCTCCGGCCCCGATTTGACGATGGATGAATCTTCACTGTCAGGATGCCGGGTTCGGTTAACCCATGCGTCCGGAAATGCTTCAGGTGACCACAAGTCATGACCGAGCAACACGATTACAACATGCGCACCCTGGTCACCACCGGGGCTGACGGCTTTTACCGCCTGGTAATGGAAGGCGCAGGCAATTTGCGTGACCTCAGGGAAGTTCTGACCCAGCTTGCCGTCTTCCCGGATACCAAAAAAGAACTCTGGATTATCAGTGATCTGACCCTGGACATCAGCACCCAGGAGATAATTGGCCTGGCTGACCTGGTCAAGAGCAATCCACAGCGGCCGGATATGGTGGCCATTGTGGCAGACAATGATCTGCTGTTCGGGCTGAGCCGCGTTTTCTCCGGCCATCGCGAGGATCGGCAAACCCAGGTCCAGGTGTTTCGCAGCGAGACCAATGCCCTGGACTGGCTCAACAAAAGCGAGACCTCGCTGCCCGCCGTGGAAAACATCAGCGCCGATGCCTGGCAATACTTTCGTCTCGCCACTCCGGCCAGCGGATCCAATAACAACCTGTCCTGAAGCAAACCCGTGGCAAATGCTGAACAGTACCGGCACAATCGGTCGCTGATCCAACAAGAGTAATGCCAGGTCCCTAATCACGACAGTGGCCAGACCTGCCGGGGAAACTGTCGATAAGCGACCTGCAGTAAATGGCCCGGCTCAAGCAATTGCGCGCTGCCGGTGCCGCACCAGGAGCTATTGAATCAAGCTATGCAGATCTGGGTCGATGCTGACGCCTGTCCGGTAGTCATCAAGGAAATTCTCTTTCGCGCCGCCCGGCGGACGGGTCTGCAACTAACCCTGGTCGCCAACCAGGGACTGGCGGTGCCGGCCGATGGCAACATTACAGCGCTGCAGGTAGGGTCCGGCTTCGATGTGGCGGACAATGAAATCGTTGCCCGCTGCCAGGCCGGTGACCTGGTCATCACCGCAGACATTCCCCTGGCCGCAGAATTGCTGGAAAAAGGCGCCCAGGTGCTCAATCCCCATGGCGAGGTGCTGACCCGCGGCAATATCGGTGCCCGCCTCAATATGCGCGACTTCATGGAAACCATGCGCGCCAGCGGCGCCCAGACCGGTGGTCCACCGCCATTTAATCAGCGCGACCGCAAGGCCTTTGCCGAACAACTGGACAAGCTGCTGGCCAGGCACCGGGCGGCCACCTCATGAACGCTGACGCCTTGCGCACCCTGCGCCATCGTTTGCACCGGCATCCGGGTCTGCCTGACCAGCTTGCTGCCCGTGATGAAATCGCCGTTGCCACTGTGGTCGGCGCCCGGTTTGGCCTCGGCGCCGGAACCGGGACGCCGGCACTGCATGATGCGGACCATGATTTTCCCGATGCGCTCATCGCCGCTAACAGCGATGTATTCCTGCGCCTGATCAATGCCGTACTGGAGGACTGACCGTGTATTACTTTGCCTACGGTTCGAACATGTCCCAGCGTCGCCTGCAACAGCGCCTGAGCGGCAGCACCTCACTGGGCTATGCCCGACTGCCGGGTTATGAAGTGGTATTTCACAAACGCGGCAGTCGCGACAGCTCTGGTAAATGCGGCCTGGTCGCAGCTCCCGGAGATACCTGGGCCCATGGCGTGGTGTTTACCATCAATGATCATCACAAGCCGCTGCTGGACGACATTGAGGGTGTCGGCGACGGCTATGCCTGCCATGACGTCACAGTGCACCACGAACAGCTCGGCCTGCTGCCCTGCCTGACCTACCTGGCCGAAGAGCTGGATGAATCACTGCGACTGTATCCCTGGTACCTGGAACACGTGCTGGTTGGCGCCCGTGAGCACGATCTGCCGGCGGACTACATTCAACACCTGCAGACCTTACCCACCATAGACGACCCCGATAGTGCGCGTCACGACCGGGAACTGGCGATCTACAGCGCCGGAGACTGAAGCCGGCGCGATTTACCCACGCCGCCCGCCCGCGTTGCAACCCGGGCGCGTGGTGATACACTCTGGAACAGATCCAACAACCTCACTGATACAACAACAATAAAGGAGTGAGTATGGGACGCCTAGCACCCCCGTTTGGCGCATTTGTGCCCGTGATCCGGCTTGCCGCCGGTGCTACGCTGGCCGCCTTCCTGTTCCTGCTGACGCCAGGCCTGGTAGATCACTCTGCCAGCGCCGAAGACGCCGGTAATCTGTACAACACCAATGTCGATATTCGCATGGGCCAGCGTTATTTCGAGCGCCAGTGCTCGCGCTGTCACGGTTTTGACGCCAAGGGCAATGATGAGACCGGCGCCCCGGACCTGACCGGCCGACTGAATCGCGCCAGCAGCGACGTGGGTATATTCAATATTATCCGCGAAGGAGTTCCCGGTACCGCCATGCTGCCGGTAGACAGCGAGGTGCCGGATGCCACTGTTTGGCAACTGGTGGCCTACATCGGCTCACTGCGCTATGACCCCTCGTCGGTAGAGCTGGCTGGCAACGCCGAAACCGGCAGGCGGCTATTCAGCGGCAAGGGCAACTGTGCCAGTTGTCACATGGTAAACGGTAGCGGTGGCCGCCTCGGCCCGGACCTGTCGCGCATCGGTGAGAACCAGCGCCCGGAAGACCTGCTTAACGCCCTGGTCAATCCCGATGACGATGTCGCGCCGCGCTGGTGGACCATACGTGTAACCGGTCCGGATGGCGTGGCCCGCGAGGGATTTCGCATGAACGAGGACAGCTTCTCATTGCGCATCATGGACGCTGACGACAACCTCTGGTCCTTCCCCAAGAATCAGATTCAGGGATATGAGCGCAGCGAAACGTCTACCATGCCCAGCTACGACCAGCGGCTCACCGAGGCGGAACTGGATGATCTCGTGGCCTACCTGTTTTCCTTACGTCGAGAGGTTGCCCAACAATGACAACAATCAGCCCGAAGACTCTGTACCGACCAGCCTGCCGCGCTACCCTGTCCCTGCTATTCATGCTCCTGACTGCGTTGCCCGCTGCTTTCACTACCGCCCAGGAAACCAGCCAGGAGGAACCTTTTACCGCGGTCATTACCCCTGCCTTCACGCCGGTAACCTGGGAGCGCCTGGTACACGCCCGCAACGAGCCGGACGACTGGCTAATGTATTCCGGCGCCCTGGACAGCCAGCGTTACAGCCTGCTGGACCAGGTCAATATCGACAATGTCGACCAACTGGAGTTGAAGTGGGCCTACCAGATTCCGGTGATTGATCGTGCCGAGACGGTACCGCTGGTGGTAGACGGCATCATGTTTATTACCGAGGCACCCAGTAACGTGGTGGCCGTCGATGCCCGCACTGGTCGCCAGTACTGGCGCTATGATCACGAGCTGCCCGATGACCTGCGCATTTGCTGCGGCCGCAACAATCGCGGCGTCGCTATTCTTGGCGAGACTTTGTTCATGTCCACGCTGGATGCCCATCTGGTTGCCATCGACGCCCGTACCGGCAACGTGCTGTGGGACGTGGAAGTGGCACCACACGATACGGGCCACAGCAAGACCGCCGCGCCGCTGATCGTCAAGGACAAGGTGGTCACCGGAATCGCCGGCGGCGAGTTTGGCATTCGCGGCTTTCTGGACGCCTACGACCCGGAAACCGGTGAGCGTATCTGGCGCACCTACACCATCCCCGGCCCCGGGGAAGCCGGTAACGATTCCTGGTCCGGCGACTCCTGGCGCAATGGCGGCAGTCCCACCTGGATTACCGGTTCCTATGATCCGGAACTGGACCTGATCTACTGGGGCACCGGCAATCCCGGACCGGACTGGAACGGAGATGTGCGTCTGGGAGACAACCTGTATTCCGATTCGGTGCTGGCGCTGGATGCCGACACCGGCAATCTGGAATGGTACTTCCAGTTTACGCCTCACGACGTGCACGATTACGATGCGATCCAGGTGCCTATCCTGGCGGACATCGACATGAACGGGCAGCAGGTTCCAGCCATGATGTGGGCCAACCGCAATGGCTTTTACTACACCTTCAACCGGGCGACCGGTGAGTTTCTGGTAGGCAAGCCCTACGCCACGGTCACCTGGGCAGAAGGACTGGATCCGGTTTCCGGTGCCCCGATTCGCGTGCCCGGCATGGAGCCTACCTATGAAGGCACGCTGGTGTCCCCGCCCATTGTCGGCGCCACCAACTGGTATTCACCTGGCTACAGCCCGGAAACCGGGTTGTTTTACGTAACCTCGTTCGATGGGGAGCAGGAATTTTTCAAGCGCGATGAAGATTTCGAGGAAGGCGAACGCTATACCGGTGGCGGCGGCCGCTACCGTCAACCCATGGATGCGTTCCACAGCTCCATTCGCGCCATTGATCCGGCCACTGCCGATATTGTCTGGGAGTTTCCGATTATGCCGCGCTCCTCGGCAGGTATTACCACCACCGCCGGTGGCCTGCTGTTCACCGGCAGCGCAGACGGCTACTTTTTCGCGCTGAATGCCAGCAGCGGTGAGGAGTTGTGGAATATTTCCCTCGGCCGGCGGGTGCACGCTGCCCCCATGACCTATGCGGTGGATGGCGCGCAATTCGTCACCATCGCCTCAGGCAACGTGGTGTACACCTTTGGACTGCGGGACTGACAGCTGGCAGGGACCTTGTGCGCCCTGATCGGGAGCTAGAGCTGGGCAGTCTCACCGCTGAAGGGCGCCACCAGCTCTTCGCTCACCTGCCACAGCCGAGCCGCGTCGTCATCGCTGGCAAACTCCGCAATGCTGGGCCTGCGGCGGTCAAAATAATAATGGCCATTGGCCTGGCGCGCATCCGCATCGCGGCTGCTGGCCAGCCAGATCAGGGTATCGGCACCTTGCTCCACCGAGCGCATGAACGGATACATCACCATTCCCAGCGTTGCAGCCAGAAGACCACCCTTGCCCCAGATCGCGGTGCGCACTGCGCCGGGATGAAATGAACTGGCGATAATGCCCTGTTCGCCGTAGCGGCGCTGCAGTTCACGGGCGGTCAGCAAATTCATCAACTTCGAGCGCCCGTAAGCTTTCAGGGTGCTATAGCCCTTCTCCAGATTGAGATCGTCAAAGTCCAGGGGGCTGTTTTTATGCCCCAGGGAGCTGGTGAATACCACCCGCGCTTCATCCTGTTCAGCCGCTGCCAGCAGAGCCGGCAGTAGCTGCCGGGTCAGCAGAAAACTGCTCAGGTGATTAGTCGCAAAAGTCTTTTCAAAGCCTTCCTCGGTGACCTGACGGTGCCCATTGGCACCGCCGGCGTTGTTGCACAGCACGTCAATCACCGGGTAGGCAGCCAGCAACTCGCGGGACACCGCGGCGACACTGCTGAGGGAACTGAAATCGGCAATAAACAGCCGGACATTGGGATTGCCACTGTGTTGCCGGATAGACTCCAGGGCATGCCGGCCGCGTTCCTGGCTGCGGCACACCAGCGCCACCTGGGCACCGCGGCGGGCAAAGTCCTCTGCCGCCTCCTGGCCAATGCCACTGTTGGCGCCGGTGACTACGTAGGTTTTTCCGCCAAGATCCTGCTCTGATTCGTTCACGCTGTGTCCTTTATGTCCCGAGTGCGGGCGCTACTGTCCCGGTGCTTTACGACCGAAAGCGGTCACTGGCGCAGTAACTGCCAAATCCTTTTGCGCGTTTGCTCATTTTTATCGCTCCAGCGGCGGCGGTCTTGCTCATTGCCTGGGCCTGGCCAGTGACCTGAACCTGGCAACCGGACCGCCTCACTGCGCCGGAAGCTGCGCCACTATCCAATGCTCAGCCCGGTAATGCAAGACCGTTTATGCCTGGCTATTGACCGCCGGAGTTTGTGATTATATCCATATATATCAGCAAATTGAGCAAGGTATTTCAGAAATGAAATCAGCAAGCAGCAGCCGCCATCTCCGGTTGTTTGGTACCGGGGCATGACGGCAACTCTGATTAACTACAATTTTCTTATAAATATCAATGAGTTAATTATTCGACAAAGGATTAATCCAAAACCGGATGCTGGAGCGGTTTGATGCCGGTATAACAAGCACCGGATTGCCGGGTCTTAGCCGTGATTTCTGACCCTATTCAGCAATACTTTTATATTTATTTCATATAGATATGATTATATTAATAGAAATTAAATTAAATAGACTCAGCAATTAGTTGTTTTTAATATTTTTATACGACCTGCAAGCCAACAGCCGGGTTTAAACCCGAAATCTTCCCAGAAACTGCTTCCCCTGTGGTTTCCCAGTGGGTAATCTGCCGCTTATCACCCGCCCGCCCATCAAGACAATAACAGCAACATAGAAATGGCCATCAAGCACCCCAATTTTCCCGCCAGTGCGCATGTGGAAAATGCCACACTCGTACAGCCTTGCCTGGGCTCCCGGCTTTACGAAGACGACCAGGGCAGCATCCTGCTGGGACAACCTCCGGAGGTGCTGAAGGGTCTGCTGCTGCACGGCATCACCAATTTCGACACTATCGTCCTGCCGGACGTCAAGGAAAAAGGCGGGGCACTGACCAACAGCCTCGAGTTTCCCCTGTATTTCTTTCTGTTCGTCAGCAAAGGGCTCAGCCAGGGACGCAAGCTGAATCTGGTGGGCGAGCGCACCGATATCACCCATGCCCTGCGCCTGCTGCGCATTACTTTGCTGGGTCCTACTCCGGCCGAACTGGATCACTGGCGAACCGAACAACCGTTGCGGGACGAGTGGCTGGCAGCTTCCAGGGAACTGGCGCTGAAAGACCAGCACGGCGACATCATCCAGGTAGAGAGCTTTTTTAACCTCGTGCCATTCAACCAGGGCGTGGCGACTGTTGGCGCACATACCATCAAACACGTCGACAAAGACCTGTTTGATATCCATGTTGGCAAATCCCACACCCGTATTGACCTGACCGAGGACGCCAGCGTCGAACCGCCCTACACCGTGCAGCCGGACTACGTCCCCGGCGGCCTGGTAAAGATGGGCATCGAGGTGCTGGGTGGCGCTTCCGGGTTTACCCCGACCGAGCCCTGTACGGGCCTGGCGCTGTGCTACAACGGCGAATATCTGCTCATCGACTGTATCCCGTTTCTCGACCAGCACCTGTTTGCCCGGGGCATCTCCAAGAACCAGATCGGCGCCGTTTTCCTGACCCACCTGCACGACGACCATTCCTCGCTAGTGCCGCTGCTGCTCATGCCGCAACGCGTGGACCTGATCACCACCCGCGAAATCTTCAACATGGCGATGGAAAAAATTGCCTGCGGTATTGGCTGGAAGCCGGAAGTGGTGCGCGAACATTTCAAACTGGTGGAAGTACGCCCCGGCCAGCGCTTCAACTACTTCGGCCTGACCATTGAGCCCCACGTCACCGTACACAGTATTCCCACCATTGGCGCGACGTTCTCCACCATGCATAAGGGAATTCGCCGCGAGATTTGCGTGGTGGGCGACAATCACACCATGAGTTCAGTGCGGGAGATGACCGCGCGCGGCCTGATCCGGCCCAGCACCACCAACAACCTGGAACGGCTGTATACCGATCGCTTCTCATTGCTGGTGGCGGACGGCGGTGCCGGTGCCATTCACGGCGACCCGGCCGACGCCATCCATTCCAGTTCCGACCGCGTGGTGTTTGTCCACGTGGAGAAACTGACCAATGAGTTCAACACCACCTTCTCCCTGGCCACCAGCGGCAAGCGCTATACTATTTTGGAAGGTGATCCGGCTATTTACACCTCGCAGATCAACCACTACCTCACCGAGTGGCTGGGCCGGCCGTTCCCGAACCGCTGGATGCGCAGCCTGCTGGCGGAAGAGGAAATCCGGCGCTACAACGCCGATGACGTGATTATCGTGCAGGATTCCACCACCCGCGGTTATGTCTACCTGATACTCACCGGTTATTGCGACGTGGTACGTCATGATGGCCAGCAACTGCATCACGAGGCCAGCCTTCAGGCTGGCGACATCCTCGGAGAAATGGCGGTGATTACCGGCATCGGCACGCGTAACGCCAGCGTCATCGCCACCACGCCGGTGACCCTCTGTGTATTTGCCGAGGAAACGTTCAAGTCATTTATCGTGGCCGAGGGGTTCCAGGACAAACTGTTAATGCAGTGGTCAATGCGCCCGGTGGTAGCGCGGCAGCCACAATTCAAAACCCTCAATTCCACGGTTCTGGAGAAGCTGTGCAAAATGGGCGAAGCCAAGGTGCTCGGCCCGGGGCACAGCCTGGACCTGACCGAGGATTTCTGGTGTCTGCTGGCGGAAGGTGACGCCACTATCAACGGCCGCAACATGTACCGCGATGATGATTACGGCCGTCGGCCCTTTGCGCCGGACCTCAGCGGTCCGATCACTACCAAGGATGGCTGCAAGCTGTTGCTGTTCAATGCCCGCCGACTGGAACGCTTACGGCTGGAGACACCGCAGCTGAATTACGCACTGCGCAAACTGCGCATGAATCAACCCGACGGCTCGGTAGACTGGCTGCTGGGCCCGGTCAGCGTTCGCGACTGACCTGTTGCACAGCAACCTGAACAGCGCGCCTGACGCCAATCAGGCAACTTTCTTTCAACCCCAGGCCAACCACAGGAACCACCGTGCTCGACTCCTCCCGATCCCCTGACCTGCACTCAGCCACGGCCATCCCGCCGCAGCAAATCCTGGCGCTGAATGACGCCGAAGATTCGGAAAACCGCATTCACAGTGATGCCGTTGCCGCCAAGTATGGCTTCAAGGGCGCCCTGGTTAGTGGCGTCAACGTGTTTGGATACCTGACCCAGCCTCTGGTACGAGTCTATGGTAGCGACTTTCTCGAACACGGCATCATGGATGTGGTATTCCTCAAGCCTGCCTACCAGGACAATTTGATCAGTATCCGCACCGAGAATCTCGGCGCCGAGACCAGCCGTCGCAATCACCTCACCTGCGCCTACAATGAAGATGAACAGCTGCTTGCCAAACTGGAGTCCTGGTCCCCGGGCGAACTGCCACCGGTCAACCCGATGGCCAATCTGAGCGCCTCTGCTACCGAATCCGCCGAGCAGCGCCCGGAGATCAGCTGGCAGACGATACAAGTAATGACACCAGCCCCCGTTTTCTTGTGGCAACCCTCGGAAGCAGAAAATCTGGCCCATGTTCTGTTGCAGCGAGACCAATCAGCGGTCTACAAAGGCAGCAATGGATTGCTGCACCCCTACTACCTGCTGGACGCCTGCAACAAGACACTGATGCGCCAGTTCACCATGCCCGCCTGGATTCATACCGGCTCACATCTGGTGGTACGCAAAGCACTACGGGCTGGACAGAATATCGAGATTCGCTGCCTGCCCATGGAGAAATGGGAGCACCGGGGTCACCAGTACATCAAGCTTTATATTGCCATGCTGGAAAGCGGCGAAGTCGCGCTTGAGATTTATCACACCGCAATCTTCCGTATCGCCTCCTGAAACCGACCATAAAACCGTGACGGTGGTCCGCAGCCACCGGCATCAGGCTGGCAACAGCGCGCAAATATCAGGTATAGTCAGCGGCACCTGTATCGGGCAAAACTTCCGCGAACAAGGACAATAATCATGCCACTGGACATCACCTTCACCCTGAGTGATCGCGATCTGGAACGCTTCAAAACGATCGTCAGCAAATCCAAACCCGGCACCGGTGACCAGCAGAGCCAGGCGGCAATCGAGAAGGCGGCCTACAAAATTGTCGATGTCGCCATGAATATGGACCTGCCGGATTTCATTGCCGATCGCTTGCTCCAGTTAAAGGTGCTGCTGGAGATGATGCGCGATGAGGAATGGGGCCTGGCAGATCAGGAAAGAGCCCGCATCATCAGTGCCATGTCCTACTTCGCCGATCCCATTGACCTGATTCCCGACCATATTCCCGGCATCGGCTTTCTCGATGACGCCATGTTCGTGGAGATTGTGATTCGCGAGCTGAAAGAAGAGATTGCGGCCTACAATGAATTTGTGGAGTTTCGCAGCACCGAGGAAGCTCGAATGCAGCAAGCTGGCGAAGACCCGAATGCCGATCGTGACCAGTGGCTGAAACCAAAGCGCGACGAACTGCATGCCCGCCTTAAAGAACTGCGTGGTGATGCGACTGAGGACGAGTTTACTTTCCACTTTCTGTAGGCGACCGCAGACAACCGGCGACAGAACTCACCTGCCGCGGCTAAGCGGGCACAACTCTGGTGGCAATTACCCTCTTAATTTTGCCGCGACACTGGTAGTCTAGGCCTACGCTTATATTCTCTGTTGTCGTATGGCCCCAATTAACCAGCAAGCACACCCAAATCCTGCACCGCTGCTGTCTGACGAAGACGCACTGGCCCTGGCCGGACGTACCGATACAGCCGCGCTGGTGGCGCAGGCCGGGGCGCTGCGCGATCAGGGTTTTGGCGGCCTGATTACCTACTCGCGCAAGATCTTTATTCCCCTCACCCAGTTGTGTCGCGACGTCTGCCACTACTGCACTTTTGCCCGCACGCCGCGGCGTATCGAGCAGGCTTACATGCCTGTCGAAGAAGTGCTGGAGCTGGCTCGACAGGGTCGCGAACAAGGCTGCCAGGAAGCCCTGTTTACCCTCGGCGAAAAGCCGGAGCTGCGCTACCGGGCCGCCCGCGAGGCGCTGGCGGAACTCGGCTATGCCAGCACCCTGGAATATGTCGCCGCCGTGGCCGGCGCGGTACTCAAGGAAACCGGGCTGCTGCCACATATTAATGCCGGCACCATGACCCGGGAGGAAATCGACTTTCTGCGGCCGGTCAGTGCTTCCATGGGCATCATGCTGGAATCGGCCTCGGCGCGACTGTGCGAGAAAGGCATGCCCCACTACGGCTCCCCGGACAAAAACCCGGAGCTGCGCCTGGAAACCCTGGACCTGGCGGGAGGCGCAGCGGTGCCCTTTACTACCGGCATCCTGATCGGCATAGGCGAGACGCGCCTGGAGCGCATCGAATCACTGCTGGCCATTCGCCAGCAGCATTTGCGCCATGGCCACATCCAGGAAATTATTATCCAGAATTTCCGCGCCAAACCGGACACGAAAATGGCCCATGCGCCAGAGCCGGATCTGGAAGAACTACTCTGGACCCTGGCGGTCGCGCGCCTGGTTTTTGGCGCGGATATGTCCATTCAGGCACCGCCCAATCTGAGCCCCGGGGTACTGGAAAAGCTGGTTGCTGCGGGCATTAATGACTGGGGCGGCGTATCGCCGCTGACGCCAGATCACGTCAATCCCGAGGCGCCCTGGCCGCACCTGGACCGCCTGGCCCAGGAAACGGCGCTGGCCGGAAAATTTCTTGAGCAAAGGCTGACGGTCTACCCGCGCTACGCTCTGGACCACACCCGCTGGCTAGACCCGGGAGTAACGCCCGATCTGCTCAGGCACATGGACAGCGACGGTTTTGCTAAACGAGACACCTGGCACTCTGGTGTCAACCGGCCGGTGCCGGCCCTGGAGCAATCCCTGCTGCAGAACAGGAACGCTCAACCAGGGGCTGATATCCAGCGCATCGTCGCTGCCTGTCTTGAACAGAAACCGGTTAGCGAAGCCGACGTAACAGTGCTGTTTCAGGCCCGCGGAGCAGATTTCGGCTTTGTTTGCCAGCAGGCCGATGCCCTGCGTCAGACCCTGGTTGGCGATGCCGTCAGCTATGCGGTTAACCGCAACATCAACTACACCAATGTGTGTTACTTCAAATGCCAGTTCTGCGCCTTCTCCAAGGGGCAGAGTAACGCTGACTTGCGCGGCCGACCCTACGATATCAGTGCCGAAGAGATCGCCCGCCGCTGTCAGGAAGCCTGGCAGCGTGGTGCCACCGAGGTGTGCATGCAGGGCGGCATCCATCCCGACTACACCGGGCAAACCTATGTTGATATCGTGCGTACGGTAAAAGCCGCCACGCCGGACATGCATGTCCACGCCTTCTCGCCATTGGAAGTCTGGCAGGGTGCCGCCACCGCTGGCGTGGATATCAGGACATTCCTGCGGCAGTTGCAGGCTGCCGGACTCGATACCCTGCCGGGCACCGCGGCGGAAATTCTGCACGACGACGTGCGGCAGCAGATATGCGCTGACAAACTTAACAGCGAGCAGTGGCTGGAAGTGATGCGTACCGCCCACGAGGTGGGCTTCAACACTACCGCCACCATCATGTTTGGCCACCTGGACCATGCCCGGCACTGGGCAACCCATCTGCTGCGCCTGAAAACACTGCAGGACAGCACCGGCGGATTCACCGAGTTTGTGCCCCTGCCCTATGTGCATATGGAAGCCCCGCTGTATCGCCGGGGCGGCTCCCGACGTGGGCCGAGTTTCCGGGAAGCGGTATTAATGCATGCCGTATCGCGCCTGGTGTTCAACGGCAGCATTAATAATATCCAGGCATCCTGGGTGAAAATGGGCCACGACGGCGCCCTGGCCTGCCTGCAGGCTGGCGCCAACGATCTGGGCGGCACCTTGATGAATGAAAGTATCACCCGCGCAGCAGGCGCTGATCATGGCCAGGAATGGGCGCCGGCCGATCTGGAGCAGGCCATACGCCGCCTGCAGCGAACACCGCTAATGCGCACTACCCGCTATCAGCCAGCCAGCGAAGAGCGGCGCGTGGCAGCACTGGCGGCTGGACAACTACTGGACTGTGTCCAGGACCAGGCCAGCCGACAGCAGCGCCGAAAAACCCTGCTGGACCCGGCAGCCACGTGACCAGACCTGGACAGTCCCCGGGACAAATCCTGAGTAGTTTCGACAATCGAAATGCGTGGGGTCGGCGTACTTGCTTCGGTATACTCGTCCCCTACTTTGCTGGTCTGGATCGCAATCACTCGCGCGGCGCTGACCGGCAACACACAATCAAGGAAGGTTAGACCCGATGAAGATTGCTATAACTGGCGCCAACAGCAGCGTCGGCAAAATACTGATCAAGCAACTGTTGGCCGAGGATGACATGGAGGTAGTGGCTGGCGCTCGCAGCGACAATGCCCTGTCCGAGCTGCCGCAATCGCCACGCCTGCAGGGCGCCAAGGTGGACTACCAGCAGCCGGAGTCGCTTGAGGCCGCGCTGGCTGGCTGCGACTGTGTTGTGCACCTGGCCGGTATCCTGATCGAAAACAAACATTCCAACTATGCCACCGCCAATGTCGCGGCGACTGCTGCGGTGCTGGATGCAGCCCGCGCTGCATCGGTGCCACGGGTGGTATTTGTCAGCGTGGTCAATGCCGACCCGAAGGCTAAAAACGCCTACCTGCGTTCCAAGGGCGCCGCCGAAGAACTGGTCAAGGCATCCGGACTGGCCGGCGGCATCCTGCGTACGCCAATGCTGCTGGGGCCGGGCTCCGCCGGTGCGGCGTCGCTGGTCGGCACCGCCAGCCGACCCCAGGCCAAAGTGCTGGGTGGCGGTCATTACACCATGCGCCCGCTGGATATCGACGACCTTTCCCGGGCCATTATCGCGCTGAGCCGACAAACCGAACAGCAGGTCGCCAGCTATGACCTGGTGGGCCCCCAGAGTATTGCCTACCGCGACCTGATTGCCCGCACGGCAAAACTCATGGGCAGGAATATCGAGATCTCACCGGTTCCGATATGGACCGCCAAGCTTGGCGCTGCCATCAACTGCACGCTCAAGGGGGGCGGTATCAGTCCCACCGTTATTGATGTGATAACCAGCAGTGAAGATGTCGCGGAAAATTCGGACCAGGCACTGGACATCAAGCTCACCAGCCTTGACGACACACTCAACAAAATCATCTCTGCACACTAAAACAACAGCGGCCACCCCATGACCCAGACTCCTGAAACACCTGTAACCGAACCGGATCCCACTACCGAAGTAGAAGCGCCACCGGCGCCACGGCGCAAGAGCGTGCTGGGTCGGGTCGTCTTCCTGATTATCACTGCCCTGTGTTTTGCCTATCTGTATTTCCGCCTGAACGGCGCTGCCGCTCGCGAGGGTCTGACCCTGGTGACCTACATGAGTCAGGTGTTTGCCACCGTGGCCTGGTTGCCCTGGTTGGCTTTGATGATGGGCTACTCGCTGTTCTATTTCCTGATTGACACGCTGGTGGTGACACGCGCCCTGAACTGGTTTCTGGCCCCCATCCGCTACCGGGACATACTGCCGATACGTGCCAGCGCCTACATCATCTCGATCTTCAATGAACAGGTCGGCAAAGGGGCCATGGCGTACTATTTGAACAAACGGGACAAGGTACCGGGATGGGAAGTGGGCTCGGTAATGCTGTTCATCATGTTCTGTGAGATTTTTTACCTGCTGATCTGGGCCTCGATCGGATTTATCTTCAGCGCCGCTGACTTACCGCCGGTCTTTTCCATTCTGCCAGCGATCAGCATCGGTGCCGGTGTCTTCCTGGTGCTCTGGATTCTGTATTTCAACGGCACCCTGCTGCCCAACAATACGTTTCGCGACAAACGCGTGCTGCTGGCCTTCCGTCAGGCCAAGCTGTGGCACTATGGTGCATTCTTCCTGCTGCGCTCGCCGGCACTGCTGGCCGCGGTGGTGGTCTACACCACGGCGCTCAATCTGTTTGGTGTCGAGGCCTCGCTGCTGACCCTGCTGCCCTATCTACCGGTGATCTTCTTCGCCGCCGCCGTGCCGACGCCCATGCGGGCCGCGGCCATTACCTTCTGGGTGATTCTGTTCCCCGACAATGAAGGCCAGATGGCGGCGTTTGGATTTGTGCAGCACAATTTCTTTATCCTGTTCAACGCGGTCATCGGCCTGGTGTTCTGGCGCCGCGCCCAGCGCGAACTGTTTGGCTGATGTTGGCCCACGCGCTCACCACCCTGCGCCTGGCGCTGGTGGTTCCCCTGGTATGGCTGCTGCTGGCCGGGCCCTGGCCGAGCCCAGCCCTGCTGCTGGTCATCCTGTTGGCCATCGTTACGGATTATGGTGACGGCATTGCCGCACGACGCCTGGGCACTGCCTCTCCCGGTGGTATGCTGTTTGATCACGGTACCGATTTCATCTTTGTTACCAGCGGCCTGTTTGCGGCCGCGATCATGGGTCTGGTCACTCTGGTGCTGCCGATTCTGATCGTTGTCGCCTTTACCCAGTATGTGCTGGACTCCTATTTTCTGTATCACCAGAAGTCCCTGCGGATGAGCTTTCTCGGGCGCTGGAACGGGATTTTCTATTTTGCGCCGCTGCTGCTCATCGCCGTGTCACAGCTCGCCCTGCTGACCGACGCCAGCTACTGGCTGCTGGTTGCCGCCCATTATCTGGCCCTGGGACTGGTAATATCGACCCTGGCATCCATCGTCGATCGGGCCCTGGCGCCGCGTCGCACGCGAACAAGCCAGTAGCCACCGGCGTCATTGCAGTATCCCCGGGGCGCAGGCAAACTTGTTCTGCTGATTAACCGCGATTTTCTAACTCTCGATACTTAACCCAAGGAGTGCGCGTGACTCGCATCAAATCCACTATCCTGACATTGCTGCTGGCACTTCTGCCGGTACTGACTCTCGACGCCCTGGCGCAGCAGACCCTGGTACCCATCGACAGCGCCCTGGCCGATACGTTCAGCCAACTACGCGCCTTCCCGCAGGTACGGCAGGCACTGGCGGATATCGAAGCCCGCGAACCGGAAACCATCCGCGAACAGCTACGCATGACCGAGATCCCCGCCCCGCCGTTCATGGAAGAAGAACGGGCGCGCTACTTCCTGCAGCAGCTGCGCGCTCGCGGCCTGGAAGATGCCTATATCGACAGTGAGGGCAACGCGGTTGCCATCCGTCGCGGCACCGGCGACGGTCCAACCTTCCTGATTGCGGCGCATCTGGATACAGTGTTCCCCCCGGAAACTGACGTCAGCGTCGAACTGCGCGGTGGCCGTTACTACGCGCCGGGTATTGGCGATGACACCCGCGGCCTGGCCGCCCTGCTCTCGGTGATCGAGGCAATCGACACTGCCGGCATCACTACCGTGGGCGACATTATCTTTGCCGGCAATGTCGGCGAGGAAGGCCGCGGCGATCTGCGTGGCATCAAGGCACTGTTTCGCGATTTTCCCGATATCGACGGCTTCGTCTCCATCGATGGCGTGCGGCTGCGGCGCATTACCACCGCAGGCACCGGCAGCCGCCGCTTTGAATTTCAATTCTCTGGCCCCGGCGGTCACTCGTTTGGCGCCTTCGGTATGGCCAGTGCCATTCACGCCATGGGCCGCGCCATTGCCAAAATCGGTGATCTGGAAGTACCCGCCAGTCCCAAGACCACGTTTACCGTCGGCACTGTGGATGGCGGCACCTCGGTGAATTCCATTGCCGCCGATGCAGTGTTCGCCATTGATATGCGCTCCAACGATCGCGAGCAGCTGGCCATTCTGGAACAGAAAGCCAAGGCCGCTGCACTGGAAGCGGTCGCTGAAGAAAATGCCCGCTGGTCCAGCGGCGAGATTAGCGTGGAGTTCAACCTGATTGGCGACCGGCCAGTTGGTCGCACGCCCACCGAAAGCCCACTGGTGCAGGTGGCGGCGCTGGCCTTCGACGCGGTCGGCGTCGACCTGGAACAGCTCAGCACTTCCAGCACCGACTCCAACGTCCCGATGTCGCTGGGCATTCCGGCAATTACTATTGCTGGCGGCGGCAATGGCGGCGGCGCCCATTCACCGGAAGAGTGGTTCTCACCGGAAGACTCCTGGGTTGGCCCGCAAACCGCCCTGCTGGTGACCCTGGCCCTGACCGGCATAGACGGCGTTACCGAACCGCTACTACCGGAGCGCGATGAAAACGCTTCACCCAGTGACTGAATAAGCTGGCTGGTGCTTGAACCAGCCAGCTGCGGAGGCGCCTTATGCAGGCAATACTGTTTTCTGCGACGGCAGAACCCGAAGCCAGCCAGCGGTTTTACCAGCAAGTGCTGGGACTAAAACTGCTGGCCGACACTCCTTTCGCACTGGTATTCGATGTGGGGGGAACCACCCTCAGGGTTCAGAAAGTGGAACACGTGGCCCCGGTTCCCTACACGGTATTGGGCTTCGAGGTTGATGACCTGACGACAACGATGACCGAGCTGGCTGAACAAGGCGTCAGCTTTCAGCGGTATCCATTTCTTGAGCAGAATGAATTGGGAATCTGGACTACCGATGACGGCGCGCAGATTGCCTGGTGCCAGGACCCGGACGGCAACACGGTTTCTTTCAGCGCGCATTCCTGAGCCAGAGTTTTCCCAAGGAACCTCTGACCAATTCTACCGAAGCTCTGGCCTCCAGACGAGATCACTGTCGAGGCGCCTTGCCGCCGGCATGCGTCGGCCTGTCAAGGCGAGGCAACGAAGCCAGTGGGCTCGCCTGGAGGCCCCGCCGGGCGGGGCCTGTCGGGCGCCACTGCGGCGTTGTCGCGCTTGGCAAGGGATTGGCCATTCCCGGCGCACGACGCCTGGCAGTAGCGCCCGACAGACTCCCGCAGAGCACCGGTAGAATTGATCAGAGGTTCCCTAATCTGGTTTACGACTGCCGAAACTGAGCGGGTACATCTGATAAAGCCGAAAAAAATCCGCCAGCCGGAATTCCTTCAGAACTTTCTGGCTATAGCCACGCTTGCGATTGCGAAACTCATCGTAATCGCGGTAGCGCAGTTTGTGCAGGCAGTGGTTGCACACCACAAAGCCGTGACTGGCCACGCTGACATCGCCGCTGGGGCGGATCTTCAACAGCTCGTAGTCCTCAGCCACCCGCGTGGTCACCAGGTACTCCAGATCCGGTTGCTCTTTAGCCATCTCATCCAGCTGTGAACATTTCGCGACATGGAAGGTCGGATATTCCCGACGGGCCCGGTACCAGCTCTCATCGGGATTGTAGATCAGCACGCGAGAGTTTTTGATGGCCAGGGTATTGTCCGGCAGAACCTTGATAGCCGAGAAGGGACGCAACAAACCACTGGTTTCCAGCTCCGATCGCTCGCTGCCGGTAAGATGGACGGCGGGATCAAACAGCTCGAAATAACCCAGCTGTTCGGTCCCTATTCTTTCCCGCAGGCTGTTAAACGGCTCGAATTCGGTAAAGTCCAGCAACTCCATCTCAGCGCAGCTCCTGAAGAATAGTCGACAGCCGGGTCTCGGCATCGGTTACCACTACAAACTCGACGCGCCGGGACAGCTCCGGGTCTTCGGTGCCCTGCTCCGACATTATCAACTGCGAGGACGACAGACCATTGGCCGTCAAGCGCTGCCGAAGCCAGTTCTTCTCATGAGCCACTTCTTCCAGGTCCATCAAATAACCCAGGGTCGTGCGAGTGCGTTCCTGGGAAAGTGCCATGTTGCGCAGATAGGCGTCGTCGCTGTCCTCGGCCTGGGACCAAGAACTAGAGGTATGCCCTTCGATTCGTACTTCAAGAATGTCTTCACGGTAGGCATCCGAGGCCAGAATCGCCATGTAGCGGGGGAAAAAATCGGCCAGGATACGCGCGAACTCGGGCCGCAAATCTGATTCTCCTTCCTCGAACAGCAAATCGGTGTTGGTAAAGCGCAGCCGCAGATCTTCATCCAGTTCGGCACCCCAACGCGGCAGGTCTTCGGCAAACTCTGCCTGCAGATCCTGGTACAGCTCTTCGCGCAGGTCTTCATAGAGCACCACCACCCGCTCGATCTCGTCGTTCTTGCGCTCGACAATCACCAGATACATCACCGCGATCAGCAGGAACAGCATCATCAACCCACTCATCAAGTCACTGACGGCAATCCAGTGCTCTTCGGTCTCCGACTCCAGCTCCGGGGCGTGCAGACTCATTACCTGGCCGACTCCTTCTGCTTCGCGGTCTGCTGCTCCGCCAGAGTCAGAATATCCCGCAGCCGATCGGTCAGCGGCATGTAGTCATTGACGAATTTTTCCGACAGCGCGGTAAGCTGATAGCCAAAGGTCTGCAGGGCCTGGTTCAGCTCTTTCTCCATGGACTCATCCAGCATCTGCATGTGGGCATTGGTCTTGTCGGTCATGGCCTCGACGTGTTGCGCCAGGCCGCTGTGGGCCTCGTTGACGGACTCAGCCATGGACTTGTTAACCGCTGTCACCGTGCGTTCAATGTCCTCGGCGGCCTGGGACAGGATACGGGTCAGGCTGGCGTTGTTTTCTTCAATGCTGCCGCTCAGCTTCACGGTTAGCTCGGACACGTAATCGCCCAGCGCCGGCAGCCCTTCCGAGGCCTGTCCCACCAACCCGGACAGACCGGACAGGTAGCCTTCCAGGTTGCTGGTTTGTTGCTCCAGACCTTTCAGCAGCTCACCCAGTGAACCAGCCACTTTATTGAACTCACGGGAATGCTCGATCATTTGCTCGTAGGATTCGCTGGCATGTTTGATGACCTGCAGACTGGCCTGCTGCGCCTTGAGCATGTCATCCAGTTGCGCCGAATAGGACTGCTGCCATTCCAGCAACTGCCCAAGGGATTCGTTGAATCGTTGAAAGTTCTCACCGTACTGCACCTCGATACGACTGTTAAAGTCGGTCATCACCGTTTCGATTGCGCGGGTCAGTGCAGCGGTGTTGGCAGACACCATGTCCTCGCGATACTGGGTATTGGATTCCAGCAGGCTGGCGGTATCTGCCCGGTTTTCCTTGCGCAGCTGGTCGAGGTTTTCGTTCAGGGCGACAATGGCATTATTAAGATCGGTGACCGTGGCCTGCTGGTGTTCGCTGTCGCTGGCAGAACGAATAGAGCCGATGGCATTGCGCAGCCGTATACTCAAGGCGCCAAGTATCCCAGTCACAGACGACCAGACCGCCACGCCAAGACCGTCAATCATCAGTGGCACGCTGGCCTCGATATCGGCACTGTCGAATTCCATCAGGCCGAAGGCAATGCCGAGAAAGGTGCCGAAAATACCGAAGCTGGTGAGAATGGATGGCGCGCTCTTGACGGTCTGCGCCGAATAGCTGGGCCCATGGAAATACAGAATAAGCACCAGCATGGAGAGTATTAGTCCCCAGGTAATGGTGCTCAGATCGACAAGGGTAGCCATGGACAGCTCCGGCCGGAACGCGCGGCCGCGCAGGTTAAGTAGATAAGCAGTGCCCGGGTTATATCACATCAGCAAGCCCGGCTTCGAGGGTCCGGTGTCCGGACTGCGAGCAGGGCCCACTAACGGGCCCGGTGTCACGTGCGCCGGGCACTGCCCACCGCTGTCACCGGACTCTACTGACACCTGCCTCTACTATCACCCGCCTCTACTCTCATCGGTCCCTAGTCGTCGGCGTCGCCCTGGCGCCGGTAAGGGCCGTACAGTAGCTCCTCGGTGAATTCCACGCACTTGAATTCCAGTAGCTGCATGTTCTCATCCAGGCGGCGATACAGGGGCATACGAATCGTCCAGGGGCGAGTATAGGTATTCGGGTCTTCCAGTGTCGCCTCGTAGATCAGCACATCGCGGCTACGGTGAGTGTATCGCTCGGTCACCCGCAGCGCTTCGGAGTGATGATTACCTGCGTGATCGAACCAGGTATCGGGAACCTGATCGGTGACATCGATAACCAGCGTATCGCCCTCAAACCGGGCCCGGGAGTGTCCCATCCAGGAATACACCGGCGCCTCGAAATCGGGCCGGTCCACATAGACGATGCGACTGGCACTGGCAAACTCATAAGCAAAAATCAGGTGTTGCGGCGACTGCACGATCTGAAACGGAAACGGCAGGTAGGTGGCGCGTGGTATCCCCGGCATATAGCACTTGACCAGCGGGTCCTGGGCCAGCCAGTCCGCCTGGTTTTCCTGCTGGCGGGCACGGGCCTCGGGCGTGTAGGGTATTGCACCACCCTCCACCACGCCCAGTCCGGCAGGAACCGCGCCAAAGGCGCCCAGTTCGGGCAGCGGCGGAAAATCAGCCGCGTGGGGCTCCAGGTTCCAGTGCGCCGAACCCAGTGCCTGCCAGATGCCATTGAAGTCTGGACGGCCATCCGCGGTACGGGGGATATCATCGCCTTGAGCGGTGGCTGTAGCACTGGACAGCAGCAGCCAGAACAGCGCTGGCCTGAAGTGCGACAAAGCAACACGGAAAAGGGGAAATAGCTGGGTGGCAATACGCAGTTTTCGCAGCATGGACCGGATTCTCCTCAGGGTCTTGTGGCCCTGGTTATTGTTATTATTGCCCGGGCACAGCCCGGTACAGCATGCCTGTGGACCGAGTCTAGCACAGCCACAGCGCCTGCCTGCCACCGGCTGAGCCGCCGAGACAGGAGCGTCCCGTGTACAGTTTGGCAAGATTGGAAGAAACCGCGCTCAGCACCTGGCTGCGGGAGTCTGGCGTGGGGTTTTTCACGTCGCTGACCCTGCATTCCCTGGGCATGGCGCTGGTGGTGGGCATCAATATTGTACTCGCCCTGCGCCTGCTGGCGGCCGGACCCGGCCCGACTCTCCCCGCCTGGCGGCCGATCCTGCGCCTGCATTGGTTCGCCGCCGGGCTGATTGTGCTGTCGGGCCTGGCCCTGCTGCTGGCCTACCCGGCCAAGGCGCTGACCAACTGGGTGTTCTACCTGAAACTGCTGGCACTGCTTGCCGCCTGGCTGCTGATCTACCGCCTGCAGCACGGACGCTGGGTTACTGACCGCAATCGGCAGCGCTTGCTGGCAGCTGGCTTGCTGGGATTATGGCTGCTGGTCATTTTCGCCGGCCGGTTTCTGGCGTATACCAACACAGTGCTGTTGGCCTCACGTTTCTACTAGGGATTCAGGTCTGACAACCATGGAACAGACCCTGCTGCACTTTGCCCAAACCACCGGTATCTACGCCTTCATGCACTCGGCTTGGGGCTGGCCGCTGATCGAGTCGCTGCACTATGTGGGCTTGTGTCTGCTGCTGGGCACCGTGGGCGTATTCGATCTGCGGCTGCTGGGCCTGGCGCGCGGCCTGGACTACCGGCTGCTGCAGCAACTGGTGCCGGTCGGAGTGGCTGGTTATTTGCTGAATGTCAGTACTGGCACGTTATTCGTGGTCAGCGCGCCGGACCAATACCTGTACAACCCGGCCTTTCAGTCCAAGTTAGGCCTGATGCTGCTGGCAGGAATCAACCTGGTGCTGTTCTACGCTACCGCCGCCAGTGCGGTGCGCAACACCGGCGCCGACCAGTCAGTGCTGCTGCGGGCGCGAATCATGGCGCTGGTATCACTGCTGGCCTGGACCGGAGTCATTATCGGAGGTCGCCTGATAACCTACTTTCGCCCTCCCTATCATTGGTGCTGGTGGTGTTGAACCGGCGCCAGACGTTGACCTGCCATGTTGGCCTGAGACGTTGACCTGAGATATTGGCCTGAAACGTTGCGCCGCGACCCAGCGGCCTGCAGAGTTGATCTGCACAGGGCAGTGAATTAGGATGCTCGCCGCCCGCTGAATTCGGTTACGCTCTGACCAGGACCGACACAGCGTCCGCCAATCCCTGCGCCACCGGCTTACGTAGAAATAGTCATGACTCTCAGCAAAGAATTTCAGTTCGGCAGTTTTCACATCCGCATCAACTGGCTGATCGCCGCCTGCGTGATAATCACGGCCGTGACTCTGGGGCGGCTTGGTATCTGGCAATTGGACCGTGCTGCCGAACAGGTGGAAGCGCAGCGGGAACTGATGGCGGACCTGAAGGAAAACGCCCCGCCCATTGAGTTGCTCAGCGCGGCCGAGCTGAATCCACAAAGCGTGACTTTGCAGAACCGCCACGTGACCCTGTCCGGGGAATACTGGAATGAGCGCACCATCCTGCTGGAAGCAGAGTTCCATGACAGCCAGATTGGTTACGGCGTGGTGACACCCTTCCGCCTGGCCAGCAATGGCGAACTGGTGTTGGTCAGCCGGGGCTGGACCACTGGCATCTTGCCCCCGAACACGCCACCTTACCTGAACCCCGTGGAAGGCCCGGTGGAAATCTCCGCACAGATACACGTGCCGCCGGACAATGCCCGGGTATTCTCCAGCCAGGTAGACCCCAGCCAGTGGCCAATACGCATGCGCTCACTGGAGATCGACGTGATTGAGGGTATTCTTGGCGAACCACTGTTTCCCTACGAGGTCCGGCTGACTGCAGACCAGCCCGGCACCCTGGTGCGGCACTGGCCGGCGGTCAATGTCGACGTCAACCAGAACCTGTTTTACGCCGTGCAATGGTTCTCTTTCGCCCTGATAGTGGTCTTTATCGCCCTGCTGGCCAGCAGCAATCTGTGGCAACTCATTAAAGAATAACGCTTTTTGCTTACTGATTTTAAAATTCAGCAGCCTGCTTCCGCTATTTCCAATAGCCTGCTATCTGGCTTGGACAAGCGGGCGTGAGGAAGCGGTTTAACCCTACCCATCGCCCGTCCCACCGGGCCATAATGGGTAATGTGGCTGCCGGCTCGCCTGATGCCATGGCCCGAATTGGCAACCGCGGTGTACACTGACGCCGGGTAAACCGAGCGCAATGAGCGCAACGAACCGCGTGATATTGCAAAGCATCGAAAGCGATTGAAGAAAAAACGGGAGCAACCAAAAGGAGTCACGGCACAACCGGCAGCAAGCCCGGCAGCGCGCTGACCAAACAATCTTGCCAATACAATAAAAGTCTGTAAGTAACCCTCTGATCAACAAGAGCAAACGACTAGGATGACTATGAAGCACAGCATAAAGACCAACGCGGGCACTGCCCTGCTACTCGCCTTCGCCCTGGCATTCACCCCCCTCGTTTCCGCCCAGACCTACCGGGCCGGACAGCACGTTGAGCCCGCCTACGAGGGCTGGCGGCAAAATGAGGACGGCAGCTATAACTTCATGTTTGGCTATATGAATGAAAACTGGGAGGAAACACCCTATATGCCGGTAGGTGAGAATAATTATTTTTCACCGGGAGAAGCCGACCGGGGTCAGCCCACACACTTTTTGCCACGACGTAATCGATTCACCTTCGAAGTGACGGTACCGGCCGATTGGGGTGACAAGGAGCTGGTGTGGACACTCAACATCAACGGGGTAGAACGCAAGGCCTACGCCACGCTGCGCCAGGACTATCTGGTGGACAACATGGTCATCGCCTCGGAAACCGGCTCTCTTGGGGCCGGGACCAGCAGCCCGGAATCACGCGCCAACGTCCCACCGGTGCTGACCGTTCAGGGCGACCAGGTACGCACCGCCAGGGTTGGCGAACCCGTAACGCTGCGCGCACACGTCTGGGATGACGGCTTGCCGGAGGCGGATCGCGAGCCCACCACGACCGCGGAAAATCTCGAGCGGCAGATGATGAATCCGCCGCGCCGGGTAACGGTAGGCAAGACCAATGGGCTGTTTCTATCCTGGAATATCTACCGCGGCGACGGTGAGGTGACTATTAACCCACCACTGCCCAAACCATGGGAAGACACCCGCACCTCCGCAAACTCCCCCTGGGGTCCCTTGTGGCGTCCGCCGGTGCAGCCGGAAGACGGTGTCTGGGAAGTCACCGCAACCTTTGACGAACCAGGCACCTACGTGATGTGGGGACGCGCCGACGATGGCGGCCTGTATCACGATGCCTACGTCACGGTGCACGTCAGCGAATAGCCCGCCGACAAACGGGACGCGATGTTGCGTTACCGGCAAAACAACGAAGGGCGGTTCCACACCGCCCTTTTTTATGGTTCATCGCGCATTTCCGGGTGCTGTGATTGTTTTATTCATCTGCTGGCTACGGTCGCGCCGCTGGGTCTTACGTTGTTTGCTGGCTTGATTTCTCTTCGATAGGAGATTTGTTATCCCCGGTGTAAAGAGGGCTTTGCTGTCCCGGCTGCCACTGCGCGAGCGGATGTGGGGCGGCAGGGTTTCCGACCCGCCAGTTAAGGCCGGCGCTGAACGCAAGAAAAAGACCGTAGTTCAGGGCTTTTTCTGGAGTGAAGGGACCCAGGCCTGCCGGGCGTAGCGAAGCGAAGACTGGATGGGCGCCGAGCCGGCGGGGCGGGAACTCTGCCGCCCCGCAGCCGCGCTCGAGGCCAGTGATGTACATGGAAGTGATTTACAAAGAAGTGATTTACAGGGCTATGTACACCACACAATGGGTCTTCTAGCTACTCCTCCCATTTCATGGGTCTTGTCATTGCTATTTCCCGCAAATCTGCGAACAACCTTTTTTATGCCTGATTCCTAACTGCCTGGATTCTGACCGGAAACTGGCCTGCCGCATGTCGCGGCGCGACGATTCCGTGCACGTCTATGGACGGTAGTCGATCCCGACTCGCCTTAGTTGTCCGGATTGCCAGGATCCAGACGAATGGTGAACGGCGGGTCGTAGTTCGGTTGGTCGCGATCAAGAATGATCTGCGTTGGCGGGGGTGCCACATAACGAATGTCGGGGTCGCCATAGCGCTGCTGCAACAGCAGCTCCCGAGCCCGACGGGCCACTGAAGGCGGCTCTGCATCCGGCCCGAATGCGAAACTGAAACTGCCACGTATCAACTGGTCGTCATCTCCAAGAATCGCCCAGTCGGCAGTATAAAATTCCGCCTGCGCCAGCCCTGGCAGGCGCCAGCTAAAACTGGAATCAGGCTGGGGGTCATAGCGAAAATCAATGTCTACCCAGTCACGGGCGGCGCTATGCAGGGTCAGCTTGACCAGCCGCACGCGGCGCGGAAACAGCAGTTGCAGGTTGTCCGGCGCCTGCTCCAGCACGGCATCATCGTCAGGCTCGGTTTGGGTCTGGGCGGTGATTGCTTCGCCCAGGGAGGTTTGCTGGTAGTGCGCATGACCGGTGGGCTGGGCGGTGGACAGGGGCGTGGCAAGAGCCGCGAACGCCATGGCAAGCAGGCCGAAGCGGGTGCGGCCGAGGCGTTTATAGCGGCCCCCGGTGTCGGTCAGGCGATTGAAAGCGGTGTATTTGATCTGGTTCATAAGCAATTCATAAATCCGGCCAGCCAGGAGTTGTCGACGGCGGACCTTATCACCGTATTAGGATACCATAGCCAGCGCGTTTACTGACCCGGAACCAGCCCCGGCAAGCAACAGAACAACCCGGAATAGAGCAGAACAGGCAAGTTATGGATACCGATCAGCAGTCCCTGAGCAACATTCTCCAGCGTCTGGTGAATAGCCCAGACAATCATACCGATTTCGACAGCACCTGGACCCAGGGCCGGTCGGCATTTGGCGGCCTGTCGGCGGCATTTGCGGTGACCGCTATGCGCAAGGCGCTGGGCTCTGCCCTGCCCCTGCGCTCGTTGATGGTGTCTTTTGTCGCGCCGCTGCCGCCGGGGACCGTTCAGGTAACCCCAAGGATCCTGCGACAGGGACGCAATGTCACACAAATGTCCGCCGAGGTGGTTGCCGATGGCCAGGTGTGCCTGCAGGCCATGGCGGCCTTTGGTGTGGCACGGGACGAACTGCAGGTTGCCGCGCCCCAAATCAAGCCGGAGTCCCGTGACAGCGGTCTCAACATTGCCGAGCATCGCAAGCGCATGCCGGAATTCTTGCAGTATTTCGAAGGCGCCTGGTTAGGCGAGGGACTGCCGTTCAGCGGCAAGCGCAGCAATACGTTGAACATGTGGGTGAAGCACAAAGCCGGTATGGGCGAGTTTGCCGATGAAAAGCTGGTGACCATTGCCGACATTCCACCACCGGTGGTGCTGTCGTATTTCGATACACCGCCCGTGCCCGCCAGTTCCCTGACCTGGTCGCTGGAATTCGTGCAGCCTGCCGAGCGCATCGACAGCGACTGGTTCTATTTGCAGTTCACCGCCGAGGCAGCGGCAGAGGGATATACCCAGCAATCGGGACGGATTTACAGCGAATCCGGCGAGCTATGCGCTCTGTCCCGGCAGTGTATGGTCTACTTCGGCAATCGCGACGCTACCTGAACTTGAAGCCCTGCCCGGCCAGGAAGTCTTTCATATGCGGGCGGGATTTTTCGGAAAGCAAACTGGCAACCTGTTCGGTCCATTTCGTGCCGTGCCCGCCGCCAGTGCGCGTTTGGTAGTATTCCTGAATCCGCGCATCGTAAGCCGCGATGGCCTCGTGGTCACCGTCCTCGTTATAGACCTCCTGTTTCAGAATCACCGACTGCGGTAGCCGCGGCTTGCATTCCGGGTCCTGGTCAGGATATCCGAGACACAGCCCAAACACCGGATACACACCCTTGGGCAATTCCAGCAGCTCACTAACCGGTCCCGGGTTGTTACGAATACCGCCGATGTAACAGATACCGAGGCCGACCGACTCAGCCGCAGTTACCAGCGATTGCGCCATCAGCGCCACATCCACCGTGGCAATTATAAAGTGCTCGGTATAGTCGCCTTCGAAATCCTTGCCGTACTCGCGACAGTAATTTCCGGGACGCTTCAGGTCTGCACAAAACACCAGGAACTCCGCCGCGGTTTCCACGTACTTCTGATTGCCAGCGTGCCCGGCAATTGCAGCGCGCGTCTCCGGGCGGGTGACCCGAATAATAGTGCTGCCCTGCAAAAAGCTCGAGGTAGCGGCGGCCTGCCCGGCACTGATCAGATCCGCAAACAGGGCCTCATCGATGGGCTGGTCGGTGAATTTGCGAATACTGCGATGGGATTTCAGTAAATCGATTACCGAAGACATGGGCAATTCCTGATTGTGATTGAGTAGAGCGAGTTTTTGCAGCGCTATTCGGCGGAGCCGGCAGCGCGGATGAGCAGGTTATCGAGGAAGGTCGGAACCACGTCGTTGGCCAGGTTTGACTCGGCGTTGAACATCAACACCATGCCGATGTCGGCTGACGGCACGAAGACCATCTCCGAACGATAGCCGCGCACGCCGCCGCCATGATGCACGGCACGCACGCCGCGAAAATCCATGACTCGCCAGCCAATGCCATAGTAAGCCTTTTCCAGTCCAGACCAGCGATTGAAGTAATTGCCGTATGGCGTATCAATGACCGGGCTGTGCATCTCCGTCAGCAGCTCTGGCGGCAATACTTCCGGAAAGGCACCGAGATTTGCCCGCAGCCACAGGGTCATGTCGTACACACTGGCATTAATGCCGGAAGCCGGCGCTACCGTATAGTAAGCCGCGTTGGTACTGGTAGGTCGCCAGCGACCGCCACGGACCTTGCGATGCGGTGACGTGGCGTTCGTGGCAGCGTTATAGGCATCAAGGCCGACACTGGCATGTACCATGCCCAGCGGCTTGAACAATTTTTCCTCGATATAGTGCGCATAGCTGTCGCCGCTGTGCTGCTCAATGACATCGCCGACCAGCGAGAAAACCACATTCTGGTAGCCGTAGCACTCACCGGGCGAACAGACCGTAGGGATTTCCTTGAACTTGCGCTTGATGCTGCCGTAGTCGACACCATGGTCCAGCATATTGGAATAGGAATGGGGCATCAGGCCGGTGGAGTGGCTGATGACATGCTTCAGGGTAATCGTCCGGGAGCGGTTGGAATTGCCCAGCTGCATGCCGGGGAACAGATCGGTCAGCAAGGTGTCCCAGGATTCCTGCTCTTCTTCCACCAGCATCGCGGTCGCGGCGCCGGCAAACGTCTTGGACATGGAGGCGATGCGAAAGATCGCGGTCGGATCGACCGGGTCGTTGCTGCCCACTTCCTTATCACCCCAGGTATGCAACTGCATGATGCCGTCAGATGAGACGATGGCCAGCGCGGCACCGGGTATGTTGCGTTCTTTTCTGGCATCGTTCAGCCAGTGGATAAATTCGGCGAAATCGTAGTTGAACACCGGCTGGTAAACCGGCTCATCCACCGGGGCCGCGGCCAGGTCGCCGTTGGCGTGAACCACGCCCGCGCTCATCACCGCGAACAGCAGCGTGACCACCGAGATCAGCCAGCGCAAGCTGTGCGACGGGCTGTGAAGCAGGCTGCACGATAAATGTGGCTGGGAATTTTCTGGAGTCACTCTGGAGTCACTACGCGATTTCGTCGTCTGCGGAGTTGTGATCAGGCTGGCCAGGCCAGCAACTGCTCATCGGGATAGCGGCCATGGCCGCCAAGACCAGGAAAAGTAGCACGGCGGACCACCCGGTGGAAGTCTGTCCTGCGACAAGCCCCTGAATTCGCCATAAAAAAGGCCGACTTAACAGCTTAGTAAGTCGGCCAAGGGGGGGCACA
This sequence comes from uncultured Pseudohongiella sp., assembly GCA_965212375.1. GTDB lineage: Bacteria > Pseudomonadota > Gammaproteobacteria > Pseudomonadales > Pseudohongiellaceae > UBA9145. The sequence goes on along the minus strand of OZ243108.1, from coordinate 1,322,476 downwards.
ATTTAGTACCGATGTTGTATTTCCGGCTTCAAACCAGGGTTTCAGCCTGGGATTAAAACTGCGTGTCAAGCAAGAGCCCGCTGCGCTGCAGCGGGCTCAGTGCCGCCACGGTTCACGGGATGAACAGCAACAGTCGCTGTCCGTCCCGCAGCACGGTCACTGCCGTTAATCGGTCAGTGTCGGCCACGGCCCCGTTGAATGCCGCCAGATCGTCAACGGCACGGCGATTCACCTCGATGACTACGTCACCGGCTTGCAGTCCTGCGGCTGCTGCCCGGCTGCGCGGTTCCACGTCAGTCACCAACACACCGGCGTCGACATAGTCCAGCTCGTTGGCTGCCAGGGAGCGCAGCTGCGCACCGCGAAAGCTGGCATCCATGACCGGACCACCGTCGCCGCTTACCACGCCGCCAGCTGGACCACCGATCACGGCATTGATGTCCATGGCATCGCCATTGCGGTACAGACGAATCTGCACATCTTCACCGCGACGCTTAAGACCCACGAGATTGCGCAAATCGCGGCTGCCACTGACGGTTTCCCCGTCGAGACTGACAATGACATCCGACAGCTGAATACCGGCGCGTTCGGCGGCGCTATCCGCCATTACGCTGGTCACCAGCGCACCTTGCTCAAGGTCTACTTCCAGGGCCTCGGCAACGTCGGGCGTCAAATCCGTAATGGTCACACCCAGCAGGCCGCGGCGTACTTCACCGTCCCGCTCCAGGTGACCGATCACGGTGGACACCATGTCCACGGGAACCGCGAAACCGATGCCGTTGCTGCCGCCGCTGCCGCTGATAATGGCGGTATTGATACCGATCAGGTTGCCTTCCATATCCACCAGAGCACCGCCGGAGTTACCGCGGTTGATGGCCGCGTCGGTCTGAATGAAATCCTCATAATTCTCGCGGTTCAGGCCGGTACGACCCAGGGCACTGACGATGCCCGAAGTCACTGTCTGACCAATACCGAACGGATTGCCGATGGCTACCACGTAGTCTCCGATAGCGACGGTATCGATCCTGGCAAAGGCGATCTCGCTGAGGTCCTGGGCAGGAATCTGCAGCAGCGCCACGTCCGTACCGGGATCACTACCCAGCAATTCTGCATCGAGAGTGCGGCCATCATTGAGCTGCACACTGATGGCATTGGCCCCATTGACGACATGGTGATTGGTAACCACCAGGCCATCAGCGGCGTCCACGATTACGCCAGAGCCCGCGCCAGTGGCCATGGGTGCCCTGGGTGAACGGGAGCCGTTGGGCTGATTTTCAAAGTAGCGACGTAACTGCTCCGGGATCTGCTCGCCACCAAAGAATTGACCCGAGGAGGTGGGCATGGATTTGGTCACCCGGATGCTGACCACCGCCGGCGTCACCTTCTCCAACATCGGCGCGAGGGTCGGAATGCCCTGCTGCCTGGCCTCGTCGCTGATGGCATGGGCTGACTGACCGACCAGCAGCGCCAGCAGTGCGGGTACCACCCACCAGTGCTGCCAGCGGCGTGGGGTTCTGGCTGTTTTCGCGTGTAACCTGTGTACTGCATTCATCGTCTCATTCACCTCAGATAATGTCGGTTTCACTTGCAGGGCCGGGCAACAATACGGCGTTACCAGGTCCTGGTAGCCAGCCCACGAGGGGCTGCGTTGAGAGTGAATGTAGGGCTGAGCCGGGTGGATAACCTGAAATTACGGTGAAGAAAATGTCCAGAAAAGCTGAACATCGCGAAATTCCCGCGCCAGCGCCCCGGAATGAGGTAAATTCGGCAAACTGCTCCATTGCAGCGGTGGCCAGGTCTTGAAAGCTGACGCGGTGACGCCACAAATTATGGGGTTGGAACGGTATTGGTGCGTGCGTGATTGGCCAAAGTGGTTCGTAAGCTTGGTTCAGCAGCTAGTTGAACTATTACCTGAGCAACAGATCGAACCACTAACCGGACGAACGCTTGCTACCGGCCTGCTACCGGAACCTAAATCAACCACGCTCGCCAGCAATTCCTGGAGATCATAGAGGGGGTTATCATGACTGACGGCAACAATCGCCAGGCCCGACACCGGCATACGGCCCTGGACTGCGCCTTTCAGCTTGGCGAATGGCAGGTCGATCCGGCGCTGAATCTGATGGTCGATCGCCAGACTGATGAACAGCGACACCTCGAACCGCGACTCATGAAACTGCTGTGTTTTCTGGCGGCCAATCAAGGCACGGTCGTATCACGGGATGAACTGGTGGCTTTGTTGTGGCCGCGGGTTATTGTCAATGAAAACTCCCTGACCCGTGCGATTTCTGAACTGCGCAAGCAGCTTGACGCTCCGGCCACACCGGCCCGCAAAGCTGTGCAGACCATTCCCAAACGCGGCTATCGGCTGGGCGTGCCCGTCACCCCGATTCGCGAACTGACCCCTGCCCTTGAAAATGAGCAACACCAGAATCCGGCCAGTCCGGGTGGCGACGCCAGCGCGGCGCCAAGATCCCGGTTCCAGACCAGGACCGCAGCCGCACGCCCCACGGCAGCCATGCTCGCCACGCCGGGGCGACTGGTAGCCAGCGGAATTGCCGCCAGCCTCTGTCTGTTGCTGGTCCTCGGCATTAGCACCCAGCCATCCGCCCCGGTAGCAAACGGTGTCCTGGCCAGCTTCTCTGATGAAGTTGTATTCAGCGCCGATGAGCTTACCGACTCCCGAATCAATTTGCGTGCCACCGGATTGACCGACCTTGCTCCCGGCGGTCTCGAACAACCGGTGGTGTCACCAGATCGACAGCGCTTTGCCTTTATCGAACGGGATCTGTCGGCCTCCAGCATTTACCTGGGCAAGATGAATGCGAACCATGAACCGGTGGAGGTTCTTTCAGTACCTTACCGACTGAGCAACCTGACCTGGTCGCCGGTGGGCAACGCGCTGCTGTTTGCCCGGCAAAATGAGCTGGCTCCCGCGGTAATGTTTCCCGGAGCAGAAAGTGATTCAGAGCTAATGCGCCTGGACCTGGATTCAGGCATCGTCACCCGCCTGGTGGAAAACCCGGCGCCGACGGTGGAAAGCAGTACTCCGGAGACCAATCTGACTTACTTCGATGCGCTTGATACACAGCTCGATATACCCCAGTCCCGGGAACCCTCAGCAGACTGGCAGCCTGGCCGGGAGTCAGCTGCGCAACCGGCGAGGGCCGCTGCCCTGCCCTCCCTTTTGATTACGCCAGCCTGATTACGCCAGCCTGATGCTGGCTTAATGGGATGCGGGTCCCACCAGGGTCGACAGATAAGCGGTTGCCACCAGGATCAACACGGCAAGCACCATCTCCTGTCGGATTGAGCGCGCCAGTTGCGTCGCGATCTCTGGGCTCCCAGCCAGTTGCGGTACCAGCGTAAAGCGATTCTTCGCCGCCAGTCCCATCAGGCCCACTACCAGCAGCAATTTGACGCTCAGCAATTGGCCGTAAGCCGTTCGCCACAGCTCGGCAGGCGATTGCAGCAGTTCCCAGAGCAGCAACAGGCCGCTCGCTACCAGGGCTGCCAGAATGATCCGCGCGTGGTCACCAAAGCGATGCATCAGCCAGTGAAGCTGCTCACTGCCAACCCGGCGGGTCAGCCAGTGCAGCGGCAACAATGAGCCAATCCAGGCGGCAAAGGCCAGCACGTGCAGGGCTATCGCCGTCTGCGCCAGGGGAGACAGTATCGAGACATGGCCAGCGCTGCGAAAGCTGAAGGCCAGCAGCCCAATGGCCAGGCTCGGCGCCGCCACCAGGAAACTGCGAAGTTGCAACGAGGGTGGCTGAGCAAGTTTGTTCACCCGGGAAAGCCCCACCGCCAGACTCACAAGGGCCAGCATACACGCCAGCAAGCGCCAGAAAGTGCGCTCGCCCTGGGGCGTATCGATCAGCAGACTGGCCATGTCCAGGTCAAACATGCCCGCCAGGCCACTGCCACTCAGCATGCCTACCTGGACCAGATAATTAAGCAGCGCCGCATGAAAGCCAAGTATAGCGGCAAGCAGGCCATAGCCCAGCAAGCCATTGAGCGTCGCTCGACTGCCGTCATTGTAAAACGCAATATTGAGTGCGGTACCCGCCAGAGCGGCGGCGGCAAGATACAGGGAAAATTGGCATAGCAGCCCGGCCAGTTCCCAACTGGAAGGTGCGACAAAGTCTGTCATGCAGAACGGCCGGGCAGGTTAATCGGTATCTCGCGCCAGCTCAGTGCGAGTCAGAAGCGGCGACGGAAGAATCCACGGTAAAAGAAAACGAATTAGTCATGGTATGACCATCGGCGCTGATTGCCGCCCAGTCCACCGTGTAATTACCGTCCATCAGGCCGGGTGTGGCAATACTGTAGCTGGCCACAGACTCGCTGGCGGGCTTGAACCCGGTGTCCACGGTTTTGCCACTGCTGGTAATCTCGATACGGATCAGCCGCACTGCCGCATTAAACTGCAGATCAATGCTGGCAGGCGCCGCGTTCATCATCGCCCCATCTGCAGGACTGGAGCTTTTCAATCCGGTGTGGGCAAGCGCCAGTACCGGCAACAGTATCAATGCAGAAGCGAGTAATCCTTTTTTAAATAGACTGGCTATCATTGGCTTTCCTTTAGTATCTGAATTGATCCTTGGCGCAGACCGGATGCTGGTGCTGCAGTGTTGCGCATCCAAACCTGATGCTCATACGGCAATTATCGCAAGCCGTTCTGTCCAGTCCAAGCGCTACACGACGAACAGACTGCGGCACATTGTCGCATGCTGGCGCCAGGGAGCCGCTGATGACTTGCCAGCAGCGTGCTATTTTTTCTCCCAGACCCGGGATAGTGGCGAGAGGGTGATCTCGTCGATAACAGTACCGACGGGCACTTCCAGCATATGCAGGATGGAACGGGCCACCACCAGTGGGCTGATCACGGTATTGACGGTGTTTGCCGGTTGATAATGCAGATCGTCAAAAAAGGCTGTGTCTGCGGCGCCAGGGTTAATAATCCCGACCCGCACTCCGGCGCGATTGCATTCCTGGCGTAGTGACTGGGCAAAGCCGCGCAGCGCAAATTTACTGGCACAGTAAATACTGCCCTGGCGGGAACCTTCCAGTGCCGCTTCGGAGCCAACAAAGACGATGCTGCCGTAACCCTGTTTTTTCAAACGCGGCAGCAGTGCCTTGCACAGCATGGCATGACTCATGAAATTGGTATTCATACATACCTGAAGATCGTCGTAGGAAAGCTGTTCCAGAAAGCCGATCTTGCCGATTCCGGCGTTGTTCACCACTCCGGCTACCGGCAAGTCGATACGTTCCGCCAGCTCGCTGAAACGCGCGGGCAACGCGTCAAGATCAGCCAGGTCAATGAAGTCGATGGCGAGATTCGGGTGATCAATAATCTCATCGTCGAAATGACGACAGAGGCCGAGTACCGAGTAACCTGATTGCAACAGCAGTTTGACTGTCGCCAGCCCGATGCCTGACGAGGCGCCGGTAACGATAACCAGTTGTGGGTCGCTTGTAGTCATCGGGACTCAGGCACAGCGGTAATATTGTTCAGGACGAATGTGTTCGTGCAGCAGCGTTTCCAGCTTTAGCAGGATATTCTCGCCGCCATCCTCCAGTCGTAACAGCCCATCTTCCACCACAGTGGGCATGGCGAAGAGCTTTTCTTCAGGATAGAGCTTGACGATATCACGGTGAAACCGCTGCGGCATCCGAAATTCACCAAGACTGACGGAGTGCAGCCCTGCCGCTTTCAAGATGCTAAATACACGATTAAAAAGCTCCCGGTATTGGCTCAGGGAATCGGTTTGCGGAATGATCGGTTCAAAGCGCAGCGCTACCCGCCACCCAGCCTCCTGCAGCCTGGCCAGCGCCTCCAGGCGTTTGCCCAGATTTGGCACCTTGTGCTCCCAGCGCTCGCCCGCCGCTTCCGGCATCAGGCTCATGGCAATCACACAATTTTCAAGAGGAGTCATGTCCAACAGCTTGCGAACCTGGGTGCTTTTGGTACGGATCTCGAGTGTCGCCTGCGGATAACGCGCGAACAGCGGTATGAAGTGAGCGCAAAACTTGCTAACCGGCTCGAACGCCAGACTGTCACAGTCGTAGCCACTATAAAAAACCGCGGGCGCGGACTGCGCTGCAATCTTCGCTTCGAGCTGGCGAGTGAAATCCTCGTAGTTTACAAACAGCACATAATGCGCCGAACGATACATACCCTGCAGAAAACAGTAACGGCAGTCATACAGACAGTTCAGCATGTGTGAGAAATAATAGCCGTTGCCAGCTTCAAACCCGTAGCCACCGGGCGCTGGCAGCACACAGTCCCCTTCTTTGCGCGCCAGGATCAAGGCGGGTGACTGCTTCTGCACCCGGAAATTCTGCGCCCGCCGATTAAAAATTTCCCCATAGTGCCGGCAGGTCACCACCGGCACATCCGGATAGCGGGCCAGAATATCCACAACTCGCGAGCTCTGGCGTACCTGCTGTTCTACATAAATAGTTGAAAACACGATTCAGGCCTTCTCTGCCGCCAGCCTGATCTCCAGCTCGGACAGCAAACTGCGGGCGTCGCCGCGGTAGTCCGCCACCAGTTCTTCCAGGTCCTGCTGGCGGCCGTAGGCGTCCCAGCGCCTAAACAGCGACCGCAGTTGGGTTCGCTGGGTGGCCGTGAAATGCAGACGCTGAATGAGATTGGTGAAGGCGTCCGGCATGGCATGACGGCGCTGGTAGCTATTGGCCTGGTCCTGCAGTTCGGCCACGACCGCGGCGATTGCCTGGTGCTGCGCGTTCATCAGATCAGCCACCTGTTCCGGACTAAACTGACTGACATCCTGCCGGGGATTATCGGACACAACCTTGAACAACTGCAGTAAATCCAGCACCCCATAGTGATTGGCTGCAACCCAGAACGCTGCCCCTTCCATGTCGTAGGCTTCATCATCGGGATACCCGGTTTCCGGGACATCCACGGTGACCAGCGCCGAACCCGGACCGCTCCATAGCCCTGGCGTGGGGTAGTACACCTGCCCCGTTAGCCGGTCTTCGATTTTGTTGACCAGAAAACCGGCACCGACCTCGGCACTACCATGACCAGCAATGCCCACATTGAGCCAAGCGGGCGCCGGGCCCTGCATCTGCTGCAGGCCTGCGAGATAGCCGACGCCGGCGGCCATCGCCTGCTTGCCATGCCCGGCAACCAGCAGCGCAACTCCGTGGTCATTGCCAAACAGCCGGTGCGGTTTGCCGCTTTGCTGCCGCAGGCCCAACTGCCGAACCAGTGGCTTTGCTTCCAGCCAGTGTGCCACCAGAATATTGACCAGTGGTGCGGTCATGAGGCCTGCTCCAGATCATCAAGGGCCGGGTCGGAGAGGCCGTGCTGCCAGCGCAGCGACCGCAGTTCCTGAAGCAAAATGCGATTGCCACGTTTGCGGGCACCGGTAGCCAGAATCGCAATCTTTTCCGTTAGCCTGTCCCGGGTGGCCTGGCGTTGTTGCCGGTTCAGGTCACCGGTAGCCAGCAGCTTTGACATGGCGCGGACCCGGAATCGATCCATACCCCAATGCTGCCGCGACAACTGGTCGTCATGGCCACCGTATTTGCGCAACAATGGCTGGTCGACATAGGCCACAGGATAGCGACTGCAAATGCGCAACCAGAGTTCATAGTCCTCACAGGCAGGCAGCGTCGTATCGAATCCGCCCAGTTCGTCGAACAGCGTAGCGCGCACCAGTGCCGCCGAGGGACTGATTGCGCATAGCGGCAAACAGCGCGCAAATATATCCCCTCCAGCCTTGCCATGTTTGCGCATGGCATTGACACGAACGCCGCGGCGAATCCATATCTCATCACTGTGAACAAGGGGGCAGTGTGGCATGCTGGACGCCAGGGCTAGCTGGCGTTCCAGCTTGGGCGGCAGCCATTCGTCATCCGAATCAAGGAACGCCAGCCAGTCGCCCCGAGCCCGGTCAATGCCGGTGTTGCGCGCGGCACTGACACCACGATTCGGTTGCCACAGGTAGGTCACCTGGGGATAGTCGGATTCAATCAGGCTGCGGGTGCCGTCGCTGGAGCCATCATCCACCACAATGATCTCCAGGGCCGGCACGGTCTGGGCCAGCACCGAGTCCAGCGCCCGTGGCAGACAGTGGCGGCGATTGAAGCTTGGAATGATGACGCTGACTGTTTCAGCCATGGGATGAAAACCGGAGTTGCCTGGATAATGTCTGACGCCAACTGCCCACCGAACTCACCGCAATGCGATCCATGCGGTGAGCGCGCTGCCTGCCGGTACGTCCCAGCAGGACCTGGTATTGGTTTTTACTGACGCTTCTTATGTTTGATACTTCGCCAGTTCCTTGCGAGCAATGACACGGCGATGCACTTCATCCGGACCATCCGCCAGACGCAGGGTCCGCTGACTGGTCCACAGCGCAGCCAGGGGGAAATCCTGTCCCACACCCGCCGCGCCATGCATCTGTATAGCGCGATCAATTACCCGTAACGCCATGTTCGGCACCGCAACCTTGATCTGTGAAATCGCATCGCGGGCCGCCTTGTTACCAATGCTGTCCATCAGCCAGGCGGCGCGGTAGGTCAGCAGACGACACATCTCAATTTCGATGCGGCTGTCAGCGATCACATCGTAGTTGCCACCCAGTTCAGCAATCGGCTTGCCGAAGGCCTCGCGGCTCAACGCACGCTGGCACATCAGGTCAAGGGCTTTTTCGGCGGCACCGATCGAACGCATACAGTGATGAATGCGACCTGGCCCCAACCGGCCCTGGGAAATCTCAAAGCCGCGACCACGACCCAGAATCATGTTGCTCTCGGGTACGCGCACGTTGTGGAACTTGATATGCATGTGGCCATGAGGTGCGTCATCGTGGCCAAACACGTGCATCGGGCGAACCACTTCCACGCCTTCAGCATCCATAGGTACCAGAATCTGTGACTGGCGGTTGTGCTTCGGGGCGTCGGGGTCGGTAACCACCATGACAATCATGATCTTGCAGCGCTTGTCGCCGGCGCCGGAGATATAGAATTTTTCACCGCTAATGACCCACTCGTCGCCATCCAGCACCGCCGAGGTGGAGATATTGGTAGCGTCCGAGGACGCCACTCCCGGCTCGGTCATCGCGAAGGCCGAACGTATTTCACCGGCCAGCAATGGCTCCAGCCACTGCTTTTTCTGTTCCTCTGAACCGTAGCGCTCCAGTACTTCCATGTTGCCGGTGTCCGGCGCACTGCAGTTAAATGACTCGGAGGCCAGGCGACTGCGCCCCATGATTTCTGCCAGGTGTGCATATTCCAGATTGCTGATACCGGCGCCGCCCTGGCTTTCCGGCAGGAAGAAATTCCACAGCCCCTGGGAACGGGCCTCGGCCTTGAGGCTGTCCATGATTTCCTGCTGTCGCGGGGTATGTGACCAGCGATCTCCGACACCTACTTCTGCCTGGTACTCGGCCTCAACCGGCTCAACCTTGTCGTGAACAAATGCGCGAATTTTTTCGCGAATCGCCACCATTTCATCTGACAATCCTAAATTCATTACTACCTCATATGTTGACTACCGAGCTGCGCGCATTACGGCGCAGACCTCATTATCTCATTCAGCAACCTGACTGGTTAACCTGCGATTGTACCACCGCCATCAATCACCAGGGTCTGCCCGGTGGTGAAGCTGCCGGCGCTGGAGGCCAGGAATACGGCGGCGCCAGCTATTTCATCCGGCTCACCAATGCGCTGCAGTGGATACCTGGACACGGTGGCCTGGTAAATCTCCGGGTTCTCCCACAGGGCACGGGCAAAGTCGGTGCGTATCAGACCCGGCGCAATGCAGTTAACGCGAATATTCTTCGGGCCCCATTCCACCGCCAGATTGCGGGCAATCTGCATGTCGGCAGCCTTGGAGATTGCATAGGCGCCCAGCTTGTCGGTGCCCTTCAGGCCGCCTATGGAGGATACAATGATAACCGCCCCGCCGCCCTGCTCCGCCATGCCCGGCAGCGCCAGCTGACACAGTCGGTGCACGCTGCCGATGTTGGCGTGCATGATTTTGTCAAACGCTTCGTCGGGAATCTCCTGGGATGGTCCAAAGAAGGGATTCAGTGCCGCATTGCACACCAGCGTATCTATCTGTCCCCACTTGGCGCAGGTGGCATCCACCAGATTCTTGAGCTGTTCGGGGTAATTGATGTTGCAGGCGACGCCAATGGCTTCACCGCCATTGGCGACGATGGCAGCGGCCACCTCATCGCAGGCGTCCTGGTTGCGGCTGGAAATGACAACCCGCGCGCCCTGCTCGGCCATGCGTTCAGCGATCGCCTTGCCAATGCCTTTGGTGGAGCCGGTAATCAGCGCTACTTTGCCGTCCAGGCTGAATAAACTCATAGCTGTTTCCTTGGTCAATACGGGATTGCGTTACTGTTGAGGTTGTTCGCTGTCGGGTTCCATCCAGGCCCGGGAACCCTTGGAGATGCTGGTGCCACCGTCCACTGGAATTACCGTGCCGTTGGTATAGGCACCGGCCCGGGAGGCCAGATAAACGACCACCCCCACCAGTTCCTCCAGTTTACCCACACGCTTTAATGGACATTCCGCCTCAATATCCTTGAGATAGTGCTCGAATACGTAGTCAGTCATGCGTGAAGCGAAAAAGCCCGGGGCCACCGCGTTCACGGTGATGAACCTCGCGGCCAGGTCCACCGCCAGGGTCCGGGTCAGGTGATGCAGTGCTGCCTTGCTGGCGGAATAGGCAAAGGTCGGCACGCGCTGCACAATGGGTACCTGCAGACCATCCATGGAGCCAATGTTGATTACGCGGGCCGGATCGTCCGGGGTAGCTGCCAGCTCCAACAGCGGCACGGCGTCACGGGTCAGGGCGAACACCGCATTGACGTTGGTATTCATCACCTTGGCGAAGCCGTCGTCAGGATAGTCTTCCAGCGGAGCACCCCAGTTGGCACCGGCGTTGTTAATCAGGACAGAAAGGCTGCCCAGGGATTCCGCGGTGGTTTCCAGGAGCCGGGCGCGATCTTCCGCCAGGGTCACATCGGCGCAAACCGCCACGCAATCACCCAGGGGAGCCAACTCTTTAAGGGCCAGGTCACACTTTTCCTGGCGCCTGGATGCGATAACTACACGTACACCGTTTTGCAGCAGGCCACTGGCCAGCGCCAGACCGATGCCGCTGGTGCCGCCGGTAACAAGTGCGGTTTTGCCTTCCAGCGAGAACAGTTGCTGGATCGTATGCTCCTGGTTCCCGCCGTCCGTCACAGCTCTTCTTCCGCCACCTTGATCAACTGCTTACCGAAGTTCTTGCCACGCAGCATGCCGCGGAAATATTCAGGCGCATTTTCCAGCCCTTCACCAATGCTTTCCCGGTACTTGATCCGTCCTTCCTGCACCCAGCCGCCCAGCAGGCGCGTGGCTTCCACCCAGCGGTCCATCCATTCGGTGACCACGAAGAAGCGATGCTCGGGAACCGAATCAAGCTCCTTGAGTATATCGAAAGGAGTTTCCGCCTTGGTGATGTCTTCTGAATTGTACTTGGAGACAAATCCACAAATGGGCACCCTGGCGCCATCGTTCAGCAGCGGCGCCACGGCGCGAGTGACTTCGCCACCGACGTTTTCAAAATAAATGTCGATACCGTTGCCACAGGCGGCTTGCAGATCGGCTTCCAGGTTGCCCGCCTTGTAGTCAATACACGCATCAAAATGCAGCTCTTCCCTGACGTAACGGCACTTCTTGGGGCCGCCAGCGATACCGACAACGTGCAGTCCCTTGATGCGCGCCAGCTGGCCAACTACCGAGCCTACCGCGCCGGACGCGGCTGCCACCACCAGGGTCTCGCCTGCTTTTGGCTTGCCGACTTCGGTCAGTCCGAAGTAAGCGGTGCGCCCCGGCATCCCGACCACGCCCAGATGCGCTGACAGGGTGCCATTGGCCAGATCTACTTTCATCAGGCGCGGTTCATCGTCATTGGCAACAATAAACGACTGCCAGCCCATATGTGCGGTCACCCGATCGCCTACCGCAAACTTGTCCGAGCGCGACTTGATGACAATACCGGCGCTCTCTCCGATCATCACGTCGCCAACTTCCATGGGCGCCGCATAGGACTTCGCATCGTTCATTCGCCCGCGCATATAGGGGTCCAGGGAAAGCCAGCACACCTTGATCAGTATCTGGCCGTCTTCCAGCTCCGGCACCTCGGCCTGCTCGAGCCGAAAACAGGAATCGTCCGGCTCTCCCGTTGGTCGCTTGGCGAATATCACGCGGGTGTTTTTCATACTTGCAATTCCTTGTTATGACTGGAAATTTTGCGAATTCCTATTTCGAACCTGTGACCATAAGCGGCTTTACCCAGGCTCTGCGGCAGCACCTTGAGCGCAGCAGTCTAACGTATATTCCCCGGTGCGCACAGACAACAGGGCGGCCGCCAGTTTGGTCATCGCTGCATCGATTTCCGACTCATTAACCAGCAGCGCAGGCAGCAGGCGAATCACTCCGCCGCGAGTGGGCGTTACCAGCAAACCCTGCTGTTGACAGGCCTCGGTTAACGGCTGGACCTGATGCTCGTCCAGCTGCAGCGCCCAGAGCAGGCCGCGGCCGCGCACCTGGCGAATAATATCCGGGTATTTCGCCTGCAGCGTGGGCAGCGCAACACTCAACTGCTGGCCGCGAGCCACGACGTTGTCTATCGCCCGCTCCGCCTGCAAGGTCTCCAGCACCGCCAGGGCCACTGCGCAAGCCAACGGATTACCGCAATAGGTCCCACCATGATCACCAGGCTCAACCTGCTCCGCGCAGCCTTCACTCATGGCCAGCGCGGCGAATGGAAAGCCGCTGGCCAGCCCTTTGCCCAGGGTCATCATGTCAGCATGAACGTCCCCCCGGCACTGCTCGCTGGCAAACAGGCTGCCGGTACGACCCATGCCGGTCTGGATCTCATCGACAATCAATAGTGCGCCGTGTTGCCGGCACAGCCCGCTGATCGCTGCCAGGTAGTCATCCGGGGGTATCCGCACACCACCCTCTCCCTGAATCGGCTCGACGATGACTGCCGCGGTACGGGCATCGATCGCCTTGCGCAGGACGTCAAGGTCACCGTAGGGAATAAACACGTTGTCGAGAAACAGTGGCCGGTGCTGCGCCGCAGCGGCGGCGCTTCCCGAGACCGCCAGGGTATTCAGGGTGCGACCGTGAAAGGCCCCCAGCGTTGTCACCACCCGGGAGCGCCCGGTGAGTTTGCGCGCCATCTTGATGGCCACATCATTAGCCTCGGCGCCGCTGTTAACGAAATACAACCGCGACAGCGGTGCTGGCAGCAATGGCGCCAGGCGTGCCAGCAGCTGCGCCCTGATGGGTGAATAGGTGAACCCGGAATTGGGATTCTGGGTGAGCTGACCCGCCTGTGCAGCAAGCGCCGCCTGCAGCGCCGGATGACAGTGCCCCAGGCTGGTCACGCCCCAGCCGGAGGTAAAATCCAGATAGGCCTTGCCCGCTTCATCCCAGACCCGGCTGCCGTGGCCGCGCACAAAGGCCAGCGGCTGTCGCCTGCAGAAGGGAACACCGAATCGTTCTTCCAGTTCAATTGTTGTCATCTCGCTGCTCATAGTCCTGCCCTTCGTTGTTCCACATGGTAGTTGCTACCCGTTTTCTGATTGGCCTTGCGCTTGCGCGGTGAATCACCTGACGGCTGACCCGGCGGATGCTGCGCGCCGAGACATGCCGCGTCGGCGTGGTTTGTCCGGGCTTTGCCCGCTACCAGCTCGACCCGATCTTGCTGGTTCTTGCAGCGGTACCAGTAGCGATAGGATTCCTGAAATCCCAGTTTGCAATACAGCGCTATGGCCGGCTGGTTAGCTAATTCCACCTGCAAATAGGCCGACCGGCTGCCGTGGGATGAAGCCCAGTTGATCAGTTGTATCAATAGCGCTGCGGCCAGCCCCTGGCGCCGACTTTCTGACTGTGTCGCGACACCATAAATACCCAACAAGCCATCACTGAGCACTCCCAGGGCAGTCGCCCTGGCGATACCCGATGCATCCCGCGCCACCAAAAAGCAATGCGGATCGGTGATAAGGCTCAGCATCTGCAGGTGGGTATTGAAGTCATCAGGCGACTGACTGCGAATCCGATACCAGGCCTGGAGCCAGTCCGCTAACGGCAACGCGTCACCGGACACAGACCGCACCGGTGCCTGGCAAGCAACCGGCCTGGTCATGACCAGGGTGGTCGCCGCCTGCTGGTATCCGGCACTGGCCAGGCACCGGTCCAGGCGCGACGCATAAGGCTCACAAGCATGGGGCTCACAACCAGAAGGCTGCCAGCCGCCAACGGCGGCAATAACGCGCAGGATGGACGGCAGACCCCGCGGGTAAAACCAGGACTCACTCATCTGCATCAGTCGCGCCGGCTCACGCATCCCGACCACGGAAGGACTCAGGGAATTGGCGCGGCGACTGGCACCGGCGGCATAGCGCAGGACACCGTGCTTTGACTCCAGTTCCTCGAGAGCTGGCCAGGCTTTTCTGGCCGCCAATTCCAGTTGGTCGATATCCATCGTTTACTCCTGTTGGCGCCGTCATGAGCCAGCGCTGTGTTGTTGGTGACATTCTGCACATCAGTGCCTGAAGGAAATTCAGGCAAAAAAAACCCCCAAGGCCGGAGGCGCTTGGAGGTTTTTTTCAAATACCGATGTATTAATCAGTTAAAACCAGGGCTCTCCATGATCAGGATCAGGGAAGATCGCGCGCGCAGCACGGCGCTCCGCTGCGGCGGCCGCCCGGGTAAATTCGATTGCATTGTTGACTGACAGGTAAATCATTATTCAAATCTGGTTAACTATTAACGCAAGGGCGCGACTTTAGGCTACCCACCGGATACTGTCAATATCCGGGCGAACTGGAGTCGCCGGCACCGGAAGGCCTCACAACGCATCCCGCTCCTGGCGGCGGCGCTGAAATTCTTCGAACTCACGGATATTCAAATCGAAGAACGGGTTATCCAGGTCGATCATTCGTGCTTCGCGACCGGTTATCGCCCCTTCCACTACCACCACCAGAATGTATACCACCAGGGTGCTGGCCAGTACTGTGTAGCGGTTTTTGAATAACAGACTGCGCAGTTGTTGCATGATTTGGCTCCCTTCGTGGACCCGTTGTTTTGTTTCCATGACGCGAACTAGTCGGTAAAGCGCCGCAGCATGACCGCGCCAGCCACCAGAATCGACCCAACCACGATGCCGAACAGCATGTCGTAGTTGAACAGGCGAGCGAACAGGTCGGAAAATTCAAAGATCACATATTGATTGGGGTTGCTGCGGCTTTCGATCCAGTTCACCAGAAATTGGCTGCCGAACACAAAATCCTCCAGGAACAGCAGCAGCACGTAAACCCCGATCGCCCACATCATCGGTGCCCGCCGCGCAAAGGCTGAGAACAGCAGTAACCAGCCCACGGTGGGAAACAGCCACAGGCTGGCGATGAACAGGGAACAATAAACCAGCAGCAGGCTGGCCAGCGCCGCCATGAACATGTAACCGAGCCCGGCAATCGCCACGTCATAGCTCATGCCCAGCAAGGTGATAGCGAGCATCGCTATCAGGTAAAGGACAAACAGCACGGCCACGTAGAACGCCGGCGCCACGGCTACGATGGTGACTATTTTGGACAATACCGTACGCAGATTGGATACCGGCATCGATTGCCAGAACAGCACACTGCTGTCCTTGCGATCCTGGTACAGGCAGTTAAGCAGGTAAATGACGGCACACAGGGAGAAAATCACCGCAAAAGGGATAGACAAGATCATGAACAGCGGCGCCATTTCCATTGGCGACAGGCCATCAAACAGTGTTGCTGCATACTCGATACCCAGCGCCACTTCGGCCTCGGGCAGCAGATTCATCACCCAGGCGCTGAACAGCAGCAGCACGGCAGCAAGTATGGCCGGAGCAAACAGGAATAGCGCCGGGTGCTCCAGTAGTTCTCTTTTGATCAATGCCAGGAATTGATTGAGTGCGGTGCGGTTCATGGCTGATCGCCTCCCTGGTCTGGCCTGCTCTCGGTCTTGTTCTCGTTCTTGCCCCCGGCGGGAGAGTGTCCGGTATCGCCGTGCCGGTCCTGGCGCATTTTGGCGACAAACAAATCGGCGACGCTGGGCGTAAGAGTCTCACCCAGGTCTTCGAGCGCCGCGCGCGGCACGCCTTCGAATGTGAAGCAGTGCTTACCCAGGGTCTTGCGAGTATAAATCGGCTGCATGGCTTCGGCGGCGGCCACCTTGTCGGCGTCGACCACAACCTCGGTGTACTGCTCGGCCAGATCGGCCATCAGCGCATTCAGGGCAATCTTGCCGTGGTTAATAAACACCAGGTGCGACAGCAGCGTCTCGATTTCCTCAACCTGATGGGTACTGATAATGATGGTGCGATCACCGTCATAAAAATCGTTGAGCAGGCGATCGTAAAATTCCTTGCGGTAGACGATATCGAGACCCAGGGTGGGTTCATCAAGGACCAGCAGACGCACATCAATGGCCATAACCAGCGCCAGGTGCAGCTGGGTGATCATGCCCTTGGACAATTCCTTGATGCGTTTGCGAGCGGGAATATCAGTGGTGCCCAGAAACTCTTCGGCGCGCTTGCGGTTAAACCGCGGGTGCACAGCTTCCACGTAGTCGACCAGCTGGTTTACCCGCAGCCAGCGCGGCAGGATTCCAACATCGGCGATAAAACAGACCTCCTCCATCAGCTTGTGCCGGGCCAGGCGCGGATCGCGGCCAGCCACGTTCAGCTCACCGGCCACGTCACACAGACCAATCAAGGCTTTCAGGGTTGTGGTTTTGCCAGCACCGTTGGGGCCAATCAAACCGCTAATTGCGCCGGCTGGAACATCCAGGTCGACACCATCCAGCGCTTTGAAATCACCGTAGGTTTTGACCAGGCCACGGGCATGCACGATATCAGTCATGGTTAATTCCCAGGATCCTGGCCCGATCAATCCTTGGCGCGGCCAAGCAGATCATCAAGCTCAAGCCCAAGCCTTTCAATTCGTTCGGCGATTTGTGGCCACTCTTCTTCCAGGAAACGATCTCGTTCTTTGGTTGCCAATTTTGCTTTTGCGCCATCCACAACATAGGTCCCTAGCCCCCGTCTTGTTTCTACCAGTTGTTCGTCAGCCAGCAGTTGTATCGCTTTGGATACCGTCACCGGATTAATTCGCTCTTCGCTGGAAATCTGGCGCACCGAAGGCAAGGCATCGCCCTCCTTCAGTTCACCATCCATAATCAGCGCCACCAGGCGGTCGCGTAGCTGCTGATAGATGGGCTGCTTGTTGTTCCAGTCAATTGGCACGGTATCGGTGTGTCGCTGATCTAGTGTTATGGTCAACTATAACACCTAATCACCAATTAGCAATAGTTTTTTACGCCGCTGGATTACACGGGCTGTTGATTATCTCTGGGACGCCGGCCTGGCATGCACAGTTCCACTGCAGAGACCTTTGCAAGGCCTGCTAAAAAAGATTAATTTTATATAGTAAGCTATTGTAATAAATGAGATTTATTACTTCACTTTGGCAGGATTTTTCGCGTTGTACAGCTAGCTCTGGCGCGCGTCCAGGACCACACCGTCTGCCAGCAGAGCGTCGATCGCCGCGTCATCAAAGCCAAGATCACTCAGTAACTGGCGACTGTGTTCGCCGTAGCGCGGCGGCAAATGGCGCATGGCACCGGGGGTTCGGGAGAACTTGATGGGGGTACCCGCCATCTTGTACCAGTCTTTCTCGACGGTCATCTGGCGGTGATGGGTATGCGGATGGTCCACTACCTGCTGGGTATTGTGAATCGGTCCAGCTGCGAGCCCGGCGGCGGCCAGGCGATTGGCTATGTCCTCGCCATCCAGTTGGCTCAGGCTCGATTCAATCTCGGTCTTCAGCGCATCGCGATTGTTCACCCGGTCAATATTGTCCGCAAAGCGGCGGTCCGCCAGCAGATCGTCGCGCTGAAGTTCCCTGCACAGCTTGGCCCAGGCACGGTTGTTGCCGGCGCCGATGAAAATATCCACTGTGGCAGTGTGAAAGGTATCGTAAGGACTGATATTAGGGTGTGCGTTGCCGGTCGGGCCGGGCACCTTGCCAGACAGGTTGTAGTTGGGAATATGCGGGTGCATCAGCGCCACGGCGCAGTCATACAGGGTCATGTCCAGATACTGCCCCTGGCCGGAACGCTGCCGCTCCAGCAATGCCATCAGGATGGCAATGGCAGAATACAGCCCGGTTCCCATATCCACACCGGCCAGTCCGAGACGGGTGGGATTGCTGCCCTCTTCCCCGTTGATGCTGAACCAGCCCGCCATGGCCTGGATAATTGCGTCATAGCCGGGAAAACCACCCCAGGGGCCATCGGCGCCGAAGCCACTAATACGGCAGTGCACCAGACGCGGGTAGCGCTCCCTGAGCACCTCCTCGTAGCCAAGACCCCATTTTTCCATGGTGCCCGGCTTGAAGTTTTCCAGCAGCACATCGGCCTTTTCCAGCAGTCGATGCAGCACTGCCCTGCCTTCTTCGCGGGTCAAATCCAGCCCCATAGAGCGCTTGTTGCGATTTACGCCGAGATAATAAGCAGAATCGCCCTCATGAAACGGTGGCCCCCAGTCGCGGGTTTCGTCACCACGGGGTGGTTCGATCTTGATAATCTCGGCGCCATGGTCACCCAGGATCTGGCTGCAATACGGCCCCCCCAGCACGCGTGACAGATCGACCACCAGGGTACCGGTGAGGGCGCTTTCGCCGTTGGGCAATGGATTCGTAAATTGATGCACAGAGTCGGGTCCTGACGCGGGCGATACGGTCGGCTGCAACAGCTGACCTCACCTGCGGCTATTGGCTGCAATTCAAGGCGCCGCAAGGATAGTGCAGCTACTGATTCACTGCAAGTCAGGCCCGCAGGCGATCGCCGTCCTGGGCCAGCACTTCACGCCCCAGACCTTCTCGGCCCAGAATCGCCCGCAACTGCTTGAGCCCCTCGATTTGCAGTTGTCGTACGCGCTCCCGGGTCAGCCCGACTTCCCGGCCCACATTGGCCAGCGTATCGGGCATATAACCACGCAAACCAAAGCGTCGCGCCAGCACGTCCCGGTGCCGTTGGGGCAATTCATCCAGCCAGACATCCAGCAGGCCATGCAGCTCACAATCCGCCGATTCGCGGTGCGGCGCCGGCACGCTGTCGGCGGTAAGACGCTCCAGCAGGCCCTGCCCTGAATCCTCATCACGGTGAGATTCCACCGGCGTGGTGGCCTCCTGCAGACGGAGCAAATATTTTACCTGTGCCTCGGGCTTGCCGACCGCACCAGCGATTTCCGCAGTACGCACCGGACGCAGTCGACGACGTTTGAGTTCGGTAGCCGAACGCAGGCAGCTGTTCAGTTCCTTGATAACGTGTACCGGCAGGCGAAC
This sequence comes from uncultured Pseudohongiella sp., assembly GCA_965212375.1. Classification (GTDB taxonomy): domain Bacteria; phylum Pseudomonadota; class Gammaproteobacteria; order Pseudomonadales; family Pseudohongiellaceae; genus UBA9145. Next base: position 1,303,046 of record OZ243108.1, on the reverse strand, counting down.
CGTGCGCGACTGGTTCATGATTCCCCGCTCAATGGCCTGACGAATCCACCAGGTGGCATAGGTGGAAAAGCGAAAGCCACGGTCCGGGTCAAATTTTTCAACCGCGTGCAGCAAACCGAGATTGCCTTCTTCAATCAGGTCCAAAAGCGCCAGACCGCGATTGCGGTAGCGCCGCGCCACCTTTACCACCAGCCGCAGGTTGCTTTCGATCATGGCTTCGCGACTGGCACTGTCACCCTGTTGGGCGGCCCTGGCCAGCCGTTGTTCGGCGGCGGCGTCCAGCAGTGGTGCGCGACCAATTTCGCGCAGGTAAAGCTGGGTGATTTCCGCGACTTTGGAGTTGGCCTCCGTGGAAAAGACTTCTTCACTGGCTGGTGCGCTGGCGCGCGGTTCGCCAAATGAAATCTGTATGGCAGCAGAATGCATGGTCAGCAACCTCCGTGTTACCGATAGCGTGATGCCCTGATGCACCGCTTTAATTTCGCAGTGTGAAAACTGCTTCACGGTGCCTGCCAGGGACTCTTATGGGACTCTTATGGGACTCTTATGGGACTCTTATGGGACTCTTATGGGACTCTTATGGGACTCTCGCGGGAGTCTTTTAGGACTCTTTGGGGACTCCTTGAGATTTCTCAAAACTGCTTAACACTTTTTTAACACTTTTAAGGCCGTCAACAGTTCCAGCAGGAAACGCCAACCAGACCCTTGAAAGTCTCCAGAGGTTTGCCCAGGTAATGCTGGCATCGCCAGTTGCCCTGGTCAGTCTCTGTGCAAAACCAGTATAGACCGGGCTGCCGGAATTGCCACTGCAGAAAGTTTTCTATTCCCGAGGTGGGTCGTGAGCCAGCAGTTCGCCGAGGAAAAATTCCGCCACCATGATTGGCTTGCGATACAGAAAGAACAGACTCTTGCGGCCCCATACCCCGGCGCTGGAGCGGGTTATGTGGAGATGGCTGCGGGTCAGAAGCGGATGGTTGAACAAGAACTCACCCAGTGGCTTACGCCCCAGTGACATAACCTCCACCAGCGGTGATAGCTGACTGTGGCCCGGCAACAGCGTATGGGCCTGCACCCAGTCCTGGCCCTTACCCTGCAGCAATACCTTGCGCGACCAGAACGGGTGATCCGCTGCCAGCGGGCCAAATTCACCGCGCAGCACGGCATTGGCAAGTTGCAGCTCGCCTTCGGCCAACACCTGTACGCGGAAATCATCGCCACTGGTGAGCTTGAGCTGGTGAGTCAGGGAACCGGGGTGAGTCAGCCACTGTCGCGTGCGCTGATCTGGCCAGCTCACCGCGTCGGGTGGTTGCCAGCTCAGGTCTGGATCGCCGAGGTCTATAGTGGCAGGGAGATTGTTCATGCAGGAAAGCAGTCGGCGGCCGCATCGGGGTCGATGCGGCCGCCGGGACTGATTAGCGCGGCTGGTAGTTCTGCAGCGTTTTGATGATAACGGTAATGACGCGGCGATTCTGTGCCCGACCCGCGGCTGACTCGTTGCTGGCTACCGGCTGGGATTCGCCAAAACCTTCGGCAGAAACCCGGCTGGCAGGCACGCCAAAGCGCTCAATCATTACCTGGCGAACGGCATTGGCACGACGCTGGGACAGGGCCTGATTGTAGGCGTCGGTACCCACACTGTCGGTGTGACCTTCAAGCTCGACCATAGTGTCCGGGTATTGGTCCATGAAGTTTGCAACCTGCTCGATTTCCGGCAGGTAGCGGTCCTGCACTTCAGAACGATCAAACTCAAAATTCACCAGCAGCTCAACCCGAGCCACTTCCTCTACCGGAATCGGACAGCCATCGGCATCCACCGCGTAGCTGCGCGGCGTGTCTGGGCACTGGTCATCGGCGTCCACTACACCATCGCGATCCGAGTCCTGTGGTGTCGGCGTCGGCGTCGGTCGTGACGGGGCCGATGGCGCGGACGCCGTGCTGCGACTGCGGTTGGAACCGCTGCCGAAGAAATAGACCAGGCTGGCGTCAATGCCCCAGTCCAGATCCGGCTGGTCATCCACCAGATAGTTGAAACCGCGCAGCGTGCTGCGGAGCTGCCAGTTGTCGTTGAGCCAGTACTTCAGACCAGCGCCGAAATCAAAAACCTTGTTATCGCGACCATCAAAATCGGTTACACCCAGGCCGCCGACCAGGAATGGACGCCAGTTGCTGTCGCCACCCACCAGATCGTACAGCAGGTCTACCTTGAAATGATCGAGGTCAATTTCACCGCCGGTTTCCACATCGGCGTCCATCTCGAAACTGCTCAGTTCCACGGCGAGTCGATCGGTGTACTGGAAGCCCAGGCCAGCGAAAAAACCAACCCCATCATCAAGAGAGTTGTCTTCGAATTCAATCCACTGGGCACCCGGCGCCAGATACCACTGACCCTCGGCGGCATTGGCGGCAGGAAAGGCCAGTAACAGCGAAATTAACAACCAGAATTGTGAGAAACGACTCATAAACCTTTAACCCTTGCCTTATCGGCGTTTACGTAAATCTACGTGGCTTGTTGCAACAGTTTCGACCACCGGGATAGAGCACCATCGGCAGGCGCGCGAAATTTGCGGGCGCATATGATAACAGTTCTGCGATTAATTCAAGGGATTATTCATCGATCCATGCAAATCAGTGTGCGCAGTCCTGGTGCAGGTGGCATCGCGGCGCCACCAGCAATCGGCCGGAGCCGGCGTTCTCCCGGCGGTGGAGTTGATCCCTGCACCGGAATACAATAGACGCAGCAATATCGAGGCCACAGAAACAGCCTGGTCACAGAAATACCATACTTCTGAGGCACACTATCAGATTGCCGGATCGGGTACTTCGGGTTGACTCACTCGCGCACCGCCCAGCTGACACCGTGACGCGGCACACCGGTGACATGGCCCGGCGCGCAGGCGGCACTCTTTTGGCACTCTATCTATTGGCATCTTACTCGCCACTAAACCGGCACTAACTCGGAAATACAGGACCCATCTTGTACAACTGGCGCAAAGAAATCAGACGGCACCTGATCATCATCGCGGCTACTTGCCTGGTCGGCTATCTGCTTGACCAGCTGATGTGGGCGATGATGATTCTGCTGGCCATCTATTCGGCGCGAAATTACTACCAGCTGCACCGGCTTTATTACTGGCTGTCCCGGGATCCGGAATCCAGGCCTCCCGAACCCCCGGAAAGCTACGGCGTCTGGGGTGACATTTACGACGGGATCTACCGACTGCAGAAACAGGAACGCCGCTCCCAGGCTTACCTGGAGAACATCATCAACAAGGCCCAGGAATCATCCGCGGCACTGGAAATTGCCGTGGTGATGATCAACAAGCAGGGTAATCTGGACTGGTGGAATCTGGCGGCCGAGAAATTTCTCGGTTTCCGCTATCCTCAGGACAAGAACCAGTCCATCACCAATCTGGTGAGGAATCCCAAATTCTCCGAGTACTTTCACAACGAAAGCTATTCAGAAACCCTGAAGATGGATGCTCCGGGCGACAGCCGCAAGATTCTGGAATTCCAGATCGCGCTGTTCGGCGAACATGAGCGCCTGATGATTGTCCGTGACATAACCCAGCTGCAGCGCCTGGCCAATATGCGCAAGGATTTTGTCGCCAACGTATCCCATGAACTGGGAACCCCGATCACGGTCATCAAGGGCTACCTGGAAGCCATTCTCGACAACAAGGACAGTCTCGATCCCCGTTGGCACAAACCCATAGAACAGATGCGCCAGCAATCCATGCGTATGGAAAATATCGTGCGTGACCTGTTGCTGCTGTCCTCGCTGGAAACCAAGAACATGCCGAAGAACCGGGACCGCATTGATCTCGGCGGCCTGGTGCATGAAATCGAGCGGGATACCGCCCAGATGTTTACCGACAAGGAACACAGTTTTGTGCTGAACTGCGATGAGAACGCCATCATCCAGGGCAAACGCAATGAGTTGTACAGCGCCATTTCCAACCTGATCATCAACGCCGCCAAGTACACGCCGCCGAAAGGCACGATTCGCGTCACCACGCGCTTCGCCGACGATCGGTTTCTGGTAGAAATAAAAGACAATGGCGTCGGCATTGAAGCCCACCACCTGCCGCGCCTGACCGAACGCTTCTACCGCGTCGATGGCAGTCGCTCAACCGACAGTGGTGGAACCGGCCTGGGCCTGGCGATCGTCAAGCACATCCTGATGCGCCACGAAGGGGAATTGATGATCGATTCAGAATACGGCAAAGGCAGCTGCTTCACCTGCGCGTTTCCCACCACCCGCATCACGCGCACCGACTGCTACGAGGGCACGGCAAACCTTGAGGGTAGCGAAGCGGCGACGCCGGATGCGTCCGACAGCAACGCCAACGTGCACTGACGGCAAAGCAAGCCGGTCGCAGAGCCTGGTCCTGATTGTTCCTGGCCCCGCTTTTCCGCGCCAGCCATGCTGATCGCCCTGCCCTGACCGGCAATTCAGGCTGTGGTGCGCTACTCGCCTTCCTCGGCAATCTTGTCGGCCACGTCTTCCAGCTTTTCGTGGCGCACGTCGGTGCCCTTGACCACATAAATAACGCTTTCGGCGATATTCTTGGCGTGGTCACCAATTCTCTCCAGGGCCCGTAACGCCCAGAGCAGATTTAACACCCGGGTGATACTGCGATGATCGGCCATCATATAGGTAATCATGGAGCGCATGGCGCTGCCATATTCGCGATCCACCTCACGGTCATGCTCGGCCACTTTCAGTGCTTCTTCGGCATCGTAGCGGGCAAACGCATCCAGCGACTGGTTGACCATGGTGGCCACGCGGTTGGCCAGATGGCGAAACTCCACAAAGCCTTCCGGGAACTCCCCTTCTTCGCTCAGCATTACCGCCATGCGCGCAATTTTTGAGGACTCATCGCCAATACGTTCCAGATCCCGCACTGCCTTGATGATCGCCAACACCAGGCGCAAATCGCTGGCCGCCGGCTGACGACGGGCCAATATCAGACTGCACTGTTCGTCAATGGCCACTTCCATGGCGTCAATGTCATCGTCGGCGTTAATAACTTTTTCCGCCAGGCGGCTGTCGGTATCGACCACTGACGCGGCAGCATCGGAGAGCTGCTTCTCAACCGCGCCGCCCATCTCCATCATGTTCTTCTTGATATCCTCGAGTTCGACATTGAACTGCTGGGAAATATGATGGCCGTGATTTTCAGATTGTGTGCTCATGGATAATCCTGGTTCGGTGCCTTGCACCGAAACATCCGGCAGCGAAACATCCTGCGAGTTGAAATGGTAGGTTGCAATCGGCTGGGACCGGCTGGCAGCCGTTAGCCGTAGCGGCCGGTGATATAGTCTTCCGTCTGCTTTTCTGACGGGTTGGTAAAAATATGGTCGGTGGTATCAAACTCCACCATATCTCCCATGTACATGAAGGCGGTGAAATCGGATACCCGCGCGGCCTGCTGCATGTTGTGAGTCACAATAACAATGGTGAACTCCTGTTTCAATTCATTAATCAGCTCTTCGATCTTCAGTGTCGAAATCGGATCAAGCGCCGAAGCCGGTTCATCAAGCAGCAGTACTTCGGGCTGCACCGCAATGGTCCTGGCAATCACCAGGCGCTGCTGCTGACCGCCGGACAAGCCAAGCGCGCTGTCATACAAGCGATTCTTGACCTCATCCCACAGGGCCGCGGCACGCAGGGAATTCTCTACCACATCATCCAGCACGCGCTTGCGGTTGATACCCTGGATGCGCAGGCCGTAAGCGACATTCTCATAGATCGACTTGGGAAACGGATTGGGCTTCTGAAACACCATACCCACCCGGCGACGCAGCTCCGCCACATCGACGTTGCGCTGATAGATATCCTGCCCTTCCAGCAGGATGGAACCTTCCACCACGCAATCGTCAATCAATTCATTCATGCGGTTAAAACAGCGCAGCAAACTTGATTTGCCGCAGCCGCTGGGTCCGATAAAGGCTGTCACGCGCTGCTTGGGAATTTCCAGGTTGATGTCCTTCAACGCCCGCGTCTTTCTGGAATAGTACAGATTCAGGTCAGTTACCCGCAGGCAAACCGATGAATCACGCTCCGCCTGATCTGCACTATCCGCATCCATGGCCAGCGTGTCGCTGGCGGTCTGCGGGATCGTATCCTGTTGGTCCTGTAACTTGTTCATTTCCTGTCTTCGATTGGAGCTGCGCCTGACCGGCTCGACACTCTCTATTTCGATTCCCGTTTCTTTGGTTTCAGACTTGCCAGTTGAGGCGGATCAGGCTACTCCACATCCAGGGAGCGGTACTTTTCGCGCAAATGGTTGCGCAGCGCAACTGCCAGCAGATTCAATATACCGATAACACACACCAGTAGAAAGGCGGTGGCGAACACCAGTGGTCGCGCGGCTTCAACATTGGGGCTCTGAAAGCCGACATCGTAAATGTGAAAACCCAGGTGCATGAACTTCTGGTCCAGATGCAGATACGGGTAATTACCATCCAGTGGCAAGGAAGGCGCCAGTTTGACTACTCCTACCAGCATTAGTGGTGCTACCTCACCGGCAGCCCGGGCCACCGCCAGAATCAGTCCGGTAATCATTGCCGGACTGGCCATGGGCAGTACCACCCGCCACAAGGTTTCAAACTTGGTCGCACCCAGGGCCAGACTGCCTTCGCGCACGCTGCGGGGAATACGCGCCAGGCCTTCCTCGGTGGCAACAATCACCACCGGCACAGTCAGCAGTGCCAGGGTGAGTGACGCCCACAGCAGGCCACCGGTGCCAAAGGTCGGCGCCGGCAGCGCCTCGGGATAGAACAGCTGGTCGACCCCGGCGCCAATAATATAGATAAAAAAGCCCAACCCGAACACGCCGTAGACAATGGAGGGCACCCCGGCCAGATTATTTACTGCAATGCGAATGGTGCGGGTCATGATTCCCTGGCGCGCATACTCATGCAGATACACTGCGGCCATCACGCCGAAGGGGGTCACGAACACGCTCATTAACAGCACCATCATGACCGTGCCGAATATGGCCGGGAATATCCCGCCCTCGGTATTTGCCTCACGGGGCGCGGCGCTGAGGAATTCCCTGAGTTTGCTAAAGTAGACCGTGACCTTCCCTGTCACGCCCAGGGCGTTAGGCTGATAGGCACGCACAATATTCGCCAGGGCGATGTCGATCTGCTCGCCATTGGCGGCAACAAAGCGCGCTGAATCCCGTTCACTGCGCTCGTACAACACGTCCAACTCCCGCTGCAGGATCTCGTAGCGCTGCTCCAGGGCACGGCGTTCGGCGTCGAGACCTGCACTGACCGCAGTGCTGAATTCACCTTCAAGCCGCAGGCGACGCTCCTCGAGACGCAAGCGCTCCATCGCATAGTTGATACTGCCAATCTCGTCGTCTTCGATGCGCTCGATATCCTCATGCAGCGTTTGCGCCCGCTCCAGACGAACCAGAAATTCTTCCCACATCGATGCATCTACGCCGGCGGGATCCTCGCTGGCGGCCACCTGTCTGCCCTGCTGGAAAAGCGTCGTCAGGTAGCCGTAGAAGTTGCCCCATTCCCGACGCTCAAGGGCCACAATACCTGCCGGGTAGCGGATCTCCTGCAAATAATCGGCCACCACCCAGGTGAAATCGGACCCGGTCAGGTCGCGATTGCCGAGCTTTAGCAGGTCGCGCTGATAGTAGGCCCGACCAGGATCCACATTCAGGCCGGCGCCCAGCAGCTGGCTCACCGGAACCTGTTCGCTCTCCACAAACTCGCCGATGATTTCGGTACGCGGCGCGGCAGTGACCCCGGTCGCGGCAACAAGCGGCGGCTGATAGATGGCCTGCATGACATCCCGGGGCCAGAAATGGCTCATGCCGCGCACCGCCAGGAACAGCACCAGGCCAACCACCATGATAATGCTGATCGCCACGGCGCCGGCATTGATCCAGACCCACGGTGTCCCGCCATGCAACCAGTTGAAAAATCGCTGTTTCATACTTCGCTGTACTTCACGCGCAGGCGCTGGCGAACGATCTCCGCCAGGGTATTAACGAAAAAAGTGAACATGAACAGCACCAGGGCCGCCAGAAACAGAATCCGGTAGTGGCTGCTGTCGACTTCCGACTCAGGAATCTCCACGGCGATATTGGCCGCCAGGGTGCGCATGCCTTCAAAAATATTCACGTCCATGATCGGGGTATTACCGGTAGCCATCAGCACGATCATGGTTTCTCCGACCGCGCGTCCCATGCCAATCATCAGCGCGCTGAAAATACCCGGACTCGCGGTGGGCAGCACCACACGATACAGGCTCTGCCAGGGTGTCGACCCCAGCGCCAGCGAACCATAGGTCAATTGTTTGGGGACGGTGAAGATCGCGTCTTCGGCGATGGAGAATATTGTCGGAACCACCGCAAAGCCCATGGCAAAACCCACCACCATCGCATTGCGCTGGTCATAGGAAATTCCCAGCTCATCGGTAATCCAGAAACGCAGGTCGCCAGCAAACAGCAGTTTCTCCAGCGGTGCGGCCAGGGCAAAAGCCAGGTAGCCGGATATCAACAGCACGGGAATCAGCAGTGCCGCTTCCCACCCGTCCGGTATAGCGTGCCGCCAGCGCTGCGACAACTGTATCCATACAAAACTTGCGGCCAGCACTACCAGGGGGAGAATCACCAGCAGCGAAAAAATGCCCAGCAGATTGCGCTCCACAAACGGCGCCAGCCATAAACCGGCCAGAAAACCGAGTACTACCGTCGGCAGTGCCTCCATCATCTCAATCATCGGCTTGACCTTGCGACGCATCCCGGGCGCCATGAAGTAGCCGGTATAAATTGCCCCGCAGATCGCCAGCGGTGCAGCCAGCAACATGGCATAGAAGGCCGCCTTGAGAGTGCCAAAGGAGAGCGGCACCAGACTGTATTTGGGCTCGTAGTCACTGGCGGTGGACGACGATTGCCAAATGTAGTCCGGCTCGTCGTAGCCTTCATACCAGACCCGCTCCCACAGTGCCGAGAAGGATACCTCGGGATGCTCGTTACGCACCCGCCAGACATGCATCGCGCCGTCACTGGTTTCCGCCAGCAAGGTATCGCCACGGGGCGACAGCGTTATCTGGCGCACCGCAGTATTCAGCAAGCTGCCTCTGAATAGCTCACGGTGCGCCGTGGTGTTGTAAAGGGCCACGTTACCCGCTCTGTCCAGGGCAACAAAATTCTTGCGCCGCTGCTCACTTTGCACACGGGTCACCGCTGCGGCCAGCGGTGCAAATTCCCTGATCCGCTGTAGCCGGACTACCTCGCCGTTACGCACCGGAAACCACTGCGCAATCTGCCCGCGGTCATCGGCAACCAGCAGCGAGAGCCCTCCCAGCAATGGTTCGACCTGGGTAATCCTGACGTTTTCTCCGGCCAACCGAAATGCTTCGGAAAAAACAGCGTTGCCAGCCAGGGCGCCTGGAATGTCCAGCATGGTAGCGACATCCTGACGATCAATGATGTACAGCCAGCGGTGATCACCATCTACAACCAGGCGAGTCGGGTCGGGCAGTTCGGAAACCATTTGTACCTGCTGGCGATAAACGGGAATCGCCGCGTCGCCTGCCAGCGCCCCGGTAGCCAGGAAAGAATCGAACAGGTTGCTGTTTTGCTGCAGGCGAAGCAGCCCCAACTGATCACCCGAGGTCGCGGCGATGAGGGTCTCGCTGGCATGGGTAGACAACGCCAATTGCGTCACCGGCAAGGCGTCCAGCACTGGCAATGGTTGCGGCCCGAATGGATAGCGAATACCGGGAGTCACTTCCCGGGTGGTGGCATCGCCTGCGTAGCTGCTGGTAAAGACGTAGCTGGCCAGCAGCACCTCACCACTTGCCAGCCCCACGGCAAAAGTGCCGGACTCCTCGGCATCCACCGCAAAGCTGGTGATCTGCGCCCCCTCCGCAAGTCCCAGCGGTAAACTGGCAACCGCGGCCCCGTCACTGGCGCGATAGAATTCCACCACGCCCGTTGCTGTTATCCGCAGAATCAATTCGGATTGCTCTTCCAGAGCAAGGTGCAGCGGTGGCGCCGGGTCGGCTTGTTGCGGTTGAAAACTGGCGACCGGTTCGACAGTGGGCGCCCGAAACAACGGTATAACCTCATAAATCAGGTAAAAGAAGATCAACAGAATCGCAACGATAATGCTGATGCCCCCTACCGCGATTATCAGCCTGGACACGCGATCAAGCAGGTGACGAAATTTTCGACGCCGTTCGAGATGCGCACTGCCATCCCCCGGCAAACCGTCCTGCGCGACATTACGCAACAAACCTGTGGCAGGATTCCGGCGAGGGTCAGAGGCGGGCATCAGTTGGTCCAGCTTTCATGTAGTTGCACAAATGGTTGTGGTCGCTGTCGTTCCCATGAAAACAGTAGCGCGGGAAATAGTTGCGCTGCGCATGCTGAATAATCACAGTCCAAGATTGGCCAGAGTACTGCGTACCACGGCATCGGGCAGCGGGATGTAGCCGTCCTTGACCACCACCTGCTGCCCCTGCCGGGACAAAATCAGGCGCAGGAACTCCCGTTCCAGCGGCAGCAGTGATGCATTCGGCGCCTTGTTCACATAAATGTAGAGAAAGCGTGCCAACGGATAATTGCCCGCCACCGAATTCTCTGGCGTGGCATCGTAATATGCGGCACCGGCATGCCTGGCCAGCGGTACCGAGCGCACGCTGGAGGTCCGATACCCTATTCCAGAGTAACCGATGCCGTTGATGGAGGTACTGACCGACTGTACCACCGATGCCGAGCCCGGCTGTTCGTTGACGTTGTTTTTGAAATCGCCGCTGCAAAGCGCGGCTTCCTTGAAGTATCCATAGGTACCTGACACTGAATTGCGACCGAACATTTGTATGCTGCGCCGCTCCCAGGAGCCTGCGAGTGATAACTGCCCCCACCGGGTAATCGATTCTTTATAGCCGCAACGCTGGGTGGCGGAAAACACCGAGTCCACCTCGGCCAAAGTCAGGCCGGCGATGGGATTATCCTTGTGCACATAGAGCGCCAGTGCATCGATCGCAACCGGGATAGCGGTAGGCCGATAGCCGAAGCGCGACTCAAAAGCCTGAATTTCATTGGCTTTCATCTCCCGGCTCATGGGACCAAAATTGGCGGTGCGCTGGGTCAGCGCCGGCGGCGCCGTCGATGATCCTGCCGCCTGTACCTGAATGTTAACGTTGGGGTAAAAGCGGGTGAAATCTTCTGCCCAGAGCGTCATCAGGTTAGCCAGCGTATCGGAGCCGACGCTGGATAAATTGCCGGATACGCCACTGATACGCCGATACTCGGGCAGGCGCAGATCCACTTCGCCAACCTGAGCGAGCGCGGCTGGCGCCGCCGCCAGTAGCGACAGCAACAGCAATTGCATGAGCTTAATCGGTAGTTTCATGACCTGGACCCCGATCCCGATGACACGCCAGGCAATGAGCGCATGGTATTCAGGACAGTTTCTGTCGGCTAATGACTATAAAGACGCAATGTTACAGTGTTGTGAGAGCCGGGGGAAAGCGACCTGCCTCCCTGGTCCAGGGCGGATAATCCTGCAGATGTGCTAAGCTGGTCGGCCCAGCGCACGGCGCGCTTATCTTCCCGGCAAAAAACCAGCAACAGGCGAAAACTCGAATGCCCAAGACAGCCAGCAAGAAGACCCTCAAGGTTGTGGTGGACAATGACGAATCCGCCGCGGCAGACAACACTGGCGTCGATGCGAACGTCGATTTAAGCCATAGCGACTTTTACGAGAATCGCGAACTGAGCTACCTGGCCTTTAACAGCCGGGTACTGGAGCAGGCACGCAATCCCCACCATCCCCTGCTGGAGCGCCTGGTATTCCTGCTGATCTTCAGCTCCAACCTGGACGAGTTCTATGAAATTCGGGTCTCCGGCCTGAAAAAGCAGTTGGGGTTCGGACGCCAGCGACCGGGCCCGGACGGCAAATACCCTGACCAGGTGCTGAAAACCATTCACTCAGAAGCCCGCGCCCGCCTCGAAGAGTTGTACCAGCTTTTGAATGAAGACCTGTTGCCGTCGCTGGCCAGGGAAAACATCCATTTTCATGCTCGTCACGAATGGAATGATGATGTGATCGCCTGGACTCGCAACTATTTCAACGAAGACGTGCTGCCGGTCATCAGCCCCCTGGGCCTGGATCCCGCCCATCCGTTTCCGCGCCTGGTTAATAAAAGCCTGAACTTCATCCTGTCCCTGGCAGGCAAGGATGCCTTTGGACGTGAAAGCGGCCTGGCCATTGTGCCAGCACCCCGGTCCCTGCCCCGCCTGATCAAGATCCCGAAAGAAATCATGCCCCAGGGAGATAACTTTATATTCCTGTCATCGGTGATTCACGCCTATGTCGATGAGTTTTTCCCGGGCATGCACGTCAAGGAATGCCACCAGTTCCGGGTAACCCGCAACTCCGATCTGGAGATGTCCAATGTCGAGGTGGAAGACGTGGCCAGTGCCCTGCAGGGTGAATTGCACAGTCGCCGCTTTGGCGCTGCTACCAAGCTGGAAGTGGGACAGGGCTGCCCCGAGGAACTGACTGATTTTCTGCTGGAACGATTTGATCTGACCCGGGAAGAGCTGTTTGTACTCAACGGCCCGGTGAACCTGCAGCGCCTGACCGCAGCCCTGGATATGGTGGACCGACCGGACCTGCGGTTCCCCAATTTTTCGCCAGGGCTGTCTCCGGCACTGGAAGAACACAGCGACATCTTTGCCGCCGTGGACCGCGAAGACCAGCTGCTGCTACATCCCTATGAATCGTTTATCCCGGTAATCGACTGGGTGCGGCAGGCGGCCCGTGATCCGACCGTGGTCTCGATTAAACAAACCCTGTACCGCACCAACGAATCCTCGGAGCTGGTGGAAGCCCTGGCCGAAGCTGCGCGCAATAGCAAGGAAGTAACGGTGGTGATCGAACTGCGGGCGCGGTTCGATGAAGAAGAAAACATCGCCTTCGCCAGCATTTTGCAGGAAGCCGGTGCGGTCGTGGTATACGGCGTGATGGGCTACAAGACCCACGCCAAGATGCTGCTGATGGTGCGCCGCGCCGGCGGCAAGCTGAAGCGTTATGCTCACCTGGGCACCGGCAACTATCACCGCAAAAACTCCAAGCTGTACACCGATTACGGCTTGATGACCGCCGATCCAACGCTGTGTGGCGATGTACACAAGGTCTTTCAGCAGATCACCGGCATGGGCAAGAAAATTCACCCCAAATTCATTCTGCACGCCCCGTTCAAGTTGCGTAAGGGGCTGATGAAAATGATTGAGGCAGAAGCCGAGGCAGCACTGGACGGAAAGGAAGCCCGCATCGTTGCCAAAATCAATTCCCTGACCGACCCTGCGGTGATTGAAGCGCTGTACAAGGCATCACGGGCGGGCGTCATCATTGACCTGATTGTGCGCGGTGTGTGCTGCCTGAAGCCCGGAATTGCCGGGGTCAGCGACAACATCCGCGTGGTATCCATCATTGGCCGCTTCCTGGAACACTCACGGGTCTACTACTTCCATAACAATGCTCATCAGGTGTACTGCTCCAGCGCCGACTGGATGGAGCGCAATCTGTCACATCGTATTGAGGTGTGCTTCCCGATCCTGAAGAAAAGGCTGGCCAGCCGGATCATGGATGAAATGCAAATGCATCTTGAGGACCACTGTCAGAGTTGGGAACTGCAGGCCAACGGCGAGTATCTGCCGCTCGGACCGCGCGCAACAGCGGATAGTTCTCCCTGCGAAGGCGTGCAGCAGCGCCTGCTGAACCAGCTCGGACAGGCCTAGCAAGACTCACCAGTTTGTCAAGAATCCCGAATCAGCTTTTGCTCGCCAGCGGTTGGCGAACCCGGGGCAGATCGCTGGATGTCATGGCATCCAGTGTTTTTTCATTCTTGACCATAAAGTCAAGCATCCCTTCGCGCAGTGCTGTCGGACTAAAGGTTATCTTCTTGACGCCATAGGTGTCCATCAGCCCCATCAGCACACACCAGCCGGGCAACAACAACTCCCGTCGCGCGTCTTTGAGTCCGGGCAGCTCCCGATTCCTTACAATCGCAGTGATCATTTTTTTCTTGAGTTCGCGCAGGCCCTTGCGCCGGATCTCTCCTTCACCGTAGCCGTGCTCGGTACAGATCGCAGCAAGCATCTTCATGGTACCGGATGATGCGTAGGCCTCATCCCAGCCGATCCGTTTCAGGCCCGGACGAAACCGGGCAAACACCTCGGCTGCAGCCGCGCTGCCTTTTTTCATTTGCTTGCTTAGCTTGTCGGCATCGGCTTTTTTATCGCCGAAAAACCGGTCGCGCCAGGCTACACTGCCAATCGGAAGGCTTTCGGTAAACAAACGCTCGTGGCCAGAACCAATAATCACCTCCGTGCTGCCCCCACCGACGTCAATCACCAGACGATTGTTGTCGTTCACCGGCAGGGAAGTAATCACGCCGGCATAGATCAGCACCGCTTCCTGGACGCCGGAAATAATGGAGATATGAATGCCGATTTCTTCGGCGGCGGCTAAAAAAGCGTCCGCGTTGCGGGTGACACGAAAGGTATTGGTACCCAGTGCCCAGTAGTTCTCAAGGGGATATTGGTTCATCAATTCTTTGAACCGAACCAGGCAGGCCAGTCCACGGGCGAATGCCGCTTCTGATATTTCGCCACTGCTGCGCACGTTCTCGCCCAGCTGAACTTTATCACTAAGGCGCTCAACGATTTTAATGCGACCCCGATCCCATTCCCCGATCAGCAAATGGAAACTATTGGACCCAAGGTCGATACATGCATGCATAACAACTGGCCGTCGATTACTATCGATCTGCGCTCAATTGGAACACGATCAGCGGCGAAATGGAATGAGCCCCAACGCAATGGGTCAGGACTCATTCATAACTCGGGGAATACCGCCAGTCAGTGGTATTTGCGGGTTGTTCGCGCGGCACAGGCCAGCGCCGGGTATTCAGACGTGGGACTGCTGGTAATTTTCCAGACCAATGCGCTCGATCAGATCCAGCTGTGTTTCCAGCCAGTCGACGTGGTCTTCTTCGCTGTCGAGGATACTGGCCAACAGATCGCGACTGACGTAGTCACCAACCGACTCGCAGTAGGCAATGCCTTCCTTGAGATCGGGGCAGGCCATCATTTCCAGTTTCAGGTCGCACTCCAGCATTTCTTTGGTATTTTCGCCAATCAGCAGCTTGCCCAGCTTCTGCAGATTGGGCAGCCCCTCAAGCAGGAGAATGCGCTTGGTCAGCTGGTCGGCATGCTTCATTTCGTCGATGGATTCTTCGTATTCCTTCTCCGCCAGCTTGGTCAATCCCCAATCCTCATACATGCGGGAATGAAGGAAATACTGGTTAATGGCAACGAGCTCATTGCCCAGCGCCTGATTGAGATGCTTGATGACGGTGGCATCGGCTTTCATGTAACGATCCTCAGCAGTTGATTTGCGCCATATAGTACTGCACAGGCCTGAGGTTCTCAACCGGAATACACGATAAGTGATTGATATATATAGCAAAATTAAATGAGAAGCAAAACCATTTCGATTTCTGCCAGCGCCCCAGGCGGTGACCCGCGAACAGCGCCCATGCCGGTTTCGGCTGCCCGCAAAGGCGCAAGCCTGGGCAACAAGCGTCAGTTGCCGCCGAGCATTCGCTGCGGGTGCGGATAAGGGCTGGGATTAGTTGGCTGGAAACCCGGGAGAGAGCGATCCGCGAGTCGGATCGGGGTTTCAGCCCGCGGCGTTAACGAATTCCACAGACTTGGAGAATTCCTTGACGATGGCCTGGGCAAGCTTGCCGCACTTGCCACATTCACTGGCAACACCGCTTTGGGCTCGCACGTCTGCCAGACTGCTGGCGCCGCTGCGACAGATTTCGCGAATCTGGTTGTCGGTGACTTGTCGGCAAAGGCAAACGTACATGGTGGCTCCTGAGTAGATAATGGCATTTAAATGTAAATGAGAATGATTGTCAACAAGATTCGCAGCTGTTAATGAAAATACTACTCACTACCTGATTACTGGTAAAAACGCATTACGTCATCCCCGGTTTTGGGCTTGACCACTCCTTGCCGCAAGGACCGCCCCAATGACCTTCAAACCGCCCGCCTTTCGGCGGCTGACGGGCCGGCGTGGTTGCCAGGCTTGCGCCAAACCCCGTATGCTCGGCGCTTGCTGACCAGACCCGGCGCGGAGATTGCTGTTGCTCGCTGCAGACCCTGACTCATCCCCCCCATCACACCGCACATTGCTGCTGGCAGCCGGGAGCGCGTTTCTTCTGGTCCAGACGCTGAAGCTGTTTTTTGCCGGGCAGCTTGACCTGTACAGTGACGAAATTTTTTACTGGCTGGCCTCTACTCATCCCGCGCTGGCCTACAGCGACCTGCCTTTTGTAACCGCACAACTGGCCGGTCTGGGCAATGCCCTTTCCCCGGGCTCGGCGCTGGCGGTACGCAGCCCGTTCTTGATGCTGGGCGCCAGCGTGCCACTGTTGATCTACTGGCTTGCCCGGCCATTGACCACACCGCGCCAGGCCCTGGAAGCCGCCGCGGTGAGCCTGTGTGTGCCGCTGGGCGGGTTTCTGGGACTACTGGCGGTGCCGGATGTCCCGCTTATCGTTCTGGGTCTGATGGCCGTGGGCTTTTTCGAACGCGCGCTGCGCAGCAACGCCTGGCGCTATTGGCTGGCGACCGGCTTGTGCGTGGCCCTGGGCCTGAGTACCCATTACCGGTTTATCCTCTATCCGACCGCTGTGGTGTTGTTCCTGCTGGTTTTCCCGCCAGCGCGACTGCTATGGCGTAATCCGCGCTTCTGGCTCAGCATTGCGGTGGCCAGCATCGGCCTGATCCCGATCGTCTGGTTCAACCTCAGCCATGCCCTGAGCAGCGCCAGCTTTTATTTTGTAGAACGCCATCCCTGGGAGTTTCAGGCGTCGGGCTTACTGCACCTGTTCAAGCAAATCGGCCTGGTCACGCCACCGCTTTATGCCCTGCTGGTTTACAGCGCCTGGTGGCTGTGGCGGCAGGCCAGAAACGGCCAGCAAGTGGCGGCGCTGCTGCTCAGCCTGGCCCTGACCCACATTCTTGTCTACCTGGTGCTGGCCCCCTGGGCGGATGCCAACAGCACTTCGATTCACTGGCCGCTATCGGGCTACTTCCCGCTGCTGGTGCTGCTGCCCGCCGCACTGCGGGATCTGGGCAAGCGCTTCGCCCGGCGTTATTCAGCAACCCGACTGCGCCAGGGGCTGGCGCTGGTGGTGGGCATTGGCTTTACCGGCACGCTGGTCGCGATTCTCGGCGTTGGCTCGCAAGCCTACCAGCTGCCGCTGCAGCGCTTGCTGGGAACCGGCGTGCTGTCCAACAAAATGGCGGGCTGGGAACAATTCGCCGAGCATACTGATGCATTGCTGGCGCAGCAGTTTCCCGGACGCGACCCGGTTCTGGTAACCGATAACTACTACACCGCGGCCCAGGCCCTGTTTGCCAGGGTTGGCGAAGATGCCTACACCCTTGATCGCGACAAGGCGGTGCGCGACGGGCGCATCACGCAACTGGTGTTGTGGCAAATGGACACCTCACATCTTGGTAACGCCGCCGGTTCGCCCGCGCTCTATATCAATGAGGACAGCACCCTGGAGGTCACCGACAAGCACGCGCTAATGGCTGACTTCTGCCAGCATGCCGACCAGGTTCGTCACCTGGGCGACCTGTCCCTGTTCAATGGCGACAAGCGCTTCAGTTTCTACCGGGCCGAAGCGCTGCATGCTCGCCAGACATCCCGGGCCAGTCCCTGCCCGTTTCCCATGCGCGCCTGGATTGATGCACCCGCCGTTGATGCCACGGTATCGGGGCAAGTCCCCATCAACGGCTGGGCCTACAGTGAGGATATTGGTGTGGCGTCCGTCACCCTGCTGCTGGATGGCGAACCGGTACAGCAACTCGACTACGGGATACCCAGGCCGGACGTGGTCTCGGCACAGGCAGTGACAACTGACCCCAACGCCCCGGCTCTGGGCTTCGGCGGCCAGTGGGACAGCCGGCAAGTTGCCAACGGCAATTATCGGCTGGCAATCGAGATTCGCAATCGTCAGGGTAGCGTGTTGCGCTACGGGGAGCGCAGTATTGCGGTCGATAATCGCAGGGGCGCTGATTAAACCAGACAGGACTCAGGCCCTGCACCCTTCAATTTAGCGGATCAATGCTCAGGGTCAGTCCAGCGGGTCAAAAGGATTCAGGACTTCTACCGCAATCCGCCATTCGTTACTGTCGGTGTAGCGCCACAAGCGCAGGTAGGAGGTGCTGAAACCGGCGCCGGGCTCGTCACTGTTGGTGACCATGGTGCCGTAGGTATAGCCCATTTCCCTGGAAGACGATAAAAAACCACCCATGTAGGTAAGACTGATGGGATTGGTCGTGGAAAGCTGATTATCCAGGAACGCGCCATAGACAGAACTGGCTGCTTCCACGCCTACTGCCGGCGCCATACCCGGCAGGTAGACCCGGGAGTTCTCCATGCCGTAGCGCAGCATGGCGCGCTGTCCACCACGAAAATTGATGCTGCGGCCAAACAGGTTATCGGCATCAATCAGATCCTGCAGGCTATTGTTCTGCACCAGCACCGGATGCGCGGCCTCCTCGAGTACCGGGCGGGTGTCTTCGAATGTGGACTCCACGTCGAGACTGAGGAATCCGGGGATGATGGTGGCCATGTCTGCCATCAGCTCCCAGCGCGCCTCTTTCTTGACCCAGATGGACACCAGGTGGCCGAAAGTGTTCTGGTTGGCATCGCCCTCCGCATCCAGCACCACCAGGGGGCCTGCCGTCAGGCCCAGATCGCCGTCCCGGGAGACATCGATATAGTGTGATTCCCAGCGCAGGTCGTTGCCCTGGAAATCCGGCGACGAGTACAGCGCCAGAGCGTCCACCGGGCCGTCGCGAAACACCACCGAGCCGTCACCGAGAAACTCCAGGAAAGCCCTGTTGCGCCCTACTTCCGCGGACCGGGAACTGTAGATCTGGTCCGCAGCTTCCAGTTCGAGCCAGTACTGATACTGGTCGCGCTCCTGGGCAAGCCCGCGCTCCTGGACACACAGGGAGGCAATGCTCAGGGCCAGGCCGGTAAGAAGGCAGGCAAGCCTGCGGGAATTGAGCTTGGGCATAAGCGGATCAGCGTATTAATGATGGTCAAGGGCATGGTAATAGGAAAGCCGTGAGACTTACATACTCACAGCCATCATACTCTCACCTATGGTACCCACACCTATCACACTCACACCTATCATACTCACAGGCCGTCTCCATCTGCCCCCAAATTAGCTCGCATGGCGGTTCTCCACGCTCGCTCGTCCTTGTCGGCAATCCCCGGTCAGCCTCAAAAAACTTCTAAATTATTGCGCTAAATCTATGATCTCAATAACATTTTAAGCCTTGAAATTAGCGCCATCCAATTGTTCTGTCCCGGCTAACGGGCTAGAATATCGCACCGTTTGACGACCTGCGCGTGGTGGCGCGGCCCCCTGATCCGGCTACTTTCACGTTAATGACGAGAACTTCGTGACCAATCGAAAGCTACCCATGCGCTGCCTGCTGGCCGCCCTGACCATCTGGCTGACGCCCCTGGCCCAGGCCCAGCCCGTGTCGGTATCCGAAGATACCGAGCGTCTGGCTATCGCCCCCTTTATCGATTTCTACGAAGATGCATCCACCTCCCTGAGCATCGATGACATGCTGGACCCGGCGTTTGCGGTGAACTTTCTGTCCTATGATGAGGACCTGCTGAACTTCGGGATCACCAGTTCCGCGTACTGGTTCCGCTTCCGGCTGGACTGGAGTGGCGCCCCCGGCGCTACCCGGATTCTGGAATTCGGCCCACCCAAAATCGTGGCCGGCATCGCCAGGGGCGGTATCGAGCTGTTCGTAGTTGACGACAGCGGCAATGTGACCCGGGAATATTCTCTGGGCTCCCAGCAAGACCCACGCGAGATGCAGACCCTGCGCCGCGGCTTTGCCCTGCAAGTGGACCAGGAATTTGGTGAACAGATCTACCTGCGGGTAACCAGTGCGCGACCACTGCGCCTGCCCATCACCCTGTGGCAGGAAAGTCGCTTCCAGGCCGAACAGATTCGTGCCGACACCATGCTGGGCTGGCAGTACGGCATCCTCTTCGCAATGGTTTTCTATAACCTGTTTCTGTTCATATCCATTCGCGAGAGCAGCTACCTGAACTACGTGCTCATGATTACTGCCCAGGCAGGTTTTATCCTGCTGGACTCCAAGCACCTGCGCTACCTGCTTGACCAGGAATACCAGGCCAGCTGGCTGGTGGACATGTCAGAACGGCTAATCTATCCCTTGATGGCCATCACGGCGCTGATGTTCCAGCGCGCCCTGCTGCGAATTCAGGATTTCAATCCCAAACTTGACCAGGTGGTGCGTGGCGTTGTGGCCGCATTCGGCGTGGTCACTCTGCTCGCTTTTCTGCCCGATGAAAAGCCACATCAGTACCTGTTTATCATGCTGATTGCCTTTTCCATTGCGCTGGCCTTTTACAGCAATTTTGACGCGATTCGCCGCGGAGACGCCACCGCGATAGTGCACATGGTGGGGATCGGCGTGTTTTTGTCAGGCACCATAATCCTGATGCTGTTACAACTGGTACCTTCTTTCCCGAACAATGCATTCACGGTGAATGCATACAACATCGGGCTTGTTGCCCAGGCCCTGCTGATGTCACTCAGTCTGGCCTACCGCTACAACCAGATCAAACAGGAGAAGGAGGACGCGCAGCAACTCGCCATCAACAACCTGGTGCGTTCCGAACAGATCAAGGACGACCTGCTAGCAAACGTCTCGCATGAGCTACGCACACCGCTTTACGGCATTAACGGTCTTGCGGAGACCGCGCTGTCAGAATTCGATAGCGGCAGGAACAAGGACATGGAGCTGGTGACGCGCAATCTGGAGCTGATCCGCGCCAGCGGCGACCGTCTCACCAAGCTGGTCAACGACCTGATGGACTTCTCTGCGGCACGGGAAGACGCTACCTATGTGAAGTTCAAGCCGGTAGACCTGAACAGCGTTGTCACCCTGGTGATTGCCATATGCCGCCCCCTGATTGGTGACAAGAACATCGAACTGCGCGCGGAAATAGCCCCGGATCTGCCGCTGGTGGCCGGTGATGAGGATCGCCTGCAGCAGATACTGGTAAATCTGACCTCCAACGCCATCAAGTTTACCTATGCTGGCGAAGTGGTCATTTCGGCGCAGCTGACGTCGGACTACAACGTCACCGTGAAAGTGCATGATACTGGTATCGGCATCCACAAAACCGACCACGAGACAATTTTCAAAACCTTCGAAAAGCTGCCCTCCAGGCACATGAATGCCAGCGGTATCGGTCTCGGCTTACCGCTAGCCAAGCGCATGGTCGAAATGCACCGTAGCGAGCTGAAACTGGAAAGCGAACTGGATCTGGGGTCCACCTCTGAGATATCCCCAGTAAATCTGCGATTATGACACTGCCTCTGGGTTGAACTGGATTCTGTCTAGTACGCTTAGTAACTCTTTGTCCGGTAGCCGAAAGTGCTTCTGAGCTGCAAGTAGCCTGCCCATAAAGATTGATGAGTATGCGGGTCTTTTACTTGATGAGTTGACACGCAAGCGGCGTGCATATTCAGTATTTTGGCCTGCAGTACCAACACACCAGAGAACGAACTGCGCCAAAGAAGCCAAGAGGCATAAAACGGCACGCCGCTTTGCATTCATCCGGCTGCGTTGCGACATACCCAGGCCATAACGTACTGCTTTGCAGTCGCGGAACCCTTCTTCAATTTGCATTCGGCGACGATAGATACCGGTGAGCTTTTTGGCTGCGCGATCTTTTAACGATAATGAACAGACCAACAGCCAGGGCTCTCGCTCACGGCTGGCATGGGAATGGCTTCGTTTGGATTGGCGTTGGGTACCTGTGTAAGTCAAATCCTGTCGCCGTTTTTTGGGCTGGCGTATCAGTATCAATCGCGATGGTAATGGGTTGCTGCGCACCCAATCAATCTGACCCAGGTCTTTCGCTTGTGTTGTAGCCTGATTATAGAGTCCTTTTGCCCCAAACCATTGGGTCGGATCGTCGTTGAAAGCGATAAAATCACGGCTTCTGATTCGGCCTATCCAGTGCCATCCGAGCTTCTTCTCAACATAGCTGTAGAAAGGTGTCTTGAAACCAGAATCTGCCACTACGACAGGTTTACAGCACGGAGGAACCAACGTGGCCAATTCATTCAGAAATTCATGTTGTGTCTTGCGGTTACCCAGCTTTTTGCGTGGGTGTACCTCTTCGTAGAGAGTTAGGCTGCGTCCGCCTACCGGAATCGCAGCTCTGAGTAATTGCCAGCCTTGGTCAGCGCACAGCGGAGACCAGTCGATCAGAATGATTGGTTCGGCCATGTTTTTCAGCAATTTACCAGTTAAAGCCGAATAGATTACCGGTAACTCCTGATGAAGGAATGAGTTCGACAATAGCCGATCTACTCGTTTGATCTTATGTTTGTCATAAGCGTTACCGGACATTCCTCGACCAACAGAAGTCACTGTCGCTTGGGCTCCTTCGATCAGTGACTGGACTGTGAGCCAACACGTATCGAGCCGGGTCGCATGAATATCATGGCAGCGCTTGCCGAGAGATTTATGTAACAATGTGCGGGCATACATGGTGCGTCTCCTGAGATTTGGCGATCTATTGGAGAACTTTATCGTGCCATGTATGCACTCTAATTAGCTTAACTTGTTATTTATCCTCAATATTTCATGGGGATATCTCAGGGTCCACCTTCAGTTTTGACCTGCGGGTCTCGCTGGATCAGACCCGGGCGATCAAGTCTCCCGAGATCAGTAAACAGATGATCCGTCGCGCGGACTACCTGGCCGAGGCCAACAAGCCAGCCGAACTCCCACAGCTGCGCAGCGAACAGGAGACCACCATCCTGATCGTCGACGACGATGAGATCAATCGTGTGGTTATGGGCCAACAGCTGGAAGAATATAACGTCGTCAAGTGCTCAAACGGCCTCGATGCACTGACCCTGATCGACGAAGAAAAGCCGGATCTTGTGCTGCTCGATCTGATGATGCCGGGCCTGAACGGCTACGACGTCTGCCAGAAACTGCGCCAGAAATACAATCAGATTGAACTGCCTGTCATACTGGTGACTGCCAAGAATCACCTTGAGGATCTCACCCAGGGTTTCCGTACCGGCGCCAATAACTATTTGGCAAAGCCGTTCCATAACGAGGAACTTCGCTCGCGCGTGGAGAACCAGCTACGCTTGTCGATGCTGCACCGCATCAGTGAAGACAACGCCAAACTGCGCTCGCAAATTGAGTCCTACGCAGAGGCAGATGCCGAGCTGCGCAGCTCCAGACTGCGACTGCAGCAGGTGCTGGAATCCATTGAAGCCGGATTTATTGCCTTCGAGCTCCCCGGCACAATCTTCTCCCTCAATGCCCGGGCGGCGGAACTACTTGGCACCGATAAGTCAGCACTGGTTGATCGCGATATCTCCAGCCTGCTAAGTGAGGCGGAAATGAATGATCAGTTTCGCAGCGCCATCGAGCGCTGGGAAAATGGTGAGCCTATTGACGAAAGCGACGAACAGGAGTCTGGCGATGCGCAAACTGTGACCCTCAGCCTCGAAGTAGTTTACCCCTACAACAGCGCCGGCAAGCCATCCAGCAAAACACTTAGCTTCAACTGCCGGCTGAACCTG
This sequence comes from uncultured Pseudohongiella sp., assembly GCA_965212375.1. GTDB lineage: Bacteria > Pseudomonadota > Gammaproteobacteria > Pseudomonadales > Pseudohongiellaceae > UBA9145. The sequence continues at coordinate 1,279,285 of OZ243108.1, read as the reverse complement.
TTCGGAAGTGATGAGGGAACCGGTGTTTTGTTCCTGGAAGACACCGAGCCTCTCAAAAAAGTCAGCAACACAGTGCTCGCCAAAGATACGGTAGAGCTGGTGAGCTTTCTCGGCCAGGCCCAGCAGAATATCCGCCGGATTGGCACCCGCCTGAGCGTCATGACGCCCACAGAAATATCAGAACATCCGGAACTTCTGGATCGCATGGCCGGCATCGAAGAGCTGGTGCATTACATTGATGATCGCCTGCCGGCGGTAAGCAGCGAGGGCGAATACCGACAACAATTGGTTACCCTGATGCGTTCGGCCCTGCACACCTGGGAAGTCACCACCCAGAAGTCGAAAATTGAACTGGCCGAAGAGAGCAATATCTGGGCTGTCAGTATCGACGACGGACGTCTGCGAACGCGTACCTTTGACCGCTATTTGCGTCTTGAACAACTGCCGAAAATACCGCGCTGGCGGGAAGTGGTTCGCACCGCCTATTTCGTACTATCAAATCCTGCTATCGAGCCGGAAACCCGACAGTCGCTGGAAACAGAGCTGGAGAAAACCAAAACCATCCTGAAGAAGGCGGCTATCAGTTAAGGCCGGTCAACAGACCCGGACCCCGGCGTTACGCTATACTGGATTAAGTGGCTTCACGCCAGTCAGGGGAAACCTGCCCTACATACTCATGTACAACGAGCATTTTGGTCTTGCCCAATATCCGTTTTCCCTGACTCCCAATACCCGTTTCTTTTTGAAACTGCCGAGTCATCAGGAAGCGTTCGGACAACTGGTCAACTCACTGGGTGTGGATGGTGAATTCGCCAAACTCACTGGCGAAGTGGGCACCGGCAAGACCATGCTGTGCCGAAAAGTACTGCATGCCCTGGATAGTCACCGCGATAAATTCATTACTGCCTACCTCCCGCACCCCATTCTGTCCGAGGAAGGCACGCTGCATGCGATCGCCCAGGAGCTTGGAGTAGAAGCCGATGATGACAGCAGCTATTACGAGTTGCTGAAACTGGTAAGCGCACAGATCAGTGCGCAGGCAACCAGCGGTCGCCGCATCGTGCTGTTTATTGATGAGGCCCAGGCGATGCCTGAAGAGTCATTAAAGGCCATTTTTCTGCTCACCCAGGTAGAAGTGCCAGCCGACCGAAAAATGCAGGTGGTGCTGTTTGGCCAACCGGAACTGAATGCGCTACTGCAACAGCCGGGGCTTACGCAATTACAGGAGCATGTGAATTTCAGCTACGTACTGCCACCCCTGGATCGCGCCGGCACTGAAGCCTATGTTCAGCACCGCCTGGCCAAGGCCGGATACAGTGGCCCACACATGTTCAGCGCCGATGCCCTGGACCGGATTCATGACAGCAGCGGCGGTATTCCACGGCTGATCAATATCCTGTGCCACAAGGCACTGATGGTGGCATTCGGCAAGGGTGAACGCACAATCAAGGGTGACTACATACAGGCTGCCGTGAATGATACGGAATCGACACGATCCGCATCCGGCTGGCGAGGCAAACTGTTCCCTGGCAAGCGCTGATCGCACTACCCTTGTTTGCCGAGCGCGACTCCGTATAATTTCGCCACGCACAGGATCGCGCACCGTCAGTAAATGAGCGCAAGAATTTACCATGCAGCCGGTCTGCTAAGCACAGTCCCCCCATCCCAATCAGCGACACACAGCGCGCCGGTCAGACCTGGCCAAGGAGCAGCACCATGAAAAATGAACTGTGGCAGCAGTTGCGCCGGGAAGCGCAGCAGGTCATTGAGCAGGAACCACTGCTGGCCAGCTATGTGTATTCCTGCGTCCTGAATCACGACAGCCTGGCGTCCGCCTTGAGCTTTATCCTGGCCAATAAACTGTCCGATGAAGTCATGCCCGCCGTGACGCTGCGGGAACTATTTGAGCATGCCTTCGCCACCTCGCCAGAGATTATCGACCATGCCGCCCAGGATCTGCATGCAGTGTATGAACGTGATGCCGCAATCGTTTCCTATTTACCGGTGATTCTGTACCTGAAAGGCTTTCATTCCATTCAGGTTCATCGCCTGGCGCATTTCCTGTGGAGCTACAATCGCAAAAACCTGGCGCTGTTTATCCAGAGCCGAAACTCCGAGGTTTTCTCGGTGGACATCCACCCGGCCTGCGTAATGGGTAAAGGCATCATGTTTGATCACGCCACCGGCATTGTTATTGGCGAAACCACGGTCATTGAGGACAACGTCTCGATTCTGCAACAGGTCACCCTTGGCGGTACAGGCAATGAGCAGGGTAACCGGCATCCCACCATCAAGTCGGGCGTGTTGATCGCCGCCGGCGCCAAGGTACTGGGTAATATCACCGTGGGTGAAGATGCCAAGGTTGGAGCCGGCAGTGTGGTGCTGCGCGACGTGGAGCCGCGCAGCACCGTGGTGGGTGTACCGGCGCGAGTGGTTGGCAAGCCTTGCCTGGAGACGCCGTCACAAACCATGAATCAGTATGTTGATGACGACGGCTCCAGCCAGACTGGTTAGCCCCGGACAATCTCCGGTCGAAATGTCTCTGCTCCGCAGGGCTTCAGAGATTTTCCTCGGCGAACGCGGCCAGCACTGAACGCGGAACGCCCTGCAGCAGAATATTGCCGCCCTGATCGAAGGCCTTGAAGCGTTCGGTGAGGTAGGTTAATCCAGAGCTGATGGGAGTCAGGTACGGCGTATCAATCTGTGCCAGGTTGCCCAGACAAATCACCTTGGATCCGTTACCGGCCCGGGTCACGATGGTTTTGATCTGGTGCGGCGTCAGGTTCTGTGACTCATCGATAATGATGAGGCTGCTCTGAAACGAGCGCCCGCGAATATAGTTCAATGACTTGAACATCAGCGGCACCTTGTTCAGCACATACTCGACACTGCTGGAACAATTTTCGTCCTCCCAGTGCAGGGCCTCCAGGTTATCAGTAATGGCACCCAGCCAGGGCTCCATTTTTTCTTCCTCGGTGCCCGGCAAGAAGCCAATATCTTCATCAAGCCCCTGGGTACTGCGGGTGACTATAATGCGTCGATACAGCTTGTTGGGAACAGTCTGTTCGATGGCAGCCGCCAGGGCGAGAATGGTCTTGCCGGAACCCGCAGAGCCGGTCAGGTTCACCAGATGCACATCGGGATCCATGAGCAGGTTGAGCGCCAGAGACTGGTAGATGTCGCGTGGCTTGAGACCCCAGGCCTCGGCTTCCATCAGTGAATGGCGATTGAGGTGCAGCAGGGTCACATGCTCGGCAGTGACTTGCTGGACCCGCGCCACGAAACCATCCTCATCGAGCAGGAACTGATTGGGGAAAACCTCGTGATCAAAAACCTCTCTGGCTACCTGGTGTAGCGTGCGCCCTTCTTCCTGTATCGATTCCACCGTATCAACGCGGTCCCAGAATGAGCCTTCGAACTCAACATAACCGGTGTTCAGGTGTTCGATATCGCTCAGCAGCTGATCGCTATGATAGTCCTGGGATTCAATGCCGACGCCGCGGGCCTTGAGACGGACATTGATGTCCTTGGTTACCAGCACCACGCGACGCTCGGGATATTGCTGCTTGAGAAAACCGACGTCGTTAAGAATTTTATTGTCGTTCAGGTGGGTTGGCAGCAGGACACAGTTTTCCGGCGTCTCGCTCATCATTACCGAGAGCACGCCCTGGGTTTCGCCGGCATCGCTACGCTGAATGGCGACCCCGGATTCAACTTCAACCGGGCTGGCTCTGCCCAGCTGCTTGTCCAGCTCGCGAATAGCTTGACGGCAGTCTGCGGCGATAGCGTGACGACCACTTTTTAGCGAGTCAAGTTCTTCAAGGACGGTGATGGGAATGACGACATGATGTTCGTCAAAGTTGAGTATCGAGGTAGGATCGTGAATCAGAACGTTGGTATCTAGCACATAACAAATCGGGTTAGAGGAGGTATTGCTGTCAATGGTGGATTTGACAAGTTTCACTTCGCTCATTGTGTTTGCGGCCCCTTAAAAGTCTGAAAGGTAGATTGTGTGATGTGTGGTGGCCAGAGCCATTTTCCTCCTTTGTTGAATGGTTAATAGATTGTCCGGTTAAAGACAGACGCCTTACTAATCTCGTCGGCAGCGTTTCAGCAAAGCTTTAATGGCAACGGCGCATGAAGATCAGCGTGTCACAGCTGAGTTACAGGACAATGACACCAGGCATCGGGAATGCTTGTCAGTCCAGGGCGATCTGGTACATCAGGGTCGCTGCGGCTTCGCGTGGCTCGCCGTTATCCAGCCGCGGCCGAAAGCGCAAATATTCCAGGCGACGCAATAATTGTTCCTGCTGGTCCTCCGACTCCACGGTGGGCTGCACGATAGTCGGCTCTCGAATACTGGCCAGATCAGTTTCCTTACGACCGTTGATCCAGTGAGTGATATCAGTCACGCCGGCGATATTGAACGAGAACAAGGCGATGTTGGAGTCCAGCGACTGCTGGTTAGTTACCTGGGACGGTCTGCGCACATAAGGGAATGCCGCACTCCACTCATTGAAGTACAAGGTCTCGGCGGCGGCAGAAGACGCCAGCAATCGCGGTTGTTGCTGTTCCCGAGAGCGAGCCGCGGTGGCGTCTGCGAGGGTATCGTGAAAGTCCGATTCCGGAAGCAGACTGGGCTGACTGAAAAAAGCTTCAAGCAGTGCGGAATCAATGCCCGCCGTTTGCAAACCTTGATAAGCCTGCTTGTAGCCGCTCACCGCTTCACCGTTGCGGGAAAACATGGCATGCCAGTCCGCCAGGTAAAGATCACTCATGGCCAGCCCTTCCGGATTGGCGGGTTCCGCATCCACATAGATGTCCCGCAATTGCCGGAGCAGGCGCAAGCCGGTGTAGTAGAAAAAGCGCCGCGCATCAGCGCGTTCTCGCACCCAGTCCGAGCCCGGGGCAATCTGGCGTAATTCGTAGGCCGTGCGCCCACCGCGCTCTACCGCGGCGGCCTGTAGATGATAATGCTTGACCAGGTTGTAGATCACCGGGGCAAGCCGTTCATCGGTCTTGCCCCACAGCGCCTCGCCAGCCGCCAGGGCCATCCAGTTGGCACTCACCGCCCGGCGCAGGTGGTAACTCTGGTATTCGCCCTGATCTTCCGTGACGCCGCGCAGGTGCATGGCAGAAAGGTCCTGGAGATCATCAATCAACACCCGGTCAATGACTCGGGATTTGGTACGGTAAAGCCAGAACAGATGCTGCAGTTGGCTGCGCGCCGATTCCCAGTCGTTCCAGTAGGTGAAATTTTCGATTTTCTTGCGCAGATAGGGCAATTGCGAACGGGTGTACAGGCCCTCATTGATGCGCACAATCTGCATGCCGCGATCAAGGGTATGGTGGGCCTCGGCAAACTCCCCCACCTGCATCAGGTCATCGGCCAACTGCAGCAGCGGCTCGGCCAGCTGCGGGTCATGATGATCGGTATGGGATTCGAGACTGTTCACCAGCCGCCGGGTGTTTTCCAGCTCCTGATGCAAGTCGGCAGAGTCGATTGTTTGGGCCAGCGAGGTGGCAGAGCCAAACGTTACTGCCAGCAGACTGAGGGTCAGTGTGCAACGTACCATGGCGTCTATATTGCGGTGTCGTGAAGACAATTCTGATTATTGTTAGCCAGCACCTTAGCACCAAAAGAGCGTGGCAATCCAGCAAATACGGCGAAAAATGTCGGCCCGGTCGCCGTGTTGTAAAGCCACGTCACCGGGCGCTTTTCAGCACTTCGGCAGTTATCACACACGGCCCCGCAGTCGCCAAGGGGTGGGGCTTTGACTATACTCACAACCAGAACCCCTAACCCCGTCGAGCGCCCCCCGACCCAGGAGAATCACGTGACAAAAACCCCAAGAACAGTCATCCCAGCCCTGCTTACCCTCGTTGTCGGATTCTCAGCCGGCCTGTTTTTTTCCGTCGCCGCCCAGGATCAGAAGGTGTATGAACTGCGCACCTACACCGCGACCCCGGGCAACCTGGGCAATCTGAACGCCCGGTTTCGCGACCACACCATCCGGATTTTCCGCAAACACGGCATGGAAATTGTGGGTTTCTGGGTGCCCACCGACCCGGAACTGGCGGATGACACCCTGATTTACGTGCTCGAACACGACAGCCGCGCCGCCGCCGACGCCTCCTGGCAGGCGTTCGGGCAGGATCCGGAATGGCGGGAAGTGGCAGCCGCCTCCAACGCCAACGGCCAGATTCTGGCCAATGTGGAGCGGCAATACATGCAGGCTACAGACTACTCACCGCTGCGCTAGAAGGTCATCGCGGTAGCAGATCAGCAAATGGCCGCTGGCGCGGCCTGACGGGAAGTGGCAATCAACCTGTTCGGCGGGAGCGGTCGCCATGCGGCCGCCCCGACCTGATTAAACCAGGCCTAGCCGTAGGCCAATTCCAGCAGCGCGCGCACCGATTCCAGCTGCAGAAACCAGTAGATACCGGAAAACACAATAAACGCCTGTGCCGCGATAAGGGCTGCGGTTTCCTTGTCTTTGCGCTGCTTGTGTTCAGCGTCGTTGCTGGTAGTGGTGTTGGTGTCATTCATAGTCTTTTCCTCCCCTGGTCTCAACTTCTGCTCGCAACTTCCGGTCTCAACCGCTGAACCCGATCCAGCGGCCGGTAGCGGCCACCATGAACCAGACCAGAATCGAGGCAATCGCCACCATTCGCACAACAACTGGATTCAAGGTATCCAGGTCATGCTGAAGCAACGGCATCCGGAGCCCGAAGTGGAACAGCATGCCGGCCCCCAGGGCCAGCATCTTGAACCAGTAAACCGGCAGAAAATAAATCTTCATCGCCACACCACAGGCCATAAAAATACCGGTGGCCAGCAATGACATCAGCGCCCAGAAAAATACCCGGTGCGCGCGTTCAACCACTACCCGGGCTGGCACGTCATTGAGCACCACGCCCAACAGGCGAAGATCACCGGCCAGCACGGCGCCACCCAGTACCGCCAGGCCAATCAGGTGGCCCGCCTGAATTAGTGCAAACGCCCCACCCCAGGTTTTGCCTACATAGCCAAGTATCGTGGTTTCAGACCAGGCAAACACCGGTTCCAGCGCCAGGTAGACCGTGTTGCGCAAGTCGCTGTAGCCGAACAGCACGGCCAACAGAATTACCGCAGCGGTGATGGCGGTACGTCTGTGGTTCTCATAAATCGCTGCAATCATGAATTTCTCTCCGTCCGAATCAGTAGCGCGTCTGGCCGTCTACACAGCCCGCGAGGGTGCCAATCAAGGCTCCCGGATTCTGGTCACAGTCATACCAGTCATAGGCAATGAAGCGCCCGCAGATGACCACGATGGTCCAGAACACCAGTGACAGGATCGCACCGTTGCGAATCCGGCTCGGCGCCCGTGGTTCATTGTCCCAACTGGCCACCGATTCATTCATGCGCTTGTGAAACAGGTAGGCATTGATCGCCGCCGCTACCAGCAACACCATCTTGATGCGAAACCAGATACTCTGGGTAGAACGCACCGGCACCGCATAGAACAGCATGAACCCGGTGATAAACATCACGGTAAACCCGATCGCCATCGGCCAGGACAGCCGCGACGCTATCTTGCTGGCCGGGACATCCGGAAAGGCGACGCCCAGCATCCGCAAATCGATAAGGAACAGCATACCCAGTGACACCATCAGGGTCAGCACATGGGTGGACTCGGTCCAGTTATACATATAATAGGATTCGTGGAGCAGCGTACTCCACTGCGTGTCATCGAGCATGACCGCAAGGTTGTAAAGCAATTCGTTCAACTACTAGTCCTCCCGCGCATTATCCCGGGGGCGCAACTGATCTGCCTGGGTTGTTGCCTGCAGATCCAGTTTGTCCGGTGTACGCCCCGCTGTCCTTGTTATTCTTGTGATTCCCGATTCCTGCTTCGAGATTGAGTGTGCAACTGCCGATGCTGCGCCTCGCAAACTAGCAGCCCGCTGCCTGTCGAGCATTGCGATCGATCAAGCTTTGTGAAATGCCCGCTGCCATGGGAGCAATTTTACAATCTCTGCTTGCACAGGCCTTCGGTTTCAAGATCTGTACTTTCAAGATCTGTGGCAATGGCGTCTTACCGCACCTTCTTGCTGGCTGCTGGCCCAGCAATACTGGCCCAACCGCCGGCGCTGATCCTTGCAGTGCGTCAACACGCTTGGTCAGCGCGCGCCAAGCATACTTCATCGCAGTAGCCCAAATCCACTCCGGCAGGGACAGAGTCCTGCGATGAAACGACGAACGGGTCTCAATCCGCCTGCATTCGCTTGCGGTATTCTGATGGTGTCACGCCCTTGATTTCCCGGAAGGCATTATTAAAAGGCGTAATGGATTGATAGCCTACCGACAGGGCAATAGTGAGAACGGGCACGTTCGGGTTGCTCCGGTCAGCCAGGGCTTCGCTGGCTTCCTCAATTCGGTACTGGTGGAGCATGGCATTGAAATTACGAAAGCCCAGCTGCTTGTGGATAAATGCCCGTAATCGATACTCGGGCATATGCAGTTTCTTGGCCAGCATGGCGATGGTCAAGCCGGCCTCTTTATAAAGTTCGCCATCCTTGAAGGCGCGATTAAAGGTTTCAACGTCAAAGGCAGTGCCGATTTCTTCCTGGGGCTCTTCAGTCAGCTCCGCCACGCGGCGAATTACCGAACTGAGTGACACCAGGTCGAAACGCATCGCTACCAGCAGCATACCGAGGGTGAGAATGGCAATGGCGTAGACGATCACCGCCAATTCCGTGGCGTTGCTGGCTGACCCTCCGGACAGCAGAAAGTTTTCCACAAACACCACGGCAAAAATCAGGGCACCCTGCAGACCGATGATGAACCAGCGCAGCATACGCCGGTCCTCCACCAGGTCCGTTCGCCACCCCTTCAGCGTCCAGTAAATCGCGAAGCCCACAAACACCAGCTGCAGCAAATCCATGGCGGTCACCAGGATGGTTATTGCTGTACCCGAGCCGGCACTGTCCTGGTAATGATCAATGAGGGTGAGCAGCAGGTCCAGTGCAACCTGAATGACAAAGGCGATCAGCAGCGGAAAGGGAAACTTTGCCCGCTCCTGAAAAATCAGGAAGCAGTAAATCATGAACAATCCGCAAATAGCGCTGGTACCAGTCTCCAGCAGCAGATCAATACTGCTGAGATCGAGTCGAAAGCGCGGGTCGATGTTAGGACCGGTCATACCGTTTAGCAGGTAGAACACGACAAACACGGCAATCAGCGCAAACACATGGGCACTGGGCGCCCGCGGGGTGGTCTTCAGGTACCCTGCTGCGAGCAGAAGCACTGACAGAATCGCAGTGATCTGGGCAGCGAACAACAACAGCGGATTGGGCACGGGTCAGTTCCTGATGGGGTGTGGCGGTGCAGGCAGAAAATACCGGAAGGCCCCGAAAAATACAAAGTAATGCAAGGCGCCAGCATCCCGCTACTGCAGTGTAATTATCTATCGGCGTGATGTCGGGCTCGCTTAGGATGAGATGCGGGCAATCCCGGGCAAAGCGTGCGCCCAGGTCCGCAATCTGCGCTGCATAGCACAGCACCGGCCGGGAATCGTTCGGCGCCTAATCGCGGAAGCGCTTTTCTACTTCGCGAATCACCCCGTCTACGCTGCGCGCATCCTGCTGGTCAGGGTCATACTGATCGAAAAGGTTGATCGCCTTCTCCGAGCGCCGCCCAAGACTCAGTACGTTCTCGAAATGCGAGTCGGGACCGTGATTGCGCTGCACAACGTCCAGTAAGAAAGCCAGCAGGGACAGCAGGCTCAGGAAGAAATCGCGAAAGGCATCCACGTAGAGCTTGACCTGGAAAACCAACAGGCGTTTGAGTTGCGGCCAGAAACGATCCAGCCTGGCCTGTTTCCCGACGCGGGGCCCGGCGTCATCTGATTCGCGCATGGTGAGATCCTGTATCGGCATCGTAAATGAGGGGCGCCAGCGGCCTGGCCTGTCCGGCACCCGGGGTTTCTCTCCAGGGGTGTGGTGACTGGCATTGGCTGCGCCGGGTTTACCCGGTGTAACTGAACGTCGCAGCTCGTCCGGCAGCGCTCTTCCAGTCGTAAAGCAGGAATCGAACCAATCTTGTAAGCAGTTGAATATATTGGCTTTGAGCAGTGCCAATCGGAGCCGGAATGGCCAATCCGACCAGTCAGTGGTGAGTCTGACCAGCATCGAGCGGCGCTCGGGAGTCAGCAACGGTGTACGCAACCTCTCCGGCACCCTGCCCGGGTGCGCTGACGAAACGCCCCGTTACGATACCAGCTCAGGGTATCTGCGATGCCGGGACTTACCATGTATGTTCAAGCCCGCTAATTGTTCAACCTGGCACTGCACTCGTCAGCAGGTCCCGAATCGGCCCGGAAATGTTTTGACCGGGAAGTGCCAACGCCACACGAACGCGTCGCACAGCAGTCGCGCCCCCGGTGTGCAACAGGGATAATGTGTGCAGTAAAGCGGGCTGCGGATTGCCTGGCAACCTGCTGGTATGCAATTGCGTCAGGCAGGCGCCTGCCCGGCTTTCAGGAGCGCCGGGGTTTCCGCATGGGGTTCGTCCGGCGCCGCCAGACCAGCTCGACTGTGGCGATAGCTCATCCAGATCATGAACTGCAGGCCAAACAGCAAGGTTGCCGCCAACAGGTGCGTGGGCTGGACCAGGGCTGGCATCCCCAGATGACCCAGCGTGGCACCGGACAGTACCGATACCCCGACTACGGCAATCATGCCAAAGGTCAGGCGCGTCAGGGTGTGCTGCCAGCCCAGGGAATCCACCAACAGCTTGGCGAGCCATAGATTGGCGAACAGCACCAGCGCGGAGAAGCTGCGGTGCACATAGAAGAACCAGGGCATGTATTCGATCCACCGGGTGCGCAGTTCTTCGCCCTGCGCCTCGCGGATGAAGTCGGTCATCTCGCGCACCTGGGTACCCATGAATACCTGCATCACGGTCATGCCCAGCACAATGTAAAGCCAGGTCCGAAAGCGCGGATCGACACTCAGCACCGGCTGCGCCGCCATAATACCGCGGCGGGCTTGCGCCAGGGCGAACAGCAGCGCTGCGACAATAGCCAGCGCCATCAGCATATGCAGGGTAATCATGCCGGGCTGCAGATTAGAGGCCACCACCCGCGAACCCAGCCAGCCCTGAAAGCCGACCATCAGGAACGCCGCCACCGACGCGACCGTAATACTGGGATCCCGTTTGCGCAGGGGCCAGGAATACAGCGCCGTAAGGAAAATCAGGAAACCGATAGTCACACCCACAAGCCGATTCATGTACTCGGTCCAGGTTTTGACCACATTGAAGCGGGTCTCGGCGTAACCCAGCTCCGCATACACTTCCTGATAGTTGTCAGGCAGTTGCGCTTCGCTGGTGGGCGGAATCCACTGTCCGAAGCAGGTCGGCCAGTCTGGACAGCCCATGCCGGCGCCAGAAGCGCGCACGCTGGCACCAATCAGGATAAGGAAGTAAACCGCCACCAGGGTAATCATGGCCAGGCGGCGGAATTTGGCAAGCTGTTGGTCGTAGGTCGTTGATGTCGTCATGGCTTTACAAAGTGGCAGTTGGATTCCGACGCACGTACGGATTGTATGTCGCGCGCGGCTTTGGGGTTACGCCGGGCAGGCTTATTCGGTTTCGCGCACCGCGCTGAGCAACTGCCCGGAGGCATAACCGTCCATGGGCAGATCGTGGTCTTCCTGATAGGCACGGATGGCAGACCGGGTCTGACGTCCCACGCGTCCGTCCGGCTCACCGGAGTCATAGCCGAGCGCATTGAGCCGTTCCTGCAGATCACGCACATCAGCCACCGTTAACGCCTGTTCGTTCTCCGGCATGCGCTGAATCGGCCCGGCGCCGGTATAGCGATCCGCCAGATGCCCGACGGTGAGCGCGTAGAATGTACTGGGGTTGTAGCGCATGGTTGCCCGATAGTTACTGTAGGCAAGAAATGCCGGGCCACCGGCACCGGCTGGAAGAATCACTGATGCGCTCATGTCGGCGACTGGAATCGGTCCCCCATCCACCCGGCGAATACCCATGTCACTCCACTCCTGCAGCGACTTGCGGGTGCCAGTACCGGCCAGGCTGTAGTCAAAGCCGTCGGGCAGAATCACTTCCCGCCCCCAGCGCTCATCGCCCTGCCAGCCGGAATTGGCGAGAAAATTAGCGGCGGAATGAAACACGTCCGGCAGGCTGTTCCAGATGTCGATACGGCCATTGCCGTCACCGTCCACGCCATACTCATAAAACACCGAGGGCAGGAATTGCAGCTGCCCCATGGCGCCAGCCCAGGAACCGCTCATTGCCGGCGGTGCGATGTGCCCTTCGTCAATAATCCGCAGCGCGGTGAGCAACTCGCGGCGGAAGAAATCACTGCGCCGAGGGTCATAAGCCAGGGTGGCAAGGGCATCAAGCACCGAGAAGCCACCGGTGGCGCGACCGTAATTGCTTTCGATGGCCCAGAAGGCCACCAGATAGTGCGGCTGCACGCCATATTCCTGCTGTACTTGTGCCAGTAATTGGGCATGCTCATCCAGCAGTGCGCGGCCCCGGCTCACCTGCCCGGGAGTGACCCGCAGGCTCAGGTAGCGGGTAAAGGTCTGCACGAATTCCGGCTGGCTATTGTCCAGTTCAATGACCCGCTCCAGCGGTTCGATGTCCGCCAGTACCGCCAGGGTGGATTCACTGATGCCAGCAGCCAGGGCTTCGACACGCAGTTCGGCCAGCCAGTCGGCAAAGGACTGTTGCTGGGCGTGAACGGTGACTGGCAGCACCACCAGAAGCGCAATTGGCAGTGCAGTTGACAGAACGCAGCGCGCAAACGAAGTAACGGAATTGACTAGAGATTTCATGCCGCGATTATACGGGATAACCGGCACGATGAGAATCAGCGCCAGCCTGCGCGGCTGGCGCTTTATCCTGCGGAAGCAACGTCCTGAACTGCTCTGCTCAGGCGGCGACAGCGTGATGTATGGTGGCGTCTACCCGCTGCTCATCGCTGTCCGACAACGCGACGAATTCCAGCCCCAGGTGATAGGTGTCCTGGCTCAGGCGGCGCAGGTAGGACACGGTACAGCTACACTGGATGGGCTCATCGTCAGCCAGCCGAAACTCCAGTTCGAAATCCGGATAAAGGCCGGATCCGGACTTGAAGCGGCTGATCTGTTCGATCAGTTGATGTCGACATTCGATCTGGATGCCGGAGGGCGACAGATTGGTGAGCGTGCCGGTGCGGATCACGCCCGCCACCAGCAAGCTGACATCGCCGCCGACATCGATACGGGGGTATTTGCGTCGTTCACTTTTCATAATCATGGCTGAATCAGTGTGTTAATGTGATTTCTCAAGTGATTACGGTTGCTAGTTAATTTTCATTAACTGTTGTTACTATCCCACTAAATTTCATCAGCTTTTTGATCTACTGCACAAAAATCCCCCAACTTTGCCAGTGACAGGCTAATAATGCGGCATTCATCACACTCTCAATTACACTCTCAATCACAGTCTCAATCGCAGTTTCAATCGCACTGTCAGTCACACTCCCGAGCGCCCCGGCCTGCGGGCTGGCGCACCTGGTTTGCCGCTCTGGTGCTGGGCACCTGCCTGGCGGCCCCTGTTGCCGCTAGCGCAACACCTGCGGTCGACACCAGAGCACCGGTTCGGGAATATGTGGAGGCTGAACAGCGGCGCCGCCTTGATGCGCTGCGCGTCGAGTACGGTCGCCTCAAGGAACTGCCACCAGGTTTTGAACTACAGGCACTGCTGGCCCTGAGTCACTATCCCGAACTGAAGAACGTGCACATCCGCTTCATCGTTGACGATGTGGATATCCCGCTGTCTTCTCGCCCGCATTGGCCCAGCATGCTGCGCGCGGCGCAAGATCGGACCTATCTGGTGGTAATCGACAATGCGCGAGACGGCCCCCGGGAGGCCCTGCTGCTGGAGAACCAGCCGTTTAATGCCCAGGTTGGCATCCTTGGCCACGAGCTGGCGCACACGGTTTACTACCTGAATCGCGGTTTTTTCGGCATTGCCAGGGATGGGCTCTGTCAGTTCAGCCGCTGCCGGGTAAATTTCGAGCGCGACACCGACCGGCGCCTGATCGAATATGGCCTGGGTTGGCAGCGCTATGACCACGCCCTGTTTCTGCGCCGGGCATTCGCAGCCAGTGAGGCTGAAGCGATGTCTGCCGAAGGCGGCGGGGGTGCCTACATGAGTCCGGCGGAACTGCGGCAGGAGATGCAGAAGTTCCAGTCCTATGCAGACTGAACTCTCAGCAAATCTGCAGGCCATTAGCCAAACAGATTCAGCGCGGTCTCCTGAATACCAAACTGGTTGTTGAGATCCGGGCCAATTCCAGCCAGTTGACGCAGGGCCACGTGCATATGTTCCGGGGTCAGAATGATGCCGTTCGGATCCACCGCCAGGGTTTGTGGATTAATGGGTTGCGCCTGCACGTGGGCATCGGTGCTGCCAATGACGCGATTGCCACGCACCCCCGCCCCCATGGCCATCATGCTGGTGACATTCCAGTGGTCCTTGCCGTTGCCGTCATTGTAAAACGGTGTACGGCCAAAGTCTGAACCCACCAGTACGGTAACCCGATCCTGCAAACCAGCCGATTCAATCTGGTTCCACAGGTGGTCAACGCCCTCGAGCAGCTGGGTTAGCCAGCGCGCGTGGTTCTGGTCGTGATTGCCGTGGGTATCAAAGCCGCCCATATGCATGTTGGCGCTGACGGCAATGCCGGCCGAGAATGCGGCCACGGCCACTTCCGCCTGCCCTTCCAGCCCGCTGGACACGTCATCCGGTAACAGCGACACCAGACGATTGAGATTATTGTCACCAACACGTGCCATACGTAACTCATTGAGCTGCTTGCGCTGCAGAGGCAGGCTGGCGCGGGCCAGCTGCCGCTCCAGGCGCGCATTGCGCGCCTGCTGAATCCTGGCGTAAATGGATTCATCGAAATATGGGGAACGTTTTTCCGCCTCTTCCCAGGGCCGCTCGGCATTGGGAAACGCCAGTTGTTGAAATACCTCACCCTCGCCGATGCGGGCCGGCGCCACCAGTCCCGCGGTGTTGTCGAAACCACCGTTGCTGATGAATGACAGTGGTTCGCTTGGTGCCGTTGCAGCCGCCGCCAGGGCGCCAAAACTCGGATAGCCTTCTTCAATCCTGCCGCTCCAGATAAAACGGGAGCCGGCGTCGTGGTTATTGGTCTGGGTATCAATACCGTTGATCACCAGCAGGTGATCAGCATGGCGCGGGAAGAAATTGTTAAACCGCCCCGGATGGTTGGCATCCGGCTGATCGGCATCTTCCGGGTATACTGTCGGATAGGGAATATTGCCGGCCATGGCAATCGAACTGGCCGGATAGCGATTCACCGGACCACGCCCATCGGCGCGCGGCGTGTCACCCTTGGGATCAATAAAATAGGTCGGATCCCAGCCGCCACCGGCATTTACCAGCACCCAGAATCGCTCCGGCGTGGCGGCACTGGCGGTACCGATACCAAAGGGAACGCTCAGGCCCAGACCACTGCTGGCCAGGTATTTCAGAAACTGTCGACGATACATTCGCTGGGCTCTCCGGGATCAGTTGTACACAAACCGGTAGTCGGACAGCAGATAGGCAACCACGGCCATCCAGGCGCGGATCACATACTGACTGTCCTTCTGCAGGCGTTCATCGTCCTCCAGGGATTCACCCTCAAGGTCGCGGGTCCGATCACAGCTACCCGGCAACCGAACGGCCGACCACTCTCCCCCGCTATTGAGTATCAACTGGCGCCCACGGTTGATGCTGTCCATGAATAGTTGTTCGGTAAAGCCCAGCTCGGCAGAGTCCAGCGCCAGGTTCTCACCGAGGAGGTAGTTATGCAGATACTGTATGTTCTGACGAATGGCGGCCATTGCCGTTTCGTCCAGATAACCGGTATCGCTGTAGGGACTGCTTTCATGATCGACGTAGACAAACAGGCGCCGCTGTTCGGCCGGCAGCCACATGTCATGAGGCACGGCGTAGCAGGATAGCTCATTGGCCATGCGTAGCTGCATCGCGCCCATCAGACCGTTAGGAGTGCGCAGTCGGGTGATGATGCCATCAGAGTCGATGCCGCCATAGATCTGGTGAAACGTGTTGCCCAGCTTGGAGGCCCAACTCCGGTCCTTGTCCTTGTAGTAGTTGTCCATTGACCCGCGCCAGTCAAAACCCAATAACGCTTCAATCTTGCGGTCCAGCTGTTCCGGGGTCAGCAGGTAGGTGGCACCGGTCAGTTCATGAGCCTCGACATTGGCACCACCAGTGAGGCCGCCAGCGCGCCAGTAGGGACTTAGAAGAATCTCCTGGACCAACACCTTCAGGTTGTAGCCGCTGGCCACAAAATTATCCTGGATACTGTTCAACAGGGTCCGCTCGGCGATGTACGCGTCACGATCCGCCTGACTGGCGCCATCATCCACTGGCGCATCCAGCGGCTCCTTGCCGGTCAGGCCATTGACCATTATCCGCGTGACAGCGCGGGGAAACTTCGGGTCCGCCGCCATTTTTTGCGCAAGCCACTGCACCGAACTGTCCACATTGCCGGCCAATGGCATGGGCTCGCCGTTAAACCCGCGCGCTTCCATGTCGGTATACCAGCCGCTCCTGGTGAGTCGGGCCGGACGGTAGCGTCCCTTGTAATCCCAGTTCTGGAACACGGAAGCCACCGGGTCCAGTATTGAGTGACACTTGGAGCATTCAGGATTATTGATAGTGGGTATCGGTGTGGTGATATCCACCGCGTTGCCGGGCCGCACGCCTTCGATCGCCAGGATGTCAGTGTCCAGAAACAGGTCAAACACCACCCGCGCCCGACCGCGATTGCGATTGGTGGAGGTAGTCGGATAGCGATTCAGGAACATCGGTGACGTGAGAATACCGGCGTGAGGCACATCTTCCAGTTTGCCGGGTTGAAACTCGTCGGGATCATCTGGATCGGAAAACGCGACTCCAGGAATACCATAGGTGTGCACCGAAAACGGATTCACCATCATGTAGTCGGCGGTGAGAATCTCCGTAAACGGCCGATCATTGCGCACCACGTAGTTAATTAACGCCAGTGGTTCGCGAGCGACACCGTTGTTGGCGTGACGGCGCACTTCTTCGTAGTTTTCCGGTTTATCACCGGAACTCGGATCGAACCAGCGCCGATTCGGAAAATCATCGCTACTGAGCAGACGAATAGCATCTTCGGCACCGTTTCGGGAGTGGTACTTGTCGGTTAACAAGTAATCATTCCAGATCTCGGTGAGCCGTTCATAGAATGCATCCTGCTCCAGCATCCCGGCAATGGCGGCGCGCAATCCGGCCTCGCCGCGCTCACTAATCATCTGGTATTCGGCCAGTGTCGGCAGGCGGCTGCCCAGTTCCATTGCCGCGCGACGCAGGGACTCTGAGTTGCCCAACAGGGCGATGAACCCAACCGTCTGGTTGGCGACCTCCTCGTTGGCGCTGTTAAAGGCAGCCAGGATGTAATCTGCCATGTCGCTGGCGCAAGCCAGATCACAGCTGGTCGCCTGTCCCAGGGGCATGGTGTCGCGAATGTACGAGGTCAGACCGCTCATCGTCCCGCAATTGGCGCAGGCGGTAAGCGCCGGGCCCACAGCTGTGCCGGCCCCGTCTAGCGCATGACAACCGGCGCACTGCTGGTTGTACACAGCCTCGGCAGCGGTATCGATGTTGCCGCCAGGCGATGGTGGTGGCGTGGGAGTCGGCGATACCGGCTCGCCAGTCAGCTCAGTGGCTTCCAGGATGGCGAACGTTGCCTGCCCAAAATCCGACACCATGCCCAGGCGCACGCTGTACACCTGCCCGGACTCAAGCTGAACCTCATCAATCTCCATGATCTGGGTGGTCGCGTCAAAAGCTCCGGAATTGGACACGCCCAGAGAAGTTTGTTCGGCAGACTCCAGCAGTAGCCGGTACTCGTCTTCGAAGACAATGCGGAAGCTAAGCGCCATCGCACCATAGCCATCGAGGTCAATGCGCGGAACAAACAGATAGCCGTCTTCGATGGTCGAGCGTGCCGCCTGGGCTGGCAACAGCCAGATGCCAAGCAGAACAGTGACCAATCCGAGAAGTGTGTTGCGCAGCAGCATAAGGTGTCTCCTGAATACATACCGGCCAATGCCGATTCAGTACCGCATGACTGTGGGGCAGCGCGATGGCTGTACGGTGACCGTGCTAGCTATTATTGGTTGCCGCAGCCAGCAATGAGCGTAACTGCTTCACACTCCCGGACGCATACTTGCAACAAAGGGTTAACCGGGTCACAGCTTGGCGACAACCACCCGGCGAAGCAGGGGCTCAGGTGGCGGGAAGCCTGGCGGCCTGGGGAAGCTGCTGGCCGGCCGTCGGGTCTGGCCGGAAGTCAGGGATCAGGGGTTTGCGGCGGGTTCTGCTTCCTGCTGGCCACTGCGCAGGCGACCGATGACAATCTCCATCGCGCGATCCAGCAAGGGACTCTCGGAGATAATGCGTACCGTGCCGGCCTTGAGTTCCCGGGCCAGGCCAATGCGGGATTTCTCGACTACTTTGACACCCTGCCCGTTAACGAATACGTATTTGTCGATGGAAGCGATTTTGGCTGCCAGGGTACAGCGAATTGTGTGCTGACCATCGACATCGAACTCCATCCAGATACCCAAAGGCAAGCGATTGACCTCCTGCAGGTGTTCATCGTCGTCGGGTAAATCCGCCTCGTACTTCTGCGCCTCGGTAGCAGCAGACTGCATCCAGGCCTCGAAACTGTCATCGGCGGGTTCCGGCGCCACCGGCTCCTCGGCGGATTGCTCAAGAATGGAGCGCTGTGCAGACTGAATTCGCTTCAGGATAGCGTCCGCTTCCGCCTTCTCAACGCCGGCCACATCCATGGACCGGGCAAGATTGGTCAACAGCCGCCCGTTCACCTTCTTAAAACGCTGCCGGTCAGCTTCAGTCTTGTCCCGTTGAACAGTCCATAACAGGACATCGATAGTATTGATGATCGGCCGCCAGCTGTTTCCGCCGGGCCCTTCACGCAGGATGACCTCCACCAGAAAGCGATGGAACTGGTTATCGAGAAACTCCAGAACTACGGCCGGCGTGCGCTCGTCCAGGATGCGTTCCCTGATTCGCTGGTGGGCATAGCGTTTGACTTCATCGAGGCGCTCAGCGCGGGCATCCGCATCCTTGAGGCGCGCTTCAATCTCCTGGCCACCCTGCATGTGCGCCTGCTTGAACTGCCGAAAATTCGCCAGTAGCTCGTCAAGATACGCCGTGTCCTGCTGATAGTCGTCCACCATCCGCTCGACAATCTCAAACATCTTGCGGTACATCGGGTCCTTATCCAGCTTGTCGGACTCGGTCCAGATAATGCCGGCGGTAGCCAGTTCGTTGATCAACTGGCGCGCCGGGTGGTCGTCGCGATCGAAAAAGTTGGCGTCGTGCAGGGCAATCTTCAGCGCGGTGATCTGGGTTCTCCCGATCAATTCCTTGATGGGAATCGGTACAGTGCCATCATCCCAGATAGCTTCGTAGAGCATGGTGATCAGGTTAATCACATCCGCAGACTGGTTATCCACGGCGCGGAACGTGTCCTGGTCGCCGTCACTGGCCAGCAGCTTGCCGAGTGACTCGCTCAAGTCCAGCGGTGCCGACCTCGCTTTGCCCTTGCCCTGTCCATCGGCCAGGGCGCCCCCCGCGCTCCCTGCTGGAGCAGCATCAAGCCTGGCTATCAGGTCCAGCAATTGCTCGGTTGCCACCAGTTCCACCTTCTGGCTGCCGATCATCATGCCGGGTTGCAGATTGGGCATGACATGACCCGCGTGGCCCGGCGGCATCGCCGCCGGATTTGCCGGTGACCCAGCGGCGGTTCCCGAAGCCGGGGCCGCGGCTGCCCCCGCCTGGGCACCGGCCCCGTGCAGTAAACTCTGCATCATGGCAAACATCTGCCGGGACATGGCCGCCTGATCCGACGGGTTGTCGCTTTCGCCCGGACCGCTGCCGCCCTGGGCGCTGCCACCCTGAAAGGCGCGCTCGGTGGGGTCTGTTCGCTCGCGCGGCGCACCGCGACGATTCTGGATGTCTTTCTTGGCCCGTGCCGCCATGTCGAGGTCGGCCATAATGCCGTGCTCAACCATGATTTCGTTGGCCCGACTGAGTACGGTCTCAAGTTGGTGAAACACGCCGGTATTGAAGTGACGGTATATAAGCAGCAGGGATTTCGGTGCCATACCCAGGGGCTTCACGGCGTCCTTGAAGGCATCGCCAATTTGCTCAGGGTCCATGGGATTGTTGGATTCATCGATATGAACACCGAAGCACAGCTCGTTAAGCCGCGTGGAAAATGCCAGGTATTCACTGATATCGCAGTTGCGAGCATGGGCAATCATACCCTCCAGCGCAATGATCGCCTCCAGGTCGGCTTCTTCCACCAGGCTCAGATTGCCGTAGTCGAGAACATTGACCTCGGCCTGGGAACCCTGGCCCAGCAATCGATCAAAGTTCACTGCCAGATAAGCGCCGAAGTTCTCCAGCAATTTCGCCCGGGCATCGAACAGGGTCTTGCTGTCCATGGCGGTCGCCGTCTGGTTGCGCATCGCCACACTGGCCTCTTCAATGGCTTTCGCCACCAGTTCCTGGAGCATTGTTGTCATCTCGACCTTGATGGCCGGGATGACGACTTCCACTTTTTCCACGCTCTGCTCCCTTGCAGAATAATGAGTAAAAGGTTTACTTGCGGCGAGCATGTCACTTGCCTGCCTGGCCAGGACGGCCCGGAGCTTGAGGCCCCACCATCAGCTTCATTCGTTGCGCTTGAATGCTAGCCTTTCGGTCCCCGGCTGTCGACCAGAGCGCTGGCCTCACCGCGCACCTCTACCGCTTTTGTCCCTGATTACCTGTTGATACTATCGACCCGTAACCAAGGAGCTGAATCGATGCAGAACGTGCCAATCGCCCTACCCCTGAGCCTCATCTCCAGAGCTTTGTCTGGCTGCTGTCTTGTTGCACTTGCCGCTACTGGCCACGCCCAGTCCACCGTTGGCGACACCCCCTCCAGCATAGTCGCCAACGATGGCCGCTATATACACTGGCATGAGCACATCATCGATGATCCGCAGATCGCCGGCTTCGCGCTCAGCGGCAGCGATGGACTGGTCATGGGCGACCTGGACCGCGACGGCCGGGCGGATATTGTGTCGGTACACGAATCAGATTCAGAATACGACTCTGCGGTACCGGACCCGGATTTCATCCCGCCACCGGAAGGCCACGTGCGCATCGCTTTTGCCGGTAACACGCCGCAGCAGTGGTTCAACATCACACTGGCAGAAGGCACTGATGCACCAGCCCCCGAGGATGTTGCCCTGGGTGACTTCAACGGTGACGGTTTTCTGGACGTGGTGGTCGCGGCGGAGTTGTCACACCTTATTTACCTGGAGAATCCGGGCGCCGGGGGCCAGATTCGCAGCGCACAGTGGCAGCGACTGATTCTGCCCATGACCCGCAACCAGGGCTCCTATATCCGGGTTTTCGCTGCCGACCTGGACGCCGATGGCATACCGGAAATCCTGGCCGCCAATAAAGGTGCCCAACGTCCCTCGCCGGCTGATTTTCGTCGCTCCACGCCGGTCTCGATTTTTTCAGTCACCGGTGACCCGTTGCGTGGTTCCAGCTGGATGGAAACCGTACTCGGCAATTACAGCGTGCCCCAGAACGCCGAACCAGTTGATATAGACAGCGATGGCGATCTGGATATCATTGCCGGCAGTCGCGGCGAAAATCGCTTGATTCTGTTTCGCAATCCCGGCGATGGCAGCCTGAACTTCCAGGAGGAAGCCATTGGCGTGGTGGGCACGCAACTGGCCGGTTTCAACCTGGAGTATGCCGATCTCAACAACGATGGCCGCCTGGATATCATTGGCGGTGCTGGCAGCGAACTGGTCTGGTTACTGCAGCCGGAACGGGCCGGAGACGCGTGGATTGCCGCTATCATTGGCAGCCTGGCGCCGGACAGCGTCACTGGCATGGAGTTGGGTGATATCGATGGCGATCAGGACCTGGATATACTGGTTGGCAGCTACAGTCGCGGGCCACGCACCGGCGATGGTGAAGTCGATGTGAACGATGCCCTTGGCCGACTGGCCTGGTTCGCCAACCCGGGACCGGTCGCCAACAGCGCACCCTGGCCCCGGCACGATATCTCGCGCCGCAAGCGCGGCATGTTCGACAAGTTTATCGCCCGGGATATGGATGCTGACGGCGACCTCGACTTTATCGGCACCCGTGGCAATAGCGCCCCCTACGATGGCGTGTTCTGGCTGGAGCAATTCCGCGCCCGGGAACCGGGGCCGGTGTTTACCCCTGCCCGGAACAATGACAGCGAAGAAATGCCACTGCCCTGACTGGACATGCAGCCAGCAGCCTTGAGTCCAGGGTCCTAGTTGTCGCTGCGATAGCGAGCCACAAAGCGTTCCAGAATCAGATGGGCCTGCGGCGTTTCTTCATGTTTTACCGCCTCGATCAGTCGCTCGGCCGAATCCGCAGGAAAATAGCCATGGTTCTTGTAGACATTAATGCGCAACTCGAAACCTTCAGGGTCACCCTCGGGATGGAACTGGGTCGCGTAGACATTTTTCCCGACCCTGAACATCTGCACCGGACATTGGGCGTTGGTAGCCAGCAGCACCGAATCCTTGGGCAGCTGGTCGCAGGCTTCCTTGTGGCCGGCCAGGGCCCGGAAATTTTCGGGAAAGCCTTCCAAAAGTGGGTCACTCGCCCCCTCTTCGGTGACATCAATCTCCACCGCCCCCACCGGTTCGGCGTATTTGCCTGATATTGAGGTGCCCAGATACGCCCCCAGCAGACCGTTACCCGAACAGCAGCCTAAAAACGGAAAATCCTGCTCAAGGATGTCAGTCAGAAGCGCTGCAAAGCCGACTTCCAGTTCCTTTTGAAGTGGAGATTTCTGCTCACTGGGCAAGCTGACATCGAACGGACTGCCGCCAACGATGATGGCCGAATACTTGTCCAGGCCAATAGCTGGCAGACCGGACTGCTCGGCGCGCAGCCGGACAATTTCATTGTCACCCAGCTTGCCGTACTGCTTGATTTTCTCCAGCTCATTATCGGATGTGGCATCCTCGGGCCGTAATTGGATTACCAGAAAAGGCTTGCTCATGCAGCCGGGTCCCCTTGCCTGCTCTAAGGCTTGCTGTCACTGTGTGAAGTGTAAAAACGCTATCGAAAGACGCTACCATAAACGAACTGCCGCGATAAATCATGGCCCTGGTCATTGGTTATCCGCGGCAGTACCAAGGGGAGTTTCGCGCGCAATGAAGTATATCTTTGAAGTGCTGGTCGCCGATCACTACAGCGCCGAGCAGTATGCGGCAGCCTGGGAAGAAGCCAGCAAACTTATTCAGCAGGCACCGGGAGCAAGAGGAACCTATCTGCATCGTGACCTGAATAATCCGCGCCGCCTGCTGGCTATCGCCCATTGGGACAACAAGGCAGACCGGGACGCCAGTGCGGACCGCCAGGACCCGGCTGTCAAGCAGATAGTCCAGTCCCAGGCCCAACACGTCTCCATCAAGCTGATCGGCGAGTTCGCCGAGCCCGATTGGCAGGTGGTTCCGGGCCGTTCCTGACGCGTGCCGGGATAACGGGTCGCCTAATGGCAAGGGTTTAGGTAGAATTCCTGTCCGCTGCCCTGAGCGACCGAAGCAGGACAAGTTAACTTCCTGATATCCATAACAAAATAAGAAAACTCACTGCCAACACCACGGAACCTCTTGAGAATTCCCGATATTACAGGGGCCTGAAAACCGTGCTGGCGAGTACGCAGAATGTCTGAACAACGAATCAAGAAACTCCTGATCGCCAATCGCGGCGAAATCGCGCTACGCGTTGTTCGCGCCTGCGCGGAAATGAATATCCGCTCCGTGGCCATTTACACCGAGCCCGACCGCTATGGCCTGTTCGTCAAGCGTGCCAACGAAGCCTATCCACTCGGTGAAGATCCGCTGGCGGGCTACCTCGACCCGCTGCGCATCGTCAATCTGGCGGTGGAAACAGGTTGTGATGCGATCCATCCGGGTTATGGTTTTCTCTCCGAAAACCCGCAGTTAGCCCGCTACTGCGAGCAAAAGGGCATTCTCTTTATTGGCCCGAAAGCTGAAGTCATCCACAAGATGGGCGACAAGACCCAGGCCCGCAGCGCCATGAAAGCGGCAGGTGTCCCAGTTACACCAGGCTCAGACGGTAATCTGGAGGATCTCGACGAAGCATTGACCGAAGCACAACGCATTGGCTACCCGGTGATGCTCAAAGCCACTTCCGGAGGCGGTGGGCGCGGTATTCGTCGCTGCGACAACGACGCCGACTTGCGCAAGCAATACCCGCGAGTCATCTCCGAAGCCACCAAGGCATTCGGCTCCGCAGAAGTATTCATGGAGAAATGCATCGTTGATCCGCGCCACATTGAGGTGCAGGTGCTGGCCGACTCCCACGGTAACGCCATTCACCTTTACGAACGCGACTGCTCGATTCAACGCCGCAATCAGAAGCTGATCGAAATCGCCCCCAGCCCCCAGATCAATGAGCAGCAGCGCCAGCACCTGGGGGAATTGGCGGTAACAGCCGCGCTGGCAGTTGGCTATGAGAACGCCGGTACCGTGGAATTCCTGATGTCCGGCGACGATTTTTATTTCATGGAAATGAATACCCGCATCCAGGTAGAACACACCATCACCGAACAGATTACCGGTGTGGATATCGTCCGCGAACAGATCCGCGTCGCCGAGGGACAGGCCCTGCGCTACGCGCAGAAGGACATTGGCTTTCGCGGCTACGCTATCCAGATGCGTATCAACGCCGAAGACCCAAAGAACGACTTTCTCCCAAGCTTTGGCCGCATCACCCACTATTACGCACCCGGTGGCCCTGGCGTGCGGGTGGATACCGCGATTTATACCGGCTATGAGATTCCACCCTATTTTGATTCCATGTGCCTGAAACTTGTGGTCTGGGCACTGACCTGGGAAGAAGCCATCGCCCGCGCGCAGCGCGCCATTGATGACATGCGCCTGCATGGCATCAAGACCACGGCTGCCTATTACCAGCAGATCCTGGCGCACGAGGATTTCAAGCAGAAATCCTTCAACACCAGCTTTGTTCCCAATCACCCGGAACTGCTCAAGTACTCAGAAAAACGCCATCCCAGCGAAGTTGCCCTGGCCCTGGCAACCGCGATCGCCGCCCACGCCGGATGGTAATGCAGGAGTTGCACTAATGACCGACAAGAAACCCATTGAAGTAACCGATGTCATCCTGCGTGATGCTCACCAGTCGCTGATTGCCACGCGCATGCGCACCGAGGACATGCTGCCGATTTGCGAGCAGCTGGACGCCATTGGCTACTGGTCGCTGGAAGTCTGGGGTGGCGCGACGTTCGACGCCTGCATCCGATTTCTCAAGGAAGATCCCTGGGAGCGCCTGCAAAAACTGCGCAAGGCGTTACCCAATACCCGTCTGCAGATGCTGCTGCGGGGCCAGAACCTGCTGGGCTACCGCCACTATGCCGATGACGTGGTGGCAGCCTTCGTAAAGAAATCTGCTGACAACGGCATCGACGTGTTTCGGGTATTCGACGCACTGAACGACCTGCGCAATATCGAAACCGCAATGCAGGCCGTCAAGGACAGCGGCAAACATGCCCAGGGCACGATCTGCTACACCACTAGCCCGGTACACACTGCCAAGCTGTTCGTCGAACAGGCGCAACAACTGCAGAAGATGGGCGCCGACTCCATCGCCATCAAGGATATGGCGGGACTCCTGACCCCATACGCCACTTATGAACTGGTCAAGGCCATCAAGGATGAGGTGCCCCTGCCCCTGGTGATTCACAGCCATTCCACTTCCGGCCTGGCACCGCTGTGCCAGCTGAAGGCCGTTGAAGCCGGAGCAGATCGCATCGATACCGCTATTTCCTCTTTCGCTGGCGGCACCTCACATCCGGCCACCGAATACCAGGTCGCGGCGCTGCGCGACACGCCCTATGATACCGGGCTGGATCTGGACAAGCTGACAGAGATCGCAGACTACTTTCGTGAAGTGCGCAAGAAATACCATCAGTTCGAGAGCGAATTTACCCGCGAAGACATCTCCGTACAGATCAACCAGGTACCGGGTGGCATGATGTCCAACCTGGCCAATCAACTGAAAGAACAGAATGCACTGGACCGCATTCGCGAGGTGTTTGCCGAAATCCCGCGCGTGCGCAAGGACCTGGGCTATCCTCCCCTGGTGACCCCGACGTCGCAGATCGTCGGCACCCAGGCGGTCTATAACGTGCTGGCCGGTGAGCGTTACAAGACCATTACCAATGAAGTAAAGCGTTACCTGCAGGGCGGCTATGGTCTTCCGCCAGCGGCAGTCAACGAGGAGATCCGGGCCAAGGCGATCGGCAAGGAAAAATACAGCGACGAGCGGCCGGCAGACAGCCTGGCGCCAGAACTGGACAAGCTGCGCGCTGATATTGGCGAGCTGGCGCTGAACGACGAGGACGTGTTGACCTTTGCCATGTTCCCCGACCTGGGCCGCGAATACCTCCAGCAACGCGCCGACGGCAGCCTGAAACCCGAAGCGCTGATGCCGGCAGAGACTGGCCAGTCGGGCGCAGGGGGCCGCAGCATGGCCACAGAATTCAAACTGGACGTGCACGGCGAGACCTACGAGGTGGCCATCACCGGGGTGGGCGAATCCGGCAGCGGCCGGCGCAAGCTGTACCTGTCCCTGGACGGCATGCCGGAAGAAGTCATTTTCGAATCGCTGAACGAATACGTGGCCGATGACAAGGGCAGCAAACGCGCCCGGGCATCGGAACCCGGGCATGTCACCACAGCCATGCCGGGCAACGTTGTCGATGTGCTGGTGGCCGTGGGTGACCAGGTGGAAGCGGGTCAGCCGGTTCTGGTAACCGAGGCGATGAAAATGGAATCGGAAATCCACAGCAACATCGCCGGTGAAGTCAAAGTGGTTAATGTTGCCAAGGGTGACCGCGTCACCCCTGGCGACGTACTGGTAGAAATCGCCTAGCCAACAGCTGCTGTTGGCAGACGCTGCCTAGAAACGATATTCCAGATACAGGCGTGCCGCACGCGGCTCGAAAATATGATAGTGACGATCGGCCACCGGCTCCGGTTCGCCGGGCAGCTGTGACTCGTAAAAATACTCCACGTCATGGTCATCCGAATCGGTGAGGTTCAGCAGGTCCAGCATCACGTTCAGGTTCGCGCTGACCTCGTATCCCAGTCGCAGATTCAGCATGCTGCTCCCATCGGCCTGCGCCCCACCGCCCAGCGGAAAGTCGTCAAAACTGCGCAGCCGCAGGTGTGCAAATAACTGCTCCGAAGGCTGGTAGTGAATGCTGGCGGCCAGCACTGAATCCAGCGCCCCCGGGATCGCAGCGCTGCCATCGACCGGGTTTTCAAACGCTGCATCGGTCCAGGAATACTCCAGGTCCAGACCAATGCTGTCACTCAACTGGTAGTAGCTGGTGAGTTCTATCCCCTGCCGCTCGCTGCCCACGCCGGTATCTTCGGTGTTACCGGCATCGCCAACAAACAACAGCTCCGAATCGATATCCAGCTGCCACAGCGCCACCGTGGCGTTTAGCCGGTCGGTGAAAAATACCCGCCAGCCCAGCTCCGAACCCAGGGTGGCAACCAGCGGGTCAACCGGCGAAACCGCCGCGCCGCTTACCGGGTCGCGACTGATGGTGGTGCCGCGGGCATCGTTGCTGTGGAAACCATTACCGATGCTGGCGTACAGCTCATGGTTGTCGTTCAGGGCATACATCAGGCTGAAGGCACCGGTAAAAATACCGTCATCGGCGGAGCCTGAATTGGCGGCCAGCGTGGTGGGGTCAGCAGCCGCCAGGGCGTTCACCTCAAAATCGAACTGGTCATAGCGCAGGCCCAGTACGGTGCGCAGGCGTGGCGTCCATTGCTGCTGGCTTTCCCAGTACACACCGATACTGGACTGATCCACCGCATCCAGGCGAACCTCGCTCAGGAACTGGCGCTGCGCCGTGCCCCGCAGGCCGACCTTGTCAATGGCATCGATGCGCAACTCGGCGCCAATGGTGTTAGTCACCGCAACATCACCCCACTGCGCCGGTAATTCCAGCACGGCATCGCCGCCATAAATGCGTCGTTCATCCAGCTGCTGGAACTGGTCGCCCTGCGGCTGGGTAAAATAGCTGAAGTTGGAAAACAGGTTCATGTCGTAGTCGATGCCGTAGGCATTCAAGGCCAGGGACCCGAATCCCAGGTTGCGATCCCAGTTCAGCGCCAGGCTATAGCGTGATGAAGAACCACCCACGGTCGGGTCAATGGACCCGTAGGGACCGATCAATCCGCTGTCGACCGCACGCGCCGGAATCTGGTCGGCAGAGTTCCAGTCATTGTCATAAGCCATGAACGACACTGCGAGCTGATCGTCATCGCTTCCCCAGATCTGTTTCAGCCACAGGTTGGTTTTGCCGACATCCTCATCGACACTGTCCCAGGGGCCAGCGTAGCGCTGGTGTTCCAGGCCATAAAGCAATTCCCCGGAGCCGCTATCCAGGCCACCAGTCAGCAGCAGGCGGCCAAAGCCATATTCACCCAGCGCCAGGGACGCGCTGGCGGGAGCGCGATGCTCGCGACTGCTCATCCGCGCCGCGCCGGCACCGGAAAAATCGCCAACATCGGCGTAGTAAGATCCCTTGCGGTATTCAATCTCTTCCAGCATCTCGGGAATAATGAAATTCAGGTCGGTATACCCCTGGCCATGCCCATGACTGCGCATGTTGATGGGCATGCCGTCGATGCTGGTTGCGAAGTCAGTGCCATGATCCAGGTTAAAGCCGCGCAGGAAATACTGATTGGCCTTACCGCTGCCACTGTGCTGGGTGGCTACCAGCCCGGGCACGGTTTCCAGCACGTCACCGGTGCGCAGCAATGGCCGCTGCGCTATCTCATTGTGGGATACCCGACCCTCCGAGGCGCTCATGGCATCGCCAACCAGATTTACCTGACGGCCAATGATTTCGATCTCTTGCACTGACTGCTGGGCAAACAGCGGCAATGTTGGCGTCAGCCCGACCGCCACCAAAGTAAAGAAATGAGTTCTGGACACTGTTACTGCTCTCCTGCTAATAATTATGACGTGCCTGCATTGGGCGGACGCAAGTCTGCGTAAAGCCACCCGGCAGCACAAGATCAGGATTTGGCCCGACCTAAAATAATCATAAAAATCAGAAGGTTGCACTCCCTGCAGCCACTGAATTAAAACAATAAAAACCTATTGCCTAAAGGTTTACAGAAACAAGTTTCTTAAAGTCCCATGCTGCCTCCGTCAAACTCTCGCCGATCTCACTCCGCCCTGCCCAACGCGCTGGGTGAAGTAGAGCTCAAAGTCATGGAATGGGTCTGGACCAACCCGGGCACCAATGCGCGCGCTATTACCAGCAAATTGAACAGTGTCGCCCCCTGCCGCCTCAGCACCGTACAGGCGGCGCTGGAGCGTCTGGTGCGCAAGGATTATCTGCGCCGGGAAAAACATGGCCATGCCTATCGCTACTTTGCCCTGCAATCACGCAGTGAATTGCTTGGTACCATGCTCAAGGATGTGATTCGCCTGCTGCACGATGGTCAGGCCAACACCATACTCAGCAGCTTTGTGAATGCTGCCGAGCGTCTCAACGACGAGGCCCTGGACGAGCTGGAAACGCTGATTCGACGTAAACGTCGTGACCGGGAGCAGAATCATGACTGACACACTGCAACTGCTGGGATCGTTCGCCACCATCTGGCTGGCAACCTGGTTTATTTGTGCGTTGGCACTGATCTCAGCTTATCCCCTGCTGCGCAACGCACTCCTGCGCTGGCACCCGGCCATCGCCGGCAACCTGCTGTTGTTACTGCTGGCATTTCCGTTTCTGCTCAGCTTGCTGTCGACCCTGTTCCTGTTTGCCCCGGCGCAACGCTCTGCGTTGGTCAGCAGCCATTGCCATGGCGACATCGCTCACTGTGCCGCCCATGTCCCACTCATCGAACAACCCGGGCTGGTACCCATTGGTCTGCTGCTGGTGCTGGCAACCGTCACCCTGCTCGCGGCTCGATTGCGCCTGAACCTGAAGACCGCCGCGCGACTGCGTGAACAACTGCAGCAAGTGGCCAACGACATGGGCGACTATCAGCTACTGGAAAACCCCCAGCCGTTTGTTTTTACCCTGGGCTGGTGGCGAAACCAGGTATTCATGACCCGCGGTCTGCTGAGTCACTGTGACCCGCAGGATGTGGCGGTGATTCTCGCCCATGAACAGGCCCACGCCCGGCGCTGTGACAACCTGCGTCTGTTGATCGCCTCACTGCTGACCCTGGTCATACCCGGCACCCTCAGCAAGCTAATGCGTGATGACTTGCACCTGTTGATGGAATCCGCCTGTGACTTTGAGGCTGCCGAGCAGCTTGGCGACCTGGAAGTAGCGGAAACCCTGCTGAAGATTCAGAAACTGAGTCCGGCCTACTGGCAACTGGGGCACCGCGTGCTGCTGTCAGCATTTACCGGCTCGGAGGTGGAACTGCGCATCAAGGCATTGGTGCATGGCCGCCCGCAAACCCGTCTGCAGCTGGCCTGCGTCAAGCTGTCGCTGCTGGGGCTGCTGACCGCCAGCGTGTTGCTGGTAGATCCGCTGCACCACAGCATTGAGGTCTTGCTGGCGATTCACTAGCCCGGTTGGCAGTCAGCCAGGCGCTCCCCGCGTCTTGCGTACATCCGCCCGGCGTTTGACGAGTCAGCAACAATCAGCGGCGCTGGCCAAGGGCCGACCCCGCCGTCTACTGCTATTTGTGCTCTTCGCGGGTCTGGCGATCATCATTGTCCTGCTGCTCATCATCCGATGACTCGATCATCATGATTTCTTCAAGACGCAGGTCGGTGAGTTTGCGAATGCCGGACATCAGGTACCACATCACCCCCAGTGTGAACACCATCAGCGGCAGGGCAATAAAGGCAAATCCCAGCCAGGTCATGTCGGCGATCTGTTCATTCAGGATCGCCTGGCGCTCCAGCTCCGGAAGCCGGGTATCGATTTCGGTAAACACGCGCATGGCGATAAGAAAATTCAGCAGGCTGCTGATCGCGAAAGACACCGCCAGCAGTTTGGTGCACTGACGCAGATGCAGCACGAAGGCGTTCTCGTTACCAAACTCTGCCAGCCGCTGGCGGATGCGATCCATGTCCAGAGCGCCGGTGTCGGCCACCATCAATTTCATCAGTGGATTGCGGGTAAACGCGGAGGCATACACGGCAAATCCGATCAGGGCCGGAAACGAGGCTTCCTTGATGGCAAACCAGATGCCCTCCAGCTGAAATAGTCCCATGCCGCCAGTGAATGACACGTTGACCAGGCCCAGTAGCGACAGCCAGTTCTTCTTGCCCCGGGTAAGGTAGTCATAGATGCCGTAGCCCAGTGGAAACAGCAGGGCCACCACCAGTGCGATCACCGGGCCGTTCTCATCCAAACGTCGGGTCAGCTGATTAAGAATTATCACCGGGATGATGATGTTGAACAGGATATTAACCCAGGGGTTTTCGGGCTTCTGGGCAGTGGTATTCATGCTGCTGGTCATAGTCTGTAACTGCTGGGTCGCGGGCCTGACCATGCGGCGTAATGCGCAGTCAGTTGCCGGAAAAAATGAACTGGCAAGTATAGGCATCCCGGGCCAGGAACGCGACCCATCGCCAGCATTCAGATCACAGTGGCCAGACTGGCCAATGCGCAGCCGTCTTTCTGTTGCCGCGGCAAATAGCGGCTAAAGTTCCCGCACCCAGCGTCCGTAGTGATCCTCGACCCAATCAATTTGCCACAGACGGGTGCTGCCTACGGCCTGTCTTCCAATAGAAGGCCGTGAGCCTCGACTATACGGATTAGGACTATGAAACACTGGTTTAGCAATCTCAGCATTCGCAACAAGCTGCTTGCCTCATTCTCCTCAATGATTCTGCTGATCGCCATCATGACGGTCATCACCATCACCACCCAGGGACGAGTCACCAACTCGGTCGATGCGATGCTCGACCTCGACGGACGCAAGGCCGATCTGGCGCTTGGCGCCCTGGAAGCACTGGGCAGCGCCCGCGTTGCGGACCTTAAATACCTGGCGGAATATGACGAACTCGGGCTCGAAGCCGCCCGCGAGGAATACGTGATTCCCTTTGAGCTGGAAATGTTTGAATTGACTTCCCAGCTGGAAGAACTCCGCGACCTGTCTACAGATCCGGAAGTGATCAGCGATATCCAGGACAGCATGGACGGTGTTGAGACTTTCCTGAATGGTTTCCTGCACGTGGCGGACCTCACCGAGGAAAAAGGCTTCAGCAACGTCGGCCTGGTAGGAGAATTTGACGCCGCTGTGCGCAGTGTGGAGCGCACCGTCCTGCTTGAGGGGCTCAGTGACCTGACCATCATCATGCAGATCCTGCGCCGCAATGAGAAAGACTATCTGCTAACCGGTGATGACGTTTACGTGGAGCGCGTCCAGGAATCGGTAGATGACCTGATCGAACAGGCCGGGGTCGCCGACATCATGTTCGAGGAAACCCGTGAAGAAATAGTGGCGGGTGCCCGGCAATACATGGAGCTGTTCAGCCGCGTGGTGGACATTGACCGTGAAATCAATGCCACGATTTCCGAACTCGAACAGGCCGCGGCCAATGTCGATCCGGTGCTGGCAAACGTCTATAACACTACTATTGAAAGCCAGATTGCCTCCCGTGAAGGTCTCGACAGCACGCTTGCCGCCAGCAGCCTGACAGCATTGGTATTGGGTGTGGTGGCTGCCGGTATCGGTCTGGTGGTGGCGTTCTTCCTGGCGCAATACTTCTCCCGTATCGTCAGAAACCTGGCCGATGCCGCCAAGTCAATGGCAACGGGAAACCTGGACCAGAATGTCGACGTCAGCAGCAAAGACGAAATGGGCGACATGGCACGTGCATTCCGGGAAATGATTGCCTATATGCAGGAAATGGCTTCCGCTGCCCGTTCATTGTCGCGCGGTGAAGTCGATGTCCAGGTCAGCCCGAAGTCTTCCGAGGATGTGCTGGGCTACGCCTTTTCCGACATGATCGAGTATCAAAATGGTGTGGCAGACACTGTAGACGCCCTGTCAGAAGGCAATACCAGGGTTGAGTGCAGCGCCAAGTCCGAGAAAGACAAGCTGGGCACTGCCGTTAAGCGCCTGCGCAAGAATCTGGTATCCATTATCTCCGAGGATGTCGGCGGCCTGGTGGAATCGGCCAGCCACGGCGACCTGAGCCAGCGTATTGATCTTGAAGACAAGCAAGGTTTTTACAAGCAATTGGCCAAGGGCCTTAATGACCTGGTAAGCCTGAATGACGCCGTCGTCAATGACGCGGTCAGCGTGGTCGGCAAGATGGCCCAGGGTAACCTGGGCAGCAAGATGCGCAAGGATTACGCCGGCAGTTTCGCGACCCTGGCGATGAACATCAATGTCATGCAGGATCAGTTGCGTGACGTGATCGAACACGAGATTCAGGACATCGTCGCCTCGGCCGCCAAGGGCGACCTGGCCAAGCGCATCGAGGTTGATTCCAAGCAAGGCTTCTACCGGGAGCTGGGTAATTCCATCAACTCTCTGGTGTCCAAGTGCGAAGATGTCATTCTCGATGCATCTTCAGTGATGTCGGCGCTCGCCGAGGGTGACCTGACCCGCAAGATTGAGTCCGACTACGAGGGCAGCTTCGCGGCGCTGAAAGAAGACATTAACAGCACCGTCGACAAACTGACCGAAGTGGTGGTGGACATCAAGCACTCCTCAGGTCAAGTGCGGGTTGGCGCCGAGGAAATCTCTCTGGGTAACCAGAATCTCAGTCAGCGTACCGAGCAGCAGGCCGCGGCTCTGGAAGAAACCTCATCGACCATGAATCAGATCAACTCCACCACCGAGCAGACCAGTCATAACGCTCGCGAGGCGGATCAACTGGCCAAGGGTGCTGCCGGCACTGCCGAGCAGGGCAAGAAGGTCGTGACCGAGGCGGTAAATGCAGTCAAGGCGATCGAAGAATCCAGCAAGCAGATGGCTAATATCATCAGCGTGATTGATGAGATTGCCTTCCAGACCAACCTGCTGGCCCTGAACGCGTCCGTCGAAGCGGCGCGAGCCGGCGAACAGGGACGTGGATTCGCGGTGGTGGCCGATGAAGTCCGAACCCTGGCCAGTCGCAGCGCGCAGGCAGCCAGCGAGATCAAGGGCCTGATCGAAGACAGCATCGTCAAGGTCGGCGAAGGAACCAGGTCAGTCCACAACTCCGGTTCTGCGCTGGAAGAAATTGTCGAGTCCATTAACAAGGTGGCCACAATTGTTGGCGAGATCTCCAACGCCAGCCAGGAGCAGGCCATGGGCATCTCCGAGGTCAGCAAAACCGTGGTCAGCATGGATGACATCACCCAGCAGAACTCCGCCCTGGTGGAAGAGTCGGCTGCCGCAAGCGAGTCGCTCAGCGAACAGGCGCGTACGCTGGACAGCCTGATTGATTATTTCCGGCTGGCGACAGCACAACAGCTGGGTCACATACCCGGCAATGTAGTTGACTTTCAACAGGAGGGGCTCAGCAAGACCGCTTAACGGCTACTTCGCGAACCGTGCAACTGGACACCTGCGACGATTAAAATCGCCCCCTTCGGTTTGATCAGTGCTCCCTCCTCCGGAGCATAGCAGGTGGCTACACCAAGCCCCGCTCAAGTTACTTGGGCGGGGCTTTTTTTGGTTCTTCGTAGATTTCCTGGGAAGCACAATCGGTTTGTGTACCTGGTCACTGTCACTCAGTGACCTCGAGCGCGGCTGCGGGGCGGCAGGGTTGTCGCCAGCGAGGTTTGCGAGCATTTCCCAATGGTCCAGACCTGAAACCCTGTTGTTTGCTACACAGTACAAACCTGTGAAGCCCGTGAACCTTGACGCTTGCAGTCAGCAAGGGGCGGCCGGAGCCACTTTTCAACGCTGGTTAAGGGGCATGAAACTGTGGAACAGCAGTGGTCTTTCAGGGCATTTTTTACAGTAATGTTGCCCCGGAGGGACGTGCTCCGCAGCGGCGCAGGCTAACTGCCGGGCGCATCGTTCGAAGCCGCTTGTCAGCGCCAGTTGAGAACTCAGTTGGCGCGCCGTCCGTTGACAAACTCCATGCGCTCTACGTTGTTATTGCGATCCACATAGCGACCGGGGCCGTGGCGCTCGCCCTGGGCCCAGCTGCCCTCATAGCGATCACCATTGCGAAAATAGTAAGTGCCCTGGCCTGCGATCTCGTCACTACGGAACTGACCTTCATAGCGATTACCGTTGGCGAAATAGAACGTGCCCTGGCCGTGCATCTGGTCCTGCTGCCAGTCACCC
Organism: uncultured Pseudohongiella sp.; assembly: GCA_965212375.1. GTDB lineage: Bacteria > Pseudomonadota > Gammaproteobacteria > Pseudomonadales > Pseudohongiellaceae > UBA9145. Next base: position 1,243,798 of record OZ243108.1, on the reverse strand, counting down.
TCATAGCGATCACCATTGGCCCAAATCTTGGTGCCGCGGCCATGCTGCTGACCGTTGCGCCACTGCCCTTCATAACGATTGCCATTGGCCCAGCTATAGGTTCCTTCGCCGTTGCGCTGGTCGTTGCTGAAATTGCCTTCATAGCGATTGCCACTGGCCCACGTAAAGGTACCGCGACCATGCTTCAGGCCCGCGCGCCACTGGCCGTCATACTGATCACCATTATTGAAATAGTAGGTGCCGCGTCCGTCGATACGGTCCGCCGACCAGTTGCCTTCGTAGCGGTCGCCATTGGCAAAATAGAATGTGCCCTGGCCCGAGCGCTGGTCGTTACGGTAGTTGCCCTGGAAGCGGTCGCCGTTGGCCCGTAGCAAGGTGCCAGCACCGTTCCGCTTGCCGTTGCGAAACATGCCCTCGAAGCGGTCGCCATTGGCATAAAAATAGGTACCCTGGCCATTTTTCTGGTCATTGCTGAACTGGCCCTGGTAGCGATCGCCGTTATTGAGGTACAGCGTGCCCTGGCCCTGGAAGTAATTGTTGCGGCATTGTCCTTCGTAGCGATTGCCATCGGTCCAGCGGTAAGTGCCGGTGCCGCTGGCGCAACTGCCGCGCAACCAGCCATTGTCGGCTGCCAGGGCTTGCCCGCCTGGCACCAGCAGGGCGAATAGTGCGAGGAAACCGATAAAGGTCACGGAAAGCGGAACAAGTCGTTGTATCATGGATCATTTTTCCGGTGGCGACGTGGGCGGCATAGTGTACCGCAGACCGATATGTACGGCGTGATGCAACTCACCCTTGCAGCCCAACGAGCCAGCGCAAAGTTGCAATAGCGCGCCTGAGCAGGCGGTCAAGCCCGTCCAATCGTCGTCCTGCACCATGCTGACGTGAGCCAGTTCACGAATTCCGCAGCGCTGGCAGGCAGATTCTTCGATCTTTTAGCTGAATCACAGTCTTCAGGGCGCAAAGCTAGAAGAATAGGCATATAGCGGGAAATTAGGCAGGGTCGCTGCAATTGACTGATTTTCAACCGATACCCTATAGTATTCACGCTCACAGAGCATCGAACCGAGGTTCGCAGTGTCACCGACAAGGGCAAAAAAACCGAGCAAGATCAATGGCTACACGCTAATTGAGCTGCTTATCGTGATGTCGATAGCAGCCACGCTGGTGGCCTTGTCGGCGCCCGCCTTTCAGGACACCATCGAAGCCACTAACACCAACTCGCAAATCAAGGTCATGCTGACCACTCTCAACCTGGCCCGCAGCGAAGCAATCAAGCGCGGTCAGGATGTGTCCATCTGCGCCAGTGACGACGGCGCCGACTGCAATGCCGATACCTGGTCCGACGGCTGGATGGTGTTTGTGGACAATAACGGTGACGCTGATGGCGACGCCGGCTCGGTGGACGCCGGTGATGAGGTCATTCGCGTCTTTGACTCCCTGGGTGCCGCCAGCACCATGACCTTCACCGACGATATCTTTGCCTATAATAGTCTTGGGTTCAGTGCCACAGGCGGCAATCAGACGTTTCTGCTTTGTCCCGCCAGCGGCAACAGCGCCAACGCCCGGTCGATCGACATTGGTCCGTCAGGACGCGGTCGCCGCGTGGAAGACGGATTGGTATGTCCATGATGGTAACTCTGCGATGAAAGCACCTGGCAAGAACATCACAGCGGCCCTGATCACCGGTACCTGCCTGGGCACCTCCCTGATCGAAGTACTGGTATCCCTGCTGGTGCTATCCGGCGGCCTGATGGGCATGGCGGGCGTGCACGCCGTCAGCCTGCGCAACAACCAGGCCGCCTACTACCGCACCCAGGCTACAACCCTGACCATGGACATGATTGAGCGCATGCGCGCCAACAAAACCGGTGTCGACCAGGGCGCCTATGACGACGTGGCCGGAGCCGCCACCGCATCCTGTTTTACCACCGCGAGCTGCACTGCGGCGCAAATGGCTGCCCAGGATGTGCTGGACTGGTCCAACCAGGTGGCTGCAGCGCTTCCCGGTGGCGATTCCGTGGTCTGCATCGACTCCACGGGCAATGACGGTACCGCGGCGGGCAACGCCTGTGATGGCGCCGGCAATGTCTACGCCATCAAGATTTTCTGGGACGACGACCGCGATGGGGTTGCCGAACAGACTTACGTCACCACGTTCCAGCCGCTATAGGCATACCAACGGGCCCCAAGCCATAACGCCATGACCATGATGACTTTAACCGCCAGCCACAAGACCCAAACTGGACTCAGCCTGATTGAGCTGCTGATTGCCATGGTCCTGGGTCTCAGTCTCGCAACAGGTGTCGTGCAGATCTATGTCGGCACCTCCACCACCGAGCGCGACCAGGATGCGCGATTGCGCATTCAGGAGAATGGCCGCTTTGCCCTGAATTTTCTCGGCAACGAAACGCGCATGGCTGGCTATCTTGGTTGCCAGGGCTCGATCCAGGGCTCTTCGGTGAACAACACCCTGAACGGCCCGCCAGCAACCCTGCAGCCCGGCACCGGCATTCAGGGCTGGGAAGCGGACGGCACTGCGCCTGGCGAGATCAACAACAGCGCTGCCAATGTCGCCACGGTCAGTTCTGCCACTGCGGAATGGGCAACTGGCGGGGCTGGTTTTAATATTCCTGACGTCCAGGCAGTACCCAATTCCGACATCGTTCGCCTCTGGGGCGGCTGGGGGAACTCCGGTACGGTGAGCGACGTGGATAACAGCGGTGCCGACCCGATCATTCAGGCCGAGGCATCGGTCGGAATTGCGGCCAATGATTTTCTGATTATCAGCGACTGCGAGCAGGTGGATTTCGTGCAGGCCTGTGCGGTGGCTCCCACCGGCGGCGCAGCGACCACCGTGGACATAACCCTGTCCACCGCCTGCGCGCCGGGCAACGTCGGCACGGCTTTCGTGACATCGGTGGCACCCGCGGAAGTGATTCGCCTGGAAGGCTCGCTGTATTACGTGGGCAAGCGCGACAATGACGCCAATAATCCGCCATCCCTGTTTCGCAGTGTCCTGGCCAATGACGGCACCGCCGGACCCGGTGAGGAACTGATCGAAGGGGTTGAGTCCATGCAGTTGCTGTACGGCGTCAACACCGACCAGGACATTCGCGCCACAGTAGATACCTACCTCACCGCAGACAACGTGACCAACTGGGATGAAGTCATCTCGGTGCGGGTCGCCCTGCTGCTGCAGTCCCCCGAGGACGGTACCGTGCCCAGCCCCCAGCCTTACATTTTTGATGGCGTCACCTATGACGGTGGAGCCGGCAATGGCGAGCTGCCTGCCGATGAGCGGGTACGGCGGGTATTTACCACCACCATCAGCCTGCGCAACCGGGCCTTGGGCACCTGATTTCAGGGCCTGATTTCAAAAATCATGCAGCCGATCACGGAAACCACAGGCCGTTTTCGGTAACGATAGACACTATGATAGCGATGATGAAACAGACAGCATGAAAAAACTGCCTCACCGACAACGATTTCCGGCACGTCAGCAACAGCGCGGCGCGATTTTGCTGTTCTGCCTGGTGTTCCTGGCGGTACTCACCATGATGGGAGTATCCGGTATGGAATCTGCGACCCTTGAGGAGCGCATGTCCGCCAATATGCGCGACCACGAACTCGCCTTTAATGCCGCCGAGTCTGCGCTGCAGGCCGCCGAGGCCTGGCTGGTACTCCAGGCTAACCTGCCCATTACCAGTACCGACGGCACCACCACGGTGTGGGCCGAGGATGCCATGGATCCGGCCGCCGCTGACGGCCTTTACTGGTGGGATCACAGCGATATCGACGGCGCCTGGTGGACCAACAATGGCGACGCCATCACAGATGTAGCCCAGGTCGCCGAGCAGCCTCGCTATTTGATCGAACAGTACCGCACTGTCGATACCGGCCAGTCTATTGCCATCGGCAGCGGTGAAGTTACCGTGCCACGAATTTTTCATCGCATTACCGCGCGCGGTGTCGGCGTCAACGCCAACACCGAAGCGGTGGTGCAATCCACCTTTGTACAATCCTACGACTAGGGATTCCGGGCGAGCCTAGCCCCTGGAGCACACAATGAGTCTCAAACAGCATGTTCGTTTACTGGTGTCCTGGCTGGCGTCCGTCTATCTGATGGCCGCCGGCACTTCATCCCAGGCCCAGCAGCTGGCGCTGGCGGACATTCCGCTGTTCCTCGGCACCCAGATCGATCCCAACGTGTTTTTCATGATGGATGATTCCGGCTCCATGGACTGGGAAACCCTTACCAAGGCAACCCACTACTACACCGACTACTGGTCTTCCAGTAACACCGTGGGTGATATAGCGCCGGGTTTTTTCTACAGCTTTTCGGGTAGCGGCGGCTGTACTGGCCGGCGCAACTACGCCTACATATATGACAGTGACGCCTGGAGCAATCGCGACAACGTTTACGATTCCTGCAATCAGGCCACTCTGGAAGACCAGCCAGAAGCCGGAATACGCGACTGGCGCGTCTATACTTCGGCCCACAACGTGATGTACTACGATCCATCGGTGACCTACCGTCCCTGGACCGGCTTCCCGAATGCCTCCTTTACCTCTGCTCGCAGCAACCCGCAGCCGGGCACCGATGGCTACAACCGGACCCGCAACCTGACCGGCTTTATCTATCAGTGGTGGATTGATGATCACGGCGTGGATTTGGACAATGGCCGCGTTGAAGGCCCGGATGCGGCCACCGACACCCCCAACGGGATAGTCGATTTATGGGACTCCCGCATTAATTACACGGTAAATTCATCCGAGGTCGAGAAGGAAGAACTTATTACCGCCACCAACATCGAAGATATCAATGTCGACTGCGACGTAAACGACGCCTATGACAATCCGCCTTATGAGGACTGCTTTGGCACGGTCGGGACGAACACCACCATCAGCGGCTCTGACGATGATCAGTGGGGACGCAACCTCAATGAGATCAAACAGAACATTGCCAACTGGTATCAATATCATCGCCGTCGCTCATTCGTTTCCAAGGGCGCGGTAGACCTGGTAATCAACTCCAATCCCAGCTTCCGATTTGGCTATAGCCAGATCAACGACTACGACGACATCTTCGTGGAAGTCCCCAGCGCGGTACTGGACGACTATACATCCCACAATGCCGCTCTGCTGGAGGAAATGTACAAGTACGAATGGGACCCAAATGGCACTCCCCTGCGCCGCGGTCTGGAGCGTGTGGGTCGTTACTACGACGACACCCTGTCCGGGATGGCGGATCCAATCATTTCCGAGTGCCAGCAAAACTACGCGGTTCTGTTTACCGATGGTGAATATAGCGGCAGCAACCCGGTGCTGGGCGCGATCGGCGACGAAGACGGCGACGGCGAGTATGACTCACTCGCCGACGTGGCCATGTATTTCTACGAGAAAGACCTGAGCCCGCTGGACAACGATGTGCCCACCACGCCGATTGACCCCAACGATGCACAACACATGGTGTCGTTCACGGTCGCCTTCGGTCTGCAGGGCAACCTGGTGGATACCGACGACGACGGACTTCCCAACCCCGAACTGGAGTCGGACGACGACTGGCATGAAGGCAACAGTATTGACACCCTCGAAGACAAGATCGACGACATGTGGCATGCCGCTTTCAACAGTAAAGGCTTCTATGTTGCCGCACAGTCACCGAACGAAGTGGCAGCGGCCATCGCCTCTGCCCTGCTTGAAATCGCTGACCGGGTCGGTTCCGCGGCGTCGGTTGCCACCAACACCGGTTCTTTGAACGCCGGTAGCAAACTGTTCCAGGCGCGTTTTGACAGCTCCGATTGGAAAGGTCAATTACTGGCTTTCCAGATCAATGCTGACGGCACGATCCAGTCCAACGAAGCATGGGAAGCTGGCGAGCAATTGAATGCCCAGGACTGGGATACCGGCCGCGAGATCATCACCTGGAACCCGAGTGTGGACAATCCTGCGGGCGGCCCCGTGGAAGGTGCTGGCATGCCATTCCGCTTCCCCAGTGATTACACCAGCCCCAATGCACTTACCGATCTGTCCGACGACCAGCTTGAGGATTTGCTCAAAGACGCCCCTTACTCCTTCAGCACCGGCGTACCAGGCGAAGTGGATGACAACCAGACCTGGGGCGAGGACATTCTGGCCTACCTGCGCGGCGACGACAGCAATGAACTGACCGGCCAGAATTTTCGGCTGCGCAACAGTGTGCTTGGCGACATCGTGAACTCGGACCCGCGCTTTGTCGAAGAACCTAACTTTCGTTACCCGGATGCACTGGAGTCCAAGTCCTACAGCCAGTTTGTCACCGACAATGCCTCCCGACAGGGTATCGTCTACGTTGGCGCCAACGACGGTATGCTGCATGGCTTCAATTCCGATACCGGTGAAGAGGAAATCGCCTATATTCCCAGCGCGGCGTACGAAAACCTCGCCGACCTGGCCGATGTCGACTATGACCATCGCTACTTCGTGGATGGCGGCCCCAATATCATCGACGTCTTCTTTCCCAGCACCATGGACCCCAGCACCAGCACCGTGGGTACCTGGCGCACTGTTCTGGCTGGCGGCCTTGCTGCCGGCGGCCAAGCCATCTATGCGCTGGACATTACCGATCCTGGCGTCTTCGACGAAGCCAATGCCGACGACATCGTGCTGTGGGAGTTTGATGATAGCGACGATGCCGATCTTGGCTACACCTACGGCAAGGTACAGATGGCAAAAATGAACGACGGCACCTGGGTGGGAGTGTTCGGCAATGGATACAACAATACCGAGGCCGATGGCAATGCCAGCAGCACCGGGCACGCCGTGCTTTACATTGTTGATCTCGAGTCCGGCGACATTCTCAAGAAAATTGATACCCAGGCTGGCAGTACTGGTACCCCAAACGGATTGGCCACACCCCTGCTGATCGATGAAGACGCCGACTTCGACGTGGATTACATCTACGCTGGCGATCTGCAAGGCAATATGTGGAAGTTTGATGTCACCAGTCCCAACCCGGCCAATTGGGGCCCGGCCTGGAATTCCGGCGGCCCACAACCCCTGTTCACCACCCAGGCCAATCAGCCAATTACTACCCAGCCACAGGCAACCTTCCATCCTGACAACCTGGCTGGCTTCATGGTGTATTTTGGTACCGGTAAGTATCTTGAAGAAACCGACAACATAGGCTCGGGGCAAGCTACGCAGGCGTTCTATGGTATCTGGGACCAGAACTCATCCACCGCGCCCAGCATTGATGCCAACAGCGATTTGCTGGAACAGAGCATTACCAATCAGTACGCTGAATCGTTCGATACCAACGATGACGGTGTCGATGATACCGAATTCCTGCTGCGTGATGTCTCCGACAATGAAATCAGTTGGAGTAGCCACATGGGCTTCAGGCTTGACCTGATGCCGGAAAATATCGAAGGCTCGCCGAATACCGCCAACTTCGGCGAGCGCCAGGTGAGTAACGCCATCGTCCGTAACGGCCGGGTGATATTCACCACCTTGATCCCCTCCACTGTCGAGTGCGAGTTTGGTGGCACCAGTTACCTGATGGAACTGGATTTCCGTGATGGCAGTGCGCTGGAGTTTCCGGCCTTCGACCTGAACGGTGACGGCGAGTACGACGCCGACGATACCCTGGCCGCAGGACGCGCCTCAGACGTGGGTATTATGCCGACCGTGAGCATCCTCGCCGACGGGGCCCAGGACGTCGCGTTTGGTTCCGGTGCCAGCGGTGATATTGACGTGATCCAAATCAGTGTGGGCGATCAATCCTACGGACGCCAATCCTGGCGACAGATTGAATAAGGCATGCCCCGAGGAATTCAAATGAAGAGTTTTTTAAAGCAAAGCACCTTGCAAACTGCTGTTTTCCTGGCTGTACTGGCACTGCTGCCCTGGTCTGTCGCAAGCGCACAGCAAGTTCTTGAGCAGCAGCGCAATCGACCCATTGCCGTGCAGACGCTGGTGGGTACTGTTGACGGCAAGGCAGAAGATGATGGCTACATCACCATTTCCGGCACCAACTACGGCTTCGACTCGGAAATCACCGAGGTCTATCTGCGCAACAATCTGGTCCGCTCGGGTGTCCTCAACGAGGGAATGTCCGTACGCTTCAGTCTTGATGCACAAGGCACCATGATTCGTATTGATATCCTGGGTCCCTTTAACCAGATCCGTTTGCTGGATCAGAACTAGTACAATAGAATCCGGTCACGTCGGCGACCCCGCCGGCGTAAACGGCTCCAGTAAAACCAGGCAAAAAAAGAACCCATACCATGTCCTCAGCCTCCCAGCCCACTGTCCCACGACCACGCCAGCATCCACTGCGAAACAGACAGCGTGGCTTTACCCTGATTGAAATACTGATTGTGGTTGCCATTCTCGGAGTGCTGATCGGTATCGCCCTGCCCGCTTACAACAACAGCGTTCTGCGCTCCGGCCGAGCCGAAGCCAAGGGTGAATTGATGCAGGTAGCTGCGGACCAGGAACGTTATTTCTCCAATTTCAACACCTACATCACCGACGCGACACCGCTGAATACCCCCGCCGTGGCGGGCCGTAATCGCACAACTCAAAACGGCCTGTATGTAATAAGCGTGGCTGCTGGCGGCTCCGGCATAGGCTCCAGCTTTGTCGCTACCGCGACTCCCCAGGGCGACCAGGCCAACGACGAATGCACCACCCTGACGCTGACCAATACCGGCCTGCGCGGCGCCACCGGTGCCACTGCCGACGAATGCTGGCAACGCTAGGATTGCAGCGCCCCGCATAACGTCTCCACTGTTGTACTCTGCGTTTGCGCTCTGCTTTTACACTCTGCCTTGGCCCTGCACTGTCTCTTCCTGGCGCCTCCTCCTGGCCCTTGCTTCCGGCAAGCCAGGATCACGCTCAACAGCGCAGCGGTCGCCCCCGACTATCTTCGGCAATCCCGTCCCCGTCAGTATCCAGCGCGCGACGCGTGCGGCCGGCGCGGTTGACGATTAACTGCCGGGCCTGGCGCAAGTCGCCCCCGTGCGGGCAATAGGTAAAATTGCCATTCTGGTTGCGGGTAAACCCCAAGGGGGTGAACTGGAGATACTGGCGATTGCCAAAAGCCCGCCAGAAAATCCGCCCCCGGCTGCCGCCAAAATCCAGGTAGGCTACCGGTTGCTGATCGTCAGTCAGACGCTGATCAGCGTCCGGATCGCGGAATACCAGCAGTCCTTGCTCCCAGGATCCGCCGCACTCCTGGCCATCCCCGGACCGGCACAACGTCACCACCTCACCGTAACTCACTGCGGAAATCCGCGCCAACTCAATGGCCTGGTTCAGTCGCCTGATGACCAGGTCGCCGCGCTTGTGCTGCACAATCTCCGACATGCCAGGCACTGCCAGGGTCACCAGAACTGCGGCGATAGCCAGTGCCACCAGCAATTCCAGCAAGGTCAGCCCATCGGCAGCCCGGCTCCCTGATACCCGGGTCACCGATCTCCTGTGCACTGCTTCCCGCTGCGCCTGCCCGCTCATGCCTGGTCACCTCCCTGTGCCCCCGCCCCTGCTGATCCTGTTGCGCCTTTACTTTCCTCGTGCCTTTCTTGATGCCTTTCCTGGTGTCTTTCCTGGTGTCTTTCCTGGTGTCTTTCCTGGTGTCTTTCCTTGGTGCCCGCATCTGCAGCCGTGCCCTCAGGTGAGTATAGGCCGGGCTGAGCGAAGTGCGAGTAATAGCCGGAAGTTGACTGCGCAGGCAGTATCGACGTGCAACCGGGATCTCACCGATTGATCGCATTCACGCCTGCCGTGGACATCCTGACAGACAGGCACGAATCGCGACTGCGCACCGCACCTTGGAACTGCGCTTTTTTTGAACCTGCATACCGGCCGTGCACAATTCGCGGGCAGAAGTCCGGTCACTGGACACTGCACCATAGTGAAGCGTCGCACCTTCGACTGGCGAGTCACAATCAAGGTGACCAAGGTGCGGCCCGGCCCCGTGCTCAAAATCTGGCACTCATTCCAGGCAGCCCCGGAGCATTACAGACCGGCCCGGGGCGGCACCGTCTTCGCTTCCACCTTGGCGCCAACTCAACAGGTTAATTAGTCGACTATTCAACGGACTATCAGCAAAAGCGAAAGTAGCTTCAAAGGTGTAGAAATATCCAGAACTTGATCCGGGCAATTCGATTCCAGGCAACATCGCTGGCTGTTGTTGCCGGATTTCATCACCAGAATCTGATCTGACTGGCAGTGCTACGCCAGCTGTCTGTGGCTCCTGGTACCGTTCGGACGTAGCGCCATAACAGTGCGTTTCGGGTACAGAGGCCGCGCGAGTGGTGGTTAATAACGGGCTTTTTGGGCTGGTACGTTTCATGCAACAGACGTTATTGATAAGCACTCTGTTGCATGGCGGAGAGCACCACTGGCAGGCCAGCACAGCTCCCGCTCACGGCAGCTAAACAGACAACAATAATGGCTGTGCACCGGCGACGCATCGTCCGCTGTCGTCACCGCCAGCATCCGATTAACCCGCGAGATCAGGACAGGAGCAATAGATGAACAACCGGCACCGCACCTCACTCAAACATATCTGGGCACCCATCGTGCTCGGCAGCGCAGCTCTGCTGACTGCCTGCAGCGAGGAACCGCAGCAACAGCAACCGCCTTCCAATCCATCGCCAATGGCCACCGCCACAGCCGCGCCGTCGTCAAACGGTCCTGATCTGGGCATTAATCCGCGCGGTAAAACCGAGCTGGAAATCGACATGAGCCAGATTCACAACCCGGAACTGGCGCAGGTCTTCGACTATATCGACACCAACATCGACCAACACGTTGGCAATTTGCAGCGCTGGATTCAGCAGCCGAGCATCTCCAACACCGGTGAGGGTATTCAGGAATCGGCCTATATGGTGGAAGGTTTCTTTGACCAGTTAGGCTGTCAGGAAACCCAGGTGCACGACGTCGGTATCACCGAATGGGGGCAGCAGGGCAACCCGGTGGTATACGCCAAGTGCGACGAAGGCGCCGAAAAAACCATGGTGGTCTACTGGATGTATGACACCATGCCGGTAACCCAACCGGACCTGTGGAATTCACCCCCGTTTGAGGCACGCATTGTTGAGCAGCCACCATTCGACAAGGTCATCATTGGTCGCGGCGCCAACAACTCCAAAGGGCGCCAGATGGCATTCTGGAACACCATGATGTCCATCAAGGCCGTCACTGGCTCGCTGCCGGTTAACCTGATTTTTGTGGCCGAAGGTGACGAAGAACGCATGTCCATTGGCTATCGTAAATTTGTGCGCGAGAATCCGGAACTGTTCGCAGACGCAGACATCATGTGGGGCAGCGGTTCTTCTGAAGGCTGCGTCTTCGTCGAGCTGATTACCAGCGGCGAAAGCTGGGGCCGAGGTCCCACTTACAGCAACATCCACGGTGGTCGTAAACGTGCAGTGGATGCGCCGGCCTGGCGTCATATCCAGATGCTATCCACCCTGGTGGACGAAACCGGTAACCGGGTCATGATCGACGGCTTTTACGACGACATCGAGCCGCTCACCGAAGAAGAAGAAGCAATCCTGCGCGCCTCCGCGGAAGACTATGACGTGGAAGTCGCTGCCGATCGCCTCGGCGTGGCTCGCTTCATATCCGACGATCCCTATGAAGTCGTGCGCATGTCGCGCTACGGTACCTCCATGAACCTGGACGGTATCTGGGGCGGCAACATGTTTGAAGGCGGCTCCGGTGCCATCCTGCCAAACCGCATCGTGTCCAAGCACAATTTCCGCTACGTCCCGAATCAGGACGGCCTGGATATTGTTGACAAGCTGCGCGTGCATCTTGACGAACACGGTTACGAAGACGTGGAAATCAATATTGTCGGTGACGTGCCCTGGGCCAAGATGGACGACAACAACGATCTCGCCGCGGCAGCGCGCAAAATGCGTACTACCTTTGGAGTTGGCAATGCCGATCCGGTGGTAGAGGAAACCATCCTCGGCGGTTACTGGCCTGCCTACCTGTTTACCGGTGACGTGATGGATATTCCCATCGCCAGCGGCTATGTCGGCGGCGGTGGCGGCTCACACGCGGCCAACGAGTATTTCGTAGTCGAAGGTGCGGGTAATACTTACGGAATGGCTGGCATGGAGAAGTCCATTGCCCAGGTAATCTATGAGTATGCCGGTCTCAACGAACCCGACGGCGCGTCTGACGACTAGAGTATCAAGCCACAACTTCGGCACCCGCACTGATCCACTACCTGGATCCGGCGGCTTGAAGTGCTGCGCTACCCTGGTCGGTAGCGTGGCCTTCTGCTGTTTTTGAACCGGTTATACCCGTGCAATCACAGCGCCATGAATTCAACTTCGTACCAGAGGTAGCAAAACCTTGAGCAATACTGCCATTTCCCTTAAGGACGTCACTCGCGTTTATCAGCTGGGTGATAACTCAGTGCGCGCCCTGGACGGCGTCAGTCTTGATATTGAACCCGGTGAATTTGTCACCATTACCGGAGCATCCGGTTCCGGCAAATCCACCCTGATGCACATTCTTGGCTGCCTGGACAAAGTCACCAGCGGTAGCTACCAGCTCAACGGCAAGGATGTCTCCAACTTGTCCCGGGAAGAACTGGCCAATATCCGTAACAAACAGATTGGCTTTGTCTTTCAGGGATTCAACCTGTTGCCCCGCACCACGGCAGCCGAAAATGTTGAAGTTCCCCTGCTCTACTCACGACCGGTGATGCCTGCCCAGGAACGCCACGAACGAGCTTTAAAGGCGCTGGACGCCATGGGCCTGTCGGACCGCGCCGAACACCATCCCAGCCAACTGTCCGGCGGTCAGCAGCAACGGGTAGCTATTGCCCGCGCCCTGGTCAACGAGCCGTCCCTGATTCTGGCGGATGAGCCCACGGGCAACCTGGATTCCAGGACTGGTGTGGAAGTAATGCGCATCCTTCAGGAGCTACGTGAAAAAAGCGGTATTACTATTATCCTGATTACGCACGAAGCTGAAATCGCCGCCTACGGCTCACGCATTATTTCTATCAAGGACGGCCTGATAACCAGCGACGTGCAGAACACGCCAACCGCAGCGATGCCCGAAGAAAAAATCGCTGCCGTATCCGGTGCCTGAATAAAAGATGTACCGTACCCCCCACATACAAGCTATTCCTGATGCTGTGCCCCACAAGCCGTACCCCACAATAGGAGTCGCGTCATGCTGAAAATGCCTCACTTTCTCGCTCTGGCCCTGCAGACCCTGCGCCGTAACAAGGTCCAGGGAATACTGGCCATGCTCGGCGTCACCGTTGGCGTCGGCGCGCTGGTCACCAGTATTGCCCTGGGCCGCGGTGCGCAGCAGGCGATCACCGAGCAGCTGATGGCGGTGGGTGCCAACATGATTGTGGTGACCGCAGGCAATTACCAGGTAGAACGCTCCCAGGATGCTGGCGCCGCTCCGGCCGACCATGGCAGCCTTGCACCGGAGGACAGCATTACGCCCTACCTGGTAAATTCCAGGACTCCGGATCTTGCAGAAATGATACGTCCGGCTCTGTATGAACCGGAGAAAGCCACCGCAAGTGGGGGGTCACGAGTCCAGTTCCGTCAGATGCATTACGAGGACGACCCTAACGCCCTGCACGACCATCCTACTGCCGCCGAACGGCTGGGTGACACCATGGCGGGCCTCGGGGCTGCCGCTACCCTGAGCCTTGATGATGCCGACGCGATTCTCACCCAGCTTGATGGCGTTCAGTTTGTCGCCTCCGGGGTGCACGAAAATGCCCGGGTCCAATTACCGGACGGTGGCCGCAGCTGGTTTACCCGTCTGCACGGCACCGAACCCGATCTGCCCGAAATTCGGCGCGGCTGGACCTTCCCCCGCGGCCGGTTTTTTAACCGCAGTGAATTCGACACTGCCGAGCAGGTCATGGTGATTGGACAGGTGGTAGCGGACCGCCTGTTTGGCCGCGACTACAACCCGGTGGGCGACAGTCTCGAATTATGGAATCAGGAATTTACCATTACCGGGGTAATTGGCAGCCGCAGTTGGGTCACCCAGCCTGCCGCCGGTGACGATCAGTTCGATGCGGTCTATGTGCCAGTCTCAACCGTGCATCGCCTGCTCAACCTGAGCAAGCTGAACACCATTACTGTGACCACCCAATCGGCTGGTGATACCACCACGGTGGCCAGCGAGATCACCGAACTGCTTCGCCAGCGCCACGGCATCACCGAACAAATGCCGGATGATTTCACCGTCAAAACCCAGGCCGAACAGATTCTCGGCAACGGCTTACCGCCCCAGGTTGCGCGCATCGTGGCTGGCAATATGGACAGTGTCGATAACGTCACCATCGCCCAGCTCTCAAGCTCCCTGGAACGGGCCAATTCAACCATGATGGCTCTGCTGGCTGGCGTCGCTGCGGTATCGCTCATGGTGGGCGGCATCGGTGTCGCCAATCTGCTACTGCTGTCGGTCACCCAGCGCACCCGGGAAGTCGGGTTGCGGGTGGCCATGGGCGCCCGGGGCAAGGACATCGCCATGCAGTTTGTCATTGAGGCTGTCATTCTCAGTCTGCTGGGCGGCATTATCGGCGCCGCTGCCGGTTTCCTCGTTGCCGGCAGCCTGGAAGGCATCCTGGAATGGTCCACTGACGTCTCTATCCTGTCGACTGTGCTGGCTATTATCGTCGCCGCGGTACTGGGCGTACTGTCCGGTCTATATCCAGCCCGCAAGGCGGCGCGACTCGACCCCATTGGAGCCCTGCATCATGAATAGCCTTATCGCTCGCGCCACACCTGGATTGATCAGAAAGTGCCAGGCCGCCCTGTTATTTCTGGGCTTTGTGGCTGCTGCATCAGTGGTGGCTCATGAAGACCATGGCTCGCGCCACGGTGGCTTCGTGATGATGTTTCTGGAGATGCATTTCGAGATCGTTGTCCCCGACGAAGGCGGCGTGGAAATATATTACAGCGATCCCCAGCGCACTCCCCTGCCCGCTGCGGTGGTCTCCGACGTGGCCGTGGAGATTGAGCGGGCCGGTAACAACATCGAATCTGTATATATGACCATCAGCGATTCCGGCGAAGCCTGGCAGGGTGAAAGCACTCCCGTGGAAGATCCGGAAACCATTGTCCGGGTAGCTTTCCTGTTCCAGGGCGAACCTTTTGTGCTGGATATTCCTGCCGCGGTATTCCCGGAAGAAGAGCCGATGAACATGCCTATGCACGACATGCCGATGGATGACGCGACTACTGGTATGCCAATGAACCATGACAACATGCCGCAGCAAGACTGCGAGAATGACTGCGCCGGTTAACCGCCTATGTTTACCAATGTTCAGCTAGCCCTCAAGTCGCTTCTGCAAAATCGTCTGCAGGCAGCGCTCACGCTGTCCGGCATGAGTATTGGCATTGCCATGGTGCTGGTAGTTTCCGGGCTCGGCCTTGGCGCCCAGCGCCAGATCGAAACCCAGATTGAAAGCGCTGGCCCGACCCTGATCACCATTCGCTCGGGCAACTTCCGGCCCGTGGCCCTGAACACTGCCGGGCAGCAGGACAGCAGCGGCGGTGAGCTGGCCGAAGGCTCGTTTGGCGAAGAAGGATTCGGTGATGTGTCATTCGAGCAAAATGCCGCGATGCGCGCTGCTCGAGAACGTGCCACACGTCCCACACAGTCGAAGGTCCGCTCGCCCGCGCTGCCGCTGCGTCCAGCCGAACTGGAGATGGTCAGTACCGGCATCACCGATGTCCGCAGCGCCGCCGCCACCATCACCGGTAATATCAATTTGCAGAACAGCCCGACGCGACTGGTGCGAACCGTCAGCGTGACTGGCTTTCAGCCAGCCTGGCCGGAAATGGAAGGCTGGAGCCTGGTGGAGGGACGCTACATCTCCGAGCGGGAGCACGAACGCGGCGACAACACCATGTTGATCAGTCCGTCGGTGGCCAGGCGTTTCTGGCCAGAGACCTCGGCCCTGGACAAGAAGCTGACCCTGGGCAATGAACAGTTCACCATCGTTGGGCTGATCGATACTGGCAGTGATGATGCGTCGGCCATTGTCCCCAGCGTCCACGTCGCCCTGGGTACTGCCATGCGCATCCTGGAGCGCGACGAGTTTGATGCTATCCAGGTACGCTCGGCCTCGGTGGGAAAAACCACGGAAGTCGCCGAGGCGATCCGCGCCGCAATGCGTGAACTGCGCCAGCTTCCCGATGAGTACCTGGACGATTTCCGGGTCGAAACCCAGTCACTTTCCGCCATGCCCGGACAGGGTATGGATCCGCGCCTGGCGCGCGCGGTACATGGCAACATCATTGAATTTGAACAGGCGTCATGGGAAGAAATGGCCACCAGCCTGCGTCAGGCCGGCCGGACTTTTACTTACTTGCTCAGCGGCGCCGCCGCGGTATCCCTGCTGGTCGGCGGTATTGGCGTCATGAACATCATGCTGGTGTCGGTCACCGCCCGAACCCGCGAAATCGGCCTGCGCATGGCCCTCGGGGCGCGGATGCGCGATGTCCTGGTCCAGTTCATGGTAGAAGCCGTGACCCTCGCCGCCCTGGGCGGACTCATTGGCTTGACGCTGGGCGCAGCAGGCTTGCTTGCTGCCCGCCATTTGCTGGACTGGACCACCGCCATTTCCCCATTGATGCTGCTCATTGCCATCACCATGGCAGCCCTGACCGGAGTCGTTTTTGGCTATGGCCCGGCGCGACGGGCTGCGGAGCTGGATCCCGTGGTGGCTCTGAAAGCTGAGTAAAACTCCAGCCAAAGATTATTGAATAGATGATTTATTAATGAACCGTTCTGACTGGCACTGAATTAATTAACCCGTAACAACAGCCCTGAGACCGGCCGGATTACTGTCTGACCATCGACTGGCTACCGAGAGACGTGAGGAATAACCATGTTGGCCATGCTGCCTCTAAACCTGAAGCTGGCGATTCGCTCCCTGAACCGCAACCGTATGCGCACGGTACTGACCATGCTCGGCATCATCATTGGCGTGGCGGCAGTATTGACCATGATCGCACTCGGTACCGGGGCCCGCGCCTCGGTGCAGAGTGAGGTCACCTCGGCTGGCACCAACATCGTGTACGTGCGCGCCGGTAATTACACCCGCGGCGGCGAAAGCGTCGGCATTCTCTCCGGCCGCGGTGCTGCCACTACCCTGACCCCGGAGGACGGCGAAGCGATCCAGGCTTCGATTCCGGGGATTGACGCCATCAGCCCCGGCAACAGCAACCGCACCTTTCTGGCCGCCAATGACCAGCGCGTGTTTGGCCGTATTCAGGGCATTGCCCCGGAATTCGCCGAGATTTATTCCTGGAACATTGCACCGGGCACCATGTTCCGAACCAGCGATGAGGCCTCGGCAATCATCGGCAGCACCCTGGCAACCCAGATTTTTGGCGCCGATACCAACCCGGTGGGCGAGATTGTCCAGGTACGAAACGTCAGCTACCGAATCGTCGGCGTCACGGATGGCCAGGCGGAGGATCATGGCGAGGTGTTATTCGTTCCCTGGCAGACGCTGCAGAACAGCCTGGGTATTGAACACCTGGATTCCATTACCGTCGCGGCCGAGCGCGCCGGTGAATCTTCCCGCATTGCCGAGGATATCAAGTCACTGCTGCGGCAACGCCACGACCTGATTACCGAGGACGGCGCGGCAGCCCAGTCCGGCTACCTGGCCCAACAAGGTTCCGCAGGATCCATTCCCGATGACTTTACGGTGGAAACCCAGGCTGCCGAAGCGCTGACCAAGGGGCTTTATACGCCGGCGGCGGCGTTTGCCCTGGCCAACCTGCCGCGCCTTGATGAAGTCACCCTGGAAGAAATGGCCGATACCCTGGACCGGGCCAGCAACACCATGACCGCACTTTTGGCCAGCATCGCCGGTGCCTCACTGATCGTCGGCGGCATCGGCATCATGAATATCATGCTGGTCTCCATCACCGAGCGAACCCGGGAAATTGGCTTGCGTATGGCCACCGGCGCGCGCTCCAACGACGTCGCTCTGCAGTTTCTGATTGAGGCCACTACCCTGAGCATGCTCGGCGGCATCATTGGCCTGATACTTGGCCTGGTGGCGGCCGAGCTGGTGGGCTGGTCACTGAACTGGCCTACCACCGTGTCCCTGGAAAGCATGGCTTTGGCACTGGGAATTGCCGCGCTGGTGGGACTGGTGTTTGGCAGCTATCCGGCGCGCCGTGCCTCGCTGCTAGATCCCATTGATGCCCTGCGTACCGAATAACCTTGCAAAGCAAAACCAGCTGGACCGTATTGCCCTATGTCTGAACAATCCAAAGCCCTGCCCCAGAAGTTAATCCTGCCGGCCCTGTTGCTCGGTGCTGGCATTCTGATCTGGTTGCTGCTGCCGTCATCACCGGAGCAGCAATACCGGAACTACTCCGAGGACTACCTGACACTGGCGCTGAGTCTTGAGCAGTTTCAGGAAGGTGAGGTGGACAGTTATTTTGGCCCGGATTCAATCCGCGGCCGCGATCTGTCGCTGGCGACTATTCAGTCCGAAGCAGAACAACTGCTAACCCAGGTTAATGAACTGAAATTGGACAGCCCCGGCGGCCCGGATTTGCTTGCTGCCAGGCTGCAACAATTGATCAATGTGACTGCGTTTCTCCAGGATCCGCAGCAGCTCAGTTTTGCCGGGGAAACCGGGTTGCTGTTCGGCCTGAAGCTGGCCGAGTTACCGGAGCGCACCCGGCTGGATGACCGCGGACGGGTGGAAATAATAAGCCGCCCCCCCACCGAGGCTGACCTGACCCGCGAGGCTATTATTGAGGAATTGAATACCCTGCTTCCAGGCACCGGCAGCCTGCCGTTTCGGGTTGCCAGTTTTCAGGCACGCCACCAGGTGCCCCTGAACCAGCGCGAGGAAGTGTTTGACCGCGCTCTGGCTGCCTGCCGGGAAGCGACCACCGCGCACTGGACGCTGCCGGCTAACGAGACGCTCGAAGTGGAGTGGACCCGGGATGTCAGTAGCCCCTGGCACCGCTATCAGGGTAATGGCCAGAGCCTGCTGCAGATCAACCCGCTCACGCTTGGCTATATCGGCTCGATGATCGACGTCGCCTGCCACGAAGGTTATCCCGGCCACCACGCTCAATTTCTGCTGCTGGACTCTGCTGCGGCCCAGCCGCTGCCGCTGGCTGCACAACTGACCCTGTTGCGTTCGCCCCAGGCGGTACTGCGTGAAGCCGCTGCCGAATACGCAGTGGACCTGGCCATGCCCTGGTCGCAGCGCCTGGCGTTCGAACGTGACGTCCTGTTTCCCATGGCGGGTCTGGCAAGCGATGAAATCGACACCTATGCCCGGGTTCATGAGCTGGTCACCAGCCTTGGGTTTGCCACCATCCCCACTCTGCAGGAATACGCCGATGGCGAGTTACCGCTCATGGCCGCCTCATTGCGCCTGGAACGGGACGCGCTGGTGGCCAGCCCCAAGGGCCTGCTGGATTTTGTCGACCAGTTTGGTGCCTACGCGGTGGGCTATACCCTGGCCGAACAGGCACTGACCAGTTTTATCGCCAATCAGGCCAGCTCGCAGTCAGCATCACAGTGGAACGTGCTGGCGGATATCTTGAGCCAGCCCACCGCCATGGCAGAACCGGTGTTAAGCAGTCTCCCTGAGCCGTCTCCAGTCAGCGACTAGGCCCCGGTTCACAAACCCTTAGCACTCGATAATCGATACCGGAACTTCGGTGACATTGACCGCCAGGCCGCCGGTTGAGGTTTCCTTGTACTTGGCCTGCATATCGCGACCGGTTTCGCGCATGGTGGCGATTACCTGATCCAGCGACACATAGTGGGTGCCGTCGCCTTTCAACGCCATACGGGCAGCGCTGATCGCCTTGATCGCCGCCATGGCATTGCGCTCAATACAGGGCACCTGAACCAGCCCGTTGATCGGGTCACAGGTCAATCCCAGATTGTGTTCCATGGCGATCTCTGCGGCATTTTCCACTTGCGGCGGTGTCGCACCCATCACTTCCGCCAGTGCCCCGGCGGCCATCGAGCAGGCCGAGCCCACTTCACCCTGACAACCCACTTCGGCGCCGGAAATTGACGCATTGATTTTGTAAAGAATGCCAATTGCCCCTGCTGTGAGTAGAAAGCGCCGCATTTGTTCGGGGCTGGCTGAGGGGTGGAAATCCATGTAGTAACGCAGCACCGCCGGAATAATTCCCGCCGCGCCGTTGGTCGGTGCGGTTACCATCCGCCCGCCCATAGCGTTGACCTCGTTGACCGCAATGGCATACAGGCTGACCCAGTCCAGTTGGCTCAGCGTGTCAGCACCGCCAGTTTCTGACTGCGATTTGAGAGTCTGGTAGAGGCTGGCGGCACGGCGCTTGACCTTCAGCGAACCCGGCAAAAAGCCCACTTCGCGGCAACCCTGCTCGATACAGGCATGCATGGTGGCCCAGATTTGATCCAGGCCGGTATTGATCTGCTCAACCGAACGCCACGCCTGCTCATTGATCAGCATGATGTCGCTGATCTGCAGCCGCTCCCTGGCACACAGCTGGAGCAGTTCGCGGCCCGTGGAAAACGGCAAACTCAGTGTCGCCTCGTCCGTCACTACCGGGTCATCAGCATCCGCGCCATCGGCGACGACAAATCCACCGCCCACCGAGTAATAGCATTTTTGACGCAGCACCGTCCCGGCTTCATCTCGCGCGGTGAAGCGCATCCCGTTGGGATGAGCCGGCAGACTCTCTTCGCCTTTAAGGACTATTTGCTGCTCTGGATCGAATGCAATGGACTGCTCGCCCATGACCTGTAGAGCATTCTGCCGCTGAATGGCCTCGACCCATTCCTCGATTTTTTCAACCGGTACGGTTTCCGGTTTCTCGCCCATCAGCCCCAACATAATCGCCCGGGGCGAGCCATGGCCGACACCGGTAGCCCCCAGGGAGCCAAACAGTTCAACGTCGATGCGGGTACATCGTTCCAGCAACCCGACTCGCTGCAGGTCCACGGCAAAGCTGCGGGCGGCGCGCATGGGCCCCACGGTATGGGAGGACGAGGGCCCTACGCCAATCTTGAAAAGGTCAAAAACACTAAGCGACACGCTTGAATTCCTTATAGAACTGCTACTGTGCACCAGTGCTGTTCACGGCGCGGCAGGGATAACAGGATGTGGGTAAATACAGGGCAGACCAGCACAGGAAATTACCTGATTAACGCCCTGCGGGCAGCCCGCGAATTAGTCGCAAGTACCGTGCCATTTGTTGGCTAGTGCACGGCCTGGGATCGTGACTCTCCTTTCTTGTTCTACCTGACCCGAATTTGCCTCGCGGGTTGGGAAGCGACTATGCTGCTTCCAGACTCACGCGATCAGGAACCCCATGGAACATGGATTTTAAATTCACCGCAATTGCTAGCATTCGCACGCCGTTCCGGCAGAAATTTGCCATCCCCAGACAGCCGAATCTGGTCCCCGAAGCCGAGGGAACTATCGTCTTTGCGCCGGATTATTCCGACAGCAACAGCCTGCGAGCTCTGGATGAGTTTTCCCATTTGTGGCTGGTATTTGTGTTTCACGGGGTCGCCGACCAGGGCTGGTCACCGACGGTGCAACCACCACGACTGGGCGGCAAAGAACGAGTTGGCGTGTTCGCCAGCCGGTCACCTTTTCGGCCCAACCCAATAGGACTGTCGGTGGTGCGCAACCTGGGCTACAGCAACGAGCAGGGTCGCATGGAGCTCAGGGTCGGTGGTGTCGACCTGCTGGATCACACCCCGATACTGGATATCAAACCCTATGTGCCCTATGCCGACATTGTCGCCGACGCCAGCTCAGGGTTTGCCGTCGAGCGTCCCGGACACGAGCTGCCTGTGGTATTCAGCGACGCCGCGAACCATATGCTGGATTCACTTGGCGCCGAGGGTAGCAGTCTGCGCGAGCTGATCGAGTCGGTGCTGCACCAGGATCCACGTCCGGCCTGGCGGGTAAAAGAAACTGACGACAAGCAGTACGGAATGAGCCTGTATCACCACAACATCAAATGGCGTCTAACAGAGGGTCAAATTGTAGTGACTGAAATCAGCCCATCGGAAAATGATGAGCGAGGTTGACAGATTTCAGATAAAACGCCGCACGAGGGATCATCAGCAGCCAGGGAATCCCTGACCTGTGCTATCGGTGCCCAGCGTTCTCGTATTCGGCCAGGCGGCGAGTCGCCTCGTTGAGCGCCTGCATGCTGATTTCACGACGCAGCAAGAAATCCTTTTCGTGCTGCCGCAATTGCAGCAGCTCGATGTTCAGGCCGGTCAACAAGTCAGCATGGGATTGGACGCCGAACAACCGATTGACGCTATAAATTTGTAGAATAACCAGCAGTGTCATGCTGCTCAGGAAAATGACAATGATGGCCAGCAGTCGGTGGCGGATAGAATCCAGGCGCATAACGCTTCCCGGCTATGAAGAATTCACAGTGCAGTGTATGACCGAACTATGAACGCTATATGACAGCAAATTCGCCACTGCCGTTTGCTTTCCTGCGGCGGTGACGCAGGAGAATTCGCACGACAGGAGCCGTGGGCATGGCCCCCGCTTTGTGCTAGATTTTACCCTTTACCAAGTTACTGACTTTACGGTTAATATTAATCAATGCGCCTTCTTCCCGGCCCATTGAAGCGCGCCCGGAGGACCATTAGCCATGCTCTTCGTTACCAACCGCAGCCCCCGCCAATCCGTGCGTTTTCGCAAGAATCGACCACTCAGTTTTGACCTGCAGAACACCGATGTCTCGCGTTATATCTATTTCTGCGAGCGCCACGCTGTGGATGAATACACCGAAGTGGGAAGCGCTGACTTTTTTCAGCGCCTGAAGACCAGCATTGGGCCAGATACCCAATTGCTGCTCTACATTCATGGCTTCAACAACAATATGGAAGACCATATATTCAGGAACGCTGCCACCTTGCAGGCACTACTGGACAATGAAGCACCACAGCAGGTGTTGGTGGTGCCCTTGATCTGGCCCTGTGATGATGACTCCATCATCGCCATTGCCGATGACTACTGGGATGACCGGCGCGCCGCTGATGCCAGCGCCAATGGATTCGCGCGGCTGTTGGGGAAATTTGATAGCTGGCGTCACCAGCAGGCACAGCAGGAGGATCCCTGCTACCGGCGCATCAACGTGTTAGCCCACTCCATGGGCAACCGGGTGCTTCGCGGCGCGCTGAGCGAATGGGCCATCAAGGAATCCGGCGGGCAAATGCCAAGCCTGTTTCGCAATGTATTCATGGCGGCGCCGGATATCAAAAACGAGTCTCTGGAGAAAGGCCGCGATGGCCAATTCATTACCGACAGCGCACGCAATGTATTTGTCTATTACGCCTTTGACGACTTTGCCATGCCTGCCAGTAAAGTGGCGAATGTCGGTGAGAAAACCCTGTCGCGGCGGCTCGGCATGACTGGACCGGAAGATCTCGAAAAAACACCGCGCAACGTTCACGAGATCGATTGCTCCAGCTTCAATAACCGCTTCGACAGTCCCGTGGGGCATGGATACTTTCTTCAGGACGGTAACGGAGTTACCAGCCCGGTGCTGCACCATATGGTTCACGCCATCACCCATGGGCGCCCGGCCACTCCTGACCGAAGCATCAGCCTGGACGCCGATTGACCACACTGCTCGGTCCAAATCAGGTCAGGCTGCTTCGCCCTTTTGCTGCAGAAACAGCCGCAGTTTCTCCATGGTCAATGGTTTGCAAAACAGGTATCCCTGTCCGTAATCACAGTCCACCGACAGTAGTGCTCGCTCCACATCCATTGACTCAATACCTTCGGCAATCACTTCCAGCCCCAGCTTGTGTGCCAGGGCCACGGTGGACTCAACAATATAGCGGTTGTTGTCGTTGCTGAGCATGGTACGAATAAAGCTCTGGTCGATTTTAACCGCCGATACCGGCAGGCGATCGAGATACTGCAAGGAACTGAATCCGGTCCCGAAATCATCAACGGAAATCGTGACCCCGTGATCGGCCAATTCAGTCAGTGCCGCGACCGCCACATCCAGGTCAGATACCACAGCACTTTCCGTGAGTTCCAGCTCAAGCTTTCCGGCTGGTAGCTGGTAGCGCTGAATAATATCCTTTACCCCGTCAACGAATGCCTTGTGGCCCAGATTGGTTGCCGAGATATTAACTGCGATTGAACTGAGCTGATGACCGTCTTTTTCAAGGGCAGTCAGTTCCGACACCGCTTTTTCGACAACCCACAAGGTTAAAGGGGTCACCAGCAGACTGTTTTCAGCAAGGCCAATAAATTCACCGGTGGGTATCACGCCACGACTGGGATCAGACCAGTGCAGCAGCGTCTCCACACCGCGGATACTCTGGTCGCTCAAGCGGTACTTGGGCTGGAAACGCAGCCCGAGGCTATTTTCATCCAGCGCATGCTTGAGCAGGCCAAGAATTTCCAGGTTATATTTCGAGGTCAGACTGAGTGAACGGGAGTATTTGAAATAATGCAGCTTGCGCTGCTGTGCTTCATTAAGCGCCATTTCCAGTCGCCGCATGTAGTCATTGGCTGTCAGGTCTTCGTCATCAAGACTGACCAGAGACCACACACAGTGCAGCAATAGCGGAATACCCTCAAAGTTCACCGGCGTGTTTACTACCCGGTCCACCACGTCCGCCAGTTCGCGCTCAACTTCAGTCCCGGATGCCGGATTAAGTATGGCAAAGCGATTGGTGCGCACCTGGTAGAGTTCAGCGTCGGCTGGCAGGCGGGACTGCAGGCTATTGATGATTGAATCGATTGCCACCGGCTCAAAGTCGGTACCCAGTTTCAGTGACAACTCGTTGAGGTTGACAATGTCGATCAGGTACAGCGATTGCACCGCCGCCGCCTTCTTGCCTTCCTCGGCGGTAAGCTCACGCTGCCTGAGAATACGATCCACAGCCCGGGTCAGTGCTTCGCGATTTGGTAGTTCACTGGTGCCGCTATGCAACAAGCGCCAGCGAATCTGATTGATGTAGCCTTTGATCAGCTCAGAAGAGCCGCCAACGATAATGGCGATCAGCAGGAAATAGATTAGCCGGAAAGTCCAGTTCAATGTCGATTGTGGGGTACCTGTCACCACGTCAAGGGGCATAAAGGGTCCCAGCATGACCCCACCCACCAGCGCGGCCAGTACGCCACCCCAAACACCAAACACCAGGCCAGCAAGCACCACGGGCACATACATGGTGTGTGTATAGACCACGAAGGACCCACCGGTGCGGTAGACCACTGCCGCAGACAGCAGCATGGAAGCTACGATCAATAACAGCACAAACAGCCGGAATAGCCGGCTGCGTTCTTCTACCCATTCATACAGGGATCTAAGCGTCACAAATACATCCTGCGGTGCGCAGTGTGGATGTGAATTGTTGCGAATGTGGGCCAGCCTGTCCACCTGGGTGCCGCAGTCGTCGTTGCCGACGCGATCAAATCCATGGTCGGTGACTGGCTCAGGGTAACGCTATCTGGCCTTGCATAGTGCGGGTGAAGGTACCGTCGGCGACGATCTTCTGGTAAGCCGCCGACAATCGTGCCAGTAGCTCTGGCGCGGAATTACGGCTCAGGGCAAAAAACAGGGCGGTGGAGATGTCAGACAACGGCACGGCTGGAATCAGGCTATCGATATCGAAGCCATGCAACTCGGCATACTCCGGAATCCGGTGGGCACCCATGGCAAACAATTCAAAACGGTCCCGCATCAGCATCAACGGCGCTCGAGACACATCGGTCATATGCACCAGCCGCGTGAAGTTTTTGCTGGCCAAATAGCTGTCGATGACATCGCCCTGAATCGTTCCGACTCGCAGTTCTCGCGCCTGATCAAGACTGCGCGGTAATCGCTCGGCATGATCGCGGCGACCGTAGAGGTAATAGCGCAGTGGTTGAATTTCGCCTACCCAGAGCCAGCGCTGTTCGCGCGATACCGTCCTGGTCACCGGGTATGCCAGCACATTCGGATCATTGTCCAGCCCCTGCTGAATGCGAGCCCAGGGGTACACCCGCAGCTGGTACTGCAGGCCCGCTTCGGCCATCAGCGCCGCCAGCAACCGTGTCGCGGGATTATCCACCAGCGTTTCTCCCGCGCTGTTGATGGTTAATTCCTGGTTGTTGCGAACCTCGGTATATACCTGCAACACCGGAGTTTGTGCCGCAAGCGGCCCACTACTCCATATCAGCACTACTGCCAGCAGGCACGCTGCAAAAAATCGCTGCATCGGGATCATGGTCAAGGGACAGGTTCGCTTGGCTGGCGATTACTTTCCCCAAATAATACGGCAGATCTGCGCAGAATTTAAGCAAGCTTCACCTGCTTGCGCCCTTTTTCCAAGCTTTCCTGCTTTTTGCGGCTGAACGTTGTATTGCCGCCCTTTGTCTAGTCGACCTTTGCCTGGTCGGCCCGGGCTTTACTTGCTTTACCTTGCCTGCCGACCGGCTCGTTGCTCAGTGAACGGGCAAAACTAATGCAGATGGCAACCAGCAATAGCGACATTAAAAACCCCATCGCAATAGAGGCATGTTGAATCGCCTGCAGGCCACCAACCATCAGCAGGATAGCGGCCACCGCCCCTTCGGACACCGCCCAGAACACCCGTTGCGCCCGCGGCGGATCCGGATGGCCGCCACTGGTAACCATATCGTCCACCAATGAACCGGAATCAGAGGAGGTCACAAAAAAGATGACAATAACCAGGGTGGCAAACACCATGGTGATATTGGCCAGGGGCAGCGTTTGCAGCAGCGCATGCAGGGAGACGGCGACGTCTTCCTGCACGGTATTGAGCAAGCCACCCTCACCCATGACTTCGGTATGCAGCGCCGCACCGCCGAATACGGCGAACCAGACAAAGGTGCCCAGGGACGGAATCAACAGCACACAGAACACAAATTCCCTGAGGGTCCTGCCCCGCGAGATGCGAGCAACAAAAATACCGACAAAAGGTGACCAGGATATCCACCATCCCCAGTAGAAAAAGGTCCAGTTGGATTGCCAGTCTCCGGATTCGGTGAAATCGACCCACAGACTCATGCGCGGAAGATTCTGTAGATACAGGCCCAGGCTGCCTACCAGGGTTTCAAGAATATAAATCGTCGGCCCTGCCAACAGCACGAACAGCAACAGGGCACCGGAGGCACTCAGGTTAATAATACTCAGACGCCGGATACCAGCCTGGATTCCGGACACCACCGATACCAGGGCAATAGACGTGATGATGGCAATCAACACGACCTGCACGACGATACTGGTTTGCACAGAGCTGAACATGGCAATTCCGCTATTGAGCTGCATGGCACCCAGCCCAAGGGAAGTGGCAACCCCGAGAAGCGTTCCCACCGTGCAAAGAATATCTACCAGGTGTCCGATCCAGCCGTTGATACGCTCGCCGAGCAGGGGATAGAAAATGGATCGCGGTGCCAGCGGCAGGTCCAGTCGAAAATGAAAATAGGCCAGCGCGGCGCCAAAAATTACGTAGATTGACCAGGCATGCAGCCCCCAATGAAAGAACGCATACTGCATGGCCAGCGCCGCCGCCTCGGGCGTTGATCCGTCACCGGAAGGGGGCGATGCATAGTGGTACAGTGGCTCAGCCACACCCCAGAAGACGATGCCGGTCCCCATTCCGGCGCTGAACAGCATGGCAAACCAGGACCAGTAGCTGAATCCCGGACTTGAGTCAGCCGGGCCAAGTCGCACGCTTTGATAGCGGCTCAACAAAAGCCACAGGGAGTACAGCAACAGGGCGCTGACCACCAGGGCATAGTACCAACCGAAATAGTCAACAACCGATGTTTGCAGTCGTTCGAAAAAACGGCTGGCGGTGGACGTAAAGAAACCGCCAAACAGACAAAATGCAATGACGGTCAGCGCAGAGCCGAAAAATACCGGCGGCTCCATCTTGTCGGTGAGCCTGGACCAGTAAACAGTCGGCTTGTCTTTACTCACAGCTCGCTTCGAATGCCTGGCAGATTGAGAGGGAATTAATCAGTTGCCACTCGCGCGACCAGCGCGTTATCGCGATGGCCGCGGCAAGTGGCGAGGATGGTGTGTCAGGCAGCTGCGTCTTCAATATCTTTCGCTACCGCCTTCGCTTTCTCGTACTCACCGGCGCGCATGATGTCGCCGACCGATATGATACCAGCGAGGTTTTTATCGGAGTCATTGTCCAGGACCACCAGGCGCCAGACCTGTTGCTTCTGCATGCTAGCGACTGCTTCGCTGAGCGGCTGGCTCTGGTAGCAGTACAGCACCTTGTCGCTCTTGCAGTCGATTACTGGGGTATCGCCGGGCTTTTTTCCCTCGGCTACCGCACGGACTACAATATCGCGATCGGTGACGACTCCGACCAGTTTGCGTTCGTCTTCATCGCTGATAGGTAAAAAGCCGCTATCGATATCGGACATCAGCTTCGCTGCCTGCTCGATGGTGGTGTCGTGTTTGATGTAACGCGACTCCGATGACATGACTTCTTGGACAGTGCGTTCAGCGGATTGCATAAATACCTCCTGCTTGATGCTTTGGCTTGACGGTAACATGACCGGTAGCTGATTCTCAAAGCCAGCCATGAAACCAGCGCGTGGAACATCTAGCCGGCAATGGTCTCGATCTTTTGACGCCTGGACATCTGTTGCCCTGCGTGCAGCCTGGTCCTGTGTCGCGGGATGCCATGGCGCCTGTACCGAACTTGATTAGCCGGAATTCCACTAACCAATAAAAAAAGCCGGAAGGAGTTCCTTCCGGCTTTCATTTTTTTGCGTCTGGCTGCTACCAGCTTGCAAGGCTTTAGCTGGCTTTCGTCTCAGGCGCCTGGCCCTGGCCAGCTTTCGGGCTCAGCTCGCCGGACTGTATTAACCCGGTTCGCCTGGGCTGCCAGACTCAGCTGTCAGGTTCAGCGTCCTGAAATTCGACGTGGATTTCCAGATCGATTTCATCACCGACACCAAAGGAAACCATGTTATCCAGGCCGAAGTCGGAGCGCATAAAGCTCATATCCCCGGAAAAACCCAGCGTGTAACGACGCGTCAGGAAATTGCGACCACCACCGTGGAAGTTGACTTCCAGGTTGACCGGGTTGGTTTGTCCCAGCAGGGTCATGTCGCCCTCAAAGATGAAG
This sequence comes from uncultured Pseudohongiella sp., assembly GCA_965212375.1. Lineage (GTDB taxonomy): Bacteria > Pseudomonadota > Gammaproteobacteria > Pseudomonadales > Pseudohongiellaceae > UBA9145. The sequence goes on along the minus strand of OZ243108.1, from coordinate 1,214,665 downwards.
GTGTCTTCGTCCACTGCTTCAACAAAACGCGTGGTGCGATAAATCGCCTGCGGATAATTCTCCACATCGAACCAGCTCGGACCGCGCAATTCTTCTGAGAACTCCGGCAAATTAACATCGATAGATGCGGTTTCGACAATTACTTCCAGCTGCGAGTTTTCGATGTTCTCCGGATCGAAATCCAGTGTGGCATCGAAATCACCAAAACGACCGATGAATGTAGAGAAACCCAGGTGGTTAATCTTGAACAACAAGGCAGCGTGATCGGTATCGAGCGTGTAGCCACCACCGCGCAGTTCCTGAACTTCTGTTTCGAAGTTCGGCGTGATCAGTCGATCACAGGAGACCAGCAGCGTTGCGCCGGCGAGGAAGGCCGCGATGCGGCCTGATTTTTTTAGCAAAGATTGATTCATTAACTTGTCCTGTTTCGCCTCACTGTGGTGAAGCGTATACGTCGATCTCAATGTCGACGTCGTTGGGGATGGCAGCGGTATTCGCCCAGTAGCCTTGTCCCACGCCATACTCCAGGCGCTGGATAGTCACTTCGCTGGTCAGATGGAATCGTGGCTGGCCGTCGTACATCTCTATTTCGAATTCGAAAGGAAAAGTCATTGGCTTGGTAACGTCACGAATCGTCAGGGTACCGTCAGCAACAAACGAGTTCATGGACTGCAGCTCGCAGTTTTCAGCCCGAAAGGTAGCCGTTGGAAACTGATCGACATCGAACAGTTCGATATCAAGCAGGTAGTCCTTCACTTCGCGAGAATCCACGCTGATTTCCTCGATGGGAATCGTCACTGCAAATTCACAGGCGCCCGGTCGGGTGGCGTCAATATCAAAGCTGGCCGTGATGTTCTTGAATTCGCCTTCATAGGGAGTGCCTTCATAGGAATAATGAAAGACCACTCGGGATTCGTTGGGGTCCAGCTCCCAGGTAGCGGCTTCAGCCTGCATACCGGCCAGAAACAAAACCGGGGTAATTGCCGCACGAGTCAATAGGGTTCGCATACTTCGTTCTCCTCAAATAATTCAGTGTTACGGCAGTGCCAGGGCAACCAACTCGGTGGCGCCGCCGCTGCCGCTGACGAACATCGCAATGTATTGCACGCCGTCGTGCTCGTAAGTCATTGGCTGCCCGGTTTGCACGTTGGGCAGATCGATTTCGGCGACAATTTCGCCGGTTTGCTTGTCATAGGCACGAAAGATCGGGCTGGCACCCTGACCACCGCCGCCTTCACCGGCGAACAGTAACGTGGATGTCAACACCAGTCCGGCTCGGGTCGGTACGCCAGTCCGCGGGATATCAACACCTTCCAGTGCCGGATGGTTGGCAACCCGCTCCGGGGTATCAGCATTGGCCATCATCCAGACGTGGTCGCCGCTATTCATATCAATGGCAGTGATACGGCCATAGGGCGGCTTGACGATTTCCAGGCCCTGTACCCGGGGTACGCGTACCCCGAAGGCCATGCTGTAGGCCACGTCAGAGTCTTCATCGTTGGCTACCGACAGCGCAGACAATGCGGTACGTGACGGGATATAGAGCATGCCGGTTTCCGGATCATAGGCGGCACCTTCCCAGTTCGCGCCACCGGTAGCCGAAGGCAAACTCAGGGTACCTATGGTGCCATCATCCGCTTCGGCCAGCGAGGGCGGCGAATACAGTGACGGGCTCAGGCGAAACTCGGCGGCGGCTTCCAGGGCCTCCTGGCGCAGTTCCGGGGTGAAATCGATCATGTCGTCTTCGGTGAAACCCTGGCGATCAAACGGCGCCGGGCGAGTCACGTAGGGCTGGGTTGGAGAGTACCACTCGCCGGGCACATCGCCAGCGGGAACCGGACGCTCTTCAATCGGCCAGACTGGCTCGCCGGTATCGCGATCGAAGGTGTACACCCAGGACTGCTTGGTAACCTGCATGACGACTTCACGGCCATTGGGCAAGTCGGCAACTACCGGGGCGGAAGGATTATCCCAGTCCCAGATGTCGTGGTGAATCAGCTGGTAGTGCCAATCGCGCTCGCCGGTGGTGATGTCCAGCGCCACCAGGGCGTTGGCAAACAGGTTGTCACCGGGTCGGTCACCGCCAAAACGGTCACCGGTCGCGGATTCGACTGGTAAATACACGTGGTTGCGCTCCGGATCACCGGAGATCTGCGCCCAGACACCCGCGTTGCCGGTGAACTCAACCCCGTCATCCAGCCAGGTTTCAAAGCCGACCTCACCCTGTTCCGGGATAGTGTGGAAAGTCCACAGATGCTCGCCAGTCTGGGCATGGTAGCCGCGCACGTCACCCACTACATTGGTCTTGGAGCGGGGGCGCATGCCGACCCGGTGGGCCGGGCCGACCACGACTACATCATTCATGACAAAAGGTGGCATGGACGAGCCAATATCAATGTCGTCGTAGCCGTCTTCATAGGCGTTGCGCAGACCGACAAACATGTCGATAAAGCCATTGTCGCCAAAATCAGGGTCAGGGATACCAGTCCTGGCGTCCAGCGATACCAGCTGGAAGCCCGGGGTGATGGTCAGAATGCGTTCCTGATCGCCAAACCGGTAGTAGGACACGCCCCGGCCGGCACCCTTGCGTGGCGCATCGTTGTAGCGCTGCCCTTCCTCGGGACGCCACATCCACAGCTGCTGTCCGCTGGTGGCATCCAGGGCCAGCACATTCCGCGTGGCACCGGTGGTGATGTACAGCACGCCGTCTATTTCCAGTGGCGTTGAGGTGTTGTTGAATTCCGGAGACGGTCCGAATTTTTCAGTTGAAAAACGCCAGGCGATTTCCAGGGAGCCCACATTGTCGGCATTGATCTGGTCCAGTGGCGAATAGCGATGCGCCGTCTTGGAACCATGGTGGTCCGGCCAATCGCCCTCGTACACGCTGGTACCGGACTGGCTCCAGACTGCTGAGGCACAGGTCAGGGCACCCACACTCACGATGAACGAGGAAATCAGTCGTTTGCTTCTTAACATCTAGGACTCTCCGGGTATCTTGTTTGTAATTCTTTCCGCTTTAACCGAACCTGAACGGATCTGATTCGCGGAATGCCGATCTGTCGCCGTACCTGTCTTTAAGACAGCGTCAGGCGGGGCTGAGGGGTATGACAGACGCATGGGATCGGGCAGCAGGAAGGATAAGCAATCTACTTTCTACAAGCAAGTCAACGGCTTCCGGTAAAACTGTCGCGCGGGCCCACACTCGGCGCGAGCGCAAGCATAGGTCAAATGCGGGTTATTTGTCCTTCAATGTTGCGTTTTATTACAGTTTCTGGCGCCACAAACCCGCGATCCGGCACGTTCCCCCATCCTGCTTGTACAAACTTGTCGAAAAAGTGCGGCGAAATCGTTACCCAACAGCTGCAGGAATCTGTCCGATTCGCCGCGGCTGCCCTCGCACTCAAGCCCCAGCGCATCGCCGCCGTAATACTTTCCCGTGTGCAGCTGCAGTTTCGGCGAGCCCTTATGTAAGAGCCTCATATAAGGGCCTCATGCAAAGCCCTTGTGTAAAGCCCTTTCGAGACCTGCCTGACACCAACAAATCGAATGAAGACACCAATTTAGAGCATTGTTTTCACTGGATAATTAGTAATGAGAACTCATTCAAATAACAGACATGAAGCGCACTGGCTCGACGCCCCGCACCGGCTGGCGAGCGACCTGGCAACGGTCACCGCTGATGATTCTGGCGATGAGCTTGGCAAACTGGCAGACAGCGTCAGCGGCTTTGCCCGCCAACTGCACGTCATGGCCGGCGACATCAGGTTGGCAGAGACACTGGTAACCGCAAGCCTGATCGGAATAGGCAGCGCCAGCTTTACGGACAACAGTCGCTCAGGCCCCGCCCAGGCACTGCCTTCGACACCGCAGGATCTGGATACCGTGGTCAGTGTACTCGGTGAGATTGTTGCGCGGACCACCCAGTTGGCTCATCGCGCGAACATCGCGGCTATTCATACTCTGGTTCAGGAGTAGCCACTGGGCGGGCACTACGTCATCCGCCTGGCGTCCCGACGTACCTGTCCTACCTGGAGTGTCTCCTACCGCAAGTATCCTGACCCAGGACTGCTGGCGGAAGACTCCCAACTACAGGCACTGCCTGTTGGGGCCAAACCGCCAGCGCCGTCAGGGAATCGGCACGAAAACGAGATGCAGAAGAACCGCAAACACCGCCAGGATTTGCAGACCGTTGATGATTTCCGAGCGCCGGTGCAGGCGCTCAAATATCGGGGTCGCCTGGCGATCGCCGGCCAGGGATTGATCGCGGTAAGCGTTAATTGCCGGCATCAAGCTCTGCCGGCAGTACACGGCTGAACCGGCAACCAGGGCCAGCAGGCTGGCATTAAGTGGCAATCCCCACACCAGGAATAACGCACCCAACGCAGCAAGCAGAATTACTGCCAGGTAATACCAGGGAAACACCTGGCGAACGAAGCGCCCGGCTGTCTCTATATCCAGCTTGATGAAGATCAGCGGCGCCATCACCGCCGAAAAAAACACCATACTGCCTGCCAGGATGGAGATGGCGAGGAACCCGAGGCCTATTAATAGCGTTGTCACGGTCATGCCTTGCAAACGCGCAGGGAGACCAGCTGGATCAGCTTTTTCGATGCCCTGCCCCGGGCAATTACCTCAAATTCTGGCTAGGCAACTGATTATGTCCTGCGCCCTGGCGGCCATGCCTAGCCAGCGAATCCGCGGCGGCCGGCGATCACTTCAAGTCGCCGGTCCAGGAACACGGCAGACCCGGGGTCTGTCGGAGAATCCACCAGGCGATAGTCTGCCTGCATACGGTCCCGATTGAATTCGCACAGCACATAACCGCGCCGGTTGTCGGTCCAGTACTGCAATTGCGGGTTGCCGGGCAGCGCCCTTGCCACAGCCGCAGACCAGGGACAGTTCGATGAGATAGAGGTGGTGGCCAATTCGACAGCCACTGGCGTGGATTCCGGGTTGGCGTCATCGAGCGGGACATTCATCGCCGCACCGCAATGCCAGTCGCCACTCAGTACCACCGGGTTGCTGAACCCCGGCGCCGCCAGCTTGGTCTTGATGCGCTGTCGCTGGGCGGCATAGCCATCCCACTGGTCCATATTGTATTCATTACCCGGATAGCGAAATGACGTAAACCAGGTTTGCTGCGCCAGCACATTCCAGCGCGCCTCGGTCTCGGAAAGCAGCGGCTGGAAAAATTGCTCCTGTGCCCTGCCCAGCTTGTTAAGACGCGGATTCAGGCGGGCGTCGCAGTGCGGTGCCGAGGGAAATGCCTGACTGCACACCTGATCATCACGATACTGGCGCGTGTCCATCAGCAGGATGCGCAGCTGCCGGCCAAAGCGGTAGCTGTCGTAAAGGCGCAGCTCGGAATCCAGGCCAGCAAGCTGCGGCGGGCGTTCCACCGGCATGTGTTCGTAGTAGGCTTGCAATGCCGCCCAACGGCGCACCCGGAACTCCAGGTCGGTTTGCTCCTCGGGGTCCTCGGGGGTATAGCCCGCCCAGTTGTTATCCACCTCATGATCGTCCGGCACCATCAACCAGGGCGCCGCGGCGTGGGCAGCCTGCAGGTGGGGGTCCAGGCGATACTGGGCATAGCGATTGCGGTAATCCCACAAGGTCCGCGTTTCCGGGCCCTGATGCTGACGCACCCGATCCGCGCCGCCAGGACCATATTCGTAGATGTAGTCGCCCAGATGAACAATCAGGTCGGGGCACTGCTCGGCCATGTCACGAAACGCAGCAAAGTGGCCGGTTTCCAGATGCTGACAGGAGGCAAAAGCCATGCGCACCGGGACGTCATCATTGCCTGCCGGTGCCGTGCGGGTACGGCCCACGGCACTGGCTTCTTCACCGTGATAAAACTGGTACCAGTAGTCGCGTCCCGGGGCGAGCTGCTCGGCCGGGTAGTGCACCGAGTGTCCTTCCTCTGCCGTCACCGTGATGTTGGCGTCGATGAGCGTGTCCCGCATCATCTCGTCGCGGCATACCCGAACGCGGACCTGGGTTTCGTCAGGCAACATCCCGCCACCGTGCAGAGGATCCGGCGCCAGGCGGGTCCATAGAATCACCCGGTTTTCCCGCGGACAGCCAGAGGCCACGCCAAGACTGAAAACCGGCCCTGATGCCGCCGCGGACAACAGGGATTGCGGAGTTTGCAGTAGCAACAGCCCGGTACTGCTCAGTAAAAAGCGACGGCGATTAATCATTACAGTCTCCTCGACAGTAGGTCGTTCATTCTAGCCACGCCTGCTGACGGGGCCAAGTCAGACTCATTACCCTGGCGCAACGTAGTCAGGCCGGCGGCAATGGACAACTGCCAGCGGTGTCACAGTGCGCAAACCAGAACAACCGGATGGCCGTATGACCTCAGCGGAGGACATAATGCGTACCCTTTACTGGCTGACCAACGACCTGAGACTGGACGACAACCCGGCGCTACGCCGCGCCGCCAACAGCGATTCCCTGGTCATTGTTTACTATGCCGACCCACGCTGGTTCCGAGCGAATCGCTATCAGCTATCATCGATGGGCAATCATCGCTGGCAGTTTATCCGCGCCGCGCTGGATGATCTGGCGACCTCACTGGAAAGCCTGAATCAAAAACTGCAGGTGCGTTTCGCGTATCCTGAGCAGGACCTGCCAGAATTGCTTCAGGCCTGCCAAATCGACCGCCTGGTCACCGCCCGGCAGTTTGGCTGGGACGAAATCAGAACCCTGCAGACGGTGAGCGACGCCGCAACCGCTGTTGCTGTCGACACAGTGGATACAACCACGTTGTTCGCAAGCGCGCAGCTCCCATTTGCCGTCGGCGATATGCCGGCCACTTATTCCCGCTTCCGGCGCAAAGCGGAGAAATTGCCAGTCGATACCCCGCTGGCTCGCCCGGAGTGGCTGCCGCCCCCGCCAGCCGAATTCGCAGGTAGCGGGCCAGGAATTGAGGTGTTCGGCCCACTTCCCGACGCCGGGATCAGTCAAAACGAATTCCAGGGCGGCGAACACGCCGCACAGACGCATGTGGACAGCTATTTCGAATCGGCCTTGCCCCATTCCTATAAGGAGGTACGCAACGCCCTGGACGGGTGGGACCACTCCACCAAAATGTCGCCCTGGCTCAACAGCGGCTGCCTGTCCCCGCGTCGGCTGCAAGCTACCCTGGCCAATTTTGAGGCACAGTACGGGCGCAACGATTCGTCCTACTGGATCTACGTGGAACTGCTGTGGCGCGAGTATTTCCAGTGGCTGGCCCGCGATCGCGGAGTTCGGCTGTTCACCCTGCAAGGCACGGCAAAGCGGCGGCCCCTGACCTGCTTTTTCCCGGACCGCTATCAGATGTGGTGCGCCGGCAGCACACCCTATCCGCTGGTCAATGCCTGCATGCATCAGCTCCAGCAAACCGGCTATTTGTCCAACCGCGGCCGACAGATCGTCGCCAGCTGTTTTGTCAACGAGCTGAACCTGGACTGGCGCTATGGCGCTGCCTGGTTTGAACACCAACTGCTGGACTACAACGTCGGCTCCAACTGGGGCAACTGGCAATACATCGCCGGGGTCGGTGCCGATCCCCGCGGCGGTCGCCACTTCAACCTGGCCAGGCAAACCGAACAGTTTGATGCCGACGGCAGCTACCGGGCGCGCTGGGGTGGCGACGATACGGTGCTGCCGCTGGACAGCCGCGACGCCGCAGACTGGCCAATCGATCCGTCGGTACAATAGCCGCAAGCCAGTGCCGCAACACCGTTGACCGCCATACAAATGGCATTTCACTTTACTGTTATCATCATCCCGTACCTGCAAAACCTAGAAGTACTGAACGTCATTATGCTCAACATGAACTTCGACCAGCGCGTAGTTATTGATAGCAGCAACGCCGAATGGGTCCCCAGCCCCAAGCCTGGCGTGTGGCGCAAGCCGCTGGCCCGGGAGGAGGCGGAGCGCGGTCACGCCACAAGCATTGTGCGCTATGAGCCTGGCGCGCGGTTTTCCGAGCACGACCATCCACTTGGCGAGGAGATTCTGGTGCTGGACGGCACATTTTCCGATCACAGCGGTGACTATGGGGCGGGCACCTATTTTCGCAATCCGGAAGGGTTTCGCCATGCCCCGTTCAGTGAGCAGGGCTGCGTCATCCTGGTGAAGCTGCACCAGTTTCACCAGGATGATCATGCCAGGGTGATGATCGATACCGGATCCGCAGCCTGGCTACCCGGCCACGGCAATCTGCAGGTCATGCCCTTACACCAGCACGGCACCGAATCTGTCGCGCTGGTGAAGTGGCCAGCCGGTGAGCGGTTTCAGGAACACACCCATTTTGGTGGCGAAGAAATTTACGTGCTAAGCGGTGAATTTATCGATGACAACGGCCGCTACCCGGCCGGCACCTGGATTCGCAGCCCCCATCTCAGCAGTCATAATCCCTGGGTAGAAGATGAAACCGTGATCTGGGTGAAAGTGGGTCACCTGCCGCGGTATTGAGCATCGGCAACAAGCACCACGGCACGCAATGAGTGCGCCACGCACCGGACAAGGGCACCGGTGCTACCCGCCGTTGAACTGCCAGTCTCTTTGCTACCGGCAATCGCGCTTCGTGAGCTTCGACTGATACTCTGCAACCACCGCCTGTTGCGGTGCTTACCCCGCTATTACCCTATCCATCCCCTGGCTAACCCCTGTATAACACCTGTCTCTCCCGGGTCCTCTCCAGGTATCAGCTTCCTTTAACTGTCGATGGCACAGATCTTGATGGTGTTTTTGGTTTACCCTTGGTTGATCTTGACCGAACACTTTTATCAACCCCAGTTATTAACCCCAGTCGGACCGGTTGCGGTGGCGACGACTTTACCTACAAGGCAATACCATGACAGTCATAACAAGAGCGTGCTTGCTCATCACGACACTTTTTCTGGGCACAGCCAGTCTTGCCCAGGTCAGTATTAGCGACATGAAAGCCGAGGCCATGTCCGGCGTCGACCAGCGCCAGAAAATGGTCCAGGAAATTATTGATAGCCTGTTTTCCTTTTCCGAGTTGGGCTTTCAGGAATTTGAAACCCAGCGCTACCTGACCGACCTGCTGGCCGACAACGGTTTCGATGTGGAACTTGGCGTATCCGGAATACCCTCGGCCTGGTGGGCGAGCTGGGGCAGTGGCGAGCCGGTCATCGCCCTGGGGTCTGATGTCGATGGTATTCCCCGCGCCTCGCAGATGCCGGGTGTTGCCTATCGCCAGCCGATGATTGCCGGTGCCCCGGGCCATGGCGAGGGACATAATTCCGGGCAGGCTGTTAACATCGTTGCCGCCCTGGCAGTCAAGGAAATCATGGAGCGTGAGAACCTGCCAGGAACTATTGTGATCTGGCCAGGCATAGCCGAAGAGTTGCTGGGCAGCAAAGCATGGTTTGCCCGCGACGGCATGTTCGACGGCGTAGATGCCGTACTGTTTACCCACGTCAGCAACAATCTCAGCGTCAGCTGGGGACGGGCTCGCGGTACCGGGCTGGTATCAGTGGAGTACATGTTCGACGGTATTGCTGCACACGGTGCCGGAGACCCCTGGGATGGTCGCAGTGCCCTGGATGCAGTTGAGTTGACCAACATTGCCTGGAACTTCCGCCGCGAACACCTGCATCCATTGCAGCGATCCCACTACGTGATCAGTAACGGCGGCGACCAGCCCAACGTTGTGCCTTCTTACGCCAGTGTCTGGTATTTCATTCGCGAAGTCAGCGCCGATGGCATTCGCGAAAATTTTGCCACCCTGCAGCGCATTGCCGAGGGGGCTTCGATGATGACCGATACCGACCTCAGCCGCCGCATTGTCGGCGCCGCCTATCCCCGCCATTTCAACCGACCGATTGCCGAAGCGGTGTATGCCAACATCCAGCAGGTAGGCCTGCCCACCTGGTCTGAAGACGATCAGCGTTTTGCCAAGGCGCTGCAGGCATTGATGGGCAATGATGAACCTGAAGGACTGGCCACTGACCTCTCCGAACTGGCGGGAAATCTTGAGGAACCCGTTTCCGGCGGCTCCGATGACATCGGTGATGTAGCCTGGAATGTGCCCACCATTACCTTGCGCTACCCTTCCAACGTGCGCGGCCTGCAGGGACATCACTGGTCCAGCGCCATGGCGATGGCCACACCCATCGCCCACAAGGGCGCGGTAGCCGGATCCAAAGTGATCGCCGCCACCATGGTTGATTTGCTCAGGAGTGAAACGCTGGTGGAGTCAGCCCACGCCTACTTCAACGATGTGCAAACTGCCGAGGAAGAATACATTCCCTTCATCGGCCCTGAAGATCCGCCGGCCATTGAGAAAAATGCCGAGATCATGGCCGAGTACAAGGAGCAGCTTGAGCAGTACTACTACGACCCGACTCGTTATGACACCTATCTCGAGCAGCTGGGAATAGACTATCCGCAACTGGAAACGACTGACATCAGTCGCCCGCAATAAGATCCGGCGGCCATTCACTCTGCATCGCGCAGACTGAATGGCCGCTTCCTTCAAACCAGGTTCGATTCTGCATTGGCCAGAATCGGAAACCGCCAGGGAACCTCTGATCAATCCCCTGACAGGCTGCCAGCCGGTAGGGCTAACCCTGCCACTGAAAGACCTCATCGATACGCACCCCGAATACATTGGCAATGCGAAACGCACTTTCCAGGGATGGCGAATAACGTCCCTGCTCTATCGCGGCAATCGTCTGTCGGGTTACCCCAATCGCCTCTCCCAGTTCGGCCTGAGTCATGGCGCCATGTGTCTGTCGTAGTTCGCGCACGCGATTCACGATGTACAGCCGCTTGCCCATAGCGGCTTAAATGGCCACTCGGTAGAGGACAATCTGGCTAACATACCCGGCAAGCTGGCCCAGCATGAGGCTTGCAAACACCGTATAAAACAGCAAATCGCCGCTACCCGTTAGCAGATACAGGAGCAGCGACAGCAGCGCCCCGCTGGCGAGCAGCATATTGGCAACAACACATGCACGGTTGGCGATGGATCGCTCGCGCTCATCGGGAACCGCACTGGCTTCAGCAGGCGCATAAATCGCTGCAAGCACATGACCAATAATCGCCACCAATACCAGCACCACGGTGTATGCAGCGACCAGCGGCAAGGTCGGTGACGCCAGTTCCTGCAGCTGCAGCGAAGCACTCAGCACCACCCCGAAATAAATCACCCCGCCCATCAGCAAAGCAAGCGTCATGATCCAGGCAGACTTTTCGTTAAAAGACATAGGAATTATCATGTTAATAAAATTTAACACTCACCTTAATCCCTGGCGCTGCCGGATGTCAAATATTTTTAACATCACGCAATCGGCGATTGTTGCCCTGTCTCGCCAGCCTGACAAGAACGCACAAAAAACGGCGCCGCACTTCAAGTGCGGCGCCGTGCCCGGTGCGACTGCCGATTGGGCAGCGTAGCTATTGAATCCCCGTTGTTGCATCGCTGGCGAGCGACGCGGGGCTGGCCTTTACCCTAGTCTTCGGCAGGGGGTTCGTTCAGCCCGGCATATTCAAACAGCACGGTAGCAACGGATTTCTCCATGCCCGCCATGCCAAAGGTGTTGCCTGCCCCTTCAATCACAAAGTATTCATTGGCCGCGTGGGCATTACCGCCGCCGCCCACCATGCCGCTGGCGATTGGAATATCGAGCACATCACCGGCGAACAAATAGGCTGGCCAGTAGCCGCCCAGGATTGAGGGATGCTGTACCGGCTCATCGGGAGAACCGCCAAAGATGACCTGCATGTCATCGATCGCATAGGCCAGGTCATTCTCGTAACTCATTTTTGCCCAGGGCACATCGCCGACGATATTGATCTCCACATCCTCGTAGCCGTGCTCGTCCAGGTGGACCCGGAGCAGGTCGACGATTTTCAGGCCATCCTGGTTCGGGACGTAGCGAAAGTTGTGCTTGGAGACGATACGGTTGGGCAGAATGGCACCGGAACCACCCTCAAACATGTTGCCGCCCCAGATACCGTCCAGGTTCATGGACGTGCCGTAGCGGGACATTTTACGGACCTCGTAAGGATCATCGCTGATGAACCTGGCCACGCCCAGATTCTCCGCCGCCAGTTCTACGTCGTAGTCTTCGGCAGAGCGGCGCAGCACCGCCTCTTCTTCTGCGGTCAGCGGTTCAATGTCGTCATAGAAGCCGTCAATCATGACGCGATTGCCAGTTTCATCCACCAGGGTCGACAGCATCTGGATATGGCGCCAGGCCGGCGCATCGACCGCGCGCTTGCGACCGCCATGGATATTGCTGTAGGTGGGACCTCGGCCCCAGCTTTCGCCGCTGGTAATCAATTCGACAAACACACAGCCCTCAGACGCACCATAGCCCCACATCACGTCGGCCTCGGTAAACAGCTCCGGGTGATCACGCACGAACTTGCGGTAGCCAATAGACATGCGCTCTTCATCCCCTTCGGCGACGAAGATCAGGTTTACCGGCAGACTGCCGGTCACCGCCTTGATAGACATCATGGCATTCCAGAACGCCATCTGGCCGCCCTTTGAGTTCGTTGCTCCTCGCCCGATCAGCACCTTGGGATAAGGCGCCTGCTCAACCAGTCGTCCTTCAAACGGCGGTGACGTCCACAGGTCAGGCTGGGTAACGGGCATGGTGTCGTACATCCAGTACACCACCATGGTCTTCTCGGCGCCCTCATCACAATTGGCATAAACCACGGGATTGCCCTGCTGTCCCCATTCGGTAATGCCCACGTCATACACCTGCGTTTCCTGGCAGCCAAGCTGGTCGAAAAAGCCTTCCACCATGTAGGCGGATTCCTGGATACCTTCTCCGGTATTGGAAATGCTTGGCTGCTGGATCCAGCGCTGCAGATTCTGCACGTGCTGGTCAATGTTTTCATCGATATAGGCGTACACGTTGCGCAGGTCTTCGGAGTGCACCAGGCTCATGTCAATCTCGCGCTCGGTATCGCCATTGGGGCGAATGCCCAGTGACGGTGTCGTGGACTGTTCCGCTGGCGTAGACGGCGTGGACGCCATTGAAGACGATGCCGCCGGTGCGGCTGGCCCCGTGGAACTTGTGTTTGCCTCTTCAGTGCAGGCGGTGACCAATAAAGCCATGCCGATCGCAAGACTCAGCGCTTTGATTCGTGGTACGGGTGTAGTCTCAGACACGCGAAACTCCTTGAAAGATTTGTCATCGTTATTTTCTGGAAGCGCCTGAAAATCGCACCGAATACGATAAACTGCGGTTCCTGCTTGAATAATCATTCGTACTAAACAGCGTTTCGCTGCATGAACCGTACCAGCGCCTGATCTTCGCTGACCAATGCCCCTCGCAACCCCCATTACCCGCTAACGAAGCACAGGCTTTGGGCATGGAAGCTGAATTCAATGGGCTGCAGAGGCGTTGACGCAATAATTGAGAGGCGGCAAACGCACCGGCAGATTCGCTTGCTGGCGCAGTGCTTTAGTCCGATGCACTGAATTCGCCTTCGATCCAGGCAATCCAGCACCGACTTGGGGCGAAGCAGCGCCAAGGTTCCCGGGCCACTCAATCTCCGCAGCAGTGGCTTTGCCCACCAGCGCAGAGCAACAGCTGAATCCGAGGCCTTTGCTTTTGAGCTGGCGTCTGTGCCGGTCCGGAATCAAAACCGGCCCCTGTCTGATAGCAACCGGTCCAGGGGGAGTGTTTCCTCGCCACCTCTGCCCAATCAGTCCAGATACGAACAGCGATCAACAGTACCTGACCATATCGTGCCATGTGTCTTTTATTTTTCGCTGCGTCACAATCGAAAAGCCCCTCCCTAAGACACGCAATAAGACACGCAACCAGCAGATATTGACATGGCTGCACCAACTCCTGATCAGTAATTGACCAGCAGTATTACGACGGTCATAAACTCGTCAAGTAACGGTAAACTGGACGCAATACGAATGTCATATCGGTTTCATAGATTAGAACTCTTCGGAACAAACAGCCCACGAGGATATAAACGGTCTATGGAACATCACGACGACAGCATTGAAAACATTCCCTCAAACACGTCTGGCAATCGCCCCTTTCAGGACGTAATGAAAGTAAACCTTGAACGCCGCAAGTTTCTGAAATCCAGTGCCAGCGTTGCAGTAGGCGGCACCATCATGGGTGCAGCCGGTGCCGCGCAGGGATTTCCCTTCATGGACGTGCAGGCGCTACTGGGCTTCAACGAACCTCTGATCAGCTTCACCCCGGTATCACTTGCTATGGGCAGTGGTCCCGAGCCGGCAATCTCAGCGGATTATGAATACAGCGTCATTCTGCCCTGGGGTGATCCTATTGTTCCTGGCGGTCCCGCCCACAGCGTACCGGGCACCGCGGCTGCACAAGCCGAGCAGATCGGTATCGGTCACGACGGTATGTGGTATTTCCCGATTCTTGACCCCAACGCGCCGCGCTCGGGCTGGGCAGACCTCAACGATACCAACCCCTGGACGTCAGGAAATCTCACTGGTTACGGCGATACCAATGGCGTGCTGTGCTTCAACAATGAATTTGGCAGTAATTACCACGTCATCCGCAAGGACACGCCGGAATCGCTGGAAGAAGTCCGCATTTCGCAGCACGCTCACGGCGTGACTATCGTGCAATTACAGGACAACAACGGCACCTGGAGTACGGTCAACAGCAATCTGGCTCGACGTGTACACGTCAATACACCGGTGGAGATCAGCGGCCCGGCTGCCGGTCACCCGGAATTGCACAACAACGCCATGAACGAGCCCATGGGTACCGCCAACAACTGCGCCAACGGCTACACCCCGTGGGGCACCTACCTCACCTGTGAAGAGAACTTCAACGGCTATTTCGGCACTGAAGATCCAAACTGGGAACCGAACCCAAGCCAGGTGCGTCTCGGTATCAGCAGCGGCGGCTTTGGCTACGGCTGGCATTTGTTCGACCCACGTTTCGACCTGGCCAATCCAGACTACGTCAACGAGTGCAACCGCTTTGGCTGGATCGTAGAGATCGACCCGTTCGACCCGACTGCCAAACCCGTCAAGCGTACTGCCCTGGGTCGCAAGAAGAACGAATGTGCGGCAACCACCGTCGCTGACGATGGCCGCGCGGTTGTTTATATGGGTGATGACCAGCGCTTCGACTACATCTACAAGTATGTATCCGCCGAGCCCTGGCAAACCATGCGCGCCAACGGCGAAAGCCCACTGGATCGCGGTACGCTGTATGTTGCCAAATTCAATGACGACGGCACCGGCGACTGGCTCGAACTCTCCATGAGCAACACCAATATCGCCGCCAATTTCCAGGACCTGGGTCAGATGATGATCATGGCGCGCTACGCTGCCGACCTGGCGGGTGCCACGCCAATGGATCGACCGGAGTGGGTCACTGTTGCTCCTGACGGCCGCGTTTACGTTGCCTGCACCAATAACTCTCGGCGCACTGGCGAAGGCCTGCAGGAAAACAGCGGCCGCATCGTCGACACTGGTCCCAATGCTGCAAACCCGGTCGCTCCGAATAGCGATGGTCACATCATTCGCTGGATCGAGACCTACAGCCACAGCGGCCCGAAATTCGAGTGGGAAATCTGGAAAACTGCCTCGGATACCCATGGCACCGAGGAAAGCTTCTCTGATCCAGACGGTATTTGGGCGGATCCGGATGGCCGAATCTTCATCGAAACTGATGGCGGCCAGAAAGACGATCTGCAGAATCAGCTGCTGGTTGCTGATCCGGGGACCGGCGAGATCAAGCGCCTGTTCACTGGCGTTCCTGGCTGCGAGATCACCGGCCTGGCAATCACGCCCAACCGCCAGACGCTGTTCATCAACGTCCAGCATCCGGGCAATGGCGATCCGGAATCCAGCTCGTTCCCGGCAGCCACCGGCAGCGGCGAGATTCCTCGCGACGCCACTGTAGTAATCAAGCGCAAGGACGGCGGTATCGTCGGCTCCTGATTCAGCGCCGCCAGGGCTGGCAGGCTTTGGCAATCGCAACAACAAAAAGGCCCTGGCAACCGCCAGGGCTTTTTTTTGTCCGGGTTTATTACCTGAGATTAATGAGGGAAAAGATGGATCAAAAGTAGCAACGGGTATTGCTGCCGCAGGTTTTAGAACAACGACACCCGACTCCACTTACGCACCAGGCATCCTTGCTTTGCTCTGCCCGACTCTAGTCCTCAGGTATCAGACGATACCCCGATGAGGTCTCAAGCAATTGCAGACCCGCGGGCACTTCCGGTTTCTCACCCCGCGCCTCGGCCTTGTCCTGCAGCGACTCAATAAAACTGCCGGGTTCGGCGTCGACCTCACTCAGATCAGCGCTGCCAGCAAACACCGGCTGTCGGGGAATCGCGGTTGCAGCATCGGGCCTGGCAATGCGCAAATCCAGTGCTGTGACATTGACCGCCGTGCAGCTGACACCCAGTCCGGGGTAGGCCACACAAGGTAAATCATCCGGTCTTTGAATAGCCACGTGCCCCGCTTCTATTTTCAGCACGGCAAAATCGGTATACCCGTCAATCGGTGCGACCGTACCATTTTCACTGACCACCACCACCTGACCACCATCGCGGTGGCGAAGCATTGCGCTGTAGCGATCACCGATGCGGGTGGTGCCCAGCAGGACAAATGCTGGCCCATTGCTGACCGCGCCACTGCCACGGCTAGAGGATTGCCCACTGGCCACATCCGCAAGGCCAGCAAGGCCAGCAAGGCCAGCAAGGAACAGACACAGCATTGCCCGGGCGAACCAACTGATCCCGGGGATAGGTAATCGGGTGCTATTAATTGTCGCCGTCATCGACTCGCTGATTCTGGGTAATTGCGCATTCGGCCAATTGCCGGATGGTCGATGGTGACATTCAAATGTGACAGAAATTTGAAGACCTGGGGATGGCTGGTGTTGATCTGCGCGAGCGCTGCGCTAAAACGGCAATAACAGCGCTGCTACCTGCCTGGTTGCGGACCAGTTACCGGGGGCTGGCCCGGTGAGCCGGACTAGCCGGTACGGGCGCGCCGGGCTTTCTTGATATTTTCCTGGCGAGCGCGCTGCTGTGCGCGGGTGGGCTTTTTGCGTTCCGGGACATTTTCCCTGGGATTGGACTTGAACAGGTCTCCGCGCGTCCTGCGAGGCACCGTACGCAAATTCCTGAGCACCTTCTTGACCCCGTCAGTCTTGCCCCGCAAGTAGCCTTGGTCGTCTACTTCGGCATCTGCCTTATGAATCAGCCAGGCGTGTGTTGCCCAGGAGCCGGAGCTACGCCGGCCACTGAGGCGCTGGGTATGGCCGTCGCGACCGACATCGTGAGTTCGGAATGAAGTGAAGTCGCTTTTCGGACGGATGATGATGCGATAGTAATCGCCGTCACCCTGGGTTCCCGGTTTGGCGCGATCGCGGCCTTCCGGTTGTGCAATAGCCCGCTGCCTGGAACTCATCGATTGCCATTTGCGCTGCGCTTTCCTGATATTCTTTTGTGCGGCCTGCTGTTGCTTTTCAGATGCCATGATCGCCTCCTCGCTTGTTGACTGTAATTGGGCGCTGCCACACCAACTGCTAACGCGCTGCCAGAGTTCCCGAAGTCGGGAGCTTGCCCGATTGTTACCGAAACGGAGCCGCGGGCAGGAACCAGATCAACAGTGCCACTGTCTCTGATTTCCGAATGATTGGACCAGAAATACCGGATTGTCGGTCTCGCGAGGCAACGCTAATCTGCTACAACTCCACAGCAGTGATGCGCACGACATGTCCAAATTGACGATCTACAACGGCGCTGCCGAAACCTGGCAGACTATCCTTGAGCAGCGGGCTTCGCTGCTACTGTCTTCGCTTGGCACCAGTTTGCCGAGGATTACCGTACGCTTTGAGGAAATGCCCGCCAGTCAATTCACGCCGTCACGCTTCTGCTGCAGCGTGACATCGACATCGGGCAGCACCAGAACCACCGACATTTCGGCGGAGCATCCTGACGGTGTAGCCGCGATCGAGGGTGCGATGCGCCGCTTTCGTCGCCAGGTGGAACGGGTGCGCGGCAAAACCGGACGCGATTTGCCCGGTGTTAACTATTCTTATCAAACAAAGTAGATCGGGCGGTCTCGATTACCTCAAGCACCACCGGATGCTTCAGTTTCCGTTCCGGTGAAATGGCATAGTAGGCTTCCTGAACCGAATCCAGCTCTCCGATCATTCGGCATTTGTACATCAGCTCGACTTCCGACTGAATGACACGGGGCGCTGGAAACAGACCGGTACCCTCTTCGCCGAACGCCTTCATCAGCGCACTGTCTTCAAACTCCGCCATAATTGTCGGCGCCAGCTCCTGCTCTTCAAACCAGTTTTCCAGACCGCGCCGCACCGGACTACTGCTGGTGGGCAGTAATAAAGGTGCATCGTGCAGTGAACCGGGAAATCCGTCGCTATAACGTTTGGCCAGGGTATCTTTGACAAAGAAGGCGATTTTGCTGGAACCCAGCGGATGGCTGAATGCCTTGACGTTCATACCAGCGGGAATGGCATGGTCGGAAATAATCATATCCAGCTGGTGCACCGCCAGATCCCCGAGCAGCGACTCCAGCGATCCTTCCTTGCAGACCAGACGCACGGTCAACTCACCGGTCACCGCTGGCTGCAGGATGCGCATGGCAATCAGCTTGGGAATCGAGTTGGTAATCCCGACCCGCAGGCTGGCAGGCAGGCTACTCCCGCCATTCTTCATCCGCGCTGACAGTTCTTCGCCGAGGGTGAAGATCTCATCGGCGTACTGGTAGACCAGATGGCCGGTCTCGGTCAGTACCAACCCGCGACCGGCCCTGGCAAACAGGGCCTCCCCCACCGACTCTTCCAGCAGTTTCAATTGCCCACTGATGGTTTGTGGCGTCAGGTGCAGGACCTTGGTGGCCTTGGTGATGCTGCCTTCCCTGGCCACAGCCCAGAAATACAGCAAATGGTTATAGTTTAGATGTCGCATGGCACGGCGCTTGTTAGTCTGCTGCTCAAGTTAATGAATTCGGGTGGGCCAGGCTCGCTGGCGGAGCTTTTCCGTTTTCAGGTGGCTATCCGATCAGCTTGCCAGCTGTCCGGCGAGCAATCCTGATAGCCACCTCCAGCGTATTCTCCCACCTATACCGGTGTCGGATTAATCGATAGTTACGTTCTATATGTTCGTTTCAGCCGAACTAATACTATTCGATAAAACAGGATTTATGTAGCGGTTAGTTCGAATAGACTAACAGTGAGATCCGGGTAAGCTTGGCCTTTTGCGAAATCATGGGTGCGGAAAATCGCCTCCCAGGCACGAAACTCCGGCGCCCGGATTCTGCTGGATTGGGCGCTTGCAGCCGGCCAGCAGACCGGACGACGCTCATGGTCACGGTACTGTGAGTCGTTAACAAGGTAGTGAGCGCAAGACCTGACAGGAAGCACAAATCGTCATCATGGACATTCGAGCAACAGAAACTCAACCGCGCGCCGGGCATTCCCGCCGCGGGGGTCGTGAATTGCCGGGCCTGGCCTGCTGCACGCGAAGACAACCAGCAGGCAACAGGGACTTGGAGACCAGGTAATGGCAGGCAAATCGTTTGATCGCGGGCAAGTCCGCGAAGAACTCTACGCAATTCTCAGTCCGGAAGCCGGCTTCTACAAAGTCGTTGTCATTTACACCATCGCCATCAGTCTGCTAACCCTGGCGGTGCCGATTTCGCTGCAGCTGCTGGTGGACACGATTGCCAACATCGCCTTGCTGCGCGCGGTTGTGCTGATCGGATGCCTGCTGTTCGGACTATTATTTATCTCCGGCGTCATGTACGCCCTGCGGACTTACGCGCTCGAGCTGTTTTCGCGCAAGCTGTATTCCCGGCTATCCAGTGAAATCGCCATGACCGCCGCTGCGGCCAGCCCCGACTACTTTGGCCAGGAACAGCGCTCGGACCTTGTTAACCGCTACTTTGACATCATTGCCCTTAAAAAATCGATTCCCCATATCCTCACCAATGGCTTCACCCTGGTGCTGCAGTCAATCATTGGCTTTGTCGTGGTTTCTTTTTATCACCTGTACTTCCTGATCTTCAGCTTGAGTCTGATTTTTCTGCTCTGGCTGGTGTGGAAAATCTGGGGTTGGCGGGCAATCGAAACGGCGATCCATCTGTCCGAAGCAAAATACCAGACCGGAGCCTGGCTGCAGTCGCTGGCGGTGACCAGCAGTGGCTACCATTCGTCCCATCGCCCTGACTATGGCCTGCAAAAAACTGATGAGCTGGTCGACACTCATATCGAAGCGCAAGCAGAGCATTTCAAAAATACTTTTGCGCAGTTGCTGAGTATGTTGTTTCTGCAGGCTGCTGCCAGTGCCGTACTGTTAGGTGTGGGTGGTTGGCTGGTTATTCAGGGCCAATTAACCCTGGGACAACTGGCGGCTGCCGAATTGATCATGTTGGCGATTTTTAACGGCTTCCCCCAAATGGCCGGCTACCTCGACAGCTTCTACTATATTTGCGCCGCCACTGAAGAACTGGCACGGTTTCGAAACGTCGACACTGAAGAACCTGACAAGGAATCTGATGTGGGTATTCCGGAAGACCATGCCATCGTTTTCAACAAGGTCGTAGTGCATCAAGATCATCAGGAAACCCTGCTGTCTCTGGAAATTCCGGACTCCGGCACCTTCCGCGTCGAGGGCAACATACTGTGTCTGCGCCGCATGACGGATTTGCTAAGAAGAAACTATACGCCTGATTCCGGGCTGATCACTATTGGTGGCTACGATATCTCGGAAATCCGCAGGCAGACGCTGCGAGCCGGCGTTCAGGTTATCAATCGGGTGACGGTACCGCCGCTATCGGTCCGGGATTACCTTGACCTCTACAAACGTCCCGGCGCACGATACTCGCGCCAGCAGGCCCTGGCATTCGTCAATCTCGACGAGGATCTGGCGCTGTACGAGGGAGGCATGGAGACCATACTGAGCCGCGGCGGCTCACCACTGACCCAGCCACAGATTATCAAGTTGAAGCTCGCGAGTGCGATTCTGTCGGAGCCAACCATTCTCATTCTGGAGGAAATCGTCGACTCCGTGGAGTCAAGTACCATGAATGAATTTCTCGGTGTGGCGAAAGAACTGGGTATCACGGTGTTTTACTACACACACCGTGCGGACCTTAGCGGTTTCGACCGGCTCATGAAGCTCGAGGCTCGCCAGCAAATGGTTGAGATATTGGACGCAGGTGCATCACAGTGAAAGATGAAGACATGATCAATCGGGAACAATCGTTTTCATTTGGCCACCATTACCGCCTGAATGATCTGCAGTACTTCCGCACCATGGCGGGGATTAAAATACCCAGCGTCATCAAAGCCAGCTGCTGGATCATCGGTCTCGGCCTGGTGCTGGGTATTGCTGCCTTGTGGCTGCCCTGGGTACAAACCACATCCGGTCTGGGTCAGGTGACCACTCTCGATCCGCGCGACCGGGTGCAGGACATCAGTGCGACGGTGTCCGGCCGCGTCGCGGAATGGTTTGTCCAGGATGCAGATTTCGTATCCGCAGGTGATCCCATTGTGCGTATCGAAGATGTCGATGGCCAACTCATACCGCGACTGGAAGCACAGCTCCAGGCCGCGCAGCGCAAGTTTAACGCGGCGCAGGAAGCGGTCAGCACAGCCCAGATAGACTATCGCCGCCAACAGGAGCTGTTCGAGGAAGGCCTGTCTTCGCGGCTCAGCTTTGAACAAGCCAGGATCAAGGTTCAGCAATTAACCGTAGACGTTGAGTCTGCTGCTGCGGAACTGAACCAGGCAGAGACCGCGCTCTCCAGGCAGGGCAGTCAGCTGATCAGGGCGCCGCGCGACGGCACCATCCTGCACGTTGAGGCCGGCGACTCCGCCACCATGGTGACCGCAGGACAACAGCTGGCCCGGTTCATGCCCGCCAATACCGAGCGGGCCGTACAGCTATTTATTGACGGCCGTGATATTGGCCTGGTGCAGCCGGGGCGCGACGTGCGCTTGCAGTTTGAAGGCTGGCCGGCATTCCAGTTCAGTGGCCGGCCCGATATTTCGGTAGGCACTTTCAAGGGTGAAGTGGTGTTCGTAGAACCTTCGGCCGGGTTAAACGGCCGCTTTCGGGTACTGGTCAAACAGCCCGAGATCACCGAAGAATGCATGCGCGCCGATCTTGTCAATGGTCTTCCCCGGATGGGCGAATGTGGCTGGCCACCGGAAAGCTTTGTCCGCCTGGGCGCCAATGTCCGGGGCTGGGTGCTGTTGGAAACGGTTTCTCTTGGGTTTGAAATCTGGCGGCTGTTGAATAATTTCCCACCGGTGAACAACACCACCTCGTCCATGAGCCAGTCCACTTCTCAGTCCACGACCCAGGGACAGTGATACCATGTTCACAGTGAAGCGTTCGACCGTTGTTGTTGCCTTGCTGCTGTTGGCAATGTGCACTTCTGCCCTGGCTCAGGACACCAGGGCGACAGCCAGTACCAGCACCAGCCTTGCCGACGTGATCCGCAGCACCGAGCAATTTTATCCGAGCATTCAGGCGGCACGGGCCCGCATTCAGGAAACCCAGGGCGATTTGCTGAGCGCCAACGGCGCTTTCGATCCGCGCATCGATGGCGCGGTTTCCTCACGGCTCAGTGGCTTCTACAACGGAACATCTGGCAATACCGGCCTTTACCAGAGTCTTCCCTTTATGGGAGCCGAGGTTTTTACCGAGTACTCGCTATCGAACGGTAACTTTCCCGTGTACGAGGATGAGCTGGTGACAGCTGATGCCGGTGAAGCCAGACTTGGCTTTGCCGTGTCACTACTGCGTGATCGGGAAATTGATGACGAGCGCTTTGAGATTCTTAAGGCAGAACTGGAAACAGACATCGCCGGCCTGGATCTGGAATTTGAAAAAATTGCCATCTATCAGGATGCCTACATTGCCTATGCGCGGTGGTTGATTTCAGCACGACTGCTGGAAGCCTATCAGGAGCTACTCAATGTCGCCGTAGTGCGGGGCGAGGCCCTGGAGCGCCAGGTTGAGGCAGGCGACGCAGCCGAAATTCTGCTGATTGAAAATGAGCAGGCGATATTGCAGCGCGAGGGCCTGGTAGTCGATGCCAGACGCCAGGCGGAAGTAGCCGCGGAAGGACTCTCTCTGTTTCTTCGCAGCTCAACGGGACTACCCACCTACCCGGTATACGATGGCGAGCTGGAAATCCCTGTGGACGAAGAAACGTTTCTCGACCAACCAGTTTCGCAACTGGTGAATCTGGCGCTGGCAAACCGGCCTGATATCGCCGCTGCCAGGGTTGTCCAGGAACAACTGCAGCTGGAAATTCGCCTGGCGGAAAACCTCGCCAAGCCACAGCTGGATCTGAAATTTTATTCGGCAAATGATTTTGGTGCCGGCAGCAACAGCCTGCAGGGAATCGACAATCGCGTCGAGCTGTCATTCAGCGTGCCGCTGCAAACACGCACCGCGCGCGGCCGAAGAGCCTCGGCCAATGCACGGCTGATAGAGGTCGGCCACGATCTGCGCCTGCTGATCGACGAGGCTGAACGCGACATGCGTTCATCACTGGTAAATTTGCGCGCCACCAGCGAACTCAAGGACGTCGCGCTGCGTGAACTGGAAGTAGCCCAGGCGCTGGCCGATGCTGAAGCAAGACGCTTTGAAGCCGGCACCAGCGACTATTTCCTGCTCAATGTACGCGAGCGAATGCTGGGCGAGGCGCAGCTGCGGCGCTGGCAGGCCGAACTCAACCACCAGGTCGCACTGGCCAATTATTACGGCATCAGCATGAATCTGCCGGTGATCGACGAAATTCTCGAGCAGTAGACCAAGGCGAGGCCAAGGCAAATCGCCTCTGTCACCAAACTGCATACCGGCCCATTCCCCGACCTGACCGTATGCCTGAAGATAAGCCCGGATAAGGTCTTAACCCAGCTAAACCCGATACCCTCGGCAATAACGCTGCGCTCGCCGGGCTGGCCGTTGAATCGCCCGACACAGAGCAAGTCGGTAGTGTCTGATTTCCAGCACGGCGGGCCGTTAATCCCTGAAAAATACCCGGAAGCAGGCAGACCCCACCTCATGAATGGTAGACTACGCCGCTTCACGACAGGCGCCCGGTTCAACAGTCGCGGTGTTGCCCGACAATTGCGCGCGTCGCGGCGGTTAGTTGCGCCGCAGCACCCGCATCGCGCACCGGGCTTAACCTAAAACGACACCATTGCAGGAAGCAGGATCACGCAGTTGAAAATAGGAATTATCGGAGGTGGCCAACTGGCAGCGATGCTGGTTGAAGCCGACCAGGACCATCAACACACATTTTATGTCCTCGATCCCGATCCGGATTGCCCGGCGGTCCGCACCGGGGCCCGTCACGTTCCCGGCAATCCCGCCACGGGCGAGAATTTTGCCTCCCTCGCGGCCCAGGTTGATATCGTCTCCATTGACCTTGAGAACGTCTGTGTCGACACGCTGACCGAGATCCACGACAGTGGCGTCAAGGTGCTGCCTCCCGTGTCGCTGCTCGCCCGGGTCACCAATAAGCTCGAGCAGAAAAAGTGGCTGCAGGAGTTGCAACTCCCGACGGCTCCTTTCGCTATTCACGACGGCAGTCAACCTATTGACCCGTCTCCATTCGGCTTTCCGGTGGTACAAAAAGCCGCGCGGGGCGGTTACGACGGTCGCGGCGTCGCGGTGTTGCGATCCCCCGAGGACAATGCCAACCGGCTACGGGTGGCGGGCTTTGTCGAACAGTATATAACGCACACTATGGAGCTATCGGTCATAGTCGTGGCCTCGGGAAGTGACGACACGCGCGCCTACGACCCGGTAGAGATGCTGTTCAGAAGCGATGGCAACGTGCTTGATTACCTGATAGCCCCCGCCCGTATCGACGCGACGCTACAGGATCAGGCCCGCCAGCTGGCCACCACTGCAATCCGGTCGATGGGGGGCATTGGCGTGTTTGGCGTGGAAATGTTTTTGACTCCTGACAATGCGCTGCTGATCAATGAAATTTCGCCCCGCACCCACAATAGCGGCCACTATACTCGCGAGGCATGCAAAGTCTCACAGTTCGATCAACAGCTGCGCATTCTCACCGGCCAGCCGCTGGCGGCCCTGGAGCAGCACTCCCCGGCAGTGATGTTCAATCTGCTTGGCGAGGCAGGCTTTAGCGGTGATCCAAAACTTGAAGACAGTTGCAGCGATGCCGAAAAACAGGGAGTCTATATTCACCTGTATGGCAAGAAACACTGTTTTCCCGGTCGCAAAATGGGCCATGTCACGGTCCTGGCAAAAACCGTTGCGGACGCCCTCGAGCGCGCCAGCAACATCAAACAGAAAATAATCGTCAGAGGAGCGTCGCCCATTGAAAACTGAGTCAGAAGCACGAGTCGGAATAATCATGGGCAGTGACTCGGACCTGCGGGTCATGCAGGACGCTGCCGATATTCTCGCATCACTGGACGTTCCCTATGAGCTGACCATCGTTTCCGCACATCGCACCCCCGAGCGGCTCTTCGACTACGCCAGCAAGGCTGAAAGTCGCGGTCTGCAAATCATCATTGCCGGTGCCGGCGGCGCAGCCCACCTCCCGGGCATGGTTGCTTCCCTGTCCTTGTTGCCCGTCATTGGCGTGCCCATCGCTGCCACCAAACTGAACGGTGAAGATTCCCTGCTGTCGATCGTGCAAATGCCCAAAGGGATCCCGGTGGCCACAGTGGCAATAGACAACGCCACCAATGCTGGTCTGCTGTCTGCACAGATTCTCGCCGCCCATGATCCCGCCCTACGCAAGAGACTGGGCAAATACCGCGAAGAGCTCACTGCCAAGGTAATGCAGAAAGCTGCCAAACTGGAGGCGTCCTGACTGCGGCGATACGCCACCGGTAACGCCCTCACTCATTCAGCTGCTCCAGCCGAACCGCCCCTGTCAGTCCCACGCATCCTGATGCTGGCTCAAGTATCGGTTTTACCGAACTCTTGGCCAGCCGAATACGAATTGTAGTCCAGCCCCCTCCACGTACACTAGCTACAAGGTCTGGTAGTCAATCTTGCCCGGCGAGCGATCGCAGCTATGACTTCTGCCCCTGTTGCACGACAGAGCAATTACTCCGCAAGGCTCGACACAGGAAACAAAAATGCGTAACACCTGGTAAAGGAACAACGATTTATCAGGCCCCAAAGTAGTCTGACGTCAACCTGTGGGTAGGTTGACCCCTTGCCATAGGCGGTCGGGAGTGCACCTGACCGCCTTTTTTTATGCAGAGCGTTGGCGACAACCCCCGCCTGCCGGGCGGACCGCTCGGAGCCGCTTTGCAACGCTGGCTACAAGGCATGAAACTGTGGAAGAGCAGTGGCCTGGGCACAATTTCCGGTAATGTGCGATGCACCACTTGTTGCCGGTCATTTCACCCTGAAACCGGCCTTACACTGTCAGGCTGGGTCATTCGGTTCGCTTCACGTTCCTGTTACCAGTTTGTGCTTTACGTGCACCGGCATCCTTCTAAAGCGAAGCTATGGCCTTCGATTCTCAACCTTTGCCGAATAATCGCTTCGAATAATTTGGATAAATTTTTGGTCCGCAATTCAGTAGATTAACAGTCGCGCCAGTCAGGTACTCACGTTGCGGAAGATTCTAAGATGGTCGTTTTACGATTCGTTCTATTGGTTTGCGCCTTAAGTGCCGGTACAGCACCCTCGCTGTTTGCCGAGGACGACGATTGGCCGGTTACCAGGCAACAGGTGAAAGACTCCGATTTACAGCAGCAACTTGAAACGATCGAGACACTATTGACCGAGCGCGGGCCCTACGGCCCGGGCCTGGATGAAGCCTATCGGGACTACGGGAAGCTTCAATTCGCGGCTGGCAACTACGGGCAGGCTGCTTCCATGCATCGTCAAGCCTGGCACCTTAGCCGCGTCAATCATGGGCTGTATAGCGAGTCCCAGCTCAACCACCTTAATCTATTGATCGAAGCGCTTATCGAACTGGAGCAGTGGGATGAAGTACATGACCTCCATCAGCTCAGCTTCCTGATTGCCAGCCGCGTTTATCCACCCGATGATATCCGCTATGTACTGGCTGCCGAGTTCTATACCAATTGGCAATGGGAAGCGATTAACAGCGCTTTCGTTCCAGAGGAACATAGCGGAACCTTCCAGACCGTTCAGGAACTGAGCGCGTTCTATTCAGAAGTTATTGATAAGGTGGAGCACTCGGCTTCCGCACACATGCCCGGACTGGTGAACCTGGTAATCGGCAAGGCCCGCACTGATATCAGTATTGCCCGTGCCCTGGTTAATGCCAGATTGCCGCAAACCATGCTTGGCCCAGGCAGCTTTATCCCGGAGACTGAATGTTTCTATGACAATGCCACCAGCGAGACAGCCAGACGACGCTGTCGCACAGTAAGCCTGGCGCCGCGCAACTTTGACAATGATCCGGCTGGCTTTATTCCCTTCGCCCTTGGCCGCTATCTCAAGCAGATCGAGAGCTCCATCATCAGACTGCAGCGTCTGGGCGAGCTGCGATCGACTGAACTCAACGTTGCGGAGAAGCAGTGGGTCGAAGGTCTGATTACCACTCTGCAGCACGAGTACCAGGGCCTGCTGGCCCACGCGCGGCGATTATGAATCGGTAACCGGCTGTGCTCTGGCAATAGCGGGGCTGGCCTGTGCATGCGCAGCCTGCCTGCCAGCCTCCAGCGCCAGAACTGCTAATCCATGCCCGCCCGGCTAGTCCCTGGCATCATTAACTTCTCGATTGATGTGGGAAGTATCGTTTACTGGTAAGCCCGCTCCCTATTGCCAAACCCGGTAAATGCCGCCCCAAACGCTACAATTTGTAACATTGTGTGCACCCTTGTTCTTTTATACAGTGAAAGTGGGATACGCTCTCCAGGCCGAGCACCGGAGTTCACCAATCCACCAAGCTGTAACCAGCCATTAATCCCAGTCATACCAGGTTGCCCCACGGTCTTCACTGTCTGGCACCAGGGCCGAGGAATATCGCCTGATGTTTTGTAATTTGGATAACAAGAAAAATCATTCAGCGCACACTGGCAAACCAGGTCACAACCTAGCTGCGACTGTCAGCCAGACTTGTCGATTCAATGCGCTGTTTGTCCTGCTGACAGTGCTGGTGCTGACCTCAGTCCATACCGCGCCGGTCGCTGCCCAGGCCTCGTTGCCCCAGGTTACCCGCATCAGCGAGGCCGACAATGACTTCCGGCTGGATGGCGATCTGGATGAGGAAGTCTGGTCCGATCTGCCGGTGATTGATGGCATGCAGGTTATCGATCCCGACACATTGGCTGATGCGCCCTACGAAACCCATATTCGGATGTTCTACACCGAGCGCGGTATCTATATCGGCTTCATGAACTTCCAGCCCGAGGGTAGCCTGGTGGCACGCATGACCTCCCGTGATACCCGGCTGGCTCGTGACGGCATCGTCGTGGGCCTGGATACTTCCGGTCAGGGCCTTTATGGCTATTTCATCCGCCTGAATCTCGGCGAATCCATGACCGACGGCACCATCCTTCCCGAGCGTCAGCTCAATATGCAGTGGGATGGCTCCTGGAACGGGCGCACGTCGGAGCTCGACAATGGCTGGAGCGCGGAGATATATATCCCCTGGTCAATGGTGGCCCTGCCACAGGGTCGAGATGTTCAAACCATGGGCTTCTATTTCGAGCGCCAGGTAGGTCACCTGAATGGCGACACCTGGTCTAACCCGCCGTTACCTCGCACCGTGAACGAGTACCTGTCGGCATTCACCAAATACGAGTTACGCGGTATCCAGCCCAGTCGCCAACTCAGCTACTTCCCGTTCATCGGCGGTGTACACGACGGTATTCGGCACAGTGATACCTACAAGGTCGGCACCGATATTTACTGGCGCCCCACCACCAATACTCAACTCGCAGCCACAGTCAATCCAGACTTTGGCTCCGTGCAGGCCGATGACGTGGTGGTCAACCTGACCGCCTTCGAGCAGTTCTTTCCTGAACAGCGGGATTTCTTTCTGGAAGGGCAGGATATCTTTATTACTCACCCCCGGCACAGCAATCCGGGTGGCCCTGGGGGGCCAATTCAGCTGGTCAATACGCGACGGATTGGTGGCGCTCCCATTCTGGATATTCCCGACGGTGTCGAGGTAGTCCCAACCGATCGCAGCCAACCCACCGACTTGCTTGGCGCTCTCAAATTCGTCGGTCAACAAGGTAAAGTGCGCTATGGCACCTTGCTTGCGTCGGAAGATGAGCTGGAAATTGAAGGCGTGCGAGCCGACGGCAGTACGGTAAATCTGGAAACAATCGGTCGCGACTTTGTTGTCGGACGGGTGTTGTATGAAGATACCAACGCTGGCGGCAGACGCAGCATTGGCTGGATGGGCACCATGGTCGATCACCCTGATGTCGACGAAACGGTCAATGCCATTGACGCGCACTACTTCTCAGGCGATAACCGCCTGATAATCGACTCCAGCTTTATGCGCTCCGACAAGAACGGTGAGATCGGCTATGGCGGTATGGCAGACTTCGCGTTTCGACCCGAACGCGGTAAACAGCATACCGTGCGGGCAACCTATTTCGATGAACAACTCGATATCAACGAGTTGGGGTTCCTGACCCGCAACGACCAGATGAATCTCGACTACAACTACAATATCTTCGAGTCTGATGTTGAAGGCCTGCGCTCACGCAATACCACTTATATCCTCACCAATCAGTGGAATCTTGAAGGCCGCCCGGTGCGCCTGGGCCTGTTTCTCAATCAGGATTACAATTTTCTCAACAACGACACGTTTTCTTATTCGCTGCGCTATTTCCCCTCGCGAACCGATGACCGGTTGGGTCGTGGTACCGGCGATTTTGAAATCCCCGCGCGCGAAGGCCTGAATTTGGGGTATGAGTCAGACCCCGCCAAGCCGCTGGCATTTAATGTTGGCATCGACTGGGGCACCGACGACCTGGGTCCACAGCAGGTGGTCAGCAGAGCTGGCGTTGCCTGGCGTCCTAATGACCGCTTCTCCTCGCAGCTAAATCTGGAGTACACCGACCAGGAAGCGCTGCTTATCCACCAGGGCGGAGGCTCCTTCACAAGTTTCGAAGCGCACCAGTGGGCACCTAACGTAGAGGTCAATTATTTTATTGGTCCGCGTCAGCAGATCCGCTTTACGGTGCAATACAATGGATTGAAAGCGTTTGAAGACCGCTTCTGGCAAAGCTCACCGGTAGGCGCTGAGCCCCTGACTCCGGTCGCCAAGCCCGATGATACTGCGGATGATTTTGTGATCAGCAGGATGACCTTCCAGGCGCGCTACCGCTGGGAAATCGCTCCGCTATCGGATTTGTTCCTGGTTTATACTCGCGGATCCAATCTGCCCCGCGACAGCTTCGATTCCTATTCGGACCTGATCGCACAAACCTGGAACCAGCCCATTGTCGATACCTTTGCTTTCCGCTTGCGCTACCGATTCGGGTCTTAATAAACTGCTGCTACCAGTTTTGGTCGGTAACGACAGCTAATCATGAAATCCATTCTGAGAAAATTATTTTCACCGGTGCTTCAATACTTCGAAGCCGACGACAATCAGTACCCTTACAAGCCGTCTTACCGGTTGATCCTGATCGTGGTTGGCGGCCTGTTTTTGGTACTGGCAGCGTTCGGTGCGTTCATTGCTCTGGTTGCTGGCCAGGTTGGTGGGCTGATCCCAACTCTGGTGTTTTTCCTGGTAGGTGCGGTGTGTGAAATCGTTGGCTTGCTGGGTAGCGACAGGGCCGTTGCCAATATCTGGAAGTCGCGCTGATCGCAAGATTCGCGGTGCACCTGAACCAATATTCACAATCGGCGCCAGGTGTACCAGCTATTCGGACCGGTCGGCTCAGAGCTTATCCATGAACCGATCGTAGGATTCGATAAACTCATCGGGATGTTCGAAATACGGCAACGCACCGGAATCAAACACCTGGAACTGCCAGTTGTCTCTTTCTTCCAACTGCGTCTTAAGTCGGTAGTCGGTAAAATCGCCACGCACCCCGTGCGACGCCCAGACCGGCTGGATCAGCGATTCATAGACTGCAAAGACATCAGCGCTAAACAGAAACCCGGACAGAAAATAAAATGGCGCGCGATGCGCCCCTTCCGGTTTGGTGGCCAGGCACGAGTACTCATACATGGTTTCATCAATCTGTTTCGAGCCCCAGGTCTTCTGCAGGAAAAAGCGTACACTGGGCGGCGACGTTAGCAGGCGATACAAGCCCTTACCAAGCAGCGGCAGGGTCAGAGTGCGCAGCAGCCACGGCATTCCCCGGGTACTGCCCGGCGCTCCCCTGAGCGGCTTGTTGCGGTTCAAGCCGGTCGGACTCACCAATGCCACGCTGCGAAAATCGGTCGGCGATTCTTTCGCTGCACGACTTGCAAACTCACTGGTCAGCGAAACCCCAAGGACATCCACAGCGACGTCGCCGTGATCGCGCTTGATCAGCGCCACCATATCAAGCACCGCGTCGGTCATCAGGCGTGGTGTGTAGTCCCGCGCGCTACGCTCTGATTTACCATAGCCCGGCAAATCAGGCGCATACACCGGTCGCTGCGCGCCATAGTGGTCAAACAGTGGGCGCACCTCGTGAGCACCGGCGGCAGCATTAATGCTGTGCAAAAGCAGCAACGGTGTGGACTCAACCGCAGCGGCTGGCATTGAGCAGTAGTAAGCCAGTTTGCCAGAATGGCCATCCAGGCTTAGACAGTCGCCTTGCAGGGCTGGTGGTAAGGGTTTGGTTTCAGACATCTGGGGCCTTAAGGATTGCGACGCCAGCACGCTCTGCGCAGACGACCGGATAAATGACGGGCAAGCATAGCGCATGAGTGCTATGCGCAGATAGCCATTCAGGCGCCTTGCCGACAGGAACCGTTCTGGTAACGACGGGTTTTGCGGATAGCAGGAAATCGACGACCAGACTGGCGCGAAAAATCTTGTTAGTGCGGCAGGCCGGAGTTCTTGCGATTGCGCGCAAAAACCGCATGATCGCCCAACTCCTGACCAGCCAGGCCCTGCTCCAGGACTCGCTGGTAGAAATCATTCAAGGTCTGGCGACCATAGGAAGGTGTGGCGGCAGCATCGTAGCTGCCGGTTTCGCTGTCCAGCACGAGCATGGATTCGGTGGCATAGTAGTGTCCGATGCGGGCAAACTCAGCCTTGTCGCACAGGCCTGGAATCAGGCGGCCCAGTCCGTCCAGCACCGGTATCGCTGCCTTGAGGACACCCACCGGCACTGATCGGAAGCGCGGTTGCTGGCCGAGTAGTTTAAACAACAACTCTCCGCGCTCACGCGCGGTCATCGCCTCCCCTGGCCCGCCGATGGGCAGGATCCGGTTATGCAGTGTAGTGTCTTCCAGACAGTCGGCCATAAAAGCTGCAAGGTCTGCCTCTCCGATAGGCTTGCAGGCAGCATCACTATTGCCAAACAGCATGTAGGGCCGACCATTTCTGACCGCCTCGATCTGTCCCGCAATGGATTTGAAAAAAGCGGTCGGCCTGACAATGGAATAGGTGATTCCCGAGTTGATCAGGGCCTGTTCCATTTTCAGTTTCGCCTGTTGAAAGGCCAATCGGGGTTTTTGCACACAGATTGCGGAAAGCAGAATGAACTGCTGAATGCCTGCGGCGACACTTGCATCGAGCAGTTGTCGACTGGCCTGATAGTCTATCCGCCAACTGTCAGCAATTCCGCCATTGCGTGAAGCCAGGCAGGACACCACGGCGTCGAATTTCTCGCCCCGTAATCCATCGCGAAGCAGCGACTCTGTATTGGTGACATCACCGAATCGCAACTCGCAGCCAGCCAGCCGGGAGCGCGTTTGCTTCGGCCCGCTGGCGCCATTGATTCCGGATTGTTTACGTACCATACAAACGACTTCGTGGCCGCGAATCAATAGCTCGCGCGCCACGTAGCGTCCGATGTAGCCGCTGGCACCGGCGACAAAAACTCGCTTGCGCACTGCCGGAGCATCAGTATCCCCACCAGAAGTTTCCCAGTCAGGTTTCCTTGACACCGGCAGAGCCTCGTTGCAGCAGCGTGACTGGGCGACTAGTCGTCGCCAGCCAGTTCTGGATGAGCTTCCAACATGTTGGCTCCCATCAGCGGCTGATTCATTCCGCCGTGACAAGTCGCACAGTTTACTTTCGGCGCATCGCCAAGTGGCCCAAGCCGATTATCCGGCAGTTCACTAGTCAACGGTTGAATGTAATCAGTGTTGAGCGCACGCGCCATGCGTATGCCATACCAGGCAGTCATGCGAGCCGGTGAGCTTTGCGACCAATCGGAAAAAGCCCGGCTGTTGTGACAATAGGTGCAGTTGACACCCAGCGCATCACTCATGTGCATCATCAGCGAATAGGTTTCTTCCGTTTGCTTGGTTGCTGGTAAAGTCGAACCGTCGGTTTGCGGCAGCGCTTCAGCACCAATAACCTGGATTTGGGTATCACCCAGCAGGTAAGGCGTGAAGGGATCATAAGGCAACGACGAGTCAGCTGCTGCCCGCGCGATGGTGTTCTGACCTGCGGAATCGGCAGTAAAACCAGCGGCCTGACGGGGTCCGGGGTTCTCATACCAGATCTCGCCGGGCACATTCTCACCCTTGTGGCAGGTATAACAGGTCACACCTGTTGCACCCACATGATTATCCCAGTCGGAATTGATTTCCCAGGTCATCTGTATCATGCGCCGCGAAACGGTCTTCGTGTACACATTGTCCTCGGCAAAATTGTTGCCCGCATGACAATAGGTGCAGCCTTCCTCGGGGGATACCCAGGCAGTGATGGCAGCCATGAAGCGCGTAAACTGCGCCACATCCAGATCACCAAGCACCTGCACGTTCTGGTAAACGTCGCCAGCAAGCTGGCCACTGTTCTGCACCACCGGCAGGGGTTCGGGTACAACCAGGGACTCCTGGAGTTCTTCCGCTATCCGGGGGTTAGTCACCTCGACCATACCGGTACCACGGAAGCCCTGCTGAACGGAGTCCACTGGCGGCCGCTCGCAAGCGGCCAGGAACACAACCATCGACAGGGTCAGCACCTGCATGAGTCGTGTGGACTGTATATTTACTAGCATTGCAGTTCTCCCGCGTTAGTTGATGGACGGATCCACTACGGACATCGGCGTCACATATTCCGGAGCCAGGCCGTGTTTCACACCCCACAGAAACCAGTTATCGACAACGGTCCCCGTCAAGAGTATGCCGATGCCACCAGTCAATGGGCATAGCACCGCGAACCACCAGGCCCACCGGTGAATGGATTCCATGGAAGCGTTGAAGCCCATGGTCCAGCGCCAGAACAGGCCGGCACGTTCCGAGGCTGTACCCCGGTCGACAATCTGCTCGACCTCGCGATCGCCACCATAACGGGTGACCGCCAGAATCGTGGCACCGTGCATGGCAAAAAGTAATACGGAGCCATACAGAAAAGCGATTGAAAGCATGTGAAACGGATTATAGAAAAGATTTCCGTAGCGGATTGAGAACGCTGCCGTCCAGTCCAGGTGCGGAAAAATGCCGAATGGGACCGCTTCACTCCAGCTACCCATCAACACCGGGCGAATCAGGCCCAGTACCAGGTAGAGCCAGATGGCCGCAGCAAAGGCCCAGGCCACATGCGTTCCCATGCCGAGCGCCTGGGCGCGGCGGTACATGCGGACCCACCAAAGCAATATCGATGCAGTCAGGAAGAAACCGGCAATAAGCCACCACCCCCCTTCACGCAACGGCGGAAAGCTCAGGCCGTGTTCCGGTGCCGGCGGTTCAAGCGCCAGCCAGAAAAGTTGTCGGACAAACTGGATTGGATCCCAGTTCACCGAAGCCCACATGTTCAGGCCGATGATCTCAATGGCGATAAAACCACAGATCAGCGACAGCAAGCCGGTAGTACCAAGATAGATCGGGCCGATCTGGGCATCACCGATTTTGCCAAGCCAGTAGGAGAAAGGTGGTTTGCCGTAGCGGGGCCAGGTCTTGTCTTCCAAAGGCACGCCCATCTCCGCAGGACAGCGGACCTGTACTCTTGTAAATATGTTCTGATATTCAGCCATTTAATTATGCCTCCGCTGGATCACCAAATTGGCAGGTTAAGCCACCAGTTCCACCATTCCGGCCAACCACGGGTCCAGAACGGGCCGCTGATCACAATGCACAGGGCACTGAAGAATCCAGCTGCTAGAGCGAGGAACAACCCAAGTCGGTGTATACCCATCGCGCCGATGGAGTAGCCGATGGTGTCCCGAAAGAATGTATTCTCATGCTCGCCACCTTTGACTGTCTCGCCTTTGCCAGGATTAACCGCGGAAAGAATGACCGCGCCGTGCAAAGCCAGGGCAAACGTGGTGGTAAAAAAGAATGTGACCGCCAGCATGTGAGCTGGGTTGTAATGAAAATGCAGGTACTGGTATCCGACGTTCGATACCCAGTCCAGGTGCGAGAGGATGCCGTAAGGGAAGCCGTGTCCCCAGGCGCCCATCAGCACTGGTCGAATCACAACCAGAGTGAAGTACGCAAAAATCGCGACACTGAATGCAAATGGTACGTGATATCCCATACCAAGTTTGCGACAGATCTCAACTTCTCGCAGCGCCCATGAGACAAAAGCCCCCAGTGCGCAAATTGTTATTAATTGCCAAAGGCCGCCTTCCTTTAGTGGAGCCAGGGCCAAACCATAACTGAGATCAGGTGGGGCAATATTTATTTGCCAGATATTCCAGGTTGGCCCAATCGCTGCACCATAGATGATGAGCAATGTGCCAAGGGTCGCAAAGAATATCGTCGTAATACCAAAAAACCCTACATAGAACGGGCCCGCCCAGAAATCGAACAGGTCTCCGCCCAACAAGGTCCCGCCCCGAATCCGGTATTTTCTTTCAAAACTGAGCATCGACATGTTTCTATCCCTCCTCAGGGCATCGCTTCAATGAGACGCACGCGGCATAGCTCTTGGGAAGCATGGACAAGACCGGGCCATAAGGCCCGGCGCTCGTCCGTAGCCGCAGCGTGACGCCGTTAGGCGCTGGTTTCCCTCACTGCAGCAAGTGCCGTAGACGACATAGTTGCTGCCGCCGTGCTCGGCCCTTCCTCCAGCCAGTTGTATCGTTCTGTACTTAGCAGAATGAAATGAATCAATAAAGCAAGTACGAACAAAAAAGCGACCAGCGCAACAAGCGTTCTGCGCGGATCGAATAGTTGCCATATTTTCCACATTTTAATTTACTCCTGTTACTAAAAACGTTCGGAGAGTTTCATTGAAACTCGTTCCAGTTTTATCTATCACACCAACCAGGGCATCCACATCCAAGCCAGGATGTGTGCTACCACGGCAACTGCGGTGAAAATGACAAAGCTGGTCACGAAAATTCCGTGGAACTCCTTCGCTTCGCTATCAGTCAGACCTGAAACTGATTCGTTCATAAGAACACCTCTTACTGTTGTAGACCTTACGGTCCGTTACCACGCAACATTCACGCGGACATCTTTGATGTAACTATCTCAGTCACACCCCTTCCGCCCGATAAGACTGGACGAAATTCTCGAGACCTCCGCAATCAGGCGGAGAGTCGTAAACTAGTAGTTCATGAACAGGTAGGGCACGAAAGTACCAGCCTGTTCTTTGGCCTGCTCGATGATTGAACTGCCCTTCTCGACCGCCGCCTGATAGCGCCACGCCTTGGGCAGCAGACGTTCGACCGTCGCCATCACCAGGAAGATGATGAAACAGGCAACATAGAGTCGCCGGTACTGCCGGGCTTTTTGATTTCTTGTTTTACACACAGCGTTATCATCATGATTAATCATTTGCGACACTCCCGGGACAGGGTCCCTTTTGGTCTACCATCACCAGATCAGCCGGCGATGTACGGTAACTGCGATTAATGGTCCTGTTCATCAAGCGACCTGGCCTTCCGCAAGTGCGGCCCTGGCCCGGTCAACGTGCATCGGTGTCACCCGATCTTCTCCAGCTTCTCGCGCCTTGCGCTCCGCAGAGTCGCGCAGGCGTTTCGCCGCCGAGATACGAATCAATATGGGGTGGGATTCCACCACCCGGTCGTAAACTTCCCGGGCTTCGTCTTCCCAGGGTAATTCTTCGTGTTGTCGTGCCGGGGTCGCATCGACCCGGTCCATATCTGAACTCAGTGGCAGAATATGGAACAAGGCATCGAACATTGAATTGCAATATTCCTGCAGCAGATAGGTCGTCCCCGAATACCCCATAAAAGGTGTGCCGGTGTGGCGGCGAATGGCTGCGCCAGGAAAAGAGGCTGGAATAAACACCGAGCGGGCGCCGGTCTCAGCCAGGTACATCCGCTCGTTATAGCTGCCGTAAACCACCAGGGGTGCGCCGTCTTTAATGGATTGTCGTACCGCCTGGTTATCAGGCTTGACGCCAGCCTTGCGTGAATACGCGAAGGCACACTGCAGCCCCAACTCATTTTCGAAATAGTTCTGAATCCCGCGAGTGTAGGTTTCATTAGCTACAATGCCGAAATTGGCAGTGCCGAAGAAATCCTGGGTCACGGAGCGCCACAAATCCCATAAGGGCTTGATGGTGGTGTGCTTTTCCTGCTCAATGAAAGGCTCTGGATCGAGCTCGAGCAACTCGCCAAGGCTACGCAGAAATTTGGTAGTGCTGTGCAAGCCGATGGGAGCCTGAAGATATGGACGCTCCAGCGCCTCACACAGCTTCCGCCCATACTCCCGGTACATGCAGATGTTGACATCGGCATCCACCAGTCGCGCGGTATCCGCAAGGTGGCTACCCAGGGGAAACACCATATTGATCTCGGCGCCTATGCCTTCGACCAGTCTGCGAATCTCGGCCAGATCCGAAGGCATATTGAAGTAGCCATAGCTGGGCCCGATAATGTTGACCGTGGGTGCATCGCCCTCTTTCTTTTTCTTGCGCCGCGGCAGACGACCGCCACTCTTGGCGCCAAACTCGGACCACAACCAGAGCATGGCACGATCTGCACTCTGCCACTGATCTTCATCGATGGTTCTGGGCAGGAAGCGTTGTATGTTGGTGCCTTCGGGTGTGACGCCACCGCCAATCATCTCGGCAATTGAACCGGTAACGACTACCGCCGGGAGATCTGGGTCAAGCGTATCGTGAGCACGCTTCATGGCGCCCTCGGTACCATGCTGACCGAGCTCTTCTTCGGACAGGCCGGTAACCACTGTGGGCAATTCGTGAGGAGGCAGGCCATCGGTGTAGTGCAACACCGAAGTCACCGGTAAATTCTCACAGCCCACGGGGCCGTCAATAATTACCTGTAAGCCTTTGATTGCTGCGAATACGTAAACCGATCCCCAGTAACCGCCAGCGCGATCCATATCCTGAACTAACATCAGGTTTCCCCTACTGGCACGTCTGAGCCAGCCTTGCGTTGTTTTTGCTTGCGGTATTGCTCCCGATATTCGGGCCGCGGTTGCGGAGTGCTTTCCCAGATCCCGGCAGTGTCGCCATAGCCGACACCGGTAAAAAATTCTCGCATGGAGTCAAGGCGGGCCTTGCCGTCCAGTGCACTGTTGATCACCTGAGCGAGGGAGCCGGCGCCAGCCGGGCCCATGAGAGGGCGGGCAGAGATAAGATTAGTGAAATACAAAGCCGGGATACCTGACTCCTTGGCTTTCTGCACTACAGGAGTCGTACCCACGACCAGGTCTGGCTGAAACTCGGCGATGGCGTGTAGATCCTGCTCCAGGGATGCCCTGAACTGAACCCGGACGCCCTTGGCTTCCAGCCATTCCCTGTCAGTATCTGAAAAACGGGTCCGCGGACAGGCCGAGCCGACGTAGCGCACGTCAGCGCCGCTTTCTACCAGCAATCGCGCTACCAGTAATTCCGAACCTTCATAACCCGACAGGGTAATGCGTCCCTTGATTGGCGCCCCTTCAAGAGCGCCCTGGATAATTGGCAAAAAGCGGTTCTTGGCGGAGTCTACTTTGCTCTTGGCGATTCCTGCAGCCTCTCCAATACTGTCCAGCCAGGCGGCTGTGCCTTCCCGCCCTACCGGGGCCGAGCCGACAATACTGCGCCCGGCGGCTTCGAACTCGCGGAATACCGCGGTATAAAACGGATGAATTCCGGCAACCACTGCGGAGTCCAGTGCAGCATACTGCTCACGCCATTCCCGGGTGGGCACGACTGGTCCTGCACTCAGGCCAAGTGGTTCCAGCAACATACCGATTCCAACCGGGTCGGCAGGGAACATTTCGCCCACCAGACTGACCGAGGGTAGTTCACTGCGCCCGTCACGGGGCGCCAGCACCGGGCCCTGCTCGGCTTCCGTGCGCGCATAATTAAGCATCGCCCCCGCCAGAACATCCTTGGCTTCGGCGTGGGTTGGAATACCGAATCCCGGCACGTCAATACCGATGATGCGGACCCCGTTGATCTGTTTTGGTAGCAGTCGCAGCGGTACGCCGGAAGCGGTCGGAACGCAGAGATTGGTTACTATGATTGCGTCATAGAGCTCCGGGTCGGCCATGTCGTGAACAGACTCGCGAATATCCTCGAACAGTTTGCCAGTCACCAGGCTTTCTGAATCGAAAGGTACGTAACCCACTGTGCGGCGGGCGCCGTAGAAATGTGAAGTAAATGTCAGCCCGTATACACAACAAGCCGAACCCGACAGAACCGTGGCGGTGCGGCGCATGCGCAGTCCGACACGGAGAGAACCAAACGCAGGACACATACTCTGGGGCTGGTCGTGCGGTCCTAGAGGATAGTCTTCAGCATAACGCTCGAGAATTTCGTTCTTACCCGCCGCTGCGGCGGCCTGGCGCATTTTGTCAGCACCAGCATGGCAGCCCTGACCATCGGCATCAATCGCACCCGATTTGGGGGCGTCGGTTGCCAGTGGCGTTTGCATAGTAGCGTCTTGCTGCTCTACTTTTGCTTTACTTTCTGGCTGCCCAGGGTTGTTTGTATGGTCGGTCACTTTGATAAATCCCTTACGCTCAGACTTCGTCGTAAATCACTTCCAGAGAATCTTTCTGGATATTGTTCTTGCCACACATGTCTTCCATGGTGGCGGGTTGCAATACCACGTCCCGGCCCACCGCACTGCTGCTGAACAGATCCAGCAACTCATCCTGGCTGAGAGGGTTGGGCAGCACCGGTGGCGCGTCGGCGACATTCTGGGCCAGGTCTTCAAACAGACTGCCCCATTCGCCACCAGGCAGGCCGATGATTTCGTAGTTGGCACTCTTACGGCGAATGTCATCATCGGAGGGAATAGCAGCAAGGATGGGAATCCCTACCTTTTCCGCAAAGGCCTCTGCCTCGCCACTGCCGTCATCCTTGTTGACCACCATGCCGGCCACACCGACATTGCCACCCAGCTTGCGAAAATACTGCACCGCAGAGCAGACGTTGTTGGCAACATACAGTGACTGCAGGTCATTGGACGCCACCACGATCACTTTCTGGCACATGTCCCGGGCGATGGGCAGACCGAAGCCGCCGCAGACCACGTCGCCGAGAAAATCCAGCAACACGTAGTCGAAATCCCAGTCGTGAAAACCCAGTTTTTCAAGGGTCTCGAAGCCATGAATGATGCCCCGTCCACCACAACCGCGACCCACTTCCGGTCCGCCCAGTTCCATGGCGTACACGCCGTCACGCTTGAAGCACACATCTTTAATCTGGACTTCATCGCCAGCGGCTTTTTTCTTGGACGTGGTTTCAATAATGTTCGGTGTCGCGCGGCCACCAAACAACAAAGAGGTGGTATCGCTCTTCGGGTCGCAGCCAATCAGTAAGGTTTTCTTGGCCTGCTGCGCCATCATGTAAGACAGGTTAGCGAGAGTGAAACTCTTGCCAATACCGCCTTTGCCATAAATGGCAATAATCTGGGTTTCTTTGGTTGGACTGGAAGTGGCGATGGGATCGGGATCAATCGCCGCCTCCGCGCGTAGACGTTCTGTGGCATCTAAAACCTGGACAGGTTCAGCGACGGTGCCGTGACTCAAGCTCATGAACAGCTCCTCCAATCGAGTAGCATTTTCAGACAATCGGCATCGGCGAAGGCGGTACGATAAGCCTGGTCCGCGTGCTGCGCGTCATGTCGGTGTGTGATCAGGCCGTCGAGGCGAAGATCACCTCGAGCAGCAAGGGTGTTGGTAGCGGCGAGGTCCGCAGGCTGCCATTCGGCGGCGACCCGGATGCGCGCTTCACGCATGAATGCCGGCGGAAAAGCAAATGACAGCGGCTGGGCATAAAACCCAGCTAGAACAATTTCCCCACCCTTGGCCAGGCGGCCGATTAGGCTGTCCAACAGCAGTGCATCACCGCTGACGTCATAAATGGCCTGGTAGTCGTGGCGATCATCGTCTTTGGGATCCAGTACCGGGTAACCCGTGGCGCCCTGGGCGCGATCGGGATTGCGTTCCCAGACCACCGGGGCGGGATGACCCAGGGCCAATGTCAGGCGCGCGAGCAGTCGCCCCAGCACACCGTGCCCGACGATCAATTGTGGCGGAGAGGCATGCTGGGCCGCGATGGCGTGATAAGCAGTTGCCGCCAGGGCCAGCAGAACACTTGATTCTTCCAGGTCTTCCGCCACCGGGGTAACCCGATGGGCCGGAACGACCAGATGGGCGGCAGAGCCACCAAACAGTCCGCGTATTTCGCCAAAGCATTGGGCGCCCGGGACGAAAACCCGCTGCCCTACACGCAGATCATCCACATCCCCCACTTCGCGAACCCGGCCGACGGTTTCGTAGCCAGGTACCAGCGGATATCCCATACCAGGGAAGGCGGGCATGCGACCGTCATAAAGCAAACGCTCTGTGCCGGTGCTGATACTGCTCCATTCGACATCGATAACCACCTCACCTGCCTGTGGCTCAGCCAACTCGATGTGGCTGAAGGCGACGTGTTCCGGTTTCTGTAAAACAACTGCGGGAGTTTGCATGGTTTCGCCCTCTGGGGACGTCATCTTTTTGTTACGCTGTAAGTGTCACTTTAAATTAACACATGCATATGTCAAGTAATATCGACACTCAAGCGTAAGCCACCATAACTCTGGTCTGTAGCGGCATGTGACTGACCAGTAACCGGTGGCGACTGAAGCCTGCTTCCGTCAATAGCCCCCCGATCTCCGTGGGAGAGCGGGCTCGACCCTTGCCCATGGCCAGCAGATAAAGCCCGAAATAGGCGTCAGCAACACGGTCGGTGGCCTTGTCACCCGCCATGGGTTCCGCCAGCAGCAACACACCGTTGGCAGGCAACTGACGACGCACCGCCTGCAGCAGTTTGAGTACTTCCGGGTCATTGTGATCGTGGATTACCCGAACCAGGGTGATGAGATCGGCGCCCGGCGGCAGCGGGTCAGCAAAAAAATCGCCACCAAAAGTCTGGACCTTGCGTCCCGGATGACAGGCGGTGAGCTGTTGTTTGCCCCGATCGGCGACAGCCGGCAGATCAAACAACATAAGATCCAGATGCGGCCAGCGACTGGCTACTGCCGACAGGAAAGCGCCCTGCCCGCCACCTACATCGAGGACACAACGGTGCTGGCGCAGCGAGTAGCTGGCCAGCACCTGCTCGGCAATCAGTGACTGGGATGCTGCCATCAACTCGGAGTATTCGCTGACCTGCTCCCCTTTCAGGTCGGTCGCTGACTGACTGTTGTCCGCATACGCCCAGTACCGGGCCAGTCCGGGCTGATTGACCTCGTCTTTGAATAGCGCCAGCGGGTCTGCCAGATCGGCATACAGCACAGCATGGTGGCGCACCATCGCCTGGATGCCTTCATTACCGGCCAGCACCGCACCGTGGGGACCCAGCCCGAAGCGATCCTGGCCGCGCCTGTCAATAAGCTCCAGCGCCACGGCAGCATCCAGCAATCGTGTCATGCGCTCGCGGGACAGTCCCGACTCAGCAGCCAATGTCACCAGGTCCTGGGGGCCCGCTGCCAGACGCTCAAACAGTCGCAACTGCACACAGGCCAACAGAATCTGGGAGTAGACAAACCCCGCGCACAGGTCAAACAGCGTGCCAGCCTGGCGGCGGGCAATGGGTCGGGTAAGGGGGAAACGGCTTGCCCAGGCGTGAAAACGGGGGCTGCCGAGCAGGCGATTGCGCAGCTCTGCCCAGCGTTCGCGCCAGGCCAACCGCCATTGAGAAGGATTCATGATTGGAGCATGGTTAGAGCTTGGTTTGAGAAAGCCGACCGCGGTCAGTCACGGCGCCGCTTTACGCGGCGCGTCGAGAGATTTCCTCGGGCAGGAATTGCTTGGCCTCGGCCAACATATGGGCGCGCAAATCCGCGGCCCCCGGACAATCCGGAATCGACTCCACCGCCTCGCGCATCAGTAGCTTGAAGCGTGCCACGGCATCGGTCAGCCCCAGCTCACGGGCCGCGCTGGGTCGGTCCAGGGCAACGTCGCGACCCGCGGGCTTACCCATTTCTTCCGGGTCTGACGCCGCGTCATGAATATCGTCTGCCACCTGATAGGCCTCACCAATCTTGAGCCCGAGAGTCTGCCAGCCGTCCGGGCTGGCCCCCGCGGCAATGGCGCCAACCATGGTGGCACCAGCGAACAAGGCGCCGGTTTTTTCGCGCTGATACACCGCCAGGGTGACTTTCGGCTCACATTCCCAGGCCTGGCCGGCCACGATTCCGTTCGGCGAGCCAACCGCATCGCCCACCACCCGCATGAGCTGCGCAAAACGTTCCGGCGCCAGGCCGGCATGCCGGGTCAGCGTCTGGAAAGCCAGCACAATCATTGCATCTCCGGCCAGCACTGCCAGCGGTTCGCCGAATGCCCGGTGTACCGAGGCCTTGCCCCGGCGGGTCGCAGCATCGTCAAAGCAGGGTAAATCGTCGTGCACCAGCGAGGCACAGTGCAGTAATTCAATGGCAGTAGCCGCAGCATCGGTCAATTGCGGCTGGTCTTCCCGGCAGGCTGCCGCAACCGCAAGGCAAAGCCGCGGCCGAATACGGGCACCGCCAGCAAACACCGCATGGTTGATGGCAGCAGCAAGTAATGGCGGGGCATGGCGTCCCTGACATTCGGCGACTGCCGCGGCAAGGCCCTGCTCGATTCGCGGTAGTGTGTCCATGTTTTCCCACCTCGGCGAAAGTGTAAATTGTTGTTGACACATTTGTGTGTTATCAACTATAGACACTGCAGGGGGACGCGTCAATGAAATTCACAGACAAGCTTATGCCTTATGCCTAGACCGCAGGCGGTGGTAGTCGGCGCCGGAATTGGCGGACTGGTGGCAGCACTGG
This sequence comes from uncultured Pseudohongiella sp., assembly GCA_965212375.1. GTDB lineage: Bacteria > Pseudomonadota > Gammaproteobacteria > Pseudomonadales > Pseudohongiellaceae > UBA9145. The sequence continues at coordinate 1,170,389 of OZ243108.1, read as the reverse complement.
AGCTCGCCAGATCCGGGGTAGACGTGACGGTGGTTGAGCGTGCCGAGCGCCCGGGCGGCAAGCTGCGCGAGGTCAACGTCAACGGCCACAGCATTGATGCGGGCCCCACCGTGTTCACACTGCGCTCGGTGTTTGAAGATATATTCCGCGCCGCCGGCAGTTCGCTGGCAGATCAGCTCACGCTCACCCCACTGGAGACCCTGGCGCGACACGCCTGGAGCGATCGGGAGCGACTCGACCTGCATGCCGATCTGGAGCGCTCGATGGACGCCATTGGCGAATTCTCCGGCGCCGCTGAAGCCCAACGCTACCGCCGTTTTTGCGAACGCGCCAAAGGCGTTTTTGACACCCTAGAGCAAACTTTTATCCGGGCTTCACGCCCCAATCCGCTGACCCTGGTGAAACGGGTTGGCATCACCCATCTGGGCGACATGATGCGGATTCAGCCCTTTTCCACACTCTGGCGAGCCCTGGGAAAGGAATTTCGCGACCCACGTCTACAGCAGTTATTTGGACGCTATGCCACCTACGTGGGTTCCTCTCCCTTTTCCGCGCCAGCGACACTCATGCTGATTGCTCACGTTGAGCGCGCTGGCGTGTGGCGCGTAACAGGCGGGATGTACCGTATCGTCGAGGCCCTGGCAGGTCTGGCACTGCAGCATGGTGTCAATTTCCGCTATGCAACGGAGGTACGACGCGTGGTAACCGGCAACCGTCGGGTTACCGGTGTGGAACTGGCTACTGATGAGTTCCTGAAAGCGGACGCAGTCATTGTAAACGCTGATGCCGGAGCCGTGGCTGCCGGCCAACTGGGCAATGATATCAGCAGCGCAGTGCCAGGTGTCCCCCGCTCACGGCGCTCACTGTCAGCACTAACCTGGGCCCTTGTGGCTCGAACCCGGGGATTTGAATTGCATCATCATACGGTGTTCTTCAGCGCTGACTATGCCCGCGAATTCCGCGAGATTCAGCATGAAGCACGCCTACCCCGAGACCCAACGGTCTATATCTGCGCGCCGGACCGAAGTCAGCAGCATACGCTCGTCTCGGGAGAAGCCGAGCGCCTGTTTTGCCTGGTAAACGCACCAGCAACAGGCGATTCGCAACCGCCAGACATTGCCGAGATAGAGCGCTGCCGGGAACGTGCTTTTTCGCTGCTGTCACGCTGCGGACTGGAAATTGACTTTGATGAACAACAATGCCAGATCACCGGTCCCGAGCAGTTCGAGGGACTGTTTCCCGGCACCGGTGGTTCGCTGTATGGTCCTGCGTCCCACGGCTGGCAGGCATCTTTTCGTCGACCCGGGGCGCAAACCCGAATACCAGGCCTGTATCTGGCTGGCGGCAGCACTCATCCTGGCGCTGGTGTCCCGATGGCGGCTCTATCTGGTAAGCAAGCCGCTGCGGCCCTAATGAATGACTGGAATCAACAATAATGGAACAAGCGACTCATAATACCTTTCCTGACTTTGACCGGGTTGTCCCTCCCAGCGGCTATGCCTGGTGGTACGTCGATGGGGTCAGTGATGATGGCAACCAGGCGATTACCATGATCGCCTTCGTCGGCAGTGTGTTCTCACCCTATTACGCCTGGGCCCGACGCAAGGCCCACGCCGACCCGCTCAATCACTGCGCGCTTAACGTGGCACTCTATGGTCGCGGGGCCAACCGCTGGGCAATGACAGAACGTGGCCGGGCCGGTGTGTCACGCTCACCTGACAGTCTCAGAATTGGACCTAGTTCTGTTACCTGGCAGGGTGATTCCCTGTGCTTTCAGATTGATGAACGATCGGCTCCGCTACCAACCAGAATCCGCGGTGAGGTGCGCGTTCAGCCAACCCGGATTACCAGTCACGAGTTCATCCTCGACAGCCACGGTTATCATTGCTGGCGCCCGGTTGCCCCCTGCGCGCGCATCGAAGTGACCCTGACCAACCCGCAATTGCAATGGTCGGGACATGCTTACCTGGATGCCAACGCCGGCGCCCGGCCACTGGAAGAAGACTTCGACGCATGGGACTGGTCCCGGGCCAGCGAGCCGGAGGGCACCACCATTCTCTATGAAGGCAGTCGTCGCGGTGGAGAACCGTTCTGTCTTGCCCTGCGCGCCGATCCACAGGGCGGCATTGAGACCTTCAACCCGCCGCCAGGCGCACGGCTTGCCAGTACCCGCTATTGGCGCATCGGCCGCGGCACCCGTGCCGATCCGAATACGGCCCGGGTAGTGTCAACTCTGGAAGACACTCCGTTTTATTCGCGCTCATTGCTGAACGTTGCGGTAGATGGCAAGCCGCTGACCACGATTCACGAAAGCCTGTCTATGCAGCGTTTCCGAAGCCCCTGGGTACACTGTCTGCTGCCGTTCCGGATGCCCCGTGTTCGCCGATAGCAGACATTGCCGGCCACATGTCACCATTCGACCGGGACTGAGCCTTACAATACTGGCTGTCAGTTTTTTCGAACAATGGAATACCATTTCAGTGGCGTAAATTGTAGAATCGTAATTGCAGCACTTCATACATGACGCCAGTTTTGGCCGCCTGTTCCGTAAACACCGCGCATCACCTGCGCATACGACAGACATAAGCAGCCACGGCGCGACCCCGCCTTCAAACGGAATTTGATGCAGGACGCACATTATGACTATCCAGGTAGATATCGCTCGACCCGACGTGGCTCTGTTGCTGGACAGCAACGGCACCATCCGCAAGGTAACCCTCGCCCAATCCCTGAACGCTGGCGACACCAGAAGCTGGGTCGGCCGCTCGTGGGCCGAAACTGTCAGTGATGTTGGCGATGAAAAAATCAAACGGATGATTGACGAAGCCAATATTGGCGGCGTTTCGGCGTTTCGCCAATTTACCCAGAACTTTCCAAGCGGGCTCGAGCTACCCATGGAATACACCACGGTAAAACTGGGTAGCGACGATAGCTTGCTGGCGGTTGGCAAGAATCTTGAGAGTGTTGCTGAACTGCAATCGCGACTGGTCAATGCACAGCAAGCAATGGAGCGTGAGTACTGGAAACTGCGCTACCTCGAAACCCGTTATCGCTTACTGCTGGATGCCTCCAATGACCCGGTTCTGCTGGTGAAAGCATCCGACCTCAGTATTATCGAATCAAATCCCAGCGCCAGTCGGGCACTGGGTGTCCCGGCAAGAGGTAGCGAATCCCTCGAAAACAATGCGCTGCTGGACCTGGTACCGGAAAAAGAACGCACGCGACTGGAAGCCATGTTGCTGCGCGTCAGAGACCAGGGCAAGGCGCCGGCATTACAAATCCCCTTCGGCCAGGATCGTAATAACTGGTTCGTGCAGGCCTCTCTGGTAACTTCCGAGCAAGGCCTGGTGTTTATGGTGCAACTCACCGCCTCCGACACAAAAAAGACGGAGCTCGATGAGTCAGCAGAGTTTATGCAGTTAGTGAAGCGAGCACCGGATGCAGTGGTAATGCTCGATGACAAGGGCAAGATTCTGAAAACCAATCGGGCGTTCCTCGAAATGGTTCAGATGGGCGCCGAAGCCTCAGTGGAAGGACAACAATTATCTCGCTGGCTGGGCAGACCTGGTGCCGATTTGCGAGTACTGCTTGGCAGTGTTGCCCAGCATGGTTCGGTGCGCCTGTTTTCTACCAGCATCCAGGGCGAATTGGGAATCTCGACCGAAGTAGAGATTTCAGCTATTGGCAACGAGGACGAGGACCATAAACGAATAGCGCTTGTGCTTCGCGACGTTGGCTCCAGGCTTCCTGTTACAGAACATAAGGACAATAACCTGGGATCACAACTGGGCGCGCTTAGCGAGCAGGTAGGAACATCACCGCTACGGGATCTTGTCAAAGACACCGTCGGTATTCTGGAAAGCCACTACATACAGGCGGCACTGGAGATGACCGGCGGTAATCGTACCGCAGCGGCAGAAATTCTTGGCATCAGTCGTCAAAGCCTGTATGCCAAACTCAACCGCTATGATGTCAGCGGTGAAGGCAGCCAGAAAAAGAAACTCAGCGCCTGATTACCAATCTCTAACCTCGGCAAGCTACGCAGCCCGCCAAACAGCCCGGCCAATAGACAGCACTGCTGTCCTGGCCGCGGCCGCGGAATTCTGTGTTTTTTAAAGTGGTTCGGTTCTAGCCAGCCAATACACTCGGCAGAGAAATCCAAGCGGCAAGCCGGTTAAACAAAAGCTCAGCGCTCCGCGACTTGCAGTAGTGCCCGGCAGCCTCGCGCAGGGCATCGACAGAATTGATTAGAGCTTCGCTAGGTGTCCTGGCTGCGATGCAACCGTTCACGGTGTTCCAGACGCTGAAACAGATCCAGGGTCCATGCCGCCTGCTTGTTAAACTGCCACCAGGTGGCAGGCAAAACAAAAGGCACATCGATTTCTGGCTGTGGTGCTGCCGCAACCGCATCAATCAGAAACTTAGCCGATTCCTGTTGGGGTGGTCGTTCCGGATCCAGTGACGATTGCCGCGCCCCAAAAGCACGGCCAATTAAATTCACTTTGAGCGCGGCAGGAACCACTGCCCGCTTCGATACAGAATCAAGATCATTGCGTTCAATTTCGCGGCCAATCTCGCTGTAAATAAGGCGCGCGCTGCGAATCCCCATGCGGCAATTCAGTGGTAGACGCTCGATACCCGAATCGGAACTGCGATACAGTTCATCGGCGGTCTGCAACAGGCGCTGTACCACCTGCCCCAACTCAGCGCTGTAACGCGGGTTTTGCAACCAGACGTCCGGGTCTATTCCAGCTTCCTGTAGCCAGCGCCGCGGCAGATACAGTCGGCCATTACGACCGTCCTCGCCGACATCCCGGGCAATATTGGTCAGCTGCATCGCCATGCCCAGCTCGCAGGCCCGGGCGATGAACGCCGGATGCCGAACGCCCATAATCATGGCCATCATGGCACCTACCGTGCCAGCCACTCGCGCGGAATAGGCATGCAGGTCGTCCAGTTCCTGATACTCGTATTGCTTGATATCCCATTCAAAGCCTTCGAGGAGTGCTTCCGGCAAGGCGCGCGGTATTCCGAAATGCCTGACGACGCAGGCAAAGCCTCGATCTTCCGGAGTATTGTGCGGATGCCCCGCATAGATTGCTGCCAGTCGCTCACGTAACTCGCCCAGCGTCTTCTCGCAGCTTACCCCCTGGTCGACCGCATCATCTGCAACGCGACAGAAGGCATAAAGTGCAGCCGCGGGCTCTCGCACGCGGCGTGGCAGCAGGTAAGACGCGGCGAGAAATGTTCGCGAACCATCGCGCAAGCGCGCGTGGCAGGCTTCGATAACCGAGCGATCAAGACTATACATGGCGCTTCACACTCGCCGCATCGGGCACCACCGAATCGAGGACTCTAGCAGATGAAAGGACACCAGGCACTCCCGCACCGGGATGGGTCCCGGCACCCACCATGTACAGGCCGCCAACTTCTTCACTGCGATTGTGCGGCCGAAACCAGGCGCTTTGTTGAAATACCGGCTCCAAGCCGAAGGCAGCGCCGCGAAATGCCAGTAGATTGTTGGCGAAATCATCCGGCGTGACGAAATGTGAAGTTACCAGGTTTTCTTCCAGATCCGGCAGCAGCGTCTCACTCAGGCGGCGCATTATTGCCTGGCGATAAAGCTCGCCCTGCTCCTGCCAATCAATGCCGCTTTCATTATGTGGCACCGGGGACAGTACATAAAAGCCATCGCAGCCTTCCGGCGCCAGACTTGGGTCTGTTGCCGTGGGTCGGTGCAAGTAGAGACTGAAATCCTTTGCCAGTTTCTTGTGCTTGAAAATGTCTTCCAGCAACTCCCGGTAGCGTGGCCCCAGAAGGATAGTATGGTGCTCGACATCGGGATACTGTTTGCGGGTTCCAAAATACCAGACAAACAAACCCATGGAATAACGGGAGCGCTCGATACGCCGGTCGGTCCAGCGACTGCGCGCTTCCGGTGGCAGCAGATGTCGGTAGGTCCAGGCGGAATCAGCGTTGGACACCACCAGGTCGGCTGCCACGGTTTCACCACTGGCGAGGCGAACCCCGGTTGTGTGGCCATTTTTGACAGTGATCTCACTCACCTCGCTGGCACAGTGCAAATCGCCACCCTGTCCGCGAATCAGGTCAACCATGCCGCTCACCAGGCGCCCGGTGCCGCCCATCACAAAATGCACGCCCCAACGTCGCTCCAGGTAAGCGATGAGACTGTAGATAGAAGTGGTAGTGAAAGGATTACCGCCGATTAGCAGCGGATGAAAGCTGAACACCGTACGCAAGCGTGGATCGCGCACATAGCGGGAAACCATGCCATAGACACTGCGGTAACAACCAAGTTTTAGCAGGTCCGGCACCACCCGCAACATATCACCCCAATTTGAGAACGGTACATGACCCAACTTCACAAAGCCCACGTTAAAAATATCCTCACTGGCTTTCATGAACCGCTCATAGCCTGCAACATCGTCCGGCGACAAGCGGGCGACTTCAGCTCGCATGGCTTCTTCGTCGCCGGTGTAATTGAAAATCTCACCATCATCAAAGCGAATCTGGTAATAGGGCGTCACCGGTCGCAGTTCGACATCATCGGCCAGTCGCCGTCCGCAGAGTTCCCAGAGTTCTTCCAGCAAGAAGGGTGCGGTAATAATTGTCGGCCCGGCATCAAATGTGAATCCGTCCTGGTGATATACATAGGCTCGTCCGCCCGGCGCATCCAGCTTTTCCAGAACCGTGACACGATAACCACGGGCGCCAAGCCGGATGGCTGCGGCAAGGCCGCCAAAGCCACTGCCGATCACTACCGCATGGGGTCGGCTGTCTCCACTGGTGGCGGTACCACCGCCCTGCCCCGCCAGCTCGGTTTCCGAGTCATGGCGCGGATGGATATTAGGGGGAAACGGTTCCAGGCTACGACTCATGAGGACTCCAGATTATCGGTCGCGAGCTTGCGAACCCGGCGCACCACAAGGAAAACAATTATTGCCACTATCGGAACGCTGGCGGCCACGAGCAGATTGGTATTGATGTTTAGGCCCATCTCTTTCAGGCCATAGCTTGCATAGCTAACCAGACCCACAGCGTAGTAGGTCACTGCAACAATGGAAACTGCCTCAACCGCTTCCTGCAGCCGCAACTGCAGGGCGGCACGGCGGTTCATGGATTCCAGCACCGCCTGATTCTGTTCGCGCCGCGCCATATCCACCCGCGTGGACAGCAACTGCGACGCACGAGCCACGCCCTGGGACAGATTGGTTTGCCGCACCGCAACAGTCCGGCAGGTATCCATGGCCGGCGCCAGGCGTCGCTCGGTAAACTCGCTGAACGTCTGCAAACCCTGGATACGGGTCTCACGCAACTCCTTGATACGCCTCTGCACCAGCGAGTAGTACGCATTGGCAGCATCGAAACGATATTTGTTGTCCGCGTAGCGACTCTCTATGTCAGCCTGCATCCGTGTCAGCCGGTTCAGCAGGGATAATTCATCGCTTTCTTCAGAGCTCGCCAGGGCGGTGGTAATGCGTACCAACTCCTGTTCCGAGCCGGATAAAAAAGGTGTCAGAGTGCGCGCTGTCGGTAGCGCCAGCAGCGCCATCATACGATAGGTGTCAATTTCCAGCAGGCGTTGCACCGTGCGTCCTGCCTGGGCCGGAGACATTCGACCATTTGCCACCAATAAACGGCTAAAGCCATCCTCGCGAATTCGAAAATCAGTAAATGCGGAGCCTGTGCCACCCGCCACCCCGGAACCAATAAGCTGATTACCGCCAAACATTTCTGCTGAAATCTGCTCCGGATCTGGCGATTCTTCGCCAGCCACAAGTGCCACGTGTGCCGCAATCAGGACATTGCTCTCAAGCGAGGCCAACCAGTCAGCCGGAACCTGATCAATGACCGGTTCGGCGAATGGATCGTCTGACAAACCATCAGCATAAAAATTGTAGCGGGTGAACTCGGTGTGACGTTCCCACTTTACGCGAATCGGACCCAGGTCGGCGCGGAAATGGTTGTCTCCCGGCGCTGGTGGTTTAACCTGATATGCTTGCGTAAGGCTTTCAATCGCCTGCTGATCCTGATCGCGGGACTCGGAATCTGAAAGACAGACAAGATAGGAAATACGCAAAGGTGCCACCACCGGTACCGGCGGCCGGGCGTGCACTTCATCGTTCAGTTCCTGGCGATAAGGATGATCACCAGGTACCTTGTGGACGTTGACATTCATGCTGATTGCCCCGCTTCGCAAGCATCATCCAGCGACAGGATTGACGCGGCCGTCTCATTTGGTGTCTCTTCATGAAGCAAGTGTCCGTAGCCGGAAAACCTTTGTACCTTCGCTCTGGGCAGTCGCTGGCAAATCTGGTTAGCCTGCGCAGGCGGTACCATTTTGTCGTTCTCGCCAACCACCAACAGCACCCTGGTTTGCAGTTCGGGTAAACGGCGTTGCAGTGGCTGTAAATCCCAGTTCGCCATCATGCCCAAGGCTGCACCGGTGTGGCCGGTATTGCGTAGCAGGCGCGCATAAAACTCGGTTCCCTGCTTATCAATAATCGAGCCGGTGCGATCAAGCAGACGATGAACCGCCCGGGAATCAGCCGCGCTGTTGGCCAGCAAACGTGCCCAGATAGGTCGATTGGCAAGGAACTTCGCCATCGGTAAAAACAGTTGCCCGGGCAGACCGGACAGCGGCAAAAGCGCCCCATTCAGGCTGACTAACCACTGTGGCGTGACGCTGCCATCGAGACACATTTGTGCCCCTATAGCCGCTCCGGCCGAATGACCGACAACCCATTGCGGTTTCATCCCAACTTCCAATAGCAATGCATCCAACAGCGTAGCCATGCCCTGCAAGGACAGCTGCCTGGACACCGGGCATTGAGTAAAACCATGACCTGGCAAGTCTGGCGCTACTACCGTGTAGTGTTCTGCCAACAAAGGAGCCAGGTCTCTCCAACTGTGCGATGCGGCGCCGGTACCGTGCAGCAGAAGTAAAACAGGCCCCTGCCCCATGACCTGGACGTGCCAGCGGATTCCACCAGCCAGGACAAAGCGGCTGGCCTCACGGTTTGGCCAATCGCTACCGTCCCGTTCCCACTGCAGGCAGTGCTGGTGATGAGTCGTTTCTCTGCTGTCCCGCGTCGTCGCATACTGACGCTGTTCCGGCTTGGGCATATCGGAAGACACAGTCATGGTTGAGTTGCCCGTTCGCGCTGGTCGGACAGCACCGTTTTCGCTGCTCCCGACAGGCGCTGGGCATCGGCATGGGGTAGTGCCAGGTAATGCGCAGCCATGGCCTCCGCAAGAGCCCGGGCGGCGGGTCGTGGACGCGGCGAGGTATCAACCAGTAATGCGGTAATCCCTTCTATGCGCACCGCCTGTGCAGCTTCAAGCGCATCACTGGCAGCCTGCTGCCGGTCACCCTTACCCTCCAGGCTTACGTTGGCACTGCCATCGGTCAATAAAATCAATACCGGGGTTTCACCCTTGCGCCGGATACCCAAAGCCGTTTCCAGCGACAAGCGTATTCCCGCTGCCAGTGGCGTACCACCGCCCCCCGGCAGCGCAGCCAGACCTCGCTTGGCACGAACCAGCGAGCGGGTCGGTGAGAGCAGCAGTTCTGCATCGCGGCCACGAAAAGTCACCAGCGCCACCTGATCCCGGCGCTGATAGGACTCTGCAAGCAATAATTCTACCGCCCCTTTGGCCTCGGCCAGGCGATGCATGGCTGCAGAGCCAGAGGCATCGACCGCAAATACTGTGGTTGTCGCTGCGCGCTGTTGATAGCGGTTTACTCGAAAATCTTCCCGGCGCACCCTCACCAACGGCAGGTTGTCACCAGATCGGGCCAGGTCTTCCGCTTTGCGAAGGCGCTGCCACGGTACCGCGGCGCGCAGTGTTTCGACGAGATTCAATCGTGATCCGTCACTCGGATCACCCGGGCGCGTACCCACCAGTCGACCGCGACGCGCCGGACGACGCTTGGCCGCCGACCTGGCAGACGAGCGGGCGCTGCCGCGGGCGATTTTGGGATACTGCAACTGTTGCAATAGCTGCGGCGGGATGGCCGCCACCGTTGCCTCAAGCACCTGATCATCAAGAGTTTGCGGCTCCCGGTCGTCCTCGCTGTCCTGATTCTGCTCCGGCTCTTCAGATTCAGGATTGGGCGGTGGCTCTTCCTGTTGAGGTTCTTGCTCGGGTTGTTCTGCGGATTGTTCCTCGAGATCCTGATCAGGTTCCTGTTCTGACTCTTCTTCAGACCTGGGCAACTGCCGAACCCGACTACCAAACACCAGTTGCGCAGCCAAAGCGACATTGGCTTCCGAGACTGATTCGCTGCCCTCCAGTGCCGCGGCAGCTCTGGCGACCCGAATAGCCGATGACACAACCCGAAGGGACTCAATTCCAAAACCTAAGGCGGCCCGGCACAAGACTTCAACCAGAGAGTCCTCGATTCTGATATGGGGCAACAGGCTCTTCGCATTCTGTATTTCCTCGGGACTTGCAAATGGCTCGCCCATTTCCTGAACCCGAATGTCGTAAAAGTCAAGATGGATTGCGAACCGGTCGGCAAGCGCTTCCGGAACACTCTCGTCTTCTTCGATTCCCTCGTCCAGGGCAATCATGCCCAGACTTGCTGGAGTGCGTTGCGACAGACCGCCGCGCTCCATCACCACGATTCCGGTATCCAGCACCGCAGCAAGTCGCGCCGCAACGCCGGGTTCAATTCGCTCGGCCATAGCCAGCAACAGCACGCCCCGATGACATTCCGCCAGCAAGCCACGCCTTGGTATTGGTCGGCCACTGCGCAACGTGGCTGCCAGATCCAGACCGCCTAACAGATCATCGTCGCCAATATGCAGGGGCATTTTGCGCCAGGGGGCATCAGCGGGCAGGAGTGACTGTAACTGATTCAGCCAATGTTCGCGTACCGGGCCAGGTCTCGCTTTTAACACTATGCCGGCAACCCCAACCGGGTCGACAGCAAACAGGGCTGCCGCCTGGGCGAAAGGCGTCCAACGGGCGCTATCTTGTTGCCCGACGGCCATGTTCATGTGCCGAAGACTTCGTCCACCGCGCGAGCGACACGGGTACTGGAGCCCGCTTCATCCAGCGGATCGCGGCGCAGCCGATGGCGAAGTGCCGGTGCTGCAATACGGCGCAGGTGCGAAGCAGTGACCTCCATATCGTTTTCCAGGCTTGCCAGGGCGCGGGCAGATCGCATAAGCGTCAGCTCCCCACGCAGGCCATCACAGCCCAGACTCAGACAGAGTTCGGTAGCCAGACGAAGTGCGGCATCGGGTACGGTAACCTCCTGCAGGCGCTCTCTTGCCTGTTTGATTCGCCGTCGCTGACTGGCATCACGATTTTTCCATTTCTCGGCAAAAGCAATCGGATCTTGTTCATAGGCGTCCCGGCGACGTACCACTTCCATGCGGGTTTCGATATCCACAGGCGTGGTAACCTCCACCGACAATCCGTAGCGATCAAGCAGTTGCGGTCGTAACTCACCTTCTTCCGGGTTACCGCTGCCAACCAGCACGAAGCGCGCCGGGTGACGAACACTCAATCCTTCTCGTTCAACCACATTTTCACCGGATGCTGCCACATCAAGCAGCAGGTCTACGAGATGGTCATCCAGCAGATTGACCTCGTCGATATACAGGAAACCACGATTGGCGCGCGCCAGCAGTCCTGGCTCAAACGCTTTCTCACCGGCGATCAACGCCCGCTCCAGGTCCAGGGCGCCGACTATACGGTCTTCCGTGGCACCCAGCGGCAGGTCTACTACCGGCACCTTTATCGTCTTGCCTTTAAGCTGCCCTTCCCTGGCAGCGTTGTTGCAGGTTTCACAGCCAGCAAAAGGTGCCTCAGGATCACAATTGTAAGGGCAATCCATAGCCACGCTGAGCCGGGGAAGAAGCGCAGTCAGGGAGCGCACTACGGTCGATTTACCCGTGCCGCGATGACCGAAGATCAACACGCCACCCAGACCGGGGTCGATGGCCGCAACCAGCAACGCCAGCTTCATTTCTTCCTGGCCCACAATCGCCGAGAACGGAAATTCGGGGCGTGGTGCCGTTTTCTTGCTTGCTGTCGGAGAGGATTTGGAAGATGGTTTTGAAGCTGACCTGGAAGAGGATTTCGACGAAGGCCCGGTATACTTCCGCCGGCCTGTTCCGGTCCCTGCAGCAGCCGACTCTTTCTGACTCGCTGCACTGGTTTCCATGCTGGAGCCAGCTTCAGTCTCAGCCCGGAAATCGTTTTTGCTTAACATGTTGCATTCCCCTGTTGTACGTGTGACTCAACTTCAGTATTGATCGTGGCCCTGCAGCAAGTAGACATTCTTGTCCAGCGCCTTGCCTGACTCATTGGCCGCTGCGGCGGAGCCAGACAGACTCCCACCGGTAATTTTGGTCGCGGGAGTAGCCCGCGGTGACACTTCAGAACGCGGACGGTTGCCCGCATCACGTAAATTCAGGAACCACTGCCACAGTGCGGTGGCCGGAAACGGCAGCACCAGAAACCAGTGTTCCAAAACTGCCAGGGCCATCAAACTGGCCAGGAAGGTCCATCCGACTGCAGCCAGGCTGCCCGGCTGAGCTACCATCACCAGCTGTACTAGCCAGGCGGTAAGAAGGGTGCCGATTACCACCGAAAATGGAAACAGCAGGTTCATGGGCTTGCGGCGCAGAAAGCTCTTCAGATGCTGCATATGTGCCGGGAGGAATTCCTCGCTGAGGTTTCGTACGCCAAGGAACACATTGAGCTTGGCGCTTAACTGCATTCCCCACAACAACAGGTAAGTCCACATGCCAATCTGGTTCTCTGCGCCCCAGCTGATCAGGACGACGATGCCGGCGCCGGCAATAGTAGCCGCTTCATGGTACAGGTTCGCCTGGATGGCATGACCAAAATGCGGCCACCCCTTGCAGCCCGGTTCGCAGCTGACTTTCCGGGGGCCGGTGACAAATCCCATGTAATAGGTCAATTCCAGCCAGGCATAAACCAGCAGCCCGCAGCTGAAACCTGCATAGGCGGAAAATTCAGAAACGCGACTGCTACTCCAGATCAGGCCGAACAGCGCCACGACCAGCACGATGGTGGCACCCACCAGGCTGTGACGAAAAGTATGGGATGGCAAACCGTTGAGATACAGCACGATCCCGGTGCTGAACCACCAGAGGAACAGTGCGTAAACGGCATGCGGTAGATATTCAATCAAGACTGCAGCCCCCGTCAGACCGGGGCCGGGATTATCGGTGACAAAGCGAGTTGCGCCTCGGAACCACAGCAAGCACTCGGGTAATGATGCCCGGCTATAGAGTGACCTGGCATTCTTTGAGTCGTTTCATTGGACTGTTCTGACACTGCACTTCTCCAGACGCAGGTGAATGTAACGACACCGCGCGCAACACTTGCTACAGGGATACTTGTGAATTGGGCTTCAGGGCTGACGAATCAGCAGACCTGAGCATCACGGCAAACGATTCTATGTTGGTGTGCCCGAAGGGTTCCAGATCGATGCGCACGCCGGTGGCGGTATCGCTCAAAGACAGACGACCGTCTTCCCAGCGCGTCAGCCGGAATACCGGTTCTGGCCCGATTCCGCGTAATTTGCGGTCTCGGCCCAAACCTCTCAATACACCGCGAACGAACCCGCCGCCACCCGGCTCGACGATGTGAATCACGTTACCTTCTGGCGACGCCAGCACTGACAGCGAGCCATCCGGGCAGTCCTCAAACTGCAGGTCGATTGTCTGGGCAGGTACCGCAACGTCCGACAACTCGGTTGTCCCGACATCTGCGAAACGTCCAACTGCAGCTGCCAGCAAGGCAAAAATAGCGACCGCTGAGGCAGCAGCAATGGCCTTGGGTGATACGGGCTGATGCGCAAAAGGATCACTCATGCCATGTCTCCTACCGGTAACTGATCCTGATCATCCTCGGACATCGCCTGACCCGTCGCTGTTACCGGCGCTACGCGACTGGCGGCATCTGCCAGGAGCTCGGCTACCTGCACTGCATCGGGAATACTGCGCAGCATCGGCTCGGGCTTCTTGAAGCGCCACGGCCGCACATTTGGCCACATCACGATGTAGGAAATGCGATTGTCATCCTCGAGAGTAACCGGGATGTCGCCAAAGCCGTCAGCAAAGCATTTCACCGCAGCCGAACGCACCTGAGCGAACGGCACGTTGAAAGTCATTGGCAAGGCAACTCCGAAGCGCATGACCAGGCGTTTGTTGGTAATCGTATAAACGGTACCGCGTGCCATCAGCCAGGCGTACAGGGCAAACATACCGCCAGCAAACAGGCCCAGACTGGCCGGGCCAACAGCACCCAGCAGCGCACCCGCTACGCCAATCCCGGACAGCAGATCAAAGCCGATCTTCACCGCCAGCATCAGCAGAAAATACATCCCCAGCAGGGGCAAATGAAAGGCGCGCCGGGCCATGACCTTCCAGTCCGGCGCTCCCTGCCAAAGCATTACTTCGCCGTCGGGTAGGTCTTCCGGCAAACCTGGTACCGGTTCAACTGCAAAATCATCGTGCTCAATCAAAACAAGGGCTCCTGACGTTCGGCGTTAGCGTATAGATGTCCACCACCGTAATAGGCTGAGATTTTATCTTCTTCAAGCTGGGTAACCTGATCCGGGTTTTGCAGGGTTGGTACGTCAGCGAACTGACTACCCAGGATTGAGGCCACCTTGACCCGCTTGTGGTAGCCATCGACACGGCTGAAACCAATGGGGAGTAGTACGGTGCGCTCACTGGCACTTTCGGCATCACCTTCAGCGCCTTCGCCTGCCGCGCTCGCCCCACCCTGAACTTTCACTTCGAGATAGCGAACTTGCGGCTCGGACCGGTCAACCCAGATATCGGTGACCACGCCACCGGTTTGACCATCGGCGCCAACCACAGGCATGCCGCGGGGATCCGGGTCCTCGGAGGCCACACTAAATTCATCCGCCACGCGCATGGGCAGCAAACGCGGTCCACCGTGCATGGTTTTCTCCGGCTCATCCGGACGCTTCGCATAAGAGGCAGGTCCAACCGCATCGGTCATCGGATTACCGGTCGGCACCAGGGGCGAACCCGGCCATTTTTCCAGTGGTGTAGCCTTCACTTCATCATCGAAGTCACCTTCACGAGGCGCCTGGCGAGTAGTGCCGTCTGCCAGATGAAAAGTCTTTGGCGTTGGCAGGTTGGGATAACCAACCATATTGCGTCGGTTAGCTTCTGCCGGTATTGCAGGATCGGGGACCAGCGGGTAGCCCTCGCGCTTGTCTTCCTGACGCAGGTAGTAAATCAGGCCAAAGAAGAACAGCCAGAACGCGTAAAGCACCAGTTGTGCAACATCAATATATTCAGTAATAGCGCCAATAGGCATGGTCGAACCTCCTCTTATGAATGAACCACTATCCGGGAAAATCGGCCAGGCCGAATTTCGCCGGAGGTCGCTGCGGTCGACTGCCCCAGGCATTGACCAACGGGCCGATAGCGGCCAGGGTGGCGAACAACAAAGCAATTTCAATATGATAAACGACGCTGTAACCAACGGCCGGGCCACTCATGGCCGGGCCCAATGCGCCACTCTCGGCCAGACTCGAGACCAGGTCCCGAATCGCTCCGCCCAGGGCAATACCACCACCGGCAGCAGTTGCCTGCACGGCTCCCCAGGCACCCAGCGCCAGGCCGAACCGACCCTGGGTTTCCATTCCCATGGCCGCGGTCAGCGTACCGACTGCGAACAGTCCGCCGCCAAAACCGATGAGCATGGTTCCAACTCTAAAAATCATTGCCGACTCCATCGGCGCGGCAAAAATGACGGCAGCAAAGGCGAACACGCCAATGAGTGCACCTCGCGCCGCCAGTCGCAACGGGTCATCGCCACGGGCGAGTCCGCGTGCGGCAAGGCAGAATGCTGCCAGAGTGCCGAATGCCAGCAGACCGGTAAGTAGTGTGGTCGCGCCAACCGAAAGCTGCAGTATCTGCCCGCCATAGGGCTCCAGTAATATGTCCTGCATGCTGAATGCCGCGGTTCCCAGGCCCAGCGCAATTAAAAAACGGCGCGTCCTGTTAGCCCTGGAAAACTCTCGCCATACATCGAGAAACGGAGCTCTCTCCTGATTGATTGCGGTCTGCTGCGGATTCCTGGCTTCCTGTTTCCACAGTGCCGCGACGTTCAAGACCATGGTCAGTAAAGCGACGGCCTGAACGACCTGAATTAGCCGCATCTGGCCAAAGTCCTGTAGCAAAGCGCCGAAACCCAGGGCACTGATCATCATCCCCACCAGCAACATTACATAAAGCAGGGCCACTACCCGGGGGCGCGATTCCGGCGGTGCCAGGTCAGTAGCCAATGCCAGACCGGCGGTCTGGGTGGTATGCAGGCCAATGCCAGCCAACAGGAAAGCCAGCGCCGCGCCAAGTTGACCGACCCAGGCCGGACCGATGCTGTCACCAGACAACACTATTAGCGCAAACGGCATAATGGCGAATCCGCCGAACTGGAGCATGGTGCCCATCCAGATATACGGCACCCGCTTCCAGCCCAGATACGAACGGTGGGTATCAGAGCGGTATCCCACCAGTACCCGAAACGGCGCAAACAACAGCGGCAGCGAAATCATCGCTGCCACCAGTGAAGCACCAACACCTAATTCCACAATCATGACCCGGTTCAACGTGCCGTTGAGCAGCACAATGGCCATGCCCACCGAGACTTGAAACAGAGACAGGCGCAACAAGCGGCGCAACGGCAAATCTGCCGATGCAGCATCCGCAAACGGCAAAAAGCGGCTACCCACCTGGGTCCACGCTTTCGCCAGTGTCGCGTTGTTCTGGCTCATGCTCGCTTGATCTCCAACGCCTGGGATTTATAGAACCCACTATCGATACGTTGTGTGCGACCTGTCTCCCAGTCGCGCAGACTCTCTGGACCGGCCAATTGCCGTCGCAGCGTGGATTCTGCTGCTGGTTCAATTGCCGGTGAGCGATTACCCGATGGAAATAGTTTCCCAACACTGTGCATTACCATCAGCGCAGGGGTACGCGGTGCGAAAGTAAACAGCATCGCTGTCCCGGTTCGCTCCGCCAGGCTCGCCAGGGTTGCCACAACTTCCAGTGATGGGTAGTGGATCAATGAATCCATGGCCACCACGTAGTCAAAACGGCCCAACCCGGCATCCAGCATGTCGCCGCTGTGGTATTCGATTCGTCCCGGCTCGATGTCTGTGGGGGTGCGTTCCCGGGCCAGCTCAATCAATGTTGGCGATAGATCAATCGCGATGACTTCCGCGCCGCGGCGCGCCGCTTCCACCGACAGTGCGCCGGTCCCGCAGCCCGCATCCAGCAGTCGCTTACCGCGCATGTCAGCCGGCAGCCAACTCAGCAGCGTGTCGCGCATGCGATCGCGACCGGCTCGCACGGTCTGGCGAATACGACCCACGGGCGCATCCGACGTCAGTCGATCCCAGGCAGCTACCGCGGTCTCGTCGAAATAGGTGCGCAGTTGACCACGGCGCTTTTCATAAACGGATGTTGGCATCAATCGAATCCCAGCAAATCAAAAATATCGCGATCCTTCATGGGGGCACCCATTTGTGGATCGACGCCATCCCACAACGCCTGGGCAAGACGCATATACTCTGCAGTGACTGCATCCAGTTCCGGCGATGATTCCATTTCAAACAACGTCGACTTTTTCAGTCGGCTGCGACGAATCACATCAAGATCCGGAAAGTGTGCCAGACGGCCCAGGCCGGTCACCTCATTGAATCGGTCGATCTGATCGGTGGCCGCACTGCGGTTGGCAATCACCCCGCCCAGGCGAACCTTGTAGTTTTTGGACTTGGACTGAATCGCCTGCACGATGCGATTCATGGCAAAAATCGAATCGAAGTCATTGGCCGCGACAATCAGCGCGCGCTGGGCATGCTGCAGCGGTGCAGCAAAGCCACCACACACCACGTCGCCCAGGACGTCAAAAATCACCACGTCGGTGTCTTCGAGCAGGTGATGCTCCTTGAGCAGCTTGACCGTCTGGCCAACCACATAGCCGCCACAACCGGTGCCTGCTGGCGGTCCGCCGGCCTCGACACACATGACGCCGTTGTAGCCCTCGTAAACAAAGTCAGATGGCATCAGCTCTTCGCCATGAAAATCCACAGATTCCAGGATATCGATTACTGTGGGTACCAGTTGTTTGGTCAGGGTAAACGTTGAATCGTGTTTCGGGTCGCAGCCGATCTGCAGCACCCGCTTGCCAAGCTTGGAAAACGCCACTGACAGATTGGAAGACGTCGTACTCTTGCCGATGCCTCCCTTGCCATACACAGCGAACACCTTGGCGGTGTCGATATTGACGTTCGGGTCCTGGTGAACCTGGAGACTGCCCTCCCCGTCATCGTTGTTTCCACCGACGTCGATCGGTTCTATTGGAATTCTTTGGCCTTCTGTCATGCGGCTGCCTCCGTGCCGACTCCTTCAAGCCGGTCTTCTAATGCATCACCTGCGTCGCGCAGGGCTTGTATCATGCTTTCATCCGCCGACCAGTAGTGTCGTTCATGAGCCTCGATCAAGCGGTTGGCCATCTTGGCCGAAGCAACCGGATTGAGACTCATCAACCGGTCGCGCATTTTTTCGTCCAACACGTAGGTCTCGGCAAGCTGCCGGTAAACCCAGTTGGACACCTGGCCGGTGGTTGCCGACCAGCCCATGGTGTTACTGACTTGTAATTCGATTTGGCGCACCCCTTCATAGCCGTGTTCCAGCATGCTCTCGTACCACTTGGGGTTCAGCGTCCGGGTACGTGTTTCAAGAGCAACCTGCTCTTCCAGCGTGCGGACTTTTTCTCTACCACGCGTCTGATCGCCGATGTATACCGGCACATCACTGCCACGTGCTCGTCGCACCGACCGGGTAATCCCGCCAAGCGTGTCGAAATAATGGTCAATGGTGGTAATCCCCAATTCAACCGACTCCAGATTCTGGAATGTCATTTCAACATTCGACAACACGCTCTCGAGCAATGCAGATTGCTGCATGGGCTTGCCCGAGCGGCCGTACGCAAAGCTCTTGCGGCGCATGTAGGTTTCCGCGAGTTCGTCATCCTCATCCCAGCAACTGGCATCAATCATCTGATTGACGTTTGCTCCGTAGGCGCCATCGGCATTACTGAATACCCGAAGCGCTGCAGTTTCCAGATCACCACCGTGCTCCTGCTGATATTCCAGAGCGTGCTTACGGATGAAATTGTCTTCTGGCGACTCGTCGGCACTGGCCGCCAGGTAGGCTGCTTCAGCCAGCATCCGGATTTGCATGGGTAGCAGGTCGCGGAAAATTCCCGACGTGGTAATCACCACATCGATACGCGGACGACCGAGTTCTTCAAGAGGAATCAGCTCTGCACCACACACCCGGCCAAAGGAATCGGAACGGGGTTTGACGCCCATCAATGCCATGGCCTGTCCCAGCGGCGCGCCTTCGGACTTGAGGTTATCTGTACCCCACAGCACCATGGCGATGGATTCCGGATAGCCATGATTCTCCTGCTGATGTCTCTCCAGCAGCATGGCCGCCTGACGGGTCCCGTCCTGAACCGCATAGCTGGTAGGAATACGGCAGGGATCGAAACCGTGCAGGTTTCGTCCGGTGGGCAGAATATCCGGATTGCGCAGCAAGTCACCACCGGGTACGGGGCGTGTGAACTTGCCGTCCAGGGCATGCATCAGCCCCGGCAATTCATGATCTTCACCCAGCAGGTGGGCGATCTTGCCGAGCCGCTGCATGCGATCCATATTGTCGTCATTGACCGGTAGGCTGGACGCAGCCAGAGCCTGCTCGGCGGTCTCGCCGCGAGTCAGACTCTCGGCACCGGCACGATCCAACTCCAGCTCGGCGGCTTCGGCAGCCGAGATCAGCAAATCTGTTCTCGCTCTTTCTGTGCCGGGCTCGCCCACCACGTGCAGCCCTTCGGGAATCAGGGTTTTTTCAATTTCCAGTATCGCCAGCAGAATTTGCTGGATGCGCGCCTCGCATTCCGCCGCCGGCCAGTCACCGTCATGGTCGTCCAGATCGATTTCGGCCGCCTGCATTTGAATCAGGGCACTGAGTTGTTCCCGCTCAGCATCAGTGGTTTCCAGATCCAGACTGCGCCAGCGATCCAGCGAAGCCTTCAAACCAACCAGTCCGCTGTACAAACCGGCATCGGTCACCGGTGGTGTCAAATAGCTAATCAGGGTAGCTGCCGAGCGACGTTTCGCAATGGTTCCTTCAGAAGGATTATTTGCCGCGTAAAGATAGAAATTCGGGATGGTGCCTATTAAACGGTCAGGCCAGCAGTCACCCGCGAGCCCGGTTTGCTTACCCGGCATGAATTCCAGGGCGCCATGAGTACCAAAATGCAGTGCAGCGTGGGCGCCGAATTCTTCATTGATGTAACGATAAAATGCTGCAAACGCGTGAGTTGGCGCGAAGCCTTTTTCAAACAACAATCGCATGGGGTCGCCTTCGTACCCGAAAGCTGGCTGAACGCCGACGAAGACGTTGCCAAATTGCGCACCGAGTATGAATAGCTCGCGCCCATTGGTTTGCTCACGACCGGGTGCTGCCCCCCACTGCGCCTCGATTTCAGACAACCATTTTTGCTTGCGCACATGATCATCAACCGACATGCGCGCATGCACGTTAACCTGGGTACCGTTTAGCTCGGCGTTACCGTGCAGAATCTGCTCGCGCAACGCATCCACTGAATCCGGCACAGTGACCGAATAGCCCTCGTCACGCAGGGAGTTGAGCGTGTTATACAGAGACCTGAATACAGACAGATTGGCTGCTGTGCCGGTGGCGCCCGAGTTCGGCGGGAAATTAAATAGCACTACCGCCAGTCGGCGCTCCGCTATTGCTGTCCGACGCAGGGTTACCAGGCGTTCCACACGTGCTGCCAGCGTTGCGACACGTTCCGGTTGCGCCTTCATGTCCAACGACTGTTCGCCCTGCTCGCCGGCAGTGGATCGACCGCCGAACACACAGGAGCCCGTTGCACCGTCCAACTCCGGAATCGCTACCATCATGGTTGCTTCTACCGGCGATAAACCACGATCCGAATCTTGCCACTCTTCCAGACTCTGGAACTCTACTGCCTGGGCGGCGATATAGGGTACGTCGAGCTGGCCAAGAATTTTTTCGGCAGCGCCCGAGTCGTTATAGGCAGGGCCACCGACCAGGGAAAAGCCGGTTAGCGAAACCAGGGCATCAATGGTTGATTTGCCATCCCTGATAAAGAAGCTCTCAATAGCCGGACGCATATCCAGACCACTGGCAAAAGCCGGGATAACTCGTAAGCCGCGCTCTTCAAGGGCGGTAATCACACTATCATAGTGAGCACTGTTACCAGCCAGGATATAGGAGCGCATCACCAGCAGGCCGACTGTTCCCTGCTTGCCGCCTTGCGCTTTAGGCAAGTCAGACAGCTTTTCGCTGATTCGGCCAGCCAGCCTGGGATGATAAAGGCCGGTATCCGGATACTCATGGGGAGCCCCAACCTCCAGGCTGCCACGGAGTTCCGCGCGGGGCCCGGATGCATAGCGATTCACCAACATCCGAACCATATTACAAATGTTGTCTTCAGAACTGGCCAGCCAGTACTGCATGCACAGGAAATAGGCGCGCACGTCCTGTGCCGTGCCGGGAATGAACCGGAGAATTCGCGGTAAACGTCGCAGCATCGCCATTTGCTTGGCACCGGAACTCTCGGTCTTGGAACTGGAGCCACGCAGACGTTTAAGCAGGGAAATGATGCCCGATTGAGGCTTGCCCATCTGGAACTGGCCCATGGACGTCAAGCGGATCACCTCGCCTGCCGACATCGCGGTCACCAGGGCATCACAGTTATCGCGACGCGCCTTGAGATCTTCAAAAATAGGTTGGATGTGATCTTCCAATACCAGCATGTTGGCGATAATGATATTTGCCTCGGCGATATCCTTGCGGCAACGCGCCAGCTTATCTGCGTCTTCGCCCCACTCGGTAGCCGCGTGCAGATTCAGGGAGAGACCAGGCAGCTCTCGCTTGAGCAGACGAGCCGCCCGTTCAGTAGCACTGGAGACATGATGATCCAGTGTGACTATTACCACCCGTACGGGTGTGGCATCAGCGGCCGAAGTGTGCTTTGGCATCGTAGAGGGTCTCCACAGTGATCGTTTCGAGTCCATAGTCAAGGGCGAAACGTTCCGTATTCCGACGTGCCTTGCCTCTTACGAAGAAAGGAATCTTGCGCAATTCCTGCTCCGCGTCTTCAGCCCAGGCCGGACCGGCCGCGCTGACCAGTGCTGTGACACTGTCGTCCTCTTCCGTGTTGTTCTGATTCATGACAATGGCACGCTCATGCGCCGCCTTTTTGCCACCCAGGTGCGATGGCGCTGCGTCGTCATTGAATTCAAAATCGTTGCGGAACATCCCCAGCAGATGTTCTTCCAGGCCCATCATCAATGGATGCACCCAGGTATCAAAAATCACATTGGCGCCCTCGTAGCCCATTTGTGGCGAATACTGGGCCGGCACATCCTGAACATGAAAGGGAGCGGAAATAACTGCACAGGGTAATCCCAGGCGTTTGGCAATGTGCCGTTCCATCTGGGTGCCCAGCACCAGTTCCGGTTCGGCTTCGGTGATGCGGGCTTCAACTTCGAGGTAGTCATCAGTGATCAATGCCTCGATACCCATGTCTTCTGCCGTTTTACGCACCTGGCGGGCAAATTCACGGCTGTAGGTGCCAAGACCAACCACTTCAAACGCAAATTCTTCGCGAGCGATTCGCGCCGCTGCCATGGCGTGGGCAGCATCGCCAAAAATGAATACCCGCTTGCCGGTCAGGTAATTGGAATCCACTGAGCGCGAGTACCAGGGCAGTCGTGAGCGGTCATCGCTGATCATCGCTTCATCAATGTCGATACCGGTTATTTCGCCGACTTCGGCGAGAAAGTCGCGAGTCGCACCAACACCAATGGGAACCGTCTTGGTATAGGGCTGTTTGAATGTTCGTTCCAGCCAGGCGCAGGTGGTTTGCGCAACTTCCGGATACAGGCAAACGTTGAAATCTGCCTGGGGAATACCGGCCAGATCTTCCGTGGTGGCCCCTTCCGGCGCAACCACGTTGACGTCCACACCCACCCCGTGCAACAACCAGCGAATTTCTTCGATGTCATCGCGGCAACGGAAGCCCATGGATGACGGGCCCAGCAAGTTGGCGCGCGGCCGGCTATGCGGCTGCCGCACCGGCGGCTCTCCGACCTGTCCTTTCAGTAGCGCTCGCACCAGGTAATAAAAAGTCTCACTGGCGCCCCAGTTTTCTTTCTTTGAATAAGCCGGCAGCTCCAGCGGTACCACCGGTACCGGCAGCCCCATGCCCTGGGCCAGGGCACCCGGTTGATCCTGGATCAGTTCTGCCGTGCAGGATTCACCCACCAGCATTGCATTCGGCTTGAAGCGCTCATAAGCATCACGCACGCTGTCGGTCAGCAGCCCGGCCGTGTCGCCGCCAAGGTCCCGGGCCTGGAAGGTGGTATAGGTGACCGGTGGACGCTTGTCGCGTCGCTCGATCATGGTAAAGAGCAGGTCGGCATAGGTGTCGCCCTGCGGCGCATGCAGTACGTAATGTACATCCTGCATTGAGGTTGCGATGCGCATGGCGCCAACATGTGGTGGGCCTTCATATGTCCACAAGGTTAGTTGCATGAGCGAAACTCCAAACGTTCACGTCGAGTCAAAGGTCGTGCAAACAGCTCAGCCAGGTCGGCGACCTGTTCAAAGCCGTGAATCGGGGTGAAAACCAATTCGATAGACCATTTCGTAGTAAGCCCCTCTGCTTCCAGCGGATTGGCCAGCCCCAGACCACAAACAGTCAGGTCGGGCCGCGTTTCACGCAGGCGGTCGAGTTGACTTTCCAGGTGCTGACCCTCGGAGACTTGTTCCGCAGACAGCAATTCAAGCTCACCAGCCAGGATCTGGCGATCCAGATAGGGCGTGCCCACTTCAACCGGCTGTACACCGCATTCGCGCTGCAAAAAACGCGCTAGTGGAATTTCCATCTGGGAATCGGGCAGAAAACTGATGCGTTTGCCCTCCAGGTCGCCACGATAGCGACTCAGGGCGCGTGTTGCGCGAGCCGCCGGCATCGCGGTGACTGCCTCAAAGCGCTCGGCAGATACCGCAAACGCGTCTGCGGCTGCGCGTAGCCAGGAAAGCGTGCCTTCCACACCGAACGGATACGGGGCGGACAGCAATTCTGCGCCGCGACCGAGCAGGGCCCGGGCGGTTTCGCCGAGAAACGGCTGAGCCAGCAGCATCCGCGTGCCAGGTCCGACCGGTGGCAGATCAGTAGCCTGCCTGGGTGGCAGAAAATGGACATTGTCGATTCCCATCTCGCTAAACAGGCGCAGGAATTGATCTTCCACCACATCTGCAAGACAGCCGACTACCAGGAGCGCGCGCTGCGACTGGTCCAGCGCCGGCATTTCCGGAACCAGGGCCTTGAGGCAATTGTCTTCACCCTGGGTAAAGGTAGTCTCAATGCCGCTTCCGGAATAATTAAGGATTCGGACCCGCCCCGTATAGGAGACACTCAGCCGCTGTGCGGCATTGGCCAGATCCAGCTTGATCACTTCTGAAGGACAGGAACCCACCAGAAACAGTGTTGTGATGTCGGGGCGGCGCGCCAGCAGTTCATTGACTACCCGGTCGAGCTCTTCATTGCAATCAGCCATACCGGCCAGATCACGCTCACCCAGAATCGCGGTGGCAAAACGCGGCTCGGCGAAAATCATCACCCCTGCCGCTGACTGGATCAGATGTGCACAGGTGCGTGAGCCAACCACCAGGAAAAAGGCGTCCTGCATCTTGCGGTGTAGCCAGACAATCCCGGTCAGCCCACAAAATACTTCGCGCTGACCGCGCTCGCGGAGCACCGGTGCGGCGCTGCAGCCATTGGCGTTGTCAATTGGGGTATCAGTGGACGCCGTCATAGCGAATCTCCTGCCAGGGCGGCGTTACGGTTAATGGCTGCTTCGCCTCCGCTCACGGCTGTGTCATCGCTCTCACGCCGCGCAGCCCGTAGCTTCAGGACAAATTGCGTTGCGTTCACCGCATAGGCAGCGTAGGCTGCTAAAGCAAGTAGTAGCTGTACAGTGACATCCAGTGAGTTGGACAGATAAGCCGCCACATAAGCGGTGTGTAAAGCAATAACAAACATGCTTACCACGTCTTCCCAGAAGAAAGGACGAGCGAAGAGATAACAGCCGAATACTTCGCGCTCCCAGATCGACCCGGTAACCATAATCAAGTACAAGACCAGGGTCTTGATGACTATCGAAGCAGAAGCCAGCGCCAGGCCTTCCCCTGTGGCCAAATACCGCAGGATCAGCGTCAAGCTGACCAAAAATACCGCGAACTGCGCAATCGCAAGTACGCCTTGCACCAGGGTCCACGGGGACTCGTCTCGTCGGCGGCGCTCTTCAGGTGTGTACAGCGCAGGGGTTCTCTTGTTACTGGCCTGGGGCACGACCATCGGGCTCCCACTCCTTTCTCGTTGTTCTTCAAGAGGCACACTAAGCCTCTTCCAGCCATCTGTCAACAAAACTAGACGTCAATCGTTACTTGACAATTATTTGCCGGGGGGTATGCTCCATCCAGAAGTGTCTTGACTGAATTCGTTGCGCTATGGCCTTGTCGATATTGGACAAAAGGAAGCCGCCCCAGTGACTCGGAAGCAGGATCGGTTTGAGCAGCAAACCGGTTGACGTTTCGAAATCGAGCACGCTATCCCGGTGTCCGGTGATTAAAGGAGGACAACATGACGGGTCTGCTACAGCGCAATAACAATAATGATGTTGCGGAAACTCGGCGCGAGGAAGCCCGGGGAAAACGTGACAAACATGAAAGACACGAAGATCACGACGGCGCTGGCGCCGAGACCAAAGGGCCCAATGGCGTCAACGGTCATGCCAACGGCCTGAACGGCGGTACCGGCCATGATGCCAGTCGCGTTCTGCAGACGCTGGAATCGGAGATCATTCCACGGCTCATCCTGTCCTGTCGCAACGGCAAATCGGATCCCCAGCCCCAAGCCCCGGTAGTCACTCCCGAAAACGACTTCGAAAGCGTTCAGGTAACTGATTTTGCGAATTTATTAATCGCCGAGGATTCCGGAGCGGTATCCGCTTACCTGGCGGACCTGCGGGCCAACGGGGCGTCCCTGGAATGGCTGTATATGGAACTCATGGGTCCCGCCGCGCGGCGACTTGGCTATCTCTGGGAAGAAGATTACTGCAGCATTATCGATGTCACGCTGGGCGTTGGGCGCCTGCAGCAGGTGCTGCGCGAACTTAGCCCGGAGTTTCAACAGTACCGTGGCCTGCCGGACATGCGACGGCGTGCCTTGTTGCTGCCGGTACCCGGTGAGCAGCACACCTTTGGTCTCAGCGTGCTGATGGATTTTTTCCGCCGCGCCGGCTGGGATCTATGGGGCTGGCCGATGCTTGAAGATGACGATCTGATCAATCTGGTCCGCAATGAGTGGTTTGGAGTCATCGGACTGTCGGTAAGTGCGCAAGTCAATCTTACCGGCCTGTCAACACTGATCCGCGATCTGCGCAGCGTTTCCGGCAATCCGGACATTGGCGTCATGGTGGGCGGACCGGTTTTTACCAAGAACCCCCAACTCAGCCAGGAAGTCGGGGCTGATGCAACAGCAGCCGACGCCCAGCAAGCTGTCAGGCAAGCAGAAGACCTGCTTAACCTGCAATAAGCAGCAGTTACCGGGCTCGCGCTCAATCACGAATCACAACGTGGCCAGCAACGGCCAGAAGGCGTAATCAGGGCGTGAAGCAATTTACTACTCCGACAGATTCGTTCGGGAACCTCAGTGCCGAGGGTGCCGCGGCGATTATTACAGCGGCCACCGACATTGCACTGGTCATTGACGCAGAAGGTGTCATCCGAGACCTGTCATTCAGTGACGAGGAAATGCCCAAGACACCCTACCAGGAATGGCTGAACAAGCCCTGGTCGGAAGCCGTCACTATTGAAAGCCGTCCCAAGGTAGAGTCGCTGCTTAAAGAAGCTGCGGCGAATACTTCCCCCCGCTGGCGTCATATCAACCATCCTACTTCCGGTGAAGCAGATCTGCCGGTGATGTACGCCGCAGTGCCGCTGGATTCTGACGGCCGGGTACTGGCCATCGGACGCAGTGCGGTGATGATGGCCGACATGCAGCAACGCTTGCTCCAGGCGCAACAATCCATGGAGCGCAACTATCTGGAAATTCGTCACCTGGAAACCCGCTATCGACTGCTGTTCCAGGTTTCTTCCGAAGCGGTTTTTATTGTCGATGCCAACAGCCTGAAGGTGCTGGAAGCAAACCCCGCAGCCGAACAGCTGCTGGGCAAGGATCGGGCGAACAAAACCGGCAAGAAAATTACCGACCTGTTTGCGACAGACAGCACCAAAGTAGTAGACGCCCTGCTCGTTGAAGCCCGCAGCACCGGGCAGCGCACCCAGGCCAGGGCAACGCTGGCCGGCGAACAATCGACCTGCCTGCTGTCTGCAGCCCTGTTTACCCAGGACAAGGATTCCCTGTTCCTGGTCAGCGCCAGCCACTCGCAGGAACAGGCCGTCGCCACAGTCAAAGACACCATGCACGCGCGCATATTGAAACTCGTGGAAACTGCACCGGACGGCTTTGTGCTTACCGACACCAACGGGATAATACTCTCCACCAATCGGGCCTTTATCGAATTGACTCAAACCGGATCCGAAAACCGGGTACGCGGCGAGTCCCTGGACCGCTGGTTCGGTCGCTCCGGGGTGGATCTCAATGTGCTCACCGGGAACCTGTCACGGCATGGCTCGGTACGCCTGTTCGCCACCACCCTGCGCAGCGAATATGGCTCCAAGGTCGATGTCGAGATCTCCGCCACCCGCCTGGTGCTGGACGAGGCCGACATCTGCCTGGGCTTCATCATCCGTGACGTTGGCGTGCGACTGGACAATTCCACGCGCAAACAAAGCCGCCTGTCGCGTCCGGTTGAGCAATTAACCGAACTGGTTGGCCGCCTGCCGCTGCGTGAACTGGTGCAGGAATCCACGAATATGGTTGAGCGCTACTGTATCGAAGCAGCGCTGGAAATAACCGGCGAGAATCGCACTTCGGCCGCAGAAATTCTCGGCCTCAGCAGACAGAGTCTCTATGTCAAGCTGCGTCGCTACGGCCTGGGGGATTCTGACCCGGAGAGTGCCTCATGAGCCGTCAGCACGCCGTCATGAATTCGCGTCAGTTCCCGGAACCGGGCGCGGTCCTTACTCTGCTCAAACCAATCACCTGGTTCCCCCCGATGTGGGCCTTTGCCTGCGGCATCGTTTCCGTCTGGGGTTCCGGCACTCTGACCTGGCCGGCAATGGTTGGCGGCGTGCTGCTGGCTGGCCCCCTGGTGTGCGGCACCAGCCAGGCAGTCAACGACTGGTTTGACCGGCACGTGGATGCCATCAATGAACCAGACCGGCCCATTCCTTCTGGTCGCATTCCCAATCGCTGGGGGCTGTATATTGCCATCGCCTGGACTGCGGTCTCAGCGCTGGTGGCCTCTGCGCTTGGCCCCTGGGTTTTTGTGGCCGCCATCGTCGGCCTGTTGCTGGCCTGGGCCTATAGTGCTCCGCCGCTGCGTCTCAAACAAAACGGCTGGTGGGGCAACAGCGCTGTTGCCATTTGCTACGAAGGCCTGCCCTGGTTTACCGGCGCTGCCCTGGTCACCGCCACCCTGCCGGACTGGCGCATCATTGCCCTGGCTGGACTGTACAGTTTTGGCGCCCACGGCATCATGACCCTGAACGATTTCAAATCCATAGAGGGCGATACCCGCATGGGCCTTCGCTCCCTGCCCGTCCAACTCGGCGCCGCTGGCGCTGCCAAACTGGCTTGCGTAGTCATGCTGCTACCCCAGGCCGTAGTGGTGGCGCTGCTGTTCAGTTGGGGTTTTCCTATTCACGCCACCATCATCTCCCTGTCATTCCTGGCTCAGGCCGCGCTCATGCGCCGCCTGCTGACCAGTCCACGAGAACTGGCACCCTGGTATAACGCCACCGGAGTCAGCCTGTATGTCCTGGGTATGCTGGTCAGCGCATTTGCCATGCAATCAGGAGTGTAATTGACATGAACACAGGCGGCTTAGGTTGGGCCGGTATCTTTCGACTGGGTCTGGTGCAAACCGCGCTTGGGTCGATTGTGGTACTCACCACCGCAACTATTAATCGCGTCATGGTGGTAGAACTGGCCCTGGCGGCCATGCTGCCAGGGGCCCTGGTGGGTCTGCACTATGGCGTGCAATTCATGCGACCGCGCTTTGGCCACGGCTCCGACCTGGGCGGGCATCGCTCCCCCTGGATCATTGGCGGCATGGCGGTTCTGGCGATCGGCGGAATATCCGCTGCGCTGGCCACGGCCTGGATGGAAACCAATCTGGTAGCCGGTATTGTGTTGGCCACGCTGGCTTTTGTACTGGTCGGTCTTGGTGTCGCTGCCAGCGGCACTACCCTGCTGGCGCTGCTGGCCAGGCTGGTGATCCCGAAACGCCGCGCTGCGGCGGCCACCATGGTTTGGCTGATGATGATCGCCGGCTTTGCTATCACTGCCGGCACCGCCGGCTATTTTCTCGACCCTTTCTCTTCGGCACGACTGATTACCGTTACTACGACAGTCTGCCTGCTCGCACTGGTTCTGACCGTGGTGGCAATTTACGGTGTGGAGCGCTCAACCCAGGCTGTTCAACCCCTGAGCAACAAGAAACCTCAGCCACAGGACAGTTTTCGAGAAGCGTTGGCCCAGGTCTGGGCAGAGCCTGCCGCAAGACACTTTACCATTTTCGTGTTTGTTTCCATGCTGGCCTACAGCGCTCAGGATCTGATTCTCGAGCCCTTTGCCGGACACGTGTTTGACCTGACACCGGGACAATCGACACAGCTTTCCGGCGTGCATTCCTCCGGGCTGCTGATAGGCATGCTTCTGGTCGCGGTACTGGGCAGTGGCTTCAGTGGCCGCACCTTTGGCTCACTGCGCCTGTGGATGATTGCTGGCTGTACCGCCTCGGCCGCGGCGCTGGTAGGACTGGCGATCGCCGGTATCTCCGGCCCGCCCTGGCCGCTAAATGCATCCGTGTTCTCGCTCGGTTTTGCTAACGGTACGTTTGCGGTAGCAGCCATCGGTTCGATGATGGCCATGGCCGGAAGGGGCCGGGAGTCACGCGAAGGAACGCGCATGGGACTATGGGGCGCAGCGCAGGCTTTTGCCTTTGGTCTTGGCGGATTTTTAGGCACTGCCGCTGTAGACCTGACCCGATTTTTGTTCGATTCACCGATGCTGGCTTATGCCATTGTATTCTCCGCCCAGGCGCTATTGTTCCTGTGCGCCGCGCTACTGGCAGTCCGTATCGAACATCCTGATTCTGAGTCCGGGGGCAAGCAATCAACCTACCCGGAACAAGCCATACAGCAGGGGTAATTTTTATGCAGTCAACTACCGCGCAATCAATTAACACGCTGGCAGCAAAAACACAGTCAAGCACAACAACCCAAACCTATGATTCTGTAATTATCGGGGGTGGCCCCGCCGGGGCGACCGCTGCTACCGATCTCGCCAAACAGGGCCTGTCGGTGCTGTTGCTGGACCGCGCCGGGCGCATCAAGCCCTGCGGCGGCGCGATACCACCAATAGCTATCGAGGAGTTCACCATTCCCGGGCACCTGCTGAAAGCCCGCATTCAGCTGGCACGGGCGATTTCCCCGACCCAGAAGCAGGTCGACATGCCCATTGATGGCGGCTACGTGGGGATGGTGGACCGGGAAGAATTTGATGAATGGTTGCGGGTTCGAGCCGCCAATCAGGGCGCCAGGCGGGAAACGGGTTCTTTTGTTCGCCTCGACCGGGACAGCGACGGTACCGCTCTGGTCTATTTCCGCCGCGGTCGCGACCGGAAAAACCTGGAGTGCATTCGCGCACGCACGGTCATTGGCGCCGACGGCGCACGCTCAGAGGTTGCCCGGCAAACCATTCCTGGCGCCGAGGACATCCCGTTTGTCGCTGCCTATCACGAAATCGTTCGCTCACCGGCGAACAGCCGCAGCACACCAGCGTCTGCCGGGGCAGCTTTCGAATTCGACAAGAATCGCTGCGATATTTATTACGAAGGTCGCTTGTCACCGGACTTCTACGCTTGGGTATTTCCCCATGGCGAAACCACCAGCATTGGCGTTGGCAGCGCCTGCAAAGGCTTTTCGCTGCGCGGTGCCGTCAATGCACTGCGTGCCGATACCGGGCTGGAAAACAATGAAACCATTCGCCGCGAAGGCGCGCCTATTCCTTTGCGCACCCTGAAAAAGTGGGACAACGGCCAGGATGTGATTCTTGCCGGCGATGCTGCTGGCGTGGTCGCACCCGCCTCGGGAGAAGGCATTTACTATGCCATGCTGTGCGGCCGGCTGGTGGCTGATTCTGTCGCTTCCTATTGCGCAACTGGCGATGCCAAACAACTGCGCACTGCGCGCAAGCGCTTCATGAAAGCCCACGGCAAGGTGTTCTGGGTACTGGGCATCATGCAAAGCTTCTGGTACAAGAATGACAAGCGCCGCGAGCGCTTCGTGAGCATGTGCAATGACCCGGATGTCCAGCATCTGACCTGGCAAGCCTATATGCACAAGCGACTGGTACGCGCCAAGCCCATGGCCCATGTGCGTATCTTCTTCAAGGACCTCGCTCATTTATTTGGCATTGTTGCGCCGTGACAACGCTGGCGGTGCAGCGCTTCAGACCAATCGCTGTTGCGGCATTGGCGGCGATCTTCGTGGCCGTCATGGGTGCCACAATTACCGACCTCGGTCCGTGGTATCAGCAACTCACCAAGCCGTCATGGCAGCCACCGGACTGGTTGTTCGGACCGGCGTGGACGTTGATCTTTGCCCTTGCCGCCTTGTCGGCGGTAGAGGCCTGGCGCGGCGCCACCGGCAGCTCACGCAGCCTGCTGGTGGGATTGTTCTGCCTGAACGGTTTTTTGAACGTGCTCTGGAGCCTGCTGTTCTTTCGCCTGCAGCGGCCGGATCTGGCACTGTATGAAGTAGTACTGCTGTGGTTATCGATACTCTGGTTAATTCTGGTGCTACCCCGCTACAGCGTGCGCGCCAGCAGGTTACTGTTTCCCTATCTGCTTTGGGTCAGCTTCGCAGCAATTCTGAATCTGGCAGTGGTCAGGCTCAATGCGCCATTTTGATTTATTGCCAAAAGCGTCGGCCAGGCACCTGATAAGCAACCGGTCCCGGGCACAGCGCAATCAGCTTGACGCCACCGCAACCGGGCGGTGGACAACCCGTGGCGACCAGGTCCGTGGCTGAACTGTTCGCCAGTGGGCACATGGTCGATATTATTCTGGCTTTGATGGTAGTTCAGGGTATTGCCATCATCGGCTTGCGCAAACTGGGCTGGGCGCTCATTACACCGCGGGATTATTTGTTTACTGCCCTGCCCGGTGCCTGCCTTTTGCTGGCGTTGCGATCTGCCCTGGTGGATGCCCATTGGACATTGACAGCTGGCTGGCTGCTGGCCGGGCTAGTGACTCACTTGCTGGAACTGTGGCAGCGATCAAGAGCTGGCCGTGCAGCTGAAGGCAAGCACGGCGAGCAATCGTAAGCGTTGATCCTGTTGTGCATCGCTTGCGTAAAACATGACAGCATCGGGCGCATACAACCACCCGCAAGTGTCACCAGACGAAATAAAAAACCCCGGACAAACCAACCCCAATGGCCCAATCAACAGCGCAAAAAACCCTGAAGTTGCTTCACATAGTTGGCACCATAGGCTTCTGCGCCGCGCTGATGGCACTACTGCTATTGCATGCCTCACTGCCGGATCCTGCCCAACTGCAGCAATTCGCCAGCATCAGACTGGCCATGGGTAATGTCGCTAAATGGCTGTTACTGCCGTCCACCGGCCTGGTGGTAGTGTCGGGATTGATCGCCATGGCCCTGAACGATGTCTACAAGAATGCCGGCTGGGTTTGGGTGAAACTGGCAACCGGTGTGTTGATTCTCGAAGGCACCCTGGTGTACGTCCAGGCACCGATGGAACGTGCGGCCAATAATGCCCAGTCGGCGCTGGAAGGCGACTTTGATCTGTCCAGCCTGGGCACAGTACTGAACTCCGAGTGGAATTCAATCTGGGTGATCCTGGCAGTGGCGGTAGTCAATATAGTTCTGGGTGTATACCGCCCGCGCATCATGCGCCAGGCCAAAAGCAGTACAGACAGCGTGCCGCAGGACAGCTGAAGCACGACGTCGAGACCGGCAAAAGCGGTCTTGTGAGACAGCCGACAGCGTGCAAACCGTGACTGCCCCAACAGTCAATTCGGGGAAAAGAAGAGTAGAGAACAACAGAGCAGAGCACAACAATGAACAAGCAGGTTTCCTTTGATAGCGAGCCCTTAATCCTGGTCGATGCCGACGGTACACCGATCGGGTCAAAGTCCAAACTGGAGTGCCATCTGGGACAGGGTATTCTGCACAAGGCTTTTTCGGTTTTCGTATTCAACAGCCAGCAGGAGGTGCTGCTGCAAAAACGCAGCGCTGAGAAAATGCTGTGGCCATCGTACTGGTCCAACAGCTGCTGCAGCCACCCCCGACTGCACGAAAAAAATGAAATCGTCGCCGCCGAAAGACGTATCGCCGAGGAACTGGGGTTTGCGGTCACAGACCTGACCCGGCATTTCGACTTCGAATATCAAGCCACCTACAAGGATGTGGGTTCAGAGTGGGAACGCTGTTCGGTGTTTACCGCGCTCAGCGATGCGCAGCCCAGGGTGAACCCCCGGGAGATCGAGGACACACGCTGGGTGCCCATGGACGAACTCGCCGAAATATTGCTCAGCGAGCGGGACTCTTTCACCCCCTGGATCAAGCTCGAATGGCAACGGCTGCTGCCCATGCTCAAGGCCGCCGCGCATCCCTGACCGGCACAAATCCCGCCAATTTATTGGGGTTGAGCACAGGCCAAACCGGGCACTGCTTGCTGAATCCCCTCAGCAGGGACCTGCAGGCCGCCTGGCAAGAACAGCCGCAGTACCAAAAAGCGCGACAGACAGGCCCCTGACACTGCTAAGTTCCCTGATTCAGGCCGCCCTGGCACCCTGCCGCGCCGCTCAACACGCCCACCGCAAGTAAAACGCTGAATTATTTGACTTCTGTCAACTTTATTTTACACTTGGGTTGTACAGTTCGTATTACAGCGTCCAGTAATACGACGTTCACTTTATAACAACAGGCACCGGCCCGCTCCGGGTTCTGACGCTAGGTCCGGCTGACAGCAGCCCTCTAGCCAGCACCCTCAGGTATCAGGCCACCCGCTGGAGTCACACTATGGGGATGTTCTCCCGAACCACCGAAACCGCACCTTGCGAGGTCGAAGTCAGTCACTGCTTTGAAAGCCTCCATGCTCATGTAAAGTTTCTCAATGGTGCCGTGGTGCATCCCGGCGACGAGGTACAGGTACACGGCGCCCCGGTCATGGCCCCCTACGGTGAAGTCGTGTGCGAAGCACGCACCGCCACTATCACTCGCGCTTCAAAAATCGAACAGTTGTGGACCCGGTTGACGGGCGACTTCGAATTGATGGAATTGTGCGAATTTTCTTTTTCTGAAGAGGTCTCGGTATGAACACAGTCGAAGACGCCCCGATCAAACACTCCGCTTATGCGCGCAATGCCGATGAAGCCCTGGGCGCAGGCAACCTTCGCCAGGCAATCATCGACAGCGAAGCCGCCACCACTGTGGCAATGCAGAACACACTGTTGACGCCACGCTTCTACACCACCGATTTTGATGCCCTGGATGCCATTGACGTCAGCCCGGTCCGCGAAGAGTGGGACAAACTTATTGCCCGACTGGAATCGGACCCCAACAAGGGCCATTTCAAAAAGAATGAAGACTGGGATCAGGTCGACTGGGACAATATGGAACCCGGCCTGCGCGCCGAATTCACCGACTTTCTGATTTCCTCGTGTACCGCCGAGTTCTCCGGCTGCGTGTTGTACAAGGAAATGAAGCGACGTGGCACGAATAAGGACATTACCACCCTGTTCCAACTCATGGCGCGCGACGAAGCCCGCCACGCAGGGTTTATCAACGATGCGCTGCGTGAGGCAGGCATCTCCGTTAACCTGGCCTTCCTGACCGAAAAGAAAAAATATACCTACTTCAAACCGAAGTACATTTTCTACGCGACTTACCTGTCGGAAAAAATCGGCTATGCCCGCTACATTACCATCTTCCGCCACCTGCAAAAGCATCCTGAACACCGCTTTCACCCAATCTTCAAATGGTTTGAGGAGTGGTGCAACGACGAATTTGGTCATGGCGAAGCCTTTGCCCTGCTGATGAAAACCGATCCCAAATTAACCCGTGGTACGAACGTTTTCTTCATCAAGTTCTTTTTGACCGCCGTGTACTCGACCATGTTTGTGCGCGATCATCAGCGTCCCCGCTTTCACGAGGCACTGGGTGTTGATCCAGACTGGTTTGCCCATTCAGTGTTCACCAAGACCAGCGAAATCTCCAAGCAGGTATTTCCGCTGACGCTGGATATCGAGAACCCACGCTGGATGAAGAACCTGCGCGCTCTGCAGAAGGCCAATGTCGACCTGGCAGCCGCCAGGGAGCAAGGCAAGTACTTCAAGCGCATGACCGCCTCGGCACGTGCCGCACTGGCGTTTGTGTCATTGCTGACGATCCCGGCGATCAAAAATGAAGTGCCAGCCGAGACCCGGCTTGAACCTGCTTACTGATTGGCAGCGCGTGGATGATGAGCCTGACGGATGTCGGGCCAGCCTCATCCAGACCATCTGATCCGCAGCAAAAAGCCCACCAGACTTCGTCTGGCGGGCTTTTTTTTATGTTGTTCCCGGATTTGCGGGAACTAGCAATGACAAGACCCATGAGATGGGAAGAGCAATTGGAAGGCCCATTGCGTGGTGTACATAGCCCTGTAAATCACTTCCATGCAAATCACTGACCTCGAGCACGGCTGCAGGGCGGCGGAGTTCCCGCCCCGCTGGCTCGACGCGCATCCTGGGTTTAAACATAAGCTCCTTCACTTCGGAAAAGCCCAGGAAAGCCACTGCTGTCCCACAGTTTCATGCCCCTTGTCAGCGTTGAGAAGTGGTTCCGAGCGGTGCGCCTTGCTGTTTGCAAGAGTCCATGTTCACTGCTTCGTTGGTTTGTACCGTGTACCGAACAACAAGGTTTCATGTCTGAAAACAGTAAGAAACATCCGCACCTGGGCTGATCGAGTATTTTCATTGGGAAATCTGTGGCACAGCAGTGCCTGAACTACGGTCTTTTTCTTGCGTTCAGCGCCATTGAGCAGTTCGCCCAACGGCCAGGTCCTGCCCGGCGAGCACACCGCTATTGGCCAATCGTCGGCGAAATTCCCCGTGACTTGTTACCATGCCAGAAAAGGTTAAACCCTGGCCAGGCGAACTAATTCCCGGTTCGCGCGTTGGGTCCGGTAGCGCCTGTTATAGCGATGACCGCTTTAACAAGCACGGGTTGGCCGCCCGACAAATCATGTAAACCAATTAGTGAGGATATGAAAGACACACACAGCGATACCCAATCAGCAACCCGGCAGCAACCTTCATCACCACTGGAAGGCGGCATCAGCCGCGCTGCGCGACTGCTCGAAGTCGGGGAAAGCGGCATCTACCTGGTGGCTGGCTATATTCTCATGGTGTCAGCCGCAGGTCTGTTGCTGGGCGGGCTGTTGGGCATGGTGCCGGCATTGCAGGAACGCGATTTCGCTGGCGCTGTTATCCACCTGCTGGACCGGCTGCTACTGGTGCTCATGTTGGCGGAGTTGACCTTTACGGTCCGTCGCATCGCCCACACCCGACGGCTGGAAGTCACCTCGTTTCTGGTTATCGCTATCATCGCTTCGGTGCGCCGCATGTTGATCATTACCGCCGAGCACGCCTCGGTCATGAATCTGGAAAGTCCCGAGTTCCAGGCCTTCCTGGCGGAAATGGTGGTGCTTGCAGTGCTTACGCTGTTCCTTGCCGCATCGGTATACATGATCCGGCGGGCAAGCCCGGCAGGCAGCGACTCCGGCACGGAAAGCTGAGCACCGCAGCGGGGCAACGCCGCAGGTCCAAAAATCTCCGCAATCCGGGTCGAGCCCCCCGGTCAGGTCGCCAGCGACTGCTTGCTGGCGGCATTGAGCAGGGCCCGCAGTGCCGGCGACTCATACACCCGGCGCACAGTGATCGCATAGAAATCACCCGAGATACTGGGCAGCTCTTCCCACACCTTGAGTATCCCCTGATTAATCTCATCACGTACGACCACTGGCGGCAGGACCGCCAAGGCGCCGCTGTTACGCGCCAGTAAGCGCAGCATGGCCATGTCGTTGGCTTCCGCCTTGATTGCCGGGGTGAAGCCCATCCGCGAACAGAAGCCCTCAAACGCCCGACGTATTTCATGATCCCTGGTGGGTACCACCCAGCGCATGTGTTCATAGCCTTGTGGAAAAGCGCCTTCGGGAGCGCTGCTACCCGGCCCGATAATAGCGATCGGGTAGCGCGCAATCAGCTGACTTTGCCAGATCTGATTGTCGCTGCCGCGCACATCAAAATCAGTCAACGCCACGTCAAGTTGATGCCGGGCCAGGCCATCCAGTAATCCTGCCAGGCTGTCGGCGTGCAAACTAAAACTGACGGATTCCTCACTCTGCAGCGGTGCCAGCAGGCCATCAATAAAGTTGCGCGACAGGGTAGTCAACATGCCGATCTGCAGCACCTGGGTGTCAGGCTCGGCTCCCGACTGCAGTAGCGACTCCAGTTCTTCCCCCTTGGCAAATATGTCGTTGGCATAGGCCATGACCCGTCGCCCGGCATTGGTGAGATTAAGACGGCGACCCTGGCGCTCAAAAAGCTGGGTTCCGGACCACTGCTCAAGCTGCTTGATCTGTGACGACAATGCCGACTGAGACACCGGTATCGACTTGGCTACCTTGGTCAGGTTGCCTTCCGAGGCGACCCGCCAGAAGTAGTACAAATGCCCATAGTTCAGTCTGGCCATGGTGGTGCTGTCTCCGCGGGATATTAATAGTTCTGTAATATAGAACGTTAAACCATTTTATATATATTTCACGGATGGTCAATCATTCCCCATAATCCGCTACCAAATTAACCCGGGGATTTATCCATGACCGATTCATCCATCACTATCACCACCCTGTTCTCGTTCCTGCCAATCGCACTGCCAGCCCTGCATCTGGCGGCGGCTTTCTGCTGCAGCCAGTCCTACCGGCCACAGACCAGCTTCTGGCTCAGCTCTGCCGGCCTGGGAGCCGCCCTGGTCAGCGCGCTGGCAGCGTTTACATTCAGCGGCCCGGCAAGCGCGGCTGCGTTCCTGAGCCCGGCCCCCGCCAGCTACCTGTTGGCGATTCTGGTTGCCCTGCTCGGCCTGATCATCGGCAACTTCTCAAGCAACTATCTGGCGGGTGACCGCGGCCAGGCACGATTCACGACCATGTTGCATCTTACGCTTGCGGCAGTATCCACCGTGGCCATCACCAACAACCTGTTTGTATTGCTGACCGCGTGGCTGGCAGTGAGCCTGGCACTCAACGAGCTATTACTGTTCTACCCGGATCGCCCGCGCGCGGCGCTGGCGGCGCACAAGAAGTTTCTCTTCGCCCGCCTGGCAGAGATCTCCCTGTTGATTGCCTTCGTCCTCCTCTTCCAGCAGCACGGCAGCGCACAAATCAGCACCATTCTGGCTGCCTATCCCGCAGCGCTGTCCTGGAGCGAGCACCTGGCCATCGCCCTGATTGCCCTGGCGGCACTTATCAAGTGTGCGCAGCTTCCGGTGCACGGCTGGCTGATCCAGGTAGTGGAAGCCCCCACCCCGGTTTCCGCCCTGCTCCATGCCGGAGTCGTTAATCTCGGCGGCTATCTGCTGATCCTGTTCGCCCCGCTGCTGTCGTCGTCGAGCCTGGCCAGCGGTTTGATACTGGTGGTTGCCGGACTATCGGTCGCCCTGGCAAGCCTGATTATGACCACGCGGGTCACTATCAAGGTCAAGCTCGCCTGGTCAACGGTGGCCCAGATGGGCCTGATGCTGGTGGAATGTGCGCTTGGTCTTTATGAACTGGCCATGCTGCACCTGCTGGCCCATGCCTGTTACAAAGCTTACCTGTTCCTGCGCTCTGGCAGTGTGGTGCAGCAGCATACCCAGCAGCAGCTGGCACCAAAAACCACTCCCGGCGTGCAAAGCTGGTTGCTCAGCCTTGCCATCGCTGGCTCCTGCAGCGTGTTTGCCGCCCAGTTCCTGACACCGGGCGGACCAATAAGCCCCTGGCTGCTGCTGACCGCGTTCCTGACCGTGGTGCTGGTGGAGTACGACAGCATCAACCAGAAACGAATTCCGTCGATTGCCGTCGCCTTCTCGGTGGTGCTGGCAGCCTACCTGGCACAAAAACATCTTATGGCCAGCGTCATGGGAATCCCGGCTCTGCAGCCGGTCAGCGTTCTGGCGGACGTCTGGGTGTCGGCCCTGATTGCGGCGCTCATTGGCCTGCGCTTTTTCCTGCATCAATACCCGCAGACCGCTGCTGCTCAAGTGCTGCGCAACTGGCTTTATGCCGGTCTGTTCCTGGACGAATGGGTAACACGCAAGACGCTGCAGCTCTGGCCATTGCAGCTTCCCATGCCGCTACCCACCCGGGCCAAGCGCGCCACAATCTGGGAGGCTGAATAATGACTGCCGACGCGACCATTCAGGCCAGCAGCGCTGCCCCGAGCCCGGCTCTAGACGCGGCATTCAACAACGCTTGTGACTTTATTGCTCCCACCTGGCCACTGGACCAGATGATTGCGGTCAATCCGCTATGGGAACTCAGACAGTTCACCTACCAGGAAGTAGCAGCCAGACTCGCGGCACGTGGCAATATCCGCGCCCATCTCTCCCCGGCTGCCTATGCCGAAGACAGCGCGGCCGGTATCTCCGAATTTCATCTGGCCAAAGCGGCCACCAGAATCGGCGCGGACTCCCTTGCGGCAACCCGGAGCGAGACCTCTGGCACTGAGTCGCTCAGCCACTGGCTAAACATCAGCGATCTGCTGGACCAGGGCCGGGATGCTCATCAGATGTCCTGGCACGAAGAAATTATTCACCAGATAAGCCAGTTCTGTGCCGACAGCTTTCGCAGCGGCGGCCCGGTTGCTGACGATGCCGCTCCAGGCACGCTTTACCAGCACTGGCTGGAATGTATCCGCAGCGATCGCGGCGTTGCCATACTCATGGCAGCCCCGGGTTTGCGCCAGCAGTTCAGCAACTTGCCCGCCAGCCGGGAATCACTGTTGAGTCAGGCCAGCGGCGAATTTGGACTCCAGGAAGTCGCAGCCGAGACCTATGCCCACGCCTTGCTGCTGGACATTAATGGCTGGGCATCGTGGATTGCCTATCTGCGCTGGCAGGCCAGGCTGAAGGAACGCAGCAGCGACCTGATGATGGACCTATTGGCTATTCGAATGGCCTGGGAACTGGCGCTATGGCGGTTTACCCGTGAACATCGCGGCGCTGATTTCCGGCGCCTGCAGTCGCACTGGCAGCAGCAGATCGCGGTACCGGAACGCCTGGAAAAAGAGCATCGTGACGCCCAGCAACAGAACTGGCAATGGCAAACTGCCGCAGAGCTCGCCTACCAGCAGCAACTCGCTGGCAAACTGCGCGAGCACAGTGTTGCGAAACCACAAACGGATGCTCCCGCATTACAGGCAGTGTTCTGTATCGACGTTCGCTCCGAGGTCCTGCGTCGTCATCTGGAAGCCCAGCACGAATCGGTACAAACCCGGGGCTTTGCCGGCTTCTTTGGCCTGCCGATTCAATACCAGGCCACGGATGCCAATTTTTCACGGCCACAGCTTCCCGGGCTATTGGCGCCAGCGCTGTCAGTACGAGCGGCGGGTAATGCCAAGCAAGTAGCGCGCAACCAATCGGAAACCAGTTGGTCCAAAACCGGCGAATCTCCGGCTGCCATGTTCAGCCTGGTGGAAGCCAGCGGACCGTATTACCTCTGGAAACTGCTGCGCGACAGTTTTTACCCGACTGCCAGTTGTGACCCAGCCAGCACGCTCATCGACAAATCAGACCTGAAACTGGCCAGGGACCAGCAGCCGCTGGCCCTCGAAGAGCAAGTCGAACTGGCGGCTGGAATTTTGCACGCCATGGGTCTTACGGAAAATTTCGCAGATTCCGTGCTACTGGTGGGCCACGGCGCCGAGTCGCCCAATAACCCCCAGGCGGCATCCCTGAACTGCGGTGCCTGTGGCGGGCAGTCAGGCGAATTCAATGCCCTGGTGCTGGCGGCACTGCTCAATGACAAGGTGGTGCGCAGCGGCCTTGCCGAGCGTGACATAGTTATCCCGGAGCAGACCCGGTTTGTCGCCGCACTTCATGAAACCGTCACCGATGAGCTCAGGGTCGCGGACGGCACAACCCTTCCTGCCCGGATCAGCACCTGGCTGAAGCAGGCCAGTGTCGATACACGCCGGGAGCGGGCCGTAAAACTCGGTCTCGAGTCTGCAAGCGATGCGGGGCTGGAAAAAACCCTGATCAGACGCGCCCGGGACTGGTCGCAGGTACGACCGGAATGGGGCCTGGCGGGCAATGCCGCTTTCATCGTTGCCCCCCGGGAGCGCACTCGCGGTATCGACCTCGAGGGACGAACCTTTCTCCACGACTATAGCTGGCAAAACGACCCTGACCTGTCGGTTCTCGAGCTGATCATGACTGCACCCATGGTGGTGACCCACTGGATCAACATGCAGTACAACGCATCGGTGGTGGACAACGAGCGCTACGGCAGCGGCAACAAGGTGCTGCACAACGTGGTAGGCGGCAACATTGGCGTATTCGAAGGCAATGGTGGGGACCTGCGCATTGGACTGCCCATGCAGTCAATCCACAACGGTGACCGGTGGATGCACCTGCCGCTCAGGCTCAGTGTCTACATCGCTGCGCCGGCTGACGCCATTACCGAAATTTATCAGCGCCATGAGGTAGTCAGGCAACTGATTGATAACGACTGGTTGTATCTGTTTCGGCTGAACGACGATGGCAGCTGCCATCAACTGTACCGGGAGCAGTGGCTGGAGCCGGGGAGTAACCAGTGAAGCAGATCCACAAAATTCTCGCCTATACGGAAACCAACGACGCCCAGGCCCTTGACCCGGTGGTTGAACTGGCAGAGCGCCATGGCGCGACCCTGACGCTTTGCCATGTCATAAGCCAACCTCCAGAGTCGGTGAATGCGCATCCTGCCATGGCAAAGCTTCATGAACTCGGCTGGCGGGTCGCGTTTGATAGCTTGCGCTCGCTAAGCGAACAGCACAAAGCCCGGGCGACAATCAATACAACAATCCTGGTGGGCGAGCCGTTCCTGGCCATCATGAAACAGGTCGCGCTGGAAGATTATGACCTGATCGCGCATATCTGTGATCCGACACATTTTCAGTCCCAACGTGGCCTGAATCCTATTGGCATGCACCTGGCGCGCAAGTGTCCAGGACGAGTGTGGAGTTTGCATCCCGGCTGCAAGCATTCGCCCGACAAAATAGTTGTCGCCATTGACCGGGACTACAGCGGGACCAATTCACGCACGGACTCGCTGCTGTCAGCGCTGCTCGACACCGCCTCAGCGCTAATCACGCCTGGCGGAGAGTTACACCTGGTACATGCGTGGCGGCCCTACGGTGAAGCCATGCTGGACGATAACCGAATCGATCTGACGCCAGCCGAGGCGGATTCGTACCTCAGCGACCAGGAGCAGGATCACGAGGCGTGGTTTGACCAGCTGGTAGAAGACATCAGCGCCGAAAACCATGACTTCACACTCTACCCGCACCTGTTACGTGGGCCGGTTGCTGAAACAGTTAATGGACTGGCAGAAAACATAGCAGCTGACCTGATTGTCATGGGCACCATCGGCACCAGTATCGTGCCGGGCATCCTCATTGGCATGAGCGCGGAAGCCTTGCTGTCCGTCACAAACACCCCGGTACTAACCGTTAAAACCAAAGACTTTGTCACACCGCTGCAGATTTCGTCAGCTGCCCGTGACACCCAATCCTCACTCGTTTGAATTCATGGAGACCCAGAGCATGAACGACCACGAAATTTTGACCAACGAATCTTCCTCAACACAACAGACTGGCCCTGACCCGGTCGCCGATGAAGCCAGAAGTCCTGCACTGTGGGGCGATTATGAAGAAGCCGAACTTCTGGCGCGGCTGCGCAGTGCTGGCGAGTTGGATGCGGAATCCCGGGCGCTACTGGAGGCCGGCCTTGCTGACCAGAAAGACGCTGTACGCCTCTGGTTTCTGCTCTCCAGCCTGGAGCATGTACCGGCCCGGAGCATAGCTACCGAATTGGTATTCCAGGCCCTGTGCCGTCTGATCAAATCCTCATCACCGGTAATTCGGCTATCGGCTTACCGCTGGCTCGCCGGACTCTACCGAATCGACCTGCGCTTTGAAAACCGCGCCAAACTCACGCTGCGGGACTGCCGGTCGCATGAAAATGGTCCCATGCTAAAGCGCCTGGAATATTTTCTTTCTACTTGCTAGGCGGGCTGCTCAGGGTCGCAACTGTTCAAGGAGGAACAGCTGCAGCCAGCAGAACAACGCCAGACTTGATCAGAGGTTCCCTAAAAGTACCCTTCGCGCTTTTTCTTTTCCATCGATCCCACCTGGTCGGTATCGATGGTACGGCCCTGGCGTTCGC
Organism: uncultured Pseudohongiella sp.; assembly: GCA_965212375.1. GTDB lineage: Bacteria > Pseudomonadota > Gammaproteobacteria > Pseudomonadales > Pseudohongiellaceae > UBA9145. The sequence goes on along the minus strand of OZ243108.1, from coordinate 1,126,542 downwards.
TGCTTTTTGACAACAGCAATTCCTGGATAACTTCCGGCAGGGTCGTGGCTTCACTGGCCACCGCGCCAGATTGCGGGTAGCAGCCAAGTGTGCGAAAGCGAATCGGCCGAACTTTTAGAGACGCCGCTTCTTCACTGCTCAGGTAAGGCAACATGCGCTCATCGTCCAGAGCGAAAATCTGACCGCTTTTTGCATCTATCCAGGACTGTCTGGGCTTGGCCAGATAGAGCGGTACCAGGTCTATCTTTTCCAGGTAGATGTACTGCCAGATATCAAGCTCCGTCCAGTTGGATAACGGAAATACCCGTACGCTCTCTCCCTTGTCCACTTGGCCGTTGTAGAGATTCCATAACTCCGGACGCTGGCTCTTGGGGTCCCAGATATGCTGTTTGCTGCGCACAGAAAACACCCGTTCTTTGGCGCGGGATTTTTCCTCATCGCGGCGCGCACCGCCAATACCGGCATCAAAGCGATACGTGTCCAGAGCCTGCTTCAGCGCCATGGTCTTCATGTGGTCATTGTATTTGACCGAACCGGATTCAACGGGGTGAATACCCTTGTCCAGGGCTTCCTGATTGATGTGCACGATCAATTTCAGGCCTAACTGCTCAACCAGGCGGTCACGAAACCGCGCCATGTCCTGAAATTCCCAGGTGGTGTCAATATGCAGTAGCGGCAATGGCATGGCCGCCGGATAGAAGGCCTTGCGCGCCAGGTGCAGCAATACCGTGGAGTCTTTGCCGATGGAGTAAAAGATACATGGATTGTCAAAACTCGCCGCTACTTCTCGAATAATGTGGATGGCCTCGGCTTCGAGGTGTTTTAAATGATTCATCCTGTACATCGTGCTGTCAGCTCCTTTTCCATCAGACTTGCCCGCTGGCGGGCATACAATTCCTCTGCTGCACCTTAGGCCCTGGGCAGTAAATGAGTAGTCGCATTATTCGCAGCTGGCTTTCGAGGAATCCGAATGACTGCTGTTGACTGCCGCCAGCGGCCTGGAGATACCGTCCCTGAACCCAGCGATGGCTATCGGCCGGCGATTCTACACGAAAATTGCGCCGCGACCCTTACGAACAAAACGAACAAACCTTTCGATAGGGCTCTAAACAACCTCTGACCGTGTCCTCGTAACAGCGGGTAGGTCAGTAGTCGCATTGCTGGTAGAATTCGCGCTTCTTTTTTTACCGCACCTGAAGTCGGATTCCAGAAAATGAAACAGTCCCTGTTTGCAGCCGTTAAAATTTCATCGCGCACCACCCTCTACTGGCTACTCACCCTGAGCCCAGCCGCCCTGTTGGCCCAGGAAGAAGTCACCAGCTCCCGGGTAGAAAGCAAGAGCCTGCGCGCCGTTAAAGTGGATACCCCACCAGTGCTGGACGGGATACTTGATGATGAGGTCTGGCAGCAGGCAGAAAAAGTCACCGACTTCCACCAGAATACTCCCGGGGACCACGCGGTTCCCTCCGAGCAAACCGAACTCTATGTGGTGTATACCGAAGATGCGCTGTATGTGGCGTCGCGCATGTATGACAGCGAACCGGAGAACATTTCGGCGCCCACCATACGTCACGGACAGGGGCTGCCATTTGATGATCGTCTGGTGATCATTCTCGACCCGTTTAACCAGGGCCGCGCAGGCTACCGCTTTGAAACCAATCTTAATGGCGTCCGGCATGATTCGCTCTACGTAAACCCGACCCGCTTTACCCTGGACTGGAACACCATCTGGGAAACGGCTACCAGCGTCGACGGCAATAGCTGGGTGGCCGAAGTCGAGATTCCGTTCAAGTCACTGCCTTTCGACCCCAACCTGGATACCTGGGGGTTCAACTTCGGTCGCGGCATTCGCCGGCGCAATGAAGAAATGGCCTGGGTGTCCCTGGACCGCACCTACAATCCATCCATCATGGGTGAGATGACTGGCATGGAGGGCATGAATCAGGGCGTGGGTCTGGACATCGTCCCCAGTCTTGCAACCATTCGCACGCGCCGCTTCGATCCTTCGTCGTCGGACGTAAATTACGAGCCATCCCTTGACGCCTTCTATCGCTTGACGCCGTCCCTCAATGCCGCCCTGACCCTGAACACCGACTTTTCCGCGGTGGAGGTCGATAACCGCCAGGTCAACCTGGGGCGCTTCAACCTGTTCTTTCCGGAACGGCGTGATTTCTTCAACAACGACTCGGAGCTGTTTCAGTTCGGCGGCATCAGCGACATGGCGCGCGGCAACATCGCTACTTCCGGTGCCGACCGTGAAAACGCACGCCCCTATTTCTCTCGGCGTATTGGCCTGGCCGGAAATGGTTCCCCGGTAGGTATCAATGTTGGCGGTCGCATCAGCGGTCGTCAGGGTCGGTTCAACATCGGCACGCTGGCCATCCAGCAGGATGAATTCGGTCCCGTCGATGCCTCCGACCTGCTGGTCACCCGGATCTCGGCCAACGTGCTCGAGGACTCCCGAGTGGGCTTTATCTATACCAACGGCGACCCTGCTTCCAATCTGGACAATTCCGTGGCTGGCGTAGACTTCCAGTACATCAACAATCGACTCGCCAATGGCCGCCGCCTGCAGGGCAATGTGTTCTTCCAGCAATCCGATACCGAAGGCCTGGAGGGCGATGATGCATCCTGGGGCGTCGGCCTGGCTTACCCTTCCAGCATCGGCTGGCGCACACGGATTGGCTACAAGGTTGTGGAAGAAAACTTCAACCCCGCCATGGGTTTTGTGAATCGCTCCGGTGTTGAAGACCTGAGCGCCGATGTTGGCTATACCTACTTCTTCAATGATGGCCTGTTGCAAACCGCCTTCGCCGGTGTCGACGCAACCCGGATTGACCTGGTCGATGGCGGACTGCAATCCGAAGTCATTAATTTTCGCCTGCTGGAACTGGAAACCCGGTCCCGGGACAGCATCAATTTTCGCCATATCCGCAGCCAGGAAGTGGTGCGCAATGCCTTCCCGATCTTCCGCCAACCCGGCAATGAGGTTTTCATCCAGCCCGGCGAGTACGAATTCGCCGAGAATGAAGTCCAGCTACGCTCCGCCGGACAGCGGGAATTTTCTGGCAACATCAGCTTCCGTAGCGGTGATTTCTTCAATGGCAAGCGGGACAACATCGGCGCCGGTTTCGACTGGAACCAGTCCAGGTATTTCCGCCTGTCAGTCAACTACGATTGGAACGCCATTGACCTGCCCCAGGGCGATTTCATTACGCGTTTGAGCAGCGTCGACACCCAGGTAGCGTTCACCCCCGAGCTGTACTGGATCACCCTGGTCCAGTACGAGAATATCTCGGAAGAAATCGGCATCAACACCCGTCTGCAGTGGATACCCAAGGCCGGCCAGGAAGGCTTTATCGTGCTCAACTACGGTCTGCAGGATCGTGACCAGGACAATACGTTTCAGACCGCTTCCGCGGACATTAGCGTCAAGTTTCGCTATACATTCCGTTTCTAGTGCTTTTCACTGACGGATGACTGGACCAGTCAGGTGAGTCTGTTGAGCTTGTGTTCGGGCTCAGCAGACCAGCCTGCATCAATGCTATGATGCCACTGACCGCATGACGCACCGATTGAGATAGTGTCGGCAGGAGAGTCAGCATTCCATTCGCAATCCTCTGGCTGGTTATTGCCTTCCTGGTGAGCCGGGAAATTGACACCAACAGCTCATTGCTATTGCCGATCCTCGGCACGATCTGGGTTGGCAGCCCTATTTTACTGCTTCGCCTGTACCGACTCAGCGTCCGGCGTACCCATGATTTACATGCGTTCCAAAACCGCGGATTGTTGTTCCGGCTATTAAGCGCACGCACACTGCTGGTCATTTTCTGGCTCGGCTACAGTCTGGTGTTCGGCTATCTCACCCTGTTTTGGCTGGCGTATTTCACCCCCCTGGAATGGGCGCTGGCGCTGTTAACCATTCCTGCGCTGTGGTTGGTGTACCGGTTGCTGTACCGGATTTCGTTCGGCGAATTCAAACCCTACATTGTCGTGTATCGCGCCCTGGGGTTTGCTGGCTGGCTGGTACCACTGGGACTTACGGCATTATACGCACTGCTGCTGTGGCTCTTTGCTGCGGCAACCGGCACCGGCCTCGCCTCGCCCGCCATCCCGGAGGTTCAGAACCTGAGCAACCTCGGGACCGGACGCAGTGAGTTTGTGCAACTCTCCCTGAACTGGAGCGCCACCTTTCACGCCGTGAAAACCCAGGTTTTTGAACTCGCCAGCGGCTTCGGCGTGCTGCAGTCCGGGCTGGTGCTCGTCTCTTCGTTCGCCATGTTTGTTAACCTGGCAATGGCGTTTTCTGCATTCCTTATTCCGCGCCGGGAACTGCGTCGAATTGTCACCCCGTTGTCTGATGCTGAAACTCCATCCGCGGTGAGTACTCTGGCAATTGTTCAGGCCACCGCGCTGAGCGTGTTACTAGTGTTGTTTATCCTGCCGGGAATTTTCTCAGCGCTGGAAGGCATGGTTCGAAGTCACCCCCGGGTGGTAGCCACCATGGAACAAGCCAGACAACTATCGCCTCCGCTGGTGGAACAGATCGGTGAGGTATTGGTGCAGCCAGGGACCATAGCGCAGGTCGAGGCGCTGAAAGTCGAAACAGTCAGCACCCTACAGGCGAATCGTAACGCTATCGAAGCAACGCTGCGCGTCGGTTTCGACCGGCTGCGCGCCAATGTCGATCCTTTCCTGGATAGTTACTACAGCTTGCCTCAGGAATACTGGCGGCTGTTCAGTCTGCTCACGGGAACCATGGAAGACCGCATTCAACAGGAGCTTGAGGCAAGTCTGCTTACTGGTGACCCGTTCGCCGATTACGGCGATTCCGTCAGTCAGTTATTGTCAGCGAGCCAGACCACGCGGCTCGATTATCAATCCCGACTGGAGGACCTGCTGGCAGCGCGGCGTGTCGAAGCCGACACCTATCAGGTCACGCAGACGCTGGCGCCGGAGTCCTTCATGTTGCCACCGGTCTACGAAATACCCGCGGTCACTGATACCGGTACCCGGGGTGGCGCCGCAGCAGTCAGCGGTGCGATTGCCGCCGCCGTAATCACCAAGATAACAGCCAAGGGAACCCTCAAAACCGCAGTCATGGCGGTCTCCAAAGTTCTGGGTAGCAAGGTGGCGACTGGCGCCGCAGGTGCAGCCAGCGGCGCCGCCGTGGGATCAGTAATCCCGGGTCCAGGCACCGCCGTGGGCGCGGTCATTGGTGTGGTCACCGGGCTGGCAGTGGGCATCTCTGTTGATGCCCTGCTACTGCAACTGGAAGAAGAGTGGAGCCGGGAACAGTTCCGCAGTGACATTCTCGAGGCAATAGCCACCCAGGAACAGGAAATGCTGTTGCTGATTGACGCCACGTCCGGCGCCAGCAATCAGTAGCCAGTCGCCTCAGTTCTGGTCAGACTCTATCAGGAGCGCCACGCTGGCCTAATCAAGACCGACGGCACCGGCCCCTGGGCGTCGCGGATCCGAATATCCATAAAACAAGCCATCTTTCCACATCACCGTTTGCAGGCTACCCATGCCGGCGCTGCGCTGACTGAAATTGATATTCTGTCCGCGATCGATAAGCAGGGATACCGTATCAGGGCTGATGCCGCTTTCAATTTCGAGAACATCCGGGCGCCACTGGTGATGGATACGCGGCGCCACCGCCGCATCGGCGATATTCATACCGAACTCCAGGACATTCAGCACCATCTGCATATTGGCACTGATGATCTTTGAGCCACCGGGACTGCCGGTCATCAGCAGCGGTTGGCCGTTGTCCATCACCAGCACCGGGGACATGGAACTTACCGGGCGCCGGTTGGCGCGAATCAGATTGTTTTCGCTGCCCATGAGTCCGAACGCGTCGGGAATATCCGCGCGCAGGGTAAAATTACCCATGTTGTTATTCATCAGGATCCCGGTGCCGTCGATGACCACACCGGAACCGAAAGAAAACATCAGCGTATAGGTATTGCCCACCATATTGCCGTCGCTGTCCACCACGGAATAGTGCGTGGTTTCATCACTTTCATAGACAGCCAGGTTGCCCGGAGCAATCTCATCCGATGACAGGGCGCGATCCATGGTAATTCTGGCGGCGATATCCCGGGCATAGTCCTTGCTGACCAGGGTCTCGGTCGGCACCTCCACATAGTCGGGATCGCCCAGGTATTTGCTGCGATCGGCATAGGAAAACTTCATCGCCTCGGCCATGATGTGCAGGGCATCGGCACTTTCCGGACCCATCTCCGCCAACGGGAAGTTCTCCAGGATATTGAGCATCTGAATCACGTGTGTACCGCCTGAACTTGGCGCCGGCATGGCGGCAATATCATAGCCGCGAAAAGTTCCGCGCACCGGTTCCCGCTCCACCACTTCATAATCAGCCAGATCCGCCATGGTGATCAGACCGTTGTGGGCTTTCATATCGGCAACGATTTTTTTAGCCACATCGCCCCGATAAAACGCATCCACCCCATGCTCGGCGATTTCGGAAAGCGTCCAGGCCAGGTCGGGCTGTTTGTAAAGCTCGCCAACCTCGTAATTGGAACCATCGGGTTTGTAAAATTTGCGCAGGCTGGCGGGGTTGTTTTTCAGACGCTGGCTGCGTGCCAGATCCGCGGCCAGGTCCCAGGTGACTTCAATACCATCCCGCGCCATGCGGATCGCAGGCTCCAGGACTTCCGCCAGGCTCATGGTGCCGTACTGCTCAACGATGTGCGCCAGTCCTGCTACCGAGCCGGGCACCGCCGAGGATTTATGGGAAAACCGGTAGGTCTCATCCATCACCACGTTGCCATCGGCATCGAAAAACATATCCTGACGCGCAGCCGCCGGCGCGGTTTCGCGAAAGTCGATAGCCACAGTTTTGTTCTCCGCAGCCACGTGTAACAACATGAATCCACCACCGCCAATATTGCCTGCCCGAGGCAATGTCACCGCCAGGGCAAAACCCAGCGCTGCCCCGGCGTCAAAGGCGTTACCACCCTTGTCCAGAATCTCCGCTGCAATTTCGCTGGACAGTTGATTGTGACTTGCCACCATGCCGCGGGTGCCCATGACCGGGTGGTTAATGGCGCTGTACTCAAACAGCGGCTGCCGCGAACTGTCCTGGGCCAGACTGGTAACTGAGCCTGCGGTGAAGATACAGATTAGCAGCAGATTAAAAGCTGTTTTCAACATGACTGGGATCCTTGTGTTGGTTCGCTATGTTGTGTTGGTACGCTATGCAATGGTGCCAGATGGCTGTTTATTGCTGACGAACAGTAAATACATCGCCGCGGTAGTCGGCTGGCCGGATATTCGGATAGCGCCGGGTTTCTCTTCCCTCGGCAGTCATAAAAGTCACCTCGACCAGCACTTCTCCCTGCCCGGGCAAACCGAAATGCACCGGCTGATTGCTATGGCTGTTGTATCCATCTCCGGTCGATACCAGCCGCAAACCAAGCAGCTTGCCAGCGCTATCGAAAACCCGCACCTCGCTACCCGCGCGATTCGCCACCCCTTTGCGATCTGTAATTTCTACCTGCAAGGATTGACTGCGGATATTGCCCGCCAGGTCATTTCTCACCAGCGGATGGCGGCCAGCAATGTTGTAACCCTCGGTCAGGGAGATGTCCAGGTCGCCATCGGCATCATAATCAGCCCATTGCACACCGTGATCTGCCCCGTTCAACGCGCTCCTGTACAGGTCAATTTCGGCAAAGGATTCACCCAGGTTCCTGAACAGTCGGTCATGCGGTGACCGAATACCTTCACTGTCATGGTAGCCAGCAACATACAGATCGAGCCGACCGTCGTTATCATAGTCGCCCCAGCTCGCCCCCACCATATGATCATCACCGCTGATACCCAGCGCCTGGCTGACCTCATCAAAACCGCCATTGCCGGTATTTCTGTAGAGTTTGTTAACCCCGTAGGTTGCCACAAACAGGTCGAAAAAGCCGTCACTATTGAAATCGCCAACCGTACAGTCAACGCCCCCGTCACTACGTTCCCGGACACCTCCTTCCATAGTGAGCTGTGCCGCTACATCGGTGAACGTTCCACCAGCGTTTTTATAAAGCGCATCTTTACCCGTGCCCTGGTTGGCCAGAAATAAATCCAGCAGGCCATCCTGGTTATAGTCAAACCAACAGGCACCAACAGTGGCTCGGGGGTCGGCAAGTCCAGTGTCTTCACTGACCTCTATGAATTTTCCCCCGCGGTTACTGAACAGCACATTGGGACCTACCCGGTCGGCGACGAATAAATCCAGGGTGCCGTTATTGTCATAATCTATCCAGCTGATCTGGCGCGTACTGACGCGCGGGATTGCGACTCCCATCTCTGCGCTGACATCGGTGAAGCCCTGTGAACTATCATTACGAAACAGTTCGTTGCCCTGCCGGTTACTACCAATATAGAGGTCCAGGTAACCGTCACCATTGTAATCACCCCAGGCGATGGCGCGACGCTCTTTGCCACTGGTAGGCAAGCCCAGCACCGGCCCGACATTGGTAAATCCACCCAACTCGTTGTTGTACAGCCTGACATCGCCGGTTTTGAACGCAACGACCAGGTCAAGGTCACCGTCGTTATCATAGTCTCCCCAGGCATTGGAAAGCGCCATGTTGCCGCCAAAGGTGTCGGGCTGGATTCGGGAAAAATCAGGCACACCCTGTTGTGCCAGTACTTTGTTATCTGCCGACACCATAGCCAGGCTGGCCAACAGTGCGAATACGGTGGCTGGTTGCTTCATCAAGTATCTGTCCTGGTTAAAAACGATTAGTGCGCTGGCCAGAATCTGTAGAGCGTCACGTCTGCAGCTTGTACGCCTGCAGGTATTGTGCCGCCATTCGTCAAGCTACCCTGCTAGTAACAGGGCCTGGCCAGGCAGCCTGCTGCCAAACCCTTAACCCATGCAAGTTTTCAACCATAAAGCCACACTGCCGCGATCAGGCAATACCTGATCACCTGCAAAGGCAACGACCATCGGGGTTTCGGCAAGGTGAATCGCTACTGAGGAAGCAGGTGTGACCAACGCACTGGCGCAACGCCTGGCAATAATGAGTGCGATGCAGCCTGCAGCAAGCACTAAATCTGTGCGCGGTGATCAGCGGCGATTAGCCTGCAGGCTCAGCTTCCCGGGCTTCGACATGGCCTGGCAGCGACTGGGGAAGTGGTGGATTCCTAGGGATCCAGACCTGCATGACTGGCCCGACGCAAACGGTCATTCACATCCAGCCATTCTTCTGATTGGGGCGGGATCTCAAACCAGATTGCCTCGAAGCCCTGCCGATCGAGATCGTACAGGGTTTTATAGAGACTCCTGGCGAAATCAGGCTTGCTGACGGGCATGCGAATGATCCTGAGGTGACTGCCAGGTACCTGTTCTGCGAAATCCGCCAGCACCACAAACGCGGTTCCGGAATCAGCCAGCTTCATCTTCGCCAGCAGGTCTTGTCGCGCCACCAGGTGTAGCGGCGTTCGCGGTTGGTAGTGTTGATCCACATTGCCAGGTACAGCCAACTGGTGAACTGCTGGCGCCGCTACCGGTCGATCCAGCAGGCTCTCAACTTGCGAGGGAGCTATGGGCCCAACCCGAACAATACGTACCACATCGCTGGTCAAATCAACGATGGTCGACTCCAGTCCGATACTGCAATCACCACCGTCGAGTACGGCATCGATTTTGCCATCAAGTTTACTCATCACCTGGGCTGCACTGGTGGGACTCAGCTGTTTGTAGGGATTCGCAGAGGGTGCCGCCAGCCCGAGACCGCTGGACTGCAGCAAGTGCTGGAGCACCGGATGAGCCGGCACACGAATACCGATTGTATTCAGCCCCCCGGTTACCAAAGATGTGACATTGGGCGCCTTTTCAAGAAGCAGGGTAAGCGGGCCAGGCCACAATGCGGCAGCCAGGGTGTAGGCATCATCGGGTATCCGGGTTGCCCACAAAGCAAGGTCCTCAGCACTGGCTACATGCACTATGAGCGGGTGATCCGCTGGCCGCCCTTTCGCCGCAAAGATCGCGGCAACAGCCTCGGGATCGGCGGCGTTTGCCGCCAGACCGTAGACCGTCTCGGTAGGAACCGCCACGATTCCACCAGCACGCAACAGTACTTCCGCAGCGCGCAAGTCATCGGGTTGGTCAGCATGTAATTGACGCGTCTTCATTGTCTGGTTTCACTGCTAAAAAACGTCGCCCGTTGACTGGTTTGCCCGGCGCCCTGAAGCGGGCAACAATTCTGACTTCATTGCTGATCGATTACCAGACCAATGGCCCACCAGCGGCTGCAGACCCGCAGACGCACTACGCGTCCTCATCAAGCTCCGATCGACGTCACGAGCAACACCTGCCATGGATGGTTGCCAGGCAGACCTCAGACGCTTGAGTTGTCTCTATGTTGCCCTACACTAGGCAGCAGGAGAGTATTTTGGCTTTTACAGGGACAGCACTTGTAGGACTGGCGGCGCTTTGCTGGGGTCTCGCCGGCGGTATCGGCGGTCTGCTAATCAGCCATGGCTGGGATCCGCTATTGATCGCTTTTTCCCGCGGCGCAACAGGGCTGTTGTGCGTGACACTCTGGCTTGCTGTGCGGCGGCGCGACAGCGGCCTGAAGGACTTCCGGCTGTGGGCCTGGTCCAGTCTGGCCGGACTTGGAGTGGCTGGCAATTTCGGCTTCTATTTTACCAGCATCGAGTACGGCAGTGTCGCTGTCGCGGCCACTCTCATGTACTGCGCGCCATTATTTGTCTATCTCGTTTCTTTTGCTGCCGGGTTGGAGAAACCCACTGCCGTAAAATTATCTGCGCTGCCGGTTGTGGTGTTGGGTATCGTCTTACTGACCCAGGTCGATGAAGTCGGTGCGAACAGCGTTTCTGCAGCCAGTGTTGGCACCGGATTATTGTCCGGCCTGTCCTACGCCGTGTTCATTTTCAGTTTCAAGTCGGCATCCTACCGGGGCAGCCCCCAGGCGATCCTGGCCATCGCATTCGCCGCACTGTCTATGGTGACCTTCGTCTTACTATGGCCGAATGGATCAGGCCAGATAGTCAGGGCAGCCAGCTCAGCGGATTGGCCCTGGTTCGCTACGCTGGGCATTCTGGGTGCCGGCCTGTCATTTGTACTGTACGTTATTGGCTTGAATCACACCTCGCCTACCGTGGCCTCGGTCACTGCCATGCTTGAGCCGGTGACAGCGACGCTGTTCGCGGTACTGGTATTGAACGAAGGCCTGGATATGTCACAACTCATCGGCATGTCGCTGATCCTGCTGGCAGTCACTGCGTTGAGCAGCTACTCGGCACGCGCCAAACCAGGCGTCCGCTATAAAGATCCGGTCAGCCATACCGGACGTCATCCAGCACATCACCACTACCACTGGGCTCATCAGGGTCATTAGCCAGGGGAATCGCTGCCGCCGGGCCGCAGACCGCCAGCGCGGAGTCTACTCGCTGATAAAACCCGCCTGGTCAACAGCAACCTGGCAGCCAAGCTCTTTGTAGAGAGATTCTGATTCACGGATGCGGCGCCGCCCGGGGAAGTAATTCAGATCGCTCATTTCCTGAATTTCGGCAAGACTGGCTCTTCCCGTGCAGACATCGCTGAAGCGGTCTGCGTCACTGGGGAACATGAATGCCGCAATACCCGTCTCGTCAGCCACCAGCTTGAAGTAGGCTGCCGGTTCCAGGTCAGTGCTGGAAGGCGACAGGCTGAGAATATTAATCAGGTACAGGGGCCCGGCAAGCACATAGAGTTCCCTGTCCCCCGCCACCAGCCGATTTAGACGCTGCTCCAGCTGCAGCCAGGGGCCCAGACGCAATGACGCGGGCATGGGAACCATATTGCTGAAATTGTTCAATTCCGACCAGTATGGCGTGTTTGCAAAGCTGGTAATGGGTGCCAGGCGGGCCCGGTCTTCGGGTTTAACCAGGGCCCCGGCGCCACCGCCGTAAGGACTGCTGTTTTCAGCAATCATCTCGGACAGCCGCACTTCCTCCTCGCCAGCCTGGGCGATGTCTTCAAGGGGTGAGAATCTGACCAGACGGTCAGCCTGCCAGGTACGCGGCAACAATGACGCCACACCAACAGCGTTCCCGGTGAGCCGATAGGCTACCCAGTCCGGCAATGAGGTTCGACCATTGACCCCCGCTGCGTAGAGATGATGGATAACCACCCGGCTCTGTTGGGCGGTAACCGGCGACTGATAGGCTGGACACTCGCCCTGGCAGTGGATGACCGCAACAGACTGGCCGTGAGCCGTTACCGACAGACCAAAGACGGCGAGTCCCCAGAGGAACAGAACGTACCTGTCCAGCCTCTCTGGCGACAATGCCCGCTGAATATAATCGAGTAGGGTCATAATCCGTTCCTGGTGTTGCTGGTGCTACTGCCTTTACTGATCTCCACATAGTCTAGCGCCTTTCGCGATGCAGACGAATCATTTGCTCGCGGGTTATTGACCCGCATCAATAGCTGCACCCAGGCCATGGTCATTACCGCAACCTGTTGTTAGCGCCTGCCGGAGCAACTCCATCGCCAACCACCTGTCTAGGGATTGCACTGGGGGCAATTACCAGGGTCCGCCTGCGGCTGCTCACTGGCAGTCCGGGATTCATGCCCGCAGTGCAGACAGCGGCTGATAAACGCCCGGGGCAATTCGGTGGGCTCTGCACACCAGGCGCAGGGCAGTCCCCGCTCCAACTGACGCCGCCAGAAATCAGGCGCACCACACCCCGGGCACAATGACTGCAGGCGTTCGGCCAGCTGCTGCGCCGCCCTGCCAATGTAATCCCGACGCTGCGGGCAGTGCATGGCACGCAGGTCTGGCTCCAGCGTAACCTTGCCCCGCAATTCGGCCGGTAAGTCGCCCGCTTCATTAGTCAGCTGCCAGTCTTCCAGCTGCGCCGCAACCTGCTCCGGGCCCACCAGCCCCTTACTAATCTGGTTCGGCAGTTTCAATATCCAGCCCTGGTCAGCCGGGAAAGGCGCCAGTTGCCGCTGCACGTCCGCCACCGAATGCGGGGCGAACTCGCTCAGCTGTACTGGCCCCGAGGATACTGCAGTTATCTCCAGATCGTGCTCAATATCCACCAGCACCAGAAGCTCTTCATCCCAGTTCATCAGGCCCGCAAGTGGACCACCGCCAAAACTGCCCTCGCTGCCAAGCCCGATACTCAGCCCGGTGAGTTCACACGCCAGTCGCGCCTTGCGCCGCGCACAGTCCAGGGGCGATAACTTGCGCTCTATTTCTCCGGAGAACGTGCCCAGTGTATCGGTATCAAAGGCATCGGTGCTGTGCACCTCAAGGCCAAGCACCGCCAAAGGCGGCGCAATGACATTTGCCTTGTGGTGGCGAGTGAGCAGCGCGACCGGACGGTCGCGGTATACGGGGAATTGAGGGTTGAATTGGGTCAAGAGTGGATTGGGTCAAGAGTAAATAGGATCAAGAGTGAACAGGATCAACAGCGGATCAGGTTTATGCCAGCGGCGCCAGAAAACTGTTGCTAACCCACCCGCCACCCGCCGATGGGAAATCCTGAGGTTGCGGCTTGCAGGTTGTGGGTTGCACAGGTTGTGGGTTGCACAGGTTGAAAGTTGAGCCCGGTGCTAATGCCGAAGCAGCTGGCAACCATGGCGTTCTGGATTAGGCCTTGGAAAGGTATAACCCGCTCCGGATTTTGTCCAGACCGGCATGTCCAGATCCGCATGTCTACTCACCGTCAGGGACGCGCTTTACCCAGCTGCTCTGCAAGCGGCGGGCAGGGATTGATTGCCCCATGCCGACAGCTTGATTGCACTAGGCGCTATGAGGCTGGCAAGGTATTCTCCGTAGCACACGCAGAGTGGTTTTAGCCAACACAATAACAGCAATAAGAAGGTCCTGATTATGCAGCGAGTCTCATGCCTCCCACGTCTTTTCTCTGTTCCCGCACTTCACCTACGCAGTCTTTTTGCTTTTCCATCGCCCCGGTCCGTCGCAGTGGCTTTACTGAGTCTGGTCATCCTGCTTCCTGCGTCGCTCTTCGCCCAGGTAATGACCGGCACGGAAGACGGTGAGTGGCGATATCTCGGCGGTCCGGTAGGTCATACCCGCTATTCACCGCTCACCCAGATAAACCGCGACAATTTCGAGCAACTGGAGCAGGCCTGGATCTGGCGCAGTGACAATTTCGGGCCGAACGTGGACTACTTTTCGCGCTCCACACCGATTTACGTCGATGGTGTGCTGTATACGGTTGCCACCCCCCGTCGGCAGGTAGTCGCCATTGATCCGGCTACCGGTGAGAACCTGTGGACGTTCCGGGAGCCGGAAACAATCCGCCACCAGCGCTCGCCTCGTCAGGCCTATGGCAAAGGTGTGGCCTACGCCGAGGTCAATGGTCGCGGTGTCATCTATATCACCACGCCCGGATTTTTTCTCTGGGCACTGGATGCCAAAACTGGCCGACCGCTGGAAAACTGGGGCGCGCAATTCCCGGTTGGGGGATTTCCGGAGACCGGTTCCATCGACCTGCTTCCACATCTGGTAGAAGACTGGGGTCCATGGCAGGACTACCTGGTCAGCGGCGGGCAGTACGATGCCAATTACGGCATTCCCCGGGGTCTGGGCATGGTGACTGCCTCTGCCCCACCCATTGTTGTTAATGGTGTGGTAGTCGTGCTGGTCGGACACCAGCCCAGCTATGGGCAAACCCGAATCGAAAACGTGCCAGGTGACATTATGGGCTTTGATGCCGAGACCGGTGAGCGCCTGTGGAAGTTTCACGTCATCCCGCGCCCCGGTGAAGTAGGTCACGAAACCTGGCACAACGACGCGTGGCGCTTCTCCGGTGACATGTCCACCTGGGCTCCGGCTTCAGCAGATCCCGAGCTGGGCCTGGTATATCTGGTTACCAATGCCTCCACAGTGCAAAGCTATGCCGGACACCGTCCCGGCGACAACCTGTTTGGCGGTAGCGTGCTGGCACTGGACGTCGCCACTGGCGAGCGTCGCTGGCATTTCCAGATACATCGCAGCGACCAGTGGAACTACGATCTACCCACGCCACCAATGCTTATGGACCTTGAGATGAATGGCGACACTGTCCCGGCTCTGGTCCAGTATACAAAACAGGGCCTGGTGTTCGCGTTCAATCGCGCAACGGGTGAACCCCTATGGCCAGTTGTTGACCGCCCGGTTATTCAAACCGAGGTGCCAGGCAACTATACAGCTACGACCCAACCCTACCCGACTCATCCCGAGCCGGTCGACCCGATCGTGTGGGACGGTATTACCGACGAATTCATCATGGACTACACCCCCGAGCTTGAAGCCCGGGCTACCGAGATCTTGTCCAACTACCGCGTTGGCGGCTTGTATGTCCCACCGCTGCCGGAGAATCATGGCAATGACTTCATCAACAATGTCGGCTGTCTCGGTGGTGGCAACGTGATATCCCACCCTCCGGTAGCCGATCCCGACACCGGCATGCTTTACGCGTCTCACCACCGCACCTGTTCGGCGCCACGCCTGATGCGCGCCACCAATGGCGTCGATGTGGACAACCCCAGTTATCCGGAACCGGGCGACGGTGGCGCTACGCCCAACAGCACGCCGACCACCGGCACCACGGTATCCGCCTGGCTGCCGGGCCGACCGGCACCGCTGCAAACTCTCGACGGGCTTCCAGTCTACAAGCCGATGAATAACCAGCTCACCGCCTACGATATGAACAGCGGTGACAAACGCTGGACTCTGCCGGTGGGCGAAACCCGCGAGTCGATCAGCAATCACCCATTGCTGGCGGGCGTGGACATTCCCAACTCGGGCGGGGTCGGTTACTCCATACAGATGGTGATGGGGGATATTCTGGTCCAGACCCGGGCACTTAGCGAAGGAGCCGCGCAGCTTATTCCCGATGCGCCGCTGTTGCTCAATGCCCGTGATAAAAACAGCGGTGAAATATTGGGCAGCGTCAGTCTGCCAGCCCCGGCTCAGTACGGGATGATGACCTACCTGCACAACGGCCGACAGTACATCGTGGTGCAAATCGGCAGTTTCCAGACTGATTATCCCGGCGCTCTGGTGGCCTACCGGCTGCCGAATCAGGAACGCTAGACGCCCCGAACCGGGCGGCCGGGCTGCACAACGGCAGTCTGGCCGCTGGCCGGATGGCCTGTGTCGCCAGACAGTAGAGCGCGGGAATAGCAGTTTGCAGGGCTATTGACGAGTGGCGATACGCTGCTGCGTATCGCCCTGTTACCTGTCTCATTAACAACGCGGCTTCAGGTCTGGTCGCAGTGGGAAACGATCAGCGCAGGGGGATCCATTTGCATGGTGAATGGCTGGATCCGGCGCAGGGCATTCAGCCCAAGAATATCCCGGTCGGCCCCAGGGAATACAGCCACTTCAAGATTTCGCAGCACGCAGTTGTCGCCTAACGACAGTTCCGCAACCCGGTAGATCGGTACCCGGAGTGTCCTGCCATTGGCCAAGGTACCGTGAATGTCGCGAACATATTGCGTGCCAGGCAAGCGCTTGACCTGCCGGAACGTCTTGCGACTCAAGCTGACGTAGCCGGAACCGGTATCCAGCAGCATGGAGGTATCCACGCCAGCCACCAACTGGCCATGCAGATAAAAATTACCGGAATCAGCTTGCTCCAGATCCATCTGGATCGCTTCGCCATAGCCGGTGGCCGCCAACACCCACAAACACACTGGCAGTAGGCTGAATTTTCTATCGGTTCGGCGCGTGGGGCTTTTTGCACTGTTATGGCTACTCATGAAAAGTAACAATGCAAAATCAAGACCAAGATAAAATAATCAATATTATCAGTCGCTTAACTGAGAGACCAAATCTTTATAACCCTAAAATGCACCCATTAAGTGCACCAGAGTGATAATTGCACCCATTGCGCGCTTTTCAGTATTATTGGGTGGTGGATGCGCGCCACTGAAACGGTGTTGAGTGTCCACTAAACCAGTGTTGTACCGACGTGTTGCATGCACGTAAGGAGAAGCTCGCATGAGTAACAAGCTCGTATTTCGGACTGTGTTCAATAAGCCCACCCTGCTGGCAATCGTTATGGCCGCGCTCCTACCTCTGAGCACCGCCCAGGCAGGCACAGTGGTCCGTGAACTTGATGACACTACCCTGCTGGTCACAGAATTCCGCGGCAAACCGCCGCACAAGCGTTTTGTTGTCACCGCAGATGAACCGGTAGCCTTCGCCCGCTATCAGGAAATTATGGATCGACCGCAGCGGGTCTATTTTGCGGGCATATTCGGTGGCGGCGCGCCAGGCAAGTCTATCCAGCGTCCGCGACGGGCAGGTAACATCGATGCGTCGGAGCAAGGCGAGCAAGTTGAATTCGCCCGGTTTGAGGAAACCGAAGCCGCAGCTGACAAGCCAACGCGACGGTTCTGGCGCGGCGCTCCCGGCAAGGGACGACCCAGCGTCAGTAATCAATAGCAAGCAAAGACGGCACTTGTCAGCGGATCACTAACCACTGCTTACCACGCGGCATCACTGTCTCGGTAAGCCCCGCGATTAAGTGCCCACAGTAGCAAGCGGGGACCAGTCATCAGTTGACTGGTCCCCGTTTTTTTACTGCCCTCGACGCCAATCCTCTGTGTCCCGTTTTTGAGCCACCGGGGTCAACCCACCAGTCTGCGACTGGATTACCCAAGTCCGTAACCGCTGTTTTTCGGTTCTTCGCGCATTACCGGGAATTGTGGCCAGCTTTGTTTGAGGAACTGTTTGTTGTGCCCATCTGGAGGGGTGTCCTATTTGAGGGTGCCACTGCTTTCCCACAAATTCATGCCCCCTAACGAGTATTGAAAAGTGGCTCCGAACGGTCCGCCCCTTGCTGACTGCAAACGTCAAGGCTCACGTGCTTCACAGGTTCGTACTTGTGTACCAAACAACAGGATTTCATGTCTGAACCCTTGGGAAATGTTCGCAAACCCCGTTGGCGACAACCCTCTGTCCGACATTACTAGCGCTGATGGTTGTTACGCTTTTTGTTAGCTTGGTTTCCTCCGATAGGAGGTGCGAAGACTACTTGGATGTCCCGGCTGTCACAACACGAGCGGATGTGGGGCGGCAGGGTTTCCGACCCGCCAGTTAAGGCCGGCGCTGAGCGCAGGAAAAAGACCGTTTTCTTGGGCTTTTTCCGGAGTGAAGGAACTTATGTATAAATCCAGGATGAGCGCCGAGCCGGCGGGACGGGAACCCTGCCGCCCCGCAGCCGCGCTCGAGGTCTCTGAGTGACAGTAACCAGGCACACAAACCGATTGTTCTTCCCCGGAAATCTGCGAAGATCCTGTTTTTCTAGCGCAGGCGGAAGCGCTTGCGCAGAAAATGCGCCACCCCATCTTCATCGTGGTGACCAATGATCTCTGTAGCGACCGCTTTGAGACTGGAATCGGCGTTCGCTGTGGCGTAGGACTCTTCGGCGATCTGGAACATGCTCAAATCATTCTTCCCATCACCAAAAACGATCACGTCCTGGTAACCCAATTCATCCCGCAGGGTGGTAATGCCGCTGCCTTTGCTGCCGCCGCTATGATGAATATCAAGCCAACACAGGCTCTGTTCCTGAATCGCAACCCCCGTGTACGCCACTAGGTCATCTTCATCAGCGATCGAGTCAATCACTGACTGCACCGCATCGGCCTGCCCCATACCACTGAGACTGATGACATGAGCCGTGTCGGGCATGGCGCGCAGAGGCTCCAGCGGCAAGTGGCGTTCGTCCTCAAACAACTGCGCCAGACGATCTTCAGCCTCGGTCTGCACGGTGCCATGGTAAACCGCGTGGCGGCCATCGTTTTCAAGGGTAAATACAAACGGGGTGATTTCCTGCATGGTCATCGCCGTCATCGCATGCCAGACTTCCTGCTGGGTGAGCAGGTGGCTATGGCTGTACCCCTGTCGCTCCGGGCACCAGATGATGGCACCGTTTTTCAGAATATGCGGCAGGGCAAACTGGTGCGTCTTGATAGGCCCCAGAGCAGCGTGCAGGGTTCTCCCCGTAGCGATCGTGTAGGCAATACCCGAATCGCGCATGAGACCGAGGGTTTCTGCGGTAAAGGCAGACACCTCTGAGCGGGCGTTCAGCAAAGTTCCATCCAAATCGAAAACAACGAGGGTCACGGGTAAGTCCGGTTGAGTGGTCTGGCAGCCTGCTATCAGGCGTTGGGTTGGTAGCCAGCGGCATTGTATCGCACTGCCGGCCAACTACTGCCTTGTTAATTCGCTCGCAGTCAGCACGTGGATTACAAATAACGTTGTATCATTTTAGCGCAGCAGCAACGCTGAACGAATCAAACTACCCATGACCACAACTATCTCCCTTATCGGTATGCCTGGAGCCGGAAAATCCGTCGTGGGTAGCGATCTTGCAGCGCATCTTGGCTGGGAATTTATCGATACCGACCGGCAAATCGAGACCGCAGCAGGCACCTCATTGCAACAGTTACTCGATGAGTCTGGCTACCGGGCGTTGCGCACTGTGGAGGAAAAACACATTCTGTCGCTATCGCCGACGACAGCGGTAATAGCCACCGGCGGCAGTGTGGTTTACAGCGAGCTGGCTATGGAACACCTGCGCCGTATTTCCACGGTGGTGTTCCTGGATATCGATCTGCCAACCGTCACGATGCGGGTCAGCAACTTTGGTCAGCGTGGAATCGCCAGCGCGGCCAACCAGACTCTGGCGATGATTTATGCCGAGCGCTTGCCTCTGTATCGAAAATTCGCAGCGATTACGGTGCCCAATTCATCGGGAACCGCCCGGCAGGCAGTCACTGCAATCATCCGGCAACTGACGCTGCGCGGACATGCTCCGCAAGCGTCCGGCTAGCATTCCTGCCCGCTTCGTCGGCAGTTGTCAGCGCCTGTCATCAACACCTACCCGCGTCGCTCGATAGCGCTGCCCCTGCTCGGTCGGGTGGACGCGCCAGCGGGCTATAGTAGAATGCCTGGACCTCTTACTCACGATCTACCAACAATCCTCAGGAGCTCGCCATGCCGCATTTGTTCAGGTCAATCCTGGCCGGAATCATGTTGTTTACTGCAGGCCACTCGGTTGCCCAGGTAACCGACTCAGGTATCGCACTTGATGCACCCTGGAAGCAGACTGTCTACGAATTCGTCGTCGACAATCAGCAGCATACAGCCTGGGGCCTGAAACACAGCGAGCGCAATTATTTGCTGGCACTGGAGTTGGCCGAACGGGAAGGTCTGGAGATTGACCTGGAGGTACTGTTCGCTGCCGCCTTTCTCCACGACATGGGAGCCTTCGCACCCTATTCAGAACGGGGCAACGATCATTCCCAGGTCGCCGCCGACGCCATGAGTGAGATCCTCGAGCCAGCGGGTTTCCCAATGCACAAACTTGAACTGGTGCAGGGCGCCGCGCTGGCCCATATGTACTACTCTGCAGTGCCAGATGAGCCACATGCCCAGTTGCTGCATGATGCCGATACCCTGAACTTTCTCGGGGCAATAGGCATTGCCCGCATTCTGTCCCTGACCACCCGCGAAGGACTCGCGGAAGACCTGCCTACCGCAGTGGCAACGCTGGACAATATGAGTCAGCAGCTACCTGCTACCCTGGTCCTGGAAACATCAAGGCAGATGGGAGAACAACGCGCCAATGAATTGCGCTTTTTCCTCAATTCCCTGCGCGCCCAGAGTGCTGACGGCCGCGCCCTGTAGTATGCACATGCTGGACAATGCTGAAATCACCCTTGATCAGGTACAAAGTGGCCCTGCCATGCAGCGCGCCCACCAGGCAGACCTGACCGCCCCCTGCAAACGGCTCATCAATTGCTGCGATCAGCCGGAGAGATTCTCGATCTGATGGCGGAAATGCCACTGGAGACGAACCAGGGAACTTCTGACCAGGGGAGCCGACCAGCAGAGCACCGACCTTACGATGCGTTGCGCATCAACAGATCGTCGATAACACCGGGTAGCGTTTCGGTATCGTAGGGCTTGGAGAGAAACACCACGTTATCGGTATTCTGCATGCGACTTCGCATTTCCCTGTCGGTGTAACCGGTCACCAGAATGATTGGCGTTCCGGGGCGGATAGTGGTCATGGTCTCAGCCATCTCAATACCATTGATCTGCCCCGGCATCACCACGTCTGAAAAAACCAGGTCAATGTCACTGTTGCTCTCGAACTGCTCAAGACCTTCCGATGCATTGGTGGCCACCAGCACGGTAAAGCCGTAGCTCTCCAGCGCTTCGATGGCCACCTCCCTGACTACCGGATCGTCCTCGACCACCAGCGCGGTGCCTTCGAACTGGTGCTGTCCGATATAGCTTCGTTTGCTATGCTGTTCATTACGCCTGGTTATCGTATCGGCAAGCGGCAAATAGATGTTGAATCGCGTCCACTCGCCTTCGCGACTGTGCACGGTAATATTGCCTCCACACTGGCGAATAAAACCATAGACCGTCGCCAGTCCCAGACCAGTACCCTCACCTTTTTCCTTGGTAGTAAAGAATGGCTCAAAGATTTTCTTCTGGATCTCGGCCGGGATGCCCTGGCCATTATCAGCAATAGTGATGATCACGTAATCAGCATCACCGCGCACCTCTTCATTGCTCACAAAGGATTTGGGCATGCGCTTCTGGGTTGAATCAATAGAAAGCAAACCTCCATCGGGCATTGCATCTCTGGCGTTCACGCAAATATTGAGAATCGCGTTTTGCAGTTGTGTCTTGTCTGCGATAACTGCCAGGTCATTCTCGGGCGCAACAATCTTCAGCTCGATGTTGGCGTTCAACAACCGCCTCAGAAAATCACGCATTTCATCCAACAGGTCGTGGATCATGACCACTTCGTTCTTCAGCGTTTGTTCGCTGGAGAAACTAAGCAAACGGTTATTCATTTCCCCGCCACGCTTGGTGGTATCGATCAGGCGGTCCAGAATGTCCTGTACCGAGTCATCGTAGTAGACCCGCTTTTTGAGAAACTGGAGATTTCCCAGAATCACCGTCAGCAGGTTGTTGAAGTCGTGGGCGACTCCGCCAGTCAGCCTGCCGATGGCCTCCATCTTCTGGGACTGCAGAAGCATGCCCTGCATCTCTTTCTGAGCGGAGATATCTACGAAACTTACCACCGCGCCGATAACGCCCTGATCCTGGATAATGGGCGTGCAGGATAGCCTGATTGGAATGGCAATTTCTTCCTTGCCGTACAGCACACTTTCGATTCCATCTACGGCTTCTCCGGATTTAAAGCAATTGGAGATCGCCATGACCGCTTCGTATTCCTGCTGGTTTTCATCCGACGTCTTACCGATGACCCGGAAGATACGCTTGCCAAGCAGGCTGTTCTCATCGAGATGGAGCATCTTCAATGCCGAGGTATTAACAAACGTGATGATGCCGCGGATATCGAGGCCGATAACACCTTCGCTAACGGAATCAAGGATGAGCAGCTTCTGTTCTGTTTCTGCGTGCAACTGCTCGTCAATGCTGGCCTTTTCTGACTCAAGCACAACGCCCCGCTGCACCTGTTTTTCCAGCTCTGATTCCTTCTCGATCAGCCGCTGCGCCTTGCTCTGCAAGGTTTCCAGCAGAGCCGTGTTGTTGATCCGCAGGATGATAGACTCATTAAACTCTTTGCCGATCCGATAGCCGATAGGCAGGATAAACCCCAGATACATGGCATAGCCGCCAGCAAGCACGAGACTGTACTCGCTGGCCTGCCAGAGGATATAACCGACAAACCCGGAAAATGCCGGCACGGTGTAAGCCAGAAACACTGCCCTGATCAACACCATGGTTGACGCAGCGCCTGCCTGCATACCCGCCAGCCAGACCCCCACCATCGCCAGCTGCAAAAATGTGGGCTCCGGTGGCAGCAAGGTCCAGGAGCTGCCCCAGATAATACCGGACACACCGGCCCCGACCACCAGAAACCACCAGCGATTGCCCATGTTGTCGGAGTCAATGCGACCCTGGCGGTGGCGATGGGCGATAAACGCGCGGACTACTGTAGAGCCCATTAACAGGACAACCCAGGCCAGACCCAATGCGGCTCGCGACTGGCTGTAGAGTACGGCAAAAAGAAAGAAGCCTGCGGTGATATCCGCCAGTAGAATCAACGGCAGTTGCCCATAGAGCATACGGATTTGCTCAAGGCGATAGGCGACCGGATCAACCTCGAACTGATCCTCAACCTCGGCGGCCAAAGCTTTTTCCGGGGCTATATCCATTTAATTTCTTGGTGTCCAAACGCTGGGTTCAAAGGACGCTCGTGTCAGTTTTCTGGAACAGTTTTTAATCACGGAACAGCTTAATATACACAGGCTGGCCCAGTCTGCACATTTCTGGTTAAAAAACCGTCGCAAGTGTAGGAATTTTCTGGCTTTGTGCAGAAACTTTGCGGACTAACTGCAGACTTGCCAAGCGGCTTTTCGCGCTGCGCCCATGACCACTCAGGCCGCCTCCCGACAATGCAAATGGCATGGTTCTGCCTGCTCTCCAACTGCGGCAGCGCCGCGCTGCCAGACAACGACCATCAGCAGCGTTTTTTGGCTATAATCGATAAAAACAACCATACGCACTATCCGGAGAGCGCCCAATGATCAAACCGTTATTCCCCATGTTCGCAGTCTCGTTTCTACTACTGATGGTAACTGGCAGCGCAGTAGCAGACGTTACCCTGGTTCGCTTTGGGCCCGCCGGAGAAGAACAACCTGGCCTGATCGACGACCAGGGTCGACTTCGGGATCTCTCCGCCCATATCAGTGAAATCACTCCCGAGACCCTGAGCCAGGCCGCACTGGACGACATTGCCGAAATCCCACAGAACGACCTGCCCCTGGTCCAGGGCAGCCCGCGCCTGGGCGTGCCGCTGACCGGAATTGGCAAAATCGTCGCGATCGGCTTTAACTACATCAATCATGCCGCAGAAATGGAAGTGCAGTTACCTACCGAACCGTTAACGTTCATGAAAGCCACCTCCGCCCTCACCGGCCCATTCGATAACGTTATCCAGCCACGCAATGGCCACAAGCTGGACTATGAGGCTGAGCTCGTAGTCGTGATCGGCAAGCGCGCGCAATATATTTCTGAGGACCAGGTACTGGATCATATCGCCGGCTATACCGTCGGTCATGACGTATCCGAACGGGCCTTTCAGAGAGAACGCGGCGGCCAGTTCACCAAAGGCAAGTCGGCCGACACTTTTGCACCGGTGGGACCTTATTTCGTTTCCCGCGACCAGGTGAAGGATGTACAAGCGCTTTCTATCTGGTCAGAAGTCAATGGCGATATGCGCCAGCAAGGCAACACCGGCGACATGGTGTTTGGCGTCAGGCAAATCGTCAGCCACCTGAGCCAGTTTATGACGCTACACCCTGGCGACATCATCTTTACCGGAACGCCAGCGGGAGTCGGTGACGGGATGAGCCCGCCCCAGTATCTGAAGCCCGGAGACGTCGTTCGCATCGGCATCGAAGGCATCGGCGAACAACAGCAGACGATTTCCGCACCCAACTGACATGGCACTGGTGGCGCGCTGCCAGCACATTATTGTGCTGGCACGTTGTCATAGACGCCTCTCTGCTTTCCCATAATCGACCAACTCCATGGCGGGCCAGAAAAACCTCTGGCTCCCAGTGCCGCAACGCAGCACAAGTGGTAAGCTTGCCGCCGGCCCCAGAGTCCTGGTGGCTGGCTTCCAAATTCTGCAAACATCATGACTGGTTACTTACGGCTACTGCAGCAGCGTGGCACCGCGCTGGCCTTCGGCTTTCTCGCCGTGTTCTGGGGCAATTTCGGCCAGACCTTTTTTGTTGGGGTATTCAGCGCCTCAATACAGGAAAGCCTGTCGCTGAGTGCCAGCGTTTACGGGGCGGTGTATTCACTGGCCACTCTCGGTAGCGCCCTGACGGTAGTGTGGGCCGGGAGCCTGATTGACCGCGTCTCATTGAGCCGCTATACCGGCGGCATCTGTCTTGGTCTGGGCTGTGCCTTGCTGCTCATGTCCCAGGCCACTGGCCTGCTCACACTGGCGCTGGGGTTTTTCTGTCTGCGCCTGTTCGGGCAAGCCCTGCTTCCCCATACCGGCATGACCACCATGGCCCGCAGTTTCGATGACCACCGCGGCAAGAGTCTCAGCATCGCCTCCTCTGGAGTCCCGGTGGGAGAGATACTGATGCCGCTTCTGGGGGTTATGTTGAT
This sequence comes from uncultured Pseudohongiella sp., assembly GCA_965212375.1. GTDB lineage: Bacteria > Pseudomonadota > Gammaproteobacteria > Pseudomonadales > Pseudohongiellaceae > UBA9145. Next base: position 1,101,358 of record OZ243108.1, on the reverse strand, counting down.
CGGGCTGCTGGGGTGGCAACAGACATTTATGGCCATTGGCCTGTTCATGCTGATTGCCGCGTTGCCAGCCATGCAGGTTCTGCTGCGCCGGGCCGGCCTCAACACGCTGACCGCCGAGGCCTCCAGCCCTGCTGCAGCGCCAGGTCGGGCAAGGCTGCTGTTGTTACGCGATCAGCGCTATTGGCTGGCCCTGCCCGGACTGATGGCGCCACCGTTCATTGTCACCGGGATCTTTATTCATCAGGACTATGTGATCGCAACCCAGGGCTGGACCCCGGCCTGGTTTGCGCTGTGCTTCGTGGTCTACGGCGTTGTGCACTGGCTGGCCTCACTGGCCACTGGCCTTGCCGTGGACCGTTTTAGCGCGGTACGCCTGCTGCCATTCTATCTGCTGCCCATGGCGGCTGGGGTGCTGCTCCTGGCGTTGGCCTCGGGTCAGTGGGTGGGGATTGTGATGATGACCCTGCTGGCACTGACAATCGGCAGTATTCCCCCAATTACCGGTGCGCTCTGGGCGGAAGTTTATGGGGTTGAGAATCTGGGTACGATCCGCTCCCTGAACGTCGCGATCATGGTATTCGCGACCTCCCTGTCGCCCATTGTGTACGGCTTGTGCATCGACCAGGGCGTCAGCGCCGGGCTGTTATTTGCCGGTAGCGCGGCCTATGTGGTGCTGGGGGCCCTGCTGATCGGCCGGTCATACCGGCCCCAGCGTGGTACCAGCAAGTTGCCAACGTAGTCCCGGCCCTGTCTCTGCCTGGGTTTGTTATTAGCTTGCGGCGACCTTGCAATGGCCAAAACAGCCCTGACATTCAACACGTTATCCGCGCCCGGTTGCGTGCACATGGGTACAGATGTAATCCTTGACCAATCATTTTCAACCCGGTGAAAAACGATTAACTTTGAGGCACATCAGGTCGTTACACTGGTACGGCCACTAGTCTTGGGTAACTGAACATCGGCATGCTTTTCCACACTATCTACTGCTAGCTCACCGGCCTGAATATTCCACCATCAGGTGCCATGGGTTTGCAGAGCGCAAGCGCTACAAGCCAGGATTGAGAATATGCTATCGAATTTTTGCAAAGCCCTATTGGGTCAAGGTTATTCCGCCTGGATGACCACCAGTATTTTTCTGGTTGCCATGGCCGCGCCCATTTATGCCGCTGATGCCCAGCTCACTGTTTATGCGGAACTTGAAGAAGCCGCTAATTTCCCCGACGAAGACTCGGACCCGGTTCCTATTGGACCGGCTTTCGACATTGTCAAAGCCGTGCTTGCCGAAGCTGGCTACCAGGCGGACGTGAGAGTCGTACCCTGGGCGCGGGTGATGCATTCCCTGGAATCTCAGGACAATGTGCTTGCATTCAGTATGACCCGGACACCGGATCGCGAAGATCGATTTCACTGGATCGGTCTGCTGCGGCCAGTGGCGTTCAAAATGTGGGCACTCCCGGAACGCGCCGCGGTATTGCCTGCCTCACTTGAGGACGCAAAAAACCTCAGAGTCAGCGCCGAGAGAGGGGATGTTGCCGAGAGATATCTGCTTGCCGAGGGGTTTACCAATCTCATCTATCTCAGCCAGGAATCCAATACCCTCACCATGCTGCGCCGTGACCGGATTGATCTCATGGTCTACATCGAATCCGGTATGCCAGGTTTTCTGGCCCGAAAAAACGAGCCCCCGGGCACACTTGTGCCGGTTTATGATCTGGACGAGATTTCCACGGGGCACTACATGGTAATGAGCAAACAATCTGACCCGGAATTGGTTCAGTTACTGCAGGATTCATATCAGGCCGTCGTAGACAGCGGCAGGTTTGACCACCTCATCAGGCCCGGGCAGGACTGAATTGAAGAGTACCCGCTTCGCGCGAGACCGATAGCAAGTGACTCTGATCAACTGTCTCCGAATGGGCCAGACGAATGGGCCAGACATCCAGACTCAAGCCTGTTTCATCCAGATGGATTTGCTATTCACCTCTAGCGACACACCCTGTGTCGCTTACAGGCCAGCGTACCAAAGATCGCCAGGGCAATTGTGATCGGTCAAAACAGCTTGGCATAATCACCGCCAAAAGCGGTCCCGCCCACCGGAAAAATGTCCTGCGACAAGTTCATGAACAAATGCAAAAAAATGGCAACCCACAGGTTTAATCCCCATTCCGCAAAAACCCAGGCACGTACTCGCCGCGCCGCATGGTTCGCGCTTCACATCTGCCTGGAGACTACCTTGCGAGGGAGACCTTCGACTACTCAGGTGCCAGGTGCTCCAGCTTAAGACCGACTGCGTTACCTGAGGAAAATCCTGGCCAGTAGTTATGGTCATCTTGCAGCTGACCATTGCGCACGGAATAAATCGCATCGGCACCATCCGGAACGACATCCAGATAGCGCTGGCGGCTTTCATCGCCTTTCAACAGCCAGTCAAACCAGGCGGTGACGAAGTGATCCATAATATTGTTCATGATGACTGTATCCCAGACTGGATCCGTGTAATGACCGGCCCCGGTCTGGTCGTCACTTTCCCAAATCTCCTGCGGCAGAGGAATGGGCGCGCCGGCATTGTGGCCAGCATTCTTGAAAGTCAGCAGGTAGCGGTCACTGTTCACCGTTTGCTGCCATATCTCACGCGGTCCGTTTTCGTAACCAGCGACACTATCTGCATCACCAGCGATATAGAAAGTCGGCACTGAAACACCGCTCAGGCCATCAGCATCCCAGAAACCCGCCTCCATACCCCAGGGCGCCACCGCGACACCGGCCTTGATGCGGGGATCAAGCCCGTCGCGAAAGTCTGGATTATGAGTCGCATGAGCATAGAGGAGCTCGTTGGGCGGTGCCATAAATGACCCCACAATGGACTCGCTATAGCCGCCACCCAGGTTGTTCACCAGGCCATAGCCACCCATTGAATAGCCGATTACACCCGTGCGCTGTGCATCCACCAGGCCAGCGAGGAAACCCGACCCTGAGGCCATAGTCGCGATCTCTTCCAGCACGAAGCGCTGATCCAAAGGCCGGTTGTATAGCGTCGAGGGAAACGCCTGCTGATCGTCATAGGTGCTGTCAGTATGATCGATAGACACCACTACATAGCCCTTGCTGGCCAGATTCTCGCCAGTGTGACTCAACAAATAGCGATTGCCTGGATAGCCATGCGAGATAATCACCAGCGGAAAAGGTTCGGCAACCGATACTGGCGCAGCATCGCGAACCGCGCGCCCTTGCAAAGTCGCGATAATCGCCGGGTTACGGGTAACGGCCTGGTAAAGAGTTCCCGGGGTCTGAGCAGACGCCAATTCGGCTGGGTACCAGAGCTCCAGGGTCAGGCGGCGATCGTAGTAAGCAGTCTCGCCACCGCGAGACGTATTGAGCACATCCACCCGGTTTGAATCCACGACTTCCAGAGTGCGCACGCCAACATCGAACGAGCCGTATGCGGCCAGCTCCGGCGCATCCGGTCGAATCAGATCAATGCGGTTGGTCTGCGCCATACTCACCTCATGCAAGATTAGAAAAGTTCCCAGCAACAAGGTTACCGATTTCAGCCTTACGATCATTTTCAAAACCTCAATACTGGAAGGGAGCAAACTACTTCGATCCCTTTGAATTGTTGAGCCCCTTCGCCACTGTTCAGCGACAGCCCTTTTATTCGCTACTACCGGAACACCATGTCCAGTGATAACACCCGCGCAGCTTATCACTGTTGCAATCAAGCATCACCGGGATTGCCCAACAGCCGGGCCAGGTAGTTGCAACCGGGAGCGATACAATTGCCTGAAAGTCTGCCGGTTGAGCTACCTGTCGGCGTTCGACAACAGAAGTTCCAACTGCCCCAGCGGGCCCGTAAATGTCTCTGCGCGGATCGTCGCAAGTGCCTGCTGCGCCTGCTCCCGCGCCAAAGACAACTGTTCGGCAATGACGACATCCTCGGCGAGCGCAGTATCCTTTTCGGTCTGCAGTGCCAGCAGCTCAAAAGCTCCAGCCCTGGCCCAGGCACGCAAATAATCGGCTATCGGCCATTCCAGAGCCATAACCTGCTGCTGCAGAGAAGCTGCCACCTCTCCGACTTTCTCTCGCGCTGTCTCTGGCAAGGATGACGGCGGCTGGGTCAGGGCACGACTGAAACGTATCAATTCGAGATGCTGGAACTGGGCGTAATCGAAATGCGCCACCTGTCCGCTGGCGATTGCTTCCAGCTCCTGCAGCAATTTTTGCCGGGCATCCGGTAGCAACTGCAGCACCCGGCGATAAGCTATCTGGTGTTCATTATCCTGCAGTGAATTTGCCAGGGAAGAATCCACCACCTGCCAGGCGCCCTGCCCCGACTCAAGCTCAAACACAGTGGCCGGCAGCCCATCGCGGGAGCTATTGAAATATCCACCGAGTGATCCGAGAAAGGCGGTAATGGCCTGCACGTCGGAGTCAGAAATTTCCCGTCCCAGTTGAAATTCACTCATCAGGCGCACTACTTCTTCCAGGGTGGGAACACTGCCATCATGTAAATAAGGGGGCGTAGTCGCCACCCCGTGCAATGCGGGGACCCGAAACACATGGCGATCCTTTTCCAGTCCGCTGCGTGACGCAAGACCTGCGTCATCGATATCCGCATTGTCGACCGCAGAATAATAGTCACGTAAGGAACCGAGTTTCTGATAGGAATTGCCACCCAGGTTGATGCCATTGTGACAATTGCTGCAACCAAGTTCCTGAAACCGTTGCAGGCCGAATTTTTCCTGCTCATCAAGGGCCTGCTCGTCACCGCGCAAATAGCGCTGAAAAGGTGTATCAAGCCGAATGAAAGTGCTGCGCTGAAAATGCGCCATGGCATCAGCCATATTGGCGATACTGACACCATCTGGATACACGGCACTGAAACGGTCGATATAGTCTGGATCGGAACTCAACATTTGTCGCACAGCATCAAGACTGTTGGCCATTTCAAATTCAGTTGCGATGGGCAACAGTGCCTGGTCTTCCAGCGTCACCGCCCTGCCATCCCAGAATTGCCGAAAATTGAGTGCAGCATTGAATACCGACAGCGCATTCATTTTGCCCTCGGCCCCACCGACGCCGATGGAAACCCGGCGTCGGTCGGCTCCGCTCAGGGTTCCCGCATGACAAGTGACACAGGCGATGCCATTACCGGTGGACAATCGGCTTTCGTGAAAAAGCCGTGACCCGAGACGAAACTTGTCGGGCTCAATCTGCCAGGTCGAAGCCGGCGGCAAGGGTCGGAAAGCGTCGTTGGCGAGATCGTGGTCCGCGCTGGCCGCGATCAGGGACGGCTCGCCCAGCGCGTGCAGAAACGCACGCCACGCCGGATTATCCGCTTCGCTGGCAGTTGCCTGTCCGGTCAGCACCGCAGCTGCCAGCACCAGCACTGGCAGACATCTGCAAATGAATAACTCTTGCTTCATCATGACTTCAACTAACTTCAGACCCTGGCGACTCAGTCCTGAGCGATATTGGGCTGGCCTTAAAAGCTTTGCCTTGCGGCGGTTGTTCCACAATCTTTCGTTCTGCTCTACCCCCGGACAATGCCATTTGCCGCCATCAATGCCTGATACTTACCAGTAGACGGGTTCATTGGAGAACCAGAGCTCGCTTCTGCCTGGGTGTCCTGCAATCAGGGCGGACGTTTCCCTCCCCTTTCTGGTTTATCAATCGGCCAACGGATCGGGCCGCATCTGGAAGTGATACACCTTGCTCTGGGTATTGGCGCCGGTCTCCATATGAAACGGCGCGCGACTGGAGATAGTGGCCCATAGACCGCGACCGCGCCAGCCAGCATCAGGATCATCAATGCGGCCGTCCAGCCACTTGGTGTAAAAGCCCAGCGGGTATGGTACCGTCAGGCGCACGAACTCGCCCTCGTTCAGAACCAGCAACGACCCGGACTGATTGCCCGTATTGATCGGCGTGTTGGCACCCAGTCCAAGGGTGTCGAACTGATCCACCCAGGTGTAGTAACTACCCTCGGAGCTGCCGGACTGGTCCAGGTTTTTGAACTGCGGCAGGGGCTCGGCATAGAAGCTCCAGCCCTCCGGGCAATGCTGGCCCGTGGCTTCGGGGCCATTAAGCGGCCCGTTGCACTGGCTGCGGTCGAAGCGCCCCATATGGCCGCTGGCCATGGCGACCCAGGCAACGCCATTGCGGTCGATGTCCATGCCCCGGGGCGTAAAACCCTCAATAGCATTGCCGTTTTCATCCAGCGGCGGCTCGTAGTATTCGGCGATGGCGGTAGTACTGGGATCGTCGCCCGGCACAATGCGGACCACGCCACCCGGGTAGCCAAGGGTTGAGCCCCACACCGAGCCGTCAGCGGCTGGTGCCACAGCATAGAGGCCGGTAGTCACTCGCTTGTCCAGGTCCGGATCCACCGGCGCGCCTGGTTCGACATACTCGTCGCGGCGACCGTTGCCGTTGGTGTCAAGCACGATCGGTGTCCAGCCCTGGGCAGACTCGGCATCACCAGTTTCGAGAAATTCGCGAGTGTTCAGCCAACCCACTGCGGAACCACCGCCACTGGTCCACAGCGTATTGTCGGCGTCCTCGGCAAACATCAGGTGATGGGTTCCGAAACAGGTATCAATGGGAGTGTAGGTATCGCTGCCCGGATCATAAACACCGAGATGTCGTCCCGAGCGGCCGAGCGGAAAGACCTGCGCCGACGGATGCTCGGAACCTTCCTGGCAGAAGGCTGGCACGTCTTCCGGGGCGCGCGCCCGCGCGGTTATCCACACCCGACCCTCGGCATCCATCATCGGGTTATGCACGGTGGTCGCCGCATCCCAGATGGGTTCGTCGCCCCAGTAAGGCGAGGGTCCCATCGGCGGAGAAGGCTCTGGGTTGTAGTCGGGGTCGGCGGGGAATACCGGGACCCTGTCCGTGGTGTGCGTCGCCGGATCGAGTACCGGCAGGTAATCGGCGCTGTTTTCCAATGCGCCGTAGATTTCCCCGTAGGCATTGACGGTGGGGTCGCGACGATCGGTGGAGACCAGGTCATGCAGATAGGCTGTCGGGTCCGCCCAGTCCCACTGGGTAATCACCACGTTGCGCTCCAGCCCCTGAGGCCGCTCAGGCGCGGGCGGCAGTTCGCCGGCGGCGATACGATCGGTCCAGTCCGCGTACATAGAGAGTGTCCCTTCGTCGCCCATTCTGGCCAGGATCGCGGACATGAATCCGCCCGCCTGACCTGAACGCACGCGCTGATTCCACGCATCAAAGCTGGTCTCGGCATCGGCAAACAAAGGGGGAATCGTGCGTGTCGCCGCATTGCCCATCTGATGACAAACGACACAGCCGCCATTCGTGACGCGGCTTATAAATTCGTCCTGCGTGTGGATGTCGGGGCTAAACCCGTTGCCGTCCGGTCCCGTGCCGGGAAATTCATCTGCACCTGGTATCTCCAGCAGCGAATACCAGTAACCGGCGGGATAGTATTGCGCGGCGGTGGCAGCATCAGGAGCAATCTGTGCGTTGACGTCCAGTCGCCGCCCGGGTCGGGTACTGATGCGACTGGAGTCAACGAGGCCATAACCGCGAACGAAGACTTCAAACTCAGCGCCTGGCAGATCGGGAATCAGATAGCGTCCCTGGTCATCGGTGACAACCGTTTTAGAATAAAGAGTCGGCAAGTCACGAGTCTCGGCAATCACCCAGACCCCGGCTTCGGGACCATTGCTGCTCGTGACCACCCCGCCGATGGCATTGGCGGCAATGGCGATGTCATCGGCGGCGCCGCTTTCAGCATCAACAGCCGGCGTGGCCGGCGCTGATTGACTGCTGGTTCCGGCATCACCGCAGGCGGTGAGCAGCAATATGGCAAGAGAAGAGAAGGCGAGAGAAAAGAGGGCTTTCTTCGGTGACATGGTGACCTCGATATTATTATTTGAGGAATTTACGCTAGGTCTTCGATACACCACCTGAGTATAGGGAGTATGCGCGCTATGACCAACCCTTGTTTTCCCTCAATTCTCGGGGTATCCCATTTGCCGCAAAGGCCCCATCCGCCCCAGAAACACTGGCCTCCAGAACCACGCAAGACTGCCAAAAAGTGGCGGTCTGACACCGTAAACTACGGCATTCCTGACCCTGTTTTTCCATGACCGCATTCACATAATAGGCTTCTATACCTTTACTCCATCCCTGTTTGTTAGCAGACTGTTAATTTTTCAGACTGGGCGCCCAGAGGGATTTATTATGCACGGACGAGCAAATCCTCTTGTGGTTGACCAAACGCGCCCCGCACCTTTTACGCTACTGAAACTGTTGTCCCTGGCCCTGAGCGCCATACTGGCACTGCCCGCAGCCAACAACGCGCAAGCCCAGAATCTGGACGCCGAGCCACTTTTCGGATCGATCAGTCTGCAGACCGGTTATGTGTCGACCCCTTACACGGTGGCAGTGTCTCCAGGCGGTGAGAACCTATCCTCAGGTCTTGGCGCTGAATGCTACGGCTACATCCGCTTTGCGCAGCCTGATTTCGTACTGAACTACCAGGCTGGCGACAGCCCACTGGGCGTGTTTGCCCTCTCGGATCTGGACATTACGATGGCCATTAACGATCCAGCGGGTACCTGGCACTGCAATGACGACAGTGACTATCTGGGTGGAACCAATTCCGGCATTCAATTCAGCACCCCAACAACGGGTAACTACCAGATCTGGGTTGGCAGCTATGACGGCGCCAGCGAATCCATTGCCACGATGCTGGCCATTACCGAGGTTGATGAGAGCGAATGGGCCTCGCTTTCCATCGGGATGGAGGATGCAGTTTTCGCAGCAAGTTTCGACCTCAATGGCGATATTGTCTTTGGCGACGACAGCAGCGGCTTTGCCAACGACAATGAGTGCGACGACCCGCGATTCCAGGGACCAGGGATGGCCTTCGGCTCCAGCAGCAGCCACCTTTTCAAAGACGCCAGCGACTGCCGCGCCCAGTTCGAAGCCAGCATGATCAGCCTGGCTGAACCCGAAGACATGAATCTGAGTGGCGCTATGGACACGGCTATGTTCGGCGCGAACCCGGGACCCTCTGCCGGCAACAGCACTATGGCCAGTTCGATCACGATGCCCGATGCCGGCCCCTTTGGTGAGGCGCTGTTCGCGGTGGTGCAGGCGTTTCAGGCGATCCCCGGCGATGACGCAGTGCCTGTACCGCTGCCTTTTGGCATTGGCGGGGGCGATACCCCCGCCTATGACCGCGCTGCCTTGACTGATTTAACCGGTATCGATTTCGGTGACAATAGTGGCCCGTTCAACGATGACGGCGAGTGCGATGACCCACGCTTCGAAGGACCGGGTGCGGCTGCCGCGACCTTTGACGGTGCCGAGTTTACTGACGCAGGTGACTGCAGCAGACTGTACCTCGAAGGGGCGTTGACTTACCTTGATCCCGACAGCGCTGGCACCGGCGTGGCGGTAAATAGCGAAGGCGTCGATTTCGGCGACAATTCCGGCATGTTCCCCGATGACGGCGAATGCGATGATCCGCGCTTCGCCGGACCCGGTGCCGCGGCATTCACCTCCGCAGAAAGTGAAATGCGCGACGCCGGCGACTGCCGCAGCCTGTTTGAATCCGGCCAGGTGACTCTGGTGGCTGGCGCCAGCGCGTCTCCGCCGGTGTCCCCGGCGGTATCCACCAGCAGGCAGGCGAGTCAGCCCACTGCCACTGTTCAGGAGACCCCCACCGAAGACACCTATACCGTAGGTATACCCCGCGGCAACATCAATGGGGCTACCCGGGAAGACGGTTCCATCTTTGCCAGCGGCACGGTGTATGGCGACCCGGACAATTCTGGCGATCGCAGCCGTAACCCCGCCCCGGGTAATGCCAATGATCCGCGTAACTCAACCCGGCCAGCGCCTATCGGGGCAATCGATTTCGGCGACAACAGCAGCGCCTACGCCAACGATGGTGAATGTGACGATCCGCGCTTCGAGGGCAGCGGGATGGCTGCCATAAGCTTTGCCGAGGATCGCGGCAAAGATGCCGACGACTGCCGCGCGGCCTATGCGGCCGGCACTATCACCTTTATCCGGAATCAGTAGCCATGAAAAAACCAATCTTGTACGCAGCGCTGGGGCTTACCGCAGCAGTGGTAGCGGCCGCAGCTGCCGCACCAATGGTGATCGGCATGGGTATACGCGATGCCACCATAACCGGTCTATTGGAGCTGCTGCCCCCGGAAACTCGCAGTGAACTGGTAATTACCGAGACCCGCTTCGACCGTGGCTGGTTTGGCAGCGAAGGCGAATTGGACGTGCGCTACCTTGCCCTGGCTCAGCAAGAGGAACTGGCGGTACGGCTGCTATTCGACATCTCCCACGGGCCATTGCTGTTCACTCCCGACGGACCGCGCCTGGGCCTAGCATATGCCGAGATAGTCCCGTCTCTCAATAGCCCCGAATTAACGCAGGCCATGGCCGAAATCCCAGTTCAGCTGCCAGAAGTACGCCTCGACATGCTGGCCAGCCTGGATCAATCCCTGAGCCTGAACTTCAACATGGAACCGTTTAGTGTCAACGATGCCAGTGGCCAGGTCTCATTCGCCGGCATGCGCGGTAGCCTGATAGCCAAGCCTGATTTGTCGGCCGAGGTTCGCTTCAACATGGGCGAGCTGCGGGCTGAACAACCGGCGAGCCAGATGGGGCTTACCATTGCCGGCATGACATTGGAAAGCACCACGCAGCAGATGAATGACCTGCTGGCGCCAAACATGGCCATGCTGGCAATCCCGGCGATTAGCAGCTCAGCGCCCATCCCCTTCAACGTCAGCAATATCAGCGTCAATTCCCGGGTACAGTCTTCAACCGCCGGGCCGGAACAGATCGATATCCACCAACGTTTTCTGGTCGCCAGCATCCAATCAGACATTCCCGTCGCGTCTGCGGGATTGACGATAGACATCAGTGAACTGCACGGTGACCTGATTCGCAGCTACTCACGCATGATGGAAACAGTGCAAAGCTCGATGAATACCTCCCCACCGGCCGGTACCAACCCGGTCGAAGAAATTGCCGAAGAAATGGCCACCGTGGCAGCCCAAAACAGCCTGGTATTCCACACCCTGGCAGAAGCGAATGCCTTCGATGGCGACCACAGTATCGACCTGCGCATCGATTGGCGTGGCCTGCCGGGTGTCACAGATCTGGATAGCATCGAACCGATGCAGATTCTTGAAGTGCTTGGCTTCGATTTACGCGTGTCGCTGGATGAGGCTGCGATCATGCGCTCGCCCCTGGCCGACATGGTCGACCCCTACGTGCAACAAGGCTACCTGCGCATTGAGAACGGGAACATCCTGATGGACGCCAGCCTCAGCGACGCCGAGTTGACGGTGAATGGGGAAACAGTCCCGTTGGAGCAGTTTCTGTAAATCCGTCGCGCCGCCATATAAGCAGGGTTAGCAAGGAAAAATGATCGCATTGTAACCTGGCACATCAGGTTTTCACGGTTGGATATGTCAGTCGACAAAGCGGTCAGCGCCCCATCAGCCTGCTATCTTTTCATTTTGTTACATCGATTTCATTCCCCGAGGAAAGCGGTACACTAGAGCCTACCTCAAGGGAGATCGCTACATGGAAAACTTCAACCGCACTTTTTTCACCCGTGCCTGTCTGGCACTTTCTACCATGCTTGTTATGGTTGCCTGCAGCAGCGGCGGGACAACGGCCTTCCCACCGATTGCCAGCCCCCCGCCGTTTGACTATGCAGATGGCGAGGAACTCCGTTCCGGCATGCATCGCCTGGCCTTCGAGTTGCAGCAGCTGGACCTGTCGTTAATGATAGCCAACAGCGACCAAGACCTGGGTGAGCGTGATCAGGTTGTGACGCGTCTGGATAATATCCAGCGTATCGGAGAGGAGCTGATTGCTGGTGACTTCAGCACTAATCATGTCTTTCTGAGTAATGACATGTCCCGCTTCCTGTCCACCGTCAACCGCGCCCGGATGAGTGCCGAAAACAACCCGCCCAACTATTACCAGGCTGGCCGCGTGTCCGGAGCCTGCGTTAATTGCCACCGGGTTAGTCAGTAAAACACTGCAGGGGACGCTGGCCGCCAGCTCCCCGATTACCTCCTGGATCGCAACCTGTTTCAGGACTCGAAACGAAGGCGGTCAGCCTTTTCAAGCGGCAAGCATTTTTTTGCTGTCGTTATCACTTACAAGCTGTAACACAACAACAAAAACTCAAAAAAGGAATTTAGCATGATAAGACTGCTGACAATTCTGTTATTAACCCTGGGCCACGTCGGACTTGCGGAGGCCCAGAGTACATTGCCTCCTTGTGGTCCAGCGGGCGAGATACCCGAAGAGCTATCAGCCAATGTCGATGACAACGCTCGGTGTTTCGAGTTGCGCATGTACACGGCTGAACCCGAACAAAATGGTGTCGGAGGCATTGATAATCTCCACCAGCGTTTTCGCGAAGCCGAAGTGGGGATTTTCGAGCGACTCGGTGCCGAGGTGATTGCTGTCTGGCAACGCATGGATGATCCTGACACCCTGGTCTGGATGCTGGCCTATCGCAACCTCGCTCATCGTGCTGAAGTATGGGAAGCGTTTGTTGACGATCCAGAGTGGCTCGCACTACGCGAGAAATATCCCGTGCCAATAAGTGCTGAAGTCTACTGGATGAGTCCTACTGACTACTCGAATTTGAAGTAGGAACATACAACAGGGTAGAAATTAGAGAGAAAAACAGGGACGGAATTGTTTTGGAGCAAGTGATTTGGATTCATTAGTTGAATGATGAATCGTGAAGCAAATCTGCCCCTGTTCACTCGGTGATTTTTCTGACTATTGCCTGGTGATTGACTCGAGCCGCAGCAACGCACCGCGCTCTTCATCCAGCAGGATATAAACGTATCCATCCGGCCCTTGCTGGACATCGCTCACCCGGGCCTTGAATTCGCGCAACAGGGATTCCCTGCGCAGCTCTTCGCCACGGCTATTGAAAACCAGCCGTTCGAGGTGGCCACTGCCAGGAATACGGCCTTCAACCATAGAGCCTACCAGCAGATTGCCCTGCCATTCGCGGATCTTGTCACCGCTATAAAAGGTCATGCCTGAAGGGGCGATTGAGGGCCACCAGACCACCTCTGGATTGATAAACTGCTCACTCCAGCGTTGCTGGGAAATCCAGTCACCACGGTACTGCCGACTCAGGGAAACAATGGGCCAACCGTAATTTTCTCCGGCCTGGATAATATTGATTTCATCGCCGCCCTGGGGACCGTTTTCAGCCGCCCACAGTGCGCCAGTATCGGGATGCCAGGCCAGGCCGATCTGGTTTCGATGACCGACGCTATACACTTCCGATAAATACTCTCCACTAACCATGAAGGGATTATCGCTTGGCGCGCTGCCATCATCATTAAGACGCAGCAGTTTACCGTAATGAACGGCGGGGTCCTGGGCATAGTCACCGTAGCCAAGATACACATAGGCCCCGCCAACCGACATCATCAGCTTGCCATCCGGTGCCCACAGCAACTTGGCGGCCGCGATGCCACGATCCAGCCCCGCTGCCACAAACAGCTCTTCCAGGTCGATCAGCTCAAGCCCGCGCAGCTTCCCTCTGACCAGAGCCACAGTCTGCTCCGGCTCACCGTTCACGACGATAGGTTTCGTATAAGTAAGATAGACAAGACTGTCGTCGTCGGGATGTACCGTCACCGCCATCAAGCCAGCGCGAAAGATCTCACCGTAAACCTGCGGCACACCGCTGACAGCTTCTGGCAGCAACAGTCCATTTTGGATTACGCGCAGCTGTCCACTGTATCGTTCCGTCACCAGGATATCGCCGTTGTTTCGGAACGCCATGGCAAAGGGATTGGCCAGCCCGTGGGCCAGAGGCGTGACGCGCAACCTGGTCTCTGCCGTTTCCAGCTCAACTATTGAAGTTGGAATTTCCGCAGCCCATAGCTGGGTCACCAGAAGACAAAGAACAGACAGAGTCCACCCCGGCACTCTTAAATAACGCCCGATTAAAAAGAGCATGACCCCCCCTGGCTATAAGCTTTTATCAGGAGCCGGCACTAATAGATAGAACCGACCCCTCTTGCTGGAAAGAATCAGGCAAGCACTCTCTTGAACACATCTACCGCTGTTTGCATCTCTTCCCAACTGCCCAGGGAGATTCGACAATGGGTGTTTTCCATGGGCGGAAAATCTCTTCCGACCGCCACCTTCTCCCGTAGACAAGCTTCACGAAACCGGCTGGCCGGCATCCCCAGGTTAACGAAGATGTGATTGGTATGGGAGTGAGGGACATCGTAGCCCATCTGGCGAAACGCGCCGACGACATACTCTTTCACCCGATTGTTTTCCTGGCGCTCCCACTCGAGGTGCTCCTTATCCTTCAGCGCCACGAGTGCGGCTACCGCGCCCAGCATGTTCACATCACCCATACCCCAGGCACTGCCGATGGCGTCGATGGTGTCCTCATGACCGAGAGCGTAGCCGATACGCATGCCAGCCAGGGCATGCGCCTTGGAGAAGGATCGAGTGATGAATACCCGGGGAAACTCTTTCACCAGTGGCACAGCGGTTTGCATGGCGCCGGGATCAGCGTAGTTGATGTAGGCCTCGTCTATATGGATATAGGTATCCGGGGCCTGCGCCATCACCCGGCGTACGAAGCGCTCGATAGCGTCCGGGCCATGCACCGTACCGGACGGGTTATTTGGATTGCACACATACACCAGACCGGCACCGGGCGCCTTTGCCGCCATGCCTTCCAGGTCAATATGGGCAGAGCTGGTTAACACCAGGCCATGAATTGGCGCGCCGATGGTACGCGCAGTCGCTTCGCTGGTGGCATAGGTCGGCGCTGCGGTGACCAGGGCCCTGTCGGCGGAACAGAAAGCGCGAGTCGCGCCCTGCAGCAGCGGGGTAGACCCCGTTGCGAGCTGTACGTTGCTGGTCTCTAAACCATATTCATCGGCGATAGCCTGGCGCAACTCATTAACGTGGTCGGGTGAATAGCCACGGCCGACCCGCTTGCTGGTGTGGTTGTGAATGGCTTGCATGGTTTTCGGGCCGGGACCACGGGCGCTCTCATTCTGGTTAAGCTGCATGATGCCATTGTCATAAACCCCTGACGCGTGTGCAGCCAGGGTCTGGGCACTGGCAGTATTGCTGAGCAGCGAAGCACCACCCAGGGCACTGGCAGCCGTACCCCATGCCACTGATTTTACGAAACCACGACGTGTTGTTTTCATGACTTATTCTCTCCTTCGCGCTCTCTCGGCGCAGGCTTGTCGTTTTATAGTTATTCGCCGCACTGACTACTGCTGCTCAGGGCAGCAACAACGGCATTCAGCACTTCTCTGATGACCTGGCGTGATGAGTCAACCTGGGCTATTGCCCGTGCTTCTGCGTCAATCGCGGCCACGGTCTGACTGAAACCAAGACTTATTAGAGGTATAAACATTATGCCCAACCAGCGCAATTGTCCAATGCCCTGATTTCCCAGCGTCTGGCCAGGGTCTCCTCAGCCAATACACGCCCCAAATCCTGACTCGTCTGGATAAAACAGCACGGAACCGCGCTGGAACGCCCTGTTGACTGGCGTCAGCAGTTAAAACGCAGAAGCAGGTTCTGCCAGTTAGAATTCGGGGGACTGATTCACGATGGCCAGTACCCGGCTATCAGGTGAGAGAGTCTTCAACGTGGAGCTAGAGGAAACTAGTGGGAACAGCAATACCAGTTTGCTATTCGCTACGGCAAAGCGAAAACCCAGACCACCCCACCCTGGGGAACTGGCGTGCGGGTACCACGGGCCATATCTACGCGACCGGTCATGGAAGCAGCATCCACGCCCCAGCCTGATTGCACGGCGATGTATTGCTTGCCATCCACGGCAAAGGTAGAGGGGACGCCGATAATTCCGGAATTGGTGCGAAAGCGCCACAGTTCTGCGCCGGTAGTGGCGTCATGGGCGCGAAAATAACGGTCCGTGGTGCCGCCACTGAATACGAGGTTGCCGGCGGTGGTGAGAATGCCGCCCCAGTTATGGGAAGCAAATTCCCGGGTCCAGACCTTTTCGCCGGTATTGATATTCCAGGCCTGGATCTCGCCGATATGGTCAGCACCCTCACGCAGGTTCATTGATGACCTGGCGCCTATATAGGAATTGCCCGGCATATAGGTCACTTCCCTGCCCTCCAGTGTGCCACAGGTGTTTTCATTGGCAGGAATATAGACCAGACCGGTGTCGGGATTGTAGGCAGCCGGAGGCCAGTCCTTGCCGCCCCACAGGCTGGGGCAGAAAGAAGTAGTGCTGCCGGTCCTGGGCTTGCGCTCAGGGTCATAAGTTGGGCGGCCGCTGTCGGGATCGATGGCGGTAAAGACGTCCTGATAGACGTAGGGTTGCGCATCCACAAAATCGATGTCCGGCTCGCCCCTTTCCAGCAGCCACAGGTAGCCGTTACGACCGGCATGCACCAGGGCATCAAATTCACGGCCATCACGCTCCACCGGCATCAGGATTGGCGTGGAAACTTCATCCCAGTCCCAGGAGCCGTTCCAGTGATATTGATGATGACTTTCGATCGCACCGGTATCGATATTCAGGGCCAGGACCGAGTTGGTATAGAGATTGTCACCGGGCCGCTGATCGCCAATCCAGGGGCCGGGATTGCCGGTGCCCCAATAGCTCAGACGGCGCTGTGCATCAAAATGCCCAGGTACCCAGACCGCGGCACCACCGGTGCGCCAGGACTCACCGGGCCAACTGTCGTTGCCCGGCTCTCCAGGTCCCGGGACCGTATAGGTGCGCCAGAGTTCTTCGCCGGTATCCGTATCCAGCGCCACCACAAAACCGCGAATACCCAACTCGCCACCAGATGTACCCACCATGACTTTGCCTTCGACGGCCAGCGGTGCCATGGTGATGTAATATCCCCAGAAATTATCCTGTACGGAGACGTCCCAGACTTTCTCGCCGGTAGCGGCATCCAGAGCCACCACCCGGGCATCCAGGGTAGCCATGAATAGCTTGTCGCCGTAGAGCGCCACCCCACGATTGGTTCGATGGAAGGCGATGAGGTTTTCCGGCAGGTTATGACGATAACTCCACAGGGCATCACCGGTGGCGGCATCAAGGGCGAGTACTTCATTGGCTGGGGTGGTAACAAACATCACGCCGTCATTCACCACGGGCGGTGATTCATGACCACCGGTGACACCGGTCGAATAGGTCCAGACCGGTTGTAATTCACTGACGTTGTCCGAATCAATCTCATCCAGGGCGCTGTAACCCCAACCTTCCAGATTGCCGCGATAACTGAGCCAGTTATGCGCCTCCGGGTTGTTCAGGCGTTGATCCGTTACTGCCGGGTAGTCCTGGGCCTGAGACGCTGAAGCGAGCAGGCCCAGTACGCAATTAATAGCGAGGATTCGTTTCATGCTAGTCATTGACTCTCTCCGTTACAACCAGGGCAGTATTGTGAAAGGCAGCGGGTACAAAGTGGTCGGCTCGGGCGCAGCATGGGAGATCGCTGACATTCGGTCCAGAACTATCCCGCGAGCGTAGCAGCAACCCGAACTGCGCTTATCTAACCATAAAACAGCACCGTGAGTCAGGCTGCCTGATCAGAAAGGTAGCAGCCTGAAAACCACCGCAGCTATCAGCGCGCCGACAATAGGCCCGACAATTGGTATCCAGGCATACTGCCAGTTGCTATCTCCCTTGCCTTTGATCGGCAGGAGCGCATGGGCGATTCGAGGCCCCAGGTCGCGCGCCGGGTTGATTGCATAGCCGGTAGTACCCCCAAGAGACATTCCGATCCCGAAAACCAGCAGGCCCACCGGAAGTGCATCCAGCGCCCCCAGGCCGATATCCGGCGCTGCAATATAGAGCACGCCAAGCACCAGAATAAAAGTACCCAGAACCTCGGAATACAGATTATTCACCGTATTGGCTATCGCAGGCGCGGTACTAAAGACTCCGAGTTTGCTTGCTGGATCACCGGTAGCGTCGAAATGGTCCCGATAGTGAAACCAGACGCTGGTGGCCCCGAGAAAGGCGCCAATAAGCTGAGCAATGATATACACTGGCACCTGACCCCACGGAAACTGGCCTGCTGCCGCGAGCCCCACAGTGACTGCAGGATTGATGTGGGCGCCGCTGATTCGCCCGGTTATAAAAACGGCAACAAATACGGCAATCCCCCAGCCCCAGGTAATTACAATATAGCCGCTGTCTTTGCCACCGGTCTTTTCCAGGACTACATTGGCGACCACGCCCGCGCCCAGGCAGATCAGAATAAAAGTGCCTAACACTTCCCCTATAAACGCTTCCATGAACTCTTCCCTTCCAGATTTTCTTGTTCTGGGGCTATTCTACTGATCTGGAGGTAAGTGGCACTACTATTTTTAGGCTGGGCTACTTGAATGCGCAGCCAGATGCTCAAATACGGTCCAGGATGGACAAGGGGGTGTAAATTAGCAAGTTCATGCCCGCGAGGGACAAAGTCAGACATTTTTCGCTTGGAAATAATGCCGGGGCACTATGGCTCCGGGACAAACGGGACAAAAGCCACCCAAAAAATAAAAAAGAAATCCCACGCACCAGCAGTCATAAACCTTCTGCCAGTATCAGGCCTGGGTCAGGCAGTGTCGAAGGGGATGTGCCAGTAGCATTTCTATTACTTATTGAGTGTAGACCTTATATTTCTACTGCCACACGGTAGGTAGGATCTTCAATGATATTGACATCGATTATCCGCTCCGCGTTTTTCAACAACCGCAGGCAGTCGGGGCTCAGATGCCTCAGTCGCACGTGCTTGCCCAACCGTGCGTAGCGCTCGGTAATGCGATTCAGCGCTTCGATACCTGACATATCGCTCACCCGGCTCTCCTGAAAATCGATGATGATGTTGTCGGGATCGCCGGCCAGATCAAACTTTTCGCCAAAAGCCTGCACTGAACCAAAGAATAGCGGGCCGTATATCTCATAGTGCTTGACGCCCTCTTCATCCACATACTTACGTGCGCGGATGCGCTTGGCGTTCTCCCAGGCAAATACCAGTGCAGAAATTATCACGCCAATCAGAACTGCCAGCGCGAGGTTATGCAGCAATACAGTAATAGCTGCCACCAGAATACCCACCAGATTGTCATGACGCGGCATTCTGCCAATGGCTCGCACGCTGGCCCACTCAAAGGTCCCGATAGCGACCATAATCATCAGGCCAGTGAGTGCAGCTACCGGCATCCGTTCTATATAGGGCGCCCCATACATCACAAAGACGAGCAACATTATCGCCGCCACCAGGCCAGACAGTCGTGTTCTGGCGCCGGCTGATATATTGATCAGGCTCTGGCCAATCATGGCGCAACCACCCATCCCGGAAAATAACCCCGAAGCGATGTTCGCCGCTCCCTGGGCCAGAGATTCCCGATTGCTTTTACCCCGGGTGCTGGTCATTTCATCAATCAGGTTCAGCGTTAACAGGCTTTCAATCAGGCCAACCCCGGCAACAATGAAGGCATAGGGAAGCACGATCAGAAGCGTCTCCAGAGTGAATGGCACATCCGGGATATGAAAAGGCGGAAAACCGCCAGCAATTGAACTGATATCACCGACGGTTTTAGTATCCAGATCGAGCCCCAGGACCAGCGCGGTGACTACCAGAATCGCAGCCAGTGATGCAGGTATTACCCGGGTCAATTTGGGCAAGCCCCAAATAATCACCATGGTCAGCGCCACCAGTCCCAACATGAGGTAAAGATCTGCACCCAGCATCCACTGCAATTCCCCATTTGCATCACTGACTTTGAAAGATGATATCTGCGCCATGAAAATCACAATCGCCAGACCGTTCACAAACCCGAACATGACTGAATGGGGAACCAGCCGAATGAAGCGGCCGAGTTTCAACACACCCGCTGTCATTTGAATCATGCCAGCCAAGATGACACAGGCGAAGATGTACTCAACTCCATGAGTCTTGGCCAGGCTGACGATGACTACTGCAATGGCACCGGTTGCACCAGAAATCATGCCTGGCCGGCCACCAAACAAAGAAGTCACGAGTCCCACCACGAACGCTGCGTACAAACCGGTCAGTGGCGACAAGCCGGCAATCAGCGCGAATGCGATTGCTTCAGGAATGAGAGCCATGGAGACAGTCAGGCCAGAAAAGACCTCGGTCATATAGCTGAACTGGCGTGACCGACCATAGAGATCAAGAATTTTTTTCATTTAGAAACAACAACACAATATCAGGCCACGCCAGAACGGAGTCGGGCGAGCGGAGAAAAATTACGTACTGGAATTCACGTTGACCGCCGAATGGCGGCCAGAGAAAGTGTACTCGGGCGCGCAACATACTACAGACTGGCGAGTATTGAAAGCTGGGGTCGCCTACACTGCTGCACTATGGATAACTATAGAGCCACACAATTAGGGACACACCACGGTTTATACACCAGGTGGGCTGGACGTGAACGCCGCTCCCTAGGCAACTAATAGCCGCTATATGCTGGACAGCAACCCATTTCAGCATGGAATCAGCAAAGCACTAGTGAAGAGAATTGTGCCCGTGCCTGGAAAGCCTGGTCGGCCAGTAGTTCACTGGCAGTAAACGTGGGCTGCCCCTATCTTGTCCCAGCACTACCCGGCAGCTCTCCAGTCCACTTCATAAGTTGTCAATGACTCCGGGCAGCTATATTCTGAGTACGCTAAAGCCATCCTTGCAGAACAAGAACAGGAGAAATGCGATGTCCCAACAACTCGACCAGCTCATGGATGACTATGACCAGAAGAGAATTTCCCGGCGCGAACTCATTGCCCTGTTGCTGTCATCAGTAGCAGCAAGCAATACTGCACGGAGCCAGACTACTGGGCCGGTAAGCATCGGGCGTTCCATGAATCATGTGTCGTTGTCAGTAGCTGACGTCAATCGCTCGGCAGATTTTTACCAGCGAGTGCTTGGTATGGAGATCATCAGCCGTCCGGCCAATGGTGGGTTAAATATGGGATTGGGTGGCGAAAGTTTTCTGGGTCTGTATGAATTCGCCAATCCCGGCACGATGCATCACCTGTGTATCGGCGTGGACAACTACGCTGCCGATGAGATGGCACTGCGTCTGCAAGCTCATGGCGTCGAGGGGCGAATCAATCGCGATCCTGCCAATCGCACCAGTGGCGGCGATCAACTCTACTTCACTGACCCGGATGGAATCACGCTGCAATTGGCACAGCATGGCTACCTGGGATAGCTTCGGGGATACTGGCCAACTAGTCGTCCCTATTCGTCTATTCCCAATTCACGCTCGACATCATTGCGACGAGCACCTGCCAAGATCCCTGACAAGGAATAATTGCCCTCGTGACAGGCGTATTCATACACGACCTCTCCCGCTGGCAGTGCGTTGAAAGTCATTTGCGCTGTCCAGGGCTGAAAGTAAACAGCCGGATCATCCATGGTGAAGGTGTACTCGATCACTGATTCCGATACCCGCTGCAAACGCTCTGTCACCACCAACTCGGAACTCGAGCCGAAATGTGATTGTTGCGGATGCAGCTTGCGCGAGGTGATCACCAGCGTATCGTTTTCCCAACGGCCAATCGAATCACCATTCCATTTAAAAGGCACTGGCGTGTACTCATCCCGCAACGGGATGATGCGCGCATCATGAATCATTTCGGCCAGAATCACGACATGGGAATCGGTCTGGATGATCTGGTAATTGTTGTTGTAGTACATTGGCATCATCGGCGGACCGGAACCCGAATTTGATGTACGGAAGTCGTAAAACAGCAGGCAACGCTCGCCAATAGTCTGCAGTTCAGGCCCATCAAAGGGCTCTACTCCTGGTTGACTGAGCCAACGCGCAAGCTGATTGGGCGCACGCTCTTCTTCCGGCAGATAGGGTATGCGCCCGTCAGCAGGATCAATGATCATGGATGTTCGATACTCGCCATCCACCTGAATGACATTGCTACCCAGATCCAGCCAGAAAGTATTGTACGAGCCAACATTGCCACCGGTCGGCGCGCTCCGATCCGGGTCACTGGATGCCTCCGAACGTTCAGCGTTGCGTCGCAGCCGAGCCTCGTACTGCTGCGCTTCTTCGGGCGAATAGGCCTGCTGGGTGCCAAGCGAACTTGGCCGCTGTAGGGGCGTGCGTGTGCGATTGGTCCAATAGCCTTGCAGGTCTGGTCTGCCACTGGCTGTTACGGGGAGTTGAGACTCGGCGCCTTCAACACCTCCAAACAGAAGCGATAGCAGCAGCGCGCTCAGTACAACAGCACGACTGTGTAGGGTTCTTATTGTCATGACAGTCAGCTTAATCCAGCAGGCTTGTTCGCGACAAGTCAGGTTCAAGTTTGGGTAGGCGAATTCGCTTGAGGGTTAATCAGAGTTTTTGTAGTAAATCGGACACTACAGTTTAACTAAAGCTGGTTAGCATAGGCCGGAGCGACAATTGTAATCAATCGCCACCAACCAAACTTCTTAAGCTATTAAACGACTAGTGCCCCGTACTGAGAGCTTGTGACTCCTGGGAATCGAGGTGCTTGAGGATACGGTTCAGCGCCGCAACACTGTTCTCGTCTTCGGTGGTCTCGAGCGCGTCCTGGAGTACTTCGCGGATGTCGTCGGTGCCCACCCGCTCCATGTCCCAGTGCGGATACAATCGCTCGCGTTTTTCCTCGCTCTGACTCAGCGACACGATGTCGTAGTGCCTCTCATCACCATGCAGGTTCGCGATTAGCTTCTCGATCGCGGCGCGAGGCCCTTCGATCCACTGGAAGAAAACACCGCTGCCATACGTAAGCACGCCAGTGATGCCAATCGCAGCGTTGTGGCGCTTTGCCGACTCGACTATGCGGTTGACTTCAGCTTCATCGACGCCGTCTGAGGCGCGACTGCAGTAAACAAAGTGGTATAGCAGCGGCAGAAGGGGGTCATCCGTATCCTCTTCGCGCGGGAAGCCTGGTTCGTCAAACATTAGTGGATGCGCTCCGTTTTTGCCAGGCAGTCAGTTCCGCCCGACGGGTGATAAGAATATAACACAACAGCCCTGTCTTCCGAATTGATGCTTCGTAAGGAAGCGGAGTACTCTAACCCCGCTAGATAATTTCAAGATCAATCAAAGGGATCAGAGAAATTTAAGGATTAACTTACCCCGCCCCTTCGATTCATCTTTTTAAATCGCTCAGAGAGACGGTACATTCACGTGGTCGTAGGGGCAGTGTCTACAGTTGCTGCCGCAGCAGCTACCGCGTTTGAGATGGTACCAGGACGTGAATACCAGCAGCCCCCCAGCATCGATAGAGTAGTCAATGTCCTCGATCAAAGACTGCGCCTGGGTCTGCCCTGAATAGGGCAATGCCGGATTGTCGATCTTGCCCGCCTGAAACTGCGCCACGGCCCCATTGATACGCTCAATCACCAAGGCTTTCATGCAGTTCGGACACAGACAATCGCCGCCAGCAGCTGGATCTCCAACCGCTGGCAGCCGCGCACACCAGCACTGGGTGTCGATACCGCAGGAGAAATCCGCTGCGCAGTTTTCACAGGTTTTAATATTTTTCATATCCAATGCTGATGCTGTTTTTTGGTCGACTTGGGTCGCTCGCATCCGGTCCGAAATGCCAACTCGAATCCCCTTCAACTTCTTTGACTCCACTAGCGAGGAGCATAACAATCAAATTTACCCTTATCGCTCTTTTTTTGACGCCAACTATCACACCCATCTATTCCAGATCCTCGTACTCTTCGTACTTCCGATGTACTCTAACTGCCCATGTCTGGCAGCTCCAACTATGAGGTAGGATTCAGTGCTTAGATATTTGAAATATGCAGCATTGGCTGTTGTCGCCTTTTTGGTGTTGCTGACCCTTTGTATCGCAATCCCATTGCCCTCGGGGCCAGGATTCGCCTCGCAGCCAAATCATTTTGTATTGCTGCATGTGAATATTGTCGACACAGAGTCGGGCGGCGTGCAGTTTGATCAGGCGGTGACCATTGCTGACGGCAAGATCAAAGCCATAGTGCCAGCAAATGAGTTCAGCACAACGAATCTCAAAGTTATTGAGGCGATGGGGCAATACCTGCTACCGGGCTTATGGGACATGCATACCCACAGTCTGAAAATCTCGCCGCAACTACATCATCCATTATTTATTCGCTACGGAGTCACCTCCGTCAGAGACATGTCTGGTTGTTTGAATGCAGATGACGCTTACTGGGCTTGCCCCCACGACCGACGCCGTTGGCAGGCTGAGGCTATAAATGGCGAACGAGTGTCGCCGCGTTATCCCATACAGAGCAGCTACCAGCTAAACGGCGGCAGTGAAGTACCTGGCAGTTTTCCTGATTTTTTCCGTGTCGCCGACATGAACTCAGCCCAACAACTTGCTGATTATTACGCTGCAGAAGGCGTTCACTTTATTAAAACTTACACAGAGTTAACTTTCCAGCAGTTTGTTGACCTGGCGCTTGCCGCCGACACAGCGGGATTGGCCATCGCTGGTCACCGGCCCCTTGCGGTGTCGCTGCAGCAGGCTTTGGCCGCGAATATGCGTAGTATCGAACATGGCCGACTGTTTATGTTTGAGTGCTTTGCGGAAGCTGCCGCTTTCCGTGCAGCAGACGATCCTATTGGCCAATACGATGCCACGTTTATGCGGCAGCTCATCGAGCAACAGGATGAGATCGCCTGCGATCAGCTCATGACAAAAATGGCGATCTCACAAACCCATTGGGTACCGACCCTGACTACTTTAAAAATGAGCGCCATGGCGCAGGACGCTGAGTTTCGAGGCGATCCGCGTCTGGCCTACATCCCATGGATTTTGCGCAAACTTATCTGGGAGCAGGATATCAATCGTGCAGCACGGAATGGCGATGATGAAGCTGGCAATTTCGTGCACGGGGATTTTTACGCCGCCACGCAGCAGCAGGTATATGCGGCGCAATCCAGTGGTGTGAAAATTCTCGCTGGCACGGACAATATCGATACCTATGTATTTACCGGTTCAAGCCTACATGATGAGCTGGCCTCACTTGTTGAGGCGGGGTTAAGCCCACTTCAAGCTCTGCAAACTGCCACCATTGAGCCCGCACGCTTTTCAGGTCTTGATGACGAATTTGGCAGCGTTGAGGTAGGCAAGCAGGCTGATCTCATATTACTCAATTCCAATCCACTGGAAGCGATTGAAAACACGACTGACATTGCCGCCGTGATATTTGCTGGCCGCGTGTTTGATACGGCGGACCTTATCGCTCTTGATGCCTTCGCCAAGGCATCAGCCTCAAGCTTGCGGGTGAACCTGCGTTTCTTCTACGATATGCTCGCCAGTCCATTGATGAGGGCACAATTGGCAGATTGACTGAGAAAGTGAACCGGGTATTTCCAAGAACCAAGCTCAGATGTCGCTCCGAGAATCAATCTGTCCCCTTTACGCACCTTTTCCCACCTCT
Organism: uncultured Pseudohongiella sp.; assembly: GCA_965212375.1. Taxonomy (GTDB): domain Bacteria; phylum Pseudomonadota; class Gammaproteobacteria; order Pseudomonadales; family Pseudohongiellaceae; genus UBA9145. The sequence goes on along the minus strand of OZ243108.1, from coordinate 1,075,904 downwards.
ACGCATTCCTTCAATCTCAATCACGGGCTCAGAATCCGAACAATTCGATCGTATATCACATTCGCAACCATTTCCGACTCCCCATTCCCGCTGGTTGTGTTTACAAACTGAATAACAACGGCATCAATATTCTCGTGATAGCGTGCAATACTCTGATATCCCAGCACCCAACCAGTATGTCCGTATTCGTAGGTGGATGAGTAAACAGCCTGTTCCTCATCAGTAAATAGTGAGCCATCATTTAAGGCGCGCAAGAAAATACCAACATCCTGTGCTGTTGCGACCATTGCCCCGCTTGGACTTACGTATTCAATTTCACGCCAGTCTTCTTTATAGGGCCGGTGATGGCCACTCATAACATTTTCAATATTCACCTGACGAAGCAGGCTAAATGTATTACCCAGTTCAAGGGAGGCCAGAATTTCCCTATCGATGTATTGCCGATAGCTATAGCCCAGGGTCTTGTCAAGAATGCTGCCAATCAGAGAGGTGGCCCCAGAAATCTGAACAGCGCTGTAAGTGGATTCCCTGCCTGACTTAGGGCATCGTATTGCCAGTTATCAGGAGAATCAACATGGCTAGAAGGCCACGCCGAAATCACAAACCCCAATTCAAGGCCAAGGTGGCCCTGGAGGCCATCAAAGGCGAGCAGACAGCAGCGGAGCTTGCCGAGCGCTTTGATATTCACCCCAATCAGATCACGCAGTGGAAGACCCAGCTTCTGGAGCGGTCCGCTGACGTGTTTGGTAGTGAAGAGGCGAAGGAGCCGCCTGTCGATGTCAAAGTCCTACACGCCAAAATCGGGGAGCTAACGCTGGAAAACGATTTTTTAGAAGGCGCGCTCACCAAGGCGGGATTGCTGAGCGAAAAACGATGATCGACCGCGACCATGAACTCCCCATCAGCCGGCAGGCCAAACTGTTGGATATCAGCCGAGGCGCGGTGTACTACCGGCCCAAACCGATCAGGCCCCGTGACCAGATGCTGATGAACCGAATTGATCGGCTTCATCTGGAACTGCCCTTCGCGGGAGCCCGGATGCTGCGCGATCTACTGCGTCAGGAGGGTCACAAGGTGGGTCGATCAAAAGTCGGCCGCCTGATGCGGCTCATGGGCATTGAAGCGCTCTATCGCAAACCCAAGACCACGAAGCGGCACCCAGGGCACAAAGTCTACCCGTACCTACTTAGGAACCTGGCGGTAACCCGACCCAACCAGGCGTGGGCGATGGATATCACCTATATTCCAATGGCTCGTGGGTTTGTCTATCTGGCCGCCGTTGTGGACTGGTTTTCCCGGCGTGTGCTGTCCTGGAAAGTCTCCACCACCATGGATACGCACTTCTGTCTGGAGGCAGTTGAAGAAGCGATGGAGAAATTTGGCAAGCCGGATATCTTCAACACCGATCAGGGTAGTCAGTTCACCAGTGCGGCGTTCACCGGCCTGCTCAAAGACAATGGAATCCGAATCAGTATGGATGGCAAGGGCGCCTGGCGGGACAACGTATTTGTAGAACGGCTTTGGCGATCTGTGAAATATGAAGAAGTCTACCTTCACGCCTACGACACCGTCTCGGCGGCCAAGGTCGGCTTGGATCGTTACTTCCGGTTTTACAACACCCGGCGGCCCCACAGCAGTCTTGACCGGCAGACGCCGGATCAGTTTTACTTTGAATCGTTGCCGCTACCCATGGCAGCTTAAACCCAGTGCAGGCATCCACTTATAGAATCGGGTATGTTGTTCAAAGAACTGGGGCCACCTCTCAGCACATAGTTGGTGTTTGAATAAATAAAAGTGCCGGAGGGATTTGATAATTTCGGAAAACCTGGTGATCAAGGTACTCTGACCCTGAGATATCCCCAAGAAATCTTCAATCATGACACTGCCTCTGCATTGGACTGGATTTTGTTTAGCACATCCAACAGCTCTTTATCTGGTAACCGGAACTGCTTCTGAGTGGCAAGTAATCGGCCCATAAAGATCGATGAGTATGCGGGCTTCTTACTTGATGAGTTGACGCGCATTCGCCGTGCATGTTCAGTGTTTTGACCTGCAGTGCCAATACACCACAATACCAATTTTGCCAGAGAAGCCAATAGGCACAAAACAGCACGCCGGTTTACATTCATCCGACAGTATTGAGATAAACCCAGGCCATAACGAGCTGATTTGGAGTCGCGGAACCCTTCTTCAATTTGCATTCGGCGACGATAGATGTCGGTGAGCTTTTTGGCTGCGCGATCTTTTAGTGATAGTGAACAGACCAACAACCAGGGCTCTCGCTCACGGCTGGCATGGGAATGGCTTCGTTTGGATTGACGTTGGGTGCCTGAGTAAGTCAAATCTTGTCGGCGTTTTTTGGGCTGGCGTATCAGTATCAATCGCGACGGTAATGGATTCCTGCGCACCCAATCAATCTGACCCAGGTCTTTCGCTTGCGTGGTAGCCTGCTCATACAGCGCTTTTGCCCCAAACCATTGGGTCGGATCGTCATTGAAAGAGATAAAATCACGGCTTCTGATTCGGCCGATCCAGTGCCATCCAAGGACCTTCTCAACATAGCTATAGAAAGGTGTTCTAAAGCCAGAGTCTGCCACCACGACAGGCTTGCAGCGTGAAGGAACCAACGTGGTCAATTCATCAAGAAAATCATGCTGTGTCTTGCGGTTACCCAGCTTGCTACGTGGATGCACTTCTTCATAAAGCGTTAGGCTCCGCCCGCCTACCGGAATTGCTGCCCTGAGCAATTGCCAACTTTGATCAGCACACAGGGGAGACCAATCGACCAGAATGATTGGTTCAGCCATGTTTTTCAGCAACTCACGGGTTAAAGCCGAATAAATTACCGGTAACTCCTGATGAAGGAATGGATTCGACAATAGCCGATCTACTCGCTTGATCTTATGTTTGTCATAAGCGCTACCGGGCATTCCTCGACCAACAGAAGTCACTGTCGCCGTGGCCCCTTCAATTAATGCTTGTACGGTGAGCCAACAGGTATCGAGCCGGGTTGCATGAATATCATGGCAGCGTTTGCCGAGGGTTTTATGTAACAATGTCCGGGCATACATGGTGCGTCTCCTGAGATTTGGCGATCTATTGGAGAACTTTATCGTGCCATGTATGCACTCAAATTAGCTTAACTTGTTATTTATCCTCAATATTTCTTGGGGATATCTCAGACTCTGACCCCTTTGGTCATTGTATCTGGCCCAGTGATTCCGGGCGACAAAATCGCCAGCCTGCTAGATTCTAAAAAAGCGGCTGTACTTCGAAAAAGACCTGAAGGACACCTCTATTAATTCAGACAAGTCTCTGGCCTTCAAACGGCGCCACTGACAAGGCGTCGTGCCGTCAGCCCGCCAAGAAACGACAACGCGGTCAGGGGTGTCGACTGAAGGCCCCGCAGGGCGAAGCCTGTAAGCCCCTGCTGCCGCGTTGCGCCAGGGGCTTATAGACTCCCGCAGAGACGAGTCTGAATTAATAAAGGCGCCCTGAAGTTAAGTACGCCTTCGTAAAGGAGCATAGCGGCCAATACAAGACAAGCCGGCTGCTGACGGTGATTGGCGTTTCCAGGAGCGGCTACTACACCTGGTTAGATCGCTGAATTGGCACTGGAGCCGACGCTATGCCTGTTCAGTATCCCAAAGTCGAGTGTTGCCAGCCCAGGCCTAATGATTTCTGGATTGCTATATAACTTGCTGTTAATCCGGCCATGGCTTGTTGTAAATTGGCCTCTGCTATTAGACGCTGGCGTTCGGCTGTATTCAGATCGCTAAGCGAAATTACCCCCGCCTCATAGCGTTGACGATTAAGCGCTGCGGAACGTGTCGCAGACTGCGAGATTTGCGCAAGCGCCGCTACGGTCCGCCGCTGCTGGGCAAAGCGCGACAGGGAGTTTTCAGCGTCCTGCAGCGCAGCAAGCACAATCTCCTCGTATTGGGCTTCAGCCACGGATCGTGCCGCCTCAGCCTGGTCGATGCTGGCCGCGCTTCGCCCAAAATCGAAGACGCCCCATTGCAATTGCGGCACGGCGATGGCGGTGAGATTACCGGGATCGAACACATCGGAAGCTGAGGTGCCGCCGATCCCAAGAATGCCCATGAATGAAATCCTGGGAAAGCTTGCTGCCTCGGCCACACCGATCCCTGCTGTGGCGGCAGCAAGGTTTCTTTCCGCAAAACGGATATCCGGCCGCCGTGCAAGGAGTGATTTGGGGTCGCCTACACTCACCTGCTCGGGCGGTAGCGGTAATGCCGCCGGGCCCTCGAGAAAATCATCGAGGGCTCCCGAAGCCTGACCGACCAGGGTCGCCAGGGCGTTTAGATAAATTGCCGCATCGGCTTTCGTGGCCGCCAGATCGGCAGTCAGCGATTGCAGCTCGTTGTTGGCCCGGCCTACCAAGAAGCTGCTGACAGTGCCCTGCTGGAAGCGCTGGACCGTCAATTGCAGGTTTTCCTCCTGCAGTGCCAATTCCTGGCGCAGCAAAGCAATGCGCAACTGGCGCTCACGCAAGGCAATGTAAGTGCGTGCTACCTCGGCAGTTAGTTGAACCTGCGCATCGGCAGCGTTGGCGACTGATGCGGCAGCGAGCGCGTTGGCTGCTTCGATATTGCGTCTCTGGCCACCGGCCAGATCAGTCTCCCAATTAGCATTGAGGCCCAGATTATAAAAGCTGACCTCGGGGTCGTCCTCATCGCCTGGTGGTTGACCTGAGCCCGGCCCGCTATTCGACTGGAAGTCCAATCCAGGCAGATTGGCCCTAACGCTTGTCGCCTGGGCAGCAACAGTCGGCAAGCGATTAGCGTGTTCCTGTCGGACCGATGCCTGGGCCTGTGCGACTCTTGCTTGCGCAACTTCAAATCCGGGATTGCCGACAAGCGCCATTTGCTCGAGTGCGGTCAGTATCGGATCGTCCAGCGCGACCCACCAGTCGGCAAGCGAAGGCGCGGTCAAGGATATGTCCATTGTCTGCCGAGCGAAAGCGCCTTCAGTCATTCGGGCACCAGCAAGGTCCGGTGGGCCCACATAGTCAGGACCCAGGGTGCATGCTGAAAGAAATACCAGAGTCAGAAGCTGGGGAATCAGATTTCTCATTCTTACCTCAATGCATGCTCAATGACATTTCACCTGGCAGCGGACGAAGGAAAAGCACCAATGGTATCGTCGCGAGCGTGGCGATACCCATGATCCAGAATATGTCACTGTATGTCATTACGAAAGCTTCTCGCTGAATCAAGCCGCCCAGTGATCTCATCGCCGCCTCGGCGCTTCCAATTGTGTGAGCCAAACCATCAATATAGCCTTGAAGTTGCGGATCATTGCGCGAAAGAGTTTCTTCCATCCGTCTGCCATGCAGCCACATCCGCTGATCCTGAAACGACGCAAGCGCCGCGAGGGCGAAAGAACCTCCCAGGTTTCGAGCAGCATTAAAGATGCCCGAGGCATCACCAGCATCCTCCTTGTTAACGGATGCAATGGTAGCCTGGTTGAGAAACATCATCGTCAGGATCATTCCCACACCGCGCAATAGCTGACTTTCGGTGAATACTGCGCCGCCAGATTCAGCAGTGAGGCTCGTGCTTACAAAGCAACTCAAGGACATGAAGCCTAAGCCGGCGGCCACGGCGATCCTGATATCGATGTGCCGGATCAATCGAGGAAGTATTGGCATCACCAGGAATGCTGGAACACCCATCCAGAATATGACCTGGCCGGTTTGAAGCGCATTGTAATCTGAAATAAGCGCGAGAAATTGCGGAATCACGAACATGGAACCATACATCACCATGCCAAGGGCGAGCGCCATGATACTGACACTTGCGAACTGGCGATTGAGCAAGATACTGAGACGCAAGACGGGTTTTTTCGCCCTCAGCTGTCCTGCCATCAGCAAGCCAAAACCTGTCGCCGAGACAACCGCCAGGCCGATGATAAGGTTTGACGAAAACCATTCCTCTCGATGTCCTTCTTCGAGCATGACCGTCAATCCGCCAAGGCCGAGAGCCAATCCCAGAATGCCAGCCCAATCAGCGTTATACAGGTAGTCCCAATCTGGCTTCTGGTGCGGAAGGCCCAAGAAGAGTAAAAGTAATAGAACCGCACAGACAGGGACGTTGACGAAGAAGGCATAATGCCAGCTCAAATTTTCTGTCAACCAGCCTCCCAGCAGAGGGCCGAGGACGGGCCCAAGGATTACCGTCATGCCAAACAGGGCCATCCCGATCGGTTGCTGGCTGGGCGGGAGTCGTTTGGCCACAATGGTCATCGCCGTGGGAATCAACAGACCACCCATCAAGCCTTGCCCCGTTCGGCCTATAACCATCGTCATCAGATCGGTGGCGACGCCGCATAGAATCGAAAAACCGGTAAACGCTGTAACCGCTATTAAGAGCAGGGTTCTCAGGCCGAGAAGTCTTTCGAGCCAGGCGCTTAGCGGAATAACAACGATTTCGGCCACCAGAAAGGACGTCGCAATCCAGGTACCTTCGGTAACGCTCGCGCCAATTTCACCTTGAATGACAGGGAGCGCCGAATTAACGATCGAAACATCGAGGGTCGCCAACAGCGCACCCAAGGCACCTGCTGCAACGGCAATCCAGGCACTTGCATCCGCACGTTGCGGGACGCGGCTAGCTGATGGAGCGCCCGTCGACACCGTCAATGTCGCGAGGCTACTTCGCGAAGATCGTCCAGTTGTCCTTTGGCGGTTCGCGTGTCCACCGTTACAACTACGGACATTCCAGAAACAAGCAATCGGCGTACTTCCAGCGATGCCGAAATTTCAATTCGTACTGGAACGCGCTGCACGATTTTGGTGAAGTTCCCTGTCGCGTTTTCCGGCGGGAGAATGGAAAATTCAGCTCCCGTGCCCGGGGCAATGCTGGCGACGTGCCCCTTGATTTCCAGGTCCGGCAGCGCATCAACTTCGATAGTGACCTGCTGCCCCGCTCGCATCAATCCGAGTTGCGTTTCCTTGAAGTTGGCTTTGATGTAGAGTTCCTCGACCGGTATTATACTCATTAGGCGTGTACCAGGCTGTACGAACTGCCCCTGGCGAACAGTGAGGTCTCCAACACGCCCGGAAATACTGGCGTGCAACTGAGTCGACTCTACATTAAGCTGTGCGCCAGCCAGCTGTGCGCGTCCTGCATCGGCCTGAGATCCCGCTAGGTTGACCTGTTCTTCCAGCGTTCGGATGCGCCGTTGTGTTAAAAGCACAGCCGCCTGACTGGCATCGACCTGCGCGCCTGCCTTACTTGCCTGAGCGCGAAGCTGATCCAACCGCTCCCGAGGTTCAGCACCCGAGGCAGCGAGAGGTTCATACCTTCGAAGTTGGTCGGCCGTCAATGCAGCCTCTGCACGAGCCGCAGCCAGTTGGGCTTCTGCTTGAGAAATTGCCGCCTGTTGTTCACTAATTTGCGCATGCAAAGTTCGAGCATTAGCGAGCGAGGCTCTTATCTGCGCCTGAATCTGCGCTTCTTGTGCGCGATAGTCTCGCCCATCCAATTGAACCAGTGCAGCTCCTTCCTCGACCTCTTGATTTTCTTGTATCAGCACGCGCTCGACATAACCACCAATCTTGGGAGCGACAGTGACCGCATCACTTGCGATATAGGCGTTGTTGGTGCTCTGAAAATATTTGCCCGTAGTTTGATATTGCCAGTAAAACCACCCGCCCATCATTAGCAGTAAGACAGCGCCGATGATCAGCGTCAGCTGCACTTTGCGGGACCTCAATGGAGACGAACGCTCCGTCCCGTTAGATTCATCTGTTGTTATGGATTCAGTCAAGACGCCCGTTCCTTTCCGTGTACTTGATCGAGAAAAGCGATGATTGCCGAACAAAACGCGTCGTTGCGATCGCCGACAACCATATGGCCGGCCCCGGCAATGTCGGAATAGCAGGCATGGGGTACGAGTTCACGCAGATGCGTAACGGCGTCTTCCGATACCAGGTCGCTCGAACCCCCTCGGACCAAATGTACCGGCAGAGTCAATTTGGAGACCGCCTTGCTAAGGGAATTCAGCCCGTTGTCAGGCTCCTCACTGCTATCATCGCGCGATCTATTGACGTTCTTGATGAATTTTGGGTCCCAATGCCAATAATAGCGGCCATCATCGCGCCGCCTGAGATATCGACCAAGATTGCCTGAGGATTTGCGTTCCGGTCGGTGTGGAAGATAATCTGCAATGACCTTTTTTGCCTCTTCAGGCGAGGCGAAGCCATCATCAACATGAGCCTGCATGAACCCTACCACCCGCGACACGCCGGACTCTTCCATCTTCGGGGCAATGTCCACCAGCGTAAGTGAGGCAAAACAGTCGGGAGACAATTCTCCGGCGGCAATCATCCCGGCGATACCACCCAGGGATGCTCCCACCAATGCCGGTCGCCGATCCAATTGTTCGGCAACTGCCACAAGGTCAGCGGCAAAGTCGCGCATGTCATAGGCACCATCGGGGGCCCACTCGCTGTTGCCATGACCGCGTAAATCAATGGCTATTGCCCTGTATCCAGCCTTCCCCAACTCAGAGACAACCCGCTTCCACGCGTACCGGGTCTGCCCCCCGCCATGCGCTAAAAGAACCGGAAAACCGCCATCGGGTCCAGACACGCTCGCGGCGATCTTCAGACCCGTAAAGCCTTTAAATGCCATGTCGATTCTATTCATCGTGCCCACAGTATTGCAGATTATAAGCTAAATTACAGTAATGGACTTTATTTTATTCCTATTTAGCTTATTATCATCCCTATGACTCCCGATACCGATCTGCACGAAACTGCACAAAGCACCAGCTACTTAACGGAAATCGACGAGCTCGCGTTTCTGCTTGAAGAGGTGCCGAGACGGCTACGCCAGGTTTTTGATGAGGCCTTCAAGCGCTTTGGCCTGACGCGCACGCAATGGCGGACCTTGGGGTATGTGTTCCGATCAGAGGGACTTAGCCAAACCGAGCTGGCGCAATTCATGGAAATGGAGCGCGCCTCAATAGGCCAGACAATTGACCGGCTGGAAAAATTGAATTACGTCGAGCGACGGAAACTTGACGGCGATAGGCGTGTCTGGAAGATTTACCTGCTACCCGAGGCCTTGGCACTGCTCCCAAAACTGAGACAGGAAGCTGACGCCGTTTATGAAGGGATGTTGAGAGGCATTGCTGAGCCGCAAAGGGAGCGACTCCATGAAATGCTACGTGACTTGGCCAACAACCTGGGCGGAGGTCGTGGTGCGGAGAAACACAACACTTCTAAATGAATCACTCACCCCAATTCAAAGCCAAGGTGGCCCTTGAGGCGCTCAAAGGCGAACAAAGGCGAACAAAGGCGAACAAACCATAGCAGAACTGGCTCAGCGCTTCGATGTGCACCCGAATCAGATCACCCAGTGGAAGACCCAGTTGCTGGAGCGCTGCGCCGATGTGTTTGGAGGCGATGGCTCGAAGGAGCCACCGGTAGACGTCAAGGCGCTCCATGCCAAGATCGGTGAGCTGACCCTGGAGAATGATTTTTTAGAAGGCGCGCTCACCAAGGCGGGATTGCTGAGCGCAAAGCGATGATAGACTGCAAACACGAAGTTCCTATCACACGTCAGACCAAGCTGCTGGAGATCAGTCGCAGTACCGTGTATTACCAGCCCAAGCCGATCAGCGCCAGAGACCAGATGCTGATGAATCGCATTGACCGGCTGCATTTGGAACTTCCCTTCGCCGGTGCCCGGATGCTCAGGGGTCTGCTGCGTCAGGAAGGCCTCCGGGTGGGCCGCTCAAGGGTGTCACGCCTGATGCGGCTGATGGGCATTGAGGCGCTGTACCGTAAGCCCAAAACTATAAAGAAGCATCCCCAGCACAAGGTCTACCCCTACCTGCTGCGCAATCTGGCTGTAACGGGCTCTAATCAGGTCTGGGCGATGGATATAACTTGTATCCCCATGGCCCGTGGCTTTGTCTATCTGGCCGCTGTGGTGGACTGGTATTCACGACGGGTACTGTCCTGGAAGGTCTTGACCACGATGGATGTCCAGTTCTGCCTGGACGCCATGCAGGAGGCTCTGAGCAGGCACGGTGCACCACAGATCATGAATACCGATCAGGGTAGCCAGTTCACCAGTGAGGCCTTTACATCGCTGCTAAAGAAAAACAATATTCGAATCAGCATGGATGGAAAGGGAGCCTGGCGTGACAACGTCTTCGTCGAACGCCTCTGGCGATCAGTGAAGTACGAGGAGGTCTACCTGCATGGCTATGAGACTGTCTCGGCGGCCAAGGCAGGACTGGATCGGTACTTCCGTTTTTACAATAGCCGCAGGCCTCACAGTCGCATTAACCGGAAGACTCCAGACCAATTTTACTTTGAATCCCTGCCACTACCCATGGCAGGTTAAATACAGAACAGGAATCCACTTATAGAATCGGGTAGAGCTGTTCAGAAAAGTGGGGCCACCTCGCAGCTTATCCGGGCTTCCATCAAGTCTTGATGAATATTGCGATAACCGGCATGGCCGCCGCTTTCCAGCCAAAACTGTTTGATATGTATAGTCAGCTTTTGATCTTTTTTACCCCGGTCACTGATGGGACGGACCAGCCAGTCGTAATAGCCACTGGGGTGCACCTCCAGCGCCCGGCATAGCATCCGAACCGGGTATTGGTCAGAGCGAGCTTTTATGAACCCGTACCGTTCTTTGACTCGCCTGCAAAGAACACGGCGGCCTCCTTTAATATGGCCCTCTCCTGTTCTGAGCGTTTCAACTGGCGCTTCAAGCGTGCTATCTCGGCCCGCAGGTCGGTCTCTTCTTCTCGCTTGGCCTGAGGCTTACTGAACTTCTTGATCCAGTCGTAGAGGCTCTTGTTGGCAATACCCAGTCGCCGACTTACCTCTAAAACAGGGTAGCCGTGATCGACTACCTGGTTGGCTGCTTCTTGTTTGAACTCATCTGTATAGCAGGGTCTTTTACCCATTGTTCACCTCGAATCACTTTCTATGATTTTAACTTAAGAAAGTGTCGAGTAAACTCAGGCCGTATCAAACCTCGTACAAAGTGCCGCCCGCAAGGCGATCGAAGTGAGTCATTTTCGACCAGCATTCATAAATGGACGCTGGCGACAGGTTCGCAACGCGACAATGAAAGTTATTCTCCCGCCAGAACTCGCGGAATAGCCGAACTGTTGGGAATCTACTGTTCTGTCAGCATCGAATAAAAAAGCGCTCACGATTACTTGAATGCCAACTACGACTCGTATGCCTGAAAGCCGCGACAGCGGCGCAGACCGCGAACCGCGGCCCCGGAGGGGATCGCCCAAACTTACAAGTAAATGATTGGACAAGTGAACAACTGATAAATCTTGCAAGAATGCGTTGGGCTTCCGAATCACTATGACCCGGCGCGTAGCGCCGGCGTCATATGGCAACCAATAAAAAACCCCACCCGGCAACGCCGGATGGGGTTATTTATTGGATGCCTGACAATGACCTACTCTCACATGGCGAAACGCCACACTACCATCGGCGCTAAGTGGTTTCACTACTGAGTTCGGGATGGAATCAGGTGGTTCCCACTTGCTATTGTCGTCAGGCAATTTCGTAGACCCCGCATAGCAGTCATAGACTGCGACGTGGGGCTTGCCTGGCCGCTTGCGCGACACAGTTGTTCTTAACAATTTGGGTGAATAAGTCTGTAATCGTTTGCGTTATACAAACGGCTTCTGTTCGAAGCGTTTGGAGTTGCTTGTTTCCATCTAATCACTCGATTTTACTCGCCACCTGCTACCGAAACTAGTCTCTAGTTTCCAGTCTCAAGCAACTCGCCAAAACCCATGATTATATGGTCAAGCCTCACGTGCAATTAGTACTGGTTAGCTCAATGCATCACTGCACTTACACACCCAGCCTATCAACGTCCTCGTCTTGAACGGCACTTTAGTGGGGTCAAGCCCCAAGGGAGATCTCGTCTTGAAGGAGGCTTCCCGCTTAGATGCTTTCAGCGGTTATCCTGTCCGAACGTAGCTACCGGGCAATGCCATTGGCATGACAACCCGAACACCAGAGGTTCGTTCACTCCGGTCCTCTCGTACTAGGAGCAACTCTTCTCAAATCTCCTGCGCCCACGGCAGATAGGGACCGAACTGTCTCACGACGTTCTAAACCCAGCTCGCGTACCACTTTAAATGGCGAACAGCCATACCCTTGGGACCGGCTTCAGCCCCAGGATGTGATGAGCCGACATCGAGGTGCCAAACACCGCCGTCGATGTGAACTCTTGGGCGGTATCAGCCTGTTATCCCCGGAGTACCTTTTATCCGTTGAGCGATGGCCCTTCCATTCAGAACCACCGGATCACTATGACCTGCTTTCGCACCTGCTCGAGTTGTCACTCTCGCAGTCAAGCACCCTTGTGCCATTACACTAAGCGGACGATTTCCGACCGTCCTTAGGGTACCTTCGTGCTCCTCCGTTACTCTTTGGGAGGAGACCGCCCCAGTCAAACTACCCACCACACAATGTCCTCAACCCCGGTAAGGGGTCTAAGTTAGAACCTCAAAGTTATCAGGGTGGTATTTCAAGGGCGACTCCATGCCAGCTAGCGCCAACACTTCAAAGTCTCCCACCTATCCTACACAAATAAATTCGAAGTCCACTGTGAAGCTATAGTAAAGGTTCACGGGGTCTTTCCGTCTAGCCGCGGGTACACTGCATCTTAACAGCGATTTCAATTTCACTGAGTCTTGGGTGGAGACAGCGTGGCCATCATTACGCCATTCGTGCAGGTCGGAACTTACCCGACAAGGAATTTCGCTACCTTAGGACCGTTATAGTTACGGCCGCCGTTTACCGGGGCTTCAATCAAGAGCTTCGCCGAAGCTAACCCCATCATTTAACCTTCCGGCACCGGGCAGGCGTCACACCCTATACTTCCTCTCACGAGTTTGCAGAGTGCTATGTTTTTAATAAACAGTTGCAGCCACCTGGTCACTTCGACTCCCCTCAGCTTAGAAAGTAAATTTCATCACCAAAAGGAGCGTACCTTCTCCCGAAGTTACGGTACCATTTTGCCTAGTTCCTTCACCCAAGTTCTCTCAAGCGCCTTGGTATTCTCTACCTGATCACCTGTGTCGGTTTACAGTACGGTCAACTCTTACCTGAAGCTTAGAGGTTTTTCCTGGAAGTATGGCATCGACTACTTCTCCCGATAGTTTCCCAAAGGGATCGTCATCACGTCTCAGATTAACGAGGAACCGGATTTACCTAATCCCCCTACCTACACGCTTAAACGCGGACAACCATCGCCGCGCTAGCCTAGCCTTCTCCGTCACCCCATCGCAGTAAGAGTCGGTATCGGAATTTTAACCGATTTCCCATCGACTACGGCCTTCGCCCTCGCCTTAGGGGCCGACTCACCCTGTCCCGATTAACGTTGGACAGGAAACCTTGATCTTTCGGCGGAGGGGTTTTTCACCCCTCTTATCGTTACTCATGTCAGCATTCGCACTTCTGATATCTCCAGCATGCTTCTCAACACACCTTCAGCGACTTACAGAACGCTCCTCTACCATGCATACCTAAAAGGTACACATCCACAGCTTCGGTTATCAGTTTGAGCCCCGGTATATCTTCCGCGCAGGCCGACTCGACTAGTGAGCTATTACGCTTTCTTTAAAGGGTGGCTGCTTCTAAGCCAACCTCCTAGCTGTCTAAGCCTTCCCACATCGTTTCCCACTTAACTGATATTAGGGACCTTAGCTGGTGGTCTGGGTTGTTGCCCTCTCGACGACGGACGTTAGCACCCGCCGTCTGTCTCCCGTGATAAAACTTACTGGTATTCAGAGTTTGCATCGGTTTGGTAAGTCGGGATGACCCCCTAGCCGACACAGTGCTTTACCCCCAGTAGTCAAACACGAGGCACTACCTAAATAGTTTTCGAGGAGAACCAGCTATCTCCGGACTTGATTAGCCTTTCACTCCGATCCACAGCTCATCCCCCCATTTTTCAACATAGGTGGGTTCGGTCCTCCAGTTGATGTTACTCAACCTTCAACCTGGCCATGGATAGATCGTCCGGTTTCGGGTCTATTACCAGCAACTAAACGCCCTATTAAGACTCGGTTTCCCTACGGCTCCCCTAGACGGTTAACCTTGCTACTGACAATAACTCGCTGACCCATTATACAAAAGGTACGCCGTCACCCCATAAAGAGGCTCCGACTGCTTGTACGTACGCGGTTTCAGGATCTATTTCACTCCCCTCACCGGGGTTCTTTTCGCCTTTCCCTCACGGTACTAGTTCACTATCGGTCAGCTAGGAGTATTTAGCCTTGGAGGATGGTCCCCCCATATTCAGTCAGGATTTCACGTGTCCCGACCTACTCGATTTCACTACAATGGACCTTTCGCATACGGGGCTGTCACCCTCTATCGCCAAACTTTCCAGAATGTTCTGCTAAATCCACTGTAACTTAAGGGCTAATCCCCGTTCGCTCGCCGCTACTTGGGGAATCTCGTTTGATTTCTTTTCCTGCGGGTACTTAGATGTTTCAGTTCTCCGCGTTCGCCTCTTATGGCTATGTATTCACCATAAGATACCTCTTGCGAGGTGGGTTTCCCCATTCGGAAATCGCCGGATCAAAGAGTGTTTGACCTCTCCCCGACGCTTATCGCAGTCTACAACGTCCTTCATCGCCTCTAGCTGCCAAGGCATCCACCACGTACGCTTGGTTGCTTGACCATATAATCATGGACTCTAGACTCCCCAGGCGGCTACGCCCGAAGAACAACGTCTGAATCAACTCCGGTCTTTGTATAAAACCCCGGACACGATTACACGGAAACTTTCCGCAACTCGTAACGACTTCGTACAGAATATGCACTTGTATAACTTGTTTAAGATTACAGCATACACACATTATTGGGCGTACATTCCTTACAGCACTCATCACAAACGCTGTAGATCATGTACATAACAAACATATGTATATGTCTTATTCACCTAATTGTTAAAGAACGAGTGTTACAAATGCATGATTCGTAACTCCAAGCTAAAAGCTTGTCAGTTAGCTCTCGACGAATGCGAGGAAAACCAACTGAAAAGCTTTTGTGCTTCGGGGACATCTAAGCCCAACTTCGCGCTGCGCGCTTCGCTGGGCACTACTTCGCCGGAGTGAACCGGAAAGTAACCAACCTAGCCGCATCGACGCTACCGTGTGGCGTGCCACGCGTAGCCGAAGGCGAAGTGTGGTGGGTCTGGGTGGATTTGAACCACCGACCTCACCCTTATCAGGGGTGCGCTCTAACCAACTGAGCTACAGACCCAAGCTGTTGCCTGGACAAAATCTCAAATCGGTCGAATGACCTCACCCTTCTCCCTGTTAAGATCCGGGGGCACTCTAACCAACTGAGCTACAGACCCATCTATACCTTTGGAAACCATTCCTTCTGAAGGAAAATTTCGCATCAATCGGCTCGAGGTTGAGAGTGTTGCTACAACTCAGCGGGATTCCAAAGAAGATGTAACCGCTTCTGTCGAAGGGGTCAGTTCGTTCTCTTAATCATCAGATCAAGCAATAGAGGTAGGCACTATACCGAGGCGGGAGGGTATCTCGTTAAGGAGGTGATCCAGCCGCAGGTTCCCCTACGGCTACCTTGTTACGACTTCACCCCAGTCATGAATCACAAAGTGGTGAACGCCCTCCGAAGTTAGGCTATCCACTTCTTTTGCAACCCACTCCCATGGTGTGACGGGCGGTGTGTACAAGGCCCGGGAACGTATTCACCGTAGCATTCTGATCTACGATTACTAGCGATTCCGACTTCACGCAGTCGAGTTGCAGACTGCGATCCGGACTACGAACTGTTTTATGGGATTAGCTGACTCTCGCGAGATCGCAACCCTTTGTACAGCCCATTGTAGCACGTGTGTAGCCCTGGTCGTAAGGGCCATGATGACTTGACGTCGTCCCCACCTTCCTCCGGTTTGTCACCGGCAGTCTCCCTAGAGTGCCCAACTTAATGATGGCAAATAAGGACAAGGGTTGCGCTCGTTACGGGACTTAACCCAACATCTCACGACACGAGCTGACGACAGCCATGCAGCACCTGTCACTGCGTTCCCGAAGGCACCAATCCATCTCTGGAAAGTTCGCAGGATGTCAAGACCAGGTAAGGTTCTTCGCGTTGCGTCGAATTAAACCACATGCTCCACCGCTTGTGCGGGCCCCCGTCAATTCATTTGAGTTTTAATCTTGCGACCGTACTCCCCAGGCGGTCAACTTAAAGCGTTAGCTGCGCCACTAAGAACACTAAGGTTCCCAACGGCTAGTTGACATCGTTTACAGCGTGGACTACCAGGGTATCTAATCCTGTTTGCTCCCCACGCTTTCGCACCTCAGTGTCAGTATTAGTCCAGGAGGCCGCCTTCGCCACTGGTATTCCTCCACATCTCTACGCATTTCACCGCTACACGTGGAATTCTACCTCCCTCTACCATACTCTAGCCTGCCAGTATGAGATGCAGTTCCAAGGTTGAGCCCTGGGCTTTCACATCTCACTTAACAAACCACCTACGCGCGCTTTACGCCCAGTAATTCCGATTAACGCTTGCACCCTCCGTATTACCGCGGCTGCTGGCACGGAGTTAGCCGGTGCTTATTCTGTTGCTAATGTCAATCCGCACGGCTATTAACCGTACAGCCTTCTTCACAACTTAAAGTGCTTTACAACCCTAGGGCCTTCTTCACACACGCGGCATGGCTGGATCAGGGTTGCCCCCATTGTCCAATATTCCCGACTGCTGCCTCCCGTAGGAGTCCGGACCGTGTCTCAGTTCCGGTGTGGCTGATCATCCTCTCAGACCAGCTATGGATCGTCGCCTTGGTAGGCCTTTACCCCACCAACAAGCTAATCCAACGCAGGCTCATCCAGTAGCGACCGGTCCGAAGATCCCGGCCTTTCCCCCGTGGGGCGTATGCGGTATTAATTCGAGTTTCCCCGAGCTATCCCCCGCTACTGGGCAGATTCCTACGCGTTACTCACCCGTCCGCCGCTCGACGCCTGGGAGCAAGCTCCCATCGTTTCCGCTCGACTTGCATGTCTTAAGCCTGCCGCCAGCGTTCAATCTGAGCCATGATCAAACTCTTCAGTTTAATCAAACAAAGCAATCATCATTCCGTAACCCGGTACTACTTGATCCGAAGATCAATCCGGCGAAACAACAACCACTCAAATCAGCTCAAAGATCACAACTACTGCCTCTCGAATTACCAGCTTGCGCCGACAACCCAAGTAAGCTCAATCTATCTAAATAAATTAACGCAGTTGCTCACCTTGATGGCCTTGTGAATCACCTTCTTCCTTGGCACTCAAATCACGTTTGCACGCAACCTGAACATCGCAGAGAAAGTGAAAAGACCTATTCGTATAGATCCCAATCCACCTCGGCAAGCACCCACCTCTATTGCTTGATCCTGATTTTTAAAGAGCGTCTTTCGTCTATGTCTCGTTCGACACAGAGGGCGCGTATTATACGCACCTGAAGCCGGCTGGCAAGAGGATTCGGAAACAAAAAAGTTAAATAATCCAGGCCCCGGAAATGCGCGCCCCGGATGCCGATTTCAGGGCCTGTCAAGACTTCGATTTACTCGACATCAGGGCCGAACAGATACGGCTCAGGCCTGGACCGCCTGCCGCTTCTTGCGCTGCCACTGGAACAGGCGAAAACCCAGCAGCAGTGCCAAAATCCCACCGTACACCACCGGTTCGATCAGATCCGAGCGCTGAATCCAGAGCAGATGAATTACCCCGAGCACGCCGGCGGCATACACCAGGCGATGCAGACGCTTCCAGTTGCGGCCGAGTTTGCGCACCATGAACTTTGGTGAGGTCAGGCCCAGGGCCACCAGGATCAGGAAGGCAGCAAAGCCGATCGTGATATAGGGTCGCTCGATGATCTCGGCCCCTATTGCTCCCCAGCGGAACGCCAGCAGGAAAGTCATCCACACCGCGAAATGAACTGCCGCGTAGAACAGGGCAAACAGCCCGATCATACGCCGGTGGCGCACAAACCCGGTTTGCCCGGTAAGCTGACGCAGCGGGGTCATCGCCAGTGCCAGCAGTAAAAAGCGAATACTCCACTCCCCGGTTTCAATCGCCAGCTCCTGGGCGGGATCTGCCCCGAGATCATTGCTGACCACGCGCCACACCACGTAGCCAAACGGCACCAGGGCTGACAGGAAGATCGCGGGTTTGACTAGCTGGCCGGCGGAGAATGCCGGCCAGGATTGAGTAGACACGGGGGCAGGCTTAGAAATAACGGGACAGGTCCATGCCTTGGTAAAGGTGCGCCACCTGCTCTTCATAGCCATTAAACATGCGGGTGCGTATGCGCTGCGGGCTGAACAGGGTCTGCGGCAGGCGGCGCTCGGTGTCCTGGCGCCAGCGCGGGTGGTGCACATTGGGATTGACGTTCGCGTAGAAGCCGTACTCCTGGGGCTGCAGATCGTTCCAGCTGGTGTTGGGCATGGTCTCGCGCAGGTTGATGCGGACGATGGACTTGATGCTCTTGAAGCCATACTTCCAGGGCACGACCAAGCGCATCGGCGCGCCATTCTGGGGCGGCATGTAAGTGCCGTAAACTCCGACCGCCATGAAGGTCAGCGGGTTCATGGCTTCGTCCATGCGTAGCCCTTCCCGGTAGGGCCAGTCAATAATGGCAAAACGCGAGCGGATACCGGGCATGGTCTCGGGATCCACCAGGGTTTCGAACTCAACGTAGTTCGCATTCGAGGTTGGCTCGAAGCGCTTGAGAATATCGGCCAGCGGAATACCGACCCAGGGAATAACCATGGACCAGGCTTCCACACAGCGCAGTCGATAGATGCGCTCTTCAAGCCGGTGCGGCTGGATAATGTCTTCCAGGTTGTAGGTGCCAGGCCTGGCGACTTCGCCGGTCACCTGCACCGACCAGGGATCCACTTCCAGGTCCCCGGCGTTGGCCGCAGGGTCGCCTTTGTCCATGCCGAACTCATAGAAATTGTTGTAGCTGGTGACATCCTCGAAGGGCGTCAGGGTCTCGCCGGTAAAAAACGGTTCTTCACCGGGCGCTGGCTTGATGTTGTTGAACTTCTCGGCCCACCAGGCAGTAGGTGCCGCGCGCTCTTGAGTGACCGACGCACGGGCCTTTAATTCCCCGCCATCCTGGGCCAGCGCCGCTGGCGCCAACCCGGCGACGGCGGACCCCATCAACAGCTTGCCACTGTCGGCCATGAACTTGCGCCGATTGCGGAACACATGTTCCGGCGTAATTTCTGAGGGAAGGATATCTGATGGTTTTTTAATCAACATGAGGATGACCCTGTTTCAGTCTCTGGTTTGGCGATGGCTCCCGGGTATCGGGAACTCAGCCTGGTGTTCTTCGGTGCCACTGTCCCGGGCTGCTGCCCTTACTTAACAGGACAGGAAGCGCGGCAATTTCATTCCCGTGAAGGGTGCTGGTCATACTGGATACCTTGACGCCCTTCTGCTGCAACCCCGAACTACTGGATACGCCCTTTAGCTACGCCGCGCCGCAGCTAGCGGTTTGCTGCCGGTTCCGCCTCGCCACGCTTGAACTGGCGGCGATATACCCAGCCAATGGGCCCGGAAGAGGCATACAGTACACACATTAACAGCAGCATCTCATGGGGGTTCTGGGCAATCACCACTAGCAGGACAACTGACATGATAAAGAAGATATACGGTACTGTGCCTTTGAAATTCAGCTCTTTAAAACTGAAATAGCGGTAATTGGAGATCATCAGCAGGCCCGCAAATACCGTCAATATGACGGCAAAATAGGACACCGGGGCAGTGACCTCCACGCTGTACTTGAAAGCTACCCAGGGTACAAATGTCACCAGACCCGCTGCCAGCGGGCTGGCCAGGCCGACGAAAAAGCGCTTGTCCACGGTGCCCAGCTGGACATTAAAACGGGCCAGGCGCAGCGCCGCGCAGGACATGTAGATGAAACTGGCGGCCCAGCCAAGCTGGCCCAGCTCGGCAAATGCCCAGCTGAACATGATCAGAGCCGGCGCAACGCCAAACGACACCATGTCCGACAGCGAGTCAAATTGCGCGCCAAACGCACTCTGGGTATTGGTCAGCCGGGCAATGCGACCATCCAGACCGTCGCAGATAGCGGCAATCATGATCGCCCAGCCAGCCTCGTTGAAGTTCCCGGACATCCCGGCGATCACTGCATAGAAACCGGCAAACAAGGCCCCCAGGGTAAGCAGGTTGGGCAATAAATAGACACCGCGGCGGCGAACCTTGCGGCCGCCCTCCGAAAAGAACTCCACGTGTTCATCGATCGGAAACAGGCTATCCGACTCGAGTTCGTCTTCGCTATCATCCGGCGCCAGCGGCGCGTCTACTGGTTTGCTGTCGTGTTCGCTTTGCATGATTACCCGGGAGCGTCGGCCTTTGGGCGCGACAGAGTTGAACTATCTATATTCTGTATTGGGCTATTTTGGGCTGTCTTTGATCGACTACCTGTTAGTATCGGTTTTTTAACGTATTTTTGGATTATACAGGTTTCACCGGGGGGCGGGGCCACCGCTTTTTGGGTTTTACCCGCGATTGGAGATGCTATATGATCGCGCCTCACCAAAAATCCCATTGAATACAAGGCCGCGCGCCGCCATTCGCGGCCTTGCTCAGGATGAACAGTAAGCTAACTGGAGCAACTCCATGAACTATTTCAATACGCTGCCCCTGCGACTGCAGTTGGAACAGTTGGGCAAGTGTCGTTTTATGGACCGAAGCGAATTCAGCGACGGCGTAGATAAACTGAAAGGCAAGAAAGTGGTCATTGTTGGCGCCGGTGCCCAGGGCCTGAACCAGGGCCTGAATATGCGCGACAGCGGCCTGGATGTGTCCTATGCACTGCGTGAGTCCGCGATCTCCGAGCAACGCCCGTCCTGGAAAAATGCCACGGAAAACGGCTTCACGGTAGGCACCTATGAGGAGCTGATCCCGCAAGCCGACCTGGTACTCAACCTCACCCCTGACAAGCAGCACTCCAATGTCGTCAGCCAGGTTATGCCGTTGATGAAACAAGGCGCCTGCCTCGCCTACTCCCACGGTTTCAATATTGTTGAAGAAGGCATGCAAATTCGCGACGACCTGACCGTGGTCATGGTGGCACCAAAGTGCCCGGGCACAGAGGTCCGTGAAGAATACAAGCGTGGCTTTGGCGTGCCGACGCTGATTGCTGTGCACGCAGAAAACGATCCCAATGGTGATGGCCTGGATATCGCCAAAGCCTATGCGGCCGCTACCGGCGGCCATCGTGCCGGCGTACTGGAGTCTTCCTTTATTGCCGAGGTTAAGTCTGACTTGATGGGTGAGCAGACCATCCTGTGTGGCATGCTGCAAACCGGCTCGATCCTTTGCTACGACAAGATGGTTGAGAAAGGCATCGACCCGGGCTACGCCAGCAAGCTGGTGCAGCACGGCTGGGAAACGGTCTCGGAAGGTCTGAAACATGGCGGCATCACCAACATGATGGATCGCCTGTCCAACCCCGCCAAGCTTGTCGCCAATGAACTGTCTGAAGAGCTGAAAGACATCATGCGCCCGCTATTCGAGAAGCACATGGACGACATCATCACCGGTGATTTCTCCGGCGGCATGATGGAAGACTGGGCCAATGACGACAAGAAGCTGCTGGAGTGGCGCGAGGCGACTGCCGAATCGTCATTCGAGAAGTCTTCAGCTGGCGATATGGATATTCCCGAGCAGGAATACTACGACAACGGCATTCTCATGGTGGCCATGGTCAAAGCTGGTGTTGAACTGGCCTTCGAAACCATGACCGCCAGCGGCATCATCGAAGAATCGGCCTACTACGAATCGCTGCATGAAGTCCCGCTGATTGCCAACCTGATTGGCCGCAAGAAGCTTTACGAAATGAACAAGGTGATATCTGACACCGCCGAATACGGATGCTATCTGTTCTCCCATGCCTGTGTACCGCTTCTGCAAGACTTCATGAAGAAGGTAGACACAGATGTCATCGGCAAGGGCCTGCAGCTGAATGACCTTGGCGTAGACAACCAGGAGCTGATCGCCGTGAATGAGAGCCTTGATGGACATCCCATCGAAGTGGTCGGCAAGAAGCTCCGCAAGTACATGACCGCAATGAAAAAGGTTATCTAAAGCGCTGCTTCCTGACTGGAGCGCGCTCGCGCTCGGTCAGGCCTGGCAACAAGCATTCTGTTAGCAGCATAAAAAAAGGGCCATTTGGCCCTTTTTTGTTCACGCTAGTCAATCTGGCAATCAGAGACTCAACACCTTGTCGCCTCTGGCAATGCCCGAAACGCCAGTACGAACCACCTCCAGCACGGTATTCTCGGCCATCGCCGAGATAAAGGCGTCCAGCTTTTCCCCGGTACCAGTAAGCTGGACGGTAAAGGCGCTCTGGGTCATATCAACGATCTGACCGCGAAACACATCTGCCGTTCGTTTGATCTCGGCGCGCTGCGCGCCGACTGCCTTGACCTTGATCAGCATCAGTTCGCGTTCAATATGCGCGCCCTCGGTCAGGTCCACCAGCTTTACCACATCTACGATGCGATTCAGGTGCTTGGTTATCTGCTCGATGCGCGCATCATCACCGTGGGTAATCACGGTCAGGCGCGACAGGGTACTGTCGTCAGTCGGTGCCACAGTCAGCGAATCGATATTGTAGTTGCGCTGCGAGAACAGGCCGACCACTCGCGACAGGGCACCGGGTTCATTTTCCATTAACACTGAGATGATATGGCGCATGTCAGGTCCTCTCCGTTTTGCTCAGCACCATGTCCTTCATGGCGCCGCCCTTGATCGCCATCGGGTACACGTGCTCTTCCGGATCCACGGCAATATCCACGAACACCAGCTTGTCCTGCAGGGCAAAGGCTTCTTCCAGTTTCGGATAGAGCTGATCGCGGCTCTCGATCTTGATGCCCACGTGGCCATAGGCCTCGGCAAGCTTGGTGAAATCCGGCAGGGATTCCGAGTAGGTACTCTGCGAATGGCGGCCACCGTACTGCATGTCCTGCCACTGCTTCACCATACCCAGGGCTTCATTGTTCAAACAGATTATCTTGATCGGCAAGTCGTACTGCATACAGGTGGCATATTCCTGCAGGTTCATCTGGAAGCTGCCCTCGCCAGTGATGCACACGGAAATCGCATCGGGAAAGGCAAACTGGACGCCCATCGCCGCCGGCAGGCCAAAGCCCATGGTGCCGAGGCCGCCGGAGTTGATCCAGCGCCGGGGCTTGTCGAACGGGTAATGCTGTGCCGCGAACATCTGGTGCTGGCCCACGTCGGTGGATACATAGGCATCGCCCTTGGTGATCTCATAAACCGCGCGCACCGCTTCCTGGGGCATGATCAATCCGCGATCTGATTCCGGAATTGCCAGCGACTGTCGGGAGCGCCACTGCTCAATCTGTTGCCACCAGACTGACAGCACGTCCTTGTCGACCTTGGTTTTCGACTTGCCTACCTGCTCGATCATTTCCTCAAGCACCGCCGTAACCGAGCCGACGATGGGCACATCGGCCACCACAGTTTTGGAGATAGATGCAGGGTCGATATCCACGTGCAGGATCGTCGCGTCCGGGCAAAACTTCGACGTGGCATTGGTAACCCGATCATCGAAACGCACGCCAATGCCCAGCAGTACGTCGCAATAGTGCATGGCCATGTTCGCTTCGTAAGTACCGTGCATGCCCAGCATACCGAGGAACTGCTTGTCGGTGGCCGGATAAGCGCCCAGGCCCATAAGGGTATTGGTAATGGGGTGACCGAGCTTTTGGGTCAGCTTGGTAAGCAGCTCAGAGCCGTTGCCCTGGATAACCCCGCCGCCGGCATAAATCATCGGGCGCTTGGCATTCAACAACGCTTCCACCGCCTTTTTGATCTGACCGGAATGACCTTTGCCCGGCACCTGGTAAGAACGCATTTTCACGTCCTTGGGATATTCGTAGGGCAGCTTTACCTTGGGATCGGTAACGTCCTTGGGGACATCGATCACAACCGGGCCAGGTCGTCCAGTTGTAGCCAGATGAAATGCTTTTTTGACAGTTTTTGGAATATCTGCGGCGCTCTGCACCATGAAGCTGTGCTTAACAATGGGGCGCGAAATGCCCACCATGTCAGTTTCCTGAAAAGCATCGGTGCCGATCAGGCTGCTGTCCACCTGGCCGGAGATAACAATCATCGGAATGGAATCCATGTAGGCGGTGGCAATGCCGGTAATAGCATTGGTCGCACCAGGCCCGGAGGTGACCAGCACCACACCGGGCTTGCCGGTTGCTCGCGCGTACCCGTCGGCCGCATGGGTGGCAGCCTGTTCGTGGCGCACGAGGATATGTTCGACCTTGTCCTGATTGAAGATGGCATCGTAAATATGCAGCACCGCCCCACCGGGATAGCCAAACAAAATGTCCACGCCCTCATCGTGCAGCGCACGAATCAGCATCTCTCCGCCTGATAATTGTTCCACTGTCATTGCCTCCGGCCTTGCTGGGCCGTCTCTGAATCGCCTCGGATACTGCCTGACTGCAGCACCTGCTTTACCTTTGACTCCATCACTCTCGCCATTATCACTAATCTGATGATGTTGTCGGTACCTCGCCACAGCGCACTGCAAAATACGCGACATCGCGCTACCGGGCCCGATGCTGACGTTATTCTGGGAGCCTTATCTTGGCTGTGTCTGGTTTACTGTGTATCAAGAAACACCGGTCAGCCCGCAATCCTTACTGCTGCCTGATGGTTCTTGTCGGCCCTGTACGAGGTAACGTGAGAGCCTGGATAGGTGGATGTTGTCTGACACCTAGACAGCAGTCTGTGGGATTGCCTGGTGTGGGCGAGACCAGACTGCTGGAGAGCCACCCGGGGTCGGCCGGGTCACTCTGATCGAGCCCGGCGATTGTGCCATTTATACGAGGAAAGTCAAGCGCATGCGACATTTGCAGGGCACCGGATTCGGCGCCCTGCAAAACATCGCCAGAACATTGTCAGAAGTTCGGGTCGGAAGTCTGGTCCCGGGGACGAAAAGACTTGTGAAAGGCTGCTGACGAAGCCAATTATCCAGCCTTGCCATTTATCAGGCAGCGTCTTCCGACGCCACCTGCTTGCCAAACGCCAGCTCGCCCTGCTCATTGACATCTACCGTGATCAGATCGCCCGGGCCATAATCTCCCTGCAGCACGTGCTGAGCGAGGGCATTTTCGATGCCGTTCTGGATGGCCCTTTTCAGCGGCCGGGCACCATACACCGGGTCATAGCCGACCTTGGCGATATGATCCAGGACCGCATCGCTTACCTGCAGACGCAGCTCGTTTTGCCCCAGGCGTCGGTTCAACAGTTCAATCTGGATCTCGGCAATACCGCGAATCTGGTCTGACTGCAGCGGATGGAACACCACGGTCTCGTCAATACGGTTCACGAATTCCGGTGAGAAGTGTTTGACCACAGTATCCAGCACCATTTTCTTGACCCGCTCATACTGTTTCTCGTTGATGTAATCACCGGCCATTTCTTCCTGAATGCGATCCGAACCCAGGTTGGAGGTCATCACGATCACCGTGTTGCGAAAGTCCACGGTGCGACCATGGCCGTCGGTCAAACGACCGTCATCCATCACCTGCAGCAGCACATTGAACACATCCGGGTGGGCCTTCTCCACCTCGTCCAGAAGCAGAACCGAGTAGGGACGGCGTCGTACCGCCTCAGTCAGGTAGCCGCCTTCTTCATAGCCCACGTAGCCGGGCGGTGCGCCGATCAAACGGGCGACCGAGTGCTGCTCCATGAATTCGGACATATCAATGCGCACCATGGCTTCCTCGGTATCGAACAGGAATTCCGCCAGGGCCTTACACAATTCCGTTTTACCGACACCGGTAGGTCCAAGAAACAGGAACGATCCATTGGGCCGGTTCGGGTCGGAAAGCCCGGAGCGGGATCGTCGCACGGCATTGGACACGGCGGCGATGGCCTCGTTCTGGCCAATCACCCGCTTGTGCAGCGCATCTTCCATCTCCAGCAATTTCTGTTTGTCACCCTGCAGCATCTTGCTTACGGGGATGCCGGTCCAGCGCGATACTACATCGGCGATCTCTTCCTCAGTCACCCGGTGGCGCAGGAGCTTTTTCTCTGTGGTCTCGGCCTCGGTCGCCGACTCCAGCTTTTTCTCCAGGCCGGGAATCACCCCGTACTGAATCTCTGACATCCTCGCCAGGTCACCGGCACGCCGGGCTTCTTCCATATCCTTGCGGGCCTGCTCAAGACTGCTCTTGATCGACTGAGCGCCTTGTAATGTGGATTTTTCCGCCTTCCAGATTTCTTCCAGATCGGCATATTCCTTTTCCAGCGCCTTGATATCGTCAGCCAGCTTGGCCTTGCGCTTGTTGGTGGCGGCATCATCGTCTTTCTTCAGCGCTTCCTGCTCAATCTTCAACTGAATCAGGCGACGCTCAAGGCGATCCATTTCTTCCGGCTTGGAATCGATTTCCATGCGAATCAGACTGGCGGCTTCGTCCACCAGGTCAATCGCCTTGTCCGGCAACTGACGATCGGTGATGTAGCGTTGCGACAGGCGCGCCGAGGCGATGATCGCAGAGTCGGTAATTTGCACGCCGTGGTGCACCTCGTACTTTTCTTTCAAGCCGCGCAGGATCGCGATCGTGTCTTCCTCATTGGGCTCATTCACCAGCACCTTCTGAAAGCGTCGCTCCAGTGCTGCATCTTTCTCAATGTACTGGCGATACTCATCAAGGGTAGTGGCGCCCACGCAGTGCAGCTCACCCCGCGCCAGGGCCGGCTTCAGCATATTTCCGGCATCCATGGCACCTTCGGCCTTACCGGCACCAACCATGGTGTGCAGCTCGTCAATAAATAGAATGATCGAGCCTTCCTGCTTGGACAATTCGTTGAGCACGGCTTTCAGTCGCTCTTCAAACTCACCGCGAAATTTTGCGCCGGCAATCAGGGCGCCCATGTCCAGCGCCAGGATACGCTTGTCTTTCAATCCTTCGGGAACCTCGCCATTAACAATGCGCTGGGCAAGACCCTCAACAATGGCTGTCTTACCGACACCAGGCTCACCGATGAGCACCGGGTTGTTTTTGGTGCGGCGCTGCAACACCTGGATAGTGCGGCGAATTTCGGAATCGCGGCCAATCACCGGATCAAGGTCGCTGTTCTCCGCCCGTTCGGTGAGGTCCACACAGTATTTGTTGAGCGCCTGCCAGGCGTCTTCGTCACCGGCGCCAGTAACATTCTCGCCGCCGCGTAAATTGCTGATCGCGTTTTCCAGTGCCTGGGGAGATACACCGAAGCTGTTCAGTATTTTGCCCGCCGGCCCCTTGTCGTTCATTGTCACCAGCAACATGGTCTCGCTGGATATGAACGCATCGTTCTTTTGCTGCGCCAGCTTGTCTGCCTGGTTAAATAGCTTGCCCAGCTCCGGGGACACGGAAATCTCGCCCTCGTGATTGGGCATGTGGGGCAAATCATCCACCGCATTTTGCAGTTGGCTGCGCAGCTCCGTGATATTGAAACCGGTTTGCGACAGCAGCGGTCGCACCGAACCACCTTTCTGGTCAAGTAGCGCCAGAATCAGGTGGACCGGTTCAATCAGGTTGTGGTCTTTACCCAGTGCCAGGGACTGGGCATCCGCCAGCGCGGACTGCAATTTACTGGTCAGTTTGTCGAATCGCATTGTTCCTTACCACCTTTGCGCCCCAGCGCTGACCGGGACTTCGTTGAATTATTCATGGTGCTAAAGATTGGGCCCCGGAGCAGCTATTTCAAGCAGAAACATCAGCTTGTTGATCCGTATCAAATTATTCAGCTGGGGCGAATCAGCGCCCCTGCAGGTAAATAACGCTGAGGTTACGCCCGGTACGACCGTCCCGGCGATAGGAGAAAAACTGCTGCGCATCACAGTAACTGCAGTATTCACCGCCGCTGACCTGGGTCACGCCCAGGCCCATGAGCTTGTGCCTGGCGATAGCATAAAGATCCGCCATGAATTTATCCGGCGTCTGAGCGGGCTGGAAACAGTCAAGCAGCGCTTGCCTGGAGTCTGCGACCAATTCTGTACTGGCAACAATCGCCTCGCGCACCTCGGTACCCACTTCGAAATGACAGGCTGCGATAGCCGGGCCCAGCCAGACCCGCACGTTGTCCGGGGGCGTTTTCATGCCGGCGATTGCCCGTTCAATAATGCCGCCCGCCAGCCCTCGCCAACCGGCATGCACCAGCGCTACTTCATCGCCCCGTGCACTGGCCAGGAATACCGGCAGGCAGTCGGCAGTCATAACACAGCAGGCGATACCTGGCGCAGACGTGATCAGGCCATCGGCTTCGATCGGCGCACGGGTAACGGCCGCAACGTCAGGCAGGTCGATGACCCGCGTGCCGTGGACCTGTTGCAGCCATTGCAAGTTTGGCGCACCGGGAAGCCAGGCTTCAACCGTGACGCGATTGGCCGCAACAGCAGCCTCTGCATCGTCAACATGAAAAGCCAGATTAAGACTGGCATAGGGGCCCTGACTGACACCGCCCCCGCGGGTAAAGGTGAAAGCCTGCACCCCGGGCAGATCCGGCCAGTCCGGGGACAGCGCAGCCAGCATGGCTATGACCGCCCCGCATCGGCACGCAGCTGATCCAGCAAGTCTTGCAGGTCAGCTGGCAGCGGCGCTTCGAAAGCCACCGGGTCACCGGACACGGGATGGTCAAATGCCAAGCGGCGGGCATGCAGCGCCTGGCGACGAAAACCCCGCAGGCATTCGCTCAGCTCAGGCGAGCTGGCTGCCGGAATCTGTAGCCGACCGCCATAGAGCGGATCGCCAACCAGCGGGTAGTTGATATGCGCCATGTGCACACGAATCTGATGGGTACGGCCGGTCTCCAGCTTGACCTGCACATGGGTATGGACGCGGAAGCGCTCAGCCACCCGGTAATGGGTCACTGCCGGTTTGCCGCTGTGAATCACCGCCTGTTTCTTGCGATTCACCGGGTGGCGCCCCATGGGCTCATCAATGGTGCCGCCGCCGGTAAGCACCCCGTTGACTACCGCCTCGTACTCCCGGGCAATATCCCGGGCCTGCAGTTTGGCCACCAGGTAGGTATGACTGGGCAGGTTCTTGGCCACCACCATCAGTCCCGTGGTGTCCTTGTCCAGCCGGTGCACAATGCCGGCTCGGGGCAACTCTTGCAGCTGCGGATAGCGGTGCAGCAGGCCATTTAGCAGCGTGCCGCTTCGATTTCCCGCGGCGGGATGGACCACGGTGCTCGCCGCTTTATTCAGCACCAGCACCGCCTCATCCTCAAACACAATATCCAGCGGCAGGGATTCTGCCTGCCAGTCCTCAGCAGCTTCCAATTCGGCCTCGACCACCAGCGTTGCACCCAGCTGCACCTTGTCACGGGGCCGCAAAACGCGGTTGTTGACTCGCAGATCGCCGTTTTTTATCCAGCTTTGCAGCCGGGCACGGGAATAATCGGGAAACAATTGCGCCGCAATCTGGTCCAAGCGTTTACCAGCCAGTTCCGGCGGCACTTCGGCGGTGAGGGAGATTCGGGTGGCGGCGCGATCAGACATGGGCCCCATGATACTTGAAATCACCGGTCTGCAGGGCCTAAGGTAGCGACTGGCGAGGTGACCGCGGCCTGGGGATGGGTTTGCGCCCACAGCTGTGGTTAAATAGCGCCCTTTCTCGCACCAGCCTCGCACTTGCACCGCTGGCGCGAGCGTGGGACAGACTTTTCGACATTCGGACTGCTACACCAATCATGCGCTCCACACTGCGCCTCAAACTGCCAATACTGCTGCTTCTGACTCTTGCCCTGGGGGGCTGTGGTCTGTTCGGTGATCGCGAACGCGATGAATTCGCTGGCTTATCCACAGAAGAGCAGTTTTATCGGCGCGCCCTGGAACAACTCAACAGCCGCAATTTCACTGGCGCCATCGCCACCTACCAGGCGCTGGAATCGCGCTTTCCGTTCGGTCGCTTTGCCGCCCAGGCGCAGATCGAAATCGTGTATGCCTACTATCGCAATGGCGATATGGAAGCCGCACGCGCCGCAGCCGACCGTTTTATCCGCCTGCATCCGGACAACGAAAATATCGACTACGCCTATTATATGCGCGGTCTGTCCTCCTTCCGCGACTCGGGCGGACTGCTGAGCCGGTTCCTGCCTATCGACCAGACCAAGCGTGATCCGGGGCGGGCCCAGGAATCGTTTAACGACTTCTCGCAGCTACTGGCCCTGTTCCCGGACAGTCCCTACGCTGCCGATGCCCGAGCGCGTATGGTGTACCTGCGCAACAATCTCGCGGCATACGAGATCCACGTCGCCAATTATTATCTTGAGCGGCGCGCCTATATCGCGGCACTGCGCCGGGGGCAGTATGTTGTGGAAAATTTTCAGGGTACGCCAGCGGTAGCCGACGGCGTGGCGATCATGGTGGAGGCCTATCTGCGGCTCGGCCTGAATGATCTGGCCGACACCTCGCTGGCCCTGCTGCGCGAGAATTACCCCGCCCATGCTTCCCTGGACGATGGTGGTGAATTCATTATTCGCACCGAAATCACCAACCCTTCCCTGCTTTATACAGTAAGCTTCGGCTTGCTGGGTGACAATCGCGTGGACCCACCCCTGGCTCCCACTCGGCGCCCGCGCACCTCTGGTAGCGAACAGATCATTAACGCCCAGGGCGAGCCACAGGAGCAAGGCCGCTCCTTCCTCAGTATTATCACTTTCGGTCTGCTCGACTAGGCCGCCACTGGCCTGAAACAGCAAGTCGCACTAACCGCTATTCACCCAGCGGCCAGGCATTGGTGATCGGGTAGCGACGGTCCCGGCCAAAGCCCTTGCGGGTCAGACGGACCCCAACCGGACTCTGGCGGCGCTTGTATTCATTAAGGTCCACCAGGCGCAGTACCCGTTTGACATCCGCCTCAGCGAAGCCATTGCCAATGATCGTGGCGGCGCTGCAATCCTGCTCGACATACATCTCCAGTATCTGGTCCAGAACATCGT
This sequence comes from uncultured Pseudohongiella sp., assembly GCA_965212375.1. Lineage (GTDB taxonomy): Bacteria > Pseudomonadota > Gammaproteobacteria > Pseudomonadales > Pseudohongiellaceae > UBA9145. The sequence goes on along the minus strand of OZ243108.1, from coordinate 1,044,832 downwards.
AGGGCGGCAGGTTATCCTGGTCCACCTGACCCGGCGCCAACTCCGCAGAAGGTGGTCGAGTAATGACGCGCTCTGGGATTACTTCCGCATCTGAGTCCGCTGCGCTGCTGTTGCGGTAGCGAGATAGCTTGTAGACCAGGGTCTTGGACACATCTTTCAAGGCGTCAAAGCCTCCGGCCATATCCCCGTAAAGGGTCGAATACCCAACCGCAATCTCACTCTTGTTACCGGTGGTGAGCACCAATAACCCTTTCTTGTTGGAAATGGCCATCAGCAGCACACCGCGCGCCCGCGCCTGGATATTCTGTTCTGCCACCCCGGATTCAGTGCCTGCGAACTCGGACTCCAGCGCCTTGAGGAACGCGCCATAGACATCGTTGATGGCGATCACCTGGTAATCCACGCCCAGGCCTTCAGCCTGCTCGGCCGCCGCGTCCAGGCTTAGCTGTGACGTGTATTCAAAGGGCATCATAACCGCGTGTACCCGATCACTGCCCAGGGCATCGACGGCCACCGCCAGGGTCAGTGCTGAATCGATACCCCCTGACAAGCCCAGTACCACACCGGGAAATCCGTTCTTGTTCACGTAGTCGCGAACCCCAAGTACCAATGCCTGATAGACCTGTGCCTCCAGCGCCTGGGCTGGGGCAATTTCCTGTACTGGCAACGCGCAGCGACCGTCAGCCGCGATATCGATCGTTAGCGGATAGAGACCTTCTGCATAGCTCGGTGCCAGACGACAACATTCGCCGCTGGCATCCACCGCCATGGAACCGCCATCGAACACCAACTCATCCTGGCCACCAACCAGATTGACATAGACGATGGGAAAGCCTCCTTCGCCACTGCGCTGCTGCAGCAAGGCCTGCCGATCCCGGAGTTTGTTCAGGTGATAGGGTGAGGCATTGATGTTAATCATCAACTGCGCGCCAGCCGCCCTCGCCTGACTCACCGGTTGCGTTTCCCACATGTCCTCGCATACGGTAAACGCCATTCGGCTACCGGCGATTTCCACCACACAAGCTTCATGTCCGGGTTTGAAATAGCGGTGCTCGTCAAACACTTCATAGCTGGGCAAACGCTGCTTGTGATAAACCGCGACCAGCTGGTCGCCCTTGATCACACCCAGCGCGTTATACAGCCCGTCTTCCTTGCGCTCCGGAAAACCCAGTACCAGGTAAATGTCCAGATTAGCCGCCAGGATACGCTGCAGCGCACGATCCACGCGCAGCTTGAGGCTGGGTCTGAACAGCAGATCTTCGGGCGGATAGCCGGTAAGGGTCAGCTCCGGAAACACCACCATCTGCGCGCCATGTTGATTCTTTGCTTCCTGCGCCGCTGCGATTACACGATCGGCGTTGGCGTCGATGTCGCCTACCAGCAAATTTAGCTGGGCCATTACCAGCTTGAATTGTTGTGCCATGAACTCCTCAACTGAATCCTGCTGTCCGGCCCGGCGAAACCAGCGGTAACCGGCGCCTGCATTTCGGGCTACTGTATTTGGGGCAGCATTGTACGATAAATTGACTTATCCGGCCTGACACGGTCTGATCTGTTCCGACAATAATGCACAAGGCAAAGCAATACGCTTGTTATGGCTGAGAAGACCGACCAATACACCGGCCAGATATCCAATGTCGCGGTGGTGTACAACATCTACCGTATTGTGTTGCCGCTGGTGCTGCTGGTGACTTACATCAGCAGCCCGGACAATACCCAGTTCGGCGAAGTCGACCCGACCCTGTTCGTGCAGGCCTGCACCGGTTACGCTATTTTCGGTGTCGTCATCGCCTTTCTTTCTCCGGACGGCACCCGCTTTCTCGAGAACCAGCAGATACTCACCAGTACGCTGATTGCCGATATTCTGGCCATCAGTCTGCTGATTTTTTCCAGCGGCGGCGTGGCGTCCGGTCTCGGCCTGCTGATGATTGTTACCATTGCGTCAAGCAGCATCATGATTCGCGGTCGCATCAGCACTTTTCTGGCCGCCATTGCCGCGCTGGCTATTATCTACAGCGAGCTATACCTGGCCCTTTCGCTCCAGAATCCTCCGGGCCAGTTTATCCAGACGGGGTTTCTGGGCATCATCCTGTTTGCCACGTCGCTTTACATCCAGACCCTGACCGACCGGATTTACCGGGCTGCCAAACTGGCAGATCAGCAGGCCAGCGACATTGTCGATCTGGAAAAACTCAACAATGAAATCATCCAGCGGATGCGCACCGGAGTCGTGGTGGTTGATACCAACAACCACATCGTCAGCATGAACAGCGCTGCTCAGTCGACCCTGGCACCTCTGCTGGCGGAAGCCGACAGTGCTAACGGGCAGCCCCGCAGCCTGCCGGACAAACTGGCGGAACAGCTAAACCTGTGGAAGATCAATTCCAAGCGCCAGCCGCCGCCTATCGCCATTCCCGAGTCCAAGAAACAGGTCCAGATCAACTTCGCATTTCTCAACCCCGGAAGCGAGTCGGACGTGCTGATGTTTCTTGAGGACAATCGCCAGATTGTGCAGCGTATCCGACAGATGAAACTGGCATCACTGGGCCGACTGACGGCCAGCATCGCTCACGAGGTACGCAATCCGTTGGGCGCTATCAGTCATGCCGGTCAACTGCTGCGCGAATCGGAAACCGCGTCCAGCGATGACAAGCGCATGCTGGAGATTATTCTCAATCACTGCAGCCGCATCAACATGATCATTGAGGAAGTGCTTGATGCTTCGCGCCAGGACGAATCTACGCCAACGCGCATCAACCTGAACAACTGGCTTTCCAGTTTTGTTGCCAGCTATCGGGATACCCATGAGTTATGTGACGAAATCACCGTCTCAATCGAACCGGATACAACCGAAATCAATGTCATTACCGGCCAGCTGGAACAGGTCTTGAATAACCTGTTCGACAACGGACTGCGTTACAGCCACAAGCAAACCGGCCGTGCCACGTTGACCATTCTTGGCGGCATCGAAAGCAAAGACAATCTTGTGCAACCCTATCTCAGCGTGATTGATGATGGACCCGGGATTGCCGATGAAGATGAGGCGCAGCTATTTGAACCCTTCCACACTACTGAAGCCAGCGGCACCGGGCTGGGTCTTTATATATCGAAAGAACTGTGCGAAGCTAATCAGTCGCAACTTCTTTATTCGCGCACCAGTGACGGAAAAAGTTGCTTTAGCATTTACTTCAGCGACCCCGACCATACCGTCGACTAATGATCCACTAAACGGAGATTCACCACGCAACCATGATCTCTGTTCGCGGTAAGTGAAAGGCCCATGCACGATAAAATACTGATTGTCGATGATGAGCCGGATATCAGGGAATTGCTGGAAATTACCCTCGGGCGCATGTCCCTGCAAACCGCATCCGCTGCCGATCTGACCGCGGCGCGCGCACTACTTGCCAGCGAGTCATTCAATCTTTGCCTGACCGACATGCGTCTGCCGGACGGCGACGGCATTGAACTGGTCAAGCACATCCAGCAACAGTACAGCGATGTGCCGGTGGCGGTGATTACCGCCCACGGCAGCACCGAGACCGCGATCAAGGCCCTCAAGGCAGGGGCATTCGACTTTGTTTCCAAACCGGTGGACCTGCAAAAACTGCGCGATCTGGTGCAGGCTGCACTGCGCCTGACCCACAAGCAAGCCCAGCCCGAAGATGTACCGGAGCTGGATGCCGCCGATTGCCGCAACTCCATCACGGGCAACTCGGCCCAGGTCAAACAGTTACGCGAGCAGATAGGCAAGCTGGCACGCAGCCAGGCACCGATATATATCAGCGGCGAGTCAGGAGCCGGTAAAGAACTGGCAGCGCGCGCCATCCATCAGCAAAGCGCCCGCCGCGCTGGCCCGTTTGTCGCGGTAAATTGCGGGGCCATACCGGAAGACCTGGTGGAAAGCGAACTGTTTGGCCACATGAAAGGCAGCTTCACCGGTGCCGACCAGGACAAACAGGGTCTGTTTCAGGCCGCCAATGGCGGCACCCTGTTTCTTGACGAGGTCGCGGACCTGCCGCTGCAAACCCAGGTCAAACTGTTGCGCGTGATCCAGGAAAAATCTGTACGCCCGGTTGGCTCACAGCAGGAAATTGCCGTGGACGTCCGGCTGCTTAGCGCCACCCACAAGAATCTGTCCCGGGAAGTCGAGATGGGGAATCTGCGACAGGATCTGTATTTTCGTATTAATGTGATTGAGCTACCCGTACCGGCCCTGCGCAAGCGCCGTGATGACATCCCCGAACTGGTCGGCGTTATCCTTAAAAAAATTGCCGCTGAAAACGATGCCGATCTATGCACGGTGAGCCCCGGCGCCATGCAGGCACTACAGGACTACAGCTTTCCTGGTAATGTTCGCGAGTTGGAGAATATCCTGCAGCGCGCCGCGACCTTGTGCGAGGACAACCTGATCAGTGAAACCAATCTGGAATTTATTTCTGCCCCTGGCGTTAAGTCACAGATCGAAAGTACCGGGCCAGCTGACGCCGACCAGGCACCGATGAGCGAGTCTTTGCGCGCCAACCATAGCGTGGCTATATCGGACAACTTTTCGCTGGAAAAACATCTCGAAGCAATCGAGATTGAAGCCATTGAAAAAGCCCTGAAAGAAACTCGCTGGAACAAGACAGCCGCCGCCAAGAAGCTGGGCATGTCATTTCGCTCGCTGCGCTACCGCCTGAAGAAACTCGGTCTGGACTAGGGGTCGTACCAGGCTCTATCGCGGGCCACCTGGACTAGGCGAAGGCGGCTTGATCGTTGGCTATCAGCCGATCGGGTGCGTAGGGTTCCGGTGCAGTAATCGGCGGCCTGCCCAACAACAAATCGCTCAGCAAGCGTGCCGATGCCGGCGCCAGCACCAGTCCATTGCGAAACTGCCCCGCATTGACAAACAGATTGTCCCAGCGCTTCAACTTGCCAATAAACGGAATTCCATCGCCACTGCCCGGACGCAGACCAGCCCATTGCTGCAGCGGTGTCAGATCTTGCAAGACGGGTAACAATGCCGTGGCAGAGTCGCTCAGGCTCTGGCGGGCAGCATTGGAAATGGATTTATCGAAATCGGCATATTCCAGCGTACTTCCCGCCAGCAGGTGGCCATCGGCACGCGGAATGAGATAGCGACCCCGGGTGAGAACGATAGTGTCGACCGGTGGTTTCGGGAATTTATACAGCAGCATCTCGCCTTTCACCGGGTGCACAGCCAGATTCACTCCCAGTCGCGACAACAGCACGGCACTCCAGGCCCCGGAGCAGACAATGACACATGACGCCTTGATAAGAGTTTCTGAGCCGTCGTCACGAGTAACCCTGACCCCGGTAATCGTTTCGCCGGATTCTTCGAAATCTGTGGCCTCGACACCTGACCAGAGCTGTACCCCGGAACTTGCCTGCAGGGATTGACCTAGCGCCTGGCACAAACGCGGATTGCGCACGTTGGCGATTTGTGGCATCCAGAGTCCCTGGCTGAAGCCCCTGGCCAGCGCCGGTGCCAGGGCCTGGATTCCTGCTGGATCGAGCTGCTGCATCACGCGTCCATTGGCCTGCGCCCAGGCCAATGCCGAATCGCGGTCTGCTGCATCAAGCATAAGCAAACCGGTTTGTCGGCACTCCACGTCAATACCGGTTTCAGCATGCAGCTCTGCTGCCAGTCCGGGATAGAATTCCTGGGCCCAGGATGAAAGCGCAGTCACTGCCGCTGTGTAGCGCCACGGGTAGAGGGGAGAGATAATACCGCCACCGGCCCAGGACGATTCCCGTCCCGGCGCACCACGCTCGATCAGGGTCACCTGCTTGCCAGCCTGCGCCAGGAAACGCGCGGTCAGCATGCCGTTGATTCCGGCGCCAACAATCAAATATTCAGTTTGAGTGATCATAGTAATCTAGTGAATGATACCGCAGACTGGCGAGCCACAGGCAAACTGGCACAAGCAAACCGCCCCTCGATTCAACCCTGAGCACCGAATTCTGCTAAGCTGTCGCCGCACGGCAGTCAGACAAATTGCCTGCCCCGGAACCAATTTGCGACATGGCATTTCTGGTCAGGACCAAACCAGGTTTCGCGAGCCAAAGTAATCGCTTTCAGGTGCTCTTCAAGGCCTGGTTCTTAACCTTTTTCTGAACCCGGCTTCAGATCTCACTTCGGATTTTGTTTTGGATATATCTCCCGCATTCATCGCGCTACTGGCGTTCACCGGATTCCTGGCTGGCGGTATTAACACCGTGGCTGGCGGCGGCTCCAATCTGACCCTGCCAGCACTGATGATGCTTGGCCTGCCTGCCGATGTCGCCAATGGCACCAACCGCATTGCCGTCCTTCTGCAGTGCGTGGTGGGCGTACGCGGTTACGACAGTCACAAGACACTGGACCGACCGGCGATCGTGCCGATCCTGATACCCAATATTGCCGGTGGTATCATTGGCGCACTGGGCGCCGCGCTAATGCCCAATCTGTACCTGAAGCCGATTCTGTTGACCACGATTTTAGCCATGTCGGTGATTATTCTGGTGCGCCCCTCGCTAATCGCGCCACCACCCGGCACCCCGACGCTGTCACCGAAAGAGTCCCCGATTGCCTGGTGGTCGCTGTTTGCGGCCGGGGTTTATGGTGGCTTCGTCCAGGCTGGCGTGGGTTTCATTCTGCTGGCAGCCCTTTCCGGTGGCTTGCGCTACGACCTGGTTCGGGCCAACGCCCTGAAAATGACCTGTGCGCTGGCATTTACTGCAGTCGCCTTCGTCATCTTCGCGGCCTTCGGGCAGGTGAGCTGGATCCCGGGACTGATAGTGGCATCTGGCACCATGCTGGGGGCACACCTGGCTGTGAAAGTGGCAGTCAAGGCCTCGCAAAATTCGATCAAGTGGTTTCTTTTTCTGATGACCCTGTGCGCAGTGGCTGGCGGATTTTTCTTTTAGGCTTACGCTGTCCAAAGCGCAATGGCGCTGAGCAATTCCACTGCATGATAATCACGCCTGGGCACCGCGCATATCACACCGCTGAATTAAGCAATATAACAATGCGGGCGCCACCCAGATCACTGTTCTCTACCCGTATCTCGCCGCCATAGCTGTTAACGATATCGGTTACCACTGCCAGCCCAATGCCTTGCCCCTGCACCAGCGTGTCCGCTCGCGCCCCGCGCTGGAGAACGAATTCCTGCTTCTCACTGGCGATACCACCGCCGTCATCCTCAACCACCAGGCGGACGCCGCGCGCCCCAAGGCCGGCCCTGGCGGTCGTCACCCGAACCTGGGAAACCCCGTATTTGAATGCATTGTCGAGAACATTGCCTGCCACCTCCAACAAATCCCGTTCGTCACCGCGAAACACCAGCTGCGCGTCAAGGTCGGCCTGCACGGACATCGCCTTGTCGACGTATACCTTCTGCAGAGCTTCGAGCACGCGCTTCACCGTGGCAGCCACGTTGACGTGTTTGGCCAGGGAACTGGAATCATTGGAATGTACAGCGCGCTGCAACTGATAGGTCACTATCTGGTTCATCCGCTCCAGTTGCTCATTGGCGCTGGCAATCTGTTCCTGGAGCGTCGTGGAATTTCCCTTGTCCACGCCCGCGGACAGGCCAGGCAATATCCCGGAAATCACCGCCAGCGGGGTCTTCAGGGAATGCGCCAGGTCACCCAGGGTGGTGCGATAGCGGCTCTGTTGTTTGCGCTCTGATTCGATAAGCAGATTCAGGTTATCCGTTACCCCCTGGATCTCAGTGGGGTAGACACCCTCGAGTTTGTCGTCGGTACCTGATTCGATTTTCTTCAGGTCGTCGGCAATACGGCGCAGCGGTGACAGTCCCCAGCGCAACAGCAGGAACTGCATGAACAGCAGCAGCACGGCGACGCCGCCGAGCCAGTACCAGAGGCTGGCACGGAAGTTACTGATCTCGGAATAGTAGGGAGCCGCGTCCTCAATAACACTGAAACTGTATTCGCTGATGCCATCTTCCCAGAGAATGCCGTAGCTCAGGGCGAAATAGACTTCCTGGTTATCACTCTCGAGGCGCTCGAAACGAGTCTGACCTACTTCCAGTCGACGCTGGAAAAAATCCTCATCAGGAACCGAGAAAGTCCGCGCTGAAGCGCTCCGCCAGAGCACGCCGTAAGCCGTGCTGCTGATAAAGCCATAAAGCCCTGAATTGAGCTGCCCAAAGCGGTCTTCCTGCAAATCCTCCAGGAAATAAAACTCGCCGTTATCTTCGTCAGCTTCAGCCAGGAGCAGGTAAATCTGTACCTGTAATCGCTCCTGGGCACCGGCCTCAATACTGGCGCGAAATGCACTATCCAGCACCAGCCCGGTGAGTCCCAGGAATACAAACAACAGCACGCTGAAGGCGATCAGCAGTCGGGATTGCAGTGAATAGGTGGCTCTGGGTGCGGCAGATTGGCGTGAGGTCATGGCCGGCGAGTCGCGACAGGATCGCGCAGATCAGGCCTCGGCAAGACTGAACCGATAGCCCTGACCGCGAATGGTTTCGATTGGCTTCAAGGTCTGTTCCGGATCCAGCTTCTGGCGCAGGCGCCGGACAAACACCTCAAGCACGTTGCTGTCGCGGTCATAGTCCTGGGCGTAGAGGTGCTCGGTCAATTCGGTCTTGGAAATAACCTGCCCAGGATGCATCATCAGATATTCCAGCAGTTTGTACTCGTAGGCCGTCAACTCCACCGCATCGCCGCCTACGGTGAGGCGCTTGGCGCCAATATCCAGACTGAGCGGACCAAAATCCAACTTCGGTTTGGAAAAGCCGGCGGCTCTGCGCAGCAAGGCATTCAGGCGAGCCAGAATTTCCTCCAGCTGGAACGGTTTCACCACATAATCATCGGCGCCGGCATCCAGGCCAGCAACCTTGTCCTGCCAGTCACCGCGGGCGGTCAGGATCAATACGGGAAACGCCTTGCCGGCGCTGCGAATCTGTTGAATCAGGGAGATACCATCGATCTCCGGCAAACCAAGATCAATGATGGCAGCGTCGTAATCAAATTCGGTTGCGTAGTACAGTCCCGATTTGCCGTCTTCGGCACCATCCACGACATAGCCTTCCTTGCTCAGCCCCTGCTCCAGTTGCTGACGCAACAGGCTTTCATCCTCAACTACCAAAAGCCGCATTCAGTACTCTCCTGCAGGCGATTCAATTCGGAACGCGATCCGGACACGAGGCCGGATACAGATAGGTAAACAAGCCCCGATGGCTTGTTTGGTTCAACTGCCGCCAGTCACCTCTCCGCTCATGCCATGAACATAAACGGTGAAGACCTTACCCTCGTCTTCCATGCGGATCTGGTAGCGGCGATTGTTCCCCTGACCCACCAGCGAAATTCGCAGGACGTTACCGGTAAACTTCTCGCGTGCCAGCGCGACGGCCTGGCGCTCGTTGATACGCAAACCAGCACGGGATTCGGGCTGCACACGTTGTGACTGATTGGCTCGGTCAAGCTGGTTCTGCTCAACCTGGGGAGCGAGTTGTGCTTGCGCTGGTGTCACCAGCGTCGCCAGCAACATTGCTGTCACCATGACCACGCTTGTAATTTTCAAATGACACCTCTTGGGCCCGGTGGATTTGGGCGCCCACCGGGCGATTGCCCTGCCGGTCTGTAACCGTCGTTGGTCTACAGGACCGGCTGCACGTTCACACGCAATCGAATCTGGTCACCCGGATCCGTGTCGGTGCGGATGGAGCGCTCTTGACCGTTATACAGGTAAGTTACCTGGTAACCAATGAGCCGCTCTTCCTGATGTTGTTCATAAACTGTCTCGCAGCGCTGCACAACTTCAAACTGTCGGGCGCTGGTCCGGCTATTGCTGCGGACTATATCACGTCCAATAGAGTGGCCCAATACTGCGCCCAGCACCGCGCCAACCCGCTTGTTGGACTTGTTGTGGCCCACTGCGTTGCCGATCGCACCGCCCAGAATCGTGCTGACAATCACCGGCGTGCTGGACTGTTGACGCGGGCGGGAATAATCCACAGCGATTTCTTCTTCCCAGCATTGCTCCTGGGGCGTAGACACTTCCACCACCTGGTAGAGCGGACGCGACTCCACCACCGGTGCGTATTCGTATGATGTCTCGGCAAACACCGTACTGGACACCAATCCTGCTGCAAGCAACAGGGCGGCAGACAGCTTGCCGGGCAGGGTATTCTGGCATTTCTTGTTGGGCTTCATGTCAGCAGTCCTCACCATCTCTTGTGTGTAGCTGTTAGTCTTGCTGCGACTGGCGCTAGCAGTCGCCGCGAAGTCGCGCTGTTGAGAATCTCTTCACTGGATCTCCGGGGGGCAGCAAACCCAATGTCTGGTTAGCGCCTACAGTGCTGACCATAGCAATGACAAACTGAATATCAGCTTAAGCAGAGCGCTTTTAACTCGCCCAATAACAGTAGCTTAGCGGCCCTGAGGTTTAATTTCGGGCCGCGCTGCGGTAGTTTTATCAGGTCCCGGGTTACACAGACCTGGGGCAGTGCCAGCCCGGAGCCGGGCCGGACCCGCGTTTTCCTGTTGGCGTTGTTATGCGCCGATACTTGTACAGACTGATTGACGATTTTTTAAAACCAACAACAACCCAATCCAGAGTTTTTACATGCTGACACGTTCACTCCTTATCGCCCTGACGCTTACCCTTGTCGCCGCCCTACCCCTTTACTTTCTGAGCCGTACCGAATTCACGCTCACGCCCGGTAATCTGCCGCTGCTGCTGGTGCCGCTGTTTGCCTTGCTGGGCGCTGGCAATTATTTCTCTGCGCGCGCGCCATCAGGCGGTGAACCCCGGGCACCGGGCAGCACGGACGAGCGGGAATCGGGCAGCGTGAAATGGTTCAATGCCAACAAGGGCTTTGGCTTTATCACCCGGGACAGCGGTGATGATATTTTCGTTCATTTCCGCGCGATTCGCGGTGAGGGACGCCGCGTGCTGCGCGATGGCCAGCGGGTAGAATTCGCGGTGGTGGAGAGCAAAAAAGGGCTGCAGGCCGAAGACGTCGCGGTCGCGGGCTAGGGCCGCAATAGCGGTGGATTCAACCGCCGCCTGGCTGCGTGACCTTGGGCTTGGCGGCTTGATCCTGGTCTTAATTTTAATAGTGCGGCGGCTTTTCTCCATCCACTGCCAAGGCCGGGGAGCTGGCCTTGTCGGCCAATAGATCAGCCACCTGCCCTTCCAACCAGTCCACTTTCTGCTGCAGTTCATCCAGCATCCGGCGCTGCTGGATGATGACTTCATTCAACTGCTGCAGCGTGTCCTCCTGAAAGCTGAATTGGGCTTCCAGGTCATCCAGTCTCTCCTGCATGCTGTTCCTCGCTTTTTGACGATTTCTAAAGCTAACTTCGCTGTTTACCGTGGTATAGTGCCAGAAAATACAATAGTGTCAGGCACTAATATTGCGCCAAAACCAATTTAGTGTCAGAAAATAAACCAGTGCCAGAATATTTATTTGGGACCATGCACGCTCACCAAGGGCCTGCCCGGCATGCTGCCACCCGGACCTTATCGTCCGGTTCTGCAGCGGGTTTCCCGAAGGTATCGTGCATCGCAGGCGAACAGCGCCGCGTATTGGACAACCCTGGCAATTCCTGAGCAGTAATCGGACGGGATCCTTTATGTCTTCTACTGAGTCTTCAAAACCGGCTTCTACGGAAAAACCACCTATCAACTGGACCAACATGGTGTTGTTCACCGTGACTCCGGCCTGCGCCATCACCCTGGTGCCGCTGTACGGCTACTTCTATGGCTATGACCTGTATGAGTGGGCAGTATTTGTTGCCCTGATGGCGTTCTGTGGCCTGTCTATTACCGCCGGCTACCATCGCATGTGGTCCCACAAGACCTACAAGGCGCACCCGGTGGTGCGGACACTGTTTGCCATTGGCGGGGCCTGTGCACTGCAGAATGACATTTATCATTGGGCGTCAGACCATCGCCGCCATCACCAGCACGTGGACAATGAAGATCGCGACCCCTATTCGGCCAGTCGCGGGTTCTGGTTTTCCCACATGGGCTGGATTCTGCGCAACTATCCCAGCGGCAAGCGGGATTTCTCAAATATCAAGGACATCCAGCGCGACCCCATCGCCGCCTGGCAGCACCGCAATTACCTGACCCTGGTACTGCTGAGCAATATTGCCCTGCCGGCACTTCTCGGCTGGCTGCACGGTGACATCATTGCCAGCCTGCTGCTGGCTGGCCTGTTGCGCCTGGTATTGAGCCAGCACGTTACCTGGCTGATCAATTCCATCGCCCACATGTGGGGCCAGCAGCCCTATAGCGACAAGAGCTCGGCCCGTGACAACCCGCTGCTGGCACTGATCACCTACGGCGAGGGCTATCACAATTATCACCACACCTTTCAGTGGGACTACCGCAACGGCATTCGCTGGTGGCACTACGATCCCACCAAATGGCTGATCCGGTCACTGTCCTGGTTGGGACTGACCAGCGATTTGAAGCGCTGTACACCGCACCAGATCGAGAAAGCCCGACTGGAGATGCAGTATTTGCATGCCACGGAACAATGTCAGACCCTGGACATCCCGGATAGCTGGCGTCAGCGGCTGGAACACGAATACGAGCAGCTACAGCAGCTTCTGCAGCAGTGGAGCGAGCATCGCCAGGCCTGGTACGAAGCCAGGGGTAAACGTATTCAGGAGACCCTGGCGCACTGGGAGCACCTGCAGTTGCGGGACACCTACCGCGAGCTCCAGTTCAAGCTGAAGGTTCAGAAACGCCGCTGGCAGGAGATGGTCAACCACCTGAGCGCCCCGGCGCTGGGGGCTTCCTGACGCGGTCGGCAACATGCCGTCGCCGCCTGAAGTAATCCAGAAGCTGACACCGGCGTGGTCCTTAACAAGCCGGCGCAAACGATTTAATTCGAGTTGCGAGGCACTTAACAGTCTGTTCAACAACGGCTGACTACACTCGGTCCGCAGGGCTGGCTGTAGACGTGTTGCCTGTTGGCAACTATTGTTGGCAATTCGCGTTGGCATCTCGACGTTGTGATTCATGTAAGCAACTCTTGTAGGCAACTCTTTACAAGCAACGACAGCCAACCCAACCCTCACAACTACGGAACTGACATCATGGCGCTCAAGCAAGCAACGTTTCTGGCTCCCCTGACAATGGCTCTGGCCCTCATCAGCAGCACCAGCCTGGCGGTGGACGAAGGCGATCAGGCGCCGGACTTTACCCTGCCTTCCATCTATGCGGACCAGCCCGCAATCAGCCTGTCCGACCTGGCGGGCAAAACCGTGTATGTGGATTTCTGGGCTTCCTGGTGCGCGCCCTGCCTGACTTCACTGCCGCTCTATAATGAGCTGTACCACAAGTACAGCGACCAGGGCCTGGAGATCGTGGCTATCAATGTCGACAATCCCATCGAAGACGGCCTGTTTTTTCTTGAAGACAACCCCCTGGATTTTCTCATTCCCGCCGACCCGGATGGCGAGACCGCCGAACTATTCGGCGTGATCGGCATGCCTTCTTCTTACCTGATCGCTCCCGATGGCGAGATCACCCTGGTACACATGGGCTTTCGCAGTGGCGATATCGAAATCATCGAAGAAGAAATCCAGCGCGTGCTGGCCGGTGACTAGGTAATGGCGCGCAACCATCCTCGCCTGCTGCGCCTGCTACTGCTGATGACAGCACTCAGCTTCAGCGCTTGTGCCCAGGTGCGACCCTGGGAGATGGGCTACCTGGCGCAACCGGAAATGGCCTGGGACACTGACCCCCTGGAAAGCGCGCTCAATGACCATATCTTTTTCAGCAAGGAAGCGTCGTCCGGAGGCAACAGCGCTGCCGGCGGCGGCTGCGGCTGTAACTAGCCGCACCGGGCGCTGGCGGACACTTTCTGGTGAAATCACCTTCGCGCAGCCTTATCGCCCTGTCCAGCACCGCCCTGGCCTTGCCTGGCATTGCCGGAGCCGACGCCCCACCGCCACAAACCACCGCATCCTATAAGTTTTCCAACTATCAGGAAGATGATCTTGGTCGTGAGCAGGTGCCGTTTGGCAGTCTTGAGCGCTACGATATTGATGTGCACCAGTTTCAACTGGTCTCGCCACTGGGACGCAACTACTCGTTACAGATTGATGGCAACCATGAATCCATGAGTGGCGCATCCCCGTGGTTTACCACGCCAGGTGTCGATGGCGACCCGGTCATCAACATGAGTGGCGCCTCGGGCATTTACGATGAACGCAGCGAACTGGCCATTGGCGCTCGCTACTACCTCGCTGCCGGCAGCATCGGCGGCACTATCGGCTATAGCGAAGAAAATGATTATCGTGCCAGGTATATCTCTTTTAACGGCGAACGCACACTGAACACCGGAATGACCACGATTTCGGTTGGCTTCTCGCATTCGGCAGATGATATTTTCCCAACCGACGCCGAGCTGTTCAATCGGGTCCGCAATGAGGACAAGCGCAGCACGTCTGCAGTATTGTCCATCAGCCAGGTGATCAACCAGGTCTCCTCGGTGCAGGCAGCCCTGAGCGTCACTGAACAGTCCGGGTTCCTGAGCGACCCTTACAAACTGCGCGACGTGCGCCCGGACAGTAAAACCCAGCTTGCCGCCACTGCTTCCTACCGGCGCTATATCGTGGCCGCCGATGCCGCGCTGCACGCCAACTATCGTTACTATCACGATGACTTCGGGATCAACTCCCACACTCTGGATCTGGCCTGGCACCAGAATCTTGGCGATCGCTGGCGACTGGTCCCCAGTGTCCGCTACTATTCGCAGGCAGCGGCCGATTTCTTCACCAATATTGATGACTTTTCGAAACCTCTGAATGAATTCCAGTCCAGCGACTACCGGCTCTCTGCCTACGGCGCCATCAGCGGCGGCCTCAGTGTGGTCACCCGGCTGCGAGACTGGACAGCGACGCTGACCGCCGAACGATACGTGGCACAGCACAAGTATTCGGCCTATCAGGTCAGCCTGCCGGGCGCAGCCCTGGTTCAGTACACACGACTGTCGCTGGGGTTTGATTTTAATTTCTGACGAGCAAAAGCACCGATTATGAAACCTTCTCTCAAGCGCTTTAGCTTCCAGGCCATGGGCGTACCCTGCGAAATTCAGGTTTATGACACCTCACGCATCAATGCTCGCAACCAGATTCAGCAACTGGCCGAAGAAGTTGCGCGGCTGGATCGCAAGTATTCCCGATATCGCCCCGACAGTTTTCTCAACGACATCAATCGCTCGGCGGGCAGCAAGCTGGGCGTGAAGCTCGACAAGGAATCCCTGGGCCTGTTTCGCCATGCCCTGAGCTGCTTTGAACAAAGCCAGGGTCTGTTTGATGTCACGGCTGGCCTGTTGTACCGGCTGTGGGACTTTCGTAAGGGGCAGATTCCCCCTGAAAAAATTCTCAATCAGGTCCTGGAACGAGTCGGCTTCCACAAGCTTTCGTGGCAGGGTAATCGGGTGATACTGCCACGGGGCATGGAAATCGACCTGGGCGGTATCGTCAAGGAGTATGCCGCCGATTCCGCCGCCAAAGTGGCGCGCCGGATTGGCATTCGCCACGGACTGATTAATCTCGGTGGTGATTTTGCGGTAATCGGCCCCCAGCCTGACGACCAGCCCTGGACTGTGGGCATCGCCAATCCAACCGCGCGCAATACCATGATGGCGCGTATCGACCTGACTTCCGGCGGCCTGGCTTCAAGCGGCGACTATGAACGTTTTTTCGAATTGGACGGCAAACGCTACAGCCACATTCTCAATCCGAAGACCGGTTGGCCAAGCGAAGGCCTGCACGCTGTCAGTGTCGCCGGGAATTTGTGTACCGTAGCTGGCTCCATCGCCACCATCGCCATGCTCAAGCCGGAGAGCGACGCGCTGAGCTGGCTGCAGGAAACCGGGTTACCGCATGTCTTCATGGGGCGCGACGGCAACATCGACGGGCCTGGCCTGAAGCCGGAAGGAGAATCGGAAGAAGAACCAGAAGGAACAGCGGATGCGGCCGGAGTGGAATCAGTAGCTGATAGCGAGAGCCTGACTGACTAGCCGGTCACCCTCTCACCCGGGCTTACTGCATCAGCCGCAGTGGCGGCTCATCCAGAGCACTGAGCTGCTCCCGCAACTCGAGGATGTGCTCTGCCCAGTAGCGCTCGGTGTTAAACCAGGGGAAGCTCAGGGGAAACGCCGGATCCTGCCAGCGCCGCGCCAGCCAGGCACTGTAGTTCATCAGGCGCAAGGTGCGCAGAGTCTCGATCAGGTTCAGCTCGCGAACCCGGAAATCATGGAATTCATTGTAGCCTTCCACCAACTCCAGTAATTGCGCCTGGCGCTGATCACGATCGCCGGACAGCATCATCCACAAATCCTGGATGGCGGGTCCGGTGACGCTGTCATCGAAATCCACAAAGTGTGGGGTTTCATCCTTCCATAGCACGTTACCCGGATGACAGTCGCCGTGCAGACGCAGACTGATGGGCTCGCCGTGCTCCTTGAACCGGGACTCCATGACTGCAATGAGGTCGCTGCTCAGGGTTTCGTAGGCGGCTCGCAGGTCCGGCGGCAGAAAGTCCTCCTGCAGCAGGTACTCGCGGGAGTCGATTGCCAGACGCTGCAGACTGAACTGGTGGCGGTGTTGAAAAGAGCGCAGCGCGCCAATGGCATGAATGCGGGCTACGAAGCGGCCCATGACCAGCAGATTATCCAGGTTATCCAGCTCCGGCGGACGACCCGAAAAACGGGGAAACACAGCGACCTGAAAATCGTCCAGTTGATGCAGGGTGTTGCCGTCGATGGCAAGCGGCGCAATAACCGGTAGCTCATGCTCGGCCAGTTCGATGGCAAACCCATGCTCTTCCAGGATCTGGGCGGTACTCCAGCGCTGCGGCCGGTAAAATTTCACCACCAGGTAGCGCCCGTCTTCCAGTCCCACCTGATAGACGCGATTCTCATAGCTGTTCAGGGCAAAGACCCGGGCATCCGGCAGGAAGCCCAGGGCTTCCACCGTGTCCAGTACGCGGCTGGGAGTCAAGGCCGCAAAGGGATGCTGTGCGTCAGTCAAACTGACGCCTGATTCCAAACTGCGCGGGCATTAACCACGGTTTCAGGAATCTCCGCTGTCTTTCGTCGTGCCCACCAGGGACATGGGAAAGGGAGTCACATTGTCGCCCGCCGAGATTTTGCCCACGCCGCCCTTGTCCACCTCATCAATGCGGATAATGGCCTGCAGCGGAATGAAGCTGCGCTTGACGCCGCTGAATTCTGTTTTCAGCTTCTCCTCGCTGGGATCCACTACGACCTGGCTGCGCTCATCGAACACGTAATCCTCTATCTCAATGAAGCCATACAAATCACTTTGATAGACATGTTTGACGAAGACCTCGTAAACCTGTCCCTTGTTGAGGAATGTGATTTTGTAGATCTCTGATGAATTTGCCATTAAAAACAATCCCTTACGAATAAGCAGACAATCGGGGCCGGGCGCTTGTCGCACGGCGCACAGCCTACCGTGTATATTCGGCTAAAGCGATGCTTTTCAAGGGTCTGCCTGCCGTTTCACGCTGCACGGTGAATCACGGCGGCAAACCGACGAGCGCTGTTAAGCCTCGCTCGAAATTGCTGCTATAATCCCGCCCCCTTTTGGCAGAGCCAGCAGCTGTTGGCAACGCCGAGCGGAGAAACCCTTTAATCCATAGCTGGACCCTCAGGTCCCGGACGCCCTCACGGTGCAAAAGCCCGACACAGCAACTGATCCAATAACCACGGTTGTCACCAGCGACGCGCAGAATGCAAGCGTGCCCCGTGCACCGCGCAAGGTCTTCATCAAGACCCATGGCTGTCAGATGAACGAGTATGATTCGGCGCGGATGCTGGATCTGCTGCGCGAGTCCCATGGCGCGACCCTGGTGGATTCCCCGGAACAGGCGGACGTGTTGCTGCTCAACACCTGTTCCATCCGGGAAAAAGCCCAGGAAAAGGTGTTTCACCAGCTTGGCCGCTGGCGCTCGCTAAAGGAAGCCAACCCCGATGTGCGGATCGCCGTGGGTGGCTGTGTTGCCAGCCAGGAAGGTGACGCTATCGGCAAGCGGGCACCCTACGTCGATGTGGTGTTCGGGCCCCAGACATTGCACAAACTGCCGGCCATGCTGGACAGCGCTGTCAGCGACGGCCCGCAGGTTGACATCAGCTTCCCCGAAATCGAGAAATTCGACCGGCTCCCGCAGCCCGAGGCCACCTCCTGCCAGGCGTTTCTGACCATTATGGAAGGCTGCAGCAAGTACTGCAGTTTCTGTGTGGTGCCCTATACCCGCGGCGAAGAAGTCAGCCGTCCGCTGGATGACGTACTCGCCGAAGCGGTGCACCTGGCCGACCAGGGCGTGCGGGAAATCAACCTGCTGGGACAGAACGTCAATGCCTATCGCGGCCTCAGCCACACGGGCGACATCGTCGATCTGGCCCTGTTAATCCAGTATATCGCCAGCATTGACGGGATCGACCGGATTCGTTTTACCACTTCTCACCCGGTGGAGTTCAATACCAACCTGGTGTCCGTGTATGGCCAGGTGCCGGAGCTGGTATCGCATCTGCATTTACCGGTGCAAAGTGGTTCCGACCGGATACTGGCGGCCATGAAGCGCGGTCATACGGCCCTGGAATACAAGAGCCTGATCCGCAAAATTCAGGCCCAGCGCCCCGGCATCAGCCTGTCGTCTGACTTCATCATCGGTTTCCCCGGTGAAAGCAATGCCGATTTCGAAGACACCATGAAGCTGATCATGGACATCGGTTTCGATACCTCATTCAGTTTCATTTATAGCGCCCGACCCGGCACGCCGGCGTCGGACCTGAAAGACGACACGCCCGAGCAGGAAAAGAAACATCGCCTCGCCACCCTGCAGTCACAAATCGTCAAGCAGGCGACGGAGATCAGTGCCGCCATGGTCGGCACCCGGCAGCGCATTCTGGTAACCGGGCAGTCCAGAAAAAGCCTGGAGGACCTGCAGGGCAGGACCGAAAACAATCGCGTAGTGAATTTTCGCAGCGACGACCACAGGCTGGTCGGCAACTTTGTAGACGTAACAATCACCGACGCCCTGCCCAATTCCCTGCTGGGCACACTCTGACCCTGGCGTGTGCGGCCGCTGTCTGGCTGCTATACTTTTTATAAAGTCGAGACCCGTTTTTAACAGGACAAAACCCGTTTAGTTCATAACCGAGAGGTCTGTTTTCCGCTGCATGGCTACCCACTCAATCAGTCTTACCCTCATGCCTGACAATGCTCAGCGACTGGCAAATCTATGCGGCCGCTTGAACGAGCACATCCACCAGATCGAATCGCACCTGGCGCTGAAGATCCAGCAGCGCGGCAATGTTTTTCAGCTGTCCGGCAGCGAAGCAGCTATTGCCAACGGCAGTGCCCTGCTGGAGTCGCTGTACCTGGAAACCGAACAGGGACAAACGCTGAATCCCAACCAGATCCATCTGGCGCTGCAGGAAGTGGGAGGCGACGCTGCCGATGATGAGTCCGGGGCCGAGCAGAGCCTGCTGATCAAGACTCCGAAAGGCTCGGTGAAGCCGCGCAGCCAGCACCAGCGTGACTATGTGCACAGCATTCAGCGTCACGATATCAATTTTGGCATCGGGCCAGCGGGCACCGGCAAGACCTACCTGGCGGTGGCCTGCGCCGTTGAAGCACTGGTGACAGAGCGGGTGAACCGCCTGCTGCTGGTGCGTCCGGCCGTGGAAGCCGGTGAGAAACTGGGGTTTTTACCCGGCGACCTGGCCCAGAAAATCGATCCCTACCTGCGTCCGCTTTATGACGCACTCTACGAAATGCTGGGCTTTGAAAAAGTCGGCCGCCTGATCGAGAAAAATGTCATTGAAGTGGCACCGCTGGCCTACATGCGTGGCCGCACCCTCAACAATTCCTTTATCATCCTTGATGAGAGCCAAAATACCACCACGGCGCAGATGAAGATGTTTCTGACCCGTATCGGTTTCGGCTCCACTGCGGTGATTACCGGCGATATCACCCAGATCGACTTGCCGAAAGGCACGCGCTCAGGCCTGGTGCACGTCAACAAGGTACTGGCGAACATCGACGGTATCGGTTTTAGCTATTTCACTGCCCGCGACGTGGTCCGGCACCGCCTGGTGCAGCGCATTGTCGAGGCCTATGACGACTACGACCGCAAGTCGGTTCCTACTCTGGGTAGCGACAACTCACATTCCCATGATCGTGACCGTTGAGATCAGCGGTGACAGCGGCGAGTACTGGCAGCCACAGCCCGCCCAACTGCAGGCCTGGAGTGAGGCCGCCTTGCTAAGCGCCGGTCATGTAGGTGACACGGAACTGAGCCTGCGCATTGTCGATGCTAAAGAATCCGCACACCTAAACAATGACTACCGCGGCAAAAACGCACCCACCAATGTGCTGTCATTCCCGGTGGTCCCATTTTCGCTGCCCCAGGAGCTGAACGCCGAAGCCGGCCTTGGGCTATTGGGCGACCTCGTGATCTGTCCAGAAGTTGTGGAGACTGAGGCTAAGGCGCAGGGCAAGACTGTTGCCAATCACTGGGCCCACCTGGTGGTGCACGGCACCCTGCACCTGCTGGGTCACGTGCACGACAGTGACGAACAGGCCGCTGCCATGGAAGCACTGGAAATCAACGCGCTGCAAAAGCTTGGAATCTCCAATCCTTATTTGGTAGGGTAGCTTATGCGCATCATCACGGAGAACCGCAAGAAGCAAGGTCATGCCCGACGACCAATCTAGCATCGATCCACGGCCCCGGTCCTGGATCGATAAAATTGCAGGTGTCTTTTCCGACGAGCCAACCGATACCCAGGGTTTGCTCGAGGTGCTCCGTAACGCCGAACAGGACCAGGTCCTGGACGCCGACGCGCTGGGCATCATCGAAGGCGCGCTGCAGGTTTCCAACATGCAGGTGCGGGACATCATGATCCCCCGCTCGCAGGTTGTTACCGTTCCCTCCAGACTTTCCCTCGATGAAATAGTCGACCTCGTCACCAAGGCGTCACATTCGCGATTCCCGGTGATCGGCGAGAACGTGGACAATGTGATGGGTATTCTCCTGGCCAAGGATCTGTTACCCCTTATCCTCAACGGCAGCAACGAGAAGTTTGATATCAAGGATATTGTGCGACCCGCCACGTTTGTCCCGGAAAGCAAACGCCTGAATGTCCTGCTGCGCGAGTTTCGGGAAACGCGCCAGCACATGGCCATAGTCATCGACGAATATGGCAGCGTCTGCGGCGCCGTAACCATTGAGGATGTACTTGAGCAGATTGTCGGCGAGATCGAAGATGAATTTGACGTGGACGACGACAGCTTCATCAAAAAGTTTGACGAAGAAAACTTCATCGTCAAGGCGCTGACTCCGGTGGATGAATTCAACGATTACTTCGGGACCGATTTCAGCGATCAGGAATTCACCACAATGGGCGGTCTGGTGCTGCAGAAATTCGGCCACATCCCGGAACGTGGCGAAACCATCAACATCGGTCCCTTTCTGGTAACGGTGCTTAATGCCGACAGCCGCCAGATCAAGCTGCTCAAGGTCACTGCAACCCTGATCGAAGCTCCCAGCAAAGAAGACTGACGCCCGTACTGCGGCCGCACCGCAACTCAACCTCCACGCAACCTCTACCTGAAGGCGCTGGTCTGGGTTATGCTTGCGGGCTTGCCGCAGCAGGGCCCGTTGGTCCGTTCACGGCCCATTAATCCCCAAATTCCACTCAGTACAGACAGATATCCCGCATGAGCAGCATTGACTCCCAGTATCAACCACAGGACGTGGAACGCCAGGCTCAGGAATACTGGCATGAACACGACAGTTTTCGCGTCACCGAAGATCCGGACAAGGAGAAATTCTATTGCCTGTCCATGTTTCCCTACCCCAGCGGCCATCTGCACATGGGGCACGTGCGCAACTACTCCATCGGCGATGCGATAACCCGCTTTCAGCGCATGCAGGGCAAGAACGTACTGCAGCCCATGGGCTGGGACGCCTTTGGCCTGCCGGCGGAAAATGCCGCCATGCAGAACAAGGTTGCCCCCGCGAAATGGACTTACAGCAACATCGACTATATGCGCGACCAGCTTCAGAAGCTGGGCTATGCCTACGACTGGTCCCGGGAGATTGCCACCTGTCACCCTGAGTACTATCGCTGGGAGCAGTGGTTTTTCACGCGCCTGTTCGAGAAAGGCCTGGTGTACAAGAAAAACGCCGAAGTGAACTGGGATCCCGTGGATAAGACCGTGCTCGCCAATGAGCAGGTAGTGGATGGCCGCGGCTGGCGCTCCGGCGCGCTGGTGGAGCGACGCAGCATCCCGCAGTGGTTTCTGAAGATCACCGCCTATGCCGACGAACTGCTTAGCGAGCTGGACAACATGGAAGGCTGGCCCGAGAAGGTCCGCACCATGCAGAGTAACTGGATCGGCCGTTCCGAGGGCGTGGACCTGGAGTTCAACGTGGCCGGGGAAGACGACCCGGAACTGCGTCGCCTGCGGGTCTACACCACCCGGCCGGACACCCTGCTGGGGGTCACCTACGTGGCGGTTGCAGCGCAGCACCCACTGGCGGCCAAGGCCGCTGCCGGTCGACCTGACCTGGCGGCGTTCATTGACCAGCAGATAAATACCAAGGTGGCCGAGGCAGACCTGGCCACCATGGAAAAACAGGGCATGGATACTGGCCTCAAGGCAGTGCATCCACTAAGTGGTGACGAGGTGCCGATATATGTCGCCAACTTTGTACTGATGAGCTATGGCTCCGGTGCGGTCATGGCTGTTCCTGGCCACGACCAGCGCGACTGGGAGTTCGCCCACAAATACAACCTGCCGATCAAACAGGTGGTAGAGCCGCTCTCGGATGAGCAGGAGTGCGACCTGAACCAGGCGGCTTTTACCGAGCACGGTCGCCTGGTGAATTCCGGTGAGTTTGACGGTCTCAATTTCGAGGAAGCGTTTAACGCCATTGCCGAGCGTCTGGAAAGCGAAGATAAAGGCGAGAAGACCGTGAACTATCGGCTGCGCGACTGGGGTGTATCCCGACAGCGCTACTGGGGCGCCCCGATCCCCATCATCAACTGCGACGACTGCGGCGCAGTGCCGGTACCGGAATCAGACTTGCCGGTGCGCTTGCCAGAAGACATCGAGATCGACGCCAGCGGTTCACCGCTGCCGAAACTGGATTCCTTCGTCAACGTCGACTGTCCGCGCTGCGGCAAAGCTGCGCACCGGGAAACAGATACCTTCGATACCTTCATGGAGTCGTCCTGGTATTTTGCCCGCTATGCCTGTCGCGACCAGCAAAACGCCATGCTGGACGAGCGCGCCGACTACTGGCTGCCGGTAGACCAGTACATTGGCGGCATCGAGCATGCGATATTGCATCTGCTCTACTCCCGCTTCTACCACAAGGTAATGCGTGATGAAGGACTGGTGTCCAGCAACGAGCCCATGACCAACCTGCTGACCCAGGGCATGGTGCTGAAAGATGGCGCGAAGATGTCCAAGTCCAAGGGCAATACCGTCGATCCCCTGTCGCTGATTGAGCAGTTTGGTGCCGACACCGTGCGCATGTTTACCCTGTTCGCCTCGGCACCGGACCAGTCCCTGGACTGGTCTGACAGCGGCGTGGAAGGCATGTTTCGCTTTCTCAAGCGGCTGTGGAAACTGACCGCTGAACACCAGCCAGTCAGCCTGTCTGCACTGCACGACGCCGAGTTCAGCGCCGACCAGAAAAAGCTGCGCCTGAAGACCCACCAGACCCTGGAAAAGGTCAGCGACGATTACCATCGCCGACACGCGTTCAATACCGCTATCGCCGCCAGCATGGAATTGGTCAATGCCGTGAGCGACTTTGACAAGAGCGTCGCCGGTACCGACCAGGACCGTCTGGTCATTCAGGAGGCACTGGAAACGGTTATTTTGATGCTGGCTCCCATTGTGCCGCATTTCTGTCACGTGCTGTGGCACTACCTGGGTCATGACGAGGCGGTTATCGATGCGCGCTGGCCAGAGGTCGATCGCAAGGCGCTGGAGCAGGATTCCATGCTGATCGTGCTGCAGGTCAACGGCAAACTGCGCAGCAAAATTGAAGTAGCCAAAGACATTGCCAAGGATGAGCTGGAATCCCTCGCACTGGCCGATGAGGCAGTTCAGAAGTTCACCGCCGAAGGTACTGTACGCAAGGTTATCGTGGTGCCTGGCCGGCTGGTCAACGTGGTTGTTAGCTAGGAATGCGCCGGCGATCTCTGCCACTGGCTAGCCTGGCATTCGGTCTGATGCTGGTCCTGCTGCTGACCGGCTGTGGCTATTCCCTGCGCGGCAATGATGTATTGTCCAGTCAGTTCGATACCCTGCAGCTTCGGCTGCAGGATCCGAACAGTGAGTTCTCCAGATTGTTGCGGCGCAGTCTCGACGCCGCCGACGTAACCACCAACTTGCTGGAAAGCAACGCGCAGCCAGGCACTGACCTGGCGATACTCTCGGTTGGCAATGAACAGCTGGCCAATCGCCCGGTGAGCGTCAATCCCCGGGCCCGCGCCGCACAGTACGAAATCCGTCTGTCCATCGAAGTTGCCCTGAGCCGGGGCGATAGCGAGTTAATTCCCCAGGAAACCATGAGCGTGCAGCGCAACTACTTTGAGGATATCGATAACATCACCGGCAACCGGGATGAGGTGCAGATCATTACCGCCGAGATGCGCCGCGAACTGGTCAATCAATTATTGCGCCGCCTGCAGGCGCCGGCCCTGGAATCATGAAACTTAAACCCGAGCAGCTGGCCCGGCAGCTAGCCAAGCAACTCCCGCCGCTAATCTGGCTGGCGGGTGACGAACCACTGTTGATGCAGGAATCAGCAGACCTGGTGCGTCGCTATTGTCGCGATGCGCAGTTTGGCGAGCGGGAAATTTTTCACGTTGAACGCAGCTTTAATTGGGACCTGTTTCTCCAGGCCGGGGGCAACATGTCGCTGTTTGGTGAACGCAAGCTGATTGAACTGCGTCTGGCGTCTGCCAAGCCGGACGACGCTGCAAAAAAAGCGCTGCAGGCTTACCTTGACGACCCCAATCCGGATTTCCTGGTGCTGGTCAGCAGTCCCCGCCTGGAAGCTGCCACCCTGAAAACAAAATGGTTCCAGGCCATTGAAACCACGTCAGCGCTGGTGCAGATCTGGCCCATCAACCGCGACAATCTGGCACAGTGGCTGCAGCAGCGCCTGCTGCGGGAAAAAATCAGTGCCGACGGCGAAGCGCTACAAATCCTGGTGGATCGCACCGAGGGCAATCTGCTGGCGGCCATGCAGGAAATCGAAAAACTCAAACTGCTGGCCAATACCGGGGCAGACGCCGAGATTCATCTCGATGCCAAGACAGTGCTGCAGACGGTCGCCGATAATTCCCGCTACACCGCATTTTCAGCGGTGGACGCGGCGCTTGCCGGTGATGCCGGACGGGCCCAGAAAGTGCTCAATGGATTACGCGCTGAAGGCGTGGTCAGCCAGGTCATTCTCGGTGCTGTCACCCGGGAACTCCATACCCTGTTGGCCATGGTGCAGAAACGGGAACAGGGTCAGGGGGTGAACGCCATCCTGCAGTCGGCACGGGTATGGTATAACCGCAAACAGGTCGTGGGCAGTGCCTTGCAGCGCCTGTCCAGCGACACGGTCTGGCAGCTTCTGGAGCAGGCACGGCGAGTGGACCAGGCCGGCAAAGGCATGCTCACTGCCAATCCCTGGGACGAGCTAAGCATGCTGCTGCTGGGCCTGGCAGGCAAGCCGGTTGCCACCATGGCGCTCCGGGGCGCTGGCCCAGCAGGTTAAAAAACACCTGGGACATTCCAGCAAGGCTCCCAGGTTCCTCAATTCAGTCCGCGTCGCTCCAGAAGCGGTGCAATCTGCGCATCCCGGCCGCGAAAGTTCCTGAACAAGGTCATGGCATCTTCCGCGCCCCCCCTGGATAACAGCGTCTGGCGGAAATGACTGCCGTTTTCCAGGCGCAGCCCGCCGTTTTCCTTAAACCACTCCACGGTATCGGCATCCAGAACTTCGCTCCAGATATAGGAGTAATAACCGGCTGAATAACCGCCCATGATGTGGGAGAAGTAGGTGGTGCGGTAGCGCGGCGGTATATCGTCGTGATAGATGCCTGCCGCGGCCAGCGCTTCTGCTTCGAAATCCATGATTTCATCCGCTGGCGGCACCTGCTCCGGTGCAAGTTGATGCAGGGCCTGATCGAGGATAGAAGCTGCCAGATATTCGGTGGTGGAGAACCCCTGATTAAAGGTCTGTGTGGCCAGCACCTTGTCCAGCAGTTCCTGCGGCATTGGCTCACCGGTCTGGTAGTGAACCGCATAGTTGGCGAGCACTTCTGGCCAGGTCGCCCACATTTCATTCACCTGGCTTGGGTATTCAACGAAGTCTCGCGGGACGCTGGTACCGGAAAAATAGGGGTATTCGACGCTCGAAAACAAACCGTGCAAGGCATGACCAAACTCATGAAACATGGTGGTCACTTCGCCAAAAGTCAGCAGGGTCGGCTCCCCTGCCGGGGGCTTGGTTATGTTCAGGTGATTGGCTACAACCGGCTGGGTATTGAGCAGATCACTTTGCGAAACGTAGGAGTTCATCCAGGCACCACCGCGCTTGCTGGGGCGGGCATAAAAATCCGCCAGGAACAGTCCAAGCGTGGTGCCAACGGAATCAAAGACTTCAAACACGCGTACGTCTTCCTGGTAAACAGGTAGATCGAAGCGTTCCTCAAAGCGCAGACCGTACAGCTCCTCGGCAGCATAAAAAACGCCGCGCTGCAGCACATTATCCACTTCAAAAAACGGCTGCAGTTGACTGGCATCAAAATCGAAACGCGCGGCGCGCAGGCGTTCGGTATAGTAGGCCCAGTCCCAGGCTTCCAGTTCAAAGTCTTCACCGCTGTCGTAGATCATCTGCTGGAGGTCATCGGCCTCATTGTTGGCGTTGACCATGGCTGGCCGGGTCAGTTCTGCCAGTCGCTGATTGACCGCAGGCACGGTCTGCGCAGTCTGGTTTTCCAGTATGTACTGCGCATGATTGTCATAACCCAACAGCTGGGCCCGCTCGGCCCGCAGGCGAAGTACCTGGGACACCACCCCGCGATTGTCAAATTCACCGCCACGATTTCCCCGGGACATGGATGTAGCCATGATGCGCTGGCGCAATTCCCTATTCTGCAGATTAGCAAGCACCGGCTGGCCGCTGGTATTCAACAGTGGCAAAACGAATTGTCCCGGCAACTCCCGGTCTTGCGCTTCACCGCTGGCCGCTTCGATGCGCGACTCGCTCAGCCCGGTTAGCTGTTCCCGGCTGGGCACCACGATGGCCAGGTCGTTGACCTCACTCAGCACGTTCTGGCTGAAGCGGGTCTCCAGCACCGCTAACTCAGAGTTGATTTCCTTCATTTGCTCCTGCTGCGCCGGAGTCAGTGCCGCACCAGCCCGGATGAAGTCGGTGTGGTAACGCTCCAGCAGCCGCTGTGACTCGGCGTTGAGTCCCAACTCCTGGCGCTGCTGATAGAGACCGTCAATGCGCGCAAACAGCTCCCGATTCAGCAGAATGGCGTCCTGATGGGCAGACAGCTGCGGCGCCAGTTCCTGCTCAAGCGCGCGGATATCGTCATTGGTATGGGCACTGGACAGAGCGAAGAACACCCGGCTCACCCGGTCCAGCAACTGACCAGATAGCTCCATGGCAATAATCGTATTGTCAAAGCTGGGGGCGGCCGACTGCGTGGCTATTGCCTCGATCTCGGCAATCTGTTCCGCCATACCCCGCTCAAATGCTGGTCCGAAATGGTCGTTGTCGATCACATCGAATTGCGGGTAATTCAGATACAGTGGGCTTTCTGTAAAAAACGGGTTGATCTCGCTCACTGTGGTCTCCGTGGCGGTATTCCGGGATATTTCCGGCGGATTACTCAGAGGCTGGCTGGGACTGTTTTCGCTGTCACAGGCTGCCAGGAGTACGATAAAAGGCAATGCGAGATATCTGATTCTGGTAGTCACGGTCTCACCTTGGACATGGCTGGTGGGTGATTAAAGATGGCGGACTGACGAGCGCGGACAGCCCACCGGGCTCCAGGCTCTAGAGCTTGTCATTCAAGGCTGGAAATCTCACATGGATTGATAACCCAGTCAACATAGCAGCTGCAAACGCCGTTTCGCGGCGGGACGCTGCGAGCAATCGGATTTCTGTATTGAAAACTGTGAGCCGGGTCCGCCCCGAACCACGATTTTTGCCCAGCCTCTCCCGGTTCCGGACGTCCGACTACCTTCGATGTCATATAATGTCGCGCCATTGACTGGCCATTGCGCCGAATACCGTAACGACAGGAATTCATGAAGTATTCACCTTTGCGCTCTTACCTGGCATCTGCTGCCCGACAAGCAATTGCACTGCTGTTGCTGGTTGTCGGTCTTGCCCAGGCAGGGCACAGCGCCGAGTTGAGTATCACCGCCAATCAGCTACCGCTTCGACTGGGACCGTACCTGGATTTTTATGAGGATGAATCTGCCGAACTGACAATTGAGGATATGCTCAGCAGCGAGCCGCCATGGCAACGTTCCGAGCAGTCTATTCCAACCATGGGAATCTCCTCTTCGGCATTCTGGTTCCTGATTGAACTCACCAGCCGCGAAGCCATTACGGGGACGCTGGCCCTGAGCTCCGACGTCCCGGTGGTTGACCGCGTCGAATTCTATTTTGTGGTCAACGGCGAGCTGCGTCAGCAGTCGGTCGCAGGTGACAGCGTTGCGTTTTCCGACGTGGACTTCGCCTATCGCATCCCCGTAGTCCCCTTCGATCTCGCACCAGTTGGTGAAACGACTGAAGTGTATATTCGCGCCATATCCACATCAGGTGTTGAGATGCCACTGACGTTGTCAACTATCGGCACGCTGGCTTACGAACAACAGGGCCAACTCACTTTCTTTGGCGCCTTCTTCACCTTTTTCCTTATCAGCTTTTGTCTCTGCGCATTCTACTATTTCAATATGCAGGATCGGCAGTTCCTTGGCTACACGCTGTTTTTTGGCAGCGCCCTGCCCTTCTTCCTGGCGCAAACCGGCATGGGCCGCGTATGGTTCTGGGGCGAAGTAGCCAGCGCCAACAACCGCATCGGCTATCTTTCTGCAATAGGCCTGATTGTTGCCATGTGTGTACTGGGCCAGGCCCTCAGTCTCAAGACCCGCCACAAGGATTCAATCAACCTGGTTCTGCGCTATGTCAGTTACCTGATGGTACCCGCCGCGCTGTTCTTCCTGTTTACGCCTCTGTCCCTGATTACCAGCGAAACCGTGCTGCTGATTATGGGGCTGGGCCTGAGCGCAGCGACCTGCGTGTTCGTCTTATCCGGTATAACTGCTGCCCAGGGCTCACGCACGGCGCTCTATCTGTTCCTCAGCTGGACTCTGATTATTCTGGCCTATTTATCCATGCTCGCTTACCGGTTCACCTTTATTGAGCGCAACACCTTTAGCGCATTGGTGGGTGAGTGGTTGATGATACTTGCGGCATTCACTCTGCTCCTGTCGATGTTCGAATATGTGCGCAGCAAGAATGAGGAACTGGTGCAATTCAAACTCGAGACCCAGGCCAAAGGGGATTTTCTGCGCAATGTCTCACGCGAATTCCTCACCCCGGTGCACCTTATCCTCGCTAATTCCAAACGCTTGCTGGCGGTGCAGTCTTCAAAGCTTGACGAGGACACCCTGCAGCATGTGGATACGGTCATCAAACAAAGTGATCACCTGCACAACCTGATCAATGACCTGCTGGAAATGGCGGAACTGGAGTCCGATAGCTTCGAGCCCGAATTCGAACTGGTGGAAATGTCACATTTTCTCAATAAGATTCGCGATATTCTGTTGCCTTCGGCGCTGGAAAAAGGCCTTAAGTTCAATACTTCTTTTGCTTCTGCAAACCTGCTGGTACAAACCGATGTGTCGCGGCTGCAGCATGCTCTGATCAACATAATCACCAATGCTATCCGGTTCACTGACTCTGGCGAGATCGTATTGGGTTACAAGGCGGTGTACTATCGGCGGCGTCTTGGCATTGAGATATTTATCAGCGACACCGGGCGCGGCATGAGTGCAGAATTCCAGCAGCGCATGTTCAAGGAGTTTTCACGCGAGGAACCCGTCTCGGAAAAAGACCCGCAGGGCACCGGCCTGGGAATGGTTATCGTCAAGCGCATGATTGAAAAACTTGGCGGCGAAATCAGCTTCGAATCGAAACGGGGTGAAGGCAGCGAATTTTTTATTCACCTGCCGCTGCGCATCCATTCGCACTAGTCGGGGGGCACCTGCTCCAGCTCGTATACAAGTTCTGAGCATTCTTCCATTTTGCCCTGAAACGCACCAAGTGCATCGGTCAGCCCCTGGTTATAGTAATGGCAGCCCAGCTGCACGCTGAAAAAGTCCAGCAGAAACTGGGCGTCAAAGCCTCCCAGCTCTATATCCAGCTCATCTGCCAGATAGGCCTGAAGACGCGCGACCATTGCTTCCTTGACTGCCGGGTCCAGCTTGATAGCGCTCATTATCAGGCTCCCAGTTGCATTGCCAGGTCCAGGAAATCACCGGCAAGGTAATCAAAGTCCCCAGGCTCAACCACGTTGGGCTCTCGCCCCGGGCCTCTCTCCAGCGGTCGATGTACGTACGCTGTGCGCATACCAGTGCGTGCTGCCGCGCGTAAATCGCCCGGATGAGCGGCAACCATCATCACCTGCTCAATCGGCAAACTGAGTAATTCAGCAGCCTTGATATAGACTTCCGGGTCCGGCTTATAGTGTCCGGCAAGCTCAGCCGAGAGTACTGCATCCCAGGGCAGACCCGAGTTTTTGGCCATGTTGGTCAATAACGAAACATTGCCGTTGGATAGCGTAGTAATCACGAACCTTGACTTGAGCCGCAACAACCCGCCTACCGCATCGGGCCATGGTGACAGTCGATGCCAAACCCGGTTGAATTCCTGGCGCTCGATTTCACTCAGGGTCTGCAGCCCGAATTCCTCGATCAGGTCATCCAGGATCATGCGATGCAGATCATCAATTTTGGTCCAGGGCAGCTCGCCAGAGCGCACCCGGTTCATGGCCGGGGAATAGCCGCCGCGCCAGCGGTCTGCGAAGAGGCCCCAGTCAACATCGAAGCCTTTCTCGATGGATAGCAGTTGTCCTTCCCGGATAATAGATCCGCGCCAGTCCACCACGGTACCAAATACATCGAAGGTCAGTGCCCTCACCCGATCAGGCAATGCTGCGGTCTGGCTGGCTGTGAGACCAGTGCGAGGCAGGAGCAATCCCAGCACCGGCCCGGCACTGAGCAGGGCAAGAAGCTGGCGGCGCGTATACCGGCCTGGTGTAGCTGCTTGTATTGCTTTCACGGTTGGACCTCCGTTTTTATTCTTGCGCTTTTATTATTGACCCCGGGTCTTAAACTTCAGCTCTTAACTTCGGCCTTGAACCTGGGCCGTGATCTTGGGAAGCTCTCATAGCACCGTAGCACAGCACCGGGGTAATATCAGCAGGCCTGGTCTGCGGACACCCCTTCTCTGGCCGACAGATTTCAGGAACCAGCCGTGATAGATATAGCCGCAATACGCGCACAGATTCCCGCAGTGGATCAGCTACTGCATTTTAATAACGCCGGCTGCGCCCTGAGCCCGGATGTCGTTACCGAGGCGGTATTTGCCCATCTGCGCCGGGAGCAAAACCTTGGCGGCTATGAGGCTGCCGACCAGGCCCAATCCGAAATCGACAAGTTCTACCTGGCACTGGCGAGATTACTGAACTGCCAGCCGAACGCGATTGCCTTCATAGAAAACGCAACGCGCGCCTGGGAAATGGCACTGCATGCCATACCACTGCAAGCCGACGATGAAATCATCACCTTCGAATCGGAATATGCCAGCAACTATCTGGGTCTGCTGCACCTGGCCAGGCAGCGGGGTGTGAAGCTGGTCCATGCGCCGTTTAATAGCGAGGGACTGGTGGACCTTGAAGGACTTGAAACCTGCATTACTCCGAAAACCCGCCTTATCGCCCTCACCCACGTAGCCAGCCAGCGCGGCGATGTGCAGCCAGCGGCAGCTGTCGGACAAATCGCCAGACAACACCGCCTGTATTACCTGCTCGATGCCTGCCAGTCCGCCGGGCAAATCGACCTTGACGTGGCTGCGATCGAATGTGACTTCCTGTGCGGCACCGGGCGCAAATACCTGCGCGGGCCCCGGGGTACCGGGTTCCTCTATGTGAATCCGGCGCGTCTACCGGAGCTTGAACCGGTATTCGCCGATCTCCAGGCAGCGGTATGGCAGTCGCGGGATCAGTTCCAATGGCGTGATGATGCGCGGCGCTTCGAGACGTTTGAGCGTTCCGTAGCAGGAATGATCGGTCTTGGCGTGGCGATTGAATATGCCAACACCCTGGATATGGCTGCGATTGAAACTCGGGTGCGGGACATGGCGATGGACCTGGTCAGTAAAGTCGCTGACGTGCCCGGGGTCCGGGTGCATGAAAAATCCGGGGAGCGATCCGGCATCGTTACCCTGACCCGCGACAATATTCCCGCCGCCTCCTTGCAACAACAGTTGCACAAACAAGGTGTTAATACCTCAGTATCACGCGGCGCTAATGCACGCCTGGACCTGGAGCCAGAATCGGTTGGGGATGTACTACGCGCGTCGGTACACTACTACAACACCCAAGCGGAGATTGACCGCTTTGTGGAACTGCTGGCGGCGTGTCGAGGGTAACTATATCTGCTGTATTTCCTACTGAAACAAGCGTTGCAGATATTCCTGAAAATAGACGACGAGAATTGCAAGAGGGCAAATGAATCTGACATAAAACGGCCAGATGCGGAAGAACCAGCCGTTTTCAGCTTCGGGACTGCCCTGGCGAATCTCTTCCAGGATGCCGTTGCGCTGCCAGATCCAGGCGACAAAAATACAGAAGAAAAAGCCCAGCAGCGGCTGACTTCGTTCGGTGGTATAGGTAACCACGCGGTCGAACCAGGGATCGAAGTTAAACACAATCAACAGCGAAATCAGCGTGATCACAACGCCCAGCACCATAGCTGCCTTGCGGCGTTCCACGCCCAGATTCTCGACCCCATAGGCCACAGGCACTTCCAGCATGGAAATTGACGAGGTCAGTGACGCAATGGTCATTAGCAAAAAGAAAGACAATGCCACCAGAATCCCCATGGCTCCCATGGTATTGAACAGCGCCGGCAGCACCGAAATAATCAACCCCGGCCCCGCAATCAGGCCGCCTTCAGCGTCGTAGATCTCCACGCCACTGGCCAAAGCCACGTACATGGCTGGCAGAATCAGCAGCCCCGCCAGAACGGCAATCCCCACATCCAGCAAGGCCACCAGACTACCGGTGACCGGCAGGTTCTCGCGCTTACTGATGTAGGAGCCGTACACCAGCATGGTTCCCACGCCAAGAGATAGCGAGAAAAACGCCTGACCCATGGCATTGACCAATAGTAGCGGGTCGGCCACCTGGGAGAAGTCCGGTATCAGGTAGGCACGCAGCCCATCCATAGCACCAGGCAGGGTGAACACATAGAGAATCAGCAGGATTAATATCACGATCAGGGCCGGCATCAGCCGCGATGCCCAGCGTTCAATACCGTTTTTTACACCGGCACTGATGATAAACACCGTCAACATCATAAATAGCACAACAAACAGGCTGTTGCGCAGTACCGCATCCGTGGTCAGCCAGATCGCCAGTCCGTCAAGGCCCAGCAGACGCGCCAGGGGGTCAAAGAAAAACGCAATCATCCAGCCGCTGACGATGGCATAGAAGCTGAGAATAAAACTGACTGTGATAATGCCGGTAAAGCCCACCGCGAGCGCCAGGATCCGGGAACGTGGCCCCCGGGAAATAGACTGCAGCGCCTGCACCGCATTGGCACGGGCATGACGACCGATAATCAGTTCCGCCATTAACGCCGGGTAGGCCAGCGCGAACGCCAGAATCAAATAGACAAACAGGAAGGCAGCGCCGCCATTGGAGGCGGCGTTGGTAGGAAATCCCCAGATGTTGCCAAGACCTACCGCGGAGCCGGCAGCAGCCATCAGGAACCCGAATCGGGAAGAGAATTCACCGCGTGGAGCTGACATTCAGTGGAGCTTGCCTGTTATTTTAGAGGGTGTTGTTCGCGATTGCTATTGGCAGCAAGAGTAGCCTATGCATGACACCGGGTCTACGGTGCCTGCTCCTGATAGGACTCGAGCGTAAACTGCACGGGCTCGTTACTGGTCAGACCAAACACAACATCATTCAGCAGTGTCACCACCCCATTGTCGTGTACTTCCAGGGTGGGAATACGCAGTTTATTGTCGGTGCTTGAGAATGTCGCTATTCCAGTAAAGGGGTCGCGACGCGGGATCACGCTCTCCATGTTGGCCTGCAGCACAATATCAGTGGCACCCGGCACGGTATTGAGATTAACGCTCACCAGTTCTTCACCGTCATTGACATTGACCGAGGTGATCAGCAGCCCTGAAGCTACTTCGAACACATGCGGCGCCGAACTGAAGCGGTCCACGGTTTCCACATTAACGTAGACAAAATTGCGCGGATCCCTATCGAAAGTCGGCGTATAGAACGGGGCGCTGGGAGCCTTGGCCCCAAGATCTACAACCGGTAGCTCGTCCATCCGGTCAAGCACTTCCATGCCCTCGCCAAGGACTTCTCCAAAAACAGTGAACCCACCGTTGGTGGTATCCAGTGAGGTGTTGTCGATCAGGTTAACAAACCACTGGCTGGTGGCGCTGTTCGGGTCGTCCGGGAGCTTCGCCATCGCCAGGGTCCCGCGCGTATTGGCACGATTGAATTCATTGGCAATGGGAGGGTCGGCTGGCACATCGATCGGGCCCACAAACGGCTCGAATCGGTAACCGCCACCCTGGGCCACAAAACCATCCACCACCCGATGCATATAGGTGCCGTTATAGGCATTGCGGTTCACGTAGTTCAAAAAATTTGCCACCGTCGTTGGGGCCAGGTCATCCAGTAGTTCCACTGAAAAATCCCCAACCGTGGTGCTGAAGCGGACAATGGTGCCCGCCTGTAGCGGCGACACCAGAAAAGGCGCCAGCAGCAATAACGTGATTGCTGAACACACCCCCCGCTGAAAAGAGCGGGTAAAAGCTGATTTACGGGACATAGACTGCTGACATGAGTTGCTGAATTTGGTTACTGAAACAGGTTGCTGAAATGAGGAGCTGAGTTCGTCGCTGTCGCTAAAAGTGGCTGCTGAGCTGCAAACCTGTATTTTGCCTTATTGCTGGTTGCACACACCAGGATTGCGTCAAATAGTTGCCCGGGCGAAGTATGTGGAATCAGGGTACTGCCTGGCTTGCCTGCCACTCGGATCGCCAGCACGGCTACCCGAAGCCCACCTGAACCGGGGCCCGGTCACCACGATGGCCAGTAATGCCACCCGCAGTAGACCGAAGGAGCATAGGGGAAGTTCCCGGAAACTTCAACTGGACCGGACTGAGCCAGGACCGAGTATGGAATGGGCGTGTAGGCACCGATAGCTTAAACCGCTGGCCCCGAGTGTTGTAAACTAGCAACCTGTAACTGGGTCATCTACCATGCTGGCAATATTGCTACACCCGGCTTATAGCCTCAGGGGCATGGACAGGCAGCCAAGCTGCCTGCCGGCGCGTTGACGTATTCGACTGCAAGCTGAATGCGCGCTGCCGGCAATCCGGTATGTAGCACCCACATGGCGTCGATAGCGCGCTTAAAACTAATTTCCTGGGCCCGAAGTTTTTGTCTGGGCGTTCCTTAAAACCGTGAATCCAAATCCATTCTCAACCGCTTCAAGCGACCTGAAAAACCGGCCGACCTCACAATCTGCCTGGGGCATTGGTGTCGATTACGGCACCAGCAACAGCGCCGCTGCCGTGTTTGACGGCGAGCAGATCCATCTGGTTCGCCTGGAACCTGGTGCAGCCATCATGCCCTCGGCAACCTACATCGATCGGGATTTCAGAATCAGCACCGGGCAACAGGCGATTGATGCCTATATTGAAAGTAATACCGGACGCACCGTTGAGCTCAGCGCTGAAGTACTGGGTGAGGGGCGAACCAGCACCGGACAAATTGGCGATCAGGGCCTACCGGAGGAAGCCGGCACCGAGAAGGTATACGGCCAGTCCTTCGTGGATGGCGGACAGCAGGGCCGGTTATTCCGCGGCATCAAGCGCCTGTTGGGCAATCCCAGATCCCCACGACTGATGGTCTTTGACCGCCCCTTCCGCCTGGTGGCACTGGTTACACCTCTGCTGCTCCGCATCCAGCGCGCAGTTGCGGACACCTTGAACAAGCTGGGTACACAAACCCGCCAGCATTCGCCTGCCGAAAAGGACCCCGCCGACCATGCCTGCATTGGCCATCCGGTGAATTTCGAAGGCACCGAGCGCGACTGCAACCAGACGGCGCTGGACCTGCTGGCCGAAGCCTATGGTTATGCGGAATTTCAGCAGCAGACTTTTTACCCGGAGCCGATCGCCGCGGCACTCAGCTATCTGCATGATCACCCCACAAGCGGCGAGCAATTACTACTGGCCGTGGACTTCGGTGGTGGCACACTGGACCTGTGCGTACTCCAGCGCAGCAGCAGTGAGTTTTCGGTAGTAGCCACCCACGGCATCGGCCTCGGCGGCGACCACCTGGACCAGACCCTGTTTCGCGAGCTGCTTTTTCCGCTGCTGGGTAAAGGTGAGCGCTGGCGCCGCGCCGGTGAGGATCGGGAGATTGAAACCCTGTTTCCGTTTGAGGAATATGAGGAATTACTGCTCAACTGGGCGGTCAGCTATATGCTGAACCAGAATCGTTATACCTCACCGATACTCAGTCGCCTGCAGACCGATGACCACGCCACCCCAAAATTCCGGCGCCTGTATGACCTGATCAAGAATAACTACAGCTACCTGGTATTCCAGTCGCTCAAGGATTTGAAAGCGACGCTGTCGGATCATGCCCAGGCGACTCTCGATATCCCGGAGCTGGATATCGAGCTGAATGTCGCCCGGGAGGATTTTGAAACCATGATCGCCCCGCAGCTGGGGCGCTTCTCAGAGGCGGTTCACGATACCCTGGCTGCCGCCGGCGTTTCCGCCGGGGACATTGACCTGGTCATCCGCACCGGCGGCTCGTCCCTGATACCGGCAGTTAAGCAGATTCTCGACCAGACCTTTCCCGGCAAGGTTGTTGAACACGACCCGTTTACCAGCGTCGCGGCTGGCCTCGCCATTGCCGAGTACCATGGCCTGGGCAGCAAGCGCAGCACCGTCTGATTGCCTGCCCGGTTCGGCCTGGCTCAGCACCCCAGCGTCGACTACAATGAGCCACAGCCATCCATAATAGCTATACCGGTCAGTACGCCATGGACCTGATTCTTTACGCTATCCCGTTCTTCTTCCTGCTCATGTTCCTGGAGATGGGCTACGGGCACTGGCGCAGCAAAAACACCTACCGCATCAATGACACGATTAACAGCCTCTCGCTGGGCAGTTTGAGCCGCCTGCAGGGCCTGGTAATACTGGGATTTTCCGGCGTAATTTATGAGCTGGTTGTGGCCCGCTTCCAGCTGGCGCAACTGCCGGCCGATCAAGCCTGGGTGTGGTTGAGCTGTTTCCTGCTCTACGATTTTGCCTACTACTGGAAACACCGGCTCGGTCACGAGGTAGCCCTGTTCTGGGGGTCTCATGTGGCCCATCACCAGAGCGAAGACTTCAACCTCAGCACCGCACTGCGCCAGACCAGCATCGAGTTTCATGGCTTTCTGTTTTATATCCCGTTTTTCGTTATGGGTTATCCGGCGGAAGTGCTG
This sequence comes from uncultured Pseudohongiella sp., assembly GCA_965212375.1. Classification (GTDB taxonomy): domain Bacteria; phylum Pseudomonadota; class Gammaproteobacteria; order Pseudomonadales; family Pseudohongiellaceae; genus UBA9145. The sequence continues at coordinate 1,006,948 of OZ243108.1, read as the reverse complement.
TTCAGCGTCGTCAGTCTCAACCTCATCTACCAGTTCTGGGTACACACCGAACATGTGCCCAAGCTGGGTATCGTGGAATGGCTCCTGGTGACCCCGTCCAGTCATCGCGTGCACCACGGTCGCAATGACCAGTATGTGGATCGCAACTACGGTGGGGTATTCATTGTCTGGGATCGTCTGTTTGGCACATTTCAGGAGGAACGTGAGGACGACCCGGTGGTTTACGGGCTGCGCAAGCCGCTGAACAGTTTCAATCCACTGTGGGCGAATCTCCACGTCTACTGGCGCCTGCTGCAGGATGTGTGGCGCACCCGAGGATCAGGCAACAAACTGCAGCTGCTGTTCCGGCCGCCGGGCTGGCAACCCGCCGGCCAACGCAGCCAATGCTCTCTCAACAAGCGACCAAGGGATCTCAGTAAGCGTTTTGACCCGGAAATTTCCGCTGCGGCAAGCTATTACACCCTGCTGCAATTTATTCTGACCGTGGCTCTGAGCCTGGCGCTACTGCTTAACGCCAACCAGCCCTACCTGGCCAATGCCGTGGCGGTGGCCTATCTGGCATGCGCGTTCCTGGTTCATGGCTTCTGGCTGGAGGGTCGCAGTGTCGCGCCGGGGCTGGAACTGGCGCGCTTGGCTGGTCTGGCGATACTCGCCCAGCTGCCGCTTTACTATCACCCGGTACTCAGCCCGGCACTGCAGTTATTCGCCCTGCTTTCTGCCGGGTACTGCCTGCTGGCCAGCACCCGACTGAGCGCCAGGCGCAGCCAGATTACCTGGGGAACCCCTGATTAATTCTACCGGTGCTCGGCGGGAGTCAGTCGAGCGCTACTGCCAGGCGTCACGCGCAGGGAATGGCCAATCCCTTGCCAAGCAAGACAACGACGCACTGGCGCCCGACAGGCACCGCAACTGCGACTGCACCGCTGCTAGCCCTCGCGTCGCGCCTCATTGACCACCACTTCCACCGGCGACTGCCCGCGGTTGGTAATCGTGTAGGGTGCGTTCTCGTCTCGCCAGGTCCAGTCGCCCATGGCGGCCAGCTCCGCTGTTACACCATCGGCTCGAGACACATGCACAGTGCCTTCGGTGACCTGAATAATAACGCTGGGGTTGGCATGCGCCTGGGTAGAGGTGGTCTCTCCCGGCCCAAGGGTGAGGCGATAGGAGCGAAACCAGTCGTTTTCCAGTTGTGGCTCAACGCCAACACCACTGGGTCGATCACTGTTCTGACCGGGTAGTCCGGTACCGTAATTGGTGAGCGCCAGAATTCGGAACAGACTGGGTCCGGGATTGGACACCGCATGAGTGAAGTTCTGTTCGACATAATCGGTATTGCCTGACACGCGACCATTGAGCGGACCGTCGCCGTTGCTAATGAACGTGTAGAGGATGGCCGCATCATGGGTGTGAGCCAGGGTCTGATCACCGGGATTGATTTGCACATCCAGCAGGTAGATATCGCCATCCTGGTGAACCGTGCGATGGCGCGGTTCCTGAAGAATCTGCACGATGCGCTGACCGCGAAAATCCTGGGCGCTAACTGGCGTAAACGGGATCGCGAAGGCGCTGATAGTCGCCAGCACTCCGGCGCAAACGGCCATTTTGGTGTGAGTGTTTCTGATACGAGTCATGGGCGGGTAAGTCCTGATTATTATTGGGCTTTATCAAGGGCAGTAGTGGGCAGATTAAACGACGACTGCCAGCAAATCAATTGGCGCCCGCCCGGGGTAGTGGCTCAGACTTGAATTGATTTCGGAGATGAACGGTCCCGGGAAGAGACTGGGTACTTCGAGACACGCCGTAAACCCATCCCTGGGGGCTCGAGAGCAGCATCCCTGCTGCTCACGGTCACGAAGTACCCAGTCTCTTCCCGGAGCCTCTCAGGTCAGGCGATATTCTCAACCTGAGCCACTACCCCAGGCGGACCAGAAGCCACGGCAAGCATCGGCATCAGGGCCGGTCCACCGGCCAGGCCAGGGCCAGACTGCCGGTTTCCGGATCCCGCAGTTCCAGCTGCACATTGCGTGCCGTACGCAATGCGTCGCTGAACGAGGCGCCATCGTCAAGGTTGCTGATGATGAATACCACACGCCCGCGTACCGGCCGCTGTGGCGGTAACTGCAGCGGATTGAACAAGTATTCCTGATTCTCGCTCAGCATGCCGCGGACACTGGCTTCCACGTTGAGCCCCTGGCCGGGAATGCGACTGCGCACGCCGCGGTACAGGGCGTCTTCTCCAGCGGCACTGGTCATGCGCAGGAACACGCTGAACTGCCTGGTGAACAGTCCCTGGTTGGCGAACTCGATGGTCGGCGTATAGATAGGATAGGAAAAGCCGACTTCGACGATGGCATTGCTGGAACCGTCGGTAATCAGGCTGTTCTGTAACTGCAGCGCAGTGACTTCCTCACTGGCCTTGCCCGGCATGATAACCAGGTAGTAAACGAATGCTGGCACAACCGCCGGCAGGCACACCACCAGACCATAGGTGCCAGGTCGCTTTTGAAATAACGGGTTGAAGGGATAGACGGCCACCAGGGCCGCAACAATGGCAAGCCCCAGCAGCGCCGCGCGCACCGCTAGGGGCAGCGTACCGATGCCAGACGGGTTGCTGGCAATTAGCAGCACCAGCGCCAGGGCCATCAGCAGCGCCAGCAGGCTGCTCACAATGTGGCGCAGGGAAATGTTCACAAGCGCGCCAGCCCAGGTTCCCTAGCTAACGTTGTCACCGTGCGCCTGCTTGTCGGCATGGTAGGAAGACCGCACCAGCGGCCCGCTGGCCACCTGTTTGAAGCCCAATGACTCTCCGTATTCACGCAGTTCATCAAACTCATCCGGGTGTACAAAGCGCTCTACCTTGAGATGGTCGCGACTGGGTTGCAGATACTGCCCCAGCGTAATCATGTCCACATCGTGGGCCTTCAGATCACGCAACACCGCCATTACCTCTTCCTTGGTTTCGCCGAGCCCGAGCATCAATCCAGACTTGGTAATTACCTCGGGACAGCGCTGCTTGTACTTTTGCAGCAGGTCCAGAGACCACTGGTAGTCGGCACCAGGGCGGGCCTGCTTGTACAGGCGGGGCACTGTCTCCAGGTTATGATTGAAAACGTCCGGCGGGGTTTCCTTGAGAATCTCTACGGCGATGTCCATGCGGCCGCGGAAGTCCGGCACCAGCACCTCAACCTTGATATCCGGATTGTGACTGCGGGTTTCGGTAATGCATTGCGCGAAATGGGTCGCGCCACTGTCTTTGAGGTCATCGCGGTCCACCGATGTAATCACCACATAACGCAGGCCCATCTCGGCGATGGCCGCCGCCAGTTCCCGGGGCTCATTCTCATCGAGGGGTTTGGGCTTGCCGTGGGCCACGTCACAGAACGGGCAGCGCCGGGTACAGATTTCGCCCATGATCATGAATGTGGCGGTGCCGTTGCTAAAACACTCACCCAGGTTGGGACAGGATGCTTCCTCACAGACTGACGCCAGGCGGTGTTCACGCAGCTTCTGCTTGATGTGAGCCACTTTGGGCGAAGCCGGAATCTTGACCCGGATCCAGTCCGGCTTGGGCGGCAATTCCCTGGTCGGGATCACCTTGACCGGGATGCGACGCACCTTGTCTGCACCGCGTAATTTTTCACCTTCCACCAGCACATTGCGTCGCTTGCGGGCCGGGGCCGTACTGCTTTGTTCAGTCATGTAGTCACTGCTTCTTCCGCCGCCTGCCCGGGTAGATAGTATGGCGCGTAGCCCAGGCGCAACAGCAGCTGATCGGTTAGTTGTTTGCTTACTTCCTGCAGCAAGGTGTCGTGTGCTGCCACGTGGTCGGCGAGTTGGGTCACCGCCAGTTGCTCAAAGCCGCAGGGATTAATATTGGCGAAAGGTGTCAGGTCCATGTTTACGTTCAAACTCAGACCGTGATAGCTCCAGCCATTACGGATTCGTAAGCCAAGAGCGGCTATTTTAGCATCATTGACGTACACACCGGGAGCCTTGGGTCGAGTTGACGCAGCTATCCCGTAGTCTGCCAGGGTGCTGATCAGGGCTGACTCGATCAAATCTACCAGGCCCCGCACGCCGAGCTTGCGTCGTTTCACATTCAGGATCAGGTAAGCCACCAGTTGTCCGGGACCGTGGTAGGTCACCTGGCCGCCACGGTCCACCTGCACCACCGGAATATTGCCGGGATTGAGGATGTGCTCCGCGCGGCCAGCCTGGCCCTGGGTGTAGACGGGCTTGTGGCTGAGCAACCAGATTTCATCGCTGCGCTCGCTTTTCGGGTTTTCTGCCAAGTAGCGCATAGACTGCCAGATCGGCTCGTAGTCCTGCAATCCCAGACGCCGGATTACCAGCTCCGGGCTATCGGCCTGATCCACCGCCGGGGCGGCCTGAATCCATTGGTAATCGCGCAGCAGCATCTACAGCACCATCTTGACGCTGTCGATAGCCTTGAGGTCGCTAAAGATATTCTGCAATTGCTCCTCACCGGTGGCAGCAATGGTGACCGTTACCGAGAGGTAGTTGTTTTTACGGCTGTTCTGCACCTTGATCAGGTCGGCATCGATCTTCCCTGTGTGGCGCTCCACCACTGCCACAACACGCTCCTGGAACTGCTGCTCGGCCTTGCCAATAATCTTGATGGGATACAGGCACGGAAATTCGATCCGCGGCGCTTCCTGGTCCAGATTGTCTGAATCTCCGGTCATGGTAACTATCCGGAGAACAGGTTCGAAAACATCAGCGTCAGCCAGTCCACGAAGCGCTTGAACATATTGCCCTCGGGCACCGCCTGCATGGCGATCACGTCTCCGCGGTAGATCAGGTCTTCATTCAGGGTGACATTTACGACGCCCATAATCTGGCCGTCATCGAGTGGCGCGCGGATGACTTCATCGACATCGACCGTGGCGCTCATGGTTTCGGCCTGGCCGCGGGGAATTGTGACATACACTTCCTCGGTGATTCCCAGGTCCACGGCACTTTGCTCACCGGACCAAACCGGGACATTGGTCAGGATCTGGTTCTGGTCGTAGAGCTTGTGGGTTTCATAATAGCGGAACCCGTAGGTCAACAGCTTCTGGGTCTCAATCGCCCGGGCTTCTTCGGACTCGGTGCCCATGACCACGGAAATCAGGCGCATGTCGTCACGCACTGCTGAAGCCACCAGGCAGTAGCCAGCCGCGTCGGTCCAGCCGGTTTTCAGGCCATCGACGTTGCGGTCGCGGAACAGCAGTGAGTTGCGGTTGCTCTGGCGGATCCCGTTATAGGTAAACTCCCGCTCGGCGTTGATTGAATAAAATTCGGGATGATTCTGAATCGTGGCCCGAGCCAGGGTCGCCAGGTCGCGCGCCGACATGGTGTTGTAGTACAGTTCGGTATCAAGGCCGCTGGCATTCATGAAATAGCTGTTGTCCAGCCCCAGCACCTCGGCATACTGGTTCATCATATCGGCAAACGCTTGTTCGCTGCCCGCAATATGCTCGGCGATGGCAACACTGGCGTCATTACCGGACTGGATGATGATCCCGCGCAGTAAGTCCTCGACCCGCACCTCGGAATCCACTTCCACGAACATTTTCGAGCCTTCCATGCGCCAGGCTTTTTCGCTGATATGCACCATGTCATCAAGGCCAAGATTGCCGGTCTGGATCTCCTCGACCGCGATATAGGAGGTCATAATCTTGGTCAAGCTGGCCGGTGGCAGCGGCTCATCGGCGTTTTCTTCGACAATGATGTGGCCGGTCCTGGCATCCAGCAGGATGTAGCTGCTGGCGTTAATTTCCGGCGGCCGCGGAATGATGGCCTGGGCGCTGGCAGCAGATGCCGCGCCGAGACTGATCAGCGCCAGCACGAGCGTGGCTGCGGTCGAGGTAAACAAGGACTTGGTGCGCTTGAGGACTTGCATAGCGAATTCCATCTGATCGTTCTGAGTGTTTGATGCCGGATGCTGCTGACTGACTGGAAGCCAGTTATATTGGGCCCGTGGGGAGTACTTTCAACGCATGCTGCGTATGCTGGCTGCCTGTCGCACCCGGGACCGGTTGGGGTTCCAGGTGCGCAGTGATCGCCGTGGCTCCGATACCGGGTAGGGTCACGCGTTCAGTAACCATAGACCAGGCGAGCACAGGAAGGTTCCAGCGATTTGGACGGCTGCAGTTACTCTGTCACAGTGTACGGTCTTCCCAAACGAGCGGCAACCACGCGCGCGGTGAGCTGATCGATTTCCGCGGGATCATCCACCGGGCCAATGCGCACACGGTGTAAAACCCCACTGCTACTGTTCACCGTGCGAATAATAACCGGGCGCCGGGTCATGGATTGCAGTTCACTGCGCAGTCGCTGTGCCGATTCCAGTTGCGCGAAAGCCCCCACCTGCAAATAGCTGGTTTCTGCGCCATTCATGGCCAGGACCGCACTGGACTGGGTGGTCGATTGACTGCCAGCACTGCGCGCATCCTGCCAGGGATCGGCGACGATGCCCTCTACCTGAACCCGCGCTGTGCCGCGCTGGGCATAGCCCAGTTTCAGCGCCGCCGCGTAGGACAAATCGATCAACCGGTCGCCGTGAAACGGTCCCCGGTCATTGACCCGCACGATGATGCTGCGGTTGTTATCCAGATTGGTCACCCGGGCATAGCTGGGGATTGGCAGGGACTTGTGCGCAGCTGACACCTGGTACATGTCAAAGATCTCACCGTTGGAAGTCTTGTGGCCATGAAACTTCTCGCCGTACCAGGAAGCCACGCCGGATTCCCGGTAGCCCTGCTCCGTAGGCAGCACGGTATAGCTGCGCCCCAGCACCGAATAGGGACTACGATTCCCCGCCAGGGTGCGCGACACCGGTTGTGGTTCCAGGTCAGGGATACTGTGCGCATCAACGCTGCGGGTCGGCGCCCGGTCCTGGCTGATGCTGTAGCGGCCAGCGTTGGGGTTTTGTGGCGTGCTGAGCCCACAGGCGGTCACACTGAAGGCAACCACTGCCAGGCACGCGAAGTGTCGAAACTGCAATTGGGTCACACCGGGATTCCTTTGCAACTAACTTCCAGAATAATGAGTAAAGTTAACTACTTAGCGTCCATTTCCAGAATTATTTTAATCTCTTGCGACGAAATCGTCAGCGGCGCCGGCATGCTCCGCCGCTGAAACCCGCTCAACGCCGCCTGCTTCAAGGAAATAGTCATTATAAACAGTGACTTAGATAATCCTGCTGCGGGCGTGGGTGTGAATCGACATGAGCAACCCGAAACCAATAAAAAGCGTCACGATGGCGGTGCCGCCACGGCTGATCAACGGTAGTGGCAGGCCGATCACCGGCAGCAGACCGGATACCATGGCCATGTTCACGAACACGTAGAAGAAAAACGTCAGGGTGATGCTGCCGGCCAGTAAACGGCTGAACATGTCCCTGGCAGACCAGGCAATGTAGAAGCCGCGCACCAGGACAAACAGGTACAGGCAAATCAGGAACAGCACGCCCAGCAATCCGAACTCCTCCGCCAGTACGGCAAGAATAAAATCGGTATTGCTCTCCGGAATAAAGTCCAGATGGGATTGCGCTCCGTTGCCGTAGCCCTTGCCATAGACGCCGCCAGAGCCGATGGCTATTTGCGACTGAATGATGTTGTAGCCAGCCCCGGTGGGATCACGGTAGGGGTTAAAGAAGGTCAGAATACGATTTTTCTGGTGCTCCTGGGCAAGAAACAAATACCAGGCCGGGGAGACCATCAGCAGACCGATAAAGCCGCCAATCACGTAGCGCCAGCTAATGCCAGCCAGCAACACGACAAAAATGCCGGACATAGCGATCATGATGGCGGTACCGGTGTCGTTTTGCACCACCACCAGCGCCGCGGGGATAAGAATCATCACCGCCGACCAGAACAGGTGCTTGAAGCGCGGCGGCAAAGGCCGACTGGCCAGGTACCAGGCCATCAACAGTGGCACCACGAATTTCATTAACTCCGACGGCTGGAAACTGGGCAGGCCCGGCAGATTCAACCAGCTTTTCGCGCCATTGGCCTCTACGCCAACGAACAACACCAGCACTAACAGTCCCAGACCGGCAGCGTACATGGTTGGCGCCCAACTGCGGTAAAAATGCACATTGAACTGTGCCACCAGGAACATCACAACCAGACCTACCCCCATGCCGGTGGCCTGACGCCGAAGCAAAGCGGCGTCGCCATCGCTGGCGCTATTCAGCACCAGCAGGCCAAACCCGCAGAGCAGCAGAACACCAACCAGCAGCGGCGGATCAGTGTGCAGGGCGCGCCAGAATTGCCCAAGGCGGCTGACCGGCACCCGTAGTCCGGTGGACTGGCGGACAAAATCCTGATTAATCATCGGCTTGACTGATCAGTTGTCGGCCCTCTTCGCCATTGGCGATGGCCTCGAAGTCCAGCTGCAGAATATCCAGCAGGTAGGCATCCGTAACCGCCTTGGCAATGGGACCGGCAACGCTACTACCGTGCTCGCCGTTCTCCACAAACACTGCCACCGCGATTTGTGGCTTGATGTTCGGATTCAGCGCCGGTGCAAAGGAAATAAACAGCGCGTGGTCCTTGTTCAGGTCAGACACCTGGATGTCCTCGCTGGACATGATGTCCTGGCTGATACCAACGACCTGCGCGGAACCAGATTTGCCCGCCATGGTATAGGACATGTCGGGGTCAGCCATGGCGATAGCTTCGTAGGCGGTCCCGTAGTCGCGAAAGGTGTCGTTGTAAGCGCGATGCACCACCATGGTCATGGACTCCTGGACATAGCGCCAATAATCCTGGTCCTCCACTGTAATATCGCTGATAGCGGGATCGCGCGGCGGATTGAACGGTTCACCTTCGACGGCCCGCAACAGGCGCGGCTGCACAACCTTACCCTTGTTGGCCATGATCGCCGCTGCCGTGGCCAACTGCAGCGGAGTTGCCCACATATAGCCCTGGCCGATGGATGAATTAATTGTGTCACCTGGATACCAGGGCTCACCGCGAGTTCTGCGCTTCCACTCCTTGGACGGCAGCACACCGGTCCGGGCATAGCCAACGTCGACCGTCAGGTTGTCGCCAAACCCGAACCTGGACATGAAGCTGTGCATAGTGTCGATACCCATGCGGTAACCAAGCTCATAGAAAAAGGTGTCGCAGGACTGGAATATCGCCTTCTGCAGGTCCGTGTGCCCGTGGCCACCACCGATGGCGGTACGCAGGGTATAGTCTCCCCAACGGTAGGAGACACCGGGCAGACGAAAGTAGCCGGGATCCTGGATAGCGTATTCATAGTCCACAAATTCATGCTGCAGACCAGCCAGGCCCAGAAACGGCTTCACTGTCGAACCCGGCGGATAGGGGTTGGTGGTGCGATCAAACAATGGGGTATTGACCTGGTCATTGATCAGCTTGCCGTAATCCACGCTGCTGATCCCGGTCACAAACAGATTCGGGTCGAATCCCGGTTTGCTGACCATAGCCAGGATGCCACCGGTCTCGGGTTCAATGGCCACCACAGCGCCGCGGAAATCCCCCAGCGCGGCCTCGGCTGCTACCTGCAGACGCGCGTCCAGGTGCAGCATCAAATCTTTGCCGGCTACCGGGTCGGTGCGATCCAGACGCCGGGTAACCTGGCCACGATTGTTCTTTTCAACCAGCTCATAGCCTACTGTGCCGTGCAGCAGATCCTCATAAGTCCGCTCGATACCTGATTTTCCGATGTGGTTGGTGCCGCCGTAGTTCTCCCGCTCTTCATCGCTCAGCGCGTCCAGTTCCTGACGATTGATCTCAGACACGTAGCCCACGCTGTGGGCAGTCAGCGCGCTGTAGGGGTACTGGCGCACAAACTGTGGCTCAATCGCCACGCCTGGCAGCAGGTGGCTGTTCACCGCAATGCGCGACTTGGCCTGATCGTTCAGCACATAGACCAGCGGCACTGAGGCAAAGGGGACACGGTTACGCTCCAGGCGGCGCGTGAACTGCTCGATATCATCCTCAGTCAGCTCTATCAATTCGGACAGCCGCCCCAGCAGGGCATCCATGTCACCCACCTGTTCTTCCACTACCGTGAGGTTAAAGATTGGCTGATTGTCGGCCAACAATTCGCCATTGCGGTCGAAGATCAGACCGCGGGCGGGCGGCACGTATTGGGAATGCAGGCGATTACCATCGGAACGGGCCGAGAAATACTCGTGCTGGTAAATCTGCAGATTAATCAGCTTGGCAACCAGCGCGCTGAACAGCACAAAGGTAAAAATACCGGCCACGGTCAGACGGCGATTGAAGATGCGTCGCTCTGCCTCGTGATCTTTCAGCTGCCATTTACCGGCCATTCAATTCATACCTTTCAAATTGGGGAAATACTGTGGGCTTACCCTGGGTAGCTCGTCTAACGACACCAGGCTCACTGCCATCGCGGCGGTGCTCGCGAGCACATTGGTCTGACTTAATCAGGTCATCGGCGTCGCCGGTCCGGTCTGTAGCTGGCGCGCAAATTGGTCAGCCCGCCGCTTCGGCCGTGGTTTGACCGGTAACGCACAAGACCGTGAAAATCCCAGAAAAAGTGCCTCTGAAATCGCTATTGGTCCTAGTGTAACGCGAATTGGTCGTTAATTTCAGAGCCGTCGCCGACCCGCCTTCTGGCCGGGTTTACTGCCGATGATAAGGGTGGCCGGCGCGCAGGCTCTGGGCCCGGTACAGCTGCTCAGCCACCAGGATTCTGACCAGGGGATGGGGTAGTGTCAGTGCTGACAGGGACCAGCGCTCATCGGCCCGGGCCAGACACTCACCGTGCAGGCCGTCCGGTCCGCCAACCAACAGACTGACATTACGGCCCATGGACTGGAACTGCCCCAGCTTGTCAGCCAGCCCAGCGGTGTCCAACGACTTGCCGGCCACATCCAGTGCCACCACGTAGTCCGCGGGCGGCAATTTGTTCAGCATGGCGGTGCCTTCTTTTTGGATACACTGCTCAATGGTCGTGGTCTTGGTGCGTCTGGGCAGCGGGATTTCCTGCACACTGAAACCCAGTTCGTGCTGGATGCGTCGCGTATATTCCTGCACGCCCTCTTCTACCCAGCGCGGCATGCGCGTACCAACTGACAGCAGCGTGATCTTCATGATCGGTCACCCAGGACCAGGGGCGAGACTCAGGAGGTGGATTCCGAACTGGAATCGGCGTCTGTATCAGCACCAAAATTCCAGAGTTCCTCCAGATTATAAAGTGCGCGTACTGGCGCCATCATGACGTGTACCACAACATCGCCGGCGTCAACCAGAACCCACTCCGACTGCAGCTTGCCCTCAATGCCGACGATCGTGCCACCCCTGGCTTCAATGTGTTCCACCACCTCATTGGCGAGCGCCTTGATATGGGTGCTGGAGCGACCGGTGGCGATCACCATGTAGTCAGTAATCTGGGTCAGGTTCTCGACATTGATGCATTTGACCGACTGCCCTTTCATGTCCTCCAGGGCATCAACGGCTACCTGCGCAAGCTTCTTGCTGTTCAATTTACTTACCTTCATAAGTTGGTTGTTCGAAGGGCTGGCTGGTCTGGCCCTTAACGGTAAAGTCTGTGGTCTTCAATGTACAATCGTACTTTCTCATCCAGCATCTTCTCGGTGCGCTCATTAGCCCGCAGACTGCTGCGTACCTGCGTTGACGACAGCCCATAGTCGAAATCTTCGGCGACATAAATCCTGCCGCTGTGTTCGGCGAACAGCGCTTCGGGCGTGTCGACACGACGCGACGCCAGGCCTATCGCCGTCGCTGCCTGCTCATCCAGTCGCGCGCCATCGCGATTAAGCACCAGCACATGGCAAAGCTCCAGAATTCGCTGCCATTGATTCCATTGGGGTAGCGTGTTGAATGCATCCAGCCCCATGACAAAAACCAGCTCCTGATAGTCTCCCTCGTCACGCAGTTCCGCCAGAGTATCTACCGCGTAGGAGATCCCTTCACGCTCGATCTCCCGGGCATCCGCCGCCAGTTTACGATAATCGGCAATCGCCAGGGCCAGCATCCGCAGCCGATGTTCAGCGCTGGCGGTGGCGGGATCGCGGTGGTTGGGGGTTGCACAGGGAATTAATAACAGGCGGTCCAGATTCAGCAGCGAAACCGCAAAGCGCGCGGCGTCGATGTGGCCGTTGTGCACCGGGTCAAACATTCCCCCATAGACACCGAGTCTTGAGGTCACTGCCTGATGTGGCCGTCGCCTAAAACGATATATTTCTGCGATGTCAGTCCTTCCAGCCCGACCGGACCACGGGCGTGCAGCTTGTCTGTAGAGATTCCGATCTCTGCGCCCAACCCGTATTCAAAGCCGTCGGCAAAGCGGGTCGAGGCATTGACCATGACCGAACTGGAATCCACCTCACGCAGGAAGCGCTGGGCGCGCGTATAGTTCTCGGTAATGATGGACTCGGTATGCTGTGAGCTATAGCGATTGATATGAGTAATGGCTTCATCGAGGCCGGCTACGATTCGTATTGATATAATAGGCGCCAAGTACTCCGTTTCCCAATCCAGTTCCGTCGCCGGCACCACGTTGCTGATCAGCGCCGCTGTCTTGCTACAGCCACGAATTTCGACCTCGTGCTGCTGGAGAATTTCGGCCAGGGGCGGCAGCACCTGGTCAGCAATTGACTCGGCCACCAGCAGGGACTCCAGGGTGCAGCAAGTACCATAGCGCTGGGTCTTGGCGTTTACAGCTACCCTGATCGCCTTGTCGAGGTCAGCATCATCATCAATGTATAAATGACAATTACCATCCAGGTGCTTGATGACCGGCACCCTGGCGTCTTTACTGATGCGCTCTATCAGTCCTTTACCACCCCGGGGAACAATGACGTCAATGTACTGGGGCATGGTGATCATTTTCGCCACCACTTCCCGGTCAGTACGATCAATGACCTGGACGACATTCTCATCCAGACCGGCCGCTTTAAGCCCTGCCGCAATACAGGCGGCGATGGCCTGATTGGAATGCAGTGCCTCGGAGCCGCCGCGCAGGATGGCGGCATTGCCACTCTTCAGGCACAAACTGGCTGCCTCACAGGTCACATTCGGGCGCGACTCATAAATAATACCAATCACGCCCAGGGGCACCCGCATGCGTCCCACCTGGATACCGCTGGGACGATACTTGAGATCACTGATTTCACCGACCGGGTCATCAAGCGCCGCCACCTGGCGAAGACCGGCTATCATGGTGTCGATACGCGCGTCATTCAGTTCCAGACGATCCATCAATGCCGGCTCCAGACCCTGCGCGGTGCCAGCCTCCATGTCCCGTTTATTCGCAGCCAGCAACGCTACGCGGGCACTGTCCAGCGCATCGGCAATAGCAATCAGGGCGGCATTTTTCTGCGCGGTTGTCGCCCTGGCAATCTGCCGGGATGCGAGCCGTGCCTGGGCCCCCACTGCCGTAATGTAGGTTTCGGTATCGTCGATTGTAGTTTGCGCCTGGTTCATAGCTGCTGGTTCATAACTCTTGCTTCGTACTGCCCTTGTTTCGGCTTCCCGGCAGCACCGGTGCTGGCTGCTCGATTCCTGGCTGGCCGCCTCGCTCATGTGCTGGACGCCCGACGCCTGGACGGCGCAAGTATAGCGTAAATTGTGGCCCGCCGGACCGTCCAATTAGACAGCTGACGCGAATTAACTATATTCTTGGGTCTTTACCGCTGCAAGCGTCGGCCATTGGGCCGCCCGAGATTGTCAATATTCCCATGCCCAAGGCTCAGCAGTCAGACGCCGATTCCCTGAACTCACCCGCACGGGCCAGCGTGCTGCAGGCCCTTACCCCGGTCAGCGTCCTGATCGCCCTGCTGTCATTCTCGGTCTACCTGTTTGGCGAAGACGCCAGCTATGGGCCCAACCAGATCGCCCTGATCATTGGTGCCGCGGTGGCCGCCTTTATGGGCTGGCGCAACGGGCAGACCTGGGAGGACATTGAGGCCAGCATTGTCAGCGGCATTACCGTATCCCTGAAGCCGATTCTGATTCTGTTCAGCGTCGGTCTGTTGATTGGCAGCTGGATCCTGGGCGGCACCGTGCCGACCATGATTTACTACAGCCTGCTGATCCTCGACCCAGCCATATTCTATGTGGCCACCTGCATCATCTGTGCGCTCATTGCCCTCAGTATCGGCAGTTCCTGGACCGTGGCCGGCACTGTTGGCATCGCGTTAATCGGCGCTGCTGGCGGCATGGGCCTGTCCGTGGAAATTACCGCGGGGGCTATTATTTCCGGCGCCTACTTCGGCGATAAAATGTCGCCGCTGTCAGAAACCACCAATCTGGCCCCGGCGGTGGCGGGCACCGATTTGTTTACCCACATCGGCCACATGGTGTGGACCACCCTGCCCAGCATTTCCATTTCGCTGATTTTATTTACCATCATTGGCCTTAATATTGACACCTCCGCGAACGCCGATGATCTGGCCGTCACCATGGACCTGCTGACGGAAAACTTCACGCTTAACCCGCTCATGCTGCTGCCCGTCATCGCCCTGCTGGTGATGGCCAACAAGCGCTTTCCACCTATTCCGACCATCATGGCCGGCGCGATGCTGGGCGTTATTCTGGCACTGATTTTTCAGCGACCGGCAATTCTCGCCCTCGCTGGTGACGCGCCGAATGTCTTCCTGGCGCTATTCAAAGGGGTCTGGTACACCCTTTTTGATGGCTTTGTGCTGTCCAGTGGAAACGAAACCCTTGATGACCTGATGACTCGTGGCGGTATGAGCTCTATGCTGAATACCGTGTGGCTGATTCTCTGCGCCATGGTGTTCGGCGCGGTCATGGACCATACCGGTCTGCTGCGAACCCTGGTGGATTATGCCCTGTCATTCGTCAACAGCACCGGCAGCCTTATCGCCACGACAATCGCCACCTGCATCGGCGCCAATATCATCACTTCCGACCAGTACATCGCGGTAGTGCTGCCCGGGCGGATGTACAAGCTTGAGTATGAGCGTCGCAATCTGGACATGAAGAATCTGTCGCGCACCCTGGAAGACGCGGGTACAGTGACTTCTCCCCTGGTGCCCTGGAACACCTGCGGCGCCTACATGGCGGGAACCCTCGGGGTAGCCACATTTGCCTACCTGCCCTACTGCTTTTTCAATCTGATCAATCCGTTCGTGGCTCTGCTTTACGGATTCATCAATTTCAAGATCGCGCCGGCCACCCAGGAGCAGCCAGCCTGACACCGGCAAGCTACTGGCGAAAGCGTTTCTCCAGTCAGCCACGCTGCCCGGTTCCTGTTCAGGGATATCAGGGAGGTGTCAGCGCAAATTTCAGCTCGACGACATTGCCTTCCGGGTCATGCAGATAGACGGATCGACCGAAACCCTGGGCGCCATACCGTTCAGCAAACTCACTGTGCTCAATACCGGCATCATCGAGCTGTTGCAGCAATTCGTTTTCATCGACCGCGGCGATACGCAGACATACATGATCGACATTGCGTCCGTCCTGCTGCGGCGGACCACCACCAAGCTTGCCGAGCTTGCTGTCCACCGGCACCAGGTCTATCAATCCGGTGCCGGCACGCAACTGTACCAGGCCGACGTCCGGGTCAAGCTCCCGCTCCAGCGGGCAGCCCAGAAAATCGCGATAAAAGGCAAGCATTTCCGCCAGTCGTGTAGTGCGAAACACCACGTGATCGATTGCCTGTATTTCCACCATCAGTCAGCTCCGGTATTTCGGTTGCGGTGCTAAATCACGTTTTGCAGACATAGCTCCTCCGGATAAGGATTCATGTAATAGGAGTTGAGAATGTAATCGTCCGGGTTACGCCGAAAATGGTGATTGAGTAATGTAATCGGCACAATAAGAGGCACCTGTCCCTTACGATATCTCTCAATGGTCTGCATCAATTCCTGCTTGTCGTCGCTGTCCAGGTGATTCTTGAGATAGCCCTGAATGTGCTGCAGCACGTTGACCTGATTCTTGCGGGTTGCCCTGATCTTCATCAGCGCCATAAACTCGTGCAGGTATTCTTTGGCATTTTCCTGCAAATTAGCCTTGGTTGTATGGGCTACCAGGCGCCCCAGTTTGCGATAGATAATCTGGTCTCGACTCATCAGTATCAGCTTGTGCCGCGCATGGAATTCAACCAGACTGCCGACGGTCAGGCCCGCATCCTGCAACTGATGCCAGCGGCGCAGGGCAAACACCCGCTGGATAAAATTTTCACGCAGCACGGCGTCGCCCAGGCGCCCTTCTTCCTCCACCGGAAGATAAGGCAGGTTAGCCATCAACTGTGCCGCGTAGACGCCTGACCCCTCCCGCCTGGGCATCACTTTATCCCAGATCTTGACTCGTTCCATGCCGCAACTGGGGGAATCTTTTTTAAGAATGTAGCCGCACAATTTTTTCTGCCAGTCTATTTGTTGATTGGCACACTCAGCCAGCGCGTCGGTATAATCCTTGTCGAAATCATCAATCTGCACACAACGCACCACACCGTTTTCCCTGCGCTGCAGACGAATCGGTTTGCGTGGCACACCCAGACCAATAGCCAGCTCCGGGCAAAACGGCTTGAATTCAAAATAGTCACCGAGGGTGCGAGTGATGTAGGAATGTCCCTTGTGACCACCGTCATAACGAACCCGCTCACCCAGCAGGCAGCTGCTGATCCCGACGGGAATCCTGTTGCCGGGTTGGGCTGAGTCGGGAGCGTCAGTAGAACTGTAATTGACTGTAGTCATGATTGTTCGCTATCGGGTTTGTCGGTTGTTGTTCGGCTGCGGGGACTGTCGCTGGCAGCAACTGCCTCGCCGGGTATCAGGCTTGCGGGATCAAGCGCACCAAGCACCAATCGCTCCTTGTCCTTTCGGCGCAATTGCTTGATCCGATACTCCAACTGCAGCCCGATGGATTTACTCGCCACCGGCAGTTGATAGGCAACGGTCAGCGGCTGTCGGCCGCGCAGGGATTTGGCGCCCCTGCTATTGCCTAACTCACCATTGTGTTCCTGCAATCGACGCTGGAGATCGGTAGTTATCCCGGTATACAAACTACCATCGGCGCAGCGCAACAGGTACAGCGTCCAGCTGGTTTCGACGGAAATTTCGGCGCAGTCTTCAGCCATGCTCACCTGGACGCAGTTGCCAGCTTTGTTCATGTTGCTCGGCCCGCCCGTCACGCTGTAACTTGATCAGGTGCGCCAACAGCGTGCGGCGCGCCCAGGGCAACAGATGACTTGCCACGTCGTCATAGACCGTCCTGACCAGGTTGTCGATATCCGTGCGACCCAGGGCCTCAAGACCCGCGACTATTTTTGCTTCGCGTTTCAGGCGGTGGGCAACCAGTCTTGCCAGTTCCGCTTGTGGCTCGTGCATCACTTCGCCATGCCCAGGGGCCAGCATCGCCAGATCGAGGGTCTGCAGAGTCGCAAGCGAGCCCAGATAGTCAGACATGTCACCATCCGGCGGCAGGATCACCGGTGTCGTGCCCTGCAGCACATGGTCACCGGTAAACAACAGTCGCTCCTCCACCAGCAAATAGCACAAATGATTGGAAACATGTCCCGGGGTGTGAATCAGTTGCAGACGATAGTCACCGCAATCCAGTTGCTCGCCGTCACGCCATGATCGCGCCGGAACAAAACTGCGATCCTGACCCTCCGCATCCGGCGCTGGCAAGCCAATCAGTTCAGCGCCTGTGGCTTCCTGCAATAGCTTCGCGCCCGGCGAGTGGTCGCGGTGAGTATGGGTAACCAAAAT
The DNA here is from genome assembly GCA_965212375.1 of uncultured Pseudohongiella sp. Lineage (GTDB taxonomy): Bacteria > Pseudomonadota > Gammaproteobacteria > Pseudomonadales > Pseudohongiellaceae > UBA9145. The sequence continues at coordinate 989,232 of OZ243108.1, read as the reverse complement.
GTAATCCAGCGACCGACCGGCCAGAGACTCCTGTACCGCCGCGACCATGCCCGCATCGGCTGGCCCCGGGTCCAGCAGACAACACTGCTGTCCGACCATCAGATAGCTGTTGGTCCCGGGACCGGTCATGGGACCTGGATTATTGCCTAACAGCCGCAGCACCGTGACCGACCTGGTCGGTAACGCAACTGCTTCACCGGGATTGCCCTGCATAGCTCGCTGACTCCTTACAGTCCTGATCTTCAGGTCCGAAATTACTCACTGTGATCATAACGCGTTGCCGGAATGATCCAAAATTGCTGCCGGGGGCGGCGCTGGCTGCCCGAAATCCGGCTGGAGTTTGCCCGGGAATAAGGACATAATTACCGGCTAAAAATAAGCCACATACAAGCAAAACTCCCAGTCTGCGCACCTTGCCCGGGTACGCCGACCCGCAACAAACTCTCACGATTGAATAGCTGGGATAAGACCTGACTGAATGAATCAGCGGGTCTCCAGTCGGTCATCGGCCGCCCATGCCAGTGACCGATTGCAATGTACGTCGAAAACCTTCAGGAAGAATAACAATGCACAGGATACAAACCTTTAATACTCTTTCGCCGCTCGGACTGGAGCGCTTCCCCACCGATCAATTCGAGGTGGGACCGGAGCTCGACAATCCCGATGCCATCTTGCTGCGCAGCCATAAACTGGACAGCACATCCCTGGCCTCGAATCTGAGCGCCATCGCGCGAGCCGGAGCCGGGGTGAACAATGTCCCGGTGGCAGACTGCACCAGTCGCGGTATCGTGGTGTTCAACACCCCTGGCGCCAACGCCAACGCCGTCAAGGAATTAGTGCTGTGCGGTATGTTGCTGGCATCCCGGGACATTGTTCCCGGCATTAACTTTGCCCACTCGCAACCAGCGAACAGTGACTACGAATCGGTAGCCGCGTTAATGGAACAGGAAAAGAAACGCTTCAAGGGCAGCGAGATCGCTGGCAAGACACTGGGTGTCGTTGGCCTGGGTGCGATTGGTTCTCTGGTTGCGGAAATGGCTATCGGCCTGGGCATGAATGTGCAGGGCTACGATCCGGCACTGTCAGTGGCAGCTGCCTGGCGCCTGCCCAGCCAGGTCAAGCGCATCGAAAATCTGACTGCGCTGGCAGCATCATCAGATTTTATTTCCCTGCACCTGCCGGTACTGGATGCCACCCGCGGCCTGATCAACGGCGAATGGTTTGCCGCGATGAAAGACGGTGCCACGCTGCTGAATTTTGCCCGCGACGAAATCGTTGATGCCACTGCCCTGCAGGCGGCCCTGGAATCTGGACGCCTGCATCGCTACGTGAGCGATTTCCCGCGTCCGGAACTATTGGCCCGCGACGATGTGATTGCCATGCCGCACATTGGTGCCAGCACCCGTGAAGCAGAAGAGAACTGCGCAGTCATGGCGGCTGATCAGCTCATCGATTTTTTCAAACACGGTAACATCAAGAACTCGGTTAACTTTCCCAGCCTCTACCTGGATCGCGCCGCCAACGCCGAACCCGGTACCCGCCTGGCGGTAAGCAACAGGAACGTACCGAAAATGCTCGGGCAGATCCTTTCCGTACTGGCTGACCAGAACATTAACGTCATCGATATGCTCAACCGGTCTCGGGACGAAATTGCCTACAACCTGATCGATCTGGAGAGCGTGCCCTCGGAATCGGCGCTCAAGGCAATTCGGGAAATCGACAACGTTATCAAGGTTACCGTGCTGTAAACCATTAGCGAACAATGATTGACTGCACACTTAGTAAAATTTATTCACACAGTTTATCCACCCAACATCAGGAACCCCATTACCAGGAACCCACTATGTCACGAGTTTACAATTTTGGCGCCGGACCCGCGATGCTGCCCCTCGAAGTCATGGAGAAAGCCCAGGCAGAATTTCTCGACTATAAGAACATGGGCGCATCGGTCATCGAAATAAGCCACCGCTCCAAGGAATTTGACGCAATAATCAATCGCTGCGATGAGTTATTGACCGAACTGGCCAATATTCCCAAGAACTACAAGATTCTGTATGTCCATGGCGGCGCACAGATGCAATTCTCGGCGGTACCGATGAACCTCATCAATCGCAACCCGGCAAGAAAGGCATCTTTCGTGTTGACCGGAAACTGGGCGGTAAAAGCCAGCAAGGAAGCCGCCCGCTACGGCACGGCTGTGGATATAGCCAGCAGCGAAGACCAGAATTTTAACTATATCCCGGACTTTGATTCCGCAAGCCTCGATCCGGAAAGCTCGTACCTGCACATCGTCAGCAACAACACCCTGTTCGGCACCCGCTGGAACAGCTTCCCGGATACTGGCGATGTGCCGCTGGTGGCGGACATGACCTCAGAGTTTCTGTCGCGAAAAATCGATATCAGCCAGTTCGGTGTGATTTTTGCCGGGCTACAGAAAAATCTGGGGCCGTCAGGACTGGCGCTGGTAATTATTCGTGAAGACCTGCTCGACCATGCTCTGCCGGAAACACCAGCACTTCTGGATTACCGTGTCTACGAGAAACAACACTCACTGGCCAACACCACCAATACCTTCGCCATTTACATGATGTCTCTGGTACTGGAGTGGCTGAAGAAGGAAGGCGGGGTCGCCGACATGGAAGCGCGTAACGAAGCCAAAGCCAAACTGGTTTACGATTTTATCGACAGCAATGATTTCTATATACCCGTTGCCCAAGCTGCTCATCGCTCCATGATGAATGTAACCTTCAACCTGGCCAATGAAGATCTGCTGGGCAACTTCGTATCAGAAGCTGAAGCGGCAGGCCTCTATGCGCTCAAGGGTCACCGGGACGTCGGCGGGGCCCGCGCTTCGATCTATAATGCCATGCCGTTGGCAGGCTGCCAGGCACTGGTGGATTTCATGGGCGAGTTCGCCAGCAACAACGGTTAAACCGCTTCCAGCTGAGTTCGACCGCCGCTGGCGCATTTACAGGGGCATCGCCGTGGGTTAGTTTAAGGACCCTCTGAATTAGTCAGAGGGTCCTTAATTTGTATGCCAACCACTGGACCGGGCGACCGTGCGCAAAATCATTCACTGTGATTGCGATTGTTTCTATGCCTCCATTGAGATGCGCGACAATCCGGAACTGGTGGGCAAACCCATCGCCGTGGGTGGCTCACCGGAGCGGCGGGGTGTGGTTGCGACCTGCAATTACGAGGCGCGGGAGTTCGGAATTCATTCCGCCATGTCAGCAGCGCAGGCGCGCAAGCGCTGCCCCGACCTGATCATTATCCGACCCGACATGGAAAAGTATCGCCAGGCCTCGGCCCGCATCCACGATATTTTCCAGCGCTTCACCGATGTTATTGAACCCTTGTCCCTCGACGAGGCCTACCTGGATGTCAGCCAGTGTCGGCAGCATGACGGCAGCGCCACCCAGATAGCCGAAAGCATCCGCCAGGCAGTGAAGCAGGAGGTCAGGATCACGATTTCCGCCGGGGTTGCCCCCAACAAGTTTCTCGCCAAGATTGCCAGCGACTGGCGTAAACCCGATGGCCTGTTCATCATTCGTCCGGAACAGGTCGACAGCTTCGTCGCGCAACTGCCGGTAAAAAAACTGCACGGCGTTGGCAAAGTCACGGCGGCGAAGATGCACGGCCTTGGCATCAACACCTGCGCCCAACTGCGCGCCCTGGAGCAGGACGAATTACACCAACACTTTGGCTCGTTTGGACAGCGGCTCTACCAACTCAGCAGGGGAATCGATGAACGCCCCGTGCAAACCGAACGGATTCGCAAGTCGGTCAGCGTCGAAAACACCTATGCCCACGACCTGGCCGATCTCGAAGCCTGCCTGGCGGAACTACCCCGATTAACAGCACAGCTGCAAAAACGACTGCAGCGTCTGGACCGCCCGTATAATATTCACAAACAGTTTATCAAGATTAAATTTCGCGACTTCAGCCAGACCACTGTTGAGACAGTATCCGGCAATACCGAGCTGGAAAACTTTATCGCACTGTGCAGCGCAGGCTTTGCCCGAGGCGCCAAGGCCGTGCGACTCCTGGGAGTCGGCGTGCGGCTGACGCCGGAAGCGGATGCTGAACCCGGTCCAGTCAGTGCCGACCAATTAGCCCTTAGCCTGGATTAGAGCCCTTAGCCTGGATTAGAGCCTTTAGCTCAACATAAAGCCGTCAGCCTCCCAATAACAGCCAGCCAACAGAACCCAGCACCATGAGCCGATACCGTCCCCCCCAGAAACCTGGCGCCAAGTACATTACCGACGAAGGCGAACGTGCCCTGAAAATGGAGCTGCACCAGCTCTGGAAAGTGGAGCGTCCACTTGTAACCCAGTCGGTATCCGAGGCAGCCGCCATGGGCGACCGCTCCGAGAATGCCGACTACATCTACGGCAAGCGTCGCCTGCGGGAAATCGATCGACGGGTGCGTTACCTGAGTAAACGTCTTGATGAGGTGACCGTGGTGTCGCAACCCCCTGACGATACCGACCGTATTTATTTTGGCGCCTACGTCACCCTTGAGGATGAGGCCGGTGACAGCCAACGCTATCGCCTGGTGGGCCCCGATGAAATCGACCCACAGCGCGGTTTCATCAGCATCGATTCACCGATGGCCAAGGCGCTGCTCGGGAAACGCATCGATACCGAGATCGAGATCGAAACCCCGAATGGGCACCGTGAGTATTACGTACTCGCCATCGACTACGAGTACTGAGCTATGCGCCGCAGACACGTCACGATTCTGCTGATCCCCGGGGCGCTGGGCTCTACCGTGACGATTCCGCTGGAAATGCTCAACGCGGCCAATGACATTGCCCGGGCCCAGCGCCGCCCGGAGCTGGGCATCACCGTGCAACTCGCTGGCAGCAAGGTCGGCGACATGACCTTGAATGGCGGGTTATCGGTACATTGTCCGGCGCGACTTGGCAGCATCGACACGACTGACCTGATATTCATACCAGGGCTTTGGGGCAACCCGCGTGCCGCGGTACGTCGCAACCAGATAATAGTTGACTGGCTGATAAAGCAATACGATCAAGGTGCCACGTTATGCGGTATTGCCAGCGGCACGTTTTTCATAGCCGCCACAGGCTTGCTGGACAATCGTCCCGCAACCACGCACTGGCGACATTTCGACCTGTTCAGCAAGCTTCACCCAAGAGTTAAACTGCAGCGCAAGCGCTTCATTACACACGATCAGCGGCTATTCTGCACCGGGAGCGTCAATGCCGCGCGCGACATAATGCAGCACTTCGTCGCGCTGCTTTTCTCCGATGCCATAGCCAGCCAGGTCGCGCGTCACTTTACCCATGAGTTGAAGCGCTCCTACGAGTCCTTACTGCTCAATGAAGATCAGAGCAGCACGCATCACGATGAAACCATTATCAAGGTGCAGGAGTGGATTCAGGATAACTACACGAAACCGGTATCGGTGGCCAACATAGCCAGACGCTTCCAACTCAGTGTGCGCTCGCTGAATCGGCGCTTCAAACAGGCAACCAACACCACGCCCCTGCAATACCTTCAGGATCTGCGAATCAGCCAGGCAAAGGATCTGTTAAAACAGAGCAACCTGGTGATCGCAGAAGTGGCCGATCAGGTGGGGTACCAGGATGCCAGCTATTTCACGGGGCTGTTCAAGAAACTCAATGCCATCACCCCAAACGAATACCGGCGCCTGGTTCGCAACAAGCTATTCGTGGCACAAACCGGCAACCAGCCGGGGTGAATTCCCGGCCAGCCACAGGTGGCTTGTCCAGCCAGTTAAGGCTGATTGAATAAGGCTAGGGAACCTCTGATCAATTCTACCGGTGCTCTGCGGGAGTCTGTCGGGCGCTACTGCCAGGCGTCACGCGCAGGGAATGGCCAATCCCTTGCCAAGCGGGACAACGACGCAGTGGCGCCCGACAGGCCCCGCCCGGAGGGGCCTCCAGAGCGTCGATAGAATTAATCAGAGGTCCCCTAACTGGTTTGCTGCTTGAAACTGGCCAGTTGCTCAGGCGAAGCTTCCTGCTGATACCTGGCCTTCCACTCGGCATAAGGCATGCCATAAACGATTTCACGGGCCTCATCGTAGTCGATGTCGACACCTCGCTCGGACGCTTCCGCCACATACCATTTTGACAGGCAGTTGCGGCAAAAGCTGGCCAGGTTCATCAGGTCAATGTTCTGAACGTCCTTGTGCTCGTCCAGGTGTTTGAGAAGCCGCCGAAAAGTGGCGGCTTCGAGTTCAGTGGTTAACTGCTTTTCCATACTTCGCTCTATTTGCTGCTAGACCGGTGCATCGGGGGCGATGGCATCCAGTTGGTGGTGAGGCACGGCACGGTGCTTCTTGTCGATGTCCTTGAGCTGCCGCTCCGCCGCGTTAAACGCATCACGGATGGCAATATAAAGATCTTCATGCGCGTGATTGTCGTGTTGATCCTGATTGACGCGCACTTCCTTTGCAGGAGTGTGAATTTCGAGCCCGACCGAGTAGACCTTCCCCTTGTGGTGATTATTGTGGGGAGAGTCCAATACAACTCGACCGGTAATAATCTGATCACAATAACGCTCCAGCTTGGCGATTCGCTTGTTTACTGCGTCGTTGATTGCTTCGGTTTGGTCGATGTTGTGATAGGTAACCTGGAATTCATTGGTCATAGATATCTTTCTCCTGGTTTATAGAATCATACGGTTGGCTGTAGCAACTGCTCGGTATGCCTCCTGTCCTGATAAAAAATTTATGAATCGAGTAGGTATTGATTGCTCCGGCTGGCACGAACACGTTCCGAGGCACGGACCTGACTCACAGGGCACGCGGTCGCAACAGCGGCAATGCAGCTGGCGGCCGGGTTCGTGACAGGAACAGCAGAGAAACGTGTCAGGGTCATGGACATGACCCGGGGGATGGACCGCCTAGCGGTCCGGAGAACACCAGCACAGCTTGTTAGTCCGGAATGTGCCGGAGTAGCAAATCGAGTTGCTGGCTTTATGGTTGATGGCACTCGGCCGGGCTCTGCACTCAGCGCCCTGGAAGATTGCATTACCAGACAATGTTGCGCTGGCATTACCCCTCCTTCACTAACTATGGTTTTCAGATTACTCCTTTGTCATCAAATTGTTAACCCTGTCAGGAAGAATTTTTAAAGCACCAGTGCCAGGGTTCGTAGTCAATGCCATAGGGATTGCCGCGCGGGAAGCTCAGGTCGAAGCCGTGAGCCGCGGCATTGGCCTCAAGCCATTGATAAGCAACCGTATTTTCAAACTCCTCAACCAGAGCCTCGCAGCCCAGAGTGCCGACATCAATGGCCCGCCCGGTGTGATGCTCGCTGAAACCGGGGGCGGCATTGACGCGCAGAATTTCCGCTAATGGCTGCCCTGCGGCGAGTTTCCTGGCAATCAGCCCTTGCTGGTATTCCAGGTCCCGGAATGCAGATATCAGGTGCAGAGTGATGTGTTCAGCGGCTGCCCGCTGTTTCATGTCCTGCCAGGCGGCAAAAGCCTCCGGCGTAAGGCGCTGGGGGCGCCCGTAGTAGTCCGGCTCCGTATCTACCAGTTGCGCAGGTTCTGGATACAGCGGCAATTTACAGTTCGCCATATAGTCGGAACCAATGCCCAACTCACGGTGGATCGCGGCCACTCGCCGGGCGAAAGCCGTACCGGTTTCTGCGGCATGGTTAGCGGGGGTAGCTGTCAAATACGGTTTCGATCCAGCGCTGCTCATTGATAAACCCCTGCCCCCAGCGTTGATACCTGGGGTCCAGTCCTGCCGCGACGATCTCTTCGCGACTCATACGCTGCGATTTCATGACCCGAATGTCGGTCACGGTGTCGCGCACCACGTTATAAAAATCCAGTAAATCGGCCTTGGTCGCCAGCGGTCCGTGCCCGGGTATCACTGCTGTGTCTTCGGCAATCCAGGACAGGGCCCTTTCCAGGTTGCTGATATAGCCCTGCACTGTGCCGCCATTGGCCAGGTCGATGAATGGAAAACCACCATTGAAAAAATGATCACCCATGTGAATCACGTTGGAATCTGCAAACATTACCACGCTGTCGGTATCGGTGTGCCCCCTGGGCATATGAATCAGCGTGATGTCTTCACCGTTAAAGTGGATGGTGACATCGTCATCAAAAGTCACCACTGGCAGCGCCGGGGCCGGTGCGTCACCGGACGCCAAACGTACCCGCACATTTTCGTGGGCAACGATCAGGCTGTCGGTGCCGAAATCGGCATTGCTGCCGGTGTGGTCGCCATGAAAATGGGTGTTCAGGACAAACCGCGGAACATCGGAGCCGAGCTCGGCCAGAGCACTGCGGATGCGGTCCGCCAGCGGTGCATACTGATCGTCAACAATCAGGATCCCGTCAGCACCTGCCGACACACCGATATTACCCCCCTGCCCCACGAGCATAGAGATGTTTCCTGCCACCGGCACAGTTTCGATGCTGACATTGGCGAACCGGTCCTGGGCCATCACGCCCGGGGCAGACAGCACCAAGGCTGCAGCCAGTAACTTGAAGGTATTCAACACTTGCATGGGATAGGTCTCTGTTGCTCTGGAAGGGATTCATGCTATGTGGGCGCCCGGCCGGATGCAAGCGTGCGGACAGAGACATCCCGTGGCTAATACGCCATAATTTATGGCTAATTCAAACTAGTTCTATCGATGTCTGCCACACTATAGTTCCTACTAATTTCACGGGACTCGATCAGCCATGGTGCCCTTACCCATTATTACCGCCCTCGGTGGCATCAACGCGGCCGGACGCAGCTCCGCGCATCACGGCTATCGCCGCCTGGTGTATTCGGCGCTGCCAGCCGCTGCCCAGCAGCGTACTCTGCACAGTCTCGCGGCCCTGACCGGCAAACTGACGCAGCGCGACCAGCAATGGCGCAATGCCCAGGGAGCCGAGGTGCAACATGATGAGTACCTGCACCAGCTGACCGGCCAATTGCTGGATGAAACCCTGATTCGCAAACTGGAATCGAATCTGTTCGACCCCGGGACGCTGACAAGTCTGCGGCCGGCAACCCTGAGTACCGCCGGTGACAGCCCGCTGGAATTTGAAATCCGCCGTCGCCATCTCCCGACCCCCTTGCCCGCAGGCTGGCAAATCGTCACCGACCATGATGCCCCGGATGACAAGGTCTGGGTTCGCGCCAGTGACAATCTGCAGGTGATCCTGCCCAGCCAGCACCAAAGCTCAGTAAACAGTGCCGGGCAATTGCCCAGTGGCTTTGATCCGGCTCGCCTCTATCAGGCACGCAATCATCCCCGGGCCTTGCAGCTCATGGTCTACGCGGCCTCTGACGCAATCAACTCACTGGGTGTGGACTGGACAGAAATTCGCGGTCGGGTCCCGGCCGACCAAATCAGCGTTTACGCCGGCAGCGGTCTTGGCCAGCTGGACGGCAATGGCTTCGGCGGCATGCTGCAGGCCCGCTTGCTGGGCAAGAAGGTCAGTTCCAAACAGCTACCGCTGGGCTATGCAGAAATGCCCGCTGACTTTATCAACGCCTATCTGCTTGGCAACCTCGGCACCACCGGCACCAACGTCGCCGCCTGTGCCACGTTTCTCTACAACCTGCGCCAGGGTATTCGCGACATCCAGACCGGCAGTCACCGCCTGGTCATTGTCGGCACCAGCGAAGCACCCCTGGTGCCTGAGGTATTCGAAGGTTTCGCCAACATGGGCGCCCTGGCCGATGACGCCGGCCTGCGCAGTCTCGATGGGATTGGCGCCGATGAAGCTCTTGATCATCGTCGCGCCTGCCGGCCGTTCGGTAATAATTGCGGTTTCACGCTGGCGGAATCGGCGCAGTGTGCAATATTGATGGACGATAGCCTGGCCCTGGAACTGGGCTGCAGCGTGCTGGGCTCGGTCAACGATGTGTTCATCAACGCCGACGGGCACAAAAAATCCATAGCTGGCCCCGGCCTGGGTAACTATCTGTCCATGGCCAAGGCGGCTGCGGCGACCCGCGCAGTTATCGGCGACCAGGCCCTGCAGCGGCGCAGCTACGTGCAGGCTCACGGCACTGGCACGCCCCAGAACCGTCAGACCGAATCCCATATTCTGGATGAAGTAGCGGCCGCGTTCGGTATTGAGCAGTGGCCAGTGGCGGCAGTGAAAACCTATCTGGGTCACTCGCTGGCATCGTCAGCCGGGGACCAGCTTGCCGCCAGTCTTGGCGTGTTTGCCGATGGCTGGTTACCGGGTATAACCAGCGTTGATGGGCTGGCTGACGATGTCAGCAGTTCGCGCCTGGATTTCTTATTGAAGCACACCGAGGTGGGTGCAGACGGGATGGATGCCGTACTGATTAATTCCAAGGGGTTTGGCGGCAACAACGCCAGTGCCTCGGTACTGTCACCGGCCGTAACCCTGAAGATGCTCACCAAACGTCATGGCAAAGCCTCGCTTACCCAGTATCGACAACGTCACGAAGCCGTGCAGGAACAGATTAACAGCTATGACCAGCGGGCACTGGCGGGCGAGAACGATACGATCTACAAATTCGACCATGAGGTACTCGGCTTCGAAGACATCGACATGAGCAGCGACGCGGTTCGCATTCGCGGCTACGCGGCCGAGGTGTCCCTGGCGATACCCACTCACTACCCGGACATGGTCGACAAGGACTGAGCCGCTGGCACTGCTGTCCCTCAGTTTCATGCCCCTTAGCCAGCGTTGAGAAGCGGCTCCGAGCGGTCCGCCCGGGAATTCAGATCGCCGCGTCAGACCACCTCGACCGGCTGCGCCTCAGCGATCCGCTTGCGCCAGTGCGCAGGACCGCTGCGATGCACCGAATCGCCGTTCACGTCTACAGCCACGGTCACCGGCATTTCCTCCACCTCAAACTCATGGATGGCTTCCATACCCAGATCTTCAAATGCTACCACCCGTGCCGCGCGAATAGCCTTGGATACCAGGTACGCGGCACCGCCAACCGCCATTAAATACACCGCGCCGTGCTCCTTGATGGCATCAATAGCCACCTGACCCCGTTCGGCTTTGCCAATCATGCCCATCAAGCCGGTTTGCGCCAGCAAGGGTCCGGTGAACTTGTCCATGCGGGTGGCGGTTGTTGGACCGGCCGGTCCAATAACCTCATCACGCACCGGGTCCACGGGGCCCACATAATAGATAAAGCGGTCCTTGAAATTCACACCCTCTGGCAGCGGTTCGCCATTCTCCAGCATGCCTAACAAGCGTTTGTGGGCAGCGTCGCGGCCGGTCAGCATTTTGCCTGACAGCAGCAGGGTGTCGCCCGGCTTCCAGCTGGCGATTTCCTCGCGGGTCACGGTATCGAGGTTGACCTTACGGGCGCGCGGACCGACATCCCAGGTAATCTCCGGCCAATCGGCAAGGCTCGGGGGCGTCAGTTCAGCCACACCACTGCCATCCAGGGTGAAATGCGCATGGCGAGTGGCTGCGCAGTTGGGAATCATGGCTACCGGCAATGACGCCGCATGAGTGGGATAGTCCTTGATCTTCACATCCAGGACTGTGGTCAATCCGCCCAATCCCTGGGCACCAATGCCCAGTGCATTGACCCGGTCCATGATTTCCAGACGCAGCTCGTCGACGCGATTTGCCGGCCCGCGCTGGCGAAGCTCGTGGATATCAATGGGATCCATCAGCGATTCCTTGGCCAGCACCGCGGCTTTTTCCGCGGTACCACCAATGCCGAGACCGAGCATGCCGGGCGGGCACCAGCCCGCGCCCATGGTGGGCAGGGTGGCCTCCACCCAGTCAACAATGCTGTCGCTGGGGTTGAGCATCACCATCTTCGCCTTGTTTTCGGAACCACCCCCTTTGGCTGCCAGGCGCACGTCGATAGTGTTCCCCGGCACCAGTTCCATATGAATCACCGCCGGCGTGTTGTCTTTGGTATTGCGGCGGGCACCCGCCGGATCGTCCAGGATAGAGGCACGCAATACGTTGTCCGGATTCTGATAGGCCCGACGCACGCCTTCATTGACCAGGTCGGCCACCGCCATGCCTCCCTCCCACTGGATATCCATGCCGATACGCAGGAACACGGTGACAATGCCAGTGTCCTGGCAGATGGGCCGATGGCCTTCAGCGCAGAGACGGGAGTTGATCAGGATCTGAGCCATGGCATCTTTAGCCGCGGTTGATTCTTCTCGCTCGTAGGCTTCATGCACCGCCTTGACGAAATCCAGCGGATGGTAATAGGAGATGTACTGCAGAGCGTCGGCAACGCTTTGAATAAAGTCTTCGTTGCGAATCAGGGTCATGATGCGGGGCTCCTGGTTTGGATTCAGCGAATTCGGGATCGACGGCGCTGGCCGGGCCAGCGATTCGGGACCGCATTCTATCATTGCCAGCGCACGGGATGCCCGGCGTGCGAATCACAGCTGCTTGATGAGGAAGTCTTTCGCGGCATTCACCTTCTGGGCGAGATAGCCAGAACCCCCGCGGTCAGGATGCATTTTTTGCATCAGGCTGCGATGCGCCTTGGTGATGGTTTTTTTATCCGGCTCACCCTCGAGACCCAGGATTTCCAGGGCGAGTTCCCGGGTCATGCTGGATTCTGAGTCTGGTGCGTAATTTTCACCGCTGTCCCCGGCCTGCTCGCGCCACTGGTCGTGAGTCCGATCGAGATAGGCCTCCAGTACCTGTAGCGAGTCGGCGTCATCGTGGCACTCGGTGCGCAGCGCCAGTAGTTGTTCCAGGTTCAGGCTGGACAGCGGCTGATTGGCAAACTGGCCTTTCAACACCGTGCCCTCCAGATCGCCGGTTTCGTGCTTGAGCTCCATGGCCAGGTACTCGGTGCGAATCTTCGAGCTCTGGTTGCCAGAGCGCTTACCGCCGGTGGCGCCAGCCATCCGCGATTTGAACATCGACAGGAACGGCGCAAGGCGCAACAAGGTGGGCAGGAAGCGAAGAGCAAAGGCGGCGATGGCGCCCAAGGGCGCAACAATGAAATGCACCGGAAGCCGGCCCATGATAATCAGCACGCCAATCACCAGCAGCGCCGCGACGATAAAAAACAGAATACGCTGCTGACGGGGCGTTAACGTATAACGCTTGTTAACAGCCTTAACCAGGTAGTAGGCCAGCACCGGCAGGGCCACGAGCCCAAGCAATCGAAAAATCATAGTCCAGTCGCTACCTGTTTATTTTTTCAGCTGTTGTTCCAACAGCTTTACCGAGCGATTGGATTGCTTGCTGAAATCCTTGAGCGCCTTCAAGCCACCGGCAGCATACACGGCAACGGCGCGCAGCAGTTCCTTGAGCTGATCGGCGCTGGCCTCGTCAAACTGGGAGTAGGCCCCGCCAGAGAGTCGGCATAGTTCCTGAAACGCCTGGCGTACGTGAGGATCGCCGCGCTCCTGAAAAATAAAGAGCGGGACATTGAGCAGACCAAGCTGGCCGGCAAGATTCGCCAGCTGATCAATATTTTCTTCCATGGCATCACCAATAAATACCACGCCTTTAAGCTTCTGCCGGGCGTTCTCATCCACGGCGTGGCGCAGCAATCGCCCCAGTTGCGTCGCCCCCGCCTGGCAGCGAATACCGGTCATGATGTTCAGCAGCTCATCACCGTCGCTTTGCCAGTCGCTGGAAAAGAAATCACCGAAGCCGCGAAAATAGCAAAGCTGAATATTCAGTCCACCCAGCGCCCGGGTACTGACAAACATCTCGGCCTGCAGCTTGCTCGCCACATCCCAGGTCGCCTGTCGACTGGCGGTAGCATCCAGCGCAAACACCAGCCGCGCTTCCCCGGCCCGGGTTGCCGTCGGCGGCATCGCCGCCAGCTTCGACAGGAAGCCTTCAACATCTTTCTTGGCCGACTTCCCCGACACCGGATGCCGGTCTTTCCCGGACCCGGAATCTGATCGGGAAACGACGTCTTTCTGCCCTGTGCGAAACGGATTCTTCATAAAACCAGCATAGCCACAACACCCACCCCAGGCAACCGCCCAGATAACCCCCTGGCTCATCTGAACAGCTGCTGGAGGACCCAGACCAAGATCTCGTCGCCAGTCAGCGAACGCCTCACGGGTAGACAATCGCCCAAACCGATCCGGCTAACAGCCAGCTAAACCTGGCTCAGTGCGATGCGACTTGGAAGGCTGGGGAGTTTGGGTATAATACGCGGCCTCGTCATGCGGACGTGGTGGAATTGGTAGACACGCTAGATTTAGGTTCTAGTGCCGCAAGGTGTGGGAGTTCAAGTCTCCCCGTCCGCACCAGCCTTCGCACTTTGTGCTTCGTCTGGCGCAGCCAGGCGAAGCACGTTAGGGAGGAGGCTGCCCTCCGTAGCCTTGGCGTAGGAGGGCTCTACCAGCCTTCTCCTGAACCCCAGGGGACGCTGATACCCCATGGTTTCGGATAACAAGAGTCCCCTGTATAAATTCAGGTAGGCTCGTCGTCATTCCCGGATTTTGATGCGCATCTTCTGGGCCAGCTTGACCTGGGCCAAAGAAGGCACGAGCTAGCGCAATAGCTATGCAAAATCATCCTCGAGGGCTGTACTCATTTAATCCGCTAGTCTTGGGATGCACACTCAGGGTTCTACCCCGATTTTAGCTGCACCACTCTTTACTCTCAGGACTTACCCCCAGGTCTGCCACTGTCCTCTGTGGCTGTTTTGCTCCCGTGTTCCCGGGATTTCGGTATACTGACGCCCGATTCACTTGCCGAAGAACAGGAAAACACCATGGCCGATCTCGAAGTCTCCCACGACGATGGCGTCACTACGCTCACCATGAACCGCCCCAAAGCGCGTAATGCCCTGAGCATGGAGATGCGCGCCCAGCTTGCCGAAGTCCTCCACGATATCGAGCATGACGATTCGGTACGCTGCGTGGTCCTTACCGGCGCCGGCGAACACTTTATGGCCGGTGGCGATGTCAAAGGGATGGCGGATTCGGTACAGAAGTCGCCCGAAGAGATTCGCAAGGAATTCCTCCTGCGCATTCACGAGTTGCACCCGATCATGTATGCCATGCGCCGGATGCCGAAGCCCGTGCTTGCCAGTTGCCGGGGTGCGGCTGCGGGGGCCGGTGTCAGTATGGCGCTGGCCTGCGATCTGATTATCGCTGCCGACGATGCCTTTTTTACTCTCGCCTACTGCCGGATCGGCACCAGCCCGGATGGCTCATCCTCATTCCATCTGCCGCGTGCGGTAGGTATCAAGAAAGCCATGGAAATTGCCCTGTTGGGTGATCGCTTTGATGCCAATCAGGCTAAAGACATGGGCATGATCAATTTTGTCGTGCCCGAGGCTGAGCTGGAGGCGGAAACCGCGAATCTGGCAAAACGCCTGGCCAACGGGCCAACTCACGTATACGGCAACACCAAGGCGCTGCTATACCGGTCGCTGGAGAGTGAATTCGAAAGTCAGCTACAGGCCGAAGCAGAGTACTTCGCCGACTGTGCCGCGCGGCCGGATTTCAAGGAAGGCGTAACTGCGTTTGTGGAAAAGCGGGAACCGCGTTTCACGGGCAAATAGACTGAACTAGTCTGGCTTGCAAGGCACAACTCCCGGCAAGCCGCAGCCTTAATCGCCGTTGTTGCCCAGCTGGCGCTGCAGCTGTTCCACAGTTTCCTGCAGGCGAAACAGGCTCTCGTTGACCTGCAGGCGGTGGGCATTGACTGATTCCATGGACTGTTCCATGTATTCCAGGCGTCCCATCAGGCCACCGATGGTGGAGTCACCGCTATTAAGCGTCTGGCGCAGGGACGCCAGTTCGTTTCTCATCCCCGCCAGCTCATTCACACTGGAATCCAGACTGGCAAGATTCTGGCCCAATGATTCCACCTCAGTACCGAGACTGTTGAGCCGGGCATTGGCCTGACCCACCGCTTCCTGGGTCTGGGCCAGCTGCTGGCTGTTGTTATTGACGATCTCATCCTGGCCCTCGTTGGCCAGCTTGAGGCGGGCGATCTCCGACTCGATATCGGTAAACTGCCGGTTGTTCGCGCGCCAGTTAGCCCACAGCAAGTCATACTGCTCGATAGTCTGATTAATGTCTTCCATCAGGCTATTGTCTGACTCCTCGGCAGACTCACCCATCAGCGCCAGCCGGGTCTCCAGATCGCTGATGCGCAGGTTGGCCTGGCGCAGGTCGGTCTGGTAGACATCGTAGAAATAGTAGGCGCCATAACCGCCGCCCGCCACCGCAAAGGTCAGCAGGATCAACACCACCCGGATCGGCCAGCTACTGGTGGCAGTTCCGGCCCTGGAAGAGTTAGCCGGGCGAACAATCTGCTGGCTTCGCGAGCGCTTTCCACTGATGTGGCTGTCCACATCATCGCGGTCGGGCACCAGCGGCGGGATATCGTGTAAATCGTCTTTATCTCTCATGGGCGGTTATTATCGGTTAATTCAACGGCATACGCCAACTGTCCTGACATCCGCATCAGCCGGGCGTTGTACAACCCGGGTGGAACCAGACTGCCCGGTCTGACGTTCTAAGTGTTACCTATTCTGTTAGAATAGAACCGAATCGCAGTCACGTTTTGTGAGTGAGCCAAGCCAGGTGTCTGGCTCTCATGTTTCATGAAACCCTACTGCACGGATTTTAATCCCGAACTGAGAGGAAATTATGAGCAGCCTGACATTACCTGACCTTCCCTATGCCAAGGACGCACTCGCGCCACACATGTCCGCCGAGACACTGGAGTTCCACCACGGCAAACACCACAACGCCTATGTAAGCAAAGGCAACGAGCTGTTGGATGAGGCAGGACTCAGCGCTGACAACCTGGAGGACCTGGTCAAGGAAGCCAAGAAGAAAGGCGGACCGCTGTTCAACAACGTCGGTCAGCACTACAACCACAGCTTCTTCTGGAACTGCCTGAGCCCCAAAGGCGGCGGCGCCCCAACCGGCGATATCGCTGGCAAGATCGACGAGGCCTTCGGCAGCTACGATGACTTCAAGAAAGACTTCGTGGCCTCTGGCGTCGGCCAGTTCGGCAGCGGCTGGGTATGGCTGGTAGCCGACGGCGGCAAGCTGAAAATTGTCAAAACCGCCAACGCCGACACCCCGCTCACCGACGGCATGACTCCCCTACTCGTCGCCGACGTCTGGGAACACGCCTACTACCTGGATTTCCAGAACCGACGTCCGGACTTCCTGACCTCCTACCTGGACAACCTGGTCAACTGGGACTTCGCCAACGAAAACCTGGCCAAAGCCTAAACAACCAGCCAGACCAAAAAGCCGGGCATTGCCCGGCTTTTTTGTGCCTGCGATTTGCAGATCGCCCCACTCAACCCAGCAATGATAAAGCCTGACAACGAGGCCCGGCTTCTTCCGAAGACAACTGACCGCCAAGCAATGATAAAGCCCGCCGCTGGCGGGCTTTATCGAGCGAGAACCCGGCACAAAACAGATTCAGAGTAGTCCCCGGCGGCTAACGATACCCAAAAACTGCGAAGACCCCTGCCATTCACCCACAAAAAAGCCCGCAACAAGCGGGCTCTTTCGTTATCCAGAATTCGGCGCGGTGCCGATTTCGGTGCTTTTGAGGGAGGATTGGTGGTTCCTGGCGAGGAAGCCGGCCTTTTTCGAGCGCAGTGTATAGACCATACATGAGCATCGAAAAAGGACGGCTGACGAAGTCCAGGGGCCACCAAGACCCCTCAAAACGCCGAAATCACATCATGCCGGGCATTCCGCCCATCCCACCCATATCAGGCATAGCCGGCGCACCACCAGACTCTTCCGGAATATCCGAAATCATGGCTTCGGTGGTAATCATCAAACCTGCCACTGAACCCGCAGCCTGCAACGCAGTACGAGTGACTTTAGCCGGATCCAGAATACCCATCTCCAGCATGTCGCCATACTCGCCAGTCGCGGCATTAAAACCGTAGTTACCCTTACCGGCTTTCACCTTATCAAGGATAACCGAGGCTTCTTCGCCAGCGTTCTGGGTGATCTGACGCAGCGGCGTAGTCACCGCACGCAGCAGCAGGGCAATACCCACGTTCTGGTCTTCGTTGTCGCCTTTCAGGCCTTCAACCTTCTGCAGTGCCCGCACCAGGGCAACGCCGCCGCCTGGAACCACACCTTCTTCAACCGCAGCTCGGGTTGAATGCAGCGCATCTTCCACGCGAGCTTTCTTTTCCTTCATTTCGATTTCAGTACCAGCACCGACCTTGATTACCGCAACACCGCCAGCCAGCTTGGCCACGCGTTCCTGCAGCTTTTCCTTGTCGTAGTCTGAAGAAGTATCTTCCATCTGGGCACGAATCTGGCCGACCCGGCCTTCAATAGCCTTGGCATCGCCTGCGCCGTCGATGATAGTGGTGTTTTCCTTACTGATCTGGACGCGCTTGGCAGAACCCAGGTCGTCGATAGTCGCGCCTTCGAGGTTCAGGCCGACTTCCTCGGAAATCACGGTACCGCCAGTCAGTACGGCGATGTCTTCCAGCATGGCCTTGCGACGGTCGCCGAAACCGGGAGCCTTCACGGCAGCGACTTTCACAATGCCGCGCATATTGTTCACTACCAGAGTCGCCAGTGCTTCGCCTTCAACGTCTTCGGCAATGATCATCAGCGGACGGCCGGCTTTGGCAACGCTTTCCAGCAGCGGCAGCATTTCGCGGATATTGGAGACTTTCTTGTCCACCAGCAGAATCATCGGGTCTTCCAGGTCAACCATCATGTTGTCCTGGTTGTTGATGAAGTAGGCTGACAGATAGCCGCGGTCGAACTGCATACCTTCAACCACGTCCAGTTCGTTTTCCAGACCGGAGCCATCTTCAACGGTGATGACACCTTCTTTGCCCACTTTCTCCATCGCCTCGGCAATAATCTGACCGACCTGCTCATCAGAGTTTGCGGAGATGGTGCCTACCTGGGCAATAGCTTTGGAGTCGGTGCAGGGAGTGGACAGCTTACCCACTTCTTCCACCATGGCGGCGACAGCCTTGTCGACGCCGCGCTTGAGATCCATCGGATTCATGCCGGCGGCAACCGACTTCAGTCCTTCATTGAGAATTGATTGGGCCAATACGGTGGCCGTGGTGGTACCGTCGCCAGCCACATCAGAAGTCTGGGAAGCGACTTCCTTGACCATCTGGGCACCCATGTTTTCGAACTTGTCTTCCAGCTCGATTTCCTTGGCCACGGAAACGCCATCTTTAGTGACGGTCGGTGCGCCGAAGGATTTGTCCAGAACTACGTTGCGTCCTTTCGGGCCAAGGGTCACTTTGACCGCATCAGCGAGTACGTTTACACCCTTGAGTAATTTTTGACGGGCTGAATCCCCGAATTTTACGTCTTTAGCCATTGTTGAAAATTCCTATTTCTGTCTTGTACTTGAAAGTGAAGTTGGGAGTCTGTTCAGGACGGCAGCAATCAGGATTCGATTACGCCGAAGATCTCGCCTTCGCTGAGAATCAACAGTTCTTCTTCGCCAATCTTGACCGTGTTACTGGAATACTTGCCGAAGACAACCTTGTCGCCTACTTTGACATCAACCGCCTGGGTATCGCCGTTGTCCAGACGCTTGCCCGGGCCCACCGCCAGCACTTCGCCCTGAGCCGGCTTTTCAGTGGCGGAACCTGGCAGGACGATGCCTCCCGCGGTGGTTGTTTCTTCTTCCATGCGTCGCACCACGACACGATCTTGTAAAGGCCGGATATTCATTTTTTAGCACTCCTGAATCAAATGCGTTGTAGTTAGTGAATCAATTGTTAATGGATCAGAAAACAGTAGCATCGCCACAGGCACCTCGCCTGACGCGGCCATCCGTATCTCAACTTGGCGACGGGGGTTAATACCAATCAACAGACAATACCGTCCGCAGCCAGATTATTGATGTCAGGGGTTATGGGGCTAAAGTGAGAGAATTCAACGGCGGACGGGCATTTCCAGGTGTTTTTTTTGGAATTTTTTGGCTTTGCTCTGGCTTGAACCGGGGCCAGCTACTGGATTGAAAGCCTAAATCTTTGATTTTCCAATCAATGTCGGCGCTCGTCGTCACTGTCTTCCAGTCGGTCACGGCTCTCGTCGGCATATTCGCCTTCCACGGTGTTGCCCCCGTGGCGACCGGTGTTGCCAGACCGTGGCCCCCGGGATCTCCCCGCTGAACCACCCGACGAAGGACCGGCACCATAGCTGAAGAAGGTAAAACTGCTGCCACCGCCACTGCCCATGCTGCGCACCACCCCGGCACGGATAATGCGCCGCGCCAGCGGTCGGCGCAGGGGTCCGGTGAGGAAAATGAAGCCCAGGGTGTCGGTAATAAACCCCGGTGTGAGCAGCAAGGCGCCAGCACTGGCCAGCAGCATGCCTTCAACGATCTCCTGGGCGGGAAGCTCCCCGGTTTCCAGTCGCTGATTGGCCCGCAGCAGAGTCGATAATCCCTGACGCTTGAGGATCTGCACGCCGATTACCGCCGTCAGCACCACCATGGCCACAGTGTTGAGGCCGCCAATAAGGTCGCTCACTTCGAACAGCACCAGCATCTCGATGAGCGGCACCGCAATAAAGAACAGGAATAGAAAGCGCAAAAAGGACTCCAGGTTGCGTAATGAGTGTCGATTGACCGGCCAGGTTTGTTTGCCTTGGCCACCCACTTTAACATGATGAGGGTAAATTGAGCCGATTCAAGCAACCTGGATATGCGTAGCGACGGGGACAAGAGTGAGTGTGACCAGCGAGCAACAGCAGCGCAAAGAGAGAATCTGGCAGGTAGTCAACCTGATTCCCGCCGGTCGGGTGGCCAGCTATGGACAGGTCGCCCGACTGGCGGAACTGCCCGGCTATGCCCGCTATGTGGGTCAGGTGATGAAGAATCTGCCACCGGGTAGTCTATTGCCCTGGCACCGCGTGGCTAACGCTCAGGGGCGCTTGTCCTTCAAAGCCGGTTCACCCCAGTACCAGCGCCAGAAATCACTCCTGGAGAAAGAAGGCGTGGTGTTCATCAAGGGTCGCTTCTCCCTGAGCCGCTACGGATGGGACGGCATTCCGCGTCAGGACGACGTCAGTTCAGGGCGGGTCCCGGGATAGGTTTTCATCAGCTTACCCACCCATAGCAGCAGGCATAATCCGGGAATAACCATCAGTGTGGTGAGTACGAAGAAGGTCGCCCAGTCACCGTTAAGGAAATCCACGACCACGCCACTGCCAGCCGCCAGCGTGGTACGCCCGAAATTCGACAATGACGCCATCAACGCATACTGGGTCCCGGTGTAGGTTCGGCTGGTGAAATAGGAAATAAACGAGACGAAGGCCACAGTGGCGAAGGCCTGGAAAAAATTGTCCACCAGCAGCGCCACCATGAATAAATTGGTATTCGGGCCGACTATCGCCAGCAGCGCAAACAGCAGGTTGGCGCCGGCCATGGCAATACCGGCGACGAACAAACCGCGTATTACCCCGAAGCGGGTGTTGATCATGGCGCCAAGAACCGAGAACGCCGCCGTCATCAAGCCACCGAAAAATTTCTGGTAGAAACTGATCTGATCCGTGGTAAATCCTACCTCCACGTAAAACACCAGCGACATGCGCCCCAGCATGGCCTCACCCAGTCGAAACACGACCAGCAGCAATAGTACTGACAACGCGAGCTGCAAACCGCAGCGATTGAAAAACTCCCGAAACGGTTCAATGACGTACTTACCCACCCACTCCCTGGCGGTCTCCACCCGCTCAACTGGTGTTATCAGGTGAGACATGGCACCTTCATCCTCACTGGGCACCGGCGTCAGGAATAGCAACCCTATTGAGACGAGATACACCAGCACCAGGCAATGGTAAACAGTGCCCCAGTCCAGACCGATGGTTTCGCCACCCAGCACCAACGCCAGGGCGCCACCGATAAAATTGTAGCCAGCAAACCAGCCGGTAGTGCTCATCGCCGCCGCATAGGGCATCTTGGCATCCATTTCCTCCGGCGAAAAAATGGTGATGCGATAGGCGTCGACCGAAATATCAAGCGTTGCGGAAACAATGGCGATACCCAGCGCCAGCACGCTGACCAACCATAATTCAGAGGCCGGATCGGCAAACCCGAGGGCAAAGATTATCGCGGCCAGAAGGCACAGGCAGACAAATATCCAGGAACGCCGCTGCCCCAGATATTCCCGCAACACTGGCAGTCGTACGCGGTCGACAAACGGCGCCCATATCCAGTTCAGCGCATAGACGGTCGCGATGGCTCCCACATAGCCGATCGCGGAACGGGAAAAACCGGATTCCTGCAGCCACAGCGTCAATACCGAGCCGTGCAGCACCCAGGGAAAACCGCTACAGAATCCAAACAGCAGAATAGCCAGAAAACGGCGATCCCGCAGTGCCAGTAGCGCTTCCTTGAAAGAGTGAGCTTGTTTAACCTCGATGGGCTTCTGCATGGGCAATGGTCAGGCGGTCAGCATTGCCCCCGGACTCTGTAGTTGATTGGTATTAAGGCGTGAGTTGTTGCGCCCGGTAGCTAGTCTCTGAAATTGTCGTATTGCAGCGGGATGTCCAGTTTGGCGTCTTTCAGGAACGCGATAACCTGCTGCAGGTCATCACGCTTTTTACCGGTCACACGCAGCTTGTCACCCTGAATTGCGGTCTGCACCTTGACCTTGGTTTCCTTGATCATTTTGACGATCTTGCGTGCCGTATCCTGCTCGATACCTTGTTGTACCTTGACCACCATCGTAGCCTTCTGCCCGGTCATTACCACTTCCCCTTCGGACAGCGCCTTGCCGTCGATGCCCCGCTTAACCAGCTTGGTGCGGAGAATGTCCAGCATCTGCTGAATCTGGAAGTCCACCTCGGCGGTCACCACAATATCGGATTGGTCGTTGAGCGCAAACGACGCATCTACACCCTTGAAATCAAAGCGCGTGCCGATCTCGCGGTTGGCCTGATCAATAGCATTATTGATTTCGTGCATGTCTACTTCAGACACAATATCGAAGGATGGCATGTCCGGATTGTCTCCCTTTACTTATTCAGTGTGTGCAGTGTGGTTATCGCCACATGGTTGTTGTCGATTGATTGCTGAAACTTTATAGGGGTTCAACATTACCCCAGCGGCGCAAGCAGTGCCAGCCAGCAGATCACGGTCTCGCGACCACGAGATGCAGGATTCGGCGGTGACCCTGCCGGTGGCGTATAATGCCGCAATTCCTGTTTCCGGCGCGTAAATGTCGGTTCCCAAATCGAGCTGTTGATTTTGATTCAAACCCGACACCTGTATCTACTGGCGCTGCTGGCGTTCATTGCCGTACTCAGCCTGCTGTTCTCGCTCAGCACCGGGAGTATAGCGGTGCCGCTGTCCGAGGTACTGAGTGCCCTGACCGGCGAGGCAGAATCACTGTCTGCGCAAATTGTTCAGGACCTGCGCCTGCCACGCACCCTGGCTGGCTTTACTGTGGGCGCCCTGCTGGCCATGTCCGGCGTGATAATGCAGGTACTGTTGCGTAACCCGCTGGCGGATCCCTACATTCTCGGTATCTCTGGCGGTGCCGCGGTCGGCGCACTGAGCGCTATCATGCTTGGCCTGGCGGGAATCTGGCTGACCCAGTTCGCCTTCGTCGGAGCCCTGTTGTCCATCGTCCTGGTTTTTGGTTTGGCCAATCGCATTGGCGCCTGGTCGGTAACCCGACTGTTGCTGACCGGGGTGGTCATCTCAGCTGGCTGGGGGGCCATCATCAATGTACTGCTCACCACCAGTTCCACCAATACCGTGCAGTCCATGCTGTTCTGGATTATGGGGGACCTCAGTCAAAGCCAGGTGTCATTCTCACACCTGGCACTTCTGGTGCTGGCACTGGTGGGCGGCCTGCTGGTAAGCCGGTCGCTGAATGTGCTGGTACGCGGTGAGTTCGTCGCCGCCGGACTGGGAGTCAACCTGGCCCAGTTGCGGATCGGCCTGTACTTTGCTGCCAGCCTGCTAACCGCCACGGCAGTCACCCTGGCCGGTTCCGTGGGTTTTGTTGGCCTCGTCATACCACACATGCTGCGTCTTCTAGGTGCGCGCGACCACCGTATTCTGGTGCCGGGGTCGGCGCTGCTCGGCGGTAGTTTTCTGGTTACTGCCGACACCCTGGCGCGCACCCTCGTCGCACCACTGCAACTACCCGTCGGTGTTGTTACCGCCATTATTGGTGTGCCAGCCTTTCTGATCATCCTGCGCAGCACCGTCAACAAATGAGTCACGAACCTTTACAAATTTCCAGCCTGGAGCTGCAGCTTGGTGACAAGTTGCTGTGTCGCAATCTGGACCTGACTATAAAACCAGGTGAATCCTGGGGACTGCTGGGGCGCAATGGTGCCGGGAAGACTACTTTATTGCACAGCATCCTGGGCATTCGCAAACCGAGAGCCGGCAGCATCCGCATTGGCAAGCGTGACTGCCGGGAAATCCCGCGGCGCGAGCTGGCGACACGCGTTGGCATGCTGTTTCAGGAAGGCGTTGGCAGCCTGCCGGCAACGGTGTTTGAAACCGTCATGCTCGGCCGTCATCCTCATGCAAGCTCGCTGCTCAGCGACAGCGATGCCGACATCGCAGCGGCGCGACGGGCGATGGCGGCTTTTGATTTATCGGACCTCGCCGAGCGACAGGTTGAAAGCCTGTCCGGAGGAGAACAGCAACGTCTCGCCCTGGCGATGCTAATCGCACAACAACCGGATTTGTACCTGCTGGATGAACCCAACAACCATCTCGATGTAGCGTTTCAGATAAGGTTGCTGAGCGCGTTTGACGCCATTGTCAGCGGTGCAGGCGCCAGTCTGCTGATGGCGACCCACGACATCAATCTCGCGGCGCGCTTCTGCGAATACATCGTACTGCTGCTTGATGACGGCAACCATCTCACGGGGCCTCGCGACGAAGTCCTCACCGAAGCCAATCTGAGCGACGCCTATCACTGCCGGATTCGGCGAGTGGCCGATGGCGATCTGACGCTGTTCTATCCCGATTAAGCTCTGCCAGACCACAGTGCGGCCTGGCAGAACGATTGATAGCCAGGGACCCTAGAGTATGAGCCGCCGAATATCACCCAGCACCGTTACCAGATAGTCAGCAAACATGCCGCCATCGACGCCGTTCACGGCCTTGTGATCGTAGGTCAGGGTCAGGGGTAACATCTTGCGAGGCTTGAACTCGCCGTCGATGTAGACCGGTTTGATCGTGGTTTTGGAAACACCAAGAATAGCCACTTCTGGCGCGTTCACGATGGGGATGAAACCGGTGCCACCGATCGCGCCGAGACTGGAGATGGTAAAGCAGGCACCCTGCATGTCCTCACGGCCAAGCTTGCGCTTCTTGGCTTTGTCGGTCATTTCGAGCACTTCATCGGCCAACTCCCAGAGTGACTTCTTGTCCACATCCCGGATCACCGGCACTACCAGACCCGCAGGTGTCGCTACCGCCACACCAATGTGGCAATACTTCTTCTGGATCAGATACTCGCCGGATGAGTGCAACGACACATTGAACTGCGGGTACTCCGCCAGCGCCTTGGCGCAGGCTTTGAGCAGGAATGGCAGGAATGTGAGCCTGGTATCGCGCTTTTCCGCTTCCGGTTTCAGTTCCGCACGAAAATCCTCCAGATCGGTAACATCAGCCTCATTGAACTGGGCCACCTGTGGCACCAGCGTCCAGTTGCGATGCATATTCCTTGCGGTGAGCTTGTCCAGCTTGCTGCGCTCGACCTTCTCGACGTCGCCAAACTGACTGAAATCAATATCCTCAATGGCTGGCATCTCGAAACCACCACCGCCGCCGGCTGGCGCCTGATTAATCCGCGCCTTCACGAACTCGTGAATGTCTTCCTTGACGATGCGAGACTTGGCGCCGCTGCCCTGAACCTGGGTAAGGTCCACACCCAACTCTCGAGCAAGCTTGCGAACCGCCGGACCGGCATATACTTTTGCCGAGCTATCCTTGTCACTGCTTTTCGCCGGTGCCTGGGGCTGTGTCGGAGCCGGTTTGTCGTCAGACTTCCCGCTTCCGGAGTCAGAAGCAAGCTTCTCATCCTTGTCACCCTTCGCGTCCTGTTTCGCTTCGGAACTGCCGCCCGAGTCGCCAGCGTCACCACTGTCGGTAACCTTGAGCTTGACGATCTTGCTGCCGGTCTTGATCTTGTCGCCAACCTTGACCAGCATTTCTTCCACAGTCCCATCCTGGGGAGACGGTACTTCCATCGCCGCCTTGTCTGACTCAAGGGTAATCAACGAGTCATCGGCGCTGACGCTATCCCCGGCAGCAACGTGCAGTTCTATTACTTCAACTTCGTCTTCGGTACCGAGATCGGGTACCTCGACATCGGTGACCCTGGACTGACCGCTACCCTGCCCGGCTTTTGACGTGTCCTTGGCGTCGGATTCCTTGTCTTTCGACTGCTGGCTTTGCCCAGCTTTACCTTCCCCAGCCTGTTTGTCGGAGTCTTTAGCGGACTCGTCCTTGTCGGGGGCAGTGTCTTTATCGGCGCCAGCCGCACTGCTGTCACTGCCCTCACCGTCCACTTCCAGGGTGAGAATATCGTTGCCGGTACTTACCTGATCACCCAGATTGACGGCAATGCTCTTCACCACACCGGACATGGGTGCCGGTATTTCCATGGCTGCCTTGTCGCTCTCCAGAACCAGTAGCGAGTCGTTTTCGGATACCTTGTCACCAACCGAAACCAACAGTTCAATAACTTCCACATCGCTGGCATCGCCCAGGTCCGGTACTTTTATATTTTCAGTTGCCAAAACAAAAACTCCTGATCATTGATTCGGGTGACGCTTATACAGTCACGGGATTGGGCTTGGACTGACTGATGCCTGACTTCTTCATGTAGTCAACAATGTCCTTGGCAGTCACGATGTCGCGCTGTTTCAGCTCGGTTAGCGCCGCCAGAACGACAAACTTGGCGTCCACCTCAAAGAAGTGCCGCAGTTGCTCTCTGCTGTCGCTGCGACCAAAGCCGTCGGTTCCCAGCACGCGAAAGGAGTCCGGGACAAACTCGCGAATCTGGTCAGAATAGGCTTTCATGTAATCGGTAGTCGAAATTACCGGACCTGAGCGTTCACTCAGTGCTTTCGTGACATAGGGCACTTTTTGCTTCTTGGTTGGATTCAAAAGGTTTTCGCGTGATATCGCCAGCGCTTCACGGCGTAGTTCGTTGTAGCTGGTAACACTCCACACATCAACGGCGACTGAGAAGTCTTCGCGCAGGATTTTCGCGGCTTTCTGAACCTCAAGCAGGATCGTGCCACTGCCAAGCAATCGAATTCGCTCACTCTTGGCAATATTCTTGCTCACCTTGAATTCTTTGTGGTCACCATCTTCCAGCAGATACATGCCTTTGATGATGCCTTCTTCACTGCCGCGCGGCAGTGCTGGGTGCTGGTAATTCTCATTCATCGTGGTGATGTAGTAGAACACCGACTCGCGCTCCGTGTACATGCGCCGCATACCATCCTGAATGATTACTGCCAGCTCATAAGAGTAGGTAGGATCGTAGGACACGCAGTTGGGAATAGTCGACGCCAGAATATGGCTGTGGCCATCCTGGTGCTGCAAGCCTTCACCGTTCAGGGTCGTGCGGCCAGCCGTCGCGCCGATCAGAAAGCCGCGGGCCTGGGAGTCACCTGCCGCCCAGCACAAATCACCTACCCGCTGGAAGCCAAACATGGAGTAGTAAATATAGAAGGGAATCAGCGGCATGTTGTTGACACTGTACGAAGTCGAGGCCGCCAGCCAGGCTGAAAACGAGCCCGCTTCGGTAATGCCTTCCTCGAGCATCTGGCCCTTCTGGTCTTCCCGGTAAAACATCACCTGATTGGAGTCTGCAGGATCGTAGAGCTGACCCACCGACGAGTAAATCCCCAGCTGGCGGAACATGCCCTCCATGCCGAAGGTGCGGGCCTCATCTGGCACAATAGGAACCACGCGCTCACCGATTTCCTTGTCTTTACACAAGGTCGACAGCATCCGCACAAAGGCCATGGTGGTGGACACTTCCCGTTCGCCGCTGCTCTTGGTTTGTGCTTCAAACGCCGACAGATCCGGAACCGTCAGGCTCTGGGTCTCGGAGCGGCGCTGCGGGACATCGGCGCCCAGTGATTCGCGCATCTTCCGCATGTAGCGGATTTCCAGACTGTCTTCGTCAGGGCGGTAATACGGTACCTTTTCCACCTCATCGTCATCGATGGGGATGCCGAACCGGTCGCGGAACTTCTTCAGCGAATCCACATCCAGCTTCTTTACCGAGTGCGTGGCGTTCTGTGCTTCTGCGCCGCCGCCAAAAGCGTATCCCTTGACCGTCTTGGCCAGAATCACGGTGGGCTTGCCATTCGGTTTCACGGCCTGTGAGTAGGCGGCATAAACCTTATAGGGATCGTGACCACCGCGGTTGAGGGCCATGATGTCATCATCCGAAAGGTGCTCCACCATTTTCAGCAATTCCGGGCTCTTGCCAAAAAAGTGTTCGCGGGTATAGGCGCCGCCGCGACTGGCGTAGTTCTGGTATTCGCCGTCCACCACTTCATCCATCCGGGCCTGGAGGATGCCGTCCTCGTCTGCCGCAAACAGTGGATCCCAGTGCCGACCCCAGACCACCTTGATAACGTTCCAGCCAGCACCGCGAAAGATGCCTTCCAACTCCTGAATGACCTTGCCATTACCACGTACCGGTCCATCCAGTCGCTGCAGGTTACAGTTGATCACGAAAATCAGGTTATCCAGTCCTTCCCGACCGGCCTTGGCCAGGGCGCCAAGTGACTCCGGCTCATCCATTTCGCCATCGCCGAGAAATGCCCAGACCTTGCGATCCGAATTGTCCATCATGCCGCGGTTATGCAGGTACTTCATGATGTGCGCCTGATAGATGGCCTTGATCGGTCCCAGTCCCATGGACACTGTTGGGAACTGCCAGTAGTCCGGCATTAGCCACGGGTGTGGATAAGATGACAAGCCATTACCGCCTACTTCCTGTCGAAAATTATCCAGTTGCTCTTCGGTAAAACGGCCTTCCAGAAATGACCGGGCATAAATTCCTGGTGAGGAGTGACCCTGGTAGTAGACCAGGTCGCCCTCGTGATCTTCACTCGGGCCGCGGAAGAAGTAGTTAAAGCCAACGTCATACAGGGTTGCCGAAGAGGCAAAGGTGGATAGGTGGCCACCGATACTGGGGTCACGCTTGTTGGCGCGCATTACCATGGCCATGGCGTTCCAGCGCACAATGCCACGAATCTGCCGCTCCATGAACATATCACCGGGCATGCGCTCTTCGTTCTGCGGAGAAATGGTGTTGCTGTACGGGGTGGTCACCGAGGTAATAGGCACAAACTTACCGGTGCGTATGGCGCTGTTGTTCAGGCGTCCGATCAGATAGTGCGCGCGCTCAAGGCCTTCGGCATCAATTACCGAGTCCAGGGCCTCAAGCCATTCTTCAGTTTCCTGGGGGTTGTTATCGTTTGGCTGATTCATATTGCTTCCCGAGGGCACCGCTGAATGGGTGCGTGTTCTACTGATATTGAGCATCCCTGTTGAGATGCTGGTGAAAATTTTGTCGCTGCAGGGCGAGAACCGTGTCATCGCCCGTGTAATTTACCTACATATCGACGCGCATTTTAGTCAATCAACCGCCTCCGGTCGACCATGGATTGCGCCGTTATGTAGTTTTACTACATCTAGTCTGCTCACGCCGGGGCGCGGCCTGCTGCATAATACCCTTTTGTTTTCAGTTGCTTATCGCGTTACTTGCCGAGCCTGACCAGGCCACTTTCCACAAACTGATCGCCCTGGACACCGAAAACTACAAAGCACCGCTTTGCAAACGCGCCTATTGTTGCCTGTATTTCGCAATTGGGCAACCACATAGTAAAGCTATTACTTTGCTATAGAACCGAAAAGTTGCGGCCACCGAATTGGATTCTTGCCCGGGCGGGTCGTATTTGAAGTCAGGTCACACAGAATGAAGCCAGTAATCGGTAAGCGGTCCGGCAGGGAATCCTGAGGATTATGATCTCATCTGCCACGGCGCGGGATTAAGCAGGAACTGCAATGTGCTGCGCCCGAGATTCTGAGCATTCAGCAACCGGGCAGCGCCACTACAAGGCAAAAATCGTCAACAGCGCCAGCAGCACCAGCCAGATTGCCTGACTGCGCTCCATCAGGCTGACCAGTGCTTCAATTTCGGCAGCCTTGCGCGCCCGGGCGCTGCTTTCCACGGCGGAGCTTTCGCGGTCTGCCCGCTCGCCCTCCTGGTCAGCATGATCGACCTCCCTGACGATACCGGTCAGCGCACAGCGCGAATAGCTGTACAAGGTGCCAGCCGTGTCAGCAGCTCGGTCAAAGGTCCAGAACGTGCGTTTGAAGGACTCAAAGCAATGCACAAAATTGCCGGCCAGAGAGAACGTCAGCGCCAATAGCCGCACTGGCAGCCATTCCAGCACCGCGATCACCAGGGAAACGAACTCGACTTCTTCTTCTGGCTGGTCTTCACGATGACTATCGCGAAGCTGGTAGGTGATATAGGCAAACAGGATCACCAGCGGTCCGGCCAGCATGTACCAGAAAAACATCACGAACAGCCGTTCAAAATAGCGATACACAAACAGACGGCTGAAAAACTCGCCCATGGCGTCGGGGCTGTCCAGATGCGCGGCCTCAGGCGTCGCCAGTTGCTGCTGCAGGAACCTGGCGCAGGCCTGGCTGTCACCTTCTTTCCAGTGACGCAGAAACTGTTTTGCCATATTGCCCGGCTGGGTTCGGTCAAACGCCACCAATAACACCAGTATGTGCACGATCATGGTGGGCACACCCAGCGCCCTCCCCTGGAGAAACCAGAGCAGGATCGCCAGCAGCAGAAGCGGGACCCCGTAGGTCAACAGCAGTGCAGCACTCCAGCGCAGCGACACCGCTTCCAGCTTGTTACCCGCAGCGGCCATCCGTTCGCGGAAGCGAAAGAACCAGCTATCGTCGAAACGGTCGAAGTCCTTCAGCCATAAGTAGTTGGTGGTCAGGCAAATAAGAATAACGAGAAATTTCATTGCGGCGGGAGCCAGTCTCTCTGTGTTAGTCGATAGCGATTAGTGGATTGCGATTAATTACTTTCAGGCACTGGCAGACTTTGTTTGAAACGCTGCCAGTCAAAGCAGGGACCCGGGTCGGTCTTGCGTCCCGGCGCCACGTCGCTGTGACCGACAATGCGGTCGCGACTAATTCCGGGATAGGCTGCCATGAGCAACCTCGTGATGGCCTCAAGGCTGGCGTATTGCTGATCGGTGAACGCTTGTTCATCGGTGCCTTCAAGCTCGATGCCAATAGAAAACTCGTTACAGCGCGTTCGGCCCGCGAAACTGGATTCACCGGCGTGCCAGGCCTGTTTGTCGAAAGGCACATACTGCCGCACCCTACCCCGACGATCAATCAACAGGTGCGAAGAGACGCGCAGCTCCCTGAGCTGATGGAAATAGGAATGCGCGTCACAGTCCAGCGAGTTGCAGAATAATTGATCCACGTAGACACCGCCAAACTCGCCGGGTGGCAGGCTGATGTTGTGAATAATCAGCAACTCAACCGTGGCGTCGGCAGGACGTTCGCTGTGATTTGGAGACGGTACGATCTCGGCCCCGGTGAGCCAGTGATCATTCAGTGAATAGGTCACAGTCAGTTACGGCACGATGAGTAAGGCACGATGAGTAAGCCACGACGAGTAAGCCACGACGAGTAAGCCACGACGAGTAAGCCACGACGAGCAAGGCGCAACAGGAAAGGCAATTGCTGCCCAGGTCGTCAGGTCGTCAGGTCGAGCCGATGGTATCACACCTGATTGCTGGCGCGAGCGCACCGGCTGACCGCCCTGCAGGCGGCACCCGGATTGCTAGTGCCGGGTACGGGAGGAAGTCTCGAGAATTGTGTGGGCGACCACATGCTGCGTGGCGGGCGGGCGCCGCAGCTCACAGAGTCGCAGCTCGCCGCTTTGCAGCGCCAGAGCAAGACCCAGGCGGCTGCGGGTGACCGAAATACGGGCGCCGCGTTTGCTGATAATATACTGACCAGGCTGGGCGTGACTGCGGGTCAGCAGACAGTTGACATAGGCACCGTTCAACATGAAATCCACCATCGCCTGATCCTGCAATTGATCAACGTCTTCCAGGTAGTCATCCAGCTGTTTTGGTTGCTCGTCATCGTCAACACCCAGCAGCTTGGCGATTTCATCCAGATCATCCTGGTTAAGTAATTCTTCACCGGATGGACTGATTGATGCCTCCAGTCCGTTTTTGTTGTAGCGGGTTGCCGTGGTACTACCCTGCTCCAGGTGCTGGGCAAACGTTTGGAAATGGTCTGCCAGGTTCTGGAAAAATGCTTCCTGCTGCGACCAGCCCAGTTGAATCAATGAAAAACCATGCCGCAGGTGCTCCTTGATGGATTGGTAATCGGCATCCTCAAGGTACAGTTGCTCAACAGCGGCGGTAACCAGCAGGCTCACACTGTGACGCGCCTCACTCCACTCCAGACTGGTGGTCCCCTTGTGCAGACCAATCAGGAAAATAACCTCACGCCACTGCTTGCGCACCATGTCTTCCAGGAATGCCGGCATTGACTTGTCATCACAGATCGCGGCGATCAGCTGATCAACATTGCTTTTGACCAGGGCAGCGCGATTATCCGCAGGCTGCTCCGGCGGCAGGCTGCGATTTTCCACCACGGTCTTGTCGCTGTTTACCTGCTGCTTGCGAAATGCCGAAGACGAGGAATAAAGCTTTTCCACGAACACCGGGTCATTCATGTTGTGAATGATGCTGATCATGTCCACGAACGCTTTTTCCAGTTTTAACAGAAAATGCTGCTCGAACAGCTTGATAAACAGCAAGCGCACTTCCAGACCAAGAGTGAATACCGATTGTGCCTCGCGAAATGCTGCCAGGGTGGCGGCAAGGAGAATCCGCGGTGCCAGCAACTGACTGCTGCCGGTAAGCTCATGTCGGGATTGCAGGGCATCGATTTGCTTGATAACCGGGAAATAGGCCTTGTCCGCCTTGCGTGCCATCGCCTGCAGGGCGAGATCAATTTCTACTGACTCGTAGACCGCCGCATCGCGGTGCGCTATTGAGCCCAGAGACTGCTGCAGCGCCACCGGATCCTGGCGGTAGCTTTCCTTGACCGTCGCCAGGGTCTTTTCCAGCAATTGTTCCTCGAACAGGGATTTGCGCGCTCGCAGTTCTCGCATGGCATTGAGATAACCGCCCTCTGCCGCCAACTGCCCGCCACGACCCGCCGAGAACAGGAAATCATCCAGTTCATCGAAGAAATCACAGCTCAGCAGAGACATCTGCTTGCGCAGGCGCTGGCGTAGAGACCAACGTACCTTCTCCAGCAACACGGTATCTGCCGGTGCCGGCCGACTGTGGCTGCCAGTGGCGGTTACTACGGACATAGCGGTGTTCGAGCTCCGAATATGGTTAAATTTTCCACAGGTGTTTTATAGCACTGCTCGAAACCAGGAAGATTGACCCTGTTCACAGACCTGCGATATTGATAGAAACTCTCGCGCAGACAGAGAGTTACGAATCAGCCAGGCAAGCGGCAAACCGGTCGCCTTACACACTGCGAGCCAGCGGGCTAAAGAGGATAATTTCGATCATGTCAGCCAATCAGCAGGATCAGCCCGGCAGGAAAATCGGCCAGGGCATGCTGGTCGCCAGTTTCGCCCTTGGCCTGGGCGCGCTAACCCTCTTTTTTGATGGCTGGCTCGCCAATGAGGCTAACCCCAATCGCGACCCGCGCAGCTATGAAACCGTCGCTGGCGACCGGGAAGTGGTTCTGGAGCGCAATCGCCAGGGGCATTACGTCGCTGGCGGCGAAGTCAATAACGTGCCGGTGACTTTTCTGCTGGACACCGGCGCTACCGATGTTGCCATTCCGGCCAATATTGCCGAACGCGCTGACCTGCAGCAGGGAACCGCCGGTCGCGCCTTCACCGCCAATGGTGCGGTCACCGTCTATACCACCCTGGTAGATACCCTGCGCATCGGCAATATTGAGCTGCAGGACGTGCGCGCCAGCATCACCCCGAGCATGCCTGGCGATACCATTCTGCTCGGCATGAGCGCTCTGCAGCAGGTAGAATTCAGCCAGCGCGGCAACGAACTCACTTTACGCCAGCTTGCCAATTGACTGAGTCATGATCCCCGAACTTCCCCCCATAGACGATATTGAGCGACAGGTCAGCACAGCACTGGCGGAGGACATCGGTGACGGCGATATTACCGCTGCGCTGATTCCCGAAGACAAGCTTGTTGCGGCGCGGGTTGAGGTGCGCGAAGACGCGGTGCTGTGCGGCTGCAGTTGGGTCGACGAGGTCTTCCGGCAACTGGACCCGGCGGTGGTACTCACCTGGCGGGCAAAAGACGGCGCCCGGCTCGCGGCTGGCGCCGAGCTGTTAACACTGCAGGGCCCGGCACGCTCGCTGCTTACCGGTGAGCGCAGCGCGCTGAACTTTCTCCAGACACTGTCCGGGACGGCCACCACCACCGCAGCCCTGGTAGCGCTGGTGGCGCATACCGAGGTCCGGCTGCTGGATACACGCAAGACCATACCCGGACTGCGCAGCGCCCAGAAATATGCCGTGCGGGTAGGAGGCGGGCAGAATCACCGCATGGGCCTGTTTGATGCATTCCTGATCAAGGAAAACCACATCGCAGCCTGCGGCAGCATTGCTGCAGCGGTAACTGAGGCTCGTGGACGCGAGCCTGGCAAACCGGTTGAGGTGGAAGTGGAGTCACTGGCACAACTGGAACAAGCCATCGCCGCCGCAGCCGACATTGTCATGCTGGACAATTTCTCGCCGGACCAGCTCCGACAGGCGGTAACCCTGAATGCCGGACGCTGCAAACTGGAGGCCTCCGGCAACATCGACGGGGAGTCACTGGTCACTACCGCTGAGACTGGCGTAGACTATATTTCCATTGGTGCCCTCACCAAACACTGTCGCGCTATTGATCTGTCAATGCGCTTCGCCTGACCCGATGGGCACAGAGCCTGGCCGTGAGTGCGACAATTCAGCTCAGCAGGCAGCCAGGCCAGATCAAGCCGGAAAAGCCAGAAAAGCCAGAAAAGCCAGAAAAGCCAAGATGCGAGGACGTATGCCGAACATGCAAATTGCGCAAGTCACGACCCAACCCGATCTCAGCCCCGTTTTACAGACCAGGGGACAGGCCAGGACACCCATGGTGCTGCTCGCCGCCCTGGTGCTGCTCATCTTGTCGGCCAGGACTGACGCCCATCCCGGCAGTCTCGATCTCAACGGCGGTCACTATTTTGGCAACTCCTATCACTGTCACATGACGGCCTGCGAGATGCCCGACACCTTTGATATCGGGCGTCGCGGCCGCGACAGCTTTATCACCGATCGCCGGGACCGCGAGAAGTTTTTCAATGAGGATGACTGGTCTTTCGAACAGGATTTCGACAACGACTGTCAGTCCACCCGCCAGGAGCTATTGATTCTCACCAGCCGTGGCGAGGTGCGCTACACCAATCCCCGTAATTGCACGGTACGCACCGGGCTGTGGCTGGATGAATACACGGGCGAGACCTATAACGTCGCGACCCGGATGGATGTGGATCACATTATTCCGCGCATGTACGCTCATATCCACGGGGGGGACCGATGGCCGCCCAACAAGAAGCTACAGTTCGCCAATGATCCCATGAACATGGTGCTGGTGGGTCGCGATGAGATTCGTCGCAAGCGCGACCGCGGGCCGAATCGCTACCTGCCCCGGGAAGAGTTCCAGTGCGAGTACGTACGACTGTGGGAAGCCATTGCCGACAAGTATGACCTGCGCATTAGCAACAGCGATCGCGGCGCCATAAGCCGGGTTCTGGAAGATTGTCCGGAATAACGGGCGCCGGAATAGCAAGCGAGTTTATTCCGGATTCCGGTTAGCGCGGTGCGGTTGGTTTTAAGGGTAGCCATATCACCATGATGAAACGAAAAATGCCGGCAACAGCCGGCATTTTTTTATCGATCGCAAGTCCGTGCTATTACGGAGCGACAATACTGATCTCATCCATGCCCGCGTCCGGATCCAGCGGTGTGTCCCCGGTCGGAAAGCCCTGCTCACTGAGAATAAAGGCGATGACATCGGTGTATTCATCAAGCATCAGGGAACCGGGATTATCGGCTGGCATGGTGCCCAGAATATTCTCCCAGAGATAGAGCAGCGGCTGGTTATTCCAGGACCGCAGGGTATCCCGGTAGAAACGCTGATTGTGGCAGGTTTTACAGGATGAATCATAAACCTGTGCGCCCGCATCCACCTGAGCCTGGGTAAACACACCATCTTCAACAGTCTTGCCTTCGGCAAAAACTGGCGAGGCTGGTAGCGTACCAGCAAGAAACAGCAGGGTGGCGGCAACACTAACAGAACGTTTCATTTACTTACTCCTTATTGCAGTAAACGCCGTGGGCTAACTTCGTGACGGCGACTGCTCCGGGTAGCCAGGCGAGATATTTCAAACCGTATACCTTTGGTCGAATACCCCGAGCTATATACCCCAAGCTATATACCTATGTGGGCTGCGTCCGGGACCGCGGTATCAAACCGACGATTACGGCGCCGTTTACTTTAACCGTTGGAAAGGCCTTGAAAAGGGCCGCTAACATAAACCACATGATCATTATTTACAAGTATCAGGCACCGCTTTGCACCGCATCCACTCGACAAAATAGCCAATAAATCAGGCAGTTAACATCAGGGTCCAGAATAGGGCCAAAGACATGAACCAAACCTGAACCCTAACGGATAGCGCGCCGCGATTGCAGCATGCTGCGACCGGGCCCGGAGCAAAACACGACCAATGACATCCTGTGTGGCGATAGCACAAGCCCCTGCAGTACACTTGGTCAGCCATGACCTTTGATGAAAAAAATGCCAGTCCCGAAGCCCTTCGTGATCATTACATGGGCAAGTACCGGAATCCCAACCCCATCGCTCGCTGGCTCACCAACGGGTTTTATCAAAGCCTGGACACCATCATAAAAACGCTTCCCGGCGACGATCGGATTCTTGAGATCGGTTGTGGTCCCGGGGAATCGACACGACGCATCCTCACCATGCTCAATGGCCAGCATCTGGAGGCGTCTGAATACGAGCAGCGGCTGGTGGACCTTAATTTGGCGGAGGGATTTCCGGTGGCGCTCAGGCAAGAGTCCGCGTATGAACTGCAGCGCCCGGACAACGCCTTTCAGTGCGTAATGATGCTTGAGGTTCTCGAGCATCTCGATGATGTCGAGGCCGCGCTGCAGGAACTGTTCCGGGTCGCCGAAACATCGGTCATCGTCTCGGTACCCAACGAACCGCTGTGGCGCATCCTCAATTTCGCGCGGGGAAAATACTGGTCTGATCTGGGCAACACTCCGGGCCACATCAACCACTGGTCGCCCGGCGACTTCAGGAATCTGATCGCGCAATACGGCGATATTGTTGCGGTCCACAAACCGATACCCTGGACCATTATTCATGCCCGCCCGCGCCCGGCCAACGCCAGTGACTGACGACGGCAGCGCCAGAACATCCAGAATATCCGCGAGCAGAATCGTCCTGGTCATTGCCATCGCCGCCTGCCTCTGTCTGGCAATGCTTGCCCTGCTGCAGTCTCTGGGCAACCTGCGGCTGAGCGAATTGGTGCTCAGCGCCTGGGTTTTACCGGCGCTGGCGCTGCATTTGTTGTCTCTTGCGCTGTTTATCCTGGCCTGGCAGCTACTACTAAAGGGCCACTCAGGGCTGGCATTTCGCTACCCGGAATGCCTGGCGCATGTCGGTGTTACCCTGACCGGCAAATACCTGCCGGGCAAAATCTGGGGGCTGCTGGGTCGCTCTTACCTGCTGAATCGACGCGGGCTGAGTCACGCTGTCGCGCTGCACCTGCTCGTAGTCGACCAATTTTTAACCTTTTATTCCGGTATCATCGTTATTGCTATCGCCGGACTGATTACCGTTTCACCGCTGGCGGCTGCCCTGGCCGCGCTCGCTGTGGCGGCACTTAGCCCGTGGCTGCTTGGCACCTATCCGCGGCTGTCTGGCTGGCTTGGACGCCTTGCCGCACGGCGCCAGCAGGCAGCAGGTGCGGGCGCCAATATAGGTGCTAATGAAAGTGTCGATAAAAATGCCGATGAAAGGAGTGCCGAAGATGCAGAAGTTCTGTCTGTTGCAAACACTCAGGAACTGAAGCTGCAGGCCAGCATTGACACTAGCGGGGAACCCGCGCTGCAGACTGACAAGCTGGTCCGGGTGACAGTTGTTTACATCCTGCACTGGATTGGACTGGGACTGGCGCTGGCGCTGCTGTTTTATCCAGCACTAGCCAGTGACAGCTTCTGGCTGAACAGCCTGTTACTGGTGATAGCTGTGCCAGCAGGAATGCTGAGCGGCTTTCTGGCGCTCTGGGCACCAGGGGGTATTGGCGTTCGGGAGGCTGTTATGGTCAGCATTTTGAGCATCAATACCAGCATTGAACTGGCTGCGGCCATTGCCATTGTCTATCGCTTACTGTGTATCGGCAATGACTTGCTGACTGGCTTGTTCGCCCTGCAGTATTTTGCCCGCAAAGACCCCCAGCTTTTCAGCCTGCAGAGCTCAGGTGCTGCGACCAGCCGCAACAAGCCGCTCTAGTCAGTCCGAATCGCTATCCTTGTACATCAGTGCGGTCACCTGCTCCGACACCAGGCCGATCAGGAAGATCAGGATCGCAGTCATAAACAGCACCGCGCTCATGTTGGTGAATCTCCCCTCCGAGATGAATGTGTAGAGATAATAAAAGCAGCCGGTGAAAAAGAACGCTGCCGACGTGGGCAGAAAGATTTTCAGTGGCGAGTACAGAGTGCCCACCTTGAAAATGATTATCAGAAAGCGAATCCCGTCTTTTACTAAAGAGATATGGGATTCACCAAGACGCTGCTCGGTCTGGATCGGCAGGTAGCCCACCGAGTAGCCGGCGCGAAAAAAGGCCATGGTGCAGGTAGTCGGGTAAGAGAATCCGTTCGGCAACAGGTAAAGAAACTCCCGGAAGCGATCCGCATAGACAACCCGCAGCCCGGAAGTGAGGTCAAGAATATCGTGGCCGGTGATTAACGACGAGAGCCGATTGTAGATACCGTTCGCCAATGCGCGAAACGAATCTGCCTGGGAATCCCGGTCGCGGGCACCCACCACCATGTCATATCCCTTGTCCAGTTCCGCCAGCAGGCGCGTAATATCCTCGGGCTTGTGTTGGCCGTCGCCGTCTATAAACACCAGGACACGACCACTGGCAGCACGCGCCCCTGACTTGATAGCGGCGCCATTGCCCTTGCTGTAGGGGTGAGTCACAACCGTTACACCGTGCTGCCGGCATACTTGTTCAGTATCATCCGTAGAGCCGTCGTTAACGACTATGCACTGGGCATCGCCTATCTGTTCACGTAGTCGTGGCAAAAAGCCTTCCAGGTTTCGGGCTTCATTCTTCGCCGGAATGACTACCGACACATCTTTCATATCCATGCCGTGTTCCATGTTCGTGTCGTTGCTTTATTGGTCCAGATTGAATTGGGCTGGATCAAATTGGGCCAGATTGAGCAGGCGAGCTGCGCCCCTGTTCTGGCAGCAAGCCTGTGGATTATAACTGCCCGCTTGCCAACAACCTATCTGCCCACGCTCGCTGCAGACTATCTGGGGGCAAGTCGCCCGCGAAAATCCCGCTCCAGCCGCGCGATCTCGGCGTCGATAGAAGGCAGCAACCAGTTGCGTCCGGCATTTGCCTGCCGCGCCCGCTCGAGAAAAACCAGGGCATCTGCAAAGCGACCGGCGGTGGCGGACAGAATCGCCTGGCGAACGGGAAAGCCGGGATAAGGACGATAATCAAAAGCCCGACTCAGGTTTATCAGCGCCGGATCCAGCTGGCGTAAATGAATGTAAAGGTCTGCGAAAAACACATGGTACCCGGAACGCTTGCGATCGGATAACGGCAGCTCACCGATCCGCTCAAACAGCGCCACCAGTACCGCTGCATCAGGAAATTCGCAGCGCTGTTCCAGCAGGTACTGAATCAGGGTGCGAAGATGGCTGTTAACGTCGTCGTGATAGTGTTCCAAGGCAGGACGCGAAGCAATGTCTGCCAGGCTGACCGGAGACGACAGGCCATTGGCGCAGCCGTGCAGCCATTGGTTCAGCAATACTGTCACCTCATCGGGATTTACCTGCCGGGCCTGGTCGATCCGCGCCATTGCCGCTTGCGCCTCGCCGCGCGCCTGCAAATAGCTGGCAAAGGTCTGCTGTGCCCGGATTGACTCTGGCTGCTCGTCAGCCCACCGGGCGTGAAGAGCATAGCCGTCACTCCAACGCTGGCTAAGCCCTGTGGTCAGGAGACTTAAATAAGCCACCGTCGCAACTGCCGCAAGCACCACCACCGCGCCAACAGCTCGCGCCGGGAATCGCTGCCGGGACCAGAGCACTGCACGCCAGCCATACCACCCCAGCGCAATTAGTGGCCCCATCATGGGTAGATAGTTACGGTGCTCAAAATACAATTCCAGCGG
The DNA here is from genome assembly GCA_965212375.1 of uncultured Pseudohongiella sp. GTDB lineage: Bacteria > Pseudomonadota > Gammaproteobacteria > Pseudomonadales > Pseudohongiellaceae > UBA9145. The sequence continues at coordinate 948,734 of OZ243108.1, read as the reverse complement.
CAGATAGGTGGATTCCAGCAGATGCAGCGAAAAAAACCACAACACCGCGAAACTCAGCATTGGTTGCCGCTTGCGCATCCACCATGCTGCGCTCAGCAACCCCCCAATGACCAGCACCGCCACAACCGTTAACGGCGGCGCCACCAGGGATCGAGATACCAGCAGGTCATCGAAATAGAGCCGACCCACTCCCGCATTGGGCAACAGAATGTTCACCAGATAGTCGATTAACACCCGTGACTCGGTCAGCAGGCGCTCGGCAAGTGAGAAGTGGCGCGTCTCATAGCCAGCCAGCGCACCTGGCAGCGTGGCCAGCAAATAGGCAAGTACCACGCCCAGAGGCAAAACGACGCCGACGCTTAGCCAGCGACGGAACCAGGGGTCTTGGGGGCGGGTTACGAACAGCAGCTTTTCACAAAGCAGAATCAACAGTAACAGCAGCGCACCATTTTCCTTGCTCAGCACGGCCAGCAGACCGAAAGGCATCAGACCAAGCGCCAACCAGGTCAGTCCCCGGCGCCGGTCCGTATCAATCACGCCCCGGCCGTGGCAATAACAAATCAGCGCCAGCAGCGTAAACAGCGTCATCAGCTGCGTCATCCGCTGGATCACGTACAGGGTGGTACTGACCTGCAAGGGATGCAGCAACCACAGGGCCGCCACGGCAATCGCCAGCAGTGCGGCTTGATCGCGGGCCATATCCAGTGCCCGGAATAACTTAAGGGCAAAACCGGCCAGGGCCAGACCGCAGGCCAGATGGAGCAGCAGATTGGTGGTCTTCAGCGCGGAGACATCGGCAGGCCACTGGGTGCTGTCCAGCAACAGGCTGGCCATCGCAACCGGGCGGCCAGTGGGTCCGGAATCATTGGCAAACACAAAATTACGAACCGCTGACCAGGAATCGATGCCATTGCCCTCAGCCAGGGGCTGCAGATTCCAGAAGTCGTCCAACAGGAGTGGGCCGCCAAGTCCCGGCTGGTAACAGGCGTAGGTCAGGCCGAGGACACCAAGCAGCAACAATACCGGCAGGCCTGGGCGGCGCCAGGCAGAAGAACCCCGAGTTGCGTCGGTAGCTGAAGATTGATCGCTCATCTCAAACAATAACGGCGCCGCGCCGGATTCATTGAAGCAAGATTGATGACGCAGCGCCGCAAGACCGCTGGACTACACGATTTATGACCATTACTGACAATAATTGTCAGTAACAACCACCGGGCAAACAGATTCTGTCACCCGTAAAATTCCTACACACGCGCCGATTTATCGCGTATATGTATATTTTTCAGAGACTTAGAAATTAAATCAAAAACTGGCACGGTCTGTGTATCTGTAATACCAAGCGTTGCCCGAAAAGCGGAATACGATTTACAGCTACACAGCACTACAGATCAATTCACTGACTCAACTGCAATACTGGAGATAGACTCATGAAAAAAGCTCAACAAGGTTTTACTCTGATCGAACTGATGATCGTTGTTGCGATCATTGGCATCCTGGCCGCCGTCGCTCTGCCGGCTTACCAGAACTACTCTAACCGTGCCGCGTTCTCCGAACTGGTACTGGCCGTAACCCCGCGCAAGACTGCGGTAGAGCTGGCTATCCAGACTCGTAACCCGGCTAACCTGGCGGCTCTTGAGCCGACAACTGCTGCTGGCGTACTGGGTATCCCGGCCGACGTCACTGCTGCTGCCACCACTCACGGTGCTGCGGTTGACGCTGGTGTGATCACCATGACCTGGCAGGCTGACGGTTCAGCACTGGCTGGCATTACCTACTCACTGACTCCGAACGGTATTACTCCGCCGGTACAGTGGGCTGAAGGCGGAACCTGCCTGACCAACGGCCTCTGCTAATCAGTTGATCTGACTGTGACTTGCGGCACCCCAACCCCGGGGTGCCGCATCTTCACAAACCGCTCCCTCGCCCCCGAGGGTCAGCATAAAACTTCCCCAAATTCCCAACCAGATGTCACCTCAACAAGGTGTTGGTTTGTAGACCGAAAGGCATACCGTTTTGAGCTTGAGCGCCCGACCAGTCCTGGCAGTCACTCGGCCCAACTCAACAGAAGGTAGCAAGCCATGCACAAGCAACAACAACAACAAGGCTTCACCCTGATCGAACTTATGATCGTTACCGCGATCATTGGCATTCTGGTCTCTGTTGCGCTGCCGGCCTACGACCTTTACCGCAACCGCGCCCGATTCTCCGAAGCGATACTGTCAATCGGCTACTATCGCGCGGCGATTATCACTCAGGCCCACTCCGATCGATTTAATACCCTGGCCGATGCCGATGCTGGCACCAATGGCATTCCACCGACTCAGGCCCAGGCGGCTTCCACCCACGGTATTGATGTAGTGGATGGCAGCATCATCGTTACCTGGATGGCGGATGGCACTGACCTGGCTGGCGTAACCTACACCCTGAGCGCTGCCAGTGTCACCCCACCGATTCAATGGGCCACCGGCGGTACCTGCGTTAACCTGGGCTACTGTTAACCGTCACTCTGCGATCTTGTGGCAGCAGCTGGTCACTCTTTTTGACGCTCTCGCCCCCTCCGGATTCGCAAGCCACACCAACATCAAACCTCTGCCGCGTCTATTGCCAGTTCTGCGGATTCTGCGACTGCAGTGGCGTCCTGCGGATAAAACTTCTTGAGACGTCCAGACTGCGCATCAACACACACATAGCCGCTGGTTACCCCAGAGACGAAACGGGCGAACAGGCAGTCGTCCTGCAACTCATTTCTAACTTCATCGTTCACCAGGACACGCGTGTTAGCCTCGCGGCGAAACAATTCGGCGAGACCTGACTCTGGCATTGCCCGATAGCGCTCTGTTTGCATAAACAATGGGTCGCCCATGAACTGGCTACGAATGTTGACGATGTCGGCACTAATGTCGTTGTCGGGAAGCTCCGTATACACCCGCTTGGGATAGCCACCTGGAAAATCGTCAAGCACAGCCGGATCTTTTCCGTATTCCCGGAACTCATCGGCGCCCAGGCTATAGACGGTGTCATAGGCAAAAACCAGAGCCAGCGGTCGTTCCGAATGCACGATCCACATGCCACCGAGCAGACAAACAGCCTGGAAGACTCCGATGCAGGTGAGATCGAACTTCAGTCCGGGTTTACCGGCCTTGAACACCACCAGGGTCAGCAATGGGCCCAGCACCAGATCCACGCCGATAATGATGCGCAGTCCCGTCCAGCCACCATCGATATTGAACAAAATTCCCGGAAACCAGAACACCAGGATTATAGTTAGCAGCAGCAGAAATACTGCCACACTGATTGCAAAGTGAATCGCGAACGCTCGCCAGCGACTCATAGAATTCTCCTTTCCTGATGGGTTCGGCTGGGACAGCCACAACTCCGGGCCACACCTGCAGCGCAGTCGATTGGCAACTGAATTTCCAGGTTATTAAGCACTTTGAGGGCGCTATTCTATAGTGGCTACAGGGGTATTAATACCGTCACCGCACGCCCTCTTGAGGACACCATGACTGCACTTAAACCCAGTCTGGCGGAACACCTGGTTGCTCGCGGCCTACTCGATTCTGAGGCGGCACGAACCGCCATGGCCGCAGCCGATCGCAGCGGAACCAGCCTGGTCAGGCACTTGCTGGAGGTTCAGGATGTGGACACAACCAGACTGGCACCGGTATTGGCCAACTGGTTTCGACTGCCTTATCTTGACCTGGGTGCAGCTGACCGGCAGCGCTGCCCGCAGGGACTGGTTGACGAAGATCTGCTGCGTTCCCGCCGCTGCCTGGTTCTTTGGCAGCGCGGCAAAACCCTGTTTCTTGCGGTCGCCGACCCAACCGAGGGCGACGTGGTCGCTGACCTGAAGTTTCTTACCGGCCAAACCATCGAGTTGGTGCTTGTTGAATGGCAGCAACTGGACAATGCCCTGGCCCGATGCGGCACCAGCGACTTGCCGAATCTGGTCAAGGACCAATTCAGTGCGGCACTGGATAAAGACCTGGCCCTGGAGGTCCCGGGCGAACCGGACCGGGGTCAGGTGGAAACCGACACCACAGAGCTGGACGACAAACCCCTGGTACGCTTTGTTAATCGCATTCTTGCCGAAGCGATCTCGGTAGAAGCGTCTGATATTCACTTTGAGCCTTTTGAAAAACTATGCCGGGTGCGTTTTCGCCGTGACGGTCAACTCCATGAAGTCACCCGCCCCCCGCTGCACATGGCAGCCCGGATCACTGCACGCCTGAAAGTCATGGCGCAGCTGGACATCTCCGAGCGCCGCATCCCGCAGGATGGGCGAATCCGATTGCGCCTGGATAACGGCAAGCGCGTGGATTTCAGGGTTAGCGTCTTGCCCACCCTGTGGGGTGAAAAGTTGGTGCTGCGCAACCTGGATACCGGTAGCCGCTTTCTGGAACTGGACAGTCTGGGCATGGAAACAGCGCAATTACAGCTTTTCCAGGGCGCGCTGCAGCGCAGCCAGGGCCTGATCCTGGTAACCGGCCCGACTGGTAGCGGCAAAACCCAGACACTGTATTCCGGCCTTCGCCTGCTGAATACTGCCGAGCGCAACATCGCCACCGCCGAGGACCCGGTAGAATTCAACATTGAAGGGGTCAATCAGGTTCCGGTAAATCACCAGAGCGGCCTGGGCTTTGCCCGAATTCTGCGAGCGTTTTTAAGACAAGACCCCGACGTGCTGATGGTGGGGGAAATTCGCGACCCGGAGACCGCGGAGATAGCCATCAAGGCGGCCCAGACCGGCCACCTGGTGTTGGCGACCTTGCATACCAACAGCGCGGTGGAAGCTCTGAGCCGGCTGACGAATATGGGAGTGGCGCACTACAACCTGGGATCCGCAGTGAGCCTGTTACTGGCCCAGCGGCTGCTGCGCCGGCTGTGCAGCCACTGTAAAGAAAGCCATCAGCTTCCCGACCAGGTACTCAAGGCAGCAGGCCTGACAGATCTGCCCGGCGAGCAGGCGCTACAGGTTTTTCAGGCCGCTGGTTGCCGCCATTGCCGGTCCGGATACCGGGGCAGAGTGGGAATTTATGAAGTAGTTCCTGTCACTGAGGCCCTGTCACAACGTATTATGTCCGGGAATAACTCCCTGCAGCTTGCCAGGCAGGCGCGGGAAGACGGTTACCCTACCCTGAGACAGGCGGCACTGCATAAAGTCGCCCGGGGAGTGACCAGCCTGGAAGAAGCTAACAGGCTGACTTAATTCACAAATTCCTTGGACGTGGTATAGTGATTGCGTCCGGAAATGCGTTAAATCACGGCGGAGAAAGCCATGGCTACAGAAGCCGCACAGAATATATACATCTGGCAAGGGACCGATAAGGGCGGTAATAAAACCAAGGGTGAGATTCAGAGCGCCAGCCAGGCTCTGGCCAAGGCGCAATTGCGCAAGCAAGGCATTAATCCGTCCAAGGTAAAGCGCAAGCCAAAAGACCTGTTTGGTCCCAAGAAGCAAAAGATCAAGCCTAGTGATATCGCCGTTTTTACCCGCCAACTGGCGACCATGATGAAATCCGGCATTCCCCTCGTGCAATCCTTCGAGATTGTCGGTGAGAGCCTTGAAAATCCGTCCATGCGCGACCTGGTGGCGAACATCCGCGACGATATCGCGGCCGGTAACAACTTCGCCGACTGTATCCGCAAACACCCGCGCTATTTTGATGACCTGTTCTGCAACCTGGTGGAAGCTGGCGAGCAATCCGGTGCCCTGGAGACCATGCTCGACCGCCTGGCGACCTACAAGGAAAAGTCAGAAGCCCTGAAAGCGAAGATCAAGAAGGCCATGAACTACCCGATCGCGGTTGTCGCGGTGGCTATCATCGTAACCGGCATCCTGTTGATCAAGGTGGTACCGCAGTTTGCTGAAACCTTTTCCAGCTTCGGTGCGGAATTGCCCGCCTTTACGCTGTTTGTTCTTAATCTCTCTGACCTCGCCATTGCCCACTGGTGGAAAGTCATCATTGCCGGGGTAGCATTCGCCTTTGTTTTTCGGGAAGCCAAACTCAGATCGCAGGCGGTACGCGATGCCATCGATCGCCTTGCGCTGAAGATGCCGATAGTAGGCCCGATTCTTAATTCTTCCTGTTATGCCCGCTTTACCCGAACCCTGGCTACAACATTCTCAGCCGGTGTGCCGCTGGTTGACGCCCTGGACTCCGTGGCTGGTGCCAGCGGCAATGTGGTCTACGCCTCGGCAACCCGCAAGATCAAGGATGATGTCACTACCGGTCAGCAACTGGCATTTTCGATCAAGAACACCACTTTGTTTCCGGTGATGATCGTGCAAATGGTAGGTATCGGTGAAGAGTCGGGCGCCCTGGATTCCATGCTCGACAAATGCGCCCTGTATTACGAGGCCGAAGTCGATAACGCCGTGGACGGTCTTACTGCACTGATGGAACCGATGATTATGGCGGTTCTCGGTATTCTTGTGGGCGGCCTGATGATCGCGATGTACCTGCCGATCTTCCAGTTGGGCGCGGTGATGTAAAGCCGTACCCAGCATGACCATTGTCGATTTATTGCAAGAAAGCCCACTTTTTCTGATCGCCGCCTGCACGGTGCTTGGCTTGCTGGTGGGCAGTTTTCTCAACGTCGTGGTTTATCGGCTGCCAATCATGTTGCAGCGGGAATGGAAGCAGCAGTGCTGCGAGTACCTGGAGTTGGACAATAGCGAACCGGACAGCAACGCCGGTTCAAAAAAGTTCACCACCTTCAATCTGCACAAACCCGACTCTCACTGCCCCAATTGCAACCATAAGATCCGGCCCTGGGAGAACATTCCGGTAATCAGCTACCTGGCTCTGGGCGGTAAGTGCTCCAGTTGTAAAACACCCATCTCCCTGCGCTATCCGGGTGTCGAAGCAGTAACCGGTCTGCTGTCCGGGCTGGTGGCTTTTACCTTCGGGCCGACCTGGCTAACCCTTACCCTGCTGCTGCTGACCTGGTCACTTGTCGCCCTGACCCTGATCGACTACGACACCCAACTGCTACCTGACGACATCACCCTGCCCCTCATGTGGCTTGGCTTGCTGGTAAACACCGTGGATCTGGGCTTCGGAGTGAGCGCGGCAGATGCCGTTATCGGCGCGATTGCCGGTTATCTATCCCTGTGGATTTTTTACTGGGTGTTCAAACTGGCGACCGGCAAGGAAGGCATGGGATATGGCGACTTTAAATTGCTCGCCGCCCTGGGCGCCTGGATGGGCTGGCAAAGCCTGTTGCCAATCGTCATCCTCTCCTCTCTGGTAGGTGCCGTATACGGTATCGCCATGATCATCATCGCCGGTCGCGACCGCTCACAACCCATGCCGTTCGGTCCCTATCTTGCTGGCGCCGGGTTTATCATGCTGATCTGGGGACCACAGCTCAGCGAACTCTATATCAACGCGGTACTGTAACCCGCTTTCTTCGGCAGGACTTCGGCAATGCTCGTGATTGGTCTCACCGGCGGCATCGGCAGCGGCAAATCCACAGTCGGCAAGCTGTTTGCAGAACTGGGCGTTGAATTGGTGGATGCCGACCAGCTGGCACGCGAGGTGGTCGAGCCAGGAACGCCAGCGCTGCGCAAGATAGCCGCACATTTTGGTGAGAACCTGCTGTTGAGTAATGGCAGTCTGGACCGCGCTGCACTGCGCGAAATCGTGTTCGCCAATCCTGAACAGCGGCGCTGGCTTGAACAACTGCTGCACCCGCCGATAGGCCAGCTACTAAAAACCCGGCTGGCAGCATGCCAGTCTGCCTACTGTATTCTGGAATCGCCGTTGTTACTGGAAACCAGCCAGGTGGAGCTGGTAGATCGTGTGCTGGTGGTGGATGTTAGTGAAACTACGCAGCTGAACCGCGCACTAAAACGTGATGGCAGCGACCAGGAGACTATCAAGGGCATCATCGCCGCGCAGATGCCGCGTCGGCAGCGATTGGCGAAAGCCGATGAGATTCTGGATAATGAAGGCTCGCCCGATGAGCTACGACCGCAGGTCGAGAAGCTGCACAAAATCTATCTGACCCTGGCCCAATCCCATGAGTGAGTCCAATCCCAGAACAATTCATTGCCCCACCTGCGGCAAACCTGTCGCCTGGGTAGAAACCAGCAAATATCGGCCATTTTGCAGCGAACGCTGCCAGTTAATCGATTTCGGGGAATGGGCTACCGAAAAGAAAAGCATTCCCGGCGAGCCCGTGTACTCGCCGGAAGATGATCAGGAAAATGATTTGCAGTAAGGCCTGGCCCTACAGCGGGCTGCCCTGGATATTCGGGGTTGGCATCCAGTAAAACTTGCTGTTATCGGCGTAACGTTCGTTATCGATGAGCAGGTAGATAAAGTTACCGTCACGGGAAAAGCGCACCATTGACACGCTTTCACCCTCAAGCAGGCCCAGTTCAAAATCTTCCAGGATCAAGTGGGTCTTGACGTCAAACAGATAGATTCGATCATTGTCGGCACCAAGAAACAGCGTACCGTCGTTGTTAAACGTTGCCGAAATTGGCGAACTGCCAAAGAACCACTCGCCATCGTTGTTGAAGTAGGCGCGCGGATCCATGTCGACCACACTGAATTCTTCTACCGGATAGTTACCACGCGGGCACACATAGGCAAGCCGGTCGCCCTGGGGCGATATCGCGAAATCCGTGCAGTTGCCACCCACCGGGATGTCGGTTCCGTCAACAATGCTTATCTCAGCGGTTGCAGGATCGTAGTCAAACGTGGCCAGGTTGGACTCGGTGGTGGCGAACAGATGATTTCTAATAGGATCGTATTCAACCCGGCGCGGTTCTTCCGCAGCCAAGGCGAACAGAAAATTGCCATCCGGATCGAAATGCCCAAACCATAACTGCGTATCGGAAAACGGTATGTCGTTCACCGGATCAGTACCGGCACCGTCATACATAATAGCGAACAGATTACCATCTTCCCCCAGGGCCAGGTCACGAAGCGCCCAGTTGTAGGTATAGGTTACGCTGTCGCTGCCCTCAAATGTCAGCCTGATCGGATCGAACTCGTAGTTGCCGGTCACCAGGTCCAGTGAATAAATTCGTGCAGACTCCGGATAGGCATTCATGTGCACTACATTACGCGCCTCATCCAGCACAAACTGGTCGGGTGCCGTATTCATCTGCACAACCCTGCCGGTCTCTCCCGACAGCAGGTTGCGCTCCACCGCGCGATTGCGGGTGAAATCGCTAATCAACACCCAGCCGTGACACAGCGGCAAAAAATCCTGGGTAGGCTCCACCAGAATGCCGCCCCCCAGGGCGGAAATGTTGGCTCCCTGGGTGCCGGTCTGGACAGCGGTGATAAACAGGGTTTCAAACTGCGGTGGATCACTACCCTCGATCAGCTCGAGACGCACAGCGACCTGATCACCGTATAAATTAACACTTGGGATATCCAGAATTCCTGACGAATTGGAGTAGGAGGCCACGCCTTCGGCAACCTCGGCCACTGCCGGTGGCGAAAACGCCTCGCAGTTCAGCAATTCAGCACCCGAACGTGACGGAACGCTGGGGCCCTGCGAGTTGGTGACTTGCGCGGAAGTAAGCTGAAAGATCAATTCATTGGGATCGATGAGATTCAGGGTTGCAGCCACTTCGCCAATACCGGCGGCATCGATGGTGGGTACCTGCAGGGTGTAACCATCAAATCGTGTGCCATCCGCAGGCAATGTCGGGGCAGGACCCGGCACGAATTCCAACAATGGATTAAGGGTCAAGCGCACGCCGGTAAAGGCTGGAAACAAATCGGTTGCCACATTGCCGGGCTCAACCGCGCTTCTGACCCGGAAGCCGACGAAACGGCTGGTTTGCAGTGCCGCGTTAACCGCGCCGGTTACATCAATCGAAATCTCGGTGAGCGACGCCGCATCAATCTCCGAAAGCGGCTCGGCAAAGCCGATGGAAAAATCGTCAAATGCAATCTGGCCGTCATCGGCGAAAAAAGAAATCCTGACATTCGCCGTGTCGTTCTGGGGAAAGACCTCGCGGATGGGCAGCCGAAGTGTCGCCGCGGTTACCGAGGTGGTGTCGCCGAAGTCAAAGGACATTGCCGCAACATCCACAAAACTGTTGCCGGTAACACCCCAGCCGCCAACACCGACATACGATGCGCTTACCGGATCTGAACCGTCATCAATGGGCTCACCGGTTTCCGGTGAAATAACCGGGTCTTCGTCATCCTCGTCGTTCTGGTCACCGGCAGCCTGGGGATTGGTCAGCACCAGCGTCCCCTGATCCACCAGTACCGCCAGATCTGCCAGGGCCGGGGTGGCGAGGACCATAGTCAGACAGCAGCACAACACTAGCTGCAATGAATTCAGTGGCGATTGTGACTTCATTTCCTCTATCCCCAGGGCCGGATTCCGACAACCTATTTATTATCAACCTGTTAGCGCAAATGACAGTGACGGTCTTCACAGATCAACTGCAATGCGCAAGCCGGCGGCAGTGTTCAATCCACGCGGACTTTTTGGCTATCCACTCTGCTGTATCTGCGCAAAGGAGCAATACTTTATCACAAAAAGGTCAAAAAACGCCTAACCTGGGGACCAGGAATTACAACGTTTTCAGTGGCTTGCTGGCAATTGTGAATAATTTCAATAAATTAGGAGAGCTATCTTGCCGCCACCAGTGAGTTTTCTGCTATTCATCCACAAAAAGGCGGATGCCGGCCAGGCCGTCTGCACCATGGCCTCGCGCCACCGGGAGCGCATCCAGAGCCATACCACCCAGGGCATAAATCGGCAGACTCACAGTCCTGCGCAATTCGTCAAAGCGCTCCCAGCCAAGCACCTGAGCGTGGTCATACTTGGGCGTTGCCAGCACCGGAGACAGCGTGACAAAATCCGCGCCGAGCTGCTCGGCGCGCTTCAGCTCCGCCGAATTGTGGCAGGACACGCTGAACAGACTGCCGCTGGCAACAGGTCGCGACTCGAGTACCTGCAGGCGTCTTGCGCTGACGTGCAGACCAGCAACGCCGGTTTCCGGGAGCGGCGCGCTATCGTGATTGAATAACAGACGTACGGCATGACCGCCACAGAGCTTGAGTGCCCGCTGATACCACTGCTGGTAAACATCACCCGGCAATTGCTTTTGACGAAACTGAATCAGGCCGATGCCGCGCCTGAGATAAGACTTCAGCAGCATCTCGACCTGAGACCAGTCGGCAGCCGCGGGGGTGATGGCCATGTGCTCGGGCAGCTGCAGCACATCGATAATCGGCGCATTGGCGACCGGAAAATCCGGCGCGCTCAGCTGTGCTACCGGCCGCCACTCCACCGGCTGCCCTTCCAGCCCACGCGGCTCGCCGTCAAAGCCATGGATACGCCAGACATCCAGCAACACCGACTTGTCGCCGTAATCGTGACTGATTTTGCGCAGTGGATACGCCTGGTGAATCTGAATTCCCACCTCTTCGAGGAATTCCCGGCGCAGCCCCTGCTCAGGGGTTTCGTTGGCTTCCAGCTTTCCGCCTGGAAATTCCCAGAGCCCGCCCTGATGACTATGGGCGTGGCGGCGGGCCACTAACACTTGCCGTGCATCGTTTACCAGCACGCCTACGGCAACATGAATAAGAGACTTGTGAGACACCTGGGAATTCCGGTGATCGGCAGATTTCGAAAGACTAGCTGCGATAGTCGGCGTTGATGCGTACGTATTCGCAGGACAGGTCCGAAGTCCACAAGGTTTCGGCGCAGTCGCCGCGAGCCAGGTCGATGCGCACGGTGATCTCTTCCTTGTCCATTTCCGCCTGGCCCTGGGCCTCGGTATAGCTGTCGGCCCGACCGCCATTGGCTACCAGCGGTGTTTCGCCTAAAAATATGGTTACCTGTTCAATGTCCAGGTCATCGAGCCCGGCCCGACCGATGGCAGCCAGGATTCGTCCCCAGTTTGGATCAGAAGCAAAGAAAGCAGTTTTTACCAGGGGTGATTCCGCCACACAGTAACCAACCTTCAGACACTCATCGGTGCTGGCACCGCCGCCAACCTCAATGGTAATAAACTTGCTGGCGCCCTCGGCATCCTTGATAAGCTGCACGGCAAGATCGCGAAACAGCTGTTCCAGGGCAACGCGAAACCGCTGCAGGGATGGCGCGTCGGAGTGTGCGAGTGTGACTCCTGAGCGACCAGTGGCTGCCAGTACACAGCAATCATTGGTCGAAGTATCACCATCCACAGTGATGCGATTGAACGATTTATCGACCGCCGCTGCCAGCAGATCATCAAGAAGCGGCCTGGCGATCGCCGCATCGGTGAACACAAACGCCAGCATGGTGGCCATGTTGGGCTTGATCATACCGGCCCCCTTGGCGATTGCAGAGATCCTGACTTCGCCGTCCGCCAGATAGAGAGTGCACGTGGCGCTTTTAGGCCGGGTGTCCGTAGTCATGATGCCCCGCGCTGCCTGCTCCCAGGCATGGTCCCGCAACGAGTCCAATGCAGAAGGCAGACCGGCAATCAATTTCTCCACCGGCAGCGGTTCGCCGATAACGCCAGTGGAAAATGGCAGCACCTGGCCTGCTTCGACACCGGCTAAGTCAGCCACTGCCTGGCAACTGTTTCTGGCATCGTGCAATCCCTGGGTGCCGGTTCCGGCATTGGCGTTGCCGGTGTTGATCAGCAGGTACCTGGGTGCATGCGCCAACAGGTGTTCCCGTGCCACCTGCACCGGTGCCGCACAGAATGCGTTGCGAGTGAAAACACCGGACACAACCGTGTCAGTCGCCAGTTCGATCAGGACCAGGTCGCGTCGATTGGCGTAACGAATACCGGCTTCTACCGCGGTGAGCGTTACGCCGGAGATAACCTGGCACTTGACCGGCAGATCCTTGCCTACGCTCATATGCGACTACCCAAACTGCCCGTGGCAGACCTTGTACTTCTTGCCTGATCCACAGGGGCAGGGGTCATTGCGACCTACCTTGGCCACTTCCCGCACGAACGGTGTTTGTTTTTCCTGCGAGCCACCCTGAGGCTGTCCCGCCTGCGGCTCCGGCGCCGCCTGGGCTTCGCCCTCACTCAGGGCGGAGGCGTTCTGGTGCTGAAAATTCATCCGCGCCCGAGCGGCTTCTTCCGCCCGCTTGCGCTCAATCGCATCCACTTCCTCATCCTGGCGGATCTTGACGTGACTCAGAACCTTAATCACTTCCCGCTGCAGGCTGGCCAGTAGCTCGGTAAACAGCGCAAAGGCTTCACGCTTGTATTCCTGACGAGGATTCTTGCCGCCGTAGCTGCGCAGGAATATGCCCTGGCGCAGATGATCCATGGTTGCCAGATGTTCTTTCCACAAGTTGTCGAGAATCTGCAGCGTAATCTGCTTCTCAAAGGCACGCATCTTCTCGCCCACCAGCGCCGACTTTTCCTCATATTCCTTCGCCAGAATTTCGATGATTCGTCTTTTCAGTTCATCTTCGAACAGCTGGTCGTCTTCATCGAGCCAGGCCTGAATTGGCAATTGCGTACCGAACTCGGTCTCGATAGCAGTTTCCAGCCCGGGGATATCCCATTGTTCCGGCACGCTTTGTGGCGGGATGTATTCATCCACCAGTTGATCCACGACTTCCTCGCGCATTTCCCGCAGCAGATCGGATATGTCGTCGCTGGCCATCAGCTCGTTGCGCTGGCGATAAATAATAGTTCGCTGATCGTTGGCGACATTATCGTACTCCAGCAATTGCTTGCGGATATCGAAGTTTCGCCCTTCCACCTTACGCTGCGCTTTCTCAATGGAGCGGGTAACCATGCCGTGCTCAATGGCCTCGCCTTTTTCCATGCCCAGCTTGCGCATGAAATTCTTGACCCCGTCGGAGGCAAAGATGCGCATCAGGTTATCGTCCATAGACAAGTAGAATCGCGAATAGCCTGGGTCGCCCTGTCGTCCGGCGCGGCCGCGAAGCTGGTTATCAATGCGCCGCGACTCATGTCGCTCGGTGCCGATAATATGCAGACCGCCAGCAGCCAGAACCGTCTGGTGACGCTCCTGCCAGGTGGATTTGATCTTCTCAATTTCCGCTTCACCGGGATTGTCGAGATTGGCAATTTCGGCTTCCCAATTACCACCCAACACGATATCGGTACCACGGCCAGCCATGTTGGTGGCTATAGTGACCGCGCCGGGCCGCCCCGCCTGGGCAATGATTTCCGCTTCTTTCTCGTGAAACTTGGCGTTCAGCACCTCGTGCTTGATTTTGTTCTTGGAGAGAAAGTTTGAAAGCAGTTCCGAGGTATCGATTGATGCAGTACCCACCAGCACCGGACCACCGGCCTTGCTGATTTCGGTAATATCGTTGACGATTGCCTCGAATTTTTCTTCCAGGGTCAGATAGATCAAGTCGTTGGCATCTTCACGAACCATCGGCTTGTTGGTAGGAACCACCACCACATCGAGATCATAGATCTGACTGAATTCAAACGCTTCAGTGTCGGCGGTGCCGGTCATGCCGGCAAGCTTGTTGTAGAGGCGGAAGTAATTCTGGAATGTAGTAGATGCAAGCGTCTGGCTCTCAGACTGAATTTCCAGGCCTTCTTTCGCTTCCAGCGCCTGGTGCAGGCCTTCCGACAAGCGTCGCCCTTCCATGGTTCGACCGGTATGTTCGTCGATCAGGACAATGCGTTTATCCTGCACAATGTACTCCACGTCACGGTGGAATAAATGGTGCGCCTTGAGCGCAGCATGCACGTGATGCAGCAAAGACAGATTGGTAGCCGAATACAGAGACTCTCCCTCGTCCAACAGCTTCTGATCATTAAGCAGTTGCTCAACGTATTCATGGCCTGATTCGGTCAGTTCCACCTGGCGGGATTTTTCATCAACTGTGAAATGCCCGTCTTCCTCCGGCACGAAGCTCTTGTCCATCATCTCCATTTTGGAGCGTTCCTGCTTGACGCCCTTGTCCAGCTTCGGGACCAGCTTGTTGACGGCAATATAAAGCTGCGAACTATCCTCGGCGGCACCGGAGATGATCAACGGGGTTCGCGCCTCATCGATAAGAATGGAGTCCACTTCATCGACAACTGCAAAGTTCAGCTCGCGCTGGGTTCGGTCATCCAGCCTGAATGCCATATTGTCGCGCAGATAATCAAAGCCGAATTCGTTATTGGTGCCGAAAGTAATGTCGCATTCGTAGGCGGCACGCTTGGTCGCTGGATCCTGTCCCGACTTGATGGCGCCGACAGTCATTCCGAGGAATTCATAGATGGGGCCCATCCATCTGGCATCACGTTCAGCCAGGTATTCGTTCACCGTGACCATGTGCACACCCTTGCCTTCCAGGGCATTCAGGTAAGCAGGCAAGGTTGCCACCAGCGTCTTACCTTCACCGGTGCGCATCTCGGCAATATCGCCCTCGTGCAGCACCATGCCGCCAATCAGCTGCACATCGAAATGGCGCAGCCCCAGGGTACGCTTGCTGGCCTCACGGACCGTCGCGAACGCCTCTGGCAGCAGGGCATCCAGGCTCGCGCCATCCGCCAGGCGCTGGCGGAATTCCGCAGTTTTGGCGGTGAGTTCCTCATCGCTCAGGGATTGATAAGTAGCTTCCAACTCGTTGATAGTAGAAATGCTGCGCTGAAGTCGCTTCAGTTTGCGACTGTTGCTGCTGCCAAAAATCTTATTGAGAATGTTCATAGTTCACTTTTATTAACTGGTTTGCTCTGACGAGGGCGCGACAGAAAGCGGCATAGCCGCTGAGCGGCCGGGTATTATAAGGAATTGCGGAGGGAGAGGACTATCTGGCGGTGCGGTGGATATAGGCGGCCGGATCAACCACGCGCCCGTTCTTGTACACCTCGAAATGCACGTGTGGGCCCGTCGAGCGACCTGTGGAACCTACCAGGGCGATATCCTGCCCTTTTTTCACGACATCACCTACTTCAACCAGCAGCTTTTCGGCATGGGCGTAGCGTGTGGTGAAGCCATTACCGTGATTCACTTCGACCATCAGCCCGTAGCCGGACCGCGGACCTGACCAGGTAACTACTCCGGCGGCCACGGTATTGATGTCGGCCCCGGCTTTGCCGGTGGTGAAGTCGATGCCGCCATGAAAGCTCAGGCGACCAGTAAATGGATCCGGCCGCTGGCCAAAGCGTGAGGCAATCCAACCGCGATCCAGGGGCCGCCCGGCAATAAAGACATCCGACTGGATCTTGCGATCCACCATCAGGCCTTCAAGGATTTCCAACTGCTGTTGCCGGTCTTCGAGTTGCTGTTCCAGTTGCTGCAGGGCACTGCTAAAACCGGTCGAGGTATAGGTCTGGGAACTGGCGGTTTCGGGACCACCCACCGGCACCGGCTGGCTGAAGTCAAATTCACCGGTATCCAGATTGGCAATAGAGGTGATGCGCTCGCCAACGGCATCCAGACGCACCAGCCGCGCCTGCAACAGCGCCAGGCGCAGGGTTAGCGCTTCCAGCTGTTGCTGAGAATCCTGTTTGATATCGGCAAGCTGTTCAGCCTGCAGTTTGATCTGCCGCTCCCAGTTCTCGGCCGAGGCTTCAGTAAATATGCGGGCATTCTGGGAGACGGCAAACTGGTAACCGAAATAGCCCAGGGCCACCGGGGCACCGAGCAGGCATAAGGAAAGCAGGCCCTTGAGCCATCCCTTGAGGACAATGGTCCGTGTATGACCGTGACGCTGGTCAACCAGGATTAATTTCATTACTTACCTATTAACCGTTGTAATCTAATCGTTTCATCGTCCTGGCATCTCGGCACCGTGTCAGCCGGCCTTGCCGGCTATCGGGCAGGTCAGATTCGGTCGCCTGATGCGAAAATACGGCACTTCGGACGGCATACCTGTACACGCTCGCGCAGATGTTAACAAGTCTGCGCGGAGGTCCCAAGCTTAGCAGAGACAGGAATAGTAACCGTGTGGAGCCAGTCACAACCAGCACTTTTTAGCGCTGGTCGGGCGAAAGCACTACGGATGAGGGTATCGCGGGGTTATCAGGCTGCCAGAACCGGCTTCATGTAGGAAATAGGCACATGGGTGTCGCCATCAAAACTGACGATTTCCCAGGCATCTTCATTGACTTCCAGCATCCGCAGCAGAGCATTATTCAGTGCGTGACCGGATTTGTAGCCTTTGAACTCCCCAATCAGGCTGTTGCCCAGCAGGTACAGGTCGCCAATGGAGTCGAGAATCTTGTGTTTGACGAACTCGTCTTCATAGCGAAGACCATCTTCGTTCAACACCTTGTAATCACCGACTGCTATCGCATTGTCCATGCTCGCGCCGAGCGCCAGGTTGCGATTACGCAGTTCTTCAAACTCATGCATGAAGCCAAACGTACGGGCCCGACTCACTTCTTTCACAAACGAGGTGCTCGAAAAATCAATCGTGGCGCTTTTCGTATACTTTTTATACACCGGATGATCGTAGAGCAGTGTGTAACTGACCTTGAAGCCATCGAAGGGTTCCAGGCTCACCGACTTGTCACCCTGCTCCAGGCGAATTGCTTTCTTGATCTTGATAAAGCGTTTCAGGTCTGACTGCTCTTCAATGCCGGCAGACTGAATGAGAAAAACGAATGGACCGGCGCTGCCGTCCATTATCGGGACTTCGGGCGCGCTGACGTCAACGTAGCAATTGTCGATACCCAGACCGGACATGGCCGACATCAGATGCTCAATCGTGGAGATGCGGACATCGCCCTTGACCAGGGTCGTGGACAGCGTGGTATCGCCAACGTTGGAGGCACGCGCTTCTATCTGAACCACCGGATCAAGGTCGACGCGAGTGAAGATAATACCGGTGTTCACGGGGGCGGGACGAAGAGTGAGATAGATTTTTTCACCAGTGTGCAATCCAACGCCTGTGGCCCGGATTACATTCTTCAGAGTTCGTTGCTTCAGCATAGTGTTTTGTTGGCCCTTTCTAATGGGACTGCCTGAAAACCCCTCGGTTCCCCAGACAATCAAAAATCCGAAACTGCGACGCTTTTTTATTTGAACACTTAACTACCTAATTTCGGACCGATTCCAGAAATCTCAAGCGTCAATTTGTGGCGTCATCCCTGACTGCTCAACAGGGCCGGTGGTCTTGGAGTCGCGGTGGCAGCGTCAGAAGCCGGTCGGAGTATTGCTTCACCCGGCGTAAAATCGCCGAATGGTAACAGGTTTGGCGACATTTCCCAACATACTGCGCGCCAGCCTGCCGGCAAGCGAACAAACTTGCGCAACAGGCCGGCCACAGCCCGCTAATCGGCTTGCCGGCGCAGAAATGCCGGGATATCCAGGTAATCCATGTCTGGCTCACCGCCAGCCGCTTTCGGCATCGCTGCACCGCGATTACTGGCCTGACGATTGCGCATGACTGCCGGCTTATCCAGCTGCCGGTAATCGGTCTCACCCTGATGACGGGTGTTGTCCACTATCTTGGTCGGTTTCTGCTGATGCCCACCCAGACCGGTGGCAACCACAGTAACCCGTATTTCGTTCTCCAGGGTCGGGTCAATGACCGTACCAACGACAACGGTGGCGTCGTCAGAAGCGAATTCTTCTACGGTGTCGCCCACTTCAGAGAACTCACCCAGTGACAGGTTCTCTCCGGCGGTTATATTCACCAGGATGCCACGAGCGCCCTGAAGATTGACATCTTCCAGCAGCGGGCTTCGAATCGCCGCTTCCGCCGCTTCGCGAGCTCGATCATCACCACTGGCACATCCGGTACCCATCATCGCCATGCCCATTTCGGACATGACCGTCTTTACGTCGGCAAAGTCAACATTGATCATTCCCGGATGCATAATCAGGTCGGCAATGCCCTTCACCGCGCCCAGCAGTACATCGTTGGCTGCCTTGAACGCATCCAGCAACGATGCCTCCTTGCCCAGCACGTCCAGCAGCTTTTCATTGGGAATCGTGATCAATGAATCCACGTTTTCCGACAGCAGCGCAATACCCTGCTCGGCAATAGCGGATCGCTTCTTGCCCTCGAACGGAAATGGGCGAGTGACCACAGCAACGGTCAAAATACCCATTTCCCTGGCAACTTCAGCGACTATCGGCGCGGCGCCGGTACCGGTCCCGCCGCCCATGCCGGCAGTGATGAATACCATGTCCGCTCCGGACAGCACCTCGGCGATCTGGTCGCGGTCTTCCAGTGCAGACTGGCGACCGATTTCCGGATTGGCCCCGGCTCCCAAGCCCTTGGTTATGGCACTACCAAGCTGCAGGATGGTTTTCGATTTCAGATTGCTCAATGCCTGCGCATCGGTGTTGGCGCAGATGAAATCCACTCCGTCTACCTGATTGGCAATCATGTGGTGTACGGCATTACCGCCACCGCCACCTACGCCGATCACTTTGATGACGGCACTCTGTGGTACGTTGTCGACTAATTCAAACATATAGCCCCCTTGAAGCGTCTATTCTTGACTGCGTTGGTCTTTACTGTATTGGTCTTTACTGCGTAGGTTTTACTAAACAGATATTTGACCGTTGCTTAAAAATTGCCCTGGAACCAGTTCTTAACCCTGTCTACCAGATGAATCTGTGGTTCCTTTCTGGGATCAACACCACCTCGTTCCTGATGTTGCTTCAGCCCATAAAGCAATAACCCAACGCCAGTAGAATAAATCGGGTTTCTTACGATATCGGCTAGTCCATTGACATTATGAGGCGCACCGATGCGTACCGGCGCGTGAAATATTTCTTCAGCCAGCTCCACCACTCCTTCCATCTTGCTGGTGCCGCCTGTGAGCACGATGCCAGCGGCCAACAGGCTTTCAAACCCGCTGCGCTGCAGCTCAGCCTGGACCAGAGAAAAGAGCTCGTCATAGCGAGGCTCAACCACTTCCGCCAGCGACTGTCGCGACAGCTCCCGTGGCGGCCGGTCACCGACACTGGGGACCTTGATGGATTCATCGGCACTGGCCAGCTGGGTCAGTGCACAGGCGTATTTGATCTTGATCTCGTCGGCGTTCTCGGTAGGCGTGCGCAGGGCCATTGCAATATCGTTGGTGACCTGGTCACCGGCAATAGGAATCACGCCGGTATGGCGAATCGCACCATCGGTGAAAATCGCAATATCAGTTGTGCCTCCGCCAATATCTACCAGACAGACGCCCAGTTCCCGCTCGTCCTCGGTCAGTACCGCATAGCTTGATGCCAGCTGCTCAAGGATGATTTCATCCGTTTCCAGCCCGCAGCGTTTGATACATTTTTCGATGTTCTGCACGGCATTGATCGCGCAGGTCACCAGATGCACCTTGGCTTCCAGGCGGACGCCCGACATGCCCAGCGGTTCTTTCACGCCCTCCTGGGAATCGATGATGTATTCCTGGGGCAGAATATGAAGCACTTTCTGATCAGCCGGAATTGCTACCGCCTGGGCTGCATCAATAACCCGCTCGATATCAGCCTTCATCACTTCACCATCGCGAATCGCGACGATGCCGTGGGAATTCATGCTGCGTATGTGACTTCCGGCGATCCCGGCATAAACGGAATGAATCTGGCAACCGGCCATTAGCTCCGCTTCTTCCACGGCACGCTGAATCGATTCAACCGTGGACTCAATATTGACCACAGTGCCTTTCTTCAAGCCGCGCGAGCGGTGGCTACCGATGCCAACGATATCCAGGCTGCCGTCGTCATTAATCTCGCCGACGATCGCCACCACTTTGGATGTGCCGATATCGAGACCGACGATCATATTGTCATTGATCGCTTCACTCATTGTGCTTGCTCTCCCGAGTGCCAACCGGGCCAGTTGCGCGCACTCGAACTTGATTAACTGTCTTCACCGTGCCGCCACTCCTGACAGGGAATCACCTGATCGGGCCACCGCCAGGCCATTGTCGTAGCGCAAATCGACGGCATTGATCGCACTCTGCTCAGACGCCGGGCGCTGCTCATAAAAAGTGATGAACCGGTTGATGCGCGGCAGCACCTGTTCTCGACCGGCTACCACATTGATCCGGTCATTGATTTCCAGCTCCCAACTCCCGCGGGAGCTAAGGTCCAGGCCAGTCAGTCGTAAACCGGCCGGGAACAACACCTCATTGAGTAGCTGGTACTGGCGCATCACCTGAATCTGGCTTTGCTCAGGTCCGCTCAAGCGCGGTAATGCTGCGTGTGCCGAGGTGACGGGCGGCGCAAAAATGTCACCCTGCTGGCTGAGCAACTGTTCATCCCGCCAGCGAGCAATTGCTACTTTTTCCTCCAGTCGCACGGCAATACTGTCCGGCCAGACTCTCGCTACTGCTGCCCGTCCCACCCAGGGATGGCGTTCCAGGTCCTGCTTTAATGCTTCCACGTCGAAAGCAAAAAAGCCCTGCCCCATATAGGCGCCAACTACCCGGCGAACATCGGCTTCCTGAACCCACTGCCACTGATTTTCCATGCGTACCTTGGTCACCGGTCGATTGATGTAGCTACCGATGGCATCAAAATTCACCAGTACCAGAACTGCCAGACCGAGACCGGCAACCGCACTCACCAGAGCAGCCGGATTGAACTGTGCCTGGCGCGCCGCTGGCTTCGGCCGTGCAACGCGGGGACGCGTGGCTCGGATACCGGACAGTTGCAACTCAGCGCGCTTGTCAGTTTTTCTGGTCACCGTACTTTTTCCCTGCTTCTTCAAGTTAGTCGCTCAGCTCGCAATCAAGTATTCGCAATACCAGTTCGTCAAAATCGATACCGATCTGCTTGGCCGCCATCGGCACAAAACTGTGTTCAGTCATGCCCGGTATCGTATTCAGCTCCAGCAGGTAAAACTCCCCCTGCCGGTCCTGCATCACATCAACCCGGGCTAACCCCGAGCAATCAAGCGCCTGATACGCGCTTTTAATTAACCATTCCAGCTTTTCCAGCTCCGGGTTGCTGATCTCGGGTGGGCAGACAATACGTGTACCCTCATCGATATACTTGGCTTCGTAATCAAAAAACTGCCGCGCGGTCTCCAGTTGAATAGTGGGCAACAGTTCTGCGCCCAACACTCCGGTTGAAAACTCCCTGCCAGCGATATACTGCTCCGCCATGACGCAGGTGTCGTACTGTTGCGCCGCCAGATACTGCGAGCGCAATTCCTCCGCTGTCTCGACGATGGCGATGCCGAGGCTGGAACCACCGCTGATAGGCTTTACAACGACCCGTCCGAGTCGGTCGATAATCGCCTGCCAGTCGCTGTTATCAGACAGCACGTCGAAGTCAGCGGTTTTCAGGCCCAACTGGGCCCACACCAGCTTTGACTTCACCTTATCCATGGCCAACGCTGAGGCCAGCACTCCACTGCCGGTATAGGGGAACTGCATGATTTCCAGCAATCCCTGCATAACACCGTCTTCGCCGCCCTTGCCGTGCAGCATATTCACCACCAGGTCAGGCGCCGCCTCCTGCAGCCGGGCGATCACATCATTGCCAACATCGATAACCGTGGTTGACACACCAAGACGCTGCAGACTCGCGGTGACTGCACTGCCGGAAATCAGGGAGATATCCCGTTCCGAGGACATGCCGCCTTTCAGTACCGCGACGCGTCCGACTTTTGTCAGTATTTCCTCTTTATTTATCGTTCTCATGACCGGAATTCTTTATGCTAAAAAGCGAAATTCTTCTATAAAAATCAATATATTAGTCAGGGTCGAATCCCTGGCTCGCAAGCTCCTTCGCCAGCCCGCCGACACTGCCCGCTCCCTGGGTCAGGACGATGTCTCCAGGTTTCAGCAAATCGGCCAGGATTCGCCGAACATCAGCCTCTTTCTGCACATACAGCGGGTCCACTTTGCCGCGCAATCGAATGCTGCGACACAAACTGCGGGAGTCTGCTCCAGGGATCTTTTTCTCGCCAGCCGAATACACCTCCAGCAACAACAGCACATCGGCTTCCGACAGCACATCGACGAAGTCGTCATACAGATCTTTGGTTCGACTAAAGCGGTGCGGCTGATAAATCATCACCAGGCGATTGTCGGGCCAGCCGTCGCGCAGCGCGCTAATGGTCGCAGCCACTTCTGTAGGATGATGACCGTAGTCATCGATAAGCATTACCGTACCGTCGCCGACCGGGAATTCGCCCTGCACATCAAAGCGCCGCCCGACACCCTCGAACGACTTGATGCCGTCCTTGATTGCCTTGTCCGCAACTCCCTCATCGGAGGCTATTACCACGGCTGCCGCAGCATTGAGAGCGTTGTGCCGGCCGGGCATATTGAGTGAGATTTTCAATGGTCGCTTCTTGCCCGGGCGGAGCATGGCAAAGTTAATAACACCCTTGTCCTGCGTCATGTCGGTAATGCGAAAATCCGCATCGGCCGAAAACCCATAGGTCAGCTTTGGACGCGAAATACGCGGCAGGATTTCGCGCACCGTGGGATCATCAATACACAGCACCGCAAGCCCATAGAATGGCAGGTTATGGAGAAAATCCACGAAATAGGTTTTCAGCCTGTCAAAATCACCTTCGTAAGTGCTGAGATGGTCTGGCTCAATATTGGTGACAACCGCCACCATGGGCTGTAGATGCATAAAGGAGGCATCACTCTCATCGGCCTCGGCCACCAGATAGCGACTCTCACCCAGACGTGCATTGGTTCCCGCGCTGTTCAGCAAGCCACCAATTACAAAGGTTGGATCAAAGCCACCGGCACCAAGCACCGATGCAACGATGCTGGTAGTCGTTGTTTTGCCATGGGTCCCTGCTATAGCAATGGCATGACGATAGCGCATCAGTTCAGCCAGCATTTCTGCTCGCGCAATCAGCGGTTTGGACTCGCGCATTGCGGCTTTGATTTCCGGATTGCGCAGGTCAATAGCACTGGAATACACAACCACATCGGCGCGACTGACATTACCGGCGCTGTGCCCGATAAAAATTTTCGCGCCCATGGCTTGCAAGCGATCTGTGTTCGCCGATTTTTTCAGATCAGAACCGGTAATCTTGTAGCCTTGATTGAGCAGCACTTCTGCGACGCCACACATTCCCGCGCCACCAATACCGACGAAATGGATACACTTGATTCTGCGCATCTCTGGAATGATGTGAACACCGCTATGCGTTGTCATCAACCACCTCCAGACAGCGACGAGCGATCCGGTCACCAGCATCGACTATCGCCAGGGCCAGGGCTTGCTCGCGCATTTTCCAAAGCGTGTCCCGGTCAACGTCCCACAGCTTCAGCACCGGCAACACGGTCCGGGCAGAGAATTCTTCCTGCCTTATCAAGCGCGCCGCGCCCGCTTCCACCAACCAGTTGCCGTTGTGCACTTGCTGCTCATCCTTGTGGTGGGGATAGGGAACCAGAATCGCCGGCAGACCAGCAGCGGCCAATTCACTGACCGTGCTGGCACCGGATCGACATATCACCGCATCCGCCCAGGCATAGCTGGCCGCCATATCCCCGATAAAAGGTTTAACCTGGTACTTTTCCCCGGGTTCGACACCGAGCGAAGAATACAGGTTCAGGGTTTGTTCAAGATTTCGGGCACCGGTCTGATGAATTACTTCGGGCTTGTTGCCGTCCCAGTTGGCGATCAACTCAGGAATCACCTGATTGATAGCCGTTGCCCCCTGGCTACCCCCCAGCACCAGCAAACGCAGCGGGCGATAGCGATCATGATCGGTTTTTTCCTGGTCATGCAGCGCGGCAATATCTGCGCGCAGCGGGTTACCAGCAAACTCCACTCGCGCGGACTCTGCAAAGACGCCGGGAAATCCGGTAAACGTGCGGCGCGATATTCTGTGCAACAGGCGATTGGTTAGCCCGGCCACCGCATTCTGCTCGTGTATGAACAGCGGTATGCGCAGCACTTTTGCAGCTATCCCGGCCGGCCCGCAGACAAAACCGCCCATGCCGAGAACACAGTCCGGACGCAGCGTTCGCAGCACCGACAGCGACTGGGCCAGGGCTTTACTGAGCATTATTGGCGCCATCAGTTTTCTCCGCATACCGCTGCCGCGTAGTCCACTAACAGAGATCTGGTGAAGTGGAATGGTGGTCTCACCGAGCAATTCATTTTCCATTCCCGAACGGGTTGCCAACCAGTGCACTTCCGCTCCGCGCTTTAGCAGGCAGTCGGCAATGGACAGCGCCGGAAAGACATGCCCCCCGGTTCCTGCTGCCATGATCAGCACTTTTGGTCCCTGCGCCGTCACTGCTAGTTATCCCTGGTAGTGAGAGCCACATCTGGCTGCTCCGTTTCGTATTGAATTCTTACCAGCAAAGCCACCATGAAACAGCTGACGATCAGGCTCGCGCCGCCGTAACTCAAAAACGGCAGGGTCAGCCCCTTGGTCGGCAGCAATCCGATGTTGACTCCGATATTGATCATCGCCTGGCCAGCAAACAGTAGCGCCAGGCCATAAGCTACAAAAGCATGGAACAGTTGATTCTGGCGGTGGGCAACTTTGCCAATCATGAAGGCCTTGACCACGAACACACTGAACAAGGCGACGATTAACAGCACACCCAGCAAGCCGAGTTCTTCACCAATAATCGCGAGCACGAAGTCGTTGTGCGCCTCGGGCAGGAAATAGAGCTTTTGAATACTGTTGCCCAGGCCGACGCCGAACCACTCCCCTCGCCCAAAGGCAATTAACGCCTGGGTTAACTGGTAGCCACCTCCATAAACATTCTCCGCCGCCCATGGATTCAGAAATGATGAAAAGCGCACTATTACGTAGGGCTTGGTGATCGCCAGGTAAGCGATTGCGCCGACGCACAAAGTGAGCATCAGTGCGAAACGATACAGCCGTGCGCCCGCCAGAAAAATCATGCAGAAGGCCGTGAGCATCAGGATCACCATGGCCCCGTGATCAGGTTCCAGGTGCAGCAGTACCACCGCACCCGCTATGACCAGCATCGGCTTCATGAATCCGGACCAGCGTTCACGCACTTCATCCAGGTGCCGCTCGAGATAGGCGGCCAGGTAAACAACCATAAACACTTTAGCGAGCTCGGACGGCTGCAGACGAAACAGGCCGAGATCGATCCACCTGGCACTGCCATTCACAACCGTACCGATACCCGGGACCAGCACCAACAGCAACAGCGCAAACGAGGCCATGAGGAGAAACCAGCTGGCCCGCCGCCAGACATGCATCGGAATATTCAGCGTTATAAGCAGACCAACCACGCCCATCGCCGCAAAAATCGCCTGACGCTTGAAGTAATAGAACGGATCGCCCGCCAGGCTGTTGGCAATTTCCACGGAGGCAGATGTCATCATCAGCAAACCAATGGACAGCAGCAGGACAGTAATCAGCAGCAGCCCATTCAGGGCTGGAGGCTGTACTTCGGTAGCTACACTGTGCCGGGCCGAAAGTGTGCTCATTGCACTGCCCTCACTGCCTTGATAAAGGTCTCGCCACGGTGCTGAAAATTATCAAACATATCGAAACTGGCGCAGGCCGGTGACAAAAGCACTGCGTCTCCGGCTTTCGCGTGTTCTCGCGCCACGCTCACCGCTTCCTCCATGGAGGCGGCAAAATGGGTCTCCACATCCGCATCAAGACTGCCAGCCAACTCCACAGCATCACGCCCGATCAGCACTACCACTCGCGCCCAGCGATTCACCGCTGCCGCAAGCGGCGCGAAGTCCGCGCCTTTGCCTTCGCCACCGGCAATCAGAATGATGTGGCCGTCGATGCGCAGGCCCAGCCCTTCAATGGCAGCCACCGCGGCACCGACGTTGGTGCCTTTGGAGTCGTTGTAAAATTCCACACCCTGATGCGTAGCCACCCACTGGCAGCGATGCGGCAGCCCCGGGAATTCGCCAAGCCCCTGTCGAATAGACTCACGGTCGATATCCAGGGCCAGAGCTACTGCCACTGCCGCCATGGCGTTGGCGATGTTGTGTTGGCCGACTACCTTCAATTCACTGACCGGAACAATTGATTCGTGATGCAGGCCGATAAACTGTCCGGCTTCGCTTTCCAGCAAGCCGACGCCGCGCGGTCCCGGACGGCTGAATCCGAAATCCCAGCGCTGCCCGGCCAGCTCTGCTGCCGGCCAGGTTTCCGGCTCATCGCGATTCACCACCAGTTTTCTGGCCCCGGTGAAAATTCGCTGCTTGGCTGACGCATAGCCCGCCATATCGTCATAGCGGTCCATGTGGTCTTCCGAGATATTGAGCAGAACTGCGACCTCGGCGTTAAGAGCTGTCGTTGTCTCAAGCTGAAAACTTGATAGCTCCAGCGCATAAATTTCCGCATCCTGCTCGAGCAGATCCAGAGCCGGACGTCCCAGGCCGGCCTCAAGGTTACCGCCAACCGCCATGCGCAGACTGGCAGCCTGGAAAATGCTGGCCAGCATCGAGACCATCGTGCTTTTGCCATTGGAGCCAGTGATCCCGATAATTGGCGCAGAACATGCTCTGGAAAAGATATCGATATCTCCAGTTATGGGGACGCCCGCTGCAATTGCCGCGGCAATTTCCGGGGTTTTAAGACTTACGCCAGGACTCACAATTAATTGTTCCGCATTGTTCAGGATTGCCGGGTTAAAACCACCCAGTTCGTACTCAATTTGGGGATACTCCTTCCTGAGCGAATCAAGCCCGGGAGGATTGTCCCTGCTGTCTATCACCTTGCAGGTTTTGCCTGTTGACACCAGATAGCGCACACAGGAAAGACCTGTTGTTCCAAGCCCCACCACAACGCTGACTGGATTATTTGCTGTCGGCATCGAGAAATCCGTCAATCAGCGCAACTTGAGCGTGGCCAGCCCAAACAGCACCAGCATCACGGTGATGATCCAGAAGCGGACAATCACCCGTGGCTCCGGCCAGCCCTTCAATTCAAAGTGGTGATGTAGCGGCGCCATCTTGAAGATGCGCCGTCCAGTCAGTTTGAATGAGGCAACCTGCAAGATCACCGAGGCGGTTTCCATCACGAAGACACCGCCCATGATGAACAACACGATCTCGTGTCGGGCGACGATTGCCATAACACCCAACGCCGCGCCGAGGGCCAGTGCCCCCACATCGCCCATGAATATTTGCGCCGGATAGGTGTTGAACCAGAGAAAACCGAGGCCGGCACCGGCGAGCGCACCCGCAAAAATCACCACTTCTCCCGAGCCAACCACGTAAGGAATATTGAGATAGGCTGAGAACTCGACGTTTCCTGCCAGGTAGGCAATAGCCCCCATGGCACCGCCAACCATGACCGTTGGCAGGATAGCCAGGCCGTCAAGACCATCAGTCAGGTTGACCGCATTGCTGAAACCGACAATGACAAAGTAGCTCACCACGACATAGAGAATGCCAACATCAATCGCCACATCTTTGAAGAACGGGATGATGTACTGGGTTTCTATCGGGCTGGCCGCGGAGTAGTACAGCACCAATGCTGCGATGAAACCGATAACCGACTGCCAGAAATACTTCCAGCGCGCCGACAATCCCACTGGGTCCTGGCGAAACACCTTGCGGTAGTCATCCACCCACCCTACGGCACCAAATAAAAGGGTGACCAGCAGTACGATCCAGACATAGTGGTTAGCCAGGTCAGACCACAGCAGCGTGCTTATCGCGATGCTCACCAGAATCAGCGCACCGCCCATGGTCGGCGTACCGGCCTTGCTGAAATGGGTTTCCGGCCCATCATCACGGACCACTTGCCCGATCTGGTGATAATTCAACCGGCGGATCATCGCTGGCCCAATAACCAGCGAGACACCCAGTGCGGTGAGTACGCTGAAGATGCTGCGCACAGTAATGTACTGCAGCACGGCAAAGCCACTGTCGAACTGCATCAGGTATTCGGAAAGCCAGACCAGCATCAGTGATGCCCTCCATTGCCGAGCGCGCTTGCGACGATATCCATCCTGGCGCCGCGTGAACCCTTCACCAGAAAAGTTACCTGATCATTTGCCAACTCCCGGCAGGCATCAATGAGTTGCTGTTGATCGGCAAACCACAGCCCTTGCGGTCCGAATGCGGCAATCGTCTGGCGACTTTCTTCACCGACAGCCAGCAACAACTCAACACCGGCTTCGCGTGCGTAATCACCCACAGCCTGATGGCTGGTGGCAGACTCGGCTCCCAACTCGCGCATATCCCCCATGACCAGCACTTTCTTGCCGCGACAGGACACCAATACATCGATTGCGGCGAAAAACGAGCCGGGGCTGGCGTTATAGGAATCATCAATCAATAAACTGTCTTTATAGCCAGTTAACGGCGCCATTCTTCCAGGCACCGGTTCAATAAGCGACAGTCCGGCACGGACATTCTCCAGGGTGGCGCCCGCCTCGATGGCTGCCGCAGCCGCGGCCACAGCGTTGACGATATTGTGTCTGCCCAGCATCTTCAGTTTAATGCTGGCAACACCCAGCGGCGTGTGCAAATCAAAGGCAACACGACCGTCACCGCCGAACACAACCTGCTGCGCATAATAGGATGAGCGACCATTGTCGTTGGCATAACTGAACAACACCACATTGTGATCACCGGCACGGGTGATCCACTGCTCGACATGAGCGTCATCGGCATTCAACACGGCGGTGCCCCGTCCGTGAAAACTTTCAAGTATTTCACCCTTGGCGGTGACAATGCCCTGCAGACTGCCAAAGCCTTCAATGTGTGCGGCACTAGCCCCGGTAATCAGGACCACATCGGGCAAGGCTGAAGCGACGCTGAAGGCGATTTCTCCGGCACGATTGGCGCCCATCTCAATGACCGCGAATCGATGTTTGGACTCCAGACGCAGTAGCGTCAGAGGCACCCCGATAGTGTTATTAAGATTGGCGAGGGTTGCCAGAGTTTCTGCGGCGTCGGAGAAAATCGCCGCCAGCATTTCCTTGACCGACGTTTTGCCCTGACTGCCGGTGAGGGCAACCACCTTGGCATTGCTGCGCAAACGGTTTTCGCGTGCGATACGAGCCAGGGCATCATGGGTGTTCGCGACCAACAGCTGGGGCAAATCCGCTGGCTGGGTTTCACTGACTATCGCAGCCACGGCGCCACGCGCCTGCGCCTGGCTTACAAATTCATTGCCATTAAAGTGCTCGCCCACCAGTGCCAGATAGGCCTGACCCGACGTCAGTGACCGGGTGTCAGTGGACAATTCCTGGAACGACGCATCCTTGCCCAGTAACTCGCCGTCAAGCTGGCGTGCCAGATTATCGAGAGTCATCGTGCCAATCACTGCGCTTCTCCCGACCCGCTTGCCGACCCATCTGCTGACCGGCCTGCTGTTTTACTCTGCAGCGCCAGGCGCGCGTGGCTCGCATCGCTGAATATATGACGCACCCCATCAACATCCTGATAGTTTTCATGACCTTTGCCAGCCACCAGCACAACATCACCAGCAGCCGCGCGGCCAATCGCATAGTCAATGGCCTCGGCGCGATCGCGAATCACGGTAACTTCGGAGGGTGTTCTGATACCGCTGAGAATGTGCTGGACGATAGTGTCACCCTGCTCACGCCGCGGATTGTCGTCGGCAACAACAACGCGGTCAGCATAGGCTTCGGCGATTTCGCCCATCAGCGGTCGTTTGCCTTTGTCCCGGTTTCCGCCGCAGCCGAACACACACCAGACTTTGCCAGTGAATTGCTCCCGCAACGCAATCAGCGCACTGCGCAAACTTTCCGGCGTGTGCGCATAATCCACTACCACAGTGACATCCTCGGAACCGGCGATGATTTCCATGCGGCCATCCACCGGGCGCAATGCTGACAGCATCTCGCAAAGCTGCTTGATGGAAATTTCCCGATGCCGCGGCAGGTAGCTGATCAAAGCGGCAGCCACTGCCAGCACATTGCTGAAATTAAACGAACCCAGTAGCTGTCCGGTAACCGTACCTGAGCCCAGCGGGGTGTGAATGATTGCCTGATAGCCGTCGGGGCGTAATTCCAGATTACTGGCATACACCGTGGCTACCGAATTGGTAAGGCTGTAGGTAGACACTTCCACGTCGGCCGACACCTCATGCAGTATTGCAAGAGCAAACGGGTCGTCAAGATTGACGACGACATGGCGCAAGCCGTCCATAGTGAACAGTTTCTTCTTGCTCTCGGCGTAGTCCTGCATCGAGGCGTGATAGTCCAGATGATCGCGACTGAGATTGGTAAAAATCGCGGTGTCGAAGCGCACCCCGGCAACCCGCCGCTGGTGCAAGCCCACGGAAGACACTTCCATGACCACTGGATCCACATCATCCCGGGCCATTTCTGCCAGCGCCATCTGGGTAAAGACCGCGTCGGGAGTAGTCAGGCTGGTCTCTTTCAGGTCACCCTGGATTCCGTACCCGAGGGTGCCCATCACGCCGCAGTGCATCCCGAATCGCGCCAGGGCCTGGGCTATAAACTGGCTACAGCTGGTCTTGCCATTGGTACCGGTTATTCCAAAGACGCTCATCTTGTGGCTGGGATTTGCATAAAATCGACCCGCCAGCTCACTAATCCGCGACGACAGTTTATCGACTGCAATCACCGGTATATTGTTATTCAGTACCGCGCCCTGCCAGCCATTACCCGCTTCCGCCAGCACCGCGGCCGCACCACGGGAAATCACATCGTCGATGTAGTCCCTGGCATCGTGGTTCTGGCCGAAGCAGGCAAGAAACAGATCACCCTTCTTGACCAATCTGCTATCCAGGTTAATCCCGCTAACGGTCGCATTCATTTCTGTTGCCAGGTTTTCCGGCACACCTGGCACGTTCTCCAAAAGACTGAAGAGGGAGGCTTCAGAATGCAGCTGCTCAGCGGTATTACTCACAGCGACGTGACCTCCAGTTGCTCTTTATTGACAATTTTGTCCGGCGAGACATTGAGTATGCGCATGGCGCCCGCCGCAATTCTTGAAAAGACCGGCGCTGCTACCTGTCCGCCGTAATGCTCATCACCCTTCGGTTCATTGACAACCACCACGATTACCAGGCGCGGATTACTCGCTGGAACCAAACCGGCAAACAGTGAATTGTGCAGGTTTTCCTCATAGCCGAATTCGCCCACCACGTGGGCGGTTCCCGTTTTACCGGCGACACTGTAAAAAGGCACATTGGCATCGGTCGCGGCGCCCCCCTGCTCGGCATCAACCACGGTCGCCAGCATGCCCAGCACGTCACCGGCGATCGATTCGCTGATTACTTGCTCCTCCGGCAGTCCCGCAACATCTTCAGCACTGAGCTTGAGTAGCGATACCGGTTTCCGCTTGCCCTCGTCGGCGAGGACCGAATACGCCTGGGCCAGTTGCAACGCCGAACTGGACAGCCCGTAGCCATAGGACAGCGTGGCTATTTCAATTCTGCTCCAGCGCCGCGGATTGGGCAGCACGCCACCACGCTCACCGGGAAAGCCTGTGCCCAGAACCTGGCCAAAGCCCACCCGTTCCAGCACATCGCGAATCGGCTCGGGGCCGATATCGAGAGCAACCTTGCTGGTACCGATATTGCTCGACTTGGTAATGACCTTAGCCAGCGTCAAGGTACCGTAGTTGATAATGTCCTTGACCTCGTTGCCATTGATCATCATCCAGCCCGGACTGGTTTCGATAACCGTTCCCGGGGTGTAGAGGCCGGACTCCAGCGCCGCAGCAATGGTGAATGGCTTGACCGTCGAGCCAGGCTCGAATACATCGGTAATTGCCCGGTTTCGCAGCACGCTGAAGTCGGTCAGGCTGACCTTGTTATGCGGGTTATAGGAGGGCTGGTTGACCATCGCCAACACTTCGCCGGTGTGCACATCCAGCACCACGGCGGCGGCTGCCTTGGCACGGCGCTTGATGAATTCTGCCTTGAGTTCCTTGTAGGCCAGGTTCTGGATGCGAAAGTCGATACTGAGCTCCAGACTCTTGCCCGGCTGTGCGGGCTCCAGCGTGTTGAGCTCCTCGATGATGTGACCACGACGGTCTTTCATGACCTGCCGACGCCCGGAGACCCCACGTAGCCAGTCATCGTAAGTCAGTTCCAGGCCTTCCTGGCCGATGTCATCAACATTGCTGAATCCCACCAGATGCGCTGCAACCTCGCCGTGAGGATAGAAGCGCTGATACTCCTGCTGCGCATAAACGCCAGGGAGATCCATGGCCAGGATCGCATCGGCATCTGCCGGCGGCAGACGCCGCTTTACATACAGGAACTCCCGCTCGGCGTGACTCTGGATGGTGGCAGCCAACACATCGGCATTCAATTCCAATTCGACCGCCAGCGTATTAATAGTGGCACTGGAACCGGCCACCTCGCCGGGATCAACCCAAATTGATTTGACCGGAGTGCTTACCGCCAGGGGTTCGCCGTTGCGATCTGTTATCAGACCCCGATTAGCAACCAGGGGCACCGTACGAATGGTGCGCGCATCACCCTGGCCCTGCAGAAAATCGCGATCGCGGATGTGCAGAGAGCTGGTTTTCCAGACAATAGCCCCGACACAAACAAGCATTGCCAGCAATACCAGGTAAAGCCGCCAGCTCTGAAATTTGTTTTGTGCTGCCTGTTCAGTCATTTTCCACCATCACAATATCGGCAATGTCCGGTACACGCATATCCAACTGCGCCGCTGCTTTCTGTTCTATCCGACCTTCGACGCCAAACGTGCTTTGTTCAATCAGCAGCTGACCCCAGGACACATCGAGGTCTACCGCCTCATCTTTCAATTCCTGCAGCTCATTAAATGCAAACCGGTTCTGATGCGTGGTCCTGACTACCAACAGCCCGGAGACCAGCACCAGCGCCAATAAAAAGAACAGCAACCAGGCCGCTGGCGTTGCCAGGCCGACCCAGTGCAGCACGCTCAGGAATTCAAAGCGCTCTGCTGGATTCGGGGCCTGCGACTTGCGTACTGCCTGTGACCTTGCCATGTTCTGATCAACTCCGTTGCCTGGTCAGGCAATCTTCTCTGCGACCCGCATAACTGCACTGCGCGCCCGCGGGTTGTCGGCTATCTCTTGCGACGTCGGCTTTACTGCCTTGCCAATGGTACGCAATCGCGGGTTCAACATGTTCTGGGTTACCGGCAAGTCACGCGGAAAATTATCTCCCTTAGTCTGCAAGGCGATGAATTTCTTGACTATTCGGTCCTCCAAAGAATGAAAGCTGATGGCTACCAGGCGACCACCAATGGCAAGTACCGTCAACGCCTGCTCCAAACCTCGCGTCAACTCATCGAATTCGCCATTGATAAAAATGCGGATGCCCTGGAAAGCGCGAGTAGCCGGGTGCTTGTCTTTTTCCCAGGCCGGATTGGCCTGCTTGATAATTTCCGCCAGCTGCCCGGTGCGAGTGATACGTGCTTCCTGCCGCGCTATCACGACAGCTCGCGCCATGCGGCGCGAATGTCGCTCTTCGCCAAATTCGTACAGCACATCGGCGATTTCCCGCTCGCTGGCGCTGTTGACCCACTGCTCGGCGCTCGCGCCCTGCTCCGGGTTCATCCGCATATCCAGCGGACCGTCGCGCATAAAGCTGAAGCCACGCTCCGGGTCATCGAGTTGCGGGGACGAAACACCGAGATCAAACAGAATACCCGCGACCTCACCTGAAATTTCGTGCTTGTCTGCAATATCGCCCAGCTCGGCAAAGGCGCCATGAGTAACAATCACCCGCGGATCCTCGGCTTGCAGAGCCGTCGCGGCGGCTACCGCCTGGGGATCCTTGTCGAATACCAGCAGCCGACCCTGGGGGCTCAACTGCTCAAGAATGGCGCGAGCATGACCGCCACGACCAAACGTGGCATCGATGTAGCAACTGTCAGGCTCGATGGACAGCGCCGTCACCGCTTCCTGCTTGAGGACGGTCAGGTGTTCTGCAGGGAGTTTCATGGATACCTCCTACAGGGCCAGCGCTTTGAGCTTATCGGGGATTTCTGTGTCGACGGTAGATTCGGTAAGCCATTGGTCGCGCTGCTGGTTCCAGCTTTCCTGGTCCCAGATTTCCAGCTTTTTACCCTGACCTATCAGGCAGACGTGCTTTTCCAGTTGCGCATAGAGTCGCAATTCCTGCGGCAGCAGGATACGACCATTGCTATCCATATCGAGGTCGTTGGCATGACCGATGAGCAGGTGCTTGACACGCTGGGACATGGGATCAAAGCTGGACAGCGATTCAATCTGCCGCTCAATTTGTTCCCATTCATTAAGAGGATAAAGCAACAGACAACGGTGATTGGTGTCGATAGTTACCACCAGGCGACCGTCGCCATGGGCGAGCAGCTGCTCCCGATAGCGGGCAGGAAGGGCCATGCGCCCTTTTGCATCCAGATTGATGGTATTGATGCCGCGAAACACCCGATTGTCCCCACAGAAGCTTGATTGAAAATCGCTTCATTGCTGTAGAGAATTTGTCGAGGAGCTCCACTTCTCCCCACTACGCGACAAATTACTCCACTTTTCTCCACTGAGGGACACTATAGGCACAGCAAAAGACCAGTGCAAGCACTATTTCTGTGATTTTTTTCAAGAAATTACGCGATCGTGCCGCTAAAAATCGGGAACAGGTCTGTACCCGGCACCTGGACGAAAACAGTTACTGGTTAATTCTCAGCTGATTAGCTTGGGAATTTAAAGTAAAACCTTAAGAAGAGACGGTTTGCTGAGGAGATTTCGCCCGGCCAGTGGGCGATTTGAAGTAAAAAACGAGCCAGCCTGTAAGCCGGGTTCTGTCGAGGGCAATTATTCATCTACAACCTGCGTCGCCACAGGCTTCTAGCAGCCTACCCGAATCCAATGCGAGCCACACTAGCGGATTCCTATTTGGCCTTGCTCCGGGTGGGGTTTACCGTGCCACGAACTGTTGCCAGTCGCGCGGTGCGCTCTTACCGCACCTTTTCACCCTTACCTGACAATCCGGAGACTGCCGGGCGGTTTGCTTTCTGTTGCACTGGCCGTGGGCTCACGCCCCCCAGGCGTTACCTGGCACCCTGCTCTATGGAGCCCGGACTTTCCTCTATCCGACCACGCAAGGACACGAACCAATCAGCACTGCCTGAAAACAATGTGTTCACATTGCCGCAACACAGGTCATGGTCATACCTTTGAGTGGTCGGACAGCAATTGCCCGGCTGACTCGACGGCAAGAGTACGCGACCCGGTACCCCCGGACAACTTGTTTTTGGTGCCACCGGGAATTCACTGCCGGGCCGGACACCCCTCAGCCCTGCTCATCTTCCAGCACCGCCTGATACAACGCGTTCTTTCGCGCCCCGGTGATCTCACTGGCCAGGGCCACGGCTTGCTTCATGGCAAACCCCGGGCGCAGCTTTGCCACCAGTGCCAGCGCGCGCTGGAATTGTCGCTCGGCAATCTGTTCTGCCGCACAGCCTTCGACCACCAGCACGAATTCGCCTTTGCGATTGTTTGCCTCTGCCGCCAGCCAGCGGCCGCAACCTGCCACATCGCCATAGAAATGCGCTTCGAATTTCTTCGTCAGTTCACGGCCCAGAAACAAGCCGCGACCTGTACCGAACACTTCACCCAGATCGGCCACCGCAGCTTCAATCCGGTGTGGGCTCTCATAGAACACCAGAGTCCGGGTTTCCTCAACCAGCTGTTCAAGGCGTGTGCTGCGCGGCCCCGACTTGGCCGGCAGAAACCCCTCGAAGCAGAATCGGTCAGTGGGCAACCCGGCAACCGACAGGGCAGCAGTCAGCGCACTGGCGCCGGGCACCGGTATCACCGCGATGCCATGCTCGCGGACACGTTTGACCAGTCGAAAACCAGGATCCGACACCAGCGGCGTGCCGGCATCGGATATCAACGCCACTGACTGGCCGCCCTGCAACCGTGCCACCAGGTCCTCGACTACCGATTCGGTACTGAAATCGTGATAGGAACGCACGGCAGTGCTGATATTGAAGCGCGCCAACAAAGGTTGGGAGTGGCGGGTATCCTCCGCCGCAATCAGATCTACCGCCTGCAGGGTGGTAATCGCCCGTTCGCTGAAATCATCGACATTGCCAATAGGTGTGGCAACCACGTAAAGGGTTCCGCTCACTTTGCCATTTCCTGGGCCATATCCTGTGCCGTCCGCCTGATTTGGCCGAATAATTGCTCGCCTGTGGTTGTTGTATTAGTCTTCAAGGCGCTTGGGCAGGTCACTGCTTTCTTCCCGAATATCTTCGCGAGTAATTAATGGCACAGCGCTTCTTGAGCGACATGCACTGCTTCCGATGCAGGCTCAGAACCGGCAAGCTTGAATCCGGCACCGGCTGGCGGGCTATCGTCCCGCTGCTGGTCGTGGCATTGCTGGCCGGCTGTAGTGCCGCACCGGTAGCGGATAACCCTGCTGCCACAGCGCAGGAGTCTACATTAGAGACCGTCGACGGGCTAATCGCCGAGGCCCGGGCTGCTCGCGGTGACCGTCGGGCCAGACTCAGCCTGGAAGCCATCACCCTGATGGAGGAAACCGGGATTGACCGGGGCAGCGACCTGGGCCTGGAGGATTTCCCACTGGCTTCGGTTGACAATGATGCCCTGCGGGTACGCCTGACGATAGCCCGCGCCCGCCAGCTACTGGACTCCGACCAGGCGGAAACTGCGCTTGGCCTGCTTCAGAATGAAACCAATAGCGAGTTAAGCGACTCGCTGCACGCAGAGCTCCAGCGCTGGCTGGGTGATGCCCGGTTTCGCCTGGGCCAGGCCACGGCGTCCCTCACTGCTTATTTCGCGGCAGTTGAAGCAAGCAGTCTTGACCAGGACTTGAGCGACCGGATCTGGACGGTATTGCAGTCCCGGGACCAGCAACAGTTACGTGAGTTGGCAGCGGACGCCGACAGCTACCGGCTACGGGGCTGGATCGAACTGGCCAGGGTCTACCGTAACGATCTGGTCAGCATTCGTAGCCAGATGAACGCCATCGACCAATGGCAACGCACCTGGACACAACACCCGGCGGTGGACCGCCTGCCCAGCGCCCTGTTAGAACTTGAAGCAGCCTGGACGAATCGGCCGCGCCATGTCGCCCTTTTACTGCCGCTACAGCAGCCAGCCGGAATCGCCATTCAGGAAGGCTTCCTTGGTGCTTATTACGAAGCACTACAGGCCACTCGCGATGTGCCCACGCTGACTGTTTACGACACCAGCGATGTCATGAATATCCAATCTGTGTACCAGCGTGCTGTGGATGCCGGCGTGGATCTGGTTATTGGTCCGCTGAACAAGGATTCGGTCAACCGCCTGCACCAGATGGACAGTTTACCGGTCCCGACCCTGGCGCTGAACTATGCAGATGCCAGCGCACCAGGACCACGCAATCTGTTTCAGTTTGGTCTGGCTCCAGAAGATGAGATTACCCAGGCCGCGGACATGGCCTGGCAACTTGGCCATCGGTACGCCGCCCTGCTCACACCACAAACGGCCGACTATCAGCGTCTGCAAACTGCCTTTACCGACACCTGGTCACAGCTTGGTGGTCGCGTGGTATCCCGTGCCGGATTCAGCGGTGACGGCGACTACGCCGACGTGGTCCAGCGCCTGATGGCCATCGATGCCAGCGCCGCCCGTGCCGAGCGTCTGCTGGATATCCTGCCCAGGCAGAGCATGGAATTCACCCCGCGCCGGCGCGAGGACATCGATTTCATCTTCCTGATCGCCAATCCGCGACAAGGGCGACAGATCAAACCGACGCTGTCTTTCTATTTTGCCGAAGACCTTCCGGTGTTCTCCATACCCTCGATTTATGATGGCCTGGCGAACCAGGGCGCCAATCAGGATTTGAACGGCATTGTCTTTGCCATTGAACCCTGGTTGCTGGACCCAGCGTCACCAATCAAAGAGGCAGTCACCACCACCCTGCGGCCTGCACAGGGTCCATTGCAGCGCTTGCGGGCGCTGGGCATCGATAGCTATCGCCTGCACGCCAGGCTGCAACAGCTTGAGCGGGGCTCAATTACGTATCTGCAGGGCTCAACCGGAGAGTTGTCGCTCGGTGCTTTCCAGCGGATCCGCCGCGAACTGCCCACCGCGCGTTTTGAAAACGGACTGGCCATGCCTTTCGACGTTGATGAGAGCACCCCGACAGACGCCGGAGAATAACCCTTTAGCAGTTAATCAGTGCCAGGGAAGGCACCTATGTCAATTCTGGATCATGCCGCCAGGCGCCTGTCCGGCATCCATGCCGAGCAGCGCGCCGCGCGCTATCTGCAAAAACGCGGGCTGAAAATCCTGCACCGGAATTTCAATTGCCGGTTCGGGGAGATCGACCTGATTGCCCTGGACGGCGATGAATGTCTCGCTTTCATCGAGGTGCGCTATCGGCGCAGCCAGCGCTTCGGCGGCGCGCTGGCCAGCGTAACCGCCCGCAAACAAACCCGCATTCGCCGTGCCGCCAGTTTGTTCATTGCCCGCCAGCCGCGTCTGGCCCTGCTTGCCTGTCGCTTCGATGTGGTTGCCATCGAGACCGACGCAGACACCGAACAATGGGAAATCACCTGGATAAAGAACGCATTCTGGTAGAGGCTCCCTGACCGTTTCGGTGATAATACCGGGCCTGACCAGGCGGTCACCGCAGCCTGCCATCGCGCGGCCACGAAGCGGTGAAATGCGGGTAACACTCGGCCGGGAATTGCCGATATAGGTGCAGACAGAAAGAGGTAACCACCAATGGACTTG
Organism: uncultured Pseudohongiella sp.; assembly: GCA_965212375.1. Classification (GTDB taxonomy): domain Bacteria; phylum Pseudomonadota; class Gammaproteobacteria; order Pseudomonadales; family Pseudohongiellaceae; genus UBA9145. Next base: position 909,243 of record OZ243108.1, on the reverse strand, counting down.
ATGAATCGAATTCAGCAACATTTTCTAGACAGCATTGCCGCCAAGGAACAGGCCGCGCAGTTATTGCCGGAGTCGATTCACGCTGCTGGCAGCGCCATGGTGTCCTGCCTGCTTAACGACGGCAAAATCCTGACCTGCGGCAATGGCGGCTCCGCTGGTGATGCCCAGCATTTTTCCGCCGAACTGCTGAATCGCTTTGAGAAAGAACGGCCGGGCCTCCCGGCGCTGGCGCTGACCACTGACTCATCAACGCTGACCGCCATAGCCAATGACTACGATTACAACGAGGTGTTTTCCAAACAGGTCAGCGCCCTCGGCCAGGCAGGTGACGTACTGCTGGCTATTTCTACCAGCGGTAATTCCGGCAACGTTATCGCGGCCATCAAGGCAGCCCGGGAACGCCAGATGATTACCGTGGCCCTCACCGGCAAAGACGGCGGCGCCATGGCCGACCTGATGACGAAAAACGACGTGGAAATTCGCGTGCCCTCAGACCGAACCGCGCGCATTCAGGAAGTCCACCTGGTAGTCATCCATTGCTTGTGTGACTTCATCGATACCCAATTGTTCGGAGGAGACTAACCATGCCGGTTCGCACTCTGGCCGTATTTCTTCTTATGCTGCTTACCACTTCCTGCACTGCCATTCTGGTGGAAGCCACCGGCGAGCAAGGTATTCAAGAAGACCCTACCGAACGCACCGCAGGTCAGGTGGTCGAGGATGAGGCTATCGAGACCAAAGTACTGGTGAACATGAAATCCCAGGAGCCGGCACTGCGTAATGCCAACCTCAACGTCGTCAGCCACAATGGGGTCGTGCTCATAGTTGGCCAGGTGGAAACCGAAGCGCTGAGGTCACGCGCCACGGAAATCGCCAGTCAGGCCAGTATCAAGATTCGCCGCATTCACAATGAACTGGAGGTGTCCGGCAAGAGCAGCCTGCTGTCGCGCGGCAACGACACCTGGATCGCCACCAAGATTCGCACCCTGATGCTGACCGATGCGTCAGTGCCCTCTGGACAGGTACGGGTTATCACCGAAAATGGCGCGGTATATCTGATGGGTCTGGTAAGCGAGACTGAAGGCGACAGCGCAGCCAGATTGGCACGCAATATTTCCGGCGTTACACGGGTTGTGAAGGTGTTTGAATACGTAGACTGATGCTACGTGAACTGGCTTGCGTGAACTGTCTTTCCTGGCCTGATTTTCGCAAACCTGGACGCGCTATTTGACCACGCGCAAGGCCGGTTTCTTCGCCGGCTTTTTCCCCTTTTTGCCTGCTGCCCCTTCGCCGTCGCCGGCTGATGGATCCGGGGTGCTTCCCGGGTCCGACGGGTCTGGATTAATACCTTCTGCATCGAAGATCATCCCTTGCCCGTTCTCCCGCGCATAAACACCCATAACCGCTTCAATAGGCATAAACACCGGTCTGGCGACGCCGGAGAAACGGCCATCAAACTCCAGCATCTCGTTATTGATCAGCAGGTTCTGCACCGCCGCCGGGGCGATATTAAGAATGATCTGCCCGTCTTTGATGTGCTCTTCGGGCACATTCACACCATCCCGGGTCGCATTGACCAGGATGTATGGGGTGCAGTTATTGTCGACTATCCATTCGTAGAACGCCCGGATCAGATACGGGCGACTGGAACTCATGGTCATAAAAGAATCCGTTTGGCGGGGTATTCAGCCAGCCCCTACAACATTTCCTTTTCTTGTTCAGACAGGCTGGCGCGGACGGAATCGCGGTCGAACAACCTTTCCTGGTATTCCAGCAAAGGTTTGGTGGTCTTGTTCTTCGGCAATTCGATGCCCATTTCCGGCAGGCGCCAGAGGATTGGCGTGACGACGCAATCAACAATAGTGAATTCGTCGCTCATAAAGAACGGCTTTTCACCAAAAATAGGCGCAATGGTGGTCAGGCTTTCACGCAATTCCTTGCGTTTCTTTTCCAGTTGCGCGGGCGTGCCGTCACCCGCCATCAGCGGATCCACCAGGGTGCACCAGTCTTTCCTGATGCGGTAGATCCACAGTCGTGACTGGGCACGCGCGACGGGGTAAACGGGAAACAACGGTGGGTGTGGGAAACGCTCATCAAGATATTCCATCATGATGTCAGCTTCATACAGCACCAGGTCCCGGTCTACCAGGGTAGGCAGGGTGTTGTAGGGATTCAGATCCGCCAGATCTTCCGGCTTGTTATCTGGATCAACATCAATGGTTTCTACCGTGACGCCCTTTTCAGCCAGGACGATACGAACCCGATGGCTATAGTGACTGGTTCCGTCAGAATAAAATGTCATGGACGATCGTTTTGCGACCACACCCATAGTCCTTCCTCGTGTCTGTTCTAGTTATTCGAATCGGCGAAGCCGATACCTAGTCAATGACTAGTGATAGTCCTTTGAAAATTCCCTGCCTAACCATACTGCGAGAACGAAGAAGATTCCCAGGAACAGCAGAACCCAGACGCCAATCGATTTACGCTGCTCCCGCATGGGTTCGCCCACGTAGTACAGAAAGTTGACCAGATCGGCGATGGTGTTGTCGAACTCATCCGGGGTCATCGCGCCGGTCCCTTCCTCATGGTGAAGCTCACATTGGGTCGGGTCGTCAGTGCCGTGATCATCGCACTCCACGTCGCCCTGAAGCGCGTGCAGCACATTGGGCATGCCTACGTTGGGGAAAATCTTGTTGTTGGCCCCCAGCGGTCTGGAATCATCATTATAAAATGACTTCAGGTAAGTATACAGCCAGTCGGCACTGTGCACGCGACCAGACAGGGTCAGATCGGGGGGCGCGGCGCCAAACCAGTTCTGGGCGTCCTCGCCGTTCATGGCATTGGTCATCAAATCGCCGATGCCGTGACGGTCGGGAACCAGGTTGGCTTCCACCAGCTCTGTTGGCAGCTCCAGGTCATTGGCGGTGCGCTGATAGCGCGCGTAGCCAAGCTCGTGGCAGCTGACGCAATAGTTCATGTAGGTGTTCCAGCCCCGCTGCAGCGAATCCTTGTCCTCAAAGCTCGTTTCCACGTGCTCCAGGTCAAGGTTGCCGGCCTCAGCTGCAGAGGCACTGCCCGAGACCATCATCAGCGGCAGGATGACCAGCAGCGTGATTAACGCCAGGCTGCCGATCAGTTGCGGAATCGAGATGAACCGACCCGTGACCCGCTCCGGCGGCTGGGAGGTTGTCTCAGCGCGGGTGTACCAGGGCATGAGAATGAAGTACAGGAAATACACCACGGTCATTATCTGCGCCAGTAGCGTTTTCGCGGGGCTTACCGACTGGGTGCCCAGCACGCCAAGGATCAGGAAGGAAACCACGAACATCAGCAGGGCAACCTTGCTGTACAAACCCTTGTAGCGAATAGATCGTACCGGGCTCTTGTCCAGCCAGGGAAGCACGAACAGGATGGCGATGGCGCCAAACATGACCAGCATTCCCCAGAACTTCGCATCGATACCAAACAGCGGTACGGTAACCGCGCGCAGCATCGAGTAGAACGGCGTGTAGTACCACACCGGCGGCACGTGTTCCGGCGTCTTCAGGGGGTCCGCTTCCTGGAAGTTGGCGATCTCAAGGAAATAACCGCCCATTTCTGGCGCAAAGAAAACAATGGCGCAGAATACGAACAGGAACAGGATCACACCGGCCAGGTCATGGTACAGCGTGTAATAGGGGTGGAAAGGCACACCGTCCACGGGTACGCCATCGGGGCCCTTGTTGGCCTTGATATCGATACCGTCAGGGTTGTTGGAGCCGACTTCGTGCAGCGCCAGGATGTGCAGGAACACCAGCGCAATCAGGACGATAGGCAGGGCTACAACATGCAGGGCGAAGAAGCGATTCAAAGTGGCGCCGGAAATCAGATAGTCACCGCGCACCCAGACCAGCAGGTCTTCACCGATCACCGGAATGGCACCCGCCAGGGACACGATAACGTTGGCTCCCCAGTAGGACATCTGTCCCCAGGGCAGTACATAGCCCATGAAGCCTTCCATCATCAGCACCAGGTAAATGGCCATGCCAAACACCCAGATAAGCTCACGGGGCCGCTTGTAGGAGCCGTACATCAGGCCACGGAACATGTGCAGGTAGACGACAAAGAAGAAGGCGGAGGCACCGGTTGAGTGCAGATAGCGCAGCATCCACCCGTAGTCCACATCACGCATGATGTATTCCACAGACGCAAACGCCGCCTCGGCGCTGGCGGTGTAGTTCATGGTCAACCAGATGCCGGTCACCAGCTGCAGGATCAGCACGAACATGGACAGCACGCCAAAGAAGTACCAGAAATTGAAATTCTTGGGCGCGTAGTATTCGCTCAAATGCTTGCGCCAGGCATCCATGATGGGCAGACGTGCATCGACCCAGTCACGCAGGCCGATCAGGCCTGAGACGAAGCGGCCCGGCTTGTTGCCGCCCGCGGTATTGTCAACGTTGCTCATGTCGGTCATGCCGCAGTCTCCTCATCTACACCTACTACAAGGATATTGTCTTCCTCATACATATAAGGCGGGACCTGCATGTTACGCGAGGCCGGTGAGCCCGAATAAACGCGGCCCGCCAGATCGAAGCGTGAGCCGTGACAGGGGCAGAAAAAACCGCCCTGCCAGTCGGCATCAAACGGTTGTGGTCGCACTTCGACAAATGGCGTGGGAGAGCAAAACAGGTGTGGACACAAACCGACCAGCACCAGAATATCCGGTCGCCGCGAGCGAGTGTCGTTGGCAGCGTATTCCGGCTGTTCGGGATCTTCGGAATTCGGGTCAGCCAGACGGTCCAGATTTTCGTCCAGAACCTCGAGGGCTTCGTCGGAACGGCGCACCACAAAAATCGGCCGGCCACGCCAGGCGGGAACCGGGCCCAGGATTTCGCCAGGCTGCAGACGACTTACATCGACGCGCACCGGGGCGCCAGCAGCGCGCGCTTTGGCGCTTGGGTTCCAGGAACCAAGAAAGGGTACAGCGGCCCCCACGACCCCGGCGGCTCCCATTACGGAAGTCGAACCCACCAGAAACCGTCTGCGGCCAGTGTTAGTACTGTCGTCAGTCACCGTTAGTATCTCCTCGAGGACAAGCAAAAATTCATCAGAAAGACCGCCCGTGGGCGGAGGCTTGATATGCAATGGTCGTATGTCATACGGCCAATCGTGAAGCAGAGATCAAACCGCGGCAATGTTAGTCACTGCAGGGAGTTTTGGCAACCCGTCGAGCCGACAGCGATACCTCTATCCCTTTGAAATATATAGATAAAATTCTTGTTCTGGCGAACAAAAAACGCCAATCTCCTGTCGAAGATTGGCGTTCTTTCGGAACCGTCCGGATTAGCGCTTGGAGAACTGCGGACGCTTGCGCGCTTTTCGCAGTCCAACTTTCTTGCGCTCCACGGCTCGCGCGTCGCGAGTCACAAAGCCAGCCTTGCGCAGGGTGGGTCGCAGTTCCTCGTCGTAGTCCATCAGGGCACGGGTAATGCCGTGACGAATCGCGCCGGCCTGGCCGAAGCTGCCGCCGCCGCGCACGGTAACCTTGATATCAAATTTTTCGATCATTTCCACCAGCTCGAGCGGCTGACGAACGATCATGCGCGCGACTTCGCGCCCAAAATAACTGTCCAGTGGTCGCTTGTTGACGATAATCTCGCCGTTGCCACTGCTCAGGTAGACCCGAGCGGTAGAGGTCTTGCGACGACCGGTTCCATAATACTGTTGTGTTGCCATGGGACTCTTCTTTTCTGCTCTGTAGTGCGGTGAATAGTGCAGTGTTTAAAGTTGCAGTGCTTGCGGCTGCTGCGCACCATGGGGATGCTCTGCGCCTGAGTACACCTTGAGTTTCTTGAACATCGCCCGGCCCAGCGGACTGCGCGGCAACATGCCCTTGACCGCCAACTGGATAATTTTCTCGGGTGCTTGCTGCTGTAATTTGTTGAAAGACAGACTTTTCAGACCACCCGGAAATCCGGAGTGGGCGTGATACATCTTGTCAGTGGTTTTGTTACCAGTGACTTTGACTTTCTCGGCATTAATGACCACCACGTAGTCACCAGTATCCACATGTGGCGTGTATTCCGGCTTATGCTTGCCGCGCAAACGGGTCGCGATGGCGGTTGCCATACGCCCCAGGGTTTGGCCTTCAGCATCCACCACCAACCAGTTCTGGTCTACTTCGCGGGGTTTGGCACTGTATGTTTTCATTGCGTATGTCTGGGCTTAAGTTCAGGGAGCGCGAATACTACCGAAGCAACTGGCAATATTCAAGAAATTTCCGCTGTTTTTAGCGGTCGAAACGGGCATCCAGGGCGGCTCTGCATGGCGCCAGCGCAATCCGTCATATTCCTGGGCTTCGTCATTGCCTCGGCCATTGCGCGACCGGCAGGCTGTCAGCCCTGGTGACGCTGCCCCAGATAGTCCCGGGACTGCATTTCCACCAGCCGGGAATGAGTTCGCTGGAATTCAAACGCCAGGACCTGCCCCTGGTAGAGCCGATCCATAGCAACCTGGGCCGACAATATCAGCTTGACCCGCCGGTCGTACAGCGCATCGACCAGATTGATAAACCGCCGCGCCAGATCATTGTGCTGGTCAGCCATGGCCGGGACGTCACTGACGATGAGCGCGTGGAACAGGCGCGCCAGCTCCACATAGTCCTGGGCACTGCGCGGCCCTCCACAGAGCGCCTGGAAATCAAACCAGATTACGTCGCCGGCACAGTGCCGCGCCGCGATTCGCCGATTCAGGATGTCGACTTCACAGCTGTCCTGCCAGTCCAGTTCATCGGTGGCCAGATTGCGGAAGCTTTCGATGAGGGCGGCCTCGGTCCCGGGGTCATTCGCGCTGTGGTAGAGCCGGGCCTGACTCAGGCTGCGCAACCGGTAATCAGTACCGCTGGCCATGGCCACTATTTCGGTGCGCTGCTTGAGCAGGGCAATGGCTGGCAGAAACCGTTCGCGCTGCAGGCCATTTTCATACAGCCCGTCGGGGTGGATATTGGACGTGGTGACCAACACCAGGCCGCGGTCGAACAGCGCCCTGAGCAGTCCGGCGAGAATCATGGCGTCACCGATATCGAGCACGAAGAATTCATCAAAGCACAACACGCGGGCATCGGCTGCCAGGTCATCGGCCACCGACTCCAGGGGGTTTTTCTGGCCCTGGTAACGGGTCAGGCCCTGGTGCACCTGCTGCATGAAGCGATGAAAATGCGTGCGCAGCTTGCGCGGCTCCGCCAGCGACTCAAAGAACAGGTCCATCAGAAAGGTTTTGCCGCGCCCCACCCCACCCCAGAGATAAAGCCCCTGAACACCCGGGTCGGGTTTGGCGCCAGGCAGCAGGCGACTCAGCCAGGAAGTCCCCCGCTGCGCACTGCCAGCGGAGTCGATGCGCTGCTGCAGAGCATCGAGATGGACAAGGATGCGCTCCTGTTCCGGATCGGCGACGATGCGGCCACTACTAATCGCGTCGCGGTAGCGCTGGGATGGTGTCATGGTTCAGGATCCGCTGCTTGTTTCTTCACTATTGCATGGTCGCCAGCATGGCTTCAGCTTTCACCACCATCTGTGGCGGTGCTGGCCGCATTCTAGGGAGGATTCTGGCAACAAGCCAATCACAATCCAGGCACCGTCTTAGTGCTGTTATTTTACGCATCTAATTGGCTGACCGGGCTGGGGCTCGACCGGTTAATTCATGTATACTCACGCCTTCCTAGCAGGATTCATTCATCATCTGAAAAGTAAGGAGCAGACGCGCCTATGATCTGGTTAGTCGCGATAGGTTGTTTGGCAATTGGAGTAGTATTCGGAGTGGTTATCGCCAGTCGCTACAGTAGCGGCCCCATGCGAGTGCGGGAACTGGAAAACCAAATCCGCGGCCTCAAAGAGAATCAGCGAGAGTACAAGGACAGCGTCAGCGACCACTTCAGCATGACAGCTGAACTGGTTCAGCAAATGACCGAAAGCTACCGGGACGTTTATCAACACCTGGCATCCGGCGCCCAGGACCTGTGCTCGGCAGAAGTCGCCAATAAACTCTTACCTGCTGATACCGATGCGGTGTTCGACACCAGCAACAGCAAGAGTGACAGCGACGACCTGATTCCACCCCGGGACTATGCCGCCAAGCAAAGCCCCGATCAAAAAGGCGCCCTGTCTGAAGATTTCGGCATTGACAAGACCAAGGATAAGGAAACGGAGACGGGTTCGCAGGAAAGCGACGAGGACGAGGTGGCAGAGAAATCCGCAGGCTGAGCTACGCTCAACCTGCCATCACCTCACTAACAGCCCGGAAGACCGCCAACAACAATGGCCGAATACAGCCTTACTCACCTGAAGCAGCTGGAAGCTGAGAGTATCCATATTATTCGAGAAGTAGCCGCCGAATTTGACAATCCGGTAATGCTCTACTCGATCGGTAAGGATTCTTCAGTAATGTTGCACCTGGCCCTAAAGGCGTTCTATCCGGGCAAACCACCCTTCCCGCTAATGCACGTCGACACCACCTGGAAATTCCGGGAGATGATCGAGTTCCGCAACCGCATTGCGGAACGGCTGGGTCTCGAGCTGATCGTCCATATAAATGAAGAAGGCGTAGAAGCCGGAGTCGGCCCCTTCACGCACGGCAGTGACAAGCATACGGATATCATGAAGACCCAGTCTTTGAAGCAGGCATTGAACAAATACCGCTTCGACGCCGCATTCGGTGGTGCACGCCGTGACGAAGAGAAATCCAGGGCCAAGGAACGGGTCTTTTCATTCCGTGACAAGAACCACGGCTGGGACCCCAAAAACCAGCGTCCAGAACTGTGGAACATCTACAACGGCAAAGTGAACAAGGGCGAAAGCATTCGGGTTTTCCCGCTGTCCAACTGGACGGAGCTGGATATCTGGCAATACATCTACCTGAACAACATCGATATTGTCCCGCTCTACTTTGCCAAGCCCCGGCCCATTGTCCACGTCGATGGCGTGGACATCATGGTGGATGACGATCGCATGCCCATCGCCGACGACCAGCAGGTCCAAACCAAGACCGTGCGTTTTCGTACCCTGGGTTGCTATCCGCTGACCGGTGCCGTGGAATCCACTGCCACGACACTGCCGGAAATTATCCAGGAGATGCTCCTGACCACGAGTTCCGAACGCCAGGGCCGCCTGATCGATTCCGACAAGGCCGGCTCCATGGAAGACAAAAAGCGCAAAGGCTACTTCTAGTCCCGGGAGTGGACAACGATGTCCCATCAATCAGATTTAATCAGTACTGACATTCACGCCTATCTGGCTCAGCATGAGCGCAAGGAATTGCTGCGCCTGCTCACCTGCGGCAGTGTGGATGACGGCAAAAGCACCCTCATCGGTCGCCTGCTGCACGACTCAAAAATGATCTACGAGGATCAACTGGCCGCCATCGAAGCCGACAGCGTCAAGTCAGGCACCACCGGCGGCAAGCTGGATCTGGCACTGCTGGTTGATGGACTGCAGGCGGAACGGGAACAGGGCATCACTATCGATGTTGCCTACCGGTATTTCTCCACCGCCAAACGCAAATTCATTATCGCCGACACTCCGGGGCATGAGCAGTACACTCGCAACATGGCGACCGGCGCGTCCACCTGTGATCTGGCAGTGATTCTGATTGATGCCCGCCACGGCGTTCAAACCCAGACCCGCCGCCATAGTTTCATCGCCTCATTACTCGGGATTCAGCACATCATCGTCGCGGTGAATAAAATGGATCTGGTGGACTACAGCGAAGCAGTCTTCAACGACATTCGCGAAGACTACCTCCAGTTCACCAGCAAGCTGGAGAAGGCCAATTTCAGTTTCGTACCGATTTCCGCATTGGTGGGTGATAACGTCGTCAACCCCAGCGAAAACATGCCCTGGTACCAGGGCGAGACAATGATGGCGTTTCTCGAAAATGTGGAAATCGCTGGCGACCGCAACTTTGACGATTTCCGACTACCGGTACAGTACGTCAACCGCCCTAACCTGAACTTTCGCGGTTACTGCGGCACGCTCGCCTCGGGCGTAGTGCGCAAGGGCGACGAGATCGTGGTGCTGCCCTCGGGCAAGAAGAGCCACGTCAAATCCATTGTCACATTCGATGAAGAACTCGAACTGGCCCACGCCGAAATGGCGATCACCCTGACACTCGAGGATGAGATCGATGTCAGTCGCGGTGACATGATTGTGCACAGTGACAATCTGCCAGCGATTGGCGACAGCTTCGATGCCACTGTGGTGTGGATGACCGATGCACCACTGCTACCGGGTAAAGACTACGACTTCAAACTCGGCACCCGCACGGTAACCGGACAGGCACGCAGCGTACGCCACAAGATCGACGTCAACTCTCTGGCGACGGAACCCGCACCGGGCCTTGAGCTCAACGAAATCGGCGTGCTGGAAATTCAACTGAATCAGCCGGTTTGCTTTGATGGCTATCGGAAAAATCGCGGTACCGGTTCGTTTATCGTCATCGACCGACTGAGTAATGTCACTGTTGGTGCCGGCATGATCAGCCTGGATTCGGCGCCGAAAGCAAAAGTCACGGAACGCCACAACCTGCACGTCAGCAAGGAAGAACGCAGCGCGCGCTACGGTCAGAAACCCGCCACCATCATGTTTATTGGTGTGTCCGGCTCCGGCAAGTCCACCCTGGCTCACGGTCTGGAGCGACTGTTGTTTGACCAGGGGCGGGTGAGCACCGTGCTGGATGGCAAGACCATGCGCCTGGGCATCAGCAAAGACCTGCCCCACGACGCCGAAGGTCGGGCCGAAAACCTGCGCCGCAGTGCCCACGTCGCCCGTTTTCTAAACGACTCAGGCCTGATCTGCTGCGCATCGTTTGTGGCTCCCAATGCCGATTCTCGCGAACATGCCATCAGCGTCATCGGCAAGGAAAATTGCTACATCGTCTACCTGAATCCACCCATGGAGGTGTGCGTGCAGCGCGATCCAAGCGGCCTGTATGCCTCAGCCGAGGGCAGTGAATCGGCGGATATCCCGGGTGTCTCGTTTCCATACGATGCACCGGAGCAGGTACATCTTGAGCTGGACACCAACGCGCTTAATGTCGAGCAATGCCTGGAGAAAGTGCTGCAGTTAATGCAGCAGGAAGAGATTGTCTAGCGCGGGAGAATGAGCGCTGGTCTGACGCCGCTGGATTACTGTCCGGGTTTCTATCGGGGTTGCTACAGAGCTTTACTACAAAGCTTTGCTACACAGGGTTATCGATATCAATGAACCGGTGTTCCACACCGAACTGGGTCGCCAGCTGGTCTCCAACTGCCTGCACGCCGTAACGTTCGGTGGCATGGTGCCCCGCTGAGAAAAAGTGCATCCCGGTTTCCCGGGCAAAGTGGAAGGTCTGCTCCGACACTTCGCCGGTAATGAATGCATCCGCCCCCGCCAACAGTGCCGTCTCAATATACCCCTGCGCTGCACCGGTACACCAGGCAACCCGCTCGATCTGCTCCGCCCGACCTTCGATCCCCAGGGGTTCGCGCTCCAGGCGGTCTTCCAGATGACCCAGCATTTCGGCGTGAGACATCGGCGCACAAGTGCCGATAAAGACCAGCGCCGGATCACCCACCACGGATTTCACCTCGAAATCAAGAATACGGGCCAGCTGCGCGTTATTGCCTAATTCAGGATGGGCATCGAGGGGCAAATGGTAGGCGAACAGATTGATGTTTGCAGCCAGCAGCGCTGCAAGACGACGACGCTTCATTCCTACCACGGCTTGGTCTTCACCTTTCCAGAAGTAGCCATGATGGACAAGTATCGAATCTGCTCCCGTCGCGATCGCAGCGTCAATCAGCGCCTGACTGGCGGTGACTCCGGTGACCAGCTTTGAGATCTGCTCAGCGCCCTCCACCTGCAGCCCGTTAGGACAATAGTCGCGGAAGCTCTCCGGCTCCAGCAAGCTGGTTAGTGCTGACTCGATTTGCTGACGACTGACTGGCATTGGAAACCCATCTCCGAGGCGGTATATTGGCTGCAGGCGCGATAATAACATAGCAGTTAAGATGCGCTTCAGGAGCAGGCAAGGTGAACCAATTCACACGACTGGCACAGTTCGCGGGATGGCCCGTTGTTTGCGGCATTTTATTGGCGCTCGTTTACGTGCAATACCAACAGCTGCAAACCCTCGGCAGCCAACCCGGCATCCCGGTCAGCAGCACGCCGCAACCGGCACAACCTCTGTCCTATGCCGATGCAATTGAAAAAGCCGCGCCTTCGGTGGTCAGCATCAGCGCCACCAGTGTTAACGTGGAGTCCGTGGAGCGGGCAGCTGAAGATCGCCTCAACCTCTACCTGGGTGAAAGCAACAGCCTGGGTTCCGGGGTGGTCATTGATGAGCGCGGTTTTATCCTCACCAATCTGCACGTGGTCGACACCCTGTTCGATGCCTTCGATACCGAAGTGACACTGAGTGATGGTCGGCGCACGCCGGCGACGGTAGTGGCCTGGGACAAGGTTAACGATCTCGCCGTTCTTCATGTCAATTTGGACAACCTGACCCCTATCGAAATCGGTGACGCCGGGTCCATGGCGGTTGGCGATATCGTGTTCGCCATCGGCTATCCACGCAACATTGGCCAGGCTGTCTCGCAGGGGATCGTGAGTGCATTGTCCAACGCCAATAACGCCAACCTACCGGTCATCCAGACCGATGCGGCTATCAACCCCGGCAATTCCGGCGGGGCACTGATTGATATCGAAGGCCGGCTCATCGGTATCAACACATCGATTGTGTCGGAGTCTGGGCGGTTTGAGGGAATAGGTTTCGCCACGCCTGCCAGTGTTGCAGTACCAGCCCTGGAAGAAATGGTTGCAGAGGCGATCAACGCCAACTCGGGCTATCTCGGTGTGTTAACCGGTGAAGCGCTGAACGAGCAGTCCAGCGAACTGTTTTTTGGCGTCGACCACATCCGCGGAATTCTGGTGGAAAGTGTCGATGAAGGCGGGGCTGCCCAGCGCGCCGGGATTCAACCCGGGGATGTCATTACCGGCGTGGGCGAAACGCCAGTAACCGACGCTGAAAACATCATGCTGGAAATCCGCAACAAGAAACCCGGTGATACGATAGTGGTTCAGGTTTACCGCAACGGCCAGACGTTCTCACTCCCGACCACACTGGGTTTCGGCCAGGCGATCATTATCGAACCCTGAGCCATCGTCAGTGAATCCTGAGCTATTGGGCGGCTCGCGAGTATTCGCTGACAGCTACCTTACCGTTACTTGTTTTCCGGCCCGATGCTGGGGTCTATGCGGTATTCAGCCGACAGGGCATGGGCCTGCAGGCGTTCGTTGCGCGCCAGTTCCGCAGCCGTCCCGGCCAGCTTGCTGGCGCCTGCCGGTGAACAGTTGATAATCGAGCTGCGCTTCTGAAAGTCATAGACTCCGAGGGCAGAAAAAAAGCGTGCCGAACCCGAGGTAGGCAGGACGTGGCTGGGGCCGGCACAATAGTCGCCAAGGGCTTCAGCGGTGTGACGGCCCAGAAATATCGCTCCGGCGTGGTCGATGTAATCCAGCATTGCGTTCGGGTCTTCCACAGAAATTTCCAGGTGCTCCGGGGCGATCAGATTGCTGGCCACGGCCGCTTTCTCCGCATCCTCGGCATAAATAAAAATACCGCGGCTGGAAAGCGATTGCCGGATGATCTCGCGTCTATCCATGTCCGGCAGCAGCCGGTCAATACTCTGCTGTACCTGGTCCAGAAAGGCCTGATCAGTACTGATCAGAATGGACTGCGCCTGTTCGTCATGCTCGGCCTGGGAAAACAGGTCCATGGCAATCCAGTCCGGGTCGGTCTTGCCGTCACAAATGATAGTCAGTTCCGATGGTCCCGCCAGCATGTCGATGCCAACGTCACCAAACACCTGCTTCTTCGCCATCGTCACGTAGCTGTTGCCGGGGCCGGTAATCTTGTCCACGCGGGGAACGGATTCAGTGCCATAAGCCAGTGCCGCCACAGCCTGGGCGCCGCCAATGGTATAGAGGCGATTTACCCCCGCCAGGGCAGCAGCGGCGAATACCAGATAGCCTGCTTCACCGAAGCGGGTCGGTACGGTGGCGACGATTTCTTTGACACCAGCCACCTGCGCTGGGATTGCCAGCATTAAAATTGACGACGGATAGTTGGCCTTTCCTCCCGGGGCATACACACCAACCCGCTCCAGGGGACTGACTTTCTGACCGTAGACGGAGCCATCCGGCTCTTCATAGTGCCACGATCCCTGTTTTTGCTTGTCGTGATAGCGGCGGATACGTTCGGCAGCGTGGCCCAGGGCCTGACGCTGACTCGCCGGCAAGGCATCCAGGGCCTGCTGGAGCTGGTCCTGGCTGACGGTAAGTTCCGCCATACTGCTGACGTCGAATCCGTCAAAGCGATTGGTGTAGTCCACAACCGCCTGATCGCCACGCTGCTTCACATCGGCAATGATATCTGCGACCGACTGGCTGACCGCATCGGCCACCAGCATGTCGCGCTGCAGATGTTGACCAAGCTTCATTTCGAAGTCGGCATCGGCGGTGGAAAGTCGGCTAATTGTCAGGGCGCTGGTAGTCATAATGATGGTTGGCAGTTGGCGGCGTTATTGCGGTGAGTTAACTACGCTCAACGGCGTGTCGCAGTTTGCCGAGAATATCCCGGATGACCGCATTTTTGATCTTCATCGAGGCCTTGTTCACGATGACTCGCGAGGAAATATGGGCGATCAGATCCCTTGCCTCAAGGCCGTTGGCTTTCAAGGTCTTGCCGGTATCAACGATGTCGACGATGGCATCCGCCAGGCCCAGAGATGGCGCCAGTTCCAGCGCGCCGTTGAGCTTGATCAATTCAATTTGCTTGCCCTGTTCGGCGAAGTAACGTTTGGCGATGTTGGTGAACTTCGTGGCCACCTTCAAGCGATCCAGACTGGGCTGTGCGCCTACTGGCTCGGCGGTCATTAACCGGCAACTGGCGATCTTCAGATCCAGCGGTTCATAAAAACCAGCTTCCCCGTATTCGAGGATCAGGTCCTTGCCAGCCACCCCCATGTCGGCGCTGCCGAATTCCACGTAAGTGGGCACATCCGAGCCGCGGATGATCATCAGCTGAACGTTGTCCAGATTGGTGCCGAACAGCAGTTTGCGGCTATTGAATACATCCTCACTGGGGATGATGCCGGCAGCTTCAAACAGCGGCAGCGTCTCCTCGAGAATACGACCCTTGGTCAGGGCTATGACGACGTTGGCGGCGCTCATGTGGATTGGGATCTTACTATGGCTTGATAGTTAACTAGGATTGGTTTGTCGTTGCAGCAAACAGCTTTTTCCGCAATGCATTCAGGACGGCACACGACGGATTCGCGCGCCCAGCAACTGCAGCTTCTCTTCAATACACTCGTAACCGCGGTCGATGTGGTAGATGCGATCGACACTGGTCTCATTTTCGGAAACCAGCCCGGCGATAATCAGGCTGGCTGAAGCACGCAGGTCAGTGGCCATAACCGGCGCACCTTTCAACGATTCAACGCCATCGACAATTACCGTGTTGCCCTCCACGCGAATCGAGGCGCCCATGCGATTCATTTCGTGCACGTGCATGAAGCGATTCTCGAATACGGTTTCGGTTATTGACCCGGTGCCTTCGGCGATGGAATTCAGGGCCGTAAACTGGGCCTGCATGTCGGTGGGAAACGCCGGATAGGGCGCAGTGCGCAGGGACACCGACTTCGGGCGTTTGCCACGCATATCCAGCTCGATCCAGTTGTCACCGACCTTGATCTCCGCACCCACCTGCTCCAGTTTGCTGAGCACGGATTCGAGAATATCCGGACGCGTGTCTTTCACTTTGATGTGGCCGCGGGTCGCGGCAGCGGCAATCAGGTAGGTGCCGGTTTCGATCCGGTCGGGCATCACCGAATAGCTGCAGCCGTGCAGCTCGTCAACACCATCGACCACTATTGTGTCGGTGCCCTGACCGCTGATTTTTGCGCCCATCTTTATCAGGCAATTGGCCAGATCCACTACTTCCGGTTCCCGGGCCGCATTTTCGATGACCGTACGTCCCTCGGCCAGAGTGGCCGCCATCATGATGTTTTCGGTACCGGTCACGGTCACCAGATCCATAAAAATCTGCGCACCTTTCAGCTTGCCGTCCACGGATGCCTTGATGTAGCCATCCTCGACAACGATGTCGGCGCCCATGGCTTGCAGGGCATTGATGTGCAGATTGACTGGCCTGCTGCCAATGGCACAGCCACCGGGCAGCGCCACCTCTGCCTGACCATACCGGGTCAGCAATGGCCCGAGCACCAGAATGGATGCCCGCATGGTCTTGACCAGTTCGTAGGGCGCGTTGAAATGCTTGATGGTACTGCTGTTGACTTCGACATTGAGTTTTTCATCAACCACCGGCTGCACACCCATGCAGCCCAGTAGTTCCAGCATCGTGGTGATGTCGTACAGATGGGGAAGATTACAGACCTGTACGGTGTCGTGGGTAAGCAAAGTCGCAGCGAGAATGGGCAGCGCCGAGTTTTTGGCACCGGCAATACGAATCTCACCCTCGAGGTTGATGCCCCCATTGATTATCAGTTTATCCATAATTTTGGTACTAGACTCGTTAGGACCTGCGGTCAGCTGGGGCTGCTTTCCGCTTCCGTTAGCAGGCGCATGGACACAGCGTGGATGGCACCACTGCTGATATGGGGATTGAGTACCTTGTAAACCGCCTGCTGGCGCTTAACGGCATTCATTCCCTCGAAAAAATTGCCGATTGCGGTGACCAGGTACTTGCCATCGCCGCCTTCTACCGCGATCTGGCAATCCGGAAATTCAGCCTGCAACAGCTCTCGAATTTGTTCTGAATTCAAAATGGCTCCCTGCCTTATTGCCAGTTGTTAAGCACGGCGTCGATATCATTGTTGTGCTCAGACATGAGCGCGGCGAACTGCGTGTAATACTGACGGCCGAGATTGATCCCGGCCAGACTGATGTTCTTCAACTTCCACTCGTCATTGTCATTGAGAAACATCTGGTACTGCAAACGCAGAGTCTGGTCGCCACGCAATTCCATGCCGACAATTTTGTCAGCACGTGGATCTGCATCGGGATTGCGCGCGGGCAGAAATATCAGTTCCTGGCCTTCATAGGAAACCAGAGACGCACCATAGAATCGAGTCAGCGTGGATTTCAGAATATTGGCAAAGCGCTCTTTTTGCGCCGCGCTTGCCTGACTTGCGTAGCGAGACATCACTACTTCGGCCACCGCATTGAAATCCACAAAGGTATCCAGCACCTGCTCAATCTCGCGAAAGTAGCGGTCCCGGTCTGACATGAAATACTGGCGAGCTTCGGCCACGGTCTCCAGAAGTGTGTTGACGCCGATTTCGGCTGTCTCCACCGCTGTCCGATCCTGTGCCTGCAGGGGCAGGATCATGCCCAGGCCCACGACAAGAACGAGTTTTTTGAGCAATTTCATGAATTTATCTCCCAATTATTCACATGCAGCCGGGTGGGTCTGACGCCGGAGGATGTCTACTCTGAGCCAGCCACAGCGGTTTCTGAGCGTAATCAAGTATTGAAAAGCAGAACTGAATGAGGACTTAACCCGGGACGGTATGCGAATAGTACATCAATTGGAAAGCGCGATAAATTATTACTTGCAAAGCAGCTAAAACACCCTTCTAATTGGGCGCTTTACCGGAAGACCAGCGCTCCAATACTCAATGTTTCTCGACACGATTATCATCGTCCTCGGATTTGTCGGCTTGATCTGGGGGGCGGACAAATTTGTGTTCGGGTCCTCAGCCCTGGCGCGAAACCTGGGCGTTTCTCCCCTGATGATCGGTCTCACCATTGTTGCCTTCGGCACCTCTGCGCCCGAGATCTTTTCTTCTGCTGTTTCCGCATGGGAAGACAAACCCGAACTGGCAATCGGCAATGCCCTGGGCTCCAATTTATTTAATATTGGCGTTGCCCTCGGCGTCGCTGCCGTCATCAGTCCGATAAGACCGCCCACTTCCTTGATCAGCAAGGAATTACCTGCGCTGTTACTGGTTACGTTTGCGACCGGTGCGCTGCTGATTGACTTTCATCTGGGCATTATCGACGCCTTTGTGTTGATCGGCATCACCGCCTATTTCGGTTATCGACTGTTCCGCAAGCGGGTTAAGACCAGCGCCATTGATGAACTGGACGAAGATGAAATCTCCAGCGTCAACAGCCTCCAGGCAATTGCCTACCTGATACTGGGACTGGCGCTGCTGGTTCTCAGCGCCGAGGCGCTGGTACAGGCCGCATCGGCCATCGCTGAAACCCTCGGCGTCTCCACTGCCATTATTGGACTGACCGTCGTGGCTCTGGGCACCAGCCTGCCGGAACTGGCTGCCTCGGTCACCTGCGTGCTGCGCAATCATCACGAGCTGGCCATTGGCAATATTGTTGGATCGAACATTCTAAATTTACTGGTAGTTCTGCCGTTCCCCGGCTTGCTCAGCGCCGGACCGGTTGAGGCACAATTGATCGTCAGAGACTATCCGTTTGTGCTGGGCCTGACGCTGCTGCTGGCTTTGTTTTGTTACCTTAGCATCAAGCGCAATCGCATGATCAGCCGCGCCAACGGCATCGTATTCCTGCTAGTATATTGTGCCTGGCTTACAGTTATGGTCAGCCAGGTTCAGCCGGGCGCGAGCGTCTGACACACACCAGTACCGATCCAGCCAATGAGTCTATGGTAGCCAAACCCTCGCTAATCGACAGCGCCAAACGCACCATCGATATCGAATTGAAGGCGATTGCCAGCCTTACAGATCGCATCGACAGTGAGTTTCAGAAAGCCTGCGAAATCATCCTGGCAGCAAGCGGTCGCGTGGTGGTTACCGGCATGGGTAAATCCGGCCATATAGGCAACAAGATTGCGGCAACACTGGCTAGCACCGGCACTCCGGCCATGGCCATGCACCCGGCAGAAGCCAGCCACGGAGATCTCGGAATGATTACCGCAACCGACGTGGTGCTGGCGATCTCCAATTCCGGAAATACCGCGGAACTGACTTCCCTGCTGCCGGCCCTGAAGCGCAAGGGTATTCCGTTGATCTGCATGACCGGGGACCGCGCTTCGCTGCTGTCCCAGGCGGCCGATGTCGCACTGGACATCAGCGTTGCTGAAGAAGCCTGCCCGCTCGGGCTGGCGCCCACTTCCAGCACCACGGCCACATTGGTGATGGGCGATGCCCTGGCGATGGCGCTGCTGGAAGCGCGCGGCTTTACCCACGATGATTTCGCCATGTCCCATCCCGGTGGCAAGCTGGGCAGACGCCTGCTGGTCAGGGTGCAGGACCTGATGCACAGCGGCGATGAGATTCCCACTGTGTCTGCCGAGACCTCCCTGAGCGATGCTCTGATCGAAATGAGCCAGAAAGGCTTTGGTTTGACCACCGTGGTTGATGAGCGGACACATGTTCTGGGCGTCTTCACCGACGGTGACCTGCGCCGCGCACTGGACGCTGGAAAGGATATTCAGCACACCCCCATCAACGCCGTGATGTCCACTACCTTCAAGACCATCGTTCCCGGCGCACTGGCGGTGGAAGCGGCCAAGGCCATGCAGGATGCCAACGTGTACGTACTGCTGGTCAAGGACCAGGGCCAGCCCCTGGCTGGCATTATCAAGATGCACGACCTGCTGCAGGCAAACGTGGTGTGATGGCCGATGCTGTTTAATCAACCCCAGAACGAGGTGGAAACCGCCGCCCGGGACATCACCATGCTGCTGCTGGATGTGGATGGCGTGCTCACTGATGGCAAGCTCTACTTCAGCAACAGCGGCGATGAGATCAAGGCTTTCAGCACCCTGGATGGCCACGGCATCAAAATGTTGATGCGCAGCGGAGTCGAGGTGGGCATTATCACCGGCCGCACTTCGCAACTGCTGAGCAAACGGGCCAATGACCTGGGTATTACCCTGATGTATCAGGGACGCGAAGACAAACACAAGGTGTTGGCTGACATCGTCCGCGACACCGGCACACCACTACCGGCGATTGCCTACGCCGGTGACGATTTTCCTGACCTGCCGGTGTTGCGTCAGGTAGGTCTTGCGTTTTCGGTGCCCGCCGGACACCCGGATGTCCGAGCCAGCGTGCAGGCCGTTACCGTGGCTCGCGGCGGCGAGGGCGCAGTCCGCGAGATCGCCGATTTTATCCTGCGCTGCCAGGACAAGTATCAGCAGCACCTGGACTGGACCTGACGCGAACACCGCGGTTCCACGCCATACTGGTGACAGGCATGGTACGCTCTAAAGGTATCTCTCGTCAGTTCTACTCGTCAGTTCTACCGATGCTCTGCGGGGGTCTGTCGGCTAGAGCATCGATAGCACTGACCAGAGGTTCCATAGGAGAATTCATCCGCATGCCCAAACTTTCCTTTCTACTGCTACCCGCGGTTCTGGCAGTGGCTGTGTACTTCATCGTCAGCAGCTTTAACGGCGACAGTCGTGCCCCGCAAACGCCGCTTTCGCCACTGGCCGAAGACCTGGTGGCAATCGCGGAGGGTATCAATACGGTGTTCTATAACGAGCAGGGTGAGGTGAGCTACACGCTGCGCGCGGAACGCCAGATGCAGCGCAAGGATGACACCAGCGAACTCTCCCGCCCCGCGGTACAGCTTTATCGTGACAACGAATCACACTGGAATATCGTCGCCGATTCCGGCAACATTTCCGCGCGCCGGAACACGTCAGCAGAAGGATCAAGATTAATTACCCTGACCGGCAACGTGCGCATCCAGAGCACTGATGACTTTGGCAACCCGCTACTGCTGCTGACTGACTGGTTGAGCATTTCACCAGCAAATGAAACTGCGGAAACTGACCGCCAGGTAGTGCTGCAGTCGACAGCAATCGAACAAACATCACTGGGCATGATCGCCGACCTGAGTCGTGACCAGATCACATTCCTGAGTGACAGTGAAGGCTACTATGTACCGCCAGCACCATAGATTATTTATTTTCAGAATATCGCTCCTGGCGGTTTTCAGCTTTGCCACACTCCTGGCCGCACCGGGGCTGGCTCTGGAGTCCGACGGGCAACAGGAAGTGCAGTGGAGCTCTGACGGCGGCTCGACCATGCGTATAGAAGGCAACACCAGAATTCTTGAGCTGACTGATAATGTGAAAGTGACACAGGGCACTTTACAGGTCACTGGCGATCAGGCCACCTTTGAATACGATGTGGAAACCAATTTATTACTGCGCGTTACCGTTCAGGGACAGCCGGTCAATTATCAGCAGCAGCTCGACAGCGATGGCGCCCAGGTCACTGGCCGCAGTCGCACGCTGCTTTATTATCAGGATGATTCCGGTGGCGGCACTGTTCTCGAGCTGATTGGCGAAGCAATGATCGCGTCTCCGGATACCACCATGAACTGTGCTGCTATAGTTTATCTTGCCGACCAGGACCTGATTCGCGAGGCGGAAGGGCCGTGTCAGGGCTCTTTGCGACCAAGCGATGACTGATGATCTTGAGTCAACTCATGGACGAGCTCATGGATAAACCAGAATGCTAGCCGCCAGCAATCTCGCCAAGCGTTTTCGCGCCCGGGAAGTGGTTCGCGATGTCTCGCTCAGTGTCGAGCAGGGACAGGTCGTGGGACTACTGGGGCCCAATGGCGCTGGCAAGACCACCTGCTTCTACATGATTGTCGGGCTGATCGGAGCCGACGCCGGGCGCATCATGCTGGCTGGAACCGATATTACCGCCATGCCGATTCATGACCGGGCCCGATATGGACTGTCGTATCTGCCTCAGGATTCTTCAATTTTCCGGACCCTTACGGTGGAGCAGAATATCCTGGCGATACTCGAGACCCGGGCAGACCTCGACCGGCATGCGCGCCAGGAAAAACTCAACACCCTGCTCGCCGAATTCAATATCGAGCACATTCGCCACAACAAGGGACTGAGCCTGTCCGGTGGTGAACGTCGACGCACGGAAATCGCCCGCACCCTGGCTACCGATCCGAAGTTTATTCTACTGGACGAACCGTTTGCCGGGGTGGACCCGATTTCGGTCAGTGATATCAAGCAGATTATTGTCCATTTGCGGGAGCGCGGTATTGGCATCCTGCTGACCGATCACAACGTCAGGGAGACACTGGATATATGCGCCAAAGCCTATATTGTCAGTGAGGGCCAGATCATTGCCGAGGGTGATACCGAGGCGATTCTTGGCAATGAGCGGGTGCGCCAGGTGTATCTGGGCGAGCAGTTTCGCTTTTAGCAACCCATGCCGTCGGGCACGCAGGACGCCGGTCTACCGACCGGAAATTCCGCCCACCGGTATCAATAACTCCTCCTGTTCCGACTCCCCATTTTTGCGGGAAACACCCGGATTTCGCGGCTTCCAGGGCGACGGATTTTGCTATGCATCGCAGGCACGATATTTGCTATACTGACGCCCAGCGACGCGCGGTGTGTACTGCACTGCTGCGCCACACGGATTACATTCACAGTCTCGCAATACGACCACTAGATAGCTGTATCTTCCCATGAAATTGTCGCTTCAGCTCAAGCTCGGTCAGCAGTTGACCATGACCCCTCAGCTGCAGCAAGCGATCAAATTGCTGCAGTTGTCCACGCTCGACCTGCAGCAGGAAATCCACCAGGCTCTGGAAAGCAACCCGATGCTGGAACTCATCGAGGGTGGCGATGACGATGATGCGGCCACTAACTCCAGTACCACGCCCAAGGATGCCAAGGACGCACAAAAGGACGCGGAATTTGAGAAACTCAAATCCGATGCCAACGAGATCTCGCAGGTCCAGGCCGACAACAGTAGCGATGACAACAGCTGGCAGGATGACATTCCGGGCGACCTGTCTGTCGACAGCAACTGGGATGACATCTATCCCAGCAACTATTCTTCCGGCTCGTCATTTGACGGCGACTCCATCGATTTCGAATCCCGCAACACCGCTGACGAAACCCTTCAGGATCATTTGTACTGGCAGCTGAATCTGACCCCGATGTCCGAGCAGGACGAAGCCATTGCCATGGCGATAATTGACGCCATCGACGCCAATGGCATGCTCACTTCCGACATTGAATCCATTCATGGGTCATTTGACCCCGAATCGGATATTGAGCTTGATGAAGTATTGGCGGTCCTGCACCGAATCCAGCAGTTTGACCCGGTTGGTGTCGGCTACCGTAACCTCGCCGAGTGCCTGTTGATCCAGTTGGCGCAACTGGAGATCCCCGGTCAGGAACAAAATATACAGAATGCCAAGCTGATAATCCGTGAGCACCTGAATCTGTTGGGCAACCGGGACTACACCCAGCTGATGCGCAAGACCAAGCTCAAGGAACCGGAGTTGCGCGCCACCATCGCTATTATTGAAGGGCTGGACCCACGCCCCGGCGCCAATATAGCGCCCTCTTCTGCCAGCTATGTGGTGCCCGATGTCATTGTCACCAAGCAGCCGGAAACTGGCAAATGGCGCGTCGAGCTAAATCCGGAAACCGCGCCACGCATCCGCATCAACAACAGCTATGCGTCGCTGGTAAAGCGCGCCGACAGTAGCGATGAAAACAATTACCTGCGTGACAATCTTCAGGAAGCTCGCTGGTTTATCAAGAGCCTGCAGAGCCGCAACGAGACCTTGATGAAGGTTGCCACGCGCATCGTAGAACACCAGAAAGGCTTTCTGGAATATGGTGAAGAGGCGATGAAACCGCTGGTACTGCACGACATTGCCGAAGCAGTGAGCATGCACGAGTCAACGATTTCCCGGGTAACTACGCAAAAATACATGCACACCCCGCGCGGTATATTCGAACTCAAGTACTTCTTCTCCAGCCATGTATCCACCAAAGGCGGTGGAGAGTGCTCTTCGACGGCAATCCGCGCCATCATCAAGAAACTGATTGCCTCCGAAAATGCCCGCAAGCCCCTGAGCGACAGCAAGATTACGGAGTTACTCGAGGAAAAGGGAATTAATGTGGCAAGACGAACGATTGCCAAGTACCGCGAATCCCTTTCCATACCACCATCGAACGAGCGCAAGCGTCTGGTGGACTGATTAACTCCTTGCCGTGTGGCCTTCGTCAACCAACACCAACCAGCACCGAACTTCAGTAAAGAGTAGTCGTAGTAATGCAAGTTGAAGATATTCTCACGCCGGAGCGCTGTCATTGCCGCGTTGCCGGAGTCAGCAAGAAACGAATCCTGACCATCATCAGTGAATACCTGGCCCAGGACTGCGGCCCGCTGACCGCTGACAAGGTATTTGCCGCACTCATGGCACGGGAGCAACTTGGCAGTACCGGTGTCGGCCACGGGATTGCCATTCCCCACTGCCGGGTATCAAAGTGTCCCGGCATCATTGGCATGCTCATTACGCTGGATGAACCTATCGACTATGACGCCATTGATGGCAAGCCAGTGGATATCCTGTTTGCCCTGATCGTTCCCGAAGAAGAGACCGATGAGCACGTAAAAACCCTGGCAAACCTGGCCGAATTGTTTAACGACGAAGATTTTTGCTACACATTGCGACAGACGCAGGATGACGAAGACCTGTACCATATCGCGATAACCTATTAAGGAACCTCTGCCTGGCGCGCGTCATGAAACTGACTATCATTAGCGGCCGCTCCGGCTCCGGCAAAAGTACTGTCTTGCACATCCTCGAAGATCGGGGCTACTACTGTATCGACAATCTTCCTGCCGCCCTGCTGCCTACCCTGGCTGACCGCGTGACCGCGGAAGACACCGGAATTCCCCAGGTTGCCGTCAGTATTGACGCACGCAATATCTCGGCTGACCTGCAGCAGGTACCGGACATTATTGCCAATCTGAAGCAGCGCAATCTGCAGCTGGAGGTTATTTTCCTTGATGCCAATTCCCAGACGCTGCTGAAGCGTTTCAGCGAAAGTCGGCGCAAGCACCCGCTCTCCAATAACCAGACTGGCCTGAAGGAAGCTATCGACAAGGAATCAGAACTGCTGGAACCCATTTCAGTACTTGCCAGTCTGAGCATTGATACCAGCAACATGTCGCTGCATACCCTGCGCGACACCGTCAAAACACGCGTGGTGGAAAACACCGATACTGGCCTGGCACTGTTGTTCCAGTCTTTCGGCTACAAAAACGGGGTCCCGGTTGATGCCGATATCGTCTACGATGTTCGCTGCCTTCCCAACCCCTACTGGGATACCAGACTGCGCCCCCTGACCGGACTGGATCAGCCGGTGGCCAGTTTTTTAGACAGCCAGGAAATAGTGCAGGAAATGATCGACGATATCGCTGCCTATCTGGAAAAATGGCTGCCGCGCTTCGAACAGAACAACCGCAGCTACATCACTGTCGCAGTGGGTTGTACCGGCGGACAGCACCGCTCAGTTTACCTCTGCGAGAAACTGGGCAAGCGCTTTACCGGCGACATCAAAAGCATACTGGTCAGACACCGCGAACTGGGGCAATAGCACAAGCCATGCAACACGCCAACGTCATCATCGTCAACAAAGCCGGACTGCACGCCCGTGCCGCATCCAAACTGGCTGAACTTACTGCCAAGTACGAGAGTGATATACGCGTGGGTCAAACCAAGATGGTTGACGGTAAAAGCATTCTTTCATTGATGATGCTGGCAGCAGTCAAGGGAACGGAGCTGAAAATCGAGGTGTCCGGAGCCGATGAAGATCAGGCCTTGCGCGCCATTGTCGCCTTGATTGAAGACGGTTTCGGCGAGTCTCCCTGAGCTGCCCCTGGCTATAGCCCACATCTGGCCGTTGTTGTGATTTTTAATGCCTGGTGATTGACGTTAGAATTGCGCCAGCGCATTTCTGCCGCGACCCGGCACCTTATTCGCCACCTTACTCGGCACTTTACTCGGCAATACGCACCCGGCACCACCTTATGTCTCAGCCACAGGAACCATCAAGCAGCAGCGATCCCGTTCTGGAGCTGACCCAAGCCATCGACAGTGGCTCCCTGTACCAGGTACGGCAGATGATCAAGACACTGCCTACCGCCGGTATCGCCCACCTGCTGGAATCCTCACCGCCGCGCACCCGGGGCGTACTCTGGCAGCTCATCGACAAGGATGCGGAAGGCGAGGTTATACAGTACCTCAACGAAGATCTGCAGAACGACATTCTGCGCGAGCTCAATGCTGCCCAGGTAGTGGAACTAACCGAGGGCCTCGAAGACGACGACCTGGCTGACATCCTGCAGCAGCTACCGCAAAAAGTGGCTGCCGAGGTTTTGCAGGCCATGGACCTGCAGGACCGCGACCGGGTCGAGTCCATCCTCTCTTATGACGAGGATACCGCCGGTGGTCTGATGAATACCGACACCATCACCGTGCGCCGCAATCATACGGTTGAACTGGTGCTGCGTTATTTGCGCCGCCACGAGTCGCTGCCAGAAATGTTCGACAATATCCTGGTGGTCAATCGCCGTGACAAGTTACAGGGTATTCTGCCCCTGCGCGCGTTGCTTGTCTCTGATCCTAACACCACAGTTACGGAAATCATGCGCGAAGATATTCAGGCGATTCCGGTAGATATGCCGGCCAATCAGGTAGCGCAACTGTTTGAGCAACACGACTGGGTATCCGCGCCGGTTGTTGATGAGAATGGCAAGCTGGTTGGCCGCATCACTATTGACGATGTGGTGGATGTCATACGTGACAGCACCGAGCATTCGCTGATGAGCATGGCGGGTCTCGATGAGGAAGATGACACTTTTGCGCCAGTGGTAAAGACAGCACGACGCCGGGCTGTCTGGCTGGGCGTAAACCTGCTGACCGCCGTATTTGCCTCAATGGTTATTTACCTGTTCCAGGACACCCTGGACCAGGTGGTCTATCTGGCGGTGCTGATGCCGATTGTCGCCAACATGGGTGGCGTTGCCGGAACCCAGACCCTCACGCTGGTCATTCGCAGTCTGGCCCTGGGACATATCAGCCCATCCAACAGTCGCTGGCTGCTGACCCGGGAATTGGGAGTCGCCTCCCTCAATGGGATGTTATGGGCACTGGTCATCTCGGTAGTGGCGTTTTTGTGGTACGGCGATGCGCTGTTGAGCTACATAATCGCCGCCGCAATGATGATAAACCTGATCACCGCCGCAGTAGCAGGCGCCTATCTGCCGATCTTCCTCAAATCCATCAAGATTGATCCAGCCCTGGCCGGATCGGTGGCGCTCACCACGGTCACCGACTCGGTGGGTTTCTTCGCCTTCCTCGGGCTGGCCGAAGCCTTCTATCTCTAGCCATGAGCGACCTCTAGCCATGAGCGATCACCCGGATTACCTGGACGACGATCTGCCCAGCAAGACGCAGCGCAAGAAAGATGCCCATGCTCAACAGGAGCTGGGGCAACGACTAACCGCCTTGCCGGACGCCCAACTGGAAGAGCTGCCACTCACCGATCCCCTGTTTGCCGCAATTGCTGAATACAAGCGTATCCCGAAAAAACACGGCGCCCTGAAGCGCCAGCTGCAATATATTGGCCGCCTGATTCGCGACTGCGACACCGAGGCCATTGAAACGGCGATCCTGCTCCAGCAGCAACCGACCGCACCGGAACCTGCCAGCGATGACAGCCAGATCACTGCCGAGCATTGGTGTAGTGTCATTCTCAAGGAAGGGGATGCTGGTATTCAGCAGCTCGTCGCCGCCATACCCGCGATCAATCGGCAGGAACTACGCCAGTTGTACCGCAATTACAGCCGCGCCACTGACAGTAAAAAGGCAGCCGCCGAGCAGCGCATTGTGGACTATTTGCGCCCCTTCCTGCCCCCCGCATAACGCACCTGGGCCTGCCATTTCGGTCGCTATACGCTCCGAAATCAAAGTGATAGTATCAAGGCGCTTTTTCGCGCTCCTGAGCCTGGCCTGCACTGTGATCTACGCATAGGCCATAACAAGAAAAAACGGTCACTATAACAACACAACAAGATCCCAAGGAGAGCCATGTCTAGTCACCGCGCCCAGGAATATTGGAAGGCCAATATTCGTATCGTTATCTCCCTTCTCGTTGTCTGGTTTCTGGTTTCTTTCGGCTGCGGCATCCTGTTCGTTGACGCACTGGATACCATTCGCATCGGCGGCTTCAAGCTTGGCTTCTGGATGGCCCAGCAGGGCTCCATTTTTGTCTTCGTGATTCTGGTTTATGTGTACATTCGGCTAATGGATCGGTTGGATGACCGCTACAATGTGGAGTCGAATGCGGAGTCAAAACAGGCGGCGCAAGACGGCGTCGAGGACTCACCATGAGCGTGCAGATCTGGACTTTTGCCTTCGTCATCCTGAGTTTTGGGCTGTATATCGGCATCGCGATCTGGTCGCGGGCTGGATCCACCAGCGATTTCTATGTGGCAGGTGGTGGTGTTCCCCCGCTGGCAAATGGTATGGCCACCGCGGCCGACTGGATGTCGGCCGCGTCATTCATTTCAATGGCCGGCCTGATCTCCTTTATCGGCCGCGACGGCACCTTTTACCTGATGGGCTGGACCGGCGGCTACGTGCTGTTGGCGCTGCTGCTCGCCCCCTACTTGCGGAAATTCGGCAAATTTACCGTTCCCGACTTCATCGGCGATCGATACTACTCACAATCGGCTCGACTGATCGCCGTATTCTGCGCCATCGTCATTTCATTCGTTTACGTCTGCGGCCAGATGCAAGGGGCAGGTATCGTATTTTCCCGCTTCCTGGAAGTGGAAATCACCACTGGCGTGGTGATTGGCATGACGATTGTATTTTTCTACGCGGTACTGGGCGGCATGAAAGGAATTACCTATACCCAGGTCGCGCAGTATTGCGTGCTCATCTTCGCCTTCATGGTACCGGCTATCTTCATCTCCATCCTGATGACCGGGCAGCCCATACCCCAACTTGGCTTTGGCTCGGAACTGACCGAGTCATTCGGCGGCGGCTATCTGCTCGACCGACTGGACGGCATGAGTGAGGACCTTGGCTTTCCGATCTATACCGAGGGTCAGCGCAGCACTCAGGACGTGTTCTTTATCACCGCCGCTTTGATGTTCGGCACGGCGGGACTACCCCATGTCATTATTCGCTTCTTCACAGTGCCCAACGTGCGCGACGCACGGCGCTCCGCCGGATACGCCCTGATTTTTATCGCCATTCTTTATACCACCGCCCCAGCCGTTGCCGCATTTGCCCGCGCCAATCTGATCAGTACCGTCGACAATCTCGCCTATGCCGATGTCCCGGCCTGGTTTACGACCTGGGAAAATACCAACCTGATCAGTTTTGACGACAAGAACGGTGATGGCTTGATCCAGTATGTCGGTGATCCCGAGGTCAATGAGCTGGAAGTGAATCGCGACATCATGGTCCTGGCCAATCCGGAAATAGCCGGCTTGCCGAACTGGGTTGTGGCACTGGTGGCTGCCGGGGGGCTGGCCGCTGCATTGTCTACCGCAGCCGGGCTGCTACTGGTTATATCGACTGCCGTGTCGCATGACCTGTTGAAACGCAGCTTTATGCCGGGTATCAGTGAGCGCCAGGAATTGCTCTACGCGCGCATGGCCATTTTTGTTGCCGTGTTGATCGCCGGCTACTTCGGTATCAATCCACCGGCTTACGTAGCGCAGGTGGTGGCTTTTGCGTTTGGCCTGGCGGCAGCTTCGTTCTTCCCAGCCATTGTGCTCGGGATTTTTCGAAAAAAGATGAACAAGGAAGGCGCCATCGCCGGTATGATCGCAGGCTTCAGCTTTACGGCGCTGTATATAATTTATTTTCGCTTTATAAATCCCGCCGCGGACAACGCCGAGAATTGGCTGTTCGGGATCTCACCGGAAGGGATAGGTACGCTTGGCACCTTGATCAACCTGGTGGTAGCGCTCGGCGTGGCGCGTTTCGCAGCGGATCCCCCGGAAGATGTTCAGGCTATCGTCGAGAATATCCGCCTGCCCGGGGAAAACGTCCCCCGCTAGACACAGACCGGATGCCGGCCATGATGCCGGCATTCAGTCAGGTGCCGTTGGTCAGGTTCCGTGCTTGCCGTGCTCGGTCTTTTCCCAGTACTCATTCACCGTCTGGCGCATTTCCTTGTGCATCAGCAGTATCCCCACCAGATTCGGTACGGTCATCAGCACGATCGTGATCAGCGAAACATTCCAGACAATGGTGGTGTCCGCCAGCGCCGCGTAGAAAAAGCCCAGTACGTAGACAATCCGGTAGGGCAACACTGACTTGGGCCCGAACAGATAAATCATGGCACGGTCACCATAATAGGACCAGGCGATGGCGGTAGAGAACGCGAACAACATTAATCCAATCGAGACAATGTACTGCCCGTAGTCACCGAAGAATCCGCGAGTATAGGCTTCGGTGGTGAGTGGCACCGAATGCAGGAGCGAATCACCGATGACCTCTATTTCGGTATCGACGAGCTGGCCATCGCTTACCTCAACCACTCCGCTTACCAGCTCTTCGTTACGGGTAAAAAGCACATTTTCCGCGAATGACCGCGCATGCAGCAGAGTAAAGGCAGATTCATTCTGAACTTCTCCGCTTTGCAGTTGTACCGGACCACTGTAGGCCGAGGCATTGCTGGCATCACCGTTCAGGAATGCAAACAACTCCTCAACATCAGCGCTGCTGTCTTCGGAATACACGCCAGCCACAAAGCGCATGTCGGCGCGCTGGAATTCGTTTTCAAACTTCTCCGCCCACACCCCGGACGACAGAATCACCAGGCCGGTGATTGTGCAGATACAAATCGTGTCGATAAACGGCTCGAGAATGGACACCATCCCTTCATCAGCCGGCTCGTCGGTACGGGCCGCCGCGTGGGCAATCGGCGCTGACCCCTGGCCCGCCTCGTTGCTGTACAGACCGCGATTTACCCCGCGATCAAAAGCATAGGCGAACGTGGCGCCAAGAAAACCGCCGGTAGCCGCAGAACCGGTGAAGGCATCAGCAAAAATAGAAACGAATGACGGCACGATATTGGCAATATTGGGGATGATTACCGCAAAGGCCCCAATCAGATAAATAAACGCCATGGTAGGCACGATGGCGGCAGCCACATGGGCTATCCGGGAGATGCCGCCAATAATTACCAGAGCCAACAGCACTGAAAGCACGCTGGCAGTGATCAGCGGATCAAGCGCAAAAGTACTCTCCAGACCAGAAGCGATGCTGTTTATTTGCGGCAGGTTGCCGGTACCAAATGAGCTGAGCACAGTGGCGACCGCAAAAATTACCGCCAGCCATTTCAGGCCCAGGCCCTTTTCCATATAGTACATCGGGCCGCCAGCCATGGTGCCGTCATCGGTCTGAGTGCGGTATTTGTGCGAGAGCGTCACCTCGACAAATTTGCTGGTCATGCCGAAAAATGCCGTCATCCACATCCAGAACAACGCTGCCGGGCCACCAAGATGCAGCGCCAGAGCGACACCGCCTATGTTGCCAGTACCGACTGTCCCGGACAGGGCTGTCGATAGCGCTTGAAAGTGAGACGTGTCACCTGGCGCTCCCTCCTTGTCGAACTTGCCGGTGACAACACCGAGCGCATGCTTGAAGTAGCGAATCTGGGGAAAACCCAAATAGAGGGTAAAAAAAACACCCGTCGATAGCAGCAGAAATGGAAACCAGATGGCGCTACCGAGAAAACCATCCAGATAAATCAAAAAATCATTGACTGCGTCCACAGTGAGTCCCCAAGCAAGTTTTTATGAGAATTTTTGTTGGTAAATTAGCAGCAATCGCGGTTTCGCGCGTGCCAGCAGTTAGTCATTCTTGACCGAGATCGTGGGCCCGGCGCCCCTTGTGCTGTCCTGTCCAACGATGGCGCCAAGCCGGTTAGCCAACTCCAGATAGGCCATCGCAGACGGGCTGGATTCATCAGATGCTACCACGGGGCAGCCGGAATCGGTCTGCACGCGGATATTCAGGTCCAGCGGCAGCCGCCCTATTACCTCGGTGTTGTAATCCGCTGACAGTCGATCGCCTCCGCCAGTGCCAAATATTGCTTCTTCGTGGCCGCATTGCGAACAAACATGGGTACTCATGTTTTCAACAACACCAAGAATTGGGACCCCGACCTTGTTGAACATTTCGATTCCCTTGCGGGCATCAAGCAGTGCGACATCCTGGGGGGTAGTGACAATAACCGCCCCGCTAACCCGGGTAGACTGGGCCAGACTGAGCTGAATATCACCGGTTCCGGGAGGAAGATCAATGATCAGGTAGTCCAGCTCGGACCACGCGGTATCGTTAAGTATCTGGTTAAATGCTGAGATGATCATTGGTGCCCGCCAGACCATGGCTGTTTTCTGATCCACTAAAAAGCCCATGGAGTTGCATTCAACGCCATGTGCAGTGATGGGCACAATGTATTTCTGGTCCCGGATCTCTGGCCGGGTACCGGCGGTAACTCCCATCATCAGCGGAATACTGGGGCCGTAAATATCGGCGTCCAGCAGCCCGGTCTTATGCCCCAGTTTGGCAAGCGCCACGCTCAGATTAACTGCCGTGGTTGACTTCCCTACTCCCCCTTTACCCGAGGCAATACAGACGATGTGAGTGATTTTGTCGAGATTATTCAAACTTTCCGACTAGGTTGTAGTGTGACAGATAACCGCTGGGTAAAGTGCGGCCAACGCCTTCCGCGATTATCTTTGATCTGTCGGCAAAAGAAAATAGGCTGGCGGGGCAATTGGCACACCGCTAGAATAAAACCATGCGCATCACGACACTCAGCCTCCTGGCTATTGGTACTCTTGCAGGGACATTCCTGAACGCCTTCGGCTCCACCGCGATCGCGGCAGAAATGGAATCTGAGTCAGACATCAAGTTTGCCATCTATTCCCGCGCCTGGGGCGCAAACACTGACGACGGCATGCGCGTGGTAGTCAACAACCAGACCGACAGCGCGGTTCAGCTGCATTCTGTGGCGTTTCTCAAGGACGGCATGGAGGCATCGGAAGTGAGCCTGGATTTTGATCTGCGTATCGCTCCCGGCGCCTACGCGGAGACCGATCTTGAGTATATCGATCTACTCGACAACGATGAGTGCGTGTCCAGGACCATGGCAGAGAACTGGAAACTGGTTGAAATCTCCAACTACACGCTGAATCCCTCGGTGCGCGGCCTGATCATTGAGGACACCGATTCGTTTCGTATCTATCAATGTGTGGAAACTGTGATTACCACCTGGTCAGATCTGCAATCTGACATCCGCTATCAAAAAGAAGAGTGGGTACTGTTTCACTTTGAGTCGCGCCGCAACTGAGCAGGCGCTGTCAGACTGGCGGAACCCACCCGTCGATCACCAAGGGGTGCTAAACAGCCGCGCACAAAAAAGGGGCCAAATTGACCCCTTTCCCGCAGTCTTTAAAAGACCGAACTCTTCCGGAGAAAAGTCCCTATCCCATCAGGATGCCGCCGTACTGTACGAAGAACGGGGCGAATACCAGGCTGAGAATCGCTGACAGCTTGATCAGGATATTCAGCGAGGGACCCGAAGTATCCTTGAGTGGATCACCGACGGTGTCGCCGACCACGGCAGCCTTGTGCTCTTCCGAGCCCTTGCCACCCAGATTGCCTGCTTCAATGTATTTCTTGGCGTTGTCCCAGGCGCCGCCGCTGTTGGATGAGGCAATTGCCAGAACGCCACCCGTGATCAACGAGCCAGCCAGGACTCCGGCTACCGCTTCGACGCCAAACAGGAAACCGACAACCAGCGGTGTGCCCATGATCAGCACGCCGGGAGCAATCATCTCCCGCAGTGCGGCCTTGGTGGAAATAGCTACACACTCGGCGTAGTCAGGCTCACCGGTGCCTTCCATGATCCCTGGAATCGTCTTGAACTGGCGGCGGACCTCTTCGATCATATCGAAGGCTGCCTTACCAACGGACTTCATGGTCATCGCGGTAAACAGGAATGGCATTACCGCGCCAACAAACAGGCTGGTGTACACCACCGGATCCAGCAAACTCATGGTGATTGGCTCACCCATCAGCGTGGAAGAGGCGGTAATGAACGCCGCGAACAGCGCCAGTGAAGTCAGAATAGCCGCGCCAATGGCGAAGCCTTTACCGATTGCGGCAGTGGTGTTACCGGCGGAGTCCAGAATATCGGTACGACGGCGCACCTCTTTGTCCAGACCAACCATTTCCGCGATTCCGCCAGCGTTGTCTGCCACCGGACCGTAAGCATCGATAGTCAGGGCAATCACCAGCGTACCCAGCATGCCCAGGGAGGCAATGGCGACGCCGTACATACCGGCCAGATCCCAGGACACGAAGATACTGACGGCGATGGCTAAATAGGGCAATACGGTGCTTTTATAACCCAGTGCCAGACCATAAATGATATTGGTGGCTACCCCGGTTTCACAGGATTTTGCGACTTCCTGAACCGGTGAGTAGTTATCCGAGGTGTAATAACCAGTCAACAGACCGACAGCGAGACCCGCTACCAGACCGGACAGAAAACATAAGTACACGCCCATGCTGGTGTATTCCTCACCGTTCAGAATGAACGACCCCGGAATCAGTGCCATGGTGAAGAAATACATCACCACCGCCATCAGGACACTGGAGATAATCAGCAGTTTCATCAGGGCCGGTGCAACGTCTTCTTCTGTTTTCACAGTAACCAGCAGCTTCGTCAGCAGGCTGATGGGAATACCCACGGCACTAATAAGAATCGGGTACAACAGGGCGTTCGGGTCAGCCGCAAACACCACGGCACTGATCACCATTGCGGCGCAGGTAGATTCCGCGCAGGAGCCGAACAGGTCAGCTCCCATACCCGCCACGTCACCCACGTTGTCACCCACATTATCGGCAATCACTGCCGGGTTTCGGGGGTCGTCTTCAGGAATTCCCTGCTCAACCTTACCCACCAGGTCCGCACCCACGTCAGCGGCCTTGGTGAAGATACCACCACCAACCCGGGCAAACAGTGCAATGGTAGAACCACCGAGACCAAACCCGGCAATCACTTCCATCAGAATGTGGTTGTTTTCCTGGCCCAGATCAGACAGTAGCGAGCTCATCACCACGTAAACCACCACCAGGCCCAGAGTGGCCAGGCCAACCAGGGCAAAGCCCATGACTGCGCCGGAATTGATGGCGACATCGAACGCATGAGAGATGTTCTTCTTGGCAGAGACCGTGGTACGGGCATTGCCCTGGGTCGCGACAATCATGCCGATGTATCCGGAGGCAATGGATATCGCGCCACCGAACAGGAATGCCAGCGCAGTATAGATACCCTCGCGGATGTCAGGGGTATGGCTGTCATCAATGAGGATCGCGATGATGGCTGCGAAGACCACCATAAAAATGGTCAGGAATTTGTACTCCTGCTTCAAGAACGCCATGGCTCCACGGGCGATGGCACCATGGATAAACCTCAGTCGCTCCCCGTCCTTTTCATTGAGCCCCAGATCAATTGGAATGCTGGTAACTTTCTTCATGTAAAAGAAAGCAATTGCCAGACCTAGCAGTGACAATAACGTGGTCACCGTAATTGTTATTCCCGGCATTTATCGATGTCTCCCCGAGTTATAGTGGTAATTGATAATATTGTTGGATAGGTCGAAAGCCGCGCACTTTACCACACTGCGACTGACAAACAAAGCGCACAGCGGCCGCTGCGACACTGGCAAACAGCACGCTAAGATGCTGTATTCAAAAGGGTTACGGGATGGAAATGCTGCGCCGGGAAGGGTCGCCGCAGGCCGGTTCTACAGGATTACTTTCTGGGGCGTTTGTTGCGGCGTTGGCGATTTTTATTGGTTTTTTCATTCGGCAAATCTGCAGCCTCGCTGCGCGCCTGTCGAAATGCCTTGCGCAGTGCATCGACCTTGTCTTCCTTGCGCTTCAGTTCGTGAATTTCACGCTGGCGGGTGAAGTCGATGATATTTTCAGCCATTCATGGCACCGCTTTGGCAACTGAACATTACAGTACTACTGATTGTTAGCCTGCTGGACGAGATTGTTCTTGCGCGCTTCCAATTCGGCGATCTGCTCCTTGGCCAACGGTTCAACAGGATTCCCCTGCTGGTCGGTGTTTTCATACTTGGCCTGTTCCGCGGTCAGCACTTCCAGCAGTTCTTCGGCGGCAACAATGGCTTCCTGCAACAGCACGGCGCGCTCACCGTCAGAGGCCGCCTGCGCCCGAACACTGGCAATTTGCTGCTCCAGTTCGGCAATGCGCTGTAATTTCTGGCGGCGCTCGGCTTCCGCGGCAGCGATCGCCGCCAGCCGCTCACGCTCGCGGCGCTCAGCTTCCTGTCGTTCCCGTCGCTCTTGCTCAGCTCGCGCCTGGGCGGCTTCTTCGCGACGCCGCTGTTCGGCCTCGCGCTGGGCCTGCAGTCGCGCCTCCGCCGCCGCGCGCTCCTGGCGCTCCCGCTCTTGCTGCATAGCCCGCTGCTGGGCAATCCGGGCCTCCTCCTGCTCAGCGGCAACGCGCGCCGCTTCCTGTTCGGCCATTTCCGCATCACGGGCACTCTGGGTGCTACAGGCACCCAGCAGGCTCACCAGCAGCGTGGCAAGCAGCAAGCGGCCGCCGATACGCCAGGATTGTTGTTCCTTTCGTTCCTTCGCCGGGCTGTTGTATAAGCTCATAACTGGCTCCTTCGCTTTATATTCCGTCACTGATGCGACTCGTCTTAACTTCTCTTAACTTCTGCACTGAATTCTCATCTGGCGGCAGTGGCAGCACCAGGCTCACGTCGCCCACCATCGTCAATGCGCGCCGGCTGCATCAGGCGCAACTCCCACATTATGCCGGGCCTGGCTCGGGCGCGGCAAGCGAGGCCAAACCCGAGGTCGGGGTGGTCGCAGACGCTATGCCCAACATTTATTCCGCTGTACTATGACTGGGCCTGGGACCGAGCCTGGCACTGAGCCAGGAGTAATCGGGCGCTGGCGGCCGACGAGCGACCTCAATAGTAACGCCAAGCGCTTGATTAATAAATTTTTTCTTCAGTGCCGCCAATTCGGGTCGACTTTGTCATAATTAAGCCTCAGCGTGTGTGACACGGCGCAAACTCTGTATACGATCCCGGCATCGTCGCAACATGACCCTGCTGCCAGTTATCCACCAGCGAGTCGCCGGGTCCACCTGACCCGGACCCGGTCAGGATCATCGGACAACCCTGTTTATGCGCACCAGCAACATCTTCAAGCCACTACTGCACAGCACTATTATCCTGCTGGTAAGCGCCCCGATCATTGTCATGCTACTTGGGCTGGAAGGGTCGGCGTCGATTCCGGCCAGCGAACCGCTGACCACCCGGGAGATGGCGCGGGTTGAACAACTCATCGTTGACGCTACGCCGCCATCCCCCGGCGCACCGGGACGCCATCAGGTATCAATCAGTGCCGAAGATCTGAATCTGGTATTGCGCTACGGTGCCCAGACCTTGAATCTATCCCGTGACTGGACTTCCCGGGTGACGCTTCAGGAAGACCAGGTCAATGCGGCGATGAGTGTGCCAATCCTGCGCACTGGCATGCCGCTGTTTCTCAACCTGCAAGCGGACTTTACCGCCCGGGACAACCGCCTGGATTTGCAATCAGTGCGGGCGGGGGCACTACAGTTGCCGCACTTCCTGCTGGATTTTGCGCTGACCCGGCTGCGCAGCAATCTGGCGGCTGCGGATTTGGGCTTTCGCGACATCAATGCATTCCTGCAAACCATTGACGAGGTCCGCGTCAGCGACCGACAAATGACCGTCGCCATGAACTGGGATCCGGCGCTGCTGAACCAGGTCAGTCAGCACGCCCAGCAGATCCTGATCAGTGCGCCGGATCGCGACCGCATTACCAGCTACTATCGGGAAATAAGCCTGCTGGCGGCAGCAATACCGGCTGATATGGGCGCGGTGTCGCTGAACACCTTTCTGATACCGCTGTTCAGAACCGCCCGGGAGCATTCCCTGGCTGGCGCCGATCCGATCTCTGAAAACCGCACACTGCTGCAAACCCTCGCGATCTATGTCAGTGACGAAAGTATCAGCCAACTGGTTGGCCCTGAGATCGGCGCCGGCTTGCCGCCCGCCAAGTTTGTCGAAGTGCGCCTGCACCGGCGCCAGGATCTTGCCCGACACCTGATCTCCATGGCAGCCATTACCGCTTCCGCCGGGGCCGGCATTGCCGAGCTGCTTTCCACCACCAAGGAAGCTTACGATGCCCGCTATCGCAGCGGCTTCAGCTTCTCTGACCTGGCTGCCAATAGCGCCGGCGTGCTGCTGGCCAGCTATGCCACCCTGGATGCGGAGACGGCGCGCATCATGCAGCAGCGCCTGGCCAATTTGCGCGAGGAGAGCGACTATATGCCGGAGCTCGGCAACAACCGGGACGGACTGTCTGAAGATGATTTTGCCGCGCTCTATGCCGACCGGAATAGTCCTGAGTACCAGGCCAGACTGCTGGAGATCGAACAGCTGATCCTGGCCCGCCCCCTGTACCAGAATCTGCCAGCCCTGTAGTCCCGGAGCGAGTTTTACACTGCTTATGGATACCTTGACCGACCAGCAACTGACTCTGCTAGGCGATCGCCTTCGGGAGATGCGCGACGCGCTGCGCACGCAACTGGACAGTGGCAAGAAGGCCACTGATGTGGTCACTCTGGATCAGTCTCTGGTGGGCAGACTGTCGCGGATGGATGCCATGCAGCAACAGCAGATGGCAATTTCCACACAGAAGAAAGCACAACAGCGCCTGCAGCGAGTCGAGTTGGCCCTGGCGGCATTGGATGCCGGTGAATACGGTTATTGCCGACAGTGTGACGAGGATATCGGCTTTCCACGACTCGAAGCGCAACCCGACACGCCGTTGTGTTTCGCCTGCCAGTCCCGCCGCGACCAGCAGCAATAGGCTCGCTTTAATTATCCCTGGCGCTGGTGTATAAAACCGCCTGCATCCCGACCCCTGCAACCTCAGCACCGCTGAACCGGGCACAATCATGGCCAAGAAAGGCTTTTTCACCACCAATTTGCATTCTGACCGACGCGGTAATCCAGAGCACGGCGTTCTGCACAAACCCGTGCATCCTTCCGTGGCGTTCGCCTACGAAGACGCCCGCCACCTGGCGGAAGTCTTCCAGGGGAAGCGCGCTGGCTACAACTACGGTCGGCAGATGAATCCCACGGTGACCGCCCTGCAGGATCGTGTGACGGCAATGGAAGATGGCATCGCCACAGTCGCTTTCGCCACCGGCATGGCGGCTATCGCCAGCACGCTCTTGTCGCTGCTGCGCACTGGCGACCATATCGTGTCCAGCGCCTTCCTGTTTGGTAATACCAACAGTCTGCTGGGAACCCTGCAGAATTTCGGCATCGAGGTCAGCTTTGCAGACGCCACGGATGTGGCCAATGTCGAGCAGGCATTGCAGCCCAATACCCGCCTGGTATTTGCTGAGACGATCGCCAATCCGGTCACCCAGATTGCCGACCTCGCCGCTATCGGCGAGCTTTGCGCCGCTCGCGATCTGGTCTACTGTGTGGATAACACCATGACGTCCCCACACCTTTTTTCACCAAAATCAGTCGGTGCCAGTTTGATTGTCAATGCGCTAACCAAGTACATAGGCGGGCACGGCAATGCCCTGGGTGGCAGCATCACCGAGACCGGCTTGTTCGACTGGGCACGCTTTGACAATATTTACGATAACTATAAAAAAGGTGACGTGGCCACTTGGGGTATTACCCAGATCCGCAAGAAGGGACTACGGGATATGGGCGCCTCCCTTGGCCCGGAAGCAGCACACCACCTTGCGGTAGGGTCAGAGACCCTGCCCCTGCGCATGGACCGTGCCTGCGCCAACGCCATGGCGCTGGCGGAATTTTGCGCCCGGCATCCCGGCGTCAGGAACGTTTACTATCCGGGACTGGAATCCCATCCGCAGCATCAACGGGCGCGCGAGCTGTTCAGGGACTTTGGCGCCATTTTCAGTATTGACCTGGCTGACGGCCTGGACTGTTTCGACGTACTCAATCGCATGGAGGTAGTAGTGGCATCCAGCAATCTCGGCGATACCCGAACCCTGGCAATTCCGGTTGCGCATACCATCTATCACGAAATGGGCCCGGAGCGTCGCGCTTCTATGGGCATTGCCGATAACATGATCCGCTTTTCCGTAGGCATGGAGGATCAGGCGGACCTGTTGGCCGATTTCGCAGCGGGGCTGGGCCCATGATCACCCTGTTTGCCGTTGAGGATATTGAGGAAGGCACATCCAAAGGATTGGAATACAATAACCGCTATCTGTTCGCGGTAAAAAAGGACGACCAGCTGTTCCTGTACTGGAATCGCTGCCCACACCTGGGCACGCCACTGGAGTGGGAAGAAGACCGCTTTCTGGACGCCGATGGGGAACTAATACAGTGCTCAACCCACGGTGCCCTGTTTCGCATTGACGACGGCCACTGCCTGGTCGGGCCCTGTCAGGGCAAACACCTGCAGGCGGTACCTTTTCAGGTCGAAAACGGACTGGTATTGGTGGAAGACCGCTATTTGCAGCCGCCCAGTCCGGCCTAAACCTGAACCGGCAGGCGCGTGTCGAGACTGACCTGCGAATTCGCCAGATCAAAGCGCGCGCGGTAGGCCAGCAGCTCCACTCCTGCCGCCGCCGCCTCGCGCAGCAAGCGCCCATAGTCCGGGTCGATTTCATCGGCTGGTCGGACAACATCAATGCCGGTGTGCTGGACGCAGAAAAACAGCACCGCACGCTGCCCACCCTGGGCAACGTCGATTAACTCCTGTAGATGCTTCTGGCCGCGACTGGTGACTGCATCCGGGAACAACCCGACCCGTTCTGCCATGCCGAGACTGACGTTTTTGACTTCCACGAAGCAATCACTGGCACCACTGTCAGACTGCAGCAACAGATCGATACGACTGCGCTGCTTGCCATAGGCCACCTCCCTGCGCATGGTGGTGAAATTCCTGAGCTCGGCAACTAGATCGCTATCGATGGCCTCTGCCACCAGGCGGTTAGCCAGGCCGGTGTTAATACCCACCAGCGCGCACTCTGCCTCACTTCCCCCGGCGTCTTCGCCACTGCCAGACCGGACCTCAATCACTTGCCAGGTGCCGGGATACTTGCGCTTGGGATTATCCGATAAAGAAAACCAGACCCGGCTGCCGGGCTGCTGACAGTTTTTCATCGAGCCGGTATTCGGGCAATGCAAGGTCATCTGGCTGCCGTCCGGCAACTCGATATCGGCCAGGAAACGCTTGTAGCGACGCAGCAGAACCGCTTCCTGTAAGGGGTCAGGAAAGAGCATGATCAGGCCTGCTGCGCATCAGTTAACATAAGGCCTTGCGCATGCGGGCCACGCCTTCCTTGAGATCTTCCAGCCCGGTGGTGAATGCAAAGCGGACGAAACGCTGGCAGTGATGCTCACCGAAATCCGTGCCCGGGGTTATAGCCACACCGGATTGCTCCAGCAAGTCCCGACAAAACTGCTCGGCATTATCGCTAAAGCGACTGATATCGGCATAGATATAGAAGGCCCCCTGCACCGAATCCGGTAGCTCGAAACCCAGCTCGCGCAGGGCGCTGGAAAGATAATCGCGGCGCTGCCGGAAAGCCTCCCGACGCTGTTCAAACACCGCCTGCGCTTCAGGCTCAAATGCCGCTAGTGCCGCATATTGGGCGATCGAGGGTGCCGATATATACAGGTTCTGGGCGAGGATGTTGGCTTTCTCGAGACTGTGTTCCGGCACCACGATCCAGCCCAGACGCCAGCCGGTCATGCCAAAATATTTGGAAAAACTGTTGACCACGAACGCCTCCGGATCAATCTCCAGCACGCAGGGCAGGTCCGAGACGTAGTGCAGGCCATGGTAGATCTCATCCACCAGCATATGCAGGTTGTTATCTCGAGCCCAGTGGCACAACTGGGTTAGCCGCTGGCGGTCCAGGATTGTTCCGGTGGGGTTGGCTGGCGAAGCCAGCCATACACCGGAGCTTGCCGGCGTCCTGGCCTGCTCCAGCAGCTGCACGGTGGGCTGAAAATTTTCATCAGGACCGACCGGAACCAGTGTCGGGGTGCCATGCACCAGATGAATAAAGTTGCGTACACAAGGGTAGGCCGGATCGCTGATCAGCACCTCGCTGCCCGGTTCCACCAGCAAATGGGCCAACAGCATCAGGCCGCTGCTGGCGCCGGGCGTAATCAGAATTCGCGCTGGGTCCACGCTCACGCCATAGCGGGCGGCATAGTAGGAAGCCAGACGCTCCCGCAGCAGCGGGATGCCAGGTGCCTGGGTATAGCGGGTATAGCCCTGGTCCAGCGCCTGTTTGGCGGCTTGCTTGATCGGCTCGGCAGTGGTGAAGTCGGGCTCACCTACCTCCATATGAATGATGCGGCGACCCGCAGCTTCCAACTCCGCAGCGCGGTGCATCACAGTCATGACCCGGAACGGATTGACCCGGTCCAGGCTACTGTTGCTACGGTGAATGGCAGCCTGGGAAAGCGACCCTTCTGGTTTACTC
Source organism: uncultured Pseudohongiella sp. (assembly GCA_965212375.1). Taxonomy (GTDB): domain Bacteria; phylum Pseudomonadota; class Gammaproteobacteria; order Pseudomonadales; family Pseudohongiellaceae; genus UBA9145. The sequence continues at coordinate 866,757 of OZ243108.1, read as the reverse complement.
ATGGTAGTCATAAAAAGTCACTATTATAGAAGATAGAATTTGCCGCAAGATAGGCAATTCGCGGCTTTCGGTGCGCTCATCAGGCAAAATGAAATTCGCATTTTTTTTATGGAATACCGCATCGTTATCTGGTAGCTTACCCAGCTTTCTGAAATCCGGCGCCTGAAATCCCGGCGCCGGACCGGTTTAAACACCGATCTCAACGGTCTGTAAACCAGCCTTGAAATCGGTACTTCAACGCCCTGACTGGGCATTATGAAACCTGCATCCTGCGTGGCTTGCTTGCCTGAAAGCTGGCACTGACAAGCGTTGGAGCAGGGCTTTAAGAGGCATTTTTAATCATGTCTAACGCGCAACGCACTGAATCGCAACCCGTTCTGAAGAACTTCGTTCCGTACAAGCCGAAAAAAGGCGAGGAGTACATGAACGAAAAGCAGCGGGAACATTTCAAGAAGATTTTGCTGAGTTGGCGGGAACAGCTGATGCAGGAAGTAGATCGCACCGTGCATCACATGCAGGACGATGCTGCGAACTACCCAGACCCGGCCGACCGAGCGACCCAGGAGGAAGAATTCAGCCTGGAACTCCGTACCCGTGATCGTGAACGGAAGCTGATCAAGAAAATCGATAGCACCATCGAGGCCATCGTCCAGGACGACTACGGTTTTTGCGAGTCCTGCGGCATTGAAATCGGAATTCGTCGTCTTGAAGCGCGGCCGACTGCCAACAAGTGCATCGACTGCAAAACCCTCGACGAAATCAAGGAAAAGCAGCTCGGAAGCTAGCAGCTATCCAGCTCCTGATCAGCCTGATTACCTGAACCGGTTACCGGTTTGCCGCGACTGCCGCAAACCGGCCAACCCGACGCGCCATGACTGATCATTCTCCCACTTCGTCCGGGGCAGCGTCCTATGTTGGACGATTCGCCCCCTCCCCCACTGGCCCACTGCACATGGGCTCGCTGATTGCTGCCCTGGCCAGCTACCTCGACGCCCGAACCCAAAAGGGTCGTTGGCTGCTGCGCATGGAAGACCTGGACCCGCCACGAGAGCCGGCGGGCGCGGCCGACACGATCTTGCGCCAGCTGGATGAGCTGCATTTGCATTGGGATGGTGAGGTGCTCTACCAGAGCCAACGCCACGCCGCCTATCGGGAAGCATTGGCAAGACTCTCCTCGGCGGGGCACACTTTTGCCTGCACCTGTACCCGAAAGCGGCTACGCAGCCTCGATTCGGTGTATGACGGCCACTGTCGAACGCGCACTGATCTGGGGGAGAAAAAACATGCGGTGCGCCTGCGTGTGGCCCCGGGAAGCCTGGCGTTCACCGACCGTATTCAGGGGCAGTTCCAGCAACAGCTTGACACCGAGGTCGGTGACTTTGTGGTCAGGCGCAAAGATGGGCTGTTCGCCTATCAGCTGGCGGTGGTAGTGGACGACGCCTTCCAGCACGTCACCGACATCGTTCGTGGCTACGATCTGCTGGACTCAACCCCCAGGCAACTTTATTTACAGGGGCTGCTCGGCTATCCGCGACCGCACTATGCGCACATCCCGGTCATCGTTAACAGTCGCGGCGAGAAGCTGAGCAAGCAACGCTTTGCCGAACCAATCAATGTCGAAAATGGCGCCCGCCTGCTGCTGGAAGCACTACGCTTTTTAGGCCAACGCCCGCCAGCCGAGCTGGCTGGCGCTGACTGCCCAACGCTGCTGGCCTGGGCCACCGAACACTGGGATATACAGGCCGTACCGAAGTTGGCTAACATCCCTGAAATCGCTGGGTAACAGACCTGTTCATGTATATCCCCCGCTACATTCTCACGCTACTCATTATCATCTACCTGCTGTTTCTGGTCAGTATCGACTGGATTAATCAGCCGGACGGTGCCTGGTTTCGCCCCTATATCATTGGTTTCCTGGTGGTGTGTGTGGCGATCTGGACGCACCGTCGACAGGACAGCGATGAATTTTGAAATCACCACGCTATTCGCCCTGGGCAGTGGCTATCTGGCATTCCTGTTCGCCCTGGCGTTTGTTACCGATCGCGGCATGATCCCGGAACGGATAGTTCGCCACCCGGTCGTGTATGTGCTGTCGCTGGGGGTGTTTGCCAGCGTCTGGGCCTACTACACCTCGATCGGCAATGCCTTGCGCGATGGCTATGGCTATCTTGCCCACTCCATCGGCATCTCGCTGGCGTTCCTGTTTTCGCCACTGCTGCTGAAACCACTGCTGGAGCTGACCCGCACCTATCAGCTCAGTTCACTGGCTGACCTGATGGCGTTCCGCTATCGCTCACCCTGGGCCGGGACGGCTGCCACGCTGGTAACACTGGTGGGCGTGACCCCCTTGATCGCCCTGCAGATTCGGGCCGTAGCTGATACCGCCAATCTGCTGTCCGCGGAAGGGACCGAGGGATCCATTGCCTTCTGGTTTTGCGTGCTGATTACCGCGTTTGCCATCCTGTTTGGCACCTCGCGGCAAACCGGACGCAATCGCCATGACGGCCTGGTCATGGCGATTGCTTTCGAGTCGCTGGTAAAGCTGATTGCTTTCCTGGTGGTGGGGCTGTTCGCTGTCTACGGCGGCTTCAATGGGTTTGACGGCCTGGAGCAATGGCTGCAGGGGCAACCCCAACTGCTGACCAGCCTGAAGGAAACCGACTATTTCAGTTCCTTCCACGTCATGGCCCTGCTGTTCTTTACTGCGGCCGTTGCCATGCCGCACATGTTCTACGTGACTTTCAACGAGTGCAGCGGTCAGCGGGCGCTGTCAATTGCCAGCTGGGGCCTGCCGCTGTACTTCCTGCTTATCGGTCTGCCGGTTCTGCCGATCCTGTGGGCGGGTCTGCAGGCTGGCTCCACTGTCCCGGTGGAGTATTTTCCGGTGATCATCGGCGCCGCCTATGATGCCCCGGTCATTACCCTGATTGCCTACCTTGGCGGGCTGTCTGCTGCCAGTGGCCTGATCATCGTAATCACCCTGGCGCTGTCCAATATGTGTCTCAACCACCTGATACTGCCGATCTATCAGCCCAGTGCCACCCAGGACATTTATCGCTGGTTGATCTGGCATCGCCGGGCCCTGATCACCGCCCTGATCTGGGCAGGATTCGTGTTCCACTTTCTGCCCGATGAGCGCACCGGAATCCAGATTATCGGCACCGTTGCTTTCACTGCCGGCCTGCAGTTTCTGCCAGGTGTCGTTGCCATCCTGTATTGGCCGCAGGCCAATAAAAAAGGCTTCATAGCTGGGCTGGTCCTGGGCATTGCCATCTGGTTCCTGTTTCTGTTGATACCGCTGTTTTCCGACTCCGACCCGTTGTCACTGGTCGCGCTTAACTGGCGTGAAATCGCTGCTCTGTCTCTGATCGCCAACAGCCTGGTTTTTATCAGTGTTTCCATGCTGACCGAATCCACCGACGAAGAACGCAGCTCGGCGGACGTCTGCGCACTGGATACCATCAAGCGGCGCAAACGCAGCGGCCTGGTGGCAAAATCGCCCAGGGAATTCATCAAGAGCCTGAGCAAACCGCTGGGTGAGAGTACTGCGACCCGGGAAGTTACCCAGGCGCTGCAGGATCTCGGCCTTGACATGCATGACCGACGGCCGTTCTCCATGCGCCTGTTGCGGGCCCGGCTGGAGGCCAATTTGTCAGGACTGCTGGGACCCTCGATCGCACGCGAGTTGATCGACGGCTATCTGCCCTACAGCATTGTTTCCCAGCACGGCAGCTCGGACCTGAATGTCATTGAACGCCGCATTGAGTCTTACCGAAGCAACCTTTCCGGAATGGCCTCCGACCTGGACAACCTGCGCCGCTATCACCGGCAAATACTGTTAGACCTGCCCCTTGGTGTGTGCTCGCTATCTTTCGACAAAGAGATCGTCATGTGGAACCGGGCGCTGGAGAAAATTACCGAAATTGAAGCCACCGACGTGGTTGGTTCACAGGTAAGCGACCTGCAGGAGCCCTGGTTATCGCTGCTGATGAATTTTCTGGACGAGGATTCGGACCACTCCTACAAGCATTATTTCGAGATCAACGGCAACAAGAAGGCAGTCAACCTGCATAAGGCGCAGATCGAAAAGACCGGCGAGCACGAAACCATTCATGAAGGGGTGATCATCCTGATTGAAGACATAACCGAAACTGAAATTCTTGAAGCGGGACTGACCCACAGCGAACGACTGGCATCCATCGGCCGCCTCGCAGCAGGAGTTGCGCACGAAATTGGCAACCCCATTACCGGCATTGCCTGCCTGGCACAGACTATTCGCGATGAATACAGCGACGAGGAAATTGGTGGCCTCGCCAAACAAATCATTGAGCAGACTGATCGCACCTCACGTATTCTGCAGTCGCTGGTGAATTTCGCACACACCGGAACCAGCAAAACCGAGTATGACCAAACCTCGGTGTCGATAGCCGAATGCATGGAAGAAGCCCGGACTCTGGTTTCGCTGGACAAGAAAAGCAAGGACATCAATATCGAACTGCAGTGTGACCCCAGGGCACGCATTCAGGGCGACGCCCAGCGCCTGCTGCAGGTGTTGGTCAACCTGATCAACAATGCCCGGGATGCCAGCCAGCCCAACAGCACCATTCAGATGCGCGCCATAATTGAAGGCGATATCGTGCGACTGTCAGTTACCGATGAAGGAATTGGCATCCCGGCGGCCATCAAAGACCGGATCTTCGACCCGTTTTTCACCACCAAGGAAGCCGGAGAAGGCACCGGGCTGGGGCTTTCCCTGGTATTTAGCATTGTTGAAGATTTGAAGGGAGAAATTGATATAATCAGTCCTGTAGACAAAATCAGCGGTAGGGGCACCGAAGTCCTGCTGCGCTTTCCCTGGCTGAAAGACGACGTAGACGCCGACCCGTCCCGTTGACCAATTTACTGAGCAGTTAATAGGTAATGATGAATCAGGTTTTAGTAGTCGAAGATGAAGCAGTCATTCGCAGTGCATTGCGGCGTCTGTTGGAGCGTTATGACTATCGTGTGAGCGAGGCCGCTTCAGTGAAAGAGTCGCTGGATAACTTCGACATGGATGAATTCGATGTCATTATCAGCGACCTCCGGTTACCAGGCGCACCGGGGACCGACCTGATCAAGGCGACCAAAACCCCGGTTCTGATAATGACAAGCTATTCCAGTATCCGCTCCGCGATCGACTCTATGAAGATGGGCGCGGTGGATTATATTGCCAAGCCTTTTGAACATAATGAAATCATTGAAACTGTCAGTCGAATAATTCGGGAGCATCACCGGGAAGACCGATCAGGAATAGTCGAAGACAGCGACGCCGAACCGCCAGTGCACGGCATGATTGGCAGCTGTCCACAGATGCTTGAGCTGTTTCGACGGATTCGCAAGGTCGCGCAAACCAATTCCACGGTGCTGATTAACGGCGAGTCAGGGACCGGCAAGGAACTGGTGGCCCGCGCTATTCATAACCTCAGTAGTCGCGTAAACAATGAGATGATCTCGGTTAACTGCGCCGCAATCCCGGAAAACCTGATCGAATCTGAGTTGTTCGGCCACGAAAAAGGCGCATTCACCGGCGCCACCGCTACGCGTACTGGTCTGGTAGAAGCAGCCAACCACAGCACCCTGTTTCTTGACGAGATTGGTGAGCTACCACTGGAGGCCCAGGCTCGACTATTACGGGTCCTCCAGGAGAACGAAATTCGCAAGGTCGGCTCTGTGCAGTCCCGCAAGGTTGATGTGCGTCTCGTGGTAGCAACCCACCGGGACCTGAAACAACTGGTGGAGGACGGACAGTTCCGTGAGGATCTTTACTATCGCATCAATGTCATGACGCTGCTGATTCCGCCCCTGCGCGATCGCGGCAATGACATACTGGAGCTGGCGGATGCGATTCTGCAGCGCACCTGCAAACGCCTGAAGACGCCCATGCTGCAATTCAGCGACGGCGCCAGCCGGGCCATTGCCGATTATCCCTGGCCAGGCAACGTGCGGGAGCTGGAAAATGCCATCGAGCGGGCAGTGGTGCTGGCGGAAACCGACACCATCGGTGCTGAACTGCTGGCCATTGACCTTGATGCCCGGGCCGCTCAGGATCCGGAGATCGCTGCCGCGGCGCAACCGGCGGCCGAAGCGCCTGCCGAAGAACTTTCCCTGGAAGACTACTTCCAGCGCTTCGTACTGGAGCACCAGGACACCATGAACGAAACCCAGTTGGCCAAGAAGCTCGGCATCTCGCGCAAATGTCTGTGGGAGCGGCGCCAGCGCTTTGGTATCCCGCGCAAAAAGAAGCAGGCCGTCTGACCCCGCCACCCGGAACCGTCCAGGGCCTGCGAGAACCCCTTGCCGGTCATGCAAACTCGACTAGCAGCCGGGGGCGAACCGGCCAGCGCCAGTTTTCGCGGCTTCGCGGGAATTATTTACAAACTGAAATATTTGTTACTGCTACCGTTCTACACACTTTTTCAGAGAACATCTGTAACATATTGCTGCTAAAGGTGCCTGTGAAACGAAGGCCTGGAAACGTAAGTCATTGATAAGAATGACATTCAATTAGTTGGCACGGTTACTGCTCCTAGTTAGATGACAATAACAATAAACAACAACAATAACTGACAATAAAAACAAAAATAGCATTACTGAGTTTTACGACGAAGATTAGTGCATCGAAACAATTAACAATAAAAGGTCGGATTTGTGGCAAGTAGTGTGACCCGGTTGGTCACCGCCTCAAGATAACCACCTGGAGCTTTATGTGGTGCTGCGTTGGCACCCTACTTAGAAAAATAATAAATAAATAACCAATAGTAATAACAACAATAATAATAAGCGTGATTAAGATAGGGGGTGGTGAGAACCACCCCCTATTTATATCTGGTCATTTTTCCTGTTCGCTATAGCCGACCAACCCCACCTCCAGTGTCATCATTTACCGCGCCAACACCTCCCCTGGGTCACAGCTTTCCGCAACGGGATATTGCCACCCTGTACGACACCGGTTCTGAATAAGACCTCACCCCGGCCTGCTTACCGGTGGCCCGGGGACAGCCTATCTCCAGACATCATCAGCGCAACGTGCCAGCCTCGGTTTCAATTTACGCCGACCTGTGTATCATGCCCATGCCGTCACCCTGCTGATGGCATGTCGACCCGCGATGACTGACATGAGACGGGCATGAAGAATCAGATCACGGCAATCCATGACTGCAATTGACCAACTTCCGGGAATCGAGAATGCTACGCTCATTCCCCGCGACCAGCACCCGATCTCCAGGAAGCAGCTTTCTCCGAACGCGCTGAAGGTACTGTACCGTCTTACTGAGCACGGTTTTGCAGCGCTTATTGTCGGCGGCGGAGTCCGCGATATCCTGCTCGACAAACATCCCAAAGACTTCGATGTCGCCACTGACGCGACCCCGGAAGATGTCCGTAACCTGTTCAAGAATGCACGCATCATCGGGCGCCGGTTCAAGATCGTCCATATCCGCTTCGGCCGTGAAATCATCGAAGTGACAACATTCCGGGCCCACCACCAGGCCACCAATGAAATCGCTGGTCAGGCATCACGACGCGAAATCGGGGGGCTGGACTCCGCGCACTCCACTACCGGCATGATTCTCCGGGACAATGTCTACGGTGATATCGACGAAGACGCGATGCGCCGTGATTTCACAATAAACGCGCTGTACTACACAATTGACGGTTTCCGCATCCTTGATTTCTGTAATGGTCTGGAAGATCTAAAAGCGCGGCAGCTGCGCATGATCGGCAGCCCCGAGGAGCGCTACCGGGAAGATCCGGTACGCATGCTGCGCGCCGTGCGCTTTGCCGCCAAACTCGATTTCACCATCGAACCGGGAACTCGTCAGCCGATCACCGAGCTGGCATCGTTGCTGGAATCCATCTCCCCTGCCCGTCTGTTCGATGAAACTATCAAGCTGCTTACCTGCGGCCATGCGGAACATGCGTTCCAGCTGCTGCAGCAAACTGGCCTGGCCGAGTTCATGTTCACACCAACCCTGGAAGCAATGGCTGTCGCACCGGAGCCCAGCGTCAAGCTGGTGAATCTGGCGCTGCGCAATACCGATCAGCGACTCAATCAGGGCAAGTCCGTGACTCCCGCATTTCTGTTTGCCGCGCTGCTGTGGCCCTGCCTGCAACTTCGACAGGCCCGCATAGACAGTGATGACACCGGGCCACCCCTGACCTTCCAGCAAATTACCAACGACATCATTTTCGATCAGTTAGGCTATACCGCTATTCCCAAACGGTTCACGATCGCCAGCCGTGAGATCTGGGACCTTCAGCGACGCCTGGAACGCCGCACCAAACGCGGCGTCGCCAGTGCCTTTGGGCATCCGAAATTCCGCGCTGGCTACGATTTTCTGCTGCTGCGCGAAGAGTCAGGCGAAGACCTGGACGGGCTGGGCGACTGGTGGACGACTTTCCAGGACGGTGATAAAAATCAGCAGGAGGAAATGGTTGCGGCACTGTCCGGCGGTGGTAACAAACCACGACGGCGCAAACGTCGGCGGCCAGGCAAGCAGAAATCCGGAAACGATGGATCAGGCAACCAAGAGTCAGGTAACCAAGGGTGAGCCAGACAGTAGCAAGCAGCAAAAGCGCGCCCCGCTACATTGCCGTGGAAGGGCCGATCGGGGTTGGTAAAACCAGCCTCACCAGGCGCCTCGCCGAAACCTTTAACTATGACCTGTTGCTGGAAAAGGCGGAAGACAACCCGTTCCTGGAACGCTTTTATCAGGATCCACCGCGCCACGCCCTGTCCACCCAGCTGTTTTTCCTGTTTCAGCGCAGCCAACAGCTCCAGGAACTGCGCCAGGATGACATGTTCGAGCCGGTGCGCGTGGCGGACTTCCTGATCGACAAGGATCGCCTGTTTGCCCAACAGAACCTCGATGGTGACGAGTATGAGCTGTACCTGAATGTGTACCGCCATCTCACCATTGATGCACCGACACCGGACCTGGTGATATTCCTGCAGGCACCGACAAACACCTTGCTAACCCGCATTCGCAAGCGAGGCATCAGCGCCGAGCAGCTTATAGAAGCGCAGTACCTGGAAAACCTGAACACGGCCTACACGGAGTTTTTCCATTTCTACAGCAAGTCATCGCTGCTGATCGTCAATACCGAGGAAATCGACCTGGTAAGCAACGACGATGACTATCAGCAACTGGTGGATCAGGTCCTGTCCATCTCCGGTGGCACCCATTACTTTAACCCGCGCCCGTCGCTGCTGTAAGCACCTGCCCAGCCTTGGGAATGTCGCGGCTTTATTCACCTCATGACCTGCCGCATAATGGCAAGCCAATTCTCTTTGTGACGCGAGCCCAGTCATGAGCGCCCAGAACAAAAATTCGAAAATCTCCATCACTTCACTGCAGAAACTCAAGCAGCAGGGTGAAAAGTTCTCCTGCCTGACGGCCTACGATGCCTGTTTCGCCTCAATTCTTGGCGACGCCGGCGTGGAGGTGATTCTGGTCGGCGATTCACTGGGCATGGTCCTGCAAGGGCACGACAGTACCCTGCCGGTCACCATGGAAGACATGATTTATCACGTGGAATGCGTCAAGCGCGGCAACAAGGGCGCCCTGCTCATCGCTGACTTGCCGTTCATGAGTTACGCGTCGGAAACCCAGACGCTGGAAAACGCCGCCCGCCTGATGCGCGCTGGCGGCCAGGTAGTTAAGCTGGAGGGCGGCGGCTGGATCGCCAATACCACTCACCTGCTGGCAGAACGCGGCATTCCGGTTTGTGCTCACATGGGACTGACCCCGCAATCAATTAACCGGATTGGCGGATTCCATGTTCAGGGCCGGGACACCAGCCAGGCACAGCTCATTCTTGAGGAAGCACAGATGCTGCAGGATGCTGGCGCCAGCCTGCTGCTCCTGGAATGCGTGCCCCGGGACCTGGCCCGCACCATCAGCGAAAGCCTTGAGATTCCCGTGATTGGTATCGGCGCCGGGCCTGATACCGATGGACAGATCATGGTCCTGCATGACGTCCTTGGCGTCTCGCCCATTACCCCAAAATTCGTCAAGAACTTCCTGATCGAATCAAGTAATGGTATACCCGGCGCCATTGAAGCCTACGTGCAAGCAGTAAAAGCCAAGTCATTCCCGGCCGATGAGCACTGCTTCCACTAGCTCGGGGTCAGCGCAGCGCGATGCGCACATACCCGCCACATTCGAGCACCGGACTCTTCTACAGGGAACTCACATTCCGTGAAAACCTATACCAACGCCAGGGCACTGGGAAAAGAAATCCGGCAACAGCGCGCCGCCGGCAAACGGATAGCCTTGGTGCCTACCATGGGCAACCTGCACGCCGGTCATTTGCACCTGGTGGAGACGGCCCTGGAACAAGCAGATTTTGTGGTCACGACAATCTTTGTCAATCCGCTCCAGTTCGGCCCGCAGGAAGACCTGGCGGCGTACCCGCGCACGTTGGCGGATGATCAGACAGCATTGGATAACGCGGGCTGCCACGCCGTGTTTCACCCCTCCGTGGAAGAAATTTACGGCACAAATCTGGAGCAGCAAACCACCATTCACGTCCCGGGGGTTTCCGAGAATTACTGCGGTGCCACTCGTCCCGGCCACTTTGACGGTGTCGCAACCGTGGTCTGCAAACTGTTGAATCTCACTTCACCTGACGTCGCGTATTTTGGCCTCAAGGATTACCAGCAGTTTCTGGTGATTCGCAAAATGGTCACCGACCTCGGCATATCCGTCGAGGTCAAGGGCGTTGAAATCGTGCGCGCAAACAGCGGACTGGCACTGAGTTCCAGAAATGGCTACCTCAACGCCGAGCAAAAGCTCACTGCCGCCGCCATCCATGAATGCTTGAGCGCAACAGCGCTGAAAATTCGGGAAGGCAATCGCGACTACCGCGCACTGGAAGCCAGTGCTCTGGAGTTCCTGGCAGCTCAGGGCCTGCGCCCCGACTACTTTGCAGTTGCCCAGGCGGACAGCCTGCAGCCCGCCGCGGCTGACGATACCCATTTGGTGATCCTGGCGGCAGCGTTTCTGGGCCCTACCCGACTGATCGATAATGTCAGGCTGGTACTTACAGGAAGTCACGGGGAAGGCTCAAGAAGCGAACCGGTGCTGAGTTGAGCGCCTATTTTCTTTAGGGCATACTGATTTGCCCTCGGGTCGCACGCCCTTATCGCCCCGTTAATGGACTAGCACCACCAGCGCAGCTGGGCAGGACTTTCTCATGTCTGAACAGAAACACATGACTCAACACAAACTCTATCCGGTCAGCGACAGCGCTGCGGCGAAAAGCCACCTCAACCGCGAGCTCTACGAACAACTCTATCGTCAGTCAATAGAAGCGCCGGACAAGTTCTGGGCCGAGCAAGCAAAGGAATTACTGCATTGGCACGAGCCCTGGAAGAGCGTGTTCAGCGGTGATTTTGACAAAGCCGACGTGCAATGGTTTGCCGGAGCAAAACTGAACGTCTGCTATAACTGCGTCGACAGACATCTGGAAAAACGCGCCGACCAAACAGCCATCATATGGGAGAGCGATGAGCCCGACACCGACACCAAAATCACCTATCGGGAGCTGCACACCAAGGTCTGCAAGCTTGCCAACGCACTGAAAACCCGTGGTGTTAAAAAGGGTGACCGGGTCTGCATCTACATGCCAATGATCCCGGAAGCTGCCTACGCGATGCTGGCTTGCGCCCGAATCGGGGCGATTCATTCGGTGGTGTTTGGCGGGTTTTCTCCAGAATCCATCAAAGACCGCATTCTCGACTCTGACTGCCGGGCGCTGATCACCGCCGATGAGGGCGTCCGCGGCGGTCGCCTTATCCCCCTGAAGGCCAACGTCGACAAGGCACTGGAAAGCTGCCCCGAGGTCCACTCGGTGTTTGTGGTGCGTCGCACCGAAGCTGACACCGCCTGGCACGAGCACCGGGATGTCTGCTATCACCAGGCCACTGAAGCTGCCGAGGATTTCTGCGAGCCAGAGTTAATGGATGCCGAAGATCCGCTGTTCATTCTTTACACCTCGGGATCTACCGGTAAGCCGAAGGGCGTGCTGCACACCACCGCCGGGTATCTGCTCGGCGCCGCGATTACCCACAAATATGTGTTCGATTATCACGAGGGCGATATTTACTGGTGCAGCGCAGATGTCGGCTGGGTCACTGGTCACTCCTATATTGTTTACGGCCCACTGGCCAATGGTGCCATTACGCTGATGTTTGAAGGTGTCCCCACCTACCCGGACGCTGGCCGCTTCTGGCAGGTGATAGACAAGCATCAGGTCAATATTTTCTACACCGCCCCCACTGCGATTCGGGCGCTAATGGCGGTCGGCGATACACCGGTAACCTCAACCTCACGGCGCTCACTCCGGCTACTGGGTTCGGTGGGCGAGCCGATCAATCCTGAGGCCTGGGAGTGGTATTACCAGGTGGTCGGCGAGTCGCGCTGCCCGGTCGTCGATACCTGGTGGCAAACCGAAACCGGGGCCATCATGATCACTCCCATTCCCGGCGTCACCGACCTGAAACCGGGTTCTGCCACACTGCCCTTCTTTGGCGTCAACCCGGCGTTGCTTGATGCCGACGGCCATGTGCTCACCGGTGAAGCGGAAGGCAACCTGGTTATCAGCCAAAGCTGGCCAAGTCAGATTCGCACCGTATTCGGCGATCACGAGCGCTGTCTCAACACGTATTTTTCAGCGTATCCCGGCTATTACCTGACCGGCGACAGTGCCAGGCGTGATGGCGATGGCTATTACTGGGTGACCGGACGCGTGGATGACGTGATCAATGTCTCGGGTCACCGCCTCGGTACCGCCGAGATTGAAAGCGCCCTGGTGCTGCACGACAAGGTCGCCGAGGCTGCCGTGGTTGGCTACCCTCACGACATCAAGGGTCAGGGCATATACGCCTATGTAACACTGATGCAGGGTGTGCAGGAATCCGAAGAATTGCGCGACGCACTAATAAAATTCGTCGCCAATGAAATAGGCGCCTTCGCCAAGCCGGAAATTATCCAGTTTGCACCCGGCTTGCCTAAAACGCGATCTGGCAAGATCATGCGCCGCATCCTGCGCAAGATAGCCGCCAATGAATTGGAAAATCTGGGCGACATCACCACTCTGGCCGACCCTGCCGTTGTTGACCAGCTGATTGAAAATCGGGCCAATCGTTAACCAGTTAATCAGGGTGCCGGAGTCAATGTCGTCGTCAATATCAGAGTATCGGGCAACAATTGTCTGGCAGCGTGCTGGCGAAACCTTCACAGACAACAAGTATTCCCGCCTGCACGAATGGCGATTTGACGATGGCACTGTAGTTGCTGCCACTGCATCGCCGCATATCGTGCCGCCGCCCCACAGCGATGGCCGGCGCGTTGATCCGGAAGAAGCGTTTGTGGCCGCACTGTCTTCCTGCCACATGCTGTTTTTTCTTTCCTTCGCCGCCAGGCAGGGCCTGCTGATCGACCGCTATACCGACCAGGCCATGGGCATTCTGGCCGACCGCGGCGATGGCAAGCTGGCAATGACCGAGGTAACGTTGCAGCCGGCTGTTACCCTCGCCAATTCCGCGGCGGGTAGCGACGAGATGATCAATTCCTTGCATCATGCCGCCCACGAGCACTGCTTTATTGCCAGTTCGGTCAATACCCGGATCAGCATCCAGCCGCGCTGATCGCGCGTTGATCTGACCCATCGGTCCGAACAGCTCACCGAATCCATCAGTGCCACCGTGGGTGCCAGTTTACTGCTACACTGTGCGCCTCTGACAGCAATCCCGATTCATGCCAGCGTTTAACTTCCATCCCCAGCGCTCTTTGGTGTATCGCGCCGTCCACACGGCGGCCGGTGCTTTCCCGCTTACCCTGCAGGGAACCCTGACGCTGCTGGTGGCCGCGCTGGCGCTGCGGGAATTCGCCTATGGCGCGATGGACCTGGTGGTGTTCGCACTGGCTATTTGTGCGCTGGCGATTCTGGTGTTCAGCCTGTTCTGCACGGTGATCAGTGGCGTGATCATCCAGCGGCGGGTGATGAAACTGCTGCAGCAACCGGCCGCAAAGGAAATCCGACTCGAATGTGGATTCCCCAATGAATCCGGTTTTTCCCTGCCAGCGCTCAACTATTTCCCGCTGATCAAGCTTACCTGGACCGTGGTGTTTCCTGATCAATTGGAAGCCCGGGTACGCAGCGAAGAGAACGGCACCCTGGTGGAAGAGATTATTCCGCGCAAACGCTGTTTGTCTGACACCGTAGTGCGCCAATTCACAGTCTCCGATGTACTTGGATTCTGTCGGTATTCCTGGCGCAAGACGGAAAACCGGCACTGTATTGCGCTGCCACAGATCAACACGGTGCGCTCACTGCCCATTCTGCAGTCAATGACCGCCGAGGATGGCATCCCCAACCCGGCTGGCAACCCCGACGGTGACCGGATGGAAATCCGCCCCTACGCACCAGGGGACTCGGTGCGCGACATCATGTGGAAAGCCTTCGCACGCAATCGCCAACTCAACGTACGCCTGGCTGAAAAAAGCGTGTTCCACAGCCAGAAGACTATCGCCTACCTGCTGTCCAGCAGCAATGACGAGGCCGCCAGCGCTATTGCCCGCGTCGCCCTGGAGCAGGGTGCGCTTGGTGAACACTGGCTGTTTGGCGCCGACGGTACCACCGGCAGCACCGACAGTGTCCACAGCGCCCTGGAAGCCATCGCCCGCTCGCGTGCACTGGCGGAGCCGCACGCCTACGGCCTGGACGACTTTATTCAGGAAAGCACTGGCGGCGCGGCCGCTCACTGCATCGTGTTTGCTGCCGCCGAGCAGGCAGACTGGTTGCCCCTGTTGCAGAAATCAATGCAGCGCTTTCGCGGTCCCTTCTCACTGATACTGGCAACCGATGGGTTCAGTGATTTACAGGCCGTACCACTCTGGCAGCGGCTGCTACTGAAATCCCCGGATTCCAGACAGTTAGCGACAGATACCGGCATTAAGCGGTCAGATCTACTTGGCTTATTGACCGATATGGGTCACCTTGTAGAATCTACCCTGATTATCGAAAGACGCTCGGGACACTGCTTTGACCGGCAACTACGCCGGGTTTGATGACGTACTGGATTGCAGTAGTCCGATAAAGCAGATCGATAAAGTCGATCGGTAGTGTATTCACAGTGACTGCCAGTTCCCGGGAACGGGAGCGCTGACAGCAAACCCGGTCCTGGCGAGTCGCAGCAGCCTGGCTTTATTGGCAAGCGCTGCACTGCTAACGGGTACCGCAACAACCTAACCAGCTACTCAGGACGTTTTACCGGCATGGCCACATTGACCGCTAATCACCAACCCGCCGCAATCGCCGCCCCGCATTATTTGCCAACCAGCCTGCGGGCGGTCATCGTCGCTGCCAGCTTCTGGCTGCTGAGTCTGTCCCTGACAGTATTCTCCGGTTCGGTCGCTGCGGTGCTGGGCTGCTTTGCTGGCAGCTTCCTGATTGACCGTGGTTTGCACCGGGAACCGCTGAAACGCCTGCGGCTCAGCAGTGTATTGTTGCTCGCCGGCGGCGTCTGGTTGCTGGGTCTGGTGCTGGCACAATTGCTGGCCCGTAGCGCCATACTTGCAGAGCTGCTGACACCGATCGGGGCATTTAACAGCAGCGAGTCCCTGCACTGGTTTACCCTGGCGCTGGCCATCACCGCAGCTCTGCGTACCCTGGCCCGGCGCACTGGAGTCGGGGCGGTTATCGAAATTATTTTTGTCGCCGCGGCAATCGTGATCACCCTCGCGGCACACCGCAACGGCATGATTCACCGCCCGTTTTTTCTGGGCGATTTCGCGATCACCCGGGGTATCGATCCATCTACCATCCTGATGGCGTTTGGCTGCGCCGCGGTGCTGGCACTGGCGGCGCTGCTGATGATCGAAAACAATCACCGCCGTCTGCCTTATCACTTCGTAGTGCTTGGCCTGCTGTGCTTTTCCCTGGTGGGTTACGTACAGTTGTTCGGCCTGCCGACGCCACAGTTGACCAATGATCTGGGGCTGACCGGCCAGGCGGGAACCGGCAGCGGGTCGAACAACGACAACCCCTTTCATGATGGTGACAATACCACCGATGACAAGGAAGCCCCGGTGGCCGTGGTGGTATTCCGTGACGATTACGAACCCCTCAACGGCGCCTATTACTTCCGCGAGTCTGCCTACTCGCAGTTTAACGGCACCATGCTCGACTACACGACTCGCCAGGATATGGATCGCGACCTCATCGAACACTTCACCGCCAGTCGCAGTGAGTCAGAAATATTACCCGAGGCTGACCAGCAGCGCCGATCGGTGCGTGCCTCCATCGGCATGCTGGTACCACACCGGGCGCCGTTTGGCCTGGTTAGCCCGGTTGCCTATGAAAACACTGCCAACCCGAACAATCTGCGTTTCAAGCGTACCTATGACAGCTATTCCATGGCACCCACCTACAACTTCGATTTCCTGCTGGGTCGCGAACTGGGCCACGAGGACTGGTCGGAAGAAGTCTGGGATGAGTATCTGACGCTGCCAGATGACCCCCGTTATGGTGAACTGGCGACCCGGCTCACCGGCAATTTGCGTCCGCAATATGCAGACGACCCCTATGCCAAGGCCTGGGCCATCAAATCCTATCTCGATGAAAACGGCATCTACAGCCTGAAAAATGATCATGCCTACGAGACCGACCCGGCGGCATCGTTCCTGTTTGGCGATCTGACTGGCTACTGCATGCACTTTTCATTCGCCGCAACTTACATGTACCGCAGTATAGGCATCCCGGCTCGCGTTGGCGTTGGCTACTCGGTGCCCGCCAGCAATCGGGGCGGAGGCTCCTCGCTATTGATCCAGGCGATCCACGGCCATGCCTGGCCCGAAATTTACCTGCGCGGCGTCGGTTGGGTGATTGTTGATCCTGCGCCCCAGCAAACCCTGGTGGATATGAGTACTGATCCGCAAAACGAACTCCAGCAATTACTGGGCGACATGTTGCGTGACGAGGCCGCTTTCGAGGAATTTCTGGATTCCAGACAATCACCGTTCCCGAATCTGGTTGCCGCACTGCGCCTGACTGGCGCCCTGCTGGTGGCATTGATTCTCAGTGCTTACCTGGTGAAGATTTACCGCCTCACGGTGCCTGGCCACGGCAATCCGAATTTGCAGTATCGCCACAGCTATCGTGCGGCACTGGACTGGCTGGCCGCGGTCGGTTTGCGGCGCAAGGTCGGTGAAAGTCGCGAGGCTTTTGCCCGCCGGGTGACCGCGCTCAGCCCGGCGTTTGCGCCACTAACCCAGGCGCATCTGTCTGCCGCATTGGGCTCCGGTCAACGGGAAGTAGTGGCCGCTGCAGACTGGCAGCGCATGGCCACCACGGTCAGTGCCGAGGTCCGGGAAAACTCGCCGACATGGAAGCTACTGCTTGGCTATCTCAACCCATTCTCCTGGCTACTGTCCCGCTAGGCAGTTACGAATCATTCAAGGAAGCTGTGTATGTCCTCTGAGACTCTCGCCGACGTCGATGCGTCGGCACTGGAACCCACCACCCCCGATGTTGAGTCTTCGCGTCTGAGCGAATCCATCAACGTGTTGAATACGCTGATGACCACCGTCAAGCAGCAGGTGCTGGGGCGGGATGATGTGATTGAATTGGCCATCATCGCGCTGGTTGCCGACGGCCATGTTCTTCTCGAAGACTATCCAGGCTCGGGCAAGACGACGCTGGCCAAGGCGCTTGGCGAGGCGATCGTCAACGACCCGGATTCGGACGTGGATCCGCACATCGGCTCATTCCGGCGCATCCAGTTCACCCCGGACCTGTTGCCATCAGACGTCACCGGCGTGCCGGTATTCGACAGCAACAGTAACTCGTTTCACTTTCGTCACGGCCCGCTGTTTGCACATGTGGTCCTGGCAGATGAAATCAATCGCACCTCACCAAAGGTCCAGTCAGCCATGCTGGAAGCCATGGGCGAAAAACAGATTACCGTAGACAACGTAACCTACCCGCTGGATGAATTGTTTTTCGTCATCGCCACCCAGAACCCACTGGACCTGGTAGGCACCTATCCCCTGCCGACACCGCAGCTGGACCGCTTCCTGTTCAAGATCACCATGGATCATATTGATCGCGATGCCGAGCTCAGCGTGCTCGACAGCTACAAACAGCGCCGTGATCGCAGCACCAAACTGGCCACAGTCACCCGCGAGCAAGTGCTTGCAGCCCGCCATCAGATCGACTCCGATGTCGCGATTTCCCCAGCGGTAAAAACCGCCCTGGTGGATATTTCCCGCGCCCTGCGTGAGGACGACCGGGTACTACAGGGGAACTCCACGCGGTCCATGGTGCTGATGTTGCCAGCCCTGCAGGTGTCTGCGGCGCTGCGCGGGCGCGACTATGTCAGTGCCGAGGACATCGAGTTGTTGCTACCCCAGGTGCTGGGCCATCGTATCGAGCTGGCGCCGGGTGTTGCTGATACCGGCAAGGTGCTCGGCGATTGCATGCGCGAACCCATGGACATCCTGGCCCGGAGCACGCTCAAGTAATGCTCCGGCAGCGCGTCATTGCTGACGGCTGGAGGCGCTGCCTGCTGGCCGCTTTATGCGCCGTCCTTTATCTGACCCTGACGGGCCCAGCCCATGGCCAGGACCAGGACAACAGCGGCCAGGGGCTGGACGGCATTCAGCTCCCCGAAGGACGCATGCCACTGTGCTTTGGCTTTTCCGACATTCGCAATCCTCGCGCCCTGGCGGTGTGCGACGCACTCAATCTGAACGAAAACGTCAAAGCCCGGGAACTCAGCGAACAATGGGTGCGAACCCAGCCTGATAACCCGGCCGCACAATTCGCATTGGCCGAAGTGCTGTTCACGGTCGAGGGCAACCTGCCTCGCGCCCTGTTCCACCTGCAGCGTGCCGAACAACTCACCGGCTACAACTCCCTGGACCAGGCTCTGGAATCAGGCAATCTGCAGTGGCACTACCTGACGATCAGCCAGCTTTCCTATGTGCACCAGTTGATGGGTAATCAGGAAGCTTCCCTGGACTACCTGGAGCAGATAAACCAGATCTATGGTCAGGACATTGAATCCTTTCGCGGCTGGCCGCTGATCAAGCTAAAGCGCTATGACGATGCCCGGGCCAGTGCCAACAGTGTCCTGGAGTCCTCCCAGGACACCATGGCCCGGGCTCGAGCCTGGAATACCCTGTGTGCCGTGGAACTGGCCAGCCTGGCGCCAATCGAGAACATGAGCGCCTGTGAGCGCGCCATCAATGAAGATGAGGCGATTGCCGGACGCAGCGATTCGGTGGATACGGTCTATCTTACCAACGCCTCCGAAGTGTCCCTGAGCCTGCTGCAGATGGATCAGGCCGAAGCCTATCTGGATCGCGCCACCCGCAACCTTAATCCGGACAGTGTCGCCGATCCCTGGGTTTACAAACTCTACCTGCTGATGAGCCAGGGCCGCTTTGACGAGTCGCGCGAGGCGCTGGACCGCATGCTGGTATGGCGCGACCAGCAAGAGCCGATTGTCAACGTCATGAATCGTGCCGAGCATTTTCTGGTCAGCGCTGATTTTCTGCTGCTGGCCGGTTACGTGGACGATGCCGTCAAACTCAGCGCGACCGCACTGAATCAACCCGATCGCAATGGCAGCTATAGCGCCGACGATGCCCAGAAGGACTCGTATGCGGCGCTGGTCAATATGGTGGCCAATCGCACCGCCTACCAGTTGGCCCTGGAAGACGCCTCCACCCGCGGCTTTGCCACGCGCTGGCTTGAGCAAGCCCGCGCGCAGCGCCTGCGCCTGGATGCCTGGCGCGCCGAGCGTCGCGCCGCGGCGCTGTTTGCCGATATTGACGTGCTGCAGAGTCGTGTGCGGCCCTATGCGCCGCTGGATGTGCATATCCCGGAGTGGCTGGAACAGGACATGGTGAGCCTGGTGGGCACCGGGGTGATGACCGGGGCGCTGGAGCGGGCCCGTGCCAATGGCGCCTTCCAACTCAACGAGGGTTATTACCATGCCTATTCAGCAGAAATTGCCGCGCTAAACGGCAACAGCCGCAAGGTACTCAGCGCTGGCGCTTCGGCACTGGATAGCCTGCCCGAGGCAGAGGTGCTGGTAAGAGCCCGCGTAACCTTGCGGATGGCCGACGCCGCCTGGCGTCAGGATCTTAATGATCAGGCCCTGCTGCTCTATCAACAAGCCTGGCAGTGGGACCCGGGACTGGTCCGCCGGCTTGGCGTAGCGCTGCCGGTGGTATTTCGGTCTGACACCAGCGCGTTGGCTGACGAAGCGGTGGCGATACTAAAGCGCTCCCCGAGATTTCGTGACAACTCGATCGGCCTGGGTATCACCGTGAGCGCCACTCCGGAACTGCGCGCCTGCCTCAATAATCCGAATGGAGAAGCACTGCTGTGCTATACTTTCGACCCCGTCACTGACAACAGTGGCGACGCAGTAGCGGTTGCGGCGGCATTCAGCCGCCAATTTCACAGCGAGCTATTTGGTCTTGGCTACGACATTAGCAAAGCACAACGCTCGCGACTGCTGGGGTCCAGTGTCATCCTCAGCTCTCAAACGAACAGCAATCTCCGCACCAGCCGGGACGCGTTTCTCGGCCGCTAGGCGTCGTACGGGACAGTGCCTGGGGTCTTCACCCTGGGTCTGAGAATTTATACTTGTACCGGTGAGACCCAGCTTTGTCGTCCCTTTCTTCGCAATCGTCGCAATCTTCGCAATCCGATCAGGTCACGCCAACCGATCAGACCATTAAAGCCCTGCCCAAGCGGCTGATTGTGCTGCTGGCTGCCACCTCCGCCATGGGGCCGGCGGCTATGCAAATCCTGTTGCCTGCCTTGCCGGTAATCAAGGAATCCTTTGCTGTCAGCACTGATGTGGCACAGTTGACTCTGAGCCTGTCGATGCTGGCCATCGCCTTTGGCACGCTGGCCTATGGCCCGCTTAGCGATAAATACGGGCGCAAACCGGTGATGCTGGCCGGCCTGATCATTACCCTGGGGGGCTCTCTGCTGTGCCTGTTCGCCAACAGCATCGAGACGCTGATCATGGCGCGATTTATTCAGGCGTTCGGTGGAGCGGTGGGACTGGTGCTGGCGCGAGCCATTGTGCGCGATGTGTATGGGGCGGAGGAAGCCGCCCGGGTCATTGCCACCCTGGTGATGGTCATGGTGGTAATCCCGATGCTGTCGCCGGCCCTTGGCGGTGAACTGATGACCCGCTTCGGCTGGCACTCGGTGTTCGTGGTCATTGCCGCAGCAACCTTCCTGATCATGCTGTTACTGGCAAGAGAATTGCCGGAGACGCTCAAGGAACCGGTGCCGTTTGCCGGTGTGAGCGCCATGCTGGGCACCTTCGCCACCCTGCTGAAAGCACCAGCGTTTCGCGGCTATGCGCTGTGCGTGGCCTTTGTCTCGGTGGTGTTTTTCAGCTTCATTTCGGCAGCACCGGAAATCATGGTGTCGGTGCTGGATCGCCCCGCCACAGAATACGGCTACTACTTCATCATGATTCCGGCCGGCTTCATGAGTGGCAACTATTTCGCTCGCCATTATGGCCGTTCCATGGACGTTAACCGCATGATTGCGCTGGGTGCAACCATAGCCCTGGCTGGCATCAGCCTGGCGGTCGCGCTGCAGGTACTTGGATTCCATCAGCCTTGGGCGCTATTTGCCCCGATATCCCTGGCGGTATTTGGCAACGGTATCACCCTCCCCAATGCCCAGGCCGCCGCCATCAATGAGTTCCCGCAGTATGCCGGCAGTGCCTCTGGCCTGACGGGCTTCCTGCAAATGGGGTTTTCCGCAATTGCCGCCCAGAGCGTGGCGGTGATCTTCAATGGCACCGTTTACCCGCTGTTGACGCTGATGTTCCTGGCCTCGCTCGCCTCAATGATCTTCTTTCGCATGGGCGTGGTGACACACTCGCCGGCTCCAGTTGCCGAGTAACTGTCTGCGAGCGGGCTTATCGCGCCAGTGCTGGCAACTGTTCCAGAAACAGCTCGGGGTTTTCCAGGCAACGCAAATCGAAATACAGACAGCCCGCGTGCATGCGGCCAATCACCGGCGTTGGCAAGTTTCGAAACGCCTGGGCCAGATCGTTCAACGCCTGGTCTGTCGATCCTTTTTCGGCTTTCGGTGCCAGCACCAGCGCATGACTGGGTAGCAGATCCAAAGGCAAGGCGCCGCTGCCGATCTGGCTGCGGGTCGCCTCAACTCGCACTTCAGCCAGGTGATCCAGTTGCTCACGCACCAGCGGAAGCATCTGTTCAGCCAGTGCCCGGATCGTTTCCGGGTCCCGCGTCAACATCCTGAGCACCGGCAACTGTTCGCGCAGCCGCTGCGGATCACGATAAAGCGCCATGACTTCATGCATGGCTGCGATAGTGAGCTTGTCCACCCGTAGCGCCCGCTTCAGAGGATTACGCTTGACCCGCGCGATCAGGTCCCGGCGTCCGGCTATGATTCCCGCCTGCGGTCCCCCCAGCAGTTTGTCGCCACTGAATGTCACCAGGTCAGCTCCACCCTCGATCAGCGTCTGGACCGTTGGCTCTCTGGGCAGTCCGTACTGCGCCAGGTCGACCAGGGTCCCGCTACCGAGATCAGCAACAAACGGCAGCTTATACTGGTGCGCCAGATTCGCCAGTTCCGGCTCCGATACGCTGGCGGTAAATCCCTGCACCATGTAGTTACTGGTATGCACCTTCATGAGCATGCCGGTCTCGCTGCCAATGGCATCTTCATAGTCGCGCAGATGAGTACGATTGGTTGTGCCCACTTCCAATAACCGCGCATGAGCACTGCGCATCACATCGGGAATGCGAAACGAACCACCAATCTCCACCAGTTCTCCCCGTGAAATCAGTACATCACGATCTTCGGCCAGCGAATTGAGCACCAGCACCACCGCAGCCGCGTTATTGTTCACAATTGTCGCGTCTTCCGCGCCGGTAATTGCACAGATCTGCGCAGCCAGGTGACTATCGCGATCGCCGCGCTGGCCAAGCTCCAGGTCATACTCGAGGTTGGTGGGTCGACTGGCCGCTGCCCTGACTGCCTCAACCGCAGAGTCAGGAAGCAAGGCCCGGCCGAGGTTGGTATGAATCACCGTACCAGTAAGATTAATAACCGGCCGCATACTGGGGGAAAGTTCACTTTCCACCTTGCTGCGAACCTGACTACAGAACTCAGCCAGAAACCCCGGGGCGCTGATTTTTGCCACCAATCCCGGAGACTGGACAGGATCCCGGAGCCGGGAGCGCAAATCATTGAGCAACTCCCGGGCGGCGGCTTTCACCGGCTCCTGACCAGCAGAGCGAAGCAGATCTGATAACTCCGCGCATTGCAGAACCTTGTCTACGGACGGGAGCATGCGAAGAATGGAATTGGGGGAATTCATAGTGGCTGCGCCAGGACGGGAGCGCTCACGAGTTGACTGGGATGTAATCGGCAATCTACGTAATATTCTGTATCATGGCAAGCAGTGCCTTGATTCAGGCAAAGTCCATAAGAAACAGCAATTTGCAGGGACTCATCGCAGGGTCTCTTGCCAGGAATTCCAGCCCCATGGCCAACAAGGAAAAACTACTGATCACTGCCAACTTCCATGCCGAAACAGTGGCCCGGCTGGATGATATGTATGACACCTGCCACCTGTGGGAGTATGCCGAGAACGAGCGCACCGCGGTGATTAGCGGCTTGTCAGGCCAGTGCCGCGCCGCTGCATGTGCCTCCTGGCACTGCGACCCGCAAGTGTATGACCTGGACGGACTGGAACTGATAGCGGCGTTCGGGGTTGGTGTGGACGGCATCGACTTTGCAAGGACCCGCAGCAGGGGTATCAAGGTCAGCAACACTCCCGATGTACTCAACGATTCGGTTGCCGACCTGGCAATAGCCCTGATTCTCGCCACCACGAGAAATCTGATTAACGCCGACCAGCATGCACGAAGCGGCGACTGGGAGACAGCACCGTTTCCGTTTGGAACCAGCCTCGCTGGAAAAACACTCGGAATAGCCGGTCTTGGCAGAATTGGCGAGGAGATCGCCCTGCGAGCGCAATCTTTCAAACTGAAGATTGCCTACCACAACCGCTCAGCAAAGCCCGAGCTGCCACATACCTATTACCCGAGTTTGACGGAACTGGCTCAGGCCAGTGACATCCTGCTGTGCATGCTGCCCGGCGGACCCGACACACAGGATCTGATCAACGCAGAGGTACTGACCGCGCTTGGCAAAAATGGTTTTTTCATCAACGTTGGCCGCGGCACCAGCGTGAACGACCAGGACCTCGAGGACGCATTGCGTACCAAGGTGATTGCCGGAGCCGGACTGGACGTCTACAAAAATGAGCCGCAGATCCCTGCCGGACTCAAGAGCCTGGACACTGTTGTTCTGCTACCCCACATCGGCAGCGCCACTGTTGAAACCCGACGCGCCATGGGGGCCTTGGTCATGGATAACATTGCCGCATTCTTTGCAGACAAGCCATTACTGAGTGAGGTGTAAGCCGCCATGATGACCGAGACTGTCAAACGCAGTTGCCCTTACTGCGGGGAGCCCATCAACCTGGTGATAGATTGTTCCGCCGGCGACCAATCGTATATCGAAGACTGTGAAGTTTGTTGCCGCCCGATAGAAATTTCGGTGATGACTGGCCCGGACGGGCTGGAAGGGGTGATGCTCGCAACGGATTCCGAATAGCCCAGGAACCGGCTAATTGAGCAAATGGAAGTAGATGTACTTGGCATCATTGTCGTACATCATCTGAAAATCGTTAGCAATCAGACTCTTATCCGCAAGATCAATTTCAATGAACAGGTCCCGATAGGCTGGGGACAGGGAATTGTAAACAACTTCCTGGACAATCATGATATTGAAATTCTCCATGCCCCGCTCCGCTGCATGCTGGCAAAATATCTCCCACAACGCGGCCTGCTTGCGCAGTTCTTCGTATTTGGATGCCTGAATGAGTGCTTCTCCAAACAGATCATAGGAGCGAATACCGCCACTCTGAAACGTACCCTGAACCGAATTGTAGGCCAGCCCCATCGCCGCCTTTATAGGCCGGGAATAGTTAAATTTCTCGACCTCCTTGTTAAACGCATCAAACATCCGCAGCGCCGTAGCCACGGCGCTATCCGCCAACGACCGTGAATCAATCGGCAAAAATGGATAGCCCACCGAACTGATGAAACCGTCACCGGTCTCCTTCAATCGAAACGCCTGGGAACGCAGCGGATTATGCTCGTAACCCTCCATACAAATCTCAAGAAAAGCCTGAAAGAGCCCCATAAAGAACTCTGCGGTTTTCTCATGCCTGATCTCACTGGAGCGCTGCACGTCGAATACGTTTACAATCGCCTTACCCTCTTTAAGAGGCATAGTGTTTTCTAATTCATCACCAAGCTTAATGCGTTCAAGCTGGTGTGGATAAACGAGTTTGGAAAGCTGGTTATAGAGATGCTGCCGAGTATCAGCATCCGTAGACTTGAGATAAAATCTCGTGCGGATCGTTTCGAAGAAGATCCAGCTCATGATCGTACCTGAAAAAAAGCCTTGAATGACCTGCAATCGGTTTAAGTACAAGAATTCTGCGTTAACGTAATATAGACCCGCACACAACAAAGCAGCTAAGGCAACATTTCTCATAAATGTAACCAAATACTTTGTATGAAATGAAAACACTGAAGTGAGGAGCAGAATAAAATTTACTTGTCCAGATAGAGGCAAGTACAAACTCTGCAATGCAGCTTCTGAACGCACACCCGCGAATACCACATCTAATGATATGCAATATCCCACTATGCATGAGAAGAAAATTACATCTAATAGATTTGCGCTCCATTTCTCTACAACTGGGAACGCTATAGAAACTAGCGAGAACAACATCAGAATCAGGATAGGCACGAGGTACGCGATCAATGCATATATTGCATATTCATTCGAACGAGAAGCCGCGTCAAAATAGGTCATCAACGAGGAAACAATTAGTAATACGGCGGAGATTCTACCTGGCCACCCTGACAGGGCTTTTGAAGCATCTTCTCTAAGTTCATTTCTGAATTCATCTCGATGCTTTGCGCAGTAAATAGAATAGTTTTTAGTATCCAACTTGAAAATACTCGTAATAGGGGATAGGCATCGAACTCCAGATTAAGTCAAGCCTTACCCGCTTAATCATTCTGAAGCGAATCAGAAATTTCTTAATAGAGAGCTTTGTTTGAACCTAGGGTTGCTAGTGATAAGCGGCGGGAGCTGGAGAAACTTTAGAAGACTCAACTAGCCTTGGTAGGCTAATCAAGGGATCTCTTAGGAGCTTTAATGAAATTCCATCGAAAACTTTGAATAGTTACTAAAGACTTGGACAAACCAGCGTATAAAATGCGGCCGGTGCTAAACAGTAGACTTTCTAAGCAGCACGATAACCGCTGTTCTTTTTTGCGAAATAGCCCTTTGGGTTTGGTCATATCTACAACTATTGACAAACGACTGCAGATCAGTTGATCGGTGCCGCATTATCCGATAGACCTAGGATCATAATCTTACTTGCTAGATTATGTGCTGAAATAAATCAAAGTAGATACCCGACCATAATCGCCATTTATTTAAATTCAGCCCTACTCTTGTTGCCACTAAATTTGATGAACTTTAAGACTAATCCTGATCTATCTGTTTATTTGGCATGAAATACGCTTTTAAGAGCAGGAGGCTATTTCTCGATAAAGCAGGCTCTAACTATTAATACCCAAATAGGCTTTTTGTTAGGTGACCCTGCATAAGTGAGCTATTGAATATCAGGAAATTTTGTTATCTCGTGAAGCTTAGAGTCTGAAGCTCTTGGTACTATCTATATGTGGGTATACACGCAGCCTTTTAGGGCCTTTATTGATTGACCAAAGATTCGACCAATGAGACCTCCAGAATTGAATAAGTTCTTACACGAAGAACGGTATAAACATGGATACTCTTGACCTATATTCTTTGTAGTCGGCGCCCCTAAGCCCGGACATAATCATCCTCTCTTCGTTTACTGCGGAAAACACATAAATTGCAGCCAATACAGAAAAACCAATCACTATTACCCACGACTGGATAAAAATCAAACAACCAAACCAAACCATCAGATATGAAAGATAGAATGGATGGCGAACAAACCTGTAGGGTCCACTTGTAATTAACTCACCCTCTCTAGGGCTATTCGCAAAATTCAATTTCTTAGCAGTTAGCAATGACCACCAGAACAACGAAACTCCTAGAAAATATATAATCACAGAGACAACCCCTTCGGTGAAACCAATGGTTTTATTGAGCAGAGACCAATAAGTGACGCAAAGCATCACCAGCACTGTTGGGTCGTTAATATAGCTTACTTTCTTCGAGGCTTTCGTTTTCACTTCGAAAAAATTGAATCTGGCCCAGATCAGGCTAATTACTGCGAAAGAAAACAATAAAAAGATAATAGTTCTTAGGATTTCCATATTTGCTCTAACTTATTCCGTTGTGCTTCATAGACAGCCTTATCCACAAACCGTAAATTGCGTTCAATGACAAAGAACCCATCTTTGGATGCTAAATAGTCTGTGAAAATCCAACTTGGTTTTTAGTCTCCCTCCAAAATTCAGTACAAGACACTTTTTCAACCAAGTCTTGCCGGACATCCCATTTAAGATAGGATAACCAAACTTTCTCCCAAGCAAAGCAGAATGGTTAATTGCCACCCAGTCTAGGATTCTTCAAAGCAATGTATTGATCGGTACTTACCGATAACGAGTGGCGCCTGACTCCTCGGCTCAAACTGATCGACTATTTATTTCGCCAGCATATTTAACAATTGAGATCAAAGTAATTCTTCAAGCTTGCAACACGAATCATTAATCAACTACCAGTCATAACTGAGAAAAGTCCTCTCAACAATGATTGCAGCACCTGAATATACATTGATTGGAGGCAGATGACTTTTCTTAGCCCTTGAAAAATTTGAATTCTTTTCCCGAAGCACCCTACTTAATCAATGGATTAAGAAAATGCGCGCTCCCACAACACCGCTGTTTAAAAAGCGCTCTACGTGACCCCAGGAACGCCCTAACCTCATTACCAAGAGAAGCATTCGGTAAAACCCACTATTTTAAGGGTAAGCCCGCCCCAACATAGCTAAAAGGCATACCCAAAAAAGCACTCTTAATACAGACAATTTCTACACCGAAAATCTCGGCCATGGTTTTTCTTAAAATTTCTGTGCTCTGGTTCAATTTATCAATTTCTTTATCGATATCGCTGGAATAATATAGTTGAAAGTCGACGAAAGTACTAAATGCTCTAACAAAAGTTATCTGATCATATTGTTGGTTAAGTTCCGCAAGTCCAAATAAATAATTCTGCAAGCCTCTTGATCTTCCAACCGCCGAGGAATGACAAATGAAATCACTTGAATTCAGAACAATTACATCAGAAAGCCAAATTGAAATCTTTCTAAACAAAGTCGAAAGTTATACAGGGGTTAGGCTGCCTTTAGCTTATGCGATGAAGAGCAGAATTGTAGGAGTATTCTCACAGAATCAATTGGTTGGCGGTTATATGCTAGTCACGTCTCCGGAATTTAGAAGTTTTATGTTTGTGCCAGACAAAGTAAAACGCTCAAATGTTTTCTTTGCACAAGATAAATTTCAAATGATGGAAGTCAACGGACTTTGGATTGGCCCTGGAATAAAGTCTCCAAATGCCCAATTTAGGGTTTGGATGAATCTCTTAAAGGACATCTTGCTATGTAAGAAAAAATATTTATTGCTTATGAGTAATTGCGGCAATAAGACTATACGCAAGATTCACAATATGACGGCCCCGTCCACACTATATGAAGGCGACTCGATGGTTTACGCAGGTGAGAAAACCCACCAAAAAATAAGAATAGCCTACACTACTCGCTGGAAAGCTTTTTCGAACTTGCCGAAGTATTTTATGGAATTACAATCACGAAGAAGTCGCGCCAAGCATTTTGAAACCAAGAATCCGATAACAACTTCTCAATACGCAGAATGAATTCTGCAACTAATTGAAGTCCCAGTATAGTCGCTTTATTTCACTTAATGGCGCAACTAACGAAATAACACTGACGCTACTATTAATAGTAGTCAAAATGGGCAAGGACGCCCAACCCCGCCCCCCCCCCAATAGCACCGAGTCCGGCGATGCTGGATTTTGGATTGCAGGTGCTATATCCTCCTCATCCCGCGTGCGGCCACTCGTCTGGGCCCGCTGCGTCGTGTTTTGCGCTCGCAGTTCGCCCCTCAGGGCCGATAAGGCCGGAACGCTTCCAAGTCCGGAACAGGGCCATCACCCATACAATTATTCGTTAGCAATCTCTGGGAATGTAAGTAGGTATCAATGACAAAATCTACAACACGCAAATCTTCCTCCTCGCCCAAATCCAGCAACAAATCACAGAAACATGTCTACGCTTTTGGCGCCAGGACTGATGGTAACGCCGGGATGCGTAATCTGCTCGGCGGCAAAGGGGCCAATCTGGCGGAAATGGCTGCCATCGGCTTGCCGGTACCGCCTGGTTTCACCATCAGTACCGATGTTTGCACCTACTTTTACGATCACGACAAGCGCTACCCAAAGACCCTGGAGAAAAACGTCAGTACGGCTATCGCCGAGATTGAGAAGCAGTTGGGCAAGACCTTCGGCGGGCGCAAGAATCCCCTGCTGGTGTCGGTCCGCTCCGGGGCCCGGGAGTCCATGCCAGGGATGATGGACACCATTCTGAATCTTGGCCTCAATGACGACACCGTCGAAGGGCTGGCTGAAGTCTCTGATAACCCGCGTTTCGCGTGGGACTGCTATCGCCGCTTTATCCAGATGTACGGTGATGTGGTAATGGGTGTTCGATCCAGGAACGAAGACGACGAGGAACCCTTTGACGCCATACTCGAAAAGCTCAAGCGCAAGCTTGGCGTCGAATCAGACACCGAGCTGTCGACCGGCGACCTCAAAAAGCTGGTCAAGCAGTACAAAGCCCTGATCAAAAAACATACTCGCTCGGCCTTCCCGCAGGACGCCATGGAGCAGCTGTGGGGCGCGGTTGGTGCGGTATTCGGCTCATGGAAAAACGATCGGGCCATTATCTATCGCCAGCAGTATGGTATTCCTGCCGAGTGGGGCACCGCCGTCACCATACAAGCCATGGTCTTCGGCAATGCCGGCGATACCAGCGCTACCGGCGTAGCCTTTACCCGCGATCCGGCCAATGGCGAGAAGGTTTTTTACGGGGAGTATCTGATCAACGCCCAGGGCGAGGATGTGGTAGCAGGCGTGCGAACCCCCAAGGAAATTGCCCACATGCAGGAGTCCATGCCCAAAAGTTTCAAGGACCTGGAAAAGGTCCGCGCGAAGCTGGAAAAGCATTTCAAGGATATGCAGGACTTCGAGTTCACTATTGAAAACGGCAGGCTGTTCATCCTGCAGACCCGGAACGGCAAACGCACCGGTCTGGCGGCAGTGCGAATCGCCGTGGAGATGCAGAAAGAACGGCTGATGAGCCAGCAGACGGCCCTGCTCAAGATTCCCGCCGAATCGATCGACTCTCTGCTGGTTCCAGTATTTGACCCCAAAGCCCTGAAAGCTGCCACCCAGATCGGTCAGGGGCTCCCCGCCGGACCGGGTGCCGGCACCGGTCGCATCGCATTCTCGGCGGCTACCGCAGAGCTTGAAACCCGGCGGGGTAACAAGGTGGTGCTGTGCCGCACGGAAACCTCGCCCGATGACCTCAAGGGCATGCTTCACTCGCAAGGCATACTGACTTCACGCGGCGGCGTTTCATCCCATGCCGCGCTGGTTGCCCGTCAGCTGGGCAAGGTATGCGTGTGCGGCGCTGGTGACATCCATATCAACTATGAGAAGAAGACGCTCACCGCCGGCAAACACGTGCTCAAGGAAGGCGACTACATCTCAATTGATGGCAGCACCGGTGTGATTTACAAAGGTATGATTGAGAGTGCTGATTCCGAGGTCAAACGGGTCCTGGAAGGCAATCTCAAGCCCGGCAACAGCTACACCTATGAGCTGTTTCAGACCGTCATGAAGTGGTCGGACAAGCATCGCCGCCTGAAAGTGCGCACCAACGCCGATACCCCTTCCATGGCCAAGCAGGCGGTGGCGTTCGGCGCCGAGGGCATTGGACTGTGCCGCACCGAACACATGTTTTTCGACGGCGACCGGATCGATTACATGCGCCAGATGATCCTGGCGGTGGACGAGGTCCAGCGTCGCGCGGCCCTGAAGAAACTCCTGCCATTCCAGCGCAAGGACTTTGTCGGTCTGTTCAAGGCCATGAACGGCCGCCCGGTGACGATTCGCCTGCTGGATCCGCCGCTGCACGAATTCCTGCCCCATGATGACGTCGTGCGTCGTCAGCTGGCCGAAAAACTGGGCGTCCCGTTTGATTTCGTGATCGACCGCATCAAGGCCCTGCACGAGGAAAACCCGATGCTGGGCTGCCGTGGATGTCGATTGGGCATTCTCTATCCGGAAATCACCGAGATGCAGACCCGGGCAATTTTTGAAGCGGCCGCCCAGGTATTGAAGAGCAAGAAAGGCTTCAAGGTGCATCCGGAAATCATGATCCCGCTGGTGGGTTTCCGCGCCGAGCTGGCCGATCAGCTAAAAACCGTACATCGGGTCGCCAAAGAAGTCATGGCCAGCCGCAAGGTGAAGATTAACTATATCGTCGGCACCATGGTTGAAGTGCCGCGGGCAGCAATCACTGCGGATGAGATTGCCCACGAAGCCGATTTCTTCAGCTTTGGCACCAACGATTTGACCCAGACGACTCTGGGGCTTAGCCGTGACGACATGGGGCTGTTCTACGACGAGTATCAGCGCAAGGAGATCTACAACCAGAACCCCTTTGCCAACCTCGACCAGACCGGAGTTGGTAAACTGATCGATCTCGCCGTTGAAAAAGGCAGACAAACCCGCCCGGATATCAAACTGGGTATCTGTGGTGAGCATGCCGGCGACCCGTCATCCATCGACTTTTGTCACCGCGCCGGGCTGAACTACGTGAGCTGTTCTCCGCCGCGGGTGCCTATTGCCCGCCTGGCAGCAGCCCAGGCCCAGTTGCGCAACAGCTAGCTATTCTGCGGAACCAGTGGCGGCATTGGGCAATCCAGGATCGCCGCCACGGTCCGCAGCAACTCCACCTCGATCGGCGCCACCTGGTCATCAGCCAGTATGCTGGCCGCACAGGCTTTCAGTAGCGCCGGTTTCTGCAGCGGTTTGACGGTGGTCAGCCGCTCCAGCGCAGAATCCAGCTTCGAGTAGCTCAGATCCTTGAGCGACGGCATAGTCAGCTCCATATCAAGCTCAGTTGCGCCTTTAGTGAACACTTCGCTCGCATCCAGGGCACGTTCCTTGTGACTGTGGCTCATCACCGCCAACAGTATCGCGATCTCTTGCTGACAGCGAGCCAGTGGCGTACGCCCCAGTTTGGCGGGTTTTGAGTCAGAGAAGGTCTGCGCCAGATGATGAAACAGAAATTTCTGCAGGCACCACTCAAACAGACTGATCTTGTTATCCAGCGCAATCAGGGTGTCAAAATTGGTTTTGAACAGTTGGTACTGATGCTCTGACAGCTGCCGCAAACTGGGCAACGCCAGTTCCACCAGGGGCAATCGCTGGTCGGCGGCAATGACCAGATCTTTCTTCAGCAACGAGTTCAGCTCTTGATAAACACCCACGTCGGCAGCCTGCTGAAGGTGTTCCAGCTGAGCG
Source organism: uncultured Pseudohongiella sp. (assembly GCA_965212375.1). Classification (GTDB taxonomy): domain Bacteria; phylum Pseudomonadota; class Gammaproteobacteria; order Pseudomonadales; family Pseudohongiellaceae; genus UBA9145. The sequence goes on along the minus strand of OZ243108.1, from coordinate 833,943 downwards.
GTACGTGCCTGCGCTGATTCGTCCAGAACCAACAGGTAGATAAGGGCACGCGCCGCTGAAGGCTCGCGGGCTGCCGATAGCAGACTGCCAGGCAAGGTCGCAAGAACCGACCCCGCGTATGCCAGATGCTGCGCCTGGGGCTGGCCAATGTGATCAATCATGGTGCCGCTGGCCAGCACTCCGACTCCACCACTGAGCACGCCCAATGCCGCGGCGCGTTTGTCCTGTGTCTGATGGTCTGCCTCCACCCCGGAATCCGGGCCCGGCTCCGCTTCCTGAACCTGCGGACGATGAATCAAGTCATAGCCGCCGTCCCAGTTGGGCAGAATCGCCGAGATACGCGCATCCAGTGGTGGATGGGTGGCATAGAGCCCGCGGAACGACAGTTTCGCGGGCTCCTCAAACAGCGCATGATTGATCTCGCGACTGCCGGGATGCTCGAGATAGGAATGATTGTGGTGCTGGGCGATTTGCATCAATGCCCCACCAATGCCTTCCGGATTGCGGGTGAACTGCACCGCCGAGGCATCGGCCAGATATTCCCGCTGGCGACTGACGGCGGCCTTGATCAGGTTGCCAAAAAATGTGCCCACGAAGCCGATCACCACCAGGCCCAGTCCCAGCATGACAATGCCGCCGGAATCCTTGGAGCGGCGCGCATGAGCACCGCCGCGCAGCAGGTAGTAGCCGATAATGCCCAGCACCATGATGCCGTGCAGCACGCCGATCAGACGGATATTGATGCGCATGTCGCCATGCAGGATATGGCTGAATTCGTGGGCGATAACGCCCTGAAGCTGATCGCGGCTCAGGGTTTCCATGGCACCGCGGCTGATACCAATGACCGCGTCGCTGGGTGAGTAACCAGCCGCAAACGCATTGATGCCCTGTTCTTCAAGCACATACACCGGCGGCACCGGTGTGCCAGAGGCAATGGCCATTTCCTCCACCACGTTCAGGGTCCGACGCTCGTTCAAGTCATCGGTTTCCGCAACCAGCAAGCGGCCGTTCATCATCTCCGCTACGCGCGCGCCGCCGCCTCTGAGGCTGGCCATCTTGTAAAGACTGCCGAATAGCACCACGGCGCTGACCCCGAGCCCGATGGCCAGAAATACCTGCCAGTCAAAAAGCTGCAGCTGAGTAGCCACAGGTTCGCCTTCTGGCGTGGCGGCCAGCCCGAAGATAACCATGACCAGCAAATTGGTGATCACGATCAGCGATATCACCGCCAGCGCGAACAGCGCGATCAGCCGCCCGGTGTTGCGCTTGGCGACATCCTGGGATTCGAAGAAATTCATTGGCGAAGCTCAGGCTGGCCCAACGGCGTCAAAACGAGACCTTGGGCGCCTCCTGAATCTCGGCACTGTCCTCAAACTCCAGCAGGCTGGCGTCACTGCCGTGCCCAAAAAAGTTGGCGAACACCACCGGTGGAAAGGACTGACGGTAGGTGTTGTAAGCCATTACCTGATCGTTAAATGCCTGACGTGAGAAGGCCACCTTGTTCTCAGTGGCGGTCAATTCCTCGCTCAATTGCATCATGTTCTGGTTGGCTTTCAGATCGGGATAGGCCTCCATCACCACATTAAAGCGGCTCAGGGCACCGGTGAGGGCATCTTCCTTGCCCGCCAGTTCCTTGATGGCTGTTGCATTGCCGGGATCGGAGGCGGCAGCGGCCAGCCCGGCAGCGGCTTCGTTACGCGCCTGAATGACTGCCTCAAGGGTCTCACGCTCATGCTTGATATAGGCCTTGGCGGTTTCCACCAGATTGGGAATGAGGTCGTAGCGGCGCTTCAGTTGCACCTCGATTTGCGCAAACGCATTCTGGTAGCGGTTTTTCAGGCTGACCAGGCGGTTGTAAATACCGACACCGTAGAAAAACAGCACGGCGATGATTATCAGGACGATGATGGTCGAAAGCTCCACAAGCGGTCTCCCTGGCAGGCCCTGGCGGGCCATAATTGGTGTTAAATCCTTGTCCGGAACGTCTGACAACGGGTCACTTGGGCATTATTTCACTTCTGGCTCCTGCTGTCCTGTGCTCACCAGACGTATTCCGTGCCCCCTTTTATCTGTTAAGCTCACAGCCTTCTTGCCCTGCCAATAGAACAATAATTATGAATACTGGCACGCTTGCACTACTGTCGCTGTTACCCATTATTTCGGTCGCCGTTTTCCTGGTTGGTTTGCGCTGGCCGGCGAGCCGCGCCATGCCCATTGCTTACCTGGTGGTGGCGGCCCTGGCACTGGGAATCTGGCAGGTACCGACGACCAAGGTACTGGCCGCCAGCGTCAACGGCCTGATCGTTGCCGGGACCCTGATCTACATCATCTTCGGCGCGATCCTGCTGCTAAACACCCTGCAGCAAAGCGGCGCCATTCTGGTGATCCGCAAGGGCTTTTCCGACATCACCCCTGATCGCCGTATCCAGGTCATCATTATTGCCTGGTTATTCGGTTCGTTTATCGAAGGTTCTGCCGGGTTTGGCACCCCTGCCGCCGTAGCGGTCCCGCTAATGGTAGGCCTTGGCTTCCCGGCCATGGCCGCGGTGGTCGCCGGCATGATCATCCAGAGCACGCCTGTGTCATTTGGTGCCATGGGTACTCCGATTCTGGTAGGCGTCAGCAGTGGCTTGTCGGCTGATCCGGAGATGGCCGCTTACGCCATCTCACGCGGATACCCGGAGTGGAGCCAGTTTCTGGATTACATCGCCGTCAAGGTCGCGCTGCTGCATGCCATCGCCGGGACCTTTATACCGCTGCTGGTTACCGCCACCATGACCCGCTTTTTTGGCGCCAATCGCTCGTTCGCCGATGGCTTCAAGGTCTGGCGCTTCGCACTGTTTTCCGCCTTTGCCATGACCATCCCCTATCTGCTGGTGGCCACTTTCCTGGGCCCGGAATTCCCCTCCATGTTTGGCGGCATGATCGGCCTGGCCGTGGTGGTCACCGCGGCCCGCTCCGGCTTCCTGATGCCGGATAAAGACGAACTGTGGCAATTCGAGGAGCGCTCACGTTGGCCCGAGGACTGGACCGGCAAGCTGCAGAACGTCGACCCGGCGCACGAAGAAATGCCGGACATGGGGCTGATCCGCGCCTGGTCGCCGTATCTGGTGGTCGCTGGACTTCTGGTACTGACGCGCCTGCCGACTCTTGACCTGGAAGCGCTGCTGCGCGCCGACCATCCGCTGTTGACCTGGGCATGGCCCGCCATTTTTGGCAGCACCATCTCCGCCTCATTTCAGCCGCTATGGTCACCAGGCACCATTTTCATTATCGCCTCACTGGTGACTATCGGCCTGCACGGCCTGCCACTGCGCAAGTATCAACAGGGATTCAGTGCTTCGCTGGTAACGCTACTGCCCGCATCCACGGCCCTGGTATTTACCGTGCCCATGGTCCAGGTGTTCATCAATACCAGCGGTGGCGCTGCCGGCTTTGAGCAGATGCCCATCGCGCTGGCGGAAGGCGTTGCCAATATCGCCGGCTCGGCATGGCCGTTCTTCGCCACCTTTATCGGCGGCCTTGGGGCCTTCGTGGCGGGCAGTAACACGGTTTCCAATATGATGTTTTCCTTGTTCCAGTTTGGCGTGGGAGAACGGATCCTGGCTGACCCCACCTGGATTGTCGCCCTGCAGGCGGTTGGCGGTGCGTCCGGCAATATAATCTGCGTGCACAACGTGGTGGCTGCCTCAGCGGTAGCCGGTCTGGTGGGCCAGGAGGGCGCAGTCATTCGCAAAACCCTGCTGGCATTTTGCTACTATGCACTGATGACCGGCGCCATTGGTTTTGGCATTGTGAACCTGGCAGGCGGCGCCTTGAATGCCGGATTTGTGGTGATGCTGGCGATCGTCGCGGTATTTGCCTATTACATAATCAAATACAATAGACCGCAGCCCGCCATCTGACTGAGCTTGCTCAGCCTGGACCATGAGCGCGTTCAGGCAGCAAGCCAGCTGCCGGGTTTCTTACCTTCAACCTGCACCGATGTGGCTATTTCCCATTGCAATCAACCAGCCCAGATAGCGCGCCGTTCAGGGCACACCAATCGAGCCTGATAATAGCGACCGCTGGTCATGTGGACCACGGCAAGACCGCGCTGGTCAAAGCACTAACCGGGGTTGATACCGACACACTCGGCGAGGAAAAAGCCCGTGGCCTCACCATCAATCTGGGGTTTGCCTACACCCGCTGCCCGCTGCCAAACAGCAGTCCAGAACAGCACTGCCTGCTCGGCTTTATCGATGTTCCCGGACACCGGGATTTCATCCACAACATGCTCGCTGGCGTGAGCGCCATTGACCTTGCCCTGATTGTCGTAGCAGCAGACGACGGCATCATGCCGCAAACCCGGGAACACATCACCATACTGAAACTGCTCAATGTCTCCAGAGCAGTGGTGGCCATTACCAAAACCGACCTTTGTGATTCCGACACGGTGACGCAATTGGAACATGAGATTGCCGGTGTGTTGCGTGACTCCAGCCTGGCTGGCGCCAGGGTGGTACCTACTTCCAGCATCAACAATACCGGCATTGATACGCTCAGGCAGTGCTTACTGGAGACAGCGGCAACCAGGCATGAACGCAGTGCTGCCGAACCCGAACGACACTTCCGCTTCCAGGTTGATCGCAGCTTTACGGTCAAGGGCATCGGCACGGTAGTCACCGGCTCCACGATCGCCGGAAAAGCGCGGCCGGACGATATCGTCACCCACAGCCGAACCGGAAGCGATGTCCGGATTCGCGGCCTGCGGGTAGACAAGGAATCGGTAGCCGCTACAGGTGCCGGTGAACGTGCGGCGCTCAACCTGTCCACGCTGTCCTGGGATGAACTGAAACGCGGTGACTGGCTACTGGAGCGCGCGCTGTATCATCCGACCACACGGTTTGATACGCATTTGCACTGGTTAGCACCGCAAGCTCCGAAACCGGGAGTACCCTATCACCTGCACCTTGGCGCCGCGCACTACCAGGTGAATCTAAGGCAGCTGGGAACCGGCGACAGCCAGTTTTTTCAGCTACGGTGCCAGGAATCCCTTTTTTGTCATTACGGCGACCGGTTCATTATCCGCGACCCGACCGGTCGCGAAACTCTGGGCGGCGGTGTGGTCATTGATACGTTCGTGCCGAGGCGAAAGCGAGCCAGCAGGGAGCGACTGGATCTGCTGGATGCACTCCACCAGAGCAATGACAAAGCGGCCCTGGCAGCTGCCCTCGAGGTCGCTCCCGGCGGTATCGACCTCAATAAATTTCGCCTTTGCCGGAATCTTACCGCAGGTGACCTTGCGCAAATCCTCACTGCGCTAAACGACGGTGACCGCAATACCACCACGGTTACCGACCGTAAAGATAACGCCTGGTTATTTTCGCGGGCACATTTTGAAGCCCTGGCAAAAGAGGTACTCAACCAGGTTCGCATTTTCCACAAACAGCAGCCCAGCAAGCCCGGCGCCAATGAGACGGCGCTGTTCAGCAACAGTGAATTTTCGTATTCGATGACCTTGTTTCAGGCCGTTATCGACAAGCTGGTGGCGCTGGACCTGCTGCACAGAACCGGCGGCGATTTGCATCTGCCTGACCACCGCCACGAAGCCAGCCCGGAAGAAAAACTGTTCATCCGCAAGATCCAACCCTTGCTGGCCCAGGCGGGACGGATACCTCCCAGAACCCATGAGCTGGTGGACAGCACCGGCATGCCGCTGAAACAGGTTGAGGCCATTCTCAAGCAGGCCTGTCGCAATGGCCAGCTCATCAAGGTTGCCGATAACCGCCACTTTCTTCCGGAGACGCTGGATGAGCTGGCCCGCTTCACCGAGCAGCTGGCAAACGAGCAAACCGATGGCGGCTTTTCGGTAATCCAGTTTCGCGATGCATCCGGCATCGGCCGAAATCTGTGCATCGAAATCCTGGAACACTTCGATCGGGCGGGGCTTACCCGGCGGGACGAGAATCTGCGCTTCCTGAGAAACCCGGGCGGCCAGCAAACGGCTAACGAATCCTGAGCGTCAAGGTCGCGCTATCTGCCGTTTCCACTGTCATTTCTCGCACGCTAGCTCACCGCTGCCGGCAATCCCGCACAGCTTTGCCATTGACGACCCTTGACCTGCATCAAACATGCCTCAGCAAATTGTTGTCCATGGCACCAGCGCGGCGCACACTGGTGGAAAGTTTATCCTCAAGGGAACATTCGCTATGACCGGATCAAAGACATTACGACTGCAAACGCTTCTGCTTTCCCTGCTATTGGCTCCGCTGTTGCTGGTTGGCTGCACTCCATCGAACCAGGCGGAGAGTGAAGAATTTACCTTACCCATCAGCATCAACGAGGTGATGGCGTCTCTGATCAACCATTCCGCAGACCCGATCTGGGTAGCGGCCTGGCGCAATCCCGAAACCGACCGTGACTGGCGAGAACTCGAACACCTGGCACGTCAGCTTCAGGTGGGCGGCGCCCTGTTGACGATTCCCGGTACCGGCCCGGTGGACCGCCAGTGGACCGAACGTGAGGGCTGGCAGGAGTATTCCGAGCAGTTGTCTGCGGTTGCCGGCCGCGCTGTGAATGCCGCGCGCTCGCAGGACGTTGAACTGATCAGCCGCGCCGGGGACGAGATCGTTGAAGTCTGCGAGGGGTGCCACATCGACTTTAAACCCGGGCTACCCACCATGAATATCTACGGTGAGCTGTCTCCCACCGCAGAGGATATCTAGGTCACTCGCCAGAGCCGGATATCGCTGCCACCGACTGTTCTTGCCTATTCCTTTACCGGTTTAATTCAAAGCTGCTACTCTACTAAGTAGCAGCTTTGCCGGGCGCCTGGATGAGGGAATGGGACTCGAACTCGATCACGCAAATTTTACCGACGACGAATTCAACAATTTCAGCAAGCGCCTGCGGGCCAATCTTGAAGCCCTGGAAATCGTGTTGGCGCGCCCCGACTTTGGCGAGGGCGATCTGTCTTTTGGCGCCGAGCTGGAACTGTACATCGTCGACAATCAGGGACAGCCGCTACTTGTTAACCAGGAGATTCGCAATCAGCTGAATGATCCGCAGCTGACTCTTGAGCTGAACCGCTATAATCTCGAATACAACTTCAGTCCCTGCCTGCTGAAAGACAGCTGCTTCACCCACACCGATAAAGAAGCCAGAGCGGCTCTGGCCAAGATCAATGCCTGTGCCGCGCAGTGGGATGGCAAAGTGGTGCCCATCGGCATCCTGCCAACCCTGCAGCAATCGGACACCGGCTACCATGTCATGACCCCGCTGGAGCGCTTCAAGGCACTGACCAATGCGCTGACTGAAATTCGTGGTGGCCCGTTCACAATCGCCATCGAGGGTGAAGAAACCCTGCAGTTGGCGATGGACGATGTCACCCTCGAAGGTGCCAACACCTCATTTCAAATCCATCTCCGGGTGCCACCTCGGGAATTTTCGGATTTTTACAATGCGGTGCAGCTGGTGACTCCCCTGGTGGTTGCCATGTCCGCGAACTCACCGACGCTGTTTGGTCATCGACTCTGGCAGGAAACCCGGATTCCGCTGTTCAAGCAGTCAATCGACAGTCGTTCCAAGGACACCTTGCACCCAATTCCCGCCCGGGTGAATTTCGGCTCCAACTGGATTCGCGATGGCGCTCTGGAACTGTTCGCCGAAGCGGCACTGCTCTACCGCCCTATTTTGCCCGACTGCAATACCGAAGATCCGGTCGCCGTCGCCAACAGCGGCGGCACCCCATCGCTCCATGAATTGCGCCTGCACCAGGGCTCTATCTGGTGGTGGAACCGGCCGGTATACGATCCTCATGGAGACGGCCACTTGCGGATCGAGATGCGCTCGCTACCCGCCGGCCCAAGCCTGGTTGATATGCTTGCCAATGCCGCCCTGGCTATCGGCCTGGCTAAAACCATGCAGAGCGAAATACGCGGGCTGCTACCGGCAATACCCTTTAACTACTGCACCGCGAATTTTTATCGCGCCGCGCAGAAAGGACTGGACGCCGAACTGTTCTGGCCATCCCTGCAGCAAAGCCAACCGGAATATTTTTCAGTTCCACAGATTCTGGAAAAATTACTACCCCGACTCCCCGAGCACCTGGTTGCCATGGGCTTTGTTGAGCAGGATTTCATGCCGCTACTCAAGGTCATCGAAGAACGGCTGGCACAGCGGCAAACCGGTGCCCAATGGCAGTTGAACAAGGTGCAGGAATTGCGTAAGGATATGCACAAGCGAGATGCGCTGACCGAAATGTTTCGTCAGTATGCCCAGAACTCCGCTGAGAATATCCCGGTTGCGCAATGGAAATAACCGCTGGCGCTGACCGCGCCCCGCAGCCTTCTCCTCTCTTCCACCGGCTGGTGAATCCTGGCCCCGAGGACATTGGCGCCACGGCGGTAGAATTCCTGCGCGCGCTGCCAGGCCCGACCCACATCCATATCCACGGCAAGAACCGGCAGCGCAGCCGCGCGGTAGCCACCCTGCTGCACGGCAATGAACCCTCCGGCCTGTTTGCCATCCACGAGGTGCTCAGACAGAAAATCCGCCCGCTGATCGACATGCACTTTTTCATTCTCAACGTGGATGCCGCCAAGCAGTCGCCCGGCTTCATTTATCGGATGTTGCCCCATCACAAGGATCTGAATCGCTGCTTCAATGCGCCGTTTGACGATTCGGACGAAGACGAACTGGCCCAGGCGCTGCTCGGCGAACTGGCGCGGCTATCGCCTGAAAGCCTGATCGATATCCACAACACCTCCGGTTCCAGCCCCTCCTTTGGCGTGACCACGTTTATGGATGAGTTGCATGACTCACTGGTGTCCCTGTTCACCCATCGGCTGATTGTCACCGACCTGAGACTGGGGGCTCTGATGGAAGTCAGCGATGCGCTGATGCCAACGGTGACCATCGAATGCGGTGGCGCCCAGGATCGCGAATCCAACCTGCTGGCCACCGAGGGCCTGATTCGCTACATGACAATCGAAAACGTGCTGGGCAATGACCACTCGGACATGACCCTGGAGTTTTTTCATAACCCGATTCGCATGGAACTGGTTGCGGGGAGCGACATCGCCTTTGGCGATCACCGCCTGGTACGCGACGGCGTCACGTTACTGCCGGACATCGAAAACTATAACTTTGGTTTTGTAGACCCGGAGAACCTGCTGGGGTTTGTATCTGGAGGACTGTCCGCCAATCTGTCAGCAAAGCGCATCAATGGCGAGCAGTGTGTGTCGGATTACTTCCGGTTAGAGGGCGAAAAGCTGTATCCCAGTCAGCGCCTGAAACTGTTTATGGTGACGTCCAATCCGGAGATCGCACGCAAGGATTGCCTGTTCTATTTTGTCGAGGATGACGACTAGCCGCAGGGCATACCAACCAGCATCCAAGCGGACAAAGATCAGGCCGCGTGAAGCTTAACCGGCAGACTCGTATAGCCTTTGACAAAGCTGGAATAAACTCGCTGCGGCTCACCCACCACTTCCACGAAACTGAAGCGCTGCTGTATTTCTTCCCAGACGATACGTAGCTGCATTTCTGCCAGACGATTGCCCATGCAGCGGTGCAGCCCGAAACCGAAAGACAGGTGCTGTCGCGCCTTGTCCCGATCAATCACAAATTCGTTAGCGCGCTCAATGGCTTCTTCATCCCGATTGCCCGAGGCATACCACATGACAACCTTGTCGCCTGCCTTGATCTGCTTGCCACCGAGCTCGGTATCTTGCAGCGCGGTGCGGCGCATGTAGGCCAGCGGTGTCTGCCAGCGGATAATCTCCGACACCATATTCGGGATCAGTCCCGGATCGGCGCGCAACTTGTCGTATTCTCCCGGATTCTCATTCAATGCGAGCACGCCACCGGTAATTGAATTGCGGGTGGTATCGTTGCCCCCCACGATCAGCAGGATAATGTTGCCCAGGTATTCCATGGGCGGCATATTGCGGGTCGCATCACCGTGGGCCAGCATGGACACCAGGTCATTGCCTGGCTCGGCGTTCACGCGCTCGTTCCAGAGTCGGGTGAAGTAGGCCAGACATTCCTGTATCGCGGCCCAGCGTTCTTCCTGGGATTCCACCACCCCTCCCCCCGGGATCGCAGTCGCGACGTCCGACCAGTAGGTGAGTTTGTGCCGGTCTTCGAACGGAAAATCAAACAGCGTGGCAAGCATCTGCGTGGTCAATTCGATTGAGACATGCTTGACCCAGTCAATCTCTTCCCCGGTCGGCAGATCGTTCAGAATGTTGCATACCCGCTGTCGAATCAATCCTTCCAGCTGCTTCAGATTCGCCGGCGCCACTACCGGTTGCACAATACGGCGCTGCTCATCGTGTTTCGGCGGATCCATGGCGATGAACATGGGCAGTGTGAACTCCTCGTAGGTATCAACGATGCCCACGGTGGGCTCGGAGGAGTAGATCTGCGGCGATGTGTCGACGGTCATGATGTCCTTGTATTTCATCACCGACCAGTATGGCCCCACAGCTGAACGCGGGCAGTAGTGCACCGGATCTTCCCGGCGCAGTCGCTCCAGAAACGGCAGGTACTCGTTGGCCTGCCAGATACCCGGATGGGACAGGTCAATCTCGTCCAGCGGCAGCGCGTAGGGGTCTTTGCCCACCATGCTCCAACGACTGTGTCGACCTGTCTGCTGCTCTGAATCTGTCATGGAAACTCTGCCTCGCCTGTTGGCTCTACTGTTGCGACTCAATTCCGGCTCATGTGCATGGGCGCGCTGCTTGCGCCCCATTCACAGCCAGCAATAAGCGTCTAATACTGAAATTCCGGTGTTGTCACCACCAGCCCGTCCAGGGCTTCGGTGACCGGTATCTGGCAGGACAGCCGGGAATTCGCCTGCCGGTCAGCGCTCAGACTCAACATCGCATCCTCGGTGGGGTTGATGGACTCCAGCTTGTCGATCCAGTCTTCCGCCACATAGACGTGACAAGTGGCACAGGAACAGGCGCCGCCGCAGTCCGCATCAATCCCCGGTACGCCATTGCTGACCGCCGCCTGCATCACACTCCCCCCGGGGGAAACCGTCACCGGATGTTCTTCGCCATCATGCTCAACAAAATTGATCTTGACCATCTACTTCTTTCCTGTGTTCTGCTTGTGACCCAACGCTGCCGATGTCTTGGGATTGCAGCGCGTGATCGTGACGCATTAATCAAAATTAGCTAGCTGTAAGTTAGCTGCGGGTTACGTAAAGTCCGGCCGGCACAGATGTGCGCCCGACTGTGCAACATAGCAAGATAGCGGCGATTGCTGAAGAGCCATTTGGCGGCTCTCGCACCAGAATTCCCGTGCTTTCCGAGGCACTCATTATGACAATCCGGTCATAATTTCCCGGGCTATTTTTCCCCGATTAGTCTGGTCCTGACGCAGCGGGAGTGTTTTAATATCGCGCGTGCAAAACAGCGGGTAAGAAAAGCAAATGACGAATCCCATTGGCGCATTGTTTGGCCGGTCACCGATCAAGCCCATCGAGCAACACATGGGCAAAAGTCAGGAATGCGTGGCAATGCTGGGCGAATTGCTCAATGCCAGTCTCAATGAGGACTGGCAGCAGGCGAGCAGTCACGCCGACACCATCGCCGAGGGCGAGCAGGACGCTGACGAGATGAAGCGGGACATCCAGACCCACCTGCCGCGCAGCCTGTTTCTGCCCTTCGCGCGAGCGGACTTGCTGGAGCTGGTTCGTCTCCAGGACCAACTGGCGAATCACAGCAAATCCATAGCCCGCCTGCTGGTCACCCGGAAAATGCGCATTCCCGCAGCCCTGCAGGAAGCGATCAAGGCCAACTACGCCGTGACCCTGGACATTTCCGACCGGGCCAGAAAAACCATCAATGAGCTGGATGAACTGCTGGAAACCGGGTTCCGCGGCAAGGAAGCCGAACTGGTAGACAGCATGATCGAAGGCCTCGACGAGCTGGAAAAACGCTGCGACGAGAAAGAGATGGCGCTCAGGACCTTGCTCTTCGAGCTGGAATCCGAGCTGTCGCCAGTTGACGTGATGTTCCTGTACAAGCTCACTGACCAACTTGCCGAAATCACCGGTGTTTCCCTTCGAATTGGCGGGCAAGTCCTGCTGCTGATGGCCAACTGACACCTGGAAAACTAGCGCTACGGACTTCGAGCCAACTCCCTGATGACTGACATAATCTCCCAATACGGCTTTCTGCTGCTGGCCATGGCCTGTGTTTTCGGGTTCTTCATGGCCTGGGGTGTTGGTGCCAATGATGTAGCCAACGCCATGGGTACTTCGGTGGGCGCCAAAGCCATCACCATCAAACAGGCGATTATCATCGCCATGATCTTCGAATTCAGCGGCGCCTGGCTGGCTGGCGGCGAGGTGACCTCAACCATCCGCAGCGGCATTATCGACATCGAGACCGCAGGGTTTGAAGAATCGCCGGAACTGCTGGTGTTCGGAATGCTGTCCTCTTTGCTGGCGGCCGGTATCTGGCTGGTGATCGCCTCCAGGTTTGGCTGGCCGGTATCCACCACCCACACCATCATCGGCGCCATTGTTGGCTTCGCGGTAGTCGGCATTTCCCTGGATTCCGTGGTGTGGGGACAGATTGGCTCCATTGTTGCCAGCTGGGTCATCTCGCCGTTGTTTTCCGGCACCATTGCCTTTTTGCTATTTATGTCGGTGCAAAAGCTCGTGCTGTCCACTGACGACCCCTTTGCCAACGCCAAGAAATATGTGCCTTATTACATCTTTCTGGTGGGCTTTGTGATTTCTATGGTCACGCTGGTTAAAGGCCTGAGCCACGTTGGCCTGGAAGTGACGTTCCTGCAGAGCACGCTGTTCGCAGCCGTCATCGGCGTCATTACCATGGTAGTCGGCGTCTTCATGCTGCGCCGCATCCCCGATCTGCCCGTTGACGACGATGACCGGTTCCGCAATGTCGAGCGCGTTTTTGGCGTGCTGATGATCTTCACCGCCTGCTCCATGGCGTTTGCCCATGGCTCTAACGACGTGGCCAATGCCATCGGGCCGCTGGCAGCCGTCAACAGCGTGATCGCCAGCGGTGGCGTATTCGAAACCGAGTCACCGCTACCCATGTGGATTCTGCTGCTCGGCGGTGGCGGTATCGTCGCCGGCCTGGCCATGTGGGGCTACCGGGTGATCGCCACCATCGGCCGCAATATCACTGAACTCACCCCCAGCCGGGGTTTCGCCGCCGAGCTGGCCGCTGCCACCACCGTGGTCATCGCCTCCGGCACCGGCATTCCGGTATCCACCACCCATACCCTGGTAGGTGCAGTGCTAGGAGTCGGCCTGGCCCGTGGTATCGGTGCACTCAATCTGGGGATGGTCGGCAAGATCTTCGTCTCCTGGCTGGTCACCCTGCCGGTGGGCGCCGCCCTGTCGATTTTCTTCTTCTTTATCTTTTCCGCGATTTTTCTCTAGACGCTGACAACCCGAAGATTCGCAGTGCGGCGACAACAGCTTCACCGGGGCTGTTCGGCGCTGAGCTATGCAGCCAGGGCCGCCTCAGGCTTCACCCAGGTAAACACCCGCAGCGGCGGGATGTTGCGCAGTTCCTGCTCTATATGCGGCTGGCCAAACAGCGGACCGGCGTAGTCACTGACCCGCTCGGATAATTGATACGCGACGAATCTGCCCTGCACGCGCAGCGCTCCATGCACGTCGGCGACAATCCGCCGCGCCAATGGCTCCGGCAGAGTGGAGAACGGTACCCCCGAGATGACCGCATCCGGTGCCTGGAAACCGTGCCGTCTGACTTCATCAACAAGATTGCTGGCACAGCCATGCACCACGGTCAGTCGCGGGTCGTCCAACTGCTTGAGGACAGGAACGAATTCCGCGGTGCTTTCGATGGCGAGCAGGCGACTACTGTCACCCATGGCGGACAGCAAGGCCTGCGTTGTACCGCCAGTGCCCGAGCCGATCTCCACTACCGTCTTCGCGATATCAAGACGAGCCGCCTGCACCACACGGCGCTCCAGATAGGGCGAGCTGGGGACCATTGACGCCACCACCTTCGGCGACTGCAGAAAAGCCTTGAAGAAAGTCCATCCACGGGTGTTCATCGGGTAAAGTCCTCTACGTATAGCCGCCCCCTTGCCTCAACTGTGAATTCGGCAATCGGCTCATTACCATGGGCAATCGGCTCAACCAACGCCGGACGGGGCACAAGATTCCAGTGCAGCATTAACAAGGGAGGGGTTGATTCCATGAGTAAAATTTTGACTATCACCACTGGCGGCACAATTTTTCAGAAAGAAGTGTCTGGAAAAATGGAGATTTCACTATCGGCTCAAGAACTGATTGAACTAACTGACTTCCCAGGCGACGTTGAATTCTTTGCAGCAGGAAAAGCACCTGGTGCAGAAATGATCTTTGAAACCCTTATTTCCATAAAAGAAAAAATTATCACAGAAATTGATAATTATGACGGTATTGTCCTGATAACCGGGACGGACAGTATGGAAGAGGTGGCTTTTTCCCTGGACTTGTTACTCGACGTGGTAAAACCGGTGGTCGTAACAGGCGCGATGAAACCTAGCGATATAGCTGGCTACGATGGTATTGCCAATTACTCTGGAGCCCTCAAAATCGCGGCCTCCCCGCAATCGAACAACAAAGGCGTTCTGGTATACCTCAATGACAGCATTCATTTGGCCCGCTACGTACACAAGGATGATAGCGCTCTCATCGGGTCATTCCGTTCACACCCTGGTCCAATCGGGGAAACCCGTTGCAATGAAGTCATCTACTACTATGACACAATTACCCGCACCAAAACGTACAACAACCTTGACCACGAACGCCTGTACAGCATAAAAGTCCCCATATGGACCATGACCGTGTCACCACACCTTCCTGAAGCATACCTGGAGGGCATTGACGGCTTAGTGATCGCGGGAATGGGTACCGGCTCAATCGCCAGTCACCTGATCGACTACCTCAGTGAACGCTGGACCAGGCGGATCCCAATTGTCCTTTCCTCAAGGTGTCGAGTTGGCCTCAGTTATGATGATTTCTATTACAAAGGCAGCAGAGAAAAATACGAATCGAAAGGATTCAAGCTATCCGAATATAGAGAATGTAATCCTCTTCAGGCCAGATTGAGGCTGTGCTTCGATATTTGTACTTATCAGGAGTAGTAACCAGGGAGTTTTTTAAGGGGTGGTTTGACTGAATCATGTTTCCGTCATTCCGTCGTTGATTTTCGCCGCACCGGGTAAGCGGCAGACTTGCCGGACCTGCCTGGAGAGCTAGTAGCAGAAGAAGAAGTAGCCGAATACATTTATCAACGCATTGATAAATGAAGATTTACAAGTATTCTCTGATTCTATGCTGCTTAAACCAGGCCCCATCCTGTCGTTGGAAACTTAAGCACGAGTGGCCTTCTGGCCATTCTTCGCGATTCGATGCACTCATCACTGACTTCGTTTGTCCCACGAATTTCGCCACTCTTCAAATTGAGATGGCCGGATTTGGTACCTGGCAAAGTTGCCTTCATGTAGCCCCAGCAACTCCTCTTCTACTAGTTCGCGAAATTTCTCCCTGTCCTCTCCAGCGATGTTCTCCTCAACCCAGGCCGCAATGCGTTGGTAAGCCGATTTCTTGCCGAGTTTTTCCAGTATTACTAGTCGTACGATCTCACGTAACTGAGTCATGTGCTTCAATCTGAATGGGTCTGGCTCGCCCAATGACTGGCGGACAGCTTTGTATCGACTGGCTGATCGCTCGTATGCCCACATGAATATATCTTTGAGCATGCTTATGTCATTGAGCTCATAAACTCCCAGGATAGCTTCTGTGTAGTATTTATTTGGCAAGTCGTTAAATGAAAGAGGTGCCAGGTTTGACTTTATGAAGGGTATGTTCGCCGCGAGTCGGGAAACACGCTTATTCACATCGTCGAATGGCTGCAAGTATGGTAGCTGCACCATCACGAATAGCGCTTGCTCAAATGGATTATTTATCGCGCTCGCCGACGCCAATACTTGCTCAAAGCACTCGTCGATTAACTGAGGTATCCCCAATGGCTCGAATACAGATTTTTCGATATCCACGGCAATTTGTCTCAACCTTCCTGTGGCACCTGGGTCGTCCAGTAAATTATTCGCCAACAATCCATGAAGATTGAGGATAGTGTAGCGATTAAATCCGATGTCCTCTGCCGAATTGACTAAAAACTCAATTGCATCCTTGTGATTCAGAATCATCTGCGCTTCGAGATGCTCCTTGCCCTCAGCCTCTTCATCAAAATTGATCAGCCTTCGAGTATCTAACAGCGAATATGTATTGCCTTCTAACTTGCTGGAACTCCAAGACAAATCGATCAAGAGTCGCGTTAGTATTTGTTTCGCGTAGGTTCCTGCTGGTTGCTGCTTCTGTGTGGCTGTTCCCCACTCTTCAAGCTGACTTAGCTCATTCTCGTTGAGGTAGCTAGTTTCATTCGGACGATACTGATCAAGAAATTCTCTTTCATACCCTCTGGGTTTTCTTTCTGCTATTGGTTGACGTACATACGCTCGGACCTTCTTTGCCTGCTTGGCCAGAGCAATACTTGCCCTCTCTCTTGCCTTCCCTTTCTTAGCGGCAGTCTTAGTTTCCGTGCGTTCCGCTGGCAGCTTGTATTTAGTCCAGCGTCGTTCCCCCTCTTTGACCAGCCTACCTTCCTGCACTAAATGATTGAGCCAATATTGCAGTGTTCTGCGAGAGCGCTCTTCTTTCAACTCCTTGAGAATTTGAGCGACACCAATACTTTCAGGGTGACCAGCCACGACCTGCTCAACGGCTTTCAAGTGTTCTTCAGATATAGGTTTCGCCATCTCTTCTTCTCTCGTCTATACGCAACGATTTGCGATATGCGCAATCATTACCCTCTATGCGCAACCTAAGCAGCATATGCGCAATCATTGCAAGTATGCGCAATTAAAACACCAGTATGCGCAACCATCAAGGTTATGCGCCACTAAAGGCAAAGTAAGAGCGAATCAGGGTAACTGCTTGGAAATACGAACAGGTTAGATATATCTGTACATTCGAGGGCGCAAAACATGTTGCCGGCGCAGAAATCAGGGGCGGTAAATTCGTGAACCCGGACATCGTAAGCTTCCCCTTCAAGTATACAGTTCTAAGGTAGAGTTTCTGGTTGCCAGGAAACCACCCTGGACTTAGACGGATGCGAAAGGCCTTTATTCTCAGAGCTTTTTGGTTCGCCGGATTTCGCTGGACTATAACGGAGGGAGCAGTGGCGGAAGAGGCAGGAGTGTTGTAAATACTCTACCTTATTGTTTCTTAAGGCTTATGGGTAATTTATAAAAAGCAAGTGTTACATCAGGTGTTGCAAAACGAACTTCCCACGCGGCGATTGCACAAGCGTGTTATCCAATAAATAATCTGATTAATCATTCGATCTCGCTAAATCTCAAGCAACAGAGCGTATTTGATGGAAGTATTCAATATTTATTGCGACGAATCGTGTCACCTGGAAAACGACCAAGCAAAGTCAATGGTCTTGGGCGCTGTATGGTGCCCTTTGGACAAAACTAGAGAAATAGCGCTAAGACTTCGAGAAATTAAACAGAAACACGGCCTCCCCCGAGACTTTGAGGTCAAGTGGACCAAGATTTCGCCAGCAAAGACTGGGTTCTACACAGAACTTGTAGATTATTTCTTTGATGACGATGACTTGCATTTTCGTGCTCTCATTATTCCCGACAAAAGCAAATTAAACCACGAGGCTTTTAATGGGCAAGACCACGATACATGGTATTACAAAATGTACTTCGACATGTTGAAAGTAATCTTCGACCCTGAAGAAAAATACAGAATCTACCTCGATATTAAAGATACACTCGGATCCCGGAAAGTGGCCAAACTCCATGAAGTCCTAAGCAACAGAATGTATGATTTTTCTCAAAAAGTCATAGAACGGATGCAACTCGTTCACTCGCATGAAATCGAACAACTACAGTTAGCTGACTTGCTTATAGGGGCTGTTAGCTACGTGAATCGAGGGCTAAACGAGAGCACTGCCAAAGTAGCCATAGTTGATCGCATTCAAGAAAGATCAAGGTATACACTCATCAAGACGACTCTTCTCAAAGAAAATAAAGTGAATATTTTTAACTGGAACGCGGCCGAGATTCAGGGATGAACGGCTCTCCAACGACTCTAGATTGGCTCCCTGAGTTAATCACACTTAATGATTTTGGTGGCGACTGGAACGCCTACATAGAAGCAATATATGAGATCTTCAAAAGCGATTTTATAGACAATCCTCCAGTTTACGAAGGTACTCGCCTGGGATTAAAGAGGCATCCCATATCAAACGGGAAAGAAGCTACTTTTTGGCATATGACCTCCACAGGGGCCAATGAGGACTCTCGTGTCCCAGACTTAAGAAGATGTGAACGTATGCGGTGGCCCAAGCCAGTCATAGAAATTCAAGATACTGCCATTTTAACTTGGGTTAGTGAGAAAAAGGGTGATAGCAGAATACATCTTTGGTTAGAGCAGGAAGACTACTTAGTGGTGTTGGCTGAAAGGCGCGGATACCTCCTGCCGTGGACAGCGTATCTCGTCGAGCGTGATCATACAAAACGCAAGCTTCGAAAGGAATTCGAGCGATACTCAAAGGCTCAAAAGTAGGGTGATCTTGACTAGCGAGGGGAAAAAAGCTGAAGCCGCCCTCAGAGAGGACGACTTCGTAACTCCTTCTACACATGGCAGATGAGCTGGGGATATTATCGGTATAACTTGGGGAAAACTCAAGGGGCAACACACCAGATTATTCCTAAAGCTTTGTTTTATATTGATATTTAAATTCTAGCTATTCTCCCTGTCCTCAATAATATCCACTTAGAAGTCTAACCTCGATTTTTGGCAGCGCCTTGTTTGGAGAAGGCTATGAGCTTTTCTACAATTCTGACATTTCGAATCAGACTACTGAAACCCCTGGCTGAGAGATAATTCGAATCTCGGTGAAATGTAGCAAACTATCTTAGTAAACAGCCTAATTTCTACCTGTACGACTGGCTCAAATGTTATCTATTGTTAACTAGCTACCTATCCACCTGCCGCCCCCAAAAAGTTAGGTTTAGTCAGGAGTTTCTGTTATCCAGTCTCACACTTACAGCAGCCAGATCGAGTGCTGGTATGGTATATATTATAAAGGTCACCGAAATACGGTGCGAGACACCCTTAAATTGACAGTTCTTCTGAACCACTATTCGGTACTGCATGCACCGACCCACGGTTCAGCCGAACAAACTTATGCACCGCATATCGGTTCATATTGCACCGGAATACGGTGTGGTCGTCTCAATTTCTACCAAAGCTCCTGAGAGGCTGCAGAGTGCTGCCGATGTCCAGCTTCCCCCCGCACTCATTGATTGGTTGCCAAGTCAGCGCATAGAGACTTGGCCCCATTCCCAACCCACCTTGTCGAGTTTGAATAATCAAGTTTCGAGACAACAGTTCTTTCAGCGCCTTGCTCAGCTGCTGATTAGAATTCCATCCACGCTTCTTAAGTACTGACAATGATGCACACAGGTCGCCATTATTGTATCCGTTATATTGACGGCCAATATCAATAAGCAACTTGATAGAATTGCCTTTCAGACTAATGAAATCATCACTATCGAGCAGTGGCCTATGAAGGTGAAGAAAGCCTGGATAAACAATAGCACCTGATTTTCCCTTCCGTTTGCGGGCCATTTTTTAATCCGACTCTAGCCGCCTGATATTTTTGCACTCCGCAGCCTCCTGGAGAGGCTCGCCAGCACTGCCCTTGCCTTCCTGTACGAATAGCCTGGCTTCATCCTCATCCGCAGCCTGTATTGTCACTGGAATAACAACCAAATGGTGGAGTTCGACGAGATATATCCTACTCATTCTGCGCCCTCCTTTGATTTGGCTTCGTCAATTCTCGTAGAAATCCAATCGTTCACCTCCCTATCGATCCAGCCAACAGCTCTGGCGCCAAGGGATACCTGCTTAGGGAAACTGCCCTGTGATATTCGGGCATAGATCGTCGATCTTGAAAGCCCAGTACGGGCTTTGACTTCAGGCAATCGCAGAATGGTGGTTTGCATTGAACACTCCTGGCTCGATTGAGCGGTTAATGGAATGTTCGCTATTAGATTTCAGCAAGTGGTCTTGCCGTCAACCTTGCGTTTAAGAAAATTCTAAGAGACTGAAAATATGAGGAATTTTATATACAACCTGAAAAAGGCAAGAGATACGCAATAGCGATGGTTACATGGCGAGACACACACTACTCAGACTCTCGATCAATTATCTGAGAAATTCGCTGTCGCGTTACATCCTCTCTTTCTGCGACTCTTTTTATTGCGCCATGCTTCCCTCGAAGTCGAGTTTCGACTTCAATCCACTGTAGGAGTCTTACTCGGCGCTTATCGGGTGATTCCTGATCACTCTTTCTCATAAACACCTCGTCGCTTAAGTTTTTAATCCCCTGTCCTCGCTCAACCGCTTCGATTTGCGACATGGCAAAAAGCCCAGTTTCCAATCCAACAGAGCCTTCAGACGCCGGCGCGGCTGCCTCCTTACCAAGCTTGAACGAATGCAGATCGGTCAGATCCCCAGCGATAACCTTGGACTGAATGAAATCCCTAGCATTCTCTTCAACAGAGTCTTTCCAACGAGCAATCAGCGCTTTGCCTGACATAAATCGCTCCCTCGGGTTAAAGCTTTCGATTTCAACCTCAGCAAACCAGCAGTTGAAAAGCAGTGATTCGTAGTCAGGCTCCATCTCAGGCCGAAACTGGAATCTTGATACTCCTGAGCTATACCTGGGTTTCGAGAAGGCCGTAAGCCCCCCTTCATCCGGCCCAATTAATATCCAGGCTGCAATTTCTTGCATTGAGGTATTCAACCGTCTCCTGAGTCGCTCCAGAGCCGCTGGGAATGCGAGGTAGTTTTTCTCATCGGCTTTATCTGATTCCGACTCTGAATCACTGACAATCCGCAGGAACCGCCGCTCTAGAAAAATATCCTTCAACCTCAGAAGGTGGGCCTTCTTTTCCTGTAGTGCTTGCAACTCAGACTCTTTCTGATGAAGGTCCAGGGCAGTTGGGGAATCCACGTGCTCCCACTCCTCAATCTTGCGCTCCAAATTCTGAATATTTGCATAGAAGTTAATCCAAAATTCCCTGTCGTCCTGAATCGCCGGATCATGTTGATGGTCGTGGTGTCTTGCAACACTGCGGCGTTGAGCAGGCGTGAGATCGTCCCAAATAGCAATCCAATAGTTTGCAATCACTCGTCTTTTAAGAGGACTCGGCAGTTCATGGAAGGAAAAACCAAACCAATGATCGAGCATTTTCTCTAACGAGTCATAGCCGTTCATTATTAGTAGATCGCAAATCGATAGAACTCAGTGGGTTACAATCAAAAGTGTTGGCACTTCCATGCTTTAAATTGTCCAGTTTATTTTCTCTCCCGCTTACTGTATGCGGTTTTTCCGTGACAATACCTATTTCTTCAGATTCCTTGAGGTTCGACTCGAATCAGCTGGCGAGCTAATCAAACTGCGATCACTCACCCTTATTCAATTGTTGAAATGGTGCACAGTAAACTTATCCTAAGGAACCTGTAGTCTCTGGGCACCGTGATGGCATAATCCATGAGATATGAGCGAGTCACGCACATACTACTTTTGCAGATTCGAAAAACCCGATCTGTTGCCCTGTAAAAAATGCGGCGGCGAGCCTGAAGTAGATTACGAAAGTTACTCCTTACCAAGGAGCGAGAAAAAACTGATCTATCTACACTGCCTAGGCTGCAGCCAGAGGATACCGACATTCGACTTGTCATCCGAGCTAGTAACCTGTTCCGACGAGGAAGAAGAACATGAGCGTATTACTCAGTTGGCCAAAATATGGAACGAGCAGAACCGCTGACTGAAAGACATGCTCTGCACGACTCGACCGTGCCGGCTAGGGTTTCTCCTTACGATCCTCGCCTTTGGTATCAGAGAAACCCGCTGCCAATAACTTAAGTATGACCAGCGCGAACTCTCGAGTTTTTTCTTTGCTGGACAAGACCTCCTCCGACAATTTCTCGTCATCCTGCATGGCCTCAATCACCGCATCGGACACGCGCTGGGAGAAGTTCCCCTGCATGACCTGCTCAGAGCTATGGGTATTGACCTGGTCCATCACTGACTGATCCTGTCTCAAGCGACTGGCGATGCCATTAGCAAAATGCAGCTGATTCTCATCAGTCACCTCGGCCCCAAACAGCTCGTTCAGCGCCTCAATGATCTCTGACAGCCGCTTCTTCTCCGGATCGTGTGGCTTGCCCGTCCCGATGCCTGTGGCCGGATCAATTCCATACTCCCCTTCAACTTGGCTAAGCTTCAGCCGATGCTCGGCCCGCTTGGTGAGTCGGTAATGAGTCAGCTCCAGCTCGCCGATGTCCACCTTGTCATCATCCAGCCGGTCGATACGAAGCAGCGGATACAGGTGCTTGGCGTAGACACAGAACTGCTCCAGCTCTCGATCTTCGTAAGGGACGATCTGGGAGAGGAATTCATACAGCCTGACAAAGCTCATGAGGTTCTTGCGAAACAGATCCAACTGGTCGATCTGCTCGCCGGCATCCTTCAATGCCTGCTCGGCTTTTTTCAGGCCGGCCTCATCGCCGTTGCGCTCTGCCGTGCGCTTATAGTCCAGTGCCTCTCTGCGATTCTCCAGGGAGAACTTGTAGCGCTGGGCGAAGCGTTCCTTTGCTGGCTGGCAGTAATAGCTGAGTTTGGAGCTGGCCGCCTTGGGATCAAAGAATGCCAAGGCGAACTTCTCGACCTCTTCCCAGTGATAGATGCCCTCGGCATCGAGAGTTCGCTGCAGATCATAGATGATCTGCGGGTCGGTGACATCATTCAGTTCGGCCTTGTTGTAGTAGGGCCGGAAGGCTTCGAGGATGTCTTCTGCGTCGTTGAAGAAGTCGAGGATGAAGGTTTCCTTGCCCTCGAAGGTGCGGTTGAGGCGCGACAGGGTCTGAACGCAATCCACGCCCTGCAGCTTTTTGTCCACGTACATTGCGCAGAGCTTGGGCTGGTCGAAGCCGGTCTGGTACTTGTTGGCGACGATCATGACATTGTAGTCGCTGGTGTCGAAGGCCTTGGCGTGATCCCGGCTCTTCAGGTCGGGGTTGAGCAGCTTGCTGGTCTCGGTGACTTCCTCGGGGATGGCTTCATCCGGGGGCACTGAGCCGGAGAACGCCACCAGGGCGTGGACATCGTCGTACTGCTTGTCCCTGACGTACTTCTGCACGGCAAGCTGGTAGCGCACGGCCTCCTGCCGGCTGCTGGTGACCACCATGGCCTTGGCCTGGCCGTTGAGCAGATGGCGGATGTTTTCGCGGAAGTGCTCGACGATCACCTCCACCTTCTGACTGATGTTGTAGGGGTGCAGGCGTACCCAGCGGGCCAGCTTGAGGCGGGCCTTCTTGCTGTCCACTTCCTCGTCATCTTCCTCCGGATGGGCAATGCGCCAGGCGGTGGCGTAGGTGACGTAGTTTTCGAGCACATCCAGGATAAAGCCTTCCTCAATCGCCTGGCGCATGGAGTAGACATGGAAGGCCTCGGGCAGATTGTCCTTGGCCGTAGGCAGCTCTGGGTTCGGTGGGCGGCCAAACAGTTCCAGCGTCTTGGCCTTGGGGGTGGCGGTGAAGGCGTAGTAGCTGATGCGCTCACTGGGCGCCCTGGCGGCCACGGCAGCATCCAGCAACTCCTCGGCGCTGATCTCCTCCTTCTCTTCCAGATCGCTGCCCAGCAGGGCCTTGAGCTTGCTGGCAGAAGCGCCGGTTTGGGAGGAATGGGCCTCGTCGGCGATCACGGCATAACGCCCGGCGGCCAACTCGGGACGCTTGTCCAGGGCATCGAAAAGGGCCGGAAAGGTTTGCAGCGTAACGATGATGATCCGAGTCTGGTTGCTGAGGGCCTCGGCCAACTGCTCGGACTTGCTCTGCTGGCCGATGTCCCGCCGGATAGGCACTACCACGCCGCTGGCATGCTCGAACTGGGCGATGGTTTCCTGTAGCTGGCTATCGAGCACGGTGCGGTCGGTAACCACGATCACCGAGTTGAACAGCTTTTCGCCCTCTTCATCATAGAGCGCGGCAAGCTGATGCGCGCACCAGGCGATGGAGTTGGACTTGCCGGAGCCGGCGCTGTGCTGCACCAGGTAGCGCTTGCCCGGGCCTTCCTCACGAGTGGACTCGATCAGCTGATTGACCACCTCCCACTGGTGATAGCGCGGAAAGATCAGCGTCTCCTTGACCGTGACCTTGCCGTCGAAGCCTTCGAGCCGCTTCTGCTCCAGGTGCAGAAAACGCCCCAGCACCTTGAGCCAGGCATCGGGCTGGAACAGTCGCTCCCACAGGTAGCCGGTGGCGTAGTGATTTTCAACCTCCGGCATGGGATTGCCGGCCCCGCCCTCCTCGGTTCCGCGGTTGAAAGGCAGGAAGAAGGTGTCCTTGCCCGCCAGGCGAGTAGTCATGGCCACGTCCTGCTGACTGACGGCGAAATGCACCAGGGCGCCGCGCTTGAAGGTGAGCAGCGGCTCCGGCTTGCGGGTCACCGGGTCCTTGATGGGTCGGTCATCCCGATACTGACGCTTGGCGTTTTCCACCGACTGCTTGAACTCGCTCTTCAGCTCCAGGGTGGCGGTGGGTATGCCGTTGACGAACAGCACCAGATCCAGGCGCGGGTTGTAGTCGCCCTCACGGTAATGGGGTGAGTAGGACACTTCCTGCACCACCCGCAGGCGATTGGCCCGGTAGCGTCGCTCGGTGTCCGGGTTCATGCCATGGTCCGGCTTGAAGCTACACAGGTCGATCTTGACGCCCGGTACCTTGAAGCCATGGCGCAGCACTTCTAGAGTGCCGTGCTTCTCCAGCTCTCGCATCACCTTCTGGACCAGGACTTTTTCGGGGTCTTTGGGGTTATTCTTGCTGAACTTTTCCCAGCGCTCGGGCCAGGCTTGCTGGAAATAGGCCAGCAGGTCTTCGGTGTAGAGGGCAGTTTGACGGTCGTAGCCACTGGCAGGGCCGGTCAGCCAGCCCAGGGGCAGCATGGCGTCGATGATGTCCTGCTGGAACTGGAGTTCCCGGCTATCAGCCATGGGTGGCCTCTTGTTTTTTGGCTTTTTGTTCTTGATCGGCAGGAGGCTGCCAGTTGCGGATGTCGATTTTGCCGGTGACGGCAGCGGTGATCAGAGCGGACCGGCGCTCTCGGAGCAATCGGCTACTGTTAACAGCAGCGCTTTCAGCCTCGACTAAAATGCCTATTTTCTTGGCCAAAAAATTATTTATCAACCGCTGCTCCTTCAATGGAGGAATTACAACCGGCGTTCTTCTCAATGCATCCAGCGTAATCTCTTTGAATGTCGCACCTTTAGATACTGAGTCGTAGTAGCATTGAGAAGACTTTGCGTTAAGCAATGCAAGTAGGAAACCCTTTGTCACTTGCTTTCCCGGCGAGACTTTAGCAGTCCCTTGCGTGAGGTTGGCAACCTTCAAATGATCCGGTACAGGGAGACACTTACCTATAGACGCTCTGATCGATACAACCAGGTCGCCAGGTCCGACCCTTGATCTTTTATAGGACTTGTCAATTTCTGGTGAGGTATGCGCAAATCCATCAACTGGTAATTGGTCCCCACTCATATCACTAGTTCTTATATAAGGTACCCCTCCTTCATATTCAGGTCCCGCTTGGACAATTCCATAAGTGATTGTGCTTCTTGGATCAACAACATATTTCAGTTGAGAGATATGCCAATGCGCCGGCACCTCCCCAAGCCACTCCACCCCGGAATCCTTCATCGGCACATTCGGGTCGAGGCCTTTAGTCACGGCATGGGAGATTACGGCTTGGCGCTTTTCCTTGAGCAATTCGATCAGGCGCTGCTGCTCTTCGATCAGAGCATCGATCCGGGCGGTTTCGTAGTCGAGGAAGCGGGCGATTTGGGTTTGTTCATGAGCTGACGGAACAGGCAGAACGATTTCCGAGGCATCGGACCATCTGAAGTCTGTTGATCTTTCTCTGATTCCCTTAGCTAGGGAGGTAACAAATCCCGATAGTGCCATATGCCTTAATAAGCGGGCATAGTACTTAGATGATATAGAGTCTGAACGCGGCTCGCAGACAGAGTATACGGGAGAAGACTTACCCTCTGAATCAGAAACACCTATGGCGCCCGCGAAAGCGTCCATCGCATGAATAACTAAGTCCCCTTCTCGAACTCCCTGATAGCCAATTTCTTTCAATGCATTGGTGAATCCCTCTGTACGGCGGTTCGCCCTCAGCGTAACAGTGCCATCTCTAAAGCATGTCACGATTTCATCACTCTCTTTGACCGGCCTTTTGCGCAAATTGAAGAGAAATTTCAGCCTCTTCAGACTCCATGAGGTTGGTAGATCGCCCAACCAATCAGCGCTCGAATCAGTATATTCTGCGTACTTCAAAAGACTCACGCTGACAATTCCTCAATCATCTGCTTGATCCGGTCGGTACAGGCTTTCAAATCCCGGTCAATCTCCTCCAGCGATCGCGGCGGCTCGAACACATAGAAATGCCGGTTGAAAGGAATCTCAAAGCCGACGACGCCGACCTCGCCATCCAGCGGATCGGTTTTGCTGTTGTCGATCCAGGCGTCGGGGACGTGGGGTATGACTTCCCGATTAAAGTAGTCATCGATCGACTCGCCCAGCGGCACATTCTCATAGTCCCGCAGATCGGAGTCAGGCTCGGGGTTCCCTTTGCTGTCCTGGCAAATCTCCCCTGCCACACCCTCGGCGGTGGCCTTTGAATTCACGTGCTTTTCGATCAGCTTGATCTGGGCGGTTTTCAGCTCACCTGCAGCGCCTCCTCCGGCGGCCGTGGCTTGCTTGAGCTGCTTTCGGAATGCGTCGCGCTCCAGTATTGGTCCCTGCTTCTCACAATGACCGGCCATGCTGGTAAGACCGTTGGTGATTCGCGACTGCAAATCATCAGACAGCTTGAGAAAACCCTTGTCCTGTTTCAGCGTTTCGACGCCGCCGCCCTCCTGGGCTGCCTGCTCATAAAAACAAAAACGCAGCGGCCGCTCCACAGTGATGCGACGATAACCGAAGGCATCTATCGGGAATATCTTGCTCTGTTCGGTCTCTGCAAACTGCCCGTAGAGCCGCACCAACTCTTCGATCTGTTCATCGCTAACGTACTGGCGTTTGCTGCCCAGGGACTTGCGCATCTTGCTGAAGTGCTTGCTGCCATCGATGAGCTGGACCTTGCCCTTCCGCTCCTCGGCCTTGTGGTTGGACAGCGCCCAGATGTAGGTGGCGATGCCGGTGTTGTAGAACATGTCCGTGGGCAGGGCGATGATGGCTTCCACCAGGTCGTGCTGGAGCAGATAGCGGCGAATCTCAGACTCGCCGCTGCCGGCACCACCGGTGAACAGCGGTGAGCCGTTGAGGATGATGCCGATGCGGGAACCGCCGTCGCGGGGGTCGCGCATCTTGCTCACCAGGTGCAGCAGGAACAGCAGCGAGCCGTCGGAGACCCGGGGCAGCCCCGGTCCGAAGCGGCCGTCATAGCCCTTCTGTTTGTTCTCATCGACGATCTGTTTCTGCACCTTCTTCCACTCGACGCCGAAGGGTGGGTTACTGAGCATGAAGTCGAACTTATTCTCCTGCTCGGCGAGCTGGTCATCGGACAGGGTATTGCCCAGCTTGATGTGCTCCACATTCTGGCCCTTGATCAGCATGTCCGCCTTGCAGATGGCATAGGACTCTGGATTCAGCTCCTGGCCGAACAGGGACACGGTCACCTTGTCGCTGATGGACTGGATGTACTCATCCCCCTCGGACAGGAAGCCGCCGGTGCCGGCGGTGGGATCGTAGATGGTGACGATGCGGTTGGGCTGGAGCTTGTCGTCCTGACCGGTGATTACCAGGGACGTGGCCAGGTGGACCACGTCCCGGGGAGTGAAGTGCTCCCCCGCCGTCTCGTTGGAACTTTCCGCAAATTTGCGGATCAGTTCCTCGAAGATAATGCCCATGCCGAAATTGCTGACTCGCTTCAGGCTGAGATCCACGGCGGCAAAGCGCTGTACCACCTGATAGAGAAGGTCGGCGGACGATAGCTGCTGCACGAAGTCCTCAAAGTGGAAGTGCTCGAAGATTTCCCGGGCGTCCTTGCTGAAGGATTGGACATAGCTGAGCAGGTCGTCGGCAGTCTGGGTGTCAGATAGCGTGGCTAGAGACAAGGGCGAGGCATTGAAGAACTGCTGACCGGCAGCTTTGAGGAGCAACTGCTCACGAGCGTGATCCGGGCGGTTCTGATGCTGTTTGGCTGCCTCAAGTACCTTGGGCTTGTTCTTCTCCAGCACACATTCCAGGCGCCGCAGCAGTGTGAAAGGCAGGATGATGCGGCCGTACTGGGAGCGCTTAAAGTCGCCCCGTAGAAGGTCGGCTATGGACCAAAGGAATGCGGCAGTTTGGGAGTGATTTTCAGTATTCATTATTAATTCTTTTGTGTTCAGGCAATCTCGATGGAGCCAGGGTCAGCCACTCTGCCGCTTGATTGCCCAGAATAAGACGACCGCAGTAGCCTATCCCCCTGAATTGGGTATATCAATAGCCGGCAGACCGCGCCCTCGAATAATGAGTAGCCTGAGGAGAAATCTACGGAAACGGGCTTCTGAGATGGCCGTTGATAACGGCCCGAACCATTGAAGCCGAGTTCTGACAGCAATCAGTTTCTATTGAATCGCTGAAATGGTATCGGACCACCACTCCATCATCTCCCTCCGCCTGACAAGATAGTCTGATCTGTTATAAGCCGCTCTAGTCATGTTCTGATCCTGGTGAGCCAGAGCCGCCTCTATCAAATCTGGCTCAAATCCCTGTTCGTTCAAGGCTGTACTGGCCAGTGAACGGAACCCATGGGAAACCAGCCTGCCCTTAAAGCCCATGCGCCTGAGAGCCATATTCACCGTGGCACTGTTGGCCGACTGCCTGGGATTACGGTCTGAGGGAAACAGATGGTCACGTCTACCGCTCAGGGGTTCCAACTGCTTTAGAATTTCGATTGCCTTTTTCGTTAGAGGCACAGTATGTTCCCGTCGGCGCTTCATTCGCTCTGCGGGTATCACCCAGACTTTGGCCTTCAGATTCAATTCGTCCCACTGCGCTCCTGCAGCTTCTGAGGGTCGCACCATGGTGTGCAGTTGCCAGAGCAGTAGCGATTTCGTCACCGCTCGAATGGACGCGGACTCTACTGCAGCCATCAGTTCTGGTAGCTGGTCCGGCCTTATGGATGGCAAGTGCGTTTTTTTCGGGTTCTTGAAGGCCTTGCCGATTCGGACCAGCCTGTTCTCTTCGAGAATGTCAGCCACAACTGCATAGTCCATGATCATATTCAGGCGCTGGCAAAGCCTTTTTAGCAGTTCCAGCTTGCCCGCATCCTGAAGTGGCTCCAATAGTTCTATGACATCTCTGGGTGGCAGCTTGTGGATCGGACGATCACCAAGCTTGGGAAATACATGGTTCTCCAGGGAGTTCCAGATGTCCTCAGCGTAGCCTGCGGTCAAGTCTGGTGACTTAATCTTGAACCATCGCTCCGCGACAGCGCGCAGCGTATTGGCATGGGCCAGCGCTTCAACTTGCTGGCGCTCGGCGCGGGCGTACTTCGGATCCACCTCCCGGGCGAGAAGCTCCTGGCAAATATCACGCTCTTTACGAGCAAGCGCGATGGAAACCCCGGGGTAGACACCGAAGCTGATATTCGACCGTTTTTTGGTGAATGGCGCCTGGTAATTGAACACCCAGGACCGGGTGCCATTGGGCTTTACCCTGAGATACAAACCTCGACCATCTGCCAGGTTGTATTCTTTGGGCCGTGGCTTGGCGTTAGCGACCTTGGTATTGGTCAGTGGAACGACTTGCTTGGGCATCCGGTTCGACTCCTTCGCAACGGGTGTTACAAAGGATGTTACTTCAATTTCCGGATGCCAGGAAACCAGCCTGGACGTCAGGGGACAAAATAGGCTGATATTTGCAGAGTTTTTGGCGATTCGCCGGACTTGGCTGGACTATGCCGGAGGAGCTAGTGGCGGAAGAGGCAGGAGTCGAACCCACCAAGCCTGTCTTGTAACAAACTTCACCGGGTTTGAAGTCCGGGCGCCCCACCGGGGACGATTCTCTTCCACCGCAAAGCCTAGCACAGTGGGCGCTGTTGTCACTATGCGCAGCGGCCAACCAGGGCTTCAGATACCGGTTGGATAGTCAGTCGCCGCGCTGAATGAGAGTGCCAGTAAGGCGCTCAACATAATGCTCGCGCCGCTGCATGATTACCGGCGGCGACTGCTCATCCGGCGTCACCAGTAAGCCCCAGGCGGCCAGTTTTTCCCCCAGCGCTCGACTGCCACTGAGTGCCGACAAAGGGATAGCCAGCATCAGCCCCAGCACCACCGGTAGCATCCACACCAGTAATGGCGAGGACATCGCGACCAGCAACAGGAAGATGCCGAGACCGAGCAGGGTCTGGCTACCATGACGACGCAGTAGTTCTCGCCAGGGTACGGCAAGGGCGCGTCGCTGCTGGGCTGACCACCCGGAATCCTTACCCCGCACAATTTCCCACAGATGACTGCTGTGCAGCATCATCACAATCGGGGCGTGCAGGATAGAAACCAGAAGTTCCAGAATGGCGCTAAGCAGAAACCTGAGCTGTCCTGTTCCTCTGAATTGCCTGCCCTGCACAAGTCCGTGTAGCACGCCCAGTGCTTTCGGCAACAGCAACAACGTCATGGTGGCAATAAACAGCCCGGTCATGCGCTGCGC
Source organism: uncultured Pseudohongiella sp. (assembly GCA_965212375.1). Lineage (GTDB taxonomy): Bacteria > Pseudomonadota > Gammaproteobacteria > Pseudomonadales > Pseudohongiellaceae > UBA9145. Next base: position 803,102 of record OZ243108.1, on the reverse strand, counting down.
ATCGAACACCAGCAGCCCCGAGTTGGCGCCGTCTGCGCTTGCTGCAATGGTGGGTAGCCAATCCAGCTGGATACTGAGCAGCAGGCCAACCACGATCATCATCAACCACAGCGGCGAGGTCACGTAGTTCAGCACGCCCATTAACATGTGCATGCGGTTCGGCCAGCGCAGCCCGTCAGCGGAGATTACCGACAAATGCTGGACATTGCCCTGCGCCCAGCGCCGGTCGCGCACTGCGGCGTCCAGCAGGGTTGGCGGGCATTCTTCCCAGGAACCGGGCAATCCCGGCAGCATGCGCACTGACCAGCCAGCGCGCCGGATCAGGGCTGCCTCAACAAAGTCGTGGGAGCGAATTTCGCCGCCAAAGGGCCGTGGCCCGGGCATATTCGGTAAGCCGGCGGACTCGGCCATGGCCTGGACTCGCAAGATGGCATTGTGACCCCAGTAGTTTCCGTCTTGCCCCTGCCAGGCATTCAGTCCACGGGCAAACACCGGCCCGTAGGCGAGGCTGGCAAACTGCTGAATACGCGCATAAAGGGTTTCGCCGCTATAGAGCTGCGGCAGGGTTTGCACGATGCCGGTTTGCGGGTCGGCATCCATCTCGCGCACCAGCGCCGCCAGCGTCGAACCGGCGATCAGGCTATCGGCGTCCAGTACCACCATGTAGTCATAGCGATCGCCCCACTGGCACACGAAATCACGGATATTGCCGGCCTTGCGGGCGGTATTTTGCTGGCGGCGGCGATACCAGACCGGCATGATGCCGGACAGCTCCTCGCGCAGGGCCTGCGCGGTGGCCGCCTCGGCGGGCAATAACTCCGGCTCGTTACTGTCCGAGAGAATGAATATTTCAAAATCAGCAGCCAGTTGCAGCGCCTGCAGTTCTTCGGCCATGGCCGCCAGGGCCGCGCAGGCGCGAGCCGGATCTTCGTTGTACACCGGCATCAACAGCACTGTCTTGCCTTGCAAAGCGACATCAGACGCTGCGCAGCGCCGGTCGTTCCCAAAACAGACCCCCGCCACGGCCGCCATGGCGGTCAGTGCGACCCAGCCGAAGGTCACCGTAAACAGCACCAGTACCAGCCAGAGACTGGCGCTCGCCCAGCCCAGCGATACCTGATAGTCACTCAAGGGAAGCGTGGCAAACATCTGCCGCGCCGCCAGTGCGGTCAGCAGTAGTGCCCCGCCAAAGGTCAGCAATCGAGCCATTACCGGTACCGACTGCTCGGCGGCTATGCGTCGTTCCGGGCGCTGTGACAGCAGCTGGGTCGGCATCGGCAACGGTGCCGATGGCGGGGTTGTGGACCATACCTGGTTCATGGCGTCCACCGATAAAGCCAGGTTTCACCCCAGCGCTCGCCGTCCACCTCGAGCGTGACGTGCAACTCCGCCAGCTCTGCTCCCGCCGGGTCCAGTCGCACATACGCCCGGTAGTCACCGGTATTTTCAACCAGTGTGCCGCTGGTACTGGTAATAACACCGGCGCTGGTGGTGGCGTGAATCAGCACTGCCTCCGGGTCAGATGTCACATCCGGAATCTGGTCACCGCCGCTGTAGTCGATTACAAACAGTCGCTCGCCGCCATGTTCGGCGCCAGCGGCGGTATTCACCACGCGCCCAACGTTGCTGGAGATTGGCGATTCCTCGCCCCAGTACATTCGATAGTTAAAGCGATGCGCTTTGCCAGCCGCAAGCCCGGCACTGGGCTGCCAGTAGGCAACAATGTTGTCGCTGGTTTCCACGCCAGTGGGAATCTCCAGCAATTCTATATGGCCTTCGCCCCACTCGCCCAGCGGCTCAATCCAAAGCGAGGTACGCTTGTCATACCGCGCTTCGTCGTCGTTGAAATAGGCAAACTGCTGATGGCGCTGGAGCAAACCGAAACCAACCGGATCAGTGGCCCCGAATGCTGACACCTGAACGTCAGACGGATTGCTCAGGGGCCGCCATACCGTCTCACCATTGGCCTGAAGAATCTGCAGGCCATCCGAGTCATGGACGGCATTGCGATAGTCATCGAAACGGTCCCGGTTGGTGGCATCAAACAGAAACATGGAGGTCAACGGCGCGATCCCGACTCGCGGCAAATCAACTCGCGGGAACAAGGTGGCCTCGACGTCAATCAGCGTGGGTGCCCCTGGAGCCACCTGAAAATGAAATGCACCGGTAATAGACTGACTGTCCAACAAGGCATGCACCGTGATCCGCTCGCTGTTAGCGCCGGGCTGCTCGATCCAGAAATCCGAGAAGCGTGGAAATTCCTCGTCGCCTGGGCCCACCGTGTTGACCCCCAGGCCCCGCGCTGACAATCCGTAGAACTGCTCCGCCCCCACAGCGCGAAAATAGCTGGCGCCCAGAAACACCAGAAACTCATCGTAATAGTCAGCGGTGTTGATCGGATGATGAACGCGAAACCCCGCATAACCCACATCCGCAACCTGCGCAAAGTCCTGTTTCAGTGGGACCAGGCTGGAATGATAATTGAACAGACCGGTATCAAAAGGCAGCGGCTGCGCCGAAGCATTGTTCACCAGGTGAATTGCGACGGGCTGGGTGTAGATAAACCCGGGATGGAAAAGCTGGAGCTGAAACTGGTGGCCGGCACTCCGCCAGATCGCCGCATCAGTGTTGAAAAAGATCCGCCGGTAGTCATCGTAGTCCAGCTCCCGCAGTGGGTTACCTGGCGCCAGTTCGGGTACCGAGAACGCTTCGGTCGAGCGAATGCGGGCCTGCTCGATAAGCCACTCGCGGGAGAATTCGCCAGCGGGACTGTCTGCCGTAGCCGGTGGCTGGGCCTTCAGGCCCACATCACAGGCGCCCACCATTAGCGCCACTGTCAGCGAAATGAGATAACGCCTACCGCTTCGCTGTCTGTTCCTGGACATGATTACCATCTATGGTGAAAGCGCTGCTGTGTTAACAGAACGACCAAACACGCGTATACGAAACTATGAGCACGGCAGTTCAACGGCCTGGCTTGCAGGCCGTCTTCTTTGACCGCGGCGCTGGTCGCTCTGATTCGAACCCGCCACCCGTGCTGACCGGTCGGTTGGTGACGAATCCTTGCGGTGGCCAGCGAATGGTCGCGAACACGGTGCCAGACGTATACTGCGCTAAATCTTGCGAGGGTCAGGCCAGGTCAATAGCATTCACGCAGCGATTCGGACTCAAGGAGGCAGCCATCATCGCATCGAAAGGATCAGACACAACAGCCCCGAGGTCCGCTCTACGCCGGGAATTGCGCCGAATTGCGGTGTCAGGCGGCGGACTGCTCCTGGCTGGCAGCTGGGTTCTGGGTCAGCAGAACAATACCGACCTGGCAATCAGCTGGTTACTGCCCGCCCTGGCCTGCTGGGTAGCCGTGCTGTGGCGCGCATACCGGCAATTGCATCTCAACTGCAGCCTGGACGGCGCCCGGTTTTATGCACACCTTGGGCACGGTAACCTGCTCACCCTGCTGCGCGGTTTCCTGATTGCGTCTACTGCGGGCTTTCTTGCTATCAGCCAGCGGCTCGATGCTGGATTGTTTGCCTACCTGCCAGCCGTGTTCTATACCGGGGCCGCCATTGGCGATGCCCTGGATGGTTTCCTTGCCCGACGCCAGCAGCAAATCACCCAGCTGGGCGCCAGACTGGATAATGAACTGGACGCATTGGGGCTGGTGATTGCGCCCTTGCTGGCAGTTTTGATCGACAAGCTCCATGCCAGCTATTTACTGGTCAGTGTCGCTTATTACCTGTTTCAACTGGGCATGTTCTGGCGACGCCGGCGCGATAAGCCGCTATACCCGTTGCCACCCAGTCGGTTGCGCAGACACCTGGCCGGCTGGCAGATGGGGCTGGTGGCAACCTGTCTGTGGCCGCCCATTCCCGGTGAGGTGACCCGTATTCTGGGCGTGGTTTTCATGACCCCCCTGCTGCTGGGGTTTGTCCGCGACTGGCTGCACGTTAGCGGCCGCCGGGCAACGCCACCGGCAGCGCAAACGCCATGAATCGCCGCATTCTGGGATTGTTGCTTTGGCTACTGGCACTGGCGCTGCTGGGCTGGTCGCTTCGGCAATTACCGCTGGCTGCGATGCTGGACCGGATCGGGCAGATCGCCTGGGGCGACCTGCTGCTCTGGATAGCCGTGAACCTGGTAATACTCTATCTGGCGGTCACACGATGGCAAATTCTGACCCACACCGTTCAGTGCCCGTTACCGCTGACTACCTTGTTTCGACTGCGACAGGCTGGCAGCGCGGTCAGCTTTGTCACTCCCGGTCCACAGTTTGGCGGCGAGCCACTGCAACTTTACTGGCTGCACCGCTCCTCCGGCCTGGCAATGCACCAGGCAATTGCCGCGCTCGGTCTGGAGCGGTTTATGGAAACTGCAACCAATTTCGCGGTGTTACTCGCGGGCTTGGCGCTACTGCTGTACAGCGCCATGGGACCAGCCGGGGAATGGCTGGAAGCTGCCGTGCTGCTGGCACTGGCTCTTGCAGCGCTATTGATCATGGCGGCGCTGGCAATCCGGCATCCAGACTGGCTGGCTGATCGCCTGCAACGCTTTGCCGGCCGCTGGGGCACTGTGGTGAACCCTGACAGAGGGAACAGCGACGGGGTAGACATCCACCAGGAGACAAGGCCCAGCGCCAGAGAAGGCTACCTGGCACTGATAGATTTACTGCGACAAGCGCTTACGACTCACCGTGCCACAGTCGGCCTGGCCGTGCTGGTTTCGCTGCTGGGCTGGGCTGCACTGCTGTTTGAGTTGGCGGTGTTGCTGCACGCCCTGGGGCTGAAGCCGACGGTGCACGATATCGTGCTGATCATGGTGGCCATGCGGCTGGCCATGCTGCTGCCGGTCCCGGGTGGCCTGGGCACCATAGAAGGCTCACTGGTGTGGTCGTTTGGCCTGCTTGGCTTGCCGCTGGCTGCCGCTGGCGGGCTGATTGCCCTGAGCCGCTTGCGCGACGCAGTCATGTTGCTGATTGGCTTTGTCTGTATGGGCAGTTTTAAGCGCCAACCTGAAGCTGCCAGCCGGGATTGACGCTACCGACCGACCTTCGTTCTGGCTGATCTTGTCTACCGGCCCTGAAGTGCCATCCTGGCTGGCTGTATGACTCGTCTTTCGTGTTCCGCTTTCTTGTTTCGCTTTCTGTGTTTCGCTTTCTATGATTCGCTCTTCAGGCCTCGCCAAAGGGCTTGCGGTAGGCGGCCCAGCAGCTTTCGTTTTCCCACAGCTTTACCGTCAGCGCGCCATTACCCGGCGGCGTCAAACCAGCCAGCAGTTTTTCACTGAGGATCCGGGCGAAATGTTCCAGGCTTGGATTGAGGCCAGCAAACTCCGGTTTGTCATTGAGCATGGCATCACGGAAGTAGGCCACCTGCTCATCCAGGGCGGCTTCGATCTCAACAATGTCCACCAGGTAGCCGTGCTTATCCAGCGCTTCGCTCTCGATACGCAGCTCCAACACATAGTGATGGGCATGGGGCTTGTTTTCGTCCCCCCAGTCTCCCCCTATCAAAAAATGATTGGCGATGAAGTCTTTGGTCACGGCTACGGTATACATACGGGTTCCTTGTTTACATCATTCATTTACAGCATTGGCTGAATTTAATTGCGGTATTCGAATACTGCCTGCACCAGCCCAGGCTGCTGCTTCTCGAGACTGGCATACAGCTGCCCGGCATTAGCCAATGGCTCGGTGTGACTGATCAACTGCTGGGGCTTTATTTGGCGCAGCATCTCCCAGGCCAGTTCGAAGCGACGCTGCTTGTCCCAGCGGCCGCTGAGCTTGGGTGCCAGCGTACTCACCTGGCTGGTAATCATTTGCAGACGATTGCGGTGTGCCTCACCGCCCAACTGCACAGCAGCAGTCTTGCTTCCATACCAGCTACCGATCACCACCCGGCTGCTATAGCCACTCAAATTAATGGCGAGGTTCAGCGCCTCCGGTTGCCCGCTTACCTCGAAAACAAGATCCGCGCCGTCTGGACTGGATTGTTGCTGCCAGGAACCAGTCGCTTCTGGCGCCAGCACGTTGCTCGCCCCAAGTCTGCGGGCCAGTTCCTGTCGCTCGGGCCGGGTTTCGACCGCAACCAGTTCGGCCAGCGGAAACCGCGACAAAATGGCGGTCAGCAATAATCCAACGATACCCTGCCCCAGCACCACAACCTGCTCACCCAGCAAGGGCTGCCCGTCCTGCACCAGATTGACCGCGGTTTCCATATTTGGCAGAAAGACCGCGTCACGGGCAGATACGTCTGCCGGCACTTCGATCAGCTGGTCCGGAGCCGCACAAAAATGACTGACATGGGGCTGAAAGGAGAACACCTGGCGCCCTAGCCAGGAAGCATCGACCCCTTCGCCGACTGCAATTACTTCGCCGACGCAGGCATAACCGTACTGCAGGGGATAATTGTTTTGCTGCTGGAGCGATTCCAGTGAACTGTCCAGAGCCATGGCGTCCGGCAACAGCCCCTGATAGACCAGTAACTCGCTACCGGCGCTGATCGCCGAGTACTGGGTCTGAACCAGCACGGTATCAGCGGTCAGCGGTGGAAGCTGCGCTTCGCGAATCTCCACCTGCCGGGGCGCCACAAACCACAGTTGCGATGCGGTGACCGGGTCGCTGGAACTGTGACTGGAAGTCGGGTTACTCATGTCGGCGTACCGCCGTAATGTAACTGCCCCCAGACAATCATCTCATCGCCGATCTGCTCACTGGCAAGCGGTGAAATCTGCGGGAAGCTCGAACCGCCATCATCACACAAGCGGTCAATAGCGTTGTAACCGCCTACCAGCAAGGGCGCCACGGTTAACACGATGGCATCGGCGAGTTTGGCGCGCAGGAATGCGGAAATAACTGCGGCGCCACCCTCCACCATCAGGCTGCGAATCCCGCGCTCGTGCAGTGCCTGTAATGCCGATTGCAAATTAACATGGCCGGCATCATCGCCGTCGACGCTGATCAGCTCGAACTCATTACTGCTTGCCTCGGCTTTTTTACCCGACTCAGCAGTGGTTATCACCCAGCAACGCCGCCCACCATCCTGACAAAGTCTTGCCGATGCCGGCATACGGAGCTTGCTATCAAGAACGATTGGTTGCGGATCATCGCCTGACCAGGCGCGCACCGTGAGCCGGGGATTGTCCGCCAGCACCGTGCCAATACCAACAAGAATTCCGTCGTGCAGGCTACGCAGCTGGTGGGTGAGTTCCATGGCAGCATCGCTGCTGAGGGAAAGGGTTTCACCGGGGCAGGTAGTAATACTGCCATCCCAGCTTTGCGCATAGCTGAGGGTTACATAGGGACGTGCAGGAGACGAATGGGGTGAAGAAAGCCGCGACGCATCGGCATGGCTGGCGTGGAATTTATCCTGTGCGCCTGTCAGCCATTGCTCGATGCGGCGATTGAGTTCCATGGGGTCACGTACTGACCGGCTCGAGCTGCAGCAGGTGATCCATGCGTTGCGCCTTGGTCAACAGGTAACCGGCATTGTCGGAATTCATGGGCACTTCCACAGACACCCGTTCGGTCACTTCAATACCGGCAGAGCGCAAGGCCATTATTTTGGCCGGGTTGTTGGTGATCAGGCGTACGGAATTGACTCCGAGGTCCTGGAGCATTAAAGCCGCAAGGGAATAGTCACGCTCATCCGCTTCGTGGCCGAGCATCAGGTTGGCGTCAACGGTATCGAATCCTTCATCCTGCAGGTTGTAGGCCCGAAGTTTCTCGAGCAGGCCAATACCTCTGCCTTCCTGGCGCAGGTAGAGAATAACACCAACACCGGCGCCTGCCACCATCGCCATGGCGCGATCCAGCTGTTCGCCGCAATCACAGCGACGCGAGCCGAGGACATCACCGGTAAAACATTCCGAGTGAACCCGAATCAGCGCCGTATCTACGCTGGCGGGATCGCCCATATAAAGTGCCAGGTGCTCCTTACTGTCCAGCGAATTGCTGAAGTAGGCCAGCTGAAAATCGCCGTAGGCGGTTGGTATACGTGTACTGACCTTGCGGGTCACCGTTAGTTTGGTCATCATGCCCTCAGTATTCAGGTATGGAGCCGACCGATCATGTTATTCTGGCCCTCAGGTCGAAGCAAGTTCGACGCTGATCGAGCCTCATTGAGCGGCGTTGAAAGCTGGATACGTCGGCCTGTGGGCAACAGATCATCTCGCCTGTGAATGCTGCCACGCTTTACTTTGCCTATCCGGGTGAACTGGATACACCTACCGGTGGTTATCATTATGACCGTCGCCTGATTCAGGAATTACGCAGATTGGGTCTGGATGTGGAACCTGTCTCCCTCGGCCCCGGCTTCCCCTGTCCGGATCCAGAAACACTGCGCCACGCCGAACAAATTCTCGGCAACCTTCCCGACTCCGCAACCGTCATCATTGATGGACTCGCCTTCGGCGTGCTGGACCAATTCGCGGCGGCCGAAGCCAGGCGCTTGCGAATCATTGCCCTGTGCCACCATCCGCTGGCGTTCGAATCCGGACTGGATGCCGGGCAGCGGGAAATCTTCATGCAATCCGAGCGTCTTGCCCTGCAGTACGCCGCAGCGGTTCTGGTTACCAGTCCCTATACGGCAACGCTTTTGGCAGAACAGTTTTCAGTGCCAGCCGAGAGCATCACAGTAGCCGTGCCGGGAACTGAACGCACCGGGTTCGCAGCTGGAGACGGAAATCCAGTCCGGTTGCTGAGCGTGGGTTCGCTGACCGAGCGCAAGGGTCATGATGTGTTGATCGAGGCGCTGGCGCAGCTGCGCGAATTGCCGTGGATTGCTCGCTTTGTTGGCAGCGACGAATTTGATCCGCGCTGGGCGGAGCTGCTCAGGACCCAGGTCAAACAGCAGCGACTCAATGCGCGCATTGAATTCGTCGGCAAGGTAGCGAACCCAGGCCCGGAGTATCAGCAGGCTGATGTTTTCGTCCTGCCATCCCGCTTTGAAGGCTATGGCATGGTGTTTACCGAAGCCCTCGCGGCAGGCCTGCCAGTGATCGCGGCCCGGGCCGGCGCCGTACCCGATGTGGTCCCGGAAGCTGCGGGCCGGCTGGTACCGCCGGACGACAGTTTGGCCCTGAGCCGGGCCTTGCACGACATCATTACCGACCACCACTTGCGACGCAGCTTGCGTTCCGGGGCCAGAGAAACGGCCGGCACACTGCCCACCTGGGTTGATAGCGCGCTTGTTGTGGCGCAACGAATTAAAGAGGTTCAGCAGCAATGAGCGGTTTTAGTATTGATTGGCTGGACTTGCGTGAACCGGCAGATCGGCACGCCCGCAACCAGGATCTACTGGCCAGCGCGCTGGCGTGGTTATTGTCCGACCCCAGCACCGGTTCAGTTCCCCTGGCTGTAGATCTCGGTGCCGGCACCGGCTCTACCCTGCGCGCGGTGAGCCAGTATCTTTCCGGGCGCTGCGGCAACGAAAGCAGCAACGAGCCAGTGCCGGACGTCACAAAACCGGGCGCTCCTCAGTCTGCTTTTGCCTGGCGCCTGGTTGACCACGATCCGGTGCTGCTGGCAGAAGCCGCGCGCAGACACGGTGAGCAGTGGCGGCTGGAAACCTGCCAGGCTGACTTCGGACAGCCGGGAATACTGCCGCTAAAAGACGCCAGACTGGTAACCGCCTCGGCACTGTTTGACCTGGTCTCTGCCGGATTTGTGGACAGCCTGGTGGACGCCCTGGAAGTCCAGGCGATCTCGCCCGAAGCCCAGGCGACCTCGCCCGAAAAAAGAACCGCCGGAGTCTATGCGGCGCTCAACTACGATGGCAGAACCAGTTGGACGCCGACACACCCGCTGGACGACGAAGTGCTACAGGCCTTCAATCGCGACCAGCGCCGCGACAAGGGAATGGGCCCAGCCCTGGGCCCCGATGCCACCAGCACAATGGTCTCAGTTTTTGAACGAGCGGGATTCAGGGTGACCACCGGGAGCAGCCCCTGGAAATTAACCGGTGCAGACAGCGTGATGCTGACCGCATTGATCAGTGGCATCTACGACGCCGTGCGCCAGGACCCCGCACTTGACCAAAAGGCCCTGGAGGACTGGCGCCAGTTTCGTCAGCAACATGTGGCAACCGGCACCTGCGAGGTCGGACACCAGGATTTTCTGGCCCTGCCAGCAACCTAGGCCGTCGCCAGAGTCGCGGATTTCAGATTCATTCCCCAGCGGCTGGCTGGGTGGAGAAGGCGCGCACGAAGCGATCGCGCAAGGTATCCATTCGCCATACCGGCGCATTGCTATCGGGAATCATTCCCGGCTGCCAATTCCAGCCACTGATGGCATCAATCACGTCCGGGTCCTTGGCAATCAGATGTACCGGTACCTGCTTACCTTCCTTGTCACCAGACACCAGCGGCGCGGGCTGGTGGTCCCCCAGCAAGAGAATCACCAGATCCTCATCGCCATAGTTCACAACATAGGACACCAGTGTCTCCAGCATGTATTCGATAGCCTGGCGATAGTGATCGCGGATCTTGTCAGTGTCGCGCCACACCTCCTCGGGGGACAGCCCGGCACTGGCCTGGGCATCAAAAATCCGGCCATCACCGATCTGCTCCCAGGGCACCAGTTCTGCTACCGGCGTCCAGGGCGCATGTGAGGAAATGAGTGCGACTTCCGCCATCACCGGAGTGCGCTGGTCGCCGCGTCGCTCACGCTCGTGCAGGGCTGACAGCACATATTGATCGGGCATGGTCACCCAGTTAAACGGCAGACCGGCGTAACCGAAGTTATGCGCGTTGTAGATGTAGTCATACCCGTAATACTGTCCTTCCGGCCAGGCCATACTGATACCGGGCATCGCCGCCACTGTGCGCCAGCCGGCACTGCGAAACAGCCGGTTCAGGGTGGCTCTTTCGCTCAGCATCAGGGTGCGATAGCGGGTCTCACTGTCAATCCAGGCGCCGGACAGCACCGAAGCATGTGCCAGCCAGCTCAGCCCTCCTACTGTAGGTGAGTCCAGAAAAGCGCTACGCGAGAGCACACCTGCGTCAGTAAGCGACTGTTGCGCATCGCCCAGCGTGGCTAAAACCGAATCCACAAACGGTTCGCGCTCCAGCAGCACCCGTCCGTATGACTCGGCAAATACCACATAAACATCTTTACCCTGCAGCCGGGAAAACAGGTCGGGATCGGGGCTCTCCGATGCCGCAACCCGTTGTGACCAGTAGTCGTCATTGACCGTGCCCGCAAAGCGCCGAATATCACGCACGCTGTCGGCAGTGGTTCGGGCATGAATCACCAGTTGATCGATGACGAAGGTTCCGGCCCGAGGCCAATTGACGGCGTTCAGCACCACCCAGCCAAGCAACAGCGAAGCGAAAACCGCTGTATTGGGTTTGGGAGATCTGCGCAGGACACGCTGGATGCGACCCAGCACCTTGAACGCCAGCCAACACAGCGCTGCGACCGCCCCCAGTACAGCAGCACCAGCTAATATAGTAAAAACGGTGCCAAATACGCCATTGAGCAAGTGACTGGCATCCGCCAGTAAATGGCTGTCAAAGACCAGGTTAAACGGCCGGGCAAAAACCTCATGGGCCAGCAAATCGGCGCCGCGCAGCACCACGCTTAGCCCCAACAGAACCGCCAGTAGCACCCGGCTGATACCACCCGCACGGCCCGGCAGCAGCAGCAACAATGCGATCAGCATCAGCTCCAGAGGGAAATAGTAGAACGCGGCCGGAGCAATCCACTCCAGTCGGTTGGGCAGGGTCAACGCAACAAACAAAGCGGCGAATGCCAGCAGGGTCAGCGCGGACTGCGCAAGCTGTGTGTATCGCAAGGCAAGGCTCAAAATGGAAGACTCAGAATGGAAGGCTCAGAATGACACTATAGTATGACGGATCAACCACCCAATACGCCTGCCAATCTGGATCAGACCTGCAGGCATGCCGGGATTACGGAGTTAATTGGGCACACCGGAACCATGACCAGCCTGCCATTGAACTGGCATCAATCGCTGGCGCGCTGGCGAGGTAGTTCGTTAAGTCCCCAATCATAATCAAGATAGCGGACGCGCAGCGATTCCTGCCGCAAGCCGGCGCGCTGTTCCGGACTCGCGCCCAGCACCTCAGCGTAGCGTACCAGGAATTCGTGCACGGAATTTACGCCCAGCCACCCCTGCTCAAAATCTTCTTCGTACCAATCGAAAATTCGTGAAATATACACGGCATCGCTTTCGATGTAGTTGCGACTGCGATCCGACAGAAACAATCGGGTACTGTCTTCGAGTTGGGACTCTAATTCGGGACCGGTATAGGCCTCAGCACGCAGCGCCGGACAGCCAATCGCGGCACAGTTAACCGCAAAGTGAATACGCGGTTCCTGATACCTGTCCCAGCCGCGAATCATGCCGTGTTCCACGTCATCAAGTGACACCTGCTCCCCGAACAGGCTGACAATATTTCTGCGCCATGCCGCTCCCGGAAGAAACCCGATATCACGAATAGAATCAATCTGCGGATACTCGGACACGATCAAATCAACGGTCCAGGCATTATAACCATTGATCAGGAAAGCCAGTTGCTCCGCTTCCGCCCAGCTGTCGAATTCTGGCCGTGACACCGCCGCCAGCGAATCAAGATAGCTGGTCAGTCTCGATCTCGCGCCGGCAATACCGGCATAGTCGACAGCGGTGACCTGACCTCCATCAAACTCCTGGACATACTCATCCAGCAGCTGATCCCAGGCGCGGTGATCAAAATCTGCAGCCGTGACGGTTGGCATACCCAACATGACTAGCAAGGACATGACTTGCGCGCTGCGCATGATTCTTCTCCAGTTTCCGTTTTGGTTTGCGCAATATCCCGCGCACTTACCCGCGCAGTACCAGTACTGCGATCGGTGGCAGTGAGGGCCAGCCGTTGCCAGCTGCTGCCTCCATTGCCGGATAGTAGACCGCAGCAGCCGCAAATTCTTCCTGCGCCCTTGCCTTGCTGATGCAAGCAATGCGCTCCACTGGCCTGCGCACTATCCTGCCAGAGTAAAATCGAGTATTCTTTTGCGGTTCACAAAACCAGGCGGATAATCGTTTTCAGTCAGTCACTTAACCCGATTTTCGGGGACACGACAGCGTCATGGACTGACACCGAAGTCATGCAGGAAGCTGAGCTGCAGCATTGCCTGCGACCGGCCACTATTCTGGTCCGACACCCTTCGAGGCTTCTCAAAGGGAATAGTAGACTCGTAATTCAGCGCTGACCCCGGTCACCAATCCGCCTGACCAGACAAACAGGACTGAACCCACAGTATTACAAAGCAACATGGCCAACCGGCAGGAGCCGGAAGTCGTATGCGCCGGAGAGTCTGAATGTATCACGCCGAAATCACTGGCTGGGGCAAGTGCGTACCGCCAGCCGTTCTCACCAACGAAGACCTGACCACCTTCATGGACACGTCTGACGAGTGGATCGCGAGTCGCACCGGCATCAGGGAACGCCGCATCTGCCACTGCAATTTTTCCGATATGGCGCTGGTGGCTGCGCAGCACGCGCTGGCCGCCGCCGACCTGGATCCAAAAGAACTGGACCTGATTTTACTGGGCAGCCTTACCAACGACAGCTATTGCCCCAATACTGCGTCGCTGGTGGCCGATGCTCTGGGCGCCGTGAATGCGGCGGCCATTGATGTAAACTCGGCCTGCACCGGCTTTTTATATGGCCTGCATATCGGCACCAACCTGATCAAAACCGGCGCCCACAAAAAGGTGCTGGTAATCGGCGGCGAGTTCATATCCCACTATATGAACTGGAGCCGACGTGACGTGGCGGTGCTGTTCGGCGACGCTTGTGGAGCGGTGGTAATCGAACAAACCGACCAGGAAGTCGGCCTGCTTGCCGCCAGCATTGGCTGTGAAGCGGACGCCAAATACGCCATTCAGATAACCAATCTTGGTTCAGCCTATTCACGACTCAGTGATGAATTTCTGTACATCGGCTGGAATTTCGAGGGGCAGGAAGTCTTCAAACGCGCAGTCAAAGCCATGTCCCAGGCCTGCGAGGATGTCCTGAAACAAACCGGACTGAGTATGGATGACGTGGCACTGGTGGTACCGCACCAGGCCAACAAGCGCATTCTGGACGCCCTCGCCAAACGGGTCGGGGTCGATCCGGACCGGGTGTTCGTCAACGTTCATAAATACGGGAACACCTCGGCAGGCACCATTCCCGTGGCCCTGGCTGAAGCGGTGGATGAAGGCCGCGTCAAGCCTGGCGACCACCTGCTGACCGCCTCATTCGGCGCCGGCCTCACCTGGGGTGCCGGGTTGATCCGCTGGGGGGAGCGCACCACTGCGCTGCGGATCAGCGACGCAACACTGCCCGCCTGCAACCAGACCGCCCTGGAAATCCTGGCGCCGCACATCAAACGCTACGCCGAACACGCCGCCAGCGAATAGCACCGAGCACCCGCTCGGGTCAGCATCGCCCGGACACCGCAGCAATGGCGGGGTCCGGGTGGCGTCGCTCCTGGTGATTCTGCGCCGAGACCCCGGTTAAGTACTGGACATCTACCCCCCCGGGGAGATACCTTTGGACAGCCTTGCACGGCGTCTTGCAGATGCTGCTGGCAAGTTGTTGGCTTCGAACAATAACAATAGCAACCCGGTATCCAAAGCTGGGTGCCGACCTGAATTCCCAGCCAACCTAATTACAATTAACGCATGCAGCGAACTCATTGCGGGAGTGAACCAATGATAAAAAGATCCCTTCTATCCCTGTCCCTGATCGTCACCCTGGGGCTGTTCTCAGCGCCAGGCATGGCCCAGGTCGACCTGGAACCGGCCGAACCCTATAAAGTCGGCACTTTCGCCGTGGACTACGAGCAGTTTGTCGGACTGGTAATGCGCGATGACAGCCTGATCGTTGACCTGGCCGCGGCCAACCAGGCCATGGAACTGATCCCTCGTTATTCACCGGTGGATATGCCCAACGATATGATGGGCTTGATAGAACAGTATGACTACGGCCTCAAGTACCGGGTCTACGAGATCGTCAACTGGCTGGTGGAGGAAGGCATGCTCAGCGGTCGCGATATGCCGGACTACATCCATGACGTCGAGGACGTGGATATCCGCGCACCGATCCAGTATCCCAGCAAGGTCATGAATGCCGCAGTGAATTTCTACACCCACGCCTGCGAAGGCTGCACCGCCGATGAGCTGGCGGCCCGCACCCGGGAGCGCCGTGAGAATCGTGGCGTCCCCTACCTGTTCCTGAAGCCGACTCGCGGCGCCATCATCGGCGACGGCGAAGACGTCATCATGCCCTACGGCCGGGACGAAATTGAATACGAAGTGGAAATGGCCATTGTGTTTGGTCGCTCCGGCAAGTATGTCTCTGCCGCGCGCGCCTATGACCACGTATTCGGCTACATGGTGGCGATGGATATTTCCGACCGTGGCGGCCGGCCACCGGGTGGCTACGGCGTGCGCTCCGACTGGTTTGTCGGCAAGGGCCACGACACGTTTGCTCCCCATGGTCCGTGGATCGTGCCCAAGGAGTTCTTTGGCGACCCGATGGAGCGCCTGCACCAGATCACCGTGGTGGATGGCGTCACTGTCCAGGAAGCCCGTGCTGGCGACATGATCCACAACATCCCGGAGCTGATTGAGTATGCGACCTCGCTGATCACCGTGTTCCCGGGCGATGTTATGCAAAGCGGCACCTCCGGCGGCACTGGTGCCGGTCGTGTAGAGCGCGCCACCGGCTCCGGCTACCTGGTCGATGGTGAAACCATTAGCGCCACCATCGAGGGAATTGGCACCCTGACTCATACCGTGGTCAGGGAGCGCAGCGTTCCGGCTGATCTTTCCGGATCCCAACTGCCGCCAACCAGCTCTTATCGCGACTAATAGCGCGACCCCCTATCGCCACCAGGCGCGATAACAGGCAAACTGGCAAAGGCCCCGATCCGTGGATCGGGGCCTTTCTTTTTCTGCGCTATTACCGACCCATAGTAATAAGCAACCGTTTCCGATTGCGCCCCGCTGCCGCACCGCAGTGAGCGCGATCCCACCCAGGAGCAAAGTCGCGTGCTGTCCCTTGAATTTTTGTTCTGGTCTGTTCTGGTCGCGGGGCTGCTGGCCTTCTGGTGGCATAGTGATCGCATCAAGAGCCTGGCCCTGCAGCAGGTCAACCGGGTCTGTCGACAGCAGGCTCTGCAGCTGCTGGACCAAACCATGGTGTTGCGCGGCCTGTGGGTAGTGCGCAGTCCCAGCGGCGTGCTTGTCCTGCGGCGGCGCTACCAGTTTGAGTTCAGTTCCACCGGCCAGGCCCGCTACCGGGGCGAGGTCATCCTGCTGGGCCAGCAGATTATCAGCCTGGACATGGAGCCCCACATCCTGCCCAACGACGACCAGCAGCTACCCTGAGGCCCTGACAACCGGATTACGGCGCGATACTGCGCCGCAGGCCCGGGTAATACAGCAGCAGTGCAGCGGCCCGCGCAATGACAAAGCCAATCATCGCCAGCCACAATCCCACGACCCCCAGGGCATCACTCAGCAGCCACCAGGCCAGTAGAAAGCAGCCCAAAGACAGAAATGCGGCGTTGCGCATGGCCCGGGTGTAGGACACGCCGATGAAAATCCCGTCCAGCTGAAAAGCCGCGAACGAGACCAGCACGTAAAGCGCCGCCAGCCAGCGTAAATCCAGTGCCGCGCTGCGCACCGCCGGCAAATCGGTCAACAGTGCCACGGCAGTGCCCCCCAGCCAGAATACTGTCGCCGCCAGCAGCATGGCGGAAAGTAGTGCCAGCAACGTGGACTTGCGCACCGCCGTGTCGAAACGCGGCAACTGGCGTGCGCCCTTGGCACTGCCGACCAGCGACTCGACAACGAACGCGTAGCCATCCAGAAAGAAGGCCGAAAATGAAATCAGCTGCAGCAGGATATGGTTGGCAGCCAGCAGCACATCGCCATAACCGGCGCTCTGATTGGTAAAAAACGCAAAGGAGAACACCAGCAACAAGGTGCGGATCATAATATCGAGATTGGCTGCCGCGGTTTGCCTGAGGGCAGCACGGGAAATAATGCGCTGCCAGGGCCAGAATGGTCGGCTGGCGTCGCGGCGCAGCAGGTCCCTGCGCAGCAGCCAGGCGGCAAACAGCAGCGTGCTCCATTCCGCAATCACCGTTCCCAGCGCGATACCGACCGCCCCCAGCCCAAGAAATCCGGCGAACAGCACATCCAGACCAATATTCAAGCCATTGAGGAAGACCTGCAGCGCCAGAACTTGCCGGCTGTAGCCCAGGCCCACCAACAGGCCCATGCAGGCGAAACCCGCCAGCGTGGCCGGCGCGCCCCAGATGCGAATCTGGAAGTAGTCCCGGGCCACGGCTTCCACCGCGGCGCTGCCGTCCAGCAGGGCAAAGGCCGCAGCGCCAATGGGCCACTGCAAGGCAATCAGCAGCAGCCCCAACACCCCTGCCATCAGCAATGCCCGCCCCAGGGCCGCCCGCACTTCCTGTTCATCGCCAGCACCTGCGGCCTGGGCGGTAAAACCGGTGGTACCCATGCGCAGGAATCCGAAGCTCCAGTACACAAAGGAGAAGATCAGGCTGCCAAAGGCAATCGCCCCCAGGTCGGAGACACTGCCCACGTTGCCGATAACCGCGGTATCAGCCAGTCCCAACAGCGGCACCGCCGCATTGGCCAGGATGATGGGCCAGGCGCGGCGGAGCAATAATCCGTAACTGATGGTTTCTGGGTTGGACATGGGTCGCGCATTCTACTGCAAGCGGCCTGGCGCTGTTGGCTTAGTCCTGCGGCACCGCTAGACTGACCGGTCAGGCTATTCTATAGCAATTGATAATGCTGATTTAAAACAGTTAGTTAGTGAGTGCTACCTGGAAACGTCAGGCGCTGGATTCGCGGAGCAGCAGCGCCAGGTAGCGCCGGAAATGCTGCAAGCCGTCCTGCAGGTGGACAGCGGAATGATGGGACTGCGCCGTGATAATCGCGCCCTCGATCACCGCCATGAGATGGACCGCCAGCGCCTTGGCACTCACCTCGGTGACGCCGCGGGCAGTCAGCGCCGGCATAAACAGCCGCACGAACTTCTCCTCGAAGCGGTCAAATAACGCGCCGATGCGGTCATTCAGGGTGGGATGAGACTGCGCGACTTCCACCGCCACGCTGCCCAGCAAACTGCCGCGCGACCAGAGCGAATCAGAGCTTGCGATCAGGTAGTCCACGAAGCCCAGGGAGCGCTGCACCGGGTCTTCCAGATCGCGGTACGGCCCGGCAGCCAGCACTTTCCAGGTACTGGCGGCGTACTCTTCCAGGGCCGCCAGGGCCAGCTCTTCCTTGGATGCAAAGGCGTGGTAGAAACTGCCTTTGGCGACTCCGGCCCGGGCCACGATGCTGTCCACGGTGGTAGCACTGTAACCGCGACCGGTCATCAATTCCTGCGCTGCGGCGAGTACCTTGTCTTTTGCGGTTTTTCTAACCATGAAAGCAGCATGCACTGACCAGTCGGTCTAGTCAATGTACTGGCAACTATTCCGAAAACAGTGGCCCGGCTGCCAGTACAAGAATCCTTGCCGGTTACCGGACTGGTAACCGACTGTCTGGTCAGTCGATGGCCAGAATGTGGATATCGCTGTTCTGGGTTTCCAGGTAGATCGGGTCGCCGCCGCCGTTTATCTCACCGCGGCCGAGGATATTGCCATTCCCGTCTTCCTGTATGGTTATCGGGAAGTCGGTGTAAATTCTGTAGTCGCCCCGGGAGCGGCGCGACACTTCCAGATCCGCCACAATGCGTGCCCCATGGTCAGCTGGAATCCTGACGATTACGTCCCCACCAGACGACTCCAGCTCTACCGTGGCGTCGCGCTCGCCACTGAAAGCCAGCAGTTCGGCTTCCACCCGGCCCCCGGCAGTGTCCGCGCGAATCGGCCCGCGGCTTTGCCGGATGGTGATGCTGCCGCCGGACGTATCGGCATAGACCGGGCCATTACTTCGGCGAATTTCAATATTGCCGCCGGAGGTATCGGCTTCGACACTGGTTTCACTACCCTCGAGAAAAATATTCCCCCCGGAAGTATCGGCAATCAGCGGGCCCATGGCCCAGCCGGCACGAATAGTCCCACCGGAAGTGTCCAGTTCCACCCGCCCGGCACCTTCTCCCACTTCGATATTGCCGCCCGAAGTATCGGCATAGATATCACCGCCCGTATTGCCGATGCGAATCGAACCGCCGGACGTGTCCGCTTCCACATTGCCGGTGACATTAGCGATGCTGATGCTGCCGCCGGAGGTGTCGGCGCTGACATTGCCATCCACATCGGCGATTGAAATGCGGCCACCGCTGGTATCGACCACCACGTCGCCGCCGGTCACCCGCCCGATAGAAATACTTCCGCCGCTGGTATCGGCATGCACGTCACCGGCGAGATCTCCGACGTCGATACTGCCGCCGCCGGTCTCCAGGTCGACGTTGTACTGCCGGGGTACGTCGATGTCGAAACGTATGTTTGAGCCACCAAAGCCAAACAACCCGCCTTCCTGATCGGCGATTACCACCACGTCATTGCCTTCCTGGGCGACATCCACTTCGAAGCTGCCGCTGTTGCGGATTCGCACGCGCACCACATTGCGCTCCCAGCTACGCACTTCAATCGGCCCGGAGTCACTGTTGACAGTCAGTGTGCCGCCAGCTGCTACCGTAAATTCCTGGTCGATATCGTCGCTGGACGCCGCCAGCAGTGTCCCGGACTGGACAGCAAGCACCAGCAGCGCCGCCCACCAGCCAGGAATTTTCGCCATTAGTTCTTTGCCAGTCATAGACTTACCCTCATTTAACCTTAAACCTGACAGGGTCCCGCCGTGGCGAGAGCCCGCAGAAGAATCCTTCAGTAAATAAATGTGTCCTGATTATCGCTGTCCACAGACTCGACAATGCTGCGCGCCTGGGTACGGATATACTCGTTGCTGTCGTTTTCCATTTGCTCGCGAAATACCTGCAGGGTCTGCGGGTCGCGGTATTCTGCCAGGGCGTTGAACGCTTCCACCCGCACCCCCTGATTAACATCCTGCTGCAGCGCATAGCGCAGCGCGTCGCGCACTCGCTCTTCGTGGGTGAGATTTACCAGGGCCTGAACCGCCTGATAGCGAACCCCGGGGTTCTGATCGCGGACCAGCACCTGAATAAGCGCCTCGTAGACGTCATTGCCCGCCGACACAGCCTGTAGCGCGTTGATGGTGTCCAGCCGGGCAGCACTGTCGATATCATCCTGCAGCGCCACTGCCATCAACCGGTTAATACCCTGATCGGCCACATTGCCGGTCAAGCGAGTTTCCGATGCCAGGGAGAACGACAGATCAATCTCCCCGGTCGCCGCATCAAAACTGTTTACCTGTAACTGGTAAATTTCGAAGTCGTCATCCCTGACCAGCGCCAGCGGCGAGACGACCTGCTGGATCGTTGGGCCAGCCGGGGCACCGGCATCTGGGGTAGTTGCTGGCGTTGCCACGAGCACACCCAGCACAAAGGTCATCGCCATGGCCCCGCCCTGCAGCGCCAGGGTAAGAGGACGTTCTCGCAGCGACTGCAGCCATCCGGCAAGCACCGGGCGCTGCCGCGATTCTTTCAGCAGGCGCTGACGTAACTGCCAGCGATTACCCTGCAATCGTTCCTCATCAATAAGAGGCTGGGCGCCAGGCGGCAGCGCCGCATTTAGCTGCTGCTCGTCGTCCAGTACCGCCTGCAGGGCCGGGTCAGCGGCAAGATCACGCTCGAACGCCGTCCGCTGCTGCGCATCCATCTCACCGTAGAGGTAGTCAATTACCCGCAGTTGTTGCTTCTCATTCATAGTCATGGGTCGCTCTCATTGACCAGCTCGCATTGGCTTGCTCGTATAAACCGTCACTTCGTTGCGCACTATTGCTCACAGATAACGCTAGTAAAACTCGGCCAACATCGCCTTCAGTTTGTTCCGGGCCCGAAACAGGACCACTTTTACCGAGTTGTCCGAACAGGACATGATCTCGGCCGCTTCGCGAATCTTGAATCCCTGCTGGTTGCAGAGCACGAATGCCATGCGTTCCGTATCCGTCAGCCGGCGCAGGGCGCGATTAATTTGCTCATTCAGCTCGCCATCAATCAGGTTCGCTTCCGGCGTGCGGGTTTCCACGTAGGTTTCCTGCTGTTCGTAATCCGCCTTTACCGCCGCCATTTTCTGCCAGCTGCGCTTCAGCCGGCGCCGATTGGACAAGGCGGTGTTCACCACAATAGTGTGCAGCCAGGTACTGAACTTGCTTTCCCGCTTGAAGCGGGGCAGCGCCCGAAATGCCGCCAGCATCGCGTCCTGGTAGATGTCATTGGCATCGTCAGGCGTATACGCAAAGCCCGCCGCTACCGCCAGCATCTGTCGTTCGGTGCTGCGCAGGAGCCGTTCAAAGGCCGCGGCATTGCCCGCCTGCGCTGACCGAATTAATTCCGCTTCTGTTTCCTGTAGCAAGGGCTCTCCCACATGCACCGATTCAGGCCTCGATCGTTGGGCCTGTGAGTCCAATCTACACCATCAGTGATAATCCAGATTGTGTTGTCAGGCTCTACTTAGAGACCACTATCGGCCAAAAGGTTAACAGCCGCAAAGATCCGATTTTCCAGGATGCAGCCGCAGCAATGCGCGGGATAATGGGGGGGGGGCAGGCGAGAAGGTCTGGTAACGTCTGCTTGAGGTCTGCTTGAGGTATTTTTGAGGTCTACTTGAGAAAGCGCAGCAGGGAGCGTTCGGTGATGATGGTGATGGTGGCGCCTTCGCGGCGCAGCAGCAGGGCCTTTTCGATTTTACGGCCGTGGCTGGTATACAACCAGTCACGACTGGCGAGGGTGCCAATCACCAGATAGTCCACCCGGCTGGTGACGTTGGGAGACAATTCTGCGCCTTTCATGCGCAACAGGGTATCGACGGTATTGCGGTCACCCAGCACGAAATCGCCGGTCAGGCAGAACAATTTTCCGGGGATGTCGACATGCTCGACCTCATCTTCCCAGACCTCGGTAGAGGCTTCATAGCTGATTCCGGTCGGATTGGTGGTGGGCGCAGTAATGCCGCGCAGGGTTTGTAGCAGGTCTTCGCGCTCTTCGTCGGAGATCAGGCCATCTTCGAGGATATTGTTCAAACGATCGACGATGATACTGGCCGGCCAGGTGTTGCGTACCGCATTGTGTTGGTCCAGCCAGTCAGACAGCGCGGTGACTTCCTGATCGTTGAGCACCCCGTCTGAGGCAATACCGGTGAGAAATCCCATCAGTTCATTACCCTGGGCGACGCTGCTTTGCCGTTCTTCACCGGTATCGGCGATGAACGTCTTGATACGCTCCTGCATCCCGGCCAATTCGTCAGGCTCGACCTTGCCGTCAGCGACGATTTCCCCGACCTGAACCAGGAACTGGCGGACATCGTCCTCGTCCGCCAGATGTTGCTGCGATTTCAGCCAGGCATCCAGAAACAGAAGTTCTTTCTCATTAAGCGTCTGGTCGGCAACCACACCAGAGAGAATGCCACGCAAACCGTGCAACGCCCGCTGTTTTTCCTTGCTGAAGCTGAAAGCTTCGGTCAGGGGAGCGCTATCGAGTTGTTTGCTGAATTCCATAATGGCGACGCTGGTTAGGGTGAGGGTGTCTGGATATTATCTGGTAATTAAGGTGCCTGCTAATAACGGTGGTGCGGGTATTCCCGGAGTGGCCATTCTGGCTGCACCTGGCAGCGCGCTCTGCGTCAGCTGGAACAGCCGTCGTGGATCGGGACTGACCCCTGCCTGCAATTGCATCATAGTGCTTTCCCGCAAGCGTGTCGAAACCCTTGTACCCGAAATATGCGGGAGTTAACGCCGGTTTGGTGACCGCGCGCACAGTTCTCGGCCGCGGGCCTGATTGCCCCCGGCAGACGCGCCCGGGGCTCGCCGCATCGGCTCATGCACTGCGTTTTCTGGACCTGCAACCTGGGTTACACTTGCTGCCCTGCGGCTTGCGGGCGGCATTGCCGGCACAGCAGCCGCCGGGGAAATACTCAGCGCACGCAGTAAGTGTGCAACTGTTTTTTATAATTACTGGTTCCCAAGCAAATCGTTCCCAACTACGGCCCCAATTATGACCGCCAATCATGAACTGATCGACAATCGCTCCTTTCTGGCCCGCCTGCTGTCCGGCGAGTATGGTCTGGCCATCACTTACTGGGCCCTGTATTTTGTGGGTTGCAGTTTGTTTTTCGTATTCGGCAGTCGCGCCGTCGACGCGGAGAACTGGCTGCAGTACCTGATCATTGTTGCCCTGATGCTGGGCTACACCTTTGTGCTGATCGTCGGCATTCGGGCGGCCTACAAAGGCCCTCAGATGTGGAAAGTGATGTCTCGCACCTCGTCGGTATTCATGATTATCAATATCCTGGTAGGCATCTCTACCCTGGGCTTTATTTACTGAACCGCTACCCGGGCGCATTGCCGGAAGTCAGCCCACCTTCTCCGCGCCTGAGCCATGCGCTACACTCCGGTGATGCCCAAAACCACCTGGCTTCACCAGGAGAGTGAACCCTTGTCAGCTACCTCGTCAGCCACCAAAGCCACCAGGACACCCACACCCAGCTATGCGCTGGTGTTGAAAAAATCCTGCCCTACCTGCGCACTGATCGAACCGGTAGCCAGGCAGCTGGCCGCCACGCTGACTGATGACCTGGTCATTTATTCCCAGGACGACGCCGCATTTCCCGCTGAGCTGCCCGGCGTGCAGGACGACACCACTCTGGAATTTTCTTTTCATCATGGCATCGAGATCGTGCCCACGCTGATCCGCTTCGGTGCCGACCAACAGGAAGAAAGCCGGATCTCGGGCTGGGATAAAGCCGCCTGGCAACAATTTACCGGGCTGGACGAGCTAGGCGCAGAGCTGACTGATTTCAAGCCCGGATGTGGCTCCATGACCATGGACCCGGGCATGGAAGAACAGCTTATGTTGCGCTTCGGTGGCAAGCTGCTCGCTGCCCGGTCGATTTCAGTAGCTGAAGATGAAGACCCGATTGAGGCCTGCTTCGCGCGGGGCTGGAGCGACGGACTGCCGGTGGTGCCGCCCACTCCCCTCAGGGTGATGCGCATGCTCAAGGATTGCGGCCATCCGGCGGACGCAATCATTGGCAAGGTACCACCGGACAATGTCCCGCTCAGCGTTGAAAAGCTGGCCATCAATGCAGTACTGGCTGGCTGTACACCAGACTACTTTGCAACCATCCTGGCCGCCGTCAAGGCCGCCCTGCAGGATGCCTTTTGCATGCATGGCCTGCTGTGCACCACGTATTTTTCCGGGCCAGTGGTTATCGTCAACGGCCCTGTAGTGCGTCACCTGGGCATTAATACCGGGATCAACGCTCTCGGCCAGGGCAATCGTGCCAGCGCCACGATTGGCCGCGCCCTGCAGCTGGTGATACGCAATGTCGGGGGCGGCCTGCCCGGCGGCATTGACCGGGCTACCATGGGCAATCCCGGCAAGTTCACCTACTGTTTTGCCGAAGATGAGTCCGACCCGGACTGGTCGAGTCTGGCCGAAGACCGGGGCTATCAGCGCGCGGACTCGGTGGTGAGCCTGTTTGCCGGCGAAGGCCTGCAGCCCATACTGGACCAGCTTTCACGCACACCTGAATCGCTGGCCAGGAGCATGGCCGCGAGCCTGCGCAGCGTGGCGCACGTCAAACGATTCGGTATGGCCGATGCAATCCTGGTGGTCAGCAAGGAGCACCGCCGCGTTTTTCGTGAAGCCGGATGGAGCAAACAGGATCTGAAGCGCAGCATTTATGATGAATTAATGACACCTGGCGCTCAGCTTTTGCCAGGTGTAGACGGTATGGCCGAAGGCATGCCAGAAAACCTGAAAGACAAACTGCTCAACAAATTCCGCGACGACGGTTTACACATCGTTACCACCGGCGGTAGCGCCGGCATGTTCTCCGCAATCATCAGTGGCTGGGTAGCTTCCGGAGAACGCGGCAGCCAGATGGTATCGGAACCTGTTTACCCGATCGAGCGCGATTGACCCTTGAGCAGAAATTGACAACAAACCGGACTGAACCGGAACCGGACTGGCCCTGAACCGGACTGGACCCAAACCAAAATGCCCCTAAACCGAAATGCCCCTAAACCAGGAGGTACGTTCCATGAGCAACAACCCCACTGACAGCGTATTGCTTGACCCCACCGCCGAGTTAAACCCGGTTGAAAAGCAGCTGCTGCCCCGACTCGAATCCCTGGCAGGCGCGACTATCGGCCTGCTCGATATCTCCAAACCCCGCGGCAAGCAGTTTCTTGACCAGGTGGAACAAATTTTGAGCGACATGGGCGCCACAGTTCGGCGCTATGCCAAACCCACCTTTGCCCGGGTTGCGCCACGCGAGCTGAATCAGCGCATCAGCAGCGAATGCGATGCGGTCATTGAGGGGCTGGCAGACTGAGGCTCCTGCACGTCGTGCAGTTTGCATGACATACTGGACCTTGAAAGCCGGGGAATTCCGGCTGGATTTGTGGCATCGACCGAATTCATCGACGCCGCCGCTGCACAGGGAAAATCGCTCGGCATTCATCCGGCCAGTGTCTTTGTGCCCCATCCGATACAGGACCGCAGCGACGAGGAAATGGCCGCGCTGGCCAGAGATGCAGCCGAGAATGTCCTCGCACTGGTGGTCACGCGCTGAGCGACACCCGGCCGCTGAACAATCGACTACGAACACCGCGGTCTCGCACCGCGGCCTACTGGAGTAATGCATGAGTAAAGAAGCAGTTATCGTCGCCACCGCGCGCACCCCTATCGGTAAAGCCTATCGCGGCGCATTCAATGACACCGATGCCCCTACCCTGGGCGGTCACGCCATTGCCCATGCGGTTGCCCGCGCCGGCATCGAAGCCTCCGAAGTGGATGACGTGATTCTCGGCTGCGCCATGCAGCAAGGCAGTAGCGGATACAACATTGGCCGCACCGCAGGCGTCGCTGCCGGCCTGCCAAGTTCGGTGGCCGGCATGAGTATTGATCGTCAGTGCGCATCCGGAATGATGGCAATCGCCACGGCCGCCAAGCAGATTGTGGTGGACAACATGCCGATCGTGGTGGGCGGCGGACTGGAATCCATCAGCCTGGTGCAGAATGAACACCGCAACAGCTACCGCGCCCAGGACCCGAACGTGATCGCCAAATCCGAACATGCCTACATGTCGATGCTGGAGACCGCCGAGGTGGTCGCCAAGCGTTATGGCATCAGCCGGGAGCAACAGGACGAATACGCGCTACAAAGCCAGCAGCGCACCGCGGCGGCGCAGCAGGCCGGCCACTTCGACGCCGAGATCGTACCCCTGCCCGCAAAGATGCTGCACCTGGACAAGGAAACCAAGCAGCAGAGCATCCATGAAGTGACTCTGGATAAAGATGAAGGCAACCGGCCGACTACCACACTGGAAGGGCTGGCCGGCCTGAAAACAGTGTTCGACGGCGGCGTGATTACCGCCGGCAATGCCAGCCAGCTCTCGGACGGTGCCTCTGCCAGTGTGCTGATGGACAGCAAACTGGCCGAGCAAAAAGGCCTGTCCCCGCTGGGCGCCTATCGCGGTATCGCCGTGGCGGGCGTTGATCCTGATGAAATGGGAATAGGCCCGGTGAAAGCAGTCCCGAAACTGCTCAAGCGTTTTAACCTGTCGGTGGCAGATATCGGCCTGTGGGAATTGAACGAGGCATTTGCCGTGCAGGTGCTTTACTGTCGCGATCAGCTCGGCATTCCCGATGAGCTGCTCAACGTCAACGGCGGCGCGATTTCCATTGGCCATCCCTACGGCATGAGCGGCGCACGCATGGTCGGGCACGCGCTGCTTGAAGGTAAACGGCGCGGCGCCAAATACGTGGTCTGCACCATGTGTGTCGGCGGCGGCATGGGGGCGGCCGGCCTGTTTGAGGTGTACTGAGGGTTTATCGTCCGGGAGTATTGGCCCGGCTGTGCAGCGAGGGCACTGCGATGCGGTGCCCGGCAGACAATGCATGGGACACGCGCTAATCGTCGCTGCGCACCGGCCCCCGAGCGGCCTTTTTGTCACCCGTCTTTTTCTTTTCACGAATCCGTTTTTCCACCGCACCGCGGCCAGGTCTGGCGGGCTTGCGCGGTTTGTCGGTGGTGGCCGCAGCATCAATCAATCCCTGTAGCCGGTCGAGCGCATCCTGACGGTTCTTCTCCTGGCTGCGGTAACGCTGCGCCTTGATCACCACTACCCCGTCACCACTGACGCGCCGGTCCCGGCTATCCAGCAGACGCTGCTTGACTGCTGCCGGTAGCGTCGAAGTGGAAATATCAAAGCGCAACTCCACGGCGGTCGCCACTTTGTTGACATGCTGCCCTCCGGGCCCACTGGCGCGAATCGCGTTAAATTCGAGACTTTCGGCATTGGGTTTCAGGCGACTCATGGGATCCTTTCAGTTCGTTAATGCGAGCAATTGTGCGGTTCGAAACTGCACGCCAGGGGCGCGGAAAACACCGATCCGCTGGCAACTGTGGTTCGGCCCGGGCGCCTTGATTCACCTGTCCGACTGGGGTAACGTCAGCGTTCCGCAGGCTGCCGGATGACCGGTTTTCGGCAATCATTTTGGTCACTTGGCAACACGTCAGTGACCGAGGCAGTCGAACATCTACCGGACAACTATAACAATGAGTCTGCCTATGAGCACTTCTCTGGCTACCAGCACCTCTGCTGGTCAACACCGTCCATACCAGCCCAGCCTGGCCCTGCTGTTAACCCTGCTATTGATGTTAACAGCCAACTCCACACTTCGCGCCCAGGAAGCCGACCCGGTGCGAATTGCTTTTATTGATCCATTGTCCGGGACCTTCGCCTCGGTGGGGACCAGCGGACTGACGCAACTGCAGTTTGCTGCGGATTACCTGTTTAATTCCCAGGGCGGTGTACTCGGTGGCCGGCCGATTGAAATCGTGCCGTTTGATAACAAGCAAAGCCCCACGGAAACCCAGATTCAGTTCCGCCGGGCCATCAGTGAAGGCATCCGCATTATTTTCCAGGGCAACAGTTCAGCCGTTGCCAATACCCTCAACGACGCCGTGACCCGGCACAACCGACGCAACCCGGGCGAGGAAATCCTGCAGATCAATTACTCGGCGGTCGACCCGATCCTCACCAACGCAGAGTGCAGCTTCTGGCATTTTCGCTTCGACTCCCACGCCATCATGAAACTGGAGGTGCTCACTGACTTTATCGCCGCCAACGAAGACATCAACAGTCTCTACATCATCGGCCAGGACTATTCCTTTGGCCATGTGGTTGCCGACACAACCGTTGACCTGATGGCGCAAAAGCGACCGGACGTGGAAATCGTCGGCAATGAATTTCATCCCATTGGCCAGGTGAAAGACTTTACCCCCTACGTGACCAAAATCGTCTCATCCGGCGCCGACGCCGTGTTGACCGGTAACTTCGGCGCCGACATGGTGTCACTGGCACGCTCTATCATCGACTCCGGGCTGGAAATCCCCATCTATACTTTTTACGCCGCCTACGACGGCATCACCGCCACCCTCGGTGAAGACGGCAAAGGCCAGATTCATCTGGTGCACAATGAAATCTCCAATCCCACTCCCACCGAAGAGCGGCGGGCTTTCAACCGTGCCTTCAAGGCGGCTCATCCGGACCGTGACATTACCCAGCCGCGCATTGTTAATGCCCTGTCCATGGTGGTACGGGCAATAGAAGAAAGCCAGAGTGCCGATCCCTATGATATCGCCCTGGCGCTGGAAGACATGCGCTTCACCACGCTGACCGGCGACGAGGCCTGGATGCGCCCCGATGACCACCAGCTGTTCCAGTCGCTCATTGTCTCCGAACATACCGACGAGGGAATCGAGTTTGATGCCGACAATTCCGGTTTCGGCCTGCGCCGCGTCTACAGCGTGCCACCGGAAGAGACACTGATCGAAACCAGTTGCCGCATGCGTAGACCCCGCCGCTAGTGCAGACAGCAGCGTAGCGTCCAAATGCGTGCCGGAACGGAAGCCGACCCAACCCGATGATTGAAGTTCTGATTTTTGCCACCCTCAATGGCCTGGTAACCGGGCTGTTGCTGTTCATGCTGGCCAGCGGATTAACGCTGATCTTTTCGATGATGGGGGTGCTGAACTTTGCCCACGCCAGCTTCTACATGCTGGGTGCCTATTTCGCCTACTCTATCAGCCTGACTCTCGGATTCTGGGGAGGCCTGCTGTTCGCGCCACTGATTGTTGGTGTCCTCGGCGCCCTGGTGGAGCGTTACGGACTGCGCAAGGTACATCAATCCGGCCACGTGGCGGAGCTGGTTTTTACCTTCGGCCTGGCCTTTCTGATCGAGGAAGCCGTGCAGTTTTTCTGGGGCGCGGATACCAAGAATTATCAGTCACCGGAACTGCTGGATTTTCCCCTGTTCACCCTGTTCGGCCAGGAATTTTCAGCCTACCGCGGCTTCATGATTTTCATTTCCATGGCGATATTCATCGGCCTTTACTACGTACTGACCCGCAGTCGGATTGGCATCATCATCCAGGCCGCAATCACCCATCCGCATACCGTCGCCAACCTCGGCCACAACGTGCCGTTGATCTTTATGGGCGTGTTCGGAGTTGGCACCGCCCTGGCAGGTCTTGCTGGTGTCATTGCCGGCCCGGTACTGACTACCTTTCCGGGCATGGCGCTGGTGCTGGGCAGCATTGTGTTCGTGATCGTGGTTATCGGCGGGCTGGGATCGCTGGCCGGCGCGTTTATCGCCTCCCTGCTGATCGGTCTGCTGCAGTCCTATGCCATTGCCTCAGATCTGGGCATGCCGGACCTGCTGGCTCTGCTGGGTGTTGAGTTTGAGCGCAGCCATCCGCTCAACGATTTGTGGACCCTGACCCTGTCGCAAATTGCGCCACTGCTGCCGTTTTTGCTGCTGGTGCTGGTGCTGATTTTCAGGCCCACCGGCCTGATGGGCAAACGGGAGCAATAATGGCCCTGTTGAAAAAATCCCTGATCTGGCTTGTCTACCTGGCAATGCTGCTGGTACTGCCGCAGCTGTACGACTCGGTACTCGCCATCTCGATCTTTAACCAGATGGCCATCGCCATCGTCTTCGCCCTGTCCTATAACATGCTGCTGGGTCAGGGTGGCATGCTGTCCTTCGGGCATGCGGTCTATTTCGGTCTGGGTGGTTTTCTGGCGGTGCATACGCTGATCCTGATTGAATTCGAGACCCTGTACTTTTCCATAGCCTGGATCCCGCTGGTTGGCGGCCTGTTCGGTTTGCTGGCGGCCCTGTTTATCGGCAGCTTTTCCACCCGCAAGGCGGGCACCGTGTTTGCCATGATCTCCCTGGGGGTGGGCGAACTGATTGCCGCCTCGTCGCTGATTTTTGTCGGCTTTTTTGGTGGCGAAGCAGGTATCGGCGGTGACCGCACCTACGGCCCGCCGCTATTTGGTGTGGAGTTCTTTCAGGACGTGGAGATCTACTACCTGGCCGCGTGCTGGGTGTTCGTTGCCACGCTGTTCATGTATCTGTTTACCCAGACGCCAGCCGGACGCATGGCCAATGCCGTGCGTGACAACCCGGAGCGAGCGGAATTTATTGGCTACAGCGCACGCTGGATTCGCTTCATTTCCTTCTCGGCTGCCGGATTCTTTGCTGGCGTTGCTGGCGGCTTGTTCGCGCTGAACTACGAATTCATCACCGAAGAAAACCTCAACGCCGTGACCTCTGGTCGGGTGTTGCTGATGGCCTATATTGGCGGACTCGGTTTTTTCATTGGCCCGATCATCGGCGCCGTGGTGCTGACCCTGATGAACTCACTGCTCAGCAATTACACCGAACTGTGGATGCTTTACCTGGGGATTTTGTTCGTGCTCACCGTCATGTTTCTACCCCGTGGCTTCGCCGGCTTTATCATGATGCACCAGCTTGCCTGGCAGCAGCGCACCCTCAAAACCCTGGCCCTGCCCTATTGCATCACCGGCCTGCCTGCCCTGCTGTTCCTGGCGGCGGCGATCGTGATGATCGAGCTCAGCCACGCCAGCGAAAATGGCCTGCGGGTACTCGGCCTGGAACTGCAGCAGGACTCGGGAGTTCACTGGGTGCTGTTATTGGCGATCCTCAGCGCTGCGTTCTACGCAACTCGCCGTTCGCTGCCGCAGTTGCGCGCCGCCTGGGATCAGGCCAATGCCCTGCCCGCTGATGATCCCGAACTACAACGGAAACCGGATCAGGAGGTCACCCCATCGTGAGCCTGCTCAAGCTGTCCGGCGTTACCAAGAACTTTGGCGAAACCGCCATCATTCGCGGCGTCGATCTTGATATCCGTGAGGGTGAGAAACACGCAATTATCGGCCCCAACGGCGCCGGCAAATCCACCTTGTTCCATCTTATCAGCGGTCGCTATCGTGTTAGCTCTGGCACCATTCTCTTCAAGGGCGAGCCGATTCACGGCAAGTCTCCCTATGAGATCAACCGCCTCGGCCTGGCCCGAAGCTTTCAGGTTACCAATATCTTTCCGCGGCTCAACGTATTTGAAAACATTCGCTGTGCGCTGCTGTGGAGCCAGGGATATGGTTACTCTTTCTGGCATCTACTGGGCCGCCAGACACGTCTGAACGACGAGGCGATGAGCGTTCTGGAGCAGATTGGCCTGGCGAACCGGGCACATTTCCCGGCCGGTGAGCTCGCCTATGCGCAACAGCGCGCCCTGGAGCTCGGGATTGCCGTGGCCGGAGGCGCTGACCTGATCATGCTCGATGAGCCGGTGGCTGGGATGAGCCATTCCGAAGCAGAGAATGCAGTGCAGTTGATTCGCCGTATTACCGAAGGCAAGACCCTGATCATGGTGGAACACGATATGAATATTGTCTTCGATGTCGCCGACCGAATCTCGGTGCTGGTCTATGGCGAGATTATCGCCAGCGACAGCCCGGCCAATATTCGCGGCAATGCGCGGGTCCAGGAAGCCTATCTGGGCGAGGTGGCGGTCAATGCTTGAAGTGAACGATCTCCATGCCTACTACGGCAAGAGCCACATCCTGCAAGGGGTCAGCTTTGATGTCGCGGAGGGGGAAATTGTCAGCCTGCTCGGACGCAACGGCGTGGGACGCTCCACGACCGTAAAAACCATCATGGGCGAGGTGCCCCCCCATGGCTCGATCAGATTCAAAGGCAGTGAGATCGCTGGCAAGAAGAGTTTCGAAATAGCTCACCTGGGCCTTGGCTATGTGCCGGAAAATCGCGATATTTTTCCGACCCTGACGGTGCGGCAGAATTTACAGCTGGGCATGAAATCCGCCAACACCGAAGGCCGCTGGACCATGGATGAGGTGTTTGCCATGTTCCCTAACCTGGCCGAACGCGCCGATGTTCACGGCGGCGTGTTAAGCGGCGGCGAGCAGCAGATGCTCTGTATGTGTCGCACCCTGATGGGCGACCCCGACATGATCATGATTGACGAACCCACCGAGGGACTGGCGCCGCGCCTGGTAGAGCAGATTGGCAGCCTGCTGGAAGAAATTGCCCGCCGCGGCGTGGCCATACTGCTGGTGGAACAGAAACTCACCATCGCGCTGAAAATTTCCAGGCGGGTGCACATAATGGGGCACGGAAAAATCGTCTGGAGTGGCACTCCGGGGGAGCTGGCAGCGGCGGATGCAATCCGCGCCGAATGGCTGGAAGTCTGACTGTATCGCAGCATCTGTTCTATCGGGCACCTCTATTGATTCAGACACGTCCCTGCGGGAGTCTGTAAGCTCCTGGTGCAAGGCGCAGCCCGCAGGCAATAGCGAGTCCTATTGTCTAGGAGTGCAACGCGGCAACAGGGGCTTACAGGCCCCGCACTGCGGGGCCTGCCTGAATCAACAGAGATGCCCTATAATAAAAACGTCATCTTGCGATGCTACCCTCCTGCCCGAACCCGCTTTACGGAGAACACCATGTCCACTAGCCGCCACCTGTCTGCCCTTATTCTCATTTTCATCACCAGCAGCCTGCCACTCCCGGCTCTGGCCTGGGATAGTGTTGGTCATCGGCTGAGCGCAGCGGTGGCGCTGGAATTCATCAGCGCCGACACTCGAGCCGAGCTGCTGACTATCCTCGCTGCCCATCCGCGCTATCGACAGGACTTTCTCGACCAGATTCCCGGCTTCGTGGATCAGGATGACACTGAACAACTGGGGCAGTGGCTACTCGGGCAGGCGGCCTACTGGCCAGATATCGCCCGCGGCTTGCCGCAGGCGGCCGAACAGCGCTACAACCGCCCCACCTGGCACTATATTGACGGCGCCTGGGTGCGCGGGTCGGCACTGCAGCAGGGTAATGTCTACGTGAATGTCGCGCCGTTTGCCGACGTGCAGGGTCCGCCATCCGGCCTGATCGACACCCAGGCGGAGGCTGACAACGTGGTCACCGCACTGGATTACAACACCATGGTACTGAGCGACCCGACACAGCCTGCTGCCGAACGCGCCGTCGCCCTGTGCTGGGTATTGCACTTGATGGGGGATATCCACCAGCCAATGCACACCGGTTCCCTTTACTCGGCAGAAATCTTCGCGGGCGGTGATCTGGGCGGCAATCGCATCCCCGTTGGTGAGCGCAACCTGCATGCCCAGTGGGACCGTGCCCTGCGCGACTTCGGCGTGGCCGACAGTCTGCCGGATGTGCTGGCCGGTGTCTCCGGATTCAGCGCGCCACGTATCGAAGGCGTTGCGTCCGACTGGACGGCCTGGATGGCCGAGTCTCGCCAGCTACTGCAGGCAGTGGTCTACACCGAGACGATGAAGGAAGCGATCCGACAGGCCGATGCTCGCGGTGCCGATCGTTTACCTGAGCAACAACTCGACGCTGGCTATATCCAGCAGATGCAGCGCCTGGCGCGACTGCGCCTGGGGCTTGCCGGTCTGCGCCTGGCCATCTGGTTCGAGAATGAACTCCCGCTGGAATAGCCGCCTAGGCCGGATGTTGCACCAGTCGTCCGTAGCGAGGGCGTTCCAGGGTGCGGCATCCGTGGGTTTAGCGACCGAGAAGCGCGCAGGCTTACTTGACCGGTACGTCGAGCACTTCGACCGAGCGAAAGCCGCGGAGGGCGTGCCCTGGGGCGGCCGCAGTAGGAGCACTGGTGCAATATTCGGGCTAGCCGACCTCCTGGCCTGACCCGTCAGCAAACATGGCGCGCGACCGGCTGGCACAGAGCCCGGCCAGCACGTTGCCAATCAGTCGCTGTCCTACCTGATGTTCCAGGCTCATGATCGACTCCGGATGAAACTGCACTGCGGCGACCGGCAGGTCACGATGCGACACCGCCATCACCTGTCCGTCGTCGGCACGCGCGTTAACCTGCAAACACTCCGGCACCCGCTGTGCCACCAGGGAGTGATAACGACCGGCGTTAAAACTGTCCTCGATGCCAGCGAACAGGCCACCGCCATCGTGATGCACCAGTGACGGCTTGCCGTGCATCGGGTAATCCAGAACAGCCAGACTGCCACCAAAGTGTTCCAACAGACCCTGCAATCCCAGGCAGACACCGAACAGCGGTACCTGTTGCTGCAGGGCAATGCTGATGGTTTCGGACATGGCGAAATCACTCGGCCGGGACGGCCCCGGAGACAGCACCGCCAGATCCACAGCCTGATTGCGCAGATACGCGCGCGCCGGCTCCGGACGCAAGGTGATTACCTGCGCGCCCAGACAGCGGAAATACGCTGCCAGGTTATGCACAAACGAATCCTGATGATCCACCATCAGCACCTTCAGGCCGTTGCCAGCCAGAGGCTCCGGGGAACTGCTGGCTACCGGCACGGCAGGATGCTCACCGCGAATGGCAGCAATCAAAGCCGAGGCTTTCAGTCGTGTCTCGGCGGCTTCAGCGTCGGGATCGGAATCCACCAGCAGGGTCGCGCCGGCGCGCACTTCGGCCACACCGTTCTTGATGCGCATGGTGCGTAGTGTCAGTCCGGTGTTGAGGTTGCCATTGAAGCCGATGTGCCCCAGGGCACCTCCATACCAGCGCCGCGGCGATTTTTCGAAGCGCTCCAGATACTGCATGGCGGCGAGTTTCGGTGCGCCGGTAACCGTCACCGCCCAGGTATGGGCAAGCAGTCCATCAAGCGCGTCAAATTCGTCGCGCAGTTCACCCTTGACGTGATCCACGGTATGGATCAGGCGCGAGTACATCTCGATCTGGCGACGCCCAACCACTTCCACGGAGCCTGGCTTGCAGACCCTGGCCTTGTCGTTACGATCCACGTCGGTACACATGGACAGTTCCGATTCGTCCTTGCGGGAATTGAGCAAGGTGCGAATCTGTTCAGCATCGGCTATGGCGTCGGCACCCCGGGCGATGGTGCCGGAAATCGGGCAGGTCTCGATAGTTCGCCCATCTACGCGCACGAACATCTCCGGCGAAGCGGCCACCAGGTACTCTTGTTCGCCAAGATTGATCAGCGCACCATAGGGCGATGGATTGGCTTTCTGTAGCCGCAAGAACACATCGGCCGGAGAATCCTTGCAGGGCTCATAAAATGTCTGGCCTGGCACCACTTCAAAAAGATCGCCACGACGAAAGTAGTCGAGCGCCCTCTCTACCTGGGATATGAATTCCCCGGAAGCATGATCACCGGCACGCTGCACACTGATCCCCGGAGCAAACGCCTCGCGCTCACCGCGACGCTGAAAGCCACCGGTGGTTTCGGTCCGCTGACTGCCACCGTCCGCCAGGCTGTCGCAATCCCGGCAGTTGAAATCCCGGCAGTTGAAATCATAGTTCAGACACACCGATTCTTCACTGCGATGATCCGTCACCGTGATCTGGTCCGGCAGGTAAAGCACCAGGTCGCGCTGATCGGCATCTCGCTTCTGAAAACGCGCTACATCTTCGAACTGGAACGTCAGGTCGTAGCCAAAGGCGCCGTACAGGCCCAGGTACGGATCCTGGTCGCTGCCAAAATGCGCAACAATGCTGCGCAATACGCTGAACACACTCGGCCGCCGGCTACGCAATTCTTCGCTGGCAATCTCCCGATCCTGACTTACGCGCAGCGACAGTTGTTCCGTATCTACAAGTAATTCTGTCACGCAATCGAGCCCGGACACTGCCGCACGCATCTCGGGAAGTAATATTCGACCCCGCTTGTTCAACGCCTGAATCTCGAGCTGATAACCGCGAGCTATGATCTGCACTGGCGGATTGATAAAGCCAATGTCCCAGCGACTGTACCGGCCAGGATATTCGAATCCCGAGGCCAGCAGTACGCCACGCTGGTCATTCAGTGACTTCGCCAGATTGCGGCTGGCGCTGGCATAGTCGAGGGTCACACCGCTACGGCGTACACCGACGCCACCGGCGGTGCGAAATTGAAGCTGGCGTGTGGAAGTTGTCGTCACCATGAAATACTCCTTGCTGACAGCGAGGGTCCATGGCGAGCGTAGAGAGGAAGTGTCGAGCAATAGGCCGCCATAACCCGAGGCGGCCAGAGAATAGATTAGTCTTTGTTCTCCTGGCAGCCGTTTAAATCGGGCCACCAGAACAGTGTCGGGTTAGTTGTCATGGCGCGATCATGCGTCAGCTTACCGGGCAAGTCAACTGCTGCACCGCTACCATGGGCCCGCTGCAGATTTGCCGAAAACCAAAAAGTCAGGTGCATGCCCATGATTTCACAACGATTTTCAACCAATATCGATAGCCTGCCGGGAACCTGCACTGAGCACCTGAAAGTTGACCTGCTGTGCGGGCCCGGCGCTATACTAGGGACTGATATTTCCGACCCGCTCCGGTCAACAAAAAAGGAATAATAACAATGACCCTTCGCACCCTGCCGTCGATTGCCCCCTGCCTGCGCGCGTTTCTGCTGGTTCTGGCAACTCTCACCGCCGCTGGTTCCCAACTACCGGCCCAGGCCGCCGAGTTCAGCCGGATTCGCGCCGACCGGGTAGGCATGTCCCCGGAGCGGCTGCAGATCCTGGACGCCACCATGAAATCCTATGTCGATAATGAGCAGTTGGCTGGCCAGGTGATCCTGGTGCTACGTGAGGGGCGCCTGGTGTACTCCGCCGCCAACGGGATGCGCGATATTGCGGTCGGTTCGCCAATGACGCCCGGCACGATTTTCCGTATCGCCTCACAAACCAAGGCCATCGTCAGCACCGGCATCATGATCCTGCACGAACGCGGCCAGTTGGACATCAGCCAGCCCCTGAGCCGCTATATCCCGGAATGGGCCGATGTTCAGGTTGCCGTGGATGACGGCCGCGGCGGCTATACCCTGGAACCAGCGCGCCGCCCGATTACCCTGCGCCACCTGCTGACCCATACTGCCGGAATGAGCTACGGCAGTGGCCCGGCGCAACAGGCCTGGGCCGACGCCGGCTTCCAGGGCTGGTATTTCGCCAACAAGAATGAACCGATTCTCGAATCAATCCGGCGCATGGCTGCCTTGCCCCTGGATGAGCATCCCGGGGAGGAATGGATTTACGGCTACAGCACCGACATTCTAGGCGCGGTTATCGAAGTAGCCAGCGGTATGGATCTGGCCAGTTTTCTGCAGCAGGAGATCTTTACGCCGCTGGAAATGAACAATACCCATTTTTATCTGCCGGCAGACCAGGTGAATCGCCT
Source organism: uncultured Pseudohongiella sp. (assembly GCA_965212375.1). GTDB lineage: Bacteria > Pseudomonadota > Gammaproteobacteria > Pseudomonadales > Pseudohongiellaceae > UBA9145. Next base: position 765,466 of record OZ243108.1, on the reverse strand, counting down.
GGCCACGGTGTACCGGCCGGGCAGCGCTGGCGGGGTGGTGCCAATCGCCGCCACTGACGGCATGCAGAGTCAGGGCCTGTACGTGCAGGGCCAGGGGCCCAACGTCAGCTATTCCGGCGGTGCCGGCCTGCTGTCCACAGCCACTGACTATGCGCGCTTTCTGCAGATGACCTTGAATGGCGGCGAGCTGGATGGCACCCGCATCCTGTCTCCGAAAACCATCGAACTGATGACCGTGAATCACCTGGGCGATATTCCGTTTCGCGGCGGGGTTGGCTTCGGCCTGGGTTATTCCGTGGTCAACGACCTCGGTGCACGGGGCTCTCTGGGCTCCGAGGGTGAGTATGGCTGGGGCGGTGCCTACCATTCCACCTACTGGGTGGACCCGGAAGAAGACCTGGTGGTGGTTTATCTGACCCAGCTTATTCCCGCGAACGGGCTGGATGACTACGCCAAGCTGCGCAACGGCATCTACCAGGCAATAGTGGAGTAGCGACACGCAAAAACGGCTGTCCGACAACTACCGCGCCAGGAACCAGCACACCAGCCTGGCAACGACAAACCAGAACACCAATTCAGGTAATTTCCATGCATGCAACAACATCCAGACTCTGGCGAGCTCTTACAATGTTATGGCTCGCCGCCGCCTCTATAACGGCCCAGGCCCAACTGGCCACCCCCAACATCGATGGCCTGACCTACGGCCATATCCATCTGAATGTCGCCGATATCGACGCGCACACGGCGATCTGGACCGAGCATTTCGGTGGCGAGGTGGTGACGCGCGGTCCGCTGACCGCCGTGCGCATGCCGAATGTGGTGGTGCTTTTCACAGAACGCGAGCCAACCATGGGTTCACGGGAAACAGTCATGGATCACTTTGGTGTCAAGGTACGCGACATCAACGCATTTATGGACAAATGGCGAAGCGCAGGCCTGGAAGTCGGCAGCGTATTCACTGGCGCCGAAGGCCAGACCAACGCCTATGTGATGTTGCCGGACGGAGTCTATGTGGAACTACAGGAAGACCAGGCTCTGCATGAGGAAATCACCGGGTACCATGTGCATTTTTATTCACAACAAGCCGACGAATTGCTTGCCTGGTATACAGACCTGTTTAATCTGGAGGTGCGCCCCCGCGGCAGTATCAGCACCACGACCAATGTCCCGGGCATGAACCTGAGCTTTGCCAATTCACGCCAGGAGCGCGGGCCAACCCAGGGCGCGGCCATTGACCACATCGGCTTTGAGATCGCCAACCTGGAAGCCTTCTGTCAGGCGCTGGAAGCGCGGGGCATCGAGTTCGATGTCCCCTATCGCGAAATTCCCTCAATCGGCCTGGCGATCGCGTTCATCACCGATCCCCAGGGAGTGCGTATCGAGTTTACCGAGGGACTGCACGATTACTATGATGCGCAGTAAGACGCCATAACCAGCTATACGTGCTGTGAGCTGATGAAAGGTGCTGGCTGAGAGACGTTGTGACGCATTAAAAGACGTTAAGAGACATTAAGATCGATTAAGAGACGCCGAGGATAGCATTAGTCCTCGGCCTGCTCCGTGTCTGCTACCCGATTGAATCGCTGGTGGAGGCGTTTGAACCAGCTGCGCGGCGAACGTTTGAAGTCCAGCACACGCATCCAGCCCGGTAATGGCAGCACCACACTGCGTCGCGCCAGCTCAATGCCCACCAGGTAGCCAAGGTAGGCCACCAGTATCCATAGCAACGTGGACTCGGCGGGCCAGTAGGAAAACCAGATCAGCCCCTGCAGCATATTAACCAGTTGGTTTAATACAAATTCGATCAGGAAGCTCACGAAACCGTCATCCATCAGTTCGCCCCAACTGGCGAAGTCGAATGCAAAACTGATCATCTGACGAATCTCAATCACGGCGAATGTCCATACCCCGGCCAGCCCATAAAAGCCGCCACCGAACCACATCCATTTGTCATAGACAAACTCTGCTCTGCTGCGCGGCCCGGCTTGCTTTGCGGTTTTCTTGCGCAATTTTTTCAGACTGGCGTTGAGCGTCTTGCCATCTGCCTTGCGGTCCACTTCCATGTTGGTGAACAGCCAGGCAAATACCAGCCAGCTGAATGCGGTCAGGGGCAGCCCCAGCAGCAGGCACGCCCAGAATAAATCCAGATAAGAAATCACTGTAGTCGCTGTTACTCCATCAACAATTCATGCCATCCGCTTTATGCCATCCGATGGCAGCAGCCAGACCTCTTTGTACAGCACAGGCAACTGGCCGGGAACCAAAATCTCACCAATTTGTTGGCGTTTTGTCGAGTTTCCGCACGCTTGTTCTTTACTCCCGGCGGGCAAACCCAGCTTGCCGAAGAAGTAGCCGCCACCTGTACTCCAATGATTTTTGTGGTAAGCAGCAGGTTTGCAAGCAAGCTCGCGGTGCCTCATTGTAATTCGCAATTTGGCGCAATTCAGCAATCCAGACCATTGATGTAATCATCAGGAGTCCGCAATTTATGACCCAATTTGACGCGTTTATGCCCCACGGCATGTGCTACATGTGGCGTTGGGACATGCTACTACTTCAGGTGGGCTCGGACTTGCTCATTGCCCTGGCCTATTTTTCCATTCCGGCAGCCCTGGTCGCGTTGATGCGCAAGCGGCCGGACCTTCCCCAGGGCATTCTTAAGCTTTTCGTAGCGTTTATTCTACTGTGCGGCATCACTCACCTGATCGGCGTAATCGTGGTATGGGAGCCAATTTACCTTATTCAGGGCTTCGCAAAACTGGCCACGGCCGCGGTCTCTATCGCCACAGCTATTGCCCTGTGGCCGCTGGTTCCGAAAATTACTGCGACGCCGACCGTGGCGGAGCTGGAAGCCCGCAACCAGGAGATCGCCGACTTGAATACCCGACTGGAAGCCCGCCTGGCCAGCCTGACCAATCTTGCCGGGGGCGTATCCCATGACTTCAATAATATGCTGACCGTGATTGCCGGTAATGTCGAGTTGCTCAGAACCGAGACTTCCGACCCGGAGCAGCAACGCAAGCTCGACAGCATCAGCACCGCATCCCAGCGCTGCGCCGAGATCTGCCGAAAAATGCTGGCCTATTCCGGTAACGGACACTTTGTGATGCAGCAGTGCAATCTGGATGAGATTATCGACAGCACCGACCTGACGGTTCCGGAAAACTGCCAGCTGGTGGTAGAGGTTGAACCCAATCTGCCACCGCTACTGGGCTCGGCCCGACAATTGCGCGAACTACTCACTGCCATGCTTGCCAATGCTGTGGAGGCTGTCGAGGAGTCCGGCAGTTTCGAAGGCAGAATTGAGATTAGCGCCAGAAAGCAGCACGTATCCAGTCACGACATTGAGCGAAGTGCGTTCGAGACGCCGGCGGAACCGGGTGACTATCTGGTGCTGGAAATTCAGGACAATGGTGCCGGTATGAGCGCTGATGTCCAGGAACGCATGTTTGATCCTTATTTCAGCACCAAATTTACCGGGCGCGGACTGGGCCTGGCGGCAGTCCAGGGAATCGTCCGCGGCCATGAGGGTTGCCTGTTCGTCGACAGTACAGTAAACGATGGCACCCTGATTCGGGTAGCATTTCCAGCGGCGCTACCCGAAAACCAGCAATTCAATCCGCCCCGTTTTCCACGGCCCCGACTGGTGCTGATCGTGGATGACGAAGCGCCGGTGCTGGACCTGGCCAGCCGCTACCTGCAGGATCTTGGTCTCAGGGTGCTGACCGCACAGGATGTGGACATGGCCGAGAGTCTGGTCAGCCAGTACGGTGATGAGATCGACGCACTGATTCTGGACTACCAGATGCCGGGCGCCAACGGTTTGCAGCTACTGGACCGCCTGGGGGACCGCATCAACGCGGATACCTACCTCACCAGCGGCTTCAGCCGGAATGAAGTAAGCACCCCCGAAGTCCGCAGTCGCCTTACCGGGTTTATCGCCAAACCGTTCTCGAAGCGGGAGCTGCAAAACCTGTTCGGAGCTCGCTAGACAGCTTGTTTAACACCTGCTTTCGCGCTCTCAGACAGATTCGTTGTCGCGCATCATTTCATCCAGTAACTGCCGCAGTTCCTTGAAACTGTAGGGCTTGTGGAGAATCCTGAGCGGTCGGCCGTTGGCCAGAACCGTGTGCCGCGGCAGCGAATCGCCATAGCCAGTACTCAATAGCACCCGCAACTCGGGGTACTCACGGGCACACTGCGCGGCCAACTCCATGCCGTTGAGCTTGGGCATGGAGTAATCGGTGATCACCAGATCCAGTTCCATAAAGCGCTGCCGGATAATCTCCATGCCTGCCAGCGGATCAACGGACACCTGACACTCATGGCCCAGCCGTTCAAGCATCATGCGCGCGGTATCCAGTACAGATTCCTGATCGTCAATCACCAGTATATGCAGACGCCTGCCGGAAGACTGTGCCGGATCGTAAAGCTCATCACGCACCAGTTCACCATCGGATAACGGCAGCAACACCTCAAAGGTTGTGCCCTTGCCGGGCTCAGAGTGCAGATCGATGGCGCCGTCATGGTGGACGATGATGCTGCGCACGATCGCCAGGCCCATACCACTGCCCATCTCCTTGCTGGTATAGAACGGATCAAATATGCGATCCATAGCCTCGGCGCTTATTCCCACGCCATCGTCTTCAACCGACAATCGCGCGTAGCTACCCGGCTTCACGCGACCGTGTGGATAGTCAGCAGCGTCGATAAACTGCCGGGTATCAAGCCGAAATCGGATCGAGCCCCCGGATTGCTTCAGGGCATCAATTGCATTGGTGGCGATATTCAGGACTATCTGTTCCAGCTGCGTATAATCGGCATTGACCTTGACGGGCTTTTCCGGAATCTCGGTAGTCAGGCTAATATTGGCTGGAGTCGCTGACTCCAGTAATTCAACACTCTCACGCAGCAGTGCAGACAGGTCCATTACCTGCATCTCACCTTCCCGCTGACGGGCAAAGGTCAGAATGCGCTGCACCAGTCGTTTGGCTTTCTGGGCGGAGCTGTCCAGTTTCTCAATCAGGGGTTTGGCCTTCTGGCGGTCCAGCGATTCATCCGCCAGCAAATCAATCAAGCCCATCATCACTCCCAGGACATTATTGAAGTCATGGGCAATACCACCGGCCAGGGTGCCGAGTGACTCAAACTTCTGGTTCTGTCGCACCGAGGCTTCCAACCGGGCACGGTGATTTTCTTCGGCCTTGCGCCGGCTGATGTCCCGGGTGACACCGACCCAGGTGTCATCTTCTATGTCGGTATAAATCGGATGGGCAGACATTTCGCACCACACCGTTTCACCGGATCGGGTTACATGTTCAACCTCGATCAGCTGCTCCCTGGATGTTGGCCCCTGATGGTAGAGCGCAATGCAGCGCTGGAATGACTCCGGAGTCATGTGTGCATGCAGAGGCTTGGCCATAAACTCCGCCGGGGTATAACCTGTCAGTTTCTCAATCGACGGACTGCAATAGGTCACCTCTTCGGTGCGGGCATCCCAGGTCCAGATCACGTCTACAGTATTGGTGGCCAGCAGACGATATCTCTCCTCGTTCTCGCGCGCCATACGCTCACTGTCGGCAATCGCCACCTGTGCGCGACGAGAACGACTGAGCAGCAACGCCATCACGGCCACAGCCAGCAGCAGCACCAACACCACATTGATAAATACAATGACCAGGATGGGATCGGTGTCCCATAAGGTTTCTGGTTCATTGATTAGCTGATAGGGGGAATCCAGGCGCGACAGATCAAGATTCCACTCATTCACCTCATTCCAGTCATATAGCGTAAACGCGTCGCCCGGCGTCAGAAAGTCAGCCCATTCGCCGCTGTCCAGGTAGTCAAGCAACAGACGACCCACGGTTTCGGAATAGCCAGCCGTACTGGATAGCGCGCCACCAGCCAGGCCCTGCCCCAGCAGTCGATCATAAATACCAAACAGCGGCGCCGGGACCGAATCAATCATCCGATCCAGATAGATTGAGCCAACCGGTGCCAGTGACCCATCAGCGTCGGTATAGGCGCTGAAGGGTAAGGACAAGACGGTGTCCAGGGAATCCAGCCTCGCCAAACGCTGTTCCAGAACCTCTGGCGGAACGCCGATCAGATAATCAAAGTCGACCCGGTCGTTATAGTCGGCGGCGACCTCGCGAATGTAATCTACATAGATAATATCGTCGCCGCTGTTACCACCCACCACAGTGATGGTTTCCGTGCCGGGGCGCAGGGTCAGCATTTGCTCGAGAGTCTGATCGATGGCGCCGCGAAACGCCGATTCCACCACGGCGATGTTGCCGCGCTGGCGGGCCTGTTCAATGGTGGCCGAATTGGGCAGCAGCAAGAGCCCGGGTAGTGACTCGGGAATATCCAGCTCCAGCAGAAATTCACTGGCGATTGGCTGTACCGCCACGACAATGGAGATGTCCTGCTGGCGGACCATGGCTTCGATATTGGTACGAATCTCTTCCAGGCGCTGGGCGTCAGCCCCGGAATCAATGCCCAGGTACTGGAACGACACTTGCACGCTGCTGTCTTCACCGAGATTCAGCATATCGACGATACCGCGATCGATATCCAGGTCCCACGGCCCTGCTTCCCAGACCCCGTGCATCACCAGAATGCGATCAATGCCGTCAGTTTGCGCCAGCGCTGGATTCATCGACAGCAGCACGGTACCTGCCAGCAGCGCCAGCGCAAGGCGGCAGCGACAATAGCGGCTAAACTCTTTAACGCGGACTGTTAGCGGGAATACGGGCATGGCTGTTAATTACGGTTTTCTGGATTCTGGCTTGAGTATCAATCGGTGCTGATGGTCAGCTACCACGCCCGTGAACCACTCAGTGTAACGCAATTGACAGCGGGAACTATAAGCAATTCGCGGTCCCCTGGCGGCAGCTTATCCACAGTGTAGTCAGCATAATCAATCGCGACCCCCGGCGCGATTGCCCCACCGGGGCTGCTGCTCACGCCAGCATCTCAGCCAGTGCTGCTACCGCACGTTCTATATGGCCGTGGGTATTGTAGATAGTAGGGCAGAGCCTGAGACCTCCAGTGGCTGCCCCGGCGATACCGTATTCAGTGTATAAGCGATTGGCCAGGCTACCGCGCGCGTTACCCGGCACCTGGGTAATGCAAACCCCATGGCTGAGCTGCGGATCGGCGGGCGTCACCAGGGTCAGGCCGGCATCCAGCACCCCCTGCTTGAGGGCACTGCTCAACTCCACAACCCGGGCCTCGATCCGCGCCGGACCAATCTGGTCATGCAGTTGGGCAGTCAGGGCCAGCGCTGCCAGGGCAGCGTCGTCCCGCTGCCCCAGAGATTCAAATTTCCGCGCCCCTATCGGGTCAGCCTCAACATCATTTCCCCAGCCCGGGGCGATGACCGACGGCCAGATGCGCGGAATATTGTCTTCCCTGACGTACAGCAGTCCGACTTCTTTGGGCCCCATATACCACTTGTGAGCGCTGGCGGTGAATGAATCCACGCCCAGCTGTTTCAGGTCCAGAGCCATGGCACCCCAGGTCTGGGCACCATCCACATGCACATAGATCCCACGGGAATGAGCTGCCGCCACCAACTCCGCAATCGGCAGGCGTACACCGGTGACATTGGATACATGGGTAATGGAAAGCACGCGGGTAGCAGCGCTCATCTCACGCACAAACGCATCCACAAGCTGCTGCGGGTCAGCTGGCGCTGCCGGGGTCGTCACTTTCCGGACCCGGGTGCCAAAGCGTGCCGCGCGCACTTCCCAGGCGACGTTGTTGGTTGGATGATTCTGGTCCCAGAGCAGCACTTCATCACCGGGCTCCAATGCCAGGCCGTTATTGACTATGTTGTTCGCTTCACTGGTGTTGCGCACCAGCGCAATCTCATCGCTGCTGACATTCAATTGTGCGGCCACCAGGGCCCGGGCCTGTTCCAGAAGCTCACCAAACTTGGCGCGATTGTTAAAGGAACAATCGAAATCAATATCCTCAGTCAGATTGTTGGCGGCATCGGTCACCGCCCGGAAAGCCGGGCATAGATTGGCGGCATTCATGGGGACCGCCGCCTCGGAAAAAGTAAACTGCGCCCGGACCTGATCCCAGTAGTCACTGCGATTGATAGTCTCAGCACCGTGTCCGCGGCCGGACTGGGCATGACCGCGCAGAGTAACTGCCGCCGCCCCAAACAGGAGCGCTGAAGACTTGAGAAACTGGCGACGCTTGCTTGTCGACTCATTCGCTTGCATAGTTGCTTCCTTTGGCTGGTATACCTGCCTGAATTATTCCCGTTAATCCTTTCAGTTTTACACGACTGGCGTCGTAATCCGCTATTCCGAAACGGCGGATTATCGCCGCGCAGGAAGGGGGCTGTCTGAATCAGTGCGCGCTTCAAGCGCTGCGCGAACCATGGCCACTGACACCAGGTTAAGCACAACAACGTATCCAGACAGATTGGTTCTCGCACTTATTCATGACCCCTGACAGCCACCCTACATGATCAGGAATAATTTACTAGCTCTAGCCTTTTTTGTCTCCGGCGCCGCCATGGTCTGGGCTCTGGACCGATCTATGGACCGCAGTGAACTGGAGGACATGGCCCTGATCACCGGGATCACCGGCGAACAGCTGCAGCTCCGGCTGGAGACCTGCATTGCCCCGCGCCTGTCCTTGATCAACCAGCTCACCAATGGCTGGGACTCCTGGGAGAGCGTGGAGAGCAACTGGCAGTTGGTGGCCAACTCCACATTCGGCATTCTGTCCGGCATCCAGGCGCTGAACCTGGTGGACATGAGCCGCACTATTCGCCAGGTCTATCCTCTTGAAGGCAACCAGCAGGCCCTGGGTGCTGATTTGACTCAGCATCCCAGCCCGGCAGTCAATGTTACTCTGACCCTGGCACAGGAAACCGGTCGTCTACAGCGCACCACCACACTGGAACTGCTCCAGTCAGGGGCCGGGTTTGCGATCTATAATCAGATCCGCTCAGAATCCGGGGAAGCACTGGGCTTTGTCAATGGCGTCTTTCGGGTAGACGATCTGTTGGCCACCTGCTTTTCCGAGCAGGACCTGCGCGATCAGTTTGTCTACCGAATCTTCGAACAAGACAATCGCCAGATCTTTCAATCGGTACCGGGCACCCCGGATACTTCCTGGCGCTACAGCACCCGCAACCAGGTTGATGTCGCCGGACGCCCATGGATTCTGGAGCTTGCCCCCTCCCAGGCTCAATTTCGAGCCATCCAGTCACTGTCGGAAAATCTCTGGTTAACGGTTGGATTATTACTGGTACTGCTGCTGGCCCTGGTTATTCGCGCCCTGCTTAACAACCGGGACTATCTGGAAGACAGTCAGGCTCGCTATCGACTACTGGTCGAGAACCAGTCCGATCTGATTATCAAACTGGACCCAGGCGGCGCACTGCTTTACGCCAGCCCGAGTTTTTGCCGCTTTCTGGGAAAAACCGAAGACCAACTGCAAGACGTGGACTTTTTTGATCTGGTGCACGAAAGCGACCGCCAGGAAATTCGCCAGACATTTCTCCCCGGTACGCCACCGCGAGAACACCCCACCCGGACCTGGCGCGTACGACTTGCGCCGAGCGGTCGCTGGACTGAATGGTCAAGTTCGACGGTATTCAACAATCGACAGGAAATCGACTGCGTGGTGGCGGTAGGCCGCGACATTACCGAGCAGAAAGCCTTGGAAGCACAGATTGCCCATAGCCAGAAAATGCGCGCCGTCGGCGAGATGGCCGGTGGCATCTCCCACGACTTCAACAACCTGTTGCAGGTTATTCTTGCCAATATCGAACTGCTGCTTGGCAAGGGTGGGCGCAGTGACCAGGATCAACGCCTGGAGAATGTACGCAAAGCGGTGAACAGCGGCATTGAATTGACCCAGCGTCTGTCTACCCTGAGCCGACAGGATAGCGTTACTGCGGACGCGGTAGATCTTAACCAGATGCTGTCTGAATCCACAAACCTGATTGCTCGGTCACTGCCAGCGGCTATCAAACTGGACTACACGGCGAGTGTCGGACCACTGTTGGTGAAGGGTAATCGCTCGCAGCTGGAACGGGTATTGTTCAATCTGTGTTTTAACGCCCGGGATGCGATAAGCGGTGACGGCCATATTCAGATTAGCTTGCAGCGCACAGCGCTGGAAACAGATTTACTGAACTCCTATCCGGAACTGCAGCGTGGCGATTACGCCCTGATCCAGGTCAGCGATGACGGCAGCGGAATCGATGAAACCTCCCTGCCCCGTATTTTCGAACCGTTCTTTACAACCAAACGCAAGGAGCAGGGCAGCGGCCTCGGACTGGCCAACTGCTACAGCATCGTGTCGCAACACAACGGCATAATCACGGTGGATTCGACTCCCGGCGAGGGCAGCCGCTTCGACATTTACCTGCCGCTGCTGCAAGACTCTTCGGAGCTGGACAGGCCTGCGCAACAATCCCGGACCGGGCAGCAGCCTGAACATGGCGCCGCTCAGGTCGAAAGCAGCCAGGCGAAACAGCAACCGCTGCCGCCCTCTGAGACCGGGCCTGAACCAGAAACTGAAGGCCACCAAAATCAGCAATCCCGACCGGCACACATACTGGTGGTAGATGATAACGAGGATCTGCTGCAAACAATCCGGTCGTTTCTGGAACTGGAAGCCTACACCGTCAGTACCCAGAGCGATGCACTGCAGGTGCCAGACATGATCGGCACCGCCAACACCGACTTCGACCTGGTAATTCTTGATCTGGTCATGCCTGACATGAGTGGCCAGGAGCTCGCCACGCGAATTCGACAGCACCACGCCGAACTGCCAATCCTGTTTATCTCTGGCTATATTCCCGAGCGGGATGTTGCTGCGGGTATGGGGCGGGAAAACCTGCTGCGCAAACCGTTTACCCGCCGCGAGTTGCTGGCCGCTGTGGACAGCTCACTGGTCGGGCGCCGCAGACACACGCCAGGCTAGTTGATGTCGGCAGCGAACTGTTTCAGGGTCGCCATATCGATGGTTTCCAGGGCCCGTTTGTGGGTCCGGGTGAGGAAAACCTTGGGGGCCATTCCCGCCTTATAGGCTTCCAGCCAGCGCGCCGCACACAAACACCAGCGGTCCCCGGCCTGCAGTCCGGGGAATCCGAACTGGGGCAGCGGCGTCATCAGATCGTTGCCGCGAAACCGGGAATATTCGAGAAACTCGGTGGAAACTTCCACACACACGGTGTGGGAGCCTGCGTCGTCACTGCCGGTATTGCAGCAATTGTCGCGAAAGAAACCGGTTACCGGCTCGCTGCCGCAGGTTTCCAGTGGCTCATCAAAAACGTTTAACGATTCGTCCATTGACATTCATATCACCCGCTTGAATTTCGGGGTAGCTGACGGTGCGGCCCGACGGGGGCGCACGCTGGTTTGGTACTGCTGTTCGCGGAACCAGAAATTACAGGCCCATTTTTCTCCCTGCAACACTGGCATCCCGCCGTGCAGGCTGTCGGGATGACGAACCGTACTGCCCTGGTGACAGTTGTGGAACAACAGCATGCGGCCCTTGCGCGCACGCACTTCCATATCGAGATTGGGAAACGATGTGCCGCCGCCGGAGTCTGGCTCGTTGAGATACAGCAGGCAGGTCAGTAGTCGCTGGCCGCCTTTGGCCATACAGCGCTGCCCGCGCTCGGTGGCGGCATCCCAGGCATCATAGTGCGGCGCATACTGCTGGTTCTGCTGGTAATGGACCACCTGCAGTGATTCGGCAAATTCCAGGGGAATGCCGACGATGTCCGCAACCCGCTGCGCCAGATCCTCAATCACCGCATTGTAGCCATGGGGAATCCAGCAGTTGCGCCCGGTACGCCCGGGGCTTTCCACACCGGCATCGGCGGAACTCACCAGGGCCTGCTTCAGCTTGGACTGTGCGGCATTCAATAGCTGCTCGATTTCCAGCTCACTGAGAAAATCCTCGAACACCACAACCCGAGGCTCGGTGTTGACCTGCTCGCCGGTTTCATAAAATTCCCGCAGTGTAATAGCCATGCCTTGACCTTCAGCCAATTCCTGCACACCCGCCAATTAGAACACACCGGCATGGAAGTGCGCGAACCTGGGGCAGTAAACCAGCACTGGAAACCGGAGCGAAAACCAGGGTGCCGTTCAGAAGTCGTTGAGTGTGGCGTAACGATCGCGATGAAACGCCGCATCGCCCAGAAACTGCTGCGCCACCCGGGCCCGCTTGATGAAGAACCCGATATCGAACTCATCGGTCATGCCAATTCCGCCGTGCATCTGAATACTCTCGTTACTGACCAACTCGAACACGTCACTGAGCCTGGCCTTGGCGGCGCTGGCAAGACTGGCGCGCTGCTGCGCAGAAGACTCTTCGTCATCCAGGCTGGCCAGGGCCGCCCTGACCAGGGACTTGCACAACTCAATCTCACTGTACATGTCCGCAGCACGGTGCTGCAGCCCCTGGAACGAGCCAATTAGTACGCCAAACTGCTGACGTTGATTGAGGTAGTCAACGATTCGGGCAAAGGCTTCTTCGATACTGCCGAGCATCTCCGCAGCCACACCGATACGGGCCACATCCAGCACCTGATCCAGCGCCGGAAAGGCCTCGCCTTCGCTACCAAGGCAATTGGCCTGGGGCACCGCCACATCGCTCAGCTCGACACGCGCGGCATTGCGGTTATCCACCATCCAGGTCCGGGTCACGGATACGCCTTGTGCAGCAGGATCCACCAGAAAGGCACTGATACCATCGCCGCTGACGTCATCACCGCTGGTGCGGGCAATGATGATTAGCTGATCAGCCACATGACCATCGAGCACCAGGGTTTTGCTGCCATTGAGCAGGTAGCCGCCATCGTTCTTTTCCGCCCGGGTACGAATTTTACGCGGATCGTGAAACGGGGTTTCATCCAGGCCCAGCGCCATCAGCCGTTCACCGGCAATCAGCCCGGGCAGCAGCGCCTGTTTCTGGGCCTCGCTGCCCAGCGCGTTAACCAGATTGGCGCACAGCAGTATTGAGGCGATCAGGGGCGAGCTGGTCAGCGTACGGCCGGTTTCCTGCAGCACCACACCCAGTCCACCATGCCCGAATGCATAGCCACCATAGGTTTCCGGCAGACTCATACCAGTCCAGCCCAACTCCACCATGCGCTGGTAGATATCCCGATCGAAGCCGGTTTCGTCCCGGCTATCCCGCAGCCGACGCAACACCGGAATTGGCGCATGTTTTTGACAAAAATTCCGCGCCGCTTCCTGCAGCATCTGTTGGTCTTCGCTTAGCACCAGTTCCATGTTCAGCCCCCTACTTCTTGCTCAGACTCAGCAGGTCTGGCAGTCCCAATACTCGCTTGGCAATAATATTGAGTTGCACCTCAGCAGTTCCACCTTCAATCGAGTTTGCTTTTGAACGCAGCCACTCACGGGTCACCTGTAACTCTTTATTATCAAAACCATCGCCTTCCCAACCCAAGGCCTGGCCACCAAGGCTGCGCAACAGCAGCTCGTAGCGCCGCTTGTTCAATTCGCAGCCATAGTACTTCAACATTGACGAAGTGGCGTTGGGGCCGCCCTGCCGGGTTTCTTCCCGCGAGCGCTGCGAGGTGTAGGCGAAGGCATCGCTGTCAATCTTGAACCGGGCGATATCATCGCGCAGCACCGGATCGGACAGCCGACCGGTATCGCCACGATAATGCTTGGCCGCCTGCTCGACGCTATCCAGTGTGGAAGTCACACCGCCGCGATCGGTTTGCCCGCTGACCAGGCCAAAGCTGGAAATCATGGTGCGCTCGTGCTGCAGCAGGCGCTTGGCAATAGACCAGCCATCATTGACCTCTCCCACCAGGTTTCCCGCCGGGACTTTGACGTTGTCGAAAAAAGTCTCGCAGAATGGCGAAGCGCCGCTGATCAACTGAATAGGGCGTGTCGACACGCCCTGGCTGGCCATGTCAAAAAGTATGAAGCTGATACCAGCATGCTTGGGTACGTCAAAATCAGTGCGCACCAGGCAAAATATCCAGTCGGCCTGGTCAGCGTAGGAAGTCCAGACCTTGGAGCCATTGATCAGGTAATGATCGCCCTGCAATTCGGCGCGAGTGCTGAGACTGGCCAGATCCGAACCGGAGCCCGGTTCGCTGTAGCCCTGGCACCAGCGAATTTCACCGCGCACGATCTTTGGAATGTGCTCGGCCTTTTGCTCGTGGCTGCCGTATTCCAGCAGCACCGGGCCGAGCATGGATATACCGAAGCTGGTCAGCGCCGGGCGCGCATTAATGCGCTGCAGTTCCTGCTGCAGAATGACTGCCTCGTCTTTACTTAACCCACCACCACCATACTCCGCCGGCCAGGTAGGACAGGTCCAGCCCCGCGCCGCCATACGTTCCAGCCAGACCTTGCTGTCCGGATTGGTAAAGCTCGCCTGCCGGCCGCCCCAGACAATCTCATCGGCGACCATGGTGGTGCGCATGGACTGGGGACAGTTTTCCTCCAGCCAGGCGCGGGTGTTGTCACGAAAATCCTGCAAACTGCTCAACTTGATCTCCTGCTTTTCACGCTATCCACCGGGCCGGGCGTCAGCAATGGTTGACCAGCACCTGGCGTCCGCTGACCTTGCCCGCTTTCAGATCTGCCAGCGCCTGGCTGGCCTCGGCCAGGGGCCGCTCCTGAATCGCAATTGGGGCTATCTTGCCGGCGCGAACCAGTGCCATGAGTTCACCCATGTCGGCCAGGCTGCCAACGTAGCTGCCCTGAATAATCCGCGCGTTCATGGGCAGAAACGGTAGCGGTATATTCAACGCGCCGCCATACAGGCCGACGATGATCAGCTTGCCACCCTTGCGCAGACAGGACAGGCCATAGTTCACGCTGGCCTCGGCGCCGACAAAATCGATTGCCGCATAAACGCCACTGGTTGCCTTGCGAATCTCTTTGGCGGTGGACGCATCGCTGGAGTTGTAAGTGCGCTTGACCCCCAGATCCCTGGCGGCCGCCAGTTTGTCATCGGCGATATCCACCACGATTGGATCGATACCGCGGGCGTGAGCGATCTGTATCGCCATCATGCCAACACCGCCGGCGCCGATGATCACCACCTCGTCACCGGCGTGCAATTCACCGACCTGTTTCAGCGCGCTGTACGCAGTCAGTCCGGAGCAGGCGTAGGTGCCAGCCAGCCCGTCATCAACATCACCCTTGTCAAACAGGTAGCGAGAGTGCGGGATCAGTACGTGATCAGCGAAGCCTCCGTTGACCACGATGCCGAGGGCACGTCCCGGGGTGCACAGATGCTCATCGCCGCGCTGGCAGGACGGACACGACCCGCAGCCGATCCAGGGATAGATTACGCGGCGATCGCCCAGAGCGACGTTTTCGGCGTCGGGACCAAAAGCTACCACTTCGGCGAATATCTCGTGCCCCAGCACCAGACCCTGACGGCCCACGTCCAGTTGCTTGCCGCCCCCCAATTCAAAGGCGCCATCATGCAGGTGGATGTCCGAATGACATACCCCGCAGGCAACCATTTTCAGCAACACTTCGCTGCCGCCGGGAACCGGCGTGTCCGTGGTTGTTTCCACCAGCGGCGCGCCGGGGGTGGCAGTTTGATAAGAGATCATAAGAATTCCCAGTTGGTGATGGTGATGAGTTTAATCTTGCGCTGCCGCCCATGCGCTGAAGCTGCTGCCCTTCTCGGCCAGTTCCTTGAGCAGCGGCGCGGGCTTCCAGTATTGCTCACCGTAGCGGTCGCGGAATTCACAGATCTTGTCGTACACTTTTTTCAGGCCCACGCTGTCGGCATAGAACATCGGTCCACCCTTGGCCGCCGGAAATGCATAGCCGTACACGTAGACCACATCGATATCGCTGGGTCGCTGGGCAATGCCTTCTTCCAGAATCAGCGCACCTTCGTTAATAAGCGGATAAAAACAGCGCTCGAGGATTTCTTCATCACTGATCTCACGCCGCTCGACGCCCAGCTTTTCTGCCTCCTCCTGAATCAGGGACTCCACCTCGGGATCTGCCTGACGGGCACGGGTTTGTGGATCATACTGGTAGAACCCGGAGCCGGTTTTCTGGCCATGACGGCCCATTTCAACCAGCACGGTACCCATGCGATACAGCCGCGGATCGTCGGGCAGATCAGTGCGCGCCTGACGCGCCTTGTAGCCCACGTCCAGCCCCGCCAGGTCGCCCATGGCCAATGGCCCCATGGCCATACCAAAGTCTTCCAGCGCCGAGTCCACCTGGGTCGGGGTGCAGCCGTCCAGCAGCAGCATCTGCGCCTCACGGCCGTAGCCGCCCAGCATGCGATTGCCGATAAAACCATAGCAAACCCGGGACATTACACAGACCTTGCCGATCTTCTTGCCGATCTGCATGGCGGTAGCCAGTGCGTCATCGGCGGTCGCGTCGCCACGCACCACTTCCAGCAGTTTCATGACGTTAGCGGGAGAAAAGAAGTGCATGCCCAGCACGTCCTGCGGACGTGACGTGGCCGCCGCGATCGCATTGACGTCCTGATAAGACGTGTTGGTGGCGAGTATCGCCCCCGGTTTGCAGGTCTGGTCGAGTTTGGCAAAAATGTCTTTTTTAAGATCCAGGTTTTCGAACACTGCCTCGATAACCAGATCCACATCATTGATGTCACTGTAGTCAGTGGTTCCGCTGATCAGCTGCAGGCGCGATTCCATCTGCGCCTCACTCATCTTGCCCTTGCTGACGGTAATCCCGTAGTTCTTCTTGACGATGCCCAGGCCGCGCTGCAGCGCCTCATCATCCACCTCAACCATCACCACTGGAATATCAACGTTGGCAAAGCACATGGCGATTCCGCCGCCCATAGTGCCGCCACCGATAATTGCCACCTTGTTGATATCGCGCTTCGGAGTGTCTTTCGACAAATCCTTGATCTTGGCGGCTTGCCGCTCGGCGAAAAACACGTGCCGCATGGCCGCCGACTCCGGTGACTGCACCAGTTCCTGAAACAGCTCGCGCTCCTTCTGCAGGCCTTCGTCCATGGGCAGATTTACCGCGGCCTCGATACAGGTCACGATGCGGTCCGGGGCGATCTGTCCGCGGGCGCGCTTGGCCAGGCGCTGCCTGGCCTGATCGAAAAACCCCGGCTCGATAGTGGACGGGTCAATGCTGATGTCGCGGATGCGCTTGAGCGGGGCACCTGACGCCACCAGATCTTTGGCGTATTGAACTGCCGCCGCAGCCAGGTCATCGCCTGCAACCACTTCGTCGATCAGGCCCATGTCTTTCGCCTTGGGAGCGGCCACCGGCTTGCCCGTGGTAATCATATCCAGTGCCGCTGGCACGCCGGCGACCCGGGGCACACGCTGCGTACCGCCAGCCCCGGGCAACAGCCCCAGATTTACTTCCGGCAGGCCGACCTTGGCCGAGGCAAGCGCGCATCGATAGTGGCAGGCCAGGGCCACTTCAAAACCGCCACCCAGTGCCGTGCCATGAATGGCGGCAACCACCGGCTTGCTGGAATTCTCGATGGCGCTCAGTACTTCCGGCAGCCACGGGTCTTTCGGTGGCTTGCCGAATTCGGTGATGTCAGCACCGGCGATAAAGGTACGTCCCTCGCAGCGCAGCACAATAGCTTCGCTGGCATCGTCCTGGGCAGCTATGACTGCATTGAGTATGCCCTCTCGAACCACCTGCGCCAGGGCATTAACCGGTGGATTGTTGACGCTGATTACGCCGATATTGTCTTGCAATTCGTATTGGACGACGTTTGACATAGTCTTTCCTTTTTTCAATTCGGTTACTGATTCGGTCGCGGGACGAGCCTGCGCCAGAGTGCTTGCGGACAGCGCCTAGTCGAGGCGCTCGATGATGGCAGCCAGCCCTTGCCCGATACCAATGCACAGGCTCACGGCTGCGTAGCGGGCGCCACTGCGTTCCATCTGCCGCAGGGTGGTCAGGGCGATGCGCGCACCGGATGCACCCAGCGGATGGCCCACCGCGATCGCACCGCCATTGGGATTCACGCGGGAGTCCTGAAAATCGACTTCCAACAGCTTCAGACAGCCCAGCACCTGGGTGGCAAAAGCCTCATTAATTTCGATGACATCCATGTCCTTCAATTCGAGACCGGCGCGGGCCAGGGCCTTGCGAATGGCAAACACCGGACCCAGCCCCATGACGCGCGGCTCGACGCCAGCGGCGGCTCCGGCCAGAATCCGGGCGCGCGGTTTAACGCCGTATTGCTCACCCACTGCCTGACTGCCAACCAGCAGCGCGGCGGCCCCGTCATTAATGCCGGAGGCGTTGCCTGCAGTTACCACGCCACCTTCGAACAGGGTGCGCAATCCGGCCAGGGCATCAAGATCGGAACTGGGTCGCGGATGCTCATCGGCCGCCACGGTCAGCGGCGGCTTCTTGCGTCCCTGAGGCACATCAATGGGAATAATTTCGTCAGTGAAAAAACCATCCGCCCGGGCCGCTTCGTATTTGGCCTGTGACGCGGCGGCGAAGACATCGGAATCGGCGCGGGAAATATCCAGATCCGCGGCTATATTGTCCGCCGTCTGCGGCATGCTGTCGGTGCCGTACATGCGGGCAAATTCAGGGTTGGTGAAGCGCGCTCCCAGTGTACTGTCGGCGATGGTCTGTCCGCGATCGTATGCAGACTGGGCCTTGGACAGCACCAGCGGTGCGCGACTCATGGATTCAACACCACCGGCCACGAACAGCTCGCCTTCGCCAAGCTTGACACTATTGGCGGCGTGCAGCACGGCGGCCAGACCGGAAGCGCACAGTCGGTTGACTGTCAGGCCGGCCACCGCCACCGGCATCCCGGCCAGCAGCGACGAAAATCGGGCAACATTACGGCAGTCTTCACCGGCCTGATTGGTGTTGCCCATGATGACATCTTCATAAGCTTCCGTGGCAAAGGAGTTGCGTGTCACCACTGACTTGATGATATGGGCCAGCAGATCGTCTGGCCGCACCGGTGCCAGCGCACCTCCATGCCGGCCAAATGCGGAACGGCCGCCGTCATAAATATAGGCTTCGGTGAGTTCTTGACTTGCCATGCATTAATCTCTTGTTGGTGGTATCCGTCTGGATGTCAGTGCTGTGTATATACCGAGGGCTGCCAGGCCCGCGATGGGTCCCTGGCGGGAGTCATGCAGCCCTGCGAAAAACCGTGCTGGGGCCAGCAGGGGCGGCCATTCTAGCATAGCGATTTCAGCCAGGCACAGCCCGCGAAATGCGGGCCTTACAGGGATATACGCAGCCCCATCCTGTCGCATCGGGACGGGGGTTATGATAGCTTACCAGCTCGATTTTTTGAGGCAGAAACATGATTCGTGACCAGGAAACCATAACCCAACTCGTCGACCTGATTGAGCGCTTTGTACGCGAGCGTTTGGTACCTGCCGAGAACCAGATGGCAGAAGAAGGCAAGCTGCCTGACGACATCCTTCAGGAGATGAAGGAGTTGGGCCTGTTCGGGCTGACCATTCCGGAAGAATACGGTGGCCTGGGTCTGACCATGGAAGAAGAAATCCTGGTGGCCATTGCCCTGGGACGCACCTCTCCGGCGTTCCGTTCAATTATGGGTACCAATAACGGCATCGGTTCGGCCGCTGTGGTATTCGACGGCACCGAGGAGCAGAAGAAAAAATACCTGCCCAAGTATGCCAGCGGTGAGTGGATCAGCTGCTTCTGTTTGACCGAACCGGACGCGGGCTCCGATGCCGCTTCGCTGAAAACCACGGCGGTTCGCGACGGCGATCACTACATTCTCAACGGCACCAAGCGCTACATTACCAACGCCTACGTTGCCAATACCTTTAACGTCATGGCACGCACCGATCCGGACAACAAGGGCGCACGTGGCATTTCCTCTTTTATCGTCGACAAGGACACCCCGGGAATTACCCTTGGCCAGGTGGACAAAAAAATGGGCCAATCCGGCTCCATGACCTGTGACGTGATTTTTGAAGACGTCAAAGTGCCGGCGGAAAACATCATTGGCGAGGAAGGCGAAGGCTTTATCACCGCGATGAAAGTGCTGGACCGTGGGCGACTGCATATTGCCGGCGTCAGCGTCGGCGTCGCCGAACGGCTCATTGCCGACGCCCTGGACTACGCCATTCAACGCAAGCAGTTCGGCAAGCCAATTGCCGAGCAGCAACTGATCCAGGGCATGCTGGCCGACTGCCAGACCGAAACTTACGCAGCCAAGTGCATGGTGCAGGAAACTGCCCGCAAGCGTGATGCCGGGGAGAATGTCAGCACCGAATCCTCGGCCTGCAAATACTTTGCCACGGAAATGGTCGGCCGCGTCGCTGACCGCGCCGTACAGATTCATGGTGGCGCCGGCTATATGGCTGAATACGCCGTTGAGCGTTTCTATCGCGATGTGCGTCTGTTCAGGCTCTACGAGGGCACCAGCCAGATCCAGCAAATCATTATTGCCCGCAATATGATCAAGGGCGCCAGCTAGACCCAGCCCTGCCCTGACTCCCCACCCGCCTGATCCGGATCAAATCGTGACCCGGATCAGCCTCGCGCTGGTGGTTCGCCTGGCTTGTCCGGCCATTACTCCACAAGCCTGTGGCGAGCGACCAGGGCGCCAGAGCTGCTCAGACGGCTTGTATCACCCTGACCGGGCGATTGGACGCTATGCGCCACTGCCAGCTATGATTAGTCAGGAGACTCGCTGCATTAACCTGAGAGACTTCAGTCGCGTTCCGCGGGTCCGTTCACAGCGATGCAACCAGGCATCAGGGAGAAACTATGGAAGCGATCAAATCACTGTTTCTGGTCATTGATCCCACAGTCGAAGACGACCCCGCCGTTGACCGGGCGCTGGACATTGCCGAGGCCACCAAGGCAAGCGTCCTGTTGTTCGTTAATAATGAAAACACCCTGACTGAGGGCTCTTATGTTTACGAAGGCGTCGACGGTGATTTCTTTGAAAATCAGCGCCGGCTGTTTAAGGAACATTACACCAAGATCCTGACCCAGGCAGAGGAAAAGTTTCGCGACAAGGGAATAGATGTCAGCTCCCGGTTTAAGGAACAACACCATCTTGCCGAGGCAATCATCGCCGAAGTTTCGGCGCTGAAGCCCGACCTGGTCATCAAGAGCACACATCACCATAACGTGCTGGAACGCTCACTGATTTCCAACACCGACTGGCGCCTGATTCGCAAGTGTCCGGCCCCGCTGATGCTGATCAAACCCAGACTCTGGACCGACGATGGGGTGGTGGTCACTGCGGTTGATCCGCTGCACAGCAAAGCAGCCCAGTCACGGCTCGATCGCGTGCTGCTTGCGGCCACCATGCAAATGAGCAAGGCCATGGGCATGAAACCCTGTGTGTTCCATTCCTATTATCCGTTTGTCAGCACCCTGTTCCCCATGGGCGGCGGCTCACGCGAGCATCTGGACCGCATTCGCGAACATCATGAAAGCAAATTGATGGAACTGCTGAAGGATTACAACGTTGAACCTGAGAACATCAAGCTCAGTGAAGGTGACCTCGCCCCTTCCCTGATCAACCATCTGAAGAAAGTTAATGCCAACCTGCTGGTCATTGGCGCACTATCCAGGAACGTTCTGGAGCGGGCTATTGTCGGCAACACCGCAGAACGCATTCTGGAGGACAGCCCTTGCGATGTTCTGGTTCTCAAACCCTGAGCTGGACTGTAATCGCCAGCCGCCGGACCTGGTCGGTGCGCACAGGACATAAACCGGCTTATGGCTGAAGCGACGCGAAGCAAAACCGCAAAGCAGATAATCCATGAGGTGATATTCGGCTACGAGTCCCAGGCGGGCAAGTGGTTCGACGTGATTCTCATCTGCCTGATCGTGGTATCGGTCATTGCCGTACTGCTGGACTCCGTTGCCTCCTATCACGAGCGCTACGGTGATTTACTGCTGCAACTGGAGCTGTTGTTCACCGGGCTGTTTACGATCGAGTATGCGCTGCGCATCTACAGTGCCGAGCAAAAGCGGCAATACCTGTTCAGCTTTTACGGCCTGATCGATTTGTTCTCGATTCTGCCCACCTATATCGCACTGATTTTTCCCTCCGCCCAGTACCTGATCGTTATTCGAATCATGCGCGTGTTACGCATCTTTCGCATTCTCAAACTGTTCCGTTACATGGGTGAAGCAAACCTGCTGTATACCGCACTGCTCGAATCGCGGCGAAAAATTTTCGTGTTTCTGTTCTCGGTGTTTACCCTGATCGTTATCTTCGGCGCGCTGATGTTTATCATTGAGGGCCCCGAGCATGGCTTCGACAGCATCCCCAAATCCATATACTGGGCAATTGTTACCATTACTACAGTTGGCTATGGCGACATCGCTCCGCAAACCCCGCTCGGCCAGTTAATTGCCGGCCTGGCGATGATCTGCGGTTACGCCATCATTGCCGTCCCTACGGGCATCATCGGCGCGGAGTTGATGAGCGAATATCAGCAACGGGCAAGACAAGGGAAAAGTGAGAACCGGGTGTGCAGCAGCTGCGAGGCCACCGGTCATGACCTGGACGCCCGCTTTTGCAAATATTGTGGCAATCTGGTCAAGAGCACCTGAATGACACCATGAGCGGCTACTGCTCAGCGTGACGCCGGGAATCCGCGGTCACTCCGCACACTTGATACAGCGGTCGGTATAGGGAATTGCTGCCAGCCGCTCGGCACCGATGTCGTTACCGCACCGGGCGCACTCCTGATACTCGTCATCGGCGATACGCTGCAAGGCCCGGGAGATTTGTTTCAGCTCTTCAATGGCATCGGCCTCAAGGGCCATTACCAGCTGATCATTCTCGGTTTCCTTGATTTGCTCATTGAAGTTGGCGCTTACTGGCGCATCCTTGTGAAAGATGTGTTTGTGGGTCCGCTCCAGACGCGACTCCAGCTCGGCCTTGCGGCTGGTCAAATCATTCTTGATCTGCTCAAGTTGCTTGGTTTCCATTTCAGGCCTCGCTTCCAGGTCAATACCGGGATTGATTCCAGCGAACACAAACCGATGAGTCGCTATGATGTATGGATTGATACATGGATTAATAGTACGGGGATTGGAATAATGCTGCTTGACTCAGGTCAACACACTGATAACAAACCCCAAGCCGGGCAACAAGTCTAGTCTGAAGGACTGATGCGTAATTTCAAGGTTTTAACCCTCAATATTCACAAAGGCTTTTCCATGGGCAACCGCCGCTTTACATTGGAAAAGATTCGCGACAATCTGCGGGAAACGGGCAGCAACATCGTCTTTCTCCAGGAAGTCATTGGCGAGAACGAACGGCACCGGGAGGCCATTAACGGCTGGCCGGAAACCAATCAGTTTGAATTCCTGGCAGATACGGTCTGGAATCACTACGCCTACGGCAAGAATGCTATTTACCAGCACGGCCACCACGGTAACGCCATTCTCAGCGAACTGCCGTTCCTGGACTACAATAACGTCGACATCTCACGTCTCAGCTTCTCCCAACGCGGCATCCTCCATGGACTACTGGAGAACCGTGTGCATGTGCTGTGTGTGCACCTGGGGCTGCTCGAAAGCGAGCGCAAGGCCCAGATCAGCCAGTTGATACGGCACATCCAGGACACTATTCCCGATGATGAACCACTGATTCTGGCCGGAGATTTCAACGACTGGCGGCGCTCGGCCCACCGCCGCCTCAAGGATACCTGTGGGCTGGTGGAGGCAGGAGAGACGGTTAACAACAAACTGTCAGCCACCTATCCGGCCATGTTGCCCATGCTTCCCATGGACCGCATTTACCTGCGCGGCTTTTCGGTCAATGGCATTCAGGTCATGGCCGAGTCAGCCTGGCGCCAGGTGTCTGATCATTGCGCGGTGATCGCCGAGATCGAACTCAGCACCCCGGAGCCACCCCGGTGACCGCCAACTGGCACTATCTTCTGGGCGCAATACTGTCCCTGGTGGGGCTGGCCATGGCCGCCACGGCAGCGACCCATGCCTTGATGACCAAACGCGACTCCAAATCGGCCCTGGCCTGGATCGCTGTCAGTCTGGTCCTGCCTTTTACCGGACCGCTGCTGTACCTGATATTTGGTATCAATCGGATTCGCGAAGCGGCTCGGGAAACCTATCAGGCCAGCACTCCGGTCGATGAATCGGAGGCTATTTCCGAGCCTGCCGGAACTTCGCTCCGGCCACGTTCCATGGTCGGCGAATCAGTCACTGACATCGGATTGCGCTCCTGCGATTCAATCGACCTTCTTGAAAACGGCGAAGCCTCTTACCCGGCGATGCTCGAAGACATCAACGCGGCCAGTAAACGAGTCTACTGTTCCACCTACATTTTTCAGCGCGACGAGACCGGAAGAAAATTCGTCAAGGCATTTTGCGAGGCACGTGATCGCGGCGTAGACGTTCGCATCCTGGTGGACGGACTGGGTGGTATCGCCTATCCGCCTTCGGTGTTGCGCACCCTGCGCAAACACCGTCTCAAATATGTGGTCTTTAATCCCATTACCCTGATCCCGCCATCGCTGCATATCAACCTGCGTAATCACCGCAAAATCCTGGTGGTGGACGGCAAGTCCGCCTACACCGGGGGCCAGAATATCGGTGATCGCCACCTGGTTGAATTACTGAACAATGACAAGTGTGCCCGCGACCTGCACTTTCGCCTGACCGGAAAGATCGTCGATGAATTTGAACGGGCGTTTCTCAAGGACTGGTACCACGCCAATCATATTACCGACCCGGAGCCGTTCACACCGAGCAATCGCAACAAGACCGAATCAGACGTCTGGACCAGACTCATTCCCGATGGCCCCAACGATGACCTCGACAAACTGACCAAACTGCTGGTGGGTGTCATGTCCACATCCCGGAAAAGAATCTGGATCATGACCCCCTATTTCCTGCCCAGCTTTGATCTGGTTGGCGCGCTGGTTGCCGCCGAACTGCGTGGCGTCGACGTCAAGATCCTGCTGCCGGAAAAGACCAACATCCACCTGGCCCACTGGGCCGCCCTGCACAACCTGCGTTACATCCTGGATCGGGAATTAAAAGTCTATCTGCAACCCGCGCCGTTTATCCACACCAAGGCGATCCTGATTGATGATGACTACGCGCTGATCGGTTCCGCCAACCTTGACCCCCGCAGCCTGCGCCTGAATTTTGAGCTGGTGGTGGAAGTCTTCAACAAGAAGTTCGTTAGCGAACTGGCACAGTATTTCGACTACTGCCTGGCGGAGGCGCGACTGCTGGACGAGCAGCGCCTGAAGAAATTGCCGGCCTGGATGAAAGTCCGCAATGCTCTGGCCTGGCTGTTCTCGCCCTATCTTTAGCCTCTGGTCGTAGTTGTTAGCGCCATGCTTGCAAAGCACAAGCCGGCAGTCTTGACACAGGTCAAGCGGCTCGCGCACGATGGCAGCTAAAGTAGGAATAGCTGCAGACAGCTAGCGTAACCAACAAATCCTGCTCAACAAGCAAGACCAACACCGGCGCGCCGACGTCGAATGAGGAAAACCATCATGTACAAGAAGATTCTGGTCGCAGTTGATCTTTCCAACGATACCCAGACCGTGATTGACACCGCGGCGGAACTTGCTGGCGATAGCGCCAGCCTGCACCTTGTGCACGTGGTTGAGCCGGTAGCCGCCGCCTACAGCATGGATATCTATGCGGTAAACATCAGTGAACTGCAGCAGGAAGCGATAAACTTTGCAGAACAGCGCCTGACCAAGCTGGGCGGAGAAATCAAGCTGGGGGAGGATCGCCTGCATACCCTGCTCGGTTCACCCGCCCCGGAGATTCGCAATCTCGCCGACGAACTCAAGGCTGACGCTATTGTAATCGGCAGTCACGGCCACTCCGGCTGGAAAATTCTACTGGGGTCCACCGCCAACAAGGTCCTGCACGGCGCTAACTGCGACGTCCTGGTCGCCCACGTTGGCCAGGACGATGACTAGATGCGACTCACTGGCAGCGATCGATGGCTGCCATGACTGGATGCAATCTCAGACCAGCACCTGGCTGGTTGCTGGCATGTGATCCGGCTTGATCACCAGCACGTCGCAGGACAAGCGATCCATCAGCCGTTCTGCGGTGTTGCCAATCAACAGCCGATCCAGGCGGGAACGGGAAACCGCCCCCATCACCACCAGATTCGCCCCCTGTTCTTCCACCAGGGCCGGTAGCGACCGGGTGATCTCATCTGCGGACCAGTGGCAGGCTGATTCATCGACCCCGGTAGCCTGCGCCAGGTCGGTGAGCTTGCGACTCTCCTCGCCGCCATCCGGCTGCAGCGGAAAAGCCCCGGCCAGCGGCGGCAGCCACGCCGAATGAAACAACGACAGGCTGCCTCCGGTTGCACTGGCCATCGCCTGGCCTGCGGCAATGATCTTGCGGTCCAGCTCTGCGGGTTTATCGTGGATATGGTCTGGATCAACGGCCGCGATGATCGCCGGGGCTTCTGACCAGCTTTCCTGCTTCACCAGCAGCAGCGGCACCGGGCAGTAGCGCACCAGTTCCCAGTCCTCATTGGACAGCAGCAATCGGGCGAGTTGATGGTGATGCCGGGTACTGGCGACCACCAGCGACGGGGATACCTCTTTCACCCGGCGAATGATTTCGTCCTGTGGCGGGTTACCCCAGGCAGTAGTGACCGCTACTTCGAGGCCCGATTCACGCAGCGGCCCGGCCAGGGATTCCAGCTCCTCAAGACGCTGCTGGCCATGGGCGTAGCGCAATTCCTTGGCCTGTACCGGATCGAAGTAGTAGCCGTCTTCCAGATACGGGGAAAAGTCCGCCAGCAGCAACTCCAGTGCGGCCCCGGATTTGCGCGCCAGGTCCGCCGCGCGGTGCAGAGCTGGCTGCTGTTCGGCGTCTGCCTGTATAACTACCAGAATCTTCTCCATGTTCATGCCCATCTCCTGTCCCGGGGGTATCCGGGCTTGCTGTGTAGACCTTATTGTATGCTGCAATCCCGGCAGTGCAATTATTCCACGTCAATGAAGGCAGCCCCCGCCATCCCTTCTCGCAGGTCAAAAAATTGTATGCACAGCCCATAAGTGGCAAACTTCGGTAAATATCCCGAGGGACGAGGCACATGAGTTCAACGCAGTTCCCCAAAGACCTGGAAAGCAAGGATTTGTCGCGGTTGATAGCTGGCGACAGTGACGACAAGGTCTGCCCCCATAACCCCCGCATCTCCTGCGCCAGTTGCAGGCTGAACGAACTTTGCCTGCCCATTGCGCTCAACAAGACCGAAATTCACCAGCTTGATGAAATCGTTGAGCGCAATCGCCCCTACAAGAAAGGTGAGCACCTTTACCGCCAGAACGATCCCTTCAAGTCGGTGTACGCCGTGCGCTCCGGCAGCTTCAAGTCCTATATCCTGAGTGACAGCGGCCAGGGCCGGGTCACCGGATTCTTCCTGCCCGGCGAGATCATTGGCATGGATGGTATTGCCAGCAAGCACTACGCAAATTCCCTGCAGTCCCTTGAGCACTCATCGATTTGCGAGATTCCCTTCTCACAGCTGGAGAAACTGAGCCATCAGCTGCCCAATCTGCAGCACCACTTCTTTGCCATTATGGGCAACGAAATCGCCAAGGATCAGCAAATCCACACCCTGCTGTGCAGCTATACTGCCGAGGAGCGCACCGCTTCCTTCCTGCTCGGCCTGTCGGCGCGTTATGCGCGGGTCTCGCTATCTCCGGTGCGCTTCCTGCTGCCGATGACCCGCGGCGACATTGGCGAGTATCTCGGCCTGACGGTAGAAACCGTCAGCCGCATATTTACCAGCCTGCAGCGCAAAGAGCTGGTCAAGGTCAGCAATCGGGAAATCGAAATTGTCGATCTGGAAGGCTTGCGCGCCCTGATCGGCGCGCACTAGTTCCGGGTGTACTTGAGCCAACAAGCCAGCCGCTGTCTGGTGAGTTTTCAGCGGGTTTCTAGTTCGCGTTGAGCAGATTGCCCGGCGAATACTGGTCGGTCAGCAGCCGGCGACTCATATCCCAGTCAACTCTGGTGGACAGGCGACGCGGATAGTCCAGTAACGGAACCCCATACTTGCGTACGCTGTCAGCCAGACGGCGCGCCTCGGTCACCAGTTGCCCACGGGGTGGCAGTGGTTCGAGCTGAGTGATGATAATGCGGTTGCCCGAGGTGGGTAGCTTGAAATTGAAAAACTCACCGAACACCCGCTGGTAGGTTACCGACTCGTGATCATACAGCCGGCTGGTGGAGAAGGTGTTGGCCACCAGCACCGAGTCCTCGGTCATGATGGTTTTCACTTCCTCGAGAAACTCCTGGGTCAGCATGTGCTCGGGAATATAGTCACCACTGAAAGCATCCAGCACGATGTAATCATAGCTGACACCCCTGAGTCCGGCGCGCTTGATGAATGGTCGGCCATCCTCCACCACCACCCGCATATTTTCGGTCTCATTAAACTCGAAGAAGTCCCTCGCCACCCGGACCACGGCCTCGTCCACTTCCACCACATCAATGCGTGCCTGCGGGAACAGATCAGCGAAGGCCATGGGAATGGAGCCGCCGCCCAGGCCGATCACCAGCACGCTGGCGGGCTCAGGATTGAGCAGCAAACCGGCAAAACTCATCCGCGTGTAATCGAACACCAGGCGATCCCGATCATTCACGAACATACAGGTCTGGTTGCGGTCGCCCCGATGCACGTTAAACAGCATGCAGCGCCGGCCACCTTCCTCGGTCACGGTGATATCCCGATAGCGGGAACGCTCTTCGTGAATGACTTCCGCCGCCAGTGGCGTAGTGGTTGCCGCCAGGAGCAGAAGAAGCAGGCTAGGAAGCAGTCTTGCTGGTTTTTGCATAGGTCGCATCAGATTTGGGGGTGGGGACAAAAAGTAGTTGATTGGTGATCAGTATGGTCGCGGCAGCCAGCAACAGGGCAAGTACCGCGCCCCATAGAATCTGGTTCACCTCGAACCACAGCACAAAATAGAAGCTGGTACCCAGGGTGCCAAGCGCGCTGCCAATGGTGGAAACGAAAAACAGCAGCCCCGCCATGTGGCCGCTGTGCTCATGGGTTTCCACCAGCAAGCGCACCGAGTAGGGCGAAATCATGCCCAGGATAGCGGTGGGGATGAAAAACAGCAGCACCGAAGCTGCCAGCGATCCGTAGCGCGGATCCAGAATAGTCAGAAAGATCGGCTCCATGATCGCGTCAGCCAGCAGGATCAGCGGCAGCGAGAAGATTGCCGCGGCCATGAAAAAGACCGCATAGGTCACCGCATTGGGGTTGCGGGTGGACAGGCGGCCACCCATCAGATAGCCAACCGACAGGGCCAGCATGAACACAGTAATAATGCTGCCCCATACCGACAGACTGCCACCAAAATACGGAGACAGGATGCGTGCTCCGAGCATCTCGATGGTCATGATGCTGAAGCCGCTGATAAACGCCATAGCGGCAATCACCGCTTTTGGCAGGCCGTGAACTTTGGCTGGTTTTGCTGACTTGGATTGCACTGCTTTAGTATTCCATTGGTGATGCCCGTTGCGCTCTGGCCGGACTTGGGCCGCTCTTGATCTCTCTTCAGGGCTGCTTCCAGACCTTTCCAGACCTATATAGACCTTTTTGCAGACCGCTCAGACAGTTACCCAAAGCGACCGATCATGGCCCGGCGCGTGACCGGCCGCTAAACTTAACATTGCCGCCCGCAGAAGCAAATCGGATTTATCGCCTGCTGGCTTGCGTTGGGCCTGCCGGAGGAGCGCGGAACAGACGCTGCAACGGTTAACAGCACCCGTCAGCGACAGGCGCTCAAGACGTGGTGTGGTCTAGGCCTGGGGTACGCCGAGGTGACGGCCGCCATCCAGGGCGATTACCTGACCATTGACGTAGCTGGCGGCATCCGAGGCCAGATACAACGCCAGTGCCGCCATATCCCGCGGCGAGCCAATGCGTCCCAGCGGATTCTCGGCTTCGATTTTGTCGCGGAATTGCCGCAACATGTGATCCATCATCTGGCTCTCGAATGGACCGGGGGCAATGGCGTTGACGGTCAGCCCTCTGGACGCCAGACGCAGCGCGAGATTCTTGGTCAGAAAATGCACCGCCGCCTTGCTGGCGCCGTAGGCAAAATTATCGGTGCCGGACACCCGCAGGCCATCGATGGAGCCAATATTGATTACCCGGCTGGGCCGTTCGGTGCTGGCATCTTTCAGTAACTCTGGCAGCAGGT
The DNA here is from genome assembly GCA_965212375.1 of uncultured Pseudohongiella sp. GTDB lineage: Bacteria > Pseudomonadota > Gammaproteobacteria > Pseudomonadales > Pseudohongiellaceae > UBA9145. The sequence goes on along the minus strand of OZ243108.1, from coordinate 735,288 downwards.
CCCGGGTCAGCATGAACACCGCTTTCACGTTTATATCCATTACCTTGTCATAGCCAGACTCCGGATAGTCCTCAAAAGCGGCGCCCCAGGCGGCACCGGCGTTGTTGACCAGAATATCTATTTTCGCTTCTCGCTCCCGGATTGCGGCGACAAATGCTTTCCGGCCATCACTGTCAGACAGGTCCGCCGGAATGGCAATGCATTCGCCCATCTGGGCCATCTCTTGCGCTGCCTGTTGACAGGCTTCTGCCTTGCGTGCCGAAATGTAAGTCCTGACGCCATTACTGACGTAGGCCTCGGCAATCATCCGCCCGATACCACGGGAGCCGCCGGTTACAATTGCGGTCTTGCCACTGACGTTAAACAGATCGGAAATAGCCAGAGTCATTTCTGTTCCTCAGGTCTGAATCTTGCCGGCGATAATCAGGTCGCACATTTTCTTCAGGGCAACGGACTTCTTCAGGAAACCAACAAAGCGCCCATCCTTGGTCAGGCCGTGGTAGTAGCGGTAGTAGATTTGTTGGCCAATAACCGTGAGCCGGAACAAACCGAAACAGAAATAAAAGGCAAAATTATCCACCGGCAGACCGGTGCGCTCGCTAAATCTTGCTACAACCTCGACCCTGGTTGGTGCGCCATCGACATCGGATGGCATGGTTCGCGACTCGCGGAAAAAATCCGGGTCGTCGGTCTGGGTCCAGTAGCCAAGGGTGCAGCCCAGATCCATCAGCGGATCGCCCACCGTGGCCATCTCCCAGTCAAGCACGCCAATGACCTTTAGTGGATCGCCCACACCAAAAATAACATTGTCGAGTTTGTAATCATTATGGATCACACTGGCCCTGCCGCTTTCCGCTGGCATATTGTCCTGCAGCCACTGCATGATGGCATCGCAGTCCACCGCGTCAGGTGTCACTGCATTCTCCCAGCGCTGACACCAGCCGTTTACCTGGCGCTGCACATAGCCCTCGGGTTTACCAAAGGTATCAAGGCCTGCAGCCACCAGATCCACTGAGTGCAGGTCGCCGAGGACATCAAAGAAATTGAGCAGCTGCTGACGAATGTCAGCGGGTGACAGGTTCAGCGCCGCCGGATAGTCGCGGCGAATGACCAGCCCCTCGATATAGTTCATCAGGTAAAAGTCGCAGCCAATCACGCTGTGATCGTCGCAGAAATGAATGGGCACTGGCCCATAGGGAAAAACATTCTTGAGCGCCGACAGTATCCGGTATTCCCGTGACATGTCGTGGGCTGATTTGACCTTGCTGCCAAACGGCGGCCGGCGCAATACCCATTGCTCATCGCCACTGCTTAGCATGTAGGTCAGGTTGGAGTGGCCACCGGGAAACTGCTTGACGGTAAGACTGGCTACCTTGCTACCCAGCACCGGTTCGAGGTGCGCCTTCAGGGCGTCAAGATTCAGCTCTTCTCCCTGCCGTATTTCTCCCGGGCGATCCACCAGGTCCATTGTATTCACGACCAATATCCTTAATCAGCGGTAAGTTATCAGCTTCTGCAAGTCTACCTTTTCCAGGTGTGGCAGGGAATTGAACTGGGTTAGCGACATCTTGCCGCCCCCATACTTGATGCGGGTAACTGAAGAGTTGTGCACCATCCAGTTGGTGCTGATGACGTGCCGGTCGGGAATTTCCAGCACGCGCTGCAGCGTCATGGCGATGACGCCGCCTGATGTGGAAATGAGAACCCGGCTACCATTCTGATGCCGCGCCATTATCCCGTCGATGGCCTGGTGCACGCGCTCGCGAAACTGTGACCAGGACTCGAATTCCCGATCTTCCGGGTCGGGCTCGAGATTATTGTTGATCCAGCGCGCAGTAGCGGCCTCAAATACACGCTGAAACAGCCGTTCTTCCTGCAACGGCCAGGCAGGTGCCGGATCGAACCCTTCATCACTGGCATGATTGCGCAGGTAGGCCTTGATCAGCGGATCGCCACTGTACTCATTCAGCGCCGCCAGCTGTTGGGGCTGGACGTTCTGCCCGGCAAGCAAAGGCAGCAATTCGGCAGCGGTTTCCTGTTGCCGCAACAGAGTGCCGCTGTATAACTGATCAAACTGTACGCCCAGTGACTGCCAGTGTCGGCACAGGTGCTGCACCTGGGTGACACCCAGTTCGCTGAGCTTGTCATAGGAATCGGCCCCGAAGGATGCCTGCCCGTGACGAACCAGAATCAGCTCACTCATTAGTACTGCTGCAACTTACCCAGCCGACAGGGAAGCAAAACGCGTGCTGTGATAGTCAGCATCGCCAAACATCACATCAATCGCGGTGACACGCTTGAATAAATGGCCCACGTCCAGCTCTTCGGTAGTGCCGATGCCACCATGAATCTGAATGGCTTCCTGGCCAACCAGGTGAATTGCATTGCTCACCCGGCTTTTGGCCGCCGACACGGCACGGGTTTTCTCGGTGCGATCCGCGTCACTGTCCAGCTTCATTGCCGCCATTATCACGATAGACCGTGCCAGTTGGCACTCGATAAACATATCGGCCATGCGATGCTGTAGAGCCTGGAAGGTGGCAATCGGGACGCCAAACTGCTTGCGGGTTTTGCTGTATTCAACTGTTTTCTGCAAGAGCGCTTCCATGGCGCCAACGGCCTCGGCACTGACGCCGATCGTTGCCAGGTCCGCAACTTCTTCCAGCACCGGCAGCGCGGCGCCGGCATCACCCAGCCGGTCGGCGGCGCTGACTTTGACGTTATCCAGCTTCACGACGCCGGCTTTCTTGCCGTCGATATTGGCAAAGCCGTTGATATGGACACCCTCGGCATCGGCAGCAACCAAAAACAGGGAAATTCCCTCGCGGTCTCGCTCATCGCCAGATTCCCTGGCCACTACCAACAGCTGATCAGCATTCGGGGCGTTGAGTACGGCAACCTTCTCGCCGTTGAGCAGCAGCGCATCGCCGTCCTGGGTCGCAGTGGTGGCAACGCGCGCCAGGTTATAGCGACCACCGGTTTCGGCATAGGCACAAGCCAGCTGAGTGCTGCCGGTCATGACAGCTTCCAGTAACTGCGCCTTGCGTTCACCGTCGGCCAGCCTGGCGATCAGGCGACCACTCAGCACCGCAGTTGGCAGAAACGGTTCGACCACATTGGCCTTGCCAAATTCTTCCATGACTACCATCAGGTCTACGGCCGATCCGCCCAGACCGCCATCGTCTTCGCTGAACGGGACCGCCAGCCAGCCAAGCTCCGCAAACAGCGCCCAGTTCTCAGCACTGAAGCCGGCCTCGGTGGCAATAATCTTGTTACGCGTGTCCCAGTCGTAGCTCTTCTGGACGAAGCGCTGCACCTGGTCCTTGAGCATCTGTTGTACTTCTGTATAGGAAAAATCCACGTCGGTTCCTCTTCTGAATTCGTCTGCTGTGTCTCGGCTGACTAGTGCCGCCAGGGCTACAGTCCAAGAACTGCCTTACAGATAATATTGCGCTGAATCTCGTTGGAGCCGCCAAAGATCGACAGCTTGCGATTGTTGAAATAGGTCAGCGCGGTTGAAGCCGTGGTACCCGGGCCCACCATTTCGCCCTGAAAACCTTCCTCGAACTGGTCAGGCACAAACGGCAGGCAGTGGTAGCCGGCCAGCTCCACGAACATCTCGTCCATCTGCTGGGCCAACTCGGTGCCGACAATCTTGAGAATGGAAGACTCCGGGCCAGGCGCCTTGCCTGCACTCAATGCCGCCAGGGTGCGCAGGTCGGAATACTCCAGGGCCAGCAGCTCAATCTCCACCTCGGCAAGCTTTCTGGCAAAGGCCGGGTTATCCAGCATGGTGCCGCCGAACCCGTCATCGGTCGCTGCGGCGGTGCGCTTCAAGGCCTCCAGGCGGCGCTTGCTACGCGGCACACCCGCAATATTGGTGCGCTCGTGGGTGAGCAGGAACTTGGCGTAGGTCCAGCCCTTGTTTTCCTCGCCAATCAGGTTTTCCGCAGGAACCCGGACGTCATCAAAAAACACCTCGTTCACCTCGGCATGCCCGTCCAGCAGGACGATGGGCTTCAGGGAAATGCCGGGGGTCTTCATGTCGATCAACAGGAAGCTAATGCCTTCCTGCTTCTTCGCAGTGTTATCGGTGCGCACCAGACAGAAAATCCAGTCGGCGTACTGACCGTAGGTATTCCAGGTCTTGGCACCGTTGACCACATACTCGTCGCCGTCGCGCACTGCCGAGGTTTTCAGCGATGCCAGATCCGAACCGGCATTGGGTTCGGAGTACCCCTGGCACCACCAGACATTACTGGCCAGGATATCCGGCAGAAAGCGCTGCTTCTGCTCCTCGCTGCCATAGGCCATGATTACCGGCGCCACCATTTTCATGCCAAAGGGAACCGGCTCCGGCGCGCCAATAAGGCCCATCTCGGTAGCGAAAATATATTTCTGGGTGGCGGTCCAGCCAGGACCACCGTACTCCTCCGGCCAGCTGGGAGCCGCCCAGCCCTGCTGGTAGAGGATCTTCTGCCAGCGTACCAGGTCTTCCTTGCTCAACCGGATATTGGCATCAACTTTGGCCTTTAATTCAGGGGGAAATTCATTGCGCAGAAAACTGCGCACTTGTTCCTGAAAATCCAGCTCTTCCGCGGTGAAGTCTGCGTTCAAGGGGTCTCTCCTGAGTTCTCGGTTGGTCAATTTGCCGCACTTTCCAGCGCGGCGCGATGGGCCGGGCATGCATTGCCGGCAAGACAGAAACGGGTAACGTAAATCGGCTCGCAGGGTACCATTAATACCGCACCTTGATAAGCTAAATCGAGCGGTTGTTCGGTTCCCGACCCGGACCTTACAGCCGCCATTTCACGGGCCCTTTAACGAAGCCCAAAGGGAAGAATTTTAATCAGCGCCGATAGATTTGCCGGAAATTATGCGGTATGCTTCGCTCACAATTTAAGATACTGTAATTGCAAGTAAAAATTACACCTAAATTCTTACCAGTTTGCATTAATACTTAGCAGGAGCTGCCATGAAAATAACGCAACTAACAAAATTGGCTTTGGTGATTCTGGCCCTCAGTGGTCTGGCTGCCTGTAGCTCATCCGGCGAGGATGTAGAAGCGGGCGCCAGCAACGAGGTAATGGAAACCGAGTCTGAAGCAGAGCGCACGGCCCGTCTGGCCCGTGAACAGGAAGAAGCCGCGCGCGCCCGTGCTGCTGCCGCCGAAGAGCGTATGATGCGCTCGGCCCTGGCAACACGCGTCTTTTACTTCGATTTTGACGTTGCAGAATTCCGCCCGGCAGACCGCGAAGTCCTGACCTTTCATGCTCGCGACCTGGCATCAAATCCCAGAAAGCGTATTCGCCTGGAAGGTCACGCCGATGAGCGCGGCACCCGTGAGTACAACCTGGCATTGGGTGAACGCCGTGCTAACGGCATCCTGAATTTCCTTATCGTCAACGGCGCTTCACGCTCGCAGATCGAGACCGTGAGCTACGGTGAAGAGCGCCCTGCTGACCGCGGCACCACCGAGGCTGCCTACCAGCGCAACCGGCGGGTCGAGATTGTCGATATGTAACTGGTTACAGTGTATCAATAGAAAAGCCGGGGCATGCCCCGGCTTTTTTTTGGGTTCGTCACGGGTTTACAAGCAACAACAATGACAAAACCAGTCGTGTGGTGAACCTGGCCCGGTAAATTATTGACCTCGATCGGTGCTGCAGGGAGGCAGGGGCTTGTCGCCAACAGCAAAGCGACAGCGCTGAACGGAAAAAAGGCCGCTTTTTCAGGCACTGTTGTCCCACAGATTTCCCAATGAAAATATTCAATCAGCCCAAGAGCGGGTGTTTCCTAACATTTTTCAGACATGAAACCTTGTTGTTCGGCTTACGGTACAAACCAACGAAGCCAGTAAACATGGAGTCTTGCAAACAGCAAGGGGCGACTTCAGCCTGTAGATGGGCGCCACTAACAATCCCACAACAGAACCTGGTCATAATTCCTGATAACGCGCGATGATCTTTTTATCATCGTTTCTGGCAGCGGAAGACTACCCTCCTGCTCTGGGTTTATCCGCTGCCCGCTTCAGCATACTACTCCCAGTTCTCCCAGAGACGATCTCAGCCCTGGCTGGCGGAGCAATCCTGCTGATACCTGCCAGGCAGGCCCTGCAGCGCTAATCGGCATAGTGCGCCAGACTCACAGGCTCAGAAGAACATGTTCTTGGGTTTGGCGGGCTCGAAGCCAACGATCCACATCAGCACGGTAAACAGGAAAAATCCGGGCAGTACGTACAGGGCAATGTCGGCAATTGACTGGGCTGACATATCTGCAAACGCCACCACCGCATAGACCAGCATCGCCACGACATGGGCAAGAATGTAGTAATTGATGAACGGGCCGGTGTTGTGGGTCAGCGGCCACGGCCGGCAAAACAGCAGCCAGCGCAGCGCGACCAGCACGCCGAGAATATCGGTGGGCCAGAACAGCAACAGATTCATATTGTGATGCAGATCCAGATGATCTGAGACAAACCAGCTGCCCAGCATCAGGATGCCATAGATACCGCTGAACAGCGCAGTCAATAGTCCCATCAGTCCCAGCAACCTGAAACTTAGCGGCGCCATCTTCAATCCCACTCGTGAGTGGGTAGCAAAATAAGACTGGGGAATTCGCTTTAACAGGATCAACAGCAGCAGCGCAGGACCAAGCAGCACAACCGACGCGACCTGATAGCCGTCGGTCTGTTGCATCGGTGGTGGAAAATCCATGATCACCTGGTAATCAGACAGTAGCGGCTGACGCACACCGTTAACAGCCACATCCGAGCTAACCTCAGCCAGGGATCGCCTGAGTTCCAGCGGCAGGTACATGGCCTCCCACTGCGTGACGCGACGGTCAATATTGCTGTTCATCAGCACATCCAGGGACAGGCTGATCAGGGACAGGGATGAATAATGTGCCTTTACCTGGTCTCTGAAGGTGTCAGTTGTCTCACCATCAAAATGTTGAGCGATTCGCCCGCCGGTGGCCTCGTCAAGATAGTCTCGTACCCGGGTGGTGCAGTTATCAAAGAAATAGTGATAGTCGTACTGCCGATTCTCCTCTTCCAGGTTCCACAGCAGGCGGCGGTAGAGAATTTCTTTTTCCGGGTTGGTGAGATTGACCTTGTCCTGCCAGACGCTGCGCTGCTGATCCTGGTAAATGGCAAACTCATTAGCTGGCGTACTGGTAGCCAGGCGATAGCGCATGATCCCTTTGAAGAAATTATAGGAGAACGATACCGCTCCGCCGCTGACATCGAACACGCCCCAGTTGAAGACCAGATCGGTATTGCTGTTCTGGTCTATGACTCGCAGCGCAGTGTGCCCGAAGTTATCGTAGACGTTATTCCCGACATCCACGGTGATGAGATAAAAGTGCACGGCACTCATATCGGTTGGCACCGGATAGTCGTCCGCCAGCAAGGTGGGGTACTCGGGAATCGGGGTTTCGGGAATCGGGGTTTTGGGAATAAGTGTATCGGGAATCGCGGCCTGGTCAGGAGTCTGCGCCTGCAAGCTCGAGACACACAAGCTCCAGGCCAGCAGCAGGATGATGAACGGCAAGCGAAGCATACCCGGCCACGCGCTCGCATAAGCGCCCGACAACGGGTCAGGACGCCTGCAATACAAAAAGCGGAGGGACTTCATTAGTCAGGGTTGCTCGCCATGTGCCAAGGCTCTGGCAAAATCTGAATACTATCAAAGATTTACTTTTGATCAAGACTGGCGGAAACAGACCATGACACGGTCACTGTCGCGGCCTGGCAAGACATGGCCCGGGCAAGCAAAATCGGGGAAGGTGCCAGGACAAACCGGTACCGGGGAAGTGCCTGCCGTATTCCCGGGCCAGTGGCTGCAACCAGGCATGGTAGTAGTGCCCCCATGATCATCCGCCGATAGACCATGGGGGCACTGGCGTGGCTGGCGTTCAGCAGCGACAAGTTGTGGGTTTTGCCGGGAGACAGACTGCCAAACAACCGAACCACGCAGTCAAGGTATGCCACACTGACTGAATTGAATCTGAATCCGCCAGCCCCTGGTCCAGCCTGTCTGCTGCTGAGCGCGGCTATTCGATTTACCACTACTTGCGCGGGACCCGGAAAACAAAAAAGGCCGGTAAATACCGGCCTTTTCCTGGTGACACTGGGCCAGGCTACAGACCCGGCAAACTATGACTGACGTGCAGCCTGTATTCCCGGCGTGATCCTTGCCAGGTGAATCCTGCTACAGGTCACTGCCCCGCTTCGTCAGCCCGCTGCTCAGCCATACGCTCGCCGCGCAGGATATTGACCATGCCATAGTTGCCCTCATGGCAGGCATACTCGTACATGAGTCCGTCGACCTTGGACATGGGAATCATGGCCACGATCTTGTCCTCGAAGGTACTGGGGTCTTCCAGAGTGAACTCGTATTCCACAGTATAGGGACCGGTGCGCGTAAAGCGCTCGGTCAGCTGCTTGTTCTCGCCGGTACCGTAGGGCGAGAAGCTCTGCGTCATACTGCTGAAATTACGGGTTTCAACAACCAGAGTATCGCCATCCCAGTAACCCCGGGAATCACCGGTCCACTGCTCAATGGCGGCATCGAGCGGTGGCCGGCCATCCAGGGGTACGATGCGCGCATTGTGAATCATCTCGGTCATGATCACCGCATGGTCACGATTCTGGATGATCTGCACGTTGTTGTTATACAGATTCGGGGTGAACGGCGGGCCCGCGTTGAAGCCCACCAGACAGCGTTCCGACAGCCCGCGATCTTCAGGGCCCGTCTTGCTGATACCACCGACAATCATTCGCACCGGTCGCTCGCCCGGCTCATCCGGTCCCAGCCCGCCACGCTGAACCGGCACGCCTTCGCGAACCTCCGGGAGCCTGCCGTTTTCGGGGTACTCAATCAGTGACGTGCGATTATCCTCACCATGGCCCATTTCGGTCCAGAAGGTGTTATAGCCGCCAGCACCGGAGTTGTTAATCGCCTGCAGTCCGGCTTCGGTCTGCGCGGTCAGAGCGGCAATGTCTTCGTCGGTCAGTGTCTGTTTGTCGCCAAAAAAGGCCGGGCGCTGCATCGGGATTACGGAACTGAAGTTCCATACGCCCTGCAGATCTGGCTGGCCCCACTGGGTACGTGGCGCCTCATAGTCATCCTGTGCTTGCGTCAGGCCTGAGCACAGGGCCGTTGCCGCGATGATGCTTGCTAATACTGGTTTCATTGTTCCCCCAATGCGCTTGTTACAGCTGGCATATTTACTTTACCAGCGACGAGTGTAGCGCATTTATTGGCGCTTGGCAGGAGTGGCACTGCGCGGTTTGCTGCCGCGGGAGGCGCGCAGCGCTGCAGCGAACGCGACATTGCCCCAGCGCGTCATCTCGTCAAGAGAATCCAGGCAGGTTTCCGGAGCCTGATAGTAGGACAGGGCCAATGGCTTACCCTGCTTGTGGTAGGTAAATGGCTGCAGACCCAGGTCCACAAATGCCTTACGGCTCTCGGCATCGGCCTTCAGATACAGCTCATTGTCGGCAATCAGGGCAAACATCAGGCCATCCAGAAACAGCCCGTGGCCGCCAAACATGCGCCGTGCCGATACCGGCCCCATACCCTGCAGCAGCTCAACCACATGGTCACAGAAATGCTGCCGCGCCCGTTTATCGACCATTAGTGTTTGCCTCCGCAGATGCTATGATAACCGCCTTATCAAAGCGCAGGTACCGGTCTCAGCGGCCGGGCCCGAACGCCCGACAGCCACCACAACCAGCAGCAGAAGACCCGAAATCATGAGTCAACCTGAAACCATTAATGGCGGAACCGCACTGATCCAGACCCTGGCCGATTGCGGCGTGGAGTACTGCATTGCCAACCCAGGCACTTCGGAAATGCACATGGTGCAGGCGCTGGATGCCGTGCCGCAGATCAAGTCGGTGCTGGCCCTGTTCGAGGGCGTTTGCACCGGCGCTGCTGACGGCATCGGGCGAATGACCGGCAAACCAGCAGCCACGCTGTTACACCTGGGCCCGGGCCTGGCCAACGGCATTGCCAACCTGCACAACGCACGACGCGCTAACGCACCAATCATCAATATTGTCGGCAATCATCCGAACTACCATGTCGGCTATGACGCACCGCTGACTTCCGATATCGATACCCTGGCGCGGAATTATTCAAGCTGGACAAAATCCGACAGCACCGCCGCCTCCCTGGCGCAAGATGGCGCCGATGCCTTCACCGCAACCCTGCGGCAAACACCCGGCGCCGACGGTCAGATAGCCAGCCTGATAATTGGCGCCGATGCCGCCTGGGGTGAATCCGGTGGACCGGTTGTTCCCAACCCACTGCCTCAGCGAAGCTGCGTTGCCGAACAGGCCGTGGAAGCTGTTGCCGGGATTTTAAAAGGCGGCGGCACGGCCGCGATGCTGCTGGAACATCACGGCACCGAGCAGGCCGCCATGGAGTTTGCCAGCCGCATTGCCGGTAAAACCGGCTGTAAACTGTTCAACGGTACTTTCCCCGGTCGGGTCGATGGCGGTCCGGGTCGCGTAGCCGTGCAGCGCCTGCCCTATTTCCCGGAACAGATACTGGCCACGCTTGAAGGTATTGATCACTTGATTCTGGTGGGCGGCGAAGTCCCCGCCAGTTTCTTTGCCTACCAGGGCGTACCCAGCCAGCTGCTGCCCAAAGGGTGCCAGGTGCACCGCTTGTCATTCAAGGAACAGGACGCAATTGACGCCCTTGCCCGCCTGGCCGATCGCCTGTCCTGCAGCACCGATCCGGTAACCCGCTTTGAGCAGCAGGAAGTAGCTGAGCCATCCGGCGAGTTGAACAATAAATCCATTATTCAGGCGATCGCCGCAACCCTTCCCGAGGAGGTAATTGTCTGCACCGATTCAGGCGGTGGAAATTCCGCCTATCCATTCTGCCAGTCCAGTGCCCGTAATAGCTGGCTCAGTCTGACTGGCGGCGCGATTGGCCAGGGTGGCCCCTGCGCCACCGGCGCCGCCCTGGCCTGCCCCGATCGCCCGGTGCTTGCCCTGCTGGGCGACGGCGGCGCGGCCTATACCAACCAGAGTTTCTGGACCCAGGCCCGGGAGGGATTGAATGTCACCACGGTGATCTTCGCCAACAACACCTATAACATTCTCAATGTGGAATACGCCAAGCTCGGTATCGAGCAGCCGGGAGAAATCGCCGCCAGCCTGTTCGATATCAGTAACCCGACCATCGACTGGGTGGCCATGGCCGGCAGTTTTGGCGTGCCGGGCGCCCGTGCGGACAGCGCCGAAGAACTGTGCCGATTGCTGGCCCAGAGCTATCGGACACCTGGCCCGTTTGTAATCCAGGCCAGTGGTCAGCTACAGCGCTAGGGTCTGCCATTGAGCGATCAAGGCAGTACTCGATAACACACTCAGCGCCAGTCGAAATTCTTTTGCATTCGACCGAGGTGCTTGTAGAACGCGTTCGCCTGCTCTTCGTCTGACTCGCGATTGGGAAACGCCAGCGAGATGATCGGGATCACCACCAGCGGCAGCATCAGGGTCAGGAATGACGGATCCCGCCATTCCCCCAGATACTGAATCAGCTCATACCAGAACTGGGCGAAGCCTCCGGCGGTCGCATTCTCGGGGCCATCGAACAGGGTGTTGAACAGCCACATGATCAGGCCACTGGCGAAACCGCTGGCCATTCCCCAGAACACGGCAAGCTCCGTGGTTTTTCGCCAGTAGAACACGTAGCCAACGGCAATCGCCGGTGGCACCACCATGGCAAAACCCAATAGCAACAGCTGCAGCACCGAACTGATATTACCCAGCCAGGCGATTACCGCCGCCGCAGTCCCGTAAACCACTGTGACCACCTTGTAGGCGCGCAGCTTGGTATCACTGTCGAAGTGCTTGCTGCCGGGTATCCAGTCGTTGACAAACATGGTTGAACTGGCCAGCAGAATCGGCGCGCCGGAAGAGATCACCGCAGCGAGTACCGCTGCCAGGGCGATGCCTCCAAGAATCGGACCGGTATCAATGGCCAGCTGGGCAATGTTGAGATAGCTGGACAAACCGCTTTCCGCACCATAGCTGGCCAGGGTGAGAATACCGATAAAGCCGGCCACTACCGGCATCAGCGCCGCCACCACGCCGGCTAGAAAGAAGCCCGGAATCAAATAGTCCTGGCGCGCTGCAGAGCTGGCATAGTTGGCGTACACCGACGCTGCCGGAGTATGGATAGTCGCAGAAATAAACAGCGCAATGATTGTCGCCCAACCAATACCGGTGAAACTCCACCAACGCGTTTCATCCTGGTTGGCCGCTGCAAGCTGCTCGCTGGTGGTGGCTACCACGGCGTCCCAGCCGCCAAGATTGTTCATTGCCACCACACCCACCAGCAACAAGCCAAAAATAATCACCGTGCAGTGCACGATATTCGCGAACGCCGTGCCTTTCAGTCCACCAGTGACGGTAAACAGCACAATCAGGAATCCACCGATGGCGACGCCCACGACAAACGGCAAACCAGTGACGCCGCTGACAATGGAACCCACGACATAAGGCTCAATGATATTGATGACCAGGTATTCCGCCTGCACACACAGGCTGGTGAGCCATTGGCAACGATAGGAGCCAAACCGGTAATCAAACACCTGCCCGACACTGACCACCTGCAGGCGGCGATAGGGAATGGCGAAGAACAGCCCCACCAGAAACAGGGCCGCGAATGAATTCACGCCATACCAGAGATGCCCAAGTCCTTCGGATATGACATCGCCAGCTACGCCATAGGTGCCGGCACCGCCGATTCGGGTTCCGGCAACGCCAGCAGCCAACATGAACACCCCCATGGTACCGCCGCCGATGGCCCAGTCACTGGCACTACCCTTGGTGCGGTTCAGGTACATGCCGAAAGCGACAAAAAAGCCGAGGTAGAGGATGATAATGGCCGAAGTCACGGACATGGAGCGCTCCTGGTTGTTTTTACTGTTCTTTTTGTCATGTTATCGGGTTGCCACTTTTCCTGAGGCTGGCACCAGAATCAGATCCTGACCTGTATCAATCACCCCGGGCAATGGACTCGGCATACTACACCATCGCCGCAGACGCTATCCACAATGCTCCAGCGCGACTGGCAGCCCGGCCGTGCTAAGCTGGCTTCGGTCGATAAACAGACAACTGGCAACTCCAACCAACAAATCCAAGCAACAACTCGCTATGGCAGCATTCAATTCCGCATCCCCGGAGCCCGGCTCTGATGCCTGGCTAGCCCAGGTCAGCGAAGCAATCATAGAGCCGGAACGGCCCATCATCGATCCGCACCACCACTTGTGGAAGAAGCGCTTCGGGCGCAACTATCTGCTGCCGGAACTGTGGGCCGACACCGGCAGCGGTCACAATGTGGTTAAAACCATGTTTATGGAGTGCCGTGCGTTTTATCTGCGCGAGGGACCCGAACATTTGCGACCGACCGGAGAAACCCGCTACATCGCCGACCTTGCACGCCAGAGCGCGGCCCAGACCGGGTCTGCTGAAGTGGCCGGCATTATTGCCCATGCCGATTTGACCCTGGCGCATACCCCGGATCTGCTAAGCGAAGTGCTGCAGCAGCACACAGAAATTTGCGCCGGAAAGCTGCGTGGCATTCGCCATGCCGGGGCGCGCGACAAGCGTCCTGGTGATCTACTTATTCCGGGCAATGCGCCACCCTATCTTTATGGTAAAGAATCGTTCCGGGATGGTCTTCGATTCCTGTCCAGACTGGGACTTACCTATGATACCTGGCACTTCCACCACCAGAATCAGGACTTTATTGACCTGGCGCGGGCGGTGCCGGAATGCACCATGATTCTCGATCACTTTGGCACACCACTTGGAGTCGGCAACTATCGTGGCGCCCGCGATGCCATATTTCAGCAATGGCGTGAAGACATGGCGGAGCTGGCTCGTTGTGAGAATGTCTACGTCAAGCTGGGCGGTTTTGCCATGCCAGACAATGGATTCGGCTGGGACCGGGCCGGCCGGCCGCCCACCTCGGACGAATTTGTAGCCGCCCAGGAAAAGTACTATCGCCACATGATCGACTGCTTCGGGCCGGCACGCTGCATGTTCGAGAGCAATTTCCCGGTGGACAGACTGTCAATTAGTTACCATATTTTGTTCAATGCTTTTAAGAAAATTGCCGTAATGTACACGGACGCCGAAAAACACGATCTGTTTTACGGCACCGCCGCGCGTGTCTACCAGCTTGACCAGGGCTGACTGTCCAGCCGCCAGCTAATTTGGAAACAGTGTTTTGCCTTCTCAACCGTCCCATACCCTGATATTCGATCTCGACGGCACTCTCAGTGATCCGTTTCGAGGTACCTATCGCTGTATGAATTTCGCGTTGGTGAATGCCGGTCTACCGCCACGCACCGAGCGCGAGATTCGCGCCCGCATTGGCCCGCCGCTTGAGGAAACCCTGGAGTTGTTTGCTGGCGGCGACAACCCGCTGCTGATCCATGAACTGGTGGACCGCTACCGCGAGCGCTATTCGCAGATTGGCTACGCCGAAAACGAGCTCTATCCCGGTACCACTGAAATGCTGAGCCACCTGCATGAGCGCGGCATTCGCATGGGGGTCTGTACCTCCAAGCTGAGGCAGAACGCGGTCAAGATCCTGTCGCTGTTCAAGCTGCAAAAATACTTCAGCTTTGTCAGTGGCCCCGACTACGGCGTCAAGAAATACCAACAATTGGAAGAATTGCTCCGGGATGGCACCATCGATACCAACAGCATCATGATTGGTGATCGGGGCGTGGATATCGCCGCCGCAAAAACCAATGGCCTGATGGCAGCTGCGGTCAGCTGGGGCTTTGGCTCGCTCAAGGAGTTAGAGCTGGAATCGCCGGACTTTGTGTTTCAAACGCCGGCGGAACTGGCGGAGAAACTGGGCGGGTAAGCAGGCGGGAATCAGGCGAGTCACCGGGCCGAAAACAGCGTGAGACCTCAGCCCTGTTAGCGCTGCCGCAAGCGCTTGATCACGCCACTGCTGGCAAGGATAACGGTATCTCCCACTTGCAGCGTACAGCGCACAAACACCAGTGAGCCTCCGCGCCGGATCACCTCGCCATGGCCCTGTATCAGATCTCCCTGATTCGCCGCGGCGATAAACTCGTTACTGCAACTCACCGTTACCACCGATTCCTGCTCACCGCCATTGGCACCCAGGCAGAGGGTGTAGTCCGCGAAGGCCATCAGAATGCCGCCATGCACTGTCTGGTGTGCGTTGCAGTGCTGCGCTGCGGCACGAAACGCGGTACGCGGCTGCCCTTGATCCATCATAAAGAAAAATGGGCCAAGGGCGTCTTCGGCCGGATCGCCGGGCCAGTGCCGAAAGGTATCGGGAACCGCGTAGTCCTGTGGATTCATCGCTGCTCAGTCTTCCTCATCGTCGTCATCCTGGTGCTTATCCTTGTCATGGTCAGGAATCGCCACGTCCACCGCGGCGCCAGCCACCTTGAACGGCACCTTGGCAACGGCAATCGTGGTATCCACGGCAGTGTTGACGACCGTGGCGACACAACCGGTGTGCAGCAGCAACAAGAGAATGATCGCGCCGCTGCGTGCCAGGTAAAACTCTGTCTGGCGAGTCTGTGACTGTCGCTTGTAGGTGTTCATCAGAGGCATAGGCTAACTTTCAAATTGTTGCGCGGCTCATCGTACATTACCGATTGGCTGAATGGCACTGTCATCAACACCATTGGTTACCAGTGCAGCGAATTCTTCCGCAAGCAGCTGACTGCGCGACAGCACCTCCTGAAAAACCGCTACCCGCTGCTCATAGTCCAGAGTCTTGAAATCATTACGATCCGACAGCTTACCCTGCGGCAGGCTGGCAACAAATTCCGGTGAGGGTGCCAGCAGTACCACATTGTCGTAATTGCGCGCGCTGGCATGGCGCCACGGCAGGTGTTTGTCAAACCAGCCGGGCACCACCCGACCCTGGAAATGCGGATACAGCACCAGCTCATCGTCTTCGAGAAACGGCAGATCAAAATGATAGTCGCTGATGCCGCCATCCCAGTACAGGCCTGGCTTGGCGCCGGGGATATGCTTTACCGCCTCAAGAACAAAAGGAATTGAACCACTGGCAATCAGGGCATCCACCACATTGCCCGACTCGAGCTGGACTGTTGTGGTGGCTATGTCGGACAGGTTGGCCCAGGGAGACGAGTCACCCAGATTGGTAAACAGGGTGCGCTCAAGAAACCAGTTCAGCGAGCGCCGACTCAGGCTGTTAAAGGCGGCGCTTGCGCCAAGCACGGTGGCCTGCTGCCAGCCCGGGCTATTGGCGGTCAGGCCGCGAAAGCGATCGGCAACAATATGCAGACGGAATACCTTGTTGGCGGCGATTTGCTCATCACCGTCCTCACCGAGGACCTTGTCCAGCATGGCCCGCGCCTGACCGCTCACTTCCGCCGGTGTGGGCTGCGCCGAGTAGCGCTCGTGACTGTAGAGCTCGGCCAGGCGCTCAATGGCCAGCACGGGTTCGGCCGTGGACAGGCAGGCCAGACGCCAGGCGCCGGCAGAAGAACCCAGGGTGTACAGAGGCTGCTGGCGACTGGCGAAGAACTCACCGAACAAATAGCGATCCAGGCCATACAGCACAAACCACTTGGGACCACCAGACGCACCCACCATCACCCGGAACTGATCAGGATGCAGTCCCTGCTCGAGTATCCGGCGGCGCGCCCTGGCACCGGCATGTATCGAAAGTGCGGCCAAGGTAGTTAAATGACCAGGATAGTTAACGGACCAAGATAGTTAAAAGACAAGCTGGTTAATCTACGATCAAGAAAGCTGACGGATTATCGCGTTTGCGAACCGCTTGCACTGACACTCGGTTGCGGTGATGCCGGTCAACCAGCATCACCGTGCCCGAAACATTACTCGGTAAAAGTCAGGCTGAAGGTAACGGGTACTGCCCGGGAAATACTCGGAAGCCCGGCGACTTCGCGCAGCGCGTCTACGCCACTGACCAGACCATGCTGTTCGGCAGTAACCAGAATTGGCTTCAGCGTGGTTGCCTGCAGGCCACCCGACAGGCGAGTAATCATCACGTCTGCAGTATAGGTCTGCTCCATGCCGTGCATGTTCAGGGTGAACGGCACCGCCTGCTGGCGTTGACTGCCGGCACTCATGCCAGCCAGGTCGCCCACATTAACCTCGGCACTGACCGTTGCGGCCGGGAATACATTGGTTTCAAACAGCATGGCCTGCATGCGCTCATTGCGAATCGGTATCAGGGTGTTAACGCTGGACAGCAGAATCTCAACACTCAATTCGCCGGTGCGGCTGAGGCTGCCGGACAGCTGATCGAAAGTATGCGCCTCGGCAACATGATCGGCCTTTATCGTGACAAAGCTGAGAGTGGAGGCTTCGTTGTCCAGTGACCACTGCGCCAGCGTCGATGCGCTCATCAGCGGCAGCAGCGCCATTGTCAGCAGGGAAAGTGCGTGCCGGATTCGTGACCTGCCAGGGAAAACAACCATTTCTCGCTCCTTATACATTCGATTGTGTGTTAATTCGGTAGTGTGATGTAGTAACTGTGATCAAGCAGTAGATCAGCCGTCAGACTGGCCACATCCGCCAGCGTCGACTTGATGTCTCAAGTAAACGGCCTGCAAGCCTGACCAGACCAATGGTCTGGCAGACTGTCGGGCCCGAGTCGGTCGGGCATCGCCCTGACGACAATCTCCTAGCTTAACGGAATCCGGCCGCGAGGTCACAGCCTTGTGCCCAGCCCTCACCCCGGTAAAATGGCCTGCTGTTTCGGTTTAGAGCGCGCGCAGACAGCCAGCGGTGCTGCTTTACCACTTTGTCCAGGGCGAAAGTCAGCAGCAATGACCGGAACTGGCCTGCTACCAGCCACTTCCTTAACTCGTGCCTTCTAACGATCGCCTTTTGAGCACAGCCCTTTGAAAACCAACCGACCAGCATGAAACCCACCACCCCAATCGTAAAACACCTGCTCCTGGTGGGTGGCGGGCACAGCCACCTGTCCGTGCTGCGCCGGCTGGCCATGCGGCCCGTACCTGGCCTGGCAACCACCCTGGTCAGCCGCGACATCGTCACGCCTTACTCCGGCTCCCTGCCGGGCTTTCTGGCCGGGGTTTACAGTGCAGACCAGATGCACATCGACCTGCGGCCGCTGGCCCAGTTCGCCGGCGTGCGCCTGATCCAGGCCGAGGTGTCCGGCATTGACCTGCAAGCGCAGCAACTTGAGCTGGGTCCGCGCCCCGCCATGGGTTTCGATGTGTTGTCGCTGAATATCGGATCACGGCCCAATGCCCAGCTTATCCCGGGCGCCCGGGAACATGCTGTGGGCATCAAACCCATCGACACCTTCATCCGCCGCTGGCAGGACATTCGCGACGCTGCCAGCGCGGCGCTGGCCAGCGACGGCGGCCGCTACCACCTGGTCATTGTCGGCGGCGGCCCCGCCAGCGTGGAATTCGCCCTCGCCGCCCAGGCTCGTATCAATCTTGATCTGGGGCGTAGCCCGGACCAGCCTTCGGCGATGGCAATCACCCTGGTGTGTGGTGCAGCAACCCTGCTGAGCGGACACAATGACAAGACCCGGGCGTTTGCTCTGGCGGAACTGCGACGTCGGGGCATTGATGTGCTGCTGGACCACCGGGTCGAAGCATTTGAGCCCGGACGCGTTGTCTGTAAGGAGGCTGCCGATCTGGCTGCCGACGCCATGGTTTATGCCACCGGTGCCAGCCTGCCGGAATGGGCTGCGCAACTGGGCCTGGCTATCAGCAAGGATGGTTTCATCGAAGTGAGCCAGACCCTGCAGTCCAGCAGTCATGATTTTGTTTTCGCCGCCGGTGACATGGCCACGGTGCGCCATGAGCTGCGTCCCAAATCGGGAGTCTACGCCGTGCGCCAGGGCAAGGTGCTGGCGGACAATCTGGTAGCTTTTGCCCGCGGTCAGAAGCTCAAACAGTACCACCCACAGCGCAAGGCCCTGGCGCTGATGAGTCTGAGCAACGGCAGTGCCCTGGCGTCACGCGGTGGGCTTTTTTATCAGGGCAGGCTGGCCTGGCGGCTGAAGCATCGCATCGATAGCGGCTTTATCAAAAAATTCAGCGAGCTTCCGGAAATGGACGTGGATTTCGATTTGACGCCCGGACTGGTGGACAAGCAGGCCGAGCAACGCCTGCGCAAACATGCGCTACGCTGCGCCGGATGTGGCGCCAAGGTCGCCAGCCAAACCCTGAGCGCGGTGCTTGGCGAGTTGCCCAACCGGGACCCCGCCGGTGATCACGCGCGTGACGATGCCGCCATAATTGACCTGGGTGACGGGCGAGTGCTGGTACAGACCGTCGATTTCCTGAAGGCTTTTGTCAATGACCCCTGGCTGTTTGCCCGTATCGCCAGCAACCATAGTTTGAGTGATATACATGCCATGGGTATCAGTGCGCAGTCGGCGCAGGCCCTGGTGGGTGTGCCGCCCGCAACACCGGCATTTGGCAAGGCCCAGCTGGCGGAGTTGATGCTGGGCTGCAGTGATGTACTGGCAGCAGAAGACTGTTCGCTGGAGGGCGGGCATTCCGCCGAGGCCGACAGTCTGCAGTTCGGCCTGTGTGTCAATGCGATTGCCAATCCCGAGACCCTGCTGCATAAAACCGGCCTGCAACAGGGCGATATGTTAGTACTGACCAAGCCACTGGGAACCGGCACGCTGCTGGCGGCGGACATGCGCTACCGGGCGCGGCACCAGTGGATGCAGGCCGCCTTCGCCAGCATGTTGTTATCCAATCGCGAGGCGGGTCGCGTGGCTGCCGGGCACGGCGCAACCGCCTGCACCGATATCACTGGCTTCGGTCTGGCTGGACACCTGCTGGAAATGCTGACGCCGGGCGTCGAGGTAGAGCTGGACACCGCCATCTTGCCGGTTCTCGATGGCGCACTGGACTGTCTGCGCGCCGATATCACCAGTTCCCTGCATCACGACAATAGCCAGGCCAGCGACGCGATCAATTTTGGTCGAACAACACTCAACGATCCGCGCGTGCAGCTATTGTTCGATCCGCAAACCGCTGGCGGCCTGTTGTTCGGGGTCCCTGCCGGAAACCTCCAGGCCTGCCTGGCTGAGCTGGACCAGGCAGGTTATGCCGCGGCGACCGTGATCGGCCGGGTCACCGCCACTGGCGTCGCTGCGGCCAGGATCAATCTCGACTAGAGCCCGTGGGCGTGGCTGGATGCGAAGTAGTGGCTGGGTTATAGTCCGGGCCGTCTGCAGAGAATCACGAGTAACCATGAAGCTGTTCAAACTACCCTTCACGACCCCGCGCCTGACTACGTATTTTTTCCTCATTCTTGCCAGCCTGATCAGTGTCGCACCCGCAATCGCCCAGGATACCGGCACCGGTAACGTCCTGGAGCGCTACGGTAATCTGGATGTGGAACGCTCCGGCGCCACTATCGATGCCGAACTGGCGCGCAAGATGCTGCGCCGGGGTAACACCTACAGCAACCTGCAGCGCTATGACGAGGCGATTGCGGAATACCGCAAGGCAATCAGCGCCGACCCAAATCTGGCCGAGGCGCTGCGCAATCTCGCCAACCTGTACTACTTTCTTGAGCGCTTTGAGGAAACCAAACCCCTGCTGGCGCGATTTGTGGCGCTACAGGAACAGTCCAGCGCCGCCCTGATCGCCGCCGTGCAAACCCTGGGGCAGCTGCATCGCCAGGATGGCGAATATGACGCGGCGATCGCCTATGATCTGCGCGCCATCGAGCTGGTACCGAATGATGATTCCCAGGTGCACATCATGGCCAACACCTATAACAATGCCGGCGAAGCGGACAAGGCCATAGCCGTATACCGGGCAGCGGTTGATGCCCAGCCTGACAACGCGTTTTTCCATCGCAGCCTGGGGCGTATCCTGGAAGAGCGGGGACGGTTCGCTGAGGCTTTGGCGGCCTATCGTGAGGCCATGACCCGAAATCCGGATTCCGACTTTTACGCCAACCTGGTGGAATCTCTGGAACGCCGCCTGGCTCGCCCCTGAATCCCGGCGCCGGGAACGTCTGAATCAGCTGCCGTAAGTCGCCAGCAGTGCGTCGCGCTCAACCTTGTCCAGTTCGGCTATCTCCGCCACCCGCATATAGAATGCGGCGAAATCCCCACCTGCTTCTGTCAGCAGCGCAGTGAAAGCTGGCACCAGATCGTTGTAGGAGCTGACGGTCGCCAATTGCGCATTGTTTAGCGAGCGTTCAAACCAGCTGTCATAGCCTTGATAGCCGCCCCACTGTGTGCGCAATTGCCGATAATCAGCGCGCATTCGCTCCTGTAACGCCGCCTTCGCTACACGCATGTCACTGGTCGACAAATCCTGCTGGTACAGATCCGAAAACTGTTCCCGGTAGTCACTGACCAGGCTGACGAACTGCGCCTGGCGCTGCCGGTTCAGTTCTGCTTGCACCAACACCTCGCCCTGCTCACTGCTTAGCAGCCAACGCTCAACCCCGGCACGCTCTACTGCGGTTGCGAAACTCTCATTAAATGTTGTGTCACCTGGCACGTAAACCTGCTGATGTGCCAGCTCGTGAAATATCAGGCCCGCGAGCTGATGGGATTCCCGACGCATGACGGTACTCAACAGGGAATCTTCAAACCAGCCGAGCGTGGAGTAGGCATCCACGCCGCCCAGGTAGACATCGAGGCCGTCATCACGCAGCTGGTCGGCAAAACGTTGGGCCCCGGCTTCGGAGAAATAACCGCGGTAGGAAACGCAGCCGGCAATGGGGTAGCACCAGGTGCGCAGCTCGGTGGAGAACTCCGGCGCCGCAAAAACATTCCAGACCACATGCTCGCGATCAAGGTCGACGAAAGTGGAATAGTGTTCGGCTACCGGCAGCTCCAGCTCCCGGGCGGCAAATTCGCGGATCGCCAGCACCTCACGAAAGCTGTCTTCCTCGCGGGCCGCCAGAGATCCTGAATCCAGCAGTTTTTGAATATCCTGGCGGGAGAAAATGATGGCCATCTGGCCCCGTGCTGCCTGGGCATAATAGGACACTGCCTCGCAGGACAGTAGCAGTGCGGACACGGCCAGCAGCACCAGCAGTTTGAGCAGTGCCGCGCGGCTGACTGTCGGCCTAGAGTTCATTGTCCGCCGATCCATTCGCCGATCCGTTCAGCGTCACCACAATCGAGCGCGCACCAGCGTTGTTGCGATGTTCTGCTAAATACAGGCCCTGCCAGGTGCCGAGGCAAAGCCGGCCACTGTTGATTGGCACGGTCAGACTCGCGCCCAACAGCGATGACTTGATGTGCGCGGTGATGTCATCGGGGCCTTCAAAGGTGTGTTCGTAGTAGTCGGCCTCGTCCGGTACAAGCACCCGGAAATGGGTCTCCATATCCCGGCGCACAGAGCTGTCGGCATTTTCATTGATGCTCAATGAGGCGGAGGTATGCTGGATAAAAAAATGCGCCAGCCCTACCGCGATGCTCTCCAACTCGGGAATCTGCGCCACCAGCTCATCGGTGACCAGGTGGAAGCCACGGGGTTTGGGTGCCAGGCTGACCTGTTTCTGCAACCACATGGCGGAACCGGCTAGCGAGGTCCGGTGAGTTCAATTTCAAACAAATGCGCCCAGTGTTTGCCGGTCACAAACAGGCGCTGGCCTTGCTCATCCCAGGCAATACCGTTCAATACCGCTTCATTGCTGCCCAGCCGGGTTTGTGCCGACAGGCCGGTCAGGTCGACCAGGGAATTCACATTGCCCGTGGCCGGGTCAATGCGCACAATAAAATCGGTTTGCCAGACGTTGGCCCAGACCTCACCATCGATATATTCCAGCTCATTGAGCTGGGCGACGGGATTGCCATTGAGGGTGACCTGGACACTGCCCTGGGGCGCGAAATTTTCCGGATCCAGAAATGTCAGCCGGTCGCTGCCGTCGGAAAGAATCAGCTGCTCCCCGTCAAAGGCCAGGCCCCAGCCTTCGCTGGCATTGTAGTGCGAGCCGATCTGCTCAAAGCTGTTCTTGTCGTAGACAAACACCATATGCGAGCGCCAGGTCAGCTGATAAATCCGGTCTTCCACGACTTCAATGCCTTCGCCAAAGTAGCGCTGACTGAGGCGTTCCGACTGCAGCACCTCGGCAGTTTCGAGATCGATTTTGCTGAGCGACGACAGGCCGTTTTTGCCGGTACCTTCGTAGAGATAACCCTCGTGGTAGATCAGCCCCTGGGTAAAGGCGTTAATGTCGTGCGGGAAGCGATTGACCACCGTATAGCCGTACCGCGGCATCGGCTCCTGAGCCTGGACCAAGACTGCAAAGACGCACAGCCAGGGCAGGAACAGTGTCATCAGGGTGTGTTTCATAAGGGCGATGCCACGGGATTTCGGCTGTTATACACTGTCGCGCATGAATAAATTCTTAATCAGCAACGACTATTGGGAGTGAATCATGGCTGATGACTGCCTGTTCTGCAAAATTATCGCAGGGGATATACCCTCCAACAAGGTGTACTCCGACGACGAGGTGTACGCTTTTCACGACATCAATCCTGCCGCGCCCACGCATATTCTGGTGATTCCGAAGAAACATCTGCATGCCGTCAGCGCCGCCGAAGACAGCGATCAGGCACTGCTGGGCAAGATGCTGCTGGTGGCCAACCAGATCGCCGCCGACCAGGGTCTGGCAGAATCCGGCTTTCGCTACGTCATTAACACCGGTGATCAGGGTGGCCAGACGGTGTTTCACCTGCACCTGCATATTCTGGGTGGTCGCCAGTTCACCTGGCCACCGGGTTAGACGCCGAGAATCATGCTTCGGCCAGCGGAGCCAGCTGGTCGCGGTTAGCGGCGAATACGCCCCGCTCGGTGATCAAGCCGGTCACCAGCCGCGCCGGCGTCACATCGAATCCCGGGTTGCTGACCGCCACGCCCTCCGGCGCCACGCGCACCTGGCCCGGCATCCCGTCTTCTGTCACCCCAGGCAAGTGGGTCACTTCACTGGCAGCACGTTCTTCAATGGGAATGGCATCGCCGCTGGACAGGGTAAAGTCGATGCTGGACAAGGGCAGCGCCACATAGAACGGCAGGTCGTTATCGTGCGCCGCCAGGGCTTTCAGGTAGGTACCAATCTTGTTGCATACATCGCCGTTGATGGCGGTGCGGTCGCTGCCCACCACACACACATCCACCAGCCCCTGCTGCATCAGATGACCCCCGGCATTGTCCACCACCAGCGTGTGGGGAATGTTATAACGGGCCAGTTCCCAGCAGGTGAGCGCGGCGCCCTGGTTGCGCGGCCGGGTTTCATCCACCCAGACGTGCACCGGCACACCCTGATCGGCAGCCTTGTAGACACAGGACAGTGCTGTGCCCCACGCCACCGTTGCCAGCGCGCCGGCATTGCAGTGAGTCAGCACATTGAGACGCTCGCTGGTAGCGGCTTTGCGTTGCCACAGCTCGGCCAGCAGTGCCGCACCGTGGTCGCCAATGGCAGCACAGGTGTCGCTGTCTTCGCGTTCCATGGCACGGGCCAGGTCCAGGGCCGCGGCTGGTCGGGCAGTCGCGGCCAGCGGCGCCAGATGCGCCCGACAGCGCGCCAGCGCCCAGGCCAGGTTAACCGCCGTTGGCCGGGTGGCCTGCAGTCGCTGCAGAGCCGGTTCAAGGGCGTCCGGGTCCGCACGCAGAGCAAGATAGACACCATAAGCGGCGGTGACGCCGATCAACGGTGCGCCACGTACCTGCATGCTGGCGATGGCGTGACAGGCGGCATC
Organism: uncultured Pseudohongiella sp.; assembly: GCA_965212375.1. GTDB lineage: Bacteria > Pseudomonadota > Gammaproteobacteria > Pseudomonadales > Pseudohongiellaceae > UBA9145. Next base: position 710,533 of record OZ243108.1, on the reverse strand, counting down.
GAGGCTGGCCAGGTCCAGCACCGAAAAGCGGTGCGGCAGGCAGGTCTGGTCGATGATGCAAACCACTTCCCTGGCATCATCGAACCAGATACTTTGTTTGGGCAGGGAATCACTCATCGGGCCAGCCTGATTGCAGCATCAGATAACCCGCTCATTGCCGCCGTCCACTGGCACCTGGGCACCGGTGGTACAGCGAAATCCGGCGCCACTCATCTGCAGCACCATCTGCGCCACGTCTCGTGAGTACACCTCGGTACGCAGCACATTGTTGCTGCGGTACTCGGCCACCGACAAATTGTAGTGGGCGGCGCGTTCCGCCAGCACCGCGTCGGTCCACAGTCCGGTATCGTAGACCGCGTTTGGATGCACCGCATTCACGCGGATCCCGGCGCTGCCAAGCTCCAGGGCCGCCACCCGCATCAGCTGGGTCAAGCCTGCCTTGGCGGCGGAATAGGCGGCCGCTCCTGGCCCCGGTGCCGGTACGTTCTTCGAACCAATAAACACCACTGCCGGGTCAAAACCGTGCCGCAGATAAGGAATACAGGCCCGCAACAGGCGCATCGGCGCACTGAGATTAAGGTCGAGGGACTTTTCCCAGACGCCATCAGTGAGATCGGCAAGCGCGGCGCTGGCGGGGAACATCCCGGCATTGCTGACCAGCACATCAATCCCGCCAAAACGGGTGATGGCGGTCTCCAGGGCGGCTGCCACGGCGCCCTGGTCGGTGATATCGCACTGTAGCGGCAACGCGGCCGGCTGGTCGAAGTGGTCGCTCACTTCCGGACTGATATCCAGGCTCACCACCGCCGCGCCCTGTGCGAGAAATAATTCAGCGCAGGCCTTGCCAATGCCGGAGGCGGCGCCAGTAACCACCACCACCTTGCCCTCAAAAGACGGTCGACTGCCGCCTGATTTCAGTTTGGCCTGCTCCAGCTCCCAGTACTCAACCGCGAACAGCTCGTTTCTCGGCAGGCTCGCCCAGCCGCCCAGCGCCGCTCCCCGCTGCATGGCGGCAAGGGTGTGCTGACTGATGTCGCTGACAATAGTCAGACGCTTGGGGTTGGCGGCCAGATACACCATGCCGCGATCGCGCCAGACACCATAACGCGGCATAGCATCCAGGCATTGGTGCCCGGCACCGGCGTGGCTGGCGAAGTACTGCTGGTAAGTGGCGCTGAATGCCACCAGACCGGGAAGCGGGTCGGCTTCATAAACCGCGCCAAAGGGCTTGGCATGAATGGTGTGATCAGGCGTCAGCGGCCCGCCGGTCACCAACTCGGCGCAATCAGTACGCGCGGCAAAGCCGGTCGCGCCCGCTGACAAATCCAGTTGCGCCAGGACCGGTCCGCCGAAAACCTCACCGGCAGCCTGGCGTAATTGACTCAGCTTGAGACAGTCTTCGCGAGCGGGTTGGTAACTGCCCTGTGCCAGGCAATCGGGAGCTTGCTGTGCGAGGTAGTCTTCCGCACGAGTGACCAGCTCGATCATGGTCTGGTAACTGGTTTTGGCATCGTCAGCGAAGGTAAAAATACCGTGATGCAGCAGCACGATGCCACGTATCTTCGTCCAGTCCAGCGACCGGGTAGCCTCGGCGACCTGCCGGGCAAGAATAAAACCGGGCATGATGTAGGGCAGGATCAGCACTTCGTCGCCAAAAACCGCGCGCAGGCTGGCCTCACCGTCCGGGGTATTGCTGAGGGTAACCACCGCATCGGCATGACTGTGGTCCACATAGCGATGCGGAATCAGGGCATGGAGGATGGCTTCTACAGAAGGCGTTGGTGCGCCGGGGTCAAGCAGGCCCAGCCGCAGCTGGCGCATCATGTCGGTATCGCTGAGCGTCGGCAGCTGCCCCAATCGCAATAAATGCTCCAGCCGTACTGCCGGGAAGCCCGCCGCCTCTATCGTGCGCAGGTCCCAGCCCGAGCCTTTCACGTAAAGCACCTCGACCTGGTCCCCGAAAATATCCCGCTGGCGCCCTTTTACCGAGGTATTGCCGCCGCCGTGCAGCACCAGGTCTGACTCCTGGCCCAGCAGATTGGAAGTATAGACCCGCAGCCCCAGATCAGATTCTGCGGCCCGGGCATCGGCGGTGGCTTGGTTCCAGCGGTTTTTCATGGCGGGTCAAGTGCTGTTCAGAAGTGGATCCGCATTCAGGCCCCGGGTGGCCTGGTGACCTTCAAATTGCCGACGATAGCTTATCCTCAGCCAATAAAAAAACGCACCACCTTGCGATGATGCGTTTCGGGGTGCGCGTTGGCGCGAATCTATCTGGGTTCGACGATCGAAATATTGGCCATGCCGGCTTCGCGCGCCGAATCCATAATCATCACCAGGGTATTCGCGCTGGATGAGGGATCTGGCTGGATAATCACTGACGCCGCGGGATTTTCGGCCTTCAGGCGGTCAATATTGGAGCGAATCTGGGTCTGGATAATCGGCCGCGGGTTACCGTTCAGGATGATCTCGTTGTTCGGACCAATCTCGAACAGGATATTGCGGTCGTCCGTATCCTCAGGGGGCGGCTCGTTCTCGTTATTGTCACTGCTGGCAGCGGAAATCGCCGTTTCCGACAGAAACGTGGCGGTTACAACGAAGAAGATCAACAGAATGAACACCACGTCCAGCATCGGCGTGAGGTCAATTTTAGCGTCGTCTTCAGATTTGCGGCCGGAGATTTTTTTCATGTGCTTGTCCTGATTACCTGCCCTGATACCCCGAGGCTCTCTGGCCGCGCGAGTTGTTGATTTTAGATGGAGTCAGAGTATAGCAATGCCGGTTGCAGAAGCAACACGGCAGACGTGCCCGGTGTGACTGCGGGGTGGTCCCGGCCGGTATCTCCGGCCGGAAAACCCACGATATTTACGGGTTTTTACTTCTTCAGGGAATTGATGCTGAACTTGGCCAGCTCTTTGAGCTGCTTGCTGTTCTTGCCGTCCCGGGAATTCACGCGAATACCGTGCAAGGTATTCATCAGCACATCCGCGGCAAACTCGGCGGTCACGCCCTTCTTCAGCTTGCCTTTCTTCTGGGCTTCCTTGAGTCGTGCCAGCAGCGGCTTGCGCAGTGCTGCAAGTGAGCTGCGGACAATGCGCTTCATGTCCTTGTTGAAATTGATGCTTTCGCACAGCGAGTTCACCAGCAGGCAGCCCATGGTGCGATACTTGTTGGTCACGTTGACCACGGTTTCCTCGAATAGCGCATCAATGGCTTCCCAGGGACCCAGTGCATCATTCTTCAGCGAGTCGTTGATTTGCTGCTGCAGAATTTTGTTGTACTGGTCGATGCAGGACTTGAAAAAAGTATCCTTGTCGCCAAACGAGTTGTACAGGGTGCCGCGGTTAATGCCCGTGCAATCTAACAATTTCTGGACCGAACTGGCTTCGTATCCTTCCTTCCAAAACTGCTCCATTGCATTGGTTAAAACTTTTGCTTCATCGAATTCGACTGGTCTTGCCATATTGTTCTCGGTACCGTTGCTTCTGAATTTAAATCTGTGAGTTAGATTCTGCGCTTGTCAACTGGGGCGCAGATGCCCAGTGTGGCCTGCGTTCGGACGTTATGATCTTGCATAACTTGTCCAATAACGACGGGGCCCGAAATTGAAAGCGCGCTATTGTATTACAGGAAAACTGGATTTACATCCGTCGGGTAAATATTTTTACCGATCGGACAGCCCTACAAAAGAAAGACCTGCCAGAGCGTTGTCAAGCGCGATCTTTGCGGAACTGCTGCACTGTGATCAGATTCACGCCCGGCTGTCGGAAAGCAATTTAAACGGTTCGATTTAAAAAAGCCAGCCCGGCAAAACAATTACAACGGAGAAAACACTTGACATCACAATATCAATATTGAATGCAGGGTCAATTAAATTGTGTGTGAGCGGCAGGCTGACAAAGGCTGGAAAAATACTTAGTACAAAAAAGGCATTGCCATCGAGAGGCTCCCGGGGTTTCCCACAGCTCGACAGCGCAGCTAGACCGGCAGGCCGTTATTGAGCAGCGTGACCGTCAGCCCGATAGCGCCACCAAAGACCGCGCCCCAGACCACCAGCCACCCCAGGTGTTCACGGATCATATGCTGCACGATTTCCTTGACCATGGCCGGAGTCATTTCATCCAGGCGCTGGTCTATTAACTGCGCTACCCGCTCGCGTATCGCCTGGTCGTCCAGGGCCTCGCGCAGCAAGGTCTGCAGCCGCGCTTCGAACCGCCCGCCCGCCAGCTGCTGCTTGAGATAGCCACGCATTTTCTCCACAAACGGCTGTTTCAGGCTGGTAAGCGCATCACGCCCACCAATCATGCCCAGCATACTGGCAAAGGACGAGTTCATGATGACATCAAGCAGGGAATCGAATGCGACGTCCAGATCCAGCTCGTCGATTGCCTCTTCCAGCTTGGCGGTCAGGCGATCCGAGGTCTGCAGGGATTCGTGGAAATGCGCATCCAGGTCCGTGCGGGCGAAAAACTGCTCCATAATCAGGTTGCGAATCGCCGCCTTGAAGTCATTGAAGCGCAGCTGGATCACGCCGGAACCATACAGGCCCGGCACCCGCTCAAACAGCATGTGCACCGCCAGCCAGTTAGTGATGCCACCCGACAGGGCAAACAGTCCGGTATTCAGGATGTAGGCCTGGTATGGCCCCGAGGCAAGCAGGCCGGCGCCCACCAGGGCGGCGGCCAGGAGATTGCTGATCAGGCTTTTATTCATGGTAGATGGACTGTCGCGCGCGTCGGACTGGAAAGGCCGCGCATCATAGCCGAAGGCGGCTGGTTTGCTCAACCGGCAGAATCACCCGGTAGGGGCTCAGTTTGCGAATATCGCCTGCCCAGCGAGGCGTCGGATCCAGTTGCAAATCGAGCCACTACTGATCAGTCCAGCAGCCTGGTCTGTTCATGAGTAGGCATGCGCTGGCGAATGTCGGCCAGGAGCTGCAGGTCAATCTCGGCAATGGCGACACCCTCGCCTTTTTCCACCACATCCAGCACTTTGCCCCAGGGATCAATTATCATGGAATGGCCCCAGGTCTCGCGCTTGGCATTGTGCCTGCCACCCTGGTTTGCGGCGATAATGTAGCACTGATTCTCGATGGCCCGGGCGCGCAGCAGCACCTCCCAGTGCGCCTGTCCGGTGACCCGGGTAAATGCCGAAGGCACCGTGACCAGCTGCGCCCCGCGCCTGAACAGCTGACGATACAGCTCGGGAAAACGCAGGTCATAGCACACCGACAGCCCCAGGTGGCCTAACGCGGTATCCAGGCTGACGATCTCTTCACCCCCCTCATAGGATCGCGATTCGGAGTAGGCGGCCTGCTGGTCGGCAACGGTGACATCAAACAGGTGAATCTTGTCATAGCGCGCCAGCAATTCGCCGTTCGCTCCATACACCAGCGAGGCCGGGCGGACCCGCCCGTCGGTAAGGCGGTAGTCGGTCGCATCCGGCGAACGTCCAGGCCGGGTCAGCAGCGGAATGGTGCCGCCGATCACGATCATGCCCAGCGCCCTGGCCTGCGCCGCCAGGAATTCCTGAATCGGACCACTGCCCTGCTCCTCGCCGAACGGCGCCATGGGCCCGCCTTCCAGCACGGCGAACACTTCCGGCAGCAACGCCAGTTCGGCGCCACGCTCCGCCGCCTGCTGCAGCAGCCGCCCCGCGGCCGCCAGGTTTTCCTCGACCTTGGCCGTACTTACCATCTGGATGGCTGCAACTTTAGCCGCCATAAATTCTCACCTGCCTGGACTGCGTCTGGAACGCGCCGAATTGGAATGAAGCCGAAAGTATGCCACAGAAACCCCGACCCTGGCGGCCCCGCACCGAATTGCGCTGCCTGGAGCAACGTCCTATGATCTGCCTGTGCACCACTCAGGCCGTACGCTACGGCTACCCTGTGTTTTATCGGTACCTTGTCTGTACCTTGCACCCAAGCGGCAACCAGGCGGCAACCAGGGTGTCCACCGGCTCGCCGCCGGTGAGCTGCACACAGCGCGATAATAATCAGCAATATCAGCAAAAGGTCCGACCATGAATTTACCCATGACTCCCCAACGTCATCCGCTTGCCACCCTGCTGCTGGCGCTGTCGCTGCTTGGCACCAGTCTGGCAGGACTGGCCCAGGACAACCGCCAGGAAGTCATGGTGCCGATGCGCGACGGTATTCAGCTTGCCACCAATCTTTACCTGCCGGACGGGGACGGGCCCTGGCCGGTGGTACTGACCCGAACGCCTTACAACAAGAATGGCGCAGACCGATCGGCAGCCACCTATAACTCGCGCGGCTATGCCCTGGTGTCACAGGACACCCGGGGGCGCTATGCGTCACAAGGCGTTGACCAACCCTTCGAAGTGGACAAGCCGGACGGTTATGACACCGTTGAATGGATTGCGGCGCAGCCCTGGAGTAACGGCAAGGTGGGGATTTTCGGCACCTCGGCGCCAGGCATCACCGCCAACCTGGCCGCCGCCGCCGCGCCACCTCATCTCACGGCGGCTTACGTCACCGTGGCCCCGGACAGCCTGTTCTATCGCTCCCGCTTTGTTGGCGGCGTGTTCAAGGAAAGCCACTCCGGCGGCTGGCTGCGCGGCCAGGGCATCAGCGAGGAACGTATCGCCGCCTACAAGGCGCGTGCGGTGCTTGACCAGGGCTGGCGGGACACGGATTTCCTGTTCCATCGCCACCATGTCAGCATACCGATCTACAACGTGGGTGGCTGGCACGATATCTATGCCGAAGGCTCCCTGTACAACTTCCTGTATCTGCAGAATGAGGGGCATCCCGAGGCACGTGGCAAGCAGAAACTGTTCATGGGGGCGTTCGGACACGGGGTCCTGCAGGGCGACCTGGCCTACCCCGGTGGCGGCATGATTGCCGGTGATATGGAGCAGCAACTGCGCTGGTGGGACTACTGGCTGAAAGATATCGACAACGGCATCATGGACGAACCGCCAGTCAGTTATTACATGATGGCCGCGGCGCGCAAGGATAATCCGTCACCGCTGAACCGGGTGATACAGGCCGACAGCTGGCCGCCGCCACACCAGAAGACCCGCTTTTATCTGCAGCCGGATGGCGGCATCGATACCGCCGCGCCGGATGCAGATTCAGCATCAATCGCTTACCGCTTTGACCCGGCCAACCCGGTACCCACAGTGGGCGGCCAGAATCTTGGGCGCGACGTGGGACCGCGCGACCAGCGCGAAATCGGAGCGCGCGAGGACTATTTGCGTTTCGCCACTCCCGTTCTGGAAGAAGACGTGGTCATCGCCGGGCACATCGACATGGAGTTATTCGCCGCCACCAGCGCCAGGGACACCGACTTCATGGTGAAACTGGTCGATATCTATCCGGATGGCTATGAGGCACTGATCCTGGACTATCCGATTCGTATGCGTTTTCGCGACGGCCAGGAGGCAGAGGATGTGCGACTGGCAGAACCAGATCAGGTTGAGAAACTGCTGATCAACATGTGGAGTACAGCGCAGACCTTCGAGAAAGGCCACCGCATAGGCGTGCACATCAGCTCCAGTAATTATCCCCGGTTTGCGGTGAATCCCAATAACGGCGCGGCACTGGATGACACCAGCACGCCACCGGAAGTAGCCACCAACACCGTGTATTTCGATGCCCAGCGGCCCTCGGCAATCATCTTGCCGGTGGTTTCCAATTAATCAGGGATTGGTCGGAAAATAACCGCGGACCAGTCTCGCAACTGCTACCCCGACAGCCAATGCGGCGCGCCAGGCGCGCCGCATTAACCAGCATCAAGATCGGGCGATCGATGCTTCAGGGCTTGCGAAACAGCAGGATGCCCCAGCTGAGGTAGCCGTTGTTGCCGGCATCTACCCAGTGCTGCAGACCTTCAATCATGCGCTCGATATACGCGCCGGAGACGTGCTGTTTCAGCTCTTCTCGCCGCCCCTGCAGTTCCTTGCGAACCCGCGTGTAATGATTGACCAGCTGCTCGGTGAGGTCGACGAACTCTACTTCTTCCCAACCCAGGCGCTTGGCCTGTTCGCGATAGAAACCCGGTGATCCCAGGCTGTCCAGATGGATCCGATCCAGCACGGGCTTGAGAACGCCCTCGGGACAATCATCGGCCTGCATCGGGTCGGTGAATATCACCTTGGCGCCGGATCGCAGTACGCGATCCATTTCGTCCATGACCTGAGCCCGCGCACCGGAATGCAGAAACGAATCCTGCGACCAGGCGACATCGTACTCGGCGTCCTTGTCGGGAAGATGCTCAAAGTCCCCGTCGGTGACTTCGATCCAGTCGCTCAGGCCCTGCTTCTTGGTAATCTCTCGATTGCGCACATTCTGGGTTTCGCTCAGGTTGATGCAGTGCACCTTACAACCAAAGCGTTTCGCCAGGTAGCGGGCTGCGCCGCCGTAGCCGGCGCCGAGATCGATGATCTTCGCCTCACTGGGCAGATCACCCAGTAATTTCGCCATGGTATCCACAGTACGCTGGGAAGCCTGCGCGATAGGCTCCTTGTCATCGCTGTAGATCCCCACATGGATATCCTCTCCTCCCCAGATATGGAAGTAGAAGTTATCCGCATCATCACTGTTGTAATACTCCTGAGCGGTTTGCACAACTTCTGAATATTGGTTACTCATCGCTGTTTTACTTCTCCGACTCTTCTTCGTATTTCTTGGATGCTACGTGGACGAAAAAGTCCGGCTCGTGCTCATTGTCCTTGTAGTCCTCCTGAAAATCGCCGTAGGTGGTAATTTTCTGGAAGCCAACGTCCTTCATCAAATCGTTCACATACTGCTGACGCAGAGGGAACATGTTGAGATGGTAAGAATCGCCGTCGTCAAACGTATAGCAGAAGCGAGCCAGTGAGTCATCGACGAACTCTGGCGTCGCAGTGACTTTTTCACTGCCGTAGTAATAGTTGCGCATCGGCTTGGCGCCTTCATCAAGAATGGCGTCATAGTTACGGTGATCGAGAACCAGAATGCCGTCATGGCGCAATGTGGCGTAGTATTCGGCCAGCGACTTGCGGCGGTCATTCTCGTTATGGATATGGGTGAAGGAATTACCCAGGCAGATAACCGCGTCATACAGGTCATGCACGCTCTTGTTCAGATAGCGCCAGTCGGCATGCACCGTACGCAGAATGTGACCACGCTTTTTGGCATTTTCGAATGCTCTGGCAAGCATGGTGGGGCTGCCGTCCACGCTGGTAACCTCAAAGCCAGCTTCGAGAAGCTGCACCGAGTGGTAACCGGTGCCGCAGGCCACATCAAGAATTTTGTTCGCGCCCTGAGCGCGCAGCAATTCGATAAAGAAATTGCCTTCAGCCTCGGCACGCTTGTCCCAATCGATCAATTCGTCCCATTTGTTGACGAATTTGTGTACGTATTCTTCGGCATAAGTATCCGTCTCGCGAATCTCAGTTGGATCGCTGCCGTAATCCTGATCCCTGTCTAACTCTTTGAGTATGCTATGACTCATTGTCTTCAGCTCCTTTCCCCGCGAACATGAATGATTGACTGATGAGCATAATGCCCAGAGTGCACAAACAGCGCTCGCGTGAGCTGCTTGGACATACTGAATCAGTCTGTGTCGCTAATTTTTTCGTTATCTTGTTCGCTGCTAAGCCGCAGCTAAAGCAGTCAGCCATATTACTGTTCAGTAATCGCGCTGACTCGAGACACCATCACATGCTGTTAAGCGCATTGCTCCTGAGAATTCCCGGTCGATGAGTGCACCGACTCCTCCAGAGGACAGGCCTTGCGCCTGTTGCAGCAATCCGCTTAACAAAAGTGACAGTATAGACATGCGTTTAAGTACGCATAAGGTAGGCAAGGATAAGGGGTTACCGGCAAAAAGTCCAATTGCATCCCCTTACTACGCATGACGCGATTGTTACAAATTCGTATCAGTATTGAATAAAGTTTTCTGTGCCAATAATTCCAATACGGACAGGTATTATTGCTGAGGCGCACCAGATTGCCCGGCGGGCGCTTGCTCCGATTCGGATTCGGGCGAACCAAAGGCCTGCTTGAATTCCGGCTGCAGCCCATCCCAGGGGCCTTCCAGCGTGTACACAGCGCTGGTCAGGCTGTCCACCTGATCACCGAATATCTGGTCAAACAAATAGGCGCCAACCGCCAGCGGGATATTCGCCGTCAGCAGTCCCAGCCAGGGAATGTTGTCGCTGACCGGCAGCGTCACAAACATCTCGCCGTCAATGGTTTCTTCCGCCAGATTAATTGAGCCGGTAATCTGATACAGGCTGCTGGGGCCGGATATCACCAATTGATCGGCAATGGTAACGACGCCGTCATCCAGCTGCATCTCCCCGGTGATTTCATCGAAAGCCAGACCACGTCTCAGCAGATCGTCGCTGAAGCGCAGGCGGCGCATTATGGCGCTCAGATTAATGATACTGACCAGCTTCAGAGCGCCCCCGCCGCCTGATTCCTGTAAAAAGCGGCCGTTCTCAATCAGCATATCAAGCCGGCCGCTGAGCTGGTCACCGGAAAAGAACGCCGGCGATCCCGGCCAGTTTACGTCGCTGACAAACCGCGCCTGATTGCTTACCAGACTGGCAGCCAAACCATTGGCAAGCAGCACATCACCGATATCACCCGCCGTCAGCACACCGGTCAGTTCGCTGTGATGGGTCGTGCCATCATATCGCCAGCTGAAATGAGGGGGCAGTTGCTCCACTTCATCCCCTGGCTCATCCTGGCCAAGACGCAAGCCACGAAAATCAAAAGCCAGGTCATCAAATTCGGCACCCTCGGCAGTGGGATTGAGGGTAAACTGCCAGCTGCCAAACCCGCGCTCGCCGATAGTGAACTCGTCAGTGGCGAAACGCATCAGGGGCAGCTCCCGTGGATCGATAGCAGCCAGCGGGTCAACGCGCTGTTCGGTTTCGAAATCTTCATCCGCCAGTTCCGCCAGTGATTCAGCAGCATCGAGCTCTTCCTGCGATTCGCCGGGCAGGTTCAGATAGGTCAGATCAATATCCAGGTAGTCTGCCGCATCGTAGGGGATCAGGACCGTGCCAGCCACGGCGTCCCCGTCCAGGGCAGTGCGCCAGCCCTGCTGCGCGTTGTCCGGCTCAATGCGCAGGTCGACACCAGGCAGCTCCTGACCGTAGACCGACAGGATGCCTGCTTCGACATCAACGAAATTCAGGGTCTGGTTAAATCCTGCGGCGCTGCCACCAGTGGCACCAACCGAGTCCAGAAAGCCGATCCAGGGCTCCAGCTCGACCCTGTCGATATTCCCTGCCACCGCCAGGCCCGGGCCAGTATTCCCGGAGAGCAGCTCAAACTCGCGACTGTCCGGTCCGACATAAACCAGTCCGCCGCCAAGTTGCCCATCCTGAATATCCAGCCGCCAGCGCAATTCCTCGCCGTACTGGCCTTCGAGAAGCTCGCTGGCGCCCAGCAAATCAATCTCCAGATTCAGCTGCCGCGCGGTGCTCGCGGTTTTTGCGAATGGCTCGGGAAGAGTCAGCTCAAGGCCGGTAAAATCGCTGCCCAGGGTCAGGGTCGTTCCTGCGGCGGCACTACCGGTCTGGTCGATACGCACCTGCACCTGGTAGTCAAACTCGCCCTGGGCGCGCCGAAAGATATCGCGTACGAATTCGCTCTGCCGGGGCCAGGCAATCATTTCCGCGGGTGTGGTACTGCCCTCGCCATCAATCAGCAGTGCGATTAATCGCTCGTCCTGCATCTCCGAGGACAGATCCAGGGTGACCGGCTCGCCGAATATCTCGCCGGTCAGGGTGCTGGGCTCAAGCCCGGTGCGCGTATCGAACACCACCTGACCATTGAGCCCGGCTACCGCCAGATCCAGATCATTGATCGCAAGGTCATTCCCGGTAATGTCCATGTCCAGCCGCACTTCGGCTTCCCTGCCGGGCTGATTTAACGGTACCCGGACTTCGATGTCGGACGTGAAATTCCCGCTCGCCTGCCAATCGGCAAACGCCGACTTCAGATTATCCGAAAGCGGGGCTGCCTGCAGGTAGTCCAGCCCGGCCTGGGTCTGCCCTTCGGCTTCCCCATTAATCGTCAGCCAGGCTTGATTCTCGGTGTCGCGACGAATCAGACCCGCCGCAGCGCCCATGGTCAGATCAAGGCTGCCACCGCTGCTGACCGCGATATCAATGTTGTTATCGCTGGTCAGCACTACCGCCGCCAGACGCTCGAGCTGCGGCCACTCCGGACTGAACTCCAAAGATCCTTCCCGCATCTGGAAAGCACTTTGAAAGGTTTTGGTGGCAGCGCTGGAACCCGGCAAGGTATTGCCCCGAAACACTACTGCCGAGTCATACACGGTTCCATCCAGAATGGCCCGGTCGAGAAATTCCATGCTGTTGCGCAAACCCTGGTCGATTCGCGGCCCGTCCGGCAAATAGAGACTTTTCAGTTCGGCATCGACACGAGAGGCTGCGATGATCAGGTCCAACTGCGCATCGCGACCGCCATCGGCAAGCTGCTGGACGCGCGACTGAAACTGAACCCGGCCGTCCACCGCGTCAGATTCCGCCACCACGATTCCGCTGCGCAGGCGCACGTCCTGACCATTACTCAGATCCACCAGGAATTCCAGGCGCCCGTTGATATAGTCGTAGTCCCAGACCCGGGTGAACACGTTGGGGATGTTCATGGAGTAATTGTCCGACTCCACTTCGATGCTGCCGCTGACCTGCTGCGCCCGGGAATCAAACAGCGCCTCAAAGTAGCCATCGATGCCCCACATATTGGGCGAACCGCGAACGGACCCGATCTCAACATTGTCGAGATTACCCCGCACGCTGAGCGGAGTCGCATCGTCACTATCAAGCGGGACGAACAGATCAAGATTGCGCAGCGTACCGCCCGGTGCAAACCCGAGCAGCTCGGTTCTGGCACCGGCATCCAGCATTCCGGTGTTCAGCGCAACCTCGGCCAGGAAAGACAGGTTGACGGCATCGCTGCGCAGCGCCAGGCTCTGATCCGGGCTCAGCGTTGCGTGCAGATCAAACGGCCGCCAGTAGTGATCATCATGGGTCATGGTCAACTGGCTGAGAGAAAGTGACCAGGTGCCACTCATCAACCCTTGCTGATTAACACCAGCACCAGGCTCGGAATTCTCCTGCCGGCGCAAGCGTGCATCACCGCGAATGGCTTCCAGGGTGAGCTGTTCAGAGGAAGGCATCAACAGCGTGATCGCCTCAATATCGATTCGGGCAACCGACTCGATTAACTGACCGTCCTGCAACTGCATCCAGAAGTCACCGCCACCCAGCATTTCCTGAATTCTGAAATCGCCCAGGGCCTGGCTGCGGAAAACTGAACTGTAATCACCGCCCGGCATCGCCAAATGCAGGCGGCCGTCGACACTGTCAAGTCGGTCGCCACGCAATTCAATGGATGCCTGGAGCTGTCGACCCGCGCCGTCGTGAGTGGCGTTAATGTGAATGAAGTGGTCCTGCCCGCGATTCTGAATCGTGGCCGATCCGTTAGTAAGGCGGTAGCGGTCGCCGAGATTGTTTTCCACATTGATCAAGACTTCGCGCAGATCAAGCCGTGACACTCGACGGAACGCTTCATACAAATCGTTAATATCGGTCGAGCCACCGCCGCCGGCACTCATCGAACCAAGCCGCCAACTGCCGGACTCATTCTGTACCACCGACAGCTCAAGTCGCTCGACAATAAACTGCTCAAGAACCCAGCGCCGCTGCCAGATACTGCGCGGCACATCGACAATGATAGATGCCCGGTCAAAAAACAAAGCGCTGTCGTCAGAGCCATCTTCGCCTACCGCAAGACGAAGACCGGAGATATCCACTTCCGGATTAAACCCGTTAAAATCCCCGGTGAGGGAATCGATACTGACCGGCAGTCCAGTGGCCTCACGAATTTCCTGCTCGAGAAAATCACTGTAGCCGGATACGCCGGGCATGAACTCGCGCCCGGCACTGACATAAGCTGCCACCAGCACCAATGCGACCACCGCCAGCAACAGCACTTGCTGATAGATTTTCTTGAAAATCCTGGTGAACATGATGTCAGCTTAGCTCGCTGGCATTGACCAGCTGGTTGAGTACATAACCGCCACGGAGCAGGCGCCGGATGATGCTATCGTTGCAGGTATAAATCCGGACGGCTTAACCGCAACTGAAGGGTTATCAGTAGAGCACAACGTCGAACTGCTCTTGAGTATACATAGGTTCCACCTCGAATTTGACCGTCTTGCCGACCAATTCCTCCAGATTAGCGAGGGTGTCCGACTCTTCGTCGAGCAGGCGGTCTACGACCAGTTGCGAGGCCATGACCAGCAGCACATCGTTTTCGTAGCTCCGGGCCACGTTCAGGATCTCCCGGAAGATTTCGTAGCAGACGGTTTCCGGTGACTTGAGCGTGCCGCGACCCTCACAGATCGGGCAGGCGCTGTTCAGGGTCTGCCCCAGCGACTCCCGGGTGCGCTTGCGGGTCATTTCAATCAGGCCAAGCTGGGAGATGCCGGTGATGGTGGTCCGGGCATGGTCCTTTTCCAGCGCCTTGGTAAAGGTCCGCTGCACCTGGCGTTGATGTTCAGGATCCAGCATATCAATGAAGTCAATGATAATAATGCCGCCAAGGTTCCGTATCCGGAGTTGTCGGGCAATGGCCGTGGCCGCCTCCAGGTTGGTTTTAAGAATGGTCTCGGCATGGTTGCGGCTGCCCAGGTAACCGCCGGTATTCACATCGATGGTGGTCATTGCCTCGGTCTGGTCGATGATCAGATCACCTCCGGATTTCAGCTTCACCTGACGACCCAGGGCCTTGGTGATATCGTCTTCAATGCCATAGAGATCAAATATCGGACGGTCGCCGCGATAGCATTCAACGCTGGTCTCCAGTTCCGGCACAAAGTCTTTCAGGAACTGGCTGATAGCAGTGAACGTGACCTCACTGTCGACGCGAATTTTCTCCACGGCCGGAGTTATCAGGTCGCGCACGGTGCGCATGAACAAGGGCACCTCGCTATACACGGCGCGAATACCATCGTTGCGATTAATTCGCTCTTCCACCTTGACCCACAGCCGCTTCAGGAATCGGACATCTTCGGCCAGCTCCCCGGCAGTAGCGCCCTCGGCGGCAGTACGAATAATAAATCCGCCGCGCTCATCCCATTGCTCTTCTGCGAGCACTGTGCGCAACTCGGCCATCAGTCGCTCCCGCTCGGCCTCGTCCTCCAGGCGCTGGGATATACCAACGTGCTGACTGCGGGGCATGTACACCAGATTACGGGAAGGCAAGGTCAGATGAGTAGTGAGTCTTGCCCCCTTGGTACTGATCGCGTCTTTTGCGACCTGCACTACAAGCGATTGACCCTCGCGCAACAGCTCATGGATCGCGCCGGGATCGCCGTCGCGCACCTCAAAACCATCCTTGTCGATGGGACTGATGTCGGAGGCATGAATAAACGCCGCGCGCTCCAGCCCGATATCAACAAACGCCGCTTCCATGCCTGGCATCACGCGCACCACCTTGCCACGGAACACGTCGCCGACATGACCGCGGCTATTGTGCCGCTCGATGAATATCTCCTGCAGCAGGCCATTTTCAATCAGCGCCACCCGGGTTTCCATCAGCGTCACATTAATCAGTATTTCTTCGCTCACGGCGACTCCTCAGTGTCTGCTGGCTGCCACACCGGCTGCTTGAACTTTGCCAGCAGTGCAGCAGTCTCAAACAGCGGCAATCCCATGACTCCGCTATAGCTGCCC
The DNA here is from genome assembly GCA_965212375.1 of uncultured Pseudohongiella sp. Classification (GTDB taxonomy): domain Bacteria; phylum Pseudomonadota; class Gammaproteobacteria; order Pseudomonadales; family Pseudohongiellaceae; genus UBA9145. The sequence continues at coordinate 694,804 of OZ243108.1, read as the reverse complement.
CGTAGCCCGGCCACGAACACCGCTCCCATTCCCTGAATCGCATAGGCGCCGGCCTTGCCTCTGGGTTCACCGGTGTGCCAGTAGCGCCTGGCTTCATCGCTGCTGATAGATCGAAAGCTGACCGCACTGCGGCTCAGTGCCTGGTGGGATTGCCTGCGGTCGTTCACACACACGGCGGTAAGCACCTGGTGCTCGCGGCCGGACAGCCGATTCAGCATGGCAACAGCATCCGCCTCGTTCAGCGGTTTGCCAAGCACCAGATCGTCACACACCACAGTGGTATCCGCCGCCAGTATCAGCGCTTCCGGGAAGGCAGTCAGCGCCGCGGCGGCTTTCTCGGTGGCCATGCGCTGCACGTAGGTCTCGGGGGCTTCGTCGGGTAGGGGCGTCTCATCGATATCCTGGGCGCGGACCTCGAACTGGACGCCGATCTGGACCAGCAGGTCCTGTCGGCGCGGAGAAGCTGAAGCAAGAATCAGTCTAGGTACGGCCATGTATGCAACACATCAGTCACTAGTGCACATCAAAACTGCGGCGAATATGCCGCATCATTTGAAACAGTGACGGCCATATTATAGCGCTGGTCAGAGCACCGAACAGGAAATAGAGATTGGTGGTGGCAGTCTGGTTGGTCATGATCTGCAGCCAGTGGGTCAACAACAGGTTCAATCCCACCAGCGCCAGCACCAGACCGGCCTGCTGCAGCAGGGAAAACATCCGCAGTCGCAAATGCAGACTCAGGGTGACGTAAGCGATTACGACCAGACCCATGGCGTTCAGGCCCAGGGCTGATCCTTCGAGGATGTCGAGTACCAGCCCGGCACACCAGGCCGAACCGATGCCGACCCGATACGGCAGTGCCATGACCCAGTAAATCAGCACCATGGGCACCCACTCCGGGCGAAAATTCATGGCCCAGTCGGGAAACGGCACGATCGCCAGCAGGTAGGCAATAAAGAAAGTGAGAAAAATCACCCAGATGGCATGGGCCCGCTGTTGGATAACCATGCTCATGGATCCACGCTATCGGGCTGGGTGGCTGCTGGTTCGGGAAGATCTTCGCTGACCGTGTTGTCGCCTTTCAATTCGGGATCGGTTTCAGTCAGGTCCAGCTCGGGCAGGAGCATTACCTGGCTTTCGAACACCAGCATAACGTGACGCGTGCTGGCCATCTGCGCCAGTGGGCGAGCGCGCACCGTTGCAAAATCCTGGCCGGGATCAAAATACACACTGACCACTTCGGCAACCGGATAGTTTTTGGGATACACCTGCCCCATTCCCGAACTCACCAGCAAATCACCGGCACGCATATCCTGGGTCTGGGTAACAAACTCAAGTTCCAGTTCTGAACTGGTGCCGCGACTGCCGCGCGCCAAGGCTCGCTCACCATTGCGGTTCACCTCAACCGGTGTGACGTGCCGGGCATCGGTAATCAACAGCACCCAACTGGTATAGGGAAGCACCTCAGCTACCTGGCCCATCAAACCGTTGGCATCCAGTAACGCCTGGCCGACAAACACGCCGTCTTCGGCACCGCGGTTGATCAGTACGCGTTTGGAATACGGGTCGGGAGACACATTAATGATCTCGGCGGGCATGACCTCACCTTCGATAACCTCGGTTGCCTCGCGCAATTCCAGCAGACGACTGTTCTCGCTGGCCAGGGATTCCAGAAGTTGAAGCTCCCGTTGCGCTACCAGCAACTGCTCACGCAGGGTTTCGTTTTCTTCCAGAAGGTCGGTGCGAGAAACGAACACGTCATCGACCCAGAATGAAACGCGGGTGGGGATGTCGGCCACCCAGTAGACCGGCGTGGTGAGATATCCCAGGCCATAGCGGACCATCTCCAGGTAGCCAAAGCGATAGTCAGCAAACATGATACACACGGAGAGGAGCAGAAAGGCCAGCGCCCGATACTCAAGGGCCACACCTTTTATAAACAGGGTCTTGTCGATGTCTGGCTCACCTCAGCAGAAAGCCCAAATGGCGTGACTGATAGGGGCTCAACTGTAGCGCGGATAGGTAGCTATTGCCAGATGGCCCCACGGCTCGGGCCGCGGGAATTCGCAGTCCGAACCGCTTGCGGAGCAACGCGGGACAGGCTGCCCGGCGACTGCCGCCGGGCCACCGTGAAGCGGCGCTGGATCTATTCCAGGCTCAGCAGATCGATGTCGTGGGAATCCATCAGTTCCATGGCCTTGCCGCCACCACGAGCCACGCAGGACAGCGGGTCCTCGGCGACAATAACCGGCAGGCCGGTTTCCTCGGACAGCAGCTTGTCCAGGTCTTTCAGCAACGCCCCGCCTCCGGTAAGCACCAGCCCGCTTTCGGCGATGTCAGATGCCAATTCCGGCGGCGACTGTTCCAGCGCGCTTTTCACCGCCTGGACGATAGCCGTCAGCGGCTCCTGCAACGCTTCAAGAATCTCGTCACTGTTCAGGGTGAAACTGCGCGGCACGCCTTCGGCCAGGTTGCGTCCGCGCACATCAATCTCGCGAATCTCGTTGGAGCTGCCGACATAGGCGCAGCCAATCTCTTTCTTGATGCGCTCGGCTGTGGCGTCACCAATCAGGCTGCCGTAATTGCGTCGTACGTGCGTAGTGATCGCCTCATCAAAGCGGTCACCGCCGACCCGGACCGACTCGGAGTAAACCACGCCGTTCAGGGAAATAATGGCGATCTCGGTGGTTCCACCACCGATGTCCACCACCATGGAACCGCTGGCCTGCTCGACCGGCAGACCAGCACCGATGGCGGCTGCCATGGGTTCTTCGATCAAGCGCACATCGCGCGCCCCGGCACTGGCCACTGACTCGCGAATGGCACGGCGCTCAACCTGGGTGGATTTGCAGGGCACACAAACCAGGACCCTGGGGCTGGGCGGAAAGAAGCTGTTTTCGTGCACCTTGTTGATAAAGTGCTGCAGCATCTTCTCGGTGACCTGAAAATCTGCGATCACGCCGTCTTTTAACGGCCTGATAGCGGTGATATTGCCCGGCGTTCGGCCCAGCATGCGTTTCGCATCGGCACCGACCGCGGTCACCGTCTTCTGTCCATTATGGGTGCGGATTGCCACCACCGACGGCTCATTGAGGACGATACCCTCATCGCGCACGTAAATCAGGGTGTTAGCCGTGCCCAGGTCGATAGACAGGTCATTGGAGAACATTCCCCTTATTTTTTTAAACATGGATTCGTGATTACCTCGAAGTAAAGATTCCGTTCCCGGCGAGCCTTGTTATTTAGACGGCAATTTCGCCTGATGATTGAGGACCTATTTGTGCGGGACCTACTTAATTCAGGACCTACTGGACAGGTCAGCGCGAAAAGCCGAGGTTGTTAATATCGGCAGGCACGAGAAATGGATGGGCTGATGGAATCTCCTGGAGCATTTGACCCTGCAAAAGTCACTTTCATCGCCAGTCAGGGGGTGAAAACACGGTGAGAAAACAAAAAGCAGGTCTGACAGACTGCCAGCGCCCGTCAACCCCTTGCCTTGTCCAGCGATTCCCGATCCCGACTGGTTACTGCAGTGACCTGGTCGCGAAGTGACTGCCAATGTCTCTTACATTGACGTAAGTAGGCAAAATTCAAGTATAATTCCGCCTTCGCGCGATTAAGCGCACTCTAGCAACGGTCGGGGTTTTGAGCAAGTGGCGGGCTTCAAATATTTGTCCTGCCTCGATTTTTTCGCCTTTCCCGGTTATCGCTCGAGCAGCCGGAAGCGGCCCGAATCACGATCAGCAAACAGCTCACAGGAAGCGGAGTAACGCCATGGCCCTGGACAAGACCGAAGTGGAGAAGATTGCTCACCTTGCCCGCCTGCACATCTCGGAAGACGATGTCGGCGAGGTAACACGCCGTATTACCGACATTCTGTCGCTCATCGACCAGATGCAGACCGTGTCCACCGATGACGTCGAACCGCTGGCTCACCCGCTGGATGTGGTGCAGCGCCTGCGCGCCGACGTAGTCACCGAGACCAACCAGCGTGACAAGCTGCAGGCCCTCGCCCCCCAGGCCGACCAGGGTCTCTACCTGGTGCCCAAGGTAATTGAGTAAGCTGATTGAACAGGGTGATCGAACAAGACCCGCAGTGCCCGCCCCCCGAGCAACACCCCCTGGGCCCGACTTAACCGCAAAATGGATTGCCAATGATTGAGAAAACGGTCGCAGAATTATCCGCTGCCCTGGCCGCTGGTGAGATATCCAGTGTCGAACTGACCCAGGCCTTCCTGGCGCGCATCGACCAGTACAATGACGTACTGAATGCCTATATTACGGTCTGCAGCGACAGTGCCCTGGAACAGGCCAAGGCCGCCGACGCCGCGCGTGCTGCCGGCAACGACTCTCCGTTGCTCGGTATTCCGCTCGCCCACAAGGACATCTTCTGCACCGAAGGAGTCACCACCACCTGTGGATCGCGGATGCTGGAGAATTTCGTCTCGCCCTACAACGCCACCGTCGTGGAGCGCTTCAATGCCGCTGGCGCCGTGATGCTTGGCAAGACCAATATGGACGAGTTCGCCATGGGCTCATCCAATGAAACCAGCTATTTCGGTCCGGTCCGCAATCCCTGGGACACCAAAAGAGTGCCAGGTGGCTCTTCGGGTGGCTCGGCCGCAGCGGTGGCTGCAGATTTATGCGCCATGGCCACCGGCACAGATACCGGCGGCTCGATTCGCCAGCCGGCCGCCTTTACCGGCATCACCGGATTCAAGCCCAGCTACGGACGTGTTTCCCGCTGGGGCATGATTGCTTTCGCTTCCAGCCTCGACCAGGCCGGACCACTGTGCAAAAGTGCCGAGGATGCGGCGTTGATGATGAACGCCATGGCCGGCCTGGATGACAAGGACTCCACCAGCATCGATCGCGACGTGGACGATCATACCGCGATGCTGGGCGACTCCCTTGAAGGCCTGAAAATCGGCCTGCCCAGGCAGCATTTTGCCGAGGGCCTGAACGCCGAGGTGGAGCAGACCCTGCGTGAAGCACTGGCGGTCTACGAAAAGCTCGGTGCCACCATCAAGGACATCGATCTGCCCAACAATCATCTGTCGGTATCGGCCTATTACGTGGTCGCCCCCGCGGAAGCCTCAGCCAACCTGTCACGCTTTGATGGCGTGCGCTATGGCTATCGCTGCGCGGATCCGCTGGACCTGGAAGACATGTACAAGCGCAGCCGCAGCGAAGGCTTCGGTGCCGAGGTGAAGCGGCGCATCATGGTGGGCACCTACGCTCTTTCGGCCGGCTTTTATGACGCCTACTATCGCAAGGCGCAGAAAATTCGCCGCCTGATCAAGAACGATTTCAACAAGGCCTTTGCTGAGGTCGACGTGGTGATCGGGCCAACCTCGCCGCACACGGCGTTCGAGCTGGGCGCCAAGACCGACCCGGTGGCCATGTACCTGGAAGATATTTATACCATCGCGGTGAACCTGGCTGGACTGCCGGGTATTTCCATTCCTGCCGGCCTGCCGGGCGGGTTGCCCACCGGGATGCACATCGTCGGCCGCGACTTCGCCGAATCCAAAGTGTTGAATGTCGCGCATCAGTTCCAGCTGGAAACTGACTGGCATCGTCGCAAGCCGGCGCTTTCCGACCAAACACCCGGCGCAACGCCACAGAAGGAGGCCTGAACATGGAATGGGAAACCGTGATCGGTCTTGAGGTACACGTGCAGCTGTCCACCCAGTCGAAGCTGTTCTCCGGCTCGTCGACCAAATTTGGCGCCGAACCCAACACCCAGGCAAATATCTTTGACCTGGCGCTGCCGGGCACTCTGCCGGTGTTAAACGCCGAAGCGCTGAAAATGGCGGTGCGCTTCGGGCTGGCAATTGGCGCCGAGATTGGCAAACGCTCGGTATTCGACCGCAAGAATTATTTCTATCCCGATCTGCCCAAGGGCTACCAGGTCAGCCAGCTCGACTTTCCCACCGTGGGCAAGGGCTCGCTGACGGTGATCATGGAGGACGGCAGCGAGAAAGTCGTCGGCGTGACCCGGGCGCATATGGAAGAAGATGCCGGCAAGTCCCTGCACGAGGATTTCCACGGCATGACCGGTGTTGACCTGAATCGCGCCGGCACGCCGCTGCTGGAGATTGTGTCTGAGCCGGACCTGCGCAGCGCCGCCGAGGCAGTGGCCTACCTGAAGAAACTGCATTCGCTGATTCGCTACCTGGACATTTCCGACGCCATCATGGCCCAGGGTTCCATGCGTTGTGACGCCAATGTCTCCATCAGGCCCAGGGGCGACACCGAACTGGGTACCCGCACCGAGATCAAGAACATCAATTCCTTCCGCTTCGTAGAACGCGCCATTAACTACGAAGTGCAGCGGCAGCAGGATGTTCTCGAGGACGGTGGCAGAATCGTCCAGGAAACCCGACTGTACGATGCCGACCTGGACGAAACCCGTTCCATGCGCAGCAAGGAGGTCGCCAACGACTATCGCTATTTCCCGGAACCGGATCTGCTGCCGGTGGAAATCGACGACAGCTTCATCGAGGCGATTCGCAGCGAGCTGCCGGAGCTACCGGACGAAAAGAAAGCCCGCTTCATCAGCGAACTGGGTTTGAGCGAATACGACGCCGGCGTGCTGGTGGCCAGCCGCGAAATTGCGGACTATTTTGAAGCCGTGGCGAAAACCGGTGGCGATGCCAAACTTGCCGCCAACTGGGTCAATGGCGAGCTGCAGGCACTGCTGAACAAGCAGGGCTGGGAAATAAATGACTGCCCCATTGGGGCCGAACGCCTTGGCGGTCTGATCGCTCGCATCAAGGACGACACTATTTCCGGCAAAATCGCCAAGACGGTGTTCGAAGCCATGCTGGAAGACAGCAGCCCGGTGGACACCATCATTGAGAGCAAGGGGCTGAAACAGGTTACCGACAGTGGCGCAATTGAAGCGCTGGTGGACGAGGTGATCGCCAATAATCCTGAGCAGGTCCAGCAATTCCGGGATGGCAAGGAGCAGGTGTTGGGCTACCTGGTGGGTCAGGCCATGAAACTTTCCCAGGGCAAGGCCAATCCTGGTCAGGTCAACAAGCTTCTCAGGGACAAAATGCAGTGAATGATGTAAAGCACGAGGAAAAGGAAGGAACGCAGAACAAGGGAACGGAGGGCCAGGAAAGCAAAGCAGGAAAAAAACGTGGCGCCGAGCGGACCCAGATTGCAACGCGTAACGAGGAATGGTCAGACGAGCGACTGAAATCGTTTCTTGAACTGCAGCCACCGGAAGGCATGCCCCAGGACTACTGTATCCTGCTCAAAGCCTACCGCGGCATGACCGAAGAGTTATTCGCCCGCTTCATTCCCTTTTTTGTTGAAGACGGGCGCGATCTCAATGTCACGCTGGAAGACGGCAGCAGCTTTCTGGATCTGGTTTCCCGACACCGCAAGTCAACACGCTACGCCGAGATTCTGGCGGCCGCGGGCGCCCGGCGCAGCAAGACTTCCACGCCGCAGAATTATTCACCTGAGCCCTTACCTGAGCCCTCACCTGACAGCGACTAGTCCTCCTGCACCGGCTCCAGGCTGCTCGCCAGCAGTGCACCAAGCAGCGCCAGTGCCGAGAAAAACGCCAGGCCGGCGTAGGCATGAAGCTGCGCCACTAGCGCGCCAAGCGCGGCAAAGACCAGCAGCATGGCGCCGATCATGGTATTGGATACCGCCACCAGGGTGCTGCGATTCTTTTCATTGGCCATATCCACCAGATGCGTCTTGCGCCCTACCCGGACCCCCGCATGAGCCAGGTACAGGGTGAAGACACAGGCGGCAAACATGGTGACATTGGCAAACCCGAGGCCGGCGAAGACGATGGCGGCAAATCCGGCAGCTGCCGCCAGCACGCCAGCCACCGTCATGCAGCGGGCACTGGAGCGATCCGCCAGCCCGCCCCAGGTGGTGCCGCTGACAAAACTCGCCAGGGACGCAGCCAGCAGCAAACTGCCCAGCACAGTCAGCGCATCGCCAGCGTCCTGCTGGGCCAGCGCCACCAGATAGGGAGCCGACAGCGCGGAACCCAGCAGTGCCGATCGCACCACGACGAATTTCCGGAATTCACCGTGCTTGCGCAACACCGCGAACTGGCTGACTGCCGCATCAATGGCATTGCCACCGCCAGCAGTCGCCCCCGGCTCTTCGGTCATCAGGGTAAATACCGCTGCCGCAATCAGCCAAAGCAGCGCGGCAATAAACAGGATCACCACCACGACCTCCACGGTACGCTGACTGCTGAATAGCAGATAAGTGGCCAGCCCAATGGTAAAAACCCCGGCGATGGATTCGGTCAAGCCGCTGACCCGGCCGCGCCGGGTTTTGGCCACCGTCTTGCCGAGCACGTCTTTCTGGGCGACCGAACACACCCCGCGTGACAGGCTGAACAACAGCAGCAACAAAATAATTCCCAGACCCGCCGCAAAGCCGTCGAAGTTAAGTGCCACGTAACACATTAAAAGCAGAGCCAGACCCTGCCCTATGGAACCCGCACTCCAGTAAAACTTGCGAATCGGAGCCCGACGAATGGTGTAGGCCACCAGCATCTGCGGCAGCAGGGAAAAAGTATTATGAATCGGTACCAGCAGGGAAAGAAAAACAGCAGGCGCGCCAAGCGTGGTGAGTAGCCAGGACAGGGTAATTTTCGGGTCCATAAACTGATCGCCGGTTTTGGTAAGCGACAGTGATGCAACATGAACAAAGAAATTTTTCGGCTGGTCGTTGCAGGCTTTTTCAGGAATATCCTTGCATGCTCGCGCATCTTCGTCACTGAAGAGGTATTCGTACAGTTGCTTGTGCATGCCCGACTTCCGTGTGACTGGTTAGCTGCTTCGTAACAGAAATGTAACAGCTGTGTACAGATGATCTGCTGGTTTGCGTGATACGTAGCGGTTTATTACGATCAAGCAGAAATACCAGTTCAGGTTAAGGAGTATGACATGACTGCAACATCCAGCACACAAGACAAGGAAGCCGTATATCGCAACGTGGTGGGTGTCTTTATCGAAGGCAGCTCTATCGAGGAAGCGATCGCACAGCTCAAAGAGTGCGGTTTTGAGAAACAGGATCTGGGACTGATGGCGCAAGGCACAGCCATCACCGACAAGCTACACGATCTGTATGAAGAAGTGGCCTGGGATCCCGACTCGGACGAGCAGCCCGAATACCAGTTCATCGAAAAACAGTCCGCCAAGTCCAGCGCCAGCGCGTTTCTGGGCGGTCTGGGGGTGGTTGCCTCGGCTGCTGTCAGCGGTGCCGTGGTTGCTTCAGCGGCGGTGATCGCCGGACCGGTGGGCGCAGCCACAGCGGGCGCTGCCGCGGTCGGCGGAGTTGGCGCCCTGGCAAGCACGATTATCAGCGAGAGCGATGCGCAGCGCCTGCAGGCGTTTCTGGAAGAGGGTCACCTGCTGCTCTTCATTCATTCCAAAAACAATGACCAGGAAGAGCAGGCGAAAACCATTATGTCGGGAATGAGCGGTGTGGAAACCGAAGTTGTGGAGTTTCGCACCGCGGCCTAGGCCGGCCGGGAAACTGCATCGCGAGGGCTCGCGACGCTTCTAGCGGGAGGGTCGCCTGCCACGTCCTCCGCCACCAGCACCGCTGCCGCCGGTCCGACCACGGCCCCCGGTGCGGGAGCTGGGCTTCTCCTTGAAGTGCGACGGGCGTGAGAACGGCGGTGTTTTTTCCAGCATTCTCTCTTCCGGATGGATACACTTCAGCTTGGTGCCCAGCTTTTCTTCGATTGCAGGCACCAGGAAGGAATCTTCTTCGCAGGCAAAACTGATTGACGTGCCGATTGATCCGGCACGACCGGTGCGACCAATGCGATGCACGTAGTCGTCCGCTTCTTCCGGCAGGCTGTAGTTCACCACGTGGGTCACATCATCAATGTGCAGGCCACGGCCTGCCACGTCAGTAGCTACCAGCACCCGGGTCTTGCCCGATTTGAAATCATCCAGTGTGCGGATACGCTTGTTCTGCGCGATTTCGCCGGACAGCATGCCGCACTCAATGCCGTTGCGATGCAGATTGTCCGCCAGGCGTCTCACCTGGTCACGACGATTACTGAATACCATGACCTTGTCGGTGCCCGGTTCAGTAATCAGGTTATACAGCAGGTTGTACTTGTCGTCAGTAGTGACCAGATACACCATTTGATTGACCGCATCGGCGGCCACTTTTTCCGGCTCTATCTCGACCATTACCGGGTCCACCGCCCAGCGATCAGCCAGCTCCATAATATCGGGAGTGAATGTGGCGCTGAACAGCAGGGTTTGTCGGCAGTCTTTTTTCGGCGTTCGCGACACGATCTGGCGCACCTGGGGGATGAAACCCATATCCAGCATGCGGTCGGCCTCGTCCAGCACCAGTAGCTCTATCAACCCCAGGTACAGATTATCGTTGGAGGCAAAGTCCAGCAGCCGGCCAGGCGTGGCGACCACGATGTCCACCGGTTTGGATTCCAGCGCGCGCATCTGCTTCTGGTAATCTTCGCCGCCCACCAGGGTCACGGTGTGCAGATCGGTAAATTTGGTTAGTAGCTGGGCGTCACTGGCGATCTGGATTGCCAGCTCACGAGTCGGCGCCACCACCAAAGCACGCGGCTCGGCAATAAAGCGCTCGCTCTCGATTGGATTGGAGAGCAGGTCATTAATGATGGTGATCAGAAATGCCGCGGTCTTACCCGTACCGGTCTGGGCGCGACCGGTCACATCGAGCCCTTTCAGGGTATAAACCAGGCTTTGGGACTGGATTGGCGTGCAGTACTTGAACCCCAGTTCGCGAATGGCATCGCGCAGTGGTTGCTGTAACTCCAGGGTATCAAACGATAAGGGTTCGCTGTCGACTTCTTTATTCATAAATTGGTTTCAGGGGGCAAGATGCGCGAGCATGATAGCGGCATGGCCGGTCGTCTGCAATGCGAAGCAACCGCGAATCAGCCACAGACAGCGCATTTTGAGTCTCGCGGCAGCTTCATTTCCCGCCACTGCATGGTCATGGCGTCCAGCAGCAGCAGCCGCCCGGTAAGCGGCTGCCCGATACCGGCCAGCAGTTTGATCGTTTCCATGGCCTGCACCGCGCCAATTATCCCCACCACCGGGGCCATAATGCCATTGGTGGCACAGTTGGTGTCTTCCTCTCCGCTGTCGCCATAGAGGCACTGATAGCAGGGACTGTTTTGATCGCGCGAGTCAAAAACAGCCACCTGCCCTTCCATGCGAATTGCCGCGCCGGACACCAGCGGTTTGCGCTGCTGCACGCAGGCGCGATTGATGGCAAAGCGCGTGGCGAAATTATCGGTAGCATCCAGCACCACATCGACATCGGCAACGACCGTGCCCAGTGCGTCACCCTGCAGGCGTTCGGCAATGGTGGTGACTCGCACCCCCGGGTTGAGGGCGCGCAGGGAGCGCTCGGCAGACGCCACTTTCAATTCCCCGAGGTTGTCCTCACCGTGGGCGATCTGGCGCTGCAGGTTGGTCAGCTCCACCGTATCGTCATCGGCAATCAGCAAATGACCGACGCCCGCGGCAGCCAGATACATGGCGGCCGGGCAGCCCAGGCCACCCATGCCGACGATCAATACGGTGGCATCCACCAGTTTCTGCTGCCCGCTGATATCCATTTCCGGCAGCATGATCTGGCGGCTGTAGCGCAGCAGTTCCTCGTCTTTCATGCTTGAGACCTCGAATTTTCGGACTCACCCGCGCCGGGCCAGCAAGCCTGGGTCATGCGGTCCTGGCCAGCATAATCCTGACGGCAGTGAATATCCTGGTAGCCTGCGGCGCGCAACAACTCAGCCACTGCGGCTCCCTGCTGGAAACCATGTTCCAGAAGTAGCCAGGAATCCCTTTTTAGGTAGTGCGGCGCCTGCCTGATGATTGCCTCCAGATCGGCCAGGCCGTCCCGGTCTGCCACCAGTGCCTGGTGAGGCTCAAAGCTCAGCCCATCGCGCTCGAGGTGTGAATCATCGCCAGCCACGTAAGGCGGATTGGCCACTATAATCGTGTATTCGCGCTTGACCAGTGGCTCGCACCAACTGCCCTGAAAGAATTCGATGTGCTCCGCACCCAGGCGCCGGGCATTGGCGCGGGCTACCTGCAAGGCCTCGGCGCTGCTGTCTACGGCAGCAACCTGCCACTGCGGATTAGCCCGGGCCAGGGCAATGGCCAGCGCACCGCTGCCGGTGCCGAGGTCCGCCAGGTGCAGATCCTGATTGGCATGTGGCGCGGCCAGCTCCAGCGCTGCCTCAACCAGCAGCTCCGTCTCCGGGCGCGGGATCAGCACCGCGGGCGTTACGGCCAGCTCGAAATCCCAGAATCCCTTGCGCCCGAGAATATAGGCAACCGGCTCGCCTTGTTTGCGCCGGGCCAACACCTGGCCAAAGCGCGCGATGGCAGTCTCGTCCAGTTCCTGTTCCCCATGGCTGAGCAGGTATTCGCGGCGTTTGTCGAGCACTTCGGCCAGCAATAGTTCTGCGTCCAGACGCCCGCTGTCGCTCATCATCGCCAATTGCTGAGCCTGTTCAGCAAGAGCACTGGCAATGGTGACGGCCACTGCTAGCCCTCGCCGGCCAGGCCAGCCAGTTGATCGGCCTGGTATTCGTGAATCAGCGGCTGGATTACGTCGCCCAGATCGCCGGCCATGATTTCATTGAGGTTATACAGAGTCAGTTTGATGCGGTGGTCGGTCACCCGACCCTGGGGATAGTTGTAGGTTCGAATCTTTTCCGAGCGGTCTCCGCTGCCCACCAGCTTGCGGCGGGTATCGGTTTCTTCCTGCTGCTGCTCCTGCTGCGCCTGGTCCATGAGCTTGGCCTGCAGCAAGGACATCGCCCGGGCCCGGTTCTTGTGCTGCGAGCGCTCATCCTGGCACTCCACCACAATACCGCTGGGCAAGTGCGTGAGGCGAATCGCCGAATCGGTTTTGTTGACGTGCTGTCCGCCAGCGCCGCTGGCGCGGAAGGTGTCGACCCGCAGGTCCGCCTTGTTGATCTCCACGGCGTCCACTTCTTCCAGCTCCGGCATCACCGCTACCGTGCAGGCGGAGGTATGGATCCGGCCCTGGGTTTCGGTCTCCGGCACGCGCTGCACGCGATGCGCCCCGGACTCGAATTTCAACTGCTCGTAGACCCGGTCGCCTTCGATACGGGCCACGATCTCCTTGTAGCCGCCGTGCTCGCCCAGGCGCTCATTAATGACTTCCACGCGCCAGCCCTGCTGCTCACCGTAGCGGGAATACATGCGATACAGATCGCCCGAGAATATCGCGGCCTCGTCGCCGCCGGTTCCGGCGCGAATTTCCAGATAGACATTGCAGCGGTCTTTCTCGTCTTTGGGCAGCAGCAGTTTTTGCAGATCCAGCTCCAGCGTCTCCAGTTCTGCACTGGTGGCACTGATTTCATCGTCCGCCATGGCGCGGATATCCGGATCGCTGTCCTTTTGCATCTCCTGCGCCTGCTGCAGCTCGTCGCTCACCTGTTTATAGCGGTTGTAGTGTTTAACGACGCTTTCCAGCTCCGAGTATTCCTTGGACAGCTCGCGAAACTTGTTCTGATCGGCAATGGTTTCGGCGTCGCTGAGCAGCGCTTCGACTTCGCCAAAGCGATCCTGGAGATTGTCCAGCTTGTTGAGAATGGATTCTTTCATGGCGGCCTAGGGCGACTGCTCAGAGTCGTCATCCAACTCGAACAGCCGCTGGGTGAGCTTCACCAGATCATTGTTACCCTCGGCACTGGCTTTCTTCATCTGCACACTGGGAGAATGAATCAGCTTGTTGGTGATCGAGCGCGCCAGGCTGTTCAGCACGTCTTCTGGCTTTCCGCCTTTTTCCAGGTCTTTCAGGGCCCGCTCCAACTCATTGGCGCGAATGGTGTCGGCCTTGGTGCGAAACGCTTTCAAGGTCGATACGGCATTCAGGGAGCGCAGATGCTCGCGGTATTCTTCAATGCCACGCTCAATAATCGATTCGGCCTGGGCCGCCGCTTCGGCACGACTCTTCTGGCCGTCCTCGATGACATCGCTGATATCGTCAACGGTGTAAAGATAGGCATCGGCCACCTGGCCCACTTCCGGCTCGATATCCCTGGGCACCGCCAGATCAATCAGCAGCATGGGCCGATGCTTGCGCGACTTAAGGGCGCGTTCCACCGTTCCCTTGCCCAGCAGCGGCAACTGGCTGTTGGTGGACGACACCACGATGTCGGCATTGACCAGTTGTTCAGGAATATCCGACAGCAGGCAGCCATGACCCTTGATACGCGATGCCAGTTCAATGGCATTGTCCAGGGTGCGGTTGGCCACCACGATTTCCTGCACACCACGATCCAGCAGGTGACGAGCCACCAGTTCCACGGTGCGACCGGCACCGATCAACAGCACCTTGAGGCTGCCCACCCGGGAAAAGATTCGCTCGGCCAGGGTTACCGCCGCGAAGGCCACCGATACCGGATTTTCACCAATGGCGGTATCGGTACGCACCTGCTTGGCAATGGTGAAGGCGTTATCGAAGGCGCGACCCAGTGACGCGCCAACCACGTTCAGGTCCTTGGAGACGGCGAACGCCGACTTGATCTGGCCCAGGATCTGCGGCTCGCCCAGCACCATGGAATCAAGACCGCAGGAGACCTTCATCAAATGCCGCACCACTTCCTCGTCGCCATAGAAGTAGCTGCTGTTGGCCAGGGTCTCGTTACTGAGATTGCGGTACTTCGCCATCCAGTCCATCACAAACTGGCGGCGATCCACCAGCTTGCGGTTCTCTGCCGGCTCATTTTTGGCAGACCCGGAAGCCGGCTCGGACTCATCATTGAAGTCGAGATACAGCTCGGTGCGATTGCAGGTGGACACGATCACCGCCTCGTTGACCTCAGCAAGGCCCACCACGTCGTGCAGGGCTTCACCTACGATTTCCGGAGGGAAGGCGATTTTCTCGCGAAGGTCGATGTCGGCGGTGTTGTGGTTAATGCCAACCAGGAAAAGTGCCATGAAAGCCCTGGGTCCAGTCTTATTTAGTTAGAGAGTCAGACAGATAACGCGTCAGATAAAAAGCTCGATATGGTACGACAAATCACCAGCCGACCCCAATCAAAATGCTCACTGGTGGGGAAATTCCGACGGTCCGCAGGACCAGGCGACAGTTCAGGGGCGTATGAACTGGTGTTTATCGCCGATATCCAGGTTGCTGTTACAATGCCGCACATGAGTATAATTTCCGCTAAATCGCTGAAAGTCTGGCTTTCAGCCTGGTTTCTGGCCGCCACCCTGCTTGGCTGTGCCAGTTCTACCACTCCAGACCCGGAATCCGGGACTGCCACGACCGCCGCCAATACGGCGCAGGACGCTGGCGCGATCACCCCGGAGGCCCCGCCACGCGCGGAACCCGAGCCTGAACCCGAGGAGATCGAGTACGGCAATTTCACTGAAGAACAGCTCTACCAGGCAATAATCAGTGAGCTTGGCGCTGCCCGCGGGCATATGGAAGACTCGGCGGAATCCTATTTCGATCTCGCCTTTGCAACCCGCGACCCCAGTATTATTCGCCGGGCGGTACAGTTTGCGTCCGCCAACAACAATACCCGGGCGCTGCTGGAGCTGGGACTGCTGTGGAGCGAGGTGGAACCGGACAATCCCCAGCCGCACCTGCTGCTCGCCTACGAATTCCTTGAAACCGGAAACTTCGACCAGTCCATCTCGCACATGGCGCGGGTGCTGGATCTGGGCGCGGAATTCGACTTCACCGCGCTGGCCGCCCGCACCGGGCAGCTCAGCCTGGGACAGCGTGAGCAATTGATAGAGAATCTGCGCGCCCTGCGCGGCGAGTTCGCCACGGAACGCTCTATTCACCTGACCCTGGTGCAGCTGCTGGCACAGAATCAGCACTTTGCAGAGGCACAAACCGAGCTGGCGGCACTGGTGGACCAGCATGGCAATGCCCCGGGTCTGGTGCGCCTGCGCGCCCAGATCGAAGACAGCCTCGGCGAGCTGGAGCTGGCCCTGCGCAGTCTGCGTGACGGCGTGAATGAGTTTCCGGACAATCGCACCCTGCGCTTCGCTTACGCCCGACAGCTGGTCGCCATGGAGGAGTATCGCGAGGCGCGCAACCAGTTTCAGGTGCTGGTGGATCAGGATTCCACAGATTGGGAGACCTGGTACTCCATGGCCCTGCTGGACATGGAACTGGAGAACTACGATCGTGCCGCCGAGATCTTCACCCGTCTGGTGGGCGTCGACCAGCGCGCCGATGAGAGCCACTACTACCTTGCGTTTATCCATGAGCAGCAGGGCAATCCCGAGCAGGCCATCGAACACTACCGCGAGGTACGCATCGGCACCAACAACTACCTGAATGCCCAACAGCAGGCAACCCGGCTGTCCATTGCCACCGGCGACCTGCAGGGTGCCCATGCCTGGCTGGCGTCGCAGTCCCGGGGCCAGCCGCGCCTGGAGATTCTGTTCACCACCGTCGAGTCCAGTGTGCTGATTCAGGCTGGACACATCGATCGCGCCCGGCAGTTGCTGGACAACGCGCTGAACAAATACCCGAATGAGACTGACCTGTTGTTTGCCCGGGTGCTGCTCAACGACGCCGTGGGCAACCAGCAAGGCTCCGAGCGCGACCTGCGGCAGATCATCAGCATGCAGCCGGATGACGCCCGCGCCCTCAATCACCTGGGCTACATGCTGGCCGACCAGACCGAGCGCTACGCAGAAGCCCTGGAACTGGTAGAGCGCGCCATTGCCCTGTCGCCAGACGATCCGGCAATCATCGACAGCCTGGGCTGGGCGCAGTACAAACTGGGCAACTACGAAGCAGCCCTGGAAAACCTGCGCCGCGCCTACGCGGCCTTCCCCGATCACGAAGTAGCCTCCCACCTCGGCGAGGTGCTGTGGCAGATGGACCGCCGCGAGGAAGCCATGGACGTCTGGGAGCAGGCGTTGGAAGAGCGCCCGGATAGCGAGCTGATCAAAGAAGTCATGGATCGATTGCTGCCGGAGCGATGAGCGTCTTGCTTCTCTTTATAGGCAGTTCTCCTATAGCCAGTTTTCGCGGCAAAGCAGTTTTTCCGGTACTGCCCAAAACAGACCCGCAACCGCCCGGGCGCGCAAAGCGCCTGCTGGCGGTGTTGCTGATGGGCCTGCTCAGCGCCTGCCAGAATCTGGCGCCCCCGGCCGGGGAGACCGATAGCTGGACCCAGCTGCGTCGCCAGCTCCAGGGTCTGGAATCCTGGCAGCTGCGGGGCCGGGTCAATATCCGCTACCAGCAGGAATCCCACACCCCGCGAATCCAGTGGCAGCAGCAACAGGAGCGCTACCACATCCGGCTGTGGGGCACGTTCAATGCCGGCAATACCGAAATCAATGGCCGCCCCGGCTGGGTAAGCCTGGAGCAGGATGGCGAGGTATTAACCGCCAACACCCCGGAACAGTTGATCCTTGATCAGCTCGGCTACGAGTTGCCGGTTTCCTATCTGGAGTACTGGATCAAGGGCATCCCCGCTCCGGCCAGCAGTGCCGACCTGCAGTTCAATGAGCTCAACCAGCTTGCCGGCATGACCCAGGACGGCTGGACCGTGGAATACAGCGACATGCGCCAGTATGCCGAGCTGTCCCTGCCGCGCCGCGTCGATGTCAGTCGTCCCCGGGATGACGTGCGACTGCGCTTTGTAGGGCTGGACTGGAACCTGGATGCCCTTGATCTTGAACCCCGTGGACCTGAAACCTCGGCACAGCAATGACCCGTTCCCCCCGTCGCTGGCTGTCACCTGCCAAGCTCAATCTGTTTCTGCACGTTACCGGCCGCCAGGCCAACGGCTATCACAGCCTGCAGACGCTGTTCCAGTTGCTGGACTATGGCGACTGGCTGCAGTTCGAGGAACGCACCGAACCGGTCCTGTCATTGCACCTGGAAGCCGGCTCGACGGTGACCGACCTGCCCCTGGATGACAACCTTATCCTGCGCGCCGCCCACCTGCTGCGCGCTCGCAGCCAGCAGCCCAGGGGCGCGCGCATCCGGCTGGAGAAGCATATCCCCATGGGCGGCGGCCTCGGCGGTGGCAGCAGCAACGCCGCCATCACCCTGCTGGCACTCAACGAGCTGTGGGGTCTTGACCTGACCGCGGCTGAGCTGGCGGCCATGGGCCTGGAGCTGGGGGCCGATGTGCCGGTATTCGTGGCCGGGCATTCCGCCTGGGCCGAGGGCGTGGGGGAGCAGCTTGAACCGGTGGATCTGCCCGCCGCGTGGTACCTGGTCATCGCCCCGGATTGCCAGGTGTCTACTGCAGAGATTTTCGCGCAGGAAAATTTGACACGGAACACAACTGCCATCAGAATGGCCGACTTTCTGGCGGGCAGCTCCCGAAATGACTGTGAATCAGTCACCCGCGGACTCTACCCAGACGTAGATAAGGCGCTCAACTGGCTTGATCAGCACGCCCCGGCAAGGATGACCGGAACCGGCGCTGCCGTGTTCGCCAGCTTCGCCGATCAGTCCAGCGCCAGAGCCGTGTTTGATCAGCTTCCAGCCGATTGGCACGGATTTATTGCTCAGGGAGTTAATTCGCTGGTTTCATTGAACACCGGCGATTAAAATGAGCACGCTCGAAAATTCGAGATCACTGGGGTGTCGCCAAGTGGTAAGGCACAAGGTTTTGATCCTTGCATTCGTTGGTTCGAATCCAGCCACCCCAGCCATTTTCCAGGCCAGGCGCAGTAAACGGTGACCAAGCCTCAGTCGACTGCAGCCTGGCACGCAAGAACTGCCAGGCAAAAGAATAAGACCAGAAGCACACCCGCCAATCAGGAAGGACACGTGGCAAACAATTTAATGGTGTTTAGTGGCAATGCTAATCCGGCGTTAGCGGATGCCATTGCCAGGAATATCGGCGTGCCCCTGGGCTATGCCAGTATCAGCAAGTTCAGTGATGGAGAAATCTCGGTAGAGTTGAATGAAAACGTCCGCGGCAAGGACGTATTTGTGATTCAGCCCACCTGTGCACCCACCAACGACAGCATCATGGAATTGCTGCTCATGGCGGATGCGCTGCACCGGGCTTCGGCCAACCGGATTACCGCGGTAATCCCCTACTTTGGCTATGCCCGGCAGGACCGACGCGTACGCTCGGCCCGGGTTGCTATCAGCGCCAAGGTTGTCGCGGACATGATCAGTGCCGTGGGTGTGAACCGGGTGCTGACAGTGGATTTACACGCCGAGCAGATCCAGGGATTCTTCAGTATCCCGGTGGACAACGTCTACGGATCGCCGGTGCTGACCGACGATATTGAACGCCAGGGTTACGATAACCTGATGGTGGTGTCACCGGACATCGGCGGTGTGGTTCGCGCCCGCGCCGTGGCCAAACAGTTAAACGTGGACCTGGCGATCATCGATAAACGCCGGCCCACCGCCAATGAAGCGCAGGTCATGCATATCATTGGTGATGTCAGCGACCGCACCTGTCTGATCGTCGACGACATGGTGGATACCGCCGGCACCCTGTGCAAGGCGGCGGATGCGCTGAAAGAACACGGCGCCGGCAAGGTCATGGCCTATTGTACCCACCCGGTACTGTCCGGCCCGGCAATTGAAAATATAAACGGCTCCAGTCTGGATGCGTTGGTGGTCACCGACACCATCCCACTGAGCGAGGCGGCACGCGATTGTAAAAGCATCCGCCAGTTATCGATGGCGAAGCTGCTGGCCGAATCCATTCGCCGGGTCAGCAACGAAGAGTCCATCAGCGCGATGTTTGATAACACGTAGCATTGTGTCATCAACCATTGATAGTAAAGCGCTTCGATAACAAACAGGTTTAGTAACAGAAAAAATTCCCGTAATCAGGACCGGCGTAACAACCGGTCCCGGTTATGGAACTCAAGGGACAGTGCTCCAAAAGGACACTGTCTTTTTTTCACTCTGATGTTGGCTGGTCGCAAGCCGGCATTGGATTATTTTAGGAGACAATTATGTCTGCAGCTGATTTTGAACTGAACTGTACGGTTCGGACGGATCTGGGGAAAGGTGCGAGCCGCCGCCTGCGTCGTCTGAACAAAGCCATTCCCGCCGTACTTTATGGTGGCAATGAAGACCCTGTGTCACTGACTATTCCTCACGATGATATTTTTCACGCCACTGAAAACGAGGCGTTCTTCTCGCACATCATCACCCTGAATATCGGTGACCAGAAGCAGCAGGCGGTTATCAAGGACCTGCAGCGCCACCCGGCCAAACCGTTTATCGTCCACGCTGACTTTCAGCGCGTGCGCGCCGATGTGGCGATCACCGTGAACGTGCCGATTCACTTCCTCAACGAAGAGAAGTGTAAGGGTGTGCGCCTGGAAGGCGGCAACCTGATCCGCAACATGAACGAGCTGGAAATTATCTGTCTGCCTGGCAACCTGCCCGAATACCTGGAGTTGGATGTGGCGGATCTGGATATCGGCGATGCCCTGCATATCTCTGACTTCAAACTGCCGGAAGGCGTGGAAAGCGTCGAGCTGTCCCACGGCGAAGAGCATGACCTGGCAGTCGTTGCCGTTCAGGCACCGCGTAGCGAAGCAGAACTGGAAGCCGCTGATACTGCCGTTGAAGTACCGGATGCGGAAGTGCCCACCGAGCAGGACGAGAAGTCTGACGACGAGTCTGAAGACTAAAACGACTAGTCAGCAACATCAGGGATCTCGCGATGAGCGATCATCCGCTGGAATTGATTGTGGGCCTGGGCAATCCAGGCCCACAACACGATTCCAACCGCCACAACGCCGGCGTTATTTTCCTCCACCACCTGTGCAAGGCCTTTGGCGGCACGCTGCGTGGTGAAAGCAAATTCTTCGGCGAGTTCGGCAGCATCGATATTGCCGGGCGCAGCGTGCGCGTGCTGTTCCCCACCACCTTCATGAATCGCAGCGGCAAGTCCGTCGCCGCGGTATGTAACTTCTACAAGATCGATCCGGCCAACATGCTGGTGGCCTATGACGAGATCGATTTTGAAGTGGGCGTCACCCGCTTCAAGCAGGGCGGCGGTCACGGTGGCCACAACGGCATCCGCGACATTATCAGCGCCCTGGGCGGCAACCGCGATTTCTATCGCCTGCGTATCGGCGTCGGTCATCCAGGCCACAAGTCCATGGTGGCCAACTACGTGTTGAATGACCCGTCGCGATCCGAAGCGGATGCCATCATGACCAACATCGAAGACGCCATCCGGGTCATGCCGAAAGCCGTCAACGGCGAATGGGAAGCCGCCATGCGTCTGCTGCATACCAGCCCTCCAGCCTGAGCCGGACCAGATCCGGACAGCCATACAAGTTAAGGATTTCCACCCATGTCAGTTAAATGCGGAATCGTCGGTCTGCCCAATGTCGGTAAGTCCACGCTGTTCAATGCACTCACCAAGGCCGGCATTGCCGCGGAAAACTTTCCGTTCTGCACCATCGAGCCCAACTCCGGCATCGTCTTCATTCCCGATTCCCGACTGGACGTGCTGACCGGCATCGTGGGGCCCGAGAAGACCATTCCCACCACCGTGGAATTCACCGACATCGCCGGTCTGGTGGCCGGCGCCTCCAAAGGCGAAGGTCTCGGCAACCAGTTCCTGGCCAACATCCGGGAATGCGACGCCATCGCCCACGTGGTGCGCTGTTTTGAAGACAGCAACGTCATCCACGTGGCAGACCAGATCGACCCCAGCGCCGACATCGACACCATCAACACCGAACTGGCCCTGGCGGACCTGGAAACCGTGGAAAAAACCCTGGACCGCGCCGGTCGCGTGGCCAAGAGCGGCGACAAGGATGCCCAGAAGCAGGTGACGGTGCTGGAAAAAGTGAAAGCCCACCTGGACCAGGCCCTGCCCGCCCGCACCACGGACCTGACCAAAGAAGAGCTGGCCAGCCTCAAGCAAATGCACCTGCTGACCCTGAAGCCGGTGATGTACATCGCCAACGTGGCCGAAGATGGTTTTGAGAACAACCCGCACCTGGACAAGGTGCGCGAGATCGCCAGCAGCGAAGGCGCGGAAGTAGTAGTGATCTGCAACAAGCTGGAATCGGAAATCGCCGAGCTGGAAGACGAAGAAAAAATGGAGTTTCTTCAGGACCTGGGCATGGAAGAGCCGGGCCTTGACCGCGTCATCCGCGCCGGCTATGAACTGTTAGGCCTGCAAACCTACTTCACCGCCGGCCCGAAAGAAGTCCGCGCCTGGACCGTGAAAAAAGGTGCGACCGCGCCCCAGGCTGCAGCGGTGATTCACACCGATTTCGAGAAGGGTTTTATCCGCGCGGAAGTGGTTGGGTATGACGACTTTGTGGATAACGGTGGTGAGAATGGCGCGAAGGATGCGGGTAAGTGGCGGCTGGAAGGTAAAGAGTACATCGTTAAGGATGGCGACGTGATTCATTTTAGGTTCAACGTCTGACGCACCAACAGCAATCCACGTTACTTGTGCATACCGTGAAGTAACTGTTCGACGTAATGCAGTTGACCGATGGCTACCAGATTGTCGAGTTCGTCAGACGGCATCTGCCGCCACCAACACCGGCAGGATTGGTTGGGCCAGCACTCGTTTCAGGAATGAGTCTTTTTGCGCGAGATTCTTGTTATATGCTTCGGGCGTATACACAGTCGGATTGATCGTCCTCCCCAGATCTTTTTCTGTCTCCAGTAGCGCAGACATGACATCCCCATAAGCGATATTCCGGCCGACGATCATCAGGTCCAGGTCACTTTCTGCTTTTTCCTCACCCTTGGCGACCGATCCGTAGACAAAGGCGTATTGAATCTTCGAATCCAGCGGCGCCAACGCAGCGGCCACTTCCTCGGCGATACCAAACGTCTTGCGTACCAGGCTCTGCAGTTCTTTATAGACCGGGCAAGCGGGGTTTGCACGAAACCGGGTCTGATTGCCCATTTTCTCGGCGCTCAGAATCCCCGCCGCCACAAGACTGTCCAACTCCCGGGCGATGGTTCCCCGCCCCATACCAGCACGACGGATGATTTCATTTTTGTACAAAGATGCATCGCTACGACTGAAGAGCAGCGCCAGAATCTTGCGCTGCGTTTTAGTGAACAACGCACCACCGATGGATTTGGTCAAAACGGAATGCCTTTACAGGAAGCTGATAAAGATACCCAATTTGGGTACTATAGTCCCCTATTTGGGTCTTTACAAGTGGCATTGCCTGGACACTGCAAAGTGGATGTAGTCCATGACAGCGGTTGATTAAAGATTGATCAGCGGCCGTGCCCGCTCTACTGCTACCCATCCCGAACTTAATCATCTCTTTGTTTGAATCACGCTGAGCGGTTAAAGTCACCAGTCTTTTTTGAAAGCAGCCCGGGCATTGATCTCTCGGCGCCACACCAAACCCTTGTAGTCACCGTTATGTTCGTACTCTCAGTTCTGTTTCCGGTCATGGCCATTGCTCTGTTGGGCTATGGCAGCCTCCGGTTCAACTGGCTCGGTAAACCCGACGCCGACACCCTGGCCCGGTTCACCTTCAGCATCCTGATTCCTGCCCTGCTGTTTGTCAGCACTGCGCGCTCCGAGTTTGACCCGGGCACTGCGCTGGATTTTCTTGCCGCTTACTACCTCGTGGTGCTGGCGGTGTTTGTGCTGGGCGTACTGGTGGCGGCCTGGTTGTTTCACTATGGCGCCGAGAAGCAGGCGGTGTTCGCCATGGGCTGCGCTTACTCCAACACCACCGTGGTGGGCATTCCGGTAGTGTCCCAGGCGCTGGGGGAAGAAGGCCTGGTGCCACTGTTTTTCATTATTTCGATCCAGAACCTGGTGATGTTCACCGTCGGCACCATTGCCGCCGAGCGCCAGCATCTGTCCAGCGGCACTGTCGCCCATGCGGTGCGCAGCCTGCTCAAGCAACTGCTGGGCAGCCCCATCACCGGCAGCCTGATACTTGGCCTGCTGGTGAACGCCAGCGGGATTCCGGTGTGGGATCCGCTGTTTAACAGCATCGAGCTGTTATCCCGCGCCGCGGTGCCGGCGTCACTGTTTGTGCTGGGCATGTCCCTGCAGCAATACCGGCTGCGTCAGGCGGTGGCGCCAGCGGTGGCGATGACCCTGATCAACATCGTGCTGCTGCCGGTGCTGGTGTGGCTGTCCATGTTTCATGTCTTTGCGGTCGATCCGCTCTGGGCCAAGGCCGGCGTGCTGGCCTCGGCCATGCCAGTGGGGGTCAGCGCCTACGTGTTTGCCAATCGCTACAATACCGGCCACGGCACCGTCGCGGCAGGGTCGCTGCTGTCGGCACTGTGTTCTATCGGTAGCCTTTCGCTGGTGCTGCTGTTACTGCGCTAGAGTGCGCAGAAGTGCTCCGAACGGAGCAGCGCTGCGGCTTGGCGGGCGTCCGTCACGCCGCCTTGAGTTTTCGTACTTTGATGTTCGCTTCCGACTGCATGGCGCGCCAGAGATCGTACTGCAGTTGCTGATTCAGCCAGCTCTCTGGTGTGGTATCGAATGCCTTGGCGAGACGAATCGCCATTTCCGGACTGATACCCGCACGGCCGTTCAGAATTGCCGAGAGTGTCTTGCGGCTGATTCCCAGGCCTTCGGCCGCTTCAGTCACGGAAAGCTGCAACGGCTCCAAACACAGCTCTCTGATAACTTCACCGGGGTGGGGTGGATTGTGCATTTGTTTAAGCATGGTCAGTGATAATCCTCGTAATCCACTACAATAACATCGGGCCCGTGAAAACTAAAAGTGATACGCCAGTTGCCAGTCACTCTGACTGACCACCGCCCCTTCTGATTGCCTTTAAGTTGATGTAGCCCCAAGCCGGGAAGATCCATATCGCGTACCGACGCGGCGGCATTGAGCCGGCCGAGGATTAGCCTCAGTCGTTTCTCGTGGTCAGTTTGAATTCCTGCCCTGGAACCGCGAAGAAAAAAGCGCTCCAATCCTTTGTGCTTGAAACTGAGAATCACAATTATCCTGAATGTAACCTGTTACGTTATAGGTGTCAAAAAGCTACTCAGCCACGCAATGCTGATAATTGACCACCCCGTAACTACTATAGGCACGAAATCAGTGTTGTGCTGAGTTGCGAGAAATCAGTCTCCCCAGTACCAACGCTGCCTCCGGCATTGATTTCCATCGGGTGTATATACAGTCGGGACTTGATTACTGACGCCTGAGGCCGCATTTTCAGTAAGGTGACAGGAAACTTAAGCTGATCTGACCTGGAGAATAATTCCAAAGCATGGAATTCAAGGACTACTACGACATTCTCGGCGTCGCTGAAGACGCTGACAAAGCCGACATCAAGAAGGCCTATCGCAAGCTGGCGCGCAAATATCATCCAGACGTGAGCTCCGAGCATGACGCGGCGGACCGCTTCAAGGAAGTGTCCGAGGCCTGGGAAGTGTTAGGCAGCGACGAGCGCCGCGCCGAGTATGACCAGCTGCGCAAGTACGGCGGTCGCTCCGGCGAATCCTTCGAACCCCCACCCGGCTGGCAGAGCGCCAATACCGGCGGCTTTGAATTCCAGGACGGCGGTGATTTTTCCGACTTCTTTGCCAATATATTTGGCGGCGGCGGCTTCGGACGTGGTCAGCGTGGCAGTAGCCGTGGCTTTGGCAACAGCGAAGATTTCAATTCCCAGCGCGGCCAGGACGTGGAGATCGACCTGCCGGTATTTCTGGAAGAGACCCTGTCCGACGAAAAGAAGACCATCAGCTACCAGATGCCCAAATACGACGGCTCCGGCCGCGTCCAGCAGGTGAAGAAGACGCTGAATGTGAAAATTCCCAAAGGCGTCAGCCACGGCGAACGCATCCGCCTCAAGGGCCAGGGCGGCCCCGGCTTCGGCAAGGGCCCTGCCGGCGATCTGTACCTGAAGATCAAGCTGGTGCCCCACCCCGATTTCGACGCCGTCGGCCACGACCTGCACCTGACCCTGCCCATCGCCCCCTGGGAAGCCGCCCTGGGCGCCAAGGTCACCGTACCCACCCTGGACGGCAAGATCAGCCTCAGCATTCAGCCCGGCAGCCAGTCCGGCCAGCGCCTGCGGGTCAAGGACCGCGGCCTGCCCACCAAGAAAGGCCGCGGCGACCTCTACGTCATCCTCAACGTGGTGATGCCGGACAAGCAAGAGACCGAGAAGGCCCGGGAGCTGTGGGAAAAGCTGCAAACCCAGCACAAAGACTTTAATCCCAGGAGTACAATGGGCGGAAAAGGAGGTAGGTCATGAGCGAGTACATCCTGCTACGACTCACCGAAGTCTGCTCCGAGCTAAACCTGCCAAGAGAGGCCTGCGAGGAACTGGTAGAACTGGGCATCGTCCAGCCCGAAGGCGAGCGCCCCGAAGACTGGACCTTCGACGTCACCATGATCAGCGTCATCCGCCGCGCCACGCGCCTCCGGCGCGATCTGGACCTGGACTGGTCGGCAGTGGCGATGGTGGTGAACCTGCTGGAAGAGCGGGATCAGCTCAGGGCGGAGCTGGAGGCCATGGAACAGCGGCTGAACCGGTTTTTAAGTGACTGAATCTTGCGCAGAATCTTGACAAATAGACCCTAACTGGCCAAAATTCGCGACCTTTCGGGGGTTCCAGCCGATCTGGAGAAAGACACCCGAAAGACTTAGAATTCCCGCTCTGGCCTCTTTTGAGGCCCGATAAACGGCGAAAGATGCAAGACTTGATAAGAGCGTGCTGCGGTCATGCACCAGGCTCGAAAGTTTTAAAATTTCGTCACGAGGGTTTCGAGAGTGCGGCAGATGGGAATTTTATTTCCGATTTAGCGCGCAGGCGTATACAGACATACGTTGAGCGATAAATCGGAAATAAAATTTTCAGATGACGTGCTATCGGAAGCCGCAGTAGAAATTTTGGCTATGTAGCTCAGCTGGTTAGAGCACAGCATTCATAATGCTGGGGTCGGTGGTTCAAGTCCACCCATAGCTACCATATAAATCAAGCACTTAGGGGAAACTCTAGGTGCTTTTTTATGCCCGGTAAGCACCTGGTAAGCAAGAGGGCAAACTTTAAAATCTTGTCTATACTTTAGCTGAAACCAGGAGATCATCATGCAAAACACTCAATCACTCGGACCACGAGAACCACTCCGACCGTTATTCAATGCCAGCACGGCCCTGGACGGGGCAGCATCAATGCTGGATGCCGCTTGCGCCAATAACGATAACCCCCAAAGCGAACGCCTGGGGCAACTGCTGGCAATGGTAAAAGAGGAAGTACAGCAGGCTGTTGCGCTGCTGGCAGAGTTTCACGAGACATTCAGAAACAAGGGGTTGGTCCCTGACATTTTTGCCGAATACGACAAGGCAGAGGGAGCTTTGATGAACGTGGCCTCAATGGCAGAGATTATTGAGCAACTCGATCTGACTGCTGTCGATCCGGCGGGAGTGCTGAATATCTATGCGCATCTATTCAGTGTGCTGGATACAGCGATAACTGAGCTGGTCGCGGAAGGTGAACGGGCCTGCAAGAAGCTGGCCGCGTAGCTTAAACTCGCCCCAAAGGGATTTGGGGCTATCCGTTATCGCGGGCTTTTTTCTTCGGCTTGTTCTCGCCGATACGCTTCCTCACGCCTAATCACTGATACCAGCTCATAAAGGCCAGGCTCAAAGGCGCATACCTTAGCAGCCTCCTCAAGCCGTGAATGTAGTTGCTCTGCTTGTATGTTGTGCCGGCTTAAGACCTCATTAAGGGAAAGCAAGGGTGCAACTGATTTCTGGTACAGCTGCCCCCTCGCGTGCGATTTAAACCAGGATATGAAAAAGAGAATTCCGACGACCGCCGTTAGTGCGGGATCAATAAAGTACGCCACCGCCCCAATCCCTATCCAAAAAGCCAGTTTCACAATTGACCACAAAAGCAGTAAGGCAGCATAGCTAAAGACCTCCGTCTTGGTTATGGCAATCCTAATCTGATATTTAAGCCAGCCCTCATTAATGAGAGTTGCGTCCTGCATACTGCCAATTAGCGCGCCATAGGAGAGCGTATACACAAAGAACCAGTCTAGCACCGAGCATCTCAGCCACTTCATGCCAAGGTATTGGTATGCCAATTGTGACAGCCCCATAAGGTCTATACGAAGGGACGCACCGTCTCTGTGAATTGCTCCAGTGCCCCGAGTGCCCCAGTGGCCGTTTTCAATGTTGTATTTGGAGTCGCGAAGGTCAGTTGACTCTTGAATGCAGTAAAAACTGTTATCCAACAGATCAATGGCCTCTGACTCGTATCTCTCTTTCTCATGCTCATCACCAGGGCAATTAGCTTCTGCAAAGTCATGCGCTATCTTACGAACCCTCTCTGTCGTCGTCTCTTTCCAAGTTGATCCCATCAAGACATCCTATGAATACGCCCACAATTTTGGTTAGATACTAATCAAGCCGAGACGTGGGCGCAATGAGACATGACTATAGCTATGCCAGAACCTTTCAAGAGCACAGACGAGTTTTTGGGTCTTTTCGACATAGACAAGAATCAAAGATTCTTTGACCCAATACATCTTAACGACACTCGTGTAGGGTTTTCTGTTAAAAGCAACTACCCAGAGGGATGCAACTTCACGCCCGCTCGAAACAAACACGGAGAACCCGATGACGTAATTGCTCTATGGGTTGTATATGAGCACCCTGAGGACTACGAGAGAAATACTGATACAAGCAGAATCCCGATAAGAATCCGAGCGGAGAATATGAGCCTTTATAGGCAAAAACACTGGGATTACGACTTCGATGACGATGATTCGCCAGACGAAGAGGAAATAGAAAAAAGCAATTCATCACCACAGCCAATAGGCCTTAATTTCGTAGACGATTTTTTCTATGACCATGATTCAAGCGCGTTTATAGACAAAGACGGACGAAAGTTTTCAGGCAGCGAGATGTTGGAAAAAGCAACGGATTTATTTCTCGATACTGTACATCCATTTCGTAGCTTCAAGCTCAGGATGCAAATTAAAGCAAAGACTAATCTCGAATCATCAATATCGGCACTTATCTCCATCACCGAATACGTCCTCACAACTGCTTTGGGAAGAACCCTTGAGCCAGATGCCGCTAGTTTCAGATATTTCAGCGGATATAAAAGGGATGCCCTTAAGAAGCTTAATGAGGACACCCTTGACATTTTTGGCTACAAAGCTGCGAAGCCGGTAATTATCACTTTCAGCATCGCAGTTGTTTTGTTTTCTATACTAAGGTACGCAACAGATACCAGTGGGGGTTACTTGGCGCATATTTCAAGCAGTGGATTGCTTGCTGGACTTCATGCCCTAGCAGCCCTCTGGTTCCTCGACACAATAGCGCCAGTGGCTGTTTTCTGGCTACTGAATCGGCTTATACGCCTTAGAACTAAAGTAATGTACCTAACCTTTAAGTTTTGGTGAACTACCAATTAGAGGCTCTCTGGCCTTTCGCTGAGTGTACAATGCCCATCAACGATTCAATAGTTCCTGGCAGCGATAATCTTTACCTCTGGATAGATCGAAAAACACTTAATCGAAGCACATTGACAATTAACTGTGCGCCAACTCAATCGTCGAAAAGCAATGAGCCACCAAAGATAGATGATGAATCAGAGGAATTGCTTGAATTATTAAATAGCGAACCGGAATTGATAGGGGAGCCACTGCCACTACCATAAAGTGAGCTTCCTGAATCCTTGTCAAGCGAACCTGAGCCAAACAGTGACCCGCTTGAGTTCTCATTTACGAATGTAGTATTCCCAATCTTACTGGTTGTAGCTGAATAACCATTGTTGCCATTAATGAATACTGTATTTCCAATCTTATTGGCAGTCGCTGAGAGCCCATTATCTCCGTTTATGAATGTTGTATTTCCGATCTTGTTTAGAGTGCTTGTTCCGGCGTTGCTGTTTATGAATGTTGTGCTACCAATTTTATTGGCAGTCGCACTAAGGCCGGTTTGGCTGTTATTAATAAAGGTTGTTGATCCAATTTTGTTGATCGTTGTTCCGTCGCTACCGAAAGTCGTATTTCCTATTGTGGTGTAGGTTGTGGACTGACCTATTGCGGCAACTGAGAATAGAGACAGGAAGCCAAGCGCGAAAAGGGTTTTCATTGCAGAGTGCTCCTAGAGTGTTTTTGACCCCTGTCACACTATCACCGTTTTGACGGCATTGCCAAGAAAGCACCCTAAAGAAGCATGAAAACCGCCAAATATTCAAACCTGAGAAAGCGCCTTAGATAATTTGTATTGAGTAATCAGGCGCTTATAGATTCTCTAGCTTTTCCAGAAAATCCCGGCCCTGCATCAGTTCCTCAATCGTCTTTGACAGCGATACCCTTTCGCTCTGCATAGCCCGTCTAAGCCGGTCGGTCGCTGAGGGACCAAAGTAGTTGGGATCGCGGCTAAGCTTGTTAATAACCTTCTCTGCCGTGGGATCGTTTACCGCCTCTTTAAGCAGGGAGATTGTTGCGCCCCTTTGAAGGGCTGTAATGCCGTCTGCTACGTCCGGGAAAGCCCGTACAGGGAATCTACTGGTAATCCGTCCTGCCCCTGAGATGCCCGCTAGTGCGCCTAGAGCAAGCCCGCCAAGCACCTTGTTAAAGCCCGACTCGATAGAATCAATCACGCTATCCTCACCGCCAGGGGTTGCAGATTTCACCATCTGGAGCAAAGCACCTACACCACCGGCAGCCAGGAGTAACCGGCCTGATTTAGAGCCAATCCCACCGTTACCCGATATGGCCGAAATACCGCTAAGCATGATACTGCCAGCCGCCTGCCCACCGGCACTGTAGGCAGCAAGTTCCATCGGATCGCCACCTTGCAACAGTGCAAGGGTCGCCCCCTCTAAACCAACCTCACCAGCTCGCCCGGCACGATGGATCAAAGGGGTCAGGGATCAAAGGGGTCAGAGTCTGAGATATCCCCAGTAAATCTGCGATTATGACACTGCCTCTGGGTTGAACTGGATTCTGTCTAGTACGCTTAGTAACTCTTTGTCCGGTAGCCGAAAGTGCTTCTGAGCTGCAAGTAGCCTGCCCATAAAGATTGATGAGTATGCGGGTCTTTTACTTGATGAGTTGACACGCAAGCGGCGTGCATATTCAGTATTTTGGCCTGCAGTACCAACACACCAGAGAACGAACTGCGCCAAAGAAGCCAAGAGGCATAAAACGGCACGCCGCTTTGCATTCATCCGGCTGCGTTGCGACATACCCAGGCCATAACGTACTGCTTTGCAGTCGCGGAACCCTTCTTCAATTTGCATTCGGCGACGATAGATACCGGTGAGCTTTTTGGCTGCGCGATCTTTTAACGATAATGAACAGACCAACAGCCAGGGCTCTCGCTCACGGCTGGCATGGGAATGGCTTCGTTTGGATTGGCGTTGGGTACCTGTGTAAGTCAAATCCTGTCGCCGTTTTTTGGGCTGGCGTATCAGTATCAATCGCGATGGTAATGGGTTGCTGCGCACCCAATCAATCTGACCCAGGTCTTTCGCTTGTGTTGTAGCCTGATTATAGAGTCCTTTTGCCCCAAACCATTGGGTCGGATCGTCGTTGAAAGCGATAAAATCACGGCTTCTGATTCGGCCTATCCAGTGCCATCCGAGCTTCTTCTCAACATAGCTGTAGAAAGGTGTCTTGAAACCAGAATCTGCCACTACGACAGGTTTACAGCACGGAGGAACCAACGTGGCCAATTCATTCAGAAATTCATGTTGTGTCTTGCGGTTACCCAGCTTTTTGCGTGGGTGTACCTCTTCGTAGAGAGTTAGGCTGCGTCCGCCTACCGGAATCGCAGCTCTGAGTAATTGCCAGCCTTGGTCAGCGCACAGCGGAGACCAGTCGATCAGAATGATTGGTTCGGCCATGTTTTTCAGCAATTTACCAGTTAAAGCCGAATAGATTACCGGTAACTCCTGATGAAGGAATGAGTTCGACAATAGCCGATCTACTCGTTTGATCTTATGTTTGTCATAAGCGTTACCGGACATTCCTCGACCAACAGAAGTCACTGTCGCTTGGGCTCCTTCGATCAGTGACTGGACTGTGAGCCAACACGTATCGAGCCGGGTCGCATGAATATCATGGCAGCGCTTGCCGAGAGATTTATGTAACAATGTGCGGGCATACATGGTGCGTCTCCTGAGATTTGGCGATCTATTGGAGAACTTTATCGTGCCATGTATGCACTCTAATTAGCTTAACTTGTTATTTATCCTCAATATTTCATGGGGATATCTCAGGGTCAGAGTAATTTGATCGGCGGAGTGCGCAATTTTCTGGTGTCGGGACTATGCTTGGAGTACGTTGCTTTGGTATTAGGTAGTCTTTATGCCTCGCCATTCTCGATATTTCGTTCCGGGTGTGCCGGCGCATATTATTCAGCGCGGAAATGACCGGCAGGCTTGTTTTTTCGCCGAGCGAGACTTTGTTGTCTACCTGAGCACGCTGCGTGAGTTTTGTCTGAAGTTTAAGGTCCTGGTGCACAGCTATGTGCTGATGACCAATCATGTCCATCTGTTGTGCACTCCCTGTGATTCGAATGGCATTAGCAAGATGATGCAAAGTCTTGGGCGTTGTTACGTGCGCTATGTGAATTCTACGTACGAGCGGACAGGCACGCTGTGGGAAGGCAGGTTCCGGGCGTCGCTGGTAGAGTCTGATCGATATCTGCTCGCGGTCAGCAGGTATATCGAACTGAACCCGGTGCGGGCTGGAATGGTCGATCACCCAGCCGAATACCCATGGTCCAGTTACCGCTATAACGGGGTCGGCAAACCAGTCAAGCTGTTAACCCCTCATCCAATTTACAGAAGCCTCGGACAATCTGATCACGAGCGGCAATCGGCTTACCGTGCGCTTTTCTCCACAGGGAATATCCCGAATTACCCAATCGAAGCGATTCGAGAAGCAACGAATAAATCCTGGGTCCTTGGCGACGGCAAATTCAAGCAGCAAATTGAAGCGCAGCTTGGCCGGCGCCTGCCACCGTTACCCAGGGGTGGCGATCGAAAGTCGAACCGAAGGCAGCGCTGACAGTAACTCCGGGTTTGCTTGATCAATTTACTCTGACCCTTTTGATTAGGTCGGAATCAGGTGACAGCTATTGTAGAGCAGCAAAAGACACTCGAAACAGCGATATTGGAAAGTGCTGCAATATTATGGCGGCCGCAGTCGTTTGACAGGCCACGTCCGAAGTCAGGGAAAAGTTTTACGATTTCATCAGGAAGAACGGGCGAGAGGGGCTACCGCCGTGAGGTGATCAAGTTTTGTGGGATTGCGCTGTATGAAAATGCGGTGAATGTACGCAGCGCTGACTTCAATCGCGATAACCGACTCCAACTGATCTTCCCGGTAAAAAAGCAGACCGGGCTGGCCATTCACTTCGGCCCAGATCAGCTGGTTCGATCCTGTGGTTTTACGGGCCAGATACTGCAACACCTTAACGATCTGATCAGGGCCTTGCAGCGGGACCAGTGCAGCCGACACCAGACCGCCGCCATCGGAAATGGCCAGTGCCTCATTGCTGAGTAATTTCAGCGCCTGATCGGTGTCGGCATCACGCAGGGCACGGATAAATTTTTCGATCAGGTTACGCTGCTTGCGGCGCTGCTCCGGTGTGGAAGCGGTCTGCTGAGCGGCAGTCGGCCAGCCCTGGTCCCGCAATTTATTCCGGCCCCGCTTGAGTAACTGCCTGCTGTTGGCCTCGGTGGTGTCAACGATCTCCGCAATCTCGGCATGGTCGGAACCGAATGCTTCTTTAAGAACAAATACAGCCCGCTCATTGGGGTTCAGTGCTTCCAGCATCGAGAGAAAGCCCAATGAAAACGTGTCGCGGAATTCCAATTCCTGCTCGGCATTGGCGTTGTTCGAGACGACAATGGGTTCGGGTAACCAGGGCCCGACATAGCTTTCAAGCTGGCGGGATCGGCTTCGCAGGTGATCGATGCTGATGTTGGTCACGATGCGATATAGATAGGAAGCAGGCAACGTGTCGCCCGCCGCCGGTCCCGCCTGCTCGCAGCGTTTTTGCCAGCGTAACCAGGTTTCCTGGACAACGTCTTCAGCTTCGGCAACCGAACCCAGCATCCGGTAGGCGAGCTTAAACAGATGTGAGCGCTCCTGTTGAAAATCCAGTGCTTCCATGGTGAGTCGCTGCCCGTGCTTTTCCTCTTGGAGTTGCATCTGTAGGTGTATTATTCGAGACTGATATTGAAAATCCGCGCATAGGCGGCGGCATAGTCGCTTCGGGTCGGGTCCGGGATGTCGTAACGAACACCAGCGAAACCGGCCAGCGAAATGGCAACCAGCAGGCTGCCTGCGGTCAACATCACTGGTCGAGCGCGCTTTAGCTGTCTTGCCCCCTGTCCGGTTCGGCGAGTAATGAGGCGCAGCACGCCATTGTAACCGTGGAAAAGTCCAGCCATAAACAGCAGAAAGTAATAGGGCAGAAAATAGCCAGGCATCCACCAGATGGAAAAGGACACGGCATCGAAACCGGTAGCCGCACCACTTATCAGCGCTACACCTCGGGTGGCCGCCGCATGCAGGAACACTACCAGGAGCAGGAACAGTCCTGCCCAGCTATTTAGGGCCTGGGTCGAGGTCAACTTCAGGCCGTTTGCTGTCTTGCGGCGCAGCAGAATAACGCCGACAACGGCGTGAATAGTCAGCGGCAAAAATACCAGCAGTGGCTCTACCAGAGGCTGTTGGTAATAGATCTGGGCCAGAGACTGGAACCGGTTGTAGGCAGCGACACCGAAAACCGCCATCAGGGCATTGCCAAGATGGAGAATTAAAAAAATGGCGAAGAGGCCGCCGGCAATCCCCTGAACTGCAAGCAGTCGGCGTGTGCTTAACAGTTCTTTTGGGGAACGGACCGCGGCCTGGATCATATCTGTCATCGGTGTCTTTCCTCCTTATATGCGTATTCTCCTCTGTTAAACGAATGCGCCAGCGCTGGCGTGACACATTACGGATTCAAGTGCAGGACCAATAGGGGACACTAATAGTTTAATAGCTTAATGAATTTGGTTGGTGAATCTTGATTGTAATTGTCGATCCGCCCGATGGTAACCAGCCTTAGTTAAACTACAAAAAAGGTGTCGGAGGGATTAATGTTTAATCCCTCCGACACCTTAAATTCTTTAAATTAGGAAGCGCTTTCCGGTTTGATCACCAGTAATCCTGCGGGGTCTCCATGGTGCAGCAGAATCCGGATGTCATCGCTCCCCGCAGTCAGACCGATGACCTGGCCGGGAAGCAGTTCAAATTCAATGTGACTCCCATTGCGGGCCAACAGGCTGAGGGACAGTGGGTCGGACTGGGTATTCTCGATGCTGGCGGTTTCCCCGGCGGCGATGGTTTCCTGAAAATCACTAATTCCGTTCAAGCGATGCGCTCCTGTAGCTGTCGCCGTCATGAGATGGCGCCGAAACGACAGGCAGTCCCGCCCGTCGCCATTCCGGAAATCCGTCCTGCAGCCGGCTGGCAGAATAGCCTCGCGCACGCAGCAACTTAACGGCGTCGAACGCAAGGACGCAATAGGGGCCCCGGCAATAGGCAATGACCTCGCTGGCCGGGTCGATGGCATCCAGCGCTGCCTCCAGTTGCGCCAGGGGAATGTTGATTGCTCCCGGCACATGACCAGCCGCGTATTCCGCTGCCGGACGCACGTCCAGCACTGTGACCTCACCCGCCTGCGCCCGGCGCAGCAAATCCTCGCGCGCGACCGGTTCCAGAGCATCCTTGCAGGTCAGATAGGTGTCCACCAGTTCTTCCACCCGGGTCAGATGGCGCGCGGCGACATGGCGCAGCGCTGCAAGCAGGTCCGCAACGTCTTCGGATTCCAGGCTAAAAAGGTGTCGGAGGGATTAATGTTTAATCCCTCCGACACCTTAAATTACACCTTAAATTAGACACTTTAATTTATCGCAATGAGTCCGCAGCAACCGGCAGTAACAGCTCACTGCCCGGCGTTCTCTGCAAGTCGAAGGCATCCAGGGTCACAGCCACGAAACTGTAATAGCCCACCAGTCCGACAATATCCGTTAGACCGGTATCCCCGAAGATGTCATGCAGGCGCGTGAAGGACTCCGAACTCACATCCCGGTCGCCAACCAGTTCACGAATAAATTGCACCAGGGCCTGTTCTGTCTCTCCGAATCCCTCTATACCCTCGGCTTCACTCATCGGTCGTCGCCACTTGAGGAATTCCATAATTTCTTCTTCCAGCCCCGCAGCTCTTCCCAACGGCTCGTGGGCACTCCATTCGTATTGATTACTGATCTCCCTCGCCGTGCTCAATATGATGAGTTCCGTGATCCTCTGGTCCTTGTCGGTCCCGTAGCGAACCCGTTGGCGCACATCGAAAATAGCCTCCGCCAGCTCTGGACTATGCATCCACATGCCAACCGGACCTCGCAGCCCGGTTTCGTACCCTGTGCCTGGGCTGACGTAGGTATCGAAGGCCCGCTTGCCTGCGTCATCAAGATCCCCTCGTTGCACCTGGGGTAAGCGCGCGAGCGAGACTGGATCAATATCATCCGGCAGCTCGTGTGCGGGGATCGGATCAGGCAAAACAAGATTATCCCATTGGGCATGCACGCCGCTGATGTGAAGGCCGAAAACCATCACGAAAATAGCACTGGAAGTAAATCTGAATATCCTGGGCATATTTATTCCTTTTGTTCTTAGTATGTTCGAGATCAAAGAGATCAAAGGAGGCAGAGTGATTTGATCCGGACATTCTCCGGGCGTGGATAAACTAACCCGGCGCCTGTGTGCAATAAGTGGAGCGGGTGACGAGATTCGAACTCGCGACAGCCAGCTTGGGAAGCTGGAACTCTACCAGCTGAGTTACACCCGCATTGGTCAATCAGACTATAGCGAACGGGCCTGC
Source organism: uncultured Pseudohongiella sp. (assembly GCA_965212375.1). GTDB lineage: Bacteria > Pseudomonadota > Gammaproteobacteria > Pseudomonadales > Pseudohongiellaceae > UBA9145. The sequence continues at coordinate 657,953 of OZ243108.1, read as the reverse complement.
TTGTCACTATGGCTAGCCTCCCACGCCGAGCGCCTTGACTCCGGGGACACGACTCGAGATATGGCTTAAAGTAGCGGTTCTGTGCAAGACTCACCTTGAAACTTTTTGTCTGAACTTTCGCCCACAAGCCGCTCACAAGCGCACAAGCCACTTAATCACCAAAGCAAAAACACCATGAAACCAGCAAGCAAACCAACCACAACGATAACCCACTGCCTCGCGGGCCTCCTGGCATTCCTGCTTCTAGCCCCAACCCACGCAGCCGAACTAATCCAGCATACCGTCGACTCAAACGGCCACCCCATGGCCGTCTGGGAAAAGTCCGTCGACGACCCCAAGGGCCACATCCTACTGCATCACGGCCGCACCTGGAGTTCCGTGCCGGATTTTGACCTGCAGGTCCCCGGTGAAAACCTGTCGCTGATGGACGGGTTTAATGAGCAGGGTTATTCAGTGTGGGCGCTGGATGCACGGGGCTATGGCGAAACGCCGCGGGATGCCAGTGGCTGGAACACGCCGGACAAGGCGGCCCGTGACCTGGCCAATATCCTGGCCTGGCTGAGCGAACGCACCGGCGCTGCCATCGATGTCTGGGGCTGGTCTTATGGCTCCATGATCGCCCAGCTTACGGCGCAGCGCTATCCCGAGCACATTCGCAGCCTGACCTTGTTTGGCTATCCGGTGCGTCCAGGTGCCGAATACGCCGACCCGGCTGGCGTCACCGAGCCGCCGCGTAATCCCACCACCGCCGAGGCCGCCGCCTCGGACTTTATTGTCGACGGTGCCATCAGCGAGCAGGCCGTTGCCGTCTATGTTCGCGAAGCCCTGCGCGCCGACCCGGTGCGGGCGGACTGGAATCAGTTGCATGAGTGGAACGTCCTGGAAGCCAGCGCAGTCCCGGTACCCACCTTGTGGTTACAGGCCGAGTTCGACCCGTTGGCTGATACCGAGGCCCATGCCCGAGTATTTACTGAGCTGGCCAATCCCAACAAGCAATGGGTGGTGCTGGCGGGCGGCGCCCATGCGGCATTACTGGAAACACCCAGACAGCGGCTGATCGCGGCCTCTGTCGCGTTCATGCAGTGGATTGATTACTGAGTCAGAGACCAAGATTGAATCAAGTTCTCCAGATAAGCGCACTCGGATTAGCTCCATAGATTGCAAAAGCCGCAATGCGGCTAGATCGCAAAGACAGGTCGCTGGGATTCTTTATTGATTTATGCTTGCATATGCAAGCTTTTTACAATATTGTTAGCGGCTCCTTCACCTGGATGCTGCCCCAATGATAAATCTCGAACTCTTGTTTTCACTTGCAGGACTACTTGCTATGGGCGGGTGGCTTTTGCTCTTGATTTCACCATTGACTCCAGTCTGGTCAGATCGAATTGCAGGCTTGGTAATACCTGCTCTTCTCTCAACGGGGTATGTAACCCTTGTCGTGCTATTACCTTCAGAAGGTGAAGGTGGGTTCGGTAGCCTGGCTGACGTTACCAATCTGTTTGCAAACGAAAATGCCATGCTAGCTGGCTGGGTTCACTTTCTGGCTTTTGATCTATTTGTTGGCGCGTGGATCTGCAGAACTGGTCGTCGAGAAGGAATCCGATTCTGGTTTATAGTTCCGTGCCTGCCGCTGACCTTCCTATACGGCCCCGCAGGATATCTTGCTTATGTTACTGTACGACAGGTGTCGCGCCGCAAACATTAATCACATCGGGAACATTGCTATGACTCGTACTCTACTGCTCGCGCTACTCGTAACACTTCCGCTGCATGCCTTTGCGCAAGACATCAGCAAGCGTGAGCAAAAGGAGGTCATGGCTGCATTCAACAAGATGCAAGCAGCTAACGTAGCAACGAATGTAGAGGCCATCACAGCTATGCTCGCCCCCGAATTTCAGTTAGTCAGAGAATTTGAAAGCAGTGTGCCAACGCTTGATTATCGAAGTTACATTGCCTACATCGAAGAAGCATTTTCTTTGATTTCAGACTACAACTACCGGGCAGAATCTCCGGAGATATTCAAATTACCCGATGACAATAGCTTCGGTCTTAAAGTTACCATGACAGAAACTTATCAGTTTGACCGGCGTAATTTCGAGGAAACCCATTCCCAGACATGGCATTTGCGTGCGCTTGATGGATCATTGCGAGTGACCCGCGTAATAGTCCATGACTGATAAATAAGAAAACAAATGAGAAACAAGGAGGAAGGGCTAAGCCCTTCTTTATGCAGGACTTGCTGGACAACAATTCCCTTATCCTGATGGAAGCCGCCATCGTTGAGCAGCTACGGCGATCCGGGCGGGTTGAACTGGACGAGATTCTGGTCAATGCACCGCTGATCTATGACCCACGCGCCCGCAACATCATGGCGACGCTTTACCGGAAGTATATGGATCTGGCTGCGCAGGCCGGGCTGCCGTTTATTGCCTGCACGCCCACCTGGCGAGCCGGCAAGGAACGCGTGCAGCAAGCGGGAATCAACACCACAATTAACCAGGATGCCGCGGCATTCCTGCAGGAAATCCGCAGCACAGGCAGCACAGGCAGCAAAGAGAGAGTTCGCATTGGCGGCCAGATTGGCTGCAAGCACGATTGCTACCAGCCCGAAGCGGGCCTGTCAGCTGAACAAGCCGAACCTTACCATGCCTGGCAGCTTGATCAACTGGCCGCGGCGGATGTGGATTTCCTGATTGCCGTGACCCTGCCCAACGTGCAGGAAGCGTTAGGCATCGCCCGCGCCATGGCGACCACGGGGCTGCCCTATATCATCAGTTTTGTCATTGGCCGTCACGGGCACATTCTCGATGGGACGTCGCTAGCGGCTGCCGCGGACCTGATCGACAACAGTACCGCCAGCAGCCCACTGGGCTACATGATCAATTGCGCCCATCCCTCATTCCTGAATCCGCAATCGCTACCGAACAACACCCGTACCCGACTGATCGGTTTTCAGGCCAATGCCTCGTCACTGGATCATTGCGACCTTGAAAATGCCGATCATTTACACGTGGATAGCATTGCAGAGTGGGGCGAGCTGATGCTGGAATTTAATCGCAGCTATGGCGTGAAGATTCTAGGCGGCTGCTGCGGGACAAGCATTGAACACTTGCAATACCTTGTTGGGCACCGCAAAAGTTAAAATCACAAGGTAGAAAAGGTGACGGAGGGATTTAGAAAAGGTGATAGAAAAGGTGACGGAGGGATTAATGTTTAATCCCTCCGTCACCTTAGGCTTGTCACCTTAGGCTTCTTAATCCCTCCGTCACCTTAGGCTTCACCTTAGGCTCCGTCACCTTAGGCTACAGCTTAACAACTTAGTAGAATTTGAGGTTAAGTTGTCAGTGTCCCCTACTCCCACATCAACGTGCCCGCATGGCTACCCGTTTGTACTCGCGGTATTTCGGCAACCAGAAATTCTGGTCGATAGACTGCTGAATCTCTTCGTCGGTTAGTTTCAGACAGAGATCCTGTGCTGCTGCCATTTTCGCCACGGCAAAGGCAATTTCCATGCTGATTTCTTGTAATGAAGTCAGTGGCGGCAGGATACCGTCTTCCGGGTTCTTTGATACTGGCGCCAGCTCGGCCAGGGTGGTGCTGGCGACCATCAGCATCTCATCGCTGATGCGGCTGGCGTAGCAGGAAATGACGCCGAGCCCTATACCAGGAAAAATATAACTGTTGTTACATTGTGATATCTCGTAGGTCCTTCCCCGGTACTCTACCGAGTCGAATGGGCTGCCGGTAGCAACAATGGCATTGCCTTCCGTCCACTCGATCACATCTTTGGGGTGCGCTTCGATCTGGCGCGACGGGTTGCTCAGCGGGAAAATAATTGGCTGGCGACAATAGGAATACATAGCCTTGATGACTTCCTCTGAGAACAATCCCGGGATACCCGACGCGCCAACCAGCACTGTGGGTCTGGCGTTATTGATCACATCAATAAAGCGTGGATTCCCGTCCCCGGCTTCAAGACTCCAGTGAGCATAATGGGTTCTCCCTTGAGCCAGCCTTTGCTGGAAATCCATCAGGCCATCCATGTCGTCCACTACCAGCCCGTTCTTGTCCACCATGCAGACCCGGGCCCGGGCATCCGCTTCTGCCATGCCTTCGCCAACCATGGCGGTGACCACCAGTTCGGCGATGCCGCAACCAGCAGACCCTGCGCCGAGAAAAACAAACACCTGATCTCCCAGCTTTTCACCCTTCTTGCGGCAGGCAGCCAACAAGGTGCCAAGTGTCACCGCAGCCGTGCCCTGGATATCGTCATTGAAACAACAAACCCGGTCACGATGACGTTGCAGCAGTGGCATCGCATTGGGCTGGGCGAAGTCCTCAAACTGAATCAGCACGCCCGGCCAGCGCTCCTGCAGGGCGTCAATAAACTGGTCAACGAATGCATTGTATTCGTCGGCGCTGATGCGGGGTTTGCGGATCCCCATATACATCGGGTCGTTTAATAGCTTTTGATTGTTGGTACCAACATCCAATGCCACCGGCAAGGTATAGGCGGGCGAGATTCCCCCACATGAGGTGTAGAGCGAAAGCTTGCCAATAGCGATTCCCATGCCGCCAATACCCTGGTCACCCAGCCCCAACACCCGTTCGCCGTCGGTAATAACCACTACCCGTATCTTGTCCTTGGTGACGCTGTGCAAAATTTCGTCGAAGTAATGGCGATTATCATAGGAAACGAAAATCCCCCGGGCCCGGCGGTAGATGTCAGAAAAGTGTTCGCAGGCGTCTCCCACGGTCGGGGTATAGACAACCGGCAGCATTTCCACCAGATGCTCATTGAGCAATCGGTAGAAAAGGGTCTCATTGGTATCCTGCACTACGCGCAGGTAGATATGCTTGTTGATTGGTTCCGCGAAGCTCCTGTACTGCTGATAGCAGCGTTTGACTTGTTCCTCGATAGTCTCGTACACCGGCGGCAAGAGCCCGATCAGGTTGAATCCCAGACGCTCCTCATGAGTGAAGGCCGAGCCCTTGTTCAGCAGCGGCGTCTCCAACAAAGACGGCCCCGCATAGGAGATATAGATTGGTTTGGACTTCTTGGACGTCATAAGCGTGGTGTCTGCATTCGGTAAGTAGTCAGTAAAAAGGTTGGTAAATAGTGACAGATTTATTTGCAGCGACAACAGTACTAGAAAGGCCAGGCACAGGCAAAAGGGGACACTGACAACTTAACAACTTAAAGCAGCATCTACTTTACAGGAAACACCTCAAGCTACTCACTTGCCCCCCGTCACCAACGACCCCTCAAACAACCTTCGCCCAGCCACCGTAGCTCAGTCTGCCAACAAAAAGCCCGACTCACTTTCGCAAGCCGGGCTTCAACTAACCCGAAAAACTGGGGTAAGACCAGACCACGATTAGCTCATAAAACGCGGTCTGTCCCAGGTTTCCACAGATTCCCCCCGATTACCCTCTTGATTCTCATGCTTTAATTCGCCCCCGGCTCATTAAGCCCGGCATAGTTATAAAGCACCAGCGCCACTGACTTCTCACCACCGGCCATGCCGTACACATTCGCGGCACCTTCAATGACAAAGAACTCATTGGCTGCATGGGAGTTGCCGCCGGTGCCCGCGTTGCCACCCACGATGGGTATATCAAGCACATCACCAGCGAACAGATAGGCAGGCCAGTAGGGGCCGGCGATGATGGATTCCATTTCCTGGATCGGATCGTCGTAGGGAATACCAAAGGTGTCGAAGGTGTCCATTACCGCCTGGGCGATTTCGGTGTCATAGCGCATCTTGGCCCAGGGCACGTCGCCGACCACATTGATTTCCACGTCTTCATAGCCGTGGCTGTCCAGATGTCGGCGCAGCTTGTCGACGATATCCATGCCGTCCTGGTTTGGCACATAACGGAAGTTGTGTTTTGAAACGATGCGGTTCGGCAGGATCGCACCGGAACCCCCCTCAAACATATTGCCGCCCCAGATGCCGTCCAGGTTCATCGACTGCCCGTAACGCGCCATCTTCAGCACTTCAAAGGGATCATCGGAGATGTAGCGTGCCACCCCGAGGCGCTCGGCTGAGGCTTCCAGGTCCATGTCTTCCGCCGCCTCGCGAAGCTTGGCCAGTTCGACCTCCGTAAGCGGTTCAATGTTGTCGTAGAAGCCGTCGATCATCACCCGGTTGCCGGTTTCATCCACCAGGGTTTCCAGCATCTTGATGTGACGCCAGGCCGGTGCATCCACCGCGCGTTTACGCCCGCCATGAATGTTGCTGTAAGTGGGTCCCCTGCCCCAGGCTTCGCCCGAGGTGATCAGCTCGACGAAGACACTGCCTTCGGAGCTGCCGCTGATGCTGCCCTGCCGACCAAAGCGGTACATGGCGTCAGCGCCTTCGAATAATTCCGGATGATCGCGCACGAATTTACGGTAGCCGATGGACATGCGTTCTTCATCGCCTTCGGCCACGACAATCAGGTTTACCGGCAGCGTACCGGTCACCGCCTTGATGGACATCAGCGCATTGAGCTGGGTCATCTGCGGCCCCTTGGAATTGTTGGCGCCGCGGCCCATCATCACCTTGGGGTACGGCGCCTGCTCGATGATCCGGCCCTCGAACGGCGGGGCGACCCACAGATCCGGCTGGGTCACCGGCATGGTGTCGTACATCCAGTACAGTACTACCGTCTTTTCCTTGCCTTCGTCACAGTTCGCATACACCACCGGGTTGCCCTGGGCGCCCCACTCGGTGATGCCCACGTCGTAGACCTCGGTGGTCTGACAGCCCAGTTGATCGAAGAAGCCTTCCACCATGTAGGCTGATTCCTGAATGCCTTCGCCGGTATTGGAGATACTGGGCTGTTGAATCCAGCGGCGCAGATTCATGACGTGGGAATCGATATTGGCATCGATGTAGGAAAAGATTTCCGGCAGGTCCGGGTGATGAACCCTGGACATGTCGATCGACACGACCTCATCTGCCACCGGGCGAATCCCCAGACTGGTCTCGGGCGCCGCGGCGTTGCCCCCAGTGATGGGAGCCGACGGCATGCTTGAGGCGGTCTCGGAGGTTGTAGCGTCGTCGCTGCACGACACCAGGGTCAGCAGCAACAGGCACAATGCCGGCAGCACCGGTTTTGCAGTGAAATTGGTCAAGTGGTGGGGGCAGCTCATAAATACGCTCTCCAGATTGTTGTTGCGCGCTAGTACGCGTTAAACAACTACCGGATGCAGGAAATGTACCGGGTACACAGCGCGTTCTGCTGGCGAGCACTCACCGTGCTGCAATCCAGATCAGTGCTGCCGACTGCTTCCACAACTACCTGATATGGCAGAAGATAATAGAATATCCGGCGCACTCGCAGCGGGCCTGAGGCAGTGACGAGGCGATCTGGGCCGGTCAAAGCTGGCAAAATCCAACGGGGATGCTGGTCCATAATGAAGCAGTAGGGCAGCGGTGCACTCATTGCGAGCCTTATCAATGTCAAAAATCAGAAGGGGCCGACTGAGTTGATTCCGGACTTGCAAGTTACCCGATCAATTCGGCCTCACCCCGTTGACTCCTGAACCAACTGCGCAAAATTGGCGCTCATGGGACCAACAGGCGCTGGACCCAATCGACTTCGGTGCGGAAATAATCGGAATGATAGTTGCCATGGATTCGACTGCCGTCGGCATTTTCTCGGAAGGTAGTAAATCCGTGATCGGTATCTTCGAAAACAGTCAAGTAGACCGGCTGACCGGCTGCCATCCGCCGGCGAACCTCGGCCAGTGTTGACTCATTCGGGGCGCTGCGGTCTTGTTCGGCTATCATCCAGACCACCGGCACTGCCCGGGATGCCAGCGTGTCCAGCGCGTCATGAGACGTGTAATCCCACATTAGCCCAGGCGGCCCCATGTAGGGCCCGACCAGGCGCACAACCCAGTTCGGGTAGGCCATAAATTCGGCAATCGCGGTGCCGTCGAGGGCTTGCATCCAGGCTTCGTCGCTATACTTGTTGACCAGAGCGTCAAATTGCTCCCAACCCTCCTGAAAATTACTGTTCATAATATCGATACTGGCATCTGAGAGTTCCGCCACCTGTGCCAAAGCAGCGTCGCTGTAGCCGCGGCGCGCCACCGTGGCTACAGTCTCCAGTCGCTCTTCTTCCCGGGCGGAAGAAATCATGCCGTAGTTGGCGATGACCAGCCTGATCAACTCGGAACGAGACGCAGCAAGGGGTGCGATCCAGCCGCCCTGACTGTATCCGGTGACGCCGATCCGCCCGGCATCCACGCCCGGCTGCTGTGCGGCCCACTCCACCACAGCCACCACATCATCGGCCAGGCTTGAGAAATTGTGGTTGTAGGTACCCGAGGAACGACCAGTGCCCTCCTTGTCATACACCACAGCCGCTATGCCATTGGCCACAAAGAAATCGCCGTTACTGTAGCTAAGCGTGGCGGCGTCATCGCCGGAACCCTGTACCAGCACCATGGTAGGGAACGGACCTTCTCCTTCAGGAAGCTGCAGACGTGTGTACAGAGAATTGCCATCGTGCTCGATGACGGCCTCCTGCTCCTGAACCGGGACCCGCGTCGCTGTCATTGTTTCACCATCGGCCCGGTTGAGTATCATCCGCTGGTCTTGAAAGGTGAGATTCGCGCTGGCCAGCATGTCGTCGGTCAGCCCGGGCTGAGAAACAAATCCGTCGTCACCTCGGGTGAACCGTCGGGTAACCCCGTTATCGTAGACTCGCAGGCGTAGCCCGTCATCGCCGGACTGGCGCACGCTGACATGCGTAGAATCGGGAAACTGCCACAGCCCGTAGTGTTGCTCCGGCAAGGGTTCGCTGCAGGCCGTAAACAACAGAATAATTAGCGCGGTGATAGGTACAGGACGAGGAGCGCTCGATTGCCGGGTAATCATAGGCGGCTACCGTGAATTAATTATTTGGATTCCACTCTTGGACGCCCCAAACCAACTAAGGTTACATTGGTGTTCCATAATTCTCCCTGTCTCTTTATTTGGGGCGCAAGGTTTGGGCGTAAGCAAAGGCATGGAGGACTTTGGCACAGACTGCTGCGGGCGTATTGGATAGAATGCTCAAAAGCCCTGGATAATCGAGTCTGCGATCCGCTTTAACCAGCATCGCAAAACCCCCAGCCATAAAAAACATACCCAAACTCTTGCCTGCTTTATACATACATGTAAGTATGTATGCAAGAGGCTGTAATGAGACGAACAGAAGACGAAGCACAACAGACACGGCGAGACATTCTTGATGCGGCCCTGAGCGCTTTCAGCAGCAAGGGTTACGCGGCGACTCGGCTGGAAGAAGTGGCAGAAAAAGCAAAAGTCACCCGCGGCGCCGTTTATCACCACTTCGTCAGTAAATCCGAGCTGTACCTGGCGGTCATAGAAGACGCTGAAAAAGACGCGCAGCAGGCCATAAATTTGGCAATTGCGGGCGGTGGTTCTTTTACGGAGATTCTCGAGCGAATTTTACTGACCAGTTTTGATCTACTGGAAAATGACGCGCGATTCCGAAAGGCTTTCGTCCTTACCCAGGAGACACAACGACTCAAGCCCATCAAGATGCGCGGCCGCCAGCAGGCCGTTGGTCTGGTCAAGGCTATTGCAGGTTACATGGAACAAGGCATGGCGCAGGGTCAGATCCGCTCAGACGCCGACCCTGCAAATTTGGCGCGCGCGTTTCTCGCGTATCAAAACGGCCTTATCGAACTCTGGCTAGCGAACCCGAAAGCATTTTCAATCAAGCAGCAGGCATCCGCTTTTGCCGACCTGCTACTCAATGGATTCGCGGGCCGGGATTAATATTTTTTTGCATTTATACATACTCATACGTAGGTATAAAGGAGGCATTTCATGGAGTACTCGCAAGTCACAGCCACCCACCCTGGCCCGCCCTTCACTTCGCTGAATATCGGCTCGCTCTGGTCCATGCTGGTAGCTCACCTTTACGTCGGTGTGCCTATCGTAATTGTATATATCGCGCTCGCACCCTATGCCATCTCTCTCGGATTTCCCTCACTCGTGGTTTTGCTACTTTGCGAGGTGACCATCATGCCCCTGCTCATCCTGGGTCATCTCTACAGCAAAGGGTACCGTCGCAACGGGCGAGCCAGCCTCAACGGTGTTGTCCACTGGGGAAACAGCATTGGCGTAAAGCGTTTTGTGCTGCTGCTTCTGGGCTGCGTGCTGCTCACTATCGCACTCTATGTACCGGCCTACCTTGCGGGTACCGTCCTTCGGGATACCCTGTTCAGCTGGCTGCCGGACTGGTATTTCAATCCCGGCTTCGAGCAGGCCGCACCGCCCCTGCTACTATTGACGGTCGTGCTAGCCATTATCAGCGATGGCATCGTCGCCCCGATACTGGAAGAACTCTATTTTCGTGGCTACCTGCTACCCAACATGAGAGCACTGGGTTGGCTCGCCCCGCTGACCAACGCCGCTCTGTTCACGCTCTACCATTTTTGGCAGCCGCATAATTACCTTGGGATTTTTGCGGTATCGCTGGTAATTTCCTTCGCGGTTTGGAAGACGGGAAACCTGAAACTGGGAATAGCCATCCACTGCAGCCTCAATCTGCTCAGCTCTGTCGGTCTGCTCGGCTACTTAAGCTTCTAAACCGACAGGCATAGCAACAAGATCACTCATTAGTCTGGGGGCGAAGAACGGGCCATACTTTCCTATGGCCCGAAAGACAAGCGTGGTCTCTATACGGCTAGAATAGAAGTATCAGGAAGAATGGCGTGAATTCTGCGGCAGTCTCTCCTGCTGCCACCGCAGTGCCAGCCTCCACGGTTGCCGCTACGCCATCGGCCACGGCATCTCCTGCTACGAGCGCACTGCCATCACCAGCTATTTTTCCCGTCGCCCCGCCGAGCATCAAGGGTGACAGACCACGATTAACTCATAAAACGTGGTCTGTTCCCTATTTACAATAACCTAGTAGCAGACAACCGCACCGGTGAAGCGCTGGGCACGTTCGGCGATATCCGCAATACTCAGAAGTTGCTGCGTGTTTCTGGTCTGCTGGAACTTCATGCGGTTCGCGATCAAGAAAGAGCGGATCACGTTACCCGTAATGGAAAAGTTAACGTTCTGTGGCGTTGCGCCGGTCTGCCTGGAAAAATACTGCTCATTGGCCATGGATACCACGACGCCAATAACTGAACCGTTGCGGTTCATTACCGGCCCGCCGCTGTTGCCAGGCTGAATCTGCGCGGATATCTGGTACGTGTCCACATCATCACCCAGCCCGGTGAGCGCGCTGACCAATCCGGAAGTCAGATTTCCCTGTGAGGACAGATCTCCGAGCAACGGGAAACCGTAAACGACGATCTCCTCGCCAAGCCTGGGGGGATTTTGCAGATCGAAGCTTGCCGGCACAGTGAGTAAGTCTGTTGTCAGTAGCGCCAGGTCAGCAGTGATATCGCTGGCGATGACGTTTGCCGCCACTGGTTCCTGCCCGGGAAGCGCGAAAGTCAGGCGGCTACAGTCTTCGACAACATGATAGTTTGTCAGTAGATGACCACGGTCACTGATAGCAAACGCCGTCCCTGAACCAAGGTCATCCGAGCCTGAATCACCAGAACTCTCAACACTCTCGCCGTCCTCGTCCAGACCCAATTCGCTTATCAACAGGACGGCAGGCGTGTATGCATCTTCCTCCTCATAGACTCCAACCCAGATGTCAAAAACGCCCTCCATTGGCGTAGAGAATTCGATGCCAGCGCTGACGCCGAAATCTTCGCTGTAGTCGTCATTGCAGTACCAACTCCCATCCGGCGCATTGATCAGCAGCACGGTGTCTGCTTCCGACTCGGTCATGAAGCCCAGCGGGTAATCATATTCGGCACCGGAGTATGAAATACGGATGTCTGGCGCCGCGCTGATAAAACCAACACAGTCTGAGTCTTCCTGCAGAGAAAGATCGATAATGCCACCGGCGTAATTGGCAAACTCTATGGGGTCAGGCTCAAAACCGGAGACAAGTTCAAAGGTCCCAAAACTGGGTTCCAGCGTGTAATCCTGCGCCGTGCTAGCTCCGGGCAAGAGCTGTGAAACCAGCAGCGCAACCGAAAGTACAAGCGAAGAAGGGTTCAGCGATGCCGCTGAACTATTTGGTGAGATCATCAAAAAATCCTCTAGCGAGGTTCGCGCCCTCTTCTGTTAGCGCATCCTGCTGTGCCGACATCACATCTATTTCATCAAAAATCTGATTGAAAATCGCCAGATTCTTATCGGTCTCGAAGAGATATTGGTCATCCTCCTTGGTCCAACTGGATTCCGATATGGCGAGAAAACTGACCAGTTCATAGGCTTTGGTCAGCAGATCCCGTTCGAGATTCCAGGACTGCCTGGCGCGCTCCAGATTCGGTTCCAACTTCTCATCAAAAGACGCCCTGAACGATTCCCGATCCGCTGCAGAGACAAATTGCCCGGCAACGCTGTCGCGAAAATCGTAAGCTGCCTGTTCATTGAGCTGTTCGTACTTGTCTACTATTGCTTCGGCTCTCTCTATAATAAATCGGCTTTCTGCCAGTCCCGCGTCATTTCTGATTCGCTCGCTATCCACAAGAGAGTTGTAACCGATGGCGTCAAGCTCTGTAAGGTAGTTATTGCCGTTGGCGACCACCTGGTTGAGATAGTCATTGAGTGAGGCTTCCATGGTAGCCAATTCCCCGGAGCCCCGACCTTCAATCGTCTGGACCGGCGCCATCCTGCCGTCTTCATCTTCCTCAAACAGGGACAAGACGTTTTCTTGAATGCGTGCCAGCGACTCAGCTTCAGCCTGGCCACGTCGCTCAGCGGTCCAATAACTGCCGGTGATGAATACGGCTAACACGACGACAAAGGAGAAACCCCTGCTATGCTGGTTGAGGTGTTTGCCGAAAAAGTGGTTGAACAGGCTCCAGATTATCAAGCCGTAAACTGCCTTCTCACCGATCAGGGAAGTGATATTGGTATTGCGATCAGTTGAAAAAAACAATTGGTAGGCAACTATGGCGAAACAGATCACGGCCAGGACGATGAATGCGATTGCCGGTCTTCGCTTGAAATTCGGATCTTGCTCCGCCTTTTTCTTTTGCTCCAGCCTCTGTGCTCGTTTCAATAGCGAGTCATAAAGCAGCACCGATAAGCCATAAATCATGCCAAGCAAAGCCAGAATGAGCGCGATTGCGAGTGCGCTGCGAACACCTGCCGATGTATCAGTCAGCGCGCTGTCCAGCAATGGAATCAACACCGCCGCGAGGATGCTGTTAATGGTGATGCTGAGCAGGACTGCAATTAATGCCGGGCCGACATTTTTCATGAATTGTCACCAAATCCGTGTTTGATCGGCTGTTGCTGAGGTATTCCGCAAAAGTAACATTATCGATTTCTTGCACCGGACTTCACTAAATGTGGGTTGTTGAGCTGATGCCTGGGCTCTGCTATCAGAATTTTTGTCTCGCGGTTGGCTGAGCAATTTTAGGCTGCAGCATCATAACCAGACTGTGATCTTGTGTTTATTTTGACGATCCTCTGCCGGCGAAAGCCGGTGGTTGACCTTGGATGCCGTTACTACAGTATTTCTATCGCCCGTACCAAAACCCACTGAAGCCCTTACAAGGGTGTTTAAATAGCAGCCGTGCGGCTAAACAGCCGCTGCTTTGCAGCAAGAAACCCTGCACAAACCTGGCTTGTCTTTCGGTAAAAATAATAAGGACACGGGTAGTCAGGCCACAATTGATTGCCGTTGAACACTAATCAGAGGCACCACTTAGTCTAGTCGCGCATCCAGAAAATAGAGCACGGAATAAAGACGTGCAGTCTGTCCCCGATTCAGGATCAGGTTTGAATGGAGCGGGTGACGAGATTCGAACTCGCGACAGCCAGCTTGGGAAGCTGGAACTCTACCAGCTGAGTTACACCCGCATTGGTCGATTCATCCTATAGCTACCGCACGCCACTTCGATCGATAAACCCATCTGCGTTCGGCATCACCACGCTCATCAAACTTTCCCGATCCAGCACAGCAGTTTCCCCAATAATCCCATTCATATACAGCACATACGCCGTTACCTGATAAACCTCTTCGTTAGTCAGTGACTTCGGCGCATCCGCCGGCATTGCGCGGCGAATAAAATCGAACAGCGTACTGGCATGAGGCCAGTAGCTGCCTACTGTTCGCAGTGGCGGGCCTTCCGAGTTTATGTCGCCGCCCACTATGACGGTGTTGCCGCTGGTGCCTTCGCCGTTCATGCCGTGGCAGGCGGCGCAGCGCTGGTTGAATACCGCGCGGCCTTCGGCGGCGGTGCCGCTGCCTTCCGGGAAGCCGGAGCCATTTGGTGGGGCTACCAGATCGAAGCCAGCCAGATCTGCTTCGCTCACCGCGATGCCGGCTTCCTGGGAATTCGCCAGCATGACGGGCACACTGATGGCGCAGACGAGCAGTACCCGGATCAACAGTTTAGACGTAGACATTGCTCACCTCTCCCATGCTGTTCACACCCCAGTTCTGGATACCGTTGTTGTGATAAAAACTGATCACGCCGCGCTCGGCCAGAACTTCTTCGCGTCTGGGCTGGCGGTTGCCGGCGCTATCAGTGGCCCGGCTCATCAACACTGCGTCGCCGCCCTGCCACTGCCAGGGTAGCCGGAAGCGGGTCAGCGACTTGTCGTGAACCTGTGAATCGATTTCCGCATCCGCCCAGGTCTGGCCACCGTCAGCGCTGACTTCGACCCGACGAATTGTCCCGTGGCCGGACCAGGCGATACCGCTGACCTGATAAAACCCCGCTTGCTCAAGATGCATCTGTCCCGAAGGTGAGGTGATCAGGGATTTCACGCCCATGGGGTAGGTGAACTGCAGGCTGGAGCGATCGGGTAGCGTGTCGGTGTACTTGCTGGTCTCATCCCGAAACTGCGCCGGGGCGTCCAGCAGCTTGAGCTGGGTCAGCCATTTAACGCTGATGTTGCCTTCCCAGCCGGGCACAAACAGGCGCATGGGATAACCCTGTTCCGGGCGCAGCGGCTCGCCGTTCTGGTACAGCGCCACCAGCACATCATCCAGGGCTTTCTCCAGCGGCACCGAGCGCCCCATGCTGGCTGCATCGGCGCCCACCGCCGCAAGCCAGCTCGCCTGGGGCTGAACGCCGGCTTCTTCAAGCAGCGCACGGAGCGGCACACCGGTCCATTCGGCGCAGGACACCAGGCCGTGCAGACTCTGGGCGGTGCCGTCGGCACTGCCGCCGCGCAGCAGCGCACCGCTATTGCCCGAACATTCCAGAAAGTAGATACGACTAACCATCGGGTATTTCAGGAGGTCTTCATAGCGAAACGCCAGGGGCTGGCGCACCATGCCGTTGATCACCAGCAGGTGCTGGTCCGGATCGATGGCTGGCACCCCGGCGTGATGGCGCTCGAAGTGCAGGCTGTTGGGAGTGATCGTGCCCTGCAGATGCTGCAGGGGCGTGCGCGAGGCACCGCCACCCGGATAGATCGGATTGGGTCCGCCAGCCATGCGCTGAATGTGCCCGGTGTGGGGAGACGGCGTGCCATAGCTGCTGGGGCCGGGACCCGGTTGCCGGGACCAGCTCGGGATACTGAAACTGAGGCCGGAGTCGGCCGCAGCCACAGAACCCGCCGCTCCGGCAGCGAGTCCGCCCAGGCCCAGGCCGAGCAGATGCCGGCGACTGAGCAGACCGTTCCCGGCCACGTGTTCAATATTTGTTTTTGTCATGATTGGTGATCCTCAGTTAGCAGCGCTCTGTGGTGCCTCATCGATTTTAATTTTTCTCAACTGTCTTCCCAATTACTCTCTCATGCGCTCTCAAGCGACTTTCCCAACGTCCTCGCAAGCGCCCCCAGGCGACCATGCAGTGCAAGGTTTCGGCTATCCTAACCCGCTACAGCAAATCCAGGCTACTCAAAGTCCGGTCATGGGATTGGCACAATCAACCCCATAGCGATCTGGCGGTCTTCACAGGATTAGCCCATCGACACGCTTGTCACGCTCCCGACCAGCACCAGTCAAATCACGCACCGCTCCCTTGTCACTGCCGCAAACTGTATTAGCAAGCAGAAGATCCTGCCACGCGAAGGCGTCTGAATTGCCTGCTGCAATCACTCAATCCCGACATCCGGCGAAAAAAACTGCATCGCAATCAACCCCGGCACTGCCGCCAGCCCTGTCCTTCCCCACAATCATTGATCTGCATCAAATTATTGTAATTACAGGCATTTTCACGCCCCAACTGCGACATCATGTCGCACTCGGCTGGCGTCAAGATCCTTCATAATAGCTCCCTGACAAAACCCAAAAGCTAGGAAGTGGAGAGAACATGCGTAAATTACTCAGCTTGGCCATTGGAGCCGCCTTGGTTCAGCCGGTTGTGGCTCAGGAAACCCAGAGAATCACGGAAATCACCGTTCTGGGTGTGCGTGACAGCCATACAGTGGTGACCGACGACACCCTGGTGGCGCCTGCGGACACCGCGCAGATGCTGCGTAAGATGCCCGGCGCCAACATCAACAAGAACGGCGAGCTCACCGGTATTGCCCAGTACCGCGGTATGTGGGGCGACCGGATCAGCGTTGCCGTGGACGGCGCCCAGATCAGCGGCGCCGGACCGAACGCCATGGATGCGCCACTGTCCTACGCGCCGGTGGCGCTGCTGGAGTCGCTGACCATTAACCGCGGCATTGCCCCGGTAAGCGCAGCCCAGGAAACCATTGGCGGTTATATCCAGGCCAACACCTACTCCGGGGAATTCGGCAACAGCAGTGATTTCGAGTTTGGCGGCCGCACTTACTTCGGTACCCAAACGGTGAACGAAGGCATGGTGGCCAGTGGCTTTTTCTCCCTGGCCAATCGCAATCACCTGTTTCGCGGTTTCGTCATGAACGAAAACGCCGACGATCTCGAATTCCCGGGTGGCACCATTGTGCCCAGTGAATACGAGCGGGAGCGCTTCGACCTGGGCTACAGCTTCCGTACCGGGGATCATGAATTCAGTATCGATGTTGCGCGCAACAACACCGGTGACGCTGGCACGCCTGCGCTACCCATGGACATTCAGTCTATCGACAGCGACCTGTTCCGTTCCAAGTACATCTACAACGGCGTGGGTGGCACGCTGACCGCGGAAGTTTTTGGCAGCGACAACGAACACTGGATGACCAACTTCCATCTGCGTCGCCCGCCCCAGGACACCATGATGTCACCGGGCACGATGCGCTATCGGCAGACCTTTGCCGCCAGTGAAAACCAGGGCTTCAACCTGCGCTATGAGCAGTACGCCGACAACGGCACCTGGCAGTATGGCCTGGATGGTCACTTCACCACCCACGAGGCGATAGTCACCAATCCCAATGTCGGGCCGTTTTTTCTCTACAACTTCAACGACACCACCCGGGATGTGTTAGGTGCGTTCGTGGAGCGCAGCCTGGCTATCAACGACAGCCTGGGACTGGATGCCGGAGTTCGCTACAACCGGGTCAGCATGGACGCCGGTGATATCGGCTCCAACCTCAACCCGATGAATGTGCCTGCCGGCATGCCGGTGATGATGAACAACATGTCCGCCATGCTGGCCAACCAGTTCAACAGCTCACAACGTGATCAAACCGACAATAATTTCGACTGGTTTGCGCGCCTGAGCATGGATACCGACAACGGCATGATCTGGTACCTGGGTGCCGCCCGCAAGACTCGCTCGCCGTCATACCAGGAGCGCTATCTGTGGTCACCGATGGAATCCACCGGCGGCATGGCCGACGGCAAGACCTATGTGGGCCAGGTTGATCTGGAGCCGGAAGTTGCCCATGAACTGGAATTCGGTTTTGACTGGGATGGCCAGAACTTCGCGCTGTATCCACGGGTGTTCTACAAGGACGTGTCCGATTTCATCCAGGGTACGCCCTCGACCAATATGACAGTCAACAACCTGGCCATGATGATGAGCAACATGGGCATGGGGGCACCGAACCCCCTGCAGTTCAACAACACCGAGGCGACGTTCTACGGGTTTGATGTGGAAGCCCGCTACGATCTGAGCGAGCGTTTCACCCTGCGCGCCATCGCCAACGTAGTGCGCGGCGAGCGCGATGATATCAACGACAATCTGTATCGGGTGTCGCCGGACAATCTGATTCTTGCTCTGGACTACCAGGGCAGCAGCTGGCTGGTGTCCCTGGAAGGCATTACCTATGCCGACCAGGATCGCATCGCGGTGACGAATCTGGAGCAGACCACAGATGGCTACACCCTGTTTAACCTGTCTGGTTTGATCGAGTTTGCACCTGGCGCAGAGCTGCGACTGGGCATTGAAAACCTGGCAGATGAGGACTACTTCGACCATCTGGCGGCCTACAACCGCGCCTTCAATCCCGACATCGCCACCCGTGGTCGTATGCCGGGCCTGGGCCGCAACGTCTATGGCCGCTTGATGTGGTACTTCTAGACCTGGCACGTTTCTAGTCGGGGCCCGGCGACCCGGGCACTGCTTTTTGCCCACAACACTTCAGGTGTGATTCGGCAACGAGCACTGGGCGAAGTGATTTGACTCGATTGAGAGCAGATTACTTCGCCTTTTTTTATGGCCACTGATCTTGCCTGGCTGATCACCCGCATGGCAGGCATCTTTACCTATCTTCACCGACCTTCTCCCCCGCCGGTGCGCTGCGCCGGGCAGACTGGTTGCGGCCCGAAAATTACCCCATAATAGCCGGCATTCACGCTACTCGCTGCTGGGGGGATAACAATGAAAACACTTTCGATTCAATCACTTAGGCTTTGCCTCATATTCGGACTCACAAGCCTGGCTGCGCAGTCCGCCAGCGCCCAGGAGCGAGTCGGCGACTTTGCCCTGCTGGACGAACAGGGCTATTTCCATCACATGAGCTGGTATGACGATCATCAAGCGATTGTCTTTTTAGTGCAGGCCAACAGCGACGCTGCGGTGCAGGCAGCGCTGCCGGGCTTTGCGGATCTGGCAGAGCAATTCAGTGACGCCGGTCTGCAGTTCTTTGGGCTCAACGCCATGGGCAAACACAATCGCGATGCCGTACACGCCGAGATGCAGCGCGCCGGGGTCGCCATACCGGTACTGATGGATGATGCGCAGCTGGTGGCTGAGACTCTGGGAATCCAGCGCACCGCGGAAGTGCTGGTCTACGATCCCGAGAGCTTTACAGTAACTTATCGTGGCTCGGTTGGGCCGCAGCTGTCAGACGCACTGCAGGCAGTGGCCGATGGTGCCCCGATTCTTGCCGAGGGTGTCGACTCCGCAGGCACGCCCATCGACTACGCAGCCAAACTCGCCCACCAGCAGTCCGTGCCCTCCTATGCCGAGGACATTGCCCCAATCATTGCCGAAAACTGTGCGAGCTGCCACCGCGAGGGCGGTGTTGCCCCGTTCGCCATGGACAGCCACACCATGATCAGGGGCTGGTCGCCGATGATTCGCGAAGTGCTGATGACCAAGCGCATGCCGCCCGGCCAAATTGATCCCCATGTCGGCGAGTTCAGCAACGACATGGTGCTGGATGATGCCGATGCCCAGGCACTGGTCCACTGGATTGACGCCGGTGCACCGCACGACGGCAACAACGATCCGCTCGCCGCGCTGACCTGGCCGCAATCGGAGTGGGCCTTCGGTGAGCCCGACCTGGTGATCGACGTGCCGCCTCAGGAAGTGCCCGCTACTGGCGTGCTCGACTATTACAACGTGGTGGTGGATGTCGACCTGGATGAGGACCGCTGGGTGCGCGCCAGCCAGTATATTCCCGGTGACCGCAGCGTGCTGCACCACACCCTGCACAGCATTATTCCGCCCGGACAGACCCGCGGTGGTTCCCTGCTGGGCGGCGACCCGGATCGTCCCGGCATTGCGCCCTATATCCCCGGACAGGCGCCGCGCGAGGAGCTGCCCAACACCGGCGGCCTGCTCAAGGCCGGCTCCCGCATCGCCATGCAGATGCACTACACCACCAATGGCCGTGAGTCGGTGGATGAAAGCCGTATTGGCGTGTGGTTCTATCCCAGGGGCTTTGTGCCCGAAGAGCGCATGAGCGGTGAATGTGCCTGTCACTTCACGCCCACCTGGCAGAATATCCCGCCCCATGATCCCGACTACGAAATGTCCCAGACCATTACCATCGAGGATGATGCCTACATCTACAGCTTTACGCCGCACATGCATTTCCGCGGCAAGCGCATGCGTTTTACCGCCACGTTCCCGGACGGCAGCACAGAAGAAATGCTGAATATCGCCAACTACAATTACAACTGGCAGCTGGCTTATACATTAAAGGAACCGCGCTTCGTACCCGCCGGAACAAAGATTACCGCGGCCGGTGCTTTTGACAATTCCGAGCAGAACCCCATGAACCCTGACCCGGCGCGCTCGGTTCCCTGGGGCCTGCAAAGCTGGGATGAAATGTTTTTTGGTGCCGTCGACTGGAAATATACCGACCAGTCGCGTTTTCAGGATTAGCTGCTTCGGGCAGGATCAAGACCTAAAAAAGAGCGTAGCTTGCAGTGCTTAATCACAAGTTTTTCCTGAACAAGGGGCAGATTCAACCGACGGCAGAAGACACGGTCCGCAAGGATTCCGTGCCAGGCAGATCAGCAGTGTCGTCTCGACTGCAGTCTGCCCCGGAAAGGTGGTCATCAGCCGATGTCTGATTACTGTAGCTTTCGCGTCGAAAACGGCATCACCATCGCGCATTTTACAAGCATGCCCGACATTGATGCGATCAGGGAGATCCTGCGGGAGCTTGCCGAAAATTATCCTCAGGATCTTCGCATGTGGGACATGCGGGATATCGTCATTGACCAGACTCAGGATGAATTGCGCCAGGTTGCCACCCATTCAGCAACGACTTTTTCAAGACCCAGCCGAACCGCATTTGTCGCCAGCGATGACCTGACCTATGGTGTCTTGCGAATTTTCGAGGTATACAGCGAACAGGAAACCCAGCAATCACAAACCCGGGTTTTTCGCAGTGTTGAAGAAGCAACCGGCTGGCTGCTTGGGGAATAACTGCGGCGAGCACGCTATACGCTCAGAGCTGATCCTTGAGACTTTCGGTATTGGCTTGATCATTCCCTGTATCGTGTTGCTGCAACTTATCCTCCGTCCTGGTTTCAAAATCACTGGCATCGTGCCGCTCGTGCAGCTGTCGCTCCAGTGGGCCCCAGGTGCGATTCACCATGCGCCCGCGCTGCACCGCCCCACGCCCGGCGATCTGTTTCGCCCATCTGCCAACGTGCTGGTACGACTCCGTCTCCAGGAACTGCGCCGCATCATAGACCGAGCCATTGTGCAGCGCACCGTACCAGGGCCAGACTGCGATGTCGGCGATGCTGTAATCAGATCCGGCCAGATATTCGTTGTCCGCCAGGCGCCGGTCCAGTACATCAAGCTGGCGCTTGACCTCCATGGCGAAGCGATCAATGGCGTACTGGATCTTGAACGGCGCGTATTCATAAAAATGCCCGAAGCCGCCGCCTAGATAGGGCCCACTGCCCATTTGCCAGAACAGCCAGGACAGGCATTCAGTGCGCGCCTGGTGATCCGTTGGCAACAGCGCGCCAAACTTCTCCGCCAGATACAGCAGAATCGCACCGGATTCGAATACTCGCGTTTGCGGAGCGGTGCTGCGATCTACCAGCGCCGGAATCTTGGAGTTGGGGTTGATAGCCACGAAGCCACTGGAGAACTGATCGCCGTCGCCAATGCGGATCAGATGCGCGTCGTACTCAGCACCTGCATGCCCAAGCGCCAGCAATTCCTCGAGCATCACAGTGACCTTGACGCCATTGGGGGTTGCCAGGGAATACAACTGCAATGGATGTTGGCCGACCGGCAGGTCACGCTCGTGGGTGGCACCGGCGATGGGCCGATTGATCTTGCTGAAACTGCCGCCGCTGGCGTTTTCCCAGCGCCACACTTTCGGCGGCGTATAGTCTGGAGGCTGGTTGGCTTGGGCCGGGTCCTTGCTGTCGGTCATGGCTTGTCCTTCGTAGGTAAGAATGAATTCACAGCTTGATCACTCGCTGCATCGTGAAGCGCTACCGGGATTTTTGGCGCCAGAGCGGGTAACGACCTGTTCATCAGCAAAGTTCTTTCACGGTGAGTCGTTCATGGCGAGTCTTGCATGGCGTTTGTTTCATGAAATTACCGCGATGTACCGCGCCCCCTCGGTCGGCTGTCCACTGCTGACAAGCACCCGACCAAGCGGGTAAGCTTTGTCCACAACCACGGCGGGCGTTCTATGGAAAAACTCACACCGGAGTTTCTGGCTGGCTGTCGGCGCAGCAGGGGCCGAATTCTGCGCGGCGAAAACATGACGCGCATCGAGACTTTTGTCGATGCCGCCTTCGCGTTCGCGTTTACCATGCTGGTCATCAGCATTGACGAAATTCCCGAGAGCCCGCCGGAGCTTCTGGCCCTGTCCCAGGACATCCCGGCGTTTATCATCAGCGCGGCAATTATCGGCGCGGTGTGGCTGGCCCATGCCACCTGGTCACGTACCTTCGGCCTGCAGGACGGGGCAACCGTCTTTCTGAGCCTCGGTCTGGTGATGCTGGTATTGATCTTCGTCTACCCCATCAAACTGATGGTGCAGGCGACAGTGTTTTATCTCAGTCGCGGCGCCCTGGGTATTAACGTGTTCGACACGCCAGGCTGGGAAAACAACAGCGTCGCCGATCTGTTTGTATATTTCTCTCTGGGGCTGATCGCGCTATCGATTATTATTATTTGTCTGTATCAGAATGCCCTGCGCTTTCGGGAAGAGCTGGATCTGAATTACCAGGAGATACTGTTTTGCCAGCGTAACACGCTCAGCTGGACCCTTGTAGTACTACTCGCAATCGGCTCGGTGTTGATCGGTCTGTTTGTGGACGGTGAAGCCGTGGTCGCTGCCGGATTTATCTACTTTGTGTTATGGCCGCTGGATTCCCTGGCGCTTCGTTTGTTCAATCGCCGCGTGGAACAACGGGCAGCACAACATCGCGAATAACTCATCAGAACAAGCAACCGTCGTCACAATGCCCGATACAAAGCCCGACACAAAGCCCGACACAAAGCCCGACACAAAAGCATCAGGATATCGGATAAAACTTCGCGACTCCCATCCCGGGTTGTTTCACGCGCCAGAGCTCGTTTGACATTTAGTGCCTGTTTGTTAGGTTGAGGGCTCACTTTCAAAAAGGTGCCAATCATGTCGATTTCCACTCCTTTTCACAGCCGCAAAAAAACTGACGTTTATCACGTCTGTGGTAATTGCAAGGATGCACAGGCCATTCCGCTGGAGCACCGTGTCAATGGCAAGGGTGACGGAAGGGTTTGTGCCGAGTGTGAAAGGCTGCAGAAGGAAGGCGGCTGTTGATCGCATTGATTTTAATACTATTTGAAACGATCTGAACTGGTTTTCAGAAAAAGGCCAGTGAAACGCGTTGGCGTTCCGCTGGCTTCTTTATCAGGGGTAGTGAGCAACAAAATACCGCAGCCATCCATAGTCAAACCCCGGCCCTCTAAATTAAAAACCCGGCCTGGCAAATTAGAACCCCTGCCCAGCAGATTCAAATCAGCATTTTCCTTTCTGACAGCGCCAACTCATTATTGAGCGTTGACGTTCCTCCTGCCAAATACCACAGGTTAATTCGCACACCGCGACTTGTTCCTTTCATATTCTCACTGGCCAAGCCAGCGTAAAAAAATCAGAACATCGACTGGCAACATTACTAAAAAATGACAGCTTCGGCACACATCTGGTTTTTATTAAAACTATAAGTCAAATACTATAGATGTAGCTCTTGCCAAATATTTCAATTACACGTGCGTACCATAATAAATATTTCATAAAAGCTTCATAGCGCGTACTCCTAACCGAAACAAACAGCGACTAGCCTCCCAGATTCAAACCCACCTTGTCTTTCTGGAGGCATGCAATCATGCGTAACAGCGCTGCGAATCATTCAGTTCGTACTACCAAATTACTTACGCCATTCAAACCACGCTTACTCACCACAGCCATTGGTGGCGCTCTCCTTGCGAGCCAGATCGGCTGGGCGCAAGAGGAATCCGACATTCAGGAAATTGTGGTGGAAGGCCAGGTACGTCGCGGCGGCGTGACCGATCTGGCTATCGATCAATCCAGATTCGGCACGCAGATTCAGCTGATCAGCTCTGACGAAATCGAGACCGGGGGTTTTACCAACTTTGGCGAACTCGCGTCCGGCCTCATTCGCGGCGCAAACATTGGCTATTCACCCGACGAGGGCGAATTCACCATTCGTATTGATGGCGGCACGGACCGCGACACCTTGCTGCTGTTGGACGGTGTTCCGACTTTTGACCGGGGCACGCCACTGGAAAGTCTTTGGGGCGCCACCTCGGTTGATCCCAGGATGATTGAAAATGTAGAGATTTTTCGCGGCGGCCAGAGTCTCTACTTTGGCGGCAACGGTGGTCTTGGTGTCGTCAATGTAATCTACAAGCGGCCCGAGGTCGGCGACACCATGAGCGGTGAAGTCGGTGTCTATGCGGGTGATTTTCGGACCCGGGAGATGTACGGCAATGTGAAGTTCCCGCTGGGCCAGAACTCCAACCACTATCTGATGTTCTTCGGGCGCTCTTACGAAACCAATGCCCACGAAATTTTCAGTCCCGAGTCCTACACCGACAATGTTCGCGCGCTGGGTGGCTACCACAAGTTCCCCTACAGCTATAACAATCTCGGGATGAAATATCTCTGGGCAATCAATTCAGACACACAATTTCGAGCGGGCTATCAGCATTCCACCATCGACTTCCGCGATTCTTTTCCCCCGTTTACGATCTACCAGCCCAATTACACCGAATTCCCTATGTGGGATTTCGATTTCTATTCGCAGCTGACTGACGATCTGCGGGTCGAAGCGGAAGCCTATTACACCAACCCCAGACTCTGGAATACCGAGTTGGATGCGCGTATCTGTAATACACCGCGACTCGGTGACCTGCCGCAGGCGTTTCAGGACCAGGCCACAAATATGGGCATCACCGGCTTCGCCAACGCTGCTGAATTCGAGGCGTTTGCCGCGAACGTCGATGGCCTGCCGACAGGCTGCGTCACCAACCCTTTTGGTAACCGGGGTGGCGCGGCCACGGCCGCCCAGACTGGTTACTATGTCGACGACAACGGCAACCCCTATGGCACCGTCGACAACCCCTTTCCGATTGGCGCACCGATTGGTTATGTCATCCAGAGCACGGCTGGCTTTGGCACCGGCGCTCCGACCAAGGGCTTTGGCGAGGAAGATCAGTTCAAGGCCGGCTACAATGACTGGGGCATTAACATGCGCGCCAAATACGACCTCAATCGCAGCTTCCAGGGCGTACTAGGCCTGCAGAACACCACATACGAAGACGGCTCACATCCAGCCTATGGCATGTCTAACGACTCGGTGAGCACTACTGGTGTCTATGGGGAATTAAGATTTACCTCCGATGCCTTCGTGCAAACCAATTTCTCGGTCTCCGCCCGCCAGGATTTCAATGAGAATTTCGATGACGAAAACATCTGGAAATACGGCTTTCGCCAGGAGCTGCCGGGCGGCTTCTACGTCCGATCCAACGGCGGTACTTCCTACAGTCAGCCAACGCTGAGGGAAGCGGGTTTCAGATCCAACACCGTCAACAATCCCAATCTGGAAACCCAGCGGGTCGAAACTTACAGCCTCGGTGCCGGTGTCAACGGCAACGCGTTCGGCGGCACGTTCAATGTTGAAGTAGGCTATTTTGACACCCTGATTGACAATCAGTTCGGTTCCTCGGCAATTGAGAACGTGTGTATAAACTACCCTGACGTATTGCCAGTTGATATTAATCCTAACATCAAGCCGCCCACAGCCTTCTGTGAATTTGCACTGGCCAGTGGCATTGACCGTAACGAGGTGGCGTTCTTCAACACCAACCGCGAGCAGGATATTTCCGGCCTGACGTTCGATGTGGCGTTCGACTTCGATCAATGGCAGGCCGACTTCACGTTCACTGACATGGAGTCGCTCGAGCCCAATCCCATCTTCGGCCAGCAGGCACGAGCCGACGGCAGCGGCCAGACTCTGGACTTTATCGTCCCCGGCACAGCTGGCACTGCTGCCGACCGGCAATCCTCCGAGCGCCCCGAGTGGTCAGCGTCCCTGCTGCTTACCTATACCCCTACGGACCGCTGGGTATTTGCCCTCAATACCACCTGGCAGGGACCTGAGTGGGCCTATGCCAACACCCGTGCCAGTCGCATCGTGGATGGTAACGGCAATCGTCTTATTCCTGACTTGAACTTTGGCGATTATATGGTGATGAACGGGTCTGCACAGTACTACCTCGGCGAAGACCGGCAACACCGTTTCCTGCTCCGCGCGGTAAACCTGCTGGATGAAGATTACTTCGAGCGTGCCGGGCTTGGAGATCAACGCGTATCCCGCGCCGGTGTACGCGGCGAGATTGGCCTTGACGACGCCGACTACTACTACTTTTACGGCTGGAATGGCAAACCACGCTCGTTCTGGGTTCAGTATGAGTACTCCTTTTAATCGCGACCAAGAGCCGAGGTGAACGCAATGAAAACACTTTTGATTCTGGTAACTTTCCTGTCTCTGTCCCTGTCCGTGGTTTGCCACGGACAGTCCACAGCGACCCAGACCCGCCAGTCACTTGATGGCGGCAGCTTTGAATCGGAACCACGCTGGTGGCGCGGCAATACCCATGCCCATTCCTGGTGGAGCGATGGTGACGCGCCGCCGGAGCTGATCGCTGACTGGTACAAACAGCATGACTATGACTTCCTGGTGATCAGCGATCACAACATCATGAAGAAGGGCGTCAAGTGGTATCCGATTGACAATACCCGCCGCGCAGTGACCCAACTGCACTACGCCTATGCCATGTATGTTGATCGCTTCGGTGAGCAGTGGGTAGAGACGCGAACCGTGGACGGCGGTCGTGAGGTCAAACTCAAGACCCTGGATGAATTCCGCAGCCTGTTCGAGGAACCCGAAGAGTTTATCTTTATTCGCGGCGAAGAGATTACCGACAGCTACAACGGCCTGCCAATGCACGCCAATGGTATCAACCTGGTTGAGCTTATCGAACCGCAGGGCGGCGATGACATGCGCGACACCATCCAGAATAACCTGGATGCCGTTATGGCGCAGTCAGACAGCTACGGCCAGCCCATGCTGATGCACCTCAATCACCCGAATTTCGTGTGGGGCCAGACGCCGGAGGATTTCTTCTATCTGGATCATGAGCCCGGCGATGGCTTCTTCGAAATGTGGAATGGTCATTCGAGTGTGCGAAATTACGGCGACGACTACCATGTCAGTACCGAGCGCATGTGGGATATCGTGCTATCCAAACGCCTTGGGGAGCTGAATCGCTCGGTGATTTATGGAGTGGCCGTGGATGACGCCCACGAATATGCGGTCTGGGGCCTGGGTGAAACAAACCCTGGCCGGGGCTGGATTATGGTCAGGTCACGCTGGCTGACGCCGAACGAGATCACCGCCGCCATCAAGCGCGGCGACTTTTATAACAGCACCGGCGTGTCGTTATCGCGTCTTACTGTAGATGAGAATGGCATTGACCTGGCCATTGATGCCCGCCCAGGTGTTGATTACACGATCGAGTTCATTGGCACGTTGAAAGACGCAGATCTGCAAGGCAGACAGCGATCAATCCCGGCCAGCTATGGCAGGGGTGAAAACCTGAACCCGCACCGGATTCGCTACAGCGACGAAGTCGGGGAAGTGCTGCAGACCGTCACCGGCACTGCCGCTCGCTATAATGTGACCGGCGACGAGATCTATGTTCGCGCCCGTATTACGTCAAGCCAGCCGCACGGCAACCCCTTCGCGCCTGGCGATGTGGAGATGGCCTGGACCCAGCCGCTGGTGGTTGAATGAGGCAAGGAAAAAAGCCGGTGAGACGCGTGGCTGTCTCACCGGCTTGTTCTTGTGGTTACTGCCAAGATACTGCCACCAGTCAGGCAGAGTAAAACACTGGCTAGCTAACCTTTGTCATCTGCTCACCGCAGCACACTTCCGAATGCTGCATCTGGTCACCACAGGGACAAGGCTTTTCGTACACCAATTCAGCTGCACATTTTTCACAGCGATAGCGATCACCTGCTTCTCTGGACATGATTCCTTCCTCCTCGTTTATCGATTATCAAACGGTGCTTGTTATCAGCACACGTCACCAGTACACGTCTCGACAATAACGCCGGGCAGCAGTCAATGACCAGCGCTAATGCGCGATCTATTGATATAGCTCAGCAACTGGTCGGGGGGCTGGCGCAAATTCCAGAATGGCGCCGTCCGCCTCGGTCGCCAGATACAGGTTGCCAGCCTCGATGACGAACGAGCGCACGTAGCCCAGCTCGCGCAGAAACCGGTCGGCCAGCGATTGTGGCCTGCACATGGCCCGGGTCAGGGCGATGTCGCCGATCTCCAGGCTGGAGCCCTGCCGCGCATAGCTGCCGGAGCCACGGTTGCAGTCCGCACGCACTGCCAGCGCTCCGTCTTCCAAAAAGTTCAGGGTGTAGATTTCCACCTCCAGCGGGCGGAATGCCTCATCGTTCATGGCCACGATTTCCACCAGCTGCCAGGGTGTGCCGGTCAGGGTCAGAACTGGCGCCGCATTGCCGGTTGCGGGCAGCTCCGGTGCTGGCGCCTCAGAAGGCGCGGAGGCGCAGGCCAGCAGCCCTGCGCTGAATAGGACAAGCAACGCGGGCTTGAACCGGCGGAGTGGATGAGCCATGTAGATACCTCTAAAAATACAATTTCTCTGGGCTGACCACCGTACCTGGACTTGCCTGACCAATGGCCGCTGGCGCAGATAGTCGGGTTAGATCAGAATCGGCGAAAACTGGGTCAAAGCATACCAAACCCCCGCACAGGATTTAACATGAAACGGCGTGTCTCCCTTGGAGAACCTCGGTTTGTCACGATTTCCTGCTGCATCTTGCCGGAATTAACATTTGAGGCTCGGCAGTCCCGGCGCCACCTGGCAATCAAAACAACCCCACTGGCAGCGCAATAAAACCACCCTGCGGCCACTGCTGTCCCACGGTTTCATGCCCCCTGGCCAGCGTTGAAAAGTGGCTCCGAGCGGTCCGCCTGGCTAGCCCCCGCATTCCTTCCCGTTTTCGGCTGCATTCATCGGATCGAACTTGTTCGCCTACCCGGCGGATAAGTAGTATTCCGCTGCCCTGTACGTTGCAGCACCCGGTACCAAAAAAATAAGGATATTGCCCATGCCCCACCAACCCCGCTGGCAGATTCAGCTTGGACTGCTGATTGGCGGCCTCACCGCCACTTCCCTGACATTCGCCCAGCCTGAGCCGGCAGAAATTGATGAAATACTGGTCTGGGGCCGATCCCTATTGCAACTGGGTACCGCAGAATCTGCCTCGCAAGGCACCGTCGGCTATGCCGATTTTGCCACTCGTCCATTGGCGCGGGTGGGAGAACTGGTAGAAGTCGTCCCCGGCATGATTGCCACCCAGCACAGCGGTCCCGGCAAGGCCAATCAGTATTTTCTGCGCGGCTTCAATCTCGACCACGGCTCTGACTTTTCAACCTATTTCGATGGCATGCCGGTAAATTTGCGCAGCCATGCCCACGCCCAAGGCTACATGGATCTCAATTTTATTATTCCGGAAGTAATCGAGCGGGTGGACTTCCAGAAGGGCCCCTACTTTGCCGAGACCGGCGATTTTTCTCTGGCCGGTTCCAACAAAATGAAAACCTATGATCGTCTGGACGCGGGATTTACCGAACTCACTCTCGGATCCCGCGACGAAATCCGGCTGGTCACGGCGAACTCATTCGACCTTGGATCAGGTACCTTGCTGTACGCCCTGGAGCACCATCAAACCAACGGCTTTTTTGATCTTGACCAGGACATGCGCAAATACAACGGGCTGCTCAAGTACACCGGCGATATCGCCGGTCGACCCGCCAGCATCACCTTCAGCGCCTATGACTCGACATGGATTTCCACCAACCAGGTACCGGAACGCGCCGTAAATAATGGTTTGATTGACCGCTTCGGGTTTATCGATTCTGACCTCGGCGGCAATTCCCATCGCTATTCGCTAACCGGCAACATCGAACTGAACGACTGGGAACTGGGCCTGTACGCCAGCTCCTACTACATGAGCCTGATCAACAACCCCACCTACGTACTCAATGACCCGATCAATGGCGATGAGTTTGAACAGGAAGATGAGCGCACCGTGCTTGGCGGCACGCTGCGCAATGTTATGGATACGGATCTACTCGGTGTCCCGGTGCGTCGCACGCTGGGCGCCGACCTGCGCTATGACGATGTCAATGAACTCAATCTTTTCAATACCGTCAGTCGTCGTCGGGTCAGCAGTGTGCGCGAAGACCGGGTCGACGAGATAAGTCTTGGCCTGTTCGGCGAGCTGCAGTTCCGCCTCACAGAGCGGCTGCGCGCTACCGCAGGGCTACGCTATGACTATTATGATTTCGAAGTGCGCGCCCTGCAGCCTGAAAATTCCGGTGCCGATAATGATGGCCTGTGGCAACCCAATGTTGGTCTGGCTTACCTGCTCAGCGACTCCATTGAACTTTACGGCAACTACGGCGTCGGCTTTCATTCCAACGACGTGCGCGCCGCCGTGAATCGCATTGATCCGGTGAGCGGCGAGCCGTCTCCGCAGCAGCCGATTCTGGCCGAAGGCGAAGGCGGTGAACTTGGTATCCGCTATGACAACCGACAGGGTTTCACCATCGCCCTGGCCTATTTTGAACTGGCCACCGATTCCGAACTGGTGTTCGTTGGAGATGCCGGCACCACCGAACCCAGTGACCCTACTCGTCGCCGCGGCGTCGAGGTCAACAGCTTCTGGGAAATCAATGAACGACTGGTACTTGATTTCTCCGGAGCCAAAAGCGATGGCTACTTTCGAATTCTTCCGGATGGACAGAACAGCATCACCGACGCCCATGACGTAGTGGTTGGTGCCGGGCTGACCTACGTCGGACTCGGTAATGGCTGGACCGCCAGTTTACGGGTGCGGCACTTCAGCGACGCTGCGCTGACCGAAGACGAATCGGTACGCAAGGATGATTCGACTCTGGTGAATGCGGGCCTGGCTTACGGTCAGGGCAAATGGGAAGTCGGACTGGACATTCTTAACCTGATGGATCGCGATGACGATGACATCGCCTATTTTTTTGAATCCCGCCTGCCTGGTGAAGCTAACGGCGTTGAGGACATTCACTTCCATCCCTCAAATCCTCGCACTGTCAGGATGCTGTTCAAATACAGCTTCTAGCCCGGAACATCTCCGCCCGGAATTTTTGATGTGATCTGCTCGCCCTGAGGCGGGAATTTCAGCCGTGGAGAAATGTATCCCGCGAGCAACAGTTTGACCTGGCGCGACCAGCACCGTAAGCTTGTCACTCCTGTTTCAGGTGCCATCTTCTACTCAGCACTTCTTTGTCTGAGTACAACGATGGTTAAACGGGAAGTACGGTGACCCGCCAGGCGGTGCAATAGCACTGCTTCAAGGGAATTCCGACGCTGCCCCCGCAACGGTAATTACCCACTTTCACCAGTGGCGTATGAGCCCGACACCGGCCTGACGCAGAGCAACCCGGCAACATTCGAGCAAGCCTCGAACGCCGGCCACGATGCAGCGGAGGGCTCATCGGTAGTTGATACTCCTGCCCCGCGCACGCGTCTCGCTACTTCCTGCCTCTGCCTCATTGAATCTCTATGAGGAAGATATAATGACAACGATTGACTGTGCCTCTAGCACTTCTCCGAGTAAAACCTGCTCGCCTGTAGTACCTGAAATAGTAGTACCTGAAATAGTAGTACCTGAAAGAATAATTAGAAAATCACCAGACACGTTTCCAGAAAGCTTCAAGCGCCATTCACCAAAACTGCTAATGACTCTTGGCCTGTTCAGCCTGTCGACCTCATTGGTGGCCCAGAACAATGACACTATCACCGATGAAATTGTAGTAACGGCCAATCGCGTCCCGGTGCCGCTGCGACAGATCGGGACTTCGGTGTCGGTGATGGATGAATTTGAGATTGATGCCCACGGCAACCTGGCCATTACCGAACTGCTGCGACAGATGCCGTCGGTGAGTGCCAGCAGCAATGGCGGTATTGGCAACATCACCACGGTGCGAGTGCGTGGCGAAGAGGGTTTTCGCACACTGACCCATATCGACGGCATGCGCTTGCAAGACCCAAGCGCCCCGCAGATCACCACCGACTTTTCCCAGTTGCTGACTGACGGCGTGGGGCGCATTGAAATTCTGCGCGGTCCGCAAGGGCTGGCCTATGGCGCCGACGCTGGTGGCGTGATCAACATCAGTACCCGCAGCGTTGATGACGGCTTTTCCGCCAGTGTGGATGGCCAGACTGGCGAGTTTGGCACCCAGCAGCTCTCCGGCAATCTCGCCGGACGCAGCGGCGCTGCCGACTACTTTTTGTCGGTAACCGACTACCAGACCGACGGCTTCAACACCCGCGACGCCGACACGGTGTTAATGGATGATGACGGCTACGAGAACACCAGCATCCATGGCCGCTTCGGCTTCGATTTGAGTGACGAGTGGCACCTTGATCTGGCGCACCGGGAAGTAGACGGTGCCAACCAGTTTGATGGCTGCTTTGACTCCACTACCTTTGCCACCGTCCACGACTGCAGTAACGATTATGACCTGAGCGCATCCCATGTTGGCATTGAATATGATGGCGAGCAGTTCAACCATCTGCTCACCTACACCACAACCGAATCCGAACGCCAGGACTACACCGCGGGTGTGCCCACGTTTGGCTCGGTAGGTGAGCAGGAGCGCATCGAATATATAGGCTCTGTCAATGACCTGCCTGGATTCGACCTGGTGTTTGGCGCCGACCAGCAGGAAGATGTCAACAATGGCCGCGAGCGCGACAATACCGGCGTGTTTGTGGAATACCTCAGCGACTTTTCCGACAGCCTGTTCTTTACCGCAGGGCTGCGCCACGATGACAACGACGACTTCGGCACCAACACCAGCTATCGCGTCAGTGGAGCCTATCTCATCGATATGAGCGGCGGGACGATGAAATTCAAATCCGCCGTCGGCACCGGTTTTCGCGCCCCGAGCCCGTATG
This sequence comes from uncultured Pseudohongiella sp., assembly GCA_965212375.1. Lineage (GTDB taxonomy): Bacteria > Pseudomonadota > Gammaproteobacteria > Pseudomonadales > Pseudohongiellaceae > UBA9145. The sequence goes on along the minus strand of OZ243108.1, from coordinate 624,787 downwards.
AGGTTGAGTACAATAGTGGGCCGTCCGCGTTTCCACCGGCATCCAACGTTGATTTAATGCAGGAAGAAAGTCAGGGCTGGGAAGCCGGCGTTGAATTTTTCACGGGCAACATGCGCCTGGAAGCGGTGTACTTTGATCAGGACGTGAAAAATGCCATTTTCTTCGACCTGGCAGCATTCAGCGGTTACCTGCAGGATATTGGCACCAGCACCTCCAAGGGTGTCGAACTTACCGCCGAGGTGCCTATCAATGAGTCGCTGCGCGTCACTGGTAACTACACCTTTAACGACACCGAACGGCCAGATGGCACTCAGCGCCTGCGCCGCCCGGAAAACCTGTTCAACCTGGGCGTGCTTTACACCGGTATGGACGGGCGATTGAACGTTAATGGCTTCTATCGCTCCCAGGCCGATGCACTGGATACCGTTGGGCCACTGGAAGACTTTGGCGTAGTTGATCTGACCGCCTCGTACCAGCTAACTAACAGCCTGCGAATCTATGGGCGTTTTGAAAACGCGCTGGATGAAGAATACGAGGAGGTCATCGGCTTTAACACCGCTGGCAGTGCCGCTTACATCGGCATGAACTTCCGTTTTAGCGCCCTGTAAGTATCCCGTTCTGCGCAGGGGGCAGGCGCCCCGCTTTGATCTCCTGCGCAGCTCTTACAGGCAATAATCAATAACAGTCGATCTCGATATTCCAACCATGCAACGTCAAGCCTTGAGTCGCCGCCACCGACTAATCGGCATTATTCTACTGCTGCCGTTTCTCGCCTGGTCCGCCACCGGAGTGTTTTTTCTGGTGCGTCCTGGTTTTGCTGAAGCCTATGAACGCATTCCTGTTCGCCAGTATTCACTGTCCCAGAACCTTCCCGTTGCGCTGCAACCAGACTGGCGTGAGCTGCGCTACTTTCGCAGCGTCCTCGGCGAGCATTTAGTCGTCCAGACCGAGGCAGGCTGGCAACACCTGCATGGCGACACCGGGCAACCCTGGCCACTACCGAATGCAACAGACCTGACCCGCTTGTTAGAGGACGCTTTCTCTTTTAATCCGGATCGCTACGGCAACATCGTCACTTTTGATGGCAATCAGGCTCGAACCGACACTGGCGTGAACGTCAATATCGCCTGGGATACTTTGTCGATCAGCCAGAACGGCCGCGACAGCCGCTGGATTGATCGCATCTACAGCATCCACTATCTGGAATGGACCGGTTATTACTGGACCGACCGAATACTCGGGCTCGGAGGGCTGGCGCTGCTGATCTACATGACGTACACCGGCGCGCTTTTGGCCTTTGGCCGACAACGGCAACTACCCTCTGTGAATCCCGGTGATCTTGAGCAGGCTAACAAGGGGAAGCATTCATAAGCGGTTGACATCAACAAGTGTTCAACATTTTTTGAGTCGGTTATTCGTCGAAATACCGATCGGTTTATATTGTCCTGCGCACGCTTTTTGCCCATCGCAATCCACTGCGCGATTGACCAGAAGCCGGGGATTCCGTACTCTTAGCTTTCCTGTTTCAGGTGCCGATGGCCTGGTTGGTATTCAATCAAGCCTCGGTTAAACGGGAAGTCCGGTGAATCAGCCAGGTGCTGACCAGTCCGGCGCTGCCCCCGCAACGGTAAGCATTGAGCGCTCCGCATGAATCATGCCGGGTATCACTGCAAGCCCGACACCGGCCTGATGCAGAGCAACACGACGTGCGCCTTGCGCACGGTCGGTCACGATGCTGCGGAGGGCTCATCGGTAGTTGAATCTCCTGCCCCCGGCACGCGCTTCACTACTCGTTCGCCTCTCCCTCATTGAATTCATTCTATGAGGATTGGAACCATGCAAATCGATACCCACTCACTGGGCAAACTCAAACACTGGCTAGTCAGCCAACAGGCACTGTTGTTTCTTATTGCGATCGCGGCGATTGGCCGCTTGCTGCCGCATCCGGATAATATTGCGCCGCTGGCAGCCATTGGCCTGTTTGCCGGTGCCTACCTGGACAAACGGCTATTCCTGATCGTGCCGATTATCGCGGCATTCATCAGCGACCTGGCCGGACCTGGCTTCTACAACCTGGGCGTGATGCTGTTTGTCTATGCCGGACTGCTGCTCTCGTCCCTGAGTGGCCGCCTGGTACTGCACAATCGCGCCAAATTCACCAATCTTCCGATCGCCATTCTGGCCTCTGCCATCGGCTTCTATCTGGTGTCCAATCTCGGTCCCTGGTGGGCCTACTATGAGCACAGCCTGAGCGGGTTGCTCACCTGCTATGCCAACGGCTTGCCGTACCTGGCCAGAACCGTTGTCGGTGATGCCTTGTACAGCGTGATCTTCTTCGGACTTTACGAGGGGCTGCGTTATTCGCACAGCCGCCTCAGTCATGCCTGAACCGAAGCGCGTCATACTCTCCTGGAGTAGCGGCAAGGATTCGGCCTGGACGCTGCACACTCTGCGCCGGCAGAACGTCGAGGTAGTGGCTCTGCTCACCACCTTCAACGAGGCCTTTGACCGGGTTGCCATGCACGGCACCCGGCGCGCGCTGGTTGAAGCCCAGGCCGAGGCTGCGGGTATTCCCCTGTTTCCCGTGTTTCTGCCCTGGCCCTGCAGCAATGCCGACTATGAGAAAATCATGGGCGCGGCGCTGGCGCAGATGAAAGCGCAGTTTCAGCCCACTCATGTGGCGTTTGGGGATTTGTTCCTGGAGGACATTCGCGCCTACCGGGAGACGCAAATGGCCAACACCGGCCTGGAACTGCTGTTCCCCATCTGGCAGCAGCCAACCGATGAGCTGGCGCGGCAAATGACCGCGGCGGGCCTGCAGGCGGTCATCACCTGCGTCGATCCCAAGCAAATGCCCGCGTCGTTCGCCGGTCGCCGATTCGACCGTGAGTTACTTGACGAGCTTCCTGCCAGCGTCGACCCTTGCGGTGAAAATGGCGAATTTCACAGCTTCGTTTTTTCCGGCCCGATGTTCAGTAAAGCGATTGCCATTGATATCGGCGAAACCGTGGAACGGGACGGCTTTGTGTTTACTGATGTGGATTTTGCGCCTGAACGCAGCGCCTGACAGAAACGAACCAACCCGGCTGTCAAACGGCCAACTAACAGGAGAGCCAAGCATGCGAATCGTGTCACTACTGCCCAGCGCCACCGAGATTCTGGCACTGGTGGGACTGGCTGACCAGCTGGTCGGCGTCAGCCACGAGTGCGATTATCCTTCGGCAGTGCGCAAGCTGCCTCATGTCACCCGCTCAGCCATCGGCGGCGGACTGCCCAGCAAGGAAATTGACCGCCTGGTGCGCGAACAGCTGGAAACCGAACAGGCGCTGTATCACCTTGATCTGGATTTGCTGCGCGAGCTGAAGCCGGACTTCATTGTCACCCAGGCCCTGTGCGATGTCTGCGCGGTGGCCGCCAGTGAAGTGGATGCCGCCGCCTGCCTGCTGCCGGGCAATCCCAAGGTGATCAATCTCGAGCCCATGTGCCTGGAAGAAGTGTTCGAGACCATCGCCCTGGTCGGCGAGGAAACCGGTCATCAGCAGCAGGCAAGCGACGCGCTGAACCAGCTTCGCCAGCGCGTAGCCTCTATTCGCGAAACGACAGCAACGATTCCCGATGCTGAGCGCCCCCGGGTGGCTTTTCTGGAATGGATTGACCCGCTGTTTAATGCGGGACACTGGACCCCTGAACTGATCGAGTATGCCGGCGGTATTGACTGCCTGGGCAGCAAGCACCAACCGTCACGCACAATTCCAGCGCAAGAGCTGGTCGCCGCGAAGCCCGATGTGTTGTTCGTTGCCCAGTGCGGCTTTGAGGAACAGCGTACCGAACAGGATCTACCGCTCCTGTCCAGTATTGCCAATATTGAGGGCCTGCCCTGCAGTCAGTCCGGGAAGCTTTTCTATACCGACGGCAATGCCTACTTCAGCCGTCCAGGCCCGCGCCTGGTGGACAGCCTGGAGATCATGGCGCACGCCCTGCATCCCGAGCGCTTCCCATTGCCCAGGGAACTGAAGCCGGCTCAACGATTCGAGCTGACCAGCACCCGGTATCGCCAGAGCGGCTAGCGGCAAACGACAAACGACAAACGACAAACGACAAACGACAAACGACAAACGACAAACGACAAGGCTTCAGGATCGCGCGCCCAAGGGCTTACTCCAATGGCAGTTCAGGCCCAAAATAGGCCACGAAGAAAATGCACCAGTCGCCAATAATATGTGCACCGGAGCTCACCCAGAGATTGCCGGTTGCCAGATAAGCTGTGGTCAATACCACCCGGGCCGTACCGATTATCAATAGGGATTGCGCCACATTCCATTCGTAAGTAGGCAGATGCAATACACCAAACAGCAGGGCAGTTAATAGCAATGCAACAGCTATCCCCTGGCGCCGGGTAAATCCAAGTTTGTTTACGCAATATGTCAGCACGGCGAGAAAGGGAAGGATACTGATCAGCTCTTCAGCAACCAGCTGCGGCAAGGTGCGCAATAGAAACACACTGAACTGCACTGGACTGAATTGCCGGATCATTACCGCCGCCGGATTGACACTGACATCAAAAAAACTGGCAACGATCAAGGCCACGATAACCGCAATGAACAGATAGAGAAGTGCAAACGCGGGCATCAGCATTGCTTCGCGCAGGGAAACCGGACGAAATACAGCTCCCAGACAACCACGGCCCAGCCACAGCAGGGCACCCACGGGCAGACTGACAAAAAGCAGCGCCGGAATAAACTGGCTAACCGGACCGGCAAAAACACTCCCGAATACGTAAAGCAATAAAAAGCCAAGCAGGCATGAGCCGAGCAATACACGCCACTGCCCGGCACCTGGTGCGATGGGCCAGCCATCGTAAAAAGGCAGGTCGCGATTGCCAGACACTTGCGCACTTGCCGTGGAATTCGTACTGCCGCTCAAAGTCATGTGCTGATTCTCTTGATTGAAGCAAGGCATAGATTGCCAAACCATAACTGGCGCGTACGCTGCACTGCTGACTACGGACTTTCGTCCTCGACATTGGACAACACTGCGGCGTGAAGATAACGTTAGCCTGTCCTGACGTTGCGGCGCCAACGACAGCCACGCTGGTAACTAACCCCTTTGATTGCCGCTCTGAAAGAGCTTACGTTGAGAAGCAGCAGGTTTAATCCTGCGCCGCGCCGGATTGGCAGCCAACAGCATACTCCAGCCGATATTTGTCAGCCTCACCGGCAGTTGGAGCGGGCTCGCGCCAACTGACTGCCAGCGCGCCAGGAATCCTGGAACCGATTACCACTACCGATTCGCCGAAGCGCGGCGAACAAGCGCAACAACACGATGGTGCCGGCTTATGCAGCCGTGGTAAAAAGCACACTTTTTGCAGAATGTAGCGATGGACCTGATATCACAATTGACCCTGATCTTGCTGCTGGCGCTGGTAGCTGGCGTCATCTGGTATGTCGCTGTCTGGCCTGGCCAGCGGCGACGCCGCCTAATCAGCCAGGATTTACCCGAAGCCTGGCATGAAGTGCTCAAGCGGCAATTGACCTTCTACGCCGAACTCAGCGATGAGCAGCGCCAGCGTCTGGAGAACCACATCAAGCTGTTCCTGGCGGACAAACATTTTGAAGGCTGTGCCGGCCAACAGATCAACGATGAAATCCGCCTGGTCATTGCCGGTCAGGCCTGTCTGCTGGTGTTGAATGAAACCGGAACGCCCTATCCCGAGCTGCGCAGCATACTGGTCTATCCTGCCACGTTTATCACCCAGCACGCCCAGCGCGACGAATTCGGACTAGTCTCCCAACACCACACGGTACTGGCCGGCGAATCATGGAGCAACGGCCGCGTCGTACTGGCCTGGGACCAGGTAGCCCAGGGCGTGGCCAATCTCCACGATGGCTACAACGTAGTGTTCCACGAATTTGCCCACCAACTGGATAGCGAATCCGGCTCCACTAACGGCGCACCGGTACTCGGCAAACGCGGCGACTATTCAAGCTGGGCCGAAGTATTCAGCCGCGAGTATCAGGAGCTGGAGCATCAGGCCCTGCACCGTGAACCCAGCCTGATGGATATTTATGGCGCCACCAACCCCGCCGAGTTTTTCGCGGTAGCCACGGAAACCTTTCTTGAACGCCCCAGAGAGATGGCCAGCGAGCACCCGGAGCTGTATCAACAGCTTGCCAGGTTTTACGACCTGGATCCGCAGCGCTGGTATTAGACAGGCTACCTCCATGTTAACTACTCAATCTGGATCAATCTGCCTGTAGCGCATACCGGGTTCTCGGGAAAGCAACCCACCCCAACCGCCATTACAATTCGCTGCCGCACCGACAAGCCTCGCGGCAAGATTTCCATGTCGCTATCACTGCCCTTGTCGATAAGTAAACAGCTCGACTAAAGGAAAGTGCAGCGCGGCAAAATCACTGAACTCCGCCAGCTTGGTGTTGGTGGCCATGGCGATCACCAAAGCGTGATCCGGATACACTGCCAGCCAGGCCATTGAGCCTTTGGACACGCCGCCGTGATGAGCATAGCCACCAGTTTCATTCCAGCGCCAGGTCAAAGCATAGGATTGTTCATTGATCTCACCACTATTGAGTTTTTGCGGCGACCAAAACTGATCACGCGTTTGCGGATTGATGAAATCGGGATTGAGCCATGCTGCGCCCAGCTTTGCGAGGTCTTCCGGCCTGGAAGCAAACCCGCCACCTGGCAACTTGTTGCTGAGATCGACAGGTCGCCACAATTGCGCACTGTTGCCATCAAGTTGATAAAAACTCGCACGCTCAGGCGCTGGTTGATCGCGTATCGGGGTGCTTAGTGACAATGGTGCTAGCACCCATTCCTGCACCAGTGCTTCAAAAGGTTTCTGGCCGGCACTTTGCAGCAGATTCGCTATCAACAGCGTGTCGAATGATGAATACTCAAAGCGACTGCCTGGCTGATAGCGCAAGGGATTATCATCGAATAGCCCAAGACCCTGGCGCACATTTTCATGGGGTCGTCTGAGTGCCATAGAGTGATACAGGCCGAGCAGGTCCCGATTATTTTCATATTCTGGCAAACCAGCGGTGTGCGAGGCGAGCTGGCGCAGTGTGAGTTGAGACCACTCCGGGTTAGGCAAGGCATTATCATACTGGCCGACAGACTCATCCAGAGTTACCAGTTCGGCATCAATCATGCGCGCCAGTAGCGTCCCGGTCACGGGCTTGGAAGTTGAACCAATGCGATACAGAGTTTCATTTGTTGCCAGGATCTCATCGTGCAGATTTGACCAGCCGACGGCAGCACTCCACACCAGCTCGCCTTCCATCACGACTGCGGCAGAAATGGACGGCATGCGGACGCGCTCCTGCTGGGCCAGCATTAGCGAACAGGCCTGATCTGCTTCAATCTTGAATTCGGCAGCGGCCCGGGATGTTTGGCAGGAACTGGCAATGGGCACAGTTTGCCAGGCCCAGGGTTTGCGCAGTGACGAATTCGACTCAGCCATGAAACCGTAAATGGGCCATAGCAGATATAAAGAAGTAGCAACCAGCAACAATAATGCTGCGACAAAAATAGCTCGGATTGGCATATCGGCAAAATCCTTCGGCTGTTCAAAAGATCGCGAGTATGCCCGTCCGGAATGACCAAGGTCTTGCCGATTTCAAAAAACTAGCGCCGATTCTGAACATCGGCCCTGAATTCGCGAGGCGTCTGCCCGGTTCTGGCCTTGAACGCACGATTGAATGGTCCGATAGAATCGTAGCCCAGATTCATTGCGATGCTCATGATCGGCAAGTCGTCATGATCCGGATCTGCGAGCTGAGTTGTCGCATCACCAATTCGCAGATCGTTAAGCATGCTGTTGAAATTCCGGTAGCCGCGGGTTTGATTGATCAGCCGCCGCAGGCGATGTTCCGGGCAGGCCAATTGCTGAGCCAGGCTCTTAATGGTCAGCGAATTTTGCTGATAGCCTCCTCTCACGATGAACTCGTCGAGTGACTGTGCCAGTGCTGCATCCGCAGGTGGAAGGACTGCTGACTCAGATCTGCGACCCGTAGCCGGAGAATCGACTGCTGCCCCGGAAGCAACCTCCCTGACACCGGTTCTGCTTCCAACTCGGACGTATCCCTGACGGAACAAGCGGGGAACAGTGAGCGTAATCGCCAGCAGCAGAATTGTTGCGTTGCTGAGACCGAACAGCGCGGCATTGCGGTACCGCTCGTCAAGCAACTCGAAAATGACCAGCACTGCGCTATACAGACTGACACCCAGTATTACGATGATTCTTGATCGGCGCCGCTCATCCAGCAAATCAGACGTAAAACCGCGTAGTGTAACGAGCCCGGCATGAAGGATTAGCAATAGCCCAAGGGCATGAATCCAATCGTGCAAGAATGTATTGCCAGCGCGCAACCCAAGTGCGTAGATATAAACTGCTCCGAACGCAACCAGGCCTGTCTTGACCACTCGCGGCCAGCGCCCGGGTTCAAACTCATCATCAAATAGATAGCGAATCAGCAACCAGAAAATAAACGCGAAGGCGTCAGTCAGCAAAAGCAGAAAATTACGCAACAATCCATAGCTTTCGTCAGCAATAGGCGCCGTAAGTAAAACCAGTCCAGCGACACTCAACCCAGCTGCAAACAGCAAATTCCGAACCGTCGAGGCAGGCTCCCGCAGCAGCAGCGGGGCCAACAGCAACAGCTGACCGAGAATCATCATGCGCACCAGAATATCGATAAAACTGAGCAGCGGAAGAGAAATCATAGGCTCAACAAAAACCGTGTTTTGCTTAACACGAAAGCAATAACGCCTGATTTACACAAGCTTGAATCAGACCCACTTACTCACTCAGCAGCAGTACTTTACACTTCCAGCAAGGGTTTAAGGCTGTCTGCAAGCTGTTCAACCGGCTTCTGCCGGCTAAGGCGGTCCATCGTCGAGTGCAGTCGGCGCTGCTGCTCCGAACCAAGTTTCTCGATTCGAGCCGCCAGGTCGCCCTCCTCAACCTGTACTTTTTCACGACTGGCGTGGGTACGCGCTTTCAGGGCGTCCAGCAGGAACAGAAAACGCGCGATGATGACGTAGGGGAAATTACGATTACGCACCGGACCAAAGCGCGCCTCGTAACCGCCGACCGGCAATCCCTGCAATCGAAATTCAGCGATCTGGTCGGCGCCCAGCCAGACGCTGGCGGCTCCCAGCAGACCGCCGCCCAATGCACCCAGCATCAGGCTGCTGCCGGCAAGTGCCACGTCTACCACAGCACCGGTGGCGGCGCCGGCCATAATGGCAGCGGTGGTGAGCTGTTTCCGGTTGAGTCCCCAGACAATCCATTTCTCGGTATCAAACAATTCATCGGGAACAACAAGGTCGGTCACCGAATACTCCAGATTGTCATAGTGCAGCAGGTCGCGCAGCTTGCGGTGGGTTTGCTGTTCGGCGGTGGAGACCTCGTGCAGGAACTGCTTTTCCAGGATCGGCTTCAGTTTTTCAGCAGCAGACTTATCCGGTACTGGCTGCGCTACCTGGCAGGAACAAACCCGGATCAGCAATTCGGCCAGTAACCGGGCGGCCTGGCTCAGTTGCTCAGCACGCTCCTGCTTATAGGCTAGAATGAGGCTGCTTATGTCCTGCCCCCACTCTTCCTTGATATGGCTGAAGGCTTCAAGTACCGAGAGTAGCTTGTCGAAGTCGGCCTGCATGGCGTTGAACACACGCACTACTCTAAAGTACTGTCCCAGGGCCTGCTGCCATGCACCGACGTGATCCTCATTCTCGATGGGATTAATCAGCGCCATGCTGGCCTGTCCGGTCCAGCGCAGGATTTCCATTTCCGCTTCGTATTCTGCGCCGTAGGGCCGCGACCCATCGACCACGTACAGTATCGCTGCACCGGCCATAATCGGTTCAAGCAGCATCACCTCTTCGGGGAATTCTTCCCGGCACTGCTGACTGGCGATAAACGCGCGCACCGCATCGGCCCGGGCATCCGCCGAATCGGCCCGGTCTCGCAGCCAGGCCAGCACTTTGGTTGGCCGCTGAAAGCCCGGTGTGTCGTAGAGCGTAAACTTGCTGCTGCCAACCTCGACCTCCAGTGCCTGCACAGTGTCAGTGGTGCCGCTCTCTGCCGAGATCGCCAGGCTGTCATCGCGAGCGATGGTGCTCACGATGGACGACTTACCCTTATTGGGATGACCGACAACGGCAAAAGCTGGCTTCATGATTAGCTCTCCTTTCGAGCGGCCGGCTGCATGACTTTCCAGCCATCCAGCGTTGCGGCAAAACGGCGCCACTCGTTCAGGTGGCTTTCGGTCAGCGGCTGCAGATCCTGTTCGTTCCAATCCAGCGGCAGCAACAACCGGGTAGCGCCTGACTTCGCAGGCACGGTGCGCAGGAAATCGGCAAGCTCAGCCAGCGGCGGTTCCCAGGCTTTAACCACAACGATGATGACTGCCTTTGGCTCTGCCGCATCGAGCTCACTGTAGATAGAGTCAGGTGTTACTCTCTGGGCCCCGGCGACGGTCTGTATTTTTGCGACAAGCCAGTCGCGAACAAAGCCAGGCATGCCAGCCCAGTCCAGCACCTGGGCTTGATCGGGAATCTCCGTCACCAGTTCGGCAAGCTCTGCAGTCGGGCGGGTTTTTCTCGAGTTTTCATTTACCGGTTCGGACTGGGTATCGAGACGGGCACTGCGATGCAGGGAATAACGCGCCAGCGCCAGCAACAAGGTTCTCGGAAGAAGGCTGTAGCAAACCTGCGCGGCCAGCACATAGCGCCACCAGAGCCCCACCACATTCGCTGACTGGTCACCGGCCAGCAACCGGAAATCGCGGGTTTGCTCAAGCAGGGACAGCGAGGGCTGGGCTTCGCTCCAGAATGACCAGGGCATGGCAATCAGGTTCAGGGCGGGCAGTAACTGCTCCGCTTCCAGCAGCGTGCTGCGCCAGATGAAGCTGATGTCCGTGGCCAGCAGTAGCAGCAAATACACAAGCAGGCTGCCCAGGGAAAAACCGAGGCTGAAAAACTGGGTTTGATAGACCAACCAGGCCTTGCGATCCCCGAGGAGGTCACGCTGCAGATACTGCCGCCGTAGCTGCGTCGACCAGAAGGGCATTTCCAGCAACCAGCCCACCAGACCCCGACCGCCGGGGCGAATAACCAGAAACAGGCTCAGCAGCAGGGCAAGCATCGGCAACACCACAAAGAGCAGCAACAGGAACAGCAAGTTGACCTGCCCCTGGGCATCGCCCGATAGCACGCCGTAGCTGAGCACGAGTCCAAGCAAGCCGCCAAGGAATGCCAGTAAGATAGGCAGTGAGATGGGCAGTGAGCGGGAATGCTGCTGGCTTGCGGACTGAATCAAAGCGGGATTCGCATGGAAGTCATGTCGCCATTATAGGCTGCCGGGAGGCACTGACAACTTGACGCCGCAAACACATGCTTCGGGATACCTTGCGGGTCTGGAATCAGTTTCAGCCCTGGCTGGGATGGGTGGCCGCTGCGACTCGTCTGAAATAGGACTTCCACAATCTGGCCAGCTCAATCACCCCCAGTATCCCGAGGTAAACATAGGCGGTTGAAGGGTCGAAGGCAGTCAGAATCCAGTGCAGAAGGGTCAGGGCCGCGGCTGCGTAAGCCAGACGGTGCAGGCGTTTCCAGGATCTGCCAAGCAGGCGGACCGAGTAATTGTTGCTGGTCAGCGCCAGGACCATCATGATGCCCAGCGCCAGCCAGCCGCTCCACATGGCTATTTCTGCGGCTTGCTCAAGGATGTAGCCAAGCTCCGGGCGCCGCTCGATGTAGACCAGCGTATGCAGCAGGCTGTAAGCAGCCGACGCCACGCCCAGGTGCCGGCGTCGGGACTTTAGCCAGCGTACCAAGACGGTGCCCGGAAACCATAAACCCAGCGGCGTGATCGCCAGAGTGACAATCAACAGCTGAAGGGCCAGATCTCCCGTGGCATGGATGAGCTCACCATAGAAGACCGTCTCTTGCTGGTAGCCAACAAGCCAGTAAAAACCGGGCAGCGCCAGCAGCAGCCAGAGACTATACGGCGTTGTGGCTGCGCGTATTGCGATCGAGGATACCGACACTGAAAGCGCTGTGGCGTGGCTTAATCAGTGGCTTAATCAAGAGTGACGTAGCTTTCCAGGCGCGCCACCTCGTCCTCATCCACATACTTGCCAATTTCGCGGCGAAATTGCTCCATGCTGCTATAGGGACGGTATTCCTCAAATTCATGGGTCATTCGACCGGTCATGCCGGGAATGGTCATGAAATCGTCTTCCGATGCAGTGTTCAGGCTCATCGGGGAGAACACGTACTGCTCAAGCCGCGCCACCTCGTCGGCATCCACATATTTGCCGATTTCGCGCCGGAACTGCTCCATGCTGGAATAAGGCCGGTACTCATCAAATTCATGCGCCATGCGGCCAGTCATACCCGGGATCAGCATGATCTCCGCTTCGCTGGCGGTATTCAGGTTCAAGGGGCGAAACAGGCGGCCATAGAGTTCGGTTTTCTGGTCAGCATTGAGAGATGCCGAAACCACCGCATCCAGTTGCGCCGCTGTCAGCAAAGGGCGGGCAGCAATGATCGCCTGGGCCAGTGCTGCGTTGACGTGCGGCAAGGCGGTCAATTCGGCGGTGTCGGCCAGATTCGGGTTCACCAGCCCCTGATTGTTGCCCACCTGGGCAAACACGGGAGAAGCCAATAGAAGACCCAGAAGAGTAGTCAGAGCCAGATTCTTGTACATAGCGGTAAGGTTCCAATAAAACGAAAGAGTTAACCGGGATAATATTGATAATGCTTCTCATTAGCAATCCCGTATTGTCTCAGCTGCCCGTAGATGCCTCGGTCAGAGTAGAATCAGGGCTAAAGTGGTGGTCAGGGTAATCGATCAGGTATCGCTTCGGGCTGCACGGGAAGACCGCAGACCCGGCATCAGAATCCCGTTGCCGGGACAGTCGTCGCGGTTTCAAAGACCGTCCCGCCTGGGGTAAGCTCATTCCAGAGCCGCGACCGTAAGCATCATTCCTGATTGCTAATCGCAGTCGTCTAACCAGTTCATCAAGCCAGTCGCAAATCCTGCTCGCCCACACATTTGCCAAAAAAACAGGACCGTCAGCATGGAAAAATTTGGAGTCGGCCAGGCCGCCACCCGGATTGAGGACCGCCGCTTTACCGCTGGCCGGGGCCAGTACATTGAAGACCTGACGCTGCCCAACCAGTCCTGGGGCGTTTTCACCCGATCTCCCCACGCCCACGCCCGCATTCTGGAAATTGACACCGATTCAGTCAGTGACCTGCCCGGAGTACTCGGCGTGTATACCTGTGCCGACCTGCGCGCTGCGGACATTGGCGACCTGCCCTGCAATGTCGGCACCAGCAACATTGATGGCTCGCCTTGCTACAAGCCGCCGCGACCCGCCCTGGCGGACAAGGTCGTGCGCTTCGTCGGCGATCCGGTTGCCCTGGTGGTGGCCGAAACGCGCAGCCAGGCAATTGATGCGGCCGAGCAGCTATGGGTGGATTACGAACCGCTGGATGCAGTGGTGGAAACCGGCGCCGCGTTGGCGGATGGTCAGCCGCAAATCTGGGAATCCGCACGCCATAATCAGTGCTTCCACTGGCAGGCCGGCGACCAACAGGCTACCAACGACGCCTTCACCTGCGCCGATAAGGTAGTGGCCGTGGAACTCGTCAACAACCGGGTCATTCCCAACTCCATGGAAACCCGCGGCGCCATCGCCGATACCGACAATGGCCGGCTGGTTTTGCATGTTTCCTGCCAGGGCGTGCATATGCTCAGGCGCATGCTGGCAGGCCAGATTTTCAATGTGCCGGAACAGGACATTCACGTGCTTTGTCACGATGTGGGCGGCGGCTTCGGCATGAAGATTTTCATGTATCCCGAATATGTCGCCACCATGTTTGCCGCGCGCCAGTTGAATCGGCCGGTGAAGTGGATCGCCGAGCGCAGTGAGGCCTTCGTCAGCGATACCCATGGCCGCGACCATATTTCCCGGCTGGAACTGGCGCTGGACAGTGCGGCGCGCATCAAGGGCCTGCGGGTCAGGACAACCGCAAACATGGGCGCCTACCTGTCCCAGGCCGGACCGTTTGTAGCCACCGACGCCGGGGTGGCCATGCTGGTGGGCTGCTATGACATTGCTGCCGCCCACGTTGAGGTCAAGGGGGTGTTTACCAATACCGCCCCCGTGGATGCCTACCGCGGCGCCGGTCGTCCCGAAGCGATTTATGCCATCGAACGAGCGATGGATGTCGCCGCTGGGGAAATGGGCATCACGCCGGATGACATCCGCCGACGCAATTTTATTTCTCCGCAGCAAATGCCCTATAGCACCGCTCTGGGTGCCACCTACGATTCCGGCGATTTTGGTCGCAATATGGAAGACGCCATGCGGCTGGCCCGCTGGGAAGAGTTCCCCCAGCGCCGCCAGCGCGCCCTGGCGGAGGGCAAGCTGCGCGGCATCGGCCTGGCCAGCTACATCGAGCGCTGCGCTGGCGGCGCACCGGAACAGGCCCGCCTCACCGTAGATAAACAGGGGCATGTCACCCTTTATATTGGCACACAATCCAATGGCCAGGGTCACGAAACCGCGTTCCGGCAAATACTCTGTGAGCGACTGGGTCTGAGTTTCGATGACATCACTGTCGTGCAGGGAGATTCAGATTTGATCGCCACCGGCGGCGGCACCATGGGATCCCGATCGGTACCCGTGGGTGGCTCGGCCATCGGCATGGCGTCCGAAAAGATTATCGAGCGGGCAAAAGCCAAGGCCGCCGAACTTATGGAGTGCGCGGTGAGCGACGTGGAATTCACTGCCGGCGAGTTCCGCATCGTGGGTACCGACCGGATCCAGTCGTTCAAGGCCGTGGCGGCTGCGGCCAGCGAGGCCGCCAGCCAAGCAGGCCAACCGGGCTTTGATGAGGCGGAAACCTTTGCCCCCGAAGTTGCCACCTTCCCCAACGGCACCCACGTGTGCGAGCTGGAAATCGACCGCGACACCGGCGTGATTGACATTGTTGACTACACGGTGGTGGACGACTTCGGCCGCGTTATCAATCCACTGCTGCTGGAAGGCCAGGTGCATGGCGGTATCGCCCAGGGGATCGGTCAGGCCCTGCTGGAATACTGTGCCTATGAAAGCGACAGTGGGCAGCTGGTTTCCGCCAGCTTTATGGACTACACCATGCCCCGTGCCGATCATCTGCCGATGATTCGCTTCCAGCGCAATGAGGTGCCGTGCACCACCAATCCGCTGGGTATCAAGGGTGCCGGGGAAGCTGGAGCCATCGGTGCCCCGCCGGCGGTGGTCAATGCCGTGGTGAACGCCCTGGCGGAGCATGGTGTGCGGCACCTGGACATGCCAATCACCGCCAATCGCATCTGGCAGATTCTGCAGTCAACCCCGAGCGACAAATAGCAATTTCGTCATGGGGCGCCTTATTTTGGTGCGCCTGGACGCAATGCACCACTGGGTGGCACGACCATGCGCCAACAGTGCTCGTACAACGCCAGGGATAGTCGCGTATTTCTCTTTAAATACAACGAGTAGAGAGGATAGACGAGAATCCGGCCAGAAACGCGCTGAAAGTCCCCGATCTGGCGCAGTTCTTGAATCAAGGAAGGCAGATAATAATATGCAACCCCGGTGACAATCCCATGAGTTTGTTAGTGTTTACTGACCTCGACGGCAGCCTGATGGAGCACGAGAGCTATTCCATTGCGGCCGCCGCACCCGCGCTCGCCGCACTGCGCGAGCGAGAGATCCTCATGGTGCTGAATTCCAGCAAAACCGCCGCCGAGATGCAGGCAGTACAGACCCGGTTGTCGCTTACCGCACCCTTTGTCTGCGAAAACGGCGCCGCGCTGTTTTTCCCGGATCAGACTACAGCCGATGCGGCGACAGTGTTTGGCGCCCTGCGCGATGACTGGCTGCCCCAGGTACACGCCTTGCGCGAACAGCACGGCTACCCGTTCGAAGGCTTTGCCGACTGGAGCGCCAAACAGGTGAGCGAACTCACCGGGCTGGAAGAGCCCGAAGCGGATCTGGCGCGGCAGCGGCAGTTCAGTGAACCAATTTTATGGCGCGGCGCGGCATCCAGCCGCCAGCAATTCGAGCAGCAGCTTGCCGGTATGGATCTGTCCCTGCTGGAAGGCGGACGCTTCCTCAGTATTCAGGGCCAGCACGACAAGAGCAATGCGATGACCTGGCTAAGGGATCAGTTAAAGCAACAGTTGCGGGAACGATCAACGGAACAATCATTGGAACAACAGCAATCCGCTGACGTAGAGGTCATCACCGTGGCCCTGGGCGACAGTCCCAATGACGCGGCGATGCTCGAGGCCGCAGATGTGGCAGTCATCATTAAATCCGCCAAGTCTGACCGCATCGAACTGCACCAACCGAATCGAATTATTCGTACCAGCCGACCCGGCCCGGCCGGCTGGAAGGATGCCATGCTGGAAATCCTGCAATTACTGGACAGCGGCAATCTCGCTGCAAATGGGAGTTGAACCATGGGTGATTTTCACCAGAACGGTATTGTTACCACGCTGCACAATCTCGGCCAGCGTCCTCTGGACGACATGGAACAGGAACTACAAAAGTTCAAGAAAGCCAGGCCAATGGGTCTGGTGCTGCCGTCCCTGTTTTCAGAGCTGGAAGGTCCTGCCCTGTCGGGCATCATCGACGAGATCACCAAGGTCCCTTACCTGGATGAAATCGTCATCGGTCTGGACCGGGCTGACCAGCAGCAGTTTGAGCATGCCCTGGACTATTTTTCACGACTGCCGCAGCATCATCGTATTCTCTGGAATGACGGCCCCCGCCTGAAGGCTATTGATGAGCAGCTCAAAGAGTTTGGGCTGGCCCCTATGCAAATGGGCAAGGGACGAAATGTCTGGTACTGCTACGGTTATATTCTTGCATCGGGCAGATGCGAAGCGGTGGCGCTGCACGACTGCGATATTCTGACCTATGACCGCAGCCTGCTGGCGCGACTGATCTACCCGGTGGCCAACCCGAACTTCAACTACGAGTTCTGTAAGGGCTACTATTCCAGAATCGCCGGGCGCAAGATCGGTGGTCGTGCCATGCGCCTGTTCGTCACGCCCATGATTCGCACCCTCAAGAAAGTCTGCGGTCACAGCGAATTTCTCGACTACCTGGACAGCTATCGCTATCCACTGGCCGGTGAATTTTCCATGCGTTCCGACGTGATCAATGACCTGCGAATCCCCAGCGACTGGGGCCTGGAAATTGGCGTGCTGTCCGAGATGAAGCGCAACTACGCCACCAATCGCCTGTGCCAGGTGGACATTGCCGATGTCTATGATCACAAGCATCAGGACCTGTCCATCGAAGACCGGGATAAGGGGCTGTCGAAGATGACTATCGATATAGCCAAGGCGCTATACCGCAAGCTGGCCACCAATGGTGAAGTTTTTTCAACCGAAAAATTTCGCACCATAAAAGCAAGCTACTACCGGATCGCCCTGGACTTCGTCGACACCTATCAAAACGATGCTAGAATCAACGGCCTGGAGTATGACCGGCACATGGAAGAAGAGGCGGTTGAATTGTTTGCCAAGAACCTGATGGTTGCCGGCGATCATTTCCTGGAACGTCCCATGGACAAGCCTTTTATTCCCAGCTGGAATCGCGTCATCAGCGCCATTCCGGATATTCTGGAACAGCTCAAAGCCGCCGTTGAAGAAGACTTTCAGGAGTACGGGAAAAACTGAGCCCTATGGATGAAGCAGTAAATCTAGAAAAGGAATTCCGGCGCCGGATTGGCGAACACTTACGGGTCATTTACGGCGATGCTTTCAGTGTCGGGCTGATTGACCGGCTGGTGGCCGAGATTGGCATGGGCCGAAACCTGCAGGCGCCAACCCCGCACAGCAACAATTGGAGTGAAAGCGATTGCCTGCTGATTACCTACGGCAACACCATCAAGAATGATGCCGAGAAACCACTACACACCCTGAAACGATTTCTGAATAACCATCTCGATGGCGTAATCAGCACCGTTCACATCCTGCCCTTTTTCCCGTTCAGTTCCGATGACGGTTTCGCGGTCATGGACTACCTGGAAGTCAATCCCGCTCTGGGGGATTGGAGCGACATTGAGTCCATCAGCAAGAACTACAAACTGATGTCCGACCTGGTGCTGAATCATATGTCGGCGCGCAGCCTGTGGTTCGACAATTTCAAAAAGCGGCTCGACCCGGGCAAGGATTACTTTGTCGAGGCCGATCCGGATATCGATACCAGCAAGATCGTCCGGCCGCGCAATTCCCCGCTGCTAACCGAGGTGGAAACCGCTGATGGCACCCGTCACGTATGGTGCACATTCAGTGCCGACCAGGTAGACCTCAACTTCCGCAATCCCGATGTGCTGGTAGAGTTCGTGCGCATCATCCGCAAATACCTTAACCACGGCGTGACGGTATTCCGCATGGATGCGGTGCCGTTTCTCTGGAAAGAAATCGGCACCGACTGCATCCACCTGCAACAGACTCACGAAATTATCAAACTGCTGCGCACACTCATTGAACATCACTCGCCAGAAGCCATTATCATCTGCGAGAACAACGTGCCGAACCGGGAAAATCTTACCTACTTTGGCAACGCTAACGAAGCCCATGTCATCTACAATTTCTCCCTGCCGCCGCTGCTGGTATTCACTCTGCTAAGCGGTGATTGCCGGCACCTGAAGACCTGGATGATGAGTATGCCGCCGGCCCGCAATGGCACCGCCTACCTGAACTTTATTGCCTCCCATGACGGCATAGGGCTGCGGCCACTGGATGGGCTGCTCAGTGATGATGAGCGCACCCAGATGGTGGAAGCGATCAAGGAATTCGGCGGCCGCGTGACTTACCGGCGGGCCCGCGAAGGCTATGACAAACCCTATGAGCTGAACATCACCCTGGCGGATGCCTTGAAGGGCACCATGCACAGTGGGGAAGATGAGCTGGGAATCCAGCGCTTTCTCTGCGCCCACACCATCATGCTGGCCCTGGAAGGCATTCCCGCGGTGTATATCCAGAGCCTGTTCGGGTCACGCAATGATTACCGGCGCGTGGAGCATACCGGCCGGCCGCGATCCATCAACCGCCATATCTGGCAGCAGCAGGAACTGGAAGATTGTCTGCAGGATAGCGACAGTCATCATGGGGCGATCTTCAGGGAAATGACGCGGCTGATAAAGATTCGCCGTCAGCAAACTGCCTTCCACCCCAACGCCACCCAGTTCACCCTGCACCTGGGCACAGAGGTCTTTGCATTCTGGCGACAGAGTATCGATCGCGAACAGAGCGTGTTCTCACTCAGCAATATCACCGACACCATTCAGACTATTAACCTGTCAGACATCAACCTCATTGGCACTGACATCTGGCACGACCTGATCAGCGGCGAGCGCTACGAGGACCAAGCTCAGCAGCTGCAGCTCCAGCCGTATCAGACGGTCTGGATCTCCAACACCCAACCCTGAAACTGACCCCGCACCGCTTGTGAGTCCGGCGCCCCGCCTGCCTGACGCAAGCCAGTCCTCCATGGCAACCGGCCCCATATCATTCTAAATAAGAATGATTATTATTTACTCCACTATTAGCATTATGCTAAATTTCGGCCAACTATCCTGGAGCCGGTTTCTCCAGGCGCCACCCAGATCATTACCGGTAGCAAGCCGATTGCAAAAACAACATTGCCAAGGACCAAACCATGCCCAACACGTTAACCGCACATTCTTTACCCACCACTGCTGCAGCACGCAATCTGCTGAGCCTGGCTATCGCTGTCGGACTAAGCACTACAGCCCTGGCCCAGGACAGTACTGGCGTGATGGAAGAAATCCTCATCACCACCACCCGCTCCAATACACCACTTAGCCAGATACCCAATACGGTTACCCTGATTGACGCGCAGGAACTCAACCAGCAGATCAACATCAACAACGACCTGTCCACAATACTGGGCAACCTGATTCCAAGCTTCTCGCCCAGTCGCCAGAAGATGACCAGCTTTGGCGAAAGTCTGCGTGGCCGGGATCCGCTGTACATGGTGGACGGTGTGCCGCAGTCCAATCCACTCCGGGACGGCTCACGCGATGGACACACCATTGATCCGCTGATGCTGGAGCGCATAGAAGTGATTCATGGCGCTAATGCCATCCACGGCCTGGGGGCTTCCGGCGGTATCATCAACCTGATCACCCGTCGTCCCGAGAATGAGTGGCAGCAAAACCTGCGCCTGGAGTCCTTTGGCCAGGAAGAAGATCTCGGCGAGAGCCTGGGTTATGGCGGCAATTACAGCCTGTCCGGCCGCAGTGGCAATGTCGACCTGCTGGCCAGTGTCAGTTATCGCGCCACCGGAGTGGACTACGATGCCAACGGCCAACTGGTCGGGTTCGACAACGCCCAGGGCGACACCATGGATGCCAACACCCTGAACCTGTTCCTCAAGACCGGTTACGAGTGGGATGATCAGCGCCTGGAATTAACCGTCAACGATTTCAATCTGGAAGGCAATAGCGACTGGGTAACAGTCAATGGTGATATTTCCGCAGGTATACCCACTACCGCCGAACCCGGCAGCATACCGGGTGAGCCGGTCAGCAACGACGTCACCATGTTCAGCGTCAATTACACCAACGAAGATTTTTTCGGGCACGATGTACGCCTGCAAGGATTTGACCAGTCTTTCGCCGGTACCTACGGCGGTGGCACCTTTGGCACGTTCCAGGACCCGGCGTTTGGTGCGGACCTGTACGATCAGTCGCAGAACAACTCGGACAAGCGTGGCTTCAAACTGACTCTGTCACTGGATGATCTGGGCGGCCTGCCGGTAGGCCTGGTGTATGGCGCCGACTACCTCAGCGATGAAACTTTCCAGCAGTTGGTACTCACCGGACGCAATTGGGTGCCGGAGACCAGCTACGACAACATCTCCTACTTCGCCCAGGCCGACCACACCGGAATCGAAAACCTCACTGTCACGGTCGGCGTTCGGCATGAACGAGCAGCCCTCGAAGTGGACGACTTCACCACGCTATTCTCCTACAACGGCGGCCAGTTTGTTGCTGGCGGTGAACCCGATTTCAATGAAACCCTTGGCAACATCGGCGCGACCTACAATGTCAGTGAAACCTGGCGCCTGTTCGCGAATTATTCGGAAGGGTTTTCCATGCCCGACGTGGGCCGGGTGCTGCGCGGCATCAACGTCCCCAATCAGGATGTAGAAACGTTCCTGAATCTGGAGCCGATCATCACCGAGAACACGGAACTGGGTGTGGAGTTCGACAACCAGGTGGTTTCGGCTCAGCTCAGCTACTACACCTCAGACTCCGATCTCGGCCAGCGTCTGCAGGCCAATGCCGACGGCATTTTTAGCGTGCAACGAGAAAGAACCGAGATCGATGGCTTTGAATTTCGCACGCAGTGGTTCGCCACCAGCAATGACACGCTCGGCCTGCGTTACGCAAACACCGACGGCCAGTATGACTCCAACGATGACGGCTCGGTAGATACCGATCTCAGCGGGGCCAACATGTCACCGAACCGGTTGAATCTGAGCTGGGAGCGGCGCTGGAGTGATGATTTGTCCTCTCGGCTGCAGGTAAACTATTTAGCGGATCGTGACTTCGACAATGCCGCTGGCGTGACAACCAATAGCTTTGATGGTTATACCACCGTCGACCTGTTTGGTGAATACAACATCGGGACCGGCTCGCTCCGTCTTGGACTGCAGAATCTGACCAACACCGACTACTTCACCTATTTTTCCCAGACGCTGGGCAATGACGGTCGAAACTTTAAAGGTATCGGTCGCAGCTTCAGCCTGGCCTACAATCTCAATTTTTAAATGAACTTCCCGGCCGCAGTGCCAGGCAACCAGTAAGAGATCGTTTCCATGCGTCAACTGTTCATCATCCTCCACAAGTACACCGGGCTAACCCTCGGTGTGCTACTGGCGGTGACGGCCCTGTCCGGCAGCCTGCTGGTATTCGATCGGGAACTGGACGAACTGTTGGCACCGGCCACGGCAGACTTTGAGCCGGTCACTGAACTGGCACCGTTTCAGTTGGCGCTGGACAACGCTCGTGCCGCAGTCAACAGCGGCAGCGAACCCACCCGGCTGATGCTGGGTCGTCACCGCGGCGCGCCGCACATTATCCGCTTTCCCACACCTGAAGACGCGGCGGGGCCCATTGAGGTCAGCGCCCATCCCGGGACCGGTGAAGCCCTTGCGGTGCGGATCTGGGGCGAGTACCCGGTCACCTGGATTTATCACCTGCACCTGGCGTTCCTGGCCGGGCCGGTTGGCGAGCTGGTGGTCGGCGTGATGGGTTTCTGCCTGCTGTTTTTCTGTCTGACCGGCGTGGTCATCTGGTGGCCCAAGATAAGCCAGGGCCAGCGCCAATGGCGCCGGGCTTTTACTGTCAGGTCCCGAGCCGGAGCCTTTCGCCTGAATTACGATTTGCACAAGACCACCGGCGTTTACCTGCTGCCGCTGCTTATTGTGCTGGCAGTCACCGGCATCGAGATTGTCTGGCATGACCCGTTCGAGACCGCAGTTGCTGCCGTCTTGCCGGTACGCGCAGACCCTGACCCGGTGTCTCAACCCGGGCCCGGGAAAATCTCTATTGATGAGGCGGCGTCGATAGGCCAGTCGGTATTCCCTGACTCACGTATGGCGCGTCTTTATCTGCCTGCCAGCGCGGCAGCAACCTGGCGGGTGACCTTTATGCACCCGGAGGAATGGTGGAACGAGTATGGCGCCAGCACCGTATATATCGATCAATACGACGGTGAGGTTCTGGAGGTCTGGGATGCCCGCGACCTGCCAGCTGGCAGCACCTTGCTCACCTGGATGTTTCCGCTGCATAACGGTGACGCACTGGGACTGCCCGGTCGTATCCTGGTTTTTCTAAGCGGCCTGCTTATGACCGGCCTGTTTGTAACCGGCATTTACATGTGGCTTAAAAAGCGCCAGCCGCGGGCTGGCAGGCTTGAAGCATCTGCCGAACAGGTTCTGGAACTGCGCACCAGTTCCGACTGAACCAGGGGTCACTCTGCTAAGCACCATTTAAATAATCCACCGCCAGGGTGGTCATCGCCCGCACCGCTGGCAGCAATGAATCCTCATCGATATAGAAGCGCGGCGAATGATTGGGGATCGCTTCCGAAGCGGGCACATCCACCGGCCGGCCGCCAATAAAGAAGAAGAAACCCGGCACCTCTTCCTGATAAAACGAAAAATCCTCTGCACCGGTAATGCGCGGTGACTCGAAGACATTTGCCTCGCCATAGATGCGTTCCAGAGTCGGCGCCATCTGCGACGTCAGCTCGGCATCATTGAAGGTAACCGGCACCCCGGGATAGATCGTCAGCTCGGCTCCGGCTCCGGCACTGTCGGCAATATTGGTGACGGTACGCTGGATTCGCTCGTGAATGGTGTCACGCATGTCCGGATCAAAAGTGCGGATCGTGCCGGTCATGGTCGTGGAATCAGGAATGATGTTATTGCGGACACCGCCATCTATGGTGCCCACGGTCACCACTGCCGGTGCGCGCGTGATATCGGTCTGGCGAGAGATGATGGTCTGCAGGCCCATGACGATCTGTGAGCTGACCACGATCGGGTCCACGCCCATCCAGGGACGAGCGGCATGGGTCTGCTGGCCATTAACGGTAATGTCGAATCGCTCGGCGCTGGCCATCATACCCAGCGAGCGGAAGCCCACTTCACCAACCGCGTAGCTCTGGCTGATATGCAGTCCGAAGATGGCGTCCACGTCTGGTCCCAGCAATACGCCCTCGTCCACCATCATCCTTGCGCCCCCGCCTTCCTCGGGCGGTGCCCCTTCCTCGGCGGGCTGGAAGATAAACTTGATGGTGCCGGCGATATCCTCGCGCATGGAGGTCAGCACTTCAGCGGCGCCCATCAGAATAGCAACATGGGTATCATGACCGCAGGCATGCATTACGCCGACATCATTGCCGTTGTAGGTGGATCGCACCGTGGAGCGGAACGGATAGTCGGATTGCTCCACTACCGGCAGGGCGTCCATATCGGCGCGCAGCGCCACTACCGGTCCGGGTCGGCCGCCTTCCAGGGTCGCCACAACACCGGTATAGGCCACTTCGGTTTCCACTTCCAGACCAAGACTGCGCAGGTGGTCTGCCACCAGCGCTGCGGTACGGAACTCGCGATTGCTCAGCTCCGGGTTCTGGTGGATATCCCGGCGCCAGGCGATGACCTTGTCTTCGATCGCCGCCGCACGCTGGGCGATGAGCGCATCAAGTTGCCCGTTTTGCGCCTGGCTGACGCTGGTCGCAGTCAGACCAGGCAGCAAGCCAAGCAACAGTACGACTGCCAGATTGGAACCATTCATGTTGTTATTCCTGATATCGATGACTGTGCCTGCATTATGGCGCAGCCGGGTAAGCTCTCCAAGCCATTAGGGTTTTCCCGGCACGGCCGAATATCGTATAAACGTGTCAAAACCGCTGCGGAAGATCACCATGCGACTATTGATTGGCACTCCGGCCTATGGAGGAATGGTACACCTGGACTACCTGAACAGCCTGCTCGACTACCAGAAACAGGGTCTGGATTTCGCGCTGGCCTCACTGGGCAACGAGAGTCTGATTACCCGGGCCCGCAATACGGTGATTTCCTACTTTTATCATCACCGCACGCAATTCACTCACCTGCTGTTCCTCGATGCCGATATCCACCTGCCTGCTTCCGGTCTGAAAACGCTGCTGGATTTCAATCTCGATGTGGTTGGCGCCGCGGTACCCGCCAAGGCCTATGATGCCAAAGGGCGCACCCGCAGTAATTCGGGAAAGTATGAACGCCAGGTCGCAGCCAATTTATATATTACCCGTGAGCTTGGCACGGCCATCATTCTGTTGAGTCGCAAGGCGGTAAAAGCGCTGGTGGAAGATGCCCGTGCCGATGGCCGCATCTACTACAACGACCCGGGCTATGATCCGAAGGCGCGACTGGGAAACCTGGAGATGTTCGATGTCTTCCAGGTGGGCGTGGAGGATGGCGTGTATTTATCGGAAGACTACTGGATGTGTCGGCGCCTGACTGCACTGGGCTTTCCGGTTCACGTTTCGGACGCGATACCGGTCACGCACTACGGCACACACGGTTTCCGGCTGCCGCTACCCGATCAGGATAACGGCGAGCCAGAATAAGCTGCCCTATCGGCCTGACAAAGTCAGAACGTACCGCTCACCCGAAAGGTCAGTACCCGACCGGACCCGTTGCAGCGCTTCTCGTACTCTTCAAGAATCTGGTCACGGATGTGGCCCTGGTAGCGATAGCGCTCGCGGCACTGGACGCCATCACTCAGATTGCGCATGTCGAACCGGAACGACGTGTTGTTCAACGCAAAGACTTCAACGAAAGCGGTGACAAAAGGGTCGCCAACGTCGGTTTCCAGATCCTCGATGTCATAACGGGTCAGGTTGCCGTCGAAGCGATTGTTAAAATTCAGCCCATAGTTCATGCGCCAGCGTGGAATGTCGTGCCGAAAGCCGAATTCGAAACGGCCGCGCTCGAAGTTATCAAAGCTGCGGTCGATGCCGAGGAACGGATCGTTCACTTCTGACGTACGCACGCTGGTACGCGTGGTGACCAGCAAATTGGGCAAACTGATGAACTTCATCCGGGTACTGGTGCGCACATCCAGCACCCACATATCGCCGGAGCCGATATTGCCCACCGCAGAGGCTAACTGGTCCCCGGTAGATACGTCGATGCGCTGCCGAAAGTCCTTGTGGTGGTGTTTGTAGATGTTCGCGCTGACCACACCGATATCATCCGGCAGCCGATACTCCGCATTAAGGTTGTAGTTCCACCAGTAGTCCGGGCGCAGGTTGTTATTACCTGCCAGCGTATTGGAATCTTCGTCGGAGGTATCAGTTACCGCAACAAAGTCGACGAAGTTGATCTGCCGGACACTCTTCTCCACCAGCATACGCAACTGAATCTGCGGCGTGACATCGAAGCGATAGTCGAACTTCGGTTTGAAGAAGGTGAAATCACGGGTCTGGTTAAAGTCGCCCTGCTGCTGGATTTCTGAATATTCATAAACCAGCGATGTTTCCAGCGACATGCGGGGATTCAGTTGCCAGTTGTGAATGGCAAACGGCTCGTAGCGCATCTCCTCAACAGTGGTGAACGCATTGGGCACGTCCACCGGCACCAGACCACCATGGCTGTCTGAAGGGATACCGGTGCTGGACTGCATACCCAGCAGCAGCCCCGAGTCCAGAACGGTGCGCGCCGCCTCGACACCAAACTCAACGTCCTGGTCGACAAACAGGTCGGTTGTATAGGAAGCACGTACTATGTTCTCGGTAATAACATTACTGTTATCGAGAAACAGAGTCTTGGTCTGGCTGCCATCGTCAAACAGGTTGAAGCGTTCGCGAGTGCTGGCAGTGTCGTCTTCGTTGGCTATTGCCAGCAGCTTGAAACGCGCGCCGTTGTTGAACTGATATTCAACATCACCGCCTAGTTCCCAGTTGCTGCGCTCACCAGGGATATCTTCGCGCTGGGCATACACCGGGTCGTCCACTGCCGCCAGGTCGGTAGTCAGTCGCTGTACCGTGGTGGGATTGTCGTTTTCGGCATAAAGCGCGTTGATGCGAGCGGTGAGATTGTCGCTAAACCGGTAATCCAGGTTGGTAGAAAACTCATAGGAAGTCTGGTCCCGGATCCGGTCTTCAGCGATCAGATCATTAGGGCTGAAATCTGCCAGCACGCTTTGCTCGAATGCCACGTTGTGATCGTAACGCGGTTCTGCGGAGGCGTTGATAATGTAGTTGAGGTCGCCGGACTGACCACTGTAGCTGAGAGATCCGCCGGGTTGATACTCGCGGTCGTGGTAGTAATCGGCATTGATCTCATAGGAAATCGTGCTGCTGGACTGGGTTTCGAACATCACGATATTGGCAATCTGGGTGCTGCCACGCACATCCAGTTCACCGCCTGTACCGCGGATGATCTCGATATATTCCACCTGGTCCGCAGTGATGCGACCGAGCTGCGCCGAGGTATTGTTGTTCTTGCCAGCGGTGCGCTTGCCGTTCAGCAGCACCTGCAGGCCACCACTGCCGGCGCCTAGGCCGCGACCACCACGACTGGCGTTACCGCCACCGCCCCCGCCGGAGACATTCATGCCGGGAATCCGGTTAATCATATCCAGCGCCGTGACCGGGCGAAATTCGGTAAAGTAGGAGGCGGGATAAACCACCGTGGAATCATCGCCGACATTGTCCTGCGCCAGAATGACAGGGCTGAAAAGTAGTGCGCCGCAACAGAACAGGCTGGTCAGCAGCAGGCGAAAAACATTCGCACAGGGGGAGTTATTGGCGCTGGCCGGACACAGTCCGCGGGCGCAGGATGGGAAGAGGCTCATGGGCAGTCGTCCTGTTGTTATTATTCCGGCTTCCGGCCGGTATTCTTGATGCTTAGATGACGAAGGATTATAGAGAACCTGGGAGCTGCGCACTGTAACAAATTGCAAGTCGCGGGCCCTGGAGCCTGGAGATGCTGCCTGACAGTTGGGTTGTGAACTGCGGAAGCGAAGAATCTATTGGTGTATCAGCACCAGGTCTGGACTGCAGGCAATCAGGAACCGGATTCAGCAGCCTGCTCGGCGCGCATATTACAGGCGGTGACCCGCGGCATATAGGCGATGTACTTGATCATCATTGAACCGCGAATATCCTGCTTTTCAAAGAACGGGGTCTCGTCGTCGATGTATAACAAGCGACTGGTGGTGGCCACCAGGTCCTCATCCATTTCCATCGCACATTGATGTCGCCCCAGGTTACGCGGAATGCGCCGGCCCATGCCGGGCCGATACATGAACACTTCCTGGGTGTCTTCGAAATAGACAAAATCCACGACGCCGTCGCGGTTAGTGTCGCGGGCGCACATGTCGTAGATCATGAAGTTGTCACAGTAGTTTGCGCTCACCGGACGTGCGTCGCCCCCGAGGGATCCGGCGCAGGAGCCCAGCACCATGACCAGAACAAGCGATAGGTATGTCAGTTTGAATAATTGCATTGCGAAAGTTAACGGCTGGTGGGCCGAAGGTCTGAACCGCGACCGACAGTAAAAGCTGAATCAATACGTGTAAAGCATAGTAGCGTAAATTGACAGTTTCAGGACAGAACGGGCTTTCGGCTGGACGCTTAGCAGACCGGCTCGTGGGATGAGCGGGGATCAGTCTTGAGACCTGGAACGCGCGGTGGGAGATTTGGCGGTGTGCCGCTCAGAAATTCATTGCCAGGGATGTGCCGTCGGACAGCGCGGCTTGAATCAGCTCTTCCAGCAACACTTCGCGGTCTTCCCGAATTTCCAGGAAGTAGCAGCGCAGAAAAGATACGTCCAGTTTGCGGTCATAAAAGAAGCCCAGCAATTTCACCCGTGCTTCCAGAACGGCCCCATCGGGAAGTCGCATCCGGCAATCGGTGACTATGCGCGAGTTCTTGAACTGGTAGGATAGATTGCCCTGAAAGCGAATCTTGGTGCCGGTGGTGGACAGGTCTGCCACTTTGCCCTGCAGGCGGGTGCCATTGGCGAACACCGTGACGCCGATATCGTCGATGGACTCGCAGTCTACCCGGATAGCCTTGCGCAGCTGCGCGAATTTCACCGCCTCTGGAAAGCGAAACCGGCACTCGGAAAACAGCCGGTTGGACAGCGCATTACCGCCCACGCCAATCATTGCACTGTCAAACTGCAGGCTGATACCGCCACTCTGGGCGCGAAAGGTAACCGGCATTTCGGGCTGCAGTCCGGAATACTTGACCTCACTTCCCACGGTCATGGTGCGCCCCTCGCTATTAACCGCCACCAGCTCGGTGTTGTGGGATGCGTGACGACGCTCCGACTCCACGGTATAGCTGAAATTCCAGCGATGGCGGTGTGCCAGCCGCAACAACGCATCAATTTCCGTGACGTCAGCGATATCCTGGAATTTTTTATTAATGGGGTCCATCGGCTGTGAGTGCACCAGATAAATCATATTGTGAATGCCAGATTCCTGCCTGTTAGGGTCCGGAGGTTCAGGCCAGATGGTGTGTCCAGGCCAGAATAGCCAGCCGTCAGGCCATACTCTTTCAAGGACTGCTATTAAACTCGTGGGACGATTTACAAACAGTGAACCGGTTCACAAAACAAAAAATCGAGATTAAAGAAAAGCCTGTTGAGGAACCGCTGATTAATTCTACCGATGCTCTGGCCTCCAGACGAGATCACTGGCGAGGCGCCTTGCCGCCGGCATGCGTCAGCCTGTCAAGGCGAGGCAACGAAGCCAGTGGGCTCGTCTGGAGACCCCTCCGGGCGGGGCCTGTCGGGCGCCACTGCGTCGTTGTCCCGCTTGGCAAGGGATTGGCCATTCCCTGCGCGTGACGCCTAGCAGTAGCGCCCGACAGACGCCCGCAGAGCACCGGTAGAATTGATCAGAGGTTCCTTGATTCAGACGCTTCTCGCTGCTACTGAGGGCAATGTCTCAGCAACGGCACGGGTCAGGGCCGCCAAACTGTAGGGTTTGTGGAGGAGTGGCGCATCCAGCGTGGTGCCTGAGTTTTCCTCAATGACCCCCGATGGAAACCCCGAGACATAGAGTACCGGCAGATCCGGCTGCCGCTCACGCAGGGCACGGGCCAGGGCAACGCCATTCATACCGCCGGGCATCACCACGTCGGTGAGCAGTAAATCCACCCGGTCGGCCGCTGCGTGCCGCTCCAGGGCCTGCTGGCCGCTGGTCGCGGTCAGTACCGTAAAACCGAGAACCTCCAGAAAGCTCTCAGCGATCTGGACCAGTTCTTCTTCGTCGTCCACCAGCAATACCGTGCGGCCCTGGCCTTCCAGCGCCTGATCCGAGTCGCCGAAAAATTCTTCAGCGACCAGATCAGGGTCTTTGCTGATGGGCAGGTAGATATGAATGGTGGTGCCCTTGCCCAGCTTGCTGTCGATGAACACGAATCCTCGCGACTGTTTGACGAACCCGTAAATCATGGCCAGGCCAAGACCGGTGCCCTTGCCTTTCTCCTTGGTGGTGAAAAACGGCTCGAAAGCACGATTCAGGGCTTCCTCGCTCATGCCCGCACCGCTGTCCTTGACCATGATATGCACGAACTGGCTGTCCTGTATGCGGGTCTGGGGCAGCACCTGCTCCAGGGCGCGCCGGTCCTTCAAATAGGTGCGTATCGAAAACCTTCCGCCGTCCGGCATGGCGTCGCGTGAGTTAATCGCCAGATTCAGCAGCATGCCTTCAAAACCTGATTCGTCCACCAGAATCAATGGCAGGTTTGGGGTCAGTTGCAACTCCATTTCAATATCAGAACCCAAGGTCTGCGGCAGCATCAGCGCCAGTTCTTCGATGACTGCGTTGATGGCAACCGGCTTGGGCTGCAGCGGCTGACGACGGGCGATAGCCAACATTCGCTTGGTCAACTCGGCACCGCGATCGGCTGCCTTCATGGCGGTGTTGAGGCGCTTGTGCAAGCGCTCATCATCCGGCAACTGTCTGAGCGCCAGGGCAATATTGCCAATAATGATGCCCAGCAAATTGTTGAAATCATGCGCCATACCGCCAGTAAGCTTGCCCACCGCTTCCATTTTCTGGCTCTGCCGCAACTGGGTTTCCATCAATGCTTTTTCACTGGTATCGCGCAGCAGGCAGATCGCCAGCGCGCCTTCCTTGGTGATAACCGGAGCCAGCGAAAATTCAACCGGGAACTGGCGATTGTTACTGCCCCGCCCGGTGGATTCCATGGCTTCACGGAAAACCTCGGTACCGCCGCCAACCGCATTGTCGAAAGCTTCGGCGATGCGCTCTTTATTGAGGCCGGTAATGAGGTCGAACAGCGACTGGTTGAGCATTTCCTCACGCTCATAGTCAAAGATCAGTTCGGCCTGGCGGTTAACCAGGGTCACCTGGCCCTCCATGTCACTGATCAGCACCGCATCCGGTGCTGACTCGATGAAAGTCCTGAGCAGCTGTTCGTTTTCCAGCAGGGCGTGACGGCTGTTGACCTGGTCGGTAATGTCATTGGCGATACCTCCCACGGCAATCATGCGATTGTTGTCATCGTACATGGGAAAACGAAGCGTCTTGTAATAGGTAATGCGTTCCCCGCGGCCCCACTGGGTGTGGAATTCCATGGCTTCCTGGCTCTGAATCACCTGACTGTCCTGTTGCTCCATGGCGATCGAGGCTTCTACAGGAAACACCTCGATATTGGATTTCCCGGTGAAATCGGTATCCGGCAGTCCAGCCAGCTTGCGGCACATCTGGTTGGCAAGGGAGTAGCTGCCATCGAGATTTTTGACAAACATGATCTCCGGATTGCGTTCGAAAAAGGCATCCTGCAGCATGGTTGCCTGGCGCAGGCGCCGTTCCTTGTCCCGCAGCGCGGTGATGGTGGCGCCGAGATACCAGGCGCCGACGATGGAAATCAACCCCACGACCGCCAGCAGGCTCAACATCGGCAGCCAGCGTCCTGGTGCCGAGGCCAGCAAGCCGAATGGCGACAGTGCCGTGGCTGGTACAAACGCGGCGAGTACAAAAAAGCTATCCACCACCTCGCCCGAGCAGGCCAGACTGGCGCAGGCACGGGACAAACCCAACACCCCCTCCGGCAGATCAAGCGACTCGGAATCTGCCGCATTGATAGCGGCCACGGGCAAATCAGGGTGATCAGCAGCATTGCCGGGAGCAAGTTGCCAGCCAGCGCTGCTACTGCCATGGGCCGCCACCCGCCCGTCGGTGCCCAACAGCCCGTAGTGCGCAGCACCCAGCGCAGGAACGGGCAGCGACTCAAGCAAGGATTCGGGCCTGGTGAAGGTGAACAAAGCAGGTGAGTCGGCTAACGGCAGCGACAACAGCGAGGTCAGCACTGTCACAGGTGGCTGGGCCGAGCCGATCGACAGTTGCTGAAAACGGCTACCCAATGGCCGCCCCGAGAGGGCCTCGCGCAGCATCAGCAACGCCTCCACGGTGGCGTTGCCTGAAGCGCGCCCAACTGGCAGTAACGCCGGACTACCGTCACGTCCGAGAATCAGCAATTCACCGCGCTCGGCGTTGAGCAGTGCCAGACCAGCGAGATTCTGGCGCGCTGCCAGAAATTCGCCCAGCACAGCACCGATTGCCGACTGATCGGCAGCGCTATCTGCCCTGCGCAAGTCGTTGACCGACAGCCAAAGAAGGAACAGGTCCGTCTGAATACGCGCCTGCTCGCTGCGCCAGGCGCTGGCCAGCTGCGTGGCGGCGCGAAACTGGTCATCGCGCAACTCATAGCGAATCTGCTGCTGGCTGAAATACAAGTAGCCGGCGATGGTGACAATGACCAACGCCACCACCGGGGAAAGCAATATGAGCGGGGTGCGAATGCTGCGGTCCCGAGTCGACGCATCCTGCGTCATGGTACTGGCTTTAGCCATGGCTGGAATCCCGTTTCCTGCTCCTTGGTGATGTGGCTTGCAGTTGATGATAGCTGGCGCGCATAAGCGTGACAGACTTTAACAAGTTCAATGCGTCTCCACACGTAGGCCAATTTCCTACAAGACGCCAGCCATACAAGACAATTGCGAGTGCTGCAGTGTACGCGCAAGAAAAACCAGTGGTAACTGAGGAAACTGCCAGCGCAGTGCTGTTAAAAAATCAGCAATCCGGTCTGGAAACGTTTTTCAGTCGTCGGCGATCCTCGTCGTACCAGAGCCGCCCCACCGGGGCGGCGGCCTGATGGCAACGGTGCTGTAGCAGATCAAACAGATCGCCGTTAACGCCAACCAGCTGCTCGGGGACGCCCGATTGCCCGGCGATCTCCGCATTGCGCTGCATGTGCACCGCTTCACCGTGAACCGGGATCGCCAGGCGCGGTCGTGTCCAGGTGTACATCTGCCGAAGTTCTTCGGCGTAGGGATGCCCCGAAGCGTGCAGCAGGCGACTGGATTCGTCGGCGTGGGTCACGCGGATCCCCCGCGCCGTCAATGCGCTGATCAGGCTGGCCACCGCTGCTTCGTTTCCGGGAATGGTTTTGGCGCTGAAGATGACATGATCGCCGGCGGCGAGATTGACGTCGGGATGGGTATCCTGTGCCAGTCGGCCCAGGGCCGCGCCTGCTTCTCCCTGCGACCCGGTGGCCAGAATCAGCGCCTCGCCGGGCAGCAGATAGCCCAGGTCCATAGCATCGACGGTATTGAAATTTTCAGTCAAATATCCGGAAGCCCGGGCGCTGCTCACCATGCGCAGCAGAGAGCGCCCCAGCAAGCCAATATAGCGCCCGGACACATGCGCCACGTTGCCCAGGGTCTGCAGCCGGGCAATATTGCTGGCGAAGCAAGCCACCACCACGCGTCCCGGGGACTCGCCGACCTCGGCAAGCAGGCCTGAAAACAGTTCTGACTCGGAGGTGGAGTGGCCTGCCTGTGTAGCGTTCGTGGAATCACAGATCACGGCGTCGAGCCCTGGCCCGGCCAGCGCCTGGTACTGCCGCTCATCAATCGCTGCACCAACAATCGGGGCCGAATCCAGCTTCCAGTCGGCAGTGTGCAGGGCCCGACCGACCGCGGTTTCAATTAGCAGCGCGTGGGTTTCCGGTGTCGAGTGGGTAATCGGCAGCCACTGCAATCGAAATGGTCCCAGCTCCAGTTGCTGCTCGCTGCCGATGGTAATCACCGGTGCATCGATACCAAACTGGCGGAATTTGGCCAGCAGCACATTGCGCGTAAACGGCGTGGTGTAGATAGGACAGCGAAACTGCTCCCATAGATGCGGCAGGGCCCCGATGTGGTCCTCGTGGGCATGAGTTGCAACGATGCCCAGCAGGGACTCCTGGCGATTGGCTATGAATACCGGATCCGGCATCTCAACCCGATTGCCGGTGCCCTGCCCGGTTTTCTCAAAGGTGACCCCGCAATCCACCATCAGCCACTTGCCGGCGTGGCCGTATAAATTGAGGTTCATGCCGATTTCTCCGCAGCCGCCAAGCGGAAGAAACCAGAAATCTTTTTGCCCAGGCGTCATATCCAGTACCGCAGTGAATTCATACTCAGATAACTGTCAAACCGCCCGGCCAGATCACAGAAAACGCTCACCCAGCTCCAGCCACAGCGGAATGACCAGGAACGCGGCCACGGTTTGCAGGGAAATGATATTGGCCATCAACGGGGCATTGCCGCCCAGCTGCCGGGCCAGGATAAACGCCGAGGGCGGCGCCGGCAGCGCGGTAAGCAGCAGCAACACCAGCGCAAGGTCTCTGGGCAGGGCAAACAGCAGGCAAGCCGCCAGCACCAGCGCGGGAAAGGCCAACAGCTTGTTGAAGCCCGCCACCAGCAGTTGCCAGCTCTGCTGTCCCAGGGCAATAAAGCGAATACCGGCACCTACCGCCAGCAGACCCAGGGGCAAAGCCGGCTCACTCATGATCTCGAGTACCTCATAGGCAAGATCCGGCAACCGGAAGATGCCCTCACTGAGCAGTAACCCCAACAGACAGGCCAGCACCAGCGGGTTGGTGACCACGGAGCCCGCCGCAACCAGGATACGCTTGCTACTGTCCTGATTGCCGGCGGTCAGGCTGATCACGCTGAGGACATTGACGGCCGGTATGTAAACAAGCAGACACAGGGCAGCCAGTCGCAGGCCGTCATCGCCATACAGGGCCCCCACCACCGCCAGGCCAATATAGGTATTGAAGCGAATGCTGCCCTGGAATACCGAACTCAGCGCTGCCGCCTCGGGGGCAATGAACTTGCGCAGCCCGACGATGAGGATGGTAAGCACAAACAGCGCCAGACCAAGGGCCATGGCGATCTCCAGCACGCCATCCATCACTACCCGGGTGGCAGACAACTGCAGCACCAGCAGGGCCGGAAAGAACAGGTAGTAGGTCAATCGCTCCAGCAATTCCCAGACCGGGCCGCTGCTAAGCGGCGTACGGGACAGGACCAGACCGAGCACAATAACAATGACGATGGGTAAAAAGGCGTCGAGCAGCATGGGATTCTCAGGTTTTTGGCAACTGCGCATTCACCGGCGCGAATGCATGTCTTAACCATCGGGCCGGGGGCAGGAAACTTGACTGCCATGGCTGGAGTCACGATACTGCCGAGCTTTCTTGATCTGAGCCCAATGCGCGCTGCGGCGCCCGCATAAACCCACATCGATCGCCGCGTCCGGCGGTCAACATCTTGGAGAGCTGACTCCGGCAGGTTGTCGGCATAGCCATGGAATTCGTCGCTATAATCCTTTTTGCCATTGTCTCGTGTGTGACACCTGGCCCTAATAATACGATGATCATGACGTCCGGCCTGAATTACGGGATACGCCGCAGCCTGCCGCATTACCTCGGCATCTGTCTCGGCTTCCCGGTCATGGTGTTGGCGGTGGGCCTGGGCCTGGCCGGGCTATTTGAACGCTTGCCAATACTGCATACGGGGATGAAGATTGCCGGGGCCGCCTACCTGAGCTACCTGGCCTGGAGGATCGCCTCAGCCCCGGTCACCAAAATGAAAGTGACTGCCGGCAAACCCTTCACTTTCCTGCAGGCCGCAGCGTTTCAGTGGGTAAATCCGAAAGCCTGGGCGCTGGCGGTGGGTGCCACGGTCACCTACACCGTTCTTGGCCTGAACTATGGTTTACAGATACTTACCATCGCCCTGATATTCCTGGTGTTTGGTGCGCCCTGTATCCTGCTCTGGCTGTGGTTTGGCGCAGCGCTGAAAAGCGTGTTACAAGAACCACGCAGCGTGCGCATTTTCAATATCACCATGGCGCTGCTGCTAATGGCTTCACTGCTGCCGGTGTTTATCGATCTGTATCAGCAGTTCACAGCCTGAATGCAGCGAAAAATACTCCGGGAGATACAGCTATGCAGTTCATGATTACCGCCTACGATGGCACCGACCCCAAGGCCGCCGAGCGCCGTGAAAAGGCGCGGCCAGCCCACCTGGAAGGCGCCTCCAAACTGCGCGATCGCGGTCACCTGATCGCTGGCGGCGCCATTCTGGGCGACAACGAAAAAATGATCGGCTCAACCATGTACGTGGAATTTGATTCACGCGAGGAGCTGGATGCGTGGCTACTCAATGACCCCTACGTTACCGAAGGGGTCTGGGAAGATATTTCTATCCAGCGTATTCGCCTGGCAATCAAGCTGTAGGCGACCCAACCAGGCGATACCCGCTTAACTGGTGCCTGGCTGGTGCTGGTAAGCCAGGTGGCGTTCTTCACGGGTGTCGGTGTGACCGATAAAGTCGTGCAGAATCAGGTACAGGCTCGGCACCAGAAACAGGGTAATGATGGTGGCGAACAGCACGCCGAAAGCCAGCGAGATGGCCATCGGAATAATAAAGAAGGTGGCCGGATTGGCATTCAGCATCAGCGGGACCAGGCCTATAAAGGTGGTGGCCGAGGTGAGAATGATGGGCCGAAAGCGCATCGCCCCGGCCATTGATACCGCACGCACCATACCTTCACCTTCATCGCGCAGGCGATTAATGGTCACCACCAGCACCAGGCTGGCATTCACCACCACGCCGCTCAGAGCGATAATCCCCAGCAGGGAGAAGAACACCAGGTCGGCGCCCATAATGAAGTGCCCGCAGATGGCACCAATGGCGCCAAACGGTATCACGCTCATGATGATCAGCGGCTGGGTATAAGACTTCAGCGGGATCGCCAGCAGCGCAAAGATCACCATCATTGCCAGCGGAAACGTGGAGAATAAATCCGACAGCGACTGCATCTGCTGCTCACCCTCACCGCCCAGGACCATTTCCACGTCCAGCTCTCGCTCCCACTGGTCGCGATACTTGGCAATAACCTCACCGCGAATTTCTTCCGGCTTGACCACCGTACGATCGATATCACCGCGCACGGTAATCACTCGCCGACCATCCTGGCGATTAATGCTGGAATAGCCGTTGCCCAGCGAATAACTGGCAACACTCAGAAACGGAACCTCCGCACCGGAAGGCGTGCGTATCAGCAGATCTTCCAGATTGCCAAGCGACTGTCGCTCTTCTTCCGGGTAACGCACCATCACGCGGATATCGTCGGATCCGCGCTGTATACGCTGCGACTCGGCACCATAGAATGCCTGTCGCACCTGGGTGGCAATATCATTGAGCGTCAGGCCCAGCAGCTTGCCCTGCTCCAGGATCTGGATCTGGACCTCCTGCTTACCGGCCCGGAAGGAGTCGGAAATATCAAAAACCCCGGGATAGCGGGCCAGCTCTTCGCGCAACTGGGTGGCAGCAAACTTGAGATTTTCCTCGTTGCGGCCCTCCAGGCGGAAATTAATGGCCTCGCCGGCGGAGAAGGAATCAGAGACAAAGGTCAGCTCCAGGGCATCGGGAATGTTGCCCACCTTGTCGCGCCAGCGATCGCGAATGTCCGCCGAACTCATCTGCCCGCGCTCATGAAAAGGCGTCAGGTACATTACTACCTCAGCCACTTCGCTGCTGCCGGAGCCACCGCGGCCGGGACTGGAAGGCCCACCCCGTGGAGCGCGCCCGCCGATAATTGTGAGAACGCTGTCTACCACTCGCTCGGTTGACTGCGGCGCCTGGCCATTGGCCTGCATCTGCTCCAGTTCCGCTTCCAGTTCGGCGCGTAATTCCCGGGCTTTGTCTTCGAGTATTTGCACAGAGCGCTCGGTCACCTGGCCCGGGCTGCCTACCGGCATCTGGATACTGCCCCAGATCACGTCTCCTTCCACCGAAGGCATAAACTGGAAGATCACCCGGCCGCTCATCAACAGCGCCACGGTGATAATGATGACGCCGGTGGCGGTTGCCCAGGCTGCATACCGGTATTTCAGGACTTTCTTCAGGCCGCGCTGATAAGTGTGCTCGGCAAAATATTCCATGGCGCTGGCGATCTTGCCCTGAAGCGCCTGCCAGTGGTTGACGACCCAACTGCCCTCACCGAAATAACCACTGGTCTTGCGATGGGCAATGTGCCCGGGAAGAATCAGCTGCGACTCCACAACGCTGGCCAGCAGGCAAAAAACCACCACGGCGCCAATAGCATTAAAAAACGCGCCCATTTGCCCATCCAGCAACAGGATCGGCAGAAATGCGGCAATGGTGGTGGCAACACCAAAAATCACCGGCACCGAAACTTCCATCGTGCCCTCAATGGCGGCCGTCTCCGAATCCATACCCTTGCGCTCGAAGGCGTGAATGCGTTCCCCGACAACGATGGCGTCATCAACGATGATGCCCAACACCAGGATAAAACCCATCACGGTCAGCGAACTGATCGTCAGACCGACGGTGGGAAACAGACTCAGGGCGCCGGCTATGGCAATGGGGATGCCGGCGGCGACCCAGATAGCCACCTTGAAGCGCAGGAACAGCGCCAGAATGATCAACACCATGATCAGTCCGGTATAGGCATTAGAAGCAACCGTACCGATGCGCTCCTGGGTGGCTACGGCTGAATCCGTGACCACGCTGAGACGCATGCCCTGGGGCAGATCCAGTTCGGTGGCGGCCATCCATTCGCGCACCGCCCGGGCGGAGCTGACGATATCCTCATCGCCCACGCGCAGCACATCAATGATGGCCGCGTTCTCGCCGTCAAGCCGGGCGTCCAGATAGCCTTCTTCGAAACCATCACGTACGGTGGCGATATCGCCAAGAGTAATCTGTGTACCGTCAGGGAATGACTGTACAACGATGTCGCGGTACTCGCTTGCGTTGTACACCTGACCCTTGGTGCGCAGCAGGATCTCTCCGGATTCGGTGCGCAGGGTACCGCCCGGCAGGTCCAGTGAAGCGCGGTCAATGGCGCGCGAGATTTCGTCCAGAGTCAAGCCATACTGGCGCAGGGTAATTTCCGAGACCTCGATGGAAATCTCAAGAGGGCGCAGGTATTCCACATTGACCGTGGAGATGCCGTCAAGATCGAGAATGTCATTGCGTATATCTTCCGCTACCTGCTTCAGGCTGCGGTCATCGGTGTTGCCATACAGCGCCAGGGTCATGACATTACCGCTGGCGGTGAAGGCACGCACGATAGGGCGTTCGGTTTCGGTTGGAAATGTGGTGATGGCGTCTACCTTGCCCTTCACATCATTGAGCACCCGATTCAGGTCCGCACCGCTGGTCAGTTCCAAAGTTGCGTCGCAGCCGCCCTCGCGGGCAGTGGTGGTCATCCGCTCGATATCCTCGGCACCTTCCAAAGCCTCTTCAATACGCAGGCACACGGCGGACTCCGCCTCGGCCGGAGTTGCGCCCAGGTAGGCGACACTGACCTGAATGATCCCGAAGTCGATGTCCGGGAATTCTTCCTGGTTCAGATTAAGATAGGCAACAAAGCCACTGGCCAGGAACAGCCACATCATCAGGTTGGTCGCCACCGGATTTTTGACAAACCATGTAATCGGGGTTCTCAAGAGTCAATCGCTCCTCGTTAGCGGCTGCTGTTAGCGCGCGGCCTGGCTGGTAGTGAGGGACTCCACGATTGGCTGCACGGACATGCCGTTCACCACTGCCTGAATCGGAGAGGTACAAATAAACTCGCCGGGCAACAACCCGCCGCTGATCAGGACGCGATTTTCTTCCAGCCGGTAAATCTCCACGTCCCGGTAATACATCTTGTTCTCGGCATCCACCACCAGTACCTGGTTATTGTTGCGCACTACCGAGCGCGGCAACGCGACCAAATCGTCTACCTCGCGACCCTCGATGGCGGCCTGCACATACAGGCCAACCGGCAGCGGCAGCTGACCGTCTCCTGACGGCTGCTGTACGCGGATAATGGTTTGCACGGTATTGCTGTTGGGATCAATGGAGGCCTCGTTGCGCACCAGCTTGCCTTGCCATTGTTGTTCGGCGCCACCGTATATTCCGGTCAGGGTGACATCCGGCGCCTGTTCAGCCGGAATCTCGCCGCGGCTGGCCAGCGGCACATTGAGATAGCCAAGCTGGCGAATCGCCAGCGGTACCCGTACTTCCACCACGTCCGCACCGTACAGTACCGCGATACTCTGGGCGCGATTGATATATTGTCCGACTTCGACTTCCCGCAACTGCACTACGGCATTAAACGGGGCCACCATTTCCCCACGCTCCAGATCCAGCTGCGCCTGGCGATAGTTGGCCTCGGCATCTGCCAGTCGGCCACGGTCTACCTGCGCCTGGCGCTGGGCATTCTGCAACTGCGATTCGCTGGCCAGACGCCGCTCGGCGACTTCCCGCAAACGCTCCAGTTCCTGACCGGAATGCTGCGCCTCGGCGCGTGCCTGCTGCAGCGTGGCCTCGGCTCTGGCCAGGGCAATCTCGAAAT
Source organism: uncultured Pseudohongiella sp. (assembly GCA_965212375.1). GTDB lineage: Bacteria > Pseudomonadota > Gammaproteobacteria > Pseudomonadales > Pseudohongiellaceae > UBA9145. The sequence goes on along the minus strand of OZ243108.1, from coordinate 584,431 downwards.
CGCTGGTTTCCAGGCGCAGCAATGGCTGCCCCTGCTCCACGTAGCCGCCCGCTTCCAGATCCGGCGAAATCCATGCCACCGGGCCGGCCACGGCGGCTGACAGGCTGACCTGTTGGGCGGCCTGCACCTTGCCCTGGGATTCAACCACCAGCTGCACGGACTCGTACTGCACTTCGGCTACGCGCACTGACACCGGAATCACCTCCGGGGACGTTTCGCTGACCTCGGTAGGAGTCCGGACCAGATAAAACGCAAACAGCAAACACCCCCCGAGGATGGCTATGGGGACTACGATTCGCTTCATTGCATTACTCCTGTTGCGTTTTCCATGGCTTGCCCGGGATTTGTTTATCCGGCCAGGCGCTGGTCGAGGTATTGATTCACCGCGGCGCGTAACTCGTCAAAGTAGCGCAATACGGCATTGGCAAACTGCTCCCGGTCTCTGCTATCCAGAGCCCTGGACAACTTCTGCAAAACGTCCTGGACCGTCTTTTTCTTCAATGCCGGTTTAACGTCTTCCTTGACCATACGGGTCATAAACTGGGTCTTGAGATCGTTATTTATCAGCCGCACTACCAGGTTGTCTGCGACCGAAGCCAGATATTCGAGAAATGCCACCCAGTGCTGCTGTGAGGAGTCGAACTCATTGCTGTGTTTACGCAGCGACGCCACCAGCGTCTGCATCTGCTTGAACTGCGCATCGTCGGCCACGGTAAGCGCTTCGCGAGCGGTTAGTGCCGCCAGCGCAGCGAAGGTCTGCAGAAACTGGTCAATCAGGTGTCCATCCGGCTGCTCCTGAAGCCGCAGCAGCGGACCGAGGATGGCGATGCTGGCGGCATCGATCGGCTTGATGCGCACACCACCGGGCTGAATGGTAATCAGGCCCAGCTGTTCCAGTTGCGAAAGCGCCTCACGTACCGCGCCGCGGCTGGCAGCAAAACGCCCCGCAAGGTCACGTTCTGACGGCAGGCGTTCGCCACTGCGATATTGCTGGCGCAGGATCTCGTCGCGCAAGGTGGCGGCAATCTCGTGGCTGATTGTGGTGGTAGCGGTCATCGCGGTCCGGTTTTTTGGTCTGACCAAATTGGTCCGACCAAATATAGTGTGCGGGCCACGCTTTGCAACAGTCTCGGGGGCAATAGGAGGTGAACAGATAGAACGGCTGGACAAACGGATCCCGGCGGTATTCGGTCGCCATGAAAACGGCTTCTGGCCGCCAGCCGATCGGGACCCCGATCCGGTATTCCAGCCCCGGCAGGCAGAACTTTCCCGGCGGCGAGAACCAGGTCAAAGTATGCCTTTCAGAAGTCTTCTAGCAGTTGTTAGGGTTCGGCAAAAGTGCTTAAATCTACCCGGTTTTAGCCCCTGCAGTCCGCAGGTTGTCCCGGGTAATAAATTTAAAAATCACAGGACCCGTCTATACTCTCATACTCTCACGCTCTTTTCCGGAAATACTCCTCAGCATCACGAACCTGCCGGGGAACGGGGGCGCTATGTTACTAGGTCAAGGAATTCGTTAAATCATGGAAGCTCTGAAACAATACCTGATCGATAACTTCGAAGGCGTCTTTATCCTGGTTATTCTGGTCGTGGTCAGCGCCATCGTCTGGTTCGTTGAAGCCAAGCTCTCGTTTCTGAACTTCTTTTACCTGCCGGTGCTACTCAGTTCCTACTACCTGGGTATCCGCTCCGGTGTGCTGGGTGCATTTTTCACCTTCCTGGTCATTGTCATCTTTGCCTCCCTCTACCCGGACCGCTTCACCGGCAATATTGATGTCTTTGGCCTGTGGGCATCCATTCTCACCTGGGCGGGCTTTCTCATCCTTACCGCGGTCATCGTCGGATTCACCCACCGCGAACTGCAGGAAAAAATGACCGAGGCTTTGAAGGCGCGGGCCGAGGCCAGCGGTAATGCAGAGCTGCTGGAACAAACCATGAGCACGATCCGCGAGTTTGAGTCCGAGCTGGACTTCAAGGTGGAAGAACGTACTCGCGCACTGGAAGAAAAAACCAAGTCGATTCGCGCCCACAAGGAAAAAGTAGAGGAAGCGCTCTACTCCACCATGGACCCTGCGGTGGTGAAACTGATGATCGAGAATCGGATTCGCACCGAGAATCGCCGCATCAGCGTCATGTTTTGCGATTTGAAGGGCTTTACCGCCTACTCCGAAGAACATTCAGCAGAAGTGGTGATTACTGAACTGAACAAGTACCTGGCAGACATGGAGAACATTCTGCTTCAGTACAATGCCCATATCGACAAATATATGGGTGATGGCATCATGTCCGAGTTCGGCGCCCCAATCCGTTACGAAAAACACTCACTGCTGGCCGTAGCCTGCTCCTTCAAGATGCAGGAACGGATGCGCAAGGCGAACTATCCGTTCAAGCTGCGTATCGGTATCAGCACCGGTGTGGCCACGACCGGCATCATCGGTTCCAAACGGCAATCGTTCACCGCCTTTGGTGACACCGTCAACCTGGCTTCGCGTATTGAAAGCATGTGCGAGCCAGGCAAGGTCACTGTTGATGAAGCGACCTTTAAGGATGTCGGCGAGATTTTCGAGTTCCGACCGGTGTCTGGCCTGTCTTCCTATACCAACTCCGACAACCCCGGGCTGGTGGATCAGATCAACGCCCTGCTGACCCAAATCGAGTCCAGCCCGCGCCAGGTTGACCTGCGCATCGCCGTGGCCAAACTGTTGCGTGAAGCCAATGACCCGGAACAGGCGCACATGCATCTGAAACAGGCCATGGAAATGGAGCCGGACAACTCCGACGCCAAGGTTGCCTATGCGGAAGTGGCGGTAACCCTGGACAAACATCGTGACCTGGCGGTTCGCGGCCGGCGTTCAACCGTGCACCTGTACGAGATCGTCGGCTTCCGCAATCCGCTGGATAGAGCGCCCCAGCTGCCCAGCAAGCTGCTCAAGGACCTGGAGCCCAAGCTCAAAAAGTTTGTACCCTACCCGGAAGATATGGTGCTGCCGGTGGAGTGCCTGGATGGGTCGGTAGGCTTTTCACGCCTGATTGGTATCACTGCCTACCTGATTGCCGACCGCATGAAGCTGGTTGATCAGGAAAAGCACGACATTCTGGAAGCTGGCTACCTGTCGGAGATCGGCAAGACCATCGTGCCCGAGAATATTCTCAATCGTAATGGCGGCCTGACTGAGGATGACTTCACCCATATCCACATGCATCCACGGGAAGGCGTGCGCAAGCTGCGCAACGCCGGCTTCGAGAACGAAAAGATGCTGGAGCTGATCGAATGCCATCACGAGAATTATGATGGTTCGGGATATCCGGCCGGAATCAAGGGTGACAACATTCCGCTGGGAGCACGTATCCTCGCCGTTGCCGAGGCCTACATCAGCCTCACCTCCAAGCGCCCTTACCGCGACCCCTGGGATGGCCATGCGGCCTTTAACGAGCTGGGCAAGTATGTCCGCTCCGGCAAGTTCGACCCGGCAGTGGTGGATGTGCTGGGCGAGATTGTCAGCGAGCTGGACGAGAAGTAATCTCGTCCAGGCTGCCGATCGGTACGCTGCTCGGGATCCTTTTACTCAGATCCGTTTTTCTCAGAATCGTTTCTCTCAGAACCCTGTCTGCCCGGGTCCTGTCTCTCAGGATGAGATCAGACTGAAGAATTCCCGCAGCCGCGCGGCGTTCTTGCCCACATCGCTGCGCCCCACCCGCGACAGTGAGCGGGCCTGCAGCACAGTCTGGCCATTGGCGCCGGTGTCGACCTCAATCACCACATCATCCTTGAAGCGGAACCAGAACGTGGTGTCCGTAGCTTCAATACGACCGGCATCCGGGTCGGCGTCAACCAGTTCCCAGCCCAGGGTGGAGACAGCATCCAGGGCCCGCTGGTAAATCTCCTCCGGACTGGCATCAAACTCCTGCGGAACAATGTCGGGATAGGCGCTGGTCTGCATGTCGATATGCTGCTGCACCGAATCAATGCCCGGCATCACGCCATAGTCCATGTTATTGGCTGCATCTGCGCGCAGCGGCGCGATGGCCACGAACTGCAATGGATCGGTGGGGTCGGTGGCAATGTCATGGATCGGCGGTGTTCCTTCCGGTGGACGAAACGTTTCTGGAACATACCAGGCCAGCGCGGCGATGACACAGCCAGCAAGCGCCAGGCCACCCAGCCTGGGGCCGGCCGCCAGTGAGCGCTGACGCGCCACGACAATAATACCGACACCAGCCAGGAACGTGATTCCCGCAATCCAGTCTGCCCAGCCATTTACAATTTGCAGAAAGCCAAAACCAAGCCGGAAATCTGCCATGCCAAGCCACACTGCCAGCGGTCCGGCCAACGCCAGCAGCCCCAGGGCCAGGCCGGCTATGAAACAGATCACGGCGACAATGGTTAGCGGCAGTTTGAGGGTGGAATGGCCACTATCGGTGGCGGTACTGTCGTTCATATCTGGCTCCTGAAATAAATGCGCGCTCGAATGAGCGCGCTTGTCCATCTGTTGTGCTTGATCGAGTCGTGTGCCTGACCGAGAGTACGGCTATTCGTTCAATGCCGATTCCCGCAACATTTGCTGAAGGCGCTCTGAAGTCAGGCCCCAGCGCTCGCCCTCACTGACCGCGGCATCAGTATCACCGTTGGCGGCAAAATGCTGCACGGCACGCAGGCCGCCCACCCGATTCCCGGTGGCACAGTGAATCAGTATGGGATCTCCGGCAGTGGCATCGAGAATCTCCTGCAGCTGGGATGCGTTGGCCCGGTCTATGCCCCCGGCACCGGACACCGGCAGCGAGTAATAACGCATGCCCAGGGACTCGACCGTGGCCTGCTCATCAAAATCCACCTCTTCTTCAGGGGTGCGCAAATTGACGATATGCCGCACTCCGGCGTTGGCCATGACTTCCAGTTGTGCCACGCTGGGCTGCCCGCTGGCCAGCACACGGGCCTGCGGAGCCCGCAGATTCAGGATCTGCGCCGATTCCACCGCCGCCATATCCAGCGCCGGATCGCTCGAGCTGGCACAGCCGACCAGTAAGGCAAAACCCATCAGTAACAGGGCATTAAATTGATTGGAAAAATTTCGACGCAAACTCATGGGCTTTCCCTCGCGTGAATGATTGAATAAAAAAGTTAGCGCGAACGCAATCGCTGGCCAGATTCTACTACCAGGCCGACCCATTGCGAAATCATCACGAAAAAAGCGAACTGCCTGGCTCAGGGTTCTTCACGCACGAAATAACGATAACGTATGCGGGCATCCTGGGTAGTCTGATTGCGACCATCGACAAAGGCCGGCCGAAACTGCATGTGACGCGCTGCCCGCCAGGCCTTGCGCTCAACTTTGCGATCTGTCTCGCGCTCGTGCGGCCAGACTTCGATAACATCGACTGAAGAGACCTGGCCCCTCGAACTGATGCGAAATTCCAGCTCCACTTCATTGCTGTTTATCTGCATGGGAGGGAACCGTGCTGGTGGCTGCGGCAGGGCAACCTCGGCAACATCTTCATCCCAGGCGGTGAACACACCGACATAGGCGATATTTTCTTCCGCGCCAGGCAGATCTGCGTACAGCGACTGCTGATAGCGCTCCATCGCATCGAAACTGGTAAAAAACTCCGGCAGGGGTATTGGCATGGGCCGGGCGAAGAAGCGGTCGACACGTTCGCTATCAATGCCGATAGCCACCAGCTGTTCATGGGCGTCCTGATAATCGCGCTGCCCCGAACTGCGATCCATAAGCAGGTGGTAGTCGCCGTGGTAAATTTGCGTCAGGGCCTGTAGTTCCGCGTCGTCATGCGCTTGCGCTATATCTTCGATGTCATTGATAAAGCTCAGCGCCTGGCGCAGATAGGCAACGCCAACCGGTTCGTCACCGTCAACAACGGGGATCCGGTTTGCCGAGCCAAAGCCCAGCGGCGAAAAAACACGCCCCTGGCGAGCTGAATTCAGACGGGTCATACCATCCCGGCGGGATACTTCTTCTATGGTACGGCCAGCCAGGCCGCTGTCGGTATTCAATAGCGCGACCTGGTAGTAAAGGCTGAGAGCCCGGCGATAAAGCCAGGGCACCAGGGCTGGATCATCCTTGCCATACTTCTCTTCCGCCAGATCCAGGGTGTCATCAAAGATGTCCCGGGCATCCAGCACCAGGCTGGCGCGATCCACTTCCCGGTCAAGAAAGACCTGATTCAGCTGCCACTGCGCCTGACGCTGCCAGGCGTCCAGCACCTGCGCCGAATCATTGCCATGATTCACAGACTGCAGATAGCGAATGTGTTCCAGATGGTCGGTAACCTGACTCCAGTTGCGCAGTCGCATCTGGGTGGCAATCATCCCTTCCAGCACCGGAACCAGGTCCGGATGCTCAAAGCCGAGACTGGTGCGCAACAGCTGCAGCTGGCGGTCCTGCAGTTCGGCTACCTGCTGGTACTGTCCCTGTTCATCCAGCAGGGCCTCCATGGCCTGGAGCGGTTCCAGCAGGCTGGCGTGGTAGCTGTCGTAGCGGGTCTCGAGATCTTCCAGCTGCCGCTCATAGCGGGCCAGCGCCGCAAGGGTGTCGTTGCTCAGGGTAACGGCATCTTGCGCCAGCGCCGTGGCAGGCAGAATGATGGCGGCCAGACAAAGGGCACAGCCTGACCACAGTCGCGGGACAAACCTGGTCGCGAGGTGAGCCGATCGTTGACATTGTATGGCTGGCATCATGATAGCCGCCCTCTGAGGGCATAATTCGCACAATAGCTTGAACTCAGCACTATGTCGATACACACTGTCGCTACTCACTGGGCCCTGATCCTGAACGCCCGAGAGTCCCTGGGCCCTGCAACAGCTAGTAACGAACCGTGAGCGCCCCATGACCCGACATACGGCACCAGCACCGCCCCGAGATCGCTGCCCGGCCAGGTTTGTACTGCTGCCCATGCTGATGGCAGCATTGGCCTGCAGCCACGTGGCAGCGCAGCCCAACGACGATGACTTGTATGACATTGCCGGGGAATTCGCTTTCGTGCGGATTCGCTACGACAGCTATTACGAAGGTGGGTTCTACGGCGGTCCCTGGGCCACCGACTTTCCGGCGTCGGACGAAAATTTCCTGCGCGGTGTGGCCCGTCTCACCAACGTCCGGGTCATGAGCGAACCCATCGTTCTGCGCTTTGACGACGAGGAAATTTTTGATTACCCATTCCTGTATGCTCTGGAAATGGGCCGCAACGGTGGGTTGTCCCTGTCCCCAGCAGAAACTGAAAACCTCCGCGAGTATCTGCTGCGCGGCGGCTTTCTGTTGATTGATGACTTCTGGGGTGACCGACAATGGGATGCGTTTTACCGGGATTTCTCGATGCTGTTTCCCGACCGGGAACTGGTGGAACTCCATGCCGACCATGAGATCTACCACACGTTCTACGATATCGATGGGCCGCAGATGATTCCGGGCCGGGGTGGCCGTCGCGGCGTTGGCCAGGCTGGCTACGACGTGGCCAGCAATCATGCCATCCTGGACGATGACGGGCGGGTGATGGTGCTGATCAACTGGAACTCCGACATGGGTGATGGCTGGGAGCATACCTATGACCAGTGGTATCCAACCCAGTATGCAAATTCAGCCTATCAACTTGGCATCAACTACCTGATCTATTCCCTGACCCACTGAGCCCTGCCTCACCTGTTGTTATCCTATGCTGCTGGCTGCCCTGATCATCAACATTTCCCTCGTGGCCATTACGGTTATCATCCACTATGAAATCCTGCGGCTGCTGTCCAACATTATCCCAAGGATGCGGATACGCCTGCGGCTGCGGGTGGTATTTGGTGTGTTTGGCACGATCTGCGCCCACATCGTCGAAGTCGGCCTGTTTGGTGTGGCGTTCTACCTTATGGTCCATCAGGGCGGGTTCGGCGATCTGACCGGCAGCTTCAATGGCAGCCTGGTCGACAGCGTATACTTCTCATTTATCAACTACACCACGGTGGGCTATGGCGACATCGTGCCCACTGGGAGTCTGCGATTTCTGGCCGGGCTGGAGGCCATTACCGGCCTGTCACTGATTACCTGGTCCGCCTCGTTCATGTTCATGGAGATGACCATGTTCTGGGATAAGGAAACCACCGAGAACACTCGGCGCCGGGAACAATCGGCAAGCGCTGAATAATCACTGCGACCAGCACTATAAAAAAGGGCCAACTGGCCCTTTTTTATTTCGAACAGCAGCCGGTATCAGTCCTCACTGGACGGTTGCAGCTCCTGACGCCGCGCACCGGCAAGAATACCAATAAGTCCGTAGTTACCTTCATGGCAGGCATATTCGTAGGGACGGGTGTCGGTGGCATTAAAACTCATCTCGCCGCCCCAGGTCTGGGTGTAGTACACCGGATCGGTGACTTCGAATTCATACAGTATCTGGTCATCGGAGTAGCGTGAGAAACGCTCGATAATCTTGCCCTGGTCGGACAACGGTGCCGCATTACGTGGCGCCTGCTGGGGATGCAGGTTGACGGTTTCCACCACCAGGGTGTCGCCTTCCCAATAGCCCACCGAATCTCCCAGCCACTGATCCATGGCATCCGGACGGTGCTCGCCACCAATCGGGATAATGCGTGCGTCGTGCACCATTTCCACCATGATCATCAGGTAGTCATCGGTCTGCACAATCTGGTAAAGATTGTTATACAGCACGTTGTTCATTGGTGGTCCGCCGGTACTGCCAAAGCCGATCAGGCAACGCTCGCCCAGGGACCGGCCTTCCGGTCCATCATTACTGGAAAAACGCGCACGGGCTTCCCGGCGGCGCTCATTGCCTTGCTCTGAAAAAGGAATCCGCCCATTTTCGGGACGGGTAATCCAGGAGGTTCGATACTCACCGCGTACCTGGCCAAAGCGGGTGCCCGGGTCGACCCAGAAAGCATTGTAGCCGCGGCCCTGGCCAAGGTCCGAGCCATCCAGCAACTCGCCCTGCACCAGGCCGTCATCGGTTGCCTGGCGCACATTCTGGTGATGATTCGCGGTCAGGCGCGCCAGGTCTTCCTCGGCAATAATCAGTCCTTGCTCGGCATAGGTAGACGTACGCTGCATGCTGGTCAGCGACGCATTGGTCCAGAAGCCCTGCAGATCGGGTTTGCCGGAGGCGGTGCGCGGCGGCTCGTAGTCCTGAGCGTAGCTGGTACCGACTGCACAAAACACCGACAGGGTCAGTAGGGTATTAACAAATCGCATGGTCTCTCTCCGCAAGCTGTTCTGATTATGATTCTTGTACCGGCCCACTCGATTGCGGGATTGCGCGGCAAGCCCACGCAGCGTCCGGGTATCGCTGGCCTGGAGCAATGCAGCACGCATGAAATCATGCTCTACTGCCAGCGTTGGGTATGCTTTGAAGGTAAACCAGCATCACCTGATGCGCAAGTCGGCCGCCGTGAACCGGGTGATGGTTGGCGACCACAGGACTGAACAGGCTGGCAAGCACTGTCATGGACGACCGACACCGGATTTACAGTCCAGGGGGGTGCTGCGCAGCCAGCAAGCCCTGCATACTGTGGCTGTGGCAGTCACGTTTTCTGTTCTACGCGCAGCGCCTGCCCAACAATTCATAGCCGCAGCTCGCCGCCCGGCTGTTCAACCGCTACCTTTTCAGTAGCTAACCCTGACCGGAATCAGCGCCGTGCTCGACCCGCCGGGGGGCACCCTGGAATCACGGCGGCACGACACATGCAAACAGATTCACGCAAATCTGGAGGATCGATCATGGGCAAACTGGACGACGACATGCGCAAGACCCGACCGGAAGACGAGCAGCGGGCCATGGATGAGGCAATGCATGAGGCAATGCGAGAGACGGGCAAGCAGGCCAGTCTGTGGGAAATGCTGGCCATGGCATTTCGGGGTAAACAGGCCTGGATGACCTGGTACATGTGGATTCTTGGCCTGGTGGTTACGGTGGCCGGAATCTACAGCTTTATCCAGTTCCACGGCAGCGCTGATATCAAGCAGAGCCTGTCCTGGATGCTGGCCATCCAGGTCTGCCTGAGCGTTATCGTGGTCATCAAGGTGCTCGGCTGGCAGCAGATGCAGAAGCTGGAACTGATGCGGGAAATCAGGCGCATTGAACTGCGCCAGTTGCTGGCTGCCGAACATCCTGATTCCCGGTCAAGCCAAGCCCGGCAATGATACCGTCCGGCACCGGCAGCTACCGGTGCGCCACTACCGGCTGACGATCAACGAGCGGCGTGATCGCTGAGCCGGTTCACCGGCGAAGGCCCGAAGGAAATCCAGCCGCCCTGGTGAGCCGCGGCGCTGACGTCACCGTAGGACCAGTCGCAGACCCCGGCCGCAAAGACCGTTTGCAGTTCCTGCCACTGCTCCTCAGTGAAACTCACCGCATAGTCCGATTCGCTTAGCGGACGCAGGCGACAGCTGACGATCGCATTGGCCAGCGGTGCACCTGCCACGTGTCGCGGCGTAGGATAGGCCGGGTACAGCTCGTTGCACAGACTATCGCCAATGAAGGTTTGCTCTTCTTCGATGCGTTCATGACCACCATCGCGATTGTCCCAGCAGGCATCCACCAGTGACGCCGGACGATTACGCAGGACTTTTTCTGCGGCCTCCAGATCGGTGCTGTCGGTCTTGATGGCCGTCAGCCACCGGTCCATTTGCCGGAACAGCTCTGCCAGGTCAGGTTCATCCTCGGTGAAGCCCCAGTCCCCACCCACCAGCATGACATGATTTCCGGCGTGGCCGTTGGCTTCGATCAGCCGCTGCCGGGTGGAAAACTGGTGTACGATCATGTGAATGTCGCCGTCTTCCCGGTCGTCGGTATAAGACCGGTAGTCAATAATCGGCGTGGCAGCGAGCCCGCCGCCACCAGAAAGAATGCGACCTGACTCTATAGCCAGCTTACGTGCCTGTCCATCCGCCATGTGACGTTCCGGCACATGGTTCATGTCGTAATCGAAACCACCGATATCGCGATTCAGATCGATGAACTGGCGGGGTGTAATCAGCGCGTTATTCAGCGCCCCCAGACCATACTGCACGCCAACATTGTCCAATGGCCGCCGGGCGATGCGGGTGCCATCAAACTGGCCGTAGACGTTCACTGTGTGGTCATACACCGTTGCCCGCACACCGTTCAGATTCTGCGGCGAATAGCGCCGGTCTTCCAGCGCCGCCAGGCTGACTTCCCCGCCTTGCTCCTCGGCGCTTGCCTCGGGGTCAAAGATCGGATCCAGGCGTGCCGCGCCACGCGCCAGATTGGCAATGGATCCCCAGGAGCCGAAGCCCGCCACGGCCTGCTGCTCGCCGCGATCAAAATCGTCCGGATTTACCGCATCGAAATAAAAGTGCAGCAAGCGGGCATCGGCCAGGGTAAAGATTGTGGCCGAGGTTACATCGGGAAAACTGGCGGCGACAATAATGCCGTCAAACACGCCGGGATAATTGTCAGCGGTCTGGTGCGATTGATAGGAACCACCCGAGGCCCCCGTGGCAATGGTGTAGAACGGCTCACCATAGTGTTCGATGAAGCGCTCCTTGACCATGATATGAGTTTCCGAGGCCAGCAGGTCGTTGCAGTTCTGGCCAAATACATTCAGGCTCGCGGATACCAGCGCATAACCCATGCGCAGCAAACCGTCGCGCATAACGCCGCCAGTGCTGCTGCCCTGCTGGTACCACCCCGAGCGACAGCCGCCCCCGTGGGTGTACACCAGATTGCCATTCCAGGCCGGACTGCGACTGAAGGGAGTGACCGGTCCGTCCTCCGGACGATGCAGCATGGCGACTTCGTACACGGCGCGATTAACCACGCCGGTTTCCACCCGCACCACGTAGGGGACTTCATCTCCGTTGTCATCAGTGATCACGGTAATGTCTGCATCGTCTTCTGGCGGGTAGGGCGCAAAGCCATCGGCAGCGGCCGAGAAATAGACGTAATCGATGCGCGTGTCGACCAAACAGTCACCATCAAGTGCCGGACCCAGAGTGCCACCCGCCACCAGTTCAAACTCGTCGGTCTGGCAATAATACGGCGACTCATGGGGCCCGGAGATAATCGGGCCGCTAATCGGGTAATTGCTTATCTCCAGACGAGCGCTGGTATCGCTGTTGGGCAAGGTAGCGGTCAGCATGTTGCTGCCGTCGTTCAGGTCGCGCACCATGCCCTGCCAGCGCGTTGAGCTCAGTTGCACAAATTCGGTGCTGACGTCATCGCCGTTAACAAAAACCCGGGGTGCCGTACCGCCTGACTGCTCAGCTGGCTCACCGCTCAACTCCACCTGCACCAGCACATCACCGCCAGTGACCAGCCACGACTGGGTCGATACGGTGCGCAACCGGATCTGTTGAGTGAGCGGGACAGGAATGTCACTGCCGGCGGTCGGCACCGGCGTTTCCCGTGAGCAGGACAGCAGCCCCAGCAGCAGACTTACCAGCAACAGTCCGCGCCAGCTACTGGTCGTCGCTGACAAGCGAGTTGATAACTTTAGCGCGGCGGCGTGGGAGTGGCTGTTATTCAACATTGTTATTGCCTGATGTGCCGAATTGAAAGGTTATTCTCGTTACCGGCGTGGCCAAAGTAAAGTCTGGCGAACAGCGGACGATTAAGCAGGTTGGATGAGCCAATGCTGCATCTCAGCAGGCAGCACTGGGCAATGCACAATTTCCTCACTCAATTCACGACTATCCATTCAATCCCCCCATTCAATCTCAAGGTACAGCGGTGCTAGAATGAATACCGTCAGGCCATCAATCAATTTTCGGGACGCAGTATGAACGCAAAGAATTCCATCAAGTTGAAAGACGTCGACAGTAAGAAGGCCGGCGCAATCAAGGTCGACGGCAAGTGTGGAAAGTGCAAGAAGTCGCTTTGCTGCAACTCCATCAATCAGAAAATCCCCACGCCAAAGAGCAAGGAAGATTTCGATCACCTGCTCTGGCAGATTTCCCACGAGAACATCAACATCTTCAAGGATGCTGACGGCTGGTTCCTGCACATCAGCAGCCGCTGCGATCACCTGCTGCCCAACGGGGCCTGTGGTATTTACGACAGGCGTCCCTGGGTATGCCGCGAGTACACCAACGACTTCTGTGAATACGACGAATCAATACCGGAAGCCAGCGAACACTTTTTCTCGACCTACAAAGAACTGGACAAGTACTGTAAAAAACGCTTCAAGAAATGGGAAAAGCGCTTTGAGCTTTACGACTAGAAAAACTACTCAGCGCGCGACGCGATTTGGCCGCGCGCTGCTCCTGTGTCTGTTCCCGTGCTTATTGGCTGCGCCCGCGCTAGGCCAGGAATCGCCAACCAGCGACGTCGAGCAACACCTCAAGCGTGCAGCTGACCAGCTTCGGGCACTGGATACCCAGGCTGAATCCTGCCTTGACGCGCTGACTTCGGACTCGGCTTCCGTGGCTGCGGGGCTGGCACAGGCTGACAGCTGCGTGCAGTTCATGAATGCCATTGATGGCGAGCCGGTTGCCAGCTATCTGGCCGACTGCCAGCGAGCGAAGCAGTGGCGGGACCAGTTCGTGAATAACGCCGACAACGACACTGCTGACCGCGAAGCGCACAGTGACCGCAATCTGCAGCGCATGATTGACACCGAACGCTACTGCGCAGACGACTCCCTGCGGCTGCGCACCGAGTATGTGTTTGACGCCTTCGCAGCGCTCCGGCAGGCCAGCGGGACCCAGCGCGAACTTGCCGGGCAATGGTCAGGCAGGCCGATGCCACAATCTGATTCTGGCGGCAGTGTTAGCGAGATGCACCAGCGCGTGCGCCGGGAAACCGAGCAGCGCTGGCAACAGCTACAGCTGGAACTGCTCAGGCAGCAGCTGCAGCTGCCGGTGGATTACGGGCTGATTCAGTAACCCACCGTAACGTCTGACGGCAAACTAGCAAACCATCAGACTAGTAAACCACCAGGAAGTTGCCATCCGGCAACACCGCCGCGGCGGGAAAACTGAAGTCACCAATCTCGATTTGCTCGGCAAACTCAAAGCCACTGACCGATTGCCCGTCAGTCAATAGTTGCATATTCAGTCGCCCCCCGCGGGTGTGGCTGATTGCTTCGCCCCACACCACCAGGGTTTCCCCCTTCGGGTTTACAGCCACCGCCGGATGCTTCTGACGGGTTTCCGTGAACGGTGCTGCCACCGGCATGGGCGTCTGGTCCGGCAATCCCATCAGCATGATGCGTGCTTCGGTTTCAAACACCAGCCAGTTCCCGCCCTCGTGGTCGGTACTGATGTCGTTGGTACTCAGTGGGCAAAAAGATGCCTCCCACTGCTGTAACTTGTGCACCGGACCATAGCGTGAACCGCTGGGGGCATTGTCTACACCGTCGACCGTCAGTAGCTGCATGTGCCGACCCACGCCATCGATCGCCGAGCGGTACGCTACCAGCAGCTGACTGTCATCCTGGTAGTCAGCTGCCAGGGAGCAGCAGGCACAGGCGCCGAGATCGGGATTGCTGATCAGCATCTCGCTGCCAAAGGTTTCACCGCCGTCGTGAGAAAACCGGCCATAGGCGGCGCGTCGCTCTTCAAAGCTCAGGTCGCCCGCCGCCCAGATCAGCGCCACCTGGTCGCCGTGGGCAGCCACATCTCCACTGGCGTCCAGGCCAATGTCGAATTCACTGACCATCGAGCGCTGCGGCTCAAAGGCGCTGCGCTGGGGATTCGAGCGGGTATAGTAATAAACGGAAGACCGGGGCAGGTACCACATAACATGGGCGCGGCCCTGGCCGTCGATAGCCAGCGACGCGCGGGCAATGGCGTAACTCTGGACATTGAATGCCTGACTGGAAACCCGTACCGGCGCCCCAAAGCGCCCCGCCTCGGCATCGTACTGGCGGTAATAAAGACTGCCCTCCCGGGCGGCTGGCCGGTTCAGGCGCTTTTTGAAATACAGCAGGTGAATACCACCCCCGGCATCGGTGACCAGACGCGGCTGCAGGCCGTCGTCGGGTGTCGCCATGATTGATACTTCGGCAGCACTGGCCAGGCTGGGCATCAACGCCAGTCCACAGACCAGCAAAATAGCCAGCAGCATCAGATTCAAGCGATGAACGGTCAGTTTCATGGGGTTAAATTCCTGTCTCAATGTTCCTCGGTCGGCGCCCACAAACACGACGGCAACAGCCTGTTTGGCATGCCGTCTGACGCGTGCCGCAGCCTGGGGCACACCCGTCGCCGAGCGCTAGATATACGACCTTAAATCAGGCAGACTTGCTGCCTCGTCGGGTTCCAGCAGCTGGCGCTTTAACCGCGTCAGAGCTGACAACCGGAACGCTTGATTGGCGAAGCGTTCTCGTTAATAGCCGGACACAATTATCAAGGGTGACACGACAGGACTCCAGATGACAATTCGAAAACCATGCCTTTGGCTCGCTCTACCCGCCCTGACACTCCTGCTAGCGGCCTGTTCGGGAGAGAACCCGAGCGAGCAGGACGACGATGCGGCGTCAATTTACAACACTTCACTGAATATGCAGGAATTGATGGCCATGGTCCTGGAGCCTGCTTCCGACGTGCTGTGGGATTCCGGTGGCTGGGTTCTTGATGCCGCCGGCTATGAAGAGCTGTACCCAACCACGGATGATGGCTGGGCCTACGTCAAATCGCAGGCGGCAATCGTGGTTGAAACCGGCAATTCACTGGCGCTGCCCGCGCGCCGCGAAGACAACGATGCCTGGGTGATCTATTCCCAGGGGCTCAGTGAAGCCGGGCTGCGTGCCATGGCCGCCGCGGATGCCCAGGACAAGGAAGAATTCTTTCAGGCCGGCGCTCAGCTGTACAGCGTCTGTACCGCCTGTCACCAGGCTTATAACCCCGATATTCTCAATCGGTTCGACGAAGAAGAATAAGCCTTCAGGGGCCGATCATGGGCAGACTGCGTTCCCATTCCCGCATCCCGTTCAGCACCCCGTGTAAGATCATGGGCTTGCTGTTGCTGCTGGTCAGCGGCACCGTGCTTGGCCACACCATCGAGGGTTCCGACGCCAATTTCGTGCAGAACATTGATGGCCCGGCGGTGTTCCCATTCATCTATCTGGGCGCCAAGCACATGGTCACCGGCTACGATCACCTGCTGTTCCTGGTAGGCGTGATCTTCTTTCTTTATCGCCCGCGACATGTGGTGCAGTACGTCACCCTGTTCGCTATCGGCCACAGCATCACCTTGCTGCTGGGCGTACTTGGCAACATCCAGATCAACGCCTATCTCATCGATGCCATCATCGGCCTGTCCATCGTGTACAAGGCATTTGAGAACATCGATGGCTTCAAGCGCTTTCTCGGTTTTGAGCCCAACACGCGTGTCGCGGTGTTTGTCTTCGGCCTGTTTCACGGCCTGGGACTGGCGACCAAACTGCAGGAATTTACACTGTCGGATAACGGCCTGGTGGCGAATATCATCAGCTTTAACGTGGGCGTGGAAATCGGCCAGATCCTGGCGCTGTCTGCGGTCTTTATCGCGCTCAGCGTCTGGCGCACCAGCGCCAGCTACTTACGCAACGCATTTGTTACCAATACGGTGTTGATGACTGGCGGTTTTCTCCTGGCGGGTTTTCAACTCAGTGCTTATCTGCTGCAGCCGCCCTACTGAACCGGTAATCCGAATTTTCTATTGGCGCACTTAGTTTAAACCATAATATTCACAGGTAACGTGTCCAGGCTATGTCTTTATCCGATCAACCAGCGACTGCTTCACCGCCTTCGCAACGCAATATTCTCATCGCCACCGCCATCGCCCTGGGTGTGGCACTGGTCGTGTTGTTGGTAGCCATCCTGCCGGCAGAGTTTGGCATCGACCCGCTGGGTACCGGCCAACTACTGGGGCTCAATGCCCTGTCCCGGGAACTGCCACTGGAAGAAAAACTGGAGGTCCACAGAGAGGACTTCGTGGAGTTCGAACTGGGTCCGTTCCAGTCGGTGGAATATAAATACCTGATGGATTTCGACGCCCCACTCATATTCAGTTGGGTGGCAGACGGTGAACTCTATTACGACATGCACGCCGAACCGGCGGGCCTGGGTGAGGAGTATGCCGAGAGTTTCGAGCAGGGCAATGCTGAACGCCGCATGGGTACCTATCACGCGCCCTTTGCCGGAATCCACGGCTGGTTCTGGGAAAACCGCGGATCAGGCACGGTCACCGTGAGGCTCTACACTGCCGGTTTCTATCAGACGTCAACGGTGTTCAGGGACGGCGGTGATTTTGAGCGGGTGTTAGACCCGGTTGCACAGTAGAAGTAGAAGTAGAAGTAGAAGTAGAAGTAGAAGTAGAAGTAGAAGTAGAAGTAGAAGTAGAAGTAGAAGTAGAAGTAGAAGTAGATAGATTACATGACAAGCCTGGCAGAGTTAAATTTCCCTGTTAGTTCAGCGGACATCGATAGATGGCGGCAAGACGGCGTTCTTGTGTATCGCAATTTCTTCGATTCAGAAGCGGTGTCTGCGCTCAACCAGTTTCTTGACCAGCTTTGGCGAAGCAGAGACCTGGCTTCCCGGCACTGCACGATCGATGCCTACATTGAGCGACCGGAACAACGCCGGTTGCGCTTCCGAACCGTCGACGCACAAGCGCGTCAATTCCCTTACAAGCTCAATGACCTGTATCTGGATAGTGAGTTAGTCCGCTCTATTTGTCTGGCACCTGCACTGTGCGACGTGCTCGGCGTTTTACTTGATGGCGACCCGCTGGTTTGCAACAGCCTGAATTTTGAATACGGCTCAGAACAAAGCCCTCACGTTGACTCGCAATACATGACGCCAAGGGTTGAGAACAAACTTGTTGTAAGCTGGATAGCGCTCGACAAGGTAACCGAGAGCAACGGTCCGGTAGTTTACTATCCAGGCAGCCACAACATCCCTGCCTACCGGTATAGCAATGGTGGAGTCAAAGCACTCCCGGGTGAAAGCCAGAGCTTTACTCGCTATATGCAAAGGGAAATCGAGCAGCGCAAAATAGAACCCGAGATCTTTCAAGCCGACCCGGGGGATCTGCTGATTTGGCACTCCCAGCTTCTGCATGGTGGGAGCAAGATCAATGATCCAAAGATGACCCGCCGCGCCCTGGTCACCCACTATTTCCGCAGGCAAGACTACTTCCATCAGATCTGGCGACACCGTAAAGCGCACGACCACGGCTACTACCTGAAAAGACGGCATCCCGCTGCGGACTGACTACTACTGTACTCAACCGGCTTTCGATATTTTTGGACTGCGGTCAGACCTTGGTAGGGTTTCGCCAGGCCGGGAAGTCAGAAGTCTTTTTCTAAATCATGCGCTCGAAGATCATGGCTTTGGGAGGTGGCGTGGTGCTTAACGAAGGGTGATGACTCAAGCAGCGAGCGAGGGATGCTGGAACAAGGCGCGAGAATTTTTCGAGTCGGGAGTTTACGATAAGTAAATGACCGGCTCTAAAAATTCTCGCAACGCAGTGCCAGCTTTCCGCAGCCGCTGCGTCTTCAACGCAAAAAAAAGCCCGGTAGATACCGGGCTTTTTGTAGCCAAGGAGTATCCCCTAGTTAGTTGGCAGTCGGGTCAGAGCCGTCTCGGGGCGCACCAGTACCGGAGCTACCCATGAACAGCTTGCGGCCGTCCGGGAAAGTAATGTCACGGCCATTCGCGCGGCAGGTGGGCTCGCACAGGCGGTCCTTGGACTGATAACCAGTCACGATGATGTCGGTGCCCAGCTGCAGTGAATTACGGTTAATACCGCGACGCAGCAAAGTGTTCGGCGTGCCGCCTTCTACCATCCACGGGCCGGGGTCACGAGTGGATTCTGGATCGTTGTTGTCCAGGTGAATCCAGGTGTGGGGGTTGATCCACTCTACGCGAGTGATCGGGCCGCCCAGGCGTACCGGAAGATTGGCGTCGAATTCAGCGGAGAACGCGTGGTGCGCGGTCGCCGGTTGCTTGATCGCAACCACGCCAACGGCGGTTACTGCGGCCAGAGCCAGAAGTTTCATTTTCATAGAATCACCCCTAATTAATCGTTTGGTTGCCAGCTTGCAGAGCTTTCGGCAGTTAGTGTCCTTTGCCAGCCCGGCAATCATGTCAAAATCTACCTTAATAGTAGCTGACTTGAATCGGCTGCTGCATCTCTTTGAGCTTGTTACCGTGCGTTTCACCGTGATTTGTAACGGATTTGACCGGTCAGGCCCAGTGATTTGCGATTACTGACTTCATTTTAGCGAAAGACCGGGACAAATACCAAACCTGGACATTGCCCCGATCAATCAGTTTGTCAACAGCAAGTTACTGATCTTGCTGCATTTCTTCGCGAAGCCGCTGTTCGAATTCGCCGCCGCGACGGTATTCTCCGTACATCAGCTCTTCGACAAATTCCACACACTTGAATTGTGGCAGCTCAAAGCCTTCCTCAAGACGACGGTACAGCGGCATGCTGATAGTCCAGGGACGCTCAAACACCTGCGGGTCTTCCATGGTCGCTGAATACATGATGACGTTGTCATCAACCATGTCGTAGCGCTCGGTGACCTTCAGTTCATAGGAGTGGTAGTTACCGGCACGGTCGAACCAGGTGCGATCATCAAGGCCGGTGACTTCTACCACCCAGGTGTCGCCATCCCAGTAGCCGAAGGACTGGCCCATCCAGGAATCCAGCGGTGCCGGACCGGGATCTTCCAGGAAGACGTTGCGCACGGCGCCCGCGAATGAGTAGGCAATGAAGAAGGCGCTTTCACTCTGGAAAATCTGGAACGGGTGCGGCAGGTAGGTAGCGCGCGGGACACCGGGCATGTAGCACTTGATTTCGGGATCGCGCTCCAACCAGTTCTCACGGTTTTCTTCGCGTCGCGGCAGGGCGTCTGCCAGGTAGGGTATGGTGCCGCCCTCGACCACACCGAAGCTGGCCGGGACTGCCCCGACGGCGCCCATGGCCACAATGTCCGGATGCGGAACCGGCACGAAGTCACCGGGTACCAGGTCATAGGCCGCTTGCGGCGGCGCCGGCTCGAGATTGTCATTGGCGTTCATCAACACTTGCCAGATGCCGTTCAAATCCGGCTTGCCATTCGGTCCGCGCGGGATGTCGTTGGCACTGGATTCGGCTGCGGCAGCAACCTGGGCAGGTTGAGAATCGGTGGTGGTGTCGCCCGGTGAACAGGCGGCGAGAAACGCTGAAGTTGCCAGTAGCAGCCAGAGATTCTTCATAGCTTTTCCTTTCTTGCTTTTTATTTGGTTACTCTCCCAAAGGAGCGACGATATAAGCATTTACCCTGCTGGAGTGTCAAGCCGCTTGCCCCATGAGCTGTGGGCTGCGGAGCGATGTTGAACTTCGGCCAATACCCTCCACCAGAAGGGCTTCACGAGGTGTGCAACAGTGAGACAAAGTCCTCGAACTTGCCCCCGGCACTGCGCTCAAGCGCCTGGTGATAGCTGATCTCAATGGCGCCGGTAAAGCCTAGATGACGAGCCAGCGACGCCTTGACCTGCTGCTCCTGTGCCGGACTGACTGCCGAATCGACCACCAGGCGTAATTCCAGTCGGCACAGGTCGTGCTGCACGACCTGGAATTGCCGGACCGGCAGCACAGCAAGCATGTCGCGCATCCCGAAATTGGGCCAACTCCGGCTGCCGTCCGGATGGGTCAGCAAATTTCGCACCCGCCCCAGCACCCGTTTCAGCACCGGTAACCCGCGACCACAGATACAACTGGCGCCCACTTCGGCATAGTCGCCAATAGCGTAGCGGATTAACGGCATGGCGTAATTGCTGAGACTGGTAACCACCACGCGACCCACATCTCCCGGCGCGCAAGCCTGGCCTTGATCATCAAGTACCTCCACTAACAGATACTCACTCTGCACATGGTAGTGAGAGCGCTCGGGGCACTGCAGGGCAATGTAGCCGGTCTCCTGGCTGGTGTAAAAATCCACTACCGGGACACCTGCTTTCTTTCGGGCCAGCTCCCGGGTGCTATCCGCAAGGCTTTCCCCGACGGTGCGGATTTCGCGCAGGCGATTCAGTTCCGGGCCGTTATCGCCACCGGCGTGCAGCAACGCATCCAGGTTGGACGGATGGGTAATCAGATAATGGGGATCGCAGCGCCGCAACCACGCCAACTGCTGATCAACCGGGCTGGCCGAGTTGAGGAAACATGCTGGCCCGGTGGCAAAGAATTGCGTGAACGGCGCCCCCCAGTCCGGTAGCTGCCGGCCTTCCGGCGCCATGGCACTGGCGTCGACCTGCCAGCGTATCGCTGCATTCACCAGGCGATGATCGCGCCGGTGCCAGAGATGGTCGCGCATGGTTATGGCCGACCAGATGATCGAGGTCAACATCGTGCCATCCACGGTCACCGGCGTGCCGGTGGATCCGGATGTGGTGTATTCCAGTCGGCGGCCATGGGGCTCGGGCACCTGCCGACAGGCAATTTGTTCGCGACTTGCCTGCAGCTCCTGACGCGTCAGCAGCGGTATACGCCGAAAGGCTTCGTCGTCCATGGCCTCGAGATTGAATGACTGCAGGCGATCGGCATAAAACGGGGAATATTGGCGGGCGTAGCGCAACAGTACCCGGGCATCCTTGAGCTGCTGGCGCCGCAACCGTGCCGGTGACCACCATTGCCGGGAATCCAGGTGTTGCAGCAGGCGGTGAATTGCCTGGCCGCGCTGACTGTCGCCATTCAGGGGCCGTGGAACGGTATTCTGCGCAGTCGCCATCGCCATGCCATCACAACCGTCCGCATGCGCTGTCGACCCACTCCCCGCGCCACAGCGAGCTGCTAGCCGACAATGGATTGCCAGTTGTTGGTGAGATAATCGGCGGTTCGCCAGGCCAGTGCCTGCACCGTCAGGGTAGGATTGCGGGCGCCGCTGGTGCCCATCACCGAGCCGCCCAGAATGCCCAGGTTGGGCGCCTCGTGGGCAAAGCCCCACTGGTTAACCACGTTGGTCTGGCTATTGTTGCCCATGCGCGTGCCACCGTAGGCATGGGTAGTGGCCCCCATGGTGTTACCCAGGCCCGACCTCACCACCTTGATGGCGCCAGCCTCACGGTACCACTGCTCCATTTTTTCCTGGGCAAAGGCGGCAATGCGTTTCTCGTTATCGCGATAGCGCGCAGTGATGCGAATAACCGGCATCCCCATGGCGTCTTTGACCACCGGGTCCAGATCCAGATAGTTACCCTCATAGGGCAGCGTGGTTTTCTGGATATAGGAGGAATTGGTGCGATCGGCATTCTTGCGGATAAAGGCTTTCCAGTCAGAGCCCCAGTTGCGGACTTCGCCAAAGGTACTCATTTTCGCCGCACTCATGGGCTTGCGATCGGTATGCGCCCACAGGTTGGCACCGCCAATAAAATCCAGGTCGCTATGGTCAAAATTGTCATCGGCCCATTCATCAATTGCCACGCCCTGGGCCGGGAGTCCGTACCAGTTGTGCAGGTCCCGGTCGAACAGCGCGGTAACCGGCGCGCCCTGGTGATGGGTCATATAGTGCTGACCCACCTGACCGGCGTTGTTGGCCAGGCCGTTGGCAAAGGCCCGGGACTTCGACATCAATAGCAGCCGCACATTTTCATAGGCATAACTGGCCAGCAGCACCACATCAGCCGGCTGGAAAAATTCTTCGTTGCCACGCACATAGTCAACACCGGTCACCTTGCCGTCGTTGTCGGTGACGATGTTGGTCACCCGGGCAAAGGTCACGATGTCAAGATTACCGGTCGCCACAGCCTTGGGTATGGTGGTGAACGCGGTAGAACTTTTCGCCTGAACGTGACAGCCACCCTTGTTGCAGAACCCGTGGTATTGACACGGCGGCCTGCCATCATAAAGCTCGGTTGTGATCGCCGCCGGGCCCTGGAATGGATTCCAGTCCAGATTACGCGCCGCGCCGCCCATTAACTCAGTGAATGGCGATGCACGTAGCGGGCGCATCGGATATTCGCGCTGACGCTCCCCTTCAAAAATATTGCCGGCCGTGTTGATCCGGCCGCGGACATTGCCCGCCTGCCCGGAGATACCCACCGCGTATTCCACCTGGTCGTAGTAAGGCTCAAGCTCAGCGTAATCGAACGGCCAGTCTTCAACGGTGCAGCCAGCGGGAATCCGGTCGGCGCCATAGCGCTCGCGGGTGGCGCTGGCAACCCTGAAGTCCCAGGGATTGAGGCGCCAGCTCTGCGCCCAGTAGTGCATGGTAGTACCGCCCACGGCATTCATCATCGGGTGGCCGCCCTGCACAGCCTGCATATCCGGAGTGGCTCTGACGGTAGGCGCTTCCGAGGCACATTTCTGGACTGTTTGCGGCCAGTTGCGCTGGGTATTGCGCAACTCATCCGGGGCAAAGTCTCTTGGGTTGAGCCAGCCACCCGCCTCAAGTCCAACCACTTTCAGCCCGGCATTGGTCAGCGGCAAGGCCGCCACGCCCCCTGCCGCCCCAAGGCCGACAATCACCACATTGGTTTTTGGCAAACGTTTAGGCATGGCTGCCTCCCTTGCCATTGCTGACGTCCGGACCCAGCGCCAGCTTGGTATAGGTCTGATGATCGTATGCGGACTGGTGGCTGGGCCGCAGATCGCCGCCCTGGGCTACATCCGCCTCGGAGGCAGACAGCCTGACGCCTGGATAACGCAACATATCCCAGCCCACGAACTGCTGATTGCCGCCGTAGTAGGGATCGCAAAAAGTACCGTCGATGGTGTCATTACGCACCAGATTGAAAAAGCCGCTGCTACTGGGTGAGCAACCTGGCACCTTGCCTTCCTGCAGGGCCAGCAGAATCGAGTTTTGCACATCACGGCGACACTGGTGATAAGGCTTGCCGCGGGTCTCCTGGGCGTACTCGTCAATCGCGGTCAGACTGATCAGATAGTGGTCGCGATCCTGCCGGTTGTGGCTCGCCAGAGAACGATCAATGTAGTGCACTGCGCGAGCCAGCCGGGCCCCGGGACCGTTTTCATCAGCCGGAATCAGGCAGTCGCAAATCTCCTCGAGTGATTCTGCTTCACGCGCGGTCAACACTTCCAGCGCCTCACGCACCACGGGATTGTTGTTGACCGGAAAGGATGACTCGGCGGCAATAAGATTCGAGGATGCTGCGGAGCCTACCGCTGCCGCGCCAAGCAGGCCGGCGCCCTTGAGCAAATCCCGCCGCCCGGGATTGGCAGGAAGTGACTGACCCTGCTGAGAAGCGATTGGATCGCCCTTCCGGATAGCTTTCTTGTTATCGTCACTGGGCATAACCAGCTCCTTTATTACGTTCCGCAGATTAGCAAATTACCCTGGGAGTGTACACGCAGCTGCAGTCGCAGATCACTGCTTGATAAACTTCTTGATGATCCGGCCTTCGCTGTTTTCGCCGCCGGTCACCTCGCCAACATACACATTGCCATCGGCATCCACCACCACACCTTCCGGCGCCGTGCCGCCAATAAATCCCATGACGGTGCCATCGTCGGCACTGCCATAGGTCACTCCCAGTTTGTCCTGATAATCAGCTACGTAAAGAATGTCGTTGTCGTCAATAAACAAACCGCTGGGCCAGCCAAACTGATCCCACTCGGTAATGTACTCACCAGTCTGGGTAAAAATCTGGATACGATGATTGCTGCGATCGCCTACCAGAACCCGCCCGCGACGATCAATCACGATCGAGTGCGGCACATCGAGCTGTCCCTGGCCGGCGCCTTTGCCGCCCCATTCCATCAGGTAACGGCCACTGCGATCGTATTTCACAATGCGGTTGTTCCAGTGCCCGTCGGCGACAAAGAAATCACCGTTGGGCGCCTGCGCCACATCGGCCGGGCCGTTAAAAGTATTGGGACCACTGCCGGTAAATCCACGGGCGCCGAGGCGCAGCAGGATGCGCCCCTCGGTATCGATGCGGGTTATGGTATGGCCAAGCTGGCGGTGGTAATCCGTTGCCCAGATGGTGCCGTCGGGAGTCACCCGAAAGCCGTGCGGCCGATTGACGAAATCGCTGCCAAAGGTATCAACCAGGTTGCCCTCACTATCGAATTTCAGCACCGGCGGCTCTGAGCGATGGAACGCATAGATATAGCCATCCTGATCAATAGTGACATTTGGCACCTGTCCCCATTCAATATCGTCCGGGAGCGGCTTGGGCCAATCAGGATCCAATACATAGTCCTGGGCCCAGGCGGCACTCGCCAGCAGGACAAGCAGACTGGCCATCAACATCTGAATCGCTGGTTTAACAATCACGTGATTGTACATGGGAGACACCTTTTTAGTTGTTTTTCTAGTTGTTCTTCTAGTTGGCTTGGTCAATCAGTGCCGGGCGCTTTGTCGCCGGGCAAGGCACCACTGAAGCTTACACCCGTGGCGGCGGACTTGCACAGACCGATTGCCCGGCTCGCAGGACCGCTATACCCGGGCAATCTGACGAAGGACAAAGTCCGCGACTGGTTTTGCTCCGCCCCCCGTACAAATCATTGAAACATACCTTTGTGAACAATTTGAAAAACACCCTGGAGAACACTATGCGATTAATAATTGCAGTATTTACCCTCGGGCTGGCCTCCATTAGCGGCAGCGCGCTGGCTCAAGATGAAAACCAGCGGCGCAATCCGCTGGCGGAGATGGATACCGACGGCGACGGCGCGGTCAGTTTTGCCGAATACCAACAGGCAGATTCGCGCCGCTTCAGCCGTGCGGATGCCGATGCAGATGGAATGCTAAGCCTTGAGGAGTTGCTCAGCGCCCGTCCTGACCGCGGACCTCGCAATCGGGATATTGATGAACAGCGACTGGCTGCCATGCAGGCCAGAATGGCGGAGCGCATCAGCGCCCAGTTTCTGGAAATGGACTCCGACGGCGATGGCCTGGTCTCGGAACTGGAAATGCAGGAACACGGCTTTCTGCGGCTGGACCGCGACAATAATGGCCTGATCAGCGGCGCGGAGTTGCGACCACGACGCCGGGGCGGCCCGAATTTGCGGGACGCCAGGGTAGACGTGGAGACGGCCGGCGCGGAGAATCGGACGACAACTAGCCCAGGGAGTCTCTGACTGACTCTGAAGGTCTTGAACAGACGGGAAACAAGCAGCGCGTAATGGCCGATGAACACCTCGATGAAGAGTGGATGGATGCAGTGTGCCGGGGTGACCGGAAGGCATATCAATCACTCGTGCATCGACACAGCAAGGCCATCAGTCATTACGCGTATCGTTTGCTGGGTAGCGAAGCTGATGCCGAAGATGTCACCCAGGAAACGTTTCTGCGACTGTGGATAAATGCCAGCAAGTGGCGGCCCGATAAGGCACGCCTGACCACCTGGCTGCACCGCATTGCTCACAATCTGTGTGTTGATTTCCAGCGCAAACAGGGGCGAATTGAACTGCAGGGCGATGGACAACCCCTGGATCACCCTCCCCGGGAAACGGACAACGATGAGCTCAATGATGCAGATCAGCAGAACCCCACGGAGACTACCGACAAACAGATGCTGCGCCTGCGACAGGCGCTTGATAGCTTGCCGGAAAACCAGCGTAGCGCATTGACCCTGTGCACGTTCAGCGGATTCTCCAACCAGGAGGCCGCTGCTATCATGGGGCTGTCATTGAAGGCACTGGAATCTGCCCTGGCCCGGGCCAGGCGGACCCTGCGGGAAACGCTGACCAATGAGGCTGCACTTTGAGACTAATAGCGAAACCAACAGCGAAATCAGACCGAACGGTATACATCAAATGACACAGGACGAATTCATTCAGCTACTGGAAACCCGGGGCAGCGACCTGCAATCCTGGCCAGCCGCCCAACGTGATGCAGCCAAGACATTGCTCACGTCCGATCAGGACGCATCGCGACTGTTGCAGCAGCAGGCCCGAGTCGATGCGCTGCTGGACGATCTACCCGCACCGACGTTTACCGGTCTGGCGGCACGGGTGGCGCAGCAGCCGCTTCCGCCGCCCAGGCTGTCGCTGGCGGATCGACTAGTGAACTGGATCATTCCCGACGGCGGTATCGGCGAATTCTGGCGGCCGACCACCGCCGCGTGCCTGCCCCTGCTGTTCGGCGTCATCATGGGTAACTATTTTAATTTCGGCATTACCGCCGATATTCAGGCGGCCGAGAACTGGGAGGACGAGTTGGCGATGATTTCCCTGACCGATTACACTGAAAACCAGGTTGAGTTATGATCAGGCGTCGCTTACTGCTGCTTGGCCTGTTTCTGTCGGTAGCCGTGAACCTGTTTTTTATCGGCGGGGTTGGTTACCGCATGGCGCAGATGCCGGAGCGCCGCGAAGCCAGGCCGCTGCCACCGAACCTCGGCTGGATTGTGCGCGACCTGTCTGAAAACCGGCGCGAACAGCTATCGGACGAGCTGCGCGCCAGCGCAGCGCAGATACTGCCCCTGCGCCGGGCCGTTTTCGCCAGCCAGCGCCGGGTTAATGAACTCATGGCGGCGCCCGACTTCGATGCCGCTGCACTGCAACAGGCATTCTCGGAACTGCGCGAGGCCAGTAATCGCTACCAGCAGGCCACCCAGGAGCAGACCGTCATTATCCTGGCTGAGCTGACGCCGGAAGAACGCCAGTCCGCCCGGGATTTCGTGCGCCGCCGCGGCACCCGGGATGGTTCGGACGGGCCGGGTCGCCCGCGCCCGCCCGGAGACAGGCCGCCCCGGTAACAGACACTGGAAATACGATGACCGACAAGACCACTGACAGGAAACACGCCGAGATCACCGGCTACGACCCCATTCCCCTGGGTCGCTATCGTCACTACAAGGGGCCCTACTACGAACTGATCGATATTGCCCGGCATAGCGAAACCGAAGAGCCGATGGCGGTTTATCGCACACTCTATGGTGACTTCGATCTCTGGGTGCGGCCGCTGGCCATGTTTCTGGAAGAGATTGAGCGGGACGGGCAGACCCTGCCACGTTTTGCCTTTACCCCGGAAAGCTAGCTGGCAGCTTGCCGACCGGCACCAGAATCAAACCGCGCAAGGATCAGACAATTCGCCAGTTGCCCGACAAAAAAAGGGGTGCCATGGCACCCCTTTTTCTGATTTCTTTTTGGCTGCGACCGGCAACTAGCGCGTGTAGTCGTAGCGCAAATTGTAGCTGACCGAACCCGCTTGCGTAGTGGCGGCAAAACTCACATCAAAGGCACGCCGGTTCGCTGAATTTTCAACCACCGTGATGCTGATGGAGCTGATGCCACTAGCCACACCTTCCAGCGTAGTGAATATCTCCTCGTTAATCTCTTCGGTATTGCTCAGATCCGGTGCTGGTATGTCTGTCAACGTGATCCCGGAAAAACTCAGCCCCTGGACAAAGCTGGTATCGAAGGTTCCAGAAATCGTCAGATCCCACAGCTCTGCGCTGCCACCACCGCTCACGGTACCCGGATCAGGCAGGGATTCCAGCTCATTGAGAACGAACTGGATCGAGCCGACACTGACGATCGCACCACCGAACTGACCGCCCAGGAGGTAGACATTATTGTCGGCAAATGCCAGGTATACGCCGGTGTTTGGATAATAGCGATACACATACTGATCCTGGAACTGGGTCTGCTGGCCAGGCGGGAAGATTGCCGCCAGCTTGGATTCCGCCGCAGCAAAAATCGCGTTCATGTTGGCGGTTACTTCTGGAGCTGAGCCGCCGCCACCGTTGGCACCACAGGTAGTGGAATCACTGGTTTTACTGCCGCTAAGCTGCCCATAAAACGGCGAGAAATTCGAACCGGTAATATTGACCTCATTGAATGACCCGGTGAAATTGGACACCGCGATCTCATAGCCATTGGCTTCATCCTTCCAGATAGCCTCCACCTGATTGCCGTTACGAAACACCGGGTTGCTCAATGACTGACCAGCAATGCACAGAGTATTGTCAGCATGAAGCACCAGGGTGACCTCTTGACCGGCTGTGAATGGCCCGCCGTTGTTGATCAGGTCATAACTCAGAGTATAGGTACCGACGAACGAGTCCGGCACTGTGGCGGGAGTCTCGGTTTGTGCAGTTGCTGTTGCGGCTGAAAGCAGCGCCAACAGCAGGGTGGGATAGCGAAAAGCGCTCAGTAAGCTGGAGACCATAACAATAACTCCTGATGGTTCTTTGGGATTTTTATTGGTAATACTGGTTGTGCTGGTTTTTCTTTTCTGACTCTTTTTTCGTAGCTGTTTGTTATCTCTTTGTTGGCGAATTCCAGGATTGCCCGCAACGATACTTTCCTTCATACCCACATTCATACTCACATTGATACCTTCATTGATCTGGCCAGCATTGATCTGACCAGAAACCCGGGATAGCCATGCCAGCAACGAGCAATCATTTATTCGCGATACTGTGGATAGTGCGAGGTTGCCATTGATCACCGCCAGCTTGCAACCGGGATAGCGGGTCGAATCCGGGAACAATTCCGGGCGTAAACGGTGGGCCTCAGAGAATAGGCCAGCCATGTTGCCCGGTCACCGGCAGACAGTTCACAAACTGTCACCTGAGGCTGCTAGAATTTACGCTATGAACTACCGACTCCTCACTCATGGGTTTATCCTGAGCCTTGCTGCGCTGCTGACCGGCTGTGCGCTGCCCGGCGAGCGATCGGGCCTGCGCACGATCACCGTGCTGTATACCAACGATGAACACGGCTGGATGGAAGGCATGGCCCCGGGCAAGGGGGCCGCTGATCTCTATGCCCTGTGGCAGCAGCAAGAAGGCTACTACCCGGACGGTCCGTTCCTGATCCTCAGCGGCGGTGATAACTGGACCGGTCCGGCTATTTCCACCTGGACCGAGGGGGAGAGCATGGTAGAAGTGATGAATGCCATGCATTACGATGCCTCGGCGGTGGGCAATCATGAGTTTGATTTTGGCCTGGAAGTTCTAAGTGCCCGCGCCGCCGAGGCCGACTTTCCCTATCTCAGCGCCAACACCCGCTGGCGGGAGAGCGGCGCGGTGGCAGTCGAATTAGGCATTCTGCCGTACAGCATTGCCACCGTCAGTGACCTGCGTATCGGTATTGTCGGCCTGACCACCCGGGACACCGCGACCACCACGAACCCAATACACGTTGCCGAGCTGGACTTTACCGACTATGAGACAGCGCTGCGGGAGACGGTTCCGCAGGTTCGCCGCGAGGACATCGATCTGCTGTTCGTCATCAGCCATGTCTGTATCGAAGCGCTGGCGCCGCTGATCAATGCCACCGCAGACCTGGATCTGGACCTGGTGGGTGCGGGGCACTGCAACCAGCTTGAAGCCTCACGGCGTGGCGACACTGTGCTGCTGGGGGGCGGTTATCACTTTACCAGCTACGCCAAGGCCTCATTTACCGTCGACCTGGGCACCGGGGTACTGCAGCAAGTGAACTTTGCAACCCGGGATAACTCAGCTGCGATCGCCGATCGCGGCATCACCGCATTGATCAGCGACTGGTCAGGCGCCATAGAGGCGGCACTGTCCGAGGTTGTGGCCTTCAGCGCCAGGGAAGTGTCGCGTACCGCTGGCGGACTTAATCAGGCCATTGTGCAAAGCTGGCTATGGCACGATCCCACTGCGGATATCGCCATCAGCAACGCTGGCGGCATTCGCATTGACCTGCCAGCTGGCGAGATCGATATCGGTACGCTGGTAGCCATGATGCCCTTTGACAATACTATCGTGGCGCTCAATCTCACCGGCGCCGAAGTCCGCGCTGCATTGGCGTCGGGCAGCCGCCCGGTTGTCGCTGGCGTTGAGCAAATCAATAACCGCTGGCAGTTTACCGACAATGGTGCGCGTTTGCGCGATGAGCAAACCTATCGCGTGCTGGTCAACAGTTTTATGTATGCCGGCGGCGATGGCTATTCGATCCTTCCCGAAGCCGATCCGAACGGGTTTGACACCGGCATCCACTACCGGCAGCCATTCCAGAACTGGCTGCAGAGCCTTGCCACCAGTGTCGACCAGCCACTGGAACTCTGACCGCGCGGATCGCCATGCAGCTTCGCACCCGGGTTGATCCCGTTTACTTTCCGGAGCCAGGCCAGACTACGGTGCTGCGCCTGGGTCTGCAGCCGCTGGATTCCCGGCGGTGGCTGCATGTGGACGCCGACTTTCCGCAGTTCCACGCCCACAAACTGCAGCAGCAGGAAATCCGTCCGCAAACAGTTTGCCAAACCCTGTCCGGCTGCGAACCGGCGCTGGCTGAACTGGGCACCACGATTCTGGCCCATCTCCAGGCGGATCATCAGCAGCACTACGCAGTCGGCACAGATTGCCTGACCCACCGCCAGTCAGGTTTGAGTTGGCCACTGGAGATCGAGAACCTCTGGCAGGTGTCGCTTTGGGTTCAGGAGGATCTGTGTGTCCTGCAACAACGCGATGGCGGCTACCAGTTGACCGCAGCCAGTGTTTGCTCGCCGTCCAACTGGGACCCATCCAGCAAGATCGGCCGCAGCCTGAGTGGGATACATGACCCGGTGCCGGGCTACGAGGCGGAGCTTGCCGGTCGTGTCGACCGCTTGTTCAGGTCACTGAAACCCGGTAAGCCGTTACTGCGCTATAACTGGTCGCTGCAGGCTGGCAATGAGCTGTACTGGGAATCAGATCCAGCCAAGCCCGCAGGTAGACCAACCCACTGGCGCGTTGAACGGCAGACCCTGCGACGGCTGCCGCAATCAGGGGCCATCATCTTCGCGATCCGCATTTATTTACACCCGCTGGCACAGCTACGCGCAGATCCACAGTTGGCAGCCAACCTCGACCAGATCCTGGCAGCCTTGCCAAAGGAACAGCGAACGTACAAGGGTCTGTAGTGCCCCCCGGTATCGCGATCGCCCTGGGTCCGGGCTTGCCCAATGACCCTATTCCGCTATACTGCCGCCCCGACCGCAGGAGCCCGTTATCACCAGTTCCGACCACAGCCCAGGCGACACCGAGCCCCCAGCGCCGCAAGGTGCCCTGGCGGTGTTCTCTATTCCCCAGTTTCGCTGGCTGTTCTTCGGCAATCTCTTTTTCTTCTTTGCGATGCAGGGGCAGATGCTTACCCGCAGCCTGCTGGCCTGGGAACTCACCGGCCAGGCCACCGCGCTGGCGCTGGTAAACCTGGTGGTTGCGGTACCGATGATTTTCGCCTCGGTATTGGGTGGCGCGATCACCGATCGCGTTGAGCGCCGGCGTCTGGTGGTGATTGGGCAGTGCCTGATGACCGCCAATGAAACTTTTATCCTGGTTCTGCTGCTGACCGGTCAGCTGCAGTTCTGGCACATGCTGTGTACCTCCTTCGTGGCCGGCTGCGCCCTGCCCTTCATCATGCCCGCGCGCATGGCCATTACCATGAAAGTGGTTGGGCCCCGGCGTCTGCAAAGCGCCATGGGCTTCCAGAGTGGCGCCATGAACCTGAATCGGGTGCTGGGGCCGGCGGTGATGGGCCTGATCATTGCCCAGTTTGACTACCAGGCTGCCTATGAACTTTCCATCTGCCTGTATCTGGCTGCCATTGCCTGTATGTTTGGCGTTGATCGCAGTCACTCCGACGAGAGCGGTGCCGCCAGGAAACCCCTGCTGGCGGATATTGGTCAGGGTTTCAGCTATATCCGCGACAACCGCTCGGTGCTGATATGCCTGCTGTTCGGCCTGTTGCCCATGTTCGTGGCGATGCCGGTGCAAAATCTACTGGTGGTGCTGGCCGAGCAAAACTGGGGCGCCGATGAGGGCGGCGTGGGAATATTAATGGCGGCCGGGGGCGCTGGCGGGGTACTTGGCGCGGTCTGGATCGTACGCCGGGGGGACAACATCAAACGGCTCAACCTGATGCTGGGCAGTACCCTGGCGTTCGCGCTGCTGCTTGGCGTGTTTACCCAGACACCGAATTTCTATTGGGCGCTGCTGCCGCTGCTGGCCGCCAACCTGTTTGCCAACGCCGCGCAAACCGTCAATAACGCGTCGATCCAACTATTGGTAGAAGATCGGATGCGCGGTCGCATGAGCAGCTTCATGATGCTCTCCTTCGGACTGACCCCGCTCGGCGTATTCCCCATGGCCCTGGCGGCAGACCGGGTAGGTGCGGCCAGCGCCGTACTGGGTGCGTCGCTGTTGCTGATCGTGCTGGTGCTGGTGTTCTATGCAACGAGCAAAACCCTGCGCAATATGGATTCGGCGGTCAACGCAGCGGTGATGGGCAGATCGGACGAACCAGCCGCTACGCTGCCGACTGCCGCATAGTGACTTGATCTGGCAGCTCAGGGATAAGGGCTAAGGGCTAAGGGCTAAGGGCTAAGGGCTAAGGGCTAAGGGCTAAGGGCTATAAAAGGTTCTTCGCGGATTACTTTAGTAACAATAATTTGTTTGGTGTAGGTAGCCCAATACATCAGTGACCTCGAACGCGGCTGCGGGGCGGCAGGGTGTCCGCCCCGCCGGCTCGGCGCCCATCCTGGGTCCCTTCACTCCAGAAAAAGCCCTGGAAAACGGTCTTTTTCTTGCGCTCAGCGCCGGCCTTAATTGGCGGGTCGGACACCCTGCCGCCCCACATCCGCTCGTGCAGTGGCGGCCGGGACCGCGAAGTTATCTGCATAGCTCTCTTCGTTCCCTTCGCGCATAACTTCGCACCTGCCTTCGACCTTCGATCGAAGGGATATCAAGCCAGCAAACCACCTATCAAACAACGTAACATCTACCAGCTCTCGGAGTGCCGGGTAGGAGGGGATTGTCGCCAACAGTAATGCGACAGCGCTGAGCGCAGAAAAAAGACCGCTTTCCAGGCACTGCTGTCCCACAAATTCCCCAATGAAAATACTCGATCAGCCCAGGTGCGGGTGTTTCGAGTGTTTTCTAGGGAACCTCTGATTGATTGCCTAACGTTTTCAGACACGAAACCTTGTTGTTCGGCACAGGGGACAAATTAACGAAGCCAGTGACCATCGACTCTTGCAAACAGCAAGGGGCGGCCGGCAGTTGGCTAGTGCCGATGCAATTAAGGACCGACGCTGAACGGCAAAAAATGACCGTTTTCCAGGGCATTTTTCAGAGTGAAGGCACCCCGGAGGGGCGTGGTCCGCAGCGGCACAAGCTAACTGCCGGGCGCACCGCTCGGAGCCGCTTTTCAAAGCCGGCTAAGGGGCATGAAACTGTGGGACAGCAGTGGTAGCCCAGGGCTTTTTTCGCAGTAAAGGGACCCGGGCCGGGCGCAGAGCGTTGGCGACAACCCCCTCCAGCCCGAAGCGACCACACTCTCCAGATGGGCACAACAGACAGTCCCATATTCAAAGCTGGCCACAATTCCCGATAGTGCGCGGTGAACATGATCGTGACAAACCGAAAAAGGCGCTAGGTTACCAGCTCCATGGGGCCATTCTTCGCCATGGCGCGCTGATAGCCGGGTCGCTCCTGCACCTGTTTCAGCCAGCGCTGGCAGTTGGGATAGTCTTCACCCAGCCCGCCCCGGGCAGCCAGCGCCGTCATCACGAAACCCATCTGGATATCCGCTGCGGAGAAGGCGTCCCCGGCAAACCAGGTGCGCTCGCCCAATTGCCCTTCCAGTTGCGTCATACAGGCTTGCATATAGGGATTCAGGTAAGTGCGGCGCACGGTGTTGGTCACCGGCTTGATGAACAGCTTGAACAACAGCGGCGCCCCGCTGTCCATGCGATTCAGAAAAAGCGTCAGGGTTAACACATTCATGTAGGTCCCCTCGGCAGCGTGCAGCCAGTAGTTGTAGTGGATACGCTGCTCTGATTTTTCCGGGGGACGCAGGCTGCCGTCTCCATAGTGATCGAGGAGATATTCGATAATCGCGCCGGATTCGAGGATAAGCCGGTCGCCGTCTTCCAGCATCGGCGCCTTGCCCAGGGTGCTGTGCTGCTTCAGGTCTGACTGGGCCAGACCAGATTTGGAATCCCGCTGGTGCTGCCGGAGTTCATACTCCAACTGCATCTCCTCCAATAGCCAGAGGATGCGGATGGAGCGTGAATTGTCCAGATGGTGCAGAACGAGCATGGGACCCCCTTGGATCGCCGCTGTAAGTTACTCCTCGTACGACTGCAAGGTGAAGCGCAGATTTGCGGCATCGGACAAATTAAACAACAAATTGCGAAATGCCACCTGGCCAGCGACGTCCAATTCTGGAATCAGCAGTTGTCCGCCGGCGGGGTCAAAGATCGAAAACCCGGTTTCCACGGTGTCCAGCGGCACAATGCTGTCGGTATCCACTTCGACAATGACTTCCGGCTCGGTTTGCAGGATGCGCAGGCCCACCTCGGCATTGCCCGCAGCGCCACCGGCAACCTTGATAGAAACCCGGTCGCCGGTAGTTTCCAGGCGATTGGGAAGCTGGAAATCACCGTTGGTGACCGTCATGTTTATAGTAATTAGGTTCTCTTGTGAGAAATTCACACCGTCAAAATTTATAACGGGCACTTGGAACGGAAAACCGTTGAAGGTTATGAGTTCTGAATTTGCGATTGCGTCAACAATCGCCATGCCGTCACCCAAAACTTCGCCGAACACTGTAAACCCGCCATTACTAGAATCCAGATTGGTATTGTCGCTCAAGTTGACAAACCATTGACTAGTAGCGCTGTTTGGATCGCCCGCTTGTTTCGCCATGGCAATGGTCCCACGGGTATTAGAGTGGGAGAATTCATTGCGGATTGGAGGACCCGCATTAGTCTCCAGCCATTGCAAAGCGTTCTGTTCGGATGCCTTGAAGCCACCGCCCTGAATGACAAAACCCGGCTGGCTACGATGGATAAAGGTGCCGTCGTAACGCCCGGTGATCACATAGTTCACGAAGTTTCGCACCGTGACTGGCGCGACATCGTCAAACAATTCCAGTGAAAAGCTGCCAACGCTGGTATCCACGCGCACGATGGTCTGCGCCAGGGCCTGGCCGTTGGTAACCAGCCAAATAGCGCACACAGCGCCCAGGGTGGCAAGGTAACGGACTGCTACATTCATGTATTGAACTGTCTCCCTCAGATTTACTTGCTCATTAGCCCAGTTGGGTGCGTTCGATACACCGCTAGCTGACAACCTCACTTCCCCGGCAAACAAAAAAAACGGCGCGGCCGGGGCCGCGCCGTTTTTTGCTTGCCTGAGCGTGAAATCAGGGCATCAGCCGCGGTACGAAACGGGTCATCCCCTGAATGGGGCCAACCTCGCCAGCATAGACAGTGCCGTTCACGTCAACAGTAACGCCTTCACCCATGGAGCCCACGCCGCCCATGCCGGAGGAGCGCTCCGGGGACACGTGCTCGGGGATGAAATAGTAGACCTCGCCGCTGCGGGCACTGCCCACGCGCAGACCCTTGCGCCAGCCGCCGGGGTTGTAGTTCGGGTCAGACTCCGAGTCGATGGCGTAGAGCAGATCGTTGCTCGGGTCGATGTACAGCCCGCTGATGCGGCTGAACTGGTACCAGGTATCCAGGTGTTCGCCATCCTGGGTAAAAATCTGGATGCGGTTGTTGCCACGGTCGGCGACAAACAGCCGCCCCTGGGAGTCCATCGCAAGGGAGTGCGGCGACCGGAACTGGCCATCCTCGAATCCCCATTCGCCAAAGGAGCGCACGAACGTGCCGTCCGGCTCCCAGATGGTAATGCGGCTCTTGGCATTCGGTCCTGGTTCGTCCTGGAACTGCGCGCTGTGGGTTTCGGCGATATAAATGCGGCCGTTGGGCGCCACCAGCACATCATTGGGCTCTGTCAGGCGATTTGGCGGATCGCCCATCTCGCCGGGAGTACCAATCACCAGCAGCAATTCACCTTCCGGGCTGAATTTCAGCACCGCGGAACCGTGGTTCGCAGCATCGGGGTTGGCCGCCAGCTCGCGATCATTGGCCAGCCGCGCATCGGCGACCCAGACATTGCCCTCGGCATCCACATCCATGCCATGGGGCCAG
The DNA here is from genome assembly GCA_965212375.1 of uncultured Pseudohongiella sp. GTDB lineage: Bacteria > Pseudomonadota > Gammaproteobacteria > Pseudomonadales > Pseudohongiellaceae > UBA9145. The sequence goes on along the minus strand of OZ243108.1, from coordinate 547,629 downwards.
ATGATCTGTCCGGCGCCCAGAGAAGCGACAACGCGGCCGTTGGGGTCGAGCTTGACCATGGGATCCACATCGGAAGTGGCGCAGGAGTTGCTGCCACAGCGATCACCAGCCCAGACATGGATACCATCCACATCAATATTGACGGCGCTTACCGAACCCCAGGAGCGGCCGTTGGGCAGCGTGCCCCAGTTGCGGTCGGTTTCATAGGGATTGGGCAGATTGTTGATGGGCTGCTGGCCAGCATGGGCGGCTGGCTGGACGGCACCGGGCTGGGCCAGGGTAGTGGTAGTCACCAGTGACAGGATCAGACCGGCGGCACCGGTACCAAGAGCAGACGTTATTCTCATTCGTTGACCTCACTTTAAACAGGCGCGGACTGCGACGACGAGTGGTGTAAATTCCGCTCGGCGGCACCGTCCAGACGGGCATCATTGGGCCGCAAGACGCGCCCCTACAGATGCTGCAAAATGAACTGTCACCCAGTGCTTGTCAAGCCACGGCATTACCGAACCCGACCGGTTGCTGCGCGGTTCAGGCCATTTGCAGCTGCCGTTTCTGGCAGCTTGCCAGTCCGCACAGCGGATCTGGAAAGATTATTAAACAAGCGCTGCCAAAGCCGGGGCCGCCGGTGTTCTGGCGCTCCGGTCTGCGCTGTGCGATATTTTGGCTGTCACCTCAAAAACATCACCGCAGGCTCACCACAAATCAGCACTGGAGTTGTCATGCCGGCAGACGCGGGATCACCCATCAGAAGACCTGGCGCTGGTATCCTCGCGCCGGTTGTTTACCTGTTGCTGGGCTACCAGCTGCTGGCGCCGGAGGCCAATGCCGGCAGCATCGTGGGAGTAAAGACTTCACTGGGGGACTTTTATATCGAGGTGGATGAAGTCGCCGCGCCGGTCACCGCTGGCAACCCCTTGAACTATGTGAGGACCGGTCGCTACAACAATTCGTTCGTCCATGGCGCCAGCGGTGGAGCAACCATTCGTGGCGGCGGCTATGTCTATAACAGCTGCAACACAGGGCCTGAGCCAATACCCAGCGACCCACCGGTTCCCCTTGAGATGACCGGGCTGTCGAACCGCAGCGGCACCATAGCAGCCCTGCATCCTTCCACAGAACCCGACGCTGCCACCAGCCAGTGGCTGATCAACATTGGTAACGCCCCATCACTGGATACCCTGAATGGAGGCTATGCGGTATTCGGCAAGGTGCTGGGAGACGGCCTTGCGGTGGTCAGCCAGATCGCCAGCGCCAACCCGGTACGCCTCGGTTTTTTCGAGGAGACACCCACCATCAACTACCTGGAAACCAATGTCGATTGCCAACGGTTCAGCCGCGACAATCTGGTGTTGATGTACATGTCAGTCATCAGCAACGACCGGTTCGCACCTACTGCGCACTATGATCCGGCAACGCAAACCCTGAGCGTGAATATTGACCTGGGTGAAGACGGCTTCAGGCAACTCGATTTCGATGTGGATGCCCAGGCGTCACAGACATCCATGACACCGCGGCTGGCATCGGCACGAATACTGGCTGAGCCGGTGCCTAATATGGCGACATACAACCGGATAAGCGGCCGCCTGGTGCTGCCTTCGATTGCGGTTGCCGGTGAGATTGTCTATCGCAATCTGGAATTCGATTTACTCGACTCCAGCGACAGCAAGTTCATTCTGCGCACCACCGACTGAAACACCGACTGGGCCTGCGCCATAGCCGTGCGGGCAATTTATTCGGCGTTGCCGAAACCCGGTATGGTGTTAAGAACGCCCAGCTGCTGAGCCTGTGCCTCAGAACCATAGGCGGCTTCCACGGTCATACACCGCCGCCGGCGGCCCCGACTGAAGGAACGGGAGTCGTCAGTACAGACAATCATCTGGGACACGGGACGCCCCTGATTGTAGATCGCCAGCTCCGCTTCGTTCATCCGCTCGAAATTTGGCACATCACTCGTCTGGCAGGCGGCAAGAGTCAATAATGCGCCGGCAAGCACCATCATGGGTTTCATAAACTGCCTCTGACTGAAAAATAGATCAGACTTCACGATACGTCGCCTTGCTAAAAAAATACAGCATTTCGGGAACACCAGGATCAAGGCACACCCGGCTACTGGCCGCGGCCCCTCTGAATCTATCTACCTTGCTGATAGATCTGGTATTTTTAGAGCTATCTAAGGCACAGGCCGGGGCCAGCCAGCCCGCTAGCAGGCCGGTTCCAATTGGCTGGTTTTTCATGCAAATTCACAGCATTGCAGAGTAGAATGGCGATCTGACCAGAATAAATCCGAACAATGGAGGTTCCCATGCGCCGCGCGATGCCCAATTTTTCACAACTCCTCCTGCTTGTGCCTCTGCTACTCCCCTTTTCGACCCTGCCCTGGTTGGCAGTCAGCGCTCAGGATGATGACGGTGAAGTGATCGTTATCGCCGAGCTGAACCGCGCTGAGGTGAATCAGTTTATTGAAGAAGCGGAAGACCAGTTCTACGCGATTTTCAATGCCAATGTCGACGACGAGGACTACCGGATCACCTGCCGCCGCGAGACTCCGACTGGCTCCAATATTTCAGTACGGGTCTGCGAGCCGAAGTTTATGATCGATGCGCGGGCCGAGAATGCCAACACCATTGGCTTCAATGCCGGGGTGGTCGAACCGGAGCGGGCGATTCGCAGCGCGCTCCAGCCGGAATACGAGCTCCTGCAGGAGAAAATGGAGGCCATGACCCAGAGCAATCCTGAATTTGCACAGATCGCCAGTATCCTTAGCCAGCTGCGTGCCAGACGCGCACAACTGCAGAACTAGATTCCAAGGACCACGCTGGCTGCTATGCAAATCATCAATACCCAGGATGTCGAAGCACTCCACCAGGAATATGCAGAAACCGGGGCGGTCATTATTCGTGACCTGCTCTGCCCGGAGGTGGCCGAGGCTGCCTTTGCCAGCCTCAAAAACAGAGTCCCCTGGGAATTTCACTACCGGGCCCTGAAAACCAATCGGGTTGGCATTATCGATCCGCAAAATTTTGCTGATTTGACTCCCCGGGAGGTCCAGCGACTGGTGCCGAAGATGGCCCAACTCAAGGACAACGACTTTTCTTTTGCCTACTGCCGCTACACCATTCCCGCCAGACTGGAGGAAACAACCGAAGACACCCGGATACTGACCGAGATCTATCGCTACTTTAACAGTCAGGAGTATTTACAGTTGATGGCGCAGATCACGGGCGATGACAGCGGCCGGGAGGTCAGCACCTGGGCGTCGCGCTATGACCGGCACCACCACCTGTCGATCCACATGGATGAAAGTCCTGGTCAGGGGCGCATCGCCGCGCACGTGCTCGGACTGAGCAAGGACTGGAGCAAGGACTGGGGAGGCAACTTCGCATTTTGCAATAAACAGGGCAAACCCGTGCAGATTCTGCCACCAAGGTTCAATCAGCTGGTGCTCTTCAAGGTGCCACGCCTGCATCTTGTAACCCAGGTCAAGCCCTATGCTGGCGCGTCCCGCTACAGTTTGTTCGGGTGGTACAAGTCCAGTCAGCAATACTTTCCAGAGACCACTTAGTTTTTCGCCATGAAGTTTTCCGCCATGACAGCCAGCAAGCCTCGCTATCTCGTTTACCGTACCTGCCATTTTTTACGCCAGAAGAAAGAAAGCTTCCTCCAGGGTTTATTAATCCTGGCCCTGACGCTATTGGCAGCCTCCGCACAGGCTGGCACCCGGGTGTTGGTGCAATCCAATCTCGGTGAATTCACCCTGGAATTGTACGATGACGAGGTTCCCGCCACCGTAGCCCAGTTCCTCGCCAACCTCGAAGCCGGCACCTATCAGTTCACCATGCTTCACTTTGCCAGCCCCACACTGCTCGCCGGTGGCCTGTTTTTCTACAATTCCTGCGGTGCGGGACCGGTGCTAGCACCGGCGATTGCGCCCGCGCCGGTTGAATCCGGTCAGCGGCAGAACACAACACGAACCATTGCCATGGTGCCCACCACGGAGGACCCCGGTGCAATCGGCGGCCAGTGGGTGATCAACCTCGGCAACAATGACAGCCTGTACGAGCCGGCACTGCGCCCCATAGTCTTTGGCGAAATCGTGGAGGGATTCAGCACCGCAGACTCCATCGCTGATCTCTGGCGCGTGCCAATGAACATTAGCCCGAGCGTGCCCACCATCAACTATTTTGGAATCGACGTTGTCGAGTGCGGTTTGTTCAATAGTGAAAACGTGGTGAAAGTGGCCATGCAAGTTCAGCCGCCAGGCGATGACGCTGCAAACAGCTTTGCGCCGGAATCCGGTTTGCTTACTATCAAGGTAAACGCTGGCACAGCAGGCCTGCTGGAAGTCTCGCTACAGCTACAAACCGCTGAACCGATACCTGTTCTTCAGGTGCAGCCGGAGACTGTTACGCCCCTGCAGGAAGCCGTCGACGGCATGGCGCAGTTTGACGACGGCACTGGTGAGCTGTTTATTCCCGAATTGATCGTTGCTGGTGAGATTGCCTACCGTAACCTGACGTTCCGGCTGACCGATGCCGAGAATCTGTTCTTTACCCTGGTCTCCGCGGAAACCCCCTGAAAGTCTGGCCGGCACGAGCGGTGCCGGTCTGGGCCTGCGCTAGGCTGCCTGACCTTCAGGGACCGGCTTCTGGACCGCCATCACATTGAAGCTGATGCCAATGCGATCCTCATCGCTCTGATTCTCTTCGACTCCGTGCTCTAACCACCCCGGAAACACATACAGGCGGCCTTCCTCGGGTCGCATTCGCACCTCACTGGTGGTGAATTCGGTAGGCTTACTGGTTGGGTAGGTTAGCATCCGGGAGGCGACCCGGGGATCGCGAAAAAAAATATTACCGCATTTCGGCGCTTGCAAGCTGATGTAGTACACGCCGCTGAAGTGGCAGTTGGCGTGATAATGGACCTTGTTAGAAGCGCCAGGTGGATTGATATTGATCCAGGCCTGCAAATCAAAATCCAGGTTGTCATTGAACTGCTGGGACTGGGCGATACGTTCGCAGACCTGGAGGATACGCGTGTTCATCTCGCGGAACTGTTCCAGTTTCTGCAGATTATTGGGGCTTTGCCAGCCGTGGACGTTGGTGTTGGCAACACCGGCCGGATTTTCCCTGCGCATGTCGCGCACCAGGGCCAGAAGTCGGGCATTGAATTCAGCATGGTCATCAAACACAGTGGTCCAGACCATGCTCGGAAATAGAGGTTGGGGAACGATCTGCATGAAATTCCTTTGCGCCAGCCTCGTTCAGGCCACTGTTAATACCCTGAATAAGCCGGGAGTCAACTCCAGGTTAAAAATTCAAGACTGCTCGCCTGTACAGAACTAACGGAAATGGCGTGCGAGTCCCGGTTTGAGGGTTTTGATTTGGGGGTTCTGATCTGAGAGTTCTGGTGTAAGAGTAATGTGAGAATCCCGCTTTCATCGGGCCAAAACCATAACACAAAAGTCGCCTGCAAGTGATGCCAATCGCCACGCTCAGGATCGGCACATTGCCTGGGTGAACGGTTCGGTGATGGGTGATAAATCCCAGACAAAAGAAAAGGGGCCCAAAGGCCCCTTTTCCAGTTTCAAACTTCCAGCAATCCTTAGAAGTCGTATACAGCTCGCGCGAAGAACACGCGGTTCAGCGGATCGTGCAGGCCACCCAACACCCCGGCGAATTCCGGCGAACGCTGTGGTTCACGATCAGTCAGGTTACGACCACCAACGGTGAAGCTCAATTCACCATCCCACAGATTGATTCCGCGGTAGGTGTAGTTGGCATCCAGCTGAGTCCACGCCTTGACTCCGGTCTCGCGAATATTTCCGGGACGGAAAGTATTGGCGAAGAAGTCCAGGTGAGTGAACAGCGGGCCGTCGTAGTTGAGGTCATCAATATAACGGGTAATGGTGGTCAGCGAGTGGTTACCCATGGTCCAGCCAAGGTTCAGGTTGGCCTTGATTTGGGGAAGCTCTGGCGCAGCACCAGTCTGGTCGTTGTACTTACCTGCGCCGTCAGTGACCGGATCACCCGGCTTGGATTGAAACAGGAACTCATCAATGTAAGTGCCCTGCAGACCAATGCGGAAATCACCCCAGTTATTGAAACCAAAGGTGTAAGTTGCCTGCAGGTCGTAGGCAGTCACATCCACGGTTTCGGCGTTACCGGCACCGAGACCGTTAACCTGGAGAATAGTCTGCAGGTTGTTGGGGTCACGAATGATGTCCTTGTTGGATGCCGGGTTGTTCACCCAGGCTTCCAGCTGCGCCAGGCTCGGCTTGGCATCCGCAGTCAGGCCATCGCCGGTAAAACCGGTAGCTGCCTGGAAGTTGGAAAAATCGATCGCCATGATGTCCTGACCGCTGGTGTTGATGATGCGGTTTTCGAATTCTGTCTTGTTGTAAGTCAAAGACATACTGAAATCGCCGACGTTGACATCGAAGCCAAAAGACCGCGACTCAGACTCCTCGTTCTCCAGATTCGGGTTACCACCGGAACAGGCTGTGGTAAACGCATCATGGGGACCGAAGCGGTCAGTAACCGTGGACAGACCACAAGTGATCGGGTCCAGCAGCTGCTCCAGGGTCGGCGCAATAAACGCAGTACCCTGGGTGGCACGCAGGGTCAACCAGTCGGTAGCAAGCCAGGTCAGACCGTATTTCGGGTCAGTAGAAGACTGGCCGGTAGAAAACTCTTCTCGACGAACCGCAACCTGCGCCTCGAGCGTGTCGAGAACGGGCAGTGAGAACTCCGCAAAGTAGGCGTCGATTTCACGGCTACCGGTAGTGATGATTTCCTTGTTGGTACCACCGATCCAGGTGTCACCGGCAATTTCTACCAGCGACGGAACGTTGGTATAGGACTCATCGCGCAGCTGATAACCAATAGCGGCGCCAATCGGGCCGCCCGGCAGTTCCCAGCCGCCCAACGGCACTTCACCGTTAAGCACGATATCGATCACATCCAGACCACTGGCTTCGATTTCCGTATCACGGGCCGCAATATCATTCATCACGTGAATGGAATTGTTGTTGGCCTGATCGGTGACGAAGAACGGGTTGTAGCAGGCATCGCGGTCATTGACCACGTCACAATTTACACCCTGGGTCATGGCGGTGATGTCAAAGTTCTGGTTGGACGTGAACATCAGCTCCTGCTCATTGCGGGTGTAGGCAGCCATGCCTTCCCAGCCATCCAGAAACGGCACAGTAAAGTCTGCCTGGAAGGTAAAGCGGGAGATATGATCGACGCTGTCGGACAGGTTATCCGCATCCGGAGAAAGACCGTCATGGATGGTGTGGGTCTTGTTGACCGGACGCAGGGTACGCGCCTGGACATCTTCACGCAGCGGAACACCGTTGTTGGCGGTGCCAGCCACAATGTAGTCATCCCAGCCGTCGTTGTTCAGGTCAACACCGGGGTTGCGATCAGGTACACCGTCGCCATTGGCATCAACACCGTAGAGCTGGTTGCCGTTGGCATCCTGGGCAAAGAACGGGTTGCCGGGGATTTCACCGCGGACTGCCGGCAGCTCGCCAATTCGGGAGTTCCCCGGGTTGGAGGTTGACGTGTAGGAACGTTCTGCCAGGCGGGTACGAAAGCCCTGGAAGGACAGGGTCAGGTCATCGCTGTAATCCCAGGTGGCATTGGTGTAGAACTGGGTGGTTTCGGTGGGCTCACGATAAGAGCGGTTGTCACCAAAATCGAAGAAGCAGTTCGAGCCCAACTGGTTGCCGGTTGGGTTAGCGGCCACGCCTGGCGTGTAGCCGGTACGCTGATCGCGCGGGGCACAGGCCGGATCGACGGCATTGGAGCGCTCACCGGTGTATTGGCCGTTGGCATCGCGATCTGGCACGTACCAGTTACCCGGTGCGTTGGAAGAAATAGTCAGACCGGAGTTGGCGAGCAGATTACGCTCGTCCCAGCCCAGTCGGCTGTTCTGACGGAACTGACCGGCAACAACCACGTCCAGATCACCGATGTCGCCGCCCCACAGCATTTGTGCGGAGTGCTCATCGTAATCACCGCGGGAATCTGCCTCGGTGTAGGTATCGATCTTCAGACCGTCATAAGACTTGTAAGGTACGAAGTTGACCACACCGGCCACTGCCTCGTTACCGTACAGTGCCGCGGCACCGTCGGCCACGATATCCATGCGCTGAATGGCGATGGTGGGAATCAGGGCGTTGACGTTTTCGTCAACCAGCCGCTTGCCGTCCAGCAGAGTTAGAGTGGAGCGTGGCCCCAGGCCGCGCAGGTCGATGGTGCTGGAGCGCGAATCAGTACCCTGAATGGTGTTGGTAATGGCCGAAGACGCACCATTTACGAAGGTCAGGTTCTGAACCACCTCAGCGATGTTCAGGGTACCCTGAGCCTCGAGGTCGGCGGCGTTTAACTGAGTTACCGAAGACGCCTGAGTGAAACCTTCACTGCGGCGAATGAACGAACCGGTTACCACTACTTCTTCGACTTGCGTGTCCTGCGCAACCGAAAGGCCCGAGAGGGGAAGTAGTGACATGGAAACTGCTGCGCACAGCAGATTGCGTTTGTGTGGGATCCTATACTGCATATGATCTCTCCATCTTTTCTTTATAGTTAAGAAGCTTCTTTTTTCTATTGTCTTGCGGTTTTTCTAGCTAGTTTTTTTCGTACTTCTCTATCTTTTTCTATCGATTTGCTGGACCTTTTACTCGATCCTTTAGCGAAACCCACGAAAAACCCGGGAGGCTCTCGAGATTCCAGCACAGAGGATAGTCTGCAACAAGATGTTACACAAGCATTAACCTTGGTTTTTTGTCACCTCCGAAAGCTGCCGGGAGATCGCACGTAATCCCGTTAATTAACCGCCCGGTCAGTTGCTTAGCAGGCGAAATATTCGCCGAACGAGAATCACTTGCAGGCACCAGTTCTGACCGATTGCTGTAAAACACTGTTGCAAATACAAGCCCGGGAGGCTGAGGAAGGCCGGGTGCGCTGCTCAGGGCGCTGAACCAGTGCCGGTGGCGTGTGGGGGAAAGTGCATCCAGCCGGTAATAATGTGCTTGGCCCCTGACTTCAGCACCTCTGCCTGGTGGGCATGGGTCCATTCAGCGGGCCAGATCAGGGTTCTGCCCCTGGCTGGCTGAACCTTGAGTCCATAATGGACAAAGTGGGTCGCGCCACCGTCCGCCACATCATCAAGGTAGGTCATCCAGGCCAGGACCCGGTGCGACGAGGCCAGCGTGGTGCGCTCGGAATGCACCTTGAGAAAATGCCCGCCTGGCGCATAACGCTGAATGTTAAAGGAACTGACCTCCGCCCGGGGCATCATGCCCTGCAGAAACGGCCACTGCGCAGTATAGTCCTGATAGCAGGCGTAGAGTGCATCGAGGTAATTGCGCACCGGCTCATGATCGTCGCGGTCAAGTTCACGAGGCCGGATGGTGAGATCGAGGGATTGCTTCGCGTCGGTGTTCAGGCCACCAGCCGTTTTGCCCTGCGCCTGATTTTCCGGGTGTGTTTCGAAAAAGCCGATCAGTTCATCGCACAGTGTCAACGGCGCTATTTGCCAGCTACCGATAAAATGCGGGCATTGCGGCGTTGTTGTGATCGCGACCCGTTCAATCTGCATAGCCATGCGCCACTCCCCGATGCTGAAACACCTGTTGTTATTATTTTTGTTATTACTTTTGTTATTACTTTTGTTATTTCTTTTCTTGGCTGCTGACCATTGCGCCAACGCAACTAGTGAATACTCACCCCAGCCTGCAGATCAAAGCGCACCACGCCAAATCCTTGCTGCTCCATGGCCAGACCTTCTTCCAGGTCACCCAGCGCGAGCAGAATGGAGCCGATGGACCCTGCCGCCTCGTGCAAGTCAGGATCGATTGCCAGCGCCTGCCGATAGCTGGACAAAGCGGCGTCCAGATCCCCCTTCAGCTCCAGTGCGCTCGCCAGATTACACAAATAGTGTGCATTGTCGGGAACCAGCGCCAGCGCCCGGCGGTAGCTTGCCAGCGCGGCGTCCAGCTTACCCAGGCGCTGCAAGCCGATTCCGAGACTGCTGTGGGCCTTGGCCAGATCGGGCGCGAATTCGACGGCGCGCTGCAGCGCGTCAACCGACTCCGCCAGGTTGCCAGCCTGTCTGAAGGCGACCCCCAGATTGTAGTGCACCTGGGCATCGTTCGGTGCCAACTCCCGGGCCTGCTGCAGGCAGCCAATAGCCTGTTCAGGCTTGCCGGATTGACCCAGGGCGCCGCCAAGATTGATCAGGCAGCCCGCCAGCCCAGGATCAAGCTCGAGCGCCTTGCGAAAGCTGCCAATCGCTGCCGACAATTTCCCCAGTGCCTGCTGCGCCAGGCCCAGGTTACTGTAACCTGCGGCATAGCCGGGATTAAGTTTCAGCGCCTCGGCATAGCAATCCGCCGCGTTCTCAAACTGACGCAGATCACGATACACGTTACCGAGATTGTTGTAGGCAGACACATAACCCGGCTCACTATCCAGCGCCGAACGAATCAGATTGATTCCCACATCACTCTGCCCGGCAATGTGGGCCAGCACCCCCAGCAAATTAAGCGCCACCGGATGCCGGGGCTCATCCTCAAGCACCTGCCGATAAAGCTGCTCAGCCTGCGCGTAACGACCCGCCCGCTGATGCTGCACCGCGTCCGACAGTGTCTGCTCGATACTCAAGTCATGCTCACCAGGACAAGATAAACAATGGGTTAAGAATTCATCCGGCGGTTTGCCACCAATCAAAAACCAGCCTGCGGCAAATCGCCCCGCTCCACGCCATGGTAAAACCGAACCAGCCCACAATACCAGCAATGCAGATACAAACAGACGTCTTATGGTAATTGCAGCATGCGCAAGCACGACTACTCCAGCGATCAGAGAACGCGCGAATAGCCGATAAACTAGAAATTAATGAAAGGAGGCACGAAAAGTAAGTGACCGACTCAAAAATCGGCTGTAACGCAATAGTACAAACTTGCAGCCAGCGCGTCTCAACCAACAACTCAAATAAAGACTGTGCCCCCGCAGCCGGGTGACAACGTGAGCGCTGAGCGAAAGCTTGAAGTACAAGGCGAAGTCGAAATTGGGGTCGGGAGCTTACATCAGTAAGTGACCGAACCAAATTTCGGCTTCAACGCAGTAATTCAAGCTTGCAGCCAGCGCGTTTCAACCAACAACTCAAATAAAGACTGTGCCCCCGCAGCCGGGTGACAACGTGAGCGCTGAGCGAAAACTTGAAGTACAAGGCGAAGTCGAAATTGGGGTCGGGAGCTTACATCAGTAAGTGACCGAACCAAATTTCGGCTTCAACGCAGTAATTCAAGCTTGCAGCCAGCGCGTCTCAACAAACAAGGTGCGAGCCGCCACCCTAGTCTATCCGTACGAGTCCGACTTGATTCGTCGAGCTCTGATGAATCAACAAATTCCCGTCTTCAGTAACCCAGGTGTGGCGAATGATGCCGACACCTGACGGAATCGCCCAACTCTGGAACGACTCATCCTCTGGATCAAAGCGCACCAGCGCATCGGGTCGCATTCCCGACTCGTTGTACCAGATCACGTCATCAATCACTGCCATGGAATACGGATGCGAATCGGCGCCGCTGGGGGAATCCCATTGCCGGATCGCACCGGTCCGGGGATCCAGGCGACCGATCTTGCCCATGGTGGAGTTCACAAACCAGACGCTGCCGTTGCTGTCGATATCCAGGCGGCGAATCCGGGTGCGCTCGTTGGGTACCTCGTAGTAGCGGATGTCCATGGAGTCAGGATCAAGCGCGCCGATCTTGTTGGTGCCATTAAACGCCACCCACACGGTGCCCTGCTGGTCCACCTTGATACCGTAGGGGCGCGGCTCAACATTGATCTCATCCAGCTCGCCAGTCTCCGGGTCGAGGCGGCCCAGCATGCCGGCGCGCTGCGCTGTAAAGTAGAGATTGCCGTTGGGATGGAAGGTCGCCGTATGCGGGTCGCCAGCCTGGGTTTCGAACTCGGTGATCATGCCGGTAACCGGATCCAGCTTGCCGATGGTGCCGTTGCTGTTGCCGGTGTACCAGATATTGCCTCGTGCATCGGGCACGATGGAATGGGGACGGGCATCTGGCGGCAGCTTGAATTCTTCCATATAGCCGGTTTCAGGATCGAGGCGACCCGCCAGAGACGCCCACATACCGGTCCACCAGATAGAGCCATCCGGCGCCTCAATGGGATCCCGCGAACGCTGCCCCAACGTGGGCACGGTCCATTCCGTAATATCGATGCGGGTATCGCCAGCCACCAGGGTGGGACGTCTCGACGGATCCTCGGGGAAGTGCTCGGCGAGATACTCGGCAATCGTGTTGGCCTGGGCATCGGGCAGGTCCACCATGGTGGAAAACACCCGCCGCCATTCGCCTGCCGATCCATAGCCAGCGGCGCGGGTAATGGTGGCCGGACTGTGGCAGCTTGAGCAGACGTCCAGCACCAGATTCTTTCCCGGGCCTTCCGGCAACGTGCCGGCATTGTTCTGGGCCAGTGCCAGACTCGACAGGGTCGCCAGTCCCAGCCCCAGCGCTGTCTTGATAGCAGTCAATGGAAAGGGTTTCGAACGCTTGTTCATGGAGTTCCTCCGCCGAAGTTCTGGTCGATGCAGTCAGTTACTGTAGCCAGCGCCAGAGGCGATCACAAGCAATTCAGGATGGATTGGTCGCAGCCAGACCTTAGGGACCCTCTGATTAATTCAGACAAGTCTGAATTAATCAGAGGGTCCTTAGCCTGCACGGCTCAGAGTCCTGGCTCATGGGCAACCTGGCCATCCAGTTCCTTCACGTAAACAAACAGGGGGATAAGCAACTCGCCCAGCTGGGAATGCATCATGCCGCGCACTTCCGCCCAGTCCAGCCCGAACTCACCGGCCGCGATGGGTGGCATGGCAATAGACGGTAGCCGCTGCTCGGCCACCAGCCGGTCCAGTCTGCGAAAACAGCGGTGCACGGCAATCTTGTCCGGTCGCCTTATGCGGGTCGGGTCTTCATCCCCCTCATGGGTAATGAGATTGAGCACCTGCTGCTGCCCGGTGTCACCCCAGAGCCAGAGCTGACCCGGTTCCGGTCTTTCCTGCTCGCACCAGGCATTGAACTCTTCCACCATTACCGGATACCGCTCATGCAGTTTGCGGGCAATGCCGCGGGTCATGGGATCGAAAGTTGAGACCCCCTGGGCAATGACCTGGGCACGGGTCAGCATGATGTCGCCTTCGACTTCGTAGATCATCTTATCGGTCCTCAATCCTGGCCAGGCACGCCCGCCAACTGGCGCGTCAAATCAACAGCAATACATCAGATAAACCTAGCATGACCGATTACCAATGCAAGCCCTGAACCTGAGGTTTTCCCCAGTATTCCATCGCCACTTTTTTTGGTGAGACCTGGCGCCCTCATTTTTCCCTTGTCCTGCCCCCCATCGGGCCATCTATAATAAACGTTCAAGTACCTGAATGCTCGCCAGCCGCCATGATGGATCTGCTGTCATCAAATCCCAGCGTGTGTCGCGCAACCTGGCGAGCACGCTGCGCATATCGATTGTCGATACTGGCGGCGCTCACCCTGCTGGTGACAGTTTCTGCCCAGGCCCAGCTGGATAATACTGTTAGCGCCAGCCGCGTACTGATTCTTCATGGAGTCTGGAAGAACGACTACTGGGAACATGAATTCGATCGCGTGTTCGCCGACACGATTCAAGTTATCGCGGGCCAGGAAATCCATGTTTCTTCCCAGTACCTCGGCCTGAACCGCCCCCTCTCCGGCCAGACCCGCCAACGCCTGCTGGACAATATTGACGCCATCATTCGTGAGCAGGATGTTGACCTGATTGTCGGAGTCCAACCCGACGCCGTGAACTTTCTGTACGAACTCCCCATCAGCAGTGAAGTGCCATCGCTGCTGGTGCTACCCGACGAAAGCACGCTGCCCAATGATCCCGCCGTCAGGCAGTCGGTCGTGTTGTCCGCCTGGCGTCCGGCCATGGCAGGCACCCTGGCAATGATCGATACCCTGTTGCCCGATATCGACACAGTCGAGGTCGTGGTCGGCAACAGCGACGGCGACCTGGTTTACCTGGAGCGCTTTCGCGAGATAGGCCCAGCCTATGCGCAGCGCTGGCAATTTAACTACCATGTCGGCGTCGATCGACAGGTAATTGCCGCGCAATCTGCTGAGCTGCCATCCACGTCAGCGGTACTCACCCTGCCGTTCAATGCCTCCGGACCGGAGCGCCGACCGGTACGCAGCAACTCCCTGCGCGCGCTCGCCCAGATGTCAGCCGTCCCGGTTTTTGGACTTTACGATTCGCAATTCGAATACGGCATCACTGGCGGGCACATGACGTCGGTCACGGATTACGCCAACAGTGCGGCCCGCCAGGCCCTGGGGTTGCTTGAAGGCGGCGCGCCGCAAAACATCTCGGGAGACGCGTCAGGCTACCTGAGCTGGGCGGCAATCGAGCGCTTCAATCTGCCGGTGAATCGTCTTGACGGCAGCTTTACCCTGGTTGGCGAACCTCCCAGCCTGTGGTCCGACTACCCGTTCCTGAGCGCCCTGGGGATCAATCTCATTCTGCTGCTGGGGCTGGGCCTGGTGGTGATGGCCTGGATGTATCGCCGCTCATTAAGCGCCCAGGCACGTATCGCCGCCAGCGAACAACTGGCCAGGGACAGCGAAGCGCGTTATCGCCTGCTGGCGGACAACGTCGCCGACATCATCTGGGTAGTGGAAGAAGGCGCAAATTACGTCAAGTATTGCAGCCCCTCGGTCCAGCTGATCACCGGCTACACGCCGGAAGAATGCCAGACCACCCCGGTGTCGGAGCTCATGCACCGGGAAGATTTTGCGGCCCTGAACCGCGCCATGCTGACAGACCGCAGCGCCACTATCACCCGTGAAGTGCGCCTCAAACGTAAATCCGGAGACTGGGCGTGGACCGAGATTGTCATTCAACCTACCCGCACCCTACCCGATGGACGCCAGGAATGGACCGGCATCACCCGCGACATCAGTCGGCGCAAGCAGGGAGAGGCAGAACGCAAACGGCTGGAAGAACAGGTGCGCCAGGCACAGAAATTTGAATCCCTCGGCACCCTGGCCGGCGGCATTGCCCACGACTTCAACAATATTCTTACGGTAATCATGGGAATCGCCGACATGCTGCGACTTGAGTTCCGCAACCATCCGGATTCACTGCGCCTGCTGAATCGCCAGATGGCTGCCGCGGAGAAAGCCCGCAATCTGGTGCAGCAAATCCTGACTTTCTCCCGTCAGTCCACTGGCAAACGCAGCGAAACTGACGCCCGTAGCCTGGTGCAAGAAAGCATTCGGCTGGTAGAAGCCGGCAAGCCTGATCGGATCAAATTGAGCGCAGCACTGCCAGAGGCCGAGCAAGCAGCTATCCGGGTGGATGCAATCCAGCTTCAGCAGGCCCTGATCAACGTACTGACCAACGCGCTTGAAGCGCTGCCGGCGCAGCAAGGGCAAGTTGCTATCGATGTTTTCAGCTGTGAATTGCAGGAGCCGCACACCGCTACCCACGGCCAACTCGAGCCGGGACGCTATGTCTGCATCAAGATCACAGACAGCGGCAAGGGCATCTCTGAACAGGCCATTAGCA
This sequence comes from uncultured Pseudohongiella sp., assembly GCA_965212375.1. Taxonomy (GTDB): domain Bacteria; phylum Pseudomonadota; class Gammaproteobacteria; order Pseudomonadales; family Pseudohongiellaceae; genus UBA9145. The sequence continues at coordinate 531,994 of OZ243108.1, read as the reverse complement.
AAGTGTTTGATCCGTTTTTCACCAGTAAACAACTGGGCAGTGGTATGGGTCTGGCGATCGTGCACGGCATTATTATGGACCACGACGGCGCCATAGATTTGCAGTCCCGGGTCAACCACGGCACCAGCCTGCAAATCTGGTTGCCGCGAACCGATACCCCGAATGCCGCCACCGGACCACGCCAGGCTGACAACAAAAGCGCGACCCACGGCCAGCGCATTCTGGTCGTCGACGACCAGGAAGAGTTATTGGACGTGGTGTCGGCAATGCTGCAGCAGCTGGGGCATGAATGTATCAGCTGCTCTGACCCGCGCGAGGCGATGACTATCATCAGCCAGCAGGCCGATAGTCTGGGTCTGCTTATCACCGACTACTCCATGCCCGGCATGTCTGGTCTGGAACTGCTGGAATTCTGCCGCAGTAACTGCCCGACCCTGCCGGTAGTTATCAGCACCGGCTACGGAGAAAACAGCAGCGGATTTCCCGCCCAACAGGCCCGGGATGTCGACCTGCTGGAAAAACCCTACAATCTCGACAAACTGCAGAACGCCATTGAACGGGCGTTGGAGAAGCAGCACTGCTGACCACTGGTCACCGCTTTCGCTGTGCCGGACCGGACAGCAACCCGGCCAGCTCAACCAGGCTACGAACGTTATGGGCGGAGCGGAATTCATCCACGAACGGCAGCATGGTGCGAATACCACTGGCCAGCGGCTTGAATTCATCCCAGCGCAGTAGCGGATTCAGCCAGATCAAGCGTTTGCTGGATTTGCGCAGGCGCTCCATCTCCCGCGCCAGCCCCTCCCCAACCGCTTGTTCAAGACCGTCGGTAATCAGCAGCACCACAGCACCCTGCGGCAACACCCGGCGCGACCAGTGACGGTTGAATTGTCGCAGACAGGCACTGATGCGGGTCCCTCCCGACCAGTCATCCACCTGACTGGCGGCCCTGGCCAGCGCCTGGTCGACATCGCGGTGGCGAAGCTGCCGGGAGATGTTGGTGAGACGCGTGCCGAATACAAAGGCATGGCTATGCTGCCGTTCATTCAGCACGGCATGCATGAAGTGCAGGAACATGCGTGAGTAGCCGGCCATGGATCCGGAGATATCACACAGCACCACCAGGGATGCCGGACGCGGGCGGGGCTGGCGATAGCCTAGCGGGATGGATTGGGGTTGACGCAGGCTGGCGCGCAAGCTGGCGCGAACATCCAGGCGACCGCGGGCGGAAGTTCCGGCGAACCGCCGGCTGTTGACCATGGGCAGGGTCAGGGTGAGCCGTTTCACCATTGTTTCAGCCATGCGCAATTCGTCCGCAGACATGGCTTCGAAATCCCTGGTTGCCAGTTGTTCGGCGGCCGAGCCACTGGGGCCGATTTCCAACTCCAGCGATTTCTCCAGCGCGCCACCCGCACCCGCCTGCAGACCCAGTGCATCTGCCAGACGCCGGCTTAACTGATCAAGGTTGTCAGCAGACTGAGGGACGGCCTGCCGCACAGCCATAGTGCGCAAACTGTCCAACTCCTGGGGAGCATGCCAGTAAAGCCGGAAGGCCTGATCAAACAGCGAGCGCTGCTCGGCGCGATGCACAAACTGGGCAAACAGACAGGTGTAAAAATCGTCCCGGCGCCGCACCCCCACCAGCGCGGCCGCGCGCTGGGCATCAAGCACGGCTCCGGTACCAACCGGCAGACCGGCACGGCGCAGCAGCCTGGCGAAATTCAGAATACCGGTGGCCAGACCCTGGTCGCTGGGGTTGCCGGACTCACTGTCGATAACGTCATCGACCATGGGGTCACAGCTGGGCCAGATCGGCTTTTACCTGAGCCAGCAGCCGGGCACTGTTGTCACCGCGAATCAATTCAATATCATCCTGATATTTCAGTAACGCGCCCAGCGTGGTGTCCACCAGATCAGCTTCCAGATCACGAGCCTGCAAATACGCCAGCGCCGTCGCCCAATCCAGGCTTTCTGCGATACCTGGCGCCTTGAACACATCCTCCTGGCGAACCCGCTGGACAAATGCCACCACCTGCCGGGCAAGCTGCTGGGAAAGATCCGGTAAGCGCTCACGCAGAATCGCCAATTCCCGCTCGGCATTCGGATAATCCACCCAGTAGTATAGGCAGCGACGCTTCAAGGCGTCATGGATCTCGCGGGTGCGATTCGAGGTGATGACCACGGTTGGCGGCTCACTGGCCTTGATGGTGCCCAGCTCGGGAATGCTGATCTGGAAGTCCGAGAGCAGTTCCAGCAGGTAGGCCTCGAACGGTTCATCGGCGCGATCCAGCTCATCAATCAGCAGTACCGGCGCCTTACCTGGCTGGCCCTGCAGCGCCTGGAGCAAGGGTCGCGCGATAAGAAACTGCTCGGAAAACACGTCCCTGGCCAGAGCCTCGCGGTTTGCCGTCGCGGTGGCACCGGCGGCTTCCGACAGGCGAATTTCTATCATCTGCCGGGCATAGTTCCACTCGTAAACAGCGCCAGCAATATCCAGGCCCTCATAGCACTGCAGGCGCAGCACCGGGCGGTCGAGGCTGGCCGCCAACGCCCTGGCCAGCTCGGTTTTACCGACACCCGGCTCGCCTTCCAGAAACAGCGGACGCTGCATTTTAAGCGCCAGAAACACGGTGGTCGCCAGGGCCCGGTCGGCCAGATAGCCCTGCGAGTGGAGCAGTTCAGTGACTGCCTCAATGGAGTCGGGTTGGCGAGTGCTCATAGTGTGTTATTCGGGGTCGTGTGATTCAAAGGCGTGTGGTTCAAAGGCGCGTGATTCAGAGACAGGAAACCACTGCGCGTTTCGCCAGCACTTTGACCAGATGTGCCCGGTAGTCGGCACTGGCATGAATGTCACTGTTAAGCTCGCCAGCATCGATGTTGACGTGGTCGAGAGCATCGGGGTTCAAACCACCGCGCAGCGCTTCCTCAATTTGCGGGGTCCGGTGCACGCAGGGGGCAGCACCGGTTACCGCGACTCGAATCGCCTCACCGGTACTGGCGACAAAAACACCGACCACGGCATAGCGGGATGCGGGGTTCTCGAATTTTGCATAGGCAGCCGCCTGGGGAATCGGAAACCGCACCCGCAAAATTAATTCATCCTCGGCCAACGCTGTTTCAAACATATCGGTAAAGAAGTCGTCGCCGGGTATCTCGCGCTGATTGGTAACCACGGTTGCGGCCAGAGCTACAATCGCCGCCGGATAGTCGGCGGCAGGATCGTTATTGGCAATGGAGCCTCCCAGGGTACCGCGATTACGCACTGCCGGGTCGCCGATGTGCCCGGCCAGCCTGGCCAGCGCCGGAATTTTTTCGATCACGCCTGGATGACTCGCTACTTCCCCGTGCGTGGTCATGGCGCCGATTGTCACACTCTGGGCATCGACATCGATGCCGCGCAGATCACTAATGGCACCCAGATCAATCAAATCCTCCGGGCTGGCCAGACGATGCTTCATGGTGGGTAACATGGTTTGCCCGCCGGCGAGAAACTTCCCGTCACCGGAAGCGGACAGCGCGGCAACCGCTTCCGCAACTGTAGTAACCCGATGGTATGTGAATTCATACATAGTGAAATTGCCCGCTGCGACCGGCTCGACTGACTACCTGTTATCCGCCATTTCCCTGGCCCCCGCCTGCACCGCCTTGACGATATTGTGATAGCCGGTGCAACGACAGATATTGCCGCCGAGTTCATTGCGCACCGTGGCCTCGTCCAGCTCAAAGCCGTGGCGCGAGACCATGTCCAGTGCCGAGAGAATCATGCCCGGGGTGCAAAAGCCGCACTGCAGGCCGTGGTTATCCATGAATGCCTGCTGCATGGGGTGCAGGCTGGCGCCATCGGCAAGACCTTCAATGGTGGTGATCTCGGCGCCCTCGGCCTGCACCGCCAGAACGCTGCAGGCCTTCACCGCGCGACCATCAAGCAGCACCACACAGGCGCCACACTGGCTGGTATCACAGCCGACATGGGTTCCGGTCAGCTGCAGCGAGTCACGTAGAAACTGCACCAGCAGCATGCGTGGCTCCACCTCGGCGGAGACCGGTTCACCGTTGACAGTGATGTTGAGCGCAGTCATCAGTATTCCTTGCTATTAATCCGGGCTGGCGATTGCCAGTGTCAGCAATCGCTGCGAGAGCGTCAAGGGTGAGCCGCAGGTGTTTCGCGTACTCCTTCACTGACTCCTTCACAAACTGTTTCAGCTATTCCTTCGCTTGGCCTGCATTGTCGTCTTCGTTGTCAGAGTCGGCATCCGGCGCTTCGCCGGAGACAATAGTAATGAAGTTGCCGAAAAAGGCATCGGCCATTTTTCGCGCCGTGCCGTCAATCAGTCGCGCCCCCAATTGCGCCAGCTTACCGCCGACTTTGGCCTGCACACTGTAGCCAAGCAGCGTGCCACCGTCTGTTTCGGTCAGACGCACGCTGGCCGAGCCCTTGGCGAAGCCTGCGGCCCCACCCTGACCTTCACCGTGAATGGTGTAGCCCACTGGCGGCTCCACGTCCGTCAGCTGCACCTTGAATTTAAAACGGGCTTTGACCGGCCCCACCTTGGTGGTAATTCGGGCGTCGAACTCATTATCGCCGGTCGCCTCAAAGCTTTCGCAGCCGGGCATGGACTGGCGCAGCACCTCGGTATCATTGAGGGCGTCCCAGACGTCCTGGCGCGGGGCCGGGATAAATTGTTCGGACTGCATTTCCATACACTGGGGTTCCCTGGAGATAATTGTCTGGTTGTGAACAGCGCTTTCGCTACTCGTATGTTACTGGCGGACTGGCGCGGCGCGGAACTGGCGATCTATCTGGCCAGACATACCGTCACCGGGCCTGTTAATGACCCGCAATAATAGGCACTGTAGTCCGAGAATGAAATCAGCACGGGCCCGGCAGGCCAGCGCCGCGACCGAGCCCCGGTTGCCGCTACTCCGCCATCACCAGGCGCAGGCGCTCCGGATCACGCCACACGTCGCTGCGCAGACGCACCACAAACACCACGGCGATCGCCAGGATCATGGCGACAAATGCAAGCCAGGATACCCGCGGCCCGTAATCCAGCACCAGGATGATCAGGTACTGCAACACCAGCATAATCCAGTGCAGGGAGACCGAAGCCCACATCACCCAGCGCGTATCACCGGCGCCACGCAGCACCCCGCCACACACCTGGATAATGGCATCGGCCATGGCGTAGCTGGCCAGACCAATCATCATATAGGCGGCCAGTTCACGGATCTCGCGGAAGTCGCCCACCGGCGGTGTAAAAATATCCACCAGCGGGTAGCGCAGGGTAACGAACAACAGGGCCAGCACCGCCGAGTACACCAGACCAACAATAAAGCCGCTGGTGATTACTTCATTGGCCCGCTCCAGATCATTACCGCCGACAAAACGCCCGATCATACTCAGCACGCCTAGATTCAGACCCACCATGGGGATATAGGAGAGCATATCCCAGTTAAATACGATGGCGGCCGCCGCACCCTGGTTAACGCCATAGGACTGAAACATCAGCAAGAACAGGTTAAAGGCCGCAACATTGAGAAACATCTCGATCCCGGAGGGCAGGCCCAGCCTCAGGAAACGCCGCATGATACCCGCATCGAAGCGGAACGACTGCAGCACCTGGAAATGCTCCCGATGCGATTTCTGGAAATAGAACGCCAGAAACAACAGCAAACCGGCCAGCGTGGCGATGATGGTGCTGAGACCGGCACCGGTAATGCCCAGTGCCGGCAGCCCAAAATGTCCGAACACCATCACATAGCAAAGCGGAATGTTGATCAGCAGCGCAAACACATCACAGACCATCACCACCCGGGTGCGGCCGATGCCGGCAAAATAGGAAGAAATACAGACCTTCGCCAGGGTCACTACCGAGCCCATCATCAGCAGCAGGAAGTAACCCCGCTCCAGTTCTACCTGGGCGGGATCGTGCCCCATGGCAGAAAAGATATCTGCTACCAGCACAGTGATTGTCACCAGCAGCGGTGAACATGCCGCGGTCAGAATCCAGCCCTGAGTCACCACCCGCGAACACTTGGCCGGCATCCCGGCGCCCAGGTACTGGGCTGACATGGCATTGGCGTAGGAGAATAGCCCGGAGAAAAAACAAAAGCTGAAAAATGCCGCGACACCACCCCCCAGGGCAGCGGCCATATGCGTGGCATCGATCTGCGACATGAAATAGCGATCGGTGAAGATCATCACCGCGAACGTGCCCTGGGAAATTACCATGGGCAAGGCAATAACCAGCAACTCGCGCAGCGTCTGACGATTGAAGTGTAAACGGTCGAAAAGCATAACCCTGAGCTCTGAGGTTCACTGCAGCCGCAGCAGACTAAAAGCGCGCTGGCCTTACAGAAATTCGCAAGAGAGAGTCGCCGATCTACTATTCAGTGGCCGAACGGCACCACCCGGCTGGGTTACCGGCAACCCCGAAACCGGGGCGCATGGTAAGGGATGGTATTGGGCAGCACAAGGTGACTGCGTGGTCAGGCCAGGCGCAGAGGCTGCCACTGCTGATAGGTCAGGCTGCGCCACAGCCATTCCGCCGGACCGAAGCGATAGCGCTGCAGCCACCAGATGCTGAACAGCAGCTGGAAGATCCAGATGCCGAATACCACATAGTAAATCTGGTGGCGCTGCAGCTCACCGGCCAGGCCGAAACCAACACCCAGGAAGATCAGGTTGCAGATCACGGATTGACTCAGGTAATTGGTCAGGGCCATCTGGCCGACCCGGGCCAGCCCGGCGCGCAATAGCCCCAGCACCCCGGCCCTGCAGATCATCATCACCAGCCCGATATAGCCCAGCGCCAGGCTGAGCCGGCCCAGGTCATAGGTGGGGCGGTTGAATGCCGACCAGTACAGCTCAAATCCACTGTTGACGTAGGTAAAAGTCTCCCAGGCATTGAGTGGAATCCCGATACCAAAGCCGACTGCACACAGGCCGAGGTAAAAGCGCATGCTGCGCGAGCCGTCAAAAACGCCCCATTTCATAAATGCCATGCCCAGCAGCATCATCGCCAGCGCATCCCAGAACGAATTGATGATAAAGACAAAAGTCTGGATAAAAATGTTGCTTTGAGCTGCGTGCCAAAAATTTGTCCAGTAGCCAGACTGTTTGATGGCCATCTCCTCGGCAACCAATTCTGGTGTCATAAACTGTTGTTCCAGAAAGGTCTGCCAGGCCTCCAGGGTTGCCGCCTGTTCGGCGCTTAGCTGCGTGTCAGCCGGCAACGCCTGAATCTGGTCTACCTCGGTTTCCAATGCTCGCCCCTGGTAATGCATGCCACTGTGAATCACGGTCAACAGAAGCAGCACGCCGACGCCGTACTGGGCCAGGCGCAGTGCCGACTGATCACGAAAAAAATACAGCACCAGACCGGTCATGCCGTACGCGTAAAGAATGTCGCCTGGCCACAGCAGGATATAGGCATTAAACAGACCGAATGCCACCAGCAGCAAGGTGCGCCGGTAATAAAGCAGCTGCACAGATTCGGCATTGGTCTGGGGCTTGTTCAGAAAAATCAGCATCCCGGCACCAAACAGCATGGAAAAAATAGTGCGCATACTGCCTTCGGCGAGAATATCCACGGCCATGAAGGTCGCCAGGTTGATGCCTTGCCCCGCGCCATCAATCCGCGGATCGAGATAGGCAGCAAAGGGATTGGCAAAGGCCACAATATTCATCAGCAAAATACCGAACAATGCCACGCCACGCAGGGTGTCGATGGACTGAATTCGGGCCTTGCCGGTAACCGGTGCTGAATGCGTCGCGGAAGGGTCGGCGGAGCCGGACGCTGAATCGGTAAGGGTGCCGGCGCCAGCTGCGGTACTGATGGAGTTGGATGCCATTAGCTGTGCTCCTGCCTGTTTTTGTCAGCATAGTCAGTAACAGTCCCTGACTCAACGGCCGGGTGACGGATTGGCTGCCGACGCCATTCATCGAGTCTGGCCATCGCTGACCATCGTCACGATACTGCAGCCGAACGCATCCGGCCAGGCTTCGACCGGGTTCAAGGTGCGCCTGTCCGGTAGACCGGGTATAGTGTTACGGTATATTCCGACAGTGAGGCCCCAGGCGGGCTGCCGCTGCTACTACCAACGATTACCGGGAGATTGTCATGAAGCGCGACATTTTTCAGATCAGGCTGAGTTTTCGCCGCCATTTCTTTGCCTCTATACTGGGGTTGGTGGCCTGGCTGATTGCGCCCCTGAGTAGCGCCCAGTCCATTGAAGATATCACCCTGAATGTCTACAAGAGCGAGACCTGCGGCTGCTGTCAGGGCTGGATCGACCATATGACCGACCATGGTTACGAGTCCAAGGTCTTTCATCCCAGCGACCTGAACGCGGTTAAGGCCGAGCTTGGTTTGAAGCCGGAATGGCAATCCTGCCACACTGCGGTCAGCCGCGACGGCTATTTGTTCGAAGGCCATATCCCGGAGAAATTCATCGCCCGGTTTCTGGCCAGCCCGCCGTCCGGCGCACTCGGCCTGGCAGTACCCGGCATGCCGATCGGCGGTCCGGGCATGGAGATGGGCAATCGCTTTACCCCCTATGACATCCTGCTGATCAAAAAAGATGGCAGCAGTGAAGTCTATGCCAGCATCGCCAACGCGGCGGAGCAAAATTAGACAACCCGCATCGCTGTCCCGATAAGGATGGTGACTGTTGAATGCTCCCGGTGGTGCTCGCCACCGGGGCTGTCAAGCTGGTACGTTCCAAATCTGTAAACCCCGCCGCCACCATGCCTGGCGCCGCATGTCCCGCGCTTTTTCTGAGTTCTGGATAGATACCCGGTTTTGCCCGCCGGGTACCTATCGTGTTCTGTTATTTCTGCTATATTCCTGCCGTTACTGCCCAGCAATAATAGAAAACAACTTTCAGCGGCAGGCAGCAAGGCAAGCACCGTGAAATGTGACAACCACCCCTCCGTCGCCGCAATAGGAATCTGCGAACAGTGCAGCACTGCCTTGTGCGGCATCTGTGCGCGCTTTTCTGCAGAGGCCGTCTACTGCGAAAAATGCGAACAGCTTGGTGGCATGGCTGCGGCGGCTGAGAAAAAAAACCGGCAGCACGAATCGCCCGGCAATACCGGCGCCATGGCTGGCCTGCTGCGCGAGGAGGAAGAGCGGCAACGCACACTACCCAAGGCTGAGTCGCGCCGCAAACCCGACAGGGGCGCACGCAATGAGAAAATCCAGATGGCGATTGTTATAGCCTGCTGCATTTTGATCGTCTACCAGATTACCCAGTCCATCGGTAGCGGCGGCATGCTTGGACAACAGGAAATTGTGGCCCAGGAACGAACCCGCAACCAGATCGAGGCCTGCATGCTGGTATTCTGGGAAATCGCCATGCAGTTCAGCAATGGCCAGCAACCCAACACCACCGTGCGCTGTCCGGACACCGATGCACCGCTCCAGGTGGCACGCCAGGATGGGGACGTGATTGTTCGCCATCCACAGCCATCCGCCCTGGGCGTCAGTGACCTCTACGTGCGACGCAGCAACCCGACGCCCATTCTGGTTGAATAAGCACTAGCCATGGCCCACGACAGTCTTCAGTCACCCGCAATGCATCGCCAACAGCAAGGCTTCACCCTGCTGGAAGTATTAACCGTGACCGCTATCATCGGCGTGCTGCTGAGCGTGGCGGTGCCCTACATGCAGAACTACACCATCCAGGCCCGGGTCAGCGAGGGCCTGTTAATTCTCGGCGAGTTGCGCCGTCGCGTGGAAACCGAGTTTTACGAGCGTGGTGATCTGACCATCAACATTCCTTCCGCGCCGCCACCTGACGGCACGATTCACGGCGGCCCCTACTGGGAATACCAAACCCTGTTCGGCAACCCGCATGAGATGTGGGAGAGTATTGAGTACCAGCCCAAGGGCCCGCACCGGGTCATTGCCCTACGCGCCTACCGACGACCGGAATGGCTGAATTCCGATATTGGCCTGCATTTCCAGATCAAGCGGGTTGATGCCGACAACCTGGCGTTCCGCTGCACGGTAAATAACACCCAGGACCGAATCCAGTTTGTGCCACCCAGTTGCCAGGAGGGCAATGTGAATGACTGGGTTTCCTGGTAGCAGCGCGCCAGCCGTTTGGCGAAATTGACCAATAGCTGGCGCGGGGCGCCAGCGATTATCACCCTCTCCGATATTTTCCTATTACTTTCAGTCAGTTGCGAAGTGGCACGGTTGCTGCTTCGACCTGGGTGGCTGCGGCACAAATTTGTCCACCAACAGCTCCCTTTTTCACCCGCGAGGAACGCCCATGAAGCACATCACTAAACCTGACCAGCCCAGCCACTGGCTGCTGCGTGTGTTGTATGGGATTGGGGCGGGCATTTGTCTGCTGCTTGGCGTGATTGGGCTGGTTCTGCCCATTATTCCCGGCATCGTCTTCCTGGCCATCGGCGCCATGCTATTGGGCAAGGTATCGTCAAGGTTTGCCCACTTTCCCATACCGCGCCGGCCCCGACCGGGTAATCGTTACCTGCAGGCCAGCGCCTCACTGTCCCGCATCGACCGGCTGCGTCTGGGCGGCTGGGTAGTCGCCCGCGGCATGGTGAATGCGGTAGGCGCTTTGTTCCGCGCGCTTAGCAAGCAACTCGCAGGCTAGTACCGGACTGGACTGCACCGCGCCCGTCACCGTGCCACATTATTCCCCGGATTGTCCCAGTTGCTGCTAGTGCCCCAGGCGGCCAGTTATTTATAATCTGCAACACCAATAATCAGAAACATCACCGATGGCCCGACTCGCCGCCGCCCAACGCGGCTTTACCCTGCTGGAATTACTGACCGTCACTGCCATCATCGGCACGCTGGCCTCCATAGCTGTGCCCGTTTACCAGCAATACTCGCTGCGGGCGCGTTATTCAGAGGCCCTGCTGTTAGTAAGCACTCACCGCACTGCCATTGAAGTAGCTGCATTCCGCGGCAATGTGAACTCGGTAAATGACTTTCGGTTTGGCCAGCACGGCATTCCGCCACTGGAATGGGGATGGCCTTCCGAGCCCCTGGTGCTGGTGTTGAATGGCATGATTTACGTGCTATGGCCCTATGACGGAACGCCACTGGCAGGCGTTACCTACATTCTGCAGGCCCAGAATCACGAGCCCCCGATTCGCTGGGAAGCCTCCGGCAGCTGCTTCAATCTGGGCTATTGTTGAGCGCAGCCGAAACCGCGGCACAACCGTTTTTATACTTGCTGGCCCCGCCAGCAGGCATAAATCCAGGATAATTTCCCTTCCGCACCTTTTTTGCCCGTATTTCAGATAGTTACACCACAGGATCGACGGCTTGATCGGCCACCGCTGGGCCGAATCCTGGCGATTAAGCCACCAATTGGAGCAACATCCCCTAAAAAGGGCGTTGGCGCCCTGTTTACGTGCGTTTTGGCTGGACTTTTAAGAGGTCGAAACATATTCTTCGGGTACGAACACGTGCTCGACTCGTGGGCTTGACCCATGCTGGATATCAGCATCGGGTTTCGCCCTGCTTTAGAGCAGCGGATTCGTGTCAGACTAAAAAGCTGCGCCCAAGCGTGGTGTCTAACAAACGACTTGAAAGGGGAAGTAAATGAAACAACGACCAAATCTGGCAAGACGGGTACTCCCTACTGCCATTGCACTTGGTTTGCTGGCTCCGGCGGCCTACACGCCGCTGGCACTGGCCCAGGACGCAACTGGCGATATCGAAGAAATTGTGACTGTCGGCACACGCCGCCAGGCTCGCAGTGCAACCGACTCTCTGGTTCCCGTTGATGTAATCAGCGGCGATGAATTCGTAAATATGGGTTATGCCGACCTCGACGATATGCTGCGTACCACGGTACCTTCCTATAACGTCGACCGCTTCCCTATCTCCGATGCGGCCACGCTGGTGCGACCGGCGACTCTGCGCGGCCTGCCGCCGGATAACATCCTGGTTCTGGTGAACGGCAAGCGTCGTCACCGCTCCGGCGTCATTGCCGAGTTGGGCGGGTCGTTGGCTGCTGGTTCACAGGGCGCCGATATCTCCGCGATTCCGCCCCTGGCATTTCGCCAGACCGAGGTTCTGCGCGACGGTGCTGCCGCCCAGTATGGTTCTGATGCCATTGCTGGTGTATTGAATTTCGTCCTGAAGGACGACCCGGACGGCTTTACTCTCGAAGCCCGTACCGGTGAGTTCGCTGAAGGCGATGGCACCATGACCCAGTTTGCGACCAACTTTGGTCTGCCCCTGGGTGACAATGGCTTCGCCAACGTCACCGCCCAGTGGATGGAGCAGGATCCCACCAGTCGCTCCACCCAGCGTACCGACGCGGCGACCCTGATCGCCAGCGGCAACGCCGAGCAGGCGGCCAATATTCCCCAGCCTTACGCACAGGTCTGGGGTGCTCCGGAATACCGCGATAACTACAACGTGTTCATCAACTCCGGCATTCGCGTTTCCGATACCCAGGAAGTGTACGCGTTCGGTAACTACGGCAACCGGGAAACTGAAGGTGGCTTCTTCTACCGTAACCCGAACAACCGCGGCGGTGTTTACACCAACGATGGCATTCGCGCGGTGGTGGATACCACCATCCGTCCGGGCCAAACCAATGTCACGTCCAACTGCCCCGCCCTGCCAAGCCCTGGCTCCGGTGGTAGCGGTGTACCGCTGGATCCGGCCGAAGTGGCTGCCGATGCCACGGCCCTGGCCAACCTGCCGGACAACTGCTTCGTACTGAATCAGCTGCTGCCGGGTGGCTATACACCGAACTTCGGTGGGCGGGTGAAAGACGCCAGCTTCGTTGCCGGCGTGCGCGGCGACATCAATTCCCAGTTGAGCTATGACCTGTCCGGAAGCTATGGCCGCAACAAGGTCTCATTCTTCCTCGACAACACCTGGAACCCGTCCAACGGTCCCGACGGTATTGTCAACGGCGAACTGCAGCAGTTCTTTGATCTGGGCTCCTATGTGCAGTCCGAGTTCAACATGAACGCCGACTTCGTTTACCTGATGCCGGTTGACGGTTTTGCGTCTGACCTCACTGTCGCCTTCGGTGCCGAGTACCGTGACGAGATCTTCGAAACGCTGATCGGTGAAACCGCAGCCTGGGAAGCTGGAAACTACGCGTTCCAGAACGTGAATGACTCCAACACCTACGCCGACGGCGTTACACCGCTGCCCAACCTGAGCATCGGTGCACACGGCTTCGCGGGATTCAGCCCGTCACAGGCTGGTCTGTGGGGACGTAATAACTACGCGCTGTACCTGGATACTGAAGCCGATATTACCGACCGGTTTACCGGTAGTGCGGCGGTACGCTTTGAGGATTTCGAAAGCTTTGGCACCACCACCAACTTCAAGATCGGTGGTCGCTTCGAGTTGACTGATACCCTCGCGGTGCGTGGTTCATTCAACACCGGTTTCCGGGCGCCGACTCCGGGCCAGGAGAACGTCACCAAGGTGTCAACTACGACTATCGACGGTGAACTGCAGCAGCGCGGTCAGATTCCGCCCACCAACCCGATCGCCCGTTTTCTTGGCGGTGAGCAGCTGGCTCCAGAAGAGTCCGACAACTTCTCCCTGGGTCTGGTGTGGGACGTAACCCGGGACATCAATGTGACGATCGATTACTTCAACATTGAACTGGAAAACCGTATTGCCCAGACCGGTACCATCGAGATCGGTGGCGAGCCTGTGCCCGCTGGCGTAAGTTGCCCGGACGCGCGTGCTAACCCGGCCGGTAACCTGGCCCTGTGTCTGCAGGAACTGGGTGTACCCGGTGCGGCAGACCTGAACTCCATCTCCTTCTATACCAACGACTTCGCGACCACTACCGAAGGTATCGATATCGTGGGTACCTGGGATCTGGATTGGGGCAACGCCGGTTCCGGTAGCCTGGTAGCCGCCTGGAACTGGACCGAGACCGAAGTGGATAACGCCGGTCAGGAAGTAAACCGCAACCGTGTCGTGGATCTGGAGAACTTCAACCCGCATAACCGCGGTGTGTTCACCTATAGCCACTTCATGGGTGATTTCCGCTTCCTGGCGCGTGCCAGCTACTACGATGACTGGGTCTCCTCCGACTGGCAGGATGATCCCACCAATCGTGGCGTGGATGGTACCAACTACACGATCGACTGTACCTTTGGTCAGTTCCGCGATAACTGCTACAGCGGTGATACGATCATCGATATGGAAGCCGCCTATACATTTGCGGATTCCTATACCTTCATCGTAGGTGCCAACAACATCTTCGATCAGGAAGCTCCGATCGACATCGACAACCTGGATGGCACAATCAATTCAGGTAACACCTTCACCGGGTCTACTCCCTGGGGTATTGAGGGCGCGTTCTACTACGCCCGCTTCCGCGTCGACTTCTAAATCGACCGGCCGATACCGGCCAGCTTGCTGGCCGGCTATCTACGCAAACCAAAAGGGGACGCTTCGGCGTCCCCTTTTTTGTGCGCTAATTTTTTACTGCATGACAGACTTTTCGATGGCTCTTTGCGGATTTCCAGAGAGATACGATTGATTGTGGTCTACACAGCCTTGTAAACCACTGCCGTGTAACTCACTGGCCTCGAGCGCGGCTACGGGGCGACAGGGTTTCCGCCCCGCCGGCTCGGCGCCCATCCAGTCTTCGCTTCGCTACGCCCGGCAGGCCTGGGTCCCTTCTCTCCGGAAAAAGCCCAGGAAAACCACTGCTGCCCCATAGATTTCCCAATGAAAATGCTCGATCAGCCCAGGTGCGGGTGTTTCGAGTGCTCCTTAATGTTTTTAGACATGAAACCTTGTTGTTCGGCACATGGTACAAATCAACGAAGCCAGCGAACATGGACTCTTGCAACCAGCGAGGGCCGCCTGGCAGTTAGCTTGTGCCGATGCAATTAAGGACCAACGCTGAACGGCGAAAAATGACCGTTTTTCAGGGCATTTTTCATAGTGAAGGTACCCCGGAGGGGCGTGGTCCGCAGCGGCACAAGCTAACTGCCAGGCGGACCGCTCGGAGCCGCTTTTCAACGCGGGCTAAGGGGCACGAAACTGTGGGACAGCAGTGGTTTTTCAGGGCATTTTTCCACAGTGAAGGCCCCCAGGCCTGCCGGGCGTAGCGAAGCGAAGACTGGAGGGGCTTGATCCGCAGCGGAACACCCTCCAGAGCAACAAACAGCTCCACAACCACCGCCTGCCCAGGCGTCGTATTCTGTTAGACTGCGCACTGCGCTCACTGCCGAACCGGGGAAGCACAATCCAATTCAAACAGCCATCACTGCTGCACAATAGCGAACAGAACGTTCGAACTGTCGGCTTCGAGCTCGAGTTTTCCGGTATCGGCCTGAGCGAGGCTGGCCAGGCCGTGCTTGACGCCCTCGGTGGCAAACAAACCTATGCGTCCACGGCCCAGCAGACCATTGCGGTCGATGATCTGGGCGAGTTTGGTGTCGAGCTGGACTGGGAATATCTGAAGCAGGCAGCGAGCGCCGAAAACCCTAACATTCAAAATCTGGAATTGCTGCGCGACCTGGCCAGCCCGTTCGTACCGGTAGAAATCGTCTGTCCACCGATTCCTGTAAACGAACTCGATCGCCTGGACGATTTGGTTGCCAGGCTATACGCCGCAGGTGCCCGGGGCACTCACGACTCATTGATGTCGGCATTCGGTGTTCACATCAACGCCGAATTGCCGGCGCTGGACGCCACTACTGTGCACAACTACCTGCGCGCCTATTGCCTGCTGCAGTGGTGGCTGGTCAAGGCCCACGATGTCGATATCTCCCGACGACTGACGCCGTTTATCGATCTCTATCCAGACGTCTACCTGAAGCGAGTTCTGGAAACAGACGCACCTGATCTGACCCAGATTATCGACGACTATCTGACCCACAATCCAACCCGCAATCGGGCCCTGGACATGCTGCCCCTGTTTGCCGAACTCGACGCACAGCGGGTCAAGGCCACGGTGGAAGATTCCCGCATCAAGGCCCGACCAACGTTTCACTATCGACTACCGAATTGCCTGCTGGGCGAGCCCGGCTGGAGCCTGGCCGACTCGTGGAATTTGTGGTGGCTGGTTGAAGAACTGGCTAACCGTCCCGGCGACCTGGAAGCACTGTCGCTTAAATTTTTAGCCCGCTGGCGACCCATTCTGGGCATCGATCACGGCGAGTGGATCAGGATCATTGAGCCATGGCTGAAAAGTTCACGGTTGGCGTAACCGGAAACAGCAAGCGCGTCTCGCCCAGCTGGATTTGTACCCGCCTGGCGCTGGCACTGGTGGGCGCGCGCGCCGCGCGAATCAGTGTTCGCCATGACCCGCCCCGGGAACAGCTGCAGGCGCTGGTGATCGGCGGCGGCGACGATATATCCCCTGAGCACTACGGCCATGATATTACCGCACGGGTGCGTCCGGACCCGGCCCGCGACGAACTGGAAATTCGCTGGATCAAGTGGGCACTGGAGCGGGAAATACCCATGCTGGGTATTTGTCGTGGCGCGCAGCTCATCAATGTCGTGCTGGGTGGCACACTGCACCAGGACATTCGCCCGCTGCGCAAGCGCACCCGTAACCGACCGGGATTGCTACCCACCAAGCGTGTTGACCTGGAGCCCGACAGCTTGATTTGCACGCTCACGAAGTCACCGCTACTGCGCGTCAATAGCCTGCACTCCCAGGCCGTTGATCGCGTCGGTCAGAACCTGCGCGTCGTAGGTCGCGATCTCGACGGCATTGTGCAGGCGATTCAGGCTACCAACGCCCGACCGGTAATTGGCGTGCAATGGCACCCGGAATACTTGTTCTATTTGCCGAAGCAGCTCGCCCTGTTCCGCTGGCTGAGGTTGTGCCAGGGATGTTGACCTCGTTGTTTGTCCTGTTTGCCTCGGCGTTCCTGGCCGCCACGATTCTACCTTTCTATTCGGAAGTGGTGCTGTTTGCCATGCTGCGCGAGGGCGGTGATCCGCTGCTGCTGGTCGCGGTGGCCAGCCTTGGCAATACCCTTGGCGCCGTGGTGAACTGGGTGATGGGACGCTACTTGCTGCATTTTCAGGATCGCCGCTGGTTTTACTTCAAGCCAGAACAGATCCAGAAAGCCCAGGACTGGTATGCCCGCTATGGATTCTGGTCCTTGCTGATGGCCTGGCTACCTATTGGCGGCGACGCCCTGACTTTCGTCGGGGGTATCATGAAAGTCCGGCTGTGGCTGTTTGTGGTTCTGGTTGGCGCTGGCAAGACTGCGCGCTATGTGTCCATTGTCTACCTCAACGACTGGATAGGCTGACGGCCGTTAAAGTGGCGCCCTGAGTTGTGATAAGCTGTTCGCAGGACTC
Organism: uncultured Pseudohongiella sp.; assembly: GCA_965212375.1. GTDB lineage: Bacteria > Pseudomonadota > Gammaproteobacteria > Pseudomonadales > Pseudohongiellaceae > UBA9145. Next base: position 514,682 of record OZ243108.1, on the reverse strand, counting down.
AGGTTTTTGCTCACCAGCTCACGCACCAGTGAAAGAGGAACCATGCCAACCGACAGCGAACAAATTAAAAATTTCATCAACAATCCGGCAGAACACTTTACAACGCCAGCCGATGTACTCGGTCACACCGACCTGAGTACCGATGACAAGCAACGCATCCTCGAGTCCTGGAAAGTGGACGAGCAGGAGCTGGCCAAGGCCACTGAAGAAAACATGGGCCAGAGCGATACCACTTTGCTTGTTGACGTAGTTGCCGCCCTGGAATCACTGGCCAGCAAAGACTAGCCGGTGACAGCTCATGCCCTGCCTGCAATTCGATTCACGCCCGGAATCAACGACGCTGGCCAGGTCATTATAGTCAGCAATCTGACTCTCCAGTATTTGACTGGCTCAAAACGAGCCAGCCTAGTAGCTGCTCGAGCCAAACTCTGACTCGAGATTTTCCCACGAGTTGTAAAACTCATCGTAGGCATTGGAAAAGCCGTGCATGACTTCATCCCATGTCCCGCGGGAGTCAGCTTGCAGGGTGGCAAGCCATTCATTGAACTCGGCGCGCTGTCGCTCAAGTGTTTCCAGCATGTTGCTGGCATAACGCTCGGCAGCGCTGCTCATCTCGCTTTCCCGCTCGGCAAGGGTTGCTTCCAGGCGTTCAATTCGCTGATCAAAATTAGCCAGTGCAGCTTCTGTTTCAGTGATTAATGCCTGCCGCTGGCCCTCGCCATAGGTGAGAACCGATTTTTTCAACTCCATAGCCTGCTGCTGGACGTCAGAAAAATCCGGTAGATCGCGCTCGCCTGTTTCCGACTGCGCATGCACGCTGGTACTGGCCAGCGCCAGGACTAACGACCCCAACACTGAGCAAAGTGTTCGCAGTAAGTTGTCTGGTTCGTGACTCACGATTGGTCCTCCGGACTAGGGACGTATTTATTACTGAAAAGATAGTGTGAAGGTAATGATGCGAACCGATGACACAGCATATCTGTGACTATGGTGCCAAAAGCAACCATGTGAAAATAAGGTTCGCGAAGGCAAACCCACAGCATCAATCACCTGGCATGCGCCGCATCCACGAGACAAAAAACTAGCAAAAGCCAAACCTGCTCTCAAGCGACAGCCCGGTGGGTTCGCAATCAACCCCTGTCAACTACGCACCACAATGCCTGGCGGCATCCGTGGAACAATTCTGCCAGCCGTTGTACGGTGGGCAAGACAGCAACCCCGTTACTGTGAAACATCTCCAGGACCGGGTTTGCTCCAGCACGCCTTGCGTTGCTTTCTTTCAGCGGGTGGACAACCCTGGAACCTCTGGACGTTGCTGCCATTGGTAGGCCGTGTTTTATTAAGGAACCGCAGACTTATGAATACCTCGGCCAAATCACGCACAAGTATCGACAGCACTGAGACACGGGAACTATCCAGGACCCCAGCGGTTAGCTCTGCGGGTCCTGTTGTGATTGCCCTGGGTGGCAACGCGATCGGCGACAATGAGTCACCTGGCGCGACGATAGAATTGCAATCGGTCAGCAAGGCTATTGCCGGGGCGGCAACGCAAGGGCTGGTCATCACCCATGGCAATGGGCCCCAGGTTGGCTTTCTCAACCAGATTCAGTCCGTCAGGGAACGACAGAGCCTTGATGTCCTGGGGGCGGAAACGGAAGGCTGGCTTGGCTACCAGATCGAACAGGCCGTTGCCGAGTATCTGCCCAAAGAACGGGAGAGTGTTTCGGTACTGACACGAATGGAGGTAGATGGGCATGACCCGGCTCTGCAAACGCCGACCAAACCGATTGGCCGCTGGATGGGTGTCGATGAAGCCCAACGTCTCGAGTCAGAGTTCGGCTGGCAGTTTATCCAGCACGGGCAACAGTTTCGCAGGGTGGTGCCGTCTCCCGCGCCAACTGCCTGCTTACAGATAAATTCAATAAAAGCGCTGCTGGAGTTTGGCAGCGTAGTGATTTGTGCTGGTGGCGGCGGTATTCCGGTAATGCGGAATGAAAGCGGCGCCTATGTCGGGCTGGAAGCAGTCATTGACAAGGATCTGGCCAGCGCCCTGATAGCCGAACAACTTGGCGCCAGCCTGCTGGTGCTGGCAACGAACGTCGATGGTGTATACGAGGACTGGCCACCGGATAGCGTTGCAACCAGTCGGGTCGGCAATGACAAGGATGAAGTAGCTGCAAGTAGCCCACTGGGCAGGGTGACACCGGAGCAACTTGCTGAGCTGGACCTTGATACCGGCAGCATGGGACCCAAGGTGGATGCCGCCTGTGAATTTGCCCGTCGTACCGGCAAGCCAGCAGTCATCGGCCACCTGAACGAGCTACACGCATTGCTGCAGCTGTCCGCTGGCACCCGGATTCACGCCTGGGATGAGTCGGACAATACAGCAATGGACGCAACAGGAGCACAGCAATGAAGCAACGAAAACGTCACGGACAGGCCTTTGAACCGATACCCACATTGCGGGGCATTCGCGGCTCCGACAGCAATCGAAATCTGCCCTGGCAACGCTGTCTGCTGTGTATCGATCTGCAGCACCTGGGTTGCAGCGAAGGATTCGGAGTATTCGAAAATCATCGTAAATCGGGAGTATCTGAAGACGCGATCCAGTACTATCTGAAAACGCTCCGGGAAACGGTGATTCCCAATGTCAGCAAACTGCAGCGCTTCTTTCGTGACCGGCAGTTTGAGATCGTGCACACACGGATCCAGTCGCTGACCGAAGATGGGCGAGACCGCAGCCTGGAGCACAAGCGCCTGGGACTGCATGCCCCGCCTGGTTCGAAGCTGGCGGAATTCCTGGACGATGTGAAGCCGCAAAAAAATGAAGTGGTACTCAACAAGACCGCCAGTGGCGCGTTCGTATCGACCAATATTGAATACCTGTTGCGCAATATGCAGGTAGCCGAACTTTACGTGGTTGGCGTATACACCAACGAGTGTGTCAGCAGCTCCGTGCGCAGCGCTGCCGACCTGGGATTTGATGTGAACCTGATCTCCGATGGTACCGCAGCAATTACCGAGGAGTTACACAAGGCCACATTACTCACCAGCAAGGATCGCTATGCGCGAGTTCTCACCACCGAGGAAACGATAGCGCAGCTGAAGGACGCGAGCGAAGCAGCCGAGCCGCACCTGGAAACCGGCGCCAACGTGTAATCCATCAATGACCCGTATATCCAAATTTTTTAGTACTAGTCGCAGCCAGACTATCGTTAAACCCGGTTATCGTTAAGCCCGGTTATCGTTAAGCCCGGCTATCGATTACACCCGGCAAGCCCTGACAGCAAACACATCCAGATTAATACCTGACGAGGAAGACAATGGCACTGCAATCCGTTAATCCCGCCACCGGCGACTCAATCAAGACCTATGACGCCATGGACGACAAGACCGTAGATTCCATAATCGATGACGTTCACCAATGCAGCCTCGATTGGCAGCATTCGAGCTTCGAGGAGCGCGCCACGCTGTTGAAGCGGGCCGCCGAGGTACTCAAGAAGCAGAAACAGGACCTGGCGTCATTAATGACTCAGGAAATGGGCAAGACGCTCAAGAGTGCTGAGGGCGAAGTGGATAAATGTGCATGGGTCTGCGAATACTATGCCGAACACGGTGAGAAATTTCTGGCCCCGGAGCCTATCGACAGCGATGCCAGCAGCAGCGGAATTGTCTATCGACCACTGGGAACGGTGTTGGCGGTCATGCCCTGGAATTTCCCACTCTGGCAGGTGTTCCGCTTTGCTGCGCCGACCCTGATGGCAGGCAACGCCGGGCTACTCAAGCATGCCAGCAATGTCAGCGGTTGCGCCTTGGCTATCGAAGCCGTGTTTCGTGAAGCCGCTTGCCCGGAGAACCTGTTTCGCACGCTGCTGATCGGCAGCAAGCAGGTTGACCGGGTCATCGAGAACCCCAAAGTCCATGCGGTAACCCTGACCGGCAGCACGCCGGCCGGGCGGGCCGTGGCGTCCAAGGCAGGCGAGATGCTGAAAAAGTCGGTGCTCGAACTGGGCGGCAGCGATGCCTATGTGGTGCTTGAAGACGCCGACATCGAAGCCGCTGCCGAGACCTGTGTCACCAGCCGCCTGATCAACGCTGGACAGAGTTGCATTGCCGCGAAGCGCTTTATAGTTGTGGAGTCGGTGGTTGCAGAATTCACCGAACGATTCGTCAAGGCGATGGCGGCGAAACAGATGGGCGACCCCACCGATGCTGACACCGACATTGGCCCGCAGGCTCGGGAAGATCTGCGCGATGACCTGCACCGTCAGGTTGAAGACAGCGTCAGTAAAGGTGCCACGCTGAAGATCGGTGGCGAGATCCCGGACCGCAAGGGCGCCTACTATCCACCCACGGTGCTGACCGATGTAAAACCGGGCATGCCCGCTTATGATGAAGAAATGTTCGGTCCCGTGGCGGCCATTATCACTGCCAGTGACGAAGAACAGGCGATCAGGATCGCCAACGACAGCCCCTTTGGTCTGGGCGCTGCGGTGTTTACCCGCAACGCCGAAAAAGGCCGCCAGATTGCCGAGGACCGCCTCCACGCGGGCGCCTGTTTCGTCAATGAACTGGTGAAATCGGATCCCCGGCTACCGTTTGGCGGTATCAAGGATTCAGGCTATGGCAGGGAGCTGAGCTATCTTGGCATCCGGGAATTTGTCAACGCCAAAACCGTTTACGTGGCCTGATTCAGTTGTTGGCCTCGGGCGGGAACTTGGGTTCGCGGTGGGCATCCTGGTCCTTGACCAGCCAACGATTGGCATCAATGACACTGGCAAACACATCCAGTTTCGACCCGGTTTCCTGAACCCGGCAGTAGTCCATCAGGAACGGTTTCAGGTCTTTTTCAATGTCTCTGGGGAAAACAAAAGCCTTGCGATCCCCTTTGCGGGAGATGCGCTTTTTAGCCGGTAACGCAAGACGGGGTACGGTGGGGTCAGGCTCGGCCAGGCTCGCATTGCTGAAGTCAAACAAGGCCATGTTGTTGCGGTTGCCCTTGTAGTAGTGATCAATGCACTTGGGGATTTCCGGCGCCTTGAGCTCACCGCATACGGTGATAACTGTGAGGCCTAAATCCCTGTCCAGAAATGATTCTATACTTGCCATGCCGACCACCTTTCCCTGAGGTTTCGCATTCAGTGTATCGGCATGGGATTCACACTGTCACCTGATAATAACCCCAGTTTTCCCGGTTTTACCCCAGGTTTGTGACCGCTATGGAATCTCGCTTGTGACCTGGTTCACGAAGTCAGTCCAGGCCTGGAACTGGCTGCTGCCAGGAGATAGTTGTATGCCACCGCCATGAGCCTGTGACCCCGACGGCATGCCAATCAGCATATTGGCGCGCCCGGATCTGATATAGGCAACCAGGGTATTGTAGTTGGCCAGCTGGACGCTGGCGGAAGTGCCAGTTTCATATATAAGCTGTGAGCCCGTCGCGGCACCACCGGGAATATGACATTGAGTGCAGCGCGACTGAATGATCGGCCCGGCGACAGTCTGCTGATACAGGACCAGGCTGGCCGGATCGGTCTGCTCGGCTGCAATGCTGAACGTCAGCGGTGATAGACTGTAGTACAACTCTCCCGCTGCGGCCGTGGTGTCATAAGCTACAAAGACCTGCAGCGTAGTATCGGACACACCGGCCAAACCAAAGGCAATGTTCTCCACGATGGGCAATTCAAGCGACTGCGGGAAAGTCTGGCCGGAGCGGATTGGCTGGAGATTGGCCGGATCCTGATCCCACACCGCAAAATCGCCGGATTCCAGACCCATAAAAAACACACCATCGGCCACCACTACCACATAGACATTGCCCACGGTGTTGACGTGCTGCGCTTCGACGCGCACTTCGGCAACAACATCCACCACCTCGCTGAATCCGAAATTGCTGCCATGACTGGCGCCATCGTCGGCGGTTACGCCGCCAAGAAAGCGCGCCGTGGTGGCGGCGCCACTGGCCGAGATGCTATCCAGTTCGGTCAACTGTGCCTGGGCTGCCCCGGCCACGAGCGCCGTGGTCAGAGCCATCACCTGCCAGAAAGCGCACACACTGCCCGGGAATTTGCACCTGGAATTTGACTGCTGGTTCATTATCGCTCGCTCCGGTTTGCTGTCTGCTGGGGCCTGGTGGCCGACCAACTGCCCGTCATTACAGACTGGCACTTTGGTAATGCGCTCCAGCTTACTACGCAATTGCGGTTATTGGGTTGACTGACAGGGAACAGATTACTGGCCAGCACCAATAAATGCGAGCTGATTCACGCTCTGGCACGAGTTTCAGGCAGGATTCGCGGTCAACATGAAGGTCGCCGTGGTGCGCGCCACCAGTTTGTCGTCACTGAGCAAACTGATCTCTACCCGGTACAGGCGGCGTCCAGCGTGAATGACCGCGGCATCAGCAGTAATGGAAGGACCAACAGGAGGTCGGATAAACGCGATGCTGAGATCAGTGGTGGCGGACTGCTGACCTTCCGGGCGCAGGGTGCGCACCGCCAGACCGGCGGCGGTATCGGCCAGCGCGGTGAGCACGCCGCCGTGAACACGGCCACCATTGTTGAGATGATGGTCCTGCAGGGTGATCTGGCAGCGCGCCTTACCCGCTTGCGCGGACAGCACGGTAATACCAATAAATTCAGCGAACGGGCTGCTCACCAGCGGCATTAATTGCGCGGAGTCCTTGCCACTCATAATCCTGAATCACCCACTGTCTTGGCCCATCCACGGTCTTGCATGGTTATCCAGTCCGGGCCTGAGCACCTACTCGTCCCAGATTCCCGCTGCGCTGTAGGGCCCACCGGGCAATTCGAAAAACTTTGCGGTGACATAGCGAAAGTGCTGGTCCAGGGCGTTCAGCTTATGCATGTCCTCTGCCGTCAGGGCAATATCCCCACAAGCCAGGTTCATGGCCAGGCGCTCGGGATTCACCGATTTGGGAATCACTACCGTGCCGCGATTAACCGCCCAGGCAATCAGCACCTGGGCCGGCGTAATATCATTCGCCGCGGCGATTGCCACGACTTCGGGAATTTCCTGCAGCGCTGGCTCGTCGGCAGCTTTCATCTGCTCGGGACGATCGCCGGAGCCAAGCGGTGAATACGCAGTGATGGCGATAGCATTGGCATCGCAAAAATCTTTCAGCGCCTGCTGGCGCAACAACGGATGCCCCTCCACCTGGTTCACTGCCGGTTGGAGGCGACAACGGTCCATCAGGCCAGCCAGTTTGCTGGCACTGAAATTGGATACGCCAATATTGCGCACCAGGCCCTGATCCACACAGCACTCCATCCCCTGCCAGGTCTCTGACAGCGGCACTTCGTCCAGGCTCAGGAATTCCTCCGCCGAACTGGCGATGGCCACACCTTCCTTGACCGCCACCGGCCAGTGCATCAGGTACAGGTCCAGATAGTCCAGACGCAAATCGGCCAGGGTTTTTTCCAGCGCCGGTTGCACCTGTTGCTCACGATGGGCGTTGTTCCATAACTTGGAGGTAATAAAAAGTTCGTTGCGACTCACTGCGCCACTGGCCATGGCACTCGCCAGAGCCGCGCCGATCTCCGCTTCATTGCCATAGATGGCAGCGCAATCGAAGTGCCGGTAGCCAAGATCGATGGCGGTGAGTATTGCCTCACCCACGGTACCCGGATCGGCTTTCCAGGTGCCGAGGCCAACCATTGGCAGGCTGTCACCGCTGTGTAGCGTCAGATATTTCAAAGTAGTCCCCTTTTGCTGCTGTTGGCCTTTTCGCCCCGAGCGTCACGTACGTCGCTTGTTTTCGGAATGAGCGGCGCCCGGCGCAAGATTGTTGCGCCGCTGCCGCTCCTTGAATGCCAGTTTGCGGCGACGGCGTTGCTCAATGGTCTCCTGCATCGGATAGCCAATATGTTCTTCGCCACGCTGACGCGCCAGCTCAATCTGTCGCTCGCGCTCAGCGTACCGGCTGCGCTGGTCACGCGAATGGTTCTTGTAGCAATAGGGACAACTGACCCCTTTTTCAAAATACTCGGACTGCTTGTCGGCTTCGCTGATCGGCATGCGACAGGCGTGGCATTGATCATATTGCCCGGGCTTGAGTTCGTGATTGACTGTAACACGGTTGTCGAACACGAAGCACTCGCCTCGCCACCGGGTCTGCGCCACCGGAACTTGCTCCAGATATTTGAGGATGCCGCCCTTGAGATGGTAAACCTCGGTAAAGCCCTGCTGCTTCAGATACGCGGTGGATTTTTCACAGCGAATGCCACCGGTACAGAACATGGCAACTTTCTTGTGCTTGTCCGGATTCAGGTGCTTTTTGACGTACGCCGGAAATTCCCGGAAAGAATCCGTTTCCGGATTGACGGCATTTTCAAAACTGCCGATCTCTACCTCGTACTTGTTGCGGGTATCCAGCAACAGCACCTCGGGGTCGCTAATGAGATCGTTCCAGTCTTCCGGCTCAACGTAGGTACCCACGGTGTGCCTGGGATCAATGTTGGCAACACCCATGGTGACAATCTCTTTTTTCAGCTTTACTTTGGTGCGGTAGAACGGATTCTCGTCGCTGCTGGACTGTTTGACATCGAGTCCGGCAAAACGCGAATCAGCACGCAACCAGTTCAGCACCTTGTCAATGCCAGTACGGGGGCCGGCAATGGTGCCGTTAATACCCTCGGCGGCAAGCAACAACGTACCGCGCACCTGCCCGGCCTGCATCAGGTCCAGCAGCGGCTGGCGAAAGGATTCATAGTCGGGAAAGTCGGCGAAACGGTAAAGCGCGGCAACAACGACGCGCTCGTTTTCTGCGTTCATGGAGCATCTCCTGGGCTAACCGGAACGTAAAACCGGCGCGGGATCAACGGTGCGGGGATTGTAATCGCCGCCACCAGCAATGCAAGTGTGCCCGCTATTCGGTCACAACTGGCAGCTTCGAGGGCATGCCCCACTCGGCCCAGGAACCATCGTAGACAGCCAGCTGGGTATAGCCAGCGGTCGCAGCCGCGAGAGTGAGAATACAGGCAGTGATACCCGAGCCGCAGCTGGTAATCACGGTTTGTTGCGGTCCGGCCAACGTCCCCAGCATGGTCTGGAGTTCGGGTACCGGCTTCAGATAGCGACCGTCCAGCACCTGTTTACAAGGCAGGTTCTTCGCGCCCGGCATATGCCCGCCGCGCACCCCCGGCCGGGGCTCCGATTCAAGCCCGTAAAAGCGTCCCGCAGATCGCGCGTCCAGTACCTCGGTATCCGGATCATCCAGGGCTTTCAATACGGCCTCTGCGTCGACCATCAAACCGGCTTGTTCGCGGGCCACAAAGTCGCCATCGCAAGGGTCTGCCTGATAGTGATCACTCACTTCGTTGCCAGCTTCCAGCCAGGCTGGCAACCCGCCTTCCAGCACCAACACCTGCTCATGGCCCATGGCTCGAAACATCCACCACGCTCGCGGGCTGGCGTACAACCCCACGTCGTCGTAAACCACAATCAGGGAATCGCGATTGACTCCCAGCTTGCGTACCTCGGCCTGAAACAGCTCGGCACTGGGCATCATGTGCGGCAATGACGTGTCGGGCTTACAAACCCGCTGGTCATAGTCAAAGCGCCCGGCACCGGGAATGACTTTTAATGGCCCACTGGCGTTCAGAGATTCAAAGCCCGGCACCACCGGTGGCACCGAGGCATCCAGCACCAGCAGATTGGCATCTGCTTTGTGCTTCACCAGCCAATCAACACTAACCAGGGGTGACTGCGCCATGGAATAAGTCCTTCAACTGAAATTTTGAGCGAGCTGCGCGGTTGCCGCTGCCGCTGTCTGCTCGCCGGCCTGTTGTTGCGAAACCGATTGAGAAACCGATAGCGGAATTGACTGCTGTCCTGTCACTACAGACGATCAGCAAACTGTCGCAGCTTGTTCTTGAGCCGCGCGGTGTTCTCTGGCCCCAGGCGAATCAGCTGCTTGTGTACCGCTGGCAGATTCTCAAGATCGGCATCGGCATACAGATACATGACCGACGGCTTGACCAGCTGATAGGGGCCTTCCGGGATATCCATCTGCAGGACATTGTTGATCGCCCGCGCCAGGGCGGTATCGAAACTGGCGTCGCCATAGCCCAACTCGGCGTAGGCGCGCTGAAACAAGGGTGACAGCGCGCGATATAGCGCCATGGCTGCGCCGGTATCAACCGCCACAAAGGTATCAATGAAGTCGTCGAAACGGCCATGGGCAGCCTGCTCCATAACAAACAGGTTGTCATCGAGATTGCGGACCGGCATTTCTTCACTCATGCCCCGATACGGCAAAGCGGTCTGCGGAAAACTGTTGCGGCTGACGTTGTCCACCAGCACCACGAAACTGCGCACCAGCTGTTCGTCGCTGAGCAATTCCACCAGGTCGGCGCCATTTTGCAAGGCGCGGATCTGATTCAGGACAAAGCTGTCACTGTTGCTGAGACTGGGTAACTGCAGCGCGGGCCCGGCATCCGGTTCAGGTTCAGGCTCGGGCTCTACCTCAGTGGGCGCCGGGGCTACTTCCACCTCGGTATCGGCCACGGCAGGCGGCGGTGTTTCCGGCTGAATTCTGATGCGCGGCAGATTGGAGCCGGGCTCTGCACCCGGTGCGTTCGGTTCCGGGTCCTGCGGCGCTTCCGGTTCCGCAGCGGGGGTCGGCAGGACCACAGTGGTAGTGCCCTGCGGTGCCTCCCAGCTTATCGCCAGGTAAACCAATCCCAAAAGCGTAAATACCGCCACGGCGGCGATTGCCCAGAGACCTGATTTAGACATAGAAATACTTCCCGACTGCTGCTGAAGAGCTATTCTGGCATAGCGCCCAGAGCCCCTCAATAAATGGCTGGGCTGCTGGTAAAAAAGTCATTCATTTGCCATGAAATTGCCAGCATCGGCCAGGATTTCCCCGGTTTGCGTGTTACTGCGGGTAAACGACATGGGGCGTGGCGTGGCGGGCTACGCAAACGTAACGGCATGGTCAGCTCAGCAGTGAACCTTGGTCACGCAAACTGCGACTTATTGAGTGCAGTACAGATACTCGCCAGGAGTTGGCGAACTGGCAGGATTCGGTGCTGTTCGGTACTGTTCGCTACTGACAGTATCCCGGCCTGCGGCCGGGGCACTGTCAGAGAACTTCTCACAGAGAACTTCTCAGGATAGAGCTGTCCGGGTCAGTCCGCTTCGCGTGGAAAGCCCAACTCCTCCATGGTGCGGGTCAGGTCCCGCCCGGCCGTAGCCGGATTGGTTTGCTTGTCAATTTTGAGAATCGTGCCCTGTGCATCGATGTAAAACGTCCATCGATTGGCAAAGCCACTGCCGCCCAAAACACCGTAATCCGCGGTCATTTCCTTCTCCGGATCGGCCAGAATCGGAAAATTCGCGTCGTGCTCGTTGGCGAACGCAGTATTGTCTTCCAGGGTGTCAACGCTGGCCATGAAGTAGGCCACGTCAAAGCTTTGAATTTCCCGGGCACTGTCACGCAGCGCCTTGCATTGCATGGTTCAGCCGCCAGTAAAGGCTTTCGGGAAGAAAGCAATCACCACCGGACGAACGCCGATAAACTGGGAAAGGCTGTAGGTCTCACCGTCTGAGGCCGGAAGCAGAAAGTCCGGTGCCTTGTCCCCTTCTTCCAGGGCCAGCACCGCCTGACTGCCAAGCGAGCCAACTGCCAGAAGCAGGGCCAGCACCGGGCGCAGACTAGCGCGCATCAGTCTTAGCATCGAGTAACTCCATTGTTGAAGTTGAGAATGGTTCTGAATTTGTACACGGTTCGCCAGTTTTTTGCCAGCGAAACCACGGCAACATGGCATTGATAACAGCTGGATGGCAGTCCCCAGCCCGGGTCGGCAAACCTCGCTGACAGCCAGTAAAGAGTCATTAAAAACGCAGGAAATCTCGCGAATTGCTGCGAAGTTGCTGGGATTGAGCACGTAATGTGGAAATTCGCTCTGTGAGCTGCGCACGCTCGACGGCACTCAGCTTGTTTTCCGTCTGCTGAATCGCCTCCATGCGCTCCAGGCTGCGCTCGATCTCCCGTCTATAGCGACTCAATTCAAACCGCTTGGCATCCCGCTGTGACTGTCGGTAACGCGGGTTTTCAACCTGCACCTGATAGCACTGGCGGACCACCTGACCCTGGGCATTGGTGACATTTCGACAGCGAGTCTGGGTGATATAGCGACTGGCGTTGCCGCTAAAGTAGGTATAGGGCGTGTTGGCCACCGCCCGGGCCATGGTCAGATCCGCCTCGGTCTTGCCCCCCAGCAGCGCCAGCACCCGGGCCTGATCGGTATCCGTCCCCTGCTCTGCGGCAGTATCCAGATCGAGCAACAGCCGCTCATAGAACTGGCTTAGATTGCGTGCGTCGCTGAGCCGGGCCTGGCTTCCCTGGTCCAGTAAATTCTGATTGATAGCCCGCTGCCGCCAGGCGCCATAGTCCTCGGCCGCGTCAAGATAGTTCGAATCGGTGCGCGCATAGAGGCGCTCGTGCAGGTGCAGGTGAAGATGGGCAAGATCATCCACCGCCTGCCAGTCGCTGCGCTGCTGCTGGCTATCGATAAGTGACTCCAGCAGCGGCAGTTGCTGCTCGCTGTATAGCCCGCTGTTGATCCGCGCAATCTGCAGAGCGTCGTTATAGACGCGCACCGCACTGTCGAAATCTTCCAGTTCAGTGTAGAGCGCACCAAGATCGGAATAGGCTTCCATCAGCACCGGCGAATAGACGCCCGCATCGGAACGCAGTTCTTCCAGCGCCTGCTCCAGTTCAGCGCGCCGGGCCACCAGGGCCTGCAGGCGGGCGGCCTGCTCGGGGTCAATGGCGGCCGACTCCTCGGCCTCCGGCGTCCCGGCTTCCTGCGCTTCCTGCTTTTCCTGCGCTTCCTGCGCTGACACTGGCGACCAGGTCAGCAGCAAGCAGGCAGCAATCAGCAAGCGCTGACTGAGCACTGAAAAAGCAATGTTGGCAAATAATTTAGGCATGGTGGTGATCGATCGGGTTGGGCGCAGCAGCCAGTTTGCTGATGATCATGACGACGGCAAGCCCGCCTTCTACCGCTTAGTCTGGCATTCTGACATGAATCACTACTGAATGATTGCCGGTTGCCGCGCAGCCCTGCTCACAGCCCGCTTGATGACCTCTACCATGTTGTTTTAAAACAATATTCCCGCGCCCGGTCGAAGCTGACCGAGTGCGGGTGCGACAATTTGCCACGTGTCGCCCACCCCGAACGAATTCCTATAATTTTTGGGTTTCTTTTTTTGGTTTCTTTCAGCCAATCAAAATAACAAGCTTCACAAGGGAGATTACCGTGCAACACAAGCAGTTACTCACCGCCCTGGCCCTGACCGCACCGTTCCTGTCGACCAGCGGCAGCCTCTACGGCCAGCCAGGTGCAGAGCGGGTCGAGGAAATCACCGTTATTGGCCGACCGGAATTTATCGAGAAGGAATTCACCGCCCAGCGCACCGGCTCCAACGTGGACCCAGCCAAACTCATGGCCCAGGTGCCGGGCGGCGCCGCCGCCAATAACGGCCCGCTTACCGGCCAGATTCAATACCGTGGCATGTCTGGCCCGCGCATCAACGTCCGGGTTGACGGCATGCTGATCCACGGCGGTGGGCCGAACTGGATGGCCCCGCCGCTGCACCATATTCCTGCGGGCCTGATGGAAGAGCTGGTGGTGGAACAGGGCATTGCCTCGATTTCCACTGGCGGCGGCATCGGCGGTGCCGCCACGGCACTGTGGAAACGGCCGGATTACAGTAACAACGGCTGGGAATTCTCCGGCGACACGGAGCTGGCCTTTGGCAGCGTGGATGAAGGCAGCAGCGCCTCGGGTATTTTTGGCGCCAGCTCCGAGAACCAGCGGATCTATGTTGTCGGTTCCTTCGATAATGGCGATAACTACGACTCTGCTCTGGGCGAGGTCGCAACTACCCGGTACGAACGTGCTGTCTATGGTTTCGGCTACGGATTTCGCAGCGGCGTTCACCAGTTCGAAATGGGCGTGCACAAAATTGCCACCGAAGACACCGGCACCCCCAGCCTGCCAATGGATATCGACTGGTTTGAAACCGAGGTCTGGAACTTCAGCTACCGCACCGAACTGAGTGGGGTCGGCATCGAAGCGCGAATTTACGGCTCGGAAATCGACCATGGCATGAGTAATTCCCTGCTGCGCCCGGCGCCGGATTTCTCCAGTCTGCCGCTGCCGCCTTTTGTCGGTGACGACAAGCGCAACGTGCTGACCGACAGTGAAGAGCGAGGTTTCAAGCTCGCCTTCGACTGGGCGCTGGCTGGTGGCACCATGCTGGTTGGGCTGGAAGGTAAGGATGCCGTGCACAATGCCACGGTTTACGATCAGGATTTCGCACCGTTTTTCGTCAACAACTTCAACGACACCGACGTGGAAAGCCTGGCTTATTTTGCTGAGTGGTCAGCCAATGTCAGCGAGCGACTCTATCTGGAAGCCGGTGCCCGGCTTGCGGACGTGGAAATGTCTACCGGGCAGGTGGATGCGTTCCCGGCCCGACTGGTGGATATGAACCCCGCCATGTGGCCCATGGGCACCCCGCCACGCGCGGTATGGATGCTGCGCCAGAACTTCAATAACAGCGACCGCACTGCCAATGATGACAACCTCGATGTGGTGCTGAAATCTCGCTACCAGGCCACCGACAATCTGGTGGTGGAAGTGGGCCTGGCGCAAAAGACCCGGTCTCCCATTTACCAGGAACGCTTCCTGTGGATTCCATTGGAAGCCAATGCCGGAATCGGTGATGGCAATAACTACGTGGGCAACATCAACCTGGAACCGGAAATTGCGCGCCAGGTTGAACTTGGTCTCGACTGGGATTATGGCGACTTCTATTTTTCCCCACGTTTCTACGTGCGCAACGTGGATGACTATATCCAGGGTGTCCCGGCTACCAACATGGCGGTGATTGGTGTCAGCCGCAACGCCAATGGCGACCCGACGCCATTGATCTTCGCCAACACCGAGGCCCAGTTCCGCGGCATCGATCTTACCGCCGGCTTTCGCCTGAACAGTAACTGGCGTGTCGAGGCAATTGCCTCGGCGGTACGCGGCGAACGCGAGGACATAGTCGACAATCTTTACCGGGTTAACCCTGACAACTCGCGGATATCGCTGTTTTACGAAACGCCGACGTTCTCGGCCAAGCTCGAGCAGGTGTTGACGGACAACCAGGATCGCCTTTCGGCTACCAACACCAATGATCCCGGCAACCCCAATAACTCGTTTCTGCCGACCGGCGGCTACTCACTGACCAATCTGTACCTGACCTGGCTGGTGAGTGACAACATGACGATCGCTGCCGGTGCCGAGAATATCTTTGACCGGGATTACGTGGATCATCTCAGCGGCTTCAACCGCGTGAGCAACAGCGTAGTTCCCCAGGGCAGCCGTATGTTTGGTCAGGGACAGAATGTATTTGGCCGATTGCAGTATGAGTGGTAACTGGCCCCTTTCATCGCCAACCTGATCAGCCGCCAGGAACTGCAGCCGGGTAGGGCTGCGATATCCATAGCAAGATGCTCATAGCAAAAAGGCCACTACCTTTCGGTAGCGGCCTTTTTGTTTCCTGCGCGTTCTCAGCTTGCCTGACCACAATTACCGGTCAGGGATTATCAGACTCCAGCGTGAACTCGGTTTCAACGCCGTTGACGCTAACCGTATAGGTGCCGGCATCCAGACCTTCAACCGGCAACGCAACGGTGGTCTCGAACGGATCCAGCACGGCGATACAGGTTTCGTCCGCCGGGCCCAGCACACTCTCGGCAAGCGTAATCGTGAAACCACCTTCGGTGGCCGCCACCGCCGGGGTCAGAAGCTCCACACAGGGTATGGACTTGTTGCCACTGACGTTAACACTGACCTGCACGGGGAACGATTCCATGATACTGATGCTCACTTCCGATACGCTCACCAGGGGCCGCTCATCGGCATCGGCGATGGTGAAATACCCTTGTGCATTGTAGATCAGCTCAATGTTTTCAAAATAAACGGGATCGCCTTCACCGAGCGACGCCCCCTGCGGTATGGTCAGGGTCTGGTTCTGGTAAATAGCGGGTTGTGCTGCCAGTACTGGCGACAACAGAGCGACTGCGGTCATCCCGGCGATTTTCTTCAAGACTCCCATGTGCTACCTCCTTGCGGGAACTTTTGACGCTTATATCGTATCAAAGTTGGTGATTCAGCAATGCGCCTATCACCTTCTGGTGTGCCTACGATCACATGGCCCCTGAAGTTCCCAACGATCTTTCAAACCTACTGCCAGACCGGCTGCGCAGTCGAACGACCCCGATCTGCGATAGCGGGCCGGGCCAGGCCCTGGTTCAGAGCGTGTCACGCAGCACCACCTTCTTCCGCAGCCATTCAGCTTCGAACCTGTTTCAATCTGAGCCGTGACGCAGTCTGATACCCGCTTGATTCGCATCAATGCAGCCATTACCGTTATCCGGTAGATTACTAACAGAAAACCATGCCCGAGGCGATGGCCCTGGAACTCAGGTCCATGCTTCATACCAAGGAGAAGCCCATGAGTCGCAAAGAGTATGAGCAGGAAATAAAGAACAAGCTGGACGAACTTTCGGCAGAGATTAATGACCTTAAAGCCCATGTTGACAAGGTGGAGCACGAGCTGGATGACGAACACCACGAAGCGTTCGCCAGGATTCGAGATCTGCAGGACGACACCAAGCGCATTTTTCACGAGATGCGGGAAGCGGGCGACGAGTCGTTTCATTCCCTGCAGCACAAGATGGAAGACTACTGGGCCAGCCTGGGACGCGAAGTCAAAGCCTTTGACCGCAAACTGAAAGACCGCATCTAGTCCACTGCTGTCCCACAGAGGTTCCCTAACGTTTTCAGACATGAAACCTTGTTGTTCGGCACCCGGTACAGACTAACCAAGCCAGTGAGCATTGGCTCTTGCAAACAGCAAGGGAGCACCGCTCGGAGCCGCTTTTCAACGCTGGCTAACGGGCATGAAACTGTGGGACAGCAGTGGCATCCAGTCAGTTCCCCTTCCCTATTTGGCGGGGCTCTGCTTTCATAGTAAGGAAAGGAGACTTACTATGCATTCAGACTCGACACCCGCCATCGCCCGCCACCGGTTTGCGCGCTTTTGCACCCGATACACTTTCCTGCCGCGACTGGGCGCGGCACTGTGCTGCAGCCTGATGGCTTCTGCTGCCTACAGCAGCGAAGCCCAGATGCACGACATTGTCGCCGCTGTCTCGGCCGAGCGCATTCGTGCCGACGTGGAAACCCTGGTCAGCTTTGACACCCGCCATACGCTGTCGGAAACCCAATCTGACGTGCGCGGCATTGGTGCGGCACGGCGCTGGATCGAAGCAGAATTCAATCGCATCTCTGACGCCTGCGGCGGCTGCCTGGAAGTATTCACGGTCAGCGACGTGGTGTCCGGTAACCGTATTCCCGAACCAACCGAAGTACTCGACGTGGTCGCCATTCTGCGCGGCACTGAAGACCCCAACCGCATCACCCTGATGAGCGGCGACATCGACTCCCGGGTCAGCGATCCACTGAACTTTGAGTCGCGCTCTCCCGGTGCCAATGACAACGCCTCGGGCATGGCCGGTGTCATTGAGGCGGCGCGGGTTCTGAGTCAATACCGGTTTCCCGGCTCCATTGCCTTTGTGGGGCTGTCCGGCGAGGAGCAAGGACTCTATGGCGGCGCCATTCTTGCCGAGTATGCCATTGCCAATAACTGGAACCTCGATGCGGTGCTCAACAACGATATGATCGGCAATATCACCGGCGTCAACGGGGTCACCAACAACACCACCGCGCGGGTCTTTTCCGAAGGCACACGCTATGTGGAAACCGCCGATGAAGCACGCCAGCGTCGCTTTCAGGGCGGTGAAGTGGATTCACCGTCGCGCAACATTGCCCGCTATGTGGACCAGATGGCCGATCTTTATATCCCGAACCTGGATGTGATGATGATCTATCGCCTGGACCGTTTTGGCCGTGGCGGACATCACCGGCCGTTTAACGAGGCCGGTTTTCCGGCGGTACGAATCATGGAGACCAACGAAAACTATACCCAGCAGCATCAGGACATTCGCGTCGAAGATGGTATCCAGTACGGCGACACAATCGAACACGTCAATTTTGACTATGCCGCCAAGCTCACGGCCCTCAATGCGGTTACCCTGGCGTCCATGGCCAAGGCGCCGGCACCGCCAGCCAATGTGGAAATTGCCGGCGCCGTACGTCCCAGCACCACCCTGAGTTGGGACCAGGTTCCCGGCGCAGTGGACTACCGTGTGCACTGGCGACTCACCACCTCCCCCACCTGGCAATGGTCACGTAGTGCTGGCGACGTGGACAGCTTCACCCTGGAAAACATCGTCATTGATAACTACTTCTTCGGCGTTACCAGCGTGGCGGCTGACGGAACCGAGAGCCCGGTAGTATTCCCGGGCCCAGCAGGCTCCTTTGATTGATTAACAGCGCGGATTAGCCGCGCGGGCCTGACCTGATTGTGGAACGGTTTATTACGCCCGGCCGCAGGGTGAGATCGCGCCGGCGGGGCGGCAATCCTGCCGCCCCGCTGGCGCCCTGCCACAACCTCTATGATCGCCCGCACCATGACAAACCGGGCCGGCTGGGTTACTCTGAAAAGTCCGGCCAGCCCCGTTATGGCGGCTGCTGCCGTGCAGCGAGTGCCCAATCATAGAGGTGCCTGACAATGATAAAAACAACAGCTAGCAAAGCTCGAACGGTTGCTCGATCCACAATCGGCGCACTGGCGCTGAGTCTGGCCTGTACTGCCATGGCGCAGGACGTCGCCCGGAATACGGTTCCCTGGACGACACTGGGCAGTGATTACGCCCACACCCGCTCCACGCCTGCCGACCAGATCACTCCGGAGAATTTTACTGACCTGGAAGTTGCCTGGACCTGGGACGGGGCCAGCTTTGAAGCCCAGAGCGGTCGCTCCACGCCGAGCTACGTCAACGGTCGCCTGTACACCGTGGCCGGACCACGCCGCCATGTGGTGGCAATCGATCCCAGCACCGGCACTACCATCTGGTCCTATCGCGAGCCCGACACCGGACGCTGGGAGTATTCCATGCGTGCCGATTACGGTAAGGGCGTGGGCTACGCCAATCTCGATGGTCGCGACATTATCTACACCATCTCGCCCGCATTTTTCCTCACCGCGCTGGATGCGGAAACCGGCAAACCCCTGGAAGGTTTCGGAGAACCGGTGCCGGTAGAAGGCTTTCCCCGCACCGGTGTGGTGGACCTGCTCAAGGATCTGGGCCATCCCTATGATCCTTATGAAGGTTTACCGATAGAGCGCGGCTACATTACCGCGTCATCGCCGCCAATTGTGGTGAACGATACAATCATCGTCGGCAACTCGGCGGAACAGGGCTATCACCAGTCGCGTATTGAAAACGTGCCAGGTGACATTCTCGCCTACGACGCTCGCACCGGGGCCTTCAGGTGGAAATTCAATGTCATTCCCCAGCCCGGTGAGTATGGCCATGAGACCTGGGAAAACGATGCCTGGGAGTATACCGGCGACATCTCCTCCTGGGCGCCGCTGTCTGCCGATCCGGACCTGAACCTGGTGTACGTACCCACCAACGGGGTCACCATCGACTACTATGGCGGTCACCACCCCGGCGACAATCTGTACGGCACCAGCCTGATTGCGCTGAACACCGAAACTGGCGAGCGCGCCTGGCATTTCCAGATGGTGCACCATGATATCTGGAACTACGATACGCCAACGGCGCCGATCCTGCTGGATGTGGAAACCAGCCAGGGCCGCACCCCGATCGTCGCCCAGGCCACCAAGCAGGGTTATACCTACGTGTTCAATCGCGCTACCGGTGAACCCGTCTGGCCCATCGAAGAAATCCCGATGCCGGCCTCCACAGTGCCTGGCGAGCAACTGTCGCCGACTCAGCCAATCCCCAGCAAACCGGCACCTTTTGAATACGTCGGCTCTTCGCCCGATCTACTCGCCGATTTCACGCCCCAGATTCGCCAACAGTCCCTGGCTGCAGTGTCGGACTTCATCATGGGGCCAGTGTTCAATCCACCCATTCAGCGTGACCATCCGTCCGGCAAGCTGGCGGCCCTGATGTGTCCGTCTGGCGCGGTCAATATTACCCATCCACCGGCCGCCGATCCTGCTACCGGTGTGCTGTATGTGATGTCCCGCTACAGCTGCGGCTCGCGCATCCTGGTATCCGGTGAAGAAGCCGACACTTACTACGATGAGCCTACCGGTATCACCCTGTCGCAATACGCCGCCGCCAGCGGCGGACCCAGACCCCGGCATCCGGCCGGTATCCCCCTGTGGAAGCCGCCTTACAGCCGCATCACCGCGATCGACATGAACAGCGGTGAACACCTGTGGATGATTCCTGCCGGCTACACGCCGGACCGCATCAAGGACCTGCCAGCACTGGAAGGGGTCGAACTGGGAAACACCGGCTCCGGCGCTGTGGGCCAACTGGTGGTTACCGACACCATGCTGATCTACAGCAATGTCACCAGCGACGGCACGCCACACCTGTTTGCCGTCGACAAGCAAACCGGAGAAGAGCTGTCCCGTGTTGAAGCACCCGGCGCTGCCCGCTATGGCATGAGCTCCTGGGTACATCAAGGCAAACAGTATCTGGTCCTGCAAACCGGCAGCACCCTAACCGCCATGGCCCTGGCGGACTAAACCGAACGATCAACAACAATCGAGGAGTCAATCGATGAACAAAGCACTGCTTTTTACCTCCGCCGCCCTGCTCAGCGCTGTTGCAGCGACCACCAGCACGGTCAATTCACAGCAGAACGAAATGAGTTTCTTCATCACCAGCGTTGGCTCCGGTAGCGGCGCCGATCTCGGTGGGCTGGCTGGAGCCGACGCCCACTGCCAGGTCCTGGCCGAAGACGCCGGGTCATCCGGCAAAACCTGGCGCGCCTATCTGTCCGCCCACGCCACCGCCCGCATGCCGGCCGTCGACGCCCGCAACCGAATTGGTTTCGGACCATGGCACAACGCCGAAGGTGTCGAGGTTGCTTCCAACCTGAACAATCTGCACAGCCCCAATAATAATCTGAACAAGCAGACCGGCCTGACCGAAAATGGCAATATGGTTAACGGTCGCGGTGATTCCCCGAACCAGCACGATATCCTCACCGGCTCGACTCTGGACGGACGGGAAATCGAGGATGGCAGCAACCACACCTGCAACAACTGGACCTCCAGTGGTCAGGGCACTGCACAGGTCGGCCATTTCGACCGCACCGGCGGCGGCGCCAACCCTACCTCCTGGAACAGCGCCCACGGTTCACGGGGCTGCAGCCAGTCTGACCTGGTGGGTACCGGCGGCAACGGTTATTACTACTGCTTCGCCATCGACTGAGCGTAATTGCCAACTTCAAGTCAGCACGTGCATTGCACCTGGCTGGCAGCAGACTAAAATGGTGTGGTCGTGAGAGCGACCACACCATTTTTTTATTCGGATACACAACATGATCAAACTCTACGGCATGGCACAATCGCGCTCCTTTCGCTGTCTCTGGGCGCTGGAGGAAGCTGGCCTGGCCTATGACTACCTGCCGGTCACCATGCGCAGTGGGCCGGACGACCCGCAGGGTGCCCAGCATCCCGACTATCTCGCCCTGAACTCCCAGGGCAAGGTGCCCACACTGGTCAACGGCGATCTTATCCTCACCGAGAGTGTCGCGATTCTTTACTATATTGGCCGCTGTGCTCCCGAATCCGGGCTACTGCCCAATGGCAGCATGGATGTCTACGCCAGACTCGACGAATTGACCACCTTCGTGCTGGCGGAACTGGAGCAACCGCTGTGGAGTAACGGCAAGCACCGCTTTGCCCTGCCGGAAGAGCAGCGCATCCCGCAGATGCTGGAAACAGCTAAGTATGAATTCGCCAAGGCGGTCACTTCCCTGGAGCATCTGTTGCCGGACACCGAATTCGCCGTAGGCGCACAGTTCACCATTGCCGACATTCTTCTGGCCCATACCTTTAACTGGGCGCTGCGCTTTGAGTTCGATGTGCCCGATCGTTTCATCGCCCTGCGCGATCACCACTATCAACGCCCGGCTGCCCAGCGCGCCCTGGAGGTGATTGGCGCATGATGTCCCGCGCAGCATTTGGGTTTCTCGCCATCTTGCTGGTCCAGGCTGGCGACAGCCAGACCCTTGGCCCTGGTGATCTGGATTACTATTTACGGCAGGCGCTGCAGGCACAACGACCGGCGGCGCGGCACGCGCTCAACCATATCGGTATCCAGGGCCAGGCGCTGGCGGACGGTTTCCTGATCACTGCCGTACTGGAAGACTACCCGGCCCATCGCGCCGGACTGTACCGCGGTGATGTGATCTTGCAGGCAGATGGCGAGGCGTTCCATCCGGTGTTCAGTTTCAACAGCCGCGACCGGGCGCCAGCAGGGTTTGCACCCGCGCCTGCGCCAGTACTGCTGGCGCTGCAGCGTGGTGACCAGGAGCTGGAAGTCAGCGTATCGCCGGTGTTCGAATCCCTGCTGGACAGCTATCGCACCGCCACCCGCAATTCTGTGCAGCAGTTTCCAGCTGGCAACAAGACAGTGGGCTACCTGCGCTTGTGGGTGGTTTCCCGCAGCACAGCGGATCTGCTGGCCTACCAGCAACTGTTCGGCGAGTTGCGCGGTAGCGACGGCATTATTCTCGACCTGCGGGACAGTGTCGGATTCAGTGACTTGGCGCAACTGGAGTTGCTCTACAGAGGCGCTTCCGACGGCTATCAGCTGAGCCTTGCAGGCGACAGCGACGCGACGCTGCCAGGCTGGCTGCAGATACCGGCGCAGACGCCGCCACGCAGCAGCACCGATCCTTATCGTAATCCCGTGGCACTACTGATCAATGACCGGACCCGGGGTGGAGCCGAACTGCTCGCCTATCAGTGGGACAAATTAAACCGGGTCATCAGTCTTGGCGATAGCACCGCCGGTCGACTGGGCGACTGGATGCCAGGCGTCGACCTGGCAAGCTTCGACTACCGGCCTGCGAGCGAGTTGCTGGTTGACGATCAGTCCCTGGAAGAGCGGGGTTATCCACCGGAGCGCGAAGTCCCGTTCCCACGCCAGCAGACCGGTCGCATTGACCCGCAGTTTCAGGCAGCCATGGATCTACTCATGGGGATTATCTGACTGCTCCGGGCGCCGCTGCCCCGATGACTGACCTTGCTTCAGATCCTGCAATTTATCCACCGCCACCCAATTCATGCTGCGAAAGTCAAAACCGGCCTCAAGGGTTGGTTTAACAATGCGGAAGTAAGGGGACAGGTCAAAATCCCGTGGCGTATAGTGGGTGAAATGGCGCCTGTAAAACTCCGGCACTTCACCATTTTCGCCAGTTTCCCCATTGTGTAGCGGCAGTATGGGGTAGCGAATTTTTTGAAACGCCTCGGCAATCAGCGTCGAGCAGATTGCCCGGGTGGGCTCACCACTACCCAGACCGATCAGGCTGCGACGCAAGCGATTGGGAACAGCGGGTCGCTGGATCAGGTAACGCATCAGGTCGAGGACATTCTTCATGTCATAACGGTGGCCCAGCTTCGAGCGGGCAAAGTCGATGACGGTATCGATCTCGTCGGCGTTGACATTCACCGGGCGGCAAATGCGAATGTTGAAATCACGGTAGTGTTCCAGATTCACCAGGCGAACCCCCTCTCGCAGGTCGGCTTCCAGCAGTACGGGATCGGCCACGCTGCCACCCTGATTACCAATATGCAGGGCCGAGTGTGACCAGGATGACTGGGTCAGGTATTTGATGGCCACGCTGACCCGGCTGTTGCCCTCAATCAACAGGATGTCGCCACGGCGCAGCACTTCCATCACTTGTTCGATGGGAACGGTGTCCAGTTTGCGATAGCCGGGCAGCGTCTTGCTGAGGTAGGCCGCCAGTCGTTCACCGAGGGCACGAGTAATTGCGGAAAACATAAGCTACCTGGTCACCTGATTTCTAAAGCCTTTATTCCCTGCAGCTTTCAATTCCTGGGTGATCCCGTGTGGGCCACCTGTTTCCCGGAAATCCTGCTCGTTCGAGGGCCTGTTAACATTATGTAAATTGTCCCAATCGTGGCTGCCAATTGACCCAGAGACTGTGACCTTAAGAATCCCCGCCCTGTCGGTTATACTGGCCGCCCGACGATCAACAGCGTCTGAGTTTAACAGACCGCAACAGGAGTAAGGCCATGACCTCTGCCCACCAGAAATTCTACATCAACGGCGAATGGATCGAGCCAGCTGGCCGCAGCAGCCTTGATGTGATTAACCCGGCAACGGAGGAAGTGATCTCGACCATCAGCCTGGGCAACGCTGACGACGTGGACGCTGCGGTGAAGGCAGCCCGCGCGGCATTTCCTGCCTGGTCACAGACTTCTGTTGCGCAGCGCAAGGAGCTGCTGGGCAAGATAGTGGCGGGCATGAAGCAGCGCGGTGATGAACTCGCCGCCGCCATCAGCAGCGAAATGGGTGCGCCACTGGGCTTCGCCAAGGCCGCGCAGGTGGGTGCTGGCATGGCGCATTTCATGACCGCCATTAAAATCCTTGAGGATTACCCGTTTGCGGAAACCCGGGGCAGCACCCGGGTAGTGAAAGAACCTATTGGCGTGTGCGGGTTTATCACTCCCTGGAACTGGCCGCTCAACCAGGTTGCCTGCAAGGTGGCACCGGCCCTGGCCGCTGGCTGCACCATGGTACTCAAACCCAGTGAGCTTTCCCCCATCAGCGCCTTTCTGCTGGCCGAAATCATTGACGATGCCGGCGTTCCAGCCGGGGTATTCAACCTGGTCAATGGTGACGGGCCTACCGTGGGCGCCGCCATCGCGGCTCATCCTGACGTCGACCTGGTGTCCTTTACCGGCTCCACCCGGGCCGGACGTGAGGTAGCCAGGGCCGCTGCCGACAGCATCAAGCGAGTCACCCAGGAGCTGGGCGGCAAGTCTGCCAATATTATTCTCGACGACGCCCCGGATTTTGCCAAAGCCGTATCCGGTGGCGTGGCCGGGTGCTTCGCCAACAGCGGCCAGAGCTGCAATGCTCCGACGCGGATGCTGGTACCCAGGTCACGGATGACAGAAGTCATGGAAATCGCCAGGGCAGCCGCAGCCAAGGCCAGCGTCGGCGACCCGATGGCGGAAACCACCCGCCTTGGACCGGTGGTCAGCGAAGCCCAGTACAACAAAATCCAGGATCTGATCCAGAAAGGCATCGACGAAGGGGCCGAACTGGTCACCGGCGGCACTGGTAAGCCGGAAGCAGTCAGCAAAGGCTACTTCGTCAAGCCAACCATCTTCGCCAACGTGAATAACGACATGACCATTGCCCGCGAAGAGATATTCGGTCCGGTACTCACCATCATCGGCTATGACGATGACGCCGAGGCAGTACGTATTGCCAACGATACCGAGTACGGCCTGTCCGGCTATGTCTCCGGCGAGCCAGGCCACGCGCAGCAGGTCGCCATGCAATTGCGCACCGGTATGGTCCACATCAACGGTGCCGGGCCGGATTTCAATGCCCCCTTTGGCGGCTACAAGCAATCCGGTAATGGCCGTGAATGGGGCCCGGAAGGCTTTGAAGAGTTCCTCGAGGTGAAATCCCTGATGGGCGCCGCCTGAGTGCGCAAGCTGCGGAACACCGACCGATGACAATAGAACTGCAAAAACCAGCGCTGGACCTGGGCATCATCACCAATAATCTCGAGCCCATGCTGGCCTTTTACCAGGATACCCTGGGACTGCCGCTGGAGGCTGTCATCGATATGCCGGGCGGCGGGATAATGCATCGCTTCAAGGTGGGTGAAAGTGTACTCAAGATCGTCGAAACTGAACCACGCCCCAGTGTGGCTGCGCCGCCGGGCGGTATTCGCGGCGCCACCGGCCTGCGCTATCTGACCCTGCACGTCACCGATCTCGACGCCGCAGTGAATGCTGCCCTGGCAACCGGGCAGGAGCTGGTGGTGGCGCAGAAAACCATCCGCCCCGGGGTCACCATAGCGATCGTGACCGACCCCGATGGCAATTGGGTGGAGTTGCTCCATAACTCCTGAACCCGCTAGCTACCACCCAGCGGCAGGCTTGCCCCGCCCGAGAGCGCGGGCTATTGTCATACCCATGAAATTTCCATGACATAACCTGCTCCGCCATGCTCTCAGCGTTCCTTTTTTCAGCGCAACTGTATTTCAGGCTCTGCCTGCAGTCGCTCGGCCGACAGCGTAATCTCGGCAGATTGAGCTGGCGCGGTCGTGTGCTGCG
Source organism: uncultured Pseudohongiella sp. (assembly GCA_965212375.1). Taxonomy (GTDB): domain Bacteria; phylum Pseudomonadota; class Gammaproteobacteria; order Pseudomonadales; family Pseudohongiellaceae; genus UBA9145. Next base: position 488,369 of record OZ243108.1, on the reverse strand, counting down.
GCTGGTGCTATATATGCTGTTTCTCCCGATCTGGCTACTGCACTGGCTATGCCTGTTCCTTGATGAACTGCTGTTTCCGGGCTACAAGCGCACGGTTATCCGCAGGCCCCTGTTTATTCTTGGCGTACCGCGCAGCGGCACCACTTTTCTACATCGCACGATATCGGAAGACAGCGCACGCTTTACCAGTGTGCGCACCTGGGAAGTTTTCCTGGCGCCATCGATCGTGCAGAAAAAATTCTGGCTGGCAGCAGGCTGGCTTGACGCCCGACTTGGTAATCCAGGCTGGCGGCTGATCAAATGGCTGGAAAAGAAACTGTTCAAGGGGCTTGAGGGTGTACATGACATGGACCTTGAGGCAGCCGAGGAAGATTACCTGCTGCTATTACCCATGTTTTCCTGTTTTATTCTGTTTCTGCCGTTCACTGAGTCCCGGCACATCTGGCAGCTGGCGCGGTTTGACTGGGAAGCCTCGGCGCGGGACCGGCGTCGGATCATGACGTTCTACCAGGCCTGCCTGAAAAAGCACATGTATGTGTTTGGCCACAACAAGCGTTATTTGTCGAAGAACGCCGCCTTCGCGTCCTGGCCGGTGACCCTGCACGAATATTTTCCCGATGCCGAGTTTGTGGTGTGTATGCGTGAACCGGACAAGACTGTGCCCTCCTTGCTGGGCTCCATTCAGTCCGGTGCCGATTTTTTTGAGCTGGACCTGATGCAGGGCGAGCTGCCGACCATGCTGACCGATATGATGGCGGACTACTATCAACACCTGCTGGAAAGATTCCCCACGGACGCACCGGTGGTGCACATGAATACCCTCAAACACGATATTGTTGCTACCGTCGAATCCATATACAGTCATTTTGGTGAGCAGCCCGCGGCGGACTACCGCAAGCGGCTTGGGGAACTTCACGAGAACGCGAAGCGTTACCAGACCCGCAATGACGGTCTCAAACCTCGTGGCGCCAGCGATCGCAGTTTCTACGAGAAGCGCTTTGTTCACTACTATTCCCGGGAGCAACACCTGGAGTCAGACGGGTTGATTGACCTGACCCGACTCGCCTCCTGACTGGAAACGCGCCAGCAGCGCGCCGGAAGTCCATCGCTCTGGCGCTGACTGAAAAACCTGACCCGCAACGTATCCGAAGCTGACAATGACAGAACAACAACAAACGAGCCAATTGCCGGACGACATTGCCAATTTGCGGATCGCGGTGGTCTCGGATGCCCTCAAGGATCGCAATGGCGTGGATGCCTATTATCGCGACCTGGTCAGTCACCTGCAGGACCATGTCGCCAGTATTCGTTACTTTACCCCCAACCCGGAAGACGGCGATCACTACTCACGATTCAAGGTGCCGCTACCTGGTGATTCCACCCAGCAGCTGATCTTCCCACATGCCACCAGCGTCTATGCGGAGATACGCGAGCAGGCCCCCCATGTGATTGTCGCCGCCACCAACGGTCCGTTCGGTCTGCTCGCCCTGTATGCGGCGCGGCGTCTGGATGTGCCGCTGATTGCCGGTTTCCATACCCTGATCGAAGATCTGTGCAAGATGTACTGGGGACGGGTACTGGGCGGCGTGACCCGTGGCTACATGGAATTTCAGAACTGGCTGCTGTTCAAGTATTCCGCCTGTGTGGTGGTCAATAGCAAAAGCATGATTGAGTCAGCAAGCAATCTTTCCAGCACCCGGGTATCGTTGATGGGAACGCCTCTGGATAGCCGCTTTCTGCGACAACCGGTACAGCCGGCACCAGAATCCCTGGACTCGGTTCTGTACGCGGGACGCCTGGCGCCCGAGAAAAACATCGAGGGCCTGGTGCAGTGTGCCGAGCGCTTTCCGGATATCCGCTTCTCGATCGCCGGAGACGGTCCGCTACGCGAAGAAATTGAGCAGCACAGCAGCCGACTGGACAACCTGTCTTTTCTGGGACATCTGCCCCGTGAACAAATTGTCGATGTTATCGACCGTCACGATATGCTGATTCTGCCGTCTCATCTGGAAGCGTTTGGAACTATCGCCCTGGAGGGTATGGTTCGGCGGCGGCTGGTACTGGTATCCAGCCACTGCGGTATTCTGAGCTGGGAAACACTGGCCAGGGGATTGTTCCAGTTCCCCGAAGAGGAAAAACCGGCTGATGCGATTGCCCGCATCCGCGAACTGGATGTGCGCCTGCGGCAGAAGAAAGCCGAGGTTGCCATGGAAACTGCGCTGGCGGCCCACAACGAGGCGGTAACGGGCTGGCTTGGCCTGTTTGCCGAGATGCATGCCGACCGCGAATGAAACAGACGTGATGGAAAAACGAGGCCTCACCGGCCTGGTGTCCATTCATGATGTGATGCCGGAGACCCTGGAACATTGCCGGCAGCTGCTGGCAATGCTGGACGCCGCCCACGTGAATACCGTGACGCTTCTGGTAGTGCCGGGAAAGCAGTGGTCGCCGGCCGATCTTCAGGTACTGCGCCAGTGGCAGGATCAGGGTATTCACCTGGCTGGCCACGGCTGGCATCACCGCGCCGCGCCGCCGCGCACTGTCTATCACAAATTACACAGTCTGCTGCTGTCGCGCCTGGCCGCCGAGCATCTCAGCCTCAGTCGGGACCAGATTTCGCAATTGATCTGCGATTGCCACGACTGGTTTGCGCGCCACGACCTGATCCCACCGGCGCTTTATGTTCCGCCAGCCTGGGCGCTTGGCGAGCTACCGAAATCGGACCTCAGGGATTTGCCGTTTTCCTGCGTCGAGCTTCTCGACGGCGTACTGGATAGCGACAACGGCCGCTACCAGCGCCTGCCGCTCAGCGGCTATGAGGCGGACACTGCCTGGCGCGCTGCCAGCCTCGGCATCTGGAATCGGGTTAACCAGTTATCGGCCACCCTGGGCGGCAAACCGCTGCGCATTGGCATTCACCCGTTCGATGCCGAGCTGAGACTGCACCGGCAGATGCGCGACCAGATCAACGCCTGCACCCGGTTCATCAGCTACCCGGAACTGTTTGACCAGGCGATCCCTTGACTACCAGATGCTGCGCGCCTTGAGCGGAATATCCAGCACGTTGCCGTCCGGGCGACCGACATGAATGATGAATGTCTCTGGATCCGGATGACTGTAGCCAAGGCTGGCCATTCCACCTTCACTCACGGCGCGGAACTTGACACTGTTGGCAGTAATTTCTTCGAGGATCATTTCCTGGGGCGCGGCAGTGCGGGCCTCAAACCCCGGATCGAACTGCTGGATGTGCAGCACCAGGGTGCCATTCGCTTCTTCGATGGTGATCATTTCAAACATGCTGGTGGCATCGTTGCCGGTCATGCGCACCATGGCGGCAATCGAGCTACCCTCGGTGGCAATCCAGTTTTCTTCCAGCTGATTGGGACCGAGCATGCCGGCCCAGTTGCCGGTCATCCAGCCTAGTTGCTCAATGGCGGCATCCGGTTGTGAGACGGCCATTGGGGTCCAGAGCAGGCCACACAGGGTGCTTACAAGTGCCAGTTTGTTCATTGTTGCTATCTCCTTGTTGAACTTTTAATCGATTTCTTTGTTGATCTCTTTGTTGATCTCTATGTTGAATGTCCGAAAGCCGGGATCGGGTCACTCCGGCCAGACAGTGTTAAGCCAGGGTTCCAGGGAATCCCAGTCCATGCGAAACATGTGGGGGGCACCGTCCAGAATGGCCGCGTCCAGATCGACACCGGCCCTGGTCATCACATCGACAGTATCCGCGAAGCGCTCCGCCCAGCCCAGCTGGTCGGCACCGCCGATGCGCAGATACACCGGAAAGCCCGCCAGGGGTTCATTGTCCACCACCGAACGACTGATGGCGGGGACCGCCACTACCCCCAGATAATCCTCTGGATCGCGGCGCGCAATCTCCAGCGCCGACAGGCCGCCGTTGGAGATGCCAGCCAGCAGTACCTTGCCCCCGGCAATATAGTCGCGCTGCTGCAGCGCATTGATCAGGTCGGGAATCAGGGCATTATTGCCGCCACCGCGAAACGCGCGATTATTCGGCGATACAGGCACCGCAACCATCCAGCCACGGCGGGCAAAGCCACTGCCGAGCCACATGGAAGTATCGCGGGAAATGCCAATATTCCCGGTGCCGCCACCCATCAGGATCACCAGTGGGCTCGGATCAGTCGAGGTTTCCGCCGGGCGCAGCAGAAATACCTGCAGCTCGCTGCCGTCGCCAAGCTGCACGGTTTCCTGCGCGCTCGCCTGGCCGCAAACCAAGGCCGTGAACATCAGTAGCAGCGCTGGCGCCACTAGTCGTGGGGCGCTGATACCGCGAACCCGTCTTACAGTTGTCGCCTGAGATAACATCAGTTTCATACCGGGTCAGGTCTCATTGAAATTAACTAGTAATGAATATAACAAGATTTCTGTATGGATCGGATGTTCAATCTGCATCTGCATCCGACTCCGGCTGTTGACCGGCAGTTTCATTACCTGACTGCTGGCGCTCGCGATAGGCATCGACGAAGCGATCATTGAGACGGCGCATCCCGCCCAGCCAGCGATCGTAATCGTCGGTCTTGCGGCGCATGTAGGTAAGGACTTCCGGATGCGGCAGCACCAGAAAGCGCTCGGCTTCCAGGGTTTCGATAACGCTGTCTGCCAGCTGCTCCGGTTCCAGCATGCCGTCCAGGGCGGCCACGCCCCCGCCGCCCGCGGTCATCGCCGTGCGCACCGCCTGCGGGCACAACACGGATACTTTGATGCCCTGGTTGCCGTAGGTAATCGACAGCCACTCGGCAAAGCCCACCGCCGCATGCTTGGTGACCGCATAGGGTGCCGACCCTACCTGGCTGAGCAGGCCGGCTGCCGACGCGGTATTCAGCAAATAGCCCTCGCCCCGGGCCAGCATTGCCGGCAGTACCGCGCGGGCGGCATAGATATGGCCCATGACATTGATGTCCCAGATGCGCTGCCAGTCGGCGTTGGCAACCTGCTCATCGCCGGGAGTAAAGATTCCGGCGTTGGCACAGAACAGGTCTATCTGCCCGCAGCTGGATTCTGCTGCTGACACCAAGGCCTGCACCTGGTCTTCCCGGGATACATCGCAAGGGATTGCCTGGGCCTGCGAAACACTGTCCTGGCCGACAATTAGCGCTACGGTTTCCTCGGCGCCAGCCTGATCGATATCGGCGGCGATGATCGCCCGGGCGCCTTCGTTGGCAAATCGCAGGCATAGCGCCCGGCCAATACCGCTGGCGGCGCCGGTGACTACCACTGCCTTATCGCGAAGATTCATGAGGCCACCTGTTGCGATCCGGGCGCTTCAAGCTGGCACATGCCTGCCAGACGCTCATTGATGATGGTCTCGGCATCCTGCACCAGACGGGTAATTAATTCGGCACAACTGGGGATATCATCGATCAGCCCCACCACCATGCCCGCCGACCAGATACCGTGCTCCAGGTCGCCGGAAGTGAACAGCTCCTTGCCGCGGACGCCTGCAACCAGTGGCTGGATATCCGCAAAGCGGGTTTCGCCCGGCTGCGCCTCAATCTCCAGCACCTGCTCGGCAACACTGTTACGAAACACCCGGGCGGTATTGCGCAGGGTGCGGTAAATAAGCGCAGTATCCAGCTCCGAGGCATCCACCATGGCCTGCTTGACCCGGTGATGAACAGGGGCCTCCCGGGTCACCATAAAGCGAGTGCCCATGTTGATGCCATCGGCACCCATGGCCAGCGCGGCCGCCATGCCGCGCCCGTCTGCCAGGCCGCCTGAAGCCAGAAACGGAATCTTCAGGCGCCGCGCGGCCAGCGGCAACAGGATCAGGTTGGTGACGTCGTCTTCGCCGGGATGCCCCGCGCACTCAAACCCGTCCACGCTCACCATGTCACAACCAATACGCTCGGCTTTCAGGGCATGGCGAATTGAGGTGCACTTGTGGATCACGGTGATACCGGCGTCCTTGAACAGCGGTAGCAAGGGTTCCGGGTTGCGACCGGCGGTTTCCACGATCTTCACGCCGCTGTCCACAATGACCTGGGCATAGTCCTGGTAGGGAACTGGCCTGATGGTGGGCAGGATAGTGAGATTGACGCCGAAGGGACGGTCGGTCAGCTCGCGACAGCGGGCGATTTCCTCGCCCAGCGCCGCCGGGTCGGGTTGCGTCAGCGCGGTGAGAATACCCAGGCCACCGGCGTTAGACACTGCAGATGCCAACTCTGCCAGGCCGACCCACTGCATGCCGCCCTGGACGATCGGGTGGTCAATCCCCAGCATTTCGGTGACTCTGGTGCGCATCGCTCCCCCCTGATGGTGTTCCCGCTATCCTGGCGCAGCCGGGTATTGTTATTGCTCCAATCCGGCCAGGATCGGGGCGAAACTGGGCCCCAGTGTACGTGAGCCGCCATAGGCCTGCCAAGCAATGACCGGCGAGCCGAGGCGAGCGTTCTTCGCAGCGACCTGGGACTTCCGCTGGAACTGGTGAGCGGAAACGGGCGTCAGCATGGTCGGCCGGACTTGTAGTACTATAGTGCACCGTGCCCTGACACATGGTGCAGCTGTTTGGAAAATGCCGGCACCCGCCAGCATTTTTCGTTGCGGCTCCAGACTATCCTGTTCAGCCAGGAACCTATCACTAACAAGCAACCACGAGACCGAGCGATGGCGGCCGAATCCCAGAGCCCACCTCGATTCGAACACTTACTGAGCTACTTCCAGGCGGCCAGCATGGCTGACCCGGCCCCTATTCCCCATCCCGATGCCGACGTTAATCGTCTGCTGCAGGATTCCCGTCAGTCACTGCGTCACGCGGCCGTACTCATTCCGGTGACCCGGCAGCGCGAGGGCCATAACAGCCAGGTGGTTTTAACCGTACGTTCGGAAAATCTCCGGAGCCACGCCGGTCAGATCAGCCTGCCGGGTGGCTCCTGGGAAGAACAGGATGTTGACCCTATCGCCACGGCGCTGCGCGAGAGCGAGGAAGAAATTGGTCTGGAGCGTCATCGGGTAGACGTTATTGGAAAGCTGGGAGACATGGCACTGCCTTCAGGATTTCGCATTACGCCGATTGTCGGTGTGATTGATGACGGAATTGATTTTGTACCGTGCCCAATAGAGGTTGCGGATATCTTTCAGGTGCCGCTGGACGTATTGCTGGATACTCGCGCCTACCGAAGTTCGGTGATGACCTACAACGATCAGCCGCGCAAAATACTGGAAGTGCTGTACGAGGATTACCGGATCTGGGGTGCCACCGCGGCAATACTGTTCCACCTGGCGGAGCAGATAGAACGCATGGCGGCTGAGAACGCGCGGATTTAAGCGGCGCTAGATGCCGATGCTGTCGGCGCCTTCGGTGCGCTGATCAAAGGCGGCGTGACAGACCTGGTTGCGGCCGTTCTGCTTGGCCGCGTAGAGAAAACCATCCACGCGCTCAACGAATCCCTTCTCGGTCACTTCTTCACCGCGCATATACACATCGACGCCGAAACTGGCTTCAATGCCCAGCAGGAAGTCGCCACTTTTAAGCGGTGAGTTTTCGATAATAAGGCGCAGGCGGTTGGCAAAGCGGACGCCCTGTCGCAAGGTCGTATCGGGCAGGATCAGTGCGAATTCTTCACCGCCGTAGCGACAGGGAATATCGAGACGTCTGATGGTCTTGCGGATCAGGCTGGAAACATGGGAAAGCACCATGTTGCCCACCTCATGACCATGCATGTCGTTGATATCCTTGAAATGGTCCAGGTCGCACATGATCAGGCAAGTTGGCTGACCCGAACGGCGAGTACGCTCCATCTCCAGACTCAGTGCCTGGGTGAAATAGCGGAAGTTGAACAGCCCGGTGAGTTCGTCAGTGCGCACCAGCGCCGCCAACTGCTTCACCTCTTCACGAAGCTTCTTGACCTCGGAAATATTGGGGCAGTTATCGTCACCTGCCGGGCAGGTGAGTTCGGACTCATCGTTGATAGAATAATGATCGTTCATGCCTGGAAATTTGCCACTTCTGCGCGCCAGTCAGGTGCGCCAAGTTGCCTGCAATGCCCCGGAATGTTCTGGTCCGGCTCAAATCTGACCGGATGTTATTGGTCTCGCCCACAGCTTGTAGTTACTAAATCGATACCAGGATCAGCCTGGATCATTGCCACGATCTTTACTGCATTCTAGCTGCTACGGACGCCAGATAAACTGGGCCTTTCAACCCAATAGCCAACGGTACCACAATCGCGAAGCAGCAAAAATAACTGTTTCACGGTTTTGCGGGTTAAAAACGGGGTAATTCTGCAGCAATATCAGGGTATTGCCCACGGTGGAACCGCGCCGAGCACGTTGAATACCAGGTGGCCGAGGGTATAGACAAAGCCGGTCAGCAGCAGCACTGAAAGTAAATCCAGCCAGATGCCCGCTACCACCATTTTCATGATCGGAACCCGCCCGGAGCCGTAGACAATGGCATTGGGCGGGGTCGACACCGGCAGCATGAAGGCACAGGAAGCCGCCAGGGTGGTGGGGATCAGCAGCAGCAACGGATGCACGCCAATGGCCTGGGACAGGCTGGCCATGATTGGCAGCGACAGCGATATGGTGGCGGTATTGGACGCCACTTCGGTCAGGCCGGTAATAAAGGCCACCGTGCTCATAACAATCACCAGCGGGTTGGCATCGCCCATTAGCACTTCAAGCTGGCTGGCAATGTAGGTGGACAGGCCCGACGTAGTGAATCCCTTGGCAATGGCCAGACCGCCGCCAAACAGCAGCAGGATGCCCCAGGGAATGCGCTTGGCATCGTCCCAGTTCAGCAGACGCTCGCCGCTGGCCTTACCCGCCGGAATCATAAACAGGGTCAGGGCCATGGCGATAGACACGGTGCCGTCGTCGATCAGATAGCCCACCGGATCGCTGCCAATACTGCTCAAGAATCGATCAAGAAAATAGCTCCAGCCGAATACATCAACGTCGGGTCCGAACAGACGCTCTTTACGGGTCATCCACAGTACGGCTACCGTGAAGAACACCCCGGCAACCCGCTTCTCCGCGCTGGACATGGGACCCAGCTTGTCGATTTCGCTGCGAATAAAGGTCTTGCCGCTGAACGGTGTCTGGGCGGGCAATGGAAACACAAAACGCGTCAGCAGTACCCAGGCCAGCACCATGTAACAGGCGCTCATGGGCAGCGCGAATATCATCCAGCTGGAAAATGTGATGCCCGGCCCCTCGGGGAAGAGCTGGGACAGCTGGGTTACCAGTATCCCGTTTGGCGGCGTGCCGATTAGTGTGGCAAAACCGCCGATAGACGCCGAGTAGGCGATACCAAGCAACAGGGTCAGGGAAAAATTGCTGGCGCGCTCATCCACTACTTCGCCGCGCGATACCGCAGCCTGGTTCAATTCTTCATAGAGCAGAATCAGCGACATGCCCATGGGCATCATCATCATCGCCGTGGCGGTGTTGGACAACCACATGGACAAGAAGCCAGTGGCAAGCATAAAGCCTAGCACCAGCCGGTGTGGCTGGCCGCCAATGACCCGCAGTATGTGCAGCGCGATACGCTTGTGGAGATTCCATTTTTCCACTGCCGCGGCAATCATGAAGCCACCCATGAACAGCAGAATGATCCAGTCCATGTACTGATTGGCGACGTTGGCAAAAACCACATCCACCTGGGCTGGATTGATGCTCTCGGGATAGCTGACGTCGACTCCCGCCGGAACCTCGCGACCGCGCATGATTCCCAGTAGCGGGAACAGGACAATGGGCAGCAAGGCGGTGGCTGCCAGCGGAATCGCTTCAGTGATCCACCACATCGCCATCAGCAGGATCACCGCTGCCATCCGGGTCACCTCCGGGTGGTCCGGATCCAGGTCGACAAACAGCAGCATGGCAACAAACAGTAACGGTCCCAGCCAGAGACCTATTTTACTGTACAGGGGAATTGCTGCGGGGTCGGCCGAGTCTGACCCGGCAGTGGAATTCATAGTGAGCTTATCTGCTGATTCTGATTATTGTTATGGCTCTGGGAAGATCGCAAAATCGGCGGTCAGAATATTTCGTGGAAGAAATTGTGCAGCGACTGGGTGGCCCGACGCGCGGCGACTTCATTGTAAACAGTACCGAAGTCCGGGTCATTGGCACCCGGATTGGTGAACGCATGCATGGTGCCGCCATAGACATGGATCTGCCAGTCAGCCCCAGCCGCCGACATTTCCTTTTCGAAATCCAGAATCTGGTTCGGTGGCGCCATCGGGTCATCATGCCCGTGCAGGCATAACACTTTCGCCTTCAGCGCTTCGTTTTCAGCTTCACCGGCCGCAACAATGCCGTGGATGCTGACCACGCCGTTGACGTCCGCGCCCGAGCGCGCCAGTTCCAGCACACTCATGCCGCCGAAGCAGTAACCCATGGCAGCAACGCGGGCGGCGTCGGCCTGGGGAATATTGCGTCCAGCCACCAGGGCTGCCTTCATTCGGCGGCGCAGCAGGTGCCGGTCAGTGGCGTAGGGATTCATCAGCGCGGAATTGCCTTCCACGTCGCCATCCTTGCCAAATATGCCCTTGCCATAGACATCCAGCGCAAAACCCACATAGCCAAGCTCAGCCATGTCTTCTGCCGCCTTACAGGCCAGTTCACGGCGACCGGTCCAGTCGTGCGCGACCAACACCAGCGGTTTCTGGGCAGCGGATTCGGTATAGGCCACATAGCCTTCCAGCTCGGTATCGCCATCGTGGTAGTCAAGAAAGTAGGTCTTCATAGTGCCGGATCCTGATTGCTAGCGGTTGCTGTCCTGGAGTCGATCAATTCCCGAGGCCGTACTCAGAGAGCGGCCAGCACCGAGTCTGCGGAGCTGACGTCGACGCCGCCGCCTTCCTCCACCGCCAGATGGGTCACGGTACCGTCCTCGACAATCATCGCATAACGCCGCGAGCGGGTGCCCATACCAAAGCCGCTGGCATCCATTTCCAGACCCAGTGCCTGGGTATAGTCGGCATTGCCGTCGGCGAGCATCAGAATATTATCGGCGTTCTGGTCTTCTCCCCATTTGCCCATAACGAACGCATCGTTAACCGACAGGCAGGCAATCGTGTCCACACCTTTGGCCTTGAGTTCATCTGCTTTTACCACGAACCCCGGCAAGTGGGTCAGGGAACAGCCCGGGGTAAACGCGCCCGGTACCGCGAACAGCACCACTTTCTTGCCGCTGAAAATTTCATCAGTGCTGATCTCTGTTGGACCTTCTGCGCCCATCATGTTGAGTTTGCCCGCGGGCAGCTTGTCACCTACCTGAATCGCCATAATGGCCTCCTGAAGCATTCGGTTGTGGAGCCTGATGGTAGCAAATAACCGTCGCCTTGCCACAACAAGGGCCAGGCTCAGCGAGATTCGCTTAAGGAACCTCTGATCAATTCTACCGAAGCTCTGGCCTCCAGACGAGATCACTGTCGAGGCGCCTTGCCGCCGGCATGCGTCGGCCTGTCAAGGCGAAGCAACGAAGCCAATGGGCTCGTCTGGAGGCCCCGCCGGGCGGGGCCTGTCGGGCGCCACTGCGGCGTTGTCGCGCTTGGCAAGGGATTGGCCATTCCCGGCGCACGACGCCTAGCAGTAGCGCCCGACAGACTCCCGCAGAGCACCGGTAGAATTGATCAAAGATTCCTTCAAATTACCTGCACTGGCATAATCCGGCGCCCGGCCGAAATTAGTTTCTAGAACCCACACAACAACTAATTTTGGCTTTTAGCCTGGCTTGGCCTATGCCCGACAACCTGTTTTTCATCGCCTCGAAGGTACTCACAACAATACTGTCGCCGGACAACTTCATTGTCCTGCTGGCGGTGCTGGGCTGGCTTGCCCTGGTGTTGGGGCGCCTGGGACTGGCGCGTCGGCTGCTGTCCCTGGTCACCCTGTTGCTGCTGGTATTGGGCTTTGTGCCGCTGGGCGCGTGGCTGCTGACGCCGCTTGAGAACCGCTTCCCCGCCAACCTTGCCCTGCCGGCTGACGCGACGGGCATTATCGTACTGGGTGGCGCCATCGACCCGGTGCTCTCCGAATCCTGGCAGCAGGGTGAACTGAATAACGCCGGGGAGCGAGTCGTGGCCGCGGTCTACCTGGCTGGCCTCTATCCCGCAGCGCAGCTGGTTTACACCGGCGGCAGTGGCCAACTTGGCCAGAATCAGTGGCGCGAGGCTGACTATGCACCCTTTCTGTTCCGGCAGCTGGGTCTTGGCGAGCGCGCTGTGCTGTTTGAAAGCGAGTCGCGCAATACCTGGCAGAATGCGGTCAACAGCCAGGCGCTGGTGGCCGGGTCCGGGTCAGACAATACTACGGGTCTGCAGAACTGGATCCTGGTCACCTCGGCCTACCATATGCCCCGGGCGGTGGGTGTATTCTGCCAGCGCGACTGGCCGGTCTATCCCTACCCCGTAGACCACCGCGCCCCCCGTGCACCGGCCTGGGGCCTGCGCTTCGCCCTGGCGGACAACCTGAAGGAGCTGAACACGGCACTGAAGGAATGGGCGGGACTGGTGGCGTATCGCCTCAGCGGGCGCAGCAGCCAGCTGTTGCCGGGTATTGGCAATTACTGCACAGCGGCGCCGGACGCGGCTGCGCCCCGCAACCAGGCCGACGCTGGGGTTTAGCTATCAAACGGCAAGGCCCTGCCGACAATGGCTTCAATCCAGTCGAGATGTTCGCTGATGCGCTCAAAGATAGCCACCGCGCCGTAGCGCCCCTGGGTTTCTTCCGAGTAGCTCGCATCGCGCAGCTCGCCAATGGCCACCCCGGCAAGGGCCAGCCCGGTACCCGACTCGATCAGCGCCGGCCCACCGCTATCGCCAAGCCCCAAAGTTCCCTCCAATGCCAGGCTGTCACTGCCGGGCAGGCGCGGATCGTCGAAATTCAGGCGCAGGCGGCGGGCGGACTCGCTGATCCGGTTCTCTGCCAGCCGCAGGCGGCCATCATCGTACTGCCGGCCGGTCGTACCCAGGCCGAAAAAACCCCAGCCGAGCAGGCGGGCCACCTGGCCGATTTCATCGCGCTCGCTGTAAATGGGTAACGGGCGCGGCACGGCTGACTCTTTGACAAAGCGCAGCAGGGCCAGATCGACATCAGTCGCCGAGTCCTGGTCGTAGTCGGGATGAGTTGCCACGAAATCAATCTCCCGGGTCCGGTTTGCCACAGTCACGCCAAAACGGCGCCCCTGGGCCACGGTTTCACCGAGCATGGTTTCCTCACTGCAGTGGGCAGCAGTAATGGCCCAGCGCGGGTGAATCACCGTGGCAACGCAAACCCGGCGACTACCCTGCTGCTCGAGAAAAAACACCGCCGGGTAGTCCACCTGACTAACCAGGTAGTCGCCGGAGCCCACATCGTGCCGGATAATAATGGCCTCGCTGACCAGCGCCGTACCAAGCAACGCCAGCAACAGCAGCCAACTGGCTGGTTTAATCAGATTTATCAACAGCTTCATCGCTGCCGCCCACGACGCAGCGGGCGCAGATTGGGCCGATAATTCTTTTTGCGAGTCAGGCGCACCAGGGCCGCGATACGAAACAGCACAACAATGACGGTTACCACGATGAACGCCAGGATACAGGCGGCCAGCCACTGTTCGTGGGTCCAATCGGAGGTATTGAAAAGTTGAGCCAGCATGGATTGCTCGTCGGCATGTGGGCGTTGATTGCTGCGCGTGTCGCGCTGCGGATAACGGAATGATAACGCAGTCCGGCGTGCCGCCTGAAGGCCAGAGCATGGGCCGGATCGATCAGCGGCTAACTCTCATTAGCCAGGTAAGCCACCAGTTCCTCGATCTTCTGAATGCGCTGGGAAGGATCTTCCAGCTCCAGCAGCTGCTGCTTGTCCTCCACCTCAATAGGTAGCAGTTCACCCAGTCGCCAGCCGAGATCGCGCAGGTTTTCGTAGTCAATTTGCTGCGCGCGCTGCTGCACCATGGGATGAGTAGCCAGGCTTTCCAGCAGTTCAGCAAGGGCCGTGTACTGCTCATCCACGGGAATGGGTTCGCGCTCGACATCGTCTACTTCGCTGAATTTGATCTTCGCCTGCAGCACACCGGTTTCAGCCTGCCAGCAGTCTTCCACGATGAACTTGGCATGGCCCTGCACCGTGATACCCAGCAGCCCATTCTCAAGCTGGTCCCAGTCAACGATATCTACGTAGGTACCGACCCGGTGAATGGTTTGCTTGCCGATCTCGCGAATCACTTCTTCACCGGAGCGCAGCAGGCAGATTCCAAAGCCGGTCCCGGTGCGCATGCAGTGGCTGACCAGATCGATATAGCGACGCTCGAAAATCTGCAGGTCCAGACGGGTACCCGGGAACACCACCACCTTGAGCGGAAACAGGGGAATTTCGTTGCGGTCGGTGTGCTGCATGCTGGGTGTCGAGTCTGGCCAGTCAGGAAGTAAGGATGTTTACCGCGGAATCCGCGTTGCGAGTAACAAAAGTGGTGTAAGCAGCGGCCGGGATTGATCTGCTGACAGCACCCGGGCCAGGCTACTGGCTCAAGGACAATTGCCAGAGGATCACAGAGGACTCTGGCCCAGCACCTTGAGCAGCTTGTCGTGGATACCGCCAAAACCACCGTTGCTCATAATTACCACGTTGTCACCGGCGCGGCAATTCTCCTCCAGGTACGCTGTGATCTCATCGATGGATGCGAAAGCGTAGCTGGGCATTGCGCTTTCCGCCAGCAGACTGGAAAAGTCGATGCCTGAGTTTTCGGGTTGAAACCAGATCACCATATCTGCCGCCTCGCAGGCGAGATTGAGTTCGTGCTGATGGACACCCATTTTCATGGTGTTGGAGCGCGGTTCAATCACTGCGATCAGGCGCCCGTCCGGGGACTCATTGCGCATCCGTGCGGCCAGGCCCTTCAGGGTCGCCTCAATGGCCGTGGGATGGTGGGCAAAATCGTCGTAGATCTTGACTCCCTCAACGGTACCGCGAAGTTCCAGACGCCGCTTGACCCCCTGGAACTGGCACAGGGCTTCACAGGCAGTAGCCACATCCACCCCCACGTGGTGGGCAGCGGCAATGGCGGTCACCGCATTGCGCACATTGTGCAGACCCGTCATCCCCCAACTTACCTGCGCCTTGTTCATCACCTCACCGGTAGTGCCCTGCCCGTACTTGATTAACTGAAACTCACTGCCGCTCTCATCGGCGGGTCTGGCGTTCCAGAACACACCACCGTTCGCCGCCAGCTTCTTGCACACTTCTTCCTGCAGGTTAATGCCAACCAGCTGCCGGCGGCTCCAGCAACCCATGGCGAGCATCGCCTCAATATTGGAGTCGTGGTAGGGCGAGATGATCAAGCCCGTAGCAGGAATGGTTCTCACCAGATGGTGAAACTGTTTTTCGATGGCGGCCAGATCGTCAAAAATGTCAGCATGATCAAATTCGAGATTATTGATAATCGCCGTACGCGGTGAGTAATGAATAAATTTGGATCGCTTGTCAAAAAATGCGCTGTCGTATTCATCCGCTTCGATGACAAAAAAATCTGACTTGCCAATACTGGCTGACTGCGAAAAATTCTGGGTTACACCGCCAATCAGGTAGCCTGGCTCAAGGCCGGCATATTGCAGTATCCAGGCGAGCATGGCGCTGGTAGTGGTTTTACCGTGCGTACCGGCCACCGCCAGCACCCAACGATGTCGAAGCACTTCTCGTGCCAGCCACTGCGGGCCGGAGACGTAGTCCATGCCCTCGTTAAGCACATATTCAACGGCAGGATTTCCCCGGGACATGGCGTTGCCGATGATCACCAGATCCGGTCGGGGCTGCAGGTTTTCCGGGCGATAGCCTTCACTCAGTTTAATCCCCTGGTCCGCAAGCTGGGTACTCATGGGCGGATAAACATTCGCATCGCTACCACTGACGCGATGACCCAGCTGCCGGGCCAACAGTGCCAGGCTGCCCATAAAGGTGCCGCAGATACCGAGTATATGAATGTGCATAGCCAGACCTCATTGCTTAGCTCGCGATTTATATCACAAAAGTCGACATCGCAGAGTGCGTGCACCAGCAAACCCGGACTCTCGATGTTACCCCTGAATACGGCACAGCAAATGCTTTGCCCAGGGTGTAGTTAGAAAGTATCGCCGTCCATCTTCGGAGTCATTTTCAAACTGAGCCACCTAGAAGGCTTCAGGAAACTCGACCAGACCGCGCCATTCAGGTAGTTTTCCCGGAATGCACGAGCGCACCTGGCGCGTTTTGTTACCAGCCCTGCGCTTGCCAATTGTCTCCTTGCCTGTTATCGACCACCCGGGCGCTTTTCATCACA
Organism: uncultured Pseudohongiella sp.; assembly: GCA_965212375.1. GTDB lineage: Bacteria > Pseudomonadota > Gammaproteobacteria > Pseudomonadales > Pseudohongiellaceae > UBA9145. Next base: position 472,105 of record OZ243108.1, on the reverse strand, counting down.
CTCCATGGCTCCCGATCACGCAATAACAGGACCAGTAACAGGACAGTCATGAGCGAAGACCCGCCAAGTTTGTGGAATTTCGCCGTCGCGGTCTATGACCAGCCGGAAATCCGGACGCTGTGCCTGTGCTTGCAGGATGAGCATGGCTTCGATGTAAACCTGTTGCTGTGGTGTCTGTGGCATGGCGAGTATTACGGTCAGATCGACGCAGCGCTGATGGATCGGGCTCAGGAGTTCTCGCATCCATGGCAGGAACAGGTTGTTACGCCTCTGCGGCGAATCCGGCGCTGGTTAAAGCATCAGCTGCCTGCCGCGGACCACGGCAACGCGATGGATGAGCTACGGGAACAGGTGAAAGCCTGCGAGCTGGCGGGTGAAAGGCTACAGCTGGACAGATTACAGGCGCTGCGGGCGGCAACCGCGCCAGCCAGGGTCAGGGACGCGCGCAATACTGCTGACGCCCGAGTGGACGTCACTGGCAACCTGACCTGCTTACAGCAGCGCATGGCTGCGAATGCCAGCCTGCCGAAGCCGGATGCGGCTAGTCATACCCTGGGGAGACTGGTGAATCACTATTGCCGGGGCAACTCGGGAAGTGCGGATTAAGCGGGGATTCCCTAACCCTCGCCGCCGGAATCATTACCGGAAGAATGATCCGACTGACCACCGCCCAGGTAAAGGGCGGAGAGGGAAAATGCCGCTGCCACCGCCAGCCACAAAAATCCCAGCAACATGGCATTGCTGGAAGTACCGGTAAACGTCAGCAACGCCACCAGCAGGGATATCAGCGCGACTATCCAGCAAAGTGGGCGTGAATAGCGTGCAAAGCTTGTATCTTTGGATAGCATGCTTGTCTCTCCTTTCGACAATTGGTTCTGCAATTCGTCAAATCACTGATTCTCCGGGCCCCGTTTCCGGTCCCAATCTCTGGCTCAGGGTAGAGTGGCATTGACTGACTGTCTACCGGTATTCCGGGCACAAGCCGGGCAACTATCAGGACTCTGGCATAGCTTACTGCAACCGGCGCTGCGGCTGGTTGCCCAAAACCACACCCGGCCATGTTGACCGGAAAACCGTTCCCGGTCTGCCAATTGCGTCTCAGCTTCCCTCGTTCTTAATACCCTGCCAGCGCTTCACCAGCCCGGCATCGAGATCGAACAGGTCCAGCAGACGACCGACGTGGTGGTTCACCAGATCATCAATGGACACCGGATTGATGTAGTGGGCAGGCATCGGCGGGGCAATCACTGCGCCCAGCTGGCTGGCCTTGTAGAGCAACTCACAGTGCCCGGTATGCAGCGGGGTCTCCCGGGGAACCAGCACCAGACGGCGCCGCTCCTTGAGTACCACGTCCGCAGCACGCACCAGCAGAGAGTCAGCATAAGCGTGGGCAACCGCCGACAGGGTTTTCATTGAACAGGGAGCGATAATCATCCCGGCAGTGGTGAAGGAGCCACTGGCAATGGCCGCGCCTATGTCCTTGTTGCTGTAGACGTGGTCAGCCAGGGCCTTGACCTCTTTGACCGAATAATCGGTTTCCACAGCGATATTGATCTGCGCCGAATCCGACAGCACCAGGTGCGCTTCCACGTCGGCAAACTCGCGCAGTGCTTCCAGCGTGCGAATTCCGTAAATCACACCGCTGGCGCCGGACAGGCCGACAATAATTCGTTGCATAACACTGAGTCCTTGTTAACGGCGCCGCCGACGCCCTGCTGAGACCAGCCTGGTAATCGCTGGCGCTGATCTGACCGATGCGGCCTGGCGATTCGATTGTGGCACCGATGTTTCGTCACTGGCAAGGCGGGACAGCAGCTTGTACCATTTCCGCCCTGTAGCCAACCATACTCCATTATTTCCCATTCCCCAGACCCCGGAACCAGAACATGAGCAAGGCCAATCTTTTTTACGCCCAGTCAGGCGGTGTCACCTCGGTCATTAACGCCAGCGCCTGCGGCGTCATTGAAACGGCGCGCCAGCACAAGGACCGAATCGGCAAGGTCTATGCCGGTCGCAACGGCATTGTCGGCGCCCTGCGCGAAGAACTTATTGATACCAGCAAGGAGTCAGCCGCCAGCATTGCCGCACTGCGTTCCACTCCCGCGGGCGCCTTTGGTTCCTGCCGCTACAAACTGAAATCCTATAACGAGAACAAGCGGGAATACGAACGGCTGATGGACGTGTTCCAGGCCCACAATATTCGCTACTTCCTGTACAACGGCGGCGGCGATTCCCAGGACACTGCCAACAAGATTGCCGAACTCAGCCAGGAGCTTGGCTTTCCCATTACCTGTATCGGTGTTCCCAAGACCGTGGATAACGATCTACCCATAACCGACAACTGCCCCGGGTTCGGTTCGGTTGCCAAGTACGTTGCTGTTTCGATTCGGGAGGCCGGTCTCGACGTGGCCTCCATGTGCGAAAGCTCAACCAAGGTGTTTGTGCTGGAAGTGATGGGTCGTCACGCTGGCTGGATTGCCGGCGCCGCCGGCCTGGCCTCTGAGCAGGAAGGCGATGCGCCGCACATTATCCTGTTTCCGGAGATAGCCTTCGACAAGGACCGGTTCCTGAAGAAAGTCAAAAGCAGCGTCAGGAAATACGGCTACTGTGCCATCGTGGTTTCGGAAGGGGCACAGAACAAGGACGGCAGCTTCCTGGCTGACGCCGGCGGCACCGACGCCTTTGGCCATGTCCAACTGGGCGGCGTGGCACCTTATGTCGCAGAGATGATCAAGGAAGCCACGGGCTATAAATACCACTGGGCGGTAGCCGACTATCTGCAGCGGTCGGCACGGCATATTGCTTCGGCTACCGACGTGGAGCAGGCCTATGCAATGGGCAAAGCCGCCGTGGAGTTCGCCCTGGCGGGCAAGAACGCCGTCATGCCCACCATTGTGCGCGGCAGCGGCAAGAAGTATTCCTGGCGCATCGGTGAAGCCCGGCTGTCGGACGTGGCGAACGTGGAGAAGAAAATGCCGCGCAGCTACATTAGCCGCGACGGCTTCCATATCACCGACCAGGCCAGGGATTATTTCGCGCCACTGATCGCCGGCGAGGATTATCCCGTGTACCGCAAGGGCCTGCCCCAGTATGCCCGGCTGAAAAAAGTACTGGCCAGGAAAAAGCTGAAGGCCTGGAGAGCACGTTAGCCCGGGCAGCGGGGCCTGGTGGGGTTCACCCAGATAATACCTGGCTAGGGCGCCAGGCGATCAATCTGCCACTGGCTATCCCGCAGCGTATAGCGAAAGCGGTCGTGCAGCCGGTTGGCACCGCCCTGCCAGAACTCGATCTCGGCAGGCTTGACCCGGTAGCCGCCCCAGAAATCCGGTAGCGGAACATCGCCCGCCTTGAATTTCTGTTTGATGGATTCAAACTGGTTCATCAGCAGGCCGCGGGAGGTCAGCACCTGACTTTGCGGTGAGGCATGGGCGGCAAGCTGGCTGTCACGCGGCCGCGACACGAAATACTTCAGTGATTCCGTCGTAGACAGTCGCTCCGCGGTGCCGCACACCTTCACCTGCCGGTCGATTTCGTGCCACGGGAAATGCAGACTGATGCGCGGATTGGCATCAAGCTCTTTCGCCTTGCGGCTGTTGAAGTTGGTGTAAAACACAAAACCACGGTCATTGAACTGCTTGAGCAACACAATCCGCTGACTCGGCTGGCCATCCGCCGCGACGGTGGCGACAGTCATCGCGGTTGGGTCCGAGAACTGCAGGTCGATCGCCTGCTGCATCCATTTTTCAAACTGCCGGAACGGGTCTGCCTCCAGATCCTCGTAATCCAACCCACCGCGCAAATAATCCCGACGTAACGATTCCAGATCCACAATCCGTTCCTGTAGCTAACAAGCTATTACTAAAACCCGTGGTGAACACCCATGACCAAAAAGGCCGGGTGAATTAGGGAGCCTCTGATCAATTTTACCGGTGCTCTGACGGAGTCTGTCGGGCGAGCGCATCAGCGCCCTAGCGAATCAACTCGCCGTACTCCCAGAACTGCTCTCGCCGAACGCCGGTGGTGTAATAAAAAACTCCAGGGCCATGCTTGTCACTGGCAAAGAAGCTGCCTTCGTAGCGTTGGCCGTCGGGCCAGCGATACACGCCTTCACCCTGATAATGATCGTTCACAAACTCACCGGTGTAGTTTTCTGTATTGTCTTTCAACCAGAATTCGGTATGGCGATTCTCTTCCCAGCGCGGCAGGTTAAAAAAATACGAGCCCCGTCCATGACGCTTGTCATTACGCCACTGACCGATATACAGGTTACCTTCACCGTTCCAGTGCTTGCCGCGGCCACTGCGCTCGCCTTCGTGCCATTCGCCGACGTAAATTTCCCGGGCCAGAAAGGAGATCGGCAATTCCAGCCGACCACGGCCATGAAACTGACCGTCCTCGAAGCCACCCCGGTAAAAACCTTCTCCCCAGGCAGTTTTAAGCTCCAGGGTACCCTCGCCCTGCTGGCAGTCACCGCGTACGCATTCGCGACTGGTGACACTGTCCAGGGAAAACGCTGCGGCCGGTACCGTGACCACCATGGCTAACAGCCACAGCACTGGTAGTAACAGGACGCGAATAACGCCACATGTAGCGGATGGTTTTGCTTGCATCACTTTTACTCCTGACCTCACTCCTGACATTCAGAATATAATGGGATTATAACGGGTTTTTGGCATAGACTTCAGGCATGAAGCTGGCAATACAACAGTGGCTGCTGGACAACGGCTATGGCCAGGTCATGCGCGACAACGCATTTGCCGAAGGCCGGTCCGTCAATTACGGCCAGCTCCATCTGGATCGCGGCCGCAGTGTGTTCGTGAAAACCCGCGAACCAGTAATCCCGGGTTTCTTCGTTGCCGAAACCGAAGGCCTCAAAGCACTGGCTGAACACACCAGTCTGCGAATACCCAAATTACTTCACGCCGAAGACAACTGGATCATCCTGGAAGATCTGGGCAACGGCGTTCGTCGCCCTGATTTCTATCGCACGCTTGGCGAAGGCGTGGCCCAACTGCACCAGGCCAAACGGCAGCAGTTTGGCTACCCGATGCCAACCTTTTGCGGGCCCAGCGAACAGATCAATGCGACCACCAGCGATGGCTTTGAATTCTTTGCCGAACATCGCCTGCTGCACATGGCAGCCAGGGCTTTCAACGAAGGCATTCTGAAGCGCGTCTGGATCAAGCGTATTGAATACATTGCCGCCAATCTGAACCGCTGGATCCCACCCCAGGAACCGGCGCTGCTCCATGGCGATCTCTGGGCCGGGAATACCCACAGCGATGAAAATGGCGAGCCCTGCCTGATTGATCCGGCCTGCTACTGGGGCTGGCCGGAGGCAGACCTGGCAATGACCGACTTGTTCGGCGGATTTACCGACGATTTCTATAACGCCTACGAAGAGCTCAACCCGCTGGAACCCGGCTGGCGCGAGCGCGCCCCGCTCTACAATCTCTACCACCTGCTCAATCACGCGGTCCTGTTTGGCGGGACCTATATCGGCCAGGTGGAGGTGGTTTGTATGAATTTCGCCGGAGATTCCGGTTACTGAACTTGCACCGGGATACCGGATTATCTCAAGTCATGCGCGCCGCAGAACATTCAACGGACTGATGCTAACCACCTGCCGTGTTGATGCCAGACCCAGCAAACCAATCAGCACCATGCCGGCCACCGGTCCCACCAGCCATACCCAGTAGTGGAACGAAAAGTCCTGCTCAAACACTTCTTCCTGCAGGTAAGCCAGACTGGCCTCGGCGCCAATGGTTGCAATTACCCCGGCTACCGCGCCGATAAAGGCAAACTCGATTAGCAGGCTGCTGAGAATCAGGCGCCGGCCGGCGCCAAGAGTACGCAGAATTGCATTCTCCTTGAAGCGTTCGTCCAGGGACGCGTTGACGCAGGCCAGCAGCACCAGAGCGCCACACACCAGCACCAGCACCGAAATCAACTCGATGGCCGAGGTGACCTGGGCAATGATGTTCTGAATCTGCTCGATGAGCGCATCAATCTCAATGACCACCATGGTGGGAAACAGGCGCATCAGATCATTAAGCAGCACCTTCTGCTCACTCTCCATGCGCGCGGTAGACAGGAATGTCGCACCAAGGTGATCGATGGTGCCGGGTGAAAAGATAATAAAGAAGTTGGGCTGCATATTGTCCCAGCGCACGCTGCGAAAGCTGCTCACCTCGGCGCTCACGGTCTGCTGATTGACCTCGAATTCCAATACATCACCCAACTCCAGGTCCAGCCAATCGGCATAATCTTCCTCGATCGAGACATAGCCGGGCTCGGCGTTTTCTCCCCACCAGTTGCCGGCGGTGACGTTGTTGTCGTTAGGCAGGTCGGTAGCCCAGGTCACTTGCCGTCGACCCAGGCGGCCGCGTACCTCGCGACCCTCCTCATCTTCTCCATCCGCAGCGCCCTCACCCGAACCGGCGCCTGAACCGCCCTCGTTTGCGGATGGCTCCAGGCTACCGGTCTCCTCCCGCGCTGTGGATTCGGTGAGCGTGTTGCTTTCACCATCATCCATATCGCCTTCCACGTCGGGTTCGGCACCATTGATGGCGGTTACGCGCGCGGAGATCAGCGGATAAAAAGCGTTTCCTTCGATATCGTTGGCCGCGAAGAAAGACTCGATACCCGGAATCTGGTTCGCGGTGATGTTCATCATGAAATGGTTTGGCGTGTCTTCGGGAAGTTGCGCCTGCCATTCATCAATCAGGTCGGTACGCAGCAAGGTCAGCACCAGGAGCGTCATGATAGTGGTGGAAAACACCATCACCTGCAGCACGTTTTGACGGCGGCGACGCCGCGCCGCTGTCATTGCCAGCTTCCAGGCATTGCCAGCCTTCATCCCGGCAGAGCCACTGGACTGCAGCAAGGCGTAGGAGATCACCGACAGCAACAGTGCGATGCCCGCCACTGACGACACCAGCACCGAGGTCAACACCAGATCCTGGCTGTACCAGAGCACCAGAAAAATAGCGCCAAGTATCCCAAAAGCATAGGGCACATTGGCGCCGATGGTCTGCTGGTCAAGGTCCTTGCGCAATACCCGTAAAGGTGGGGTCTCGCGCAGTGCCAACAGCGGTGGCAACGCAAAAGCCAGTAAGCAGACTACCGCGGTCAACGAACCGATCACATAGGGCTGCAGTCCAGCGGGAGGCAATTCCACCATCAACACGCTTTGCAGCAACATCAGAATACCCTGGTGGACCAGCCAACCCAGAGCGCAGCCCACCACCATCGCCAGCACAGCCAGCACCAGCTGGATGCTCAGATAGATAAATGAGATCTGGCGGGAAGTACAACCCAGGGTCTTGAGAATCGCCACGTAGTCGTAATGCCGCTCACTGTAGCGCTTGGCCGTCAGGGCAATGGCAACCCCGGCCAGCAACACGGCAAACAGCGAACCCAGCAGCAAAAATGACTCGGCCCGGTCCAGCGCTTCGGCAACTTCTTCGCTTTCCTCGCGCACATCACGGATGTAGTACTGGCGATCATACTCCTCGCGAACCCACTGCTCGAAAGCATTCAGCTCATCCAGGTCATCATCAGCAAACAAATAGCGATAACTGACCCGGCTACCCAGTTGCACCACATTGGTAGCGGGCACGTCAGACCAGTGCAGCATCAGGCGCGGCCCGGCGTTGTCGATCATGCTGCCGCCGGTGCGGTCCGGCTCGGCGATGATGATCTGACCGACGGTGAGTTCAGCCTCACCCACGTAAACAGAATCACCGACCTCGATATTCAGTGCTGGCAGCGCCCGGGATTCGAGCCAGACTTCCCCTGGCGGCGGCCCTGACTGCACTGGTGTGCCGCGGGTAAACGCCGCCTCGGTAATAATCACCTCGCCGCGCAGCGGATAGGCATCGCTGACTGCCTTGGCGGCCACCAGCATGTTTCCGGTATCGGAAAAAGCCATGGACGTGAAGGACAGGGTTCGGGCCGTACGCAGACCGCGGGCCTCGGCTTCCTGGATAATCGCTTCCGGGGGCTCATCGCGACTGCCCAGCACGCGGTCGGCGGCCAGCATATTGGCGGATTCCATCAGCAGGGCCCGCTCCAGCCGGTCGGTAAACAGGGCAATGCCGGTTACCGAGGTCACCGCCATGACCAGGGCGAGAAACAGCAGCTTCAGCTCGCCCCCCTGCCAGTCGCGCCACAACAGACGCAGGGCAAGGGGAAACAGATGCGCCTGGCCGGGCGTCTTTGACACCATCAAACCGGAATCAGGCACTGGTGACGGCCTCGGTTTTTTCATCACTGACGATTTCGCCAGCCACCAGGCGGATAATGCGACCGCACCGCTGTGCCAGGCGCTCGTCGTGGGTCACCAGCACCAGCGTGGTTGAAAACTCGCTGTTCAGGTCGAACAGCAAATCAATAATGCGTTGTCCGGTAGTGGTGTCCAGGTTGCCAGTGGGCTCATCGGCAAACAGAATCGGTGCCTCACTGGCAAAGGCACGGGCAATGGCAACCCGTTGCTGTTCGCCGCCGGACAGCTGATTCGGATAATGATGCCAGCGTTCGTTCAGGCCCACTCGCTCCAGCAGGCGCCGCGCCTTGTCCCGGGCCTGCTCATCACCCTTGAGCTCGATCGGCAGCATGACGTTTTCCAGCGCCGTGAGACTGGGCAATAACTGGAAGGACTGAAAGACAAAGCCAACCAGCTGGCCGCGCAGCAACGCCCGCTGCTCTTCATCCAGTGCCGCCAGCGAGTTACCCGCCAGCAGCACATCGCCGGAGGTGGCGGCATCGAGCCCGGCCATCAGACCCAGCAGCGTGGATTTACCGGAACCTGAGGCGCCAACAATGGCCACTGCCTCACCTTCGCCAATTTCCAGGTTAACGCCGTCCAGTATCGTCAGCACGCCTTCGCTGGTGTTGACGCGTTTTACCAAGTCCTTTACCTGAATCATGAAGTTTTCCAATCTGCTGCAGTGGCTGTGGTCGTAATGGTTGGCTGGCAGTAACAGCGGCCCGCATTATAGACAAATTCCCGGAAGCGCGAGTCGGCCCGCCGCCTTGCACCCGCGAATGAAGATACACTACGCTTGAGCGCAGATTCACGGTTTAACACAGACGGAACAGGCAACAAGACGAATTTCGATGAAAACCCTGATTACCCGATTATTTACCCGGCTTTTTTCCCAGCCACCTGGCCAACTACCTGCCCGGCTGCTGGCAGCGCTGATCCTGAGTGCCGCCGCGCTGCTGCCAGTGAGCGCTGCCGCCGAGCAGCCGCATACGCTGCTGGTCTATGGCGACAGTCTCAGCGCCGCCTACGGCATTGCCGAGGAACAGGGCTGGGTGAACCTGCTGCGCCAGAGAATTCGCCAGCAGGATCTGCCCTACCGGGTAGTCAACGGCAGTGTCAGCGGAGAAACCAGCAGTGGCGGCCTGGCGCGCCTGCCAGCCATGCTGGAGTCTTACCAGCCTGACCTGGTAATTCTCGAGCTGGGGGGCAATGATGGCCTGCGCGGCCTGCCCGTGAGCAATCTCAAGGCCAATCTGCTGGCCATGGTGGAGATGATCAAGACCAGCGGCGCCCAGGTGTTGCTGGCCGGAATCCAGATCCCGCCTAATTACGGACCCCGCTATACCGAGCCGTTTTACCAGATGTTCGGCGACATCGCCGAACAGGAAAACCTGGCGCTGGTGCCGTTTCTGATCGATGGCATTCCCCAGCAGCCCCGGTTGATGCAAAGCGACGGTATCCATCCCCGGGCCGAGGCCCAGGCGATGATTCTCGATAATGTCTGGCCAACCCTGGAGCCGCTGCTCGAAGACTGAAGCCGTCCTTCCTGTGGCACCGGCTGATAATCCCCAGGTCAGTCAATCCGGGTTCAGCGGCCCACCTGATCCTGCCGCTCACCGTGGTAGTAACGCCAGAGCATCAACGCACCCCAGGCCAGGGCCAGCAACAGCATTCCCGAGCCAATACTGTCTGCCGCGCTGGCGATCTGCATGTCGTACTGCAGCCAACCCCGCGGCCGCAGCAGGTTCGCCCAGTCATGCATGCCCGGTGCATCGGCACCGGTGCCGCCACCCAACAGCGGCAGGCGCAGGGCACGGGCGTCGGCAATATAGGGCGCCACATCCATCAGGCTCTGGCCAGCCCACCACAGGCACACCGACGCCGCAAAACCGTCTTTGTTCTTTACCAGGAACGCCAGCATCAACAACAGCGGCAGCAAGACCTGGAACAGGCTGCCGCCAAGAAACATCATGCTGCGTCCAAATGGACGGAACAGCACATGCCCGGCCTCGTGAAACACCAGATTGATGTTGTGCAGAAAACTCTGGCCAATGGCGTTGCTGCGAAAATCCATGGCAATAAAGTCCAGACCCCACAGCAGTAGCACCCCCCAGATCACGGCGTAGCCAGCCAGTTCCAGCTTGCCAACACCGGCACGACGCGGCAGAACAAACCGGGCCATGGTCTGCCACGCTCCTGCCGCCAGGTGCGGCGCAGCCTTCCGGCCGGACGCGGTGGCCGGGTCCTCACTCACCAGGTTTTGCAACCACTTGCTGAACACCAGGCCGCAGGCGGCACACTGGTCTGCGTTGACGGCATCGGCAGACCGGTTGTGGAAACCGCACTTGGGACAGGTGGAATACATGGCGGGCGCGAAACCGCGGGCCTATTCGCGGTTGCTGGCGGCGTGATGATTGGCGCGCGAGGTCTCGGTACGGCGGATGTCGTTGCGCTCACCACTGCCGCGAAGATCCAGCAGTTCTCGCTGCCGCGATTGGCGCTCCAGCACCTTGCTGCGGTGGGTGGATCCGGGCTGCCGGTAGGTAGTGATGCGGCCATAGTCAAAACGATTGGGCCGCGTCTGACCGCGCTCATGGTTCTGTCCTGGCCGCGCACGGGTCGGCGGCAGGGGATAGCGAGGAGAGTGCCGGGTCTGTGGCAGGACAATGACCGGCTGCGGCAGATACTGATACTGCGGCGAGATCTGCCGTTCGGTGTAGTAAAACTCGGCGTTCATCGACTCATACAGCGCCGACAGTCGATCCATTCGGGCCAGCAGAATCTGGCTCTGGTCATCGCTGTCCAGGCGCAGTACCGCTTCTTCCAACTCCAGATAGCGGCGCCGCACATCATCCACCTGGCGCCGCACGTGGGAGGAATTGCGACCGCGGCTAATGGCTTCCACCAGCTGCTCGGCTTCCTGGGCAAGACGATCCGCGGAAAAGCGGATACTGGAATAGCCGAAACCGCCGCGCAGCTCGCGGGCCATTTGTTGGCTGACATGGGTCAGTTCGCTGGCAACACGGGACAACTCATAGGCTGTGGCGGCGGCAACAGTGGGCAGCGCCAGCAACAAGAGCAGGGCTAACAATGCATTGGGATTGCGACTGGGCATGGATGGAAAACCTCCGCAAATTCAGTTTACCAGCTTCACAGCAATGAAATCAGCGCCAGTTAACACTAAGGAACCTCTGATCCATTCTACCGGTGCTCTGCGGGCGTCTGTCGGGCGCTACTGCTAGGCGTCACGCGCAGGGAATGGCCAATCCCTTGCCAAGCGGGACAACGACGCAGTGGCGCCCGACAGGCCCCGCTCGGAGCGGCTTTTCAACGCTTGCTGAGGGGCATGAAACTGTGGGACAGCAGAGCCTGAATGGCGCTGATTCAGCCAGGCCCCGATTCAAGCCCCGGTAATCGCCAGATATTTACGCATCACGGCGTCTACACCCTGGTGCAGACATTCCACTACCAAAGCATGGCCAATGGACACTTCCAGAATGTTGGGAATCTCCAGAAAGCGCTGCAGATTGTCCAAATTCAGGTCATGCCCGGCATTAACGCCCAGCCCCTGGGCTGTGGCTGCGGCGGCGGTATCTGCATAGCGCTGCCAGACTTCACCCTCAGACTCCAGACCAAAATTTTTGGCATAGTCCTCGGTATACAGCTCGATGCGATCCGCAGCAACCGATTTGACCGCAGCCACCCGTTCCGGCTCCGGATCAAGAAACAGGCAACTGCGGATCTTCGCGGCACGCAACTCGGCCAGCACTTCCCTCAAGCGCGCCTCATTGGCAGGCACATCCCAGCCATGATCGGAGGTAAGCTGCCCCGGCGCGTCCGGTACCAGGGTGCATTGATCGGGTTTGACTTCCAGCACCAGCGCGATGAACTCCGGCGATGGGTAGCCTTCGATATTGAACTCCACCTCGGGGTGCAGGCGCAGGAAATGACTGATCCCCTGGACATCCTTGCGGGTGATATGCCGCTCATCGGGTCGCGGGTGCACGGTAATGCCGCGCGCCCCCAGCCGAATCACGGTATCCACGAAATCCACCACGCTGGGGTAGTCGTGACCTCGGGAATTGCGCAGCAGTGCAATCTTGTTGACGTTGACGCTAAGCAGGGTCATCCCACCACCTCGCTACGCACCGACTCGTCACCGCTCTCAGCGTCGACGTCGGTAGCACTCAAAAAGTTATGGGCAATTTTCTGAAACACCTTTGGCTTGTCGGCGTGGAGCCAGTGCCCGCATTCCATAATCGATTTGACACCAGCCTGGGGAAACAGCTCCAGGATTTCGGCCTCGTGTTTCTTGCGCACGTAATTGGACTCATCACCGCGTACGAATAGCGTGGGACCCTGAAAGGGCTGGCTTGCCACCGGCTTGTTGCGCAGCTCATCGTAATGGTTCTCGATGGCATCGAGATTTAACCGCCAGCGATAGCCCCCGTCACTGTCGCGCACAATGTTGGTGACGACGAACTTGCGGGTTGCCTCATCTTCGATGTAGTCCTCCAGAAACTCTTCCGCCTCGGCGCGACTACCGAGCATGGACAGATTTAACGCGCGCATCCCCGCCATCACCTTGAGATGGCCGTCCGCCTTGCTGGTATAGGTCACCGGCGCGATGTCTACAACAATCAGTTTGTCCACCAGCTGTGGCTCAGTCAGGGCCAGCTGCATGGCCACCTTGCCGCCCATGGAATGGCCGATGATGGCGCAGCTTGCGATGCCGAGATGTGCCAGCAGCGCTTTCACATCCGCTGCCATGCTCTGGTAATCCATGGCATCGGCGTGGGGTGAGTCGCCGTGGTTACGTAAATCAACGCCGTAGACAGCGAAATCCCTGGCCAGCTGTTTGCTGTGCCAGCCCCAGTTTGAGAGGCTCCCGAACAAGCCGTGCAAAATAAGCAGTGGCTCTCCTTCGCTGGAGTACTGCCGGTAATTAAGTAGCATGGTAATGCCTTTATTTGAGTGAACTGCGCAGCGTAAACAGCTCAGAATAAACAGAAAGCGCGCCGGTCACACCGTGTTCTGTGCGCTGACCGGGCGGGTTAAGAGGCGCTGGACGCAGCTGGTACTAAAGCGCGTTGAGAATGGCAAGCACGTCGTCATGGTGGGTCTTGGTTTTCACCTTGTCCATCACCTGTTGCAGCCGCCCTTCCTTGTCGATAATGAACGTGGTGCGGATGATTCCCATGAACTCCTTGCCCATGAATTTTTTCAGGCCCCATACGCCGTATTTTTCGGCGATCGCGTGATCTTCATCGGACAGCAGGGTGAAGTTCAGGTCTTGCTTGTCCGCGAATTTTTTTAGCCGCTCTACCGGGTCCGGACTCACGCCCAGCGCCACCGCATCCAGCTTCGCCAGTTGCTTGTTGCTGTCGCGCAAACCACAGGCCTGCACCGTGCATCCCGGGGTCATGGCCTTGGGATAAAAATACAGCACCACATTTTTTTTACCCTGAAAATCCTTGAGGCTGACCTTGTTGCCGTCCTGGTCCTTGAGGGTAAATGCCGGTGCCTTGTTGCCTATCCTGGTTGCCATGATGATTCTCTCTTGATGACTTTCCTGATCACTTGCTCGCGGCGGCATGTCATGCGCCTGAAAGGATGCTCAGGCTCGCCACGGATTGTCGATTCCCGCTAGAACCGGCCCTTATTATAAACCCTGGCCCGATAAAATACCGCCACGCTTTGACGCTGCAGGGCGCAGGCCATAGCATAACGCCATGAATGAAGCCTCCGGTTCTACTGATTCTATCAGCTCCATTGTCGTGCTCACTGGCGCAGGCGTGTCTGCCGAGTCCGGCATCAAGACGTTCCGCGCCAGCGACGGCCTGTGGGAAGAACACCGCATCGAAGACGTTGCCACCCCGGAGGGATTTGCCAGTAATCCACCGCTGGTCTACGATTTTTACAACCGGCGCCGGCAGCAATTGCTGTCTGAGCCGATCAGGCCCAATGCGGCACACACTGCCCTGGCAAAGTTTGAGCATGATTTTGACGGTGACTTCCTGCTGGTAACCCAGAATGTGGACAATCTGCACGAACGCGCCGGCAGCCGTAATCTGTTGCATATGCATGGGGAACTGTTAAAGGCGCGCTGCGTTAATACCCACAGCGTGTTTGACTGGCGCGAGGACCTGGACTTCGATGTCCAATGCCAGTGCTGCAAGTCACCGGGCAACCTGCGTCCGCATATCGTCTGGTTTGGCGAGATGCCGTTTCATATGCAGCGCATCACTGACGCCCTGGAGAGCTGCGACCTGTTCATCGCCATCGGCACCTCCGGCAACGTCTATCCCGCATCGGGGTTTTACCAGACCGCCAAGCGCTTTGCAGCGCATACGGTGGAGTTGAATCTGGAAGAGACCGGGTCACAGTTTGACCGACATATCTACGGACCGGCGTCACAAGTGGTCCCCGGGTTTCTGGCGCAGCTGCTGAGCAACCCGTAGCGACCAGGCAGTTACTGGTCGGTTACCGGCAAGCTCATCAATGACTTCATCACCGGGAGGCATCTATCAGTCACGATCAGCACGATCAGCACGATCAGTCACAACACGAGCATTGCGGAGGCGGGCATGACAGCACTGACTGGCTGCTATGGATCTGCCTGGCGCTCACTATCATCCTCTATATCACGCACTTATTGCCCACCGGCCTGACCAGCGAACAGGACTGGCTCGGCTCGGCGGCCAGCTCGGTCTTCGAGCTGATGAATACCATCTGGTGGGGTGTATTGATCGGCTTCCTGATGATCTGTTTGTTGGGCAAGATTCCGCGCGAATTTGTTATCAGCGCGCTGGGTACCAAACCCGGATTGGCGGGTATTTGGCGTGCAACACTGGCTGGCGTGCTGCTGGACCTGTGTAGTCACGGCATATTGATGGTGGGCGCGCGCTTGTACGAGCGCGGCGCAAGCACCGGCCAGGTGATTGCGTTCCTGGTAGCCAGTCCCTGGAATTCCCTGTCGCTTACCCTGGTCCTTATTGCCCTGGTAGGCCTGCCCTGGACCCTGGGCTTTATTGTCCTGTCCATGCTCGTGGCGCTGATTACCGGCCTGGTGTTTGATCTGCTGGTCAGCCGTGGCGTGCTTGCCGCAAACCGCAACCAGGTGGAATTACCGGCGGACTTTGCCTTTGTTCCCCAGGCCAAAAAGCACTGGCAGCAGGCTGATTTCAATGGCGAGTTTTTCCGAACCGCACTGGTAGACGGATTGCATGAAGCGCGCATGGTTGTGCGCTGGATATTATTCGGCGTGCTGCTCGCCGCGGCCGTGCAGTCGTGGGTGCCGGAGGACATTTTTTCCACCTATTTCGGACCCACCTTTACCGGCCTGCTGGTGACCCTGGGTGTGGCCACTATCCTGGAAGTGTGTTCCGAGGGCTCTACGCCGCTGGCCGCCGACATCCTGAATCGCGCCGAGGCACCAGGCAACGGCTTTGCGTTTCTGATGGGCGGCGTGGCCACGGACTACACCGAAATCATGGTGCTGAAAGACACCATGGGGTCATTGAAATCAGCCCTGTTCCTGCCGCTGATTACGGTGCCACAGGTCCTGCTGCTGGGCTGGCTGGTGAATCAGCTCAGCGTATAATCCGCAAGGCGACGGACCAGCGGCGGTTGGCTATACTTCGCCCCTGACCTCAATCGGCTGCAAGGAATGCCCGGTTAATTCAAGCAACTGATCAAGCAAACCGTCCAAGTAAATCGTTCAAGCAACAGGCCAGGTTCAGGACCAGGCTTCGGGGGAAAGCAATGCTCAGGAAAATCCTAAAACTACTCGCCGGTGCGCTGGTTCTGCTATTGGTCCTGGGACTGGCGGTCTACATCGCCACCGGTCCGCAGCGACCGCCCCGCGATTCGCGCAGCGCTGACTGGTTGCAGACCGGCCCCTACCAGGTCGCCACTGTGGACACGGTGTTTGTGGATCAATCCCGCAGCACCCCGGAAAACCGCGGTGCGGCGGGCAGCCCGCAGCGAACCCTGAACAGCACCCTGTGGTATCCCGTGGACTTCGAAGGCGACCTGCCGCTGATTGTGCATAGCCACGGTATTCTCTCCACACGGACAGAAATGCCCTACCTCACGGAACTGCTGGCCAGTTATGGCTACCTGGTGGTGGCCGCTGATTACCCGCTTACCTCGGCCAGCGTCCCCGGCGGCGCCAACGCCCAGGACGTCGTCAATCAACCTGGAGACGTCAGTTTTCTGATCGACTCGGTTGTTGCCCTGCGCGGTGCCGACAAGCCGTTCAGCGGCACTGTGGATACCCGCCGTATTGGACTCAGTGGTTATTCCCTGGGCGGACTGACCACTTACCTGGCAAGTTTCCACCCCGCAATGCGAGACTCGCGCATTGCGGCTGCGGTGGCCATCGCCGGACCGTCTGCCCCATTCACGCCGGAATTTTTCACTACCGCGTCTATTCCGACCCTGGCAGTTGCCGGTACCGCCGATGCCCTGATCGAATTCCGACGCAATGCTGCCGACGTTCCGGCCCGCGCGCCCACTGCCGAGCTGGTGGGTATCGAGGGTGGTTCGCATCTGGGCTTCGTTGGCGTCGCGGAACCGACCTTTCGCTTCATGAATAATCCCGACACCCTTGGCTGTGCTGCCGTACTCGGGGCACTGGGGGAAGATCCCAATGCCGTCTTTGCCGAACTGGGCAGTGTGGCAGAGGGCGTCGATATGAATCGCGACCTGCCCGATATTTGCGGCCAGGACAGCCTGGATCCAGCCCTGCATCCGGGCCGGCAGCAGATGATTACCCAGGTCGCGGTATTGAGCTTTTTCGAATCGGTGTTCAATCCTGACCCGGCCCGGCGGGACCAAGCCCGGGAAGTACTCACCCGCCACCTGCCGCAGGACTTTGCCGAGGCCAGCTACCAGCCTTGAGTATCGACAGTGGGCCTGGCAGTGAAGCGTCTCAATGCCAACACTCCGGGCAAGGTTCCTGAGGATTGAGCTCCAGGAAACACTTCCCGGCAGGGCCGACTAGTCCCTTGAATTGATCTATTCCCGTGCTGATACGTTGCCAGGGCGCGATGCAAGGCGCTGCACGCTCGGCCAGCAAAATAAGTGATGCCCCTCCAGGAACAATTACGCCAGTTTTACGTTGTTTTCGGTAGCAACAAGAAAACACTCATTCGCGAGAACTCTGATTTAGGAGGAGATTATGAACTTACCTAGATTCATTATGCTGACAACACTTGCTCTCGCCCTGCTGCCATTCGGAGCCCAGGCCCAGAATTCCAGCGTCACCGAAATTTCCGACCGCTATGACAGCCTGATCGCAGGTGCCGACGAATACTATTTTTACGAGGACAATCGCAAGCAGGTGGTTGACTACAAGACAGACCGGGTCATCCGTCTCTGTCTGGGGACCAGCAACCACACGATTCCGCTGAACATTACCGCAGACGATCGCGAACTGACGCTGCAGGCCGGCGACTGTATTCGTATTGAAGCGCAACAGGTCTGGCTGCAACCGGGTCGTCGCCTGCCCGATCTGGCGATGCTCAAGGTCGATGTCGAGACCTTGAATATGTAAGACCGCGTTACTGCGGTTGTAATGCCGCAGTCGACACGACAAGCGGTGGCCTGCAGGCTGCCGCTTTTTTTTGGTTGTTTGCAGATTTCCGGGGAAGAACAATCGGTTTGTGTACCTAGTCACTGTTACTCAGTGACCTCGAGCGCGGCTGCGGGGCGGCAGGGTTCCCGTCCCGCCGGCTCGGCGCCCATCCTGGGTTTATACATAAGTTCCTTCACTCCGGAAAAAGCCCAAGAAAACGGTCTTTTTCCTGCGCTCAGCGCCGGCCTTAACTGGCGGGTCGGAAACCCTGCCGTCCCACATCCGCTCGTGTTGTGACAGCCGGGACATCCAAGTACTCCTCGCACCTCCTATCGGAGGAAACCAAGCTAACAAAAAGCGTAACAACCATCAGCGCTAGTAGTGTCGGGCAGACCGTTCGGAGCCACTTTTCAATACTCGTTCAGGGGCATGAATTTGTGGGAAAGCAGTGGCACCCGCAAGTAGGACACCTCTCCAGATGGGCACAACAAACAGTTCCTCAAACAAAGCTGGCCACAATTCCCGGTAATGCGCGAAGAACCTTTTTTTTGCACGCCATTTTTTGGCACAGTCATGTGAAATCGTATCCGACCAAGAAGGCAACCGTAAGCGATAGCCGACAGTGTTGGCTACCGCCCGCATCAGGCGCGGAGCAAAACCGTTTCCGGCAGCAGACAGCGGCCCGGCTCACAAAGCTGCAGGCTGACCTGAACAGTCGCCGGCAGCGATGCAGGCACCGCTTCCGTTGCTGGCTGCAAACGCAGCTGGAGCTCAAGTCGATCACCGTAAGCAGCAACCCCGCTGCTATCCCCGAGTTCAACCAGGTCATTGGCAGCCGGCAGATCAACGCCATCCAGCTGCCAGCCACAGCCCGCACTGACCGACACGGCCAGTGATTGAAAGCTGTCATCGTTGCCGCCCTCAGCGGTGATATGCCAACCAGGTGCCAGGACTATTTCTATAGCCAGCGCTTTAACTGATCCGTCATTTTCACGCTCTACATCAGACCGGCACACCAGACGCGCCAGGCCACCGGCAGCATAGCCGATCCCCTCGGGCAGGGCGTCGCTCTGCCAGCCAAACTCCCGCAGCACACTGGTGTGTCCCAGTGCCTGGTTGTTGACCTCGGAGCTCAACGCTGCCAGCAGTCGATTGCGCGCCTCGGTGAAGCGCAGCGCTGTACTGTCCTGTTGCGCCTGTCCATTCAGCCCACAAAGACGCGCCGCCAGTTGCCGCAAGTTCGCCAGCATGGTGCCCACCGGCGACAACGTTGCCCCGTCACCGGCATTGCTGGAGCGCACCAGCATCGGCCCCTGCTGTTGGGCTGGCCCGAGATAGAGTCGGGCGGCATCGGCTTCATAAAAATCACCTAGCACCTGTTCACTCAGCGAAGCTGCCTGTTCCAGCCACTGCGCGGTACCACTCACATCGTACAGACTGATCAGCGCGGCGATCAGATTGGCATAGTCCTCGAGCTGGGCCGGGATGGAACTGGTACCGTTGAGATTGATGCGCAGCAGGCTGCCGTCCGGGTTGCGGTTGTTCTCAAGTATCCGCTGCGCGGCCTGCTCCGCTGCCTGCAGCCAATCGCGTCGCGCGCAATGAAATCCGGCCAGCGCCAGAGTGTGAATCATGGCGCCATTCCAGGCGACGATAAGCTTATCGTCTCGCAGCGGATGTTCGCGCTGCTCACGGTGTCCATAGAGACTGCAACGCAACTGGTCAAGTCTGGCGTAAAAGTCATCACCCAGATCTTCGGCCAGCGTGGGCAACCGGTCTTTCAGACTTAGCACGTTCGCACCTTCGAAATTACCCCGCTCGCTGAGCACAAACACCTGCTCGGCAAAGGCAAACTGCTGCGGGTCAAGCGCGGTACGCAATTCATCCAGGGTCCAGACAAAGAACGTGCCTTCCGCGCCTTCACTGTCCGCATCGGTCGCGGAGTAGAATCCGCCTTCCGGACATTGCATTTCTCTGGTGACGTAATCAAGAGTCTGCTCAAGCACCCTTCGGTAGTAGTCATCACCACTGTGCAGCCAGGCGCGCAAATACACCAGACCAAGTTGCGACTGGTTGTAGAGCATTTTTTCAAAGTGTGGCACCAGCCATTGGGAGTCGACGCTGTAGCGATGAAACCCGCCGCCTACCTGATCGTAAATTCCGCCCGCCGCCATACCGTCCAGGGCACGGCGCACGAAATCCCAGGCGCCACTTTGCTGGTGATCACCCTCCTGAAGCCGTTCAGCATGATCCAGGAGAAACAGCAGTATCGGTTCCTGGGGAAATTTTGGCGCGCCGGCCAGGCCGCCGAGAGTCCGGTCCTCACGGTCCAGAACTGCGCCCACCATCGTTTGCGCCAGATCCGGCGCCAAAGCGGCCTCGGGTTGTCTGTCTGCTAACAACCGTTTGATGGCTTCATCAACACTTCTGGCACTTTCTTCCAGCTCTTCCCGCTTTCCGGACCAAACCGATGCGACCTTGTTGAGCAGGTCCATGAAACCGGATTTTGGAAAATAGGTGGCACCAAAAAACGGTCTGCCATCGGGCATCAGGAAACTGGACATGGGCCAGCCGCCATGGCCGCTGACCAGCTGCACGCCGGTCATGTAAATCTCATCAAGATCCGGATACTGCTCACGGTCCATTTTGATGCTGATGAAGTGCTGATTGAGCAAGTCCGCAACCTCAACATCATCGAAACTCTCCACCTCCATGACGTGACACCAGTGACAGGTGGAATAACCGATGGACAGGAAAATCGGCTTATCCTCGTCTCTGGCTGCCGCGAACGCTTCGTCGCCCCAGGGATACCAGTTGACCGGATTATGAGCATGCTGCAGCAGGTAAGGCGAATCCTCGAGGACCAAGCGGTTTACAAACACTGCCTTGCCGTCCGCCCCCAGGTGTTCCGTGCGCTTGTCATACTGCCCGGCCTTGTCCAGTTCGGCCTGACGCAGCCGCGTTTCCAGGCCAGCGGGGTGCTTATCAGGGTTACCAGCGTCGTTCATTTGACCTCCTGCCGCGATAAATGGAATGAAGTAAATTCAATGGGCTTGCGGTCTATATAGTATCGTCTGTGCCCCAACAGGCGAGTGCTTAATCTCCTTGATGCCCCTGTTCCCCGCAGGGGTTTTTTTTGTTCGTCGCAGATTCTCGTTGACGGTCGATCAAACTGATCCCATTGCCACTGCTGTCCCACAGTTTCATGCCGCTTGGCCCGCGTTGAAAAGCGGCTCCGAGCGGTCCGCCTGGCAGTTTGCAAGAATCGATGTTCACTGGCTTCGTCGGTTTGTACCGGGTGCCGAACAACAAGGTTTCATGTCTGAAAACATTAATAAACACTCGAAACACCCGCACCTGGGCTGATCGAGCATTTTTATTGGGAAATCTGTGGGACAGCAGTGATCCCATTACCCTTTTTCTGGAGCGCATTAAAAAAGGCGGTGGATTTTGCCCACCGCCTTTTCGTGTTCAGTCGCTTACAAACTCTGATGATCAGAAGCGCATGGTGAAGCCACCATAGACATGTCGTTCAGGTGCCGGTTCATAGGCGCGGCCGCCGAAGGCATTGATGCGAACATTCGAGAAATAATCTTCATCGAACAGATTGTTCACGCCAATGAACGGTGCGATGCTGGTATCGCCCCAATCATAGGATGAGCCGAAACGCAGATTGGAAACCAGATAATCATCTACTTTTGTGGTGCCGGCATTGTTAACCGTAAATTCGCCGACATTCAAGGCGTCCAGCACCGCATAGGCACCGGAAGGATGAGTATAAGAAAGCTCGGCAAAGAATTGATGCTCCGGAATACCCGGAATCGGTTGGCCGACGGCCGCTGCATTACCGGTGAAGCTGTCAAATTCAAAGTTTGAATAAGTGTAGGCCACCACCGCTTCAAAGCGATCCGTCAACTGCGCCTGGATCTGGGATTCAAAACCGCGACGATCCGTATCGGCATTCTCGAAGAAGGCACGGTTGGCGATACTGGTGACGTTTACAATCTCGTCTTCCACGTCCATGGTATAAAGCGCCAGATCGTAATAAACGTCACCGCCGGCAAAAGTGCCTTTGGCACCGACCTCGAAGTTCTCCGCCCGCTGGGCATTCACATTTGAGAAGCCACCCAGGCTCACGTCGAAATCCTGCGCCGGTCCACCCAGTTCAGTGAAGGTTGGTGTCTCGAAGGACTCGGAATAATTTACATAGAGACTGGTCTGCTCATTGGCACGCAGTACCAGGCCGAGAGACGGGCTGAACTCATTGAAGTCCAGGTCGGCACTTTGATCCTGGTTGACCAGGTACAGGTCGTTGATTGACAGATCGATGCTGTCATAACGGCCACCCACGCTCAGTGACAGGCTATCGGTCAGGGCTGTCTCGTTGCGCAGGTAAATGCCCCTGGCTTCAGCTTCTTCTTCCTGGTTGAACGTCAGATCACCTTTCACACCGGCGTTATTCAGAAAACGTTGCCGGTCATCCCGTTGATAATCGGCATCGGCACCAATGGTGAAACTGTTGGGTAGCCCACCAAGTTCACCGCGGTGAGTGTAACGGAAACCACCACCGAAGAAGTGGCGGTCAAAATTCACGACTCCGTCATTACCGACAAACGGAATATGGGTGCCAATGGGTAAAAATGCCTCAAAGTCTTTCCAGGCCGTGTAGGTGCGAACCGTCAGGTCAGAGCTGGGATCCAATTGACGGTTGTACACCAGTCCGAGACGTTGCTGGTCAAATGCCTCACCGGAATTGGAACTCAGGTTTCGGGCCTGTGCGCCGGTGCGGTCCGCCGCCACGTCTGCCAGGGTGACACCACCGGCATCCTGGGCATAGGGTGAATTGACTGCGTTGGCAATCAACTGAATGTCGGAGTTGGCGTCAATGTCATAGCGGAACTTGCTGTTGATCAGACTGTGTTGCACACCGGAGTTATCGCGATAGCCGTCCATCTCCAGATGCGAGGCATTCACCAGGTAACCCAGGCGCCCGACTTGACCACCGGCTTTAACCTGAGCCCTCTGGTGACCGAATTCGCCGCCCATAAGATTGGCTTCGACAAAAGGTTCCTCGGTGGGCTCTTCGGTGGTCAGACTGATGACGCCGCCGGAAGCAGTGCCATACAGCGCAGCAGAGGGGCCACGAATCACTTCCACGCTCTGGGCCGAGGCAATATCCAGGTCATCGGTACCACTCTGACCATCAGCCAGAGTAACCGGGATACCGTCGGAGAAAACCTTGATGCCGCGCATCCCGAAATTAGCGCGCGCTCCGAATCCGCGAATAGATACACGCAGGTCCTGGGCGAAGTTATAGCGGTTCTGCATGAACAGCCCCGGCACCCTGGTCAGTGATTCGTCCAGGCTCAACATCTGGCGACCTAATTGAATATCGTTCATGTTGACGACACTGACCGCAGCGGGAATGGAGCCCAGTTGCTGTTCGATCCGGGTGCCGACGACAACGAGTTCTTCCAGTCGGCTAGTGGATTCCTGATCCTGGGCCATGGCCGGGCTGGCCATGCCAGCGACTGCCAGCGCAATGCTGGCGGCTAGACAATTCCTGTAGGTCATTCGTGTCTCCCTTGTTTGACTTAACTATTATTGCTCATACTTAAAAAAGCCAGTTCGCGAACAAATCTCAACCGGGCCGCGCCTGTTCGCCGCAACCGTGCTGATTTTAGTCTCATTTTTTTGTTGTTCGCCTTTTTGTTGTTCGCCCCCGCCCGTGGGCGCAGAAAAACTGGCACTATCCCGCAGTTTCAGAAAATTCCGGCTCTGGTAGCACCAACGCCGAACGCAGCACGAAGGCTGCCTTCAGCCACCTGAACCTTACCTGAATAAGACGTTCAGCAAGGCTTGTCATCAAGAGCTGAATGCGCATTCCGGCCAATCCCGCCAGCGCAGATACCGGCGATTATCAGACGACACTGTCGGGCGTCAGCAACTCCTGTAGCGCTTCCGGGAAATACGGCCGGCCCCGCTCATTGACCGCGGTCGCGATCAACCGTGCGTTCAGCACAGGCGCATCATCCTGCCGCCGGGTGATTACCTGGTCAAACTGCAGGCGCACACGGCTGGGTCGCGAACAGGCAACGCTGACGCTGAATTTATCGCCGGCGCGCAGGGGTTGCAGGTAGTCCAGCTCTGCCCTGGCAAGCACGATAATGACACCGGCACGGGTCAGGGCCGCAAAGTCGAGACCGCGACTGCCAAGAAAGCAGTGTCGGGCGTGTTCCAGGTAATGCTGATAGATGGCGTTGTTGACGATGCCCTGCATGTCGCATTCATAGTCGCGGACCTGCAGATCGATGCTGAACTGATCCATGGTAATTGGCTGTTGATGAGTCGAAGTGGCGAAAATCAGGCGATCAGGACACGCAGACTAGCGCATCTGGGACCTGGCCGGTAGCCGTTGCCACACAGCCGGAAAATAACGCAGGCCGAACATCAACAAGCCCCGGGCAAGGGTCCAGCCCGGGGCTTGCTGCGAGCCGCCTCTAGCTGTGCGGCCCAACTGTGTCCGTTTGCAGCGATTGCTGCTGACGCTAACGGGAACTGGCCATGGTTTGTCGGTCATGCTGGCCAGCCTGCCGCTCCAATTCACTGGCCTGGTTTACCAGCCACAGACCGACATTGTTGTGGGGAACCAGTCCGGTTTCGTCGGCGCGGTAGTCCAGCCCACTCAACACCTCGTGGTAGGGGCCGAAGCCCATGACTCGATAGGGCACCACCAGCGTGCTCTTGCCCTCGGCGGTGGCCTGCTGCAGATAAGCACGAATCTGTTGCTCTGCCTGCTCTCGCTTGTCCTGCCAGTCTTCGCGTAATGTGAACACGCGAATGTCCGCCATGCCCAACTGCTTTCTGGCCAGTTCGGTGCGCGCGCTGATTCGCGCGATCCAGCGCGCATTCTCGGCATCGTCACCGGGACCGTGGGCCAGCACCAGCACCTTTTCGTCAGCCGGTTTACGACTGAGATTACTGATGCGGGTCAGCAACACCTGGTCCATTTCCTCGGCATCGGCCAGGCCTTCTTCGCTCAGGTGAAATTCAAGATCGGTATTGATCTGCCAGAACCCCATGGGCATGCGCCGGGCCGGTTCGTTGGCCATCTTCGCCATAGCCTCGGCTTTGCTGGGCGCCCCGTCACGCAGTCCCAGGATTTGCTCGGTACGTTCGTACCAGCTCTCCCCGGAGACAAACATACGTACCACGCCCACGTGTTTCACACCGGCCGCTTCCAGCTCACGCACAGCACGCTCCATGCTGCCGGCATCGGCCATACCAAACGCCGCTGCTACCGGATAACGCTCCTCCAGGTGCGCCAGCGAAGCTTCCACGGCGGCATCCCACTCGGCACCGCCGCCGTGGGCCATAACCAGCACTCCGAAGTCTGCTCCAGCTACAGATTCATCATCAGCCGCAATCCGGGCACCGGAATCACTGCCTACACTGGTACACCCGGCCAACAGCGCAACCAGCGCAGTCGCCAGCAACCCTGCTCGAAAAGAGACAACAGACCTACTATTCCGTAACAACATGATTACTTCTCCATTATCGAAAATCATCAGAATTCAACGTTGAGACCCAGTCGAAAATTCGTGCCAGGTTGCCTGGCGTTCGCCAACTGCTCGCTATCATTGGCTGGCAAGCCCTGGATGTTGCCCCACCGGGCATATTCCTCATCGAACAGATTGAAAACACCGAAACGCAGCGTCGTCGAATCTGCCAGGTTGAAGTAGCCGATTGCATCCACCACCGAGTAGGCATCGGCGGTAGCAATGTCCGGCGCCGAAACGCGATCTTTTTCGGCCACCAGGGTAAGCATGAGTTCGCCGCCCCAACGCTCGTCAGGCCGGTCATAGCTCAGCCCCAGCACCGAGGTCAGCGGCTCGACCATATCAATCGGCGTGTTACTGATCTCGTTGTCGCCGCGGGAGTAGGCCAGCGAACCTCGTACCTGCCACTGCTCATTCAGGTAAACATTGGCATTCGCCTCGACACCACGAATGGTCACCTCGCCCACATTACGGTCCTGGAACAGCCGAATCTCATTTTCCACGCCAACAAACGTGCTCTCGATAAAATTCTCATAGCGGTTGTGATAGGCGGCTACACTGATGAAAGCGTTGGCAAAGTTGGCCCTTAGCCCCGCCTCAAGCCCGCGGCTGGATTCGGGCTGGACATCGGGATTCGGTATGGAGGCATAGCCAAAACCGAGGTTCACAAAAGCCTGATTCGCCTCATCGAAATTGGGCGGTCGGTAGCCTTCGGCATACTGGGCAAACAGCGTATAGGTCTCATCAAGATCGTACAGGGCACCAAGGCTGAGCGAGGTCTGGTCGACATCGAAAGGGGCAACGGAGAATCCGCCAAAGTTTTCAATAGCGCCAGCCCCGTCCAGCAAGGGGTCATTGACGCGCGGGTCCAGCTGATAGCGGTCGTAGCGCAGCCCGGGGATCAGCGTCAGTGGGGTTCCCGCCAGGCTTATTTCATCCTGCAGGTAGACCCCGTAGCGCGTGGTTGTGGAGTCCGGAAACGTCTTGTTGGGAAATACCTCCGGCGGTGCGAACGGGAACGCGGAGATGGTGCAGGTGTTAGCGCCGGTGCTGAGGCTCTCCTCACAGCGATTGCGCGGCCGCTCGGTTTCGGTTTCATCGTAATTCAGGCCATAGGCCAGCGCATGGGTGACAGCGCCGCTACCCAGGGTTTTTTGCAAATTCAGATTCAGTGCCTGGGTGGCCTGATTAAACTCGAAGTCGGTATTGCGAATTGCCCGAGTACCGCCGAACGTGGAGCGATCGCGCGGGTTCAAAAAAGAGAAGCTGGTGCGTTCCTGAACAGTGTTTTGTAGCGCATCGGTGCTCTGATAGTTCATCACCAACTGCAGGCTGTCCATGAGCGCGGTGTTGGCCTCCAGATCGTAGATCAGGCCAAAACGCCGACGTTCGGTTTCGTCCCGGCCGCGCGAGCTGGTCACCGAGCGCTGGACATCCGTTTGCACATCGATCAGGTTCTGGTCCTGATACTGCTCGGCGCTGAGCGTCAATTGCTGACCGGGCGCCAGATCCCAGAAGCCCTTGAGGAGGAAGCTGTCCGATTCGCCGTCCTGGGGGTTCAGACGGCCCGGTCCGTTAACCTGCTGCTCCGCAAAGCGGCGATGGGTAAATTGCGCCAATACACCCAGGTCACCCTGCTGCCAGGCGGCAGTGACTCCGGCCTTGTATTGCGCGTCGGCATCGGCGGCCGAGGTATTGAGGCCAATATATTGACCATTGTCGCCTTGCACATAGTCGCGAGCGGTTTTGCTGGTGAGAATGACCGCGCCGCCCATGGCGTCGGCACCATACAGCACCGAGGCTGGCCCACGAATAATTTCCACGGTTTTCAGCGTGTCCAGTTCAAAACTGTCTTTCCCGTAGGAAGACGGACCAGCGGCATAGATATCGTTACCCCGCACACCATCAATCACCGTGAGCACCCGGTTGCCGCCAATGCCGCGAATACTGAAACCCTGATTACCGCCGCGCGTGGCTGTCTCGAGACTCACCCCAGGCTGGAAGCGCACCACATCGTCCAGGTCGTTGGCGATCTGGCGGTCCAGATTCTCGGCAGTTACCAGGGTCACCGTGCCAGCGATATCCTCAATGCTGCGCGGTAATCGAGTGGCAGAGATCGTCACTTCCTCGACGCGCTCGGCACTGCTCTGGGCCAGGGCCGACTGGCTGGCACTAATAATCGCCGTTGCCAGGGCAGACCGGGCAAACACAGTCAGGGCACGGCGTGAAAAGGCTGGGATTGCACCACTGGCAGTGGCAGGTGTGGGATTTTTGCTGGTACTTACCAGCATATTTTCGCTAGGCATAGCATGGCTCTCCTGTGAGTCTGGAGAGTCTGGCTAGCTGCCTGCGGATGTCGCGGTGGCTGGCTTGACTCGGTCAGGGCGAACAGTTCAGCCCTGAGGAAATAGTGAGTTGGTTTGTCTGGGCTGCTGCCGGTTGGGCATTCCTATTTGGTCAGAATGAGTTTGTTGTTGGACGTGATCCGCAACTGATAGCGCTCGCCATTGTGCTCGATGGTGAGATATCGCCGGTCGCCCAACAGTTGACGACTGTTGACCAGCTCGCCGGATTCCCCGGGGCCGGATTGTCGGCTGACTGATTTCGAATCGGATTCGGTCATGACTGGCTTCACTGCTTGGTGGCCTGACGCATGAGTGACAGGATCCGATAGCCAGGTGGCGGTTACCATGTAATCCCTCCGTTCTCAAACCCGACAGACCAGTCTGGTTAATATGCTCTGCGGCAATTTGTCGCAGGCCAAAATAGTAAGCGAAGCTGATTGCTTATGCAAATGATAATTATTCCTATTTGCATTGAGCTAAAGCGCTGGTGTCGGGGGTGCAGTCGGAAAGGGAGCAAATCCGCTGCCAGAGCTGGCAGCAAATGGAAACCGGGCCCTGAGTCAATGCAGCAGAAGGCTGCTCAGGACAGGCATGACTGCGCAAGCAGCCGCGCTATGGGAATATCGCTGTTATGGGTCGGGGGCCCGGTCGAAAACCCGGGTTAGCTCGATGGGCACCAGGAACGAATCCGGCTGGATAGTCATGACGATCCGCAGGCGGTTACCGTCTGCGCTCAAGGTATAGGTCTCAATGGTAAATCCTCCGTCCCTGGGCTGGCCTTCCACCATCAGCGTGTCACCCTCGAAATAGCCGAACGACCAGTCAGACCCTCCTTCGCTGTAGAAATCTGCGGCCGAGACCCGGCGGCGCCGGCCGTCGGTGTGCAACACCCGCTCAAATTCATCTTCGTAGGTAAAGCGAAATTCCGGAGCATCATGGGCGATGGTCAATACATCATCGTAGGAAATACGGTCATACAACTCGTGGGATGGTGGGCCGCCGCGGTAAAAATCTTCCTGGTTGTTGAACAGACCACGCCCACCCTTGCCGCCGCCGGCCTCGATGGCTTCCTCCACCTGATCGTCGGTGTTGTCGCTCAACTCTTCATTGATGACCCAGTGACCAGCAAAAGCGTCTCCGGGATTCTCGGCGGCCAGCAACCCGGCTGGCGTCAGCGACACCAGTAAAAGCAAAACGGCGCAGCAGATTTGCCAGCTGGCAGACAGCGTGGCGGACGAGGCAAATGGCTGGAATCGGCTGGGTTTCATGGCTGGAATAGGACTCCTTGACCCGGAAAAGGATACACCGTCAGCTCACGACTCTGAAGCGGCTTCTTCCTTGCTTATTTTTTTGCGGGGCCGCTCGAAGAAAACGCTGCGCTTGCTCACCATCATGCGAGCCGCAATTATCAGCGCCGCAAACAGCAGCAGGTAGTAAACCGGAAAGGCCGCCAGCGCATCCACAAACACCTGGTCCTCTACCGCCTCGTCGCTGAGCGCCGGGTCGGCCCCGGCACGCAGCCCGGCCACCAGTCCGGTATACAGCAAACTCGCCAGACCCAGCCCCAGGTTCAGCGCCAGGCCGCGAAAACTCAGCACCGTGGCGCGCTGTTTGGAGTCCACGACGCGATTGATGTAAAAGCTGGACTGGAACTGCACCATGCCCATCATGGCAAACGCACCGAACGCAAACAGCACGCCCCAGTAGGGAATCGCCAGGGCAACGCCGGACAGGCCAAGCACCAGAATTGCGGACAGCCAGAGAAAATTCATGAACGGCGGCTGGTGGTTAACCATATAGCGAGAAATGCGGGCATTGATGATGCCCGCCAGGGACATCCCGGCTCCGACAAATCCGAACCAGGAGGTAGGAATGTCGATGGCCCGCCAGTATTCACTGGACAGCACCACCAGTTGCCGCCCCACGGAATCCAGCGCCAACGCAGCCAGAATCACAAACAGCACAAAGCGGTGGCCCAGGGTCCAGCGAGCCGCCGCCATAATCTGCCTGAATGCACCGGATACCGCGCGCAGGTCTTCAGCCAGGGCTTCGCCGGTCTCTCTGGTCTGCGACTCGTCATCCTGGTCCAGGTCGTAAAGCCCCAGCGCGGTCACCAGCACTATCAGGGAGGTCATCAGGGTAAGAACAACGGGCAAACGGATGACGGTCTGCTCACTGAGTGACCAGCTGTCGTTGAAAAAACCCAGCAGGCCATTAACGATTGCGGGATCGTAAGCAAACGCCCCGAGGATCATGGTGGTGGAAAAACCAATAGCCACCACAATGCTGATTTTTTCCAGAATCGCCGACCATTCGTCTTCCCGGCCGAGTTTTTTCAGTGAATCGTAGGCCAGTGCCTCATCGGCGCCACTGGCCGCCGCTTCCGAGAGCCCGGAGCACACCCGGTTGCCGAGAAACAGCAGAAACAGCAGGTTCGAGGAGCCCATGGGGGCAAATGCGATCAGCGCCATTTCCACCACCATCAGCGCCGCGGCATAGACCACCAATTTTTTGCGGCCCACCACGTCGGCCAGGGCCCCGGACGGCACTTCCGCGAGGACGATGGTAATGGCCCAGGCGATATTAAGAATGGAGAACTGCTCCAGACTCAATCCATAGTCCAGAAACAGAACCGTAAATACGGGATAGTAAAAACGGGCCGAGTAGAACAGCCGAAACAGGATGAAGCGCCGAACATTGCCTTCCAGGCGATGTTGGTTGGGAACAGAAGAACTCATGTGACCCGCGCTGGCCTACTGGGAGAGGTTGTCACTACGTATTGTTATCCTCACGCAGATCAAAATGCCGCGGGATGGACCAGCTTGCGTCGCCAGGTCGCGATCGCCTTGCCGATCTCATCGGGCGAGTCTTCCTGGATAAAATGAGTGCCCGCCACGGTGACTTCTTGCTGATTGCGCCACTGCCGACAAAACTCACGCTGCCGGCCGATCAATATTGCGCCGGGCTCGGCATTGATGAACAGCTTGGGCACTTTCGACTCGCTCAGCCAGTCCGCATAATCCTGCACCAGGGCCACCACTTCTTCCGGCTCGCCATCGATGGGAATCTGCCGAGGCCAGGACAGTGTCGGTCGGCGGTCTTCGCCCGGGTTGAGAAACGGCCGTCGATACACCGCCATCTCTTCCTCACCGAGCTCGCTAATAACAGAGCCAGGTAACACTTTTTCGACAAACAGGTTCTTTTCCAGAATCATGTCTTCCCCTGCCGCCGAGCGAAAGCCCTGGAATATTCCCCTGGCGGCCTCCGGCCAGTCATCCCAGCTCAGCGGCATGACAATGCCTTCCATGTAGGCGATCCCCAACACATCATTGCGGTGCCGGTTGGCCCAGTCGAAACCCAGCGCACTGCCCCAGTCGTGAACCACCAGCGTGACATCGGACTGCACACCCAGGGCCCGCAGGGCGCCGTCGAAATAGTCGCGGTGTTCCAGCAGCGTGTAGCGGTCCCGGTTGGAGTGCTCCAGTTTGTCCGAATCCCCCATACCAATCAGGTCAATGGCAATGCAGCGGCCCTGATCCTGCAGATGCGGCATGATATTGCGCCACAGGTAGGAGGACGTGGGATTGCCATGCTGGAAGACAATCGGGTCGCCCTCCCCCATTTCCACGTAACTCATGGTCCTGCCGTTGACCTCAATGGTCTTTTTCGGGTGCTCCCTGGCGCTGATCATCTGCCTGACTCCGCTGTGCTGTGGATAATTCTGCCTATCATGCGCACTTGCTGTGCTGCCTGCTGTGCAGAATAGCCTCGGGCACCCCGGTAATCAACGCAGGCCCGCCGCATCAATACGACGGGGGCGTGGGACGGCGGCAAAAGGGCCGGAATTGGCGAAAAATAGCTGCGAGATGCGCGAATTGAACTGTCGCGCGGTTATCAGATATGCTCCCGTGCACCTTTACCAACAACATCACTTTAGAAAAACCAGCTTAATGGGGGAACCACAAGCATGACCATGCAAAACACACCACTGCTGATGTCACGGATTCTTGGCAGGGGCGCGCAGCTCGACCCGCAGGCCGAGGTCGTTACCATGCAGGCTGACGGCATGCATCGTCAGTCGCTGAAACAAACCTGGGATCGTGCCAATCAGCTGGCCCACGCCCTGCAGGCCCACGGCATCAAGGTCGGTGATCGCGTCGCCAGCTTTATGTGGAATAACTACCGGCACCTGGAGCTATACCAGGGCGTTCCCTCCATGGGCGCGGTGCTGCACACCCTCAATATCCGGCTGTCGCCCACCGACCTGGAATACATTATTAATCACGCCAATGATCGGGTGCTGTTTATCGATGAAGATTTGCTGCCACTGCTGGAACCGCTAAAGGGCAAAATTGACTGCGTCGAGTTGATCGTCATTTGCCGACATGGAGAAGGTGGCGAGAGCAGCTTTGAGAACACCGTCGATTACGAGGAATTCATCAAGGACCAGCCTACTCAATACGAGTGGCCCGATATCGATGAAACCGCTCCCATGGGGCTGTGCTACACCTCCGGCACCACCGGCAAGCCCAAGGGTGTGATGTACACCAATCGCTCTACCTACCTGCACACCCTGACCGAGTCGCTGACCGACTCCATCGGCCTGTCGTCCCTGGATTCACTGCTGGGCATCGTCCCCATGTTCCATGCCATGGGCTGGGGCCTGCCGTTCGCCGCCTCCATGCTGGGCTGCAAGCAGGTCATGCCGCACCGTTTTATGGTGCCCGATGCGTTCCTGAAATTGATAGTGGAAGAAGATGTCACCATCTCTGCCGGTGTGCCGACGATCTGGCAGGGCGTGCGCGCGGCACTGACCGCGGCGCCAGAGAAATATGACCTCAGCAAGCTGGGCCGACTCACCTGTGGCGGTTCGGCACCACCGGTGGAGATGATGCGCTGGTACTGGGATACCTACAAGATTGAAATGATCCAGGGCTGGGGCATGACCGAGACCAATCCCCTGGGCACAATCTCCCGCAAGCAGTCCAAACGCTCTCATCTTGACCTGGATGAGGACCAGCAATTCAAAAACATCGCCAAGGCCGGCCTGGCCATGCCGGGCCTGGAAGTGGAAATCTTTGACGAGGAGTGGAACCCGGTGCCTCACGACGGCGAATCCGTCGGCGAGCTTTGCATTCGCGGCCCCTGGATCGCTTCGGAGTACTACAACGACCCGCAGCCGGACAAGTTTCACAATGGCTGGCTGGTGACCGGCGATGTCGCCAAGATTGACTCCGAGCAGTACGTGATCATCGCCGACCGCTCCAAGGACATGATCAAGTCCGGCGGCGAGTGGATTTCCTCAGTAGACCTGGAGAACCACATCGTTGGCCTGCCGGAAATCGCCATGGCCGCCGTGGTGGCCCAGCCTCATCCCAAGTGGGATGAACGACCGGTAGCCCTGGTAGTACTCAACGAAGGCAAGGAACTCAACGCCGATGCGGTAATCGCCCACTGCGCGACCAAGTTTGCCAAATGGCAGCTTCCGGATGAGGTGATCGCCATGGATGCCCTGCCCCTTGGTCCCACCGGCAAGGTGGACAAGAAGACCATCCGCGCCAATATGGAACAGGACGGCTACCAGCTGCCTGATCTGCGTTAGGCTGTGGGGAGGCAGGGTTCACGCCCTGCCGGCTCAGCGCGACCACACGTTCCAGATTGGCGCAACAAGCAGAGTCACGATCGGCCTCGCAATCAATGCCTCGCAACCTTTTCCCTGGTTAAAACCACCGGCAGCTTCCGCTGCCTGGTGGCCCTGGTGAACCCGGCCGGCAGCTCGAATGGTTGCGAGAAAAAATCTTCTAAACAAATACGATGGCATTAAGAGCAAGAGACCGGGTACCCGGTGATACATCTCTCTCGACAGCGAGCCAGGTAAGAAAGCGCTCGAGCCCCGCCGCCCCAAGGCGCTCCGGTCGTTGTTTCCCACAAAACAATATGAAACACTTGATCCAATAATAATGGGACTGGATTGTGCGCTTGCTGTAGTTGCGGGCCCGCATGTAAGACGCGACCGATTCCAGAGAAGGCGACTTCGCCATGAAAACACCTGCTTCTCCAAGATTGATAGCCTTGAGATCAAGTGTAGTAGGTATTTTAAGAAGTGCTTTACCCGCCAACAGCTCGCCGGAAAGCCAACTAAATAATATTAAGATTTTTCAGGTGCTTGAGAATGAACCGACTCAAATCCAAAACCTATAATGTATACCCACTAGGAGTAATTATGAGGTCGAAGACTTCATTAACGGGTTGTTAGTAGGCTACAAGAATGAACATTGATCATGGTCTAAACATTTCTCAAAACGAGTGGTACTTGCTAAAAGATGCTCTTTTGGGTGCTAGCTACCATAAAGGGGCTGGCGAATGTAAATGGTACACGGACTTGCCCTCTCATCTAAAAGAGAGCGATATTGGCGGGCTAATTCATAAGGCGCTTTATAAAGGTGACAAGGATGCATTGAATAAGGCCGCAAAAATAATGACAGGTGGCTCTGATATAGCATGGGCAGCATTAGAAAAACTGTGAAAAACCTACTAACAAGTCCATCAAAATTCGCGCATATCATGCGCTAAACTCGCAACAAGTTGCTCGCCTTTTATGGCAGCGTTATAGCCTTTGACAATGCGTACGCATAGGCGTACGCTATGGCGAAATGGAGGTTCGCTATGTCCACATTAAATGCTACCGAGGCACGATCAAAGCTTTACGCTCTGATCGACGAAACCAATCAAACACACAAGCCTATCGTTATTACCGGAAAGCGCGGTAACGCGGTATTGCTGTCCGAAGAAGATTGGAATGCCATTAGTGAAACCCTTTATCTGGTTTCTATCCCAGGCATGCGAGAGTCTATTCGCGAGGGCCTGGCGACTGATTTGGGAGATACTGATAAATCGCTGGATTGGTGATGTGGGAGCTCTACTTCACCAAACAAGCTCAGAAGGACGCCAAGAAGCTTGCTTCTTCGGGGCTTAAGTCCAAGGCACAAGAACTCCTGGAAATTCTCAGGAAGGATCCGTTTGCCACCCCCCCACCCTATGAGAAGCTGATCGGCGATTTGTCCGGTGCGTACTCGCGTCGGATAAACATCCAGCACCGGCTGGTTTACCAAGTCCTGGAAAAAGAGCGTGCCATTAAAGTGCTGAGGCTGTGGACGCACTACGAATGACAGCTATAACAAGCAACAGGGAAATTCGACCATACAATCGATTGCAAGCGAGCAGCTACGCTGGCTGGTGAATACGGGCGTTAAGTGTCACCGCTTATCGCCCAGATTCCAAGAGGTAGGACCGAACCTATCGAATGAGGTTAAAGTCATGAGCACACGTCAGAAGATCAATTTGGTCCACGAAGGGCAATATGCTGCGGAGGTGGCCGTTGAGGTCGCTGAATCAGAACAAGGCTGGTCTCCGACCATCAGCCTGGAAGATGCTTACAAGCTCGACGATGTAAGGGAGGCTTTAAAGGCTGGGGATTTAAAAGCAGCGGCAAAGTACGGTCGAGTCTATGAGCTCAGGCCTGTCACCAGCGCCCCGAACAGCGCGCAACAATCTGCTCCAATCGGACCAAAGCCCTGGAGGCTGAAAACGTAACGAGCCTGATACCAGTGCGGCTGGGTTGAGGCTGCAGAATCCCCCACACAGTAAACGGCACATACTAAGCAAAACCAGCCTGCTGCTGACCGGCAAGCGCCATGGGCATAGCAATTGACGCTAAACCATCACTGACCAGTATCTGTAGGCACGTACTCTTCACCCTCAATCTCTGCACGGCGGGCACCGGCAAGAATGCCCGGCAAGGCGTAGTTGCCTTCGTGGCAGGCGTATTCATACACGTTATCGTCGGTGAGGTTCATCGGCAATTCACCGCTCCAGGGCTGCGTGTAGTTCTCCGGATCTTCCACCGTGAACTGATAGAGAATCACGTCATCCGCCACCCGGGTGAAGCGCTCGGTCACATGCATTTGCTGCGAGCCATAGAACCGGTGCTCCAGCGATGAACGCAGACTTTGCTGGGCATGGAAATTGGTGGTCTCCACCACCAGCGTATCGCCTTCATAGTAGCCAATGGAATCCCCCATCCAGGAATACTGGGGCGGGTCCATGAAGTCCTCG
The DNA here is from genome assembly GCA_965212375.1 of uncultured Pseudohongiella sp. GTDB lineage: Bacteria > Pseudomonadota > Gammaproteobacteria > Pseudomonadales > Pseudohongiellaceae > UBA9145. The sequence continues at coordinate 436,237 of OZ243108.1, read as the reverse complement.
TTCAGACGAACGATGCGAGCATCATGATTCATCTCCGCCAGCAGCACCACGTAGTCCGGTGTTTGCACGATCTCGGTGAGGTTGTTGTAGAGCACTGGCAGCTTGGGCGGCCCGCCGGTGGACCCAAACCCCACGGTGCAGCGTTCTCCCAGCGGCCGTACTTCCGGCCCGCCATAGCCATTGCGGCGCTCCATGGCGGCGGCATAGTTGGCACGACCCTGTTCACTGTAGGGCAGTTGGCCATCAGCCGGATCAACAATGATGGAGGTGCGAATTTCACCGCTCACCGTTGCCAGACGCTCACCGGGATCCATCCAGAAGGTGTTATAGCCGCCCACGCCACGGCCCGCCGTCGGCGCTTCCCGATTCGGGTCGCTGGGCTGATTGGACGCTTCATTCCTGGCGCGAACCCGCGCTTCGATCTGCAGTGCCTCTTCCTCGGAAATCACCAGCTTGCCTTCATAGCGCGCGGCGCGTTCCAGATTGGTTTGCGTGGCGATGGACCAGGTGCCCTGCAGATCCGGCGCACCAAACGCAGTACGCGGCGGGATATAGCCGGAATCCTGGGCAGCAACGGGTAAGGCGTGACTAAGAAACATGGCGCCGATGGCCAGGGCGGTGGGCAGTACTCTCATGGTGTGCCTCATTATTAATTGTTTATTAACTGATTTAGGGAACCTCTGATCAATTCTACCGAAGCTCTGGCCTCCAGACGAGGTCACTGTCGAGGCGCCTTGCCGCTGGCATGCGCCAGCCTGTCAAGGCGAGGCAACGAAGCCAATGGGCTCGTCTGGAGGCCCCGTCGGGCGGGGCCTGTCGGGCGCCACTGCGTCGTTGTCGCGCTTGGCAAGGGATTGGCCATTCCAGGGCGCACGACGCCTGGCAGTAGCGCCCGACAGACTCCCGCAGAGCACCGGTAGAATTGATCAGAGGTTCCTTAGTGATTAACCCGACAGTCCCGGAACGGGTCATTCAACAGTGTTTATGGGAGTCAATATTGTTGTGATTACGCAACGCCCAGCGTTGCTGCACTAGAGGAATGCGACAGACTGCAGCGAGGCGTACAGGGACTGCACGTCAGCCGGCAGCATCCCTTGTTCATCGGGACGATGGTTGATCAGCGCGGAATCAAAACAGCGAACGCGCTGGGGCCGGGGCAGTCCAAGCGTCCTGGCTATTTTGCCAAGCCGGGCATCGGGATCGTCAAACAGCGGGTCAAAATTGAGTATCGGAAAAGGTGCCGAGCGATACCTTGCCAGCAGGCGCTGATTGTAATCCAGCCACAAACTCATGGCTTTTTCTGCACTGGCAATGTCGCAGTTAGCCTGCAATGATTTCGCCACCGCCTGCGGGTGGCGAAATACCCCTATCGCCTGCACTCCAGACAACAGATTCTGCCAGCCGTCCAGAGTCAGCAACAGGCGCGGATCATTGATTCCCCAGACCCTTGAGCCGCCGCAGTCAGCAACCAGCTTTTTACCCGCCGCCAGCTGCGCGCCGCTCCATTCCACTTGCTCCGGGGGTTGATCCCAGCTGCCGCCGGACTCCGCCAGCACCGCCTCATTGAGCGCCATCACCGGTGAATCGCCGCTGCCGCCAGCAGCGCTGGCAGGCACGGAACCCTGCAGGTCCAGTCCCGCCTGCTGCAGCGCCGCAGCCATAAAGTTCATACCGCTGCGGGGCATGCCCAGGACCACGACGACCCTGGGCTTGCCAAAGCTGCGCCTGAACCAGGACGAAACGCTGTAGGGCAGTAGTCGCAAAACCTAGATATTCCGAGCAATCAGCAGCTTCATGATTTCATTGCTACCGCCGTAAATTTTTTGCACCCGGCTATCCACATACATCTTGGCAATCGGATATTCCATCATATAGCCATAGCCCCCAAAGAACTGCAGACACTCGTCGACGATCTCACACTGCTTATCGGTGACCCACCACTTGGCCATTGCCGCGGTGGCGTCGTCCAGCTTGCCTTCCGCCAGCTTCATGGCGCAGTCGTCGACAAACACCCGGGCCAGCCGCGCCTCGGTATAGCACTCGGCCAATTTGAACTGGGTGTTCTGGAAATCCAGAATCTGCTTGCCGAAGGCCTTGCGTTCTTTTACATATTGGCTGGTCAATTCCAGTGCTGCCTCGATGGTGGCACAGGCCCCGGCAGCAATTATAACCCGCTCCTGGGGCAACTGCTCCATGAGCTGAACAAAGCCGCGCCCTTCAGCTCCCCCCAAAAGGTTTTCTTCCGGCAGCAGGACATTGTCAAAAAACAGCTCGGAGGTATCCTGCGCCTTAAGGCCGATTTTTTCCAGATTGCGGCCGCGGGTGAAACCGGCTTTGCCTTCGGATTCGGCTGCCTCTACCATCATTAATGAAATACCCTTGGCACCTTCCGACGGGTCGGTCTTGGCGACAACGCAAATCAGGTCGGCGTTCTGACCATTGGTGATAAAAGTCTTTTGCCCATTCAGGCGATAGCCGTCCGCCTCCCTGATTGCCGTGGTGGCAATCGATTGCAGGTCCGACCCGGTGCCTGGTTCAGACATGGCAATGGCGCTTATCAGTTCACCGCTGGCCATGCGCGGCAGCCAGCGCTGCTTTTGCTCTTCGGTGCCGTAGGAGTTGATGTAGTGTGCAACGATGCCCGAGTGCACCCCGTTACCAAACCCGGAAATATTGGCATAGGAAAGCTCTTCCACCAGCACCATTTCATGACGGAAATCACCACCACCACCGCCGTATTGCTCGGGAATCGAGGCGCATAGCAAGCCCGCCTCCCCCGCCTTTAGCCAGGCCTCGCGATCCACAAATCCCTGTTTATCCCAGGCTGGACTGTTGGGCGTAAATTCCCTTTCAATAAACCGGCGCACCGCATCGCGCAGCATACGCAGTTCGTCGTCCATCCAGGGTGAAACTACTTCATGCAGACTCATGGCAACGACATCCTCACTCGGGAAGCGCATTCATGCGCTCGATAATCATGGCATTGGCGGTGCCACCACCTTCGCAGATTGCTACCAGACCGTAGCGTGCATTGCGCCGCTCAAGCTCGTGCACCAGCGTGGTCATCAGCTTGGCGCCGGTGCCGCCCAGCGGATGCCCCAGGGCCTGGGCGCCACCATTGACGTTAAGCTTTTCCGGGTCGGCTCCCAGCGCCTTGGCCCAGGCCAGCGGTACCGAGCCAAACGCTTCATTGACTTCATACAGGTCGATGTCATCAATACTGAGGCCGGCCTTGGCCAACACTTTCTCGGTGGCCGGGATCGGGCCTTCCAGCATAATGACCGGGTCAGAACCCACTACCGCCAGGGAATGAATTCTGGCGCGCACCGGCAGATTGAAACGCCGCACGGCATCGGCGTTGGCGATCATCACCGCCGCGGCGCCGTCGCTGATCTGGCTGGCGGTACCGGCGGTAATGACACCGTCTTCGCGCAGCGTATTGAGGGACTGCAGGCCTTCCAGGGAGGCATCGAAACGAATGCCTTCATCAATTTCGTGCACATCGCTACTGCCGTCTTCCAGAGTGATGTTGACGGGCACCACTTCATTCTTGAAATAACCTGCCTCGGTGGCTTTGGCGGCGCGCTGGTGGCTGGCCAGACCGAAGGCATCAAGCTCTGCACGGCTGATCTGGTATTTCTCTGCCAGCAGTTCGGCGCCGTCAAACTGGCTGAACTGAATACCCGGATACTGGGCTTCCAGGCGATCACCCTTGGGCACACCGCGGCCGTGCTCCAGGCCATCACGAATATTGGAACCGATCTCCACGGTACTCATCGCTTCCACGCCACCGCTGATGATCACGTCCTGGGTTCCGGACATAACCGCCTGGGCACCGAACTGAATAGCCTGCAATGAAGAGCCACACTGCCGATCAACTGTGGTACCTGGCACCTCCAGCGCGAGCTTGGAAGACAGCGACACATTGCGCCCGAGGTTACTGGCCTGGGATCCAATCTGCATCACCACGCCGAATACCACATCATCCACCTTATCCACCGGAATACCGGTACGATCCACCAGGGCATCGACCACCATGGCCCCCATGTCCACCGGATGAACCCGGCTTAACCGTCCCTTTTTTCTACCGGTGGCGGTGCGTACCGCTCCGACTATGTAAGCGTCAGCCATGCTGGCTCCCCCTTGCTGTGTAGTTATCAGTAAGTGTTATAAGTAAAGTTACAGGCAAAAATTATAGGTGAGTTGTTGAGGCATATCTGCAGCGCCTGCGGATTTACCTCGTTCGCCTCAGTGTCAGGCTGGCATGCGGATACCCGCGTCCAGGCGGATGGTTTCACCATTCAGGTAGCTGCAGTTAACGATGTGCGCCACCTCGGCGGCAAACTCATCCGGCTCGCCCAGACGTTTCGGAAACTGGGTAATAGCAATCAACGGCTGACGTACTTCCTCTGGCGCGCCGGCCAGCAGTGGCGTTTCGAACACGCCCGGGGCAATACACATCACGCGGATGCCCAGCTTGCTCAGGTCGCGGGCAACCGGCAGGGTCATGGACACAATGCCGCCCTTGCTCGCCGCATAACCGGATTGACCGGTCTGGCCGTCAAACGCTGCAATAGAGGCCACGTTGATAATCACGCCGCGCTCGCCATCGGCAGATTGCGGGTCATTGCCCTGCATCACCTCGGCGCACAGCCGCAGCGTGTTGAAGGTGCCGATCAGGTTGACCCGCACAATGTGTTCGAATTTAGCCAGCGGCATGGCGCCATCGCGGCCCACCGTGCGCGCCGCACCGCCAATGCCGGCAGAATTGACATTGATATGAATTGTCCCGAATGCCGCAACAGCGTCATTCACTGCCGCCTGAACCGCGGCCTCATCGGCCACATCACCGGCATGCACCCGACAGGCATCGCCCAACTCCTCGGCCGCTTCGGCCAGCGCATCAGCATTAAGGTCAAACAACATAACCCGTGCTCCGCTGGCGACAAACAATCTGGCCGTAGCCAGCCCCAGACCGGAACCACCGCCGGTTATAAATGCAGTCTTGTTCTGTAAATCCATTGTCCTGATGCGCCTTGTTACAAACGTTTTCCAGTACCAGCCGGCAACCGCCGAAGGGCGTTGTCGGCAAATTTCGAGCGATTGCTCGCAATCGATGTGCAGGTGAGCATAATCCATCAAATGGGAAAAGGGAAACCGCCCTCCAGGGTCGAACACCGGCTATATTTTAGCCAGTGAATCCCCTATTATTCTTGGGCTTTCAATGCCGCCACACAGCTCGGCGGCAGACAACGGAACTGTCAGCAGCGCTGCAAATCAGGGGAATCATCATGGGAGCACTCAAGGGAATTCGCGTCATCGAAATGGCCGGCATCGGACCTGGCCCCTTTTGTGCCATGATGCTTGCCGACATGGGCGCCGAGGTGATTCGCATTGATCGCCTGGCGCACAAAGGCCAGGGGCACCGGGCCCATACCCTGAATCGCGGTCGCCGCTCGCTGGCACTGGATCTGAAGAATCCGGAGGCTCTGGACGCAGCCCTGAGGCTTATAGAACAAGCCGATGTACTGGTAGAGGGGTTCCGTCCGGGGGTTATGGAGCGGCTGGGCCTGGGCCCGGATGTGTGCCTGGCACGCAATCCCCGGCTGGTTTTCGGGCGCATGACCGGCTGGGGCCAATCCGGTCCGCTGGCAGCGGCCGCGGGTCACGATATCAACTATATTTCGATTGCCGGTGCACTGGGTGCCATGGGCTACCCGGATCGACCGCCTGCACCGCCCCTGAACCTGGTTGGTGACTTCGGCGGCGGCGCCATGTATCTGCTGGCCGGGATCCTGGCGGCTCTGGTAGAGCGCAGTACGTCCGGTGAGGGCCAGGTAATTGACGCCGCCATGACCGACGGCACCGCCAGCCTGCTGACACCGTTTTATGGCTTGATGGCCATGCAGCAATGGACCGCAGAGCGCTACAGCAATCGTCTGGACGGGGGTGCCTATTACTATGGCTCCTACCAGTGCAGTGACGGCAAATACATCAGCATTGGTTCACTGGAGCCGCAGTTCTACGCCCTGCTGCTGGAAAAATGCGGCATTGACGATCCCAGTTTTCAGGAGCAGCTTGACCAGTCCGCCTGGCCGGAAAAGCGCGAAAAACTGACCGCCCTGTTCAAGACCCGCACGCGTGCCCAGTGGTGCGAGCTGCTGGAAGGCACCGACGTGTGCTTTGCCCCGGTACTGGATCTTGCCGAAGCACCAGACCATCCGCACAACCAGGCGCGACAGACTTTTGTAGAATTTGAAGGAGTGCAGCAGCCCGCGCCAGCCCCGCGCTTCAGCCGCACGCCAGGCCGTATTCAGTCAGCTCCCGCCCTGGCCGGAGAACACAGCGAACAAATACTGGGCGACTGGGGATTTGGCGAGGATGAAATCGCCGCACTGAAGCAGGCGTCGGCAATCTAGCCAACACTGCCGCAGCAACTGACAGCGTCAGGAGCAACTATGGAAAGTCAAAATCTGGCCTTTACGCTGACCCTGGTCGCCTCGGTGTCCTGTCTGGCGGTGTTCGTCAACTGGGCCAGCAACCGGCATATGCCGGGCCTGCTGTCTATTGCCATTGGTTTCCTGATCAACAGCCTGGGCTACGTGCTACTGAGCACGCAGGGTAATTTCGATCCGCTGCTGTCGGTGGTGCTGGCCAATATCCTGATCCTCGGTGGCCGTATTCCCATCCTGATGGGACTGGCGCGCTTCTGGAATCAGGAGGATTCGCGCCTGCCGCTGTTCGCGCTGGTGTCTTTCCTGCTCGCAGCTGGCGCCATTTACTACTTCTCCGCAATAAACAACGACATGGTCTGGCGCATTCGCATCTACAGCACGCTGATGGTGTTGTTTTCCCTGGCCAATATTTACCTGACCGTGAATGGCCTGCGCATTGAGCGCCGCCTGCGGCCGGTGATGTCGGTGAGCGGCAATTTCGGCGCTTTCCTGGCGATCATGCTGTTCGGCTTTAACGCCGTCACCGAATTCATCCTGATGGTCGTGCGCACCGGCGAACTGGCAGCGACACCGGAAGACGGCCTGTCGCTGTTGTTTCTGGGCTCTATATTCACCACTGTAATTTTTGCCTTTGCCATCATCATCATGACCATGGAAGAGCTGACGGTGGAGCACAAGGAAAACTCCCTCTACGACCCGATCACCACGATTCTCAATCACCGCACGTTTCTCGAGGTCGCCCAGCGTATTATTGGCGTTGCCCTGCGCTATTCCCAGCCGGTCACGCTGCTGACCATCGAGGTTGAAAACATGGAGGATATCGTCAAGGAACATGGCCACAAGGTAGCCAACGATATGCTGCGGCATTTCGCCATGGTTACCACCGACCGGCGCCGGCATGAGGATATTCTGGCCCGCTCCAGCCTCAAGGAATTCCGCATGCTGCTGCCCGCCGTGGATGAGGACGGCGCCCAGGTGGTGGTCGACAAGATTCGCAAATCCCTGGCCGGAGACCAATTCGAATACCGTGGCAGGCGCCTGGCGGCGAACGTGCATATCGCGGTCGTCACCTGCCGCGAGGAAGACCTTGATCTGCAGCAAATGCTGGCCGAGGGCGAAGTGGAACTTTACCGGATCAAGCACCCGGTAAATCCAGTCAGCCAGCCTGCCGTCTGATTTGACCCCGGCCAGTTCCAGGCCCGGGCCACACCGTATCAACAGCACTCCAGGAGAACACCATGGCCTTCACCACCCTGCGCTATGAAGTGGACGACAATGTCCTGACTCTCACGCTGAACCGCCCGGACCAGCTGAACGCGTTCAACCTCGACATGGCCAGTGAACTGGTCAGGGCAATTCAGCGGGCGGATGCCGACGAGGAGGTGCGCGCCATTGTGGTAACCGGCGCCGGCAAGGCATTCTGCGCCGGCATGGACCTGAGCCGCGAAGGCAATGTGTTCGGGCTGAACGAGGACCTCAAACCGGATCTGACCGACATGCAGGAGCGCCTGGACGACCCGGAGATTGTCAGCGGCGTTCGTGATACCGGCGGGCAACTGGCGCTGGCCATATTCGAATGCCGCAAGCCGGTGATCGCAGCGATAAACGGCGCGGCGGTTGGCATAGGTGCCACCATGACCTGTGCCATGGATATCCGGCTGGCCAGCGACAAGGCGCGGGTGGGGTTTGTGTTCAACAAGATCGGCATCACTCCCGAGGCCTGCTCCACCTGGTTTCTGCCGCGCATTGTCAATATGGGTACGGCGCTGGAATGGTTATACACCGGCGACCTGATTAACAGCGATGAACTGCTGAACAAGGGTTTCGTGAATCGGGTAATAGCGGCGGACCAGTTGCTTGCCGAAGCACAACAGCTGGCCCGGCGCCTGGCAGGCAACAGCCCGGTGGCGATGGCGCTGACGCGCCAGATGCTGTACCGCAATGCCGCCCAGCCCCACCCGCTCAGCGCCCATCAAGTGGATTCCCTGGCCATTTTCTACACCAGCCAGACCAGTGGCAAAGAAGGCGTGCAGGCGTTTCTGGACAAGCGCCCGCCACAATTCAGCGACCGCCTGGACCAGGACCTGCCATCGTTCTATCCCTGGTGGTAAACGCGAATAAACGATAAAAATCAGTAGCCTGCGACGCTGCTTAAACTCCGCCACCTGGCCGCGAAGCGAGCAACACGGCTGCGAATGTGACATTTCGTGCGCGCAGGCTGATTTTCAGCGCCGAGTGGGTATAATGAAACATCCTTTTTCGAGGATATTCCCCACTATGATCATGGTACAGAGTACATTTCATCTGCGTCCCGAGACCAAAGACGATGCGCTTCGTCTGATGAAAGATATGGTGCGACTGAGCCGCAAAGAGGAAGGCTGCCTGAGTTACGAATACTTCGAAGGCATCACCGACCCCAATCAGGTCATCCTGCTTCAGGAATGGGAGAGCGCCGATTGCCTGGAAGGGCACTATCAGACCGAGCACATGGAAGAATTTCTCGGCAATCTCGGCAAGTTTCTGGAAAGCCCGGTCAGCACCCGCAGTTATGTATCACCGGAAGAAGATGCGGTGAAACCGACATTAAGCGACGAGCCACCGAAGCCGGAGCAAACCATCCACTAGTCAGACACTGATCCGACACTGAACAGGCATGGCGCGACGCGATTGAATCGACCTGCCATTCGCCGCGGCGCTTCAATAGCCCGCCGCAACCCTCAGTCCCTGACCGCTCCTGCCATCTCCTGGGCGGCCTGTTCTGCTTCAAACTCGCGATCTACCTCGCCGGAATCAAGCCTTCGAAAGTAATCCCGTGCCACGTCGCGCACTTTGGGCGCCAGCAGAAATGTGGAAATCATGGTGGGAATTGCCATGGTGGCATAGGCGCCATCGAACAGACTGATCACTGCATCCAGGGTGGCAATCGCGCCAACGGTAATCAGCGCCATATACACTCCGAAGTAGTACTTCTCGGCATGGGTACCAAACAGGAACGCCATGCACTTGCTGCCGTAGTAGGAATAAGTCAACACCGTGGTGGTACTGAGCACCAACACCATGGCCACGAGGATATAGGCGCCAAAACCGGGAAACGCCTGCTCATAGGCCATGGAAGTCATGGTGACGCCAACTGCGTCACCCTGCCACACGCCGGTGATCAGAATAGCCAGAGCGGTACAGGTGCAGACAATCAGGGTATCAATAATCGGGCCCAGCATGGCCACCAGCCCTTCCCGCGTGGGCTCATTGGTTTTCGCCGCGCCATGCGCCAGTGACTCGGTGCCGATCCCTGCCTCGTTGGAGAACACGCCACGCTGCACGCCGATAAGAATGACTGCACCGATGGCACCGCCGGCAACCGAATTGCCAGAAAACGCATCGCTGAAAATCAGCGCGAACATGGCCGGAATTTCACCGGCATTACGCAACAGCAGTATCGCGGTCATGGCGAAGTAGCACACCACCATAATCGGCACCAGATAGGCCGCCACCGCGGAAACCCGCTTGACCTTGCCGATGGCAATGGCAAACAGCACCACGGTCAGTATGATGCCCATAGTCAGGTCGAAGCCAAAGTGTGAGTCGGCAGTGGTGATTCCGGCGGGCACCGCAATCACGTCGCGAACAATCTGCACCAACTGGTTAATCTGAAACACCGGCAGCGTGCCGAACATGCCGGCAATAGCAAACAGCCAGGCCAAGGGCATCCATTTTTTACCCAGCCCCTCGCGAATTACATACATGGGGCCACCTTGCAGCTTGCCAGCATCATCGTAACCGCGATACATGATCGCCAGGGAAGCGGTGTAAAACTTGGTGGAAATTCCTACCAGGGCCGTGACCCACATCCAGAACACGGCACCAGGACCGCCGATAGTGATGGCTACCGCCACCCCGGTAATATTGCCCAACCCGATGGTGCCAGCCAGCGCCGTGGCCAGCGCGCGAAAGTGGGTAATGTCACCACCCACATCATCGTTACTGCTGTACTTGCCCCGCAGCAGCGCCACACCGTGGCCGATATAACGAAAATGCGCGAGCCGCGAATGCAGCATAAAAAACAGGCCACCACCCACCAGCAGCACCACCAGCTGCGGCCCCCACATAAAACTGGCGAAGGCCGCCAGCGCCTGTTCTATTTCTTCCATCACGATGGCTGGCCTGGCGATTTACCTGTACAAATAAATGGGATAGCTGGCGCTTTTAAGACCGCCTGACACGCGGTGAGTTCACAGCGCTGCCGGTATTTTTGAATAGCTAGCTTATGCAGGCTGGCCGGTAATTGCAAACCGGCGACAAAACCGACAGCGGACCGACAATCATGATCGACTTCTTGCATTACTTGCCTGCCAATCCCTGTCAGCTTCCGGGCTTCGAGAGCTCGTTAAATTCTTCGCTTTCCGTGTCACCGGTGAGCACCTGTTCTCGCAGGTCCACCAGCGTAGCAACGCCTTTTCCAAACTGGGCCACCATACGTCGGGCGTTGCTGTTACTTTCCAGTAGCTCGGAGACGGTTCTGACAGAGAGAGAAATCTCCAGCGCACGCTGCAGGTTATCCTCCTTTTGTTGTTCGTACTGTTTTTTTAGCAGGGCGAGGTTTTGTGCCAGCGTTTCTGCAGAAAAATAGGGGCTGTCAGGATCCGCCAGGGTGAGCAGCGAATCCACTTTCTGGTTAAAACCGGATAGCGTGGTGACCATCTCGGGATCATCAATAGAATCCAGCTGTGGAGCCAATGTCTGTACTTCCACGGCAAGCTCCGCAGCATTGAGAAAGTATTGATTGCTGCGCAGAATGGTCGGCAAGGTCTCAGCCACATTTTTGGGAATTGAGCTTCGCTGTAGCTGCATGACAAATTCACCGATACTCAAGGCCAGTTGTTCGACTGCAGCGTGCAGCGCAATATTGTTGCTTTTTACTTGCTCACCTTTTGCTTGTTTGTCTTTTGCTTGCCTGTCCCCGGCCTGTTTTTTTCCCCTAGCACTGCCCTTACAGAGCTGCCGGGTCAGGCCTGCCAGGTGGCCAAGTTCAAGCACCGCGGCATTCAGTGCCAGGTCAGGCGTGGCCAGTATATTTTTATCCAGGAAGCGGGGTTTACCCAGGGTTTCTTCGCGAGTAGTAAATTGACGCCCCAGAAAGGCCGCAAGCCTGGCGGTGAAAGGCAGCATCAGCACCACACCGAGAACGTTGAATACGGTGTGAAACAACGCCAGGGTCACCGTGGGGATGGCTTCCACATTCAAGAGTTCGGCAATGCTGTTGACAAGATAAAACATGATCGGCAACAGAATCAGGGCAACCAGACCGGTGATGCTGTTGAACAGTACGTGGGCTGCGGCTACCCGCTTGGCGCTGGCGGTGGCGCCAAGTACCGAGAGCACGGCCGTGGAAGTGGTACCCACATTCGCCCCGATCACCATTGCCCCGGCGGCATAGAGACCGATCAGGCCACCACTGGTTGCGGTAAGGGTAATGGCTATCGCTGCGCTTGATGACTGGGTAAGCACGGTCATCAGAAATCCAAGGCCGAGATAAAACAGCAATCCAGGCAGACCATTGAGAGTGAAGCGCTCCATATCAAGGGTTGCGACGATGCCTTCAAAGGCATCCTTGAGCACCTGGATGCCGATGAAAAAAAGGCCAAAACCCACCAGCGCGGTACCTACCGCCGCACTTCGGGACTGTCCCCCGGTCAGGCGCAGCAGCATACCGACGCCGATAATAGGCAGGGCAATGGCACTGATATTGATTTCGAAGCCGATGATTGCCACCAGCCAGCCAGTAATGGTGGTGCCGATATTGGCACCGAAAATAACGCCCAGAGCCTGGGTAAGAGTCATAAGCCCGGCATTGACAAAGCCGATAGTAGCCACGGTAATGGCGCTGGATGACTGCACCACGGCGGTAATCAGGAAACCGGTAAACACCCCGTGAATCGGTGAGCGGGTCCATTTGCCCAGCAGACTGCGCAGCCCCGATCCGGCCGCATGTTTGAGCCCGTCGGTGATCATGCCTACCGCCAGCAAAAAAATACCGACGCCACCAGCCAGCATGCCTGCGATGCTGAGATCAGCTAACATGCTATAAGCCCTCAGGATTTGATGTGAGCGTTATAATCGCGCCGAATTCCGGTAGAAGACAAGACGCTGCAGGTAAGCACCGCACGGCCGAGAAATCGCGCCTGCGCACTGCAAACCATGCCAAAAAAATGCATTTGACCGGGTACTGTACCGCGGCTCGTCGCCGGGCAGAAAGGGTTTGGGACAAAGCGACCAGGTCAAGTAGCGAGTCTGGGCAATTAGTCCCGGCCAGTCAGGGAATATTGTCGGCAAAGCGAAAATCCGGCGGCTCAACGCCCTTCAGATGCCGCACAAAATAGTCCCAGCGGCGCTTCATGAAATAGCGCCGATTACCAAAGCCATGACGGGCGTCAGGCAAGAGCAGCAGATCGAAATCCTTTTCAGCCTCGATCAGTGCCTGCACCACCAACAAGGTGTTAGAGGGATGCACGTTATCATCAAGCATCCCGTGGGCGAGCAACAGTTTGCCCTGCAGGTTCTCCGCCAGGAGCTGATTCGCCTGATTGTCGTAGTTACTGGCGGGCAAGTCTTCCCCCGCAACCACTTCGGCCTCGTATTCCAGCAGTCCTTGCCATTTCTCGGCCCAGTCGTCCTCGTAATTGCGATTGTCATGATTGCCAGCGCCGGACACCGCTACTTTATAAAATTCCGGGTAGCGCAAAATGCCTGCGGTGGACGCGAAACCACCCCCGGAGTGTCCCCAGATGCCGACGCGATCGAGATCCATATACGGATGACGCTCACCGAGCTGGCGAATCGCAGCGATCTGGTCGGGAAGCCCGTTGTCACCCATGTTGCCGTAGTAGGCGTCATGAAACGACTTGGAACGCCCGGGCGTTCCCATGGCATCGACTTCCACCACGATGAATCCCAGCTCGGCCAGCGCCTGCTTGTCGCGCCTTGCAGCCTGGAAACTGCGGCTGCCCACGCTGCCGGATTGTGGCCCCGGGTACAGGTAATTCAGCACCGGATAAGAGCGACCCGGTTCGAGATTGCTGGGCTGGTACATTAGCCCATACAAATCAGTCTCCCCGTCCCGCGCTTTGACAGCAAACTGCTGCGGCGGCACCCAGCCAGCGGCTTCCAGCGCCGAGATATCGGCGCGTTCCAATTCCAGAGCCAGACTGCCATCGCGATTGCGGATCACGTACTGCGGTGGACGAGTGGGCGTGGAAAAGCTGTCTACAAAATACTCGCCGGAATCGGACCAGCTAATCCGGTGATGCCCCTGCTCCGGCGTCAGGTTTTGCAATCCGCTGCCGTCAAAATTCATCCGATACAGATAATGGTAGTAGGGATTGCCCGGTTCGCGATTGGCGCCAAGAAAGTAGATCTGTTCATTGTCGGCATCTATCTGAACAACCCGCAGCACCGCCCAGTCCCCCTGGGTCAGCTGCTGGATGGGCTCGCCGGACTCCAGATCATAAAAATACAGGTGCCCCCAGTTATCGCGTTCCGAGTACCAGAGAAACTCTCCGCGCTCTTCAAGCAGGCGCCAGTTCGCATCACCTACACCGCTTTCGAAATAGGTTGGTACCGTTTCGTTATACACCTGACGTACGGCGCCTGTGTTGGCATCGGCAATGCGCAAGGTGGCCGACTTGTGGTCACGGGATGTTGAGATAAAAGCCAGCCGTGTTGAATCCTCACTCCACTGCACATCAAGGAACGTGCCATCGAAATCGGCGACATGATCGGAGGTGGTTGAGCGGTGTGGGTCTGGTGGCAGATCGAGCCACACCTGGCGAGGCTCCGGTTCGAGGTGAATCACCAGGCGCTCGATCATAAAGATGTACTCATCACCGGGTAGCGGGTATTTCCAGGCATCCAGCTCCGGGTGTCCGACCTCGGTGGTATACAGATACATCTCGCCAACTTCGCGACCATCGTGACGAAAGGTGGCGATCTTGCTGGAGTCCGGCGACCATTTCAGCACCGGTTCGTCGCCGCGAATCCAGCCGGCGTTATTGGTCGCATAACCGTAATGCTCTGTGCCGTCGAAGGTCAGCTGGGTACGCGCATCGGTTTCCAGATCGCGGACCCAAAGATTATAGTCCTCGATGTAGGCGGCCCTGGTACCGTCCGGGGAAAGCTGCTCATCATCGCCAACGTCCTCAATCTGTTGCAGTTCCAGATTGCCCAACTGCACCCGGTAGCGATCACCTTCAAAGTTGAACTCCATGACATCCAGACCGGGGTTCAACTCAATGGCACTGAGTTCCAGATCGGAAGGGTCAATTTCTTCATCACTGAAATTGGCCAGTTCGTTGGCCAGCAAAATTGGATCCACCAGTCCGGTTTTGCTGCCGCTGACCAGGTCGGCAATAACCAGCTCCGAACCCTGGACAGTAGATTTGCGATACACCAGGCGATCGTCGTCCTGCCAGTACATGGCTTCGATATCGTCAACCACCAGGTCTTCGGTATTTGGAGAAAGAAACTGTTCGGCACGCTGGTAGTCAGCAAGCGTTACGGTTTCTGTTACCGACTGCTGCTCAGCCGAATCGCAAGCCGCCAACAATAGTATTATTGGCAGCAATGAGAGGCGCCAGGTAAAACTCATGAGGAGACTCCTTGAGCGATATCGGTTGTTGATGCGGGGCAAGCAGCTGCTTAAAGCAGAGCTTCCAGAATTAGATTGGTGGATTCGACCAGCCGCTGATCTCGCGGCCGCAGATCCGGCTCAAACGCCTTCCCGGTCAGGTACTGGAGACCATCAATATAGCGAACTGCGATTTCATTGACCTGCTGTTCAGAGAACTGCTGATCCTTCTCAGTCACCATGCCCCGTGCGAACTCCTTGGAAAAAGATACCGGCTTGCCGTCACGAACCAGCAGCGCCCCCGACTCGTCGATTCGCCAGTAACGCGATGAATCCATGGTGTATAGCTCATCGGCAGCGACGATCTTGCCGTCACTGTTAATGCCGTGTTCGGTCTTGGTATCCACCAGGACCATGCCACGGGATTTCATGTGCTGCGCCACCATCCCGAATGCCATCATCGAGGAGTTGCGGATTTGCGCATACTGTCCGGCGCTGCAGATGCCATTATCGAACAGATACTGGGCATCAATGGTGACGTCGGCTTCATCCTTGGTACTGGGGGTGTCCAGCAGATAGGGCAGCAGGCCATTGGGCTGCAGTGCGTCCACCTGCAGGCGGTGCCCCGCGTAGTCCAGCACCGCCTGGCCTGCTTCTTTGGCTGCCAGCCAGTGCTGATACAGGGATGTCGACGTCGAGCTTTCCGCCATGTACAGGCGCAGCACGTTCTCCAGTTTGATCAGCGTCAGGTTCTCGGAAGGAATCACGGTGGCGGTGGGTTTGAGGTCTGCCACCTGAAACTGCGATGAACCCAGCACATCCGTGACCAGATTCAGCATGTAATCGTGATTGAGGGCCAGCACCTGGTCCTTGAACGGGATTGCACCGCGATTAACGTCGTGTGTGGAGATCCGGTTGTTGCGGTACATCAGCCGCAGCGGCTTGCCGTCGCGGGTTTGCAACGCGGGACCAAAAACCGAATCCGATACTTTGCCTTGTAAAACCGTGCAGCCTTTCAGGCGCGGGATCTCGCCATCGTCAATGAGCTGCTTGATGGACCGGCCAGCATTGACTGCGGCGCCATGGGTTTTCACCAGGTCACGAATATCGGCGTCGTTGAGCATGAAATCCCGAAGATGAGCAGCGCGGAAAACCGCGGAAAAGAGTCGAAGAATAGTGGAATCGTCTGGGGACAGCAAGACAGCGTCGGTCCGGCAGCCAGCATGTAGTGTCAGGCACAGCCGGTGGAGTGGCTTGCTATTCGCGCGCTTGAAAACCCGACAGCCAGAAACGAGAAAGGGCAGACCGAAGCCTGCCCTTTCCGTTTTCACGTACCGGCGGATCTAGATCCGCCAGCCCTGATTACATGCGATAGCGCAGGGTCAGGGAGTAGCGACGACCCAGGGGATCGTAGGTAGACGGGTAGATGTTACCGGTGTTGAACGCAGTCGCACCGATGTTGGAACCCACCACGTCAGGCTCGCGGTCACCCAGGTTCAGTATACCCAGGGTGAACTGGAACTCCTCAGTGATATTGCCGCGTACTGTCAGATCGAAGTAGTTGGCAGCATCCATTGAGGTGAACTGCGGCTGGAAGTTACCTGCAACAGACGGCTCCGCATTCATCTCATCGAGGTAGCGCCACAGCAGGGACACGTCTACGTCACGATCGAAAACCGTGCTCTGCAGAGTGAAACGCTGGTTGGCCATGAACTCCGGCTGGATAGAATCACAGTTGATGCTATAAAAGCCGGTGCACTCGCGATTGATGGAGGTCGGGGTGGCCTGGAACAAGTTCTCGTCAGTCCAGTTGGCAGTGGCGTTGTAGTTCAGCGCGCCAATGTTGCCCAGATCAAACGTGTAGTCGACAGTGACGTCTACACCGGAAGTCTCCAGGGTGCCCTGGTTGGACACGAAGAACGGCAGACCGGGTGTAGTGCCTACGTTACCGAACAGGTTACCAGTCTCCGGGTTACGACGGATGCTGGTACAGGCCGGATCGGAAGCAGATGCAGCGCTGATAGCCAGGTTACCGCTATCGAAGCCAGGACCGAAGCAGCCTTCGAATACGTCGCCAGCAGTCGGCTCAGTAATGGCGTCTTCTACCAGGATATTGTAGTAGTCGACGGTAATTGCCAGACCGGGAACGGCTTCCGGACGGAAGATCGCACCGATAGTCCAGGTTTCCGCATCCTCTGCTGCCAGGTTAGGGTTACCACCATTGGTAATGTTCACCTGACCAGCCGGGTCAACCACGATGCCGCCGATAGTGTTAGCCGGGGCACCCTGGGCCAGACATACCGCACGCAGGTCGGCATTGTTGTTCGGGGCAGAACCTGCACAGGGATCGAAGCTGAAGTTATCCAGACCGGTAATCTGTGGCTCGAACAGCTCGTTCAGGTTTGGCGCACGGGTTACTTTCTGGAAGTTACCGCGGAACTGAATGCTCTCTACCGGGCTCCAGGTACCACCCACTTTCCAGGTGTCCTCGTTGCCAGTAGTGGAGTAGTCAGAGATACGAAAACCTAGCTGCAGGGTCAGTTCTTCAGCGAAAGACTCGCCTTGCAGAAGCGGTACGTTAGCTTCGGCGAAGAATTCAGACACATCATAGGTACCGGTGACGTTGGGGTCGGCAGCGCCGTTACCCAAAACCTCACCAGGGGTCTGGCTCAGCAGGTCACTTTGAATGCTGCCGGTATATTCACGCTGCTCATAACCAAACACACCAGAAATCGGCACATCAGTGGTGGGCACAGTAAACGGCAGGTCGCCGGTGATGAAGGCCTGATACTGCTCAAGCTCGGTGAACTCAGCGCTGCCGTTACCGACATCGAGGAACTGACCGACTTCAGGAGTAATGCTGCCCTGCGGGCCCCACAGGTTAATGGGCACACAACCGCCGGAGGTATCCAGACACTCAGTCATGCTGGTGGCCTGGACCGACTGGGTCAGACGGCTACGGGTACCGTTGCCGCCCTGCTGGCTGCGCAGGTCAGACTCGCCACGGGCGTAGAACACTTCCCAGGACAGAGTGTCGGTAATGTCGCCACGGGCACCGGTCTTGAATTGCCACAGAGTAGTCTGGCGCTCGTTGGTACGCGGACCAAGCTCAATCATGCGACGGGCATAGTTGATGGTGGGATCCAGGTAGGCCGGATCGCTGGGATCGGTAGCCGCCGCAGCCGCAGTACAATCAGCAGCACTGATTCCCAGGGAGCCACAGATCTGGTTGCGAGCTGTATCCGGGATGAACGGATTGGACAGCGGAGTCGGCGCAGAAAAACCAAAGGTGCCTGACGGCGCGATGATAGTGCTGTTGGTGCTCTGCACAAACAGTGCTTCCGAGAACCATTCGACGTTGTCGGCAATCTCGTAGTTCACCTGACCAAAAGTACGGTACTGCTCAAGGGGCAGTTGGAACAGGTTGAACGGGTTGAAGTTAAAGGTCTGGTAAAACGGCACCAGCTCAGTACCGGCTTCATTCATCTGCAGGAAGCCAGAGCTGTATCCCGGAACTACGCCCGCGATATCTGCAGGGTCTGCTCCCGGCAAGGTGAAGCGGGTCGGGATGGTAGTTGAAGAACCACCGGCGTTACCGCTTACAGAAGAAATGTTGTTAACACCAAAATCACGATCGCCCTGGAACAGCGCGGCGCGGTCGGTGTAACCCATGCTGATTACCGCGTTACCGCGGTCGCCATCAAAGTTGCCGCCAACGGTAATGTCGATACGATCTGTCTCACCGCCACCTTCAAAGGTGTCGTTGGTGCTCAGGCGAATATCCAGACCTTCGAAATCGGTGCGGGTCTGGAAGTTAACCACACCAGCGATGGCGTCGGCACCGTAGGCGGAACCGGCACCGCCGGTCAGCACATCGGCACGCTCAATGAGCGCAACCGGGATCACGTCCAGGTTGGTACGACCTTCAAGGTCAGCCGGAACAACACGCGTACCATTCAGCAGCGTGATATTACGGTTGTTGCCAAGGCCGCGCAGGTTAACGAAAGTAGAACCGCCGTTACCGTTGTTTACTGAAGCGCCGATGCTCGGCACAACACCAGGAATTTCACGCAGGAATTCTTCAACCACGTTGACCTGACGCAGCTCGATAGTGCCGGCATCAATAGATGCCACCGGGCTGGACTGGGTCAGGTTCGGGTTGGTAATACGCGAACCGGTGACGATGAGTTCCTCAAGTTGGCCATCCTGGGCCAGGAGAGCCGGCGTGTGGGCGCCGGCACCGAGCGCGACCGCAACAGCGATGGCTCGACGAAGGTTGATTTTCTGTCGCATGGACATGAATCTCCTCTGATCGGATTTTTAGTAAAATTACGATCATTACTGATGGTTTAAAGCAAGCCACAAATGCAGCCAGCTCGATTTGGTAATTTCGGTCGGGGACAGATTCGCGGTTTCCGTCACTGGAACCCTCACCACTCGGATAAGTGGCCTACTACGAACCTCACGCAAACGAAACCTGGATTGGCGTCCATCGCCGTGACCAGATTCCTGCGATCAAACTTTTGTGCACCCCCGCGAAATGAACGGCGTGCATTTTACTCGTTTTTGGTGCAATTGCCATATTTTTGCCACGATTTCGTCACGAAATTGTCGCGACCTTGCAAACTATCGGTGCTATGGCAGAAAACTCCGTCATAGCGGCGGAAATGTCCGTCATGCGACGCCACATTGTGGTGCGCTGGACCTATAACCCGGGCCAAACCCAGCAATTCCCTCATGTTACTGCCCGGCAGGCGCACGGCAATGACGCAAAAACATGACAATGCCGCGATTGCGGCCGCAAGCAGTTCTGCAGTTAAAGGTGCCCAAGCCCGCGCGGGAGAGGCCCTGCTGCAATCAACAGGTCTTTGCAGTGGGCTTGCCTGGAAGCCTGGGGGGAGAAAATGGTGCCACCACCAAGAGTCCCAATCTCATGAGAGACGGGCCCTGCTGCGCTCAGCAGGTCTTTGCAGTGTGGTAGAAAAATATCTCGGGAAGAAAATGGTGCCGCCACCAAGAGTCCCAATCTCAAGAGAGTCGGGTCCTGCTAAGCTCAGCAGGTCTTTGCAGTGGGCTTGCTTAGAAGCCTCGGGGGGGAGAAAATGGTGCCGCCACCAAGAGTCCCAATCTCATGAGAGACGGGTCCTGCTGCGCTCAGCAGGTCTTTGCAGCGTGGTAGAAAAATATCTCGGGAAGAAAATGGTGCCGCCACCAAGAGTCCCAATCTCATGAGAGACGGGTCCTGCTAAGCTCAGCAGGTCTTTGCAGTGGGCTGGAAAATGCTGGATGGTAAAAATGGTGCCGCCACCAAGAGTCGAACTCGGGACCTGCTGATTACAAGTCAGCTGCTCTACCACGGCTGAGCTATAGCGGCACTGTTGAGGTGATTTAGGAGGCTACCTCTTTAGCCTTGTACTACTGTCTTAACTACGACCGCTGACTTTGTCAGCTGCTACTTTCTAGGCAACGGCTGAGCTATAGCGGCACTGTTGAGGTGATTTAGGAGGCTACCTCTTTAGCCTTGTACTACTGTCTTAACTACGACCGCTGACTTTGTCAGCTGCTACTTTCTAGGCAACGGCTGAGCTATAGCGGCACTGTTGAGGTGATTTAGAAGGCTACCTCTGAGCCTTTTACTACTTCCGCCTCGTCCGGGCGGACCTGATCAGTCTACTACCCCGATCAGGCGGCGCATAGTACCGGAAATAAAATCCCGCTTCAACACCATTTGAACGCCTTCAGGCCACGCGGTCCGCGGACTTGCCCCGCCTTCGCTGACGGTGTCCAATGGCGTCCAGCCTGCCCCTGAACGGGGTTGAATTGTGCGCCCGCGATTGCGCATGATAGGTGTTTTTTCTCGTCGTCGGCGCAGCGCCGCCAGGATCCGACCATAATATGAGCAGTCTGACTGATCTTCCCGCCTGGCAAGCCTTGTCAGGGCATGCCACTCGCCTGCAGCAGCCCGATTTCAAACTCAATCAGCTATTCACCAGCAATCAGGAGCGCTTCCGGCAGTTCTCCCTGGAACTGGATGGGTTGCTGCTGGATTACTCCCGGCACTTTCTCGATGACGACACCCGCGCCAGCCTGCTGGACCTGGCGGCACAGCGCCAGGTCGAGGATGCCATCGCGGCGATGTTTCGCGGCGACGCCATCAACAACACCGAAGACCGCCCTGCCCTGCATGTTGCCCTGCGCCAGCCAGCCGAAGTCAATCAGCATCCTGAAGTGACCGAGACACTGCAGCGCATGGAAGATTTCGTCGATGCCGTCCACAGTGGCGCCTGGACCGGCCATTCAGGCAAGCAGATAGCCACGGTGGTGAATCTGGGTATTGGTGGCTCCGACCTGGGACCGTCAATGGTGAGCGAAGCGTTGGGGCGATTTGCCCACACTGCGCTTGAAGTGCGCTTCGTCTCCAATGTTGACCCCATGCATTTTCAGCGCACCGTTGCCGATCTCGACCCGGACACCACCCTGTTTATTGTCGCGTCAAAATCATTTACCACCCTCGAGACTCACCAGAACGCCGCGGCAGCTCGCCGCTGGTTCCTCGACGCCGGTAATAAAGAGGCCGGTATTGCCAGGCACTTTGTGGCTATTACCACCAATCTTGAGGCCGCCGCTGAATTCGGCATTCCCAAGGCAAATCTGTTTCCCATGTGGGATTGGGTCGGCGGACGCTACTCCTTGTGGTCAGCTATCGGCCTGCCCATCGCCATGGCCGTGGGCATGGCGAATTTTCGACAGCTACTGGCCGGCGCTCACGCCATGGACGAACACTTCCGCCAGGCGCCGCTGGCGCAGAACATGCCGGTGATGATGGCCTTGCTCACTGTCTGGTATACCGGATTTTTCCGGGCGCACAGCACCGCGGTGGTGCCCTACTACCAGACTTTGGCGCAGTTCCCCAGCTATCTGCAGCAACTGTATATGGAAAGCCTGGGCAAGCGCGTGAACCGGGCCGGCAACCCGATCCACTGGACCAGTGGCGAAGTGGTGTGGGGCACCACCGGCACCAACGGCCAGCACTCCTATTTCCAGCTGTTTCACCAGGGTACGGAATTTATCCCGGTGGATTTCATCGCCGTGGCCAAGCCGGGTGTTGCGGGAATCAAGGGTACCGACGAGGCCCATCAGCAGCTACTGGCCAATTGCCTTAGCCAGAGCCTGGCGCTGATGCAAGGCACGCCGGATGAGACCGATCCCCACAAGCAGATACCCGGCAACCGACCCAGCAGCACCCTGTTGCTGGCCGACCTGGATCCCTATCGACTGGGAATGCTGATCGCCCTGTACGAACACAAGGTCTACGTACAGAGCGTCATCTGGGATATCAATGCTTTCGATCAGTGGGGCGTGGAATTGGGCAAGCGTTTGTCCAAAACCCTGTTCGCGGCGCTGACCGACAGTGAGCAACGCACGGCTTTGGATGCGTCCGCATCAGGCCTGATCAATACAATCGATAACTGGAAACACTAAACCATGGCAGGGACCAGCAAGAGCAAGATCATTGTCGGCAGTGAAGAATGGTGCGGTTTACCCGAACTCGGCATCCCCGCGATCAAGGCCCGAGTGGACTCGGGCGCGAAAACCTCGTCTTTGCATGCCTTCAATATTCGCAGCTTCAAACGCGCCGGGGAATCCTGGGTGAGCTATGAGCTGCACCCGATTCAGCACAATCGCCAGGTTATCGTGCGCTGCGAATCGAAAGTATTTGACCGGCGCATGGTGAAAAGCTCCAGCGGCGTGGCGGAAAAACGCTTTGTCATCAAGACCACCCTGAATCTGTCCGGACAGAGCTGGGAGATCGAGGTCACCCTGGCTAACCGCGACTCCATGGGCTACCGCATGCTGCTGGGGCGCGCCGCCATGCTGGGCAGAATTCTGGTGGACCCATCCGACAAACTGTTGTGCGGCACAGTGGACGCTGCCGAAATCGAGAAACTCTATGGCCAATCATCGCAACGGCTTCAAGGGTTAAAGCTCGGCTTGCTGGCCAGCAACTCCCGCCTGTACAGCAATCGACGCATCATCGAGGCTGCAGAAGAAAGGGGTCATGAGATACAGTTTATCGATATCAAACAGTGTTACATGAAGTTTGATGCCGAGAACCCCGAGATTCACTTCGGTCGCGGACGCACACTCAATGACCTTGACGCAGTGATTCCGCGCATCAAGCCGGATATCTCAATATTCGGCTGCGCCCTGTTGCGCCAGTTTGAAAGCGTTGGAATTTACGCGCTCAACTCGGCGTCCGCCGTGGCCCGGACCAAAGACAAGTTGCTGGCCACCCAGACCCTGCTCAAGGACGGCGTGGAACTACCCGCAACGGCCGCCGCGAATACGCCTATGGATGTTGCCGACCTGACCGCCATGGTGGATGGATTCCCGCTGGTGGTAAAAATGGTACAGGGATTCAAGGGTGATGGGGTGGTTCTGGCCGATTCGGAAAGGTCGGCAGAATCGGTCATCAGCGCCTTCAAATCGGTCAACGCCAACCTGCTGATACAGGAGTTCATCAAGGAAGCGGGTGGCAAAGACTTACGGGTACTGGTAGTGGACGGCAAGGCGGTAGCTGCCGTGGAAAGTAACTCGGTGGTGGATGAATTCGGCGCCAATGTGCAGCGTGGCAAAAGCAGCATCGCCACCAGACTCAGCGTTGCCGAGCGCAGGCTGGCGGTGAAAGCCACCAAGGCGCTCGGGCTGAAAGTCGCCGGCGTTGATCTTATTCGCTCCAGTCGCGGGCCACTGGTGCTGGAAGTTCATGCCTCACCGGACCTGCGCAGTGTGGAAAACACCAGCGGCAAGGACCTGGCGGGCTATTTAATTCACGCCGTGGAAAAGCGGCTGAAGTGGAAACGGCCGCTGCAGACGAGTTCTGACACCGAGGCCGGCTAACTCATGGCCGCAATGCCCGCAGAGACACTGGCGGCAACCGAATTCCGGCGTGGCAGGGCCAGCGATGAGCAATGGTTGTTTCAGCTGTTCCGTACCACCATGCAGCATCACATCGACGCCGCCTGGGGCTGGGAAGAACTGCTACAGCACGAAGGTTTTGTCACCTCACTGCCGGCACGGGGGTTCCAGATTCTCGAATTTCGCGGCGAAACTATCGGCAGCTATCACCTGTCCCGCAAACCAGTCCCACAGCCAGACATTCTGGAGCTGGACATGATTATGTTAGAGCCGGCGTTTCAGGGACAGGGGTTTGGTGGCTTGATGATGGGCCATATCCAGAACGCTGGAAGAGAGGCCGCACTGCCGGTTCAACTCAACGTGTTAAAAACCAATCCGGCGGTAAGTTTTCACCGCCGTTACGGCTTTACTGACAAGGCCAGTGACCAGCACAGCCTGGTAATGATCTGGTCGCCCTGACCGGCTTTATACGCCCGATCAGCGCTATGGAAAAGCTGCCGATTCAGGCGAGCCTGGCGCCGTTCGGGACGTCCCGTTCAGGAACTGCCAGCACCACTGCATTGTCCTGGCGGTGAAACCCGGTAACCAGACATTCCGACATGAACGGTCCGATCTGCTTGGCCGGAAAATTCACTACCGCAACCACCTGCTTGCCCAGTAGCTCATCACGACTGTAAAGATCGGTGATCTGGGCACTGGATTTGCGAGTGCCAATATCGGGCCCAAAATCTACCGTCAGCTTCCAGGCCGGCTTGCGCGCCTCGGGGAATTCCTCCACCGCAGTAATCGTGCCCACCCGAAGCTGTACTTTCTGGAAATCTTCCCAGCTGATCTGATCCATCTGTCACTTCCCTCTGTAGCAGCCTGCAACCGGCCGAAAATTGAGTTGCCAGGCGCTGGCTCGAAACTAGCTGCCAACCTGCTGATTCAATTCATAAACGTACGCGTCCACTGCACCGCTATCCCGACCCGTCACAGACACTACCACCCGCTGGTAGCAGGCGCCCTCGAAGGCGTCCAGTTGCGGCCAGAATTCAGGCAGGTCGGCGGAGACAAACAGTCGCCCGGATACCGTTGGCGCCGAGTCATCATTGGCGCCGGGCAGGATTAACGCCGGATACCATTCACTGGCCTCCAGGCCATCGGGGTAGACATAGCCGCGCAGCTCGGCCACCTCCCAGCGGCCGTTCAGTCCCGCCATGATATGCGCGTTGCTTTCCCCCGGGGCCAACGTGCCGTACACGAACAGCCGCGTTTCCAGTTCGCTTTGCTTGTCCTCAGGCACGGCGTTTCAGGAGACTGACATGTGCGCCAGCAGCTCTTCGGTCTTGGCCCGCATCAGAGCCTCATCGCCCCTGGATTCCACGTTCAGCCGGACGACTGGCTCGGTATTGGACATACGCAAATTAAAGCGCCAGTCGGCAAAAGCCATAGACAGGCCGTCGGTGTGATCGATGCTGTTGGCATCGGTAGCATATAGTTGTTCGATTTTCTTCAGCAGTGCCGGAGGATCGGCGATCTCGCTATTGATCTCGCCGCTGGCCGGGAAGGCCAGCATGCGTTCATCCACCAGTTGTGCCAGGGTCTTGCCCTGCTTGGCCATCAGTTCCACTACCAGCAACCAGGGCACCATACCGCTGTCGCAATAGAAGAAATCCCGAAAGTAATGGTGGGCGCTCATCTCGCCGCCATAGATGGCGTCTTCCTGGCGCATGCGTTCCTTGATAAACGCGTGACCGGTTTTGCATTGGATCGCCTGGCCATTGTAGGCCCGGGCAATCTCAATCGTATTCCAGATCAGGCGCGGATCATGTACCACTTTCGAGCCCGGCACCTTTTCCAGAAAGGCCTGGGAAAGCAGGCCAACAATGTAATAGCCCTCGATAAAACGGCCATTGGCGTCAAAGAAAAAACAGCGGTCGAAATCGCCATCCCAGGCGATCCCCAGATCGGCATTGTTGGCCTTGATGGCATCTACCGTGGGCGCGCGATTCTCGGTGAGCAATGGGTTCGGCACACCGTTGGGAAAATTGCCGTCGGGCTCATGGTGGACCTTGATAAACTCAAACGGCAGGTGCGACTCCAACAGGTCAATGATCGGACCGGCACCGCCATTACCAGCGTTGCAAACCACCTTCAATGGCGATAGCGCATTTCCGTCGACATAGCCCAACAGGTGTTCAATATACGCCGGCTTGGTGTCCTGTTCGCTTACTGAACCCTTGGTTTTGTCGCTGGCAAATTCGTTGCGCTCGGCCAGCGCCTTGATCTCTTTCAGGCCGGTATCGCCGCTGATCGGTTTGGAATTATCCCGTACCAGCTTCATACCGTTGTAGTCCTTGGGATTGTGGCTGGCGGTGACGACAATGCCGCCGTCAACACCCAGGTGCGAGGTGGCAAAATACACCTCTTCCGTACCGCACTGGCCGATGTTGATCACATCGGCACCACCATCAGTCAGACCGTTGGTCAGGGCGGTGCACAACTCCCGGCTGGTAAGGCGAATATCATAGCCCACCACCACACTCTTGGGCGCCAGGTATTCCACAAAGGCCCGGCCGATGCGATAGGCGATATCCG
Organism: uncultured Pseudohongiella sp.; assembly: GCA_965212375.1. Classification (GTDB taxonomy): domain Bacteria; phylum Pseudomonadota; class Gammaproteobacteria; order Pseudomonadales; family Pseudohongiellaceae; genus UBA9145. The sequence goes on along the minus strand of OZ243108.1, from coordinate 409,663 downwards.
CATTGAGTTGATCGGGAATCCGGCCGCGAATATCGTAGGCCTTGAAACAGGTGATTTCATCAGTCATGAGTTCGGGCTCACTTATTTGGGCTCAATCAGGAATTCTGCAGTTCGTAGGTGAAATTGGTAGCCTCTATGAAGCCGTCGACACTACCACAATCAAAGCGCCGGCCCTTGAACCGGTAGCCAATGACCTTACCCTGCTTGGCCTGGGCCATCAGGGCATCGGTAATCTGCATCTCGCCATTTTTGCCTGGCGGTGTTTTTTCAATCAACTCGTAAATATCCGGTGTCAGGATGTAGCGACCGATGATCGCCAGATTGGTTGGCGCGTCTTCCCGGGCCGGCTTCTCCACCATGCTGCTGATGCGGAAAATACCGTCTTCTTCTTCCTCACCTTCGATCACGCCGTAGCGATGTACGTTTTCTTCGGGAACTTCCATGATCGCCACGATACTGCACTGGTATTTGTCATAGAGTTTAACCATCTGCGCCAGCACCGAGTCGCCCTCGGTATTCACACAGTAATCGTCGGCAAGAATCACCGCGAATGGCTCGTCACCAATTAGATTGCCGCCTACCAGGATCGCGTGACCAAGGCCTTTCATCTCCACCTGGCGCGTGTAAGAGAAAGTACACTTATCGATAATCTCACGGGTATCGTCCAGCAGCGCCTCCTTCTCGGAGCCGGCGATCTGGTGTTCCAGCTCATAGCTGATATCGAAGTGGTCTTCTATGGCCCGTTTGCCACGACCCGTGACGATGGCCATGCCGGTAAGACCAGCGCTCATGGCTTCCTCGACCCCATACTGAATGAGTGGCTTGGTCACCACTGGCAGCATTTCTTTGGGCATCGCCTTGGTGGCTGGGAGGAATCGGGTACCGTAACCGGCAGCGGGGAACAGGCATTTTCTGATCGCAGACATAATCTAATCCGTTGGCTTAATTAGGGAGGCGCATCCTGATTACCTATCGCGATGGCCATGCTTATCTTCTAGCGAGTAGCAAGGGCCATGCCGACTTTTTCGGGACCTGCTGCTTTTGTTTGCAGCGCTGACCAGCAAGACATTCTCTTCCAGATCCGTTTCAGGTTGCCGCGCTGATCGCCCCCTGCAGATCAGGAACCCTTGCTGGTTCGCCCATAAAGATCATCGAACCTAACAATATCATCCTCGCCAAGATAGTCACCTACTTGCACCTCGATTATCTCCAGCTGCGTGTCGGTGTTGTTGGCCAATCGGTGCTTGCTGCCCAGCGGGATAAAGATTGAGTCATTGACGGTCAGCTCGTGCTGCTCTTTATCCAGGGTGACCAGCCCGGTGCCCCTGATCACCGTCCAGTGCTCTGCACGATGATGGTGCATCTGCAGGGACAGCGCCGCACCGGGAGCAACAACAATGTGTTTCACCTGGTAGCCGGAACCGCTGGCCAATGACTGGAATGATCCCCAGGGACGATGCACCAGGGTATGGGTGAGGGTCTCGCCACGGTGGCGGTCCTGGAGCTTCTCTACCAGCAGTTTCACGTCCTGGCTGCGCGACTTGTTGGCTACCAGCACGGCGTCAGGCGTTTCCACCACCACCATGTTTTTCAGACCCAGGGCGGTAACCAGCCGCGAGCCGGAGTGGATGTAGCTGCCCTGCACGTTTTCGGTGACAACGTCCCCGCTGAGGGCGTTACCTGCGGCATCTTTTTCCTCTGACTCCCAGATTGCGTCCCAGGCGCCAAGATCGCTCCAGCCAGCGTTAAGCGGCACCATGACCGCCTTGCTGGTGTGTTCCATCACCGCATAGTCAATGGAATCACTGCGGCAGGCAGCGAATTCGGTTTCTGGCAGGGTGTGGAAATCGGAACCTGCATCGAGGCTGGCAAAGGTCTTGTGACAGGCACTGGCAATATCGGCGGCATGGGCTTCCAGCTCGTGCAGGAAAGTGCGGGCGCTGAACAGGAACATACCGCTATTCCAGAAATAGTTGCCGCTGTCCAGATAGGCCCGGGCGGTTTCTGCATCCGGTTTTTCGACGAACTCCAGCACGTCTCGGGGTGCCGAAACGGATTCGGCTTCGCCACCCTTGATGTAGCCATAGCCTGTTTCTGGGCTACCTGGCACTATGCCAAAAGTCACCAGTCGTCCCTGGGCGCTGGATTCCAGGCCAGCCAGCACCGCCTGCTGAAAGGCAGCCACGTCCTTGATGTTGTGATCGGCTGGCAGTACCAGCAGGTCGGCGTCTTCATCATCCCCCAGACCGGTGAGCACAGACAGCGCGGCGATCGCTACCGCCGGCGCGGTATTGCGACCCACCGGTTCCAGCAGAATACGCGCCTGGTCCATGCCCAACTGCCGAAGCTGTTCGGCCACCAGAAAACGCTGCTCGGTATTACAGACCACGACCGGATCGTGTACCTGGGGCAAACCAGCCAGGCGCGCCAGGGTGTTCTGAAACAGCGAGGAATTCTGTTCGGGAAAGTGAATAAACTGCTTGGGCAACGCGGCCCGGGACAGCGGCCAGAGTCGGGTGCCCGTGCCACCGGCGAGAATAACTGGAATTATCATGCTGAGTACCGCCTGCCAGGAGGCGGTAATGGTAGCAAATAATGGCCAGCCTCGTTCAAGCAACGCACACCCCAGCAGACCAGGCCAGCAGGACGATCAAGGCTGCCAACACGAAACCGCGACCGGTCGTCACTTTGCGGTCGATTATTTCCTGCCTTCACGATAAACTCCCGCCCTTGTTATGTAGGCCCACAGGCTGCACGAGAGACAATGAAAGCAAGGAACGAAAACTTTGTTCCCCAGAGCTCCTACGAGATGGAGCAACTGGTGGAATGTGGCTATGGCAGGCTGTTTGGTCCTGGCAATGCAAAACTCCCGGTTAATGAAATGCTCATGCTGGACCGCATTACGCACATCAGTGCGGATGGCGGCGAGTACGGTCGGGGTCAGATTATTGCCGAACTGGATATCCATCCCGATTTGTGGTTTTTCGCCTGCCACTTCCCCGGTGACCCGGTAATGCCGGGCTGTCTTGGGCTGGATGCCCTGTGGCAGCTGGTGGGCTTCTACCTGGGCTGGCGCGGCTACCCTGGCAAAGGGCGTGCCCTGGGAGCTGGCGAGGTGAAATTCACCGGCGAAATCCTGCCCACCAATAAAAAAGTAGTTTACGAGCTGTCCATCAGCCGCACCATCGACCGCAGGTTGGTGATGGGCATTGCAGATGGTACTGTGGCTGTAGATGGCGAGGTGATTTATACCACCAAGGCCCTGAAAGTCGGCCTGTTCACGCCAGAAAACGCGTTTTAACTCACCAGGGATTGAGGACACTATGCGACGTGTAGTTGTAACCGGAATCGGGATTGTTTCCTGTCTGGGAAACGATCGCCAGGCGGTCCTGGAGTCACTGCGAGAAGGGCGCAGCGGCATCAGCCATAACCAGTCTTACGTGGACGTGGGCATGCGCAGTCATGTCAGCGGCACCGTCAACATTGATACCGAAGCGCTAATCGACCGCAAGATCCTGCGCTTTATGGGCGATGCCTCCGCCTACAGCTATATTGCCATGCAGGAAGCGATTGCCAATGCCGGGCTCAGCGAAGACGAGATATCCAATGAGCGGACCGGGATTGTCGCTGGCTCCGGCGGCGGCTCACCGGAAGACCAGCTGGAGTCTACCGACATCCTGCGTGAAAAAGGCATGCGCCGGGTTGGCCCCTACCGTATCCCGCGCACCATGAGCAGCTCGGTGTCTGCCTGCCTGGCGACACCATTCAAGATCAAGGGCGTGAATTATTCGATTTCTTCGGCCTGTGCCACCAGTGCACACTGCATTGGCAACGGCGCCGAATTGATCCAGATGGGCAAGCAGGACAGGGTTTTTGCTGGCGGCGGCGAATCCGAACACTGGTCCATGTCACACATGTTCGACGCCATGGGCGCCCTGTCCACCAAATACAACGACACCCCGGACAAGGCCTCGCGCGCCTTTGATGCCGACCGCGATGGCTTCGTCATTGCTGGCGGTGGCGGGATGGTCGTGCTGGAAGCCCTTGAGGTCGCCCAGGCACGCGGCGCCCGAATCCTGGCAGAACTCACCGGTTACAGTGCCACCTCTGACGGCCATGACATGGTGGCCCCATCCGGCGAAGGCGGTGCACGCGCCATGCGCATGGCCACCGAAGGTCTCGAAGGCCGCGTCGATTATATCAACACCCACGGTACCAGCACCCCGGCCGGTGACGTCTCCGAGCTGAACGCCATCCGCAAGGTCTTTCCCGACCAGGTGCCGCACATTAATTCCACCAAGTCCCTGAGCGGCCACTCCCTGGGCGCCGCGGGCGTACAGGAAGCAATTTACAGCCTGCTGATGATGGAACACGATTTCATCGCCGCTTCGGCGAATATCGACACTCTTGATCCCCAGGCCGAAGGACTGCCCATTGTCCGCGAGCGCATCGACAACATCGAGCTGAACCGGGTCATGTCAAACAGTTTCGGTTTTGGCGGCACCAATGCTTGCCTGGTATTTGATCGCTTCCGGGAGTGAAACCCGCACTGAAATCGGCGTCCCGGCACTCTTGTTTAAGGACGGCGGTTTGTTAAGAACGGCGATCTGTTATGAACAAGCGCAATAGCAGCCGCACACTGCCCTCCGTTAATAGCTTATTGGCGGCACTACTGCTTTGTGTTGCTGCCTCGGCGTCCCTGGCGCAGCAAGGCAATAGCGCCCTGGGCCGATTATCGGGCGGGGACGCCCGGCCACGGCCATTGCCACTGACCGAGGCCTTCCCGTTTTATGTCAGCCAGACCGCGCCCGGCGAGTACCGCATTACCTGGAATCCCGCCAGCGGCCACTACCTGTACCGACACGCCTTTGGATTCAGCCTGCAGCGCACCGCGACCAGCGACGCCCGCCCCCTGGACTTCAGCCTGCCCCCGGGGATCCCTCGCAGTGACCAGTTCTTCGGCGATATCGAAGCCTACTATGATGATGTCAGCGTGACCCTGAGCCTGCCGGAGGCCACGCCAGACTCGGCCGCTCTGATTATTGAATACCAGGGCTGCGCCGACTGGGGCTTCTGCTACCCGCCCCAGCGCCAGGCCTATCCGCTGGCGCCCTGACGCGCGTTTCGGGCGCCAGCCTGCCCTGGCACTGTGCCCGCCGGACCGCAGCTAAACTCGGTCCAAACCCGACTTCACTCCAGTCTTGCGACCGCGAAGCACATTCACGCTATCCCTGGTAAGGACAAACTGGCGCGATCTTGCAAAAAACGGGTGAAAATCAGCCTAATTTCTGAGAATATGCGCCGATAATTGCCTAACCGGTAGCAACGGGGCACTGGCTGAGTATCCCGCTGACACTGGCCAGCGTTTTAACAAGGACCGTAAATCGCAGAACTTGCATCACCTATGCGCATTTGCGCAGTACTTTAACGAAACACCTGGCAAGCAACAACTCGGTAAGCAACAACTCGGTAAGCAACAACAAGACCAACAACGGATTAACCACATGGCTAGCATTCTGGCGCTGCACGGCCCCAATCTGAACCTGCTTGGGCACCGTGAGCCTGACATTTACGGCGCAGATACCCTGGACGACATCAATGACCGCCTGGCGGCACAGTGCCAGAAGGCCGGGCATGAATTCGCGCACTTCCAGAGCAATCACGAGGGCGCGCTCATCGACCGCCTGCATCTGGCTCGCGAAGACGGCACGGCATTTTTGCTGGTGAATTTTGGCGGTTTTACCCACACCAGTATCGCCCTGCGCGACGCCATGCTGGCCACGGCGCTGCCGTTCGTGGAGGTGCACCTGTCCAACCTGCATGCCCGCGAATCCTTTCGCCATCATTCCTATTTCGCAGACATTGCGGTGGGCAGCATCGTGGGCCTGGGCGCCCAGGGTTACGAGCTGGCCATGCAGGCCGCAATCAGCAGACTGAACCACTAAATATCTACCCCGGGAAGTAACTATGGATATCAGGAAAGTAAAAAAACTCATCGAGCTTCTGGAGGCCTCAGACGTCGCCGAGATTGAAATCAAGGAAGGCGAGGAAGCCGTTCGCATCAGCCGCAACTCCACTTCCGCACCGGCGCCGATAGCGGCGCCAACGGCAGCACCGGCCCCCGCGGCAGCTGCGCCAGCAGCGGCAGCGATCGAAGAACCGGCCGCTGCCAGCCAGCCCGCTACCAAGGGCAAACTCATCAATTCACCGATGGTGGGCACCTTTTATCGCTCCCCGTCCCCTTCCTCGCCAGCGTTCGTCGAAGTGGGTACTCACGTCAAGGCCGGTGATGTGGTGTGCATTGTTGAAGCCATGAAGATGATGAATCAGATCGAAGCCGACGCCACCGGTGTGGTGGAAGCCATCCTGGTGGAGGACGGCGAACCGGTTGAGTTCGATCAGCCGCTGATTTCAATCGTCTGATTCACTGCAACAATCGCGTTCCAACACCGAGTTTCGACACCATGTTAGATAAAATACTGATTGCCAATCGCGGCGAAATTGCCCTCCGCGTACTGCGCGCCTGCAAGGAACTGGGCATCAAAACCGTCGCCGTACATTCCATGGCCGACAAGGACCTGATGCATGTGCGCTTGTCCGACGAGTCGGTGTGCATCGGCCCGCCCAGCGCCAGTGAAAGTTACCTGAACATCCCCGCCATCATTAGCGCCATGGAAGTCACCGACGCCGACGCCGTGCACCCAGGCTACGGTTTCTTGTCAGAGAATGCTGATTTCGCCGAGCAGGTTGAGAACAGCGGCTTCATCTTCATCGGTCCGAATGCCGAGACCATTCGCAAGATGGGCGACAAGGTGTCGGCGATTGAGATCATGCGTGACGCGGGCGTTCCCACGGTGCCGGGTTCCAACGGCCCGATCAACGAGGATACCGAACGCACCCTGCAACTGGCGCGCGACATTGGTTTCCCGGTCATCATCAAGGCTGCCGCCGGCGGTGGCGGTCGCGGTATGCGCGTGGTGCACAACGAAGCGGCGTTGATGAAAGCCATCTATGTCACCCAGTCCGAAGCGAAATCATTTTTTGGCGACGGCACCGTATACCTGGAGAAATTCCTGGAAAATCCCCGTCACGTTGAAATCCAGGTAATCGGTGACGGCAAGGGCGACGCCATTCACCTTGGTGACCGGGATTGCTCGCTGCAGCGACGCCACCAGAAGGTCATCGAGGAAGCACCGGCCCCGGGTATTCCCGACGACGTGCGCAATGCCATCCACGAAACCTGCGTGCAAGCCTGCAAGAAAATGAAATATCGCGGCGCCGGCACCCTGGAATTTCTCTATGAGGATGAGCGCTTTTATTTTATCGAGATGAACACCCGCGTACAGGTGGAGCACCCGGTCACCGAAATGGTCACCGGTGTCGACATCGTCAAGGAACAGCTGCGCGTTGCCAGCGGCAAACCGCTGTCCATCAAGCAGGAAGACGTGGTGATACGGGGCCATGCCCTGGAGTGCCGGATCAACGCCGAGGATCCCGAGAAGTTCATTCCCAGCCCCGGACTGGTGAAGCTGTTTCACGCACCCGGCGGCCCCGGCATCCGGGTGGACTCGCATTTGTACAGCGGCTACACGGTGCCGCCCTACTACGATTCCCTGATCGCCAAGCTCATCAGTCACGGCAGCACCCGTGAGCAGGCTATGGTGCGCATGCAAATCGCCCTGGATGAACTGCTCATCGACGGCATCAAGAGCAATATTCCGCTGCACCGCGAACTGGTGCGTGATGCCGGCTTCAAGAAAGGTGGCGTCAACATTCACTACCTGGAAGCCCGGCTCGGTCTCTGACCTCATGTGGCAACAGCTGACCATCAGGGTGCGCTCCGCGGACGCCGAGCCCGTGGAGCAAACCCTGCTGGAACATGGCGCCGAATCGATCAGCTATCTCGACGCCGAGGACCAGCCGGTCTTTCAGGAAGAGCCAGGTAGCACACCTTTGTGGGACAACAGCGTACTGCTCGCGCTGTTTAGCGCGGACGCCGATCTCACGGAACTACTCGACCAGCTCAAACACAATCCCGCCATCAGCAACGCCGCCAGCCTGGCGGTAGAACAGCTCGCAGACCAGGCCTGGGAACGCGCCTGGATGGCAGACTTTCAGCCGCTGAAGGTAGGCCAGCGGCTGTGGATTTGTCCGAGCTGGCTGCCGCCGCCGGATCCGGACGCGGTCACCGTGCTCATGGACCCCGGCCTGGCCTTTGGCAGCGGCAGTCATCACACCACGGAGCTGTGCCTGCAATGGCTGGACCAGGCAGACGTTAGCCACAAGACGGTAATCGATTATGGTAGCGGCTCTGGAATATTAGCCATCGCCGCCGCCAAGCTTGGCGCCACCCGGGTCAGCGCCGTGGACAACGATCCCCAGGCGATTCTGGCCACGCTGGACAACTGTCAGCGCAATGGGGTCAGCCTCGATATCGTGCATGCCTACCTGCCCGATGCCCTGCCGGAGGACACCGAAGCCGACATTCTCATCGCCAACATCCTGGCAGCGCCGCTGATGTCCCTGGCCGGGTTGTTTGCCGACTTGCTGCGCCCCGGTGGCCAACTGGTGCTGTCCGGGCTGCTGGAAACCCAGATCGACCAGGTGGCGGACTGCTACCAGGATCAGTTTGACCTGAAGTCGCCGGTTATCGCCGCAGACTGGGTCCGCCTGGACGCTGTGCGCAAGGCGTGATCTGCCACCGGCATTAGCCTACAATCGCCAGACTATCGTTTTACTGGCTCGCAAGAGTTGCTACCGGTCATGTCGTTCCGCATTACCCAATGTCCTGCCTGTGAATCCACGTTCAGCACCAGTCCCAGAGTGCTGGAATCGGCTGCGGGCAAAGTCCGCTGCGGCGCCTGTCTGACCGTCTTCGAAGCCGCCGAGAATTTCCTGGCTACCGGCTTCGACGGTGAGGCGGAGAACGAATCGGTTTTTGTCGGTAACTCTGCCCAGGAATTTTTCGACCCTGCCAGTTTTTTCACCCGTCAGTCGCTGCGGGAATCCGTGCCTGACGCAACACTGGAATCGGCGCCGCAGATCTCTGCATCGCCAGTCACGGAAGCCATACCCGAGCCGCGCCTGGACCCAGACGATCCCGACACGCCGGACTACCTGGCGCTGGACAGCGCCGAACTGGCGGCCGAAGCCGCCGGTGATGCCGGGCAGGCTGTTCAGGTAGCACCCGAAGAAGATGAATTCCTGGCCCTGGTGGCAGATGCGCAGATGCCGCCACCGGATCTCAGCCCGCCGCAACCCGTTGCTGAACTACTGGCGGCCGGGGGTTATCCGGCAATGGCAGAAGTCATCGAAGAATTGCTTACCGAGGATTACCAGGCAACTGCCAGCCAGGCCGCGCAGCCACCGCTCGCCGAACTCCTGGCGGCCGGTGGCTACCCGGCCCTGGAGGAGGTGATTGCCGAACTTCTTGCTGAGCCCGCTGAGCCCGCTGAGCCCAAAGAGACCAAAGAGCCCGCCAGCCATGCCAGCGACAGCAATATTTCTGTACCCGGTGTTCCATTACAGGATACATCGGGTGATCCGCTGGATGACGAACAAGAAACAGCGCAAGACATCGCTGCGCACATTAACGCCGCGCCAGCCGAGACTGACGCGGACACGCAGTCGCAAGCGGATACCGCCGATGCGGTTCGCGCTGACGAACCCGGTAGCCTGCCGTTGTTCCCTGACGAACCAGAAGCGCCGCACAGCAATACCGACACCAGCCAGGCTGAGCCGCCTGCTGCACCACCGGAAGCGTTTCAGCTGCACGCGCAGTTTTCTTTATCCCCAGGTGGCTATGCACCGCCTGCCGAGGCGCCGGCCGCGCCGGAACCCCCGCCTGCCAGCAGCACCGACCTGGCGGAGGAAATCGAGGGGGAATTCAATGCGGCGGTGAACGAAGCGGATTTTCAGCAGACCCTGGCCAGCGACATGGACTCGGTTGCCAGCGAACAGCCAGATGTTGAGCTAAGCCGCTACAGTGCGCCAGATGAGGCCCTGCAAGGTACCGATGCCGACCACAGTGCCGCGCCGGAAGCCAACACTGGACAGACCAGCGCGGAACCCGACCAGAGTGTGGCCGCAATTCGCGCCCGCGCGCTGCAAAGCGATTTACAGGACGAGGATGGCCTGGAAGCAATCCCCCAGGAGAATCTGCAGTCCCTGGGCGCCTTTTCGATCCCGGTAGAAATTCTCACCGGCCGGCAGCGCCGTCTTGGCAAGCAGCTTGCCTGGGCGTCTCTGGCACTGGTGGCTGCAATCATGCTGGCGGGCCAATACCTGTGGCAGGAACTGGAACGTTACGCCCAGGTCGCTTCGGTGCGCCCGGTGTATGAATGGGCCTGCAATCTCACCGGCTGCGAACTTCCCGTGTATAACGATATCGACGCCATTCAGTCCAGCAATCTGTCAGTCCGCTCTCATCCCGCTGTGGACAATGCCCTGTCGGTCAGCGTGGAGTTTCGCAATGCCGCCAGTTTCGCGCAGCGCTTTCCAATCATGGTGTTAAGTTTCAATAGCGCCAGTAACAGTGTCATTGCCCTGCGCGAATTCGCACCTGACGACTATTTACCGCCCGCCTTGCGCTCACGCACGCTATTGCCTCCGCAGACCCCGGTGCAAGTCAGCCTCGAATTGATGGACCCCGGGGAAGATGCCATCAACTACACATTGGCGTTCCGGCGTCCGTGACGCTGCACACTCAACGGTAACTTGCTCGATTTTTTGTTAACTGATTCCGGGTAGATCAACAAGTCGGCAATTAATCGCTTACAATTCAGAAAAGCCCTTTAACTGCTATGGTGACCCGGCTATTATTTACGGCCGTTTCGCACCCAGACTTCCTGACAGCAATGCAGCTTATCGGCCCCTACCATTTGCGCAACAACCTGATGCTGGCACCGATGGTGGGTGTGAGCGACACGCCGTTTCGCGAAATCTGCAGCCAGCTTGGCGCTGGATTGACGGTCGGCGAGATGCTCACCTGTAATAGCGCGCTGTGGCACAACGCCCGCAATCGCCGCAAACAAATCCGTCCCGAGATTAATGCACCGATTGTTGTGCAGATTGCCGGTTCCGACCCGGCGATGATGGCCGAAGCGGCAATACTTAATGCCGAACGCGGCGCCGACGGCATTGACATCAATATGGGCTGCCCGGCCAAGAAAGTCCTGAAGAAAGCCGCCGGTTCGGCGCTACTGCGTGACACCGCACTGGTGGAAAGCATTCTCAAGGCCGTGGTTGCGGCCGTCGACATCCCCGTGACCCTGAAGATTCGCACCGGCTGGTGCCCCGAAACCCGCAACGGCGTGGATGTGGCACGCATCGCCGAGGATTGCGGCATTCGCATGCTGTCAGTCCATGGTCGCACCCGTGCCGACCGCTTCAAAGGCGAGGCGGAGTACGACACCATCGCCGCCATCAAACGGGCAGTAGATATTGCCGTGATTGCCAACGGCGATATCGACAGCGCCGCCAAGGCCGCTGCAGTGCTTGAGCATACCGGCGCTGACGGCCTGATGATTGGTCGTGCCGCCCAGGGGCGGCCCTGGATTTTCCAGGAAATTGAACACTTCCTGCGCACCGGGCGCTCAATGCCCGCCCTGGCGCTTGCACAGCGCAAGCAAATTATTATAGATCACCTGCACAGGCTGCATCGTTTTTATGGCGAGAAGGTCGGAGTCTGGAATGCTCGCAAGCATGTCATCGGCTACCTGAAACCCCTGCCGGGTGCACGCGACTGCCTGGTGGAATTCAATCGCATTGAGTCTGCGTCCGGTCAACTGGAGCACATCCACCACTACTTCGATCAACTTCACCAGGAAGAACACGATGAAGGAGCCATCGCGGCATGAATAAACCGGAAGGAACCGCCCTCAGCGAAAGCTTCGAAGCGCCAGACACAGGTGAAATCGTTTCAACAACATCCAAGACACTCAGGTCAGAGGTGGAAAAGGCCCTGGATCGCTATTTCGAACAGATCGGCGACGAATCAGTCAGCGATCTGCATCAGCTGGTGATGGCAGAGGTGGAAGAACCGCTGCTGCAGGCAGTCATGAGGTTTACTGGCAACAACCAGAGCAAGGCTTCTATCATGCTGGGTTTGAACCGTGGTACGCTTCGCACCAAATTAAAACACTACGGCATGCTGTAAACTACAGCACTTCGCCCGCTACACACCCGACGCTCACTCGATAAATACTCGCTAATGACGACAGACAATCTCACTGCCGTGCGGCGCGCCTTGATCAGCGTATCCGACAAGACCGGCATCGTGGCCTTTGCCCAGGCCCTGAATGAAATGGGTATCGAAATTCTTTCCACCGGCGGCACTTTCAAACTGCTCAGTAATGAAGGCGTGCCCGCGGTGGAAATCTCCGATTACACCGGTTTTCCGGAAATGATGGACGGCCGCGTCAAGACGCTGCACCCCAGGGTGCATGGCGGCATTCTGGCCCGGCGTGACATCGATGCCGAGGTCATGGCCGAACACGACATCCCGCCCATCGATATGGTGGTGGTTAACCTCTACCCCTTCGAGGCCACGGTGGCCAAACCCGACTGCGACCTGCCCACCGCCATCGAGAATATCGATATCGGCGGCCCAACCATGTTGCGTGCCGCGGCCAAGAACAACAAATTCGTGGCCGTGGTGGTTAATCCCGGTGACTACGACAGCGTGCTGGACACCCTTAAAACCAATTACGGCCAGCTGGACCAGCAAACCCGCTTCGACCTGGCGGTCAAAACCTTTGAACATACCGCCAACTACGACGGCGCCATTGCCAACTACCTTGGCGCCCGGGTTGACGACCCTGACGCGGCGACCGATTTCCCGCGCACTTTCAACAGCCAGTTTCACAAGCGGCAGGACATGCGCTACGGGGAAAACCCTCACCAGCAGGCTGCGTTTTACGTCGAGGCCGAACCAGCCGAGGCCAGCATCAGCACGGCGCAACAGCTGCAAGGCAAAGCCCTGTCGTTTAACAACATCGCCGATACCGATGCCGCCCTGGAGTGCGTCAAATCCTTTGCCGACCCCGCCTGCGTGATCGTAAAACACGCCAACCCTTGCGGTGTTGCGGTAGCCGAGTCATGTCTGAACGCCTATGAACTGGCCTTCCAGACTGACCCCACGTCCGCATTTGGCGGCATTATCGCGTTCAATCGAGAGCTCGATGAAGCCACCGCCCGACGCATCGTCGAGCAGCAGTTTACCGAGGTCATTATTGCCCCGGCCATCAGTGACGCGGCGCTTGCAGTGACCGCAGCGAAACAGAATGTGCGGGTATTGCGCTGCGGCCAGTGGCCAGCAGAACGTGCGCCCGGTCTTGACTACAAGCGCGTCAACGGCGGGCTGCTGGTACAGGATCGGGATATCCATCAGCTCAGCCAGAACGAGCTGCACGTGGTTAGCAAACGCGCCCCCGATGACAGCGAAATGCAGGATCTGCTATTCAGCTGGGCGGTGGCGCAATATGTCAAATCCAATGCCATCGTGTACGCCAAAAACAAGCAGACCATTGGCATTGGCGCCGGCCAGATGAGCCGCGTTTACAGCGCCCGCATTGCCGGCATCAAGGCCGCCGACGAAGAGCTCGAGGTCAAGGGCTCGGTGATGGCTTCCGATGCCTTTTTCCCATTCCGCGACGGCATTGACGCGGCCGCCAAAGCCGGAATTACCGCGGTTATCCAGCCCGGCGGTTCAATGCGCGACGAGGAAGTGATTGCCGCAGCCGACGAGGCTGGCATGGCCATGGTGTTTACCGGTGTGCGGCATTTTCGGCACTGATTTCGGCTCGACGCGGTCAGTTACTACACTCCCAGACACCAGACACAGCGAATATCTGTTATGAGAATTCTGATCATCGGCTCCGGCGGTCGCGAGCATTCACTGGCATGGCGCTGCGCGCAATCGGAGCGTGTCGAAGCCGTCTACGTGGCGCCGGGCAACGCTGGCACTGCCCATGAAGCGAAGATGCAGAACGTCGCGATTGATGTCATGGACTTCGAGGCGCTGGCGGATTTTGCTGAGCAGCAATCGATTGTACTCACCATTGTGGGACCCGAGGCGCCTTTAGTGGGCGGCATCGTTGACTATTTCAGCGAACGACAAATCGCCTGCTTCGGCCCGAGCAAGAACGCTGCCCAGCTTGAAGGCTCCAAGGCTTTCACTAAAGACTTCTTGAGCCGCCATAACATTCCCACCGCCGCCTACCTGACCTTTACCGACCCGGAAGCGGCGACGGCGTACATTCGCGAACAGGGCGCGCCCATCGTGATCAAGGCTGACGGTCTGGCGGCAGGCAAAGGCGTGGTGGTTGCCGAGACCGAGCAGCAGGCAATTGACGCCGTCACCGACATGCTGGCCGGCAATAAATTTGGCGATGCCGGACACCGGGTGGTCATCGAGCAGTTTCTGGCAGGCGAGGAAGCCAGCTTTATCGCCCTGGTGGATGGCCGCAATGTGCTGCCCATGGCCACCAGCCAGGACCACAAGGCCCGGGATGATGGCGACACCGGGCCCAACACCGGCGGAATGGGGGCTTATTCACCCGCACCGGTGGTCACCGCCGAGATACATGAGCGCATCATGGATCAGGTTATTCGCCCCACCGTGCAGGGCATGAGTGATGATGGCAACGAATACCTGGGCTTTCTTTACGCCGGCTTGATGATCTCTCCGGACGGCGAAATTAACGTGGTGGAGTTCAACTGCCGCTTCGGTGATCCCGAAGCACAGCCGGTGATGTTGCGCCTGCAGTCCGACCTGCCCGAGCTGTGCCTGGCAGCCATGGAGCGCCGCCTCAACGAGGTCAGGGCCGAGTGGGATCCCCGCCCGGCGGTAGGCGTGGTGCTGGCAGCTGGCGGCTACCCGCTGGATTACCAGAAAGGCGACGTGATCAGCGGCCTCGACCAGGCCCAGAGTGCCGATCGCAAAATCTTTCATGCCGGCACCGTGGAAAAGGACCACCTGATCCTTACCAATGGCGGCCGCGTATTATGTGCAACAGCGCTGGGCGACAGCGTCTCGGCAGCGCAGGGCGCCGCCTATGATCTGGCCGCACAAATCAGCTGGTCTGACGTGTACTATCGGAAAGACATTGCCCATCGCGCCATCGCGCGGGAAAATGACTGAATGCAAAAACGCCATCCCCTGACTTTTGTTGACCGCTGCCTGCTCCAGGTGGACCAGGCCCTGCGCACCTGTGTGCCGGGCTCCTCCATGGCTCATCGCCGCTCCCCCGCCGAACCATTGCTGGAATCGGAGCTGAGCGCCACTGACCGGCGCCATGTGGCAGGGTTGATGCGCATTAACCATACTGGCGAAGTCTGCGCCCAGGCGCTCTATGCTGGCCAGGCGGCGACTGCCAAGCTGGGAGAAACCCGCCAGTCCATGGAACAGGCCGCCCAGGAAGAAGTGGATCACCTGGCCTGGTGTGAACAGCGCCTTACTGACCTCGACAGCCAGCCCAGCGCACTGAATCCACTCTGGTATGGCCTGTCATTTGGCATGGGTGCGGCGGCCGGTCTGGCCGGCGACAAATGGAGTCTTGGCTTTGTGGCCGAGACCGAGCGTCAGGTTTGCGAGCATCTCGAGAAGCATCTTGAGCAATTGCCGGCAGAAGACCAGCGCAGCCGGGCGGTCCTGGAGCAAATGATCAGCGACGAACGCCACCACGGGGAAAGCGCCGAACTGGCTGGCGGTGCCCCGCTACCGACACCGGTGCGCAAGGCCATGGCAGCTTTGTCCCAGGTGATGAAGAAATCCACCTACCATGTCTAGTCACTACTCAAGCCACCAATCTGGCCACTAGACCTGGTCGCTGCGCCTGGCAACGACACCTGGCCAACACGTCCAGCCGCAAGCGCCCTGCCAGCGATAATCGCCTTAATCGCCGATAATTTCGTAGTCGTGGGTAATCTTCACCCCGGCCTGTTTCAGCATGATGGACGCCGAACAGTACTTGTCGGCGGATAACTCCACGGCACGCGCCACCTGTTTATCGCTGAGATCCTTGCCAGTCACCTTGAAATGCAGATGCATGGACTCAAACACTGATGGCGTCGCGTCGACCCGCTCAGCGGTCACTTCCGCCACGCAGCCGCTGATATCCTGGCGTGCCTTGCGCAATATGGTTACCACATCGAATGACGAGCAGCTGCCGACTGCCAGGGCCATCAGCTCCATGGGGCGCATGCCCATATTGCGACCGCCGGAATCCGGTGCGCCGTCCAGAACCATGGCGTGTCCGGACCCGGATTCGCCGACAAACATTACCCCATCAACCCATTTAACCGTTGCTTTCATTGCTCCGTCCTGCAGAAATTTGCTGTTTAATCAGCTGGTGACATTGCGGTCTGATCAAGGTTTAGCCGCAAACTACCGATACAGACTAGGGGCCCGTTAACAGGCCCCCGCATCGTCCGCGAAAGGGTAACATAGTTCACATTGGCTGACTCGCGCAGGGCGCGCCGGGAGCCGGGTAAGCGTCTACTCGCATTCTTAGTGTGACTGTGATCTCATAATTGCCGGAAAAATGTGATATACAGAAAATTCTCAGTGAGAGAGTAAGGAAGTTTACACATGGCACTCATGGCCATCACGCCACACATAGAGGATCTGGATAACTTCCTGTCCCACTGTCACCGTAAACGCTACCCAAACCGGGCGACGATTATTTACGAGGGCGACAAGTGCGACACGCTTTACTACATCGTCAAAGGCTCGGTGTCCGTTATCCTGGAAGATGATGACGGCAAGGAAGTAGTCATTGCCTATCTGAACCCCGGCGATTTTTTCGGCGAGATGGGCCTGTTCGAGCAGGCAGAAGAACGCAGCGCCTGGTGTCGGGCTCGTACCGCCTGTGAAATTGCTGAAATCAGTTATTCCAATTTCAATACCTACATTCGCTCCCATCCGGAAATTGTCTTCACCATCGGCCAGCAGATGGCCCATCGCCTGCGCAACACTACGCGCAAGGTGGGTGACCTCGCGTTTTATGACGTCACCGGCCGTATTGCCCGCACCCTGATTGATCTGAGCAAGGAGCCGGACGCCATGACCCACCCCGACGGCATGCAGATCAAGATCACCCGCCAGGAAATCGGCCGCATTGTGAATTGCTCACGGGAAATGGCAGGTCGGGTGTTGAAGACCCTGGAAGAACAGGACCTGATCAGCGTCTCCGGCAAGACCATCGTGGTGCACGGCACTCGATAATTCTTTTACCTACTTTACCTACTGTTTGGAAAAATTCATCCCTGAATTTTCCAAACGGCGCTACCTGTTTTAAGGCCAAAAGCGCGGTTTCGTCCTGAAAACAGGCAGCTCGCGTTCGCTTCGCTCTCGTCGCGCATCCGTGCGCTCACTCAGAGTATTTTGCTGGTTCTGTGAAACACAAACGCTTGCAAACATTGCATTAGCTTCACTTTCTTGATCTCGTAGGTACGGGTGACAGGAGGGGTAGAGGACTACGGCCCTGGTGAACAGAAGGAAGAGTACTTCGCTGTCCCGGTTGTCACTGCACGAGCGGATGTGGGGCGGCAGGGTTCTCGACCCGCCAATTAAGGCCGGCGCTGAGCGCAAGAAAAAGACCGTTTTTCAGGCACTGCTGTCCCACAGTTAGAGAAAAAACAAAAAAGCCTGAACTCAAGAAGTTATAATGGTTGTACCAGCAAACACTATAACTATCGAGGGTTCAGGCTTTGTCACATTCTAACACCGCTTTCCACCAACTGTTAAAGCCGCTGTCGAGACATGAATTCGAGACGGAGGCCAGGAAGCATCATGTTGGCCAGAAATTGCGCTCGGCCAGCCGTTGGGATCAGTTTATCGGCCTGGCCATGTCGCAGTTATCGGGTCGCCAGAGCCTGCGTGATATCGAGTCCAATCTCGGTGCTCAACAACACAAGCTCTACCATCTGGGCGCCAAGCCTATCCCGCGTTCCACCCTGGCAAGGCTTAACGAGAAGCAGCCCGCCGAGCTTTACGAGGCGGTTTTTCACCGCCTGTTAGCCCGCTGCACCAACATGCCGGGCAAGCATAAATTCCGCTTTAAAAATCCTCTGTATTCGCTCGATGCCAGCGCGATAGACCTGTCGTTGAAAGCCTTCCCCTGGGCTACCTATCGGGATGACACGGCCACGGTAAAGCTGAGCGTGGGACTTAACCACGGCACTCATGTGCCTGAATTCGTCGCGGTCAGTGCTGGGCAGGAAAACGACATGGTGAGTGGCCGGCAGTTTCAGTTTCCGGCAGGCAGTATCGTCGCTTTCGACAAAGGCTACATGGACTATGAATGGTTTAAGTCATTGACAGAGCGAGGGGTTTTCTTCGTGACCCGGATGCGAACCAACGCCGTTTACACGGTTAAGGAGCGCCGCGAGACAGTCCTTGGCAGCGGTGTCAGCAGTGATCAATTGATCCAATTGAACAGCGCTCACGCGCTGAAGCGGGGCGCGCCCTTGCTGCGACGTATTGGTTATCGAGATCTTGAAACCGGCAAATTTTATGAGTTCCTGACCAACCAATTCACGTTATCGGCGGCTACAGTCGCGGCCATTTACAAGGATCGCTGGCAGGTGGAGTTGTTCTTCAAGGCCATCAAGCAGAACCTGAAGATCAAGGCGTTTGTGGGCACCTCACGCAATGCTGTTCTGACCCAGCTATGGATCGCCATGATTACCTATTTACTGCTGGCCTTTGCTCGGCACAGCGCGAAGGTAGGCTGGACCGTGCAACGCATCATGCGAGTCATCCAACTAAACCTTTTCGAGCGCAGAGGGCTCAGAGAGATACTGGATCCAGGCCCGCCTGGTCACAAAAAAGGCGAGCCCCAAATGAGGTTCGCCTTATGATTTTCAACTGTGGGACAGCAGTGGTTTTTCAGGGCTTTTTCTGGAGTGAAGGGACCCAGGATGGGCGCCGAGCCGGCGGGGCGGGAACCCTGCCGCCCCGCAGTCGCGTTCGAGGCCACTGATTTACATGACGGGTTATCTACACCAGATTTCATGTACCACTCTCACTGTATCGAGTAAGTGCGGCTATCAGGAGGGGTAGAGGATGACGGCCCAGGTGAACAGGACCAAGACAATGCTGATCAGGACGGTGGCGGAGCCGATGTCTTTGGCTACCCGGGAGAGTTCGTGGTAATCGTTGCTGACCCGGTCCACAACTTTCTCGATCGCGGTGTTGGTCAGTTCCATGAGAATCACCAGCACCAGTGAGCCTACCAGCAAGACCTTCTCCACGTCGCTGCTGCCCAGCCAGAAGCCCAGCGGCGCCATGACGATGAAGGCCGCCACTTCCATGCGCACTGCTTCTTCGCTGCGGAACGCGGCGCGCATGCCAGCCGCGGAATACTGGGTCGCGGCGATCAGTCGCGCGATGCCTTTTTTGGCCGGAGGCTTGGTAGGCGGAGTTTGCGGCGTGGCGGAGCTTTCGTTCCCGGACACGCTATCGGACACATTAGCGGCCACGGTCTCAGACAGCTTTTCTGATTCGTCAGAACTATACATAGTCAGCAAACAATTCCTGTAGTTTCTGCCCCGGATCGGGCGCCCGCATGAACGTCTCACCAACCAGAAATCCGAATACACCCTGATCGATCATGGTTTTGATGTCGTCACGGGTGTTAATGCCACTTTCGGTGATGATTACCTTGTCATCCGGCACCAGGGGAACAAGGTCCAGTGTCGTCTGCAGGCTGGTGTCGAATGTATGCAGGTTACGATTGTTGATGCCAATCAGATTGGCGTCAATTCTCAGGGCCCGCTCCAGTTCCTCGGCATTATGCACTTCAACCAGGATATCGAGCTTTAACTCGTTCGCATAAGCGGCCAGTTCCTCGAGACGCGATTGTTGCAGGGCTGCAACAATCAGCAGGATACAGTCGGCCCCGAGCGCCCGGGATTCGGCAATCTGGTAGGGGTCGATCATAAAATCCTTGCGGATGACCGGTAGCGTGCTGGCGCTGCGGCCTGCCAGCAGGTAGTCGTTGCTGCCCTGAAAGTATTTGCGATCGGTCAAGATTGAAAGGCAGGTGGCGCCATGAGCCTGGTAGGTTTGCGCCAGCGCGGTCGGATCGAAGTCCTCACGGATCAGGCCCTTTGATGGCGAGGCTCGCTTGATCTCGGCGATGACTCCTGCCCTGCCAGCCTCGGCCTGCTTCTTCAGGGACGCCGCAAACCCCCGCATGTCTGCGACATCGGGGAAGCGCGCTTCCAGTTCGCTGAGACTCACCTCCTGCCTGGCATCTGCCACTTCGCCAGCCTTATGGGCGACTATCTGTTCCAGAATTGTACTCACGAGGATACCGCCGCCTTATTGCTGAATTCCACCAGCGCTTCCAGCTTGGCCAGCGCAGCACCGTTGCTCAGCACTTCCTGCGCGGCTGCCACGCCTGCGGCCAGGGTATCGGTGACATTGGCCGCATAGATGGCCGCACCGGCATTAAGCGCAACAATATCGCCCGCCGCCTGGTGTTCATAGCTCAGGGCTTGCTTGAGCATGGCCAGGCTCGATTCGGCGTCGTCTATCTGCAGCATGGAGTAGTCATCCCTGGAGACAATATCGAAGTCCTCCGGGCACACCGAGTATTGGCTGATCTTGCCGTCATTGAGTTCACCCACCAGGGTCTTGGCCGACAGGCTGATTTCATCCAGACCGTCATCGGCGGCCACCACCAGCACGTGCTGGCTACCAAGCTCGCGCAGCACCTCGAGAATAATTCTGATCCAGCTGGCATCGTAGACGCCCATGATCTGGTGCGGCGCACCGGCCGGGTTGGTGAGTGGCCCCAGAAGATTGAACACGGTGCGCACACCGATTTCCCGGCGCGCGGCAATCACGTGCTTCATGGCGCTGTGATGAGCCGGTGCGAACATGAAGCCCACGCCAATCTCATCGATGGCCTGGCCAACCTGTTCGGCACTGAGGTCCAGCCTTACACCGGCGGCTTCCAGCACATCGGCACTGCCACTCTTCGAGGTGGCAGCACGATTACCATGCTTGGCAACCCGCGCGCCTGCGGCCGCGGCCACGAACGCCGAGGCAGTAGACACATTGAACGTGCTGGAGCCACTGCCGCCGGTGCCACAAGTATCAACGAGGTGGGTGTGATCATTGACCTGTACCGGAGTTGCCAACTCGCGCATCACCGTGGCACCGCCCAGCACCTCATCGGCCTTGACGCCTTTCATCTGCAGCCCCACGAGAAAAGCCGCATTCTGGGCATCGGTAGTCTGTCCACTCATAATGTCGCGCATCACCGCGATCATCTCGTTACGGGTCAGGTCACGTCCCTGCATGACGCTATGGATAGCCGCTTTTATCTCCATGAGGATTACTCCGTATTGCTTTTATTGGCGCCAGGATCAGGCGGGCTGGTAGGCGTCTTCCAGAAAATTCTTCAACAGCTGGTGACCGTGCTCACTGAGGATAGACTCCGGGTGGAACTGAACGCCCTCAATGGCGTACTCCCGGTGCCTCAGGCCCATGATTTCCTGATGCTCTCCGGAGCCGTTTTCGGTCCAGGCGGTCTCTATCAGGCAGTCCGGCAACGACTGGCGGTCCACCACCAGGGAGTGATAGCGGGTCGCCGCAAACGGCTGCGCGATACCGCTGAATACACCGGCGCTGTCGTGGTGAATAGTCGACAGCTTGCCATGCATCACCTGGCTGGCGCGCACCACGTCGCCGCCGAATACCTGGCCAATGCTCTGGTGGCCAAGGCAGATTCCCAGGATCGGCAGCTTGCCGGCAAAATGGCGAATCACGTCCATGGAGATACCGGCTTCATTTGGCGTGCAGGGCCCCGGCGAGATAACGATGCGATCGGGCGACAGTGCTTCGATTTCGGCGACAGAAATGGCATCGTTACGGAACACACGCACGTCGGCGCCCAACTCGCCCAGATACTGGACGACGTTGTAGGTGAAGGAATCATAATTGTCGATCATTAACAGCACGGTATTCGCCCTGTCCGGATTGCCTGTTGAATTACGGGTTAGTCGCTCACCGAAGCCACAATGCTGGGTCAACCGGACCCCGGTTTTGAGCAGCGCCAATCATAGCAAGCCCGCCTGTGGCTGTCTTGAAGACTGTGCTGATCGCCGCTCCCGGTGGTGGCGTATAGGCCTGACATGACTACACCCAAGACCCTTGTCTGGTTTCGCCAGGACCTGCGCCTGCGGGACAATCCCGCCCTGGTGGCCGCCGCCCGCGACGGCAGCGTGCTGCCGGTTTATATTCTTGATGATGACAACGCCGCTGACCGGGCCATGGGCAGCGCCAGCCGCTGGTGGCTGCACCAGTCCCTGGCGGCGCTGGATGCCAGCCTGGACGGCAAGCTCTGGCTGCTCAAAGGCGACCCGCTCACCCTCATCCCCAAACTGCTGCAGGAACACAAGATCGGCGCCATCCAGTGGAATCGCTGCTACGAACCGTGGCGGGTCCAGCGCGACAGGAAACTCAAGCAGCAGCTTCAGGATGATGGCGTTGAGGTCAGCAGCCACAACGGTTCGCTACTGTTCGAGCCCTGGCAAAGTCTGAAAAAGGATGGCACACCCTACAAGGTGTTCACCCCGTTCTACCGTAACGCTGCCGCCACACTTACGCCGGTTGCCGAAGCCCAGCGCAAACCCGCCAGCCTGGAGCTGGCTCCCTGCAAGCAGAACAAGGACAAGCTTGATGCCCTGGGCCTGATGCCCGACAGCAACTGGTATGACTCGATCGCCAGGCAGTGGACACCGGGCGAGGAAGGCGCCCATCGGCGGCTGCAGAATTTTATCAACAGCGGCCTGGAAGACTACCGCAAGGGGCGTGATTTTCCGGCCCGGAGTTCGGTGTCTTTTTTATCGCCACACCTGCATTTCGGCGAAGTCTCGCCCCGCCAGGCATGGCACGCGGTGCAGCGCCAGTCCGGCGAGTCAGGCCTGACCAATAACATCGAACATTTCCAAAGCGAACTGGGCTGGCGTGAGTTTTCCTATTCCCTGCTCTACCATTTTCCAGAGCTGGTGCGCGACAACATGAACACCCAGTTCAACGACTTCCCCTGGCGCCACAGCCAGAACGATCTCGACGCCTGGCAGCGCGGCGAAACCGGCTTCCCGCTGGTGGACGCCGGCATGCGCCAGCTCTGGGAGACCGGCTACATGCACAACCGGGTGCGCATGGTGGTGGGCTCATTCCTGGTGAAAAACCTGATGCACCACTGGCATGCCGGAGAACGTTGGTTCTGGGATACGCTGGTGGACGCCGACCTGGCCAACAACGTATCCGGCTGGCAGTGGATAGCAGGCTGCGGCGCCGATGCCGCCCCCTACTTTCGGATCTTTAACCCGATTACCCAGTCCGAAAAATTTGACCCGGACGGCGAGTACATTCGCCGCTTCGTACCGGAGCTGGCCGAGCTGCCCAACAAGCTACTCCACGACCCTGGCAACGCACCGCCGCTGGAGCTGGAAGCCGCCGGCATCAAACTGGGTAAAACCTACCCGGAACCCATCGTTGACCTGAAAGAATCCCGCCAGCGCGCCCTGGATGCCTACCAGAAGATGCGCAAAGGGGATTGAAAAGAGGATTGAGAAGAGGATTGAGAAGAGGACAGAGAAGCTGCGGATTTGGGAGGCGGGTTTGAATAGGCAGCGAGTTTGAAACACAGGCAAGGCAGAGAGCTGTGACCAACCGCCCTGCTCTGCAAGGCTTATTCCAGCTGCAAATCCGCCGCCGCCAGCTCCACGGCGCGCACAATCGCCCGGGCCTTGTTCTGGGTTTCTTCCCATTCCGCGTCCGGCTGTGAGTCAGCGACAATCCCCGCACCGGCCTGCACCCACAGGGTCTGGTCCTTGATCACCGCGGTGCGAATGGCGATGGCCATATCCATGTTGTCGTTCCAGCCCAGATAACCCATGGCACCGCCGTAAATGCCACGCTTGTCCGGCTCCAGCTCATCGATGATCTCCATCGCGCGAACCTTGGGTGCGCCACTCAGGGTCCCTACTGGCAGTGTCGACTTGAGCACGTCAAGGGCGGTCATGTCGTCGCGCATCTCGCTCTCGACAATGGAGGCGATATGCATGACGTGGGAATAACGCTCCACGAACATCTTGCGCGTCACCTGTACCGACCCGGTTTTCGACACTCGCCCCGAATCATTGCGACTCAGGTCGATGAGCATCAGGTGCTCGGCGATTTCCTTGGCATCCCCCAGCAGGTCCTGTTCAAGCGCCAGGTCTTCTTTTTCAGTGGCGCCACGCTTGCGGGTGCCCGCCAACGGCCGCACGGTGATTTTTCCGGATTCCACTCGCGCCAGAATCTCCGGCGAGGCACTCACCACATGGTGATCACCCATGTCGAAAAACACCATGTACGGCGACGGGTTCAGATAGCGCAGGGCGCGATATACATTCATCGGATCGCCACTAAACGGCACCGACATGCGCTGTGCCAGCACCACCTGCATCACGTCACCGGCGACAATGTATTCCTTGATGGCCGCCACCGCCTGTTTAAAATCTTCCTGGGCAAAGTGCAGGCTGAAGGCGTCGCTGTCGGTGCTGCCAGCGCTGGCCAGGGCCGGCATTGACGTAGGCTGCAGCAACTGGGCCTGCAGCTCATTCAGGCGCGCCTGCGCGCGATCGTAGGCATCGCCTGCTGCTGGATCGACATTGAGAATCAGGGAAATGGTGCCGCGCAGGTTGTCGAACACCACCACTTCTTCGGACACCATCAACAGAATATCGGGGGTGCCGATATCATCGCGACCGCGGGCCGGGCCAATGCTGGTCTCTACGTAGCGCACGGTGTCGTAGGCGAAATAGCCCACCAGTCCGCCGGTAAAGCGCTGCCGATCCGGTACCGGTGCCACCCGAAAGCGCTGCTTGTAGTCGTTAATGAACGCGAAGGGATCGTCTGAACTGACCGACTCCACGACCTCACCACCAGTTTCCACGGTTACGTCGTTGCCGCACACCCGCAGCACGGTCTGGCAGGGCATGCCAATAATGGAATAGCGCCCCCATTTTTCACCGCCCTGCACGGACTCGAAGAAATAGCTGTGCTGACCGCGGGCCAGCTTGAGGTAGGTACTGAGCGGGGTTTCGGTATCGGCGAGAATTTCCCGCACTACCGGAATACGATTAAAGCCGTCAGCGGCTAACTGCTGGAACTGTTCACGCTTCATGGCTGGGCTTCATGATCGACTTCGTGATCGATTGCATATCAGGACCTCATGCTGATCCGGCAGCAGTGCTCAGTGGTGCGGCTTGGCCTGCTGGCCGAGCTCAGCGCGCATCGCCTGGATAGTCTTGGCATAGTCATCGCTATTAAAGATCGCAGACCCGGCCACGAACATGTCGGCACCGGCGTCGGCGATCTTGCGAATATTGTTCACGCCAATCCCACCGTCAACTTCCAGGCGGATGCGGTAACCGCTGTCATCAATCAGCTTGCGCACCTTCTGCAACTTGCGCAGTGTCGATGGAATAAATTTCTGGCCACCAAAGCCGGGATTGACCGACATCAGCAGGATCACATCCAGCTTGTCCATCACGTATTCCAGGCAATGAATCGGCGTCGCCGGATTCAATACCAGACCCGACTTGCAGCCCTGATCCCGTACCAGCTGCAGAGAGCGATCCACATGATCGGTCGCTTCCGGATGAAAACTGATATAGCTGGCCCCGGCCTTGGCAAAATCAAGAATCAACTGATCCACCGGCGACACCATCAAGTGCACATCAATCGGCGCCTTCACGCCATGCTTGCGCAGCGCCTGACACACCATCGGCCCAATGGTCAGGTTCGGCACATAGTGATTGTCCATCACATCAAAATGCACCACGTCCGCTCCCGCAGCCAGCACGTTATCCACCTCCTCACCCAGACGGGCAAAATCGGCGGACAGAATAGACGGAGCAATCAGGTAATCTTTCATAACAAATCTTGGGCAAAGGCGAATTTTTGAGGCGCTATTCTACCTGTTCTGGAGAAGCCTGTCCTGAAGCTGACCATCCGGGCCAGTTGCAGATTCAAAACCTTTGATCGTGCACGGTGCCAGAGGGCAGGGCGCGCGTTTCCGGACACGCCGTGAACCCGGGCCCAGCCCTCAATCACAGATTGAGGTCGTTCGTCTGCGCAGCAGGCTGCGCCTGCAAAAACGCTTGTCTCACCCCTGGGGGCTCGGTCGCGACATCCCTGTCGCTCACGGTCCTGAAACGCGCGCCCTGCCCTCTGTCCCCTCAGAGCCGGTGTCAACCCTCGGAATCGAGCACTTACTGGGATTGGTCCTTATCGAGGTTTGCGAATTGTATAGACGTAACTGGAATTATCGAAGGAACCCGGTCCTCATTCACCAGGATTCCGCAATCAATAGACTCCATAAATCCATCAGTAGACCCAGCTTCAAAATCGCCGAAAATCTGCTGTATCAAATAGGGTACTGATGGGGTTTTGGTCAAATACTGCACATTGTCCAATGAGACGGGAGTTGGAGGGGTACTTCAGGACCGTGAGCGACAGGGATGTCGCGACCGAGCCCCCAGGGGTGAGGCAAGCGTTTTTGCAGGCGCAGCCTGCTGCGCAGACGAACGACCTCAATCTGTGATTGAGGGCTGGGCCCGGGTTCACGGCGTGTCCGGAAGTACCCCTCCAACTCCCGTCCCTGCACTGAGCAAGCAACAGGGTGATGAAGTCGATACCTGAAGCTACCTTTAGAGATTCACAGTCTTGCGGAATCCGCATATCGTCTCGTAGGCGTGGCGGACTGCCATGAACTGCTCCTGGGCCTGCCGCACCGCATCCCCGGAATCGGGCCGCGCCGCCAGCTTGTCCGGGTGGC
This sequence comes from uncultured Pseudohongiella sp., assembly GCA_965212375.1. Taxonomy (GTDB): domain Bacteria; phylum Pseudomonadota; class Gammaproteobacteria; order Pseudomonadales; family Pseudohongiellaceae; genus UBA9145. Next base: position 382,814 of record OZ243108.1, on the reverse strand, counting down.
AGCGGGTCATCATGCGCCGGTAGGCGCGACGAATCTCGCAGTCATCGGCATCCGGCGCCAGATTGAGGATATGGTAGGCCTGGCTGATGAGACCGCCCTTGTAGACAAAGTGGCTGCCCCGGCTCACCTGAATCTCGGTGCAGATAGTGAGCAGTTGGGCCTTGCTGAAGCCCATGTTTTCCGCAATTTCACGCAACAGCAGTTTCTCCCGCAGGCGAATACTGCCCTTGCTGTAGGTCAGCTCACAAAGTGTTTTCAGGTACTGGCGAGACAGTTCGCTGCCGCGGCCAAGGTTGGCTGCCAGTTGTTCCACCAGTGGCATCACATTGGTGGCTTCCAGCTTGCCCAGGTAGAAGCAGTCGATAGCCGACTGGCGCTGATGGGGGCTCAGGCTTAGCTGGCGCATGACCGAGGTGGTGAACTGAATTTCTTCTTCGCTAACCCGGCCATCCAGCTTTGCCAGGCGACCCATTAAGGTAAATAGCGCACGCACGAACAGGCTCTGGGTTTTTCCACCCTCCGGCAGCGGCCCATCAGGGGACTTGCCAGCCAGGCGCTCAGCAACGGCTTTGCGGTATTCCCGGGATTTGATTCGGCTCAACATCAGTGTACGTCTCCAGATTGGTTTACCTTGGTCCCCCCCGAATCAGTCAGTGGGTCCCATGTTATTAACATCGGCCAATCGCTCCGGTGTTCCAATATCCATCCACACTCCGTCGAATTGCTCGCCGCTCACCTTGCCCTCGGCCATGGCGGTCTTGAGCAGCGGGACTACGGAGCGGGGCTGGATCGGCAGGCCTTTGAACAGATTTTTGTGCATTACGCTGATACCGCTGAAGGTCAGGCCGCTGTCCTGGCTGTGGTCTTTGTCGTTGACCAGGCCAGTGTCGTCCAGCAAAAAATCACCGTCCGGGTTGTGTTCGGCTTTGGCCACCAGCACCAGGTGGGCAAGACAGGATGTGCCGTCCACCGGCCGCAGGCGGGCAAAGTCAAAATCGGTCCAGACATCGGCGTTGACGACGATGAAGCTGTCATCCTTCAACATTGGCAATGCCTTGATAATACCACCGGCAGTGTCCAGCAGGATCGGTTCCCGGGAGTAATTGATCTGGATTCCCCAGCGCTTGCCATCGCCCACTACCGGCTCAATCATACCGCCCAGGTGAAAATGGTTGATGACAATGCCGGAGACGCCGCCGGCGACAAGCTTGTCGATTTGATGTTCGATGAGGGTCTTGTCGCCCACTTTCAGCAAGGGCTTGGGAACGTCGGCGGTCAGAGGCAGCATACGCTTGCCCAGGCCAGCCGCGAGAATCATGGCGCGCATGGGTCAGGTCCGGGTAGTGAGATCCAGCTCCCTGTTGGCGGCGGGTAATACCCGCTGCCGGAACCAGTCGACGAAGTCAGCCAGCTCCGGTTGAGCCGCCGCCACGTCGAGAAAATAATCAATGACCAGTGGAATATCGGCCAGGTAGCGCGGTTTTTTATCCCGCAGACTGAGGCGGGAAAAGATCCCCATGACTTTCAGGTGACGCTGCAGACCCATCAGGTCCATGTCCCGCTGCAGGCGCGTAAAATCGATCCCGGCAATGACACCGCGGGCACTGGCCTGTTCATGGTAGTAGCGCGTCCAGACCAGCACCTGATCATCCGGCCAGCGGATGTAACAGTCGCGCAGCAGTGATACCAGGTCGTAGGTGTAGGGGCCGGCAACCGCATCCTGAAAATCGATGACCCCGGGACCCGGATTGACAATCATCAGGTTGCGGGAATGATAGTCGCGGTGCACGGCGACGAACGGTTGACCGAGAGCTTCGTCTTCCAGCTGGCGATAAGTCGTCTGGATCAACTGCTCCTCGGCGGCGCTGAGATCCAGACCCAAAAGCTGACTGCAGAACCATTCATCAAACAGCGTCAGTTCGGCATGCAGCTCGTCTCGGCTGTAGGGGTCAAGTCGCTCTTTATCGACCCCCTGCTGGAGATCTACCAGGGTATCAATTGCCTTACGGTACAGCTCGTCGGCGACGGCCAGATTGTGATCCTGTTGTGCCGCCAGCAGGCTATCCAGGTACAGCTCATCTCCCAGGTCATCCAGCAGCATAAATCCCTGCACGAAATCCTGGGCCAGTACCTGAGGTGTGCGCACCCCAGCCTCCTGAAACAGCTCGGCAATGCGCACGAAGCGCGGGTTGTCCTCCAACGTGGGCGGGGCGTCCACGGCGATTAGCGACTGGCCATTGAGGTGGGTGCGAAAATAGCGCCGAAAACTGGCGTCGCCGCTGACCACGGCAAGCGCGATGTTGGCCGCCGTGGTATTGGCCCCGGCGCTGGTCTGCGCAAGCCACCGGCCCAGTTCTGCCTGCCTGGCATCCGTCATGCATTGTCCCTGATACAGACCGGGACACCGCACCGGGCCCGCAGGCCGGCACGGGCTGGCGTCCAGGCCTGCCTTGTGTGCTTTGAAATCAAACTCCAATCCATTATTATGCCTTCGTCAGCGGCCAGCATCGTGGCCGCGCATTCTCGCGCTTATCCTGTTAATCGGTTTTGACAAGCAATTGTTTATCGCCGAATCGATAATCGTCAGACTCATTCGCTAGATCGACTATGGTCAGGCCCTGCAGTTTCCAGCGCCACTGAACGGAGCCAGTCATGGCGTTCACCGCGCTTAGCTTTTCATATCCCAGACCGCTCACTGCGCATGTCGCCCTGCTTGTATCGGCCGGTTTATGGCTGAGCCTGACTCCAGCGACGCTTGCTGCGCAATTGCCAAAGTTCGCCTGTCGCCCCAACGACAGCGGCACTGGCTGGGTGTGTGAACAGGTCAGCGGCTCCCCGGCCCCGTCCCCTGCAATACCCCGGCCGCAGCCCGATACTGCCGAGGGCCGCGACGAACAGGATTCCAGCGCAGCAAACCCGCCCGCAGAAAACGACAGCCAAAACAGCGATACCGAATCACCGACCACGCCGCAGCGACCGGACGCCGAACCGGACCTGGCCGCCTTTGGCAGCCAATACCCGCTGGACTGGGTGCCGGTGGAGGCATTAAGCGCCAGCCAGAGAGAATCACTGCCCTATTATTGTTGCGGGCTGTTTGTGGACCCGCTGGCCGGGTTGGCAACTGATGACCCAGACCGCGGCGACCCGGGCAATGCCGACACCGAATTCCAGGCCGCCAGCGGACTGTCTCAAGTTACCCAGAACCTGATCCAGGTGAGTGGCGACATTATCGTGACCCAGGGCAATCGCCGCATCACCAATGACAACACTACCAGTATCGACCGCAGCGCCAACACCGTGCTGATGGAAGGCAACGTGCAACTGCGTGAACCGGGTCTGCTGCTGAACGGCAGCTCGGCCACCCTCAACGGCGACACTAACAGCAATCAGATCGAATCGGCGCAATACGTGCTGCATGATTTCGGCGCCCACGGCTCTGCCGCCAGCATCGTGTACGACGGTGAAACAGACCTGATCAGTATCGACAATGGCCAGTTCAGCCGCTGCGAACCGGGCAGCGAATTCTGGACCCTGCGCGCCGAGAATATCATCCTCGATCAGGAAAACCGTCGCGGCTATGCCCGGGACGTCAGCCTGCGGCTTGGCAATGTACCGGTGTTTTATTACCCCTTTACCATGGGATTCGCCCTTGGCGAGGCACGCAGCTCTGGCTTTCTGGCACCGAGTACTGGCAATACGCGAACCGGGGGTGCCGACTTCGAGTTGCCCTACTATTTCAATCTGGCACCCCACTACGATGCCACCGTCGCCCCGCGCGTGATTTCTGATCGCGGCGTGATGGTCAGCGCCGAAGCACGCTATCTCGCCAGCTGGTCCATGAATACCCTGAACATGTCCCATCTGGCCGGTGATGATTTGTTTGACCCGGCCTTGAAAGACCAGCCGTTCAGTGAATCACCGCCGGTCGAAGACCGCTGGTACATCGGCTTTGACCATCAAGGCTCGCTGGGACCGAACTGGAGCACCTTTGTAGATTACAACGCGGTCAGCGACAACGACTATTTCTATGACCTGGCCGGCACCGGGCTGAATGTAACCAGCCAGACCCACCTGAATCGCGAGGGGCGCATCGACTACCGCGCCAACTGGTTGCGTGCCGGGGTCAATCTGCAGCGCATCCAGATCATTGATCCGTTTGCTGCCGCGGTGAACATCAACAAGCCTTACGACCGGTTGCCCCAGTTCTACTTCGACACCGATGCCAACCTGTTTGGCGGTTTTCGCCTGGGATTAACGGGCCAGGTCACTTCTTTTGACCGACAGCTCAACGAGAACCTGTTACCCGAGGCGTTGATTGACGACGGCGCCCTGGTGACTGGCGAGCGGGTCAATCTGGAGCCGGCGCTCAACTGGTCCCTGGAAGCCCCGGGCTGGTTTCTGCGCAGCAGCGCGAAATACAAATATGCCGAGTATCGCCTCGAGGACCAGGCGCTGGGCACCCGGGAAGCCCCCGACGTGGGGGTGCCGGTGTACAGCCTGGATGCCGGACTGGTGTTCGAGCGCGACCGGCGCAGCGGCAGTCAGACCCTGGAGCCGCGGGTTTTTTACCTCAACAGCCAGTACCAGGATCAAAGCGACCTGCCGCTGTTTGATACCTCTGAGCTGAACTTCAGTTTCAACCAACTGTTTCGCGATGACCGCTTCAGCGGCGGAGATCGCATCGGCGATGCCGATCAGGTGGCACTGGCGCTGACCACGCGCCTGCTTGACGACCGCGGCCAGGAGCAGGCCCGCTTCAGCCTGGGGCAAATCCAGTATTTCGAGAACCGCCGGGTCGGGCTGAGCAATCCGCTGCAGGCCTGGCAGCCACGTTATGCCACTACCACCGATACCTCATCCCTGGTGGGCGAAGTAGCCCTGAACCTCCGGGATACCTGGCGCTTCAGCACCGATGTGCAGTGGAATGAGGACCGGAAAGACCTGGATGAGGCCAATGTCCAGTTACGCTACCAGCGCGACGCCGATCACCTGTTTAATATCGCCTACCGCTACCGACTGCTGATCGATTCACCGTTTTTCCTCGTGCCTCCGGGCATCGACCCGCGCATCAAGCAAACCGACGTATCCGGCGTCTGGCCGCTGAATGAAAACTGGACCTTGCTGGGTCGCTGGAACTATGACCTGGCCAATGAACGTAATCTGGAAAGCTTTGCCGGCCTGCAGTGGCGCAACTGCTGCGCCACTATCCGCCTCGTGGCCCGGGAGTGGGTTGACGAAAATGAATTGTTTCTTCCTAATAGCGAACCTAACCGCGGAATATTTGTCCAATTTACCCTCAACGGGCTGGGCAATATTGCCGGCGGTGGCCTCAGTACCCTGCTACAGGACGGTATCTGGGGTTTCCGAGACAGCGAATTCAACTGATTTCAATCAATTATGACGATTATTAGACCCGAATCACGGTGGCAGGGTTTCCTGCCTGCGGCTTTCGTATCCGCCATTTTATGCCTGCTGGCGCTACTGTTCAGCGATGACAGCCAGGCCCAGCAGCGGCAGCTGTTGGACAAGGTAGTGGCCATTGTCGATGAAGACGTGGTGCTGCTCAGCGAGCTTGATGCACGCTTGTCCGAGATCCGCCGCCAGGCCGAGGCCAACGATCAGCCGCTGCCGCCAGAAGGCCAGCTGCGCGAAGAAGTACTGGACAACCTGATCCTGGAAAATATCCAGATGCAACTGGCCGACCGGGTCAGCATCCGCTACGACGATGACACCATTAACCGGGTGCTGGGCAATATGGCCCAGAACAACGGCCTGACCTTCGATCAGTACGTCGCCACCCTGGAAGAAGCCGGCGTCTACCTGCAGACCCGCGAAGAAGTGCGTCGTCAGCTATCCATGCAGGAACTGCAGCGCGGCATGGTCAATCAGCGCATCGCCGTGACCGAGCAGGAAATCGACAACTTCCTGAATTCCGAAATGGGCCGCGAAGTGATGGCCGCCGACTACCTGGTGGATCACCTGCTGGTACCGATTACAGCCAATGACAGCGCCGAGCAGCGGGAAGCCAAGCTGCGCTACGCTGCCGACCTGGTAGCACGCATTGAGGATGGGGAGTCCCTGCCGTCGGTAGGCAGCCAGGCTGCTCGCCAGGGCCCCTATCAGCTGGACAGCACCAACTTTGGCTGGCGCAAGGCTGCGCGCTTGCCGAATCTGTTCTCGGACGTGGTCGGCACCATGCGGGTAGGCGATGTACAGGGCCCTATTGAGGCCGGCAATGGTTTCCACGTCATTCAGCTTGCCGACAAGCGCGGCGGCACCGAGCAGATGGTCAATCAAACCAACCTGCGCCACATCATGCTGTCACCCAACGAAATCCGTACCGAGGAGCAAACCCTGGCGGCGATCCGTGAGCTGCGCCAGCGCATTCTTGACGGCGAAGATTTTGCCAGCCTTGCTCGCCAGAACTCCGACGACGCGTCTTCGGTCGTTGCCGGCGGCGACCTGGACTGGATCAACGAAGGCGGTATGCCGCCGGAAATGGAAGACGTGGTGGATACGCTGGAAGTCGGTGAGCTGAGCGAGCCGTTCCGCACCCAAACCGGCTGGCACATTGCCGAGGTACTGGATCGTCGCGAAACCGACCTCAGCCGTCAGTACACCCGCAGCCAGGCCGCCAACGCGCTACGCAACCGCAAGTTTGATCTTGAGCTGCAGAACTGGCTGCTGGAAATCCGTGAGGAAGCGTTCGTCGAGATCGTTGAATAACGATCAGAGGTTCAAAACACAGTGACGCACCGCATCGCCATCACCCCGGGTGAACCCGCCGGCATCGGCCCTGATCTTTGTATCCAGATAGCCCAACAACCGCCGGCCGATGCCGAGCTGGTGCTGGTTGCCGATCCGGACCTGATTGCCGCCCGCGCCAAAATCCTGAAGCTGCCGCTTACCCTCAATGCCTTCAATCCCGACCTGCCGGCCCGTGCCAGCGAGCCTGGCGAGCTGACTATTCAGGCGGTCCGACTCGGCAATGAAGTCACCCCCGGCAAGCTCGACGTGGCGAATGGCGAGTACGTGCTGCAAACCCTGCGCACAGCGGTTGACCTGGTGCGCCGCGGCGATCTGGATGCGCTGGTAACCGGACCGGTGCAAAAAAGTGTGATCAATGACGCGGGCTATCCGTTCATTGGCCACACCGAATTCTTGGCCGAACATTGCCAGCAGGACCTGACCGTAATGATGCTGGCCACTGAAGGACTGCGGGTAGCGCTGGCCACTACTCACCTGCCGCTGACCCGAGTACCAGGTGCCATCACCCGAGAACTGCTTGGCGACATCATCACCATTTTATACCGGGATCTTCAGGACAAGTTCGCCATTGCCGAGCCGCGAGTGCTGGTCTGCGGACTCAACCCACACGCCGGGGAAGGTGGCCATCTCGGCCGGGAGGAAATCGACATTATTGACCCGGTGATCAAGGCGTTTACGGCCAAAGGCATGCACCTGACTGGCCCGCTGCCTGCTGACACTCTGTTTACCGAGCGCTACCTGGACCACGCCGATGCGGTACTGGCCATGTACCACGACCAGGGTCTGCCGGTTCTCAAGTTCAAGGGATTTGGCCGCGCCAGCAATATCACCCTGGGCCTGCCCATCATTCGCACCTCGGTGGATCACGGCACCGCTCTCGACCTGGCCGGCACCGGCAAGGCCGACACCGGCAGCTTCTACCATGCCATCGCCACTGCCATCGAGATGGCTGGCAATTGGAAACAGCCTTGAGCTCAGCAACAGCCTTGAGCTCTCAGAAACAGCCTTGAGCTCTCAGAAACAGCCTTGAGCGCGAGAAGACAGCCTTGAGCGAAGGAAAAAACCAATGAAAAATCCGGCGATCCGCCTGGATAACGGCCTGATGCACCAGGCGCGCAAGCGCTTCGGGCAGAATTTCCTGCACGATCAGGATGTGATCGCGCGCATCATCGACAGCATCAATCCACAACCGGACCAGCACTTGCTGGAGATCGGTCCGGGACAGGCGGCTCTCACCGATACCCTGGCCGCCAGCGGTGCACGGTTGGACTGCGTGGAACTGGACCGCGATCTGTCCCGCTACCTGGAACAGCGCTTCAGCAACAATGACGGGGTCCGTATTCACCAGCAGGACATACTTAAATTCGACCTGACGTCCCTGGACGCCAAACCAGGCAGCCTGCGGGTGATCGGCAACCTGCCCTACAACATCTCCACCCCGGTGATGTTCCATTTGCTGAAACAGCACGAGTTGATTCACGACATGGTGTTCATGCTGCAACTGGAAGTGGTGCAGCGCATGGCGGCAGTCAGCGGCGACAAGAACTTCGGTCGTCTTGGACTGATGCTGCAGTACTTCTGCGCAGTAGAGCATTTATTCAATGTGCCATCGGCGGCATTTTCACCTCGCCCCAAAGTCAGCTCGGCGATTGTCCGCCTGACGCCACACCGGGAGATGCCGGTACAAACCCGCGACCCGGAACTGCTGGAAACCGTGGTGCGCACCGCGTTTAATCAACGCCGCAAGACCTTGAAAAACAGTCTAAAGGCCATTATGTCTGCTGAGACGATGGCGAATTTACCCATCGACACCAGCCTGCGTCCGGAAAACCTGACGCTTAAAGACTACGTATTAATCAGTGAAGCCATTTACGAGGCTGATCATCACTGAGGTACCCGAAGCTATGTCTGACACCATGAAAGCATCTACAGATCAGGATCAAATCGACATCAAGGTCGATACCCAGTACCTGCAAGAGCAGTCTGATCCGGAACACGGTCGCTATGCTTTTGCCTACACAATCTTCATTACCAACCGCGGTGACGAATCGGTCAAACTGCTCAACCGCCACTGGCAGATTACCGATGACAACGACCGGGTCGAGGAAGTGCGCGGTCCCGGCGTGGTTGGCCTGCAGCCGGAAATCGAACCCGGCAAGTCATTCCACTACACCAGCGGTGCCATCATCGGCACCGAGTTCGGCACCATGCAGGGCAGCTATGAAATGCAGAGCGCCGACGGCCACACATTCGAGGCGGCGATCCCGCCGTTTCTGCTGGCGCGCCCGCACACCATTCACTAGGGATTCACGACCGGAAGCTGCTGCCGGGAATGGAACGCTTACCGACTGAATAGCACTCCCGCTGTCATAGCGGCTGCCGGGCACAGTGTTATACTGGCTGCGCATCAACGCAGCACGGTTTGTTCATGAGCACGTACGTAGTTGGAGATATCCAGGGTTGTTACAAGGCTCTGCGCAGACTCCTGAAGAAAATCGACTTTTCCCCGGCGGATGACATCCTGTGGTTCGCCGGGGATCTGGTTAATCGGGGCCCCAAATCTCTCGAAACCCTGCGCTATCTGAGCGATATCGACGACTCGATTCGCGTGGTGCTGGGCAATCATGACCTGCACTTCATCGCCATTTTCGAAGGCTGCGCGCGGGCAAGCAGCAAGGACAGCCTGGATGAACTGCTGGAAGCGCCAGACTGCGAAGCGCTCTGCGACTGGATGCGGCAGAAAGATCTGGCCTACTACGACTCTGTTGATACCAGGACCGGTATCGAAAACTTTCTCATGGTGCACGCTGGCGTGGCACCGGGCTGGTCGCTGAAGAAGACACTCAAGCTGGCTGCCGAAGTCGAGCTGGCACTGCAAGGCCCGGACTATCGGGAGTTTCTCACCGCGATGTACGGCAACGAGCCGATTCGCTGGAGCGACAAACTGACCGGCCAGGATCGCCTGCGCACCATTACCAACTACCTCACCCGGGTACGCTTCTGCGACGACATTGGCAGCCTGCGCCTGGATATCAAGGAAGGTCTGTGTGCTGCGCCAGAGGGTTTTCGGCCCTGGTTTGAGTACCAGAAGATCACTCCTGAAACGTCGATTCTGTTCGGACACTGGGCCGCCCTGGAAGGCAAAACCAACACCCCGCATGTCTATGCCCTGGACACCGGCTATGTCTGGGGGCGCGAACTGACGGCCATGCGGCTGGAAGACAAGAAGCTGTTCTGGGTCTCCAGTAAAGAGTCCAGCAAAGACTAGCCGGTCGATCTGCTATAGTCTGATTTTTGCCCTGAAAAGCACCGTAACACTACTATGGAACACTATCTCGTCGGTGGCGCTGTGCGCGACAAACTGTTGGGTCTTACGGTCAAGGACCGGGACTGGGTCGTCGTGGGCGCCACGCCCCAGGCTATGCTCGATGCTGGCTTTCGCCAGGTTGGCAAAGGCTTTCCCGTATTCCTGCATCCCGAGACTGCCGAGGAGTATGCGCTGGCGCGCACGGAACGGAAGGTGGCGCCAGGTCACACAGGTTTTGAGATTCACGCCGCCGAGGATGTGACGCTGGAAGAAGACCTGCAGCGCCGCGACCTGACCATCAACGCCATCGCGCAGGACGAAACCGGCAAGCTGATCGATCCCTATGGTGGCGAGACGGATTGCCACAACAAGAAGCTGCGCCATGTCAGTGCTGCCTTCAGTGAAGATCCACTGCGGGTATTACGAGTAGCGCGCTTCGCTGCCCGATTTGCCCATCTGGGTTTTACCGTGGCCGAGGAAACCATGACCCTGATGCAGAACATGGTGGCCGGTGGTGAACTGGATACGCTGGTGGGAGAACGGGTGTGGACCGAACTGGAACGCGCCCTCACCGAGCCTTCGCCACAGGCGTTCGTGGGAGTATTGCGGGAGTGCCATGCACTCGAGGTAATACTGCCCGAGGTCAATGCCCTGTTCGGTGTACCACAGCCACCCAAATATCATCCCGAAGTCGACACCGGCGTCCACACCATGATGTGCCTGGAACAGGCACGTAAACTGACCAGCGATAGCGCCGTGCTGTATGCCACTCTCGTGCACGACGTGGGCAAAGCCATCACCGACCCGGAGAAGTGGCCCAGCCACTACGGCCACGAATCCCTCGGCCTGAAACCTCTCGCGGCAATACACGCTCGTCTGCCGGTACCCAAAGAACACGCCGCGCTTGCCAATCTGGTCTGCGAGCATCACACCAAACTGCACCGCATCAGCGAACTGAAACCCTCCACGCTGTTGAAGCTGCTGGAATCGCTTGATGCCATTCGCCGGCCAGAGCGCCTGGATAAATTCCTTTTGGCCTGTGAAGCAGACGCGCGCGGGCGCACTGGTCTGGAAGAGCGTGACTATCCCCAGCGTCAGTACTTGCTCAAAGCATTGCAGGCAGCCACCAGTATTGATGCTGGCGCGGTGGTGGCTGGTAATCCGGACAAGGATGCCCGAGAAGCAGTTTATCGGGCGCGGCTTGGTGCGGTCACCGACTCACTCAACACTGACTGACGAATGACTGATGCATGTCCAGCACCGGTATAGGGCGCTCCATTCTCGCAGGCGATTGACAAACGCGCACCGGGCAGACAATGATCGCTGAAAAGGAACCCACTATGGAAGAATCCAAAGTCGTCCTGGTCACCGGCGCTGCGAAACGCATTGGTGCCTGTATTGCCGAGACATTTCATCGCCAGGGTTTTCGGGTTGTAATTCATTACAATCATTCCCGGGCTGAAGCCAAGTCCCTGGAAGGCCAACTCAATGCTGCCCGGCCCGATTCAGCCGTCTGCCTGCGTGCCGACTTCACCAGTCGTGTGGATGTCGACCGTCTTGGCCAGGAAGCACTTAGCGCCTTCGGCCAGCTTGATGTGCTGGTCAACAACGCCTCCTCTTTCTACCCTACCCGCTTCGGCGAATGTACGCAGACCCAATGGGATGACCTGGTGGACAGCAACCTGCGTGCGGCATTTTTCCTCAGCCATTCCCTCAGTGGTGAACTGATCAATCGGCGCGGGGCAATCGTCAATATTGTTGACGCCTATGCCGATGCACCGCTGGCCCGCTATTCCATTTACAGTATTGCCAAGGCGGGTCTCAAGGCCATGACTCGCTCACTGGCCCTGGAGCTTGCACCCCACGTGCGGGTCAATGGCGTGGCACCTGGCGCCATCCTCTGGCCACCGAACATGTCCGACGACAGCGATCCGGTGGTGCTGGAAAAGCGCGCGGCGATGCTTAAAACCATTCCCCTGGGTGAACTGGGCGATGCCCAACAGATTGCCGATCTTGCCTGGTTCCTCGCCACTGACGCCGCCTATGTCAATGGCCAGGTCATCAAGGTCGATGGCGGACGCAGCATTGGCTAGTCCGGGAGTGTTAAAACAGGAATGATTACTGTCTATGGCGATATTAAGTCGGGCAATTGCTACAAGATCAAACTGCTGCTGAGCCTGCTCGACATTCCCCACCACTGGCAGCACATCGACATTCTGCAGGGCGAATCCCGCAGTGCTGCTTACCTGAGCAAAAACCCCAACGGCAAGATCCCGCTGCTGGAGTTGGATGACGGTCGCTACCTGGCCGAGTCCAACGCCATTCTCAACTACCTGGCGGAAGGCACAGACTATCTGCCCGATGATCGTTACCAGCGGGCACTGATGCTGCAGTGGCAATTTTTTGAGCAGTACAGCCACGAACCGTTTATCGCCACGGCGCGCTACATCAACAAGTATCTGGGCTTGCCCGAGGATAGAATGGCGGAGTACGAGAGCAAGCAGGAGGGCGGCCACAAGGCGCTGGCGGTGCTGGAACAGCAGCTTGGTCAAACGCCGTTTCTTGTCGGGTCGCAACTGACCGTTGCGGACATCACGCTGTATGGTTATACCCACGTGGCCCATGAGGGCGGTTTCGACCTGGCAGGGTATCCGGCCGTTAACAGCTGGCTGACGCGCATCGCCGGTTTGCCGGGCTATCTGGGCATGGATGCTGCCTAGACGCTGGCCAAGCGCCTGCTACAAGCACTTGTTCCAGGCCCTCACTCCAGGCCCTGCGCCCAGTCCATCGCCACTGGCCACAACGATTGCCGGGACTTGTCATACTCTTCCCAAAGCTGCGCATAGGTCTTGCCGCTGGGCCCATGCTGCTGATCGGGCAGCAGTTCGGCCAGCGGGCGCAGTACGTAGGCATTGCGGGTTACTTCATCACGGGGCAATTCAACGCCGTCCAGTTTCCCGTCAAGGTCTCCATAGGTCAGGATATCCACGTCGATGAGGCGACCGGAAAAACGGGGCTTGCTGCGATCGCGCCCCATCTGGTCTTCCAGGTCTTTCAGGTAGGTACTGATGGCACCCAGGGATTCATTGGTTGCGGTGATGACCACCAGATTCAGAAAGTTGTCGCCGTCAAAACCCACCGCCTCACTCTCATACACCGTGGACATCTCAAGCTCGCCAAAATGCGCGCGCAGGGCCGCCACCGCCCGACGCACATTTACCGACGCGTTGACGTTACTGCCGATACTGAGAGAGAGAACTGGCACGTTTATCCTCTAAGGTTTTTCCAGCAACCCATTACATAGGTCAATCAGGCTTCTGGCCCCGTTCGATCACCACGCCCACGTCTCGCGAGCCGGTAACGGCACCCGGCTTGCCCAACTGCAGGCGCACCCAGGGCACTGCGAATTCAGTCAGCACGATCTCACAGATGCGTTCCGCCAGGGTCTCCACCAGCAGAAACTCGGAGTGCTCGACAAAATCAATCAGCCGCTTGGCCACCGACTTGTAGTCCAGCGCATCGTCAATGCTGTCACTGGCCGCCGCCTTGCGAATGTCGGTCCCCATGTCGAGATCGACACTGACCATCTGCTCTTGCTCACGCTCCCAGTCATATATCCCGATGATGGTTTTTATACGCAGGTCACGAATGTAGACAATATCCATTAATTCTCCGCCGGTGCTGTGCCGGATTTCAGGGGTGGCAGGGATTCCAGAGACCAGCGCGGATACGCCGCAATGGCCAGATCCGCCGTCTGTCCCGCCAGTAAACGCTGACAGCCAGCGTAAGCGATCATGGCACCATTATCGGTGCAGTATTTGGGCTGGGCATAAAACAGTCGGCCGTGCACTTTCGCCACCGCGGCCGCCAGCACTTCCCGCAACCGCGTGTTAGCACTTACTCCGCCGGCGATAATCAATCTCTGCAGCCCGGTCTGCTTCAGCGCCCGACTGCACTTGATCGCCAGGGTTGATACCACCGACTCCTGGAAAGCGCGGGCAATATCCGCCCGGGTTTGTTCATCAAGATTGCCGTCGGCATCGGTATGTTCGGCAATGGTATTGCGCACAAAGGTCTTGAGCCCCGAGAAGCTAAACTCCAGCCCCGGGTGCTTCACCATCGGCCGCGGAAACACGAACCGCTTCTCGACCCCGTCATCGGCCAGTTGTGCGACATGCGGCCCACCGGGATACGGCAAGCCCAGCATCTTGCCCACCTTGTCGAATGCCTCGCCGGCGGCATCATCCAGGGACTCGCCAAGCAGTTCATACTCACCAATACCGTCCACCCGCACCAACTGCGTATGACCTCCAGATACCAGCAGGGCCACAAACGGAAACGACGGCGGCTCGGCTTCCAGCATCGGCGCCAGCAGATGCCCTTCCATGTGGTGCACGCCAATGGCCGGCACACCCCAGCCCATGGCCAGCGCGCGGCCCACCGAGGCTCCCACCAGCAGCGCTCCCACCAGGCCAGGCCCGGCAGTATAGGCCACACCGCCGATGTCACTGTCCTTGATCCCGGCCTCGGCAATCACCTGCCGCACCAGGGGCAAGGTCTTGCGAATATGGTCCCGCGACGCCAGCTCCGGTATCACCCCGCCATAGGCGGCATGAATCTCCACCTGACTGTAAAGCGCATCCGCCAGCAAGCCCCGGTCACTGTCATACACAGCCACCCCGGTCTCATCACAGGAAGTCTCAATCCCCAGAACAATCAACGCAATCCACCGATATCCAAAAGAGGCGCTATCATGCCAAATAACACACGTAATTCCCAAGTGGATAACTATTGCCATAACTGATGGCTCAGTGCCTGGGGAGGTAGGGGGATGGCATTTCCCGACACGCCATAGACCCGGGCCCAGCCCTCAATCACAGTTTGAGGTAGTTCGTCTGCGCAGCAGTCTTCGCCTGCAAAACCGTTTGCCTCACACGGTCTGGAAATGCCATCCCCCTGCCTTCCCAATCACATCCTGCAGAATTCAAGTAATACCCCGGCGCCAAGAGGAAAACTCAAAGGTTTTCTCTGCTCCAGGAACAAGCGCTGGTCTTTAAGCCTCGGCTGGCACAATGTCGCGGGGGTGCGGGGCGGGTTGGGCTTTCAGGACCGTGAGCGACAGGAATGTCGCGACCGAGCCCGCCTCGAACTATACACGTCCATATTACCGCTCACGGGCTAACAGGTCTGGCCTGCCCACGCCTGTCTCGCAGCCCACTCCACACTGCTACAACCAATTAGTGAGCTGATTCTGGCTTCCATTCGAAGACTTCCAGAATTCAGCACGGTGTCGCGGGGGCGGGAGCCAGATTGGGCTTTCCGGACCGTGTGAGGCATGGATGCCGAACTCGAGCCCCCATGGAAGGGTTTACGGCGGGTCCGGAAAGCCCTATCTGGCGCACGACCTCTGCACTAACCAGATCGCACCTGGAAATAGGCTCAAAACACCTCGAATTCTTTGCAATTAGGGCGCGAGACCATTAAGATACGCGACCTCTTGGCAAAGGGTCTCCGTTTTATGCGGGCTCCCGGCCAGAACCAAGCAACTGAACATATTTTAAAAGGTAGGTGTTTTTACAGCATGCCCCAGGTAAAACTGAAGGAAAACGAGCCTTTCGACGTCGCTCTGCGCCGCTTCAAGCGCTCCTGCGAAAAGGCCGGCGTTCTCGCCGAAGTCCGTCGCCGCGAGTTCTACGAGAAGCCCACAGCCGTGCGCAAGCGCAAGGCCGCAGCGGCCGTGAAGCGTCACGCGAAGAAATTATCGCGGGAAACTCGTCGCACAAAGCGTCTTTACTAGGCGTCTTTGCTAGCTCGCTGCAGGCGCCACCTGCCTCCAGCAGGCGCCGAACCAAAATAATTGGGGTCAGGGTAAAAATACAGTACTGTATTTAGATCCTGACCCCATTTTATTGCCCACAGAAAACCAAAACAGAATCGAACCCTGGAATTCCCATGCCTGACAGCCCCCTGAAGCAGCAACTGACCGAAGCCATGAAGGACGCCATGCGCGCCAAGGACAAAGCGCGCCTGGGTGCGGTTCGCCTGATCCTCACGGAAGTGAAAAAGGTGGAAGTAGACGAGCGCATTGATCCCGATGATGCCCGTATCGTGTCGATGATGGACAAAATGGTGAAACAGCGCCGCGACTCCATCAAGCAATACCAGGATGCCGGTCGCGACGAGCTGGCCGCCGTGGAACAGGCGGAAATCGAGGTGATTCAGGAGTTCCTGCCATCGCAACTGGACGAGGCCGAGATCGAGGCCATCGTGAAAGAAGCCGTGGCAAGCACCGGCGCCACCTCCATGCAGGACATGGGCAAGGTCATGGGCCTGGTGAAGCCGCAAGTGGTAGGCCGCGCCGACATGGGCGTGGTCAGCCAAAAGGTCAAGGCTGCCCTCGGCTAGGGGCTCGCCTTATTGTCGCCTTAGCAGCCTGTCTCTCGACCGCTGCGCCCGTCAACAGGCGCATCAGGCCAGCCCCGGCGATCCGCCCATACCAAGCAGTTCCCCCGACCATCCGCTACAATAATGGATTGGTTCACCCCTATTAACCGTTTCGCTTACGCCGGACGCCCTAGCCCATGGCCGGACTCATTCCGCAATCGTTTATTGATGACCTGCTGCACCGGGTCGATATTGTCGAGGTCATCGACAAGCGGGTGAATCTCAAGAAAGCGGGCAAGAACTACACCGCCTGCTGCCCGTTTCACAACGAGAAAACCCCGTCCTTCTCGGTACAGCCGGAGAAGCAGTTCTACTACTGCTTTGGCTGTGGCGCCGGCGGTAACGCCATCGGCTTTGTGATGAACTATGACGGCAGTGACTTTCCGGCTGCCGTGGAGTCCCTGGCCCGGGATGCCGGCCTGGAAGTGCCGCGGGAAGAATCCAAAGCCGAGGCCAGGCGCCACTCCGAGAACAACAAACTGCTGGATGTACTCGACCAGGCCAGCCGCTTCTACCAGACCCAACTGCGTCAGAATGCCCAGAAAGCCGAGGCGGTTAACTACCTGAAGTCCCGCGGCCTTAGCGGCGAAATTGCCCGCGACTACGGTCTCGGCTTCGCCCCGCCCGGCTGGGACAATCTGCTACAGGCGATCGGCGGCAGCGACGAAGCAGACCAGGCTTTATTGAAGGCCGGGATGATCATCCAGAAGGACAACCCCCGAGACGGCGACGAACGGCGCTACTACGACCGTTTCCGCCACCGCATCATGTTTCCTATCCGCGACAGCCGCGGCCGCACCGTGGCCTTTGGCGGCCGGGTGCTGGGGGATGACAAGCCCAAATACCTGAATTCACCGGAAACTCCCGTCTTCCACAAGGGCTCAGAGCTCTACGGTCTGTACGAGGCAAAACGCGCCGGCAGCAAGTTTGAGCGCATCTTGATGGTAGAAGGCTACATGGATGTCATTGCCCTGGCCCAGAGCGGCATCCGCAATGCCGTGGCCACCCTGGGCACGGCCACCAGCGAGAGGCACCTGGCTCGGTTATTCCGCCAGACCCAGGAAGTGGTGTTCTGCTTTGACGGCGACGAAGCCGGTCGCAAGGCTGCCTGGCGGGCACTGGAAACCACGTTGCCGCAAATGGAAGATGGCCGCCAGGTGCGCTTTCTGTTCCTTCCAGAGGGCATGGATCCGGACGACTATGTGCGCCAGCGCGGCCAGGACGCGTTTGTGCAGGCTGTCGCCGAAGCCACGGCGCTGGAGGACTATTTCTACCGCAAGCTGGCTGAAGATATAGACCTGGAAACCAGCCAGGGCAAGGCACGACTCAGCAACCTGGCCAAACCGCTGCTGCGCACGCTGCCGCGGGGGGTTTTTGCCCAGTTGATGCTGGACCGGCTGTCGGAGACCCTTAATGTAGACAAGCAGTCCATGGACGCTCTGCTCAAGGAACAACCGGCCGAGTCCGAAACACCGCCCGCGCCGCCATTTGCCCCACCGCCCCCGGGGCTTGACGCGCCGCCGCCACATGCACCTGAAACGGCAATGCCGGGCCTGGGCTTCGCCCGTGCCCGGCAGCCCGCCCGGCCTGGACTGCAGCGCAGACCCAACAGCCTGAAAGCCATTGAACTGCTACTACGCAATCCGGAACTGGCGCTCACACTCGAGCAGGACCTCAGCCCATTGTGCGCCGCTGAAGATGAAAGCCGGCAACTGCTGCTGGCCCTCATTGAAATGGTGCAATCTGACCCCCATACAGAGACATACACATTATTGGGATACTGTTACGGCACCAGCCTGGGCGGCCAGCTCACGCAACTGCTAAAAGCGGAGAAAATCACGCCGTTGGACGGCATGGAACGGGAATTTGGCCAGATTATTGACAGCATACTGTCGGATATCCGCAAGAAGCTGGATCTGGTGCAGCTCAAGAGCGAGTTGAAATCGCGGGTTTCTGCGGCAAAAGATCGCAACTGAACAGCCGCTATTACAGTCTAATCCTCCGGCAAACGCATATACATACTTGAAGACCGCCGCTATAATGCCCGGCTGGCTTTTACTCGGCCAAAAATCACGGCCCGAGTACTGGCAAGACGCGCAGACCCACAGCGGATTCACTCACACTAGTTACCTGGTGCGCCCCAGGAAGTCGAGAGTTCATGGCCACAACTACCACAATTGCACCCCAGTCGAGTCTCAAGGCACTGATCGCCAAAGGTAAGGAGCAAAGCTACCTGACCTATGCCGAGGTGAATGACCATCTGCCGGAATCCATTTCCGATCCGGATCAGGTGGAAGACATCATCCAGATGATCAACGACATGGGCATCAAGGTCTTCGAGGCCGCGCCTGACACTGATTCCCTGCTGCTCAACGACGACGACAGCGGCGATAGCGATGACGAAGTCGCCGCCGCCGAAGCAGCCGCCGCCCTGGCCGCGGTGGAAAGTGAAGCCGGGCGTACCACCGACCCGGTGCGCATGTACATGCGTGAAATGGGTACCGTGGAACTGCTGACCCGCGAAGGCGAGATTGTGATCGCCAAGCGTATCGAGGAAGGCCTGCGTGAATTGATGAAGGCCATGGCCCTGTTCCCGGGCACCGTCGAGCATGTGCTGAACGAGTACGCACTGATCGACAGCGAAGAGCGGCGCCTGAACGAACTCATTACCGGTTATCTCGACACCGCCGATGACGCATTCCCGGCTACTGCCAATAGCAATAACAGCAACAATGACGACGACAACAGCAAGTCCTCGTCCGCCAGCAGCAGCGATGACTCCGACAACGATTCCAGTGATGACTCGGACGACAGTGATGATGATGATGAAGCAGCAGTAGGTCCGGATCCGGAAGAAGCCCGCATCCGCTTTACCGAACTGCGCGAGCAATACGAAGCCACATCCAAAACCATCAGCAAGAGCGGCCGTGACACCAAGAAGGCCCAGGGCGAACTGGAGAAACTCGGCGAGCTGTTCAAGAGCTTTAAACTGACCCCGCGTCAGTTCGAGCCCCTGCTGCAGCACATCCGCGCGGTGCTGACCCGCGTGCGTCGCCACGAGCGCACCATCATGAGCCTGTGTGTGCGCAGCGCCAACATGCCGCGCAAGGAATTCATCGAGTCCTTCCCCGGCAATGAGGTCAATGAAAAGTGGATCGACAAGCACATCAAGGCCAAGAAGTCCTATTCTGAACTGCTGGTCAATGTGAAGACCGAAGTGGTTCGCGCGCAGAAGAAACTGCGCCTGCTGGAAGAAGAAACCGGCCTGACGATTTCCGAGATCAAGGACATCAACCGCCAGATGAGCATCGGCGAGGCCAAGAGCCGCCGTGCCAAGAAGGAAATGGTGGAAGCCAACCTGCGTCTGGTAATTTCCATCGCCAAGAAATACACCAACCGCGGCCTGCAGTTTCTGGATCTGATTCAGGAAGGCAATATCGGGCTGATGAAAGCGGTAGACAAGTTTGAATACCGCCGTGGCTACAAGTTTTCAACCTACGCCACCTGGTGGATTCGCCAGGCAATAACCCGCTCCATCGCCGACCAGGCGCGCACCATCCGTATTCCGGTGCACATGATCGAGACCATCAACAAGCTGAATCGCATCAGCCGCCAGATGGTCCACGAGAAAGGCCGCGAGCCGACGCCGGAAGAGCTGGGCGAGCGCATGGACATGTCGGAAGACAAGGTGCGCCGCGTGCTGAAGATCGCCAAGGAGCCGATCTCCATGGAAACCCCCATCGGTGACGACGAAGATTCGCACCTGGGCGATTTCATTGAGGATTCCACCGTGGACTCACCGGTCGATTCGTCTATCGACGAAGGCCTGCGCGAAGCCACCAAGGAAGTGCTGGGTTCATTGACCGCGCGCGAGGCCAAAGTGCTGCGCATGCGTTTCGGTATCGACATGAACACCGACCACACCCTGGAAGAAGTGGGCAAACAGTTCGACGTGACCCGTGAGCGTATTCGCCAGATCGAAGCCAAGGCGCTGCGCAAGCTGCGTCATCCGACAAGATCGGATCACCTGCGCTCGTTCCTGGACGAGTAAGCACAACAGCACCGGCGCTCCCGAGCGCCCATCGCTGAGACACAAAAAAGCCCGGACTCAATGAGCCCGGGCTTTTTTCGTTTGCAGGACAACCCTTTGGTTGATCCCACAGCTTGCTGTGAGCGTCGGTTTAACATCGACCGATCAATAACCTAACTAATACACCAATTATTGGAACTCAACCTGCGCGATAGCAATACCCCGCTCACCGGACACTGAATACAGCAGGTACACCTTGCCGTCTTCTTCAAAGATAGCCGGGTCCCGCAGCTGATTCACCGGCTCATCAATATGTCCCCGCTGTGATGGCGCAATTGGCAAATTTGCCCCCTCCCACACCGTTTCCGGTCGCAGTACCTCCACCGACTCGGAGGGTTGCCAGCTGTGCCAATCGCCAGTCATTTCAATCCTGGTCAGCAGGATCCGCTCCGGCGCGTGCCCGGCCTGAGTCCAGAATACGTACAGGGTATTGCCCCGAATCAACAGTGCCGAGTGCCGCATGTCGGCGTTGAAAAACTGCGGCCCTTCCTCAAAATCAGTGAGTCCATCCCGGGACCGATAGAAAACTCCGGGCATGGCCAGCGCATAGAAGTAATCCCCGTGCTCGATTACCCGAAAATAAGGCCGGCCAAGGATTTCTTCCCGACCCTGGAAATCAATGCCGTCCCGGGAAACCGCCAGCCGGGTCACCTGCCGTCCTACATCACGGCCGTGCAAATACATCACGAACTGCTGCAGATCATCGCGCACATGCACATCCGGCGAAGCAATATGGGCATACAGCGGCGAGCCCTCCCGCCCCGGTGACTGGGCACAGGGCGGGCAAGTAGTAGGAAAATAGGAGTCTTCCAGGGTCAGCGTGCCCGGTGTGTGTACTGTCCATGGCCCGGTCACATCATCGGCGTAGGCCATGCGGATGTACTCGCCCCGGTGATCGGCAAAATACAGGTAATACTCACCCAGTGGCTCATCCACCCAGTCCGGCACCCGAATCAGCGACGGACCCTGGATGTTGCTGCCCATGCGGGCGTCCATGTCCGGGGTGATAATCGGGCCATCACCGAGGCGGGTGATGGTGACTTGGGGCGGATCCTGCGACAAGGCCAACGAAGGCCACAAGCCCACAGATAGCAGGACGAAAAAGGTCAGGAGAGCCAGGAAAGGTTGGCGAGTCAGCGTCACGGCAACACCTCTTTTTGTTATTGAAGGCATGGTAGCACGGCGCCCAGCAGCGCTATAATGCGCGCCTCGCTATTCAGCGGTCAGCAAATTTCTGCTAGTTTGCCGAAAGTGCCAACGCTGCTCAAAGTGTTTTGGCACAGTCTTAAAGTCCGCAGGCGAGGCGCAGTACTTTCCGAGCGAGTGAGCGCACTCCCAGTACGTGATCGAGTGAGGACAAGTGCTGCAACGAAGCATACGGGCTTCAGGCGAAGTCCAAAGTTTTGGCAAAGCCTGAAGTCCGTAGGCGAGGCTCAGTACTTTCCGAGCGAGTGAGCGTACATCAGGTACGTGATCGAGTGAGGACAAGTGCTGTAACGAAGCATACGGGCTTCAGGCGAAGTCCAAAGTTTTGGCAAAGCCTGAAGTCCGTAGGCGAGGCTCAGTACTTTCCGAGCGAGTGAGCGTACATCAGGTACGTGATCGAGTGAGGACAAGTGCTGTAACGAAGCATACGGGCTTCAGGCGAAGTCCAAAGTTTTGGCAAAGCCTGAAGTCCGTAGGCGAGGCTCAGTACTTTCCGAGCGAGTGAGCGTACATCAGGTACGTGATCGAGTGAGGACAAGTGCTGTAACGAAGCATACGGGCTTCAGGCGAAGTCCAAAGTTTTGGCAAAGCCTGAAGTCCGTAGGCGAGGCTCAGTACTTTCCGAGCGAGTGAGCGTACATCAGGTACGTGATCGAGTGAGGACAAGTGCTGTAACGAAGCATACGGGCTTCAGGCGAAGTCCAAAAAGGGCCTATAGCTCAGTTGGTTAGAGCGCCGGACTCATAATCCGTCGGTCCCTGGTTCGAGTCCAGGTGGGCCCACCATTTTTAGGCTCTCCCCCATTAACGGGGGATGGGCTGCAGTTCAGTTAAACCTCCTAATAATGGGCTCTCCCCCATTAACGGGGGATGGGCTGCAGTTCAGTTAAACCTCCTAATAATGCCATCCCATCCACAATGAGTTAAGACTCTCAATCGATAGTTAGCAAAATTTCTGAACCCGTAGGCTCTGCGGGTCATCATTTCCATCTTGGTGTGGAAGCCTTCAGTGATGGCATTGCTTTTTGAGAAGAGCAATAGGGGACACTAATAGTTTAGGGTCTTAGGAAGCAGATCGCATGCTAACATGCGTCTGAGCCTATGATTACCGGTAAAAATCGTTACTATAAAAATTCAAAAATCAGTGAAGCCAAATTTCGCCAGTTACTGAAGGCTTTTGCTATGGATTTCTCGGCCTCTGATACGGCCAAACTAACTGGGTTAAGCACTAGATCAACCAATTCAATCTTTCTCAAAATTCGGTCTCGTATTGCCCAGTATTGCGAAATCCAATCTCCATTCTCTGGAGATGTTGAAATGGACGAATCTTACTTCGGGCCTACTCGAATTCGAGGCAAACGAGGTCGCGGTGCAGGCGGCAAAACTATCGTATTTGGCATTTACAAACGTAACGGCAGTGTCTTTACTGAAATTGTACCCGATGCTAAGAAACGCTCTCTTTTACCGGTAATTCGTGGCCAGGTGAGCTTGGATAGCATAATCCACACCGATGGTTGGCGCGGTTACGATGGCCTAGTTGATGTCGGTTACGCAAAGCACTATCGAGTCCTTCATGGAGAGATTGAATTTGCTAACAGCAAAGCACATATCAATGGGATCGAATCGTTCTGGGCTTACGCCAAACTGCGATTGGCTAAGTTTAAGGGCATCACAAAAAGAACGTTTTATTTGCATCTTAAAGAGACTGAATTTCGTTTCAATCATCGCCGTGCTAACGTCTATAAAACTCTACTGAAGCTCTTGAGAACTAACCCAATTTAGCTGATCTGCTTCCTAAGACCCTAGTTTAATAACTTAACGATCAGTCTACTCAGCCAGCGATTCTCTTAAGCTATTAAACTATTAGTGTCCCCTCCTGTCTCCCAACTTGCACAATATGAAGTATCCCGAGCAAAAAACACAGCACGACGAACTCGGTGATGCCGGTGCCTGTCAACCGGGTGGCAAGCACACGTGCCGCATAGCCATGACCGGCGAGAGTTCCCGCATATAAGAGTATTGTGATCATTACCGCGATGATCACTGCGAGTCCAGTACAATCCTGAATGGTTGCTCGATCATGTTGTCTTTTTTGCCGACGGGCTCGTTCATGTGCCGAGCTTGTCTTCAGACAGTGTTATCGGCCGTTTCTTCGTCTACTTTTTTCGAAGGTCCTGCAGGCGCTCTTCGTATTCTTCTTTGTCAATGTCGCCTTCCGCGTAGCGACGCTTTAGCAACTCTTCAGGGGTAGAACCCTTATCACCCGCCGGCCGAGATGACGGTTTGATGAGCGCCCACGCCACGACGCCAATTATCGCGATACCCAGTAACCACCAAAACCACATACCACCCATATGCCCCACTCCATGCCAGTCGTTCATTTATCTGACCTCTCTCGATGCGAGGGTGGGGGCGTGCCGTCTGGCTGGAACGCACCGCCTCGCTCACTTGCTATTGCTCAACCTGCTCGGGCAGATGCTGCATCATCTTCATGCGCTCCTGCATCGCTTGCTGGCGATTTTGTAACAACTGAATTCGTTGGCATTGCGCGTCGTTCGCCGCGCAATCCATCTCGTGCTGTTGCGTGGCGCCGCGCGACATCATGTTCTGCCGGGACTCGTGCATCTCGCCCATCATCATCATGCCTTCGTGCATACTTTGCATGTGTGCCGCATCAGTTCCTGGCGCCTCGTGGGGTCCGTAATTTGTTTGACTTGTCTCATCTGCTCCTGCATGGCCTGCATGTGGTTGCGCATTGCCCGCGTCTGTCGATCCATCGACTCGTCCGTCGAGCCACTCTGCTGCGCCAAACTGGTTGATCCAACCGCTATGAGCACAGCAAGTGTAATGAATTGAGTAAAACGCTTTATCTCTTTTACCTCCGAAAAGGACATTTGCAGTGAATGCCGAGACCCGGAGTATGAGAAGCATTAGCCGTGCTTCAATCCTCCATCTCTGTCCAATTCTTCAAAATATCGGCAGATTTCTCAGCCTATCATTGAGCCCTACGCGAGTAAATTGGACACACAAGAAATCCAGCTAACTTATTATTCCAAAGGATGGCACTCTTTCCGAGACACTGGGGCACTATCAAATGCATGGAACAAAGGCCGCTCTCGTTTGTCATTGGCTTCTGCCAACCGTCAGCCCGCGCAGAAATATCAAGGATAGCCACAAAGAAAGAGGCGGCAGTGCCAACCATTGCAGGAGCGGCACCAGCCCAACCTCCAGATAAGGCAATACCGGCATCAAGTCACTGTATTGCCAGCGATCAAGATATTTAGTGGCTAATAGCTCGAACACAATTGTAAGCAACAGCCCCGTTGCCATAAAACTTAGCCATCCCCTGAGCATGAACCTGAATTTTCCAGTCTCGCTCCAGCCGGCCAAAAAGGAGGCCACCAGGAAAGCTACCAGTGTTATGAAACCATCACCAAGCGATGCCCGTGTACAAAACAAAAGCGCATCCCAGTGTGCAGCCCTGGACATTCCCTCAAAAAATGGTACCTGCCACATCTCCCACACGAAGTGCAAAAGGAAAGCAACAACGTAGATCGATATGCCAGTAAATATCCTATTTTGCATGGTTACATGAGATGAAAATAATAGTACGTACTACGCTGGGGATTGACTTACGAAGCATTGTCTTTCTGATATGAAAGGAAATATCGCTCCGCGGCAAAAATAAATACTAACCCCAGCACGGAGACGTAAATAACGAGTACGTCAGACTGCAACTTAACCCATAAGAAAGCAATCAGCACTATTACATCGAGCGTTATTGCCGTGACAAGGACAACAGGGTTGGCGTCAATCTCTTTTCTTACGTGGCGAAGCACGCCCCAATGGATAGCAATATCCATCAGAATGTAAAATATTGCGCCCAGAGAAGCTATACGACTTAGATCAAAGAAGGCTGCCAACATGATTGCCAGAATAATCGTGTAAACCAGCGTGTGTTTTTGAATGCTGCCTGGCATCCCGAAATGACTATGAGGAACTAGCTTCATATCAGTAAGCATGGCCAACATTCGAGACACAGCGAATACACTGGCAATGACACCAGATACCGTTGCTACGATTGCGAAGATGACAGTAACCCGCAGCCCCAGGTCTCCGTAAGCAGGACGAGATGCTTCGGCTAATGAGTAATCTCTTGCAGCAACAATTTCTTCTACAGTGAGGTTGCCCGCCACCGCGAAGGCAACCAGCATGTAAACCAAAACGCAGATTCCCAAGGATAGGACAATAGCTCGCCCTACATTCTTGTGCGGATCTTTAATCTCTGAGCCGCTGTTGGTAATAGTCGTGAACCCTTTATAAGCAAGAATCCCAAGTGCTACCGCACCCAGAAACCCGGAAAACGTGGTATCTTCGCGAGGAGAGGCGATAGCCTCAAACGTGAGCCCTGAAGCCCACAAACCGCCTACCGCGAGGAATGCCAGGCCGCCGATTTTTATAAACGCCATGAAGAACGAAAACGTCTGAATAAAGCGGTTGCCCAGTACGTTCACGACAAACGCGAATATAAGCACCGCCACGGCCAAAGAAGGAATCATCCAACCTTCAGGCTGGGTGCCAGTAAGTTGAAGACTGTAAGTTGCGAATGTTCTTGCAACAAGACTTTCATTGATCACCATTGAAAAATACATAAGCAGCGCACAAACGGCCGTGATGGTCCCGCGCCCATATGATTTTTCGAGAAACATCGCAATACCACCGGCAGAAGGCCACGCATTGGCCATCTTCACGTAGCTATAAGCAGAAAAACCCGAGATTACCGCAGCAAGGAGAAAAGCCAATGGGAACCAGTCCCGCGCCAATTCCGCAACTTGGCCGGTCAAAGCAAAAATTCCGGCGCCTATCATGACTCCGGTCCCCATTGAGACAGCACCCCACAGGCTCAGGCTGTCCTTTTTGTAGTGTGAGCTTCGATCTTGATGAGCATGTTCATTCATAATTTATCCCGTATAGTGGTTCTATCGCCAAAGCGAACTGGATTTTCAATGTGAGGGCTAGTTTATTACTTATGCGGTTGGCGGAAATTGTAGTAAACGCAAATACACCGATTGTGTTGATGTGTGCCCCATAGAATGCCTCTACAAAAGACCGAATGAATTTGTCTTAATCCCGACCAGTGTATTGATTGCGCATCATGTGGAGCGCAATGCCCCGCAGACGCCGTCTATCCCGAGGACGAAATATCGTAAGAACAAGTAGCATTTCTCTACTTGGACAGCGAACTCGCCAATTATTGGTCCAGCATCAGGGAAGTAAGACTGCCGTCTGACAATGTCAATGACTGGTTGGATGAGCCCGGCAAGCGTGCCTTGCTGCAGGAAAACTGGCCGGCCTGAGCGCGACCGGCACCAGCTTCCGAAAGCATTTAATTGTCGGCCAGGTCAGCAGCTCCCTGCTGCTGCATATGCGACATCATCTGCCTCATCATCTTCTGCATCATCTCCATCCGGTTTTGCATCTTCTGCATGGAAGAGGCATTGGAATCCGTCTGGGCGTTATCCGGCCCGCCAGCCATCATGCCCTCCATCATTCCCATGCTGCTCTGCATTTGCTGCATATGCTCTTGCATGAGCTGCTGCCGACGTTCAGGATCGTCTTCCTCGCGAATCTCGGCCATCAAAGACTGCATGTCCTGCATATGCTGATCCATGGCCATCATCTGGTCCTGATTCATCATGCCCATGGATTCGCCGGAATGCTCATGACCACTGTCTGCGCCCCCGTGTTGCTGCCCCACGGCATGATGAGACAAGCCTGCTAATAGGACGGTCAGCGCCAAGCCCTTGGCAAAGGGTTTTACTGAATAGTACATACTCTTCTCCTTTTATCTTCCTATTTCCCGGTAGAATTCCCACGTCCCGATTCGACCGAGACGGTGAGACGGTTCAAGTCTTTTTCCTGCAATCAGACATTCTGCGCCACAACACTGCGAGTCTTGCAGTCTGACCCAAAGACCTATCGCTGTTTTACTACAAGTCTTCCAACTGCTGATAATGTTTCGCCATTTGCATGTCCTCGTGTTCTTCGAGCTCTCTTAATCCTTTCAACAAATCTGCCGCATGTCCGGCCGGCAACCGACCCAGAAGATGTTCATATAAATCCATAATTTGCTCGTGTTGATGCATAACACTGAGAAAGATCTCGTTGGCAGAC
Source organism: uncultured Pseudohongiella sp. (assembly GCA_965212375.1). Classification (GTDB taxonomy): domain Bacteria; phylum Pseudomonadota; class Gammaproteobacteria; order Pseudomonadales; family Pseudohongiellaceae; genus UBA9145. The sequence goes on along the minus strand of OZ243108.1, from coordinate 354,826 downwards.
AAATCAGCCAGTGGCTTGATGCAGTTTTCATGAGGCACAACCGGGTGCTTTTGCAGATACTCCGCACACCAGGTATTCAATGCGTTAGTATTTGCGGTCTCTTCAAATGCATCGAGCGTAGCTACAAGTTGCGCTTCATGATCAGCAAGGTATCGCAGCAGGAGTCTGGTGCGTTCAGATTGTCCGGAATCACTGCAGTGTTGAGCGCACTCTTGTGCGTGCTGATGATATTCCCTGGCCCAATGCAGCACATCACGTAAAGATTCAATTTGCATAATACGCCCCCCGGCTTAATTTTTTTTGACGAGCGTCTGTCTCGCCATATTGTAGTTTAGTATTGGATTACCACTCAGACTGCATGGAAATAAAATCACCACCAGGTTATCAGTAGCTAAAAGTATTCTGATCCGCTACTTCACAGCTTTTAAACGTTGGCGTGTCTTTACTCAGACTCAGCCCCCAGAGTATTTGGCGTTGGCATTCAAAATACGCTGCCACGCACAACGCAACTTCACGCCCTCTACTCCCAGTCATACTTTATTTCCATAAATAGAAGTACATATCGATCGCACAGCTAATCTTCAGTTCTAAAAATGGCCTATCCACTAACTGCTTGCTGTCTTACCTGGCGCCAATTCTTTAAGGCCACCAAATAGCCCCAGCTGATATTGACGGCACAAGAAGTAACCAACAGGCAGCACCAGCAGAGTCAGAATTATTGCCGAAAGCATGCCGCCGACCATTGGAGCCGCAATCCGGCTTGTCACTTCAGAACCGGTGCCACTGCCAAAAAATATCGGCAGCAATCCGGCGATGGTTGCAGTGGCAGCCATAATGACAGGCCTCACTCGATTGACGACGCCTTCGGCTACACATTGCCGTAGTGTTTCCACATCAGGCTTACGGGACTGCTCCTTGCATCGCGTTAACATGCTTCTGTAGGACTCATTCAAATAGACCAGCACAATCACGCTTATCTCTACTGCCACACCGGCCAAAGCAATAAACCCGACTCCTACGGCGACTGAGAAATTGTAACCATACAGGTACATAAGCCAGAGCCCACCTATTAGAGCAAATGGCAAGGCCCCGAGGATCAGTACCACCTCAGTAAAGCTTCGGAAGTGGGCATAAAGCAAAATCACTATGAGAGCGAGAGTCAATGGGACCGCTATTTTGAGTCGCTCGGCGGCTCGTAGCATGTACTCATATTGGCCCGACCAATTGATCGAGTATCCAGGTGGCAATTCCAATTGGGCATTCACAGCCTCCTGCGCTGCCGAGACATAGGTGCCTACATCTACCCCTTGAATATCAACAAAAGTCCAGCCATTCAGGCGCGCGTTCTCACTCTTGATACCTGGCGGCCCATCTTCGATATACACGTCAGCCACATCGGCCAACGCTATTCGATGACCATTGGCGGTCACGAGAGGGAGCAATGAAATTGACTGGACAGAATCTCTGTATGCCTGGGGGTAGCGTAATCGGATTGGGTAACGTTCCAATCCTTCAACGGTTTCACTAATATTCATACCGCCTATGGCTGTGGCAACTATCTGTTGAATATCTGCAATATTGAGCCCGTGTCGCGCTGCCTGATCTCTCTTAATATCAACCTTGATATACCGGCCACCAGCTACTCGCTCTGAATAAACTGACGTCGTGCCTGGCAGCTGCCCAATGACACTTTCCAGTTCTCTACCAATACTTTGTATTGTTGCCAGGTCCGGACCCGCAACTTTGATGCCGACCGGCGTCTTGATTCCGGTTGCCAACATATCAATACGAGTCTTGATCGGCATGACAAAGGCGTTAGTCAATCCAGGCACGGTGATAAGTGAATTGAGCTCTTGAATTAAGGAATCAGTAGTGAGGCCTTCCCGCCATTCGTCCCGAGGTTTCAACTGAATGAAGGTCTCAATCATGGTCAGTGGCGCAGGATCTGTCGCCGTCTCTGCCCTACCCATCTTGCCAAAAACAGTTTCGACCTCCGGCACGGTCTTTATCAATCTGTCTGTCTGCTGCAGAATCTCTCGCGCCTTTCCTATAGAAATACCAGCATAGGTTGTGGGCATATACATTAAGTCTCCCTCATCCAAAGGCGGAATGAACTCGCTGCCAATTCTTGTGGAGGGCCAAAAACCAATGAGAGTGATGACAAAGGCAGTCACCAGCGTCGTTTTCGGATACGCCATGACTATTTGGACAAGCGGCCGATAGCAATTGACCAAAACTCTGCTAATCGGGTTTTTATTCTGGCTGCGGACCTTTCCACGGATAAAGTAACCCATAAGCACAGGAACAAGGGTAATAGCAATAAGCGCCGAAGCTGCCATCGCATAGGTCTTGGTAAACGCCAGGGGCGTAAACATACGGCCTTCTTGAGCCTGAAGGGTAAACACAGGGATGAAACTAACGGTGATAATCAACAGACTGAAAAATAACGCCGGCCCGACTTCCAGCGCGGATTGTGTCACTACTTGCCAGCGATTCGCATCGGTTAAAGGAGTGCGCTCCATCTGGTTGTGCATGTTCTCAACCATGATGATGGCACCATCTATCATCGCCCCTATGGCAATCGCTATGCCGCCCAGGGAAAGAATATTTGCGTTAATACCTTGAAAATACATAATTATGTATGCTGCCAGGACGCCTACTGGCAAACTCAGGATAGCGACAAGCGAAGAGCGGAAATGCAATAGAAACAAAAAGCAGATCAGCGCAACGATTACAATTTCTTGCAACAGCTGTACCACCAGTGTGTCGATAGATTGCTCAATCAAGTCTGAGCGATCGTATACAGTTACTATTTCCACACCCGGCGGTAGACCCTGTTTTAGTTCCTCAAGTTTGGCTTTCACCGCATCAATCACGTTTGCGGCATTCTCTCCAAAGCGCATAACGACGACGCCACCAACTGTCTCTCCTTCTCCGTTTAGTTCTGCGATTCCCCGGCGTAACTGCGGCCCCAGGTTTATCTCTGCAATGTCTTTCAACAGCACTGGCGTGCCGTTCTCATTCATCCCAAGTGGAATATTTTTTAGATCCTCAATAGTAGATAGGTAGCCGTCTACGAGAACCATATATTCAGCTTCTGCCATTTCTACGACAGACGCGCCAGACTCCTGGTTGCCCTGTCGGATGGCCATCTGGATATGACTCAGAGGCATCCCGAAAGCTCTGAGTTTTTCCGGGTCAACCTGAATCTGATACTGCTTGACCATGCCGCCAATAGTTGCGACCTCAGAAACTCCAGGCACGGTTTGTAATTCGTATTTTAGAAACCAGTCCTGAATGCTGCGCAGTTGACCAAGATCATTTTGCCCCGTGCGATCTATCAGTGAGTACAAATAAACCCAACCAACCCCTGTTGCATCAGGCCCCAGCTGAGGTTCCGCAGTTGCAGGTAGATCTCCAGCTACTTGATTGAGGTATTCAAGCACTCGGCTACGTGCCCAGTAGAGATCAGTATCATCATCGAATATTACGTAAACGAAGGAGTCGCCAAAGAAGGAATAGCCACGTACGGTAACCGCGCCTGGCACCGAGAGCATTGCGGTAGTAAGTGGATAAGTCACCTGATCTTCTACCACTTGTGGCGCCTGGCCAGGGTATGAAGTTTTGACTATAACTTGCACATCCGAAAGATCTGGCAGTGCATCAACTGGAGTCTGCTGCAGCGCATAGGCTCCAAAGGCTAACAGAAATGCAGTACTCAACAACACGAAGAAGCGATTGTTGATGGACCAACGTATTATGGTTTCGATCATTTAAACACCCAGATCTATTGAACCGAATCAACTGTATTCAATTCTGTTATGACTATTCGGTTCCCAGTAAGTCGGTTCATTTGAAACTCATATTCTCCACCTGTTTCAATTTCCGCAGTATCAATGTCTTCTGCCAACTCAAAACTCATGGTCATTTCCGGCCATTCCCATTGGGGCACCGGTGCGTGCGTAATAGAGATCATCCGCTCTGATTCCATTACATGCTCCACAACACCACTGCTCCACACTAAATCTCCACGGCCGCTCGTAGCTTCGATTGCTTCAGCTGCCATAGCCTCAGTAGTATCTGGCATTGCTTCCATTTCATCACTGGACATTGCCCCATCTGGCGACATTCGCAAGAAATCAGAAGTAATGCTGGATTCCGAATCCAGCAAGAAGTGTGCAGACGTGACTATTCGATCACCGGCCTGAAGACCCGCCAAGATCTCAATATTCTGATCACCGCTGCGCCCAAGAGCCACTTCCACCGACTTGAATCGCCCCTCACCCAAAGCCAGCACGACTCGATCCTGTGTTCCTGTCCGGATGACCGCACTCTGAGGAACCAGCAATACTTGCTCGCCGTCTTCACTATGCTGAATAGTTACTTGAGCGAACATATTGGGTTTCAACTCCTGGCCTGGATTACGAAATCGCAATCGCACGGCCACCGTCCTTGTCTGCTCGTCCAGTGTTGGATAAATGAAATCAACTACTCCCTGCCAATTTCTGCCTGGAAGATAGTCCAAGGTCATGTTTACGGGGTCACCTACCGATACCAGATTCGCTTGACGCTCGAATACTTCTGCTATCACCCAAACTTCATCGAGTACCCCTATGGACAGAACTTGGTTGCCCGGTTGCACAAATTGCCCTTCTCTAACCCCCAGGCTCGCAATCAGACCACTACGCGGCGCATAGACTGTGACATTCCTGAAAACGCGCCGGGATTGCTTCACTTCATCAATCAAGGATTGTGGCACTTGCAAAGCCAGCAATCGCTCTTCTGCCGAGATCTCAAATCTGTCGTTATCGCGGCCCATGGCGAGTAGCAACTCTTCTTGCGCATTGACTAGCGTCGGGGAGTAAATAGAATAGAGCGGCTCCCCTTCCTCTATGAACTCCCCCTGTGCCTTGACAAATAGTTCATCGATCCAACCCTCGACTCTGGGATGCAGGTTGACCAACCTGTCTTCGTCAAATTGGACATACCCAACGGTGCGGATCGTACTTTTAAATGAAGCTTTTTCAACGAGCGCGGTGCGAACTCCAAAATTATTCTCAACCAGGGGAGATATTGTGACAGTGCCAGGGCTACTCGAGTCATCGCCCGCAAAAACGGGCACCAGCTCCATTCCCATCGGTGATGTTCCAGGACTATCCCGCCGATAGGTAGGGTCCATGGGAGACACCCAGTAGAGCGGCTCTGCTGCCTGGCTTTCAACGGTACCGTTATCAGCGTTCAAACTGTAGACCGCCACCCCACCGGCAACACTGCCCAGCAATCCGGTGAACAGATAGGGCAACACTTGAGTTTTGTTCATAGATTCACCTCGGAATTTGATCTGGTTGCCAGGTAATCAAGTAATGAAATCACTTTAAGACGGTCAATATCGAGCTGTAGCAACTCTATATTGGCATTGAGCTGGGCAATATACGCACGCATAACTTCCTCGAAATCACCTTCGTCTGCGGTATAGGAGGATAGGGTTGCCTCGGTCAAATCAGACAATTGAGAGAGCAAGGAATCGTTAAATATGGCTCTGCGCTCATCCAGCATCTCAAGTTGTGCCTGCGCTTCTTGATAGCGCGCAAACAATTCCTTGATCAGTAGCATTTTCTCAGTTTGTCGCGCCGATGCCCGGTACTGGCTGGCTCGCAATCTTGGTTTTTGCCGGTTTTTGGTAAAAATGGGCAGGTCGAAATTTAGATCGAAAGAAACAAAATCATCCCGATCTATTCCTTGTGGCGAACGGTCTCTGTATCCATAGCTTGCACCCACGCTGAACGAGGGTTTGAAACTTTGTCGAGTAATTTCGACCTGTGTCTGAGCAATCTCAATTTGTTTTTCATTTGCTCTAATGATGGGATGATCCCGAAAAAACTCAGCAGCCTGATTTAAACTACTGAGCCCTGCTTCCGAAGGTTCCAGCTCCGGTAGTTCTGTATTAAAGGGCAATGAGACAACTTCATAAGGCAGCCATTCCGCGAGCCTTTGCTTGTTGCTCTCCTGTCGTTGTCTCAACGCAGCCAGTCTTTCATCCAACCTCACCAATTCAAGTTCGGCGCGAATCAGGTCCTGTTGCCTCGACAGTCCTGCAGCGGATGTGTAGCGCGCACTGGTAATATCAACCAACTGCTCAAACAGGTCTCTGTCGTTCTCTATTAGTAAAATTGATTGTGCCGCCAAATAGACATCGAGCCAAAGACCCGTCACCTCAAGCTTGACATTAGCTGCGCGATTCTCCCGATGGATAGGATTTACCTGGCTTTGCAAACCAATTTTCTTACTAAGCAACTCTCTGGTAGCACCACGAGGGAACGATTGATTAACTCCTAATCGAAACTGAGTCATAGGCTCCTGTTCAAAAGCGAATGAATCAAGCGGTAGATTGGCGAGTCCTACCATCATTTTTGGATCCGGCAGCTCAGAGGCGGCAACGGCCTCTTCCAGCAAAGCATCCTCCTCCTGCCTATTAATCAGTAGCCAATCGTCGCCCTGCACAGCCAATTCGATAGCTTCTTCCAGTGTCAGGCTGAGGTTCTCTTGAGCGAAGCTCAAAGACACCGATTCGACTAGAACAACAAGGAATAGAAATATATTTCTGCTATATGACAGAGCTCTTTTCTGACTTAAAGCCTTGATCTCTGATATATTTTTGAACACTTTGGCACCTATTTACATTTTGCATGTTTTTGAATAGCGACACTATCAAGCATTGCGTGACATTATTTGTGAATTCGAGCCAACATAAAAACCAATCTCCGATTACTGCTACCACTAGAACTAGTGACTGCCTCTAAACTCATACTTCAGCCTTGATATCCATGCTGGCGTGGTCGCTCTATACTCCAAATACTCTTCCCCAAACTCCAGAACAGCTGCTTTTTCCTCTTTTTTAGCCAATCGCGTGTAAACCACTACGAGTATTGGGAACATGATCAGCGTGGGTATTGTTGGCCACTGCATAAGGAAGCCAAACATGATAAGAATGAAGGCGAGGTACTGGGGATGGCGACATCGTGCATACCAACCCGAAGTAGCGAGTTCGCCCGCTTTTTGAGCACTATGTAATACACTCCATGCAGAGGCCAGAATAAAAAATCCAGCTATAATCAGCACATTGGAAGCAATGTGCAGCACGTCGAAATGCGCATTACCCTGCAAGCCCAATAGCGTATGCAGTAAATGGCCGTTCTCATGGGCAAGAAAGTCGGTGCCTGGATAATGCTCACTGAGCCATCCTGACAGAAAATAGATTGTCAGAGGAAAACCGTACATCTCTGCAAACAAGGCCACAATGAATGCAGAAAACACACCCAAACTGCGCCAGTCGGTCTTCGTTTGTGGCTTCGTGAAACTGAACGCGAAGAAGATAAATATCGCCGAATTCAGTATCACGAGCATCCACAAACCATAATCAGATTGACTTTCCATCACAACGTACGCCAAGACTCCTAGTGAACTCGCTCATCATTGGAACCGGCTCTATTTCCAGAACCATGAGCGTTGCTATTTGAGTTACTGCCGTCATTCCTATGCGAGTGGCTACCATGACCATGATGCATGAACAAGTGCATCGCGGGGCAGGCAAGAATTATCAAGTAGGGAAGCCACTCAAAAAAATGTTGGCGATGCTCTATCAATAGAAAATAGGAAACTGCGGCAATGAATAGCAATGCCACAAAACCATGTTTACTGGACCAGAATGAGACATTCATATAGCTACACCAACTTGTTGTAGATTGTCGCTAACAACCAGGCAAATACTCCAGCCGTCACAGCCCACAAAATCAGGCCGGCTATAAATCCCGTCATTCCCATTTGCCATGCCATGCCACTAAAGTCGGCGTGCATCATATAGCCACCCATACTCATAGACATGCCGGGCAATAACACGACTAGAATCGTACAGAACACCCAGACAATTATGACGGCATAGGCTGCCGCCAGACCAAATTTCACTGCATCGAGCTTCATAGAATCCTCCTGGTCAATCTGATTGACATTGCGAGCCAATATTTGCTCGTATCAAATTCCCCAACTTAAACTTCTGCAAATGTATTAACCAATCTTCTGTGTTCTTAGTCTCAAAGCATTGCCGACAACAGAAACCGAACTCAGACTCATTGCAAGCGCAGCAATCAACGGGGAAAGCAATATTCCGAAAAATGGGAACAGGACACCTGCCGCTATAGGCACACCAACACTGTTGTACATTAATGCGAAAATGAGATTCTGGCGCATATTGATGACTGTCTGTTCAGAGATAAGTCGTGCCTGCACTATTCCTCTGAGATCACCCTTGACCAGGGTTACTTGTGCACTACTCATGGCTACATCAGTGCCCGTTCCCATGGCGATACCGACATCGGCCTTCGCCAATGCTGGAGCATCGTTAATTCCATCTCCTGCCATCGCCACGCGATGACCCTCTTGCTGTAGTTTTTCAATGAGATTCATTTTGTCCTCGGGAGTGACTTCACTGTGGACCTCATCGATATCAAGCTCACGAGCAACAGCCTTGGCTGTAGCTTCCCCGTCACCCGTCGCCATAACTACTTTCAAATTACGCCCATGCAACGCCTGAATTGCTTCGGCAGTGCTTGCTTTAATCGGATCAGCGACCGCAAGAATTCCGAGTAATTTCCCTGAACTTCCCAAATAGATGATGCTTGCACCTTCACGATTCATTCCCTCAACAAGCTCCGCTGCCTCCTCAATATCAATATCCATCTGCTTCATGAATGTTGTATTACCCAGTGCCAGTTTCTTGCCATCGACTTCACCGGTTACGCCAATACCACTGGCAGAATCAAACTCATCCACAGAACTCAGCTTCAGTTCTCGTTCACGTGCTGCTGTAACAATCGCTTTGGCCAGTGGATGCTCGCTGCCCTGGTCCAGACTGGCCGCCAATTGGAGAATCGAATCGCTATCTTCTTCACCTATGGCTCCAGCTTCACGGAATACAGGCTTTCCCTCAGTCAGCGTGCCTGTCTTGTCAACCACAACTGCGGTGATTTTCTTCAGTGACTCAATGGCCGCTGCATCCTTGAATAACACCCCGTGGTTCGCCGCCTTTCCTGTCGCCACCATGATGGACATTGGCGTTGCCAAACCTAGCGCACAAGGACAGGCGATAATCAGCACTGCTACTGCATTAATCAGTCCGTATACCCAGGCTGGCTGTGGACCGAATAATCCCCAAACAAAAAATGTGAGCACAGCGATCGCCACCACGATGAGCACAAAATAACCCGCGACAATATCAGCCAATCTTTGCATCGGCGCTCGAGAACGCTGGGCCTGCGCCACCATCTGAACAATCTGTGACAGAGTGGTATCTTCGCCCACCAATTCGGATCGGATAACAAGACTGCCACTGGTGTTCTGTGTAGCACCGATTACTTTGTCACCTTCTTCTTTACCAACCGGTAAGGGTTCTCCGGTTAACATGGACTCATCCACGGAACTGCGGCCTTCTACAACGACACCATCGACCGGTATTTTCTCGCCTGGCGTAACGCGCAATCGGTCTCCCACCTGAATACTGTCGATAGAGACCTCTTCTTCTTCGCCATCGTCATTGATGCGCCTTGCCTTTTTTGGCGCCAGGTCGAGCAATGCCTTGATGGCCGCTGAAGTTTTCTCTCTTGCCTTCAGCTCCATCAACTGCCCAAGCAGTGTCAACGTGATAATGACGGCAGCAGCCTCGAAATACACAGCAACTTGTCCATCAGTAATAAATGATTCAGGAAATATATCCGGCACAACAGTTGCGACAAGGCTGTAGAGATAGGCGAGCGACGTACCCAGCCCTATCAACGTCCACATATTCGGGCTTCTGTTAATTACTGACTGAGCGCCTCGAATAAAGAACGGCAGCCCGGACCACAACACCACTGGCGTGGTTAACACGAGTTCGACCCAGGGTTGCCACCCATGCGGGAGCCAGCCTCGTCCGTGACCGAACATGGCCAAAACAAATACAACCAGCGTAAACGGTAGCGACAGCCAAAAGCGCTGGCGAAAGTCTGCCAATTCCGGGTTTTCCTCATCGTCAAGGCTCGGCGTTTCCGGCTCCAGCGCCATACCGCACTTGGGACAAGTACCCGGCCCAATCTGCCTGATTTCGGGATGCATGGGGCAGGTGTACCAGGCATTCGAGTTGTCAGTAGTGTTCTCCGGCTCATCCGACGCGTTCAAATATTGTTCCGGATTTTTAGTAAATTTCTGTAAGCAGTGGTCGCTACAGAAGGCATATGATTCACCATCGTAGTCAAACTGGTAGTCGGACCCCGGTTTGACCTGCATCCCACAGACTGGATCCTGGAGCAAACCATCTTGGGTCGACCGTTGATGAGAGTTGTGTTCTTTTTTATCCATAGGCTTCCAATCTCCAGGGCTCAGCTCAGCGCTCTCAGATTCTAACTCTGCCGTAGCTTACGTTTATTTTTTGGGTAAGTTCCCAACCAACACAAGGCAGTGAATAGAGCTTCACTAACTCACTGTATAGAACCTAGCTGGTTTCAAAGTCTTCTATTAGGTGGCAAATCATGTCTGCCGTCGGTTCCTTATTTGGCTCTTGTGCCCATCGCGTCACTGCCAAACTCATCCGCTCCCGAAGCTTTAAAAGAGTAGCGAAGTTCTTCTCCGTTTCAGCCAGGCGTTGTGCGATTAGTTCGCGCACGAGAGGGCAGGGTGTGTCACCCTTATCAGCAACCCCTACAATCTGTTGAATGTCTTGGATACTGAAACCTAACTGTCTTGCACTTAAAATAAACCTGAGCCTGGACTCATCCCGAAGACTGTAGTCCTTGTACCCATTCGCGCGATTTCTATGCGGCTCCAGTAACCCTATCCTCGTGTAATAGCGAACCGAATCTGGCGTGACTGACACCTTTCTTGCGAGTTCAACGACTTTCATTTCAGTTCTCGCCTGTTATAAGCAATTCGAATACCAGTATACGACCGCAGGTTTTCCGGCAAGGCTTTGCAGTCACACTGCATGAATTAGAACTACGGTTCAAGTTGACATTAACTCCTAGGACCAAAAACCACGTTGTCACTCTAAACTTACGAGCTACTCACAGGTCAATACCTCTAGGCATTCATTGCAGGACCAATAGCCGTAGTTACTACAGCAGTGCAAAGTACGACCAACAGCGCAATGATGACTTCAATATCGATTGATCGCTGAAGTCTTGTAGCACCATTAGTCTTATTCAGGTCGGGGACAAGGATGAACTTGTGCCGCGCGGCAATTGCAAGGAGTCCTGCTACACCCAAAAGCTTTAATGACAGAACCCGTCCATAACTGGTCGTTATGATCTCATGGGGCTCATTTAACAACTGAAGAATCATCCAGAACCCAGACAACAGCACCACTACAACGATAAATACAGCGATCCTCCCGTAACGCGTCATAATCAGGGAGAGTGTGTCCTGGTCGCTGGCGCTACAAATTTCCCGCATAGGCCACAGAGAACCAATCCATAACAGTACAGCCAGGATGTGCACGGCGAGCACGATGCGGGTACCCAAAGCCAAAGTAGATATGTGCCCCGTCAGCGTCGTACTCCACGCAAATGTTCCAGCGCTTAAAATCAACAGTGCCAGAATCATTAGCGGATTCGAAAGAGACAATCGCTCGTCATTGCTGTCATACCAGACAATAATCCATACAAAACCGGCCGTAAGGAAACCTACCAGCCTAGCGACTGTCCCCGTACCCAGGTTCGTATCGAATAGTGTTTTAACCATGGCCCAGTCAAACATTCCCTGGAGTCCTGCACCATTGACCACCCCAACCTGAAACATGAAAAAGCCTGTCGACCCGAACAGTCCAATAACCGAGCCCGCAACGACGTAAAACACAATCTTCCGGACCAGAATCAGGTTCGCCGACAGAAATAGTAAATAAGCGCCGCTTCCACCGATAACGGCTGCCATGCCTGCCAGGTAAAAAGCCTTGCTGGCAACACTTAAGATGGACCAATTCATTAACTGACTATCCCAGAACTATTCTTCGTAAGCGCCTTGATTCAGTGCGCGTCATGGCTATGTTTTTCAGCATCAGAACCTGGTTCTGCCGCTGCCTTGATCTCAAATGAAAACGCACCACGCACTGGGTGTCCGTCTGCACCCATCACTGACCAATCGACTCGATAGGTTCCGGGTGACAATTCGGGCACAGTTACAGAATGTTGCTCTGCCGCTGACGACGGCGTTTTAAAACCAATATCCACTTGCACTTGGGACTCGCTCTGAACGTTCAGCAGATCAGCACGCAGCAAGCGAACTGACTCCGTGAATTCGAACTCAATCTTCGTTGGTGATTGGGACAACTCGTCGCCATCGGACGGCGAGGAATTTGACAGCGCCGTGTGGGCAGATGCGGCTCCAACCCATAACAAGCTTAGCGAGATTAACAGCAATAATTTCTTCATCTAGATTCTCCAGTGAAAGATTTGTCAGTCTAAAACCAAAATCGAAACCCAGCGAGCCACTGGTTTTCGCGGTGTTGATTGAATGCCTTAAAGATATCCGTTGCCTCACCATGACGGTGCACCCTTTCATAACCGATATACGGCGAAAATTGACGGTCATAGTCATAACGCAATCGGAAACCCATCAGGCTTTTGGATAAACCTCTACCGTGACCTGCCTCTAGATCCGAATCGCCATAAAAATCCATTTCCACCCTGGGCTGCAGGACTAGGCGTTGGCTGAGATACAAATCGTACTCCGCCTCTACGGTAGCGGCAGTATGGCCTTCAGGGTTGATGTAGGCCGTTGCGTTTAATTCGATCCAGTACGGCGCCAATCCAGCGACGCCGATTGCGAACCATTCGCGATGCGCGTTGTCGCCGTGGTCGTAGCGGCCGCCGACTTCGAGATTCCAAAATGGCGAAAAGGCGCGCGTGTACAGCAGCTCAGTTCTCGACTCTTCAATAGTTTGATCGCGCCGTTCCAGTTCGGTGCGCAGCACAACGCGCTGATAGCTGTTTCCAAACCAGATTTGGCCCACCAGCTCCTGAAAGTCTTCAGCATCACCTTGCCGTGTCTCTAGCCGGTCCACCCAGATGCCGCTCAGGATAGCTTCGTCTGCCAACTCCAGTTGCTGGGACTTTGGCAATGAGTATGGGCCCTCGGTACGCGTGTAGCCGCCAGAATAGGCATGCGGATCTCTTGGGGCTTGACTCCTGGACTGGTCAAGCATTTCCATCTGCATTGTGTCCATAGGCATGGCACCGTCGTGTTCGGATTCATGACCAGCATGAGTCTGCATGTTTCCGTGTGCAGGATGATCCTGCTCTACTGCAAGCGATTCCTGGGCATGGCCCGAATGATCCTGGGCAGCGGCAGTAGACGCCACCATGAGCAACGATGAACTTAAGAGGAAAAAGCAAATCAGACTGAGCAATCCATTGAAATACTTCATGCGACTATCACTTCTCTGAACATCCCTGCATCCATATGCAGCAGCAAATGGCAGTGCCAGGCCCAGCGACCAAGCGCGTCTGCTGTGACGCTAAAACTGACACGCTGCGCAGGCTGCACAGGGATGGTGTGACGGCGAGTCAGATAGTTACCATCCGCATCCTCCAGGTCACTCCACATTCCATGAAGATGCATCGGATGGGTCATCATTGTGTCGTTGTGCAGATGAACACGCAGTTTCTCGCCATGGTGAAAATGGACCGGAGTCGAGTCTCCGTATTCAAGTCCATCGATAGACCAGCTGTAGCGCTCCATGTTTCCGGTAAGGTGTAGTTCTATCTCTCTACCGGGCTCTCGCTTGTCGACCTCACCATCCAGTGAGCTAAGGTCAGACAGAGTCAATACTCTGCGTGAAGTTTCACGCAAGCCCACACCCGGATCGTCCAGATTGGTTCGCGGGCTATCGACCCGCATATCCGTAGACGCTCCATATTCGGAACTGGCATGGCGAGCGACAACTGCGGGGCTATTCATGGTGTTCATGGCATCATGGCCATTCGCGTGCTGCATGTGCCCCATGTCGTGATCGGCCCCCGACATAGTATTCATGTTGCCCATCATGTCTGTCATGGAAAGCCATTGGACCTGGCGTGGCTCCGGGATTGGCGCCCTAAGCCCCGGCCGGGTCGCCAACGTGCCCAGGGCAAACCCGGATCGCTCCATGGTTTCTGCAAAAATCGAATAGGCATCGGCAACGGGTCTTACAACCACGTCGCAGGTTTCACCGGGTCCAAGTCGAAATTCGTCAACGGTTACCGGTTCCACATCAATGCCATCCACCTGTACAACCGTGAGCGGCAATTCGGGAATCCGCAGATCGAAAAATGTATTACCGGCCCCATTGATAACCCGCAGTCGCACTGTCTCGCCCGGATTGAACAGCTTCGTGCCGTTCCCGCTGGGTGTAACGCCATTCATCAGGTAGGTCAGAGTTTCTGCCGAAAGGTCAGCAAGGTCAGTAGGCTTCATTCGCATCACGTTAAACATGTCACGCCTGCTAAATGCGGCTTGCATCCCGTCCCTGGCAATGTCTTCAAGGAATCCGGGCAGTGTTGGCTGATTGAAGTTATACAGATGGCCCATGGTTTTCAGTTTCTGAAAAACATAGTGCGGATCTTCATCGGTCCACTCCGAAAGCAAAATGACGTGATCCCGATCTGCCTGAACACGATCTTCCTGGGCTGGATCGATAATGATTGACCCATACATCCCGGTCATCTCTTGAAAGCCGGAGTGTGAGTGGTACCAGTACGTACCGCTTTGCTTAACCTTGAAGCGATACTGAAAGGTCTCACCGGGACGGATCCCTGGGTAGCTCAGACCTGGCACGCCGTCCATGTCGTAGGGCAGAATCATTCCGTGCCAGTGGATCGACGTGGTTTCTGACAGCCGGTTGGTCACATTGATCGTGACCGTATCTCCTTCTTTCCAACGCAGAGTCGGCCCCGGTAACGTGCCATTAATGGCAGTTGCCATTCTCGTAACGCCAGTGAAATTTACGGGCAATCGGTCAATCGTGAGATTAAACGTAGTCCCGCTCAGCACCGGCACATCAGTATTTCCCGGAAGCGAGCCTTGACCATAGGCATGCTGACCCAATGGCACTGCGCCCAGAACACCACCGGCCGCAAGCCCCTGAACAAAACGCCGTCTCGACCTGACGGTAAGATCCGTTGGCGCTGTCAGCTGTCGCTGGCGCCAGTTTGTGTGCTGCATTAGTTACTCCTAATCGGGTTCATTGCTGGCGCGAGAAAGCGCCAGGCAGAGATTCTTTAAACCAGGATCAGGATCAGTGGGGGATGGGCTATCACAAACGGTTTGCCGTCAGCGATAACAGGACAATAGAAAAGGACGCTAACTTGCCAGCTAAATAGCTGGCAGCCCCGAGTCTTGAATCGACCCACTGACCCTCAGGCGAGGATCGGCGGCCTGAAAAGGAGCTCAAGGCGGCTTGAGACAGTACCGGAGAAGACTCCGGTCACATGGAGCTCGGGGTCAAACAGCCCCGAAGACGAGGTCACGATTCCCAGACTGGAACAGTGATTGGTACAGGAAGCGCAGTGTTCTTCACAGTCAGAGGCATCGTGCTCATGCATAATCGAAGACTGGGTAAGGTCCGACGAGTCGATGTTTGCAGCACCCACCTGGGCGCTGTGATCACCGCCCGGGCTAGTCATGTGCTGTACGTGCTGCTCTGAATTGCCCATGCTCATAGCCATCCAGGCAGCTGCGCCAACATTTAGCGGAGCCACCAAGATAATTACGAGAAAACTGGTCAGAACTTTTTTACACATTGAACTGTGTCTGGTCCTTTGTTACTAGTCGCTTATTAAATCACTTAGACCTACCCGAATGTCAAGCAACGTTGAGCGTGAACCAACAAGACTTGTCTTACCTATACTACTGAGAACGTCACAGCACGCGAAAACTTCCAATAATATTGCACCAGCGTTCGCGCTATATCACGCGCAGAGGCCTATTCGGAATCGCTTACTCGATTGTTCCATCCAATTTGTATTTCAAAATCCGCAGGACAGTGGCAGTCCCACAGCAGATTTTTACGAAGCCATGTGCTGGATAACCTAGATCCATCACAGGATCGTGCTGACTGATACAACAATATCTAATGGCGGTAAATTATTAATAGAGCCTTTGGTCATGCTCGGAAGTCAAAGAATCGGCCAACCCGCCTAAAATAATGGCGATAAGCGTCACCATGCAATTCTAGAAGCCAGGTTTCTTCGGCAAAGGGAACCAAGATAAAAGTGATAGTTCCTGCAAGGCACAAGGAAATAGCCAACAGGAATGCGGAAAGCACTGCTCACCCGCCAATAATGATAATGTCACCCAGGTACTGCGGATTTCTGCTGTAGCGATACAACCCTTTTGTCACCAAGGGTCCCCCTGCTGCCTGATGTCGTTGTCATACTTAACTGCCAGACACCGGTCCAGGCCAAAATGTTGCCGCCCAGAATCATCACTATTCCGAAAAACCAGCGCAGGTCAGGCGGCCAGTCCAGGCTGTTCCAGTCAAGCAACCCAACAACAATGAGGCCGCTGAAAGCAAGGAGCGTGAATAACCACACTATTTATTATTGCCCGGTAGTATTGCCAGGATTTCTGGGCCGCTGGGGGGCCATAAACGCTTCGCTGGCTTGACAATGGAATAGGCAAGCATTGCCATGATGGCGACGATCAAAAACGCAGTTGCGGAGAAAACGGTACTGATCTTGCTAATCATGACCATAGCTGCGACTGATCGCCGATTAAAACTGAGCAAGCTGTGTTCAGATGCTGCTAAGCGCACAAAACGTTGACTTATCTCGTTGTTTTTCAGTTAAAAATAGCCTGAAAAGAAAAATCACATCTTTGTTAGGCAAATTTTGTTACTCTGTTTACAAGCAACCAAAGACCCTTCAGTTGACGGGCATGAATTATGGGTCAGAACACCGGCCGAGCGAAAGACATTGAATCTGACTAAGCGTTTCAGTATGCATCACGCCAAGAGCTTATCCACAATACGATTTGTACCGGCCTTCGCTGCCGTGCTCTTACTCGTCCTTAGCTCGGCCTCCCATATCCATCTTCGCTACTGCCTTGATGGTGACGAAGCGCCAGTGTCAGTCCATTTTGAATCGAAGGAAACACATTCCGACGATACTGGCGAAACCGGGCATGACAGCAACAAAGCAGACATTGAAACGGAACTGTCGCTGGAAATCGTGCTGGCGAAACTCGCCAAACATACGGCTGATTCTACGGCTATTCTTCCTGCTGAATTTTCGTTAACAGCAACAAGCTATTCCCCCGCAAAGGTGCCGCCGGAACAAGTCGTTCCGCCACAACAATCATCACGGTCTCTCCCGCCCTCCCGGGCACCTCCTGAGTTAGTCTGACCTCCTTTTTTTAAAGAGCCATCCCGATACTCCGTGTCGGTGTATCGGCGTTCGTCAGATTTTTTCGGGAGACAAACGTATGAGCTTCAGGAATCTGTTGCTCACGCTATTCCTTACTAGCATGAGTCATTCGGCCATTGCGCAGGAAGCAGTGACCGACACTATAAATTTGCGTGACGCCTATGAAAATGTCATGCAATCCAACCCTCGTTTGCGCAGCTTTCCACTGCGCGAGGATGCCTTGCTTGGCGAGCGTGAATCGGCAAACCTGACACCTCCACTGCGCGTCAACGCGGGCATCGAGGAGTTTCTTGGCACCGGAAACAGGCAGGATTTTTCAGCACCGGAGATTAATATTGGCCTGTCTCAAGTTGTTGAGCTCGGCGGCAAACGTCAGGCGCGGCTGGGCGTAAGCAATCGACGCCTCGACATGCTTGAAGCAGAGCAGCGGGTTGTCGAGCTTGATCTGCTCGGCGAGACCACTCAGCGATTTATTGATGTCGTGTCCGCCCAGGGGCTGGTCAATCTGCAGCGCAGAGCGACAGAAATTGCCGTCCAGACCATTACCTTGCTGGAGCCGTTGGTTGCGGCGGGACGATCACCACAACTGGAACAGGATAGGGCCGAGGCGGCAAGGTTGCGCGCGGAAGCTGCCGAAGCCAAGGCACGCGCGTTGCTGGAAAGTGCCCGCGTCAGACTGTCGTCAATGTGGGGTCGCAGTGAGCCACAGTTTGATGCCGTCGATGCCAATCTGTTGGTTGTTGGCGAGCCGGGCTCGCTTCAGGCACTGTTGACGAACCTTGACAGCAATCCTGATATTGCAATTTACGCTACTGAGGAACGCCTTCGCGAAGCCGAATTACGGCAAGCCAACTCGCTTGCACAAACCAACATCCAATGGTCAGCAGGCATTCGTCATCTCAGGGAAATCAACGATACGGCATTCACTGTCGGAATCAGTATGCCGCTATTTGCGGAATCCCGGGCGCAGGGGAGGATTCGAGAGGCTCGCGCCCGGCTGCAGGAAGTGGAAACTCGACGCGCCGTTACCCTGAACCGCTTGAAGGCGGAAATCACTTCGCTATATCAACGCCTTGAGCAAACCATTGCCGAGGTTGACTTGTTGCGTGACGGAATTCTTCCGCGTCTGGCGGACGTTCAGGAGCAGTCGCGTGCAGCATATGAGAATGGCACCTACAGCTATCTTGAGCTGATTTCAGCACAACAGGAATACCTCGATGCCGAACTGGCTCTGATCAATAGCGCCACCAGGGCACACAAGTTACGAGCAGAAATTGAAAGGCTCAGCGGCCAGCCGCTGCTTGCCCAGTAATCTGGAGATCACCATGGACCACTTCAAACTATCACACAACCTACACTATGCCGCGATGGCAGCTGCCCTCAGCCTCTTGCTACCGGGATTGCCAATGGCGGTATTCGCTGCCGAACAAGAGCATGAAGAGGACCATGCCGAGTTCGCGGAAATACCGCCCGAAATGGCGGATGAGCTTGAAATACGCACCGCTATTGCGGGCGGTGGCAACCTTGAATTGACCCTGCAGCTGTTCGG
Source organism: uncultured Pseudohongiella sp. (assembly GCA_965212375.1). Lineage (GTDB taxonomy): Bacteria > Pseudomonadota > Gammaproteobacteria > Pseudomonadales > Pseudohongiellaceae > UBA9145. The sequence goes on along the minus strand of OZ243108.1, from coordinate 335,857 downwards.
CAGGACGATGCCGGATCCACAGCTGGTCAGCCACGTTTCAGCTCGCTACCCGGGGATGATTCAGCGCATCAATCCAGCGCTTGGCGACCGGGTTGAGGCCGGTGAAGTTATCGCCACAATCGAAGCCAACAGCAGTTTGCAGGCTTTTGACATTCTCGCGCCGATCACCGGCACTGTGGTGGAGAAGCATGCTAATCCGGGTGAACAAGCGATGGATCAGACCTTAATGACCATCGCCAACTATCAATCGCTCTGGGTCGATTTCACTGTGTTCCCCGGCGATACCAGGTACGTCAAAAGTGGTATGAACGTGCACATCACTATGGAACACCTGTCTGACGATGGCCGAATTAGCTACATGTATCCAAGTCAATCCAACTCCCCCACGCTGGTGGCTCGGGTGCCACTAGCCAATCCAGAGGGGCGCTGGTCACCGGGTCTGCTGGTCGAAGGACAGGTAGTTATCGAGCAAACCGAAGTCGATCTGCTCGTGGACAACAATGCCATCCAACTCTATGAGAACCGCAGCGTTGTGTTTGTGGAAGACGGTGATCACTACGTGCCGCGCCCGTTGATCCTGGGAAGAAACAACGGGCGGTTTACCGAAGTTCTCGATGGTCTGTCTGCTGGTGAACACTATGTCGTTGAAAACAGCTACCTGATCAAAGCTGATCTTGAGAAAGAAGGTGTGGAACACGACCACTAGGAGACTGGATCATGTTGGAAAAAATTATCAATCGCGCGATTCGGGATCGATGGGTCGTTCTCGTCGCCGTGCTTGCTGTGTGCGCCTATGGCATCTGGAACTATCAGAACCTGCCCATTGACGCAGTGCCAGACATCACCAACGTACAGGTACAGATCAACACGGAAGCGCCCGGCTACTCTCCCCTTGAGGCGGAACAGCGGGTGACCTTCCCTATCGAAACGGCGCTGGCGGGTCTGCCAAGTCTGTCCTATACGCGCTCGCTGTCAGCTTACGGCCTCTCGCAGGTAACCGTCGTTTTTGAAGAAGGCACGGACATCTATTTTGCGCGCAACCTCGTCAATGAACGACTGGGGCCAATCAAGAGCCAGCTGCCGCCCGGGCTGGAACCACAGATGGGACCGATCTCCACCGGCCTGGGTGAGATTTTTATGTATGTCGTGCGCGCCGAAGAAGGCACACGACAAGCCAATGGTGAACCTTATGACTTATTTGCGCTGCGTGAAATACAGGACTGGATCATTAAACGCCAGTTGATACTGGTCGACGGCGTAACTGAAGTTAATACCAGTGGTGGCTATGAGAAACAATTCCATGTAACCCCGGATCCGGCCAAGCTGCTACGCTGGAATCTGTCCATGCACGATGTCGTCAACGCGCTGTGGGAAAACAACGCCAATATCGGCGCCGGATACATCGAGCGAATCGGTCAGCAGTTGTTGGTACGCTCACCCGCGCAGTTGAAAACGCTGGCAGAAATTGGCGATGTCATGGTCGCCAATCGTGACGGTATACCAATTCGCGTGAACGATGTGGCCGAAGTTTCCATAGGCCGTGAATTGCGCACCGGTGCGGCGACCTATGCCGGCGAAGAAGCGGTTCTGGGTACTGCATTCATGCTGATTGGTGAAAACTCACGCAGCGTGGCCCGCCGGGTCGCCGCAGAACTCGACAGAATCAACGCCTCACTCCCGGAAGGAGTGACCGCACAAGCACTTTACGATCGAACCGATCTTGTCGACAAAACCATCGAGACCGTGCGGACCAACCTGCTGGAAGGCGCTCTACTCGTCATCATTATTTTGCTCCTGTTGCTTGGCAACTTCCGAGCGGCACTGATTACCGCTATGGTCATACCCATTACGATGCTGGCGACCATTACCGGCATGGTTGAAACTGGCGTTTCCGCCAATCTGATGAGTCTGGGTGCCCTCGACTTTGGTCTGATTGTCGACGGCGCAGTGATTATTGTGGAGAACTCCATTCGCAGGCTGGGTCTGGCCTATGATGGCAAAGATTCTCTGTCGTTAAAGGAGCGTCTGAACGTGGTTTATAAAGCCACCAGTGAAGTCATTCGCCCCAGTCTGTTTGGCGTTACTATTATTACCCTTGTCTACTTGCCCATTTTTTCGCTCACTGGAATTGAAGGCAAAATGTTCCACCCCATGGCAAGCACTGTTGTCATGGCGTTGCTTGCTGCAATGCTATTATCCCTGACTTTCGTGCCGGCGGCAGTGGCACTTTTTGTCAGGGGCAAAGTGTCGGAACGCAAGAATATGGTCATGCGCGGGGCGGAAATGGCGTATAGACCGGTTCTCGATCTGGCATTGCGCTTCCGTTGGCTGGTTGCTGGCCTTGCGATTGTGATCGCCGCTACCTCGGGGTGGCTAGCCAGCACTATGGGGTCGGAGTTCATTCCACAGCTGGATGAAGGTGACATCACTATTCAGGCTTTACGCACTCCGGGCACAAGTCTGCAGCAATCCATCGCGATGCAGGATAGTTTGGAACGGCAAATTCTAGGTTTTCCGGAAGTAGCTGAGGTCTTTTCCCGTATCGGCACACCTGAAATCGCCTCTGACCCAATGCCGCCAAGTATCGCGGATACGTTCGTCATTCTCAAAGACCGCAGCGAATGGCCCAATCCCGATAAGGAAAAAGCCAACCTCGTTGCAGAAATGGAGGAAACAGTCACAAGGCTACCAGGTCAGATTTATGAAATAACCCAACCGATTCAGATGCGCTTCAATGAACTGATTTCCGGAGTCCGGTCGGATCTCGGCATTCTTGTTTTTGGGGAAGACCTAGACACCCTTGCAACAACCGCCAATGATATTCTTGACGTGATTGATACTATTCCGGGTGCGGCAGATGCCCGTATCGAGCAGACTCAGGGCTTGCCGATGCTCACCATTACGCCAAAACGCAAAATGATGTCGCGATATGGCCTGACAATTGAAGAAGTACAAAGTCTTATCTCGGCAGCCATTGGCGGCGAGCAAGCTGGGCTCATATACGAAGGTGATCGTCGATTTCCTCTGGTAGTGCGCCTTCCGGAGACCATTCGCTCCGATGAGCACCAGCTGCGACGGCTACCGGTTCCAGTAGATAGCAGCATAACCGACGCAGGCTATGTGCCACTCGAAGAAATTGTCAGTATTGAAACGGTGCTTTCACCTAACCGGATCAGCAGAGAAAACGGCCAGCGACGTATTGTGGTCAGTGCCAACGTGCGCGGCCGTGATCTGGGTTCCTTCGTGCAGCAGGTGCAGCAGACAGTGGCAGAACAAGTGCAAATGCCGCCCGGCTATTTTGTCGAGTACGGGGGCACCTTCGAGCAACTGGAGTCTGCAAGTCAGCGCTTGTCACTGGTGGTCCCGGCCACTCTGGCCCTGATTTTTGGATTGCTGTTTATTGCCTTCGGGTCATTCAGGGACGCTCTAGTGATCTTTACCGGCGTACCGCTGGCACTCACTGGAGGCGTACTAAGTCTTTGGCTCCGAGGTATGCCTCTGTCTATTACCGCTGGCGTCGGATTTATCGCGTTGTCGGGGATCGCAGTACTCAATGGATTGGTGATGCTGTCGTTTATCAAAACACTGTGGCTCGAGAAGCGCGACCTGATACTGGCGATAACCGAAGGGGCAATGACCAGGCTGAGGCCAGTGCTAATGACCGCTCTGGTAGCAAGCCTTGGCTTTGTGCCCATGGCGCTAAATACAGGTATTGGTTCGGAAGTTCAGCGGCCGCTCGCAACTGTTGTGATTGGCGGCATTATCTCGTCGACACTGCTTACTCTTGTTGTGCTTCCCGCATTGTATCTAATCTTTAACAAGAATATGAAAAGCGGGACCGAGGCCGCGAAAGAAAGCTAAATGCACATCGCCTGTCGGATATCGGCTTCGCGACAACGCATGAAAGTGATTTTCGAAGTAGCAATATGAAAGCAACTGGATAAGGCAGATGACGCACGAAAAAATAGATTTAGACTCGCCCAGTAAACGCCGAACCCTCTGGATCGTCCTGGTTCTGAATGCCTTGCTTGCAGCCGGTTTCCTGGTAAGCGGTGCCATTGCCGATTCCAGCGCACTGCTTGCCAATGGACTTGATAATACTTCGGACGCCGCAGTCTATGCTTTAAGTCTACTGGCGCTGACCCGGTCTCGCGCATGGAAACGGGGCGCGGCGAAAGTATCAGGAACCGTGCTGCTAGTTTTTGCAGGGCTGGTTATCATTGATGCAGCAAGACGGTTCCTGTCGGGCTCAGACCCTATTGGCTGGACCATGGTTACCATGGCGCTCATTGCCGCTGTGATCAATTTATTGTCACTCTATTTGCTGAAGCGCCTCGAAGACAAAGACGTTAACTTGAGGGCTGCCATCACTTTCAGTTTCAACGACTTTGTCGCCAACGGCGGAATTATTATCGCTGGCGTATTGATTTACCTTACCGATAACAACTTACCTGACTTGATAGTGGGTGCCGGCGTGGCGGGTATTGCGGCTTATGGTGGTATTGAAATTCTCAAGGATGCGCACATGGACAAGCACGAAGAGGATGGTACGACGCACAAGCCTGGTGACTAGCTCGTTTCAAATTGCCCTTACAGCTGAATTCACTCTTTTCTATGCATAGGGGACACTAATAGTTTAGGGTCTTAGGAAGCAGATCGCATGCTAACATGCGTCTGAGCCTATGATTACCGGTAAAAACCGTTACTATAAAAATTCAAAAATCAGTGAGGCCAAATTCAGGCAATTGCTTAGGGCGTTTGCCATGGATTTTTCGGCATCGGATACTGCGAAACTGACTGGTTTAAGTACCCGATCTACTAACTCTATTTACCTCAAAATACGTGCTCGAATTGCCCGGTTCTGCGAAGAACAATCTCCGTTCTCGGGAGAAGTCGAAATGGACGAATCCTACTTTGGTCCAACTCGAATCCGAGGAAAACGTGGACGAGGCGCAGCCGGTAAAACCATCGTGTTTGGCATCTTCAAGCGCAATGGTCATGTCTTCACCGAGATCGTCCCGAATGCTCGAAAACGCTCTCTTTTACCAGTAATTAGAGGGCAAGTGAGTCTAGATAGCATCCTGCACACAGACGGCTGGCGAGGCTATGATGGCCTGGTAGATGTCGGCTATGCCAAACACCACCGAGTTCGTCACGCCGAAAACGAATTCGCAAATGACAAAGCACATATCAACGGGATCGAGTCATTTTGGGCCTATGCGAAACTCCGTCTATCCAAGTTCAAAGGTATCCCGAAGAGGACCTTCTATCTGCACCTAAAAGAGACTGAATTTCGATTTAACCATCGTCGTGATAACGTCTACAAAACGCTTTTGCGACTCTTAAGAGAGAACCCAATTTAGTCAATCTGCTTCCTAAGACCCTAGTTTAATAACTTAACGATCAGCCTACTCAGCCGGCGATTCTCTTAAGCTATTAAACTAATTAGTGTCCCCTGCTGCTGTGTCCCCTGCTGCTGCCGTTTCCCCGGGCTCAGGCAGCGGAGCTGGACCGGTCCGCTTCATCCTGCTTCTTCAGGATACGGCGCACCTGTTGCAGTGAGGCCAGGTGGGCGTAGATCAGTGGTATGACGCCTTTCTTGCGCAGGTCGAGATACTGCTCATCTGACAGGGCATTCAGCGCCTGCTCGTCCACCGTGTAAATGCCATCAATATTGTAGCTGGGGGCATCCGGTCCCATGCGCAGCTGCAGCTGTTTGGTCTTCAGCAAATTCAGGTCGTTGAGCAGTTTGCAGACGGTGCGAGTCTGGTTACTCTGCTGGCTGATCCGCTCTATGGCATCGAGGCGTTCCTGCAGATAAGCGGTGCGCTCGCCTTGTTCGCTGAATAGAGCTTCCCCCTCCGTTTCGCTCACCAGCGGACTTTCCTCGTCGATGAGCAGGGCAAACTGGTCGCCCTGCGGATCGGCAGCGGTCAGGCTAAAGGGCGCAGTGGTAAAGCCCAGCGGCACTACCTGGGCCGGGTAACTCTCTTCCTGACAGTACAGATTGACACCTTCACGCAAGCCCATCATCGCTACCGGAACCAGGTTCCCATCTTTTTGACTGGCAACGAAAACCAGAGGGAATTCCGACGCCAGCCCGAAGAAATCCTGGATCACTATGGGAATCAAGTGCTGGTCATTAAAGCGCCTGAAATCATTCGAAGCGCGGACTTTGAGGTTAGCGTGTTTGTCATTCTGCAGGGGGACATAGTTACTCATGTGATCAACCTGAAACCTGTTTGGTGGACTGAACTGTTCGAATTACGCAACAGGCCGTGGCCCGTTCGATAAGGGCGGAAATTATAACGTATCAGCCAGCCTATGACCTATTCAATTGGGGACAAACCCTGAGATATCCCCATGAAATATTGAGGATAAATAACAAGTTAAGCTAATTAGAGTGCATACATGGCACGATAAAGTTCTCCAATAGATCGCCAAATCTCAGGAGACGCACCATGTATGCCCGCACATTGTTACATAAATCTCTCGGCAAGCGCTGCCATGATATTCATGCGACCCGGCTCGATACGTGTTGGCTCACAGTCCAGTCACTGATCGAAGGAGCCCAAGCGACAGTGACTTCTGTTGGTCAAGGAATGTCCGGTAACGCTTATGACAAACATAAGATCAAACGAGTAGATCGGCTATTGTCGAACTCATTCCTTCATCAGGAGTTACCGGTAATCTATTCGGCTTTAACTGGTAAATTGCTGAAAAACATGGCCGAACCAATCATTCTGATCGACTGGTCTCCGCTGTGCGCTGACCAAGGCTGGCAATTACTCAGAGCTGCGATTCCGGTAGGCGGACGCAGCCTAACTCTCTACGAAGAGGTACACCCACGCAAAAAGCTGGGTAACCGCAAGACACAACATGAATTTCTGAATGAATTGGCCACGTTGGTTCCTCCGTGCTGTAAACCTGTCGTAGTGGCAGATTCTGGTTTCAAGACACCTTTCTACAGCTATGTTGAGAAGAAGCTCGGATGGCACTGGATAGGCCGAATCAGAAGCCGTGATTTTATCGCTTTCAACGACGATCCGACCCAATGGTTTGGGGCAAAAGGACTCTATAATCAGGCTACAACACAAGCGAAAGACCTGGGTCAGATTGATTGGGTGCGCAGCAACCCATTACCATCGCGATTGATACTGATACGCCAGCCCAAAAAACGGCGACAGGATTTGACTTACACAGGTACCCAACGCCAATCCAAACGAAGCCATTCCCATGCCAGCCGTGAGCGAGAGCCCTGGCTGTTGGTCTGTTCATTATCGTTAAAAGATCGCGCAGCCAAAAAGCTCACCGGTATCTATCGTCGCCGAATGCAAATTGAAGAAGGGTTCCGCGACTGCAAAGCAGTACGTTATGGCCTGGGTATGTCGCAACGCAGCCGGATGAATGCAAAGCGGCGTGCCGTTTTATGCCTCTTGGCTTCTTTGGCGCAGTTCGTTCTCTGGTGTGTTGGTACTGCAGGCCAAAATACTGAATATGCACGCCGCTTGCGTGTCAACTCATCAAGTAAAAGACCCGCATACTCATCAATCTTTATGGGCAGGCTACTTGCAGCTCAGAAGCACTTTCGGCTACCGGACAAAGAGTTACTAAGCGTACTAGACAGAATCCAGTTCAACCCAGAGGCAGTGTCATAATCGCAGATTTACTGGGGATATCTCAGGGTCTGTCCCCACATGCACGAGACTTGCCGCGACGCAGCCAGACAAGTATTCTGGCCTGGAGGGATTGATCAAGAAAGCCTACTAGCCTGGAAAACCTTCTGGAACAAATCGTTCAACGAAAAATCTTTATACCTTGCGCCCTCTCGCGTCTTAGAACTCTTATGCGAATTGTAAAATCAACCTGCGCTCGGCTGCTGCCCGGCTTCCTTATGCTGCTGCAGGCTATTCCAGCCATGGCGCAGGAATTCTCACCACAATTCATTGCCGACGAGCTGGCACGCACCCGGTCCGATCCCGACAGCGAGATCACACTGACGATCAAGGCCCCGCGGCAGTTCGTTTTCGATTTTCTTACCCAGCGTGTAGACGAGTACGTATCAGATGCCAATCAAGTCGGATTCGATCATTCCAACTCCGCCCGAGCCGGAGAGTTGGCTCCTGGTTCTGATCGGGTCATCACCATGGAAAACAGCGAAACACTGGTGCAGCGGTTTCTGCGCTTCGAACCGCCAGATGGCTATGCCTACTTCGTGGACATGGCGCGCTCTACCCTCGAAGCGCCATTGGACCACTCGATATCCAGATATCAACTCACCGCTATTGATGCTGACACCACTGGGTTAACGACCTCCGTGGTCTACCGGTCATCTTCGCGACTGCTGGCATTTTTTGTCAGGCGGGGCTTCGAAAGCGCGTTGCGGCGGGATTTTTCCCGGGCCGGGAAAGTCATTGAGGCGGAATACCAGTCAACACAATAAGCGCCTAGGCCTTAGCCTCTAACTTTTAACCTTTAACGTTCTGACCTTTAATCTCACGCCGCCTCGCGTGCAATAACGGCTCGGTATACCCGTTCGGCTGATCAACTCCCAACAAGATCAAATCCCGCGCCGTCTGAAAAGCAATACTCGACTCCAAATCTCGCGCCATAGCTCGATAGTCAGGATCATCGGCATTCTGCTGATCTACGATCGCTGCCATACGCTCCAGTGTCGCCATGACCTGCGATTCGGTGCAAACCCCATGCCTTAGCCAGTTGGCGATGTGCTGGGAGGAAATACGCAGGGTGGCGCGGTCTTCCATCAGACCGACATTGTGGATATCCGGGACTTTGGAGCAGCCGATGCCCTGGTCGATCCAGCGCACCACGTAGCCAAGAATGCCCTGTATATTGTTGTCCAGTTCCTCCTGAATCTCGGTGTCTGACCACGCCGCCTTTTCAACAACAGGAATCCTCAGCATATCCTCACGGGATGCCATTGGCCGTGCACGCAGCTTCTGCTGGATGCTGGCAACTGAGTACTGATGATAATGGAGTGCGTGTAACGTTGCTGCCGTAGGCGACGGCACCCAGGCGGTAGTCGCGCCCGCTTTCGGATGACCGGTTTTCTCCTCCATCATGCGCGCCATCTCGTCGGGCATCGCCCACATGCCTTTGCCAATCTGGCCGTGCCCAGGCAGGCCCGACGCCAGCCCGACATCGACATTGCGGTTCTCATAACAGCTGATCCACTGCGCCGCTTTCATATCGGCCTTGCGCACCACCGGGCCGGCTTCCATGCTGGTGTGAATCTCATCGCCGGTGCGATCAAGAAAACCGGTATTGATGAAGATCAGGCGCTCTTTCGCAGCGGCCATGCAGGCCTTCAGGTTCAGGGAGGTGCGACGCTCCTCATCCATGATGCCAAGCTTCAGGGTGTTCGGCGCCAGGCCCAGCGCCTGCTCCGTGCGGGCAAACAGGTCCACGGTGAACTGCACCTCCTCCGGCCCGTGCATCTTGGGTTTGACAATATACACACTACCTGTGCGCGAGTTGCGCACTGACGCAGTGTTGTTGAGATCATGCATCGCGATCAGACTGGTGAACAGGGTATCCAGTATGCCTTCTGGTATCTGACTGCCGTCCGCCAGCAAGACGGCATCGGAGGTCATCAGGTGTCCCACGTTACGCACCAGCATCAGGCTGCGACCAGAAAGTGTGATCTCGCCACCGTCCACAGTGGCATAGCTTCGGTCAGGGTTGAGACGCCGTTCGACAAGCTCCCCGCTCTTGGTAAATTCCACGCACAGATCACCCTTCATCAGGCCCAGCCAGTTTGCATAGACCCCTACCTTGTCTTCCGCATCTACCGCGGCCACGGAGTCCTCGCAATCCTGGATGGTGGTAAGTGCTGACTCGATGAGAATGTCTTTTACCCCGGCTCGAGACGTAGCACCGATTGGATGATCCGCATCAATCTGAATCTCGATGTGCAGACCGTGATGGCACAGCAATACACTGGCGGGCTGTGGCGCATCACCTTGATAGCCAACCAGTTGACCGGCGTCGGATAATCCGGTCGGCTTCCCCTCATCCAGATCGGCCAGCAATTCCCCCCGCTCAAGCCGGTAACTGGTAACCGCCCGGTGGCTGCCATTTTCCAGAGGGAAATGCGCATCGAGGAAATCCGCCGCATAGTCGATGACCGCCGCGCCGCGCTTGGGATTGTAGCCTCGGCCACGTTCCTGCCCATTATCCTCGCCAATGACATCGCTGCCATACAGCGCGTCGTACAGACTACCCCAGCGCGCGTTGGCCGCATTGATGGCGTAACGCGCGTTGTTGATGGGAACCACCAGTTGCGGCCCCGCCAGTTCAGCAATCTCCGGATCAACACCACTGCTGGCCACTTCAAAATCAGCGCCCTCATCCTGCAGGTAGCCGATCTCCTCCAGGAAGCGCGCGTAGTCTTCAAGCTGGCTATGGCGGCCAGGATTCTCCCGGTGCCAGGTGTCTATTTTTTCCTGTAGCCGATCGCGCGTTGCCAGCAGCGCCTTGTTGCGCGGCACGAACTCTGCGCAAATCGCCTCGAGCTCGCCCCAGAAGTGCGCCGGGTCAATTCCGGTGCCAGGGGCGGCTTGACGCTCCAGAAACTCGAACAGTTCCGGGGCTACAGATAAAGAATTAGGGCGAATGTAGTTCATAGTTCCATCGCTTATTGCGCAGGTAATCGTGCCAGCTAACGGGACACTAACCAAGCTATTGATAGGTGATGGTCAGAAACACCGACGAATCCAGCAGCGTCTCACCGAGTCTGGTGACGCTGTTGTCAGCGAATATGCGCCAGCGACGGGTAATCGTTTGCAGCGTTTCACCGGACAAATCCTTGAGCACCGAAATCACCGTCAGGGTAAGCGTGTTGTCGGAATCCAGGGTTGTAGTGTAGGTGACGGTATTTTTACCTTCCACTGTTGATTTCGAGGCATCGGTGTAAAGGGTGGATTGGTAGATCAGACCGGTGTCACCTGAGCTCGCCGCCACCGGCAGATCGTAGTAGGCATCCACTACTTCGTAGCCTTCCCCGTCACTACCAAGAAACCGGTTGCTACTGTCATAATAGGACAGGCTGGATGAACTGAACGGTGTCTCGCTGCCAAACACCTCCAGCACCAAGCTCGAATCAATCGCTCTTACCTGGGCAGACATCCCTTCAAACATGCCCGGCATCAGACTACCGGACGTCACGGTGCCGGTGCCGGTAACCGATATGCCTTCTGACTCGCCGGTGAGCTCGAAGTCCCGAGATTCCGGCTGGCTTATGAGCTGATCATAGGCGGCCTGCAAATTATAAGTGGCGCTGGCATCAATATAGGACCCTGCAACCGACAGCACCTCGCCCACAGTGATCACCACATCGGTGTAGACTGTGTTGCCTACCTTGATGGCTGGCACCGAGAGCTGATTGGTTGACTTATCGTAGACACTTTGTGCGTATACCGTTGAGACAAACGGGATTAACAATATTGTAGCGATGAGAATTCGGTTCATGGTCAGCCCATTGCAAGCAAGTGAATTTCGACAGCCAGCGCGAAAGACAGTATAAAACCAGCCAATCAAAATAAGAACCAGAGACAGGCCGGTGGCTGCTGAAACCTGGCGCTAACCTGATGCAACTGGTTTGGCCGCAGCCGCACCAGGCCGTGTAAATCACGTAAACCTAAACGGTCAAATAGGGCCGGACAGCAGGAGAAATAACATCCAACAATCGATCCTCGAGTGGATGCAGGCCAATGCCGAGCTTGCCCTTATCCTGGTGCCGGTGTTTGCGTTCGCCGAAGCTTGCATCGGCATCGGCTTGCTGATCTCGGGCGCTTTTCTGCTGGTAATCTGCACCACGCTGTTCAGCAGCGGTATCGCCACGCTCCAGGCGATAGTGCCTTTGGCCATGGCTGGCGCCATGGTCGGCGACCATGTGGGATTCTACACGGGCATCTATCTGGGGCCGCGACTGCACCATCTGCGCCTGGCCGAAAAACATCGGGACCGGCTGGCACGCGCCGAAAGCATGATTCGGCGTCAGGGGTCCTGGGCCATCTTTATCGGCCGCTTTATTCCGGCGATTCGCAGCCTCATCCCGGCCGCATTGGGTATCAGTGGCTTTGATCGAATCCGCTATTCGCTGCTGGATGCAATTGCCTGTTGTCTCTGGGGGTCGGCACTCGGAGGGATTGTGTGGGCACTGGATGCCGGGCTATTTCAGTAACCAGGCAAGCGATCCGAACAGGGTAACTATTGGTTCCCACTTTCGACCAGGTTGTTACACTGTGGCTGCCCGTAACCCTTGTGCCCCCTTGGACGAGATCGCAATGAAAAAACTCCACATCGCCATCGCCACCAGCGACATCGGCGCCACTATCGCGGACTATAGCGCACGCCTTGGCGCCGAGCCCTGTTCTTTTATAGAAAATGAATATGCACTGTGGCGTACTCCGACCCTGAATTTTTCTATTCGCCACGATGACAGCGTCCCTTCGGGTGAACTGCGCCACCTGGGCTGGGAAGATCCACACGCGCCCAGGTTCTCTGAGGACAAAGACGTTAACGGCATTACCTGGGAACGGTTTTCTGCCGAGCAGCAGGCGGAGGAAATCAATTCCATCTGGCCCGAGGCAAACTACTTGCCTGATGAAGTCTAGTGCCGATCGCTAATAATACAGGATGCCCTTTCCGGTGATTGGCGCCATCTCCTCGCGCCTGCGCCGCTACTTCGGCCCCAGCACCCTTATCACCGCTGCCTTCATCGGCCCCGGAACGGTCACGGTGTGCACCCTGGCCGGGGTTAACTCGGGCTACACCCTGCTGTGGGCGCTGCTGTTTTCCATGTTCGCAACGCTGATACTGCAGGAGATGAGTGCGCGGCTGGGACTGATCACCGGCAAGGGAATTGCCGAGGCCATGCGTGCAGAAATTGCCCACCCGCTGTGGCGCACTCTGGCGCTGATACTGGTTTTATGCGCCATTGTCATTGGCAATGCCGCCTACGAGGGCGGCAATATCGCCGGGGCCGCGCTGGGGTTTGAAGAACTGGCCTTTTCCATGACCCTGCACATCGACGGATTGGGTTACATTTCCATCGTGCCGGTGTTCATCGGTATCGCGGCTTACTTCATCCTGCGGGCGCGCAGTACGCGTACCATTGAGCGTTGCCTGCTGGCCCTGGTGGTGTTGATGAGCCTGGTGTTCGCCAGCACCGCGATTCTGGTCAAGCCGGACTGGGGCGCAGTGCTGGGTGGTTTATTGCTGCCCCGGGCCGAGCCTGCCGAGTGGCTCACGGTAGTGGCATTGATCGGTACCACCGTGGTGCCCTATAACCTGTTTCTCCATGCTGCGGTGGTGCGCCAGAAATATCAGCACCCAGAGCAGTTGGGCGAGCTGCGCGCGGAAACCGTTACCGCAATTCTGATCGGTGGGCTGATTTCCATGAGTATCGTCATTACCAGTGCCGCCACGCTATTTGGCAGGCCCGGCATCGCGTCTGCTGCCGACATGGCCGTACAGCTGGAACCCTTGCTGGGCCCCTTTGCCGGGCTGTTTCTTGGCACCGGACTGCTCGCCGCCGGTATTTCGTCGGCTATCACTGCACCCCTGGCGGCTGCCTATGCCACCCGTGGCATCCTGGGCTGGGAAGATGAGCTCAGCTCGACGCGCATGCGCAGGGTCTGGCAGGCGATCCTGCTGATCGGCGTGCTGGTGGCCAGTCTGGGCCTGAACCCGGTGCTGATCATTCAGTTTGCGCAGGTCGCCAACGGTATCCTGCTGCCAGTCATTGCCGGTGTCCTGCTGGTGATGATGAATCGCCGCCGCCTGCTGGGAGATCTGGTCAACAGCCGCTGGCAGAACACCCTGGGCGGCGCCGTGGTCGCAATCACAGTGCTGCTGGGCGCTCGCAGCCTGAACTCGGTGTTTCAATTTCTGTAAGCCCATTCCCTGGTTACTCTCTGCCGACCACCCAGGCCCAGCCTCACTTGAACCTCCCGCCGGGCGCCGACGTAGTGCTGGTTACAGCCAAAACAGGTAATCAGCAGTGCAGTTCACGTCAGACGAGGAATCCAGAATTATCGAAATGGCCTGGGAAGACCGCACGCCGTTTGAAGCCATCGAATATCAGTTTGGTCTTGATGAGTCGCAGGTAATTGAGTTCATGCGCCAATCCCTGAAACCGGGCAGCTTCCGGCTGTGGCGCAAGCGCGTATCGGGGCGGAACACCAAGCACCGGAAACTGCGGCCAGCGGGAATCGAGCGTGGCTATTGCCCGACCCAGTACAAGCATCGCGGCTGAAGCCAACGGTATAATAGTGACGATACCCGCCATGCTTGCGAATTTTCGCAGCAATACCGGAGCGCCGCTTTCACCAGTGCACAGGAGAAAACACAATCATGACTACCGAATTACAGATACTGGGCTATGCGGCACTGCTGCAGTATGTCCAGTTCGTGCTGATGGCAGTACCGGTTAATCTGGAATTGGGCGTCAGCTACACCGCTGGCCCCCGGGACCAACAGCGTCAGCCTTCTGGCCTGGCCGGGCGGCTGTATCGGGCGATGAACAACCATACCGAGAACCTGGTGCTGTTCACTATTGCGGTGCTGGTGGTGACCTTGAGCGGCGCGTCCAACGGCATCACGGAATTGGCGGCGTGGACCTACCTTGTTGCGCGTATTCTCTATGTGCCCGCCTACGCCAGTGGCGTCTATATGCTGCGCTCGCTTATTTTCGCTTTAGGTTTTCTCGCCACCTTGGTGATGCTTGTTGTGGCGTTGTTCTGACACCAGTAACGAGCCCTTATTTTTCCCAACTCCTTCTTCGACAGATTGATGTAGAGACCGATAGAAAAGGAACACGATGAACGATTCAAAGACGGACCTTCCCAATATCAATCAGGAACACCTCGACGTCCCCGAGCTGAACAAGCTCCAGGCCGAGCCGCAGACCCACAAGCCGCGCATCCTGTTGCTATACGGCTCGCTGCGGGAGCGCTCCTATAGCCGGCTGGTAATAGAAGAGTGTGTCCGTCTTCTCGAGGCCCTGGGCGCCGAACCCCGGGTGTTCGACCCCCGCGGTCTGCCGCAGCCGGACGCCGAGGATGAAAGCCATCCCAAGGTTGCCGAACTCCGGGAGCTGATGATCTGGTCCGAAGGTCAGGTCTGGTGCTCGCCGGAGCGTCATGGCTCCATGACCGGAATATTAAAAAGCCAGATCGACTGGGTGCCGCTGAATCTGGGCGGCGTACGGCCGACCCAGGGCAAGACCCTGGCCCTGATGCAGGTGAGCGGCGGTTCGCAGTCGTTCAATGCGGTGAACCAGATGCGCGTCCTGGGTCGCTGGATGCGGATGGTCACGATTCCCAACCAGTCCTCCGTGCCCAAGGCGTTCCTGGAATTCGAAGACGACGGCCGCATGAAAGCCTCTCCGTTCTACAATCGCATCGTCGACGTCATTGAAGAACTGATGAAGTTCACGCTGCTGCTGCGTGGCAACAAGGATCTCTTTGTTGACCGCTACTCGGAACGGGTAGAAACCGCCGAACAGCTCAGCCAGCGGGTCAATCAGCGATCACTCTGAGTCCTTGACGAGTTGTCCCCGAGCCACGCACCCATAAGAACAAATACCCCGGATTTGCTTCCCTTAACCAGGGCGGCGATCATCCGGGGCAATGGGTTATAAACAAGACGCACTAAATTCTCAGCCACCAGGATCGCGGCACACAATTTACCGCCAATCAAATCGAGGGGCATCATGCAGGACAGCAAACAGGATTCAGGCAAGCCAGGCCAGGGGCTGACTCTCTATGGTCGGACCATCCCCAAATGGGCGCTCTGGCTCACCGGTATACTGGGATTCTACACGCTGCTTGGCTTGTTCCTTGTGCCCTGGGTTGCCGAGCGGCAGCTGACCAGGCTTTCTGCCGAGCGGCTTGATCTCGAGCTGAGCATTGAGCGGCTCTATTTCAATCCTTTCACCATGCTGCTGGAGGTGGAAGACCTGCGCGCTGTGGATACCGATCAGGCACCGCTTGTCGAGCTGGGTCTGCTGCGCACCAATTTTTCACCACTGCGCCTGGCATTGCTCAAACTGCACTTTGCCGAATTCCGGATTGCGGATCTCGACCTGTACTTCACTCGCACGACTGCTGCTGACAACACGGCCACGATGCTGGCGCAGCGCTGGCAGGCCAGTGCCGCGCCACAGGCCGAGCCGGAACCACCAGAGCCAGCTGCCAGCGATGAATCCGGCAACATTATTCCGCTTGAGGTAGACGCCACCCGGCTCGACAATCTCAATCTGCATTTCCGCGACGAAGTACCGGACGAACCGTTTGACACCGTGCTCACCCTGGCAGAGGCGCAAATCGACGGTCTGTCATCGATCGAGGAGAGAAGCGCCTCAAAGTCTGTGCTGTTACGCTTTGAGAACGACGCTACACTGGAATGGAGCGGTGGCCTGCAGCTGAATCCGCTGGAGCTTAGGGGTCAGGTCACTCTGAATAATTTCACCCTGGATCTGGTGGACGACTATGTGCGGCAGAATCTGCCTTTCTCACTCAGTGACGGCCGCCTTAACTTTTCCACCGACTATGATCTCGACTTTCAGGAAAACGCTATCCGATTGAACCTGAATGGCATTGGCGTTGAGTTGAGCAATCTGGCGGTGACCCAGGCGGGCCGCGAAGAACCGTTTCTGACCGCCGGACTGGTGCGGCTGGATAACGGCCAGCTGGGCTATCCGGACAATACCGCCTCGCTGGAGTCGATCGGGATCTCGCAATTGGGCGTCCAGGTCACTCGCGACACCAGTGGCGAGCTCAATGTTCAGCAGATGCTGGACGCCATCGCTGGCGATGGAACCAGCACTGAACCATCAGCAAGTCCTGAGCCCAGCGCAGACGACACCACCGATGGCTGGAGCCTGGCGCTGGATCAATTTGATCTGTCAGACAGCCAGTTTGGTTTCACGGATAACGCCATCGCCGATGCCTCCTCACTGTCGACATCCGTCGCGCTGCAAATCACCGGTATCAATAATCAACCGGGAACGACCATCTCCTTATCGCTACAGCTTTCGCCTGCCTCCGGTGGCGAGCTGGCAATCGATGGTGACAGCGCTTTCCTGCCGGAACCAAGACTGCAGGCCGACGCCCGGATATCCGCCCTGGATCTCACCGCGCTACAGCCCTACCTGTCGGAGTTCACCTTCCTGAATCTGGATAGCGGAGCGCTGGCCGCAGATCTGGCACTGAGCGTAAACCCGGAAGAAGTATTTCGCCTGCAGGGCGGCGTGGAGTTGCTGGAGTTTGCTACATCAGACCAGCAGCTGGAAGAAACCATTCTGGCCTGGAATCGCATCGCGGTTGATGGCATTGATCTGGAGATGGCCAATAACACGCTGGAGGTCTCCGAGTTGATTCTGGACCAACTGTTTGCCCGCGTGGTGATCAACGAAGACAGCAGCACGAATATCGGGCGCAGCATAAAGACAGTGGCCGAAGAAGTGGAAGAAGCGGAACCAGTCACAGTATCTCCAGACGAGACCGCAGAGCAGCCAGCTACCGCCAGCACCGCGGCCCTGCCCCTGGATATCATTCTCGGTCGAATCACAGTCAACGACGGACGCTCTGATTTTACCGACCGCGATCTGCCGATAGTCTTCAACGCCAACATTCGCGAGCTGAACGGCAGCGCCGATGGCTTCAGCACCCGGTCCACTGAACCGCTGAGTCTCGATCTGGAAGGTAACGTGGATGAATTTGGACAGCTGCAATTATCCAGCGCACTGAATCCGTTCGACATTACCGCGCAAAGCCAGGTGCGACTGCAGTTCCGTAATCTCGATTTGCCCTCTGTATCACCCTACACCATTAAATTCGCCGGGCGCGAAATCGCCGCAGGCAACGTGGACATTGATCTTGAATACGACGTGAACTTCGGGATTCTGGACGCCAACAACCAGGTGGTACTGCGCAATCTGCAGTTGGGTGAACGTGTTGAACAACCGGGTGCCATGAACCTGCCGCTGGATCTGGCCACTGCGCTGCTTAAAGACAGCAACGGCGTTATCGATCTGGAGATACCGGTCAGCGGCGATATCAACGATCCGGAATTTGACCTGGGTCCGGCGATCCGCACCGCGATTGGCAATGTGATTGGCAATATCGTGTCGGCACCGTTTCGGTTGCTGGGCAGTCTGGTGGGCGGTGGTGACAGCGTGCTCGACCGGATCCAGTTTGAACCTGGCAGCAGTGCCATCGCACCACCGGAACGGCAGATCCTTGAGCAGCTGGTGTCGGCCCTGACCCAACGGCCCGAACTGGTGCTGGAAGTCGCCCCGATGCAGGGTCAGGGCGACCGCGCCGCGCTGCAACAGCAGTCGGTCAGGGATCGCATCAACACGTTGCTGGAGCAGACTCCCGAGGACGCAGGTTCATTGACGGACCGGCGTCGTGCGATTGTCGAGCGCCTGTATCAGGAAGCAGCACTGGCGCCCACACTGGAAGAACTGCAACAGGCCAATATGTTGATGCCTGAACAAACGGCAGCCGGTGAGCCGGTGGATCTTGCCGCTGCGCTGACTGCCAGCAACGAGTTGGACGTGCCGGCCTACGTTCAGGAAATCCGAAGCCGATTGGCTGAAGCCGAACCGGTTTCCCCACAGGATTTGAACGCTCTGGCTGAAAGCCGCGCGCGGGCAGTCACCGATTATCTTGCCGAGCAGGGTCTGGATGTGACCACACGCACCGTGACCGATGAAACCCAAATGAGTGAATTGAGCGATGACGGCAGGCTCACTATGGAGTTTGGCCTGACCGCACAGCGCCGCGCTGGCAATGCCACAAACGATTAACCTCGTTGGTAGTAGCTCAATCTGAAAAGATTGAGTCAACTGACAGGTTCTTGTTTAGCTGTGCCGGGCTGGAGAAATGGACGAACGTCTGGTTTATCAAATAGCCGCCGATGCCCTGCTGATCCTGCATGCTTCGATTGTGGCCTTCGTGGTCTTTGGGCTGCTGCTGACCGTGGTGGGGATGCTGCGCCGCTGGCAATGGACCCGCAACCGCTGGTTCCGCGGCCTGCATTTGCTTGCCATTGGTGTCGTTGCAGCACAGGCCTGGCTGGGCGTAGTTTGTCCGCTGACCACCTGGGAAATGGCACTGCGGGAGCGTGCCGGGGACGTGGTGTATACCGGCAGCTTTATAGAATACTGGCTACACAGACTGATCTTCTTCCGGGCCGACCCCTGGGTCTTCACCCTCGCTTACACCACCTTCGGCCTGGCGGTGGCTGCAACCTGGTACTACTACGCACCTCGTAAGAAGGCATCGTAAAAACGGGGCTGGTGTTAGATCAGCTCTGCAGAAGTTCGTTCACTGCCCGATAGGCTTCGTTGATGGCACCGTCGGTATGAGGACTGGCGGATGCATCGGCGTTGGCGATGGTAATACGACCAACCTGCCGGCGACCGACAATAGCCGGACGCTCGGCAGTTGTGGAATACGCCCATTCATAAGGGTCCGACAGCGGATTGTAGGAATAGCTATAGCCGTGCGGCCAGCGATTGACGGTAATACCGAGGATATCCCGTTCGTGATCGAAACCGGCATTGCCCAGTACCCGGGTGAGTTGATCACGAATGGCTGACTCGAAATCGGAAAACGGTGTATTGAGCAGTCTTTGCCGACCCTGCAGATGCTGCTCCCGACGCGACAGGTCACTGTCAGGCACATCGAAATAGGCGGACATCCTGAGCACGATGGGCTCGGCGGGGTCACGGGACGTGGCATAGTCGCCCAGACGGGTCGAGGGCTGTAATCCCATACTGGAAAAGAAACTGGTGGGCGCCCGGGTACCGGAAATACCGGTGTCCACAAAAGACTGCCAGTTGGACAGCAGCACCCCGGTATAGACCAGGGGAGACTTGACGCCATAAGCCAGCGCCTCTTTTTGTGGCGCCGGGATATCCGGGCAAAGATAAGGTATGACGGTGTTCCAGCAGGCCATGACCACGTTCTTGCTGTTAACAGAATAAGCCTGTCCGTCGGTGATAAAACTGGTCTGCACCTGGCGGTCATTGAGATGGCGCACATCCACCACGGTGCTGTTCAGGCGGATTCGGCACTTGTGATGGGCCCGGTCCAGCTGTCGGTAATCGACCTGGGCGGTCACGATATCCTCCATCCCTGTCGCCTCGACCGCGTCGGGAACTAGCGCGCGAACCAGCAGCCGCGTGATGGTGGCATTCCCATCAGGAAAATACATATCCGGATCGCCCTGGTTGGCGCGCTGCTGGTTCTCGCGGCCATGCTGCCCCCCGGGTTCGTTGGCTAACAGGTTTGGGGGCAGGTCTTCCAGGTTAAGTCCGGTGAATCCGGGATAACCCGCGTCTCGGTAATAAATGGCCGGGATGGCATCAGGACCTACCACGAAGGAACCGTGAAAACTGGACTGAAACAACTTCACGACTTCCGGGCTGCAGTTGACCACTTTCAACAAATAGTCCTTGTAGCTCATCTGTGCAAGCTGGCGCCGCGTTTGTTCGGGACTGAGACCTTCGAAATAATTTTCTGTACCGCGATAAAGACGGACCACGTCCTGCTTTGCCTTATCGCTCACCGGGGCCTGGGCCATGGCCCGCTCGATTGGCATGCCGCTGTAGCCCACAACCAGTTTGTCCTCGCCAAAGTTCTCGCGGTCGAAGAACATGCTGCCCTGCAGGCCAAGATCGCGATAAAAGGAAAATACGTCGTGGTTTTTCTCGAAGTAGCGACTGCGGTCAATACCCAGTTCCCAAAGCAGGCCCGCGGAAACCGTGCTGTACTGCGAAGGCGCTTCCACGTTGAGCGTGCCGCCATTGACCAGGTACATGCGGCCGTCGTGCCAGAACTCATTGCGCTTGGCATGACCACCAAAATCATCGTGGTTATCCAGCACCAGCACGCGGGAGTCGGGACCGTGCTGCTTGATGAAAAAATAGGCTGCGGAAAGACCGCTGATACCGCCGCCCACCACCACCAGATCATACTCCGGCTCGCCAGCATCAACCGCTTGCCAGGACGCACCGTCGCGCATGCCGTGAGCCACTTCGAAGGAACCGGCATGGCTGCCGCGCATGCCCTGCAGGGTAGGTGGATAGTAATCTGCCGGAAGCGCTGCCGAATCCAGCTGGCCCTGGGCCAGCAACTCCAATGGCGAGAGAGTGGTGCCGGCGGCCAGGCTGACGGCGCAACCATTAAGAAAATCTCTGCGGGTAAGACCGGCAGGTGGCTTTCGGGAATTCATGGTTAGCTCCTGTTACGGCTGACCAAGGCAGAGATCAGGCGAGTCTTCATAGCAAACAGGGAAACGCTGGGTAAACGTACCAGGCGATCAGTGAATAAAGGGGTCAGGGTAAATACAATACTGCCGCTCCGCTGCCCCTTATTCTCGTTCTTCAGGCGCCGTACATGGTGGTACCACCCACCACAGTGCGCACAATCTCGATATGCTTGATCTGATCCGGATCTGTCTCATGGGGATCGTCCGCCAGGATGACAAAGTCGGCGAGTTTACCGGCGGTAATCGAACCCTTGATGCCTTCCTCGAAGGACGCATAGGCGCCGTTCATGGTGCATATCTGCAGGGCCTGATCGACGGTAATGCGCTGGTTCGGGCCCCAGACGCGACCCTCGAAGTCCTTGCGGGTGACCATACTCTGGATCGCCATCATCGGCTCATAGGGCCCCGGCGTGTAGTCGGATGCCGGCGCTACCGGAATGTCGTAATCAAGAAATGACTTGTGGGCGAACATCCACTGCATTTTTTCCTGGCCGTAATCCACCCACTTGTTGCCGTGATAGTGGGCGTAGGTATAGAACGGCGCGGGGATAACACCGAGATCCTTGATCCGCTGCAGCAGGGTCGGGTTTACCAGGGAGCAGTGTTCGATGCGATGCCGGGTGTCGGCGCGCGGCCACAGCCGCTGCACGCGCTCATAGGCATTCAGCACATACTCAATGGTCAGGTCGCCGTTGGCATGAACGGCCACCTGGTAGCCATTGCGGTGGGCGTTCTCCACCGATTCGTGAATTTCTTCCTGACTCATCACCAGCAGCCCGAAGTCATCAGGTCGTCCTTCATAGGGCGTGCTCATATACATGGTGCGCTCCGAGGCTGAACCATCGGCCATGAACTTCACCGCACCAATACGCAACACTTCATCGCCAAAGCCGGTGCGTACCCCGGCGTTCACCAGATCATCAAACAACCGGCCGCGGGGAAACAGGTTCATGCGAAAGCGCATGCCGCCTTCCTCGCGCGCGTCCTGGTAGGCCACCATGTCGTTACGCCCGGCGCCGGTCTGGTGCACGGAGGTCAGACCTGCCGCGGTCATTAATTCGGTAATCAGTTTGACACCGTCGCGGCGCTGCTCCCGGGTGGAGTCGGACGGGATCAATTCGCGGAACGGATAGTTGGCAGTCTCGGCGGCCAGTCCGGTAAGCCTGCCATTGCTGTCGCGGTAATAGCGCCCGCCTTCGGGATCCGGGGTTTCCGACGTAATACCCGCCAGACCCAGGGCCATACTGTTGTACACCGCAGTATGGCCGCCGCGATGCCTGACTACCACCGGATGATTGGGCACCACCTCGTCGATATCAAAGCGATTAAGCGGGCGTCCTTCCGCCAGTTTGGTATCGTCGTATTTGAACGCCCGTACCCATTGCCCCTCGGGTACCGTCTGCGCCTGCGCTGCCAGCGCCGTCTTGATCTCGGCAATGGAGCGGCGGTCGGCATTGGCCTGCACCAGCTCGTTCACACCTGCACCAGAAGGATGCGAGTGGGCATCGATAAAGCCCGGCACCACGGTCATGCCTTCGGCATCAATAACTTCGGTTTGCGGGGAAGCGAGGTTGCGAATATCGCTGCTGGAACCCACCGCTATGAACCGGTCGCCCTTTACCGCAAACGCTTCCGCACGCGGCCGGGCAGAATCCACGGTAAACACCCGGGCATTAATGACCACATAGTCAGGTGCAGCGCTCGCCATGGGTGCATTATTCGCAGCAGCGAGTACGGACTGGGTGGGAAGACCAAGCCCGGCTGCAGCCAGCGCGGTGCTTGAACCAATAAACTTGCGTCGGGAAAATCGGACCACAGACTGCCTCCTGTCATTTTTTTATCAAGCCAGCGTTGTTGCACTGGGCGTGTCTTGCTTAACAGTTGTTCGGGAAATCAGGGCGTGCTTTTCTATAACCTGATCACTATAGACCTATCGAGCAGCTGTCGCAAAGTCCGGCTACGAGATGTATTGTGCCAGCAGAGCAGGTATGATCGATAAAAACAGACTCGCTATCGCCATCATGTTCGAAAAATACGCCGCCATCGCCCTCTATTTCAGCGTGTTGATACTGCTGGGTTACCTCGCTTCACGGCGCATCAAAAACATGAGCGACTTCGTGATTGGCGGCAAAACCCTCAGTTTCTGGGTAGCCGCGTTCTCGGCGCAGGCCACCGGGGAATCCGCCTGGCTGCTGCTGGGTGTCACCGGCATGGGCGCCATGCTGGGTTTCTCTGCTTACTGGATCGTGGTGGGCGAGTTACTGGGCGTAGCGGTGGCGTGGTTTGTGATGGCGCCGCGCTTCAAGAAACTGACCGATCATTATCAATCCATGACGGTTATCGACTACCTGGTCAGTCGCTTTCAGGCCCGCTCACACCTGCTGCGGGTGGTTTCCGCCTTCGCGCTGTCTGTGTTTGTCCTTATCTATATTTCCGCGCAGATTGACGCCACTGGCTCGGCGTTCGAATCATTTCTGGAATGGAATTACCTTACCGGCGCTATTACCGGCTTTGCGATCGTCGCGACCTACTGCGTTGCCGGCGGTTTTCTTGCCGCCGCCTGGACCGACATGTTCCAGGGTGCGGTCATGCTGATATGCCTTGTGGCCCTGCCGGTTGTCGCGTACTTCACGCTGACGAATGCTGACGATATCTACAGTGGTCTGCAGGCCATTGATCCAGGGCTGGTGAATATCTGGGGTCAGGGCGGCTTTACCCTGATGAACCTGTCTGTAGTCGTAGGCATGGCGCTGATAGGCCTGGGCTTTCTCGGCTCACCCCAGGTATTTGCCCGCCTCATTGCCATCCGCAGCGAAGCGCAGATCGCCCGCGGCAAATGGGTAGCGGTACTGTTTACTCTGCTGGTGGATGCCGCCGCCGTCAGTATCGGCGTGCTGGGCCGCTACCTGTTCACCAGCCAGGGCGTGGAGCCGGATACGGTGCTAGGTAACGGCGCCCAGAATGTGTTGTCAGAGATGGTTGAGTACACGTTCCCACCCTGGCTGGTTGGCATTTACGTAGCAGCGGTGCTGTCCGCCATTATGTCCACGGTATCGTCTCTGCTGGTTATGGCCGCTGGCGCGATCACCCATGACCTGTACGAGAAAATTTACAATCCGCTGCTGTCGGACCACGACGCCGCCCGCTTTTGTCGGCGCACGACGGTGATCCTGGCGGCACTGGCACTGGGTCTGGCGATCTTCGTGTCCATCGTGTCGCCGACCCGCACGGTATTCTGGTTTGCAATCTTTGGCTGGTCGGGCATTGCCGCGACCTTCTGCCCAATGATTATCCTGTCGCTGTTCTGGCCCCGCTTTACCGAGCGGGCCGCCATCGCCTCGATGTTTACTGGGTTTTTTATGACCATATTCAGTAAATTCGTGCTCCAGGAATTCGAGTCAGTGGGCGCCTACTTCACCGCGCTGGAAACCATGCCACCGTCGTTCCTGGCGTCGCTGCTGGTAGCCTATGTAGTCAGCCTGCTGTGGCCTGATCCCGAGCTGGAAATGCGTTATCGTAGGGAACTGGGCGAGCTGGATGAAGCCGACCCCGATACCATCAACCCCATTGCAGGAACCACCCATGCCTGACGGAAACAGCGATACCAGCACCGAGCAATTTGCCATGCTTAGCGCCGACGAGCTGCAGGCCCACTGGATGCCGTTCACGGCCAATCGCCAGTTCAAGCAGGACCCGCGCCTGATGGTGGCCGCCCAGGGTGTTTACTACACCGACCACAAGGGCCGCCAGATCTTCGATGGCCTGTCGGGACTGTGGACCTGCGGCCTTGGCCACGGCCGGGAAGAAATCACCGACGCTGTGAACAAACAATTGGCGACGCTGGATTACTCGCCCGGCTTTCAATATGGCCACCCGCTGAGCTTCAAGCTGGCCAACAAAGTGGTCGAGCTGACCCCCGAGGGCCTGGACTATGTGTTTTTTACCGACTCGGGTTCGGAGACTATTGATACCGCGCTGAAGATGGCTCGCGGCTACTGGCGCAGCAAAGGCATGCCCGGCAAATCAAAATTCATCGGTCGCATCAAGGGCTATCATGGCGTGAACTACGGCGGCATCGGCGTTGGCGGCATTGGTTTCAACCGCAAGCTGTTCGGCCAGACCATTGATGCGGACCACATTCCCCACACTGTGCTGCCCGAAAATGCCTTCAGCAAAGGCATGCCGGAACACGGTGCGCACCTGGCAGATGAGCTGGAAGAACTGGTGTTGCTCCACGACGCCTCCAACATCGCCGCGGTGATTGTTGAGCCGCTGTCCGGCACTGCCGGCGTGCTGCCGCCACCGAAGGGCTACCTGCAGCGGCTGCGGGAGATCTGCGACGAACACGATATCCTGCTTATCTTTGACGAAGTCATTACCGGCCTGGGCCGGATGGGCGCCTATACCGGTTCCGAAGCCTTTGGCGTTACGCCGGATATTCTTGGGTTGGCCAAACAGATTACCAATGGCGCCATTCCCTTGGGTGCGGTGGTGGTGAAGTCTGACATTTACGACTGCTTCATGGAGCACGGCGGGCCTGAGTACATGGTGGAATTCCCCCATGGCTATACCTATTCTGCACACCCGGTAGCCTGCGCCGCGGGGCTGGCGGCGCTGGACGTGCTGGAGAAAGAGCAACTCCCGCAGCGGGTCAAAGCCATGGCCCCGTATTTTGAGCAGGCCGTACACCGCCTGAAAGACGCGCCCCATGTCACCGACATTCGCAATTTCGGTTTTGCCGCCGGACTATCGCTTGCGCCGTATCCCGGCGAGCCGCTGAAGCGACCGTTTGAGGTGGGCCTGAAGTGCCTGGAAAAAGGCTTTTATGTGCGCTGGGGTGGCGACACTATTCAGCTGGCGCCGGCCTTCGTGGTCAGTGAGCAGCAAATCGACAGTCTGGTTAATGCCGTGGGAGAAGCCTTGCATGAGCTCGCGTGAATCAACAGATCCGGCAACAGCACTACCGGTACTTAGCCACTTCATAAACGGCCAACCAGTCGCCGACAACAAGTACGACGAGCGCCAGGTGGAAGTCTTTAACCCGGCCACCGGCGGGGTCAGCCAGTACGTCACCATGGCTGGCGAAAACACGATTGGCGATGCCGTCGCCGCCGCCCAGGCCGCTTTCCCCGCCTGGCGCAACACACCTCCCCAAAAGCGCGCCCAGGTCATGTTCCGGTTCAAGCAGTTGCTGGAGCAGCATGCCGATGCTATTTGCGAGCTGATTACCGCCGAGCACGGCAAGGTACTGGATGACGCCCGCGGTGAGCTAACCCGGGGTATCGAGGTCGTGGAATACGCCTGTGGCATTGCCGAGTTGCTCAAGGGTGAGCATTCCAAGAATGCCGGTACCGACATTGACTGCTGGTCGGAATTTCAGCCGCTTGGTGTGGTCACCGGCATCACGCCTTTCAATTTCCCGGTCATGGTGCCCATGTGGATGTTTCCGCTGGCCATCGCCTGCGGCAACACATTCATTCTAAAACCCTCCGAGCGCGACCCCAGTCCTTCGCGCTTGCTTGCGCAGCTGCTGTCGGAGGCGGGATTGCCGGATGGCGTGTTCAATGTCGTCCACGGCGACAAGGACACCGTTGATCTGCTGCTAACCAATCCAGGCGTTGCGGCAGTGAGCTTTGTCGGCTCCACGCCAATCGCCCAGGCAATTTATGAAAAAGCCACCGCCAACGGCAAGCGCGTGCAGGCACTGGGCGGCGCGAAGAATCATGCGGTAGTGATGCCGGATGCCGATGTCGATAACGCCGTCAGTGCGCTGATGGGCGCGGCTTACGGTTCCTGCGGCGAGCGCTGCATGGCCATCTCGGTGGCGGTCTGCGTCGGCGATGAGATCGCCGAGCAAGTGGTCGCGGGCCTGAAGTCGAAAATAGAAAATCTACGCGTTGGCCCCGGCACCGACACGAACAATGACATGGGGCCACTGATTACTGCCGATGCATTGACCCGCGTGCAGCGCTATATCGATGAGGGCGTAACCGCTGGCGCCAAACTGGTGGTGGATGGTCGCGACCTCAAGGTAGCGGGACACGAGCAGGGATTTTTTATTGGCAGCTGTTTGTTTGATCACGTCAGTGCAGACATGAGCATTTATCGGGATGAGATTTTCGGGCCGCTGTTATGTGTGGTGCGCGTCGCCAGCGTCGCTGAGGCAATCGACCTGATCAACCGTCATGAATTTGGCAACGGCACCTGCATCTTCACCCGCGACGGCGAGACCGCGCGCTATTTTACCGACACCATCCAGGTGGGCATGGTGGGGGTCAACGTCGCCCTGCCGGTGCCCATTGCCAGCCAGAGCTTTGGCGGCTGGAAGCGCTCACTGTTCGGTGATCTTTACGTGTACGGCCCGGATGCGATCCGCTTCTACACGCGCCGCAAGACCATCACCCAGCGCTGGCCAGCCTCCAACCGGATTGAGCGGGCCAGGTATTCGTTCCCCAGCAGCTAGCCAGCGGCAAACCCACCCTGCCCGTAGCGTCGGTTCAAGCTGACCAGCCCCCTTTGCTAATGTCCCGATAACAGGTTTTATGCTGCCGGGCACTGGCTCGCGGCGCTGCCGAACGGTAATCTTGCCGGATGGCCAAACTGTACTTCTATTACTCATCCATGAACGCAGGCAAGTCCACCTCGCTGCTGCAGTCCAGCTACAATTATCAGGAGCGCGGCATGCAGACGCTGATCCTGACGCCGGAGATGGACGACCGCTATGGCATCGGCAAGATTGCTTCCCGCATCGGGCTGGCGGCCGATGCCGAGACCTTCAATAACGAAACCAACATTATCGACATGGTGGAGGAGCTGCTGCGCAAGGAGCGTCTGCACTGCGTGCTCATTGATGAGGCGCAGTTCCTGACCCGCCAGCAGGTATTCCAGCTCAGCGAGATCGCCGACCGGCTCAACATTCCGGTGCTGGCCTACGGCCTGCGCACCGACTTCCAGGGCGAACCCTTCGAGGGCAGCAAGTACCTGCTGGCCTGGGCAGACAACCTGAAAGAACTAAAGGCCATCTGCCACTGCGGTCGCAAGGCCACCATGGTGTTGCGCCTGGATGAACATGGCAAGGCCATCCGTGAAGGCACCCAGGTGGAGATCGGCGGCAACGACCGCTATGTGTCCGCCTGCCGGCGGCATTTCTGGGAAGCGTTTAATGCGGGGGACTAGACAAGTGACGCATTCATCGTGCCGACGACCGGACAGGAGCGCAGCATGCGTCTGACTCTTTTCGATGCCAGGAATCAGCAGCTTGAATGGTATGTCGTCAACGATGGCGTAATGGGCGGTCGCTCGCAGGGTGGCTACAGCCTGGATGAAGGCATGCTGGTGTTCAGCGGCGTGACCAACACCAACGGTGGCGGTTTCTCCTCTATTCGCACCCAGCCTGACAAGCTGGGCTTGAACGATCAACGCCAGATCGTGCTGCACGCCCGTGGCGATGGTCGCCGCTACGTCTGTCGCCTGGAAGACGACCGCGGCACTGCCTATTGGGCCGACTTCGAACCGCCCACGGATACCTGGGGTGAAGTGCTGGTTGACCTTGGTGCATTTCGTCCGCGCTTTCGCGGCCGCTGGCTGGATGGGCCGCCGCTGGAGCCGGCTCGCATCACCACACTCGGTCTGATGTGCTATGACGGCCGCGACGGGTCGTTCCGACTGGAGATCGATAGGATTGAAGCAGCCTGAAAATTAGAGTAGTGGGGGACACTGACAACTTAACAACTTAGCTCGATACTTTCTGGCAACTAAAGGAAGGTAAGCAGGTTTATAAAATACAAGGATTCAGGGCAACGCGGCTATGACCTTGGGTTGGTTTTCAAAAACTTTAAGTTGTTAAGTTGTCAGTGTCCCCTATCCTGCGTCTGCTCCAGTTCCGCAGCCAGCTCGGCGGTCAGGCGAAAGGATTTCAGGCGCTTGTCGTGATCGTAGATCGCCGAGACACACATCAGCTCATCGGCACCAGTGTGTTCGAGAAACTGTGCCATGCGTTCCTTGACCCGTGCCGGTGAACCCACCGCCGAACACATCACCCAGTTATCGATCATCGCCTTTTCCTGCGCGCCCAGAGTGGCGTGAAAACCCTCGATCGGTGGCGGCAGTTGAATGGGCTTGCCCGCGCGCAGCGCCATGACCGCCTGTAATCCCGAAGAGCGCAGATATTCTGCCTCGTCGTCAGTGTCAGCCACGCAGACGTTATAGCCGAGCATGACGTAGGGCTTGTCGAGCTGCTCGGAAGGTTTGAAACGCGTACGGTAAATGCGAATCGCCTCCATCATCTGTTGCGGCGCAAAATGCGAGGCGAAGGCATAAGGCAACCCCAGGGCGGCGGCAAGCTGGGCGCCAAAGGTACTGGAGCCGAGGATCCACAGCGGTACTTTGGTTCCGGCCCCGGGCGTGGCGACCACTGCCTGGCCTTCCTGTGGATCATCAAGATAGTGCTGCAGTTCCAGCACTTCATTCGGAAAGTCATCAACATTACTGGTGAGATTACGGCGCAGGGCATGGGCCGTGAGCTGGTCAGTACCTGGCGCACGGCCCAGACCCAGCTCGATCCGCCCGGGAAACAATTCCGCCAGGGTGCCGAACTGCTCGGCAATCACCAGCGGCGCATGGTTGGGCAACATCACCCCGCCAGATCCGACTTTGATCGCGTCAGTGGCCGCAGCAATCTGGCCAATCAGCACTGCGGTGGCGGAACTGGCTATGCCGGACATGTTGTGATGTTCGGCCACCCAGAAGCGGCCATAGCCCCACTGCTCGGCATGGCGTGCCAGATCAATTGAATTTCGCAGCGCCACACCGGGACGACTGCCCTCGGTGACATTAGCAAGATCGAGAATGGAAAGTGGAATCATAAGACTCTGTGAAAACCGGTAAGACGGGCCCCGTACCATAGCCGAGGCGCGCCCAGAAATCACGCCTGTGGACTACGCCAGTGGCCCGGTTAGAAAAATTCACGGGCCCAGTTGCTCCCGAAGCCATTGCTGTTCGGAAGCAATTTCAATCCGAGCCACTGGCAGCCGCTCCAGTTCCCGGCCACGACACCAGTTCGATGCCACTGGTGCGGCGAAGAAAACTTCTCAACTCAAACCTGGGCTATAATTGTCCCCATGAAATTCACACATTGCATGCTCCTCTGCCTGACGATTGCCGGGCTAAGCCACCAGCCGCCAGTCCTGGCCCAGGACGACTGGGGCAGCATCTTCGCGAAGTTTGACGCCGAAGGCACCATGGTGGTCCTCGACCAGCGCGTCGAACCGCCGAGCCGACATGTTTATAATCCCGCCAGGGCCGCTACGCGACTGTCACCAGCCTCGACTTTCAAGATTCCCCATACCCTGTTCGCGCTCGACGCCGGCGCCATCGCTGATGAATTCCAGGTGTTTGAATGGGACGGTGTGGTGCGCAGCTATGCGCCGCAAAATCAGGATCAGGACCTGCGTGCTGCGATGCGAAATTCGGCGCTGTGGGTATTTGAGATCATCGCTGCGGAGCTCGGCGAGCCGCGGGCGAAACAGTATCTTGAGCAGATTAGCTACGGCAATGCCGACCCCAGTAGCGAGGCTGGTGCCTACTGGGTGGAGGGCAACCTGGCCATCTCCGCCAACGAGCAGGTCGAGTTCCTGCGCAAGCTGTATTACAACGACCTGCCCTTTGCCAGGGAACACCTGTTATTACTGAAAGATGTGCTGGTGGTGGAAGCGGACCGCGACTGGATCCTGCGCGCCAAGACCGGTTACCAGGGTGCCATTGGCAGGGGGACCGGCTGGTGGGTCGGCTGGGTGGAGTGGCCGCAGGGACCGGTGTTTTTTGCACTCAACATCGATACGCCCAACGGCATGGCGGACATCTACAAACGCGAAGCCATCGCCCGTGAGGTTCTGCATTCGCTGGACGCGCTACCTTAGGGGACAGCCGCAGCGTCTGCTAATCAATCAGCTACGCTGTCTCCGGTCTCCTGTCTCTTGTCTCCTGTCTTTGCTTCAGACCAGAGTAGCAGTCAGTCGTCGGCGCCCGGGTAATTAAAATCCGCTGGCCCTGCCCGGCTCACCAGGATGATTACCTCGCCGACCTGCGGCACGTCCCAGGAATGATGCATGCCGCCAGGGATCACAACGTAGGCGCCGGCCTCCAGCGCATGGCTCTCACCGCCCAACTCCAGGGTAACCGCACCACGCATCACCGAAACGAACTCGTCGTGGGTATGCCAATGCCGGTCGAAGTGAGTCCCCGCGGGAAAAAGCGCGTAGTAGGTAACGCCACCAGTTGCCGGGTCAACCCGTTGCAGCGCGGTCTGCGTACCCACCGGCACACCACCTCCCCCGCCCGGCGGGCCCCACTGCACTTCATCCAGGTTGATCGCCAGCGCTTCAGAGTCAGACTCTGCACCCTGCACCTGTATCGCCAGCAGCAACAGCAGAACAGTGTAAAATACCTTTTTCGTCATTTTTTATCCCCCGCTGATAAACTTTCTTGCCTTACATACCGGTTAACTTTTGAACACTACAGCGCGGTGTTTCAGCACTGCGGTATTCATCTTTATTTTTCATTCAAAAAAAAAGGGCCAGCATGAATCATGCTAGCCCCTTTTGTTCATCCCTGGACTGTTCATCCCTGGACTTCCATCTTTCCACTGCTGTTGCAGCTGCATGCACTGCGCAAGCCAATCAGTTCGGCTCAATCTCCAGCGGAGCGTAGTAAGACCCACCTGCGCTTTCAATCTGCTCGCGTCGCGCCCGCCACTCCGGGCCGGCGGAGCCGCCTTCTTCGTACTGCAAATCCTGGCGCAGGTAGTTCCAGCTGTTGGGATCCAGCTCCTGGGCCATGGACCAGTATTGCTCCGCCTTGGCATCATTGTCGCGGGTGAAGTACCAGGTGCCTAGCTGGAACGCCGGTTGTGCGCGTTCGGCTTCCGGCGTGCGCTGGAAGATGCTGTCACGGACTTTCTGCCGATCCCAGACGTATTCACTGTCAGCACCCTTCGCTACCCAGTCGCGCACGATGGGTACATAGTCGTTGGTCCCAAAGGCGCCGTCGAAATGTTCCTTGGCATAGGTGCCTTCATTGATGCGCGCGATATTGCCTTGTTCATCAATCCACACGCCCGAGGGCACGTTCACCAGATTGTACAGCGCACTGATGTGGTGGTTTGTATCGATGATCGACGTATAGGTCACGTTCGCAGCATCGAAGATCGGCCCGGCATCGGCTTCACCACCGGAGTCCTGGGCCACTGAGATAATTTCAAAATTCTGGTCTTTCAGTTCGTCGTAAATCACTTGCCACACGGGCACGTCATAACGACATCCTCACCAGGACGCCCAGGTGAGCAGCAGAACCTTTTTACCGCGAAAATCAGACAGGCTTACCATGTTGCCGTCACGATCGGGCAGTTCAAAATCCGGTGCCTGGCCGCCGCGCAAAAAGCTCTGCCTTTTGACCGGCATCTCGCCAAATGCCCAGACGCTGTCCTGATAATCCACAACATAGGCCTGTTGCAACTTGTCCGCCAGCTCGGTGACGTTAAACCAACCCTGGTTCTGCCGGGTGACGTACAGATCGCTGTCACGATCCTGCAGCACCGGAATGCACAACTCTTCGAAGCAGGCGCCCTGGGGTTTGAGTTCAAAATCGTTAATGCGCGTCAGATCCTCGGGCTTGACCCAGAGATCCGTGGCATCGGGCAAGACTTCCTGCAGCTGCACTTCGCGCTCTTGATAAAGCACTGTGGCTGCCTGTCCGCTCGCGAACGTGCTGCACAGCATAAAGCCGAGCAGCACGATTGTGTTTCGGAAAGTAATCAACATAAAACTCCTGGTTCGGCACCGGGTGGTGAATGGAATAACCTGAACACGGTGCCGAGCAGTATACAGGTTCAACGGACTCGTGTGCGGGGAGCAGCGGCGTAGCGTTGGTCGGGGAACAGACCAGCCAGTCAGGCGTGCCGCTCAAGCCGGGTAGTGTTTCTATCGCGCCAGTGGCTAACCCGGCGTACAGGCTGCCCCTGGTTTTTAAGCGCTTCGGTAAGTGACCACTCGATATCGCTGGCGGACAGCACCAGCCGGTCAGCGCCAGTGGAAGACAACAGGCCCTGCCGGTCGAGAAACACCCTGCCACTCACCGTGATCGCGATATTACGGTTAAGCGAGTGTTCGCGGATGGCGTTCACTGTCTCGGCAAGCCGTTGCAGCCAGTGTTCCCGCCGGAACACATCGCTGAGTGAAATATCGACCGCCTGGAACCATTCACAGCTGAGTCGCTCCACCAGGGCCTGGTTGCTCACCGGAAAATCCAGATACGGCACCCATCCGCGCTGGTACAGCACCTCCGCATCAAGCACTGCTGGCAAGATATGAAACTCGCCAGGTTCGCTGATCACCAGCACCGTCGGCGCGGCATCGCTGCACAACGTCCGCGGCCTGGCGCCAACGTGGATGGAGCGAACTGCCGATACCATGTTCAACAACGCCAGTGCGATATCTGCTTCCGAACACTCATCGGTTTCCCACAGATCCCCGAGCCGGCGCTCGGTCTGCTCAAGCATCAGGATCTGCGCGGTGAGCGGATTGGTGGCGTGACTTGAGCCTCGCCGCAGCACGGTTTCCAGGGTCGACAGATCCTGCTTCAGGACCAGACTGGTCAACGTGGTAATTAATAGCGGTTGCGCCTGCGGCGGACAACTAAAATGCTTCGGCGCGGCACGAACCGGGGAACTGGCAAGCAGATTATTAATGGATGACTCCGTTGTTTTCAGTACTGGCGGGGTTGAGCCAAAGAAAGCTGAGCGCCGAAAAAAATGCCTTGCTGCATTTCTATCTGTTGCTCTGCTATCTGCCTCATTCCCGACTGTCTGAAAGGCGCCAGGCATCCATGCGGCGAGTTAATGTAAGCGCACCTGGTAGAACGAGTTCGGTAAAATCGCGCACTCTCTCGTGATCCCCACACCGGCTGTGGGCTACAGCCCACCATAGCTGACCGGGTGACCGTGGCAGCGAAGCTGCACGGCGAAGCGCGGAAACTTGGGGACTTGGAGCGCGTTTCGAACATCAGATCCAGGCGTCACGCCTTTTATTATTTGGGTATCCTAGCGCAACCGTTGCAGAAGTCCATCTGCATGAATTCAGTATTAACCGTATAAATAGTTCGGTTTTCTCGAATTATTGGTTTGGCACTAATATTTATTTCGGTAGTATGAAATCCTGAAAAGCAGGGTAACTATAAAGTGCTTGTTGTTCGCCAGGCAAATTTTTTCACCAGCCATGTCTTGATGAGAATCAACGCACTGCAGTTGCTGCTGCGGTTAACTTGAAGTCCCGTCCAGCGAGGTATCTACCATGCTCAAGATCACAGCAGTCAACCCGGAGCGGATCGATCTGGATTTCAGCGGCCAGATCGACAGCGAGGAAATGTCACGCGTGCTGGATGAACTGGTGGAACTCTCCGCCAATTTCAACAACGGCAAAATGCTCTACCGCATCGGCGAGTTCCGCCTGCCCACCATGGGCGCAATCGGCGTCGAGTTCTCGCGCATGCCCAAGCTGTTCCGCATGCTAGGGCGTTTTTCCAAATGCGCCGTGGTGTGCGATCAGAAGTGGCTCCAGAATGTCGCCGAGCTGGAAGGCAAGGTCATTCCCGGCCTGGAGATCAAGGCCTTTGACCACAGCGAAGAAGCTGCCGCCGAGGCGTGGCTGGCACACTAATCGTCGGTGCCGCCGGCCAGGCAACCGGATCTGCTGAGATCGATCGGCGCGATGCTGCGCTTCAGGGCCATGAGTTAAAGACCCTTGGTTAAAGACCCTTGGCTAAAGACCTTTGATTCCGGGCTATCGTCTCAGGATTTCCGGTATAGCCCGATGAGCTTGTGGTGCTGGTCCACGACCAGCTCAAAGTCGCCATAGACACCCTGCGCAGTAAGATACTGCCTGACCGCGCTGGCTGGAAACTGGATGCGCTTGCCATCATGGCCCTGCACCGAAATGGTCTGCACCTTACCCTGATAGAAGGCCTTGTACTTCTCGGCGGGAATGGACAGCCGGAATGAGTAGCGATGGCTGCCTTCGGGTGGCTTGTTCGATGCATACATTGCCGTGTCTCTTCCGATCAGGGTTGGGGGAAATTTCTCAACAAACTTTCTCAGCAAAATACGGCAGCCCAGTGTATCGCCTAAAGCTGTGCTCGTGCCGCTCCTTGTGCACCCTGTGCAGTTCCCCCCAATGCCACACCCTGCCGGATTTCTTGCCTGCTGCCACTGCGCACCCTGGGCAGCACCAGCCATTCGGCAACCAGCAGGTTGGGCACCCAGCACAGCCAGGCGATGGCCGGATAGGCCTGGTCGAAGGACACGCCGTTTATGGCGAACAGCGGGATATACAGACGCAGGGTCACCGCCGCCAGGCACAGGGCATAGCTGCGAATCATCCACTGCTGGTGCTGCAGCACATGACCGGCAAGGATATTGGCAAAGGCGAGCCCGGTACTGGTCAGCCAGGTCAGCGCCAGCAGCCCGAAACCAAACCGGGCCACAACACCCCCGGTGGCGGAGAATGCCAGGTACAGGCCAGCCAGCCCGCTAATCAGGACGCCGCTGACGTACACTCGTCCCAACCAGCGATGCACGTTGAGGTAGTTCCTGCGCAGCCGGCGGCTGAACTGACAAGCACCGGCAATCAGCACGATGCCACCCAACAGAAAGTGAAACGTGGCGCCGGGCGGGCTCTTGGCCATCAACTCAAGGACGAACTCGCCGCGCAGGGTCGGCACCAGCGCCATGCCCAGGGCATAAAGGCCGATGGCGAACGCCAGCAGCGCCATCAAGCTCAGACTCAGGGTGCGTATCATTGGCCAGCCCTCGGGGCAGAGATCAGGATGTTAGCTTGAGTGTTAGTTTGAGTATCAGGCTCAGTGTTAACACTGCCTCATAATAGTGCTGCCCGGACATTTTTACACCCGTTTCTTCCGAAATCCCCGGACGGGCCAATTGGCGCACGCCGCACCAGCCACGTTGAGCGCAAGTCAGATCCAGCGCCAATTCCCGTGGCCTGGCACCAATCCGCCCAAAACCCGGGGCGCTCCCGTCACGGTCCCTATGCCCGGTCGCGTTTCCCGGTCGTGAACCAGCCCCCATTCGCGGTATCATCGCCACATTGGTCCAAATGAAATTCCCGGAGACACACAAGTATGAACACGCGCGTTCGCTACATCGTCAGCCTGGCGCTGACCCTGACTTATCTGGCTACGGCTGCCCCCGCCATGGCCCAGGGCATCCAGCAGACCAAGGGGAATTTCGAGGACAAGTTCCGGCAACTGGATGAAGTGCTGCCCACACCCAATATCTATCGCAATGCCTCAGGCGGCCCCGGCCACCAATACTGGCAGCAGGAAGTGGACTACAGCATTGATGCGATTCTTGATGAAGACAACCAGCGCCTTACCGCCAGTGAGCGCATCACCTACCGCAATAATTCCCCGGACACCCTGACCTACCTGTGGTTTCAGCTGGACCAGAATCGTTTTCGTTCCGATTCCATGGCGGTGATGAGCGGCACGTTCAACGGCAGCAGCCCCGATGCCGACGACAACAGCCCGGCGCGAGTCAGTCTCAATCAACTCCGGGCGCTGCAGTATTACGATGACAGCGAGCTCGGTCACGAGATTTCCGCGGTGACCGACAATCGCGAAAACACCCTGGTGCACACCGTGGTCGGCACCCTGATGCGGGTTGATCTTGCCGAACCGCTGGGGCCCGGCGAAGTGGTGCAGCTCAACATTGATTTTGCCTACAACATCGTCGACGGCAATGTGCTGTCACCGCGCGGCGGCTTCGAACACTTTCCCGATGACGAGCGCGAGGGAGGCAACTACATTTTTGCCCTGTCGCAGTGGTTTCCGCGGCTGGTGGCTTACACCGACTACGAGGGCTGGACCAACAAGGAGTTTCTTGGCTCAGGGGAATTCACTCTCGAGTTCGGCGACTACGAAGTCTCCATGACGGTACCCGCCGATCACATCGTCTCCTCCACCGGCGAATTACAGAACGCCAACCAGGTACTCACTCGCGAGCAACGGGGCCGTCTGGCAGAAGCCGAAGATGCGCTGCGCCCGGTCTACATCGTGACCCCGGAAGAAGCGCTGGAGAACGAAGCAGAAGGCACCGAGCAAACCGCCACCTGGCGTTTCACCGCAGAGAACGTGCGCGACTTCGCCTGGTCTTCATCACGCAAATTCATCTGGGACGCCAAGGGCCACACCCAGCCCGGCGCGGATCAGGAACTGGTCATGGCCATGTCCTTCTACCCAAAGGAAGGCGGCTCGCTGTGGTCTGAGTACTCCACTGAAGTGGTCATCCATACCCTTGAGGTCTACAGCCGGTTCTCCTTTGACTACCCCTACCCCACGGCCCAGTCCGTGAACGTCGGCTTTGTCGGGGGTATGGAATACCCGATGATTACCTTCAACGGGCCGCGCACCACCTTGCAGGACGACGGCAGCCGCACCTACACACTGGCGGAAAAACGCTTCCTGATCGGCGTGGTAATCCACGAAATCGGGCATTTCTATTTCCCGATGATCGTCAACTCCGACGAGCGGCAGTGGACCTGGATGGATGAGGGCATCAACAGCTATCTGGATTCCGTGGCCGGCCGGGAATGGGATGCGGAAATTCCCTGGGGCGTCGAGCCGCGCTACATCACCGACTACATGGAATCACAAAACCAGGTGCCGGTGATGACCCAGTCCGACAGCGTGCTGCGCCTGGGACCGAACGCCTATTCCAAGCCAGCCACGGCGCTCAACATTCTGCGCGAAACCATTATGGGCCGCGAGCTTTTCGATTTTGCGTTCAAGGAATACTCACGCCTGTGGGCCTTCAAGCGACCGACACCGGCCGACTTTTTCCGCACCATGGAAGAAGCCTCGGGCATCGACCTTGACTGGTTCTGGCGCGGCTGGTTCTACACCACCGACCATGTGGACATCGCCCTGAACCGAGTCTACGAAATGCGCATGGATACCGAGAATCCCGACATCGATTTCGCCCGCCAGCGCGAGTTTGAAAAGTCCTTGCCGCCCAGCGTCTATATCGAACGCAATCGCCAGGAAGGCCGGCAAACCTGGGTCGAGCGCAACACCGATATCCGCGATTTCTATGACGAGAACGACCAGTTCACCGTTACCAACGTGGAGCGCAACCGCTACAACAATTTCCTCGAAGGACTTGAGGACTGGGAGCGTCAGGTACTGGATCGCGCCATCGACGAAAATCTGAACTACTACCTGCTGGAGTTCGCCAATGAAGGCGGCCTGGTGATGCCGATTATCCTGCAGATGGATTTCGCCGACGGCAGCAGTGAAAATATGTACATCCCTGCGGAGATCTGGCGTCGATCACCCCACGCCGTGAAGAAGCTGGTAGTCACCGAGAAGGAAATCGCCAGCATCATCGTCGACCCGCTTCAGGAAACTGCCGACGTCAATATCGAGAATAACTACTATCCGCGCCGCATCATTCCGTCACGCATTGAGTCCTTCAAGTCGGAGGGCCGAAGCGGCTTGATCAATCGTGACATTATGCAGGATATCAAGATCGAGCTGGATACTGATGAGGACGATGATACGGAATCTGATGACGAGGCCGATGAACAATAGTCATTTTAAAATGGCCAGTCGGATTGTTCTTCTGCTGCTGATGGCGCTACCGCTAATGGGTAATGCGCATCAGCAGAAGAACGCCGTTACTCGCATCCTGTTCAATCCCAACACCGGCAACATCGAAGTCATGCACCGCTTTTTCCTGCATGACGCCGAACACGCCGCCAGCCAGATTTTTGGCGAGCGGCTGGCGCTGATGGAATCGGCCGAGTCACGTGAACTGTTCGGCAACTATGTAGTGAACCGATTTGCCGTCGATGCAACCCACGCCAATGGCGAAACCAGTACTCTGGACCTGGACTACGTCGGCTCGGAGATCGATGGACAATTCGTATGGGTCTACCAGGAAATAGCCACAGACGCGGACATCACCGCGCTCGCCATCGTCAATCTCGCGCTGCGTGATGTGTGGGCAGACCAGACCAACCTGGTTAATATTGAACGCGATGGTCAAATTTACAGTCTCACCTTTACCGGCAGCGACGAGCGGCTGCGCGTTGAACTGGGTGCCTGAAGCCAGCGCGGTGGCGCAGGGCATATAGCCCGACTGGCCATAGCCGGGTATGATGAAGGCCAATGCCCCCATCATGCGCAGCGAGGCCAACATGAACAATAATTCCTATTCCCGGCGCCGATTCCTGCAGGCCAGCGGCCTTACCGCGGTCGGCCTCCCCTCCCTGGCACGCGGTTATACCGCCGCCGAAATGCGTGAGTTTTACGCCGACGGCGAGATGACGGTGAATGTCTCGAAGTGGGAGCTGGACACCCCCGCACTGTGCGTCGATCTCGATCTGCTGGAAGCCAATCTCGACAAGATGGCCAGCACCATGTCAGCCAACGGCATTGCCAGCCGTCCCCACGCCAAGACCCACAAGTGCCCGACCATCGCGCATATGCAAATGGCGCGCGGCTCGGTAGGTATCTGCACCGCCAAGGTCAGTGAGGCGGAAGTGATGTTTCGCAATGGCATAGACCAGATTCTCAACACCACCGGCAATGTCACGCCAACAAAGATTAACCGCGCCATGAGCCTGCGTGCCCAGTGCCCGGGTTTCATCCAGGCCACCGATTCTGCGCAGAACGCACGCATGCTGTCCGATGCAGCGGTGGCCATGGGCCTGGTTGCCGATGTGGTGGTAGACGTGGACCCCGGTATCCGGCGCACCGGCATACCGTTCGGACAACCGGCGCTGCAGCTTGCCCAGCTGGTGGACCAGCTTCCCGGCCTGCGCTTTCGGGGCATGTTGTGCTACGACGCCGCGGCACAGCATGTCGTCGGCTTCGAGACGCGCAAGGCAGAAACACTGGAACGAATGGTTCAGGCAACCGATACTTTCGACCTGATGCGCCAGTCCGGGCTAAATACCGAGATCTTCAGCGGCGGCGGCACCGGCACCTATAACGTTGACCATGAAACCCGCGGCATGACCGACGTGCAGGTAGGCAGCTATGTGTTTATGGACGCCCAGTACCTGTCCATTGGCGGCGAACAGGACGCCGAAGTGTACTCCGACTTCGCCCCGTCACTGACCATCATGACCACGGTGCTCAATGATCAGTTCGCCGGCCGCGCCACCACCGACGCCGGCGCCAAGGCCTGCACCATCAACCAGCCGTGGCCGATCATCAAGGGCGAGTCGGATATGAGCTACACCGCCGGTTCCGATGAGTTCGGCCGGGTTATCTACGGCGACAATGCCTCACGCACTTATCAATTGGGAGACAAGCTGGAAGTGATCGTGTCCCACTGCGACCCGGTGGTGAATCTGTATGACCAGATGTATGCGATACGCAATGACGTGGTCGAGGCGGTGTGGCCAATTTCCGCGCGGGGCATGTCTGCCTGATCGCTGGGAAGAGGACTTGGGGGGTCAGGAACAACTCGGGGGTCAGAAGAGCTTGATCCGCAATGCGGCTAAAAGGTCCGCCACCAGGTAAAGATCAAACTATTCAGTCCTCCCTGACTCGCCGCCCCCTTATCGCTTTTCGAATCAGGCGTTAAACAGCCTGCGCAAATGCGAGTTTAACATCCGCCCTTGCGGATCCAGCTCTTTACGCAGCGCCATAAAATCCGCAAAGCGCGGATAGAGCTTCGTCAGTTCGCGCTGGCCCAGGCTGTGCACCTTGCCCCAATGCGGACGGCCGCCATACTTCCAGAAGATCGGCTCGATAGTGTTGAA
Source organism: uncultured Pseudohongiella sp. (assembly GCA_965212375.1). Lineage (GTDB taxonomy): Bacteria > Pseudomonadota > Gammaproteobacteria > Pseudomonadales > Pseudohongiellaceae > UBA9145. Next base: position 294,710 of record OZ243108.1, on the reverse strand, counting down.
GTAAGGCCGGTAGTCCTCGCTGGCCGCGCGATGGATAGAAATCGCCGCGTGGGGATGATCCCCGTAGGCCATACTCAGCCAGTCATCGTCAGCCCGCACGTAGCGGTATTCCAGCACGAAGTTAACGTCAATTTCCTGCTCATAAATCGTGCGCAGGATTTCCCGCAGACAGTCGGCACCCACTTCCGCCGGCACCGAATACTCCATCTCATTGAAGCGGCTGTTGCGCACGTTGGACAGTATCTTGTAGGACAGGTCCACGGATTCAGTCGGCTGAATCCGAGCCGCGGTGGCATTGGACATGCGGCGGCGCTCGGCGGGCGTTGGGTCGTCGCTCAATCCCAGAGACTCAGCGATAGACGCATCGTCGCCAGGCTCCGGCTCAATCTCCATTGCACCAATCGGTTCGTCGGTTTCATCAATGGCAAGCACCAGTGAGTAATCGGAATACACGAATGGAAAGATTTCAAAATGCCGATGACTGGCAGCGTGTGCATCGAAGTTGGCAAGAATCTCTTCGGTGGACGCGGCCCACTCGCGCTTCTTCAACTTGTACGCTTCCCGGTTCTGCAGGGTCACCTGGGTAACAATACCGAGGGCGCCGAGATTGACCCGTGCCGCATGCAACAGATCTTCGTCGCGCTCATTGATATCAATGACCTCACCGTCCGCGGTGACCAGACGCAGCGCAGACACATACGCGGACAGCGCTGGCAATGTGACACCCGTGCCATGGGTGCCGGTGGCGATCGCCCCTGCCACAGTCTGCCGGTCAATATCGGGCAAGTTGATCATACCCTGGCCAATGGCGTGCAGCGGCGCGCCAAGATCGCCAAGCCGGGCACCGGCACCGACAGTAACCTGGTGCTTGTCAGGGTCGTGATCGACGATGTCATTGAGTTGATCGATTACCACCAGGTGGCCATCGGTGGGAACCAACCCGCTGAAGGAATGCCCCGACCCCACCGGCCGGATTGGTCCGCGGGTGCTGCGCAGCAACGCACTTAACTCACCTTCACTGCCAATATCGTAGCGACCGGCCGGACTACAGCTCTGGCCACCGGACCAGTTCATCCAGGGCGTCGACTGGGCAAACGAAGCCCCGTGGCTGGCGAAGGCACCAAACAATGCAGCGCGGACACTGGAAGCCAGAAAGGAACGACGCGATAGCGGCTTCATTGGCTACCCCCTGCCATGTAGGCAATCATGGCGCGGAAGTCGGGAATCTCACAGGCCATGCAGTAGCCCAGCGGCGGCATCGAGTTATAACCGTTCAGCACATTGCCCAGCACCACGTCCTCACCCTTGCTGAGCCGGCGCTGCCATTCTCCCGTGTCGCCCACCACCGGCGCGCCCGCCTCGCCACTGACGTGGCACAGCGCACAGCTGCGCGCCCATTTGCCCAACAGATCCTCATCCACAGCCGTCACCTGGGTTGCAGGTGTCAGTTGTCGGGGTGGAAAATCGGGCCTGCGACTTTGATCAGCAAGACAAGCGGTCAATAACAGCGGGAGGAGCGCCAGTGCGATTATTGTTTTCATGTAGTGTTATTCCACAAGCGATACCGCACCTTACCCAGCCCCTCACAGGCTGTCAATTTGCTGCACATGGCCCACTCGTCCCTTCTGCTGTAGTATTTCCTGATAGCTTATTTGCCTGCCTGGCCCATGTCTGTTGTCCGCAAGCACAATCAATGCCCAGTAAACAAAGGCCAGGAACCGAGGGCAGGCCTACCGACACTCACCAATACCAACCGACAGGACATTATCGTGCGCTTGTTTACCTGCTTATTCCTGCTGCTACTGATTAGCTGCAGCGACAACACCCCACCTGCTTCCACTGCGACGACCGATTCCATGACGGCCGCGGGACAATCCCAGGCAACGTCACAAACCGACCCAGTGACCGCCGAGACCGAGCGCTTTAACGCCTGGCTGGACAGCGAATTCCAGACCGAGCTGGACTTCAGCCCAATCAGCAAATCCCGGCTCGGTGACAAGAGCGACCACGGCGAGCTGGATGATGTGTCAGAAGCGGCCGAAGCGCAGCAGCTTGCCTGGCGCCGCGACAGCGTGGCGCGCATGCAGCAGGAGTTCGACCGCGACTCGCTGGATGAAGAAGCCCAACGCTCCTGGGATCTCTGGGCCTACCAGCTAGAGCTGGCAGAACTGAACGCGCCGTTCCTGCGCCACGGCTATATATTCGGCCGCTACGGGCCACAGACCGGACTGCCCAGCAACCTGATCAGCTATCACACGGTCGACACCGAAGCAGACATGGAAGACTACATCTCCCGTCTTAACCAGACCGGACGCTACATGCGCCAGTACCTGGAGCGCGCGCAGCTGGCCGCCGAAGACGGCATCCGTGCGCCCTACTTCGACTACGAACGCGCCATCAGCGAAATCGATCGCGTGATCGACGGCGCGCCGTTCACCGACGAAGGCGAGACCGCGCTGTGGACCGATATCACCGGCAAGCTCACCGCACTGACCGAATCTGGCGCGATAAATGAAGCCCGGGCAGAGGAGCTGCTGGAGCAGGCGCGCACCGCCCTGCTGGAGCAGTTCGAACCCGCCTACAATGACATCCGCAGCTGGCTGGTGGCCGACATGGATAACGTCAGCGACGAAGCCGAAGGCGCCTGGTCACTGCCCAACGGCGAGGCCTACTACAACGCCCGCCTCGCCACCTACACCACGCTGCCCATGAGCGCCGACGAGATCCATGAGCTGGGCATCAACGAAGTGGCGCGCATCCAGTCCGAGATGGATGCCATCAAGCGTCAGGTAGGCTTCGAAGGCTCGCTGCAGGATTTCTTCAACTTCATGCGTACCGACGAGCAGTTCTACTATCCCAACACCGACCAGGGCCGACAGGACTACCTGGACCTGGCCGACCGGTTGCTGCAGGACATGTACGCCAAACTGCCGGACTACTTCGGCATCCTGCCCAAGGCCGAGCTGCAGGTAAAACGCGTGGAGTCCTACCGTGAACAGGCCGGCGGCGCCGCCCACTACCGGCGCGGCAGCCGCGACGGTTCACGCCCCGGCACCTTCTATGCGCATCTGTCTGACATGAGCGCCGCAGCCGTCAACCGCCTGGAAAACCTGAGCTACCACGAAGGCGTTCCCGGCCATCACATGCAGATCTCCATCCAGCAGGAACTGGACAACATCCCCATGTTCCGCACCCAGCGCGGCTACACCGCCTTCAGCGAAGGCTGGGGCCTATACGCCGAATGGCTGGGCAAGGAAATGGGCGGCTACCAGGACCCCTACGCCGACTTCGGCCGCCTGTCCGGCGAAATCTGGCGCGCCGTGCGCCTGGTGGTCGACACCGGCATCCACGCCAAAGGCTGGACCGAGGAACAAGCAGTGCAATACGCACTGGAAAACTCCGCGCGCCCGGAAGTGTCAGTGCGCTCGGAGATCAGACGCTATTTCAATAATCCCGCACAAGCCACCGCCTACAAGATCGGCATGCTGAAAATCCAGGAATACCGCGCCAAGGCCGAGGAAGCCCTGGGTGACGAGTTTGATGTCAGAGCGTTTCATGACACCGTGCTGGGATCAGGCCCGCTGCCGATGGGCGTGCTGGAAGCGAAAGTGGATGGCTGGATCGAGTCGGTGCGCAGTTAAGTAGCGCCGCTGGACAATCCCCATCGCCGCAGATACGTTGTACTTACACAAAAAACACAGGAGTAATCACATGATTCATCGTCTACTTACCAGCGCCGCATTCCTGGTTGGCCTCAGCCTGTCCGGTACCACCTTGGCTCAGGACGAACCCGCCACGGTCCTCAACTACGACATGGCCCAGCGCGCCATGACCGCAGCCCTGGCCGAAGCCCGCAGAAACAACTGGAATTTGACTATCCTGGTTGCCGATCACAACGGCACACCCGTCATGCTGCACCGCATGGACGGCGCCTCCGCCCGGACTTATGAAATTGCCATGGCCAAAGCCGTAGTGGTCACCTCGACCGGCTTGTTCTCAGGTGAATACGGCCGACGGCTGGAAGCCGGTGAGATCGAAGAGGTTGAAGGTGGTATTCACTATGCCGGTGGCGTACCGGTGATGCTCAATGGTGAGCAGATTGGCGCGGTGACTTCCAGTGGTGCTCGGGGTGTTGAGGATGAGCAGGTGTCGCTGGCTGGGGCGGCGGCGATTGGGGATTGATTGATCAATAAAGCTGCGTGACATAGATAGACCGAAACTTATTTCTAGAGTCAAAGAGTTGGGGAGGGGTCAGGGTGTGCCCTCAAATCGAGTCACAACATCCCTCTGCCCTTCTCTCCTGCCCTCCCGCTCTCAGCCTAATATAAACAGACCAACCATTAAAATTTCAAGCGACAAGATATTGCTGGTTTTGCGAATCTCGCTTTATGAACCGGTCCCTGCCAGTCCCCTGCTTACGAATTCCACAAACTGCTGAAGCTGAGGTGTAGGACGACCGCTGCCTGAATGCATCAAGGTGACGGCGCGCCGGTCCGGGTCTCTCCAGTGTGGCAAGACCTTAACCAGGTCGGAACCCTCTGTTGAGCCAGGACCGAATGCCATGTGTTCAGGCAGACGGGCGATACCCATTCCAAGGGCCGCCATTGCCCGCACTTGCCAGCCTAGTCCGGAGAAACGCGGTTCAATTAACACTGATAGTCGCTTGCCTCCCTGTTTGAAACGCCAGTGGTTCACGCGCTTGCCACTTTTATTGAGGGTGGCCAGACAATCGAATTGTTTCAGATCCTGAGGCTCATCAGGACAGCCGCGGTGCTCCAGATACTTTGGACTGGCGCAGACGACACTACTGGAACGAAATAACTCGACAGTTTCCATGTGCGCAGGAATGTCATCGATATCCACTCTGAGAATCTGGCAGTCGAATTCATCATCGCCCAGGCGTGCTCCGTGCCCAATGGTGGAAATACTAAGATGGATATCCGGATGCTGCTGCATAAACTCGGGGAGCAACGACTTGAGGTGCGAATCAAAAATGCCATCAGAAGTCGCTACCCGAAGCGGCCCGGATACTGTGTGAGACATCGCCCGGAGTTCAGACTCCAGATCATTCATTCGGGAATTTAACGCAATCGCCTCTTCAAGATACCTCTGTCCGGCCTCTGTCAGCCGGAAGCTGTGCGCGTCGCGTCGCACAAGTTGGATAGCCAACCGCTCTTCCAACCTGTTGAGTTGCTTGCTGACACTGCTCACCGAGCGATCCAGCCGGGCAGCAGCCGAGCTTAGCCGACCGCATTCCGCCAGCGTCTGGAAGAAATACAGATCGCCATCCCTGCCTTTACGCCGGGTTGATTTTTCCTTTTTGGAAACTGCAGTTTTCCTTTTGCGAGAATTAATAATATCCATTTAAATCAACAGCTTGAATATCGCTCAAAACTGCTCTCCAGCTCAATTTAACAAAAATGTAATTCGGCAACTCTATGCTTGGACACTGCTCTAACCATCATCATAGTGAGGCTAAAAAATGACATTTAGACGACAAAAGCTATCCTTGGGCATCGCGCTCGCCGGTATCTCAACAATCATCGCACCCGGAGTCTTGGCCCAATCCGCGGAAAACTCAGGGAGCCAGGAACTTCAGGAAGTTGTTATCTATGGTGTGCGCGCCTCACTCACTAATGCCATCAACACCAAGCGCAGAGCAGACGACATCCGTGATGTCATCACCACAGCCGATATCGGTAATTTCCCCGATCAAAATCTCGCCGAGGCGGCTCAACGGCTGCCGGGCGTGGCCATTACCCGCAGCGCGGGTGCCGGCCAGTTCATCACTATCCGCGGCCTGCCGCCGGAGCTGAACCGCATTGCCTGGAACGGCGTCACCCTTCCTTCCAGCAGCGACGATCGCGCCGTGCCCCTGGATATGTTTTCTTCTGACCTGTTTGGCAGCCTGTCCGTGGTGAAGAGTCAATCAGCAGATAAGGACGACGGATCACTGGGCGGCAGCCTGAATCTGGAGACGCCGTCGCCACTGTCGCTACCCGATAACACCCTGTCGCTCACGGCACGCACGTTCTACAACGATCTCGCTGAGAAGAATGATCCCGAGGGCGCCCTGTTGGCCTCGAAGCAATTCGCCGACGGTCGCCTGGGCATAGTTGGGGGCATTACATTTTCTGACCGCAGTGTGCGTCAGGATTCCATCGAATCCGGCGGCTGGAATCCGGTGGGAAATTTCTTCCCCACCGGGGATGAGGCAACTGACGAGCTACTGGTCTGGGAAAACGCCAAGGCGGCGCTGTTTGATGAAACTCGCGAGCGCCGCACAGCACTACTGGCCGGCGAGGCGGATCTGGGCGACGGCGGCCATTATCGCCTCGACGTCATGCACACCCGCCATGAGATTGACAGCAAGGCCTACCTGCAGCTCAATCGTTTCAAAAACGGTTCCGCTATAGAGAACATTGTTGGCGATGGCGACAAAGTAGTATCAGCCGACTTTATCGACGCCACCGTGGGTATCAATCAGCAGCGATTCATCGAGGAAACAGAGGCCACGCTAAGCTCGCTGCGAGGCGACTGGAATCTCAGCGATCGCTGGGAAGTCGATGCCCAGGCCGCCTGGCTGCAACTTGAGAATGACTGGCCAACCCTGCACAAGTACAAGTTTTTCCCGGACGGATTCAATATCGGTTACGACCTGTCAGACCAGTATCAACCCCAGTTCCGTTACAACAATTTCTCATCTTTCGACGAAATCCTGAACAGTCCCGAACTGTTTGATGAGTTCAGCGACGTGGTCGTGGAGAGCCGGGATTCCAAAGACCGCACCATGCAGCTGGAGTTCAACAGCCGCTATCGCATCGACAGCGGCTGGCTGACCACCCTGCACACCGGCGTCCAGTGGCAGAATCGCGAGAAATCGTCTGTTCAGGCCAAGGCCAAGGACAAGAGCAACAAACAACCCCTGGTGGACTTTCTTGATGGCGGAACTGCCATTCCGGGCAACGACAATTTTCTTGATGGGCGCCTACCCTGGATGGGCCCGATCATGGCCTCCTTCGATTTGCTGGAACAAAACATCCGGCCCTACGATGTCGCTCTGCCTCCCAATCGACTGGACAGCTTTGTGGTGAAGGAAGACTCTCTGTCCGCGTATGTTCGTGCCGACTTCGAGCAAGGTCGGCTCAGTGGCAACGTGGGTGTGCGCGTGCTGGCTAACGACCTCACCTCCAATGGCTACGAAGCGGTCAACGGCAACCTGGCACCGGTCACCCTGACCCAGGACTACGTGGAATTCCTGCCAAGTGGCACACTAAACTACCAGGTCCGCGATGACCTGGTCATGCGCCTGTCCGCGGGCAAGGCGCTGGTCAAACCTCAGTTTGCTGATGTGGCGCCACGCCGATCCGTGAATGAGGACGATCTGAACGTCAGCCAGGGCAATCCCGCCCTGGACCCGTTCCAGGCTCTTCAGGCAGACCTTTCCCTGGAATGGTATTTCAGCGAGGGGGGGCTGCTTGCCGCCGCGGCTTTGTACAAGGATATCGATTCCTTCATCTTCAATCAGGCCGAGGATCGCGCCATCCAGAACACCTCCTTCTATGGCATAGATCCGGTCCTGGCCGGTCAGACTTTCTCGGTCTCGCAGCCACTTAACGGCACCGGCGCCAAGGTCCGTGGCCTTGAGCTTATCTGGCAACAGCCTTTCGACTTCCTACCTGCGCCCTTCGACGGCTTTGGTGTAACCACCAACTACACCTGGCTGGACAGCGATGCCAACTTCAGCGCCAATATAGTCGGTGCGGACCAGGCCGCCGGCGAAGGCCTGGCTAGCCAGAGCTTTGGACTGCCGGGACTATCCGATCAGGTGTTTAATACCACCCTGTACTATGAGAAAGAGGCATTGACGGTGCGCCTGGCGCATAATGCTCGCTCCAACTTTCTGCTAACGCCGGCCGGTGCGGAAGGTCAACCAAGGTTCGTGGAAGACTTCTCGCAACTGGATGCCTTCCTTGGCTACGAGCTGACCGAATCGGTCGCCCTGTTCGCCGAGGCAATTAATCTCGGTGACGAGCCTCAGCGGCACTATTCCGACCCGGGCCAGAAGCTGGAGCTTTACTCTCTGAATGGTCGCCGCTTCTCATTGGGTCTGAGAGTGCGCTTCTAAAGGAAGTTTAAGAGCAAGATAATAATGGATCGTCGACACTTTCTGAAAATTTCTGGAACGACTCTCGCAGCGACGTCCCTGGCTGGCCCCAGCCAGGCCGCCGCCCGCGAGTGGGCAAGGCCGGAAGCACTGAGTGACAATCCATTCATGCTGGGGGTTGCCTCCGGTGACCCCGCAGCGAATAGCATCTCCCTGTGGACCCGCCTGGCGCCAGACCCTCTTGGGGACGGCGGCATGCCGGGTTTGCCTGCGAAAGTAGAATGGGACATCAGCTCCCGTCCGGATTTTGCAGACGAACTTCTTTCCGGGCAAACGGACGTCTGGCCCGAGTTTGGCCACGTGGTTAAACCCCGTATTGCCGGATTGCAACCCGGACAGACCTATTATTATCGCTTCCGCTTTGGCACTCATGTAAGTCGGGTCGGCCAGTTTTTGACCGCGCCCGATCAGAATGATGTCAGGCCCATACGCTTTGCCCTGGCATCCTGCAACCGCTACGAAGATGGCTGGTTCCATGCCTTCCGTCACATTAATCAGGATCAAGTGGACTTCGTATTCCACGCTGGCGACTACATTTATGAAAAGGCTAGCCGCGCCGACCGTATGCGCCCGCACGGACTACCGGAGTGTTTTACCCTAACCGAATACCGGCGCCGCTACGCGCTCTACAAGCTGGATAAGGACCTGCAGGATCTGCATGCGTCCAAGGCATTTATCAGTACCTGGGACGATCATGAAGTGGCCGGAAATTGGGCCGGCGTCAAAGACAAGTGGGGCACACCGGATGCGGTATTCGCCCAGCGTCGGACCGACGCCTTCCAGGCTTATTGGGAAGCGATGCCCTTCGCAGTTCCCCCACCGGCGCCCGGCGGCGAACTGGCCCTATACCGCCGCGTGCACTACGGACCTAACGTCAATCTACTGGTACTGGACACACGACAATATCGCAGCGACCAGGCCTGCGGGGACACCACGACTGAGCTATGTGAAGCCGCCCAGCAGCCCGGGCGCACTATGCTTGGCCAGGCCCAACAGAGTTGGCTGGAAGACGAAATCAAGCGTTCCCGAGCGGCGTGGACACTCATCGGTCAGCAAGTGCCCTCCTTCCTGATGGATTACAACGCCGGAGAACCTCGCGTGGTATCCATGGACAAATGGGACGGCTACCCACAAGCACAAAAAGAGTTCCAGAAATTATTGGATCAGGCCCAAGGGCCCTGCGTCACGCTAGCCGGAGACGCACACCAACACATCGCAGCGCAGCGCCGGCACTGGCAGACCGGCGCGCCCGCCGGGGCAGACCTGGTGGCCACCTCCGTGACTTCTGGTGGTGATGGCCAGGACCGTGATGATGCATGGGAGACCTTGCAAGCGTCTAATCCGGATCTGGTCTATAACTCCAGGCGCCGCGGCTATGTCCTGTTGGAAGCCGGACCGGAGCGCCTGGATATTGATTTTCGTACACTGGATCGAATTACCGACCGGGCTCATAGACTGTATCGCTCCGCGCAGGGAGGCGTGTCACGTTCCGGGCAATTGACGCTTCGGGAAATGGATCAGTTGCTGCGAGAAGAAAAAGCGTGAATCATTTACGCGTTCAAAGTGTTGGCTGACGTCAATAGCTTATTGACCCAGACTAACGTAATGCTATTAAACCGTTGATGCGCCCTCTACCCCCGGGCAGTGCCAACAAGAATTCTTGGTGAATTCTATAGTTTCATAATCAGCGGCTCGGGCGGCTGTAAAGCTAGCAAACTATAAGTGCCCCCAGCTCGCTTTTCTGATCTGACAAAAAAGCCTAGTTAAACCAATTCAGGATACGGCTGTATTTGACCGTCAATCCCCGCGCGGTTTCGTCAAACATGCGGTTGGGCAGGTTCAGGCCATCTTCGTCCACTTCGTTGTAAACCACGAACAAACCGGCGTTGGCAGACTGCAGCCAGGAGAAGCGGATATTGGTGGCCAGCACCTGGTCGCGCTTGTTGTACTGCACCAGGGTCTGCAGCAGGATTTTTGGCGTGAATGAGTAGGACAGGCGCAGCCGTGCCAGGTCAACCTTGAAGTCGCCGCCGGGGACCGGCAGGCTGATATCACTGTGATTCCAGGACAGTTCGGCGTTAAAGGTCTCGCCGACCCGGTAGCGAAAGGTCGGTTCAACGTTGACCCGTTCGCCACCGAAAAAGCCGCCAATGAATGAGCGAATGTTAACGCTCGCCGGCGCCCCCTGGTTGGTGAAAAAGACAAACTGCGCTTCCTCGTGTTCATACACGCCCACCGGCACAGTCACACCGCGCACGATCTGGAAGGATTCCTTGACTCCTTCTCGAGTCAGATTCATACCGGTATGCAATTCATCACCGGTGCGCCATTCCCAGTGATTATCAATGTGGGTGAACTCGGTTTCCGTGAAGCCGTTGAAGTCGTCATACCGGCGCCAGGAAATGTGCGGACGCAACTCCAGAATACCGATGAAGTCGTCGGGCCGATAACGGTTGAATATCGACGCGTTGTACTTGCGATAAGCCGTGCGCGCGAGAAAACCAACCTCCGGGTTAAAATTGGGCTGTATCTCGGTATACCCGGCACTCAGCGTCCAGCTAACATCATTGTAGTTGGCATTGACGCTGTAAGCGCCGTCATCGTCCTCCAATCCCGGCGTATCAGTTTTCGCTGCCCAGCCATTGAACAGAATGGTGTCACCAATACCCCAACGACCATCCACCGCATAGGTCCGGTTCGTGTCTTCGACGCCAGGCCCTGTTTGTGAGCCGTCACCGTCACGACCCACATACATGAAGCCTACAGTAGAACGATTTCCCAACTCATGATTTACCCGTGCCACGGTAAAGTCATTCTGCGCAACAGCACCATCCACGCCCTCAGCGCGCATCGCCAGCAGACCGATGTTGGTATCTGAGCTCACTTTGCCGGTCAGTCGCGCACCGCCGGTAATCGGGAACTGGGTGCCACCTGGGCCGACACCGATGCGGCGGGAAAAGAACAGCTCCGCTTCCCTGGGGTTACCCACGGAAAACTGCCCGGCGTTCTCAAGGAAGAAAGGCCGGCGTTCTGGAAAGAACAGGCTGAAACGGTCAAGGTTGATCTGGATATCGTCCACCTCAACCTGGGCAAAGTCGGTGTTGTAAGTAGTGTCAAGGGTGAGGCTGGGCGTGATGGAATATTTGACGTCGAAACCAAACTCTTCGTTGAAGTTGGTGCCATCGATAGTGGCGGTGTTGCGATTGGCGCTGGCCAGCGCATAGGGAGTGACCAACAGGTTGCGTTTGGAAGGCACCTGAATGGCGCTGATGGTGCCGCCTTCAGAAATCCGGTTGAGACTGAACTGTCGCTCAATGGGCGACCAGAAGGACACTTCGTTCCGGCGCCGGATATTGCGCTGAAAATTGATCCCCCATGACTGTTCTCCGCCACCAACATAGCGCAGCGACGAGAACGGCAACTCCATCTCTGCGCTCCAGCCATAGTCGCCAATCTCGGTCTCCACGGTCCAAGGCGCATCCCAGTTCAGATTGAAGCCGCCTCCGCCAGAGCCGAACGAGCCCGAGCCTTCGTTGATCACCTGACCATCGTATTCGACGCCAGCCGGGTTGGTGCCGAAAATGAAGCCGTTCTGCCGGTCCATGTAGCCGTCGATAATGACCTGAAAACTGTCGGTTTCCTCCATGTCGGAATCGCGACGGCTGTCAGCAACAATAATCCGTTCGGGATCACTGTCGTAGGCGATGACACCTATATAAAGCGCCGTGTCGGTGTAGCCAATAAACACTTCAGTGCGCTGCGTAGATGGCTCGCCTTCGTTAGGCTGCTGCTGGGTGAAACCGCTGGTCGGTGCTACCGTCTGCCAGACCGGGTCATTGAACACATCGCCATCAATGGTCGGTCTCTGGACCAGAGGAAAAGCGGTGGTACTGGGCTTGATCTCTTCCTCAGTCATAACCTGCGCCTGCAGGCTGGAACTCAATGCCAGCAGCAAACCCGTCAGCACCGCTAACCCTCGACCAGTTAAGACAGGCCGAGCTTGGCCGGAAGTGTGAATAGTCATGAGTATTCCCCGGTAATGACCAGCACCAAACCCGCTTAAACCAGGCCTGACTGGAGCAAAAAAGAAGGCGCGACATTAGGTGCTTTCTACGGGAAAATCAAGCATTTAGACAGGAAAACCCTGCTTGTCATAAGGGAAATTACAAAAAGTTATAAATTGGCCAGATATTTTTTATGGGGGGACACCCACTTTTCTGGCAATCATCAGAATCACTACTACACTGAGTCGTAACTACAACTTAACGATTGGTTATGACGCGGCCCCGATCCGTTCTTGTTTCCTTGGAGGATACACCTTACTACCACTGCATCTCGCGCTGTGTGCGGCGGGCGTTTCTTTGTGGCCAGGATCGCTTTACCGGTCAATCTTTCAACCACCGCAAACCTTTATCGCCGGGGGACACCCACTTACCTGGGTTCGCCGGGGGACACCCAATTGGTATTGCCGGAGGTATGGTATTGCCGGGGACACCCACTTACCTGGCACACTTTCCTGGCAATCTTCGGATATCGCCGGGGTGGTATCGCCGGGGGACACCCACTTTACTGGCAATCTTCAGGATCACTACTACACTGAGTCGTAACTACAACTTAACGATTTGTTATGACACGACCCCGATCGACTCTTGTTTCCTTGAAGGATACGCCTTACTACCACTGTATCTCGCGCTGTGTGCGGCGGGCGTTTCTTTGTGGCCAGGATCGCTTTACCGGTCAATCTTTCAACCATCGCAAACCCTGGCTGGTGAAGCGCATCCGACTCTTGTCTAGCGTCTTTGCCATCGATATCGCAGCTTATGCTGTCATGTCCAACCATTATCACCTGGTACTGCATGTCGACCAGAACAGGAGCCAACAATGGTCGGATGATGATGTTATAGACCGCTGGCTGCTGCTCCACAAAGGCCCGACCCTGATACAGCGATACAAAAAGGGAGAATCGCTGCATCCAGCTCAATTGAAGAAAGTGCTGGAAATAGCGAGTATCTGGCGAGCCAGACTGTCGAATATTAGTTGGTTTATGGCGCGCCTGAATGAACACATCGCCCGCAAAGCCAATCAAGAAGACAATTGCACGGGCCGCTTCTGGGAGGGCCGCTTCAAATCCAAAGCCTTACTGGATGACAAAGCACTCTTGTCCACGATGGCCTACGTAGACCTGAATCCGATCAGGGCCGGAATTGCCCGAAACCTCAAGGAATCCAGCTTTACGTCCATTCAAGACCGAATTAGGAAACTCGCCGGAAAAAAACTGAAAGATAAACCGCCCTTGATGGCATTCTCCGAAAGCAAAGCACCCGCTGCTCCTGGAGCAACCCTCCCCTTTAACCTCAAGAACTATATCGAGCTAGTGGACTGGACCGGCAGAATCGTCAAAAAAGGCAAGCGGGGATCCATTGCCTCATCAGAACCCAAACTACTCAACACCCTGGCTCTCACATCACGAGAGTGGGAATACCTGACCCTAGCCATCCAGAAACGCGCTATAAATACTATTCACGGGCTGGAGCGACTTAAAGCCCTGAGAGCCCAGCAGCCCAAAATACTGGCTGCCTGACAAATCACTCACCAAAAGCAGGCCAAGCCGCCTGGAATAGCCCCTGTCTGAAATTCATATCTGATCACGATCATCGGTATCTGAATTGAATTGCTGAGCTTATTAGTGATGTTTTTTAAAAACATGCAGAGTGGATGTCCTGTTATTCGTGTGTTATTCGTTATTTCGATAAGTCTGCTCACATGATTATGTGGGAGCAACCTCTTGAGTTTGAGCTACAAGTTATCAACTCATTTTCGGAATATATGAGCAACTAGTCGTTAAGAGCGTTAAGGGGACAGCTCTCTCTAATCGTTATATCCGGCACTCCGAAGTATCCAGGTCATATTTCCGTCTACTTCGCCTCTGTATTCAAGATCCAACCAAATATCTCTTATACCTTCCGTGGTTTGCAAGTCAGTGGATGGAATACTGATCCCCAAGTCTGACCCCAGAGTCGCACGGTTTGAACTGACAGTCGTGTTATTTGCTGAAACTCCGCCATTAATTGTTACCGCTACGCTAGCATTGTTCCCCCATACCAAATTGAATGGTTGACTGAAGTCTGCATAGAAGTCATGTATAAATTCCCACTGCGTAATGTAAAACACTACGGGGAAGGAAAAATCGTCGCAAACACTAGAACCGTTACTATCTTCGAATTTAACTGTATCAAACGCCGAAACAAAATTACCGACTTCCTGAACGATTAGCCAAGCAGGGCTACAAATGAATATCTCAGATCCACCCAAAGGAACAGCCTCTCCGAACAGATAGCCTTCTTGCCACCACATATATAAATCATATCGTTCGTTGAATCGTTCAATTGTAGCTACTCTGTTAGCAAAACTGGGTCGTGTTGTCGGCCAGGATGATATGTTTAGCTCTATCTGACTTACTTCTGTTAAAGATTCTTTTTCTTGATTCTCAATTCGTAATAATTCCTTAAATGTCGAGCGTTGCTCTTTATCAGGCTCGACTCCGTACAGCCATGGAGATGACATTAAAGTAAGTACGGTTAAGCAATTTCTAATATAGGAAAATCTCATGATTTGGCTCGTCCTTTCGCTATTCAAAATAGATGTAAGGTCAACTACAGTTTTTAAGAGTTATGCCAACGACTATCCTTGAAGAATTTTGTTTAAGAATATTTTGTCAATATTTACATTGAGCATCGGTCTACAAACTGTCCTTGGTTGCAATTAGAGCCAAAAACCAAAAATGCGGAGTAGCATGCCCAGCTAAGCACGATAACCCTATGAAAATAAATCTTTGAATCAATTTCTGTTTAAAAGTAGCGCCGTACTCGCCCTCACAAATACCGATCCAAAAACTCCCGAATAGCCCGATACCCCTCAATCTGATTCTCCCGGTTCCGGAACCCATGCCCCTCATCGGGGTACACGTGATAATCCACGTGCACGTCATTCCTTCTCACTGCAGCCACCATCTCATCCGACTCCACCTGCAACACCCGCGGGTCGTTCGCCCCCTGCAGCACAATCATCGGCTTAGTGATATTCTCGGCGTGGAACAGCGGCGAGATACGTTCCAGGCGTTCGCGGTCGGTGGCGGGGTCGCCCATTTCTGAGTAGAGGGCGTCTTTCTGAGCGGTCCACCAGGGTGGGATGGATTCCAGGGTTCGGATCCAATTAGTGACGCCGAAGATGTCGACGCCCACGTCGAAGACTTCCGGCTCGAAGGCCAGTGCGGCCACTACCATATAGCCGCCGTAGCTGCCGCCGATGATACCGACCCGTTCCGGGTCTACCACGCCGGTGTCGATGAGCATTTGTTTGCTGGCTACCACGTCGCCGAGGTCGGCTTCGCCGTGGCGCTGGTCGTCCATGGCGAAGAAGGTCTTGCCGTAGCCGGAGCTGCCGCGGTTGTTGATTCCGTAGACCACGTAGCCGTGGTTAACCAGGTACTGGATCAGGCCGGAGTAGGTGGCGCGGGTCTGGCCGCCGGGGCCGCCGTGGACCCAGACCAGGGCTGGCTTCTGGTTGTCTGCGCTGGCCTGGTGGGGCGTCCAGAGGATGCCGGGGATTTCCAGGCCGTCGTAGGATTCGAAGCGCACCACTTCGGCTTCCACCAGGTGTTCGGGGTTGATGTTGTCATTAAGGCTGTTGGTAAGCTGGCGCGGCGGCTGGTTGCTGTCTACATCGGTGACGAACAGGTCGCTGGGGAAGCGGCTGCCGCTGCCGTACATGGCCATGACTTCGTCGCCGTCGGAAAAACTCACCGAGGTGACGTTGATGCCGTCCAGCTCTGGTGCCTCGATCTCCACCAGTTCGTTGTTGGCCAGCGCCTCGGCATCGAACATGCGCAGGTCGGTGCGGGCATCCACGTTGGCGCCTACCATGAAGTAGTTGCCTTCCCGGGAGAACACGCCGTAGTAGATGTCCCAGTCCATGGCCAGCACTTCTTCCTTCTCGCCGCTGGTCAGCTCAAAGCGCATCAGCTTCTGGAACTCGCTGCCCTCGTTGGTGGTGTAGTAGAGGTAGCGGTTGTCCGGCGAGTAGTCGCTAGGGCCGGAGTTGACGTCGCCGTCGTGGGGCGTGACATCCATGCGCTCGCCGGTTTCCAGATCGTGCACGAAGAGGTTGTTGTTATTGGCGGTGATGGGCTGCACCAGGGACAGGTAGCGGCCGTCGCCGGACAGGTTGGCGGGAATAAAACCTTCCTCGTTCTGGAAGATCATCTCCCGCGGGTAGCCGTCGGCCACCTGGTATTCGTAGACGTCGAAAAAGCGCGGGTCGCGCTCGTTGGACTGCACAAAGAAAGACTGATAGTCATCGGCCCAGCCGGCAAAGCCGGCCTTGAGGTTCTCGCCGGGGGTGAGGTCCACTTCCGCGCCGTCCAGCTCGCGCACGTAGACGTGGTTCAGCTCGTTACCGCCCTGGTCGGCGGTATAGATGAAGCGGTTGTCTTCCGGGAAGTAGGACACCGCCAGCATGGCATCGGTGTCAGAGTCGGTGAGCTGCTGTTCGCCACTGCCATCGGTATTGATGGCATAGACATTGAAGATCCCGGAGCGGTTGTGGCTCACCAGGATTCTGGACCCATCGGGCGAAAAGCTGGCGCCACGATAGGACACGCTGTTCATGAAATCTTCGATGGGATATTCGGGGATGCCGGTGTCTGTTATGGCTTCACCGGATGCAGTGGCAGGCATCGGCGCACTGGTAGTTTCGGAGACCGCTGGTTCTTCTGAACCACAACCGATGAGAAACAGGCTCGCAAACAGGATGCTGCCCAGGTGACGGTGGCTCATCACAACACCTCTCGGGTCGGGTAGGAACGGACCGTCAGAATAACCCCGCTTTTCTCGGGTGTCCATGAATTGGCCGGGAATCTTGTCTATTAAGCGGTCAGAGCAAGCACTGGTGGGAATGGCGAGCTGTTGACGATGCCCGGTATCCGGCCCAGAATTGCCGCCCTTTCTAGTGCGGGTGGTTTCCGTTATCCCCGAAAGATCGGACGCACAGACAATCCGAAAAGATCAGAGAGACAACTATCTTGCCAACGAAAGCGATGCGGACCGCCGCCTGGATAATCGCCACCCCATGTTCCTGTGGCTAGTGTTAGCCGGCGGCACCAAGGTGGCTGGCGCCAACCCGCTGGCGGAACTGGCGGCGTTTGCCCCCCGGGTGTTCTGGATCGGGCTGGGCGAGCTGACTGCCGCAACGCTGTTTCTCATTTCGCGCACCACCGTGCTGGGCGGGCTGTTCCTCAGCGCCCACCTGGGTGGGGCGATCCTGTTTCATATCATGCGCGCGGAAATCTTCTTCGGCGCGTCGATCTTCACCAGCTTCTGGTTTCAGTCGCTGCTCTTGTTGGGCTGCTGGACCGTGGTGCTGCTGCGACGGCCGGATATCCTGCTACAGAAATAATCTTATACCCGGGCCGTTCGGATTTATCGCAATTTTGGCATTCGAAAGCCCGCCAGCCGCGCCAGGTTCCGGGCACCCCGATAACCAGGCGCATTACTGTTAGACTGTCGGGAAACGTCAGGAGGTAGTATGTCAACGCACCGCGCAATGTCGGGCGAGAGCCCTTACGAGGTTGACCGTTCAGACGAACAGGAGCCTGAAAAAAGTAACGGCGATAAGTCACAAAATGGTGAAGAAGTCGGCAAGAAAACCGACCGGGAAGTCGATCCACCCATCAAGCGAAAGCCCAACAATCCGGATAAACCGGCCGAGTGAATGCGGCTAGCGAGTTGCCGACCGCGGCGCTCATCATGAGCCCCGCAGTGCTTCCAGGCGCTTCTCGCGTCCACAAGTGAATTTGTAAAACCTGTAGCGCACGGGATTTTTCTCATCGTAGTTCTGGTGGTAATCCTCCGCTGGATAGAACGCTTCCAGCTCGGTTACCTCGGTCACGGTCTCGCCGGACAGTATTCCCGATTCCGCCAGGCGCTGCCGGGACTCGCGCGCCAGTTACAGTTGCTTCGGCGTCCTGGCAAAGATAGCACTGCGGTACTGACTGCCAGCGTCCAGTGGGTCGGTGTTGCGTCAGTACACTTCCAGCAAGCGTGCATAACTGACCTGCTCGGGGTCGTAGTGCACCCTGACCACTTCTGTATGACCGGTGGCGCCACTGGACACCTGGTCGTAGGTTGGATTGACCACTTCTCACCCGGCGTGGCCGGAAATCGTGTCCACTACACCATCAAGCTCGTCGTCGGGAAGCTCCAAGCTCCAGAAGCAGCCGCCGGCAAAGGTTGCAGTCTGCAAGCCCCTGGCGTTGTCTTGCTGATCCTGGGCGCTGCCCATGGCCACCGGTCCGAGAGTCAGTATGGTAATCACGCTTAATCTATTCATAATCTGTGTAATCATGTGACGCTCCTTGTGGAGATCGCTTGGTGTAAATAGCACCCTAATTTTTACTGCCAGTCGTCTCAAGGGGGCAGGTAAAACTCATAGGTTCTCGTTTTTGGGGATCTATCTATTGAGAATCTACCGCTGATGACCCAGCAGCCGAACTGTTCACAAAACCCAAGGCGCGGGGAGCCGGAAAATTTCAGTTTTCCTGCCACCATGGCTGGCGCCGTAATCTGTCTCGGCCTGGTACCGCTGCTTGAGAAACTGGCGGTAAACGCGGGCTCTGATCTGTTTTCCCTGGTCATCGCGATTAACCTGGTCACGGTGGTCTGTTTGGCTGGCCCCGCCTGGCGCCACCGGCCGGATCCACTGCTGCTCGAGTGGCGCTCGCTGTTGTTTATCGGCGCGGTCGCTTCTGGCATCGTCGTGCTGCTCAACCTGTGGGCACTGGAGACCACGTCCGCCACCCACCGCGGGGTGTTTCAGGCAATGTACCCGGCCGCTACAGCCCTGTTCGCGTTTTTCATCCTGGGCGAGCGTTTGCCGGTGAAGGGTTACGGCGTCATCGCTTTCATGACCATCGGCATCATCATTATGAGTTCCCAGGGCATGCGCTGGGAATTCGTGTTCGGCGATTTACTGTTGATGCTCACCTTGCCGCTGATGGGTATTTGTGACGCCTGGGCCAAACGCAGTATCGGCACACTGTCCCCGGAATGGACCGCGTTCGGGCGCTTCCTGTTTGGCAGCCTGACGCTGGTAGCGCTTTGCGTCCTGCGCGGCACGCTGCCCGGGTGGCCAGCGCCGGAGGCCTGGCTCTGGATTGTGTTGTCCGGGTTCACTATCAGTTTCGGGATCATCCTGCTGTATCGCGGCATGGAACTTCGCGGTGCTTCTTTGGCGGCTGCGCTGGTAGGATTGTCCCCGGTGCTGACCCTGCTGCTGGAATGGCTGTATCTGGATGGGTACTTTGCGGCAGTGGAACTGCTGGGCATGGCCATGGTGCTGGTGGGCGGTTATCTGCTCAGCTTGCGCGACTATCAGCAACCTCGGCAGGAACCTGACCAGGAGCCTGAGCAGGCCTGATCCGCAGCGCGCACTTAAGGCCCGTTTGATAGTACACTGCCGGGAAAACAGCTTGCCGATCAGGCTGGCGCTTTTCCGCCCATTCAAGGAGATTTGTTATGAAACTGGACACCCTCGCCATCCACGCTGGTTATGAAACCGACCCCACTACCAAATCCGTTGCTGTGCCTATTTATCAGACTGTCGCCTACGAGTTCGACAACGCCCAGCATGGTGCTGACCTGTTCGACCTGGTGGTGCCGGGCAATATCTATTCGCGGATTATGAACCCCACCAATGCGGTGCTGGAAGCGCGGATTGCGGCGATGGAAGGCGGACTGGCATCGTTGGCAGTAGCTTCCGGTATGGCGGCGATCAACTACGCCATCCTGACCCTGGCCAAAGCCGGCGACAATATTGTCACCACCCCTCAGCTCTATGGCGGCACCTATACCCTGTTCGCGCACATGCTGCCCAGCCAGGGTATTGAGGTGCGCTTCGCCGAGGATGATTCAGCCGCGGCCATTGCCAAGCTTATTGATGACAAGACCAAGGCGGTGTACTGCGAGACCATCGGTAACCCGGCGGGCAATATCGTCGACCTGGAAAGCATTTGTGAAGCCGCGCACCAGCATGGCGTGGCGGTGATCGTGGATAACACCGTGGCCACTCCGGCGCTGTGCCGACCCATCGAATTCGGCGCTGACATCGTCGTACACGCTCTGACCAAGTACATCGGCGGTCACGGCAATTCGCTGGGCGGCATTATCGTCGACTCGGGTAAATTTCCCTGGGCCGAGCACAAGGAGCGCTACGCGCTGCTGAACGAGCCGGAGCCGTCCTATCATGGCGTGGTGTATACCGAGGCCCTGGAGGAAGCGGCGTTTATTGGCCGCGCGCGCACCGTACCGCTGCGCAATACCGGCTCCGCGCTGGCGCCGTTGAATGCTTTCCTGATTCTGCAGGGCCTGGAGACACTGGGTCTGCGCATGGAGCGGCACTGCGAGAACGCGCTGGCAGTCGCGCAGCACCTGGAATCTCATGACAAGGTGGACTGGGTGAGCTTCGCAGGACTCAAAGGCGACCCGATGCATGCCCTGGCGCAGAAATACTGCGGCGGCAAAGCCGCGTCCCTGCTCACCTTTGGGGTCAAAGGCGGCTTCGAGGCAGGCGTGAAGTTCTACGACAAGCTGGAGATGATCAAGCGCCTGGTGAATATCGGCGACGCCAAGTCACTGGCCTGCCACCCAGCCTCCACCACCCACCGCCAGCTCACCGAGCAGGAGCAGATTACTGCCGGTGTGAAACCTGAGATGATTCGTCTGTGTATAGGCATCGAGCACATCGATGACATTATCGCCGACATTGATCAGGCACTGGCGGCCGTTTGAACCGCTCTTAACTGAGGCCGAAATGGCAGGGCCCTTGCCCTGCCAGTCTCATTACCAATAACAATTGATAAAGGAACGGCCAATGAAATTGTCGACTGAAATTGTCCAGGAAATAGAAGTGCTCAGCATGTTCCCCCGCGAGAGCGCCACGCTTGGGCTGAAGATTCACCACGACGCCGACCCGGGGCATATCGCCGCCGCCAAACGGCTATTTGGTAAAGGCCTGATTACGCTGGAAGATGGCGGTTATCTGACTGACCTGGGGATCGAGGCGGCGGATCAGTGTCAGGCGGTATTGAGTATTTTGGACAGCTGATTGGACAAACTGACGCGGAGTAGAAACACCGCGCGGTGTTTTTACTCTGTCTTACTATCGACTTCCTGGTCATTCCGGCTGAATACGCGTTTCAGACCGCAGTCTTTTTACCAGCCCTCCACTTTCTATCTCCTCTTATCTATCTCCTCCCTTATATCCTCATCTTACGAATCCCCGGCTATCCTGTTTTTTGCCTCCGGGAACGGCAGAACTCAACAACGCCAATACCATCCCTGTTACCAGACCAGACAAATGAGTGATGTTGGCCGTGGCCTCTGACACACCTGCGGAGTATATGCCGCCCGCCAGGGTAATCATCACTATAGTCGCGATAAGACCTTCGGGAAATGCCCTGTTATCAAACACCGCATACAAGGCGAGAAAGCCGATCAGCGTGAACAGGCCACCGGACAGACCGGCAGTGCTATCAAAAAGTCTGCCGCCGAATTCGTACTGACAATAAGTAGAAACAATACAACCCAGCACGAACAGGATGATTGATACTCGGCCGACCGCGATCCAGGCCAGGGTGCCGGTGACTACCAGTAGTATCGCATTGACGGCATAGTGAAGCAGCGAATAGTGCAGGAACGGACCGGTGATCAGGCGCCAGTATTGACCCTCATCCAGCGCTGGATACATCGCACCGTAGGATTCAAAAACCGTCGCCAGATTCTCCGTAGCAAAAAGACTAAATCCCTGGACGATCCCGGTAAGCGAGACTATAGCTATCCAGAGAATTAAACCCCGACGCGGATATGCGCTGGTGTAAAGCCAATAAAAAAATCGTGCCCGCCGCTCGATGCACGCAATCGAAGCATAAAACCTTCTGGCTTCCAGCCAAAATGCCATGCCGAACAGCATGCTGCCAAAGCCCACCAACAGCGGTCGGACATCCAGCAGCACCACAGCCAGCACCAGCATGAATGCGGCCAGCGTCAGAAACCCCATGGAAAGTGCCCGGTTTCTTCGCTGCAGCGCGTGTCTAACAACGTCGCTATAAGCGCCCACAGTAATGGGAATTTGAAACTTCTCTGCCCCGGGCGCTCCCAGCAAGACAGGATTCTGCGGCTGCCAGCTACGCATCAGCGTGGCCACCTCAGATTCATCAGCAATTTCGACTTTGCCGCGACGCAGGACGGCCCAGTGATCTTTACCGAAATCAGGTAATCTGGTCTCTCGCCAGTTTGTTTGCATGGGTGCTAAATCCAGAACAGTGGCAGCGTCCCTGTTTGCCACTCTTCTTTAGGCTGATACTCGCTATGAATAATCTGCTAAAAATTGTGCTGTTGCCAACCCACCGGCTGCACCCAGGGAAATCCCGACAACCGGCGCACTAATCGGCGCTGTGGCAATGGCCGCGCCTGTCCCCAGAACAACCAGTACCGCGCCCGCGCCTTCGCAACCGGATGTTTGCCTGTCGTTGCCGCCTGTGACTCACTCTGCTTCCTGGTGTGTAAGTTCCCGGATCTCTTTGCCCTTACGGTCAGCTTCGACTATAGAACAAGTTATCGCTTATATAACGCTCTGATCCTGCCCTCCTGGCTACATTAGCAGTGTAGGTCACTACAGTAGAAATGCGAATTTATGGCGCAATCGAAGAAAGGCAATGGCAGGGTGTAAAGTTCATCTTTCTCAATATCCACAATTTGCAATAGGGGTTCGGTAGGCGCAATATGGTAATCACCAGATTGCCAAACTCTATGGTGGGTCTCCTACCATGCTAAAACAAACATCGGCATTACTGATCGCACTCTTGCTTACTCTAGTTAGCGTCACCACTTACGCCCAGGGTGCAAACCCCTTCCTGGGCACCTGGGACATTGACCTTAGGCAATCCAGCTTCGGCAGCGCTACCGTACCGGCCAACATGTCCCGTACCTATTTTGATCACGGTGATGAAACCTACACCTATATGGTCATTACCACCGCGCAGGATGGCTCGCTGAGTGGCACCACTGCTCGTTATTCCTATAGTGGCGAGCGATACCCCATTGCCAGCTTTGACCAGGATCAACAAGCGACAATTTCCTACCGAAAGATCGCTCCGACGACAGTGGAATACACGGTCTATTTGAATGGTGAAGTGCAGCAAATAGGGGCCAAGATTGTCGCGCCAAACTATCAGCACCTTACGATCTTAATTCAGTATCCAGATTCTGATCAGGCAGACCAGGTTCTGGTATTTAACAAGCGCAACTGATAGCGCTCATGGTGCTGCCGGAGTAGGCAGCAAATAGTTGCACGCCCAATGATGGACGCTCAGGCCGGGGTAATTCGTTCTGACTGACAACCAGGCCGGTCATATTGACTTCTTCGATGACCTGTCCGGGATGGATGGGACCCTTTATTGCATGTGCGTCTTTTTATGTGCGGTCGCTTTGGTGGCTCGCTCTTTCTGTCTATGGCAGCATTCCATGGCTAAGCTCCCCCAACCAATAAACGGAGCCAGAGCAAAGGCATCGCGCCGCCTGGTGCTCTGACCCCGCTTCTTCTGACGCTATTTTTTCTTAGCAACTTTCTTTTTAGAAACTTTCTTCTTAGCGACTTTCTTCTTAGCGACTTTCTTCTTTGCGGCCGTATTCATATCGCCCTTCACAGCCTTCTTTTTAGCAGCTTTCTTCTTGGCAGCTTTCTTTTTAGCGGCTTTTTTCTTGGGTGCCGGCAGGCCCATCATCTTGGCGATCTTGCCGGTGGCGGACATGCCCGGTACCAGTCCCAGGAAGTCAGCCTTGCCGATCTCGATGCCATTGTGGCGCAGGATGTTGTAGGCGGTGGTGAAGTGAAAGTAGATATTGGGGTAGGCCCAGCCGTTCACATAGTCCTTGGCCGAAAAATGCAGCACACCGATGGGCAGCTTCATTTCGACAGGCACACTGGCGTCGTCCGGAAACTGGTCTTTCTTCAGTCCGCGAATATAGGTCAGGGTGTCCTTGATACGCTGCTGCAGTTTTGCGAAATCATCGTCGCCGTCTTCAAACACGGGGGCGGCAACGCCGGTCAGTCTCGCGCAGCAGTTCTTGGTATTGTCGGTGACGATTTGCACCTGGCGTACCAGCGGGAACATGTCCGGCGCCAGCCGCGACTGCAGGAGCACCTGCGGATCAATGCCGCGCGACTTGGCAGAGGCGGCAGCCTTTTTCAGGATGGCTGACAGGTTTTTCAGGTTGTGAATAAACACCGGGGCGGTGATCTGGTAGATCTCGACACTCATGGTTTGACTCCGTTAGCGTATTTCACCGGGCGACATGCCCGGCTGGTTACCGACAAGTATCGGCGGATACACGAATTGCTAATGGGTCGGACTGATAAAAGGGGCAAATGGACAGATCCAAGCATAAGCGCTAGATTCAAGGCCTACAGAGCAACACTCAGAATCCTGACAAAAACGACAACAGGACCGCAGCCATGACCCGATTGCCGCTTTTCTCTTTGCCTCTCCTCTCTTTACCTCTCCTGGGCCTCAGCTTGCTAACCCAGACACTGTATGGGCAGTCTGACAATGCCTTTGGCATCCCGGACAGCGCGGAACAGAACCCGGCCGCCAATATCGTCGCGGCGCCCGGCTCCCGCGCCCAGGGCTGGCAGGGCCAGGGGCGATCAGAAGTGCTGGCCCGGCATGGGATTGTTGCCACCAGCGATACGCTCGCGGCTGAGGCGGGTCTGGAGATTCTGCGTGACGGTGGTAATGCCATTGATGCGGCGGTGGCGGCAGCGGCGGTGCTGGATGTAACGTCACAGAACGATACCGGCCTGGCCGGAGACCTTTTTGCACTGGTGTGGAGCGCCCGCGATCAACGGCTGTATGCCCTGAATGCCGCCGGTCAGGCGCCGGCTGCCTGGACCCCGGAGTATTTTACCGAGGAGCTGGGTCTGGAGCGGGTTCCGGGGCGCGGCGTGAATGCCGCCACGGTGCCGGGTGCGGTGGCCGGCTATGAAGCCTTGCTGGAGCGCTTTGGCAGCATGGGGTTTGGGCAAACGCTGGCGCGTGCTGCGCAGCTTGCCGAAGAGGGCTGGGGGCAGAGCGAGCGCCGGCACCGGGACCTGGTGAGCCAGGTGGACAAGCTGCGCGACGATCCGGATTCTGCCGAGGTGTTCCTGGTCAACAACGAAGTACCACCGCTATACAGCATCCTGCGCAATCCTGGACTGGCGGATGCGCTGCGCCTGTTGCAGCTCGAGGGCGCCGATGCCTTCTACCGCGGGGATATCGCCGACGCGATTGTCGCCAAGGTCAGCGCCAGCGGCGGGCGGATGACCCATGCCGACCTGGACGCATATGAAGTGCAATGGGTGGACCCGATCTCCACGAACTATCACGGCTACGATATTTATCAATTGCCGCCTCCCGGCCAGGGCCTGGCAGCGCTGGAGATGCTGAACATTCTTGAGGTTTGCGCCCCGGTGCACGAGCTGAACCTGGCGACCCTTGGCCCATCGCATCCCGACTACTGGCACTTTATGGTGGAAGCCAAGAAGCTGGCCTATTCCGACCTGCAGGCCTACAACGCCGACCCGGATTTTGCCGACGTGCCGGTGGAACGACTGCTCGACAAGGAATACGCAGCTGACTTGTGTGACCGCATCGATATGGATCGGGCAACACCGCCTTCCGTCACCGGCGGCCTGGACGGCGGCACCGTGTACCTGACCACCGCCGATCGCTGGGGCAACATGGTGTCGCTAATCCATAGTATCTTTTCGGTCTACGGCAGCGGGATCACTATTCCCCCCTACGGTATGATTCTCCACAACCGCGGCGTGGCTTTTTCTCTGGATGAAGACCATCCCAATGTGGTGGCGCCGCGAAAGCGTCCGTTCCATTCCATCATTGCGGGCATGGTGATGCAGGACAACCAGCCGCTGATGACCTTCGGCAACATGGGTGGCTCGGTACAGCCCGAGACCCACGCCCAGCATATGGTGAATGTGATTGATCACGGCATGAATCTGCAGATGACCACTGATGTGGCACGTTTTACCCACAGTCAGAACCGCGACGTGCTTTCCCTGGAACACGCGCTTTATTCCCTGGTTGGCAGCGCACTGGAAGCCAAGGGCCATGAGGTGCAAGCGGTGGACGGCGGCAGCGTCGGGGGCTATCAGGGCATTCTGTTTAGCCAGGATCCCAGCCTGCCCAGGCCGGAGTTTAACGAAGCCAGTATCGTTGAGGACCATCCGGTGAACGGCATTTATCGGGCCGGCTCAGACCACCGCAAGGATGGCCAGGCGGTGGGTTGGTAGACTTCCGTACAGCCCAGGCGTGTCGTGATTACCAGAGCAGGCGAGTCATGGCTGCACCCTGAGCGACACAATCCCGGCACGTTGAACAGGCTGTACAATTGCATTCCGCTATATTCCCGAATACTTGAAAAATAAAGGGCCGTAGTGATCGGCAATTGATCTCTCCGGTCTCCCAAGCATGCCTGACTTGCCGCGATCAGATCGGATCGCCCGGGGGCATTTCCAGTGCCTCGGCGGGCATGGCGTCTTCCGGGTCTGCCTGCCAGCGGCGGATGTCGGCGGCGGCAGTGGCCTGGTGGGCGCTGGGGTTACGCATGCCTTCCAGGTCGTCGGCCAGTTGGTCGAGACGATGGGCCAGTACGGCTTTCACTTCACCGGCGTTTTCGTGATTGGCGGCCTGCTCCATCATTTCGTTGATGGTGACGCGCTGGGCCACGTGCGCCACTTGCGCATGGTAGTCATTGTCGGGCAGTTCGGCGCCCCAGGTGACTTCCAGCAACCGGTCCACCACTTCTTCCAGGTCCGGGTAGTCGCCCAGGCTGCCATAGGCAACCAGGCGGGCCATGCGTGCCGGATGCAGCACTGACTCGACGGTCAGGTTGACTGAGCCCTCTGCGGCGCCCAGCGGATCGAACAATAATTGCGTGCGGCCCGGGAAGGCCTCGCCCATGTTGTAGCGATAGGCCGGTGGCGGCAGTAGTTCCAGAATCGATGGCGGGATTGCCAGGAACTCTGGCGTCAGGGTAGACAGCACCGTCTCCAGCGCATCACGCTGTTCCTCGCCGTCGATGATGCGGAATGGAATCTGGCCGTCACCGCGCACTGCATAGCGATAGTCGGCACCACCAATACTTTGCGCGGCGGAGTTGAGCTGAAAGCGATGGTGCATGTATAGGGGCAGCAGCACCCACTCCAGTTCGGAGATGGGCGTGCCTCGGCTGATCACTGTTTCGCCGAAGTTTTCCATGCCGATACGGCGCACTTCAATCTCGTGCTTCAGATGGTCCACCAGGTTGGCACCGTTGTCCCACACACCAGCGAACTGATGACCGGCGCCCACAAAGTTGTTGTTGTTGTGGGCCATGAAGATCAGGCCGGTGTCGAGACTTTCCTGGACAATCGCAGCCAGCTCTTCAGCCTCGTTGGCGCTGTCTGGAAAGTCTGAATAGGCATAGCGCACATTCAGCTTGTCGTACTCACCGATGCGCTGCACGTAGGCGTTGGACAGGTCAATACGGCCGTCCTCGGTAATCTCGATCAAGGGCGCCGGGTAGTCCATAACGCTTTCGCGGCCATAGGCGCTGGCGAGATAATTGTGCGGGAAACCCAAGGTATGACCAACCTCGTGCGCCGACAGTTGACGCACACGATCCAGCGCCATGTTGACCGAGGCGGAGGTATCTTCAACCACTTCCGCCATGTAGTTAAACGCGGGCACCAGCGCCGCGCCCATCAGGTAATCCTGGCGCAAGCGCAGGCTTCCCAGGTTGACGTTGCCTTTAATAATTTCCCCGGTACGCGGATCTTGTACCGAGCCACCGTAGGAATATCCGCGGGTGCGGCGGTGGGTCCAATGGATCATGTTGTAGCGCACATCCTGGGCGTCTGCGCCGGCAGGCAGTTCGCGCACCTGGAAGGCATCAATAAATCCGGCCGCCTCAAAGGCCTGGTTCCACCAGGCGGCGCCTTCAATCAGCGCGGTCTTGATTGGCTCCGGGGTGCCGGAATCCACATAATAAATGATAGGTTCTACCGCCTCGGAGCGGGCGGCGTTGGGATTCACTTTTTCCAGCCGGTGGCGAGCCACCAGGCGCACCACCATGTCGGTATCAATATCAGTACCATAATCCTGGATAGTCGGCCCATTGGTGCCGATACGCGGATCGGCAATGCGCGGCGTGAAGTTGTCATCCGGCAGCATCACGATGGAGTGATGCTGGCGCAACGTGAACGAGTTCCCGGTGGCAGCCACCGCGTTCACCAGATTGCCCGGATCGCGGCTGGTGAAGGTCAGCATGGCTTCCACTTCCACGTTCTCGGGGTAAGCGGCGGTGTTGTCGAGAAACAGAGCACTGCGTGACGTATCCAGTGAGAACGTACCCTGGTTGCGGCTGGCTACCTGACCGATGACGTCGCGTGCATCACGCAGGAAAAATTCCGTGGCGTCTACCAGTATGCTGTCGCCTTCGGTCGCGACAATATCAAAGCCCCAGATCACTGAGGGTGCAAAGGCATCTTTAACTGCCTGCACTTCCAGTTCGTTGTCGCTGGTGGCCCGATAGCGATAGTTAGGCTCGATTAACAGCACTCGCGGGCCAACGCGTTCGGCATAGAGCACATAGGTGCCGCGCAACTGGCCGCGGTCAATGCCCACCGGGTTGGAACCCAGGCCGGAGCCCATGGAAACCTGATACAGGAATTCGGTGTCGAGTTTGTCTATTTCCCAGTACATGGTGCCGGTAGCATCGTCCCAGTACATATTGAAATAGCCTTCCATCGGCATCGCACCAGCAACGGTGTCGCTGATTGTGGGCATTTCTTGTGCGTGAGCCGGGCTGACACTCAACAACAGTGCACAAACGAAAACGAGGCGCAGACACAATTCTTGCGCACATTTTAGGAATCGGGTCAGGGATTGGGCCGGGTTTTTCGGTACTCGCATTACAGCTCCTGGGTAAATCGGTTGAATCCGTGGGTTATAACAAAGCTCAGCCATAGCTGCTGAACCCATTGATTATGCACGAATAAGGCCAATATCGACTTCCGAACCCGAAGATTCGGGGTCTGGCTGGCTGTGACAAGGCCAAGCGGAAGATTGGGTGTTCGATATAATCGATCACCACATGCCAAAAAATTCATTGGAATCGAATCAGCGCAGGGCCTACAGTGGACATTAATCAAGCGGCGGTGCCACCCGGGCCTCTGAGGGGCAAAGCACACCATGACCCACTTGCATGGCCCTGAACATGGCTGGCAGTCGCCGCAAACACTGACACGTTGAAGACCAAGGAGTACTAACTATGTCCAAGCAGGAAATCGACATCGGCATTTCGGAAAAAAACCGCGAGCAGGTCGCTGAAAAGCTGAAAGTCCTGCTCGCCGACTCATATACGCTGTACCTGCAGACTCATAACTTTCACTGGAACGTAACCGGTCCGCAGTTCCGCGACCTGCACCTGATGTTTGAAGAACACTATACCGAACTGGCCACGGCTGTAGACGATATTGCCGAGCGCATTCGGACGCTGGGCGTCTTTGCCCCGGGCACCTATAAAGAGTTTGTCGAACTGAGCAACATTAAGGAAACCGACGAGGTGCCATCTGGCAACGACATGGTATCGATTCTGTCGCAGGGTCACGAGCAGGTCGTGCGCACCTGCCGCGATGTACTGAAAGTTGCCCAGCAGGCGGATGACGAATCCAGCGCGTCGCTGGTTTCCGACCGCATGGTACTGCACGAGAAGACTGCATGGATGCTTCGCTCGTTGCTGCAATAGTTGCAGGGGTAGTTGCAAGGATAGCTGCAGGGATAGTTACTGCAATGCAGGACTAGCACGTCACTGTACGCGGGCGGCCATAAATGCGAAGCCTTCCCCGCATGCGATGTTTAATCCTGGCATCGAATCCTCCCGGATTGGTTGCCAGGCTGATCGATGCCCCGGGTTTGCTCCCGGTCATGACCAGCGTCCGGGTGACGGTCAGCTTCTGCCTTCTGCTGACTCCAGGCGCATCTGGATTACGTCCATGTCATGGCGGCAGCTGCCGGCCCGGGCTATCAGTTTGGCTTCACAAATATCGCAGCGCACACATTCCTTGAAATCGATGTCCGCGCCGTGGATTGCGCCAGTCGGGCAGGCTTGTTCACACATTTTGCAAACCTGGCACTGGGGGACTCGCTTGATGCGCAACGGACTAAGCAACGACAAGGTGCCCAGTGCCGCGCCCAGTGGACACAGATAACGGCAATAAAAACGCGGAATCACCAGGCTAAAGCCCAGCGTGAGTAGAAGTATTGCCCACAGGACAACTGAGCTGCTGAAAAAGAACAAGGTTCCAAACGGTTCGAAGAACTGAAACAGACTGAGCTCGCTGTGGGTGATCGCCAGCAGCACCAGCACCGCAAGAATTGCATACTTTAAGTAAATGGCTCGTTCGTGAAACCATGCTGGTGGCCGATACAGCCAGCGCTTTGGCACCAGGGCGGTCAGCACATCCTGCACGGCACCGAACGGACAGAGGCTTGAGCAGAACACCCGGCCCCATAACAACGTTGTGATGAGCGTGAACACCACCAGCATCAACAGCGGTAAGTTATTGGCGATTTGACTGACACCCTGCCCCAGGGCTGAGGTCAGATGCGATATCGACAGGAACCCACCGTCTATAAAACCCAGGTAACAAAGAGTCGCTAGCAGCGTTACCCAGCGGATTGCCGACCGCTTGCTGAGAAAAGCCGCCATTGCCAAACCCAGGATAATCGCGAGCAGGCTCAAACCAATCCAGTCAAGACTGCTCCAGGGCACATCGCTGTCCACCGAGTTGGCCCAGGGCGGGCCATATCGCAGTCGCGTCAGTAGATCCGCTGCCAGCATCTGCCGGTGAGCGATCTCCGCCGCTGACAGGATCGGCTCACCGTTGTACAACTTCAGGTTCAAGCCCTCTAGCTGGTAGGGAATCGCAATGCCCTCGAATTGCCCCGGCGGCCGATAGATGACTTCGATCGGCTGGTTCAGATCAATCGATTCATCCAGCACGATGGCACCGGCATAGGCAGCGTGGCCAGCGAGAGCCCCCGCATCGGCGTTGCCCGCCGACACAAAACGCCGTGGATCTACCGCTTGCCGATCGCTGTCCCCCTGACGCAGGGCCAGTCGCTCCATCCGGAACTGGGTCGCCGCTTCCCCACCCACAGCTAACAGCAACATCTCCTCGCCGCCAAAGCGGGCACTGGCATCTCGCTCGGCTCTGGCATAATCCTCGGCGCCAATAAGGTATTCCCCCAGCACCTGACGCCCCATATATGTCACCGATAGTTCGAGGCTGCCGATTGGCATCGGGACAGTTGCCTGCTGCACAGTTCCATCTGCCACCATTGCTGGCCAGTCGGTCTGCCGCAATTGCGCCAGGGCGTTTCGCGCCGAGGCCCGCATTTCAGCCGAGCCCTGCTGGTAGTCAAGGTAAGCCGCGGCAACCCGGCGCGCCGCATTGCGGGCGCCACGAGAAATGCCGAAACTGGTAATCGTGGCCCCGCTGAGTCCATCAATATCATTGCCAAGCCGAAAGTCGTCCATGATTGATTTGCCGGAGAATTGCTGCAGGAATGCGGCATCAGCCACGAAATCTCCGCGCGAATAGCGGTAGGAATCCCGGTAATCAAGAACCTTTAATCCGGTGACTGCCAGATCGAGATCC
The DNA here is from genome assembly GCA_965212375.1 of uncultured Pseudohongiella sp. Classification (GTDB taxonomy): domain Bacteria; phylum Pseudomonadota; class Gammaproteobacteria; order Pseudomonadales; family Pseudohongiellaceae; genus UBA9145. Next base: position 262,729 of record OZ243108.1, on the reverse strand, counting down.
ATGCCAATGAGCATGGCAAGTGGTGCACTGTAGCCCTTTTCTTCCGGCGGCAGGTCGCTGCTGAGAAAGGCAAAACCCACCAGGGATTCCTCACCATTGGCGTCACTACGGTAAGCTCGATAGACCGGCGGCTCACCCTGCTTTTCAGAAAACCGCTCGGCTTGGGGCACAACCTGAAATAACCAGGCCGGCTGCACCGTTGTGTCGAAGGGAGTGCGCCACTGGTCGGCACCCTGGGCTAGCGCAAATGTGCAAGGCATTAACAACAGTAAGGCAAGGCTGGTAATACGACAGCGATAAATCAGGCAAGGCAAGAAAACGACTCCGGAACACATACTGCAAAGTGCCGCTATTGTAGCCGAGTAGAAGTTAGCGGGGGTATTTTTAGACTATCAATATGACCGCACGAAACCTGGGGCTCTCCGCACATGTTTTGCGCTGCGTGCAAACATCACGATCAATGTCTTGCGCGTAATGCAACCCTGCCCTCACCTGCAGATTCGTACTACTATAAGGGCATTCCATTCTGCACCGGGTTGTATTGTTATGTCGCCAAGTAGTACGCAAAGTCATATTGTGCCAGGCAGCTTCCTGCTGATGGCATTGCTCTGTTTCTGTACCCATAGCACTGCTGACGAGTTGGCGGAACGTATTCTGCCCCTGCGCGAACAGGCGCGGATCATTGATGATGTTCTGGCCGAGCGTCTCGATGAAGTGGTCCCTATGCTGATGCGCCGCGAAGGTATCGACGCCTGGGTGATTATCTCCCGCGAATACAACGAAGACCCGGTGCTGAAAACCATGCTGCCCGCCACCTGGCTCAATGCCCGGCGGCGCACGGTGTTGATGTTTATCGATCACGGCGACGCTCGTGGCGTGGAGCGCATGGCAGTGGCGCGCTACGCGGTGGCCGAGTTGTTTCCCGGGGTCTGGGATCCGGAAGAACAGCCGGATCAGTGGGCACGTATTGCTGAGCTCCTGACCGAGGCGAACCCGCAGCGTATCGCTCTGAATTATTCCGACGACTATGGTCTGGCGGACGGACTCACCTATTCCGAACACCGCGACTTTACCAATGCCCTGCCCGCGCCGATGCGGGATCGGATTGAATCCGCCGAAGCCTTGGCGGTGGGCTGGCTGGAAACCCGCACCGATCGGGAAATCGAGTTATACCGGGAGGTGATGGGTATTGCCCACGACATTATCCGCGAAGGCTTTTCCGCCGCGGTGGTGACCCCGGGCGAGACCACACTGGATGACCTGTCCTGGTGGTTCCGACAGCGGGTGAACGACCTGGGTCTGCAAACCTGGTTCCACACCGGCATGGAAGTCGAACGCTCACAGCAAGACCGGGAGCGCATCGAAGAACTGGGCCTGAATCCAGAAGTGTTATACCGCGGTGATCATGTTCACATCGACTTCGGCATCAGCTACCTGCGCCTGCAAACCGATACCCAGCAGAACGCTTACATCCTGCGCGAAGGCGAAACCGAGGTGCCGGACTATCTCAAGTCCGCACTGGCCGAAGGCAATCGCCTGCAGGATATATTGACGAGCCACTTCCAGGTTGGGCGCAGCGGCAACGATATTCTGCGCATGAGTCTTGAGCAGGCCAAAGACGAAGGTCTGGATCCGATAATCTACACCCACCCCATTGGCCTGCACGGCCATGCCGCCGGCACCACAATCGGTATGTGGGATCAGCAGGGCGGCGTCCCGGGCAGCGGCGATTACCTGATGCAGCCGAATACCGCCTACTCCATCGAGCTTAATGCCCAGGTAGCTATTCCCGAATGGGGTGAAGAGCCGCTACCAATGAAACTGGAAGAAGACGGCTTTTTTGACGGCGAGACATTTGAGTATATTCAGCCGCGGCAGACCGAGTATCACATCATCGATCCAAACTAAATATTGGAGACACTCATAGTTTAACAACTTATCGATCAGCTTAAGTTGTTAAACTATGAGTGTCCCCACTTGCCACTTGCCCGCTCAACAGCCTCAGCCAGGTCCCGGGCGTTTTTATCCGCGCGCCCCTGTAGTCCGGCAATGACACCGGCGCGATTGACTTCTGGTTGATTCTGGCTGGCTTTGGTCTTGGCCAGCAGCCGGGTGATCACTATTTCTACGCCTACCAGATTCTGCATCAAGCGTTCTGTAAAAGATTGCGGGGCATCATCTACCGCCCACGGCGTTGCAAACGATTCCTCCTGGCTTTGGGTAAGTGCCTCTATCTGGTGACGAAGCCACTCACCATCGACAATTAGTTCTGCCCGACCATAGGCATGAACCACCGAATAGTTCCAGGTTGGCACTACACGACCGTGTTCTTTCTTGGTGGCGTACCAGGAAGGCGACACGTAACCATTTGGCCCGTGAAAGATCACCAGTATCTCTGCCCCGGACCGAAGCTCTTCAACAACGGGATTGATCCTGGGCACATGACCAAGCAGTTTTCCAAAGGGCGCTGGCTGCTCGCTTAATACAAACGGTATATGGTTCGCGTTGAGGCCCTCAGGCGATTGCGTAATGAGGGTTCCCAGCGGCTGCTGGCGGATCAAGCGATGCTTCGCGTCCAGGCTGGATTCTTCGAAGTGTTTCGGTACGTACATAATGATGAGAACCTGGGATACCGCTGAACAATGGTTTTGTTCGCGCGATATTACGTGGCAAGACTCGGTTCAGGACCCGTCCCCGGTCACGGTAAACGTGGCAACATTGGAAAGAATGTCGATCGCGCCATTGGCATTATAGGGCTGGACGGCAATGTAAAACGCCGAACCAGGCGGTAGCTCACCACTGACTGAAAGCGCCGATTCCATGTCCAGGCTACTGATAGGCGACTGCTCTGGAAACGGTGCGTAATACAATGTGTAACCTGTGGCACCTTCATGGGCGGTCCACTCAATGCTGACAGTCGTGCCCTCGACACTCGCGGCAATAACCGGCGTAGCTGGCGCCGTTGGTGTGGCCGGATCCAGCGAGACAAAGCTGGCTTGCGTGGCGTGGCTACTGATGAAGTCGGCGAGCACCGCAAGATTGGTATAGACTCCCGGCGCACCAGCCTCGCCGCACACCGGGCCGACATCGGTGCCGCCGAAACTCACCGCACCAACCTGCACAAAACCGGCTGCCGTGGTCACCACTAACGGCCCGCCACTATCACCCTGGCAGGTATCGCTTGTGTCAGCGGCATCAATGCCGCCGGCGCAGATCATGTTGTCGGTGATCCGCTCACCGTAGAGAGCGATACATTCTTCTGCCGACACAATTACCTGTTGCGCCAGCAGCAAGTCGTTGGAAGGATCAGCGCTTTCGTTATTTTCGTCCACGCGGGTAGTGCCCCAGCCCATGATCAGCGCTGCCGTACCGGCCGGAACTGCCGTGCCCGCTACCGGCAGACTCACCGGCTGGATATCCACCGCGGACGTCAATTCCACCAGCGCCAGATCGTAGTCGTCGGCATTCAGGCTGGTAGCGAAATCCGGCTCATAGTTCGGGTGGATAATGACCTGGCCAATTTGCCCGACCATCGCATTGTCGCCGATGGGGAATACCGTGTCGGAACCAAGCACCACGGTAGAGTTTGCAGCGAACTCCAGGTTCGGCTCGGTGCCTTCCTCGTTCAGAAAACAGTGACCGGCGGAAAGAATCCAGGTCGGCGCAATCAGGCTTCCCCCGCAGTACTGCTCGTCGAATTCATCGCGGAAAAACACCATCCAGGGATAGGTTGCGGTGCTGGCCAGCTCGCCATTGATAATGGCCTGCCAGTCGGGGGCAGTTGATTCTGTCAGTTCGGTTTTTGCTGCCAGGTTGGCAGACAGGCTTATAAACAGCCCGCACAAAGCGAGCAGTATTCTGGAGTTGGCCATTGGGGCAGGTTCCTGACTAATTGGGCAAAAGTAGCTGGGAAATACTATCACCCCAGCCTCAATTAGCCAGGCTTTCAGTTATCGATCAGCGGTTAATCTCTGAGATTTTTGAGCCCTCGAAGGTGAGGTTGTACATCAACCCGCGATTGGAGAACACAAATCCGACGATAGGCTGCTGAATGTTACTGGTGCTGATTTCTTCAGCGGCACCAAATTCCACCACTGCCACCGAGCCATCCACGCCGGCTTCCCAGCCGTCACTGGTACGAAAATTCTCCAGTGCCTCTTCGGTCATGAACATGATTACCTGGGATTTGCGCTGCACACCGAGTTGAAAACCCACCGATGCCGACGCGACGCTGTAATAGGCTTCGGTTGCGCCATTGACCAGCAGTGCCCCTTCACCATATTCACCACCAACACCGATGCCCGCCTTGATGACCCGCGGAAATACCAACATCCCCGCGGCGCGCTGGGCCAGGGTGCGACCGGCAGAGGATTCCTCGTAGAACTCAGCCATGGCTTCTTCAATGCGGGCATCGATTTCCGCAGCCGAAGCGGCGTGGGCGGAGCCCGCCAGCGTGGCGCTGAAAATGAAAGCCAGAAGTGCGAAAACAGCCATGGCCGGGGAATTATGCAGTTTCAAGATGCTCATCAGGGTTAGTTTGTCCGATAGTTATTGGGATAGTGATAGTGATTGGGATAGTTACTGGGATCGCTAATAGCTAGCAGCAAGGGTAAATCGCAGCGGCAGGAGTGTCCACGTTTACCGCGAGAACTGGCTAGCTCTTCACAAAATACCCTCAGGAAATCATTGCTTTGACGGCACTGCTGTCCCACGGTTTCATGCCTGTTAACCAGCGCTGGCAAGCGGCTCCGAGCGGTCCGCCCGGCAGTTGGTTTGTATCGTGTACCGAACAACAAGGTTCCATATTTGAGAACATTAAGAAACACTCGAAACACCCGCACCTGGGCTGATCTAGCATTTTCATTGGGAAATCTTGGGACAGCAGTGGCTTTGACGGGGTTTTGGCGTCACCGCCAGGGCTAATCCCGGGTTAAGCTACCTGAAAATGACAGGGGATTGCTTATGTCACTCAGGAACTTGCGTCAACATCAGGGTCTGTCCCAGGAACAACTGGCGGAGCAGGCCGGGGTCAGCCTGCGTACCATTCAGCGGGCAGAGAGCGGCCAACGGGTGGGGAATGCGTCCCTGCGCACCCTGGCGAGCTTTTTCGATGTCGGGGTCGATGCCCTCAGACGGCAGGACCAACATCTACTGCAGACGATCATGGCCAGCGCCGAGACCGCCCGGCACCCGGTAGTCCGCCATCGCGCCCTGCAGCTCATCCTTTTCGTGGTGGTGTTTTTTGTCACAGTCTTTCAGTGGCTGGGGTACCAGGCCTATCTTGATCCCGGGCCCAGTGACGTCAGCCTCTGGTATATCCTTGGTTACCTGACCCGCATAGCCCTTGCCGCCAGTGTAATGGCGTATTTGTTCAGCTTTGCCCGGGTGACGTTTGTGCGCGCATATTATCTGGCCGTGGCAGCTTTTACCGCCGGGGCCATTGTGCTGACGGTGGTAACGCAAGCGGCCGCAGAGTCGGCTTCCTATCCACTGGTTTTCCCGGTTTATTACTCGCTTATGCTGTTGGTACTGATCAGTATTCATACCCTGCAGCTGGCGCTCTCCCTGCGTGGCGAAACAGCCCTGCTGGTACAGCGTTAAACTGACCATACTGAACGGCAAGCCAGAACAGCTGACTGAAGCACGCTGTCATCAATACGCAGCACTGCTACGATAGCCTCAGTAGTCAGGAATTCTACCGATTTGACAGGAGCGACCCATGACCCGGTTGACCATTCTGGTTCTGGCCTGCGTATTTGGCAGTGGCAATATCGCCCACGCCCAACGCCTGGATATTCCCCAGTGGGAACCCATCAACATTCAACAACTGCAGGCCGCCGAGACCGCCCGCTATCCCGCCATTGAAGCTGGCCAGGGTGCGGCAGCGGATGCAGAGCATTTCTACGCCATCGTCAACACCGTCATTGGCAAGTACAACAAGACCAGCGGGGAACTGGTGGCACGCTGGGTCAGCCCGCGCGGCGGGCCGATTCGTCATTTGAACAGTTGCTATGCCGAAGGCAACGAGCTGCTTTGTGCCAACTCGAACTTTCCGGAAGTGCCCATGGCCAGCTCGCTGGAGGTACTCAACACCGACACCATGCAACACGCTCGCAGCTATAGCCTGGGCGTGCTGGAGGAAGGCTCACTGACCTGGTACGACCGGCTTGGCGATGGCTGGATTGCCGGGTTCGCCCACTACGATGAGGACGGGGGCCTCAGCTTCAAGGACCACTCTTTCGCGTCGATCATCCGCTACGACGACCAGTGGCGACGCATTGGCGGCTGGATGATTCCGGAGAGCGTGATTGACAGGATGCAGCCCTATGCCGCGTCCGGGGGTGCACTGGGACCGGATGGCCTGCTCTATCTTACCGGCCATGACCGACCGGAGATGTATGTGCTGGGCGCACCACAGATGGGCCCGAAACTGGTGCATATCGCCACCATCGCTATTGACGTGGAAGGCCAGGCCTTTGCCTTTGACAAGTCTGCGGATCGACCTGCGGTCTTCGGCATCAGCCGTCCCAATCGCGAAGTGCGCGCATTTCGGCTGCCTGAGGTGCAATTGCCTGACGGTGTGCGGCGTCTGACGGATGTGTCGCCAGGTTTCTGATCGCTATTACTCTACAAACTCGCTCCGATGGCATGCTTGCTGCATACTTTGTTGCAATATGTAATTTTACGTCACATCAGTCGAGTCGTGAATATGCAGATGCGCAAGAAACTGACCTTTGCCGGGCTCATCGTCCTGTTGCTTGCTAGCGGGCATCTCGTCGCCCAACTGGATCCGCACCTGGAGCAGGCCATTGATCTGTATTTAGGGACATCTGGCACGGTAAATGACCCACTTGCCCGCGAGCATCTGGAGCAGGCCCAGCTTAATGGCGACGCCCTGTCCGTCATGTGGCTGGCGCGCGTTTATTCCACCGGGCGCATGACCTATCCTGCAGACAAGAGCCGCGCCCGGGAAATTGCCAATTCGATTATTACCGCCGTGGAAGCCCGTGCCGAATCCGGCGAAGCGGAAGCAGAGTTCCTGATGGGCACGGCGTTTGCCGAAGGACTTGGCAAACCGGTTGATCCCGAGCAGGCCGTGGCCTGGTATCGGCGTGCCGCCGGGCAGGGGCACATCCTGGCCCAGCACAATCTGGGCAACGTCAGTTTCTCCGGCAACGGCGTACCACAAAGCGATGAGCGGGCGGTGTACTGGTGGACCCTGGCCGCCGAACAGGGCGATGCCATTCCGCAGTTTCGCCTGGGGCAGATGTATGAACAGGGCCGCGGCGTGGAGCAGGACCTGGAGCAGGCCATCGCCTGGTACCAGGATTCCGCACGCCGTGGTAACAGCAATGCCAGGGCCGCCCTGGCGCGGCTCAGGCCCTGAGGCACACCTTAGCTCCGGCTGCCACTGCGGGCCCGGCCCTGGCCGGAATGTTTCCCACAGCAACGCTACAGGGCCTTGCACCCATAGCAATATCCGTCTGATTTCAGTACAGTATTTACTGAAATTAAATGACGAGATTTGCCATGAAGCAAACGAATTTACTAGCCGTTACTGCCCTGACCCTGTCGACCCTGGGCATCAGCCTGACTGCCCAGGCTCAGGACGAGTTCACTACCCAGTGGGGCGACCCTGACCTGCAGGGTGTCTGGAATTTTTCTACCGAAATCCCCTTTGAACGTCCGGAACAGTTTGGCACCCGCGAGTTTCTGACCGAGCAGGAAATTCGTGATATTCAGGCGCGCCTGGCTGCTGAGGCCGCGGCCGGCGCTGAGGTAGAAGCCGATCCGGACGTAGCCGAGCGCAGCGCGCCGTCTACCGATGAGCGCTTCGTCTATGGCTATGACCATTTCTGGTATGAAATGGCGCCAATTGCCGACACCCAGCGCACCTCACAGGTTGTCTACCCGGAAAACGGCCAACTGCCAGCAATCGTGGAAGGCGCACCACGCGGTGAGAGTGGCTTCCTGGCCGATGCCCAGGGCCAGCGCCCGGTGCGCACCGGCAGTGGCGGTATTGGCAAGGATGGCCCGGAAGACCGCGGCCTGCCCGAGCGCTGCATCATCGGTCTGAACGGCCTGCCGCCCTACCGTCCCAGCCGCTATAACAACAACCTGCAAATCGTACAAAACAAGGATCATGTGGTGATCATGTCGGAGATGCTGCACAACGCGCGCATCGTGCCCCTTACTGATCTGCCGCCGCTGCCTGCCGACATCGAGCAGTGGACCGGCGATTCACGCGGCTACTGGGATGGCGACACTCTCGTTGTGGAAACCCGCAACTTCAGTTACTACACCTCGAGCCTGCGCAACGTCGGTACCGGCAAGGAAAAATTCCTGACCGAACGGTTTACCCGCGGCGATTACAACTCACTGGAATATGAGTGGACGCTGCAAGACCCGGCCACCTTCACTGACAAAGTCACGGCTATTCTGCCAATGGCAAAAGTGGACGGCCAGCTCTATGAGTATGCCTGCCAGGAAGGCAATTACGGCCTGCTCAATATCCTGCGCGGGGCCCGCGCCGAGGAACAGCGAGCCGGCGACTGACGCTGGCAACAGCTGATCGGATAGCAGAGCGAGGGCCGGAGTGGAAAATGCTGCACTCTTCGGTCTCTCCAGTCTCTCCGGTCTCTCCCGGCCCTTCCCGGCTCCCGTTCGCAATTCCGGCTCGGGCACAAACCAGCTGTCAGGAAAACCGGGTCAGCACCACCCAACCCGACGCTAACAACGGAAGACCACAAACTTGAACTCGACTGACCTGCCTTACACAGTCATCAGCTGTGTATTCTTCATGGCAATCGTCGCCTGGATTTCCTATCGCAAGACCCGTGGCGAGGTCAGTACCGGTGATGGCTATTTTCTGGCGGGTCGTGGTTTGGGCGCGGTTTTCATTGCTGGCTCACTACTGCTGACCAATCTCTCCGCCGAGCAGCTCATTGGCTTGAACGGGTCTGCCTACGGCTTCAACCTGTCCAGCATGGCCTGGGAAGTCACCGCAGCATTTGCCACCGTGTGCATGGCTTTTATTTTCCTGCCTCGCTACCTGGCTGGCGCCTTTACCACCCTGCCGCAGTTTTTAGCCGATCGCTTCGATGATGGTGTGCGGCGCATGACGGTGGTGCTGTTCATGGTGGGCTACGGTCTGGTCACGATTCCCAGCGTGCTGTATTCCGGCTCCATCGCCGTGATGCAGCTGTTTGACGTGCCACAACTCCTCGGAATCGGCTACAGCCAGGGACTGCTGCTGACCATCATTACCATTGGCTGCATCGGTTCGGTTTACGCGATATTCGGCGGCCTCAAAGCAGTAGCGGTGTCCGACACCATCAACGGAATGGGTCTGCTGATCGTCGGTATTGCCGTGCCGCTACTGGGGCTGTCAATGCTGGGTGACGGGAGTATTGGCGACGGGCTGGTGATTATTGCTTCCACCGACACGCAAAAACTCAATGCCATTGGCGGACCGGATGACCCCACCCCGTTTGCCACGCTATTCACCGGTATGGTGTTCGCCAATCTGTTCTACTGGTGCACCAATCAATATGTCATCCAGCGCACGCTCGCAGCGCGCGATCTGGCGCAAGGTCAAAAGGGCGTGCTACTGTCCGGGTTTTTCAAGGTACTGGTGCCGTTTCTGATGATGATCCCTGGTGTCATTGCCTACCATATTTACGGGCCAGGACTGACCACTATCGACCTGGCCTATCCACAGTTAATACGCGATGTGCTGCCGGTATGGGCGAGCGGTTTTTTTCTGGCGGTGTTGCTTGGCGCGGTGTTCAGTTCGTTCAATTCACTGATCAACAGCGCCGCCACGCTGTTCTGTCTGGACGTTTACCAGCCGCTGCGCAAGGCGCCACTGGACGAACAACACATGGTGCGAGTGGCCAAGATGGCCAGTGTCGTCATTGCCCTGTTCTCGTTCTTTGTTGCACCCCTGCTGCAGTATGCACCGGAGGGTCTGTGGCAGATCATTCGCATTTTTACCGGTTTTTATAATATTCCGGTCATCGCGATTGTGATCACCGGCCTGTTCACCCGCCGGGTGCCCGCTCTCGGCGCGAAGATCGTCATTGTCTTCCACATCGTCGCCTACGGTCTGCTACAGTTTGTTCTCGGCGACGTCGTGGATATTCACTTTCTGCACCTGTACGCCATCCTGTTCTTTGTCGAGCTGGGCATCATGCTGACCACCGGTTACGTGCGACCAAGATCGGAGCCATGGATCTACCACCACAATGAGAAAGTAGACCTGACCCCCTGGCAATATCTGATGCCCTGCGCAATTACCCTGTTGTCCTGTGTGGTTGGCCTGTATCTGCTGTTCTCACCCATCGGCCTGGTGGATGGCTTGAGCGCATGGTTCTGGCCGCTGATCACGTTATTGGTCATTATGAACGTCGCCTGCTGGTTACGCTTCAGGCTGGCGGGTACAGCACCGAGAATACCATCGAGAAACCTATGACCTCAGCCGTCCCGTTTTACAAAGAGTCAGCCGCCGCCCGCAGCGCACGCGTTAGCGCCATGCACCTGCCGGGCAGCGAGTTCCGCCACGGCCTGGCAATAGTCGGTACCGGCATGATCGGCCGTGAACACTTGCGGGTCGCGACCCTACTGGGCCGCGCAAGAGTGACCGCACTGTTTGATACCGAACCGGCAAGCCTGCAGCAGGCGCTCGAGGAATTTGCCAGCTACGCACCCCGGGGACTGCCAGCGCCAAAGGTGTATGACGATCTTGACGCGCTTGCCGACGACCCCGAGGTGGCCGGTATTTTCATCTGCACCCCCAACTACACGCACTTCGATCTGGTCCTGCGGCTGCAGTCCTGCAGCAAGGCCCTGTTTGTCGAAAAGCCCATGGCCACCACACTGGCCGATGCCGCCGAGATACTGCGCATGGATCAGTACTCACCCGCCTTTATTCAACTCGGTATGCAGTACCGCTTCAAGGCGCAGTACGTGGAAGCGTTCCGCACCGCTTTCGATGGCGCGCTGGGCACCGTCAGAACCGTCAGCATGAGTGAATACCGGCCGCCCTTTCTCGACAAGGTTGGACAGTGGAATAAATTCAACCGCTTCTCCGGCGGTACACTGGTCGAAAAATGCTGCCACTACTTCGATCTCATTAACCTGATGGCACAAGGCCGTCCGCAACGAGTCTTTGCCAGCGGTGGCCAGTCGGTGAACTTTATTGATTTCAGCCAGGACGGTCAGCAGTCGGATATTGATGACCACGCCTTTGTCATCATTGACTTTACCGGGGGTATTCGCGCCAGTTTTACCCTGAACATGTTCAGCCAGGAACTGCAGGAAGAAATGATTGTCTGCGGAGACCGGGGCCGATTGATAGCGACGGAACATTCCACGTTCAAGCGTGAGGAATCGTCCCGCGCCGAAATCCGGGTCGAAGTCGAGGGACATGACGACTACCATGGTCGCGACTGCACCTATCCGGCAGAGATCGAGCGCAGCGGCCATCATGGTGCGACTTTCTTTGAGCACGAAGCCTTTGTTGATCGCCTGGAAGGCAAGGCGACGGATGCCGCAACACCGCTACAGGGTCTGTGGGCCATTATCGTAGCCAGTGCTGCCCAGTCCTCCATGACGACTGGGCAGCCAGTCGTGATTGAGGACTATCTGGCCGAACACAATCTTTCGGAAATAAGGAACCTCTGAGTTAACACAGGAGTAGCAAGTGGAGAACACCAGAATCAAAGTGGGAGACCGGGACATGCCGATAGTCGGCCTGGGCCTGTGGAAGATCGAAAAAGAGCACACCGCCACTACGGTGACCGAGGCCATTGCCGCCGGTTATCGCCACCTGGACAGTGCCGCCGATTACGGCAATGAAGTGGAAGTCGGTCACGGCATTAAACAGGCGCTAACCAAGGGGCTTTGTTCGCGGGAAGATCTGTGGATTACTTCCAAGCTGTGGAATACCTACCATCGCCCGGAGCACGTCCGGCCAGCCTGCGAAAAAACACTGGCCGATCTGGGCGTGGACTACCTTTATCTCTACCTTATTCATTTTCCTATCGCGCTGAAGTATGTGGACTTCGCCGAACGTTATCCGCCGGAGTGGTTTTTTGACCCCGATGCCGAGTCGCCGGCCATGGAGATTGATGCGGTTCCCTTGCACGAAACCTGGGCGGCCATGGAGTCACTTGTGGATGCTGGCCTGGTGCGGCAAATCGGGGTCTGTAACTACAACAGCGGCTTGCTGCATGACCTGATGGCCTACAGTCGAATCAAGCCCACCATGCTCCAGATTGAGTCTCATCCCTATCTGACCCAGGAACGCATGCTGCGCCTGGCAACGAATTACGATCTTGCAGTGACCGCCTTCTCGCCACTGGGCGCGTTGTCCTACGTGCCGCTGGACATGGCGCAGGCCAGCGACTCTGTCCTTGAGAAAAAGGTCATCAAAGAGATTGCCGCGCGCGTCCAACGCACGCCAGCACAAGTGGTACTGCGTTGGGGCGTGCAGCGCGGTACAGCGATTATTCCGAAAACCAGCAAAGCCGAACGCCTGAAAGAAAACCTGGCGCTATTCGATTTCACCTTGAGCGACGATGAGATGCAGGCAATCTCGGCGCTGAACTGCAACCGACGCTTCAACGATCCGGCGGTCTTTTGCGATTTGGCATTTAACACCTTCCACCCCATTTATGACTGAGTCGCGGGCAATGGCTGACACGTTCTTCCGTACCATCACTCTCGATAACGCACGCCACTTCGACGGTGCGTTTCCGCTTGCTCTGGCACCGCTCGAGGAAAAGCAGAGTCACCAGAGCTTCATCACACAATTGACGGCGCACAAACCCGAACTACTAGCACTGCTGGACACGCACGGCGCCGTTTTGCTCAGAGACTTTCCCGTCGCCAGCGATCTTGAATTTGATGCCGTGGTCCAGGCTATGGGGCTGGACAGTTTCACCTATGCAGAGTCCCTGTCCAACGCGGTGCGCTACAATCGCACCGAGCGCGTGTTCACCGCTAACGAAGCGCCACCCCATGTCGAGATCTTCCTGCATCACGAGATGGCGCAAACCCCGGTTTTCCCCTCGCGGCTGTTTTTTTACTGCGAGCAGGCGGCGGAGTCCGGCGGCGCAACTCCTTTGTGTCGCTCCGATGTGCTGCTGCAGAAACTGGAGGCGGAGCTGCCGCAATTCATCGACCGATGTCGGAAGCTGGGTGCGCGCTACACCAATGTGATGCCGGCAGCGGCGGACGCAGCCTCAGGCCAGGGACGTAGCTGGCAGGACACACTGGGAGCGGGGAACAAGGAAGCCGCAGAACGAAAACTGCAGGATCTGGGCTATGGCTGGGAATGGCTGGCTGACGACAGCCTTCGGGTGACCACAGCGGCCTTGCCGGTAGTGCGGAAAAGCCGGGACGGTCGCGACGTTTTCTTCAATCAGCTGATTGCCGCGTTCTGTGGCTGGCAGGATTCCCGCAACGAAGCGCGCAAGTCCATCAGCTTCGGCGACGGCTCAGAGATCCCGACAGCAGCGATGGAGCGCGCGGTGGAACTCAGCGAAGAAATCGGCTCGATACACCCTGGCAAACTGGCGACGTAGTGCTGGTGGACAATTTCCTGGTGATGCACGGCCGGCGGCCATTCACCGGCACGCGCAAGGTACTGGCAGCGCTGGCGAAGTAAACCGGGACCCTCGCGAGAAGGAAAAGCGGACAGACCACGTTTAATCGTTTTCAGTGGCTTTTGCCGATGGCAGGAAGAACGCAACACACGCGTACTTGCCGGCGTTCTTCAGCGCAAAAAACCCGACTGAAACCCGGCAATACACCGACGGCCCTGCGCCTAATTGAGGACGAACACGCGGTCACACTATTTAGGATAGTGATAACCCAGGACACTGATAGCTGGAACCTGACTCAACTCGTGAAACCGGTATAACTCAGGCATTGGACGAGAGCGTCCAAACCCAATGGTCATGGTCCTCCAATGCTTCCCGCTCCCGGTTCTTTAACCGGCCGGAACTGCAGCACCGGGCGCTTCAGGGCAACAGTATCGCCCGGGCCGACACATTGAATGACACCGTAGTCATGCCCGGCTCCGCAACCGGCGTCGCCACATCCATACTGCTTTCCATGGCCATGGCGGTGGACATGCTTCGGTAGTAGCCTCCGCCGCCGCTGCTGTTCATGGTGATCTCGACAATTTCCACATCGCGTTTGCCCATGGCATCGGCCGTCGCCGCGGCACGATTGCGCAGTTTATCCAGGGCAGTCTCCATCAGTGAATCAGCCACTTCTTCCTGGCGCCGGGGGGACAGCGAGTAATGCAGCCCGCTCATGGTCAAACCCAGCTCCTGCAACTCGCCCACCAGGGCCAGCAGCGAGGCGCTGTCCTGGCTGCTGAGCTGAACACCCTGCCGACCCTGCCACAGTGGATTGTCGATATCGCCACGCGTCGGCCGACTGGGCTGCACGTTGTGGACGTAGTAACGCTGGATAGAAGACTCCACGTCGCTGTCCTCCAGTAGCGCCTGTACGCCGGCCATCACCTGGTTCACCTGATCCTGGACCACCACCTGGTCGCGGCCGCGGGTGGTATACACCAGTCCGGCATGGAGCGTGTCCTGCTCCACCTCAAGCTGTTCGGTGGCGTTGAGGTTCACCATGATCTCGCCGGGGTTCAGCAGCGAAAGGTCAAAGTTGTTCTGGGCGAAAGCCGGGCCGCAGGCCAGGGCCAGAATAACGGCGACAGCTGACAGCAAGCGTCGCGGGTTGGCGATTGAATGTGACATGGTGATGCTCTCCTTAATACCTGCTCTGTTCACTGGCTATAAATACCGCCGCTACACCCTCGTAACCTGGAGCGGGCGTTTCCGGCCTCAATTGGGCCTGCCCTGGGGCGTTCTGGCCTGCCTTGCCAGGCAGATTAACACGATGTTTTTGCCAGGTTACCAACTTGCAGCCAGCCAGCTGAACCGGACATGAAGCGGGCGCTGGCGGAGTGCTGTTAGAGGGTCAAAAATAATGAAAATAATTCTTTTCTTTTGCGAAAAAAAGCGCATGATACGCGCGCCTTGGAAACGGGTCCTTACCCTGATCGACAGTCTGGCAAATTCGCTCGTTCCTGACCCCCTGTTCGACCCTGGAAAAAGTCGGCAGAAGGCAGGATAGCAGGCATTTTTGCTGTAGTCGGAGCGTGGTGGGCCTGGTGCGGACTTTACTGCTGCACCAGCGCAATTAATTTTCCAACTTTGCGAAGGAACGAGTACATGACAATGCATATCAACGGCAAGCAGCCGGCCGCTAACCCGGCTCTGAATGAACTGACCCTGGGCAGCCTGGAAAAGGCTCCGGAAGCGAGCGATCGTTTTTATCCGGAACAATTGCCCGCTTTTGAATTTGAGCCTACCCGCGACCGATTCAACATCGTGGCGCTGGGCGAGAATGTCGGCGAAGCCGTGGTTTGCCTGCGCGAATTCGCCGCTGGCGAAGTGGTTTTTGCCTGCACCGGTTTTTTCAGCAGCAGCGTAACCCTGTTCAGCCTGCAAATCACCCCGACCCTGCACCTGCATGATCCGTATTTCTACGGCAAGCTGATGCACAGTTGTGACCCGAACGTGCGCGTCGATGTGACTACCCGTCAGTTCATCGCCACCCGTGCGATCCGCGCCGGCGAGCCAGTAACCCTGGACTACGCTGCCAGCGAGGATTACCTGTTCCGCAATTTCCCCTGCCGCTGTGGCGCCGCGCAGTGTCGCGGAATTGTCGCCGGGCGCAAGCAAAACCTCGCCTGAACGACCCAGCGGGCGTCCGCCCGGACCGCTTGCTGACACTATCGTCAACTGTACGGGCTGAATGGCGCGCAATGCGCCACAGCCCGAACAGCCCGGTTTGGAAACCATCCGGCAAAATGATAGGGTTGTGGGCTGAAAATCAGTTTAGCGAGGTTTGACAGTTTTATTCGGGTGGACTCACCACTTTCTGCGCCGTTTCAAACGGCCGCAATCGACTCGTGTTGCGGGTAATCAACAGCCCCTCACACGCTTCCGAACCACCGTTCACACACGCCACTGGCGACCCGACCAAGTTCCAGGATTGCGTTTCCGTTATCCGGTGCCTGTTTATCAGCCTTATCGCATCGTCGATATGCCGCTGTTCGGTTTGTCACTAACAGCTCGTCAACAGTCAGTCAGGCGTGACTGCTTTGTAATGGCAAGTATGACTTGCCCCTGTCGTCACTGAACACACTTTTCCCGACAAGCGAATCACCAACCCATCTCCACATTTACTTTCCACATAAAACAGGAGTCAAAATGTCCACAATAGTTAAAATCACAGCGCTCGTAATCGGCCTCACCGTGAGCGGCCTTGGACTGGCGCAGGGTCAGCAAGGCGGATCAGAGCAGCAGCGTCTGTACATGGAAATGATGCAGGCCAATCAGCAAATACAGCAGCTGCAGCAGGAAGCGTTCGACGTGAACGACGAACTCGCCGAGCAGCGTGATGAACTGATTTCCATGATTGATAACCAGATGGTTGAACTGGATCCGGCCGCCGAGGCCTTGATCGAGGAACGGGACGAATTGATTGCCCAACTGCAGTCCGCGGCCCCGGGTCAACAGAGCGATGCGGTCCAGCAAGCCACCCAGGCTTACCAGAGCGTTGTTCAGGAATTGCAGGCGGTCCAGCAACAGGCTATGCAGGACCCCGCCATCCAGCAGATGCAGGCTGAAGTGCAACAAGCCGCCATGGCCACCATGCAGGAAATTAATCCGGAAGTGGACGCGATGATAGCCCGGTTCAATGAAATCCGTACCGAGCTGATGCAGATGCAACAGCAGTAGACCGTGCTGTCGCGAGGGTTTCGGTAGAAACGATCCCGCGCAGCAAGTACCGGTACTGAGAAATCGGCACCAGTAAATCCAAAGTGAGGGCCGGAGCGATTGCACACCAATCGCTCCGGCCTTTTTTATGGTTCATCGCGCATTTCCGGGAGCTGTGATCAGGCGCTGATTGTTCTATTCATCTGCCGGCTGCGGTCGCGCCGCTGGGTGTTACGTTGGCTGCTAGCTTGATTACTCTTCGATAGGAGATTTGTGATCGCCGGTGTAAAGAGGGCTTTGCTGTCCCGGCTGCCACTGCGCGAGCGGATGTGGGGCGGCAGGGTTTCCGACCCGCCAGTTAAGGCCAGCGCTGAACGCAAGAAAAAGACCGTAGTTCAGGCACTGCTGTCCCACAGTTAGAGAAAAAACAAAAAAGCCTGAACTCAAGAAGTTATAATGGTTGTACCAGCAAACACTATAACTATCGAGGGTTCAGGCTTTGTCACATTCTAACACCGCTTTCCACCAACTGTTAAAGCCGCTGTCGAGACATGAATTCGAGACGGAGGCCAGGAAGCATCATGTTGGCCAGAAATTGCGCTCGGCCAGCCGTTGGGATCAGTTTATCGGCCTGGCCATGTCGCAGTTATCGGGTCGCCAGAGCCTGCGTGATATCGAGTCCAATCTCGGTGCTCAACAACACAAGCTCTACCATCTGGGCGCCAAGCCTATCCCGCGTTCCACCCTGGCAAGGCTTAACGAGAAGCAGCCCGCCGAGCTTTACGAGGCGGTTTTTCACCGCCTGTTAGCCCGCTGCACCAACATGCCGGGCAAGCATAAATTCCGCTTTAAAAATCCTCTGTATTCGCTCGATGCCAGCGCGATAGACCTGTCGTTGAAAGCCTTCCCCTGGGCTACCTATCGGGATGACACGGCCACGGTAAAGCTGAGCGTGGGACTTAACCACGGCACTCATGTGCCTGAATTCGTCGCGGTCAGTGCTGGGCAGGAAAACGACATGGTGAGTGGCCGGCAGTTTCAGTTTCCGGCAGGCAGTATCGTCGCTTTCGACAAAGGCTACATGGACTATGAATGGTTTAAGTCATTGACAGAGCGAGGGGTTTTCTTCGTGACCCGGATGCGAACCAACGCCGTTTACACGGTTAAGGAGCGCCGCGAGACAGTCCTTGGCAGCGGTGTCAGCAGTGATCAATTGATCCAATTGAACAGCGCTCACGCGCTGAAGCGGGGCGCGCCCTTGCTGCGACGTATTGGTTATCGAGATCTTGAAACCGGCAAATTTTATGAGTTCCTGACCAACCAATTCACGTTATCGGCGGCTACAGTCGCGGCCATTTACAAGGATCGCTGGCAGGTGGAGTTGTTCTTCAAGGCCATCAAGCAGAACCTGAAGATCAAGGCGTTTGTGGGCACCTCACGCAATGCTGTTCTGACCCAGCTATGGATCGCCATGATTACCTATTTACTGCTGGCCTTTGCTCGGCACAGCGCGAAGGTAGGCTGGACCGTGCAACGCATCATGCGAGTCATCCAACTAAACCTTTTCGAGCGCAGAGGGCTCAGAGAGATACTGGATCCAGGCCCGCCTGGTCACAAAAAAGGCGAGCCCCAAATGAGGTTCGCCTTATGATTTTCAACTGTGGGACAGCAGTGGTAGTTCAGGGCTTTTTCTGGAGTGAAGGGACCCAGGATGGGCGCCGAGCCGGCGGGGCGGGAACCCTGCCGCCTCGCAGCCGCGCTCGAGGTCAGTGATTCACATGGAAGTGATTTACATGGAAGTGATATACAAAGAAGTGATTTACAGGACTATGTACACCACATAATGGGTCTTCTAGCTGCTCTTCCCATTTCATGGGTCTTGTCATTGCTATTTCCCGCAAATCTGCGAACAACCTTTTTTATTGCAGCAACGTAAATTACCAGCAGAATCAGTGAGGGGCCGGGAAATAATAGCCTGCAACCTCAAACCATATAAAAACTGTGAGTCACCGGGATTCAAGTGACCAGGGAGTACCAAACATGATTGTCAGAGACCTGAGCACCGCAGAAAAATCTGGACGACGAATAGTGTCGCCAGATGGCAACTGGGAGAGCGTGCGCCTGTTACTGAAGGAAGACAATATGGGGTTTTCGTTCCATATCACCACCATCTACCAGAACGCTGACTTTCGCATGCACTACCAGAATCACCTCGAATCTGTGTACTGCCTGTCGGGCAGCGGTGAAGTGGAAACTCTGGCAGACGGTAAAATATATCCCATTCAGCCTGGCACGCTGTACGTTCTGGACAAGCACGATGAACACGTATTGCGCGCATTCGAGGAAATGACTATGGCCTGTGTGTTCAATCCACCCCTGCATGGCAATGAGACACACAACGCCGACGGAGCCTACGAACCTGGCGGCGAATCCGTGACGGAATAATCTGCATCGGCAACCGGGTGGCTGTCGTGGTTTAATAAAACTGTTTATCTGCCGTTGTATACAAGCAGAACGCCATGAATCCGTCACACGAAAATTTCATACTCGCGCTTAGCCGCGCGCGAGAACCGGAGATGCTCAGCGAGACTTTGCTGAGCGGGCTAAGCTATTTGTACGCCCTCCCGGAAATTTCCTGCATCGATTTCCTCGATAACAGTGACGATTCACGCTGTGAGCAAGTTATCTCACTCAAGATAAGTGATCATGACAGCGCAAACTCGAACGAGATCTGGGACCGCGTACCGCGCATGATTACTCCCGATCCAGGCTCCGTCGCGCGGGCTCGTGCCGGTGAGGTGCATATTATCCCATCGCCAGAAGGCGAGTACGGAATCATCCCGCTCAGCAGCGGTGGTGAAATCACCGGTATGCTGAAGTTTCTTGCTGGCGACGAGATCAATCCAAATACCAACGACATCCGCTTTTTTGCGCGCATCTTCGCCAACCTGCATAAGAACCTGGATCTGGCGCAGCGCGATAAACTCACCGGCTTGCTGAACCGGCAGACATTCGACTCGAAATTATCCCGCATGCTGGAAATTCAGCGCAGCCTGGCGCAGAGCTATTCGCGCTCGCCCCAGGAACGGCGTAAAACCAAGGACCAGAAACTTCCCTGGCTGGCGATTATCGATATCGATTTTTTCAAGCGAGTGAATGACGAGTTCGGCCACCTCTACGGCGACGAAGTCATCCTGACTCTCGGGCAGAAGATTAAACAGTGTTTTCGCCGCACTGATCTGTTATTCCGCTTCGGCGGCGAAGAGTTTGTGGTCGTACTCGAGCCCATCATTGCTGAGAATGTCAGCATCGCACTGGAGCGCTTTCGCCAACAAATCGAAAATCATCGCTTTCCGCAAGTCGGTCAGGTAACGGTCAGTATTGGTTACGCGGCGTTCATTGAAAACGCATTCGCGCCAAGAATAATGGACAATGCCGACCAGGCGCTGTACTACGCCAAGGAACATGGTCGCAACCAGATCGCCAATTATGAGACCCTGATTCAGACTGGAGACCTGCTGCAGACCGAACGCAGCGAAGGCGCTATCGACCTGTTCTGATGGCGGCGCGAGTACCGTTGGCATGCAATGTGCGTAGGTTTTGAGATTTTCACCACAGTCTCGAGGTCAACGTCATGCCAAACCCGGTGCGTGCCAACCACAGCCTTCTGAAAACCCCGCCGTTTCTGGCTTCTATCACTTTGCTGCTGTTTGCCGCACTACTCCCGGCAGGCTTCGCCAGCGCCCAGGATCTGTCACCCTGGAAGCAGGAAGTGGTGACGGGCGTGGAGAATCGCACCAAACTGGTTCAGGAAATGGTGGACTCCATCTTCAGCTTCGCCGAACCGGGCTTTCAGGAGTTTCGCACCTCGCAGTACATTACTGACATTCTTAAAGACAATGGCTTCGCGGTGGAACACGGTATTTCCGGCATCCCCACCGCCTGGAAAGCCACCTGGGGAGAAGGCGAACCGGTCATTGCCCTGGGTAGCGATATCGACGCGCTGCTCGGCCTGTCTCAAGCTCCGGGTGTCACAGAAATGCGGCCTTTAGTGCCAGGTGCCCCTGGTCACGGTGAAGGTCACAATTCCGGGATGCCGGCCATGGTGGTCGCCGCCCTGGCAGTGAAGGATGTAATGCAAGCCAATGACCTGCCCGGTACGCTGATGCTCTGGCCAGGAATCGCCGAGGAATTACTGGCCACCAAGGCCTACTTCGTGCGCGACGGCCTGTTCGACGATGTGGATGCCAATATTTTCACCCATGTCGGTCGCGACCTGAACACCTCCTGGGGCGATGCCCGCAACAACGGCATGGTATCGGTGGAATACACCTTCTATGGCCGCACGTCCCATGGTGCCGGTGCCCCCTGGGCAGGGCGCAGCGCGCTTGATGCGGTGGAGCTGATGAATTACGCCTGGAACATGCGGCGTGAACACCTGCCATTGAGCCAGCGCTCTCATTATGTGATCAGCAATGGCGGTGGCCAACCCAACGTGGTCCCCGGTGAAGCCTCGGTCTGGTATTACTTTCGAGACGAGAGCTTCGAGACGGTGCGCACGCTGTTTGAAATCGGCAATACCATTTCCCAGGCCGCAGCCCTGGGCACCGAGACCACCGTCGAGCGCAGCGTGCTGGGCTATGCCGCACCTCACCACGGCAATCGGCCGATGGCGGAAGCCGCTTACGCAAACATTCGGGAAATTGGCCTGCCGAACTGGAGCGAGGGCGACATGGCTTTTTCCGCTGCCGTGCAGCGCAGCATTCTTGGGAATGATGCCGAGATCACCCCGCTGGCGACCGAAGTCGGCCCGCTGTCAACACCGGAAACCCGCGGTGATCGCCGGGTCGGATACTCAGACGATGTGGGCGACATCATGTGGACCGTGCCCACCATCACCATTGGTTACCCGTCCAATATTCCCAATACGATTACCCATCACGCCACAGCGGCTTATGCCATGGCCACGCCAATCGCGCACAAGGGCGCGGTGGCTGCCGCCAAGGCGGTTGGCCTGACCGCACTGGATCTGCTGACCGATCCGGAACTGCTGGCAGAAGCGCACTATTACTTTAATAACGTGCAGCGCGCTGGTGAGCTCTATGATCCGCTGCTGGCACCCAGCGACGAGCCGGCGATTCATCTCAACCGCCGGGTCATGAATGAAATTCGCAGCGAGATGGAGCCGTACTACTACGACCCCAGCCAATATGATTCCTATCTGGAGCAATTGGGCATCGACTACCCGCCGCGCTGATGGTCGTCGATCGCTGCACGACTACCGGCCCGTTGCCGCTGGCTTGTTGCATCGGCGGCGTCAGGCTCGGGCCGTGTCTCACAGGGTCCCTAGTGTTTGACCGAGACCTGCGGGAAGTCGATATCGGTGTCCGCGACGTGATTGGTGTAGTTGGTCAGCATGTTCAGGATCACGATGGCGACCACGTCCATGATCTCCCCTTCATCGAGGCCGGCGTCGCTGGCCTGCTTGAGGTCTTCGTCGGTTACCCAGCCGCGTTTGTCGACGACTGCCCTGGCGAACTGTAGCGTACCCTGCAGGCGGCTATCGTCGGCTCGCGCCTGCAGCCGGCTCTCGATCTCCTGTTCACTGACCTTGAGATCCTTGGAGATGGCCGTGTGGGCGGACGCGCAGTAGTTACAGCCATTGGCAGCGGCCACCGTCAACGCGATCGCCTCGCGCTCCTCCGTGTCGAACGCCGTGTTGTCCAGGATCTCGCCGAGGGTAAGATACGACTTGAGTGCCGCCTGCGAGTTGCCCATGACCCTCAGGACATTGGGCACCCCACCCATCTTCTTCTTCGCGGAATCGAACAATTTCCTGGTCTCATCAGACGCCTTGTCCGGATCGATAGCGGTAATTCTGCTCACTGTATTTTCTCCTTGTCAGTTGATGACTGACATCTTGCATGTCGGTTGTGGTGCGGGCCTTTCGGATCGTCGTGCAGCGTTACCCGACGCTTCTCGCCCGCGAGAAAGCCGAAGGCTGAATCTTGCCCGCTCAGGCAGACTGTCAACCTGCTGCCTTTGCGTTCGCTGTCCGGGCCACTTCGCGCCCCTGAAAGCGGGCGCCGGCCAATTCATTCTCGCTGGGCATGCGGGATCCGTCGCCACCGGTAATTGTGGTGGCCCCGTAGGGTGTGCCGCCCGTGATTTCCTTCATGTCGGTCAGGCCTTCGAAGGCATAGGGTAGCCCCACGATCACCATGCCCATGTGCAGCATCATCGTGATATTGGATAGCAGGGTGGTTTCCTGACCGCCATGCTGGCTCGCGGTAGAGGAAAACGTCGCTCCTACCTTGCCCACTAGCGCGCCACTCTGCCAGATCGCGCCGGTCTGATCCCAGAAGGCAGCCATCTGGGAGGCCATGTGCCCATAGCGCGTGCCAACACCGATGACGATGCCATCATAGTCCTCCAGCTCCTCCACGGTCGCGATCGGTGCATCCTGGTCGGTCTTGAAGCCGGCGCTCTTTACCACGTCTTCCGGCGCCGTTTCGGGCACGCGCTTGATTGCTGCCTCGGCGCCACCCTCACGAATGCCCTCGGCCAAAGCCTGGGCCAGTTTCTCGACGTGGCCGTAGGATGAATAGTACAGAACAAGAATTTTTGCCATGATGTTCTCCTGCTGGTTGCCCAGTGGATTGCCGCCCTCTCCACTGTAAATGGAGAACGGCACCGGGTAGTTCACGCCAACCGATCGCGCGGGAATTCGTTCCACATGGCTCGACGGAAAGCATTTTCGAAATCCGTCTGATGCGAGTGAATCCCAGGTCAAGGTTGGCCGCGAATCACGGGTTAATCAATCTGTGGCAGGGCAGCGAAATTCTGGCGCGACAGGCGACCATGTCGGCACCGGAATTGACGCAGGGACGTGCGGACTAATCCAGGGAACCTCTGATAGCCTTCGGGACCCAGAATAATAACTGCGCGCCAGATCATTTATGCTTGGCGTCGAATAGCTGTCCCGCGAAGGAACTGTATGCGTTATCTGCTTCTTGGTGTCGTGATCGGTGCCAACAACTTCGCCGCTGCCCTGGCTCTGGGCGCACTCGGCGACAGGATTCGCCGTGCGCAAGTGTTGTTGGTATTCGCGGTCTTCGAATTCTGCATACCGTTTGTCGGCCTTTGGCTTGGTCGGCGGGCTTCGACCAGGCTCGCCGCCCAGGCGGACTGGCTGGTGCCAGGCCTGCTGGTTGCGGTGGGAGTCGCCACCATCGTGTCCGCCTTGCGGAGTGAACAGACACTGGAGAAACTGACTCACCAGGTGGGTAGCTGGGGTGGTCTTACCCTGCTGGCGGCGGGACTGAGTGCCGACAACCTCGTGCTGGGCTTCGGGCTGGGCATACGGGGCCTCGATCCGCTGCTTCTGGCGCTCGCGATCACCCTGTTTTCCGTCAGTTTCGCCTATGCAGGTATCTCGTTGGGGCGCGCCGGCCATTCTCGTCATGCGCTGGCCAGCAAAGTGGGTGCCGGCTGCCTGCTGATTGGAATCGGCATTGCCTTCGCGATGAGTTGGCTCTGAGCCACCTCCGATCCGGGGGTGTCCGTCACTGATCTGCTGGCAGCGGGTACCGATGAGATTGAAAGCGATAGTGTGATGCTGAACGCCTACATCCGTCGATGTCGGTGTGCGCCTGAACTTCTGCGAAACCGGCGCAGAGTAAGATCCGTGAGGAGGTGTTGATTATGTGCGACGCGGAGCCCAGCCCCGCGCAAGCCCGCCGCTCACCAGCAGAACCACGCTTCTCCACCGCTGAGCGGTGGGCATGGTTCAGAAAAGTCAGACACCAAAAGGAAAGGTCTCCGGCACGCCCTCCGCCACCTCCGGTCCCAAGGCGTCGACCGCCCTGGTCTCGTTGAACCAGATGTATTCATCGAACTGGTTGGGCAGCGAGGCCTCGAAATAGTGACTGGCGATTTCCGTCTCCGGCCGGTAAATGACGCCAATGGCGCGCTCCAGCCGCGATGAGGTCAGCGCCTGGCGCAGGTCCTTGTCCTGGTCCCGCAACGGCAGCAAGAAGGCATCGAGGCCGGAGTCGTGGCACAGCCGTTCGTAGCTGTCCTCCACCGACGGCCGCACCAGCTTGATCTCCATGGGTTTGCCCCAGTCGCTGGCGGCCGCCACCGTGCCGGTGTGGGTGCCGAAGCCTACCAGATAGGTCTCCCCCGGCCAGCGCTGCCGGCACAGGTGACCGACGTTGATCTCGCCGCGCGCATCCATCTCGGTGCCGGCGACATCGCCGAGGTGGGAGTTGTGCGCCCACACCACCGCCTTCGCCTCCGAGCCGTGATAGCGCAGCAGGTCGGCGAGAGTATCCACCATGTGGGTGTCACGAAAATTCCAGGACTCCCGCGCGCCTCCGTACATGATGCGGTAGTAGGCCTCGGCATTCTTCACCAGGCGGGCGTTGCCCACGGCATCGAGATAGCGGCGGCCGTCCTGCTCGGCATACTCAAGGCGCTTGCGCATCAGGTCGTTGAGCATCGCCACCACATCCTGCTCACACTGGCGGTGACCGTCGCCCCGGGCCATCAGGCCGTAGGCACCGGGGTCGGACTGCCAGGGCGTGAGACAGCCGTAGCGCTGCCGCGCCACCTGCGCCGCCTCCTTATCCACTCCTTCGAGGTAGTTGATCACCGCGTCGATGGACGAGTACAGGCTGTACAGGTCCAGGCCGTAGAAACCAACGGCGTGGTCCGGGTCCTGATGTTGCAGGTTGTGCTCGCGCAGCCATTTGACGAAGCTCAGCACCTGGGTATTGGCCCACATCCAGGTGGGGAAGCGTGCGAACGTGGCCTCCTCGGTGGGCTCCACCCGGGTGCTGCGTACGAAGTGGTCAATCTGCGCCGCGTCCGGCCAGTCCGCCTCGACGGCGACAAAGTCAAAACCCTTGCGCTCGATCAACTCGCGGGTGATGCGTGCCCGCATGTCATAGAATTCCGCGGTGCCGTGGGTCGCCTCGCCGAGCAGGACCAGGCGGGCATCGCCGATGCGCTCCAGGAGGCCATCCAGGTTCACCTCGTCGATAGACGGAATGTGGTAGGCCGCCTTCTCCACGCGCTCGGCCAGGGGTTCGGGCCTGTGCAGCGGCTCCCTGCGCACGCGGGAGCTGATCTCCTCGGCGACATCACTCCAGCCCTGTTCGCCGACCAGGGGCACGAAGCGCACCCGGCCCAGTTCCTCGATCTCGAGTTCCTCGCCGTCCGTCCGGGTCATGCGCAACAGGCGCTGTTCGGTTTGGGTCGTGCCGGTGGGGATCACCAGGCGGCCGCCTTCCGCCAGTTGCTCGATGAGCGCGCGCGGCGCATCGGGACCGCCAGCGGTCACGACGATGGCGTCATAGGGCGCATGGTCGGGCCAACCCAGGGTGCCGTCGCCGCAAAGTACCTCGATATTGTCATACTCCAGTTCCGCGAAACGTTCGCGGGCGGTCTCCGCCAGCGCTGGATGGCGTTCGATCGTGTAGACATGATCGGCCACCCGCGACAGCACCGCCGCGGCATAGCCGGAGCCGGTACCGATCTCCAGCACGCGGTCGCCGGGTTGCAGGCCCATGGCCTCGATCATCAGGGCCACCATGTAGGGCTGGGAGATGGTCTGGCCCTGGCCGATGGGCAGGGGAGTGTCATCGTAGGCGAACTCCGCCAGCGACAGGCCGACGAAGGTTTCCCGCGGCACGGTCGCCATCGCCTTCAGCACCGCAGCATCGTCGATGCCGCGTCGCCTGAGCAGGTTGATGAAGGCTTCTTTGTCGTAGTCGATCACTCTGGACATGGTCTACTCCACTCGCATAGTACCGGGTCCGACGACCGCTGTTGCATGGCGGGCACCACCCGGACCCGGCAGTTGTGCCAACGGCTCACCCAGGCATTCTGTTCCGCACCGGGGCCGGGTCGCTGCGACCGCCTGGCCGGGCATTGTGGCGCCGATCGGCGACGCTACTGTTGACGCCGATCATTAATTTACTTTGCGCGGTGAGGGCGGATAACAGACAAATCAGGGCATCCAAGATTAAACAGATCAATGCTGCTTCCATCGTCAATCAAACTTTAAACCACGTTACCAGTTTGAATTATCGCGAAGGCTATCCATGCTCCGGAAGAACTGGCTATTTTGCGGAAACGATTTATTAGCAGTTCTTCGTCCTAAACCCCAAGGCGCCTGGAGCGACACACGCAACATAGGCATCGACTTCCCACCGCGCTGATGGCGTGGTGGTCACGTCACCGTCATATTAGTTTCACATGCAGGATTTAGGCTTGGGGATATCCATTGCCAACAAAAAGGTTACCCTCGTGTCTGTCCGATCTGTATGTTCTTTACGTTTGAGCCCGCTTGCCGCCCTGACCGCGCTCACCACCCTTGCCGCATTTACCAGTTTCCCCTCCGCGCCCGCCCGGGCCCAGTCAGACCAGGGTCCGCGCTGGATCGCTGGCGACCACCACATCCACAGCCGCTTCAGCGTCGGCTGGGACCGCGATCAGAATCCGCCCGCGCCGATTCTTGGCGGCGATGCCATTTATCCAACGCCAATGAATGCCTTGATGGCGCGCTACTTCGGTCTTGGCTGGATGGTGACTACAGACCACGGCGGGCCCAATCATTCCCAGGTGAACCTGGACATTGCCTATCCCGAACTGCAGCAATCGCGGCTGGTGGTGCCTGAGGTTATCCAGTTTTACGGAATGGAGTTCGACACGCCCGGCGCTGACCATTCCAGCCTGATTATCCCGCGCACCGACGACGAGGCGCAGCGGCTGTACAGCATCGAATCGCGGTTTGCCAAACGCGAGCCCTGGCCAGCGAATCCGGACTGGGATACCGAACCACGCATGCTGGAAGCACTGCGCTTCATGCGTGAATTTCCGGTCAAGCCACTGGTCATCGCCAATCACCCGTCTCGTTCTGCCAACGGCCTGCGCGACTATGGCCTGGATGATCCCGCCGAGCTGCGGGCCTGGAACGATACCGCGCCAGAAGTGGCCGTAGGTATGGCCGGCGCACCCGGACATCAGGCTGGCACCTTGAACCCGGATGGCTCGCTGGATGTCGATGGTGCCCGTGGCGGCTATGGCCGGCACCCCACCCGCGGCGGCTTTGACCAGATGACGGCTGTTGTTGGCGGTTTCTGGGATTCGATGCTGGCCGAAGGCCGGGACTGGTGGATTACCGCCAACTCCGACTCCCATGTGCACTATAGCGAGGGCGGTTCGGATTTCTGGCCCGGTGAATACTCCAAGACCTACGTCTGGGCGGAGCCTGATCACGACGCGATCATGGCCTCAATCCGCGGTGGCCGCGTATTTGTCACCACCGGTGACTTGATTAGCGAGTTGTATGTTACCGCGCGCGGCGCGGGCGACGTGGCCAGTATTGGCGATACCTTGACGGTGCCAGCAGGCAGCGCGATAGATATCACCCTGCGCTTCCTCGACCCTGACAACACCAATAATCACGGCGACAATCCACAAGTCATGCGCGTCGACCTGATCATGGGTGACATTACCGGCCCGGTCAGCGACCCAACTACTGATACCCAGCCAGGCACCGAAGTGGTGGCACGTTTCAGCGCGGCAGACTGGCGTCGGGATGGGGACTACCGGGTGATCGACTATCGCCTTGATGAGCTGGACCGCGATCGCTATATACGGATCCGCGGCACCAATGGCAACGAGCTGGAACCGGCCATGGACCCCCGCGGCGAAGATCCCTGGGCAGATCTGTGGTTCTACTCCAATCCGGTCAGGCTGCGAGTACAATAACCCGGCCACACTGCTTATCGAGATGTCTGCGGCGGGGCAATGATCCCGGCCGCGGTGCGTTTAACAATGTCATCCGGCGCCACTGGCTGGCGGCACCGTGCCCGACGTGCACTTGCGTTGCCCCCGCTTTGTAGCCCACACTGACACCATCCACCTGAAACCCGTCCCTTTACGGGGAATTGGGCCACAACTTGCTGCAACCAGGCACATGAGCACATATCCCCGCATGGGTAACGATATAAGTTTCACGATCCTGCAGCAGCAGGAGCGCTACTACCCCTATCAGTTAAGCTGGCTGGCCTTTAATGAACGGGTTCTGCAGGAAGCCGCTGATGAGAACAATCCCATCGTCGAGCGCATTCGCTTTCTCGGTATTTTTTCGAACAACATGGACGAGTTCTTCCGCGTGCGTGTCGCCGAGGTCAAGCGCGAGATTATTATTCACACCGATGAGGGCAACGAGGAAGCGGCAGAGAAAACCCGCGCACTGCTGGAGCAAATTCAGGACAAGGTAGTGCAGATGACCGAGCAGTTTGACCGGCTCTGCACCGAGGTTATCAACGGCCTTGCCAAGCGCAACATACATATTGTCGACAAGGACAATCTGACCGAGTTCCAGCGCAACTGGTTGCTGACTTATTTCCGCGAGGAAGTGCTGCGTTACATCGCGCCGATTCTGTTGCAGAAAGGCGTCAATCTCGTCGAGCGCTTGAACGGCACGTCCACCTACCTGATGGCGGGAATTTATCGGGAAGAAAAAAAGAAAGTGCGGTATGCAGTGATCGAAGTGCCCACCGAGCGGATGAGTCGTTTTGTGCTCATTCCACCGGAAAAAAGCCGCAAGAAAAAGCACATTATCCTGCTGGACGATCTGATTCAGTTGGGCCTGGACATCATCTTTCGCGGTTTTCTGCCCTTTGATCGACTCGATGCCTACTCCTTCAAGCTGACCCGCGACTCCGAGTACGCCATCAATGACGAAATTGATGAGAGCTACGTGGACAAAATGTCGGAGAGCATGAAGCAGCGCCTGGTGGCGGAACCGGTGCGCATCATCTACGACGGCGATATGCCCGAACACATGCTGGACGAACTCAAGAAGCGCCTGAAGCTGACCAACCTGGACAGCCTGCTTGCTGGTGGCGCCTATCGCAACTTCCGCGACTTCATCAGCTTCCCGAATGTCGGCCGTGACTACCTGGAATATCCCAAGCTGCCGCCGCTGACGGACAACGATTTTGCCCGCTTCAACACCGCATTCGACGCCATCAAGCACAGTGACATCCTGCTTTACTACCCGTATCACAAGTTTCTGCACTTCACCGAGTTCGTGCGCCAGGCGGCGTTTGACACCCGCGTCAAACACATTCGTCTGAATATCTATCGGGTAGCGCGCAAGTCGCGCATCATCAGCTCGCTGATTGATGCGGTGGACAATGGCAAGGCGGTTACCGTGGTGGTGGAGCTGCGCGCGCGCTTTGACGAGGAAGCCAACATCGAGTGGTCGCGCCAGATGCGTGACGCTGGTATCCGCGTACTGCTTGGCGTACCGTCATTGAAAGTGCACGCTAAACTGTGCGTCGTGACCCGTGAAGAGAATGGCAAGCTGGTGAACTACACTCATTTCGGCACCGGCAACTTCAATGAGAAAACCGCCGAGATCTACACCGACTTCAGTCTGTTCACCTGCCACGAAGAGTTGGGCAAGGAAGCCGTCACCGTATTCGATATGCTGCAGAACCCGCTGGCCTCACGCCATTACAATCTGCTCCAGGTTTCGCCGCTGAACGCACGCTCGTCAATCATCAAACTGATCCAGAACGAGATCGCCTTTGCTGGACAGGGCCAGCTCGCCCAGATCACCCTGAAACTGAACAACCTGGTAGACGCGGAAATTATTGATGAGCTGTACAAGGCCAGTCAGGCGGGCGTGATAATCCGCGCCATCATCCGCGGCATGTGTTCATTGAAGCCAGGCGTAAAAGGCCTGAGCGAGAACATTCAGATCATTTCCATTGTCGATCGTTTTCTTGAGCACCCGCGGGTGCTGCTGTTTGAGAACGGCGGCGATCAACGCATGTATATTTCGTCGGCCGACTGGATGATGCGCAACATGGACAATCGCGTCGAAGTCGGCTGCCCGATTCTTGACAAGAAATTGATTGGCCGGATAACCAGGATTCTTGATATCCAGTTCGAAGACACGCTCAAGTCACGGGTGATCGACAAGAATCAGTCCAACGAATATGTCCGCCGCGGCAACCGTCGCAAACTGCGCTCGCAAATGCAGATTTACGATTTTCTGAAAGGCCTGGAAAAGAAGAAACTCAAGGAATTCAAGGAAAATACCGAAGAGGAAGAGTAAACCTGTGACTCGCCAACTGCTCGTGCTGCTCAGCATCACCATCCTGATTCTGCCAGCGGCCTTTGCCCAGGACGATAACACCCCGACACTGGAAGGCACGTCCTGGCAGCTGGTGGTCATTCATTCCCTGGCAGACAGCGAATTTGAACCGGCCTCACCAGAAGATTACCTGCTGCGATTTCGCTCCGGCAATCGCCTGCAGATCGAAGCCCACTGCAACCAGGCTGGAGCCACCTGGCAAATAAACGGCAACAGCCTGACCCTGACCGACCTGGTCAGCACGCGAAAACTGTGCCCCTCGCCGTCGCTGTTTAATCGCTATCTGATGAATTTGCAGCGCGCCGTATCGGTTACCGTTGCGGGCGAGCGACTCGTGCTGCACACCGACTCCGACGCCGAACGCATGGTGTTTGAGCCCTATATATTCAAACCAGGTGTATTCAAACCAGGTGTATCCCCACCCGGCTGCTGATCCGCCGGCCACACTGACGCCGATGATCCTGCCTTTGCGCGCTGCTTGAACCCGGTCACCAGCCTGACCCTTTAGGCCAGCTCCCTGATGCATGGCGGGTTGCGCTGGCAATGGCCGGGTGCAGCAATGGAACTGATCTGCCAGCCACTCGTTAGCTGGTTACCTTACCGGCGCATCTGGACAAAGCCATGTGCGCTGGATGAAGGCACGCTGACCGACCGGCAACGAAACGAATAGTGCGGTCGAACAGGAATCAGCGTGTACATGCATTTATCCATCGGGAGGCACACATGATAACCAGGTACTTAACCAGGATATTCACCGCCAGGAATTCCACCGCCGGGATTTTGACCGATAGTCTGTCCGCTGTATCGATCGCGACATTACTGCTATTGAGCAGCACAGTATCGGCCCAGACCGACTTTGATGACCTGCAAGGCGATGCCCGGGATGCCTGGATCGCTGGTCAGGCCAACACCATGTTGGCACTGAGTGAACACGCCAGTGCGTTTGTGATTGATGTCGACGTCGAGTCCGGCAACGTCACGCTGACCGGCGTGGTTGATTCGGATGTTAATAAAGAGCTGGCAGGCGAATTGGTTCGTGGCGTGCAGGGCGTCAACCAAATCAACAATGATCTGGATGTCGCGCCCGATCTGCGTGGCATCTCCAATCGCGACAATCGTGAGCTGAAGCGCTGGTTCGATCAGGTCACGACCACTGCCGAGATCAAAAGCCGGTTGTTGGCAAGCTCTGCAATTGACGGGCTGGGCATTGAGGTGGAGACCGAACATGACCGGGTCACCCTCAATGGTTCAGTAGCCAGCCGCGCCAAGCGCTCGCTGGCCGGTGAAATCGCGCGTAACTCCAGCTACGGTCGCGCGGTCAGTAACAATCTCATGGTCAGCAGCAACTGATTATCTCTGCCACACCGCGTGGGAAATAACCAGCAGATCACCCGCGCAAGCAGAACCCGGGCCACGTGAACTGAACGGTACACGTGGCCTTTCTGTCTGTCCGGCAGTACGCCGCGTGATTCGTCCCGCCGAAAGCGATTAGCAAGGAGAGTTTGAGATGCTGATCTTTGGTACCCAGGAAGAAACACTTCCGGTATCCCTGAAAAGCGATGCCACCACCGGTCTTCCGCTACTAAGCGAACAAGGCGCAGTGCTGCAATACCTGCTCGCCTACCTGGCGCTGCCCTACTCGGTCACCGAGTACGGTTGCGGCAAGAAGGCCAGCGTCATCATCGACCAGCTATTGGCACTGGGCGTACCGAGCTATGCCATTTCCAGACTGCTTATTCTGGAAGCGGATATGTCACCTGCGGCACTGGCCAGAACCGATAGCGAAGATCGGGACCACGCCCTGGTCGCCGATAACCTGCTGGCGAATCTGGTAGACACGTCAGACCCTCGCCTGCGCGCAATGCTGAATGATTTTTTCCCCGCGGCGAAATTACTTGATGATGCCAGCGTCAAGGTCGGCCCCTATAAGCTGCACGGCAAGCCGAAAGTTCAGTTCGCCTCCACCCGCTCTCACGTTTCGCCGACACTGACGTTCTGGGATGCAAAAAACTCCAGGCCCGTGGAGCTGGTGATCGACCCCAGTCTGGTACCGGACCGACTGTTCCCACCCGAGGAAATGCGCAGCATTCTCAATGCCCCGCAAGCTCTGCTGTTCAGCGCGCCGCTACTGGCGCGCTTCCGGCTCGAGCCAAACTACCTGACCGCAGCGCAACGGGACAAACTCGCCGCTGAGGGCGGCATGGAGTCACTGGATTTCAGCGCCGAAGCACACTGGGTGAGACGGCACACCGGTGCACAGGAAGGCAGCATCGGCGATCCGCAGACCTGGACCTACGCCAACAATCTCGATACCGCAGACGATGAGGCGGCAACCGACCACGACCATTTCAAGTACCAGGAGCTGATTACCGGACAGGGTGACGGGTTGCGCGCCGCCCGTGCACGTCTGCTGCAGGCCCGTCAGGCCCACAATGAGCAGACCTCAGAGATCCTGGAGCAGATGCGCAACATCGAGCAGGAAAGTAATCTTCTACAGCGCTGTCTGAGCGACGCCGAATGGTCACGCCACTGCCTGCAGCCCCTGGCAGATGCAGCAACAGTCTTTGTCTATTTCAATTCCCTGCTGGCATTGGTGAAAACCGTGCGCGACGGTGACGTCGATGTGGAAGCGACCTTAACGGATGCTGGCAAACTGCAGAAACTGCGTGGCCTGGGTGTACGACTCCGGCGCCGCATCGACTGGCTGGCCAACACCTCCATGAGCGCCGACGGGATTCTCGACGGTCGCGCCCTGAGCGAAGGCTTTATTGCCGCCACCATCGAGACCATCAGGCAAATGAATCTTGCCGGACTTGCAGTATTCATGGACAAGGTGGGCAATGTGCATGGATTACTGGTCAACGATGAGCAACACAGCGCACTGAAATCCGGCAAGCGTTCACCCGCCCAGCTATGCCGGCAATCGATCTGGCACGGCTCACATATCGACACGGTCAACGACGCCGGCAAGTTCGATGGCCGACTGGGTGTGCTCGGGGGGCTGGAAACCTTGAATATTGTCAGTGATCTTGCGCGCTATTTTGAACTATCGACAGCGAGTGCGACAAATAACATCAGCCATGTCACTGCATTTATTGGCGAGGAAATGACCTTTACTGGCGAGAAGGTGTCCATGCCCGGCAGCGCCGCTGTGTGTTCGCGCGCCGAGGCCAGCAGGATTCACCGGATGCGCAATGCCGCCGGCGAACAGTTTGGTGAGCGTTTGCTGATCATGCTTGAGCGCATCGCCAGCGAGCAGCAGGCAGGCACTATTGAACTGAACAACAAACTGGCTGGACGCAGCGGCGAGGAATTACTGAATGCCTGCAGCGAGCCTGCCGAGTTCTTCTCAACACACAGTTTTGAGCGCCACATTGAGCAGGGCCCGATTCTGGACCGGGCTGACGTTCCGCTGGTGATGGTGGGCACCATCATGGGCATTCACCAGGAAGATTTCACCTTTCAGGGCGCACATTCAGAATGGGCGGCACTGGAGCTTACTCGCCGCCTGCGGGAAATTGTGCTGGAACCACAATTCATGGAAGTCAGGATTACCGTGGGCATGCTGGCTGGCGAAGGCGAAGCCGAGGTGCGCGAATCCCTCTGGCCAGCCTCGCGCTGGACCCTGGCCGGACAGATGAACCACGCGGGCGCAACGCCCACCCCGGACCGCTGCGACCCCGGGGTTGCTGCAGGACGCCTGGCTCGGGAATTCCGCCGCTGGTATCAGCAGGGCTTCTCCCCGGCCGAGCAGGAAAAAATCGTGCCGCTGGTTAGCAGCGTGCGGATGTTGCCCGGCACCAACCGCAATGTGATTCCCAGATCAGTCAGTATGACCCTGGCCCTGCAGGACCAATCCACGGGCGAGCCAATGCAGCTTGATGATCTGCTTGCAGAAGATATGGAAAAAACCCTGGAAAGTTTTGTCATCGGCACCTTGTCGCGGCAGGTCGCCGGTGGCGGTGAAGGCGTGCAGTTATCCCGGATCGAGCCTATCAGTTTTACCCGGGTTTTCCCCCGTGCCAGATTGAGCATTGACCTGCGTGCGGCCAGCGAAACCACCATGGCCGATTTCCGGCGCCGGATCGGCGACGTTATTACCGAGATTGAGCAGGAGTTCACGGTGCAATGCCAGGCCGATCTGCAACAGTTATTGGCACCTTCCAACCTGCAGCAGTCGGGTCAGGCGCTGCTGATGGAGCGCAGCTATGGTGGCAGTCACAATCCTCGCGAGACGGAACTGCTCAGTGACATCGTCCGCGGCAGCGTGTTGCAGCTGGCGGTGACCAGGGATTTTCTCTCCCAGGATTTTACGAATGACGATTGTGATGATTTCAATCTCTTTGATTTTACCGAACGGCGAATGCCGGGAGCCTGGCTTGAGAAAATGTCCAGGTTCACCAGCGGCGCCCTGCACGACACCTGCAATATCGCCGCGCGCAGCGGTGAACTGAGCAGCAGCGGCAGGCATTGATTTAATCCTGGCGCTGAAAAGGTCCGCTGGTCGCGGTATCACAGTCAAATACAGGGCGACCGGATTTCCCTGGACGGCGCTCACTCGACGGTAAACTGCCCCATCATGCCGTTGTCCTCATGTTCGAGGATATGGCAGTGATACATGTAGGGGTGTTCGGCGTCTGCAAAGTTGGTAAACGGCATCAGGAAGCGCACTGTTTCTCCCGGCCCCACTTTCACTGTATCCATCTCACCCTGCTCAATGCCCTGCGGGGCGCGGCCGTTGCGGTCCAGGATGCGAAACAGGCCGTGGTGGACATGGAATGGATGCATCATCATGGAATCGTTGTGGATTTCCCACAGCTCGGTGCTGCCCACCGGGACTCGATGATTGACCGTCGTCATATCCATTTGCTGATTATTGATACTGAACATTCCGCCCATCCGACCCATCATTCCCCGGCCGCCGCCAGCTCTTCCCCCGCCGCCGCCTCCGCCACCTCTGCCGCGACCCATCATGCCCATTCCCATGGCCATGGAGAGCACGAATCGGCGACTGGTATCGGCATCTGCGGCGCTCACAGCCCGCAGGCTATTCAATTGTGTTGCCGGTGCAGTTAGCCGTTCCAGACTGGACTGCGGCTCGATAGCGAGAATCTGCAGCCGGTCGCGATTAACGCCGTGCATACGCGCCATCATCCCGGTGGCCGCAAACGGCGAGCTGGCGGCAATGGGATTGCTGATCAGATTGACCGGATTGCCGTCGCTAACATCCACCAGGATTTCAGCGCGCTCCGACGGGGCAAGAATCAGTTCCCGCGCTGGCTGGGCACTGTTCAGCAATGCACCGCCGCTGGAAACCACGCTGAATTCGCGGTTGTCGTCGAAAGCAAAAGCAAAACTGCGAGCATTGGCGCCATTCAGCAAGCGTAACCGAACCAGGCTGGTGGTGGCGGTGAACAGGGGATTATAGGTGCCATTTACCAGCACCGTGTCGCCCATGATCCCGGTCATGACATCCGGCATGCCCTGCACGTAACGAAAACTGCCGTCGGCATTGAAGCGCCGGTCCTGCACAATCAGCGGGATGTCATCGACACCGTAGCGTGCCGGAAGCCCCTTGTCGGACGCAGCGTCATCATCAATGAGGATCATGCCCGCCAGACCGCGATAAACCTGGTCACCGGTTTTGCCCAACAGGTGGGAGTGGTACCAGAATGTGCCTGCCTGCTGCTGCACGTCGAACTGCGCCAGCCAGTCACCGCCAGGCTGAATCACCTGGTGCGGACCACCGTCGGCAATGGCCGGCACATGCAGCCCGTGCCAGTGCAACGTGGTGTCTTCCGCGAGCCGATTGGCGACCCGGATACCAACCCGCTCACCCCGGCGCAGACGCAGGGTGGGCCCAAGATAGTTTCCGTTGATGCCCAATGTCGGCGTATTCAGGCCTGGAAGAAAGCGTGTTGACCCCGATTGCAGTGTCAGCGCGATGTCGCGCTGACCGTTACCCAGTACGCCCTCCGCCAGGGGAGGAATCCGTAGTGCGTTGTAGCCATCAGCAGCTGACTGCGCCAGCAAAGGCCTGTGCAGGGCCGAGCCGCCGCCGACCAGCAAGGTATTTTTTATAAATGTCCGTCGTTGCATCGCTCTCTCGCTCCCGTCTCTCGTCCCAGCTGCTCGTCCCAGTCTCTACCATGGCGGCTTCTAGCCGCAGGCTGCAATACTGGGTAACTCACACGCCCACAGGCCTCGGCGCCAAGGAATCCATGATAACCAGAACCCATGCCAATGGGCTGCGACAGATCAATGGTGACTGCCAGAAGCTGTCATCTGCATGACTCGAGCCGGCGCTAGGCTGGTTTGTCAACTCAGGATACTTCGAAGGAGACTGCTGTGACTAGCCGAACCATCTCATCATACCTCGCGCCGTACCTACCCTGCTTTGCCCTTTGCTTTGCCGGTTTATGTTCCGTCAGCCAGGCCGCCGAACTGATTAATCTATACGATTCGGACTCACTGGCCGCCAGGCAACCCCTGATGATCGCCCACCGCGGCGGTGTGGTGCGCGAGGGGGTGCCCGAGAATTCCCTGCCAGCCCTGCGGCTGGCGGCGGAGCAAGGCTACGGCATGGTTGAAGTGGACGTACGCGCCACCCGTGATGGCGTACCGGTAGCCTTTCACGATGATGAGCTCGAGCAGCACGTCGGGGTGAGCGGCCGTATTGAAGACCTGTCGTTTTACGAGGTGTCCAAGCTACGCTATCACGAAGGGGAAAGAGTATTGTCGCTGGATGAATACTTGCGCGAAGCCGCTGCGCTGGGCCTGGGGATTATGCTGGATATCAAGACCGACGGTGACCCAGGCTACTACGACGAGATCGCGGCGCAACTGGCCCGCTACCATCTGAACGAAGCCACTCTCACCATTTCCCGAAAGCCGGGCACTGTTCACCATCTCGCGGGCCAGGTCATGCACCGCGTATCCGCCGAGCAAGAACAGCGCATTGCCAACGGGGAAACCCTGGACCTGAACGGGCTGTTCTGGTTTGGCTGGCCGCGTTATATCAGCAACGAGCGAGTAGCCGAGATACAGACCATGGGGGCACTGGTGGTGCCTTCGATTAACGTCTTTCACTATCCCGAGGCCGAACACATGCAGCGCGCGGAAGAGGATATCCGGCGCATGTATGAGGCCGGAGTGGATGCTTATCAGATAGATGGAGTTTATGGGCCGCTGGTAGAAGCGCTGCAGTGATACCGATCGTTAGCAAGCGTTATTAGCAGGCAATAAAAAACGGCGGGGATTCCCGCCGTTTTTCGCAGTTATCAACTTTATAGTTTAAAACGGGCTGAGCACTTTCCACATCTGCGACTCACCATTGGAGTCATCGACGCCGTCGTTGTCATTGTTGAAGTACAGATAGCCGTCCAGTGATACCGCCATGCCTTCAATTTTCTCCAGCACAAAGCCACCGGTAGACTCGATAACAGGCACCAGGTCACGCACCAGGGTTTTCTCCAGCAGCGGGAAGCTCGGCGTCGCACCTGCGGAAGGCTCGCCTTCCGGCGTCAATCCAGCTGTGCTTACCCGGTAGATGCGTTTGATGCGGGCGTCGGTTGCCGCCTGGTTGTCGCGCTCCAGTATTGCGAACTCGGTGCTGGACAAGGCGGTGATATCCGACAGGCCCACCCAGCCACCATTGGGTGATTCCGCTTCATCCAGCGGGTAGTAAAAGAAGGTCCATGTAGAGGTAGCTTGATTGTAGCGACCAATACGCACCTGACCTTCGGGATCATCTGCCCATTCGCGCTGGAAAGCCACGAACAGTATCTCAGCACCAGCCTCGCCGGTGGCAGCAACCCCCTCAAAACCAAAACGGATCTGGCGATTGTTGGTGTCAGTAAGCAGTCGCACCACCCGGTCAATGGTACCGTCGCTCATCACGTGCAGCAGCAGGTTGACCGACGTCACGGGACGATCCGGATCACCGACCGTACCGGCGCCTTCCGAAACCAGCCAGAAACCACCGGCAGCGCTGGTAGATATGCCCTCCAGATCGAGGTTAACCGTGTTGTCACTGTTCACCAGGTCAGCCTCCACTGCAGAAACCAGACCCTGGCTATCCACCAGTACGGTTTCGTTGATGATGCGTGCCCGCTCACCGCTAACGTCCATGGTGTAAATGCGGCTCTTCTGATAGAAGCTGTCCGGAACGGTGTACATAAGCTCTTCGTACTGCCGGTCTGCCGCCAGGCCAGATAACGCGCTCCAGGGAATTGGCGTACCGTCAATCCGATTGACTGACGAGATTGCGGGATACTGCGGCGCACCGCTCTGTAGCTGATAAATGGTCAAGGTGGCGCGCAGCTTGTCACCGCGATTGTCTTCCTCGCTGGCGGTCACCAGCAGTCCGCGGGACGGAATGGCCTTGATGCCTTCCGGACCCTGCCCACCTGAGGGCAGGATCTGAAAACTCAGGGTATCGAGGTTATACACAAACACCACACTGGAGCGTTCGGAATTCACGAACAGGTAGCGGTTGCCTTCAAAGACACCGTACTCAATGTTCTCCGGTTCGTTGCCCTTGTTGCCGGATCGATTATCCGGATAGTGCCCGGCGCGGACCGTAGCGTGGTCAAGACTGTTGCCTGCATCCCAGATCAGCTCGCCAGCTGAAGTGAAGATGCTGAAACCGCGGCTGCCACCACTGAGGTCGCCCTCATTGGCGGTGGCAATCATGTCATCTTCAACCCAGGCAATCCCATCGGGCTCCCGGGGAACGTTCAGTAATGTGTCCGTCAGGCTAATCAACGCGGGATCTTCTTCCTGGGTGTCAACCTGGGTCAGATTCACGGTGCCTGTGCTCCAGTCATCTACCACAGTGCCAGTCGCCAGATCGACGATAATCATGTGATTGTTTTCCTGCAGGGACACCGCAACCAGGTTCGTGCTGTTGATGTCCACGTATTCCGGCTCTGGATCATTGGGGAACAATGTCGGTATGCCGTCAAAACTGACTGTGCGGGTAGTCCACGCACTGGGTGCGCCGACGATATCCACAATTACCAGAAACCCGCTGGGCGCCTGCGGCGGGGCGCCATCACCCAGGTCCTCATCACGCTCGTTCTCAATCGCCACGGCGGCAAAGCGACCGTCCGGGCTCACCGCGACCGCATCTGGCTGGCCACCAAGATCCAGAGTCGCCTCAATAGTCTGGGTGGCGATATTAATAATGTTCAACTCGCCACTGGTTTTTACAAAATCCGCGGACGTATTCACAGCTGCCAGAGCAAACTCGCCTGCTACCGCAACCGAGGTAGGTTCGCCGGCCAGATCAACAGTTCCCGCAGGTTGGGGATCGCCGGGGTTGGCAATATCAACAAAACCAATCTTGTTCTGTTCGCTGTCAGTGTAGACCAGCATCATGCCATTGGCGGTGACGTCGACAATTTCCGCCACTGTGTCCAACTCGATTGAAGAGTTTTCGTGTATCGGGAACGTCGCAATGCGATTAAAGGCGCGCGGTTCCACCAGTCGCTCAGCATTGGTGACGTTGAACACCGTGGGTTCGGAACCAACCACTTCCGCCAGGTCCAGCTTGAAGGTAAAACCGGCAGTACCATCGGTCGCCCCGGGGATCACCATGGTGTTGGTGTCTTTATTCCACACTGCCTTATTACCGCCCTGCTTCACTGTTGCTGCGGTAGCCGCTACCTGCAATTGCAGAGGCGCGTTGTTAATCAGCGCCAGCGACATGGACAGGGTTTCGGTGACTACACCACCGTCAATAACATCGACCGCATCAATGTCCATTTGCTGGGTCGTCTGGTTATAAGTGGCTGGCGACGCACTCACCAGAGTACTCGAGATCAGCAAACTGAAGCTGACCAACAATGCCAGCATCGTTGTTATTGGTTTTCGGGAAAGCATGGTGTTACCTCATTTGAATTTCAGAAGGGATTCGGGATAGAACAATCATGAGGAGCCCATCATATGGCGGGAATATGAAACTATTGTGATGGGCAGATGACAAACACCGGAACTTCTGAAAACTATCTGTAACAATAGCGGAACATATCGATCCGCCTTTGAATTGCGGCAGTTGCAGCCGGGTCCTGGCATCAACCCAGGTCGCGCTACAGGGATCATGCACTGTTCTGGAACATTCAATCGCCTAAGGCGATCAAAACATGCTAAATTTTTTGACACGAGGCTGTAAGGAATCGATGTCTGGAATCATGTCACAGCGACACAAAGCACCCGGAACAGGAATAAGGGAGAATAATAATGACTGGAGTCAGAGTCCTGGTAGGCACCCGCAAAGGCGGGTTTATTCTAACTTCTGATGCCAGCCGGCAAGAGTGGCAGGTAGACGGCCCGCACTTCGCCGGTTGGGAGGTGTACCACTTGAAAGGGTCACCGGTGGACCCGGATCGGATCTATGCATCACAAACCTCGGAGTGGTTTGGACAAATTATCCAGCGTTCCAGTGACGGCGGCAAAACCTGGGAACAACCCGGCACCCCGGTCGGAGCACCACAAACCGATGCACAGGGCATGCTCCAGGGTGAAAGCAACAAGTTTGTCTACGACACTTCAGAGGAAACCGGCAAACTGCTGACCACTCACCAGTGGTACGACGGCACCGCGCACCCCTGGGAGTTTAAACGGGTGTGGCATCTGGAGCCTGCTTTGGATGACGCGGACACTGTATACGCGGGAGTCGAGGACGCCGCTCTCTTTCGCTCCACCGATGGCGCCATCACCTGGCAGGAAATGGCCGGTCTGCGCGGCCACGGTACCGGCAAGGACTGGGCCCCGGGCGCGGGCGGCATGTGCCTGCATACCGTTTTACTTGACCCTACTGACCCGCAGCGCATGTACGTAGCTATTTCTGCTGCTGGCGCATTTCGCAGCGATGATGGCGGCGACACCTGGCGACCCATCAACAACGGTCTGGTGTCCGACTATATACCCGACCCTACCGCGGAGATTGGCCACTGTGTGCATCGCATCGATATGCACCCGGCTAACCCGCAGGTGCTGTACATGCAGAAACACTGGGATGTAATGCGCAGTGACAATGGCGGAGAGTCGTGGACCGAAGTGAGCGGTGACCTACCTTCCGATTTCGGCTTCCCCATTGCCGTGCATGCTCACGAGCCGGAGACCATTTACGTAGTGCCGATTACCAGCGACTCGCTGCACTACCCACCAGAGGGCAAACTGCGCGTCTACCGCAGTCGCGGCGGCGGTAATGACTGGGAGGCGCTGACCAACGGCCTTCCGCAGGAGAATTGTTATGTCAATGTGTTGCGCGACGCCATGTGCGTGGACCGCCTGGATTCCTGCGGCATCTACTTTGGCACGTCCGGTGGCCAGGTATATTGCTCACCGGACAGTGGCGACAACTGGCAGGCCATTGTTCGCGACCTGCCGCCGGTGTTGTCGGTCGAAGTACAGACACTGAGCTGACACGGCATGGTGCGCGTTCAGCTTCCCTATCATCTGCAGTGCCTGGCCCACTGTGACAAGGAAGTCACGCTGGAGGTCAGTGGACCTGTCAGCGTCATGACGGTGGTCCGCGCTCTGGAGGCAAACTATCCGATGCTACGCGGGGCAATACTGGATTACGAAACCAGTCAGCGCCGACCGAAGATCCGGTTCTTCGCCTGCCAACAGGATTATTCGCTGCAGTCACTGGACACCGAACTTCCGGTCGCAGTGGCCCGGGGCGAAGAGCCACTGCTGGTGATTGGCGCAATTTCGGGCGGATGATAGAGACAGAACGGACAGCAACAACTGCCGGTTTCTGCACAACTGCGCGTCTATTGCAGATACAAATTTTTCAATTGCTGTATTTCATCGCCATCGACGCCCAATTCCTGCTGCAAATAGGCCTCCACTGAGCCATAGCGCGCATCGATTTCTTGCAACGCGAACTGCAGATACGATACCCCGTTGCCGGTATAGAGCGGATTCGCTTCAGCGGCGCCCTCATCACCGGAAAACTGCAGCATCATGGCAGCAAAGCCATTGGTCTTTGCGGCTTCTTCCAAATCCACATCGCCGGCTTCCAGATCGGGACGACGGAACTGGGTAGACAGATGATAGTCTTCAATAATCGTGTCCCGCGGGACGCCTAACACTGACAACACCACAGCTGAGGCGAATCCGGTGCGATCCTGACCCGCCGAACAGTTCACTACCAGCGGCGTCTCCTGTCTCAGTAGACTGTCGAACATACTGGTCAATTGCGGCTTGAGCATCTCGGGGAAGCCGCGGTACATGGCGCCCATGGAATCAGCTATAGCGGACATGTCGATGTCCTCCGGATCCAGCTCACTCAGCTCGGACATCATCTCACCCATGGATTCGAGCATGCTGTATTCAACGCTTATATAGTCAATAGACGGTGTTTGCCTGACCCAATAGTTCGGATAGAGATCCACTTCTTCCTTCGAGCGAAGATCAACAATTGTCTGAAAATTAAATTGCTCAAGATAGTCCATATCAGATTCAGTCAAGGACACCATAGCACCGGATCGAAACAGCATTCCGCGCGCGACGGTTTCACCACTGCTGGTTTGATACCCTCCCATATCCCGGAAATTTGAACCTCCTTGCAATGGCAGCAAGCGTTCGTAGCTGTCCAGCGGTGCTTCCTGAGCCCTGGCACCCGCCACGGTAACCAGGAGCAGGGAGCAAACTAGCAGCGCGAGAACGATATGGAGTCGGAACAAGTTTTGCTCGGAATCGATTTTCATCTTTAGTACTTTCCTTTCTCGATTAACTGAAATAGGCGACGCGCCTGTGCGCTGCCAACGATGCTTAAGAACCCTCTGCTTAATCAGAAGTTGACCCGAAGTCCCATCAGGTAGCGACGGCCATAGCTTTCGCGCTGATTCACAGTACCGTTACCAGCAAAGCGCAGATCCACTTCATCGGTCAGGTTGTTGGCATTCAGGTAAACCGCCATGGTGGCGCCACTCAGATCGAAGGGCAGCTGATAGGATACAGACAGGTCGACCCGCTGCTGCTCGCCCCAAAATTCATCAGGACTTTCGATCGGGCTGATCCACTCGTCCCGATACTGGTAGTTGACGCGAGCCGAGACCCCGTATTTTTCGTAGAAGATGGATGCGTTGTAGATTAAATCTGAAGTGCCTGGAAGCTGAAACGTGGCGCCATCAATCCCGGTGAATTCAGAGTCAAGCAGAGTCAGGTTGGCGCTTACACCAAGCCCGTCAAACGGTGCTGGCAATAGCTCAGCAGCATCATGGATAAAATTAACCTCAAAACCGCTGAACTCACCGTCGCGGCCATTTACAATTCCGGTATAGGTCCACACTTCA
This sequence comes from uncultured Pseudohongiella sp., assembly GCA_965212375.1. Lineage (GTDB taxonomy): Bacteria > Pseudomonadota > Gammaproteobacteria > Pseudomonadales > Pseudohongiellaceae > UBA9145. The sequence continues at coordinate 218,423 of OZ243108.1, read as the reverse complement.
CCAGCAGCAGAAGGCAAGTAGACGCCGCCGTCAATCTGGCTGACATCGGCATAGAGCACATTGTCGATACGTCGGTAGAAGGCGCCGGCTGAGAGAATACTCACCGGGGCAAAATACCACTCCAGTGAGGTGTCAATGCCGTAGGTTTCTTCCGGTTCAAGGGTGGGATTACCACCGTTGACTTCCTGGTTGATGACATCAACAGAGGCAGTGGCCCGCCATTCGTTATAGGTTGGCCGACTAAGCCCGCTGGACCCGGAAATCCGGAGTTTGACGTCATCTGCCAGATCAAAGTTCAGATGGGCACTGGGCAGAATGTTGGTGAAATCTCCAGTGACCGATACCGGTTCACCGTTGTTATTACCGCTGCTTGAGTAATCGGTTTGCTCAGTGCGCACACCCAGAACCAGATTACCCCAATCGTAGTCGATAGTGGCCATGGCATAAATTGCCAGGATGTCTTCCTCCAGGCGGATAATTTCATTGTCTGCCGGGACCGGTACGGACCAGACTGGCGATGCCTCCCAGGCCGCACGCAGGCCGATATTGTCGTAGTAAGTGCCACCGATTGAATTGGTAGACTTGGAATCCCACAGACGGCCAGTGTTGAAGCGTTCCACATCAACACCACCCAGACGGGGCGACGCACCGATACCAAGCGTGCTGAAACCGTCCGCTTCACGCTGGTCCAGTTGCATGCCCAGAGCCAGGATTGCATTCTGTCCAAATAAGGTTAATTCGCGCTCGGCGTCCAGTTTGTACTTGGTCGCATCAGCTTCCAGAGTGTCGTTGACCAGGATGCCAAGGTTTGCCAACGAGTAATCCAGCTTTGCCGGATCGGCAGGGGTCTGTGTGCCCAGCGCAAACACTTGAACAATCGGGTCTTCAATATTGGTGACATCATAGGCGGTGGTGGCCAGGCCAATATCACGGGTGATAGGCAGGAACTGATTGCGTTCGGTGGTGGTAAAATTCACGCGTCCCTTGACGAACCATTCATTGGTGCGCAGGTCCATGCCGATGGTCGAGGTGTCGGTAGAATTGTCATACTTACCCGACTGAAGCAGTTGTGTAACAACAGTTCCGCCAGTGAACCCCGTGGCCCCGGGATCCCCGCCCATTTCGAAGACATACTGATTACGCGTTTCGTTATCGACGAATTCACTATAAAGAGTTGAGGCAAACAGCCGCTCCACTGCGCCGTCGCCACGCCATTCCAGGCTGCCGCCGTACGCCCGGTCTTCACGGGTAATTTCATAGCTGCGGAAATCCAGCTCATTGACGATGAGCGAACCGCTGGCAGGGTCTGTTGCCAGATCGTACTCCCGGTTGTCGGTCACCTGTTCCCGGCTGTTTTCTGACGCAAACACAACGACTCCGAAGTCCTCATTAGACCAGGAACCGCGCAGTCCCGCTTTCTCCACGTCTCCGCCACCAAGATCCTGTTCGCCCATGCCCAGGTCGCCGGACATGGTCCAGCCTTCCTGATCGAAAGGGCTAAAAGTGTGGATATTGATGAAGCCGGCAATTGATTCTCCGGGCATGCTGGGCAACACGGCTTTGTTGGCCTCCACTCGGCTGGTGATCACCGAGGGGAAACTGTCGAAGCGCGGGATTCGGCCATTTTCGGCACCAGGAACGTCGATGCCATCGAACGCGATGCTGGTATAGCGAAAGGGAGCCCCACGCAAATTGATGAAGCGCGCCTGGCCCTGGTCACGCTCAATGGCCAGACCGGGAAGGCGGCCGAGTGAATCAGCAAGGTTCTGATCCGGGAAACGACCAATCGTGTCAGCCGCAACGATATCGACCATGTTCGAGGCATTGCGCTTGGCCTGGAGTGCTGCCATCTGGCTGTCGCGGATCGGGGACGCCGATACCACGATTTCTTCGATACCCTGCTGCGCCAGCGCTGAGCCTGAAAGCATTGTGACAGTAGCAACTGCCACTGCCATGGAAATAGGTTTGCGACGTATCTCTGTCATTGCGTAATCCTCCGGTGGACAACAAAGCGGCAGCTCCCTTCGGGTAGCTGCCAATTCCTGGGGAGGCAGTGTGGGAAATTATTTTGACAGCGACATGAAAAAGATATCTCCAGCAAGTCTGAGATAACTCTGCTGGAGATTTAGAGGTGAATCAGGTCGGGAGATACGCGGAGTCGGTAACGGTAGCGGGCGGTACTGCCATCGCGCACCATGTCAAACAGATAAGGAGCAGCCAGCTCGTCGCCGAATTCGCCAACCAGCTCATCCTTGATCTTGCTCCGGTTCTGGTCAAGGATCTTGGCGCGCAGCCCCTTCTCGGCCAGATCATTGATTGCTCTTTGGTGGCCGCCGTAGGCAGTCATCATGTCAATCAGGATTCTGGCTGCATCGCGGTCAGGGCGGTTGGAAGGTGGATTGGTGAACCAGCCGCCGTCGACATCATCGGCTGCGCCAGCCCGTAACCGCTGTGAGGCATAGAAATAATAATAGAGAAATGGCGTGGCGGGCATTTCCACGGCAACCCCGCGGATTCTGATGGTATTGACGGCTGGCTCAAACTCCAGCGCCGGCTGGGCCCGGGCAATGGTCAGTGCCTCGGCAAATGGACGCCCGGTGTGCAGTGCCCAGTTCAGCCAATCCCACTGCGCAGAATCCAGGCCAGTCACCTCCGGATCGGCCAGCACCTTGCTAATTAGAAGTTTGTCGCAGCCGGCGGCGAGCAAGTCGGCCTGCATTTTTTCTCGACTGGCAGTAACCGGTCGCGGCAACACTGTCATCACCCCAACAGCCAGTAGTGCCAGCAGCAACTGGCTCCCCCAAAGCACCGGCTGATTGAGCTCGCAGCTGAAGGCCAGCTTGATGTGCCGCAAGCGGTCCGGTTCCCGCCAGCTTACGTCTATAGCGCGCCCCCCGGGATCGCCCAGCGTCAGCCCATCAATTTCCTGAACCCGGCTACTGCAAGCCCGGGTAAACATGTTTACAACAGGCAGTGCGGCCAGATCACTGTTCAATCGCTCCACAAGGAAGTCGCGAATGGCGGGATCGTCCAGACTGTTAATTTCAGCGCGTTGTACCTTTTCCGGCAGAATGGCATTCAACCTGGCGGTGGTCTCGGCGACGGCCGATTGCTGGACCACCAGGGCAGCGACGCCGGTTCCCAGCAGGGTAAACGTAGTGACGAGCACGAGAAAAGGTACCGGCCCGGTGAGGCTTTTTATCATCAGCACTTTATCCGCACATGGTAATATCCGGAACTTATCGATTCGGACGACATTGGATCAACACCCGGCAGCAATTCACTCAAGTCACAGTCCAGGCCACGTTCCAGCCACTCTTTTTTCAGAAACCATGACCCGGATTCCACGTTGGCATTGATCAGCAACCGGTGCACCTCGCCAACGTCCAGAGCAATCGGCAGGGAGGACCCGCCACTAACCAGATCCACCTCACCGCGAACGAATCCAGCATAGAGACTGCCAATATCCTCATAATAGCGAATCTGCGACTCTTCGAGACGTATGTCCCGGGCACTAAGCCATGCAGACGGCTGCAGGAAAAAGGTCTGACTTTCTGGATCGTCCAGCAAGCCTATGGTCTTGTCCCGGAAATACCTGGCGTCACTGATTGGATTGGGGCTGAGTGTCAGCCAGAATAATTCGTAGGTCGGGGTGTCGAGGATCGGACGATAGTAATCTGCATGGTTTGGCACCATGCCCTGCACCAGGTGGAGCCGGTTCCAGAAAAGGTCGTAGCGTCCACTGATGATATCCTGGGAAGTGAGGTGACCCCTGGCATGCCAGGACACCTCAACACTGCCGAAGCCGTGTTCCGCACCAATCCTGCACAGCGCATTGGCCAACTCCTCGAACCTGACCGAAGTCAGGGTCAGCACACGAAACTTTCGGGCGGCTTGACCATCCGGCGTACTGCATGCGAACGAATTGTAGTCGCCGAGTGACACCTCACCGAGTTGGGTCTGGGCCAGCAGGGTGCTCACCAGCACGAAACCGGCAATCACTGCAGCGACTGCAATGACGTAATAAAACCACTTTCTGGGGTCGCCCTTGAGCATGGCATGCGGAAGTATCTACAGGAGGGAAACAGCCTAGCAGGCGAATATGACAATGATATTAAGAAATGAGGACAAACCAACAGCCTAGGGTAGCTCCGGGGGCGGTATCTGATAGCCAGAATCGCGAATCAGCACCTGGGTAGCCGGACTACGCAAAAAGTCCAGCAATGCGCGGCAGGCATCGCATTCAGCGCCAGCCCGCAACAAAACTGCGTCCTGCAAAATGGGGCTATACAACGCTTGCGGTATTTCCCAGGCCTGGACCAGCGCCGTGGAGCCGCGGGCCACAAGCTGCGACTTCGCCACAAAACCGAGTTGCGCGTTGCCGGACTCCACAAACTGGAAGGTCTGGGCGATGTTCTCACCCTGTACCCAGCGGTCGCGGGTTTCGTCAAACAACGACAGCGCAGTTAGAGTTTCAACCGCTGCGCGTCCGTAGGGTGCCAGGCGCGGATTGGCCAGCGCAATTCGGGCAACCCGACGATCTACAAGCGAATCGCCGTTGAGGTTGCCCAGTTCCGGATCGTTACTCCAAAGCATCAGCGAACCAAGTGCATAGGTGAACTGGGTACCGGGCACGGTAAGTCCTCGCGCTGCGAGCGCGGTGGGTTTGTCCTGATCCGCGGAGAGCAATATCTGGTAGGGAGCCCCGTTAATGATCTGAGCCACAAAGCGACCGGAGGCGCCCTGGGTCAATACCACTTCGTGTCCGGTTTGTTCGGCAAACTGGCGTGCCAGTTCTGCCATGGGCGCATGGAAATTCGATGCCACCGCCACCAGGATTTCTTCTGCCTGCAGCCAGGCCGGAATTGACTGGCACAGTGTCCCCAGTAGCAGAAGGATCGGAAGTTGATGCTGTGTTCTGTTCATCATGGGTGAGCCCACAGTGGGCAGGCCGGATTCGTTATATAACAAACTATATAACGATACTCTTCTCGTCAACAACCCTGCGACCAGCCATGTGGACATACCCCCTGGCCCCTGATTTAATCAAGCGGACAAGAATAACGAAGGAAGCTGCCCCGATGCCGATCCGCCTACCCGCTTTGTATTCTGTATCACCTGGCCCACTAACCGCGTTTGCACTGATTCTCGCCCTGCTGTCTGCCGGCGTTGTCACTGCCCAGTCTGCCGCGCCGCAATTGCGCAATTACACCGCCGTTACCGAGGCAGAACTGCGCAATCCGCCTGCCGAAGACTGGCTGATGTGGCGCCGTACTTATGACCTTGCCGGTCATAGCCCGCTGGACCAGATTAACCGCATCAATGTGAATGAACTTGGTGTTGCGTGGTCAGTGCCTCTGGGCCAGGGCGGCAACATGACCACACCTCTGGTGCACGACGGCGTGATGTTTATTGCCGATACCAATAATCTGTTGCTGGCGCTGGATGCCCGTACCGGTGAGGAACTGTGGCGCTACCAGCATGACTCGGAGAACTTTGATGGCCGCCGCATCGGCGTGGCCCTGATCGGCGATCGCGTCATCGTGCCCCATAACGATCTTGACGTGGTGGCCCTGAATGCACGCACCGGCGCGGTGGAATGGGAACACAGCATTGCTACGCCAGTGGAGAGCTTTGCCGGGCCCGGTTACTACTCCCTGCGCGGTTCGCCAATTATTGCCAACGGCATGATTGTCCAGCCGGTGAGCGCCACCATTGTCCCGGAAGGCGGTTTTATTGTTGGCCTGGACCTGGAAACTGGAATTGAGCAGTGGCGATTTCATACCGTGGCCCGTCCCGATGGCCCCGGCGGCAACACCTGGAACAACCTGCCACTCAACGCCCGCAGCGGCGGATCCGTGTGGATTCCCGGCAGCTATGACCCGGCACTGGACCTGGTTTACTTCGGCAGCGCACCCACCTATGACACCGAACCTCTGCGTCTTGATCTGGGCGAAGACGGCGTGTCTAACGATGCCCTGTTCACCAACTCAACCCTGGCACTGCGACCGCGCACCGGGGAGCTGGTGTGGTATTTCCAGCACATGCCCAACGACCAATGGGATCTGGACTGGGTCTACGAGCGACAGATCAGTGAACTGGAGATCGACGGCCAGCAGCGCAAGGTGGTCTTTACTGCCGGCAAGATGGCGCTGTATGACGTACTCGACGCCGCAACGGGTCAGTACCTGACATCCCTGGACACCGGCATCCAGAACATGATCAGCGCCATTGATCCAGACACCGGTGCCAAGACCCTGCACCCCAACGCCATACCCAATACCGAAACCGGTTACCTGCTGTGCCCCTACCTGCTTGGCGGACGCAACTGGCAGTCCGGCTCGTTCAATGACCAGAACAAAATGTTATACCTGCCCCTATCTGAAGTCTGCATGATGGGCGGCCCATTGGGCCAGGGCGGCCTGTTGAGCTCCGGGGTTCAGGTTTCCGCACGGCCACGACCGGACAGCGACGGCAACTTCGGCCGATTGCAGGCGATCAACATGGACACTATGGAACTGGCCTGGCAGCACCGGGAAACCACCCCACCCACGATTGCGGCCCTGTCTACCGACGGCGGCCTGATCTTTACCGGTTTTCTGGACCAGTCTTTCAAAGCGCTGGATGCACAAACCGGTAAGGTCCTGTGGCAAACCTCGCTGGAGCACATTCCTTCTTCTTTCCCGGTGACCTATGCTGTGGACGGCAAACAGTATGTCGCGGTGATACGTGGTCAGCCAAGTCGCTTTATTGGCAGCCTGTTCGGCATCGTGTCCGGCTTTCTGGGCGAGGACAATGACAGCGTTCGTGCCCCAACCGTGGACCCGGCCGTGGTGGTCTACGCGCTGGACTGAAACCGGTTAACGTCGCCATGTTTGCCAACGCTTTAGCGCGATGGCACGGTCCATGCAGCTTACCGCTTAGCGAAGCCGCCGACGGGCATACTGTAACGGGCGGCCAGGGACAACGAATAGCACGATATTGACTATAAACGGGAAATCACTATGGCCAAGCGCAATTCCGACACGTTTTCACCCACCTCACTCACCCGCCGCGAACTGCTGGCCGGTGCTGGCGCTGCAGTGGGCGCGAGCCTGGTGCCGGGCGGTCAACTGTTCGCGCAGAACACATCCGGCAACGACAACGGCGTGGTATTCACCAACACCACGGTGGTCAGCAATGATGCCGAACGGCGCACGTTCCGAAATGTGGCCCTGGCGGTACAAGATGGTGCAATTGCCGCCATCGGTGATAGCGCTGAGCTGCTGTCGCGCTTTCCGAACGCAGAGGTAATCGACGGGAGCCGCAAGGCATTGCTGCCGGGGCTGATCAACTGCCACGCGCACCTGGCGGCAACCATTGCCAAAGGCTTTAACGAGGACTTCGGCTTCCCCAACAGCCTGGCACTGCCGGAAAGTCCGTCCAGCCTGCTGTCATCCGATGAAGCCACGGTGATGTCAGTGCTGGCAGCCATTGAAGGCCTGCGTGCCGGGACTACTACCATGGTCCAGAATACCGGCGGCATAGCCCGCGATGCCGCGGCATTGGTGGAGACCGGGCAGCGCTGGGTGTTTGCCGAATCGGTTCGCGATATCACCACCGTCGATGGCCCGATGTCGCCGCCACGGCTGGCCAATAGCGTGCCTCCCCAGTTTTCAGATGCGCTGCGCATTGAAGGCATGCAGCGCATCAATGACCTGTACGATGCCTGGCATGGCTACGATAACGGCCGGGTCAGCGTGTTCCCGGCGGCGGCCCTGACCGAACTGTCTTCCCCGCAACTACTGCGTGACGTGCGTGAGTTTGCCGACGCCCATGAGCTTGGCTATACCATTCACATGACCCAATCGATTGCCGAAGTAGAATTCATGCTGCGCTATCACGGCGTCAGACCGGCAATTTTCCTGGACAACAATGACTTTCTGGGACCACGCCTGTTTGCCGCCCACGCGCGCTACTGTGATGCCACCGAGATTGCCGCCCTGGGTCAGCAGCGAACCATTATTACTCACCAGGCAGCCATGGCGGCCAACCGGGGCGTCAGCCCGCCAATCACCGCGCTGCGGGTAGCGGGCTGTCCAATCGCCCTGGGCACCGACAACAACAATACCGACATGCTGCATGTCATGAAGACCGCAATTTCCCTGGAGCGCATCCAGCGAAATGATGAGATACCCGGCACTTTACCGCAGCCGGAAGACATGCTGGCGGATGCTGCCGGTGGCGGCGCGCAGGCGGTCAATCAGGCCGACAGTATTGGCTCCCTGGAAGTGGGTAAAAAAGCCGACATCCTGGTGCTGGATATGATGAAGCCGCACCTGATTCCCTCGGGGCGCATTCTTTCCGCCTGGGTCCATAACGGCCAGACTACCGACATCGAGTCGGTCATGGTTGACGGTCAGTTCGTAATGCGCGATCACGAAATCCTCACCCTCGACGAAACCGCTCTGCTTGAAGAAGCCTGGCGTATCGGGGAACGGGTCTGGGGACGCATCCTGCGGGACGGAGAATTGCCGCTGCCGCGACTGTGATTGCATCAGTGCGCTTATTGCGGCAGTCTGCCTTAAGGAACAAGACAGCAGACCTGAAAGGATGCGGTTTAGTCCGCCATTAAATACGCCATGCAATACGAACTCATGAACCTGTTTGCGGTGCCGGTATACAAGGCATCGCTGGGGCGAGACTTCAGCGCTGACGAGCAGCAGTATTTTCGCGAACAACTCCAACAGCCAATCAAGGCGATTGATAACCACTCATCGCCTAACAAGTATGTGCTGGATGCACCGCAGTTGGCCAGCCTGCGCAAGCTGGCCGAAGAGCATCTGCAGCACTACTTCGACACCATCTATAACACCGCCAACGACGTTGAACTGGTTATCACCCAGTCCTGGCTGTCCATGACCGGCAAGGGCGGCGCGCATCATACCCATTCCCATCCCAACAGCTTCGCCAGCGGCGTCATTTATATCAATCTCGCGCCGCAGGACGGCATCAATTTCTACCGCAACGAAGACCAGCACTGGTTCGATCTGCAGCCGAAGCAGCAGAACTACTACAACGCCTACAGCTACCACATCGAAACCCGGGTCGGCGATATTGTGATCTTTCCATCTCACATCAAGCACGGCGTAAGGCCGGTGGAGGCAGATGTGCAGCGGGTAAGCCTGGCGTTCAATTCCTTTCTTAGCGGCGAGTTGGGCCGCGATGAGTTTTCCAACCGTCTGCACATCAGTGTCGGCCGGTAGCTACGATAGTCTTTGCAACCGGCTAAGCGGTCCCGGGATCAACCGGCCATCACTTCACTGATCATGACGTGATAGCCATCGGGATCGCGAAGCGCAAACTCCCGGGTGCCGGTGGCGGGATTGGTAGCCGGTTCCGCGTCGAGGCTCGTCACCAGCGATTTTGCCCTGCCCAGGGTTTGTTCAAAGTCATCCACGCGAAAAAACAACAGCACCCCGTTTCCAGGAGCAACAGCCGGGCTGGTGAGTGAGGGATGATCGTGATCTCCCCAGCGATGCAGACACAGCAGCACGCTGCCATCGTCGTCAAGGATCTGACCGAAGTAGTCGTGAGCCGGGCCGGTAAGGTGTTGCCCGAACAGGCTCTGGTACCAGCGAAAACTTGCGCTAACATCGGCCACGGCAATGATGGTCCAGGTTCGCTTCATGACATTTCTCCACGTCTTCTGGCTCACTTAAAATCTTGCCATGAAAAAAGGCGATACCGAAGTATCGCCTTTCTCACAATCAGTCGTTGCTGACCGATTCTACTTTCTGGCTATTGGAACTGCCAGAGCACTCGTGCGTACCAGCGGCGACCGCGACCGTCAAACACCACCGCGTCGTAGTCGAGATTCGACTCATCGTAGAACGGCAAATCAGCGTTGGTTGCATCGAGCACACCGACGGTGAAGCGGGTGGCGCCCAGGTTGATGTTGCTCCAGTTGTGCGTGTAGTTGTACTGCAGATCGATTGTATTGTAACTGGCGATCTTGCGAGTCAACAGGGAGCGCACAAAGTCAGAGCCGTCCTGGAATGAGTTGTCATAGTTCAGGTTCTGGTAAGAGCCAATATGACGATTGATGAGCGTTGCGCTATGGCTGCCGTTGCTCCAGTTAAAGGTGACATTACCCTTGTTGTCCGGCAGGGAGCGCACCAGATTGCCATCGCCAGTAGTGCCCGCTGCGTCATAAACACCGGTATCCACCAGTCCACGCTCCAGGCCCGGCACTTCACTGAACTTGTACTGACGCACGTGCGTGTAGTCGGCGCTGACGCGGAAGTTGCCCAGATCATTGCTCCAGCCATAGCCGGCGCGCACATCGACACCGTCAGCTTCAATCTTACCGGCGTTGATGGCACTGAGGGTCAGGGTGATCAGGCTGGCATTGGTGACACCAAAAGCCCGCTGAATACCCGGCGCGGTATAGCTGCGCGGGTCGACCACACAGTTCAGTCGCTCGTCGGAATCGCGACCAAACTGCGCTTCTATAGCCGCCGGGTCACAGGGCGTGTAGGGCTGATCGGAATCGGCCGGAATGGTGTCGTTCAGGATGTAGTTGCTGGAATCCTGGGACGCGGCAATGAACGCCTCGATTTCCGGCTGCAGTGCCCGAATCGGCGGTTCCGGCAACACCCGGTCATCCACCTCAAAGCGCCAGAGATCCGCCTGAAGACTCAGGCCTTCCAGCGCGCCTTCCGGCGTCCAGATAAAGCCAAGGCCGTAAGTGTCCGCATACTCGTTGCCGACATTGGGAGCCGGACCACCCAGCGTGTAGGTAAACTCGGGTTCGGCATTGGCATCAGTCGGCGGCACCAGTCCGGCACGCACCGCCTGATTGGAGATCGGGTCACGGAAGGTCAGGGATCCGGATTCCAGACCCTGTTCAATAATGGCAATGTTCGGCGCCCGGAATGACTTCGAGTAGGAACCACGCAACAGCAAGCTGTCCACGGGTCGCCAGCTCGCCGCGATCTTCGGTGAAATCTCATCGCCAATGGCACCGCCGTAATCTTCCCAGCGCACCGCAATCTGGGTTTCCACGTCTTCCCAGAACGGTAGCGACAGCTCGCCAAACAGCGACTTGGTGGTGCGATCGTGATCGTAGTTAAAGGAACACAGCGAACACTCGAAGTTATTGCTTACATAGTGGAATTCATTGGGCACACCGTTCTCGTCATAGCCGAGAATGCGGTCCTGCAGACCTGGCTCATTGAGACGATTGGAGCGGGACAGCGTATTGCGCTCACGATACTGGGCGCCTAACGCGAATTGTGCGGTACCGCCACGCATGTCGAACATCTCGCCAGACACAACGGCATCCAGTACCCCGAGACGATTGCGTTTGTCAGTTCGCAGCACGCGCTGATTCATCCAGTCCATCAATTCATCACTGTTGGCCAGGCTTGAGTCAGTTAATGAAGTCAGGAACGGATTGTAAAACTGGCAGCCGTCCTGGCCCTGATTGTTACTGGTCAACGCGTAAGACAGCGACTCCCGGGTGGTAAAGACAAAGCCCGGGAAGAACGTTTGTACCAGACCGGGCGCGTAGAAATCCCAGGCCTGGGGTACGGCGCCGCCAAAGGGTCCTGGCTGGCCGGCAAAGTCAAAGTCCGGCACACCATTGGGCGTACAATTCGGTCCACCCAGGCCATTGGCAGCCATCTCCGCACGCTCACGATTGAAGGTCAGGTAGCTGGCTTCCAGACTGGACTGGCTGAATGAATAGCTAACGTCATAGTTATAGGAACGATCATTTAGCTCAAAATCACCACGCATTCCCAACTGCACGCTGGACGAATTGGTCCAGGTGACATTGTTCTCCGCCAGCTGGCGCGGCAGGCCGTCGCGAACGCCCTGGTACATGGCGACATTGGGTCCACCATTGGCTGCCGACATCGGCGAATTCGGGATATCCGCTTCGCCAGGCCTCTCCAGCCCGATTTCCGGCGCAAAGAAACCCAGCTCCAGGGTCTGACCGATGGCGTTGCCACCGAACTGCGGGTTACGAACATAGGCGCCCGGCTGGGCCAGGAACACCGTCGGCCCCCGGGTAGCGTTATAGCCGTCATCGGCGCGGATGGTTTCTGCATCGGAATAGTGGGAGAAAGCGTAAAGCTCGGCACTTTCAGTGAAGGCGTGACCGAATGATGCGGCAAAGCTGTTGCGCTCGGTTTTATTGGCAATGAAATTGTAGGCCGAGGTGTCCTCACGGCAGGTGCCGCTGCGTTCACCGCGTGTCTCGCGCTTCTCGCCAATCACCAGCGGGCTGCCATCGGCCGAGGTGACGGTATAACAACCGGGATCGGTATAGACCGGTTCGTCATCGCCGTCATTGGCGATATTAAAGTCGCGCACCTCCTGGTTGACCCATCCTGGAGAGATATTGCCACCGAAGGCTGGTGATTCAATCAGCGTGCCGGCGGTACCGACCGTCCCCAGAAATTCAGAGTTGGCGTTATAGAAGTTACCGGCTGTCACCGGCACTGGATCACGCTCAAAACGCTCGGCCGACAGCACCACGTTGGTACGACCGTCGTCACTTTCCCAGCCCCAGATACCACTCACCGTGGCATCATATTTGTCGCTGGCAGCATCGACGCCCTGCAGGTCGCCATACAGTTCCAGACCGACGAAATCGGTGCGCATCAGCAGGTTGACCACACCGGCCACCGCATCTGCGCCGTACAATGCCGAGCCGCCATCGGTCAGCACCTCAACTCGGTCGGTCATCACCAGAGGAATACTGTTGATATCAACGAACTCACCGCCGCTGCCGGTGGTGGCACCGGCCGGCGCCATGCGCTTGCCGTTGATAAGGGTCAGGGTGGAGTTCTCGCCAAGGTTACGAAGGTTCACCATGGCGGTGCCTTCCAGCTGACTGTACTCACCGGTACCGTCAGTACCGGGTTGGCCCAGGGAGCCGGAATTAATCTCGAGATTTTTAATCACGTCCCAGATTTGCGCGGCGCCCTGCGCTTCAATGCTGTCACGGTCAACCACCTGCACCGGCGACGGAGCATCCAGTGGTGTGCCGCGAATATAGGAGCCAGTGACCACGACTTCTTCGATGTCATCGGGGTCTTGTTGCGCCTGGGTCTGGAATGAGATGCCGGCGAGGACCGCCAGGGTGATGGCACGACGGGTACCAGGGAACTTCTTATTCATTGCGTACTCCCTCTATTTATTATCATTATTGCCTGTCGTCAGTACCGCAGCCGGGTGGTGATCCCGTCATTCAAACGCAGGCTTTAGGGGTGAAGATTATTGTTATTTCACCAATCACTTTTAGCATATCGAACATTCACTCGAATTGACCAGAATCTTTTTTAACCCTAAATAAAATGGCGGTGTGCCGCTGATTTCGTGACATCTGGCAACGCCCATCCCTGCAGAAATATCGGGACCTGGTGAATTCGGATCGGCAACAGGCGGCGGACGTAGTCACTGCGTTGGCGCATATTACGTCGCCACGAGCGGCGGCGATGGTAATCCCCAGCTCGAGCTGCAGCTCGACACGGACATCATTACCCACGTCAATGCCGGGCTGCAGAAAATACTCAGCCTGCTAATGAAATCCTTTCAGGTTTTTTAAAACCGCACACGAAAAAGCCGGGCCTCCAAAGGGACGACCCGGCTTTGTTCGGCCAAGCAATTGACCGGTGCTACTGCTAACTTTTCAGGCGGCTGCCAATCCGGATCTTCGAATCCGGGCCTTTCATTCAGTCGCTACCCTGCCCCAGCTCTTCTACTACTTCCTGGCGACGGGCACCGGCAAGGATACCCGGCAATGCGTAGTTGCCCTCGTGGCAGGCATACTCATACATGGGCTCTTCCTGTGGATAAAAGGCCAGTTCGGCAGTCCAGGGCTGGCTGTACAGGTTGGGATCTTCCACGGTGAACTGGTAGAAGATCTCATCCTCGGCGTAGCGGCTGAAGCGTTCGATGATGCGCCCATCCCTGGTAATCGGGATGGAGCTTTCTGCCAGCTGCTTGGGATTAATATTCGTGGTCTCGACGATCAGCGTGCCGTCCTCGTACCAACCCACGGAATCCCCCAGCCACTGCTGCAGTACGTCAGGCCGGCGATTGGCCCGGGCTTCCTCGGCGCTGTCATAAGTCGGAATAATGCGGGCCTCGTGCACCATCTCCACAACAATCATGACGTAATCATCGGTTTGCACAAAATCATAGGTGCTGTTGTACAGCGTGCCCATCATGCCTGGGCCGGCGGTATTACCGAAACCCAGCAGGCAGCGCTCTGCCAGGGGTATGGCTTCCGGCCCGGAAGCGTCGCCGATACCGGTAACGTAGCGGCTGCCGAAGCGCTTGGGCTGAAAATCCGGATTGGGATTATCAAGGCGCGGCACCTGTCCAGTCTCCGGAATCGTGACATAGGAGGTACGAAATTCGCCCTTGACCCGGGCCAGTGTACTACCGGGATCAATCCAGAACTCATTGTAGCCACGCAGGCCGAAGTCAAAACTGCCTTCTGGCGGCGCCCCGGTTTCCGGATCGATTTCCCCATCGACCTCATCAACCGGTAGACCGGCCACCGACGTGCTGCCAGCAATCTGGGCAGCCTCCTCGGCACTGACAACCAGACTGTCGACGTTTTGTGGACGGCTGAGGCCGGTCAATGATTTGTTCGACCAGGTGCCGGTCAATTCTGGACGCTCGCTGGCCTGACTGAGGGCCACGCTGCTGGCAGCTGCCAAAATGATGCCAGCGGCGGCCAGAATGGCCTGCTTACAACCTTTGTCTAATCCTGTCATGGAGATTCTCCCTTAATTTGCTCGGCATTCGGTCAGCCCGAAGGTCCGAACACGTGAAATGCGTTTATGGGCCTAATGATAGGGACAAAGCCGTGTCCAGTAAACGTCAGCCATCGCAGTGAACTTCGCTTCGACCAGGTCTGTAGCCGCTAACCAGGTGTGTAGCACCGCCCGCTGTCTGCCGCCCGGGGCTGCGGCGAGCGACTGAATGCAGTTAAGGTGATTTCTAAAAGAGGCAATAAAAAAAGAGGCCGGGGCAACCAGGAAGTACTGTTACACCTGATTACCCCGGCAGAGGAGAGTCTTACGGTGCGTCAGCCCCAAAAGGCCCACGCGGTCGAACAGTTTAGCGAAAGTGCTGCAGCGGGCCAGAGAGCACCCGCTGCGGGTCAATCCCGGTTTAAAACCTCGGTTTTAAACCGGGTTTTCAACCTTAGTTCTGGGCGATGTCGCCTGAAACATCCAGATTCGCACTGATCTGGCGAAAGTTAACATTCGCATTGCGATCGCGAACGTTCAGCATCAGCGCACGTTCCAGATCGGCGCTGGCGCCAGTCAGGTCACCGCTCATTGCCTTGGCAACAGCCAGGTTTGAAAAAATTGAAGCCTTGGCTTCTTTTTCCATAGAAACAGTCAGCTCGAAGTCAGTTTCGACTTTCTCAAGGGCCAGTTCGCAAGAAGAAATGGCGGCACTCAGTTCCTTTGACAGAATCTGGGTAACACACAGGTTGTTGGCGGCAACGAAGTCCAGCTTGGTCAGGTCCTTGGTGTAGAAGGCTGACTTGGCGGATTCGACGTCCATTGAGATCAGCGCTTTGTAAGCAATCGCGTCGCCGAAAGCGGTAACGCGGTATTCAGCAGAAGCGCTGCTGGCGGCCAGGACTGAACCCAGTCCAGCGGCAATTAGTGCAAGGCGAGCTTTGGTAAACGATTTAGTAAAAAGTGTCATGAGAACTTCCTTAGAAAAATAATAAAAATTAAAAAAATAAAAAGGCCAAAAGAGCCAAATAAATAACTAACCAATAGTTTTGTAGCTAGGTGTTACACGAAAAGCTGATCTCTCCTTCAGCTCCTCAATTGCGTTCAAATGGTAGGCGTCTGAGCTCGCACTGACAAAGTATCAATCATCAGGCGACGGATGAATTGAGCTCATCCATGTCTCCCACATACTGCTGCAGACTTTCACCTATCCATTTACAGAACACTTCCGCTGCGTTGCTGTTCTTCGAGCTTTCGGACAACGCCATCCAGTAATAGTCTTCCGTGACCAGGTCAGTATCGTGCAAAGGCACGAGTGCTCCCGAATCAAACCAGGACTTACTGACCGGCATGGGTACCAGGGCGATTCCCGCGCTTCTCTCAGCAGCGCGCGCCAGGGCAAACATGCTATCCACAAATATAATCTGCTTAGGTTTCATGTTGTTGACACCGGCATGTTTCGCCCATTTGCTCCAGGCGTGAGGACGTGCCTTGTGTAACAGAATAGTCGATACGTTGATTGCATCGATGCTGCTGTAGCCCTTACGCGACCATTCATTGTAGAGTTTGCGGCTGCAAGCCGGGATGTAGCGAATCGGGAACAGCTTCTCTACTCGCGCGCCTTCGGGTTCATTACGGGACAGCAATATATTGATGTCGGCGTCGGTGCTTGAGTCATCGCCGATGTCCATGCATTCGATCTTAAGATCGATGTCTGCATGTCGTTCGGAAAACTCGCTGATCACCGGCATCAGTAGCTCGCTGGCAAAGAACTCGGGCATCTGAACCAGCAGCGGCACCCGGCTCGCATTCTTGCGCACCCGGTCGGCAGCCTCATCGATTGCCTGCAGATAGGGCTGTATCTCTTCGTAAAACTGAGCCCCCTTGTCAGTCAGGGAAATGGCGCGTGTTTGCCGGATAAACAGCTTCACCCCCAGTTCATCCTCCAGATCACTGATCTGGTGGCTCACAGCGCTGGCAGTTACGCAAAGCGTATCCGCTGTCTGTTTGAAACTGAGATACTGGGCCGCCAGACAAAACGTCCGCAGACCCCGAAGTTGCATCGGCATCGACTATTCTCAACGGGTTGGATGAATGAGCGCTTGAAACACCGGCGGTATGCCTGCACAGCCGGGTAGTCCCCACGTTAAAGCAAGTGCCGTGCCAGGCTGGAAGCCCCGTATAAACGGCGGAACACGCGCGCGTCACAGGCAAACTGCACCAAAACAGAACACTGGCCATGAGTGGCGCGCTGCAACGGACCAGCACAGGGGTTAGTTTGATAACATGTTGTCAAGAGTCCCATTTTTAGACGGGAACATGGCGCCGACGGCAATCCAGCGAGCCGGGGAAGGAATCGCGGGTCTGGAGAATGACCGGTGTAGTTTGCCGAGGGTGGTTTCGTCGCGGGTAGGTTCGTCGCGGGTAGGTTCGTCGCGGGTGGTTTCGCCGCAAAAAAAAGCGAGGTCCCTGGCGCGGGCCAGGCAAGTTGTCAGGCTAATGGGTCAAGCAGGCCAGGAGAACAAACGGGAACGTCCAGAGGGGTCACCTGAAGACCGCCTACCGCCAGGCCCGAGCAGAGGATTCCTAGTCGCTACTGCGCATCTTGAGCAGCATGGACTCGATACGGTCGATATCAAACGGCTTGGAGATATGGCCCATCATCGCCAGGTGCAATCCCTGGCCCTGGATCTGGGTGAGTTCGCGTTTGCGTCTGGACTTACCGGAGATAATGACAATTCGCGCCTTGCATTTCTGTTCAGCAAGAAAGCGCAGCACATCAAGACCTTCGTCACCGAAGCCGTGCTGCTGTTCATCGTCCACCAGGCCCAAATCAAGAAAGATCACCGTGGGATCAAAGTCCTGATAAATTCTCTGCACCAGCGCCGGGTCATAAACGCTGCGCACGGAATAGCCAGCATCCAGACCAACCTCCTCCAGGATGTCGGCGATGTCTGCGTTGTCATCGATAATTAACAGCCGGTCATCATTGGGGGCGCCGGCGTCAAAGTCGATCATGGTCGGGTGTTCCAGTGCGGTAGTCATGGCCCGATTATCGGCACGGCTTGCAATCAACTGCCAGCAAAGCGTTACCAAATTGTGAGCCATTCCCTAAAATTTAATTCTGATTCAAATCGCCAGCAGTCTTCTCCCGCCTCAATAGCGGGGCAAAACCAGGCTGACTGCTGAAAGTTTTGTCACGTTTTTGCGGTATTATCAAGCTTTCTGGCCAACTCCTATTGGCAGGCCGAAAATCCAGTAAATTCCAATAACCAACCAACCACAAGCAAGGGATGGCTGACGTGCTGTACGCTCTGGAAAACGAAACCGAATACCTGGAACTGCAAACCGAATTTGTGCGTTTGCAGTCCGACATCAAGGCCAACAAACGGCGCCTGCTGATTATCTTTGAGGGGCGCGATACCGCCGGCAAGGGCAGCACGATCATGCGCTTCGTGCGCTTTCTCAATCCGCGCCACTACCGGATCGTCGCCATGTCCAAGCCCACCGAGCAGGAATCTGGTCAGTGGTATTTCCAGCGCTACGTCAAGGAACTGCCAAACCCCGGCGAGATCGTGTTCTTTGACCGCAGCTGGTACAACCGTGCGGTGGTGGAGCCGGTGCTCGGCTTTTGTTCTCCCCGTCAGTACAAGACTTTTCTGGAACAGGTAGTGTTACTGGAGCGCATGCTTAAAATGGATGGCCTGGCGATTATCAAGTTCTGGTTCTCCATCGATGAACATGAGCAGGCCCGGCGCATCAAGGAACGCGAAACCAACCCTCTCAAGCAGTGGAAACTGAGCACTGTCGATGCCCAGGCGCAGGCCAAGTGGGACGAGTACACCCGCTACAAGGAAACCATGTTCGCCAAGACTTCCACCACCAGCAACCCCTGGCTGGTGGTTCAGGGCAACGACCGGGACAAGGCTTGCCTGGAATCCATGCGCTATGTGCTCGACCGGATGAAATATGAGTTCAAGGGTGAGACTGGTCAGCGGCTCGAGCCAGACCCAGGAATCGTCCAGCGCCAGCCCACCTACAAGCTTGCTCACGTGCGTTTCGAAGAGCCTACCGAGGACTCCTGAAGCGCACCAGCCCGAAGCCCTAAGACGCTGTAGCGGCCGCTAATAGTTCTTATAAATGCTCATCATGCATTACCGGGAATTGTGACCAGACCCTGATTGTGGAACTGCTTGTTGCGCCCGTCTGTAGGCTTGGATCGCGTCGGGCTGGATGGGTTTATGTTGTTTCACAAATGGTGTGCTGGTTTGATTTCCATCCGATCGAAGGCGTGAAGAACACTTCGATGTCCCGGCTGTCAAGGCACGAGCGGCCGCCCCGCCGCCGCGCTCAAGGTCACAAACTAACAGGGCCATTTACAGGGCTAGCTGAACCACACAATTGGCATTGTCATTATTCTTCCCAGTGCAGCTGCGAAGAGCCTTTGAAGAGCTTTCCAAATAGTGCTCTGGCTGGCCTCGTAAATTGTCCACTTCAGCCCCCGGTTTACCCCGGGCCGGGAGGTCGACAACTGCGTTTCGTTATGTAAATGTAAGAAGATAACAAGTATATGCACCGGTGCCGGACGCGGCCGGTCGCCGAGCAGCTGAGAAGCGTCCCCAACACAGACACGGCAAGCGAGAGAATCCTATGTCCACCAGCCAGCTACACAGTGACGTGAAACGTTCGCTGGACATCAATGGCAAGACCTATCACTACTATAGCCTTGAAGCCCTGGCCGAAATGGGCAACGAGCAGGTCAGGCAGCTACCGGCTTCTATCAAGGTGTTGCTGGAAAACCAGATGCGCCATTGCGACGGCACTGCAGTAACCGAGGACCACGTCAACGCCCTGGTGAACTGGCAGGAATCCCAGCACCAGAACGCCGAGATCATGTTCAAGCCAGTGCGGGTATTGATGCAGGACTTTACCGGGGTTCCGGCGGTTGTCGACCTGGCTGCGATGCGTGATGCGGTGGCCGATCGCGGCAAGAATGCAGAGCTGATCAACCCCATTAACCGCGTCGACCTGGTGATTGACCATTCGGTGACGGTGGATAAATTTGCCAACCCCGAGGCCTACGCCGAAAACGTGGAGATTGAAATGGAGCGCAACAATGAGCGCTACCAGTTTCTGCGCTGGGGACAGAAAGCCTTTCAGAATTTTAATGTAGTGCCACCTGGCACCGGGATCTGCCACCAGGTCAACCTCGAATACCTGGGCAAATCAGTCTGGCATTCAGAAGACAACGGCGAGCTGTATGCCTATCCGGACACATTGGTGGGTACCGACAGTCACACGACCATGATCAATGCCCTGGCTATTCTTGGCTGGGGAGTCGGCGGCATCGAAGCCGAGGCTGCCATGCTCGGCCAGCCGATCTCCATCAATATTCCCGAAGTGGTTGGCTTTAAATTGACCGGCAAACTATCCGAGGGAATTACTGCCACTGACCTGGTACTGACCTGTGCACAGATGCTGCGCGAGCATGGCGTGGTGGGCAAGTTTGTCGAATTTTACGGAGAGGGACTGGAATCACTTACTGTGGCGGACCGGGCTACCCTGGCCAACATGAGCCCGGAATACGGTGCCACTTGCTGCTATTTTGCAGTTGATGACAAGACTCTGGACTACCTGAGGTTGTCCGGACGTGACGATGACACCGTGGCTCTGGTGGAACAATATAGCAAGGCTCAGGGCCTGTGGCGTCGCGAGGATGAATCTGTACAGTACAGCAGCTCCCTGTCGCTGGCACTGGATACGGTTGTGCCGTCCCTGGCCGGGCCAAAACGCCCCCAGGATCGGGTTGCGGTAGACAAGATCAAGGAATCTTTTGCCAAGCTCGTGGACGGCAAACCCAAACAAGCCAAAGTCGCTGGCAGCGACTACTCGCTGACCGACGGTGATGTCGTAATAGCGGCAATCACCTCGTGCACCAATACCTCGAATCCAGCAGTGATGATGGCCGCCGGGCTGGTGGCCAAGAAAGCAACTGAACTGGGTCTGTCCCGCAAGCCCTGGGTAAAGTCGTCCCTGGCTCCCGGGTCAAAAGTGGTCTCCGATTATCTCAAGGCTGCCGAGCTGCAGACCTATCTGGATCAATTGGGATTCAACCTGGTGGGGTACGGCTGCACCACCTGTATCGGCAATTCCGGGCCATTACCGGAAGCTATTGAGGCTGCCGTGGACGAGGGCGACCTGACCGTGAGCTCGGTGCTGTCTGGCAACCGCAATTTCGAAGGTCGAATCCACGCCAAGGTCCGCGCCAACTGGCTGGCGTCACCGCCGCTGGTGGTGGCCTATGCCCTGGCCGGGACTGTAGCGATCGACCTTAGCAAGGAGCCCATCGGCCAGGACAGCAACGGCAAGGATGTTTATCTAAAAGACATCTGGCCCAGCAACGATGAGATCGCCAACGCCGTGCACCGGGTCGAGCGTGAGATGTTCGTCAAAAATTACGCCGAGGTTTTCGAGGGCGACGAGTCGTGGCAGAACCTGCCGGTGGGTTCCGGTAGTACCTATAGCTGGGCCGACGATTCTACCTATATCCGCAAACCATCTTTTGTTGATCTGGAAAAACCCAGTGGCGATATCACGGATGCCAATATACTGCTGATGCTCGGAGATTCGGTGACCACCGATCACATCTCCCCGGCTGGCGCGATCGCCGAGAACAGCCCGGCGGGCAGCTATTTGAAAGAGCACGGCGTGGCCAAGGCCGACTTTAATTCCTATGGTTCACGGCGCGGCAATCACGAAGTAATGATGCGCGGCACCTTCGCCAATGTCCGCATTCGCAATGAAATGCTGGGCGGCATTGAGGGCGGCTACACCCGCCTGGCTGGAAGCAGCGAAGCCACCAGCGTGTTCGATGCGGCCATGCATTATGACAAGCAGAATACCCCCCTGGTGGTTATTGCCGGCAAGGAATACGGCACCGGGTCCAGCCGCGACTGGGCCGCCAAGGGCTCTCGCCTGCTCGGTGTGCGCGCAGTCATTGCCGAAAGCTTTGAACGGATTCATCGCTCCAACCTCGCTGGCATGGGCGTTATGCCGCTGCAGTTTCCGGAAGGAGTAACCCGCAAGACACTGAACATCAGCGGCGATGAGCAGATCAGCCTGCTTGGTCTTGAGCACGTTACCGCCGGCATGGAAGTCACCATGGAAGTGACCTATCCCGACGGCAACAAGGAAACCTGCACGTTGCAAAGCCGCCTGGATACCGCGCTTGAAGTTGCCTACTTCCTGAGCGGCGGCATCATGCCGTTTGTTGTCGATAAACTCACTGCGGACGCCTGAACGTCGGCGTCCGCCGCAACAGGAGCTACCATGACCGGTACCCGCACTGAAAAAGACAGTCTGGGTTCTGTCGAAATAGCAGAAGATCGTATGTGGGGCGCGCAATCGCAGCGCTCCCTGCACAACTTCGCCATCGGCGAACACCGTTTCCCGGCGGTGTTCATCCACGATTTCGCCCTACTAAAAAAAGCCGCCGCCCAGGCCAATGAAGAATTAGGAGACCTGGCGCCTGAACTGGGCCAGCTAATTCAATCAGCCTGCGACGACATTACTGCCGGCGACTACGACGAGCACTTTCCCCTGTCTGTCTGGCAGACCGGCAGCGGCACCCAGACCAACATGAACCTCAATGAGGTGATTGCCAACCTGGGCAACATCAAGGCTGGCGGTACCCCCGGCAGTCACGACCCCCTGCACCCCAATGACCACGTCAACCGCTCGCAGTCGTCTAACGATACCTTTCCGACTGTGATGCACATTACCGCCATGCGCCTGACTCGCGAGCAGTTGCTGCCGGCGCTGGCCGAGTTGCTCACCGCACTGGCCGCCAAGGAAGTGGATTTCAAGGACAAGATAACCAGCGGGCGCACCCACATGATGGATGCCACGCCGGTGACCCTGGGCCAGGAATTCGGTGCCTTCCGGGCGCAGCTGGAATTCTCCCATCGCCAGATCGAGCAGGCGCTGGATGGAGTTCGCGAACTGGCCATTGGCGGAACCGCTGTGGGGACCGGCCTGAACAGTCGCCGCCAGTGGGCCACCACGGTGGTCGACAAGATCAACCAGCTCTCGGCCATGGACTTTGTCAGCGCCAGTAACAAGTTTGCCCAACTTGCCGGGCACGATGCCCTGCTTAACCTGCACGGCCAACTGAACCTGCTGGCCACTGCCCTGCTCAAGCTGGGCAATGACATCCGCATGATGAACTCGGGGCCGCGCTGCGGGTTTGCCGAAATCAGCATCCCCGCCAATGAACCAGGCAGCTCAATTATGCCGGGCAAGGTGAACCCCACCCAGGTAGAGGCGCTGACCATGGTCTGTACCCGGGTAATGGGCAATAACACCACCATTAGCGTGGCCGCCAGCCAGGGACAGTTTCAGCTCAATGTCTACAAACCGGTGATCATCCACGCCCTGATGGAATCACTGACCTTGTTGGCGGATGCCATGCGCAGCTTCAGCCGCAACTGCCTGGTGGGCTTGACCGCCAATGACGAACGCCTCGATTTCTACACCGAGCAGTCGCTGATGCTGGTAACTGCGTTAAACTCCCACATCGGCTATGACAAGGCTGCCAGCGCTGCCAAGCACGCCCACCAGGAAGGCTTGTCGTTGCGCCAGGCAGTGGTGGAACTCGAGTTGCTGTCCGCTGAGGACTATGATCGCCTGGTCCGCCCCGAGGCCATGCTCGGACCAAAAGACTGATCTTGGCAACGCTCCTGGTGGCCTATCGCCAGGTTTTTCAAACAGAGCCCAATTGAACCATGCTGGACATACTATTAGCTCCCGAAAACCTCGTGGCCCTGGCGACCCTGATTGCGCTGGAAGTCGTTCTGGGTATCGACAATATTGTTTTCATCACCATCCTCGTTGGCGGCCTGCCGGAACACCAGCGCGACAAGGCACGGCAAATCGGCATCGCTCTCGCACTCATTTTGCGACTGCTTCTGTTATTCAGTCTTGCCTGGGTAATGGGACTCGTGGCGCCGTGGTTTGTCATTGCCGGCGTTGAATTTTCAGGTCGCGATCTTATTCTGATCGGTGGCGGCCTGTTTCTGCTTGGGAAAGCCACGCACGAGATACACAATAGCCTTGAAATCCATGACTCGGGTACCGCCCATGTTGCCAAATCCTTCGCTGCGGTTATCGCCCAGATAGCGGTCATCGACATGGTCTTTTCCCTGGACTCGGTAATCACTGCAGTGGGGATGGTTGACCATATATCCATCATGGTCATCGCCATTGTCGTTTCCATAGTAGTTATGCTGGTCTCCGCCCGGTCCATTGGCGATTTTGTAGACGCCAACCCAACTTTCAAAATGCTGGCATTATCCTTCCTGATTCTGATTGGCTTTACCCTGATCACGGAAGGATTCGATGTACATGTACCGCGCGCCTACATCTACTTTGCCATGGCGTTTTCAGTGGGCGTAGAGTTTCTCAACATGTTGGTACGTCGTCGCCAGCAGCTCGCTAACCTGGCACTACAGAAAAGGATCCCAATAGCACCTTTGGCAGCAGAATCTGCTCCCCCAAACTCAGAGAAAAATACAGGATGAGGAAGGTCTGGACACGGATATTCAAACCGCGCGGATGGATTACCAAGTGGCTTATTTTCGCAACACTGGTGGGCATTTTATTCCTCAATACCAGCGGCGAGTTCGACCAGATCAGAGCCGTACTTGAGTCGGATCCCCTGGCCTTTTCAATTGGCGAAAATCGTTTCACTGCCTACCTGCTGATCAATTTCGTGCTGACTATCGCGGTGCTGGTCTGGGTCAGTGCCATGGTTTCTGAATTTGCTGAAGCGCAGATCAACAAGCTGCCCAAAGTACGCACGGCGAACAAGGAACTGTTCACCAAGTTCGCGCAGATCACGGTTTATGTCGTCGCTGCCCTGGTAGGCCTGGATCTGATTGGCCTGGACCTGACCACGCTCACGGTGTTTAGCGGCGCACTGGGTATCGGTCTTGGCTTCGGACTACAAAAAGTAGCGTCAAATTTTATCAGCGGGCTGATCTTGCTGATGGAGAAATCTATCGAGGTGGATGACCTTGTTGAGTTGCCGGACGGTACCTTTGGGCTGGTGCGCCGCACCGGGGCTCGCTATACGCTGGTGGAGACCTTCGACAACAAGGAGATCCTGATACCCAATGAGGATTTTATTACCAGTCGGGTAATTAACTGGACGTTCTCCAACACGTTGGGCCGAGTAGAAATTCCAATCGGCGTATCTTATGACTCAGACCTGGACAGAGTCAGCGAAATTCTAATCGCAGCTGCCAAAGCCAATCCACGCTGTTCGGGGCAAAAAGAGCCGATTTGCTTCCTGCGCAGCTTCAGCGACAGCTCGGTGGATTTTCTGCTGCACTTCTGGGTTGATGACGTTGAGAACGGGCGCTGGACGCCACAAAGCGAGGTCATGCTGGACATCTGGAATCGCTTCAAGGAAAACAACATTACCATCCCCTTTCCACAGCGCGATTTGCACATTCGCTCGGGATTTTCGGATGGTGAACGCCCTGAACAGCCACAGAGTTAGCTACCTGCGCAGCATCCGGACTAACCGCAAGCGCTAGCGTTCTACCCGATAGGTAAAGTCGATACTCTGATATTGCCCTGACTCCGCCTGCAGAGTCAGGCGGTCGTTAATCATGTAGTCCACTGCCAGTTTTGAGAAACTGTCGAACAAACCTACTCCGTAACGTACGAACACCTTCGGGGTGAGGTATTTGCCAATGGTAAGAGTGCTGCTGTCGATATCACCGGTGTTGGTAATGGCGACCGTATCCAGACCAAAGCGATTGCCGATTTCATCGGTCAGCCCCTGACTTTGCTTGATGCCCAGTCGGGTAATCGCATTGAGCATGGCATCAGCGTCGGCCGACGATTGTTGCGTATTTCCTAACTGTCGGCCGGTAACCAGCACCGAAAGAATATCGCTTTCCGGCAGGGACGGGGTGGAGAACAGATCACTCCGGATATTATTCAGCGTGCCGCTCATTAACACTCCCACTGTCAAATCGTCGACCTCACGCACCGCGCGGATGTCGATTGCCGGGTTGTCGTAGTTACCCAGGAACAGCAGTTTGCCGTTTTGCAGGGTAAGTGTCTGGCCGTACATGCTGTAGCGACCTTCCGTAATCTCCAACTCGCCGTAAGTCAGATTGGTGCCATCGGCTTCCTGGCGAATATCCAGCGAGCCAGCCAGCCCTGCTTCCAGGCCGAAGCCACGCAGGGTAATCTCCTCGCCAAGGATTATTTCCACGTCAGCGCTGATGGCCGTGTCCATGACTGCCATCTGACCGGTTGTAAACGTCATTCCGAGCTCCGGCTGGTCTTCCGGAAAATCAGTAATAACCACATCACGGGATATATCCACGGCGGATTCTGGCAAGTCGCGAACGGTAAGATCAAGAAGCGGAACCCGCAACTCACCCTGCAATGCGATTTGCGACTGGCTGGCATTGAGATTCAGCGTCGGCGACACTTCCAGTACCAGATCGGGAAGATAAGCCAGGGGAAAGTCTTCGCCCTGAAGATCGGCACTGACGTTCCAGTTGTCACT
The DNA here is from genome assembly GCA_965212375.1 of uncultured Pseudohongiella sp. Lineage (GTDB taxonomy): Bacteria > Pseudomonadota > Gammaproteobacteria > Pseudomonadales > Pseudohongiellaceae > UBA9145. The sequence goes on along the minus strand of OZ243108.1, from coordinate 192,080 downwards.
GTTCAGGTTTTCAGCGTTGCCGTTAAAAACCATGAAGCCATCTCCCGCCCCAACGCTGCCTTCCAGTGTTGCCGCACCAAAGTTATCGCTGGATAACTGCAGCTCGAAATCCGAGTAAGTTACGCCGGCGCGATCCACCAGGAATGAGCCCCGGTTAATACTCAGGTCACCGGCAATCCGCGGCTGCTGCAACGTTCCGCCGAAGCTCAAGGAACTCTCCAACTCACCGGTAACGTCGCGAAGCTCAGGGACAAATGCTGTCACCCAGCCGAGATCTGCAAACTCAGCGCTGCTGCTACCACTTAACATCCCGTCACGGTCAATTGTCAGATTGGCCTCAAGATTGCCATTCAGCTCAATAGCGGAATCCTGCACATTTTCTGCGTTGAGCTGTGCCCGGCTATTAATGCTCCATTGCCCCTGATTCAGATTGGCGCGCAGCGACAAGCGCCGCCAGCGATATTGTTGCTGCATGATTTCCGCCTCGGAAACCTCGGCACCGAATACATCCTCAGCGATGCTGCGCAGGGTCAATAAGGTATTGTCAGCGTTTATGGATGCAGTGACCTGCGGCTCCCGGGCGCCACCAAACTGCGCGCTGACTGCGCCGCTGATCATTCCCTCCAGCGTGACGTCATCGGGCAAGCGCGGTATTTGCACCAGGTCAAACAGCGGTTCGCGATCACCAGGGGAGTTGAACTCCGACAGCGGAAAGCGCGCCAGCGTCGCTTCCAGCTGCTGTCGCCCCGCCCCACTCGGGGACAGGGACACGCAAGCCTGAATCTGTTGATAGGACCAGCAGCTGTTGTCGACGGTAACCAGGCTGTTGCGGAGCGCCACTTCAGCGGCCGACAGCAGACGCCAGTCTCCCGCGTCACCCTGCAGCCGGGCTGTAGTGATCTGGCCTGCCCAGTCCGTGCCGTTGGGTTCAGAAAAACCGCCATTAAAATCCAGCTCGGCACTGCCGCGGCTGGAGTCAATTTCCAGCGCGGCTTCGTGGGCGTCGCGCGTGCCCTGGAATTCGAGATTCGCCGAACTGATGGCAAGGTCCTGACCGGAAAGCGCCGCATTCAGTACCTGCACGGCCCCCTGATAACCGTCAGGATCACCACTTACCTGCAGCTGCACGCGTTCAACCCGGCCCGCCTCGGTGGATACGTCGCTGAGATCAATGTCGGCATCGATTTGCGGAGCACTGAGCGCCCCGCGCAGATAACCGCTGCCCTGGGCGACCGCGGAAACACCGGGAACAAACTGCTCCAGAACGGGAGCCTGCAGCTGCCAGCGCAGGTCGGCCTGCTGCGCAGAATAGCCACCACTCACTGTAAGCTGATTTGCCTCGCTTTCCAGCAGCAGATTCTCAATGCTGACATCGCCATCCTGAACGAGCAGATTTCCGCTGGCGGTGAGCGGATAACCGTCGAGCACCGAGGTGGCAGTCGCCAATTGCAATTCAATGGTTTGCCCTTGCTCATTATCCACCAGGCTGAAGCGACCAGTACTGGCCAGGTCCGTCAGGCTAACCGGCAGTTCGCGCTCGAACAGCGCGAGCGGATCCGCCTCACGCAGATCATAATCAGCGCTAAGCTCAAATCCCTGCGACCAGCTCATTGCCAGCGAGGCGACTAATTCCCCATTGTCGGTTTCCGCCCGGGCCTGACTGATAGTCAATGTCGAGCCGGCCAGCTGTCCTGCTGCGATCAACGCGAAATCCGGAAGCAAAGAGCTACTGACGTCGGAGTCCAGCTCCAGGTTCAATGCAGCCAGAGTTCCACGGGTTGAAATCTCGGCGTCAGATAAGCGCCAGGTGTCCTCCCCGGTAGCGAATTCCATCTGCTCGGTGCGATGCACCAGATCCAGGGTCAGGCCCTGCTCGGCAAACAGTGCAACCCCACCCTCGCTGCGCATCCGAAACGGTGCGCTGGTATTATTGATAACGTCGAGATCATCAATGCGCCCGGATAGCTGCAGCCGCCCCGCGGCGTTGGCCCAACCCAGCGGCAAGGGCTGGGGATAGCGCCAGTCGAGCTGCGCGCTAACCGGCAGGCCATTGGTCAGGGCGAGATCAATCTGTCCGTCCAGGGAAATCACGTCGGCCGCCATCACCAAATCGGTCAATTGCAGATCAGCGCCGGCCAGGCTGACCTGGGTAACCAGGGAATCAATGGCAATCAACTGGTCAATAGACAGGTCGGTCAAAGCCAGGCGTCCCAATTCCAGGTCGATGGGCAGAGGCGCAAAACTGAAGTCGGCCAGCGGGTTGGTGGGCCCTGGCCCGGAATTGTCAGCGGCTTGAGGAAGCACCACGTCAATGGTTCGCAGGTCAAGCTCGGCAAGCTGTAACGTACCCCCAAACAGGGAGAACGGATCCCAATCAGCGCTCAGACTTGCTACCTGGACCTGCACAGCCGGGCTGCTGACGCCCAGATCACTGAGCTGGAGTCCCTGCAGCAGATTACCGCGAATCGCACCCACCGAAAGCTCCAGCTCCGGAAGGTTGTTAACCTGTCGAATAGCTTGCTGGACCAGATAACGACTGCCGGTTTCAGTGGCAAGAAAGGTACTCACTGCCGTCAGCAACAGCATGACCAACAGCAGCAGACTGATGCCGATCCAGATTGAGTAGCGCTTCACACGGCCAAGCACGATACTCATAGATCCGGCCCCATAGTGATATGCAGCCGCAGCTTGTTGTCGTTATCCAGCGCCGATGCCAGATCCACGCGAATCGGCCCGATCGGGGAGAGCCAGCGCACACCGACGCCAGCACCAGTCTTCAACTCATAGTCGGCGAAATCATTAAAGGCGTTACCGGCATCTGCGAATACTGCCAACTTCCAGTTGTCCATGATTGGGAAATCGTATTCCAGCCCGGCAGAGAGCTTGTGCTTGCCGCCGATGACATCCCCGGCCGCATTCTCCGGGCCGAGAGATTCATAGCGATAGCCGCGCACGGTCTGGTCGCCACCGGCGAAGTAGCGAATGGAAGTAGGCAGGCTGTCCAGATCATTGGTCACCGTGGTGCCGGCATCGAAACGCAGCATCAATCGGCCTGGCCCAATGGTGCGAATACCTTTGCCGGCAATATTCATCTGGATAAATGATTCGGACGAAAGCAGCGTATCAGACGCCCCCTTTATTTCGCCAAAAAGCCGCCAGCCGCGAGTTGGATACAGCGCATCGTCGGCACTGGTGCGGTCCAGACTGATACCGGGAATGACAAAGTCGGCTTCAATCACCTCGCCACCAATTTCCGATTCATCATGCTGGACACCCAGTGAAACCTGCTGCCGCCAATCCCAGCGGTTAATAAAGCGATAGGTTGCGGCCAGCTTTGCTGAATTGCTGACAAAGGTATCGGTATCTTCAGCAATGTATCCCGCGGAAAGATCCAGGCTTTCCGTGGCCGGATTGCGCATCGGAATGCTGTAGCGGAAATTCACATCCTGCTGAATTGGCGACACACCGGCATGGGCCTCAAAGCTGTGGCCACTACGATTGCGGTAGCGGTCCTCATAATCAGCCCGCAGCCGCGGTCCGATATCCGTGGTGACACCAACACCCGCGGAGTACACTTTTCGCGGACGCATGTTGAGGGCGACCCGCACCGGTACCTCGTTACTGACCGCCTCGTCGATGAGCGGCGTCACCGATACGCTGGAAAAATAATGGCTGCTGTTCAGGTTGTTGCGCATCCCGAGCAGCACGTTGGATGAATAAAAAGATCCTGGCTCCAGGTTAAGAAACCGTTCGATAAATTCCTCGGACAGTTCGCCGCTTTGCTGGATATCCACCGCGCCAATGCGGTAGCGCGGCCCGGGACTGAATTCCAGATCGACATCGGCCGTGTTGTTGACCAGATCCAGCTGCAACTGCGAACGGTTGTAGCGCGCATCGAAAAAGCCCTGCTCCACAGCGAGCGAACTTAGACTGGTCTTGATTTGCTCGTAGGCACTCTGGTTGAGTTGCTGACCGCTGCTGACGGGCAGACTCTGGAGCGCCGACTGAAACAGCTCGGGACTTTCGTCTACCGTGACGTTGATCTCATCAAAACGAACTGGCTCGCCGGGGTCCACCTGAACCACCAGGTTCCAGCAGGATTCGTCAATCTCAAACCGCGTTACCTGCTGCAAACGGTAGTAGCCCAGTGCGCGCCCGGCACGAACCACTCGCTGGCGTATCCCGGGTAAAAACCGCGCCAGACGAACAGCACTGGCTGCACAGTCCAGATCGGGCAGTTGGATGTGCGCACGGATATTCGCGGTTAAAGTATCCTCGGCGCCCTGGATGTCGATCCCGGGTGACTGCGCAACAGTCAGGGCCGGTAGCGCCAGCAAGGCCAGGGACAAGGCGAAAGTTGATTTCATGAAGTGCGGTTCTGGGTCCTGCGGGTTTAGTAGTGCAAACGACTGGTGTTCTGCGTGAATGCTGCCTGCAGAAAAAAGCTGCGAGGTTTGGCGCCAGATAGTTGGCTCTACAGCAGATCGGCCAACTTGTTCCAGATCAGTCACACTGTATCAGGCGAAAGATAGCTGTCGGGCTAACGAATCGGGCAGTAAAAGGTTCGCCATCGGCTGTGGAACCACCTGTCAGGCGTGAAACCTGGCGGAAAACACCGTCAGGATCCGCCATTATTGCACAATTCCGATGTCAATCTGTGCCGATATGACACAAGGTGGTGATGAAATCAGGCCACTGCCCAACGCAGCCAGCCCGTAGAGCATGCTAGACTCGGGTGCTCGAGCGTATCAACCTTTTCCACCTGTCAGCAGGATCACCCGTTGTCATGCCCATTTCACTGGCAGATATAGAAGCTGCCGCCAAACGTATTGAAGGTGCAGTGGAGAATACCCACTTCGAGCACTCTCGCACCCTGTCCACGTTGTTTGGTGGCTCGCTGTGGCTGAAGTTCGACAACCTGCAGTTCACCTCATCGTTCAAGGAACGTGGCGCACTCAACAAATTGCTGCTGCTAACCGAACAGGAACGGGAGATTGGCGTGATCGCCATGTCTGCTGGCAACCATGCCAAGGCCGTGGCTTACCACGCTCAGCGCCTCGGCATCCCCGCCACCATCGTGATGCCGCGAAATACCCCGAACGTCAAAGTGCAGGACACGGAAAACTTCTCAGCAACGGTGATTCTGGAAGGCAGCAACTTCGACGAAGCATCAGACCACGCTCGCGGCCTGGCCGAGCAGAACGGCCTGGTTTTTATCCATCCGTTCAATGACGAACTGGTCATGGCCGGTCAGGGCACGGCGGCACTGGAGATGCTGAACACGATCCCGGACCTCAGCCGGATGGTTATTCCCATAGGTGGGGGCGGCCTGATCGCCGGGGCCGCCACGGCTGCCAAGGCTATCAACCCCGATATTCAGATCATCGGCGTTGAAGTGGAGAACTATGCGAGCGCCTACAACCTGCTCCATCACCTGCCACCACCTGCTGGCGGATCTACCATCGCCGAAGGCATTGCGGTCAAACGTCCTGGCAATCTCACCATGGAAGTCATTGAACGCCTGGTAGACGACATCATCATTGTGCCGGAAGAATCCATAGAGGAAGCCGTCTATCAGCTACTGACCATAGAAAAGACCGTTGCAGAAGGCGCCGGAGCGGCGGCGCTGGCTGCAGTCATGCAGCAACCGGAGCAATTCGCGGAAGGCAAAACCGGGCTGATGGTTTGCGGCGCCAACATCGATTCGCGCATTCTCTCCTCAGTGCTGCTGCGCCGGCTGGTGCGCAAGGGACGAATAGTGCGCTATCTGATCAAGATTGAAGACCTGCCCGGGTCACTTTCTGATGTCACCGAGATTATTGGCGAACACGGCGGCAATATTCTGGAAGTGTTCCATCAGCGCCTGTTCGGGACGGTCCCGGTGCGCAAAGCGGATCTGCACATCACCGTCGAGACCCGGGATGCCAAACAGAGCCAGCTGATCCAGGATCAGCTTCAGGCGCGCGGCTACGATACCAGTCTGCTAAAAGACTAGAGCCCCACTGAGACTCGAACCCCGCCAGGACAAGAGCCCGCGCATCAATTCATAAAGCCCCTGCCGCCGATTGCCGTTGCTGTCGCGCGCTCCGGACCCGTTTCCGGAAGTCGGGCATTTAGGCTACACTAGCGACCCTGCGTAGCGACTCTCGCGCCGGGATAAATCGAGGGAAACTGGGGGGTAGACCTTGAGCGTCGTTCAATTACCAACTTCAGCCGACCGGTCAGCCAAACACGGCTCGGAACCGGAAACACAATCACCACTGCGCTTTGTGACTGCCGCCAGTCTGTTCGACGGCCATGATGCCGCAATCAATATCATGCGCCGAATCCTGCAGGCCAGCGGTGCCGAGGTTATTCACCTTGCGCACAACCGGTCAGTGCAGGAAATCGTGGTCGCCGCCGTGCAGGAAGACGCCGATGCCATCGCCATCAGTTCTTACCAGGGCGGTCACATCGAGTATTTCAAATACCTGGTAGACAAGCTCAGGGAACTGGGTGCCGGCCACATCAGGATTTTTGGCGGTGGTGGCGGGGTGATCATTCCGGCGGAAATCAAGGAACTGCACGACTACGGCGTGGCTCGCATCTACACGCCCCACGACGGCCAGCAGCTTGGCCTGCAAGGCATGATCGACGATATGCTTATGCGTTGCCGACAGGATTCTGCTCGCCCACCGGCACCGGCTCTTACCGAGCTCAGCAGCCACGATCCCCTGCTGCTTACCCGGGTGATTACCGGTATCGAGAATGACAACTACGCCGACCCTGACCTGGCCGGACTGGTCGACCAGGCGGCCAGCATCAAGTCAGCGCCGATACTGGGTATTACCGGCACCGGCGGCGCTGGCAAATCATCATCCACCGACGAATTGATTCGTCGCTTCCGCCAGGACAGTAACGACGATTTGCGGATTGCTGTACTTGCCATCGACCCGACCCGCAAAAAGACAGGTGGCGCCTTACTGGGCGACCGGATTCGCATGAACGCCATCGGTCACGACAATATCTTCATGCGCTCTTTGGCGACCCGCAGCGCTGCGGTAGAGATTCCCAATCGCTTGTCCGAGATTCTTGCCGCCATCAAGCTGTCGGGCTTTGACTTGATCATCGTGGAAACCCCAGGGATTGGCCAGGGCGATGCCGGCATTGTGCCGTTTGTCGATACCTCGTTGTACATTATGACGCCGGAGTTCGGCGCCGCCAGCCAGCTGGAAAAAATCGACATGCTGGATTACGCCGATGTGTTTGCCATCAACAAGTTTGATCGCAAGGGCAGCGACGATGCGTTGCGTGATGTCTGCAAACAGGTGCAACGCAATCGTCAGGCATTCGACAAAGCGCCAGAAGCCATGCCGGTGTTCGGTACCATCGCCTCTAAATTTAACGATGACGGCATTACTGCGCTCTACCAGGCACTGCGACAGGAATTGTCGGCCCACGGCCTGCGCGACTATCAAAGCCACCTGGCCCCTGTGGAAACCCGGGTATCCACCCAGAAGACCCTGATAATCCCGGCGGCGCGACAGCGCTATCTGGCCGATATTGCCGATACGGTACGCGACTATCATCGTCAGGCGGCCGAGCAATCGGCGCTTGCCCGTCAGCGCCAGCAATTGATTGCCAGCAAGGCCATGCTGGATGACGCAGGCAGTGACAGCTCTGCCCTGGATCCACTGATCGACAAGAAAGACCGGGACCTGGATGGCCGCTGCAAGCAACTGCTGGAGAACTGGCCGAAGCTGCTGGAGGACTATAGCGGCGATGACTACACCGTTACCGTTCGCGATCGTGAGATTCACACCCAGTTGGGTCGTGTTTCCCTGTCCGGAACACGTATCCCGCGGGTAGCGCTGCCGCGTTTCGAGGATCACGGTGAACTGCTGCGCTGGTTGCTGCGCGAGAATATCCCTGGCAAGTTTCCGTTTACTGCTGGCGTATTTCAGTTCAAGCGTGATTCGGAAGATCCCACCCGAATGTTTGCCGGTGAAGGTGATGCATTTCGCACCAACCGGCGCTTCAAGCAGTTGTCGGAACACGCCGAGGCCAAGCGCTTATCCACCGCCTTTGACTCGGTGACGCTCTACGGCTTCGATCCTGACCAGCAGCCTGACATCTACGGCAAGGTTGGCAACTCAGGCGTTTCTATTGCCACCCTGGATGACATGAAGGCCCTGTATGACGGCTTCGATTTGTGCCAGCCGTCCACCTCGGTGTCCATGACTATTAACGGTCCGGCGCCCACCATCCTGGCCATGTACCTGAATGCCGCGATTGATCAGCAGCTGGCGCAGTTTGCCGCCGATCAGGGCCGCGATGCCAGCGAACTGGAACTTCAGCAGATCACTGCGCAAACCCTGCAGAGCGTGCGCGGTACCGTGCAGGCCGACATTCTCAAGGAAGATCAGGGTCAGAATACCTGTATCTTCTCGACGGAATTCAGCCTTAAGGTAATGGGCGACATTCAGGAGTATTTTACTGCCAACCAGGTACGCAATTTTTACTCGGTCAGCATCTCCGGCTATCACATTGCCGAGGCTGGCGCGAACCCCATCTCCCAGCTTGCCTTCACCCTGGCCAACGGCTTTACCTTTGTTGAAGCCTACCTGGCCTGCGGCATGGCAGTGGATGACTTCGCCCATAACCTGTCGTTCTTTTTCTCCAACGGCATGGATCCTGAGTACACGGTCATGGGCCGTGTCGCGCGCCGGATCTGGGCTACCGCCATGCGCTTCCGCTACGGCGCCAATGAGCGCAGCCAGAAACTGAAATACCATATTCAGACTTCCGGCCGCTCCCTGCATGCCCAGGAAATGTCGTTTAACGATATCCGCACCACCCTGCAGGCGCTGATTGCTATTTACGACAACTGCAACAGCCTGCACACCAATGCCTACGATGAGGCAATCACCACGCCAACCGGGGAATCGGTGCGCCGCGCCATGGCCATTCAGCTCATCATCAACAAGGAGTGGGGCCTGGCCATGAATGAAAACGCCAACCAGGGCGCATTCATTATTGACGAGCTGACCGATCTGGTTGAAGAAGCGGTGTTGGGCGAGTTCGAGAGATTATCCGAACGGGGCGGCGTACTGGGCGCCATGGAAACCGGCTACCAGCGCGGCAAGATCCAGGACGAATCCATGTATTACGAACACCGCAAACACGACGGCAGCCTGCCGATTGTTGGCGTCAATACCTTCGTCAGTCCCGAGCCGGAACCGGACATGGAAATCGAGCTGGCGCGCTCCACGGAGCAGGAAAAACAAAGCCAGATCAGCCGCCTCAACGAGTTCAAACAGCGCCACGCCGAGCAGGCACCGGAAGCCCTGGCGCGATTGAAGGACGCCGCACAGCGTGGTGACAATGTGTTTGCCGAACTGATGAACGCGGTGCGCTACTGCTCATTGGGACAAATTACCGAGGCTTTCTTCGAGGTGGGTGGGCAGTACCGGCGCAGCATGTAAGCAATCACTGTCAGGGACATGCACATAGAAAAAGCGGCCTACGGGCCACTGCTGTCCCACAGTTTCTTGCATCTTAGCCAACGTGAAAAGTGGCTCCGAGCGGTTCGCCTGGCAGTTAGCTTGTGCCGCTGCGGACCACGCCCCTCCAGGGTACCTTCACTCTGAAAAATGCCCTGGAAAACGGTCATTTTTCGCCGTTCAGCGTAGGTCCTTAATTGCATCGGCACAAGCTAACTGCCAGTCGCCCCTTGCTGTTTGCAAGAGTCCCTATTCACTGGCTTCGTTAATTTGTCCCCTGTGTCGAACAACAAGGTTTCATGTATAAAAACACTAAGGAATACTCGAAATACCCGCACCTGGGCTGATCGAGCATTTTTATTGGGAAATCTGTGGGACAGCAGTGGCCTACGGGCCGTTTTTTTGTGGTTCATTAAGCATCTAAGAGAATTGCGGCCAGGCTCTGATTGAGGAATGATTTGTAGCGCCCTCCAGATGGGCGCAACAAGCAGTTTAGCAATCAAAGCCTGATCAAAATTCCCGGTAACGCGCGCTGACCCCACAAAAAAAGGGCGGTTACGTTGGTAACCGCCCTTTTTGATTCCGGCTTTTACAATCCGGGTATGCTCAGTGAGAGCTATTCGGCGCCAGAGGATGCAATCTCGTTCTCACCCTCTTCTTCCGCAATTGGCGCCACCAGCGGTGCAGCACAGAGCGGACAGCCAATCACGTGGTCATTGGGACCCAGATCCAGGGCCTGCCGCCGCTGCTCCATTTCCGCGTGGAACTGCTCGTCGGTCAGCGCAACACGAATACCCAGGTCGATGAACATATTGGTCACCGAGCGGTTACCCGAACCCTGCCAGTTGCGCGAATCAGGCACGTTGGGGTTGGTTTCGGTATTGTTCATGTAGCCAGTGATGTGCAGGATCGTGCCCTTGGGCAGAATCGGCGCGGCATGGTCCTCATAAGGATAGCCCCGCACCCAGTTGTGGTCATAGCCCACGCAGGACAGGGTTTCCACGGTATAGCCCCAGATCGCTTCCAGACACATGCGCTCGCCAGGGGCGTGCAGGTGTGGCTCAAAGGTAATGATCTTGGTGTGCTGGTCCAGCACCGCGTAAGCGTGCAGTTCCTGATCGTCCTGATCGCCGGCAATGCTGATATCCACGCCGTTACCCAGGCCAACGAGGGCGCGCTCGTATTTCGGCTCGTAGCCCTCGGGATGGAAGCGGAAACCGATTTCCAGGCGGCCCGTGGTGTCGATACCGTTAGAGTGCAGGTGGACCGAGTCGGAATACACGTAGGAGCCGGCCTTCAGCAGGCGTCCAGCGTCAGGGTCAAATATATCCGCGTTGCGGCCCACTTCATGCACCGGCCAGCTGGTGACCGAGTCCTCTACGCGGTTGCCGTTTTCATCCAGCATCGCAGTGGACCAGATCATGTGGTGAAAAATAAACCGGCCGCCCACGGTGGCACGACCGGTGCCCTCGGTGGGGACATCGTTAACTTCCACGATCTCGACGGATTTCACATAACGGTCTTCTTCCAGGGGAATCTGGACCCGGGGAATGTCTCCCCACCAGTCCGGCGAACCCGCTTCCATGGTGACCGACTCGGTGGAGACAATGAGATCAGGCTCACCGGCAGACCACTTGGTGCTGTCATCAAAAACCAGCGGCTCCGGGGCATTGGCCGGATCACCCTTGGGGGCGCCGGTACGGGCCCAGGTGGAAATCTTGGCCAGTTCCTCGTCGCTCAACGACGGGTCATTCTTGTAATCCTGGATGCCAATGTCCTTTTCCATGTACCACGGCGGCATGGCGCCAGCGCGGTCACGAATCTGGGTCTTGTACTCAATCAAGCCGGCAAACGGTGCCACCTGCTCGTAGGTCACCAGTGGCATGGGCGCAACGCCCGCAGGTCGGTGACAATTCTGGCAGCTGCGCTGCAGAATCGGCTCGATATCTTTGTGAAACGTCACCTGGTCACTCGCCTGGCTGTTCTGGGCACTGGCCTGGAACGGTAACAGGACCAGGGCTGCCAGCCAGATAGGACTGATTGGGCGTTTTCTGGAAAACATTCGCATTTCCTCCGGATTATCCTCACCCGGTCTTTTGCCGGGCTGCTGTGACAGCATTACGGGCTGTCGAGACGTTCGGCCCACACCGGATCAGCGGATCTGGTGAAGGCGGTTCATTACAGTATCGATTTAAACAGAAGGATTTCAAACTGTCTTATGAATTTTGAAATATCACGGCCGATTTGTCAGCTAGCCGAAAGTAGCGAGGCTCGTCCCAGCACCGCCAATTTGGCACAAGATCTAGCACTTTTGCGGCCTCCCGCCCCTTAATGTTGCTTTAGCCGCAGGCCTGCACTATCTTGCGGCGATGATCTGGATAAGTGACGGGCTAGCCGCCCTGGCTATCTCACAGTTGCTGGTGCTGGGACTGGTGTTCCTGCTGCATTACCGCAATTTCCTGGGTGGGCTGATGGCGCTGTTTTGCGTTTGTCTGACCGCTTATCTGCTGTCGATTTCTTCTGTTGTCGAACCCGACACCCTGCCCAATTACGTCCTGGCGCGCCTGGCCACCCTGGCGCCCATTCTGCTGTGGCTGATTGCCGAGTATCTGTTTGTCGATGCCCGGCGCATTCCGGTGCTGGCCTGGACTGCCATCGGCTACTACATTATCGCCCGGCTGATCGGCACGGGGCTCAATATCATTGATCCACAGCTGACCACGGATGGCCCGCTATTCCTGGTGCTGGTGCTGATTCCACAGCTGGTCCTGCTGGTATTCCCGGTGCACGCTTTCTATCTTGCCTACCGCAGCTACAGCGCCGACCTGCTGGAGCAACGCCGCCGCCTGCGGGTCGCGTTTGTGGCCTTCATGGGTGCCATCATTGCCGTCATTGTCGGCATGAGTATCGTCAACTATTTTGCCGGGCGGGAAGTGTTTCCCAGCTACCTGTACTCCCTCAGTCTGTTCCTGGTCACCCTGGTTTTCAATGTACTCGCCTTCCGGCTCAGCGACAATGCCGAGTCCATCGTCAGCGGTCACCAGGAAGCCACGTCGAGCCAGGAACCGGAAACAGACTCACTCGAGCCGGAGACGGTGCAGGCTATTCGGCGGTTGATGGAAGAAGAACAACTCTATACCCAGCCCGGACTGACCATTGCCGAGCTGGCAGAAGCGCTGTCGGTCCAGGAGTATCGACTGCGGCGCATCATTAACCGCACCATGCAGCACAAGAACTTTAACCAGTTTCTCAATACCTACCGGATCGAGGATGCCAGCCAGCGATTGCTGGAATCGAAACTGCCGGTGTCCCGTATCGCTCTGGATGTAGGTTATTCTTCCCTGTCGGTATTCAACAAGGCCTTCAAGGAGCGTTTTGGGGTCACGCCTACCGAGTATCGTAACCAGCACCGGGCTCAGAGCCTGCGCGCGAAGGCAAACAGCGACGCCACCGGCTCCGATGCGCACGGAGACCAGCAGAATTGAACACCTGAACGGAACAATTCACCCGGAATATTATCGAGGTACCCATGACAGACGAAACAGGCTCCCGCTACGGCACACTTGCCGTGTGGGCTGGCGAGCAAGACCTTTTTGCCGAGGGGGCAACATCGGTGCCAGTGTTCAACACCGTCACTTACGGCTACCACGATCTGGACGACTGGTACGATGTTGCCCAGGGTAAACGCGACGGCCACATTTACAGCCGCAACACAAATCCGACGGTGCGGGTGTTTGAAGAAAAGATGCGTGCCCTTGAGAATGCCGAGGCCGCTACCAGCTTCGCCACCGGCATGGCGGCCATTTCCAATACTCTGTTTACGTTCCTGCGCCCGGGGGACAGGGTCGTCAGCATCAAGGACACCTACGGCGGCACCAGCAAAATCTTCCTCGACTTTCTGGTGCGCATGAATGTGGAGGTCTGTCTCGTTGATACGGGTGATCACGAACAGATGGAGAACGAGATCGCCAAAGGCTGCAAGCTTGTCTATCTGGAGACGCCTACCAACCCCACGCTGAAACTGCTGGACATCAAGCGCCTGTGCAGCGCTGCGAAAAATCAGAACGCGTTAACCGTGGTGGACAACACTTTCGCCACACCCATCAACCAAAGCCCGCTGACGCTGGGCGCCGATCTGGTGCTGCACAGCGCAACCAAGTTCCTTGGTGGTCACTCGGATGCCATGGGCGGTGTGCTATGCGGGAAAAAGACTCTGGTGGACGAAGTGTTCTACTATCGCGAGATTAATGGGGCCACGTTACATCCCATGTCTGCTTACCTTCTCATCCGGGGCCTGAAGACCCTGGAACTGCGCATCGAACGTCACAACGCCAATGCCATGAAAGTCGCCGAGTTCCTGGCCGCAGACAATCGCATCACCGACGTGTTTTATCCAGGTCTGGTGTCTCACAAACACCACGACGTGGCCAGGAAACAGATGCGCGGTTTCGGCGGCATGCTGAGCTTTTCCCTGCCAGGCGGATATGAGTCCGTGAAAACTTTTCTGCCCAAACTCAAGTACGCCCACCGCGCCGCACACCTGGGTTCGGTGGATACCACAGCTGGCCCGCCCCGGGTGACCAGTCATGTGGAAAACACCCCTGAGGAGCGCAAACAACTCGGTATTCCCGAGGGCCTGATCAGATATTCGCCTGGCATTGAGAACATCGAAGACCTGATTGCAGACCTTGACCAGGCGCTGGGTGCAACAAGCAATCGGTAACGGCGGATTAACTCTGGCCACAAACAGACCGGCGGGAAGAGGCGGCGGCAATTGATCTCACAGCGGTTTTAGCCAGGCATTGTCCGGGAATCAATTTACTCTGAGGCGGTGCTCAGCCGCGGCAATCGTGTCCTGTGTCGTCGAGGTTTATTGACGCCTGCGCAGTGCTGCATGCACATGCAGTTACTCCGATCTCGCCGCGGAATTTGCACCTGCTGCCGTTATCGAATCCACAATAGCCAGATAAATCTTCACCCCGGTGGGAATCAACTCATCAGGAAAATCATAGTACTCGTTGTGCAGTTGCGGCTGGTCTACGCCAGAGCCGATGCCAAAGAATGCACCCGGGTACGCCTGCAGATAATGGCTGAAATCCTCGCTCCAGCGGAACGGTTCCTCCAGCATTTCCACTTGCAGCCCTGCGCTTTCGGCTACCACTTTAATCTGCTCCACAGCCTCGTCATGATTCACTGTCGCCGGAAAGGCCTCATGCCAGGACAACTCCCACTGCAAACCATCACGCGCGCACACTTGCTCAATTAACCCGGTGATTGCCGATTTCAGCGCCTCCAGTTCTTTCTGCTGATGCGCGCGAATCACGCCACAGACCTCTCCCACCCCCGGCGCCACTCCAAAATCCATCTTCGGCCCCTTCTCTCCCAACACCGCCTGGGTAAGAGTCAGCATCAGCAGATCTCCCGAGCGTGGCATACTGTCTGGCAGGTTCGGCAAGGCAGAGAGCAACTCGGCCACCGCCGGTGCCGGGCTCAAGCCGTGTTCCGGATAGCTGGAATGAGAGAAGGCACCGCTAAGCTGCAGGCGAAAACCCTCTGAGGCCGAGGCGAAGGTGTGACGACGCAAACAGATGCTGTGCATTGGGTGCCGAGGCAGATTGTGAAACCCGATTACATAGTCGGGTTTCAGGGCTCGGAAGCGCGCGTCCGCGAGTACCGCCGGTGCACCTTCGCCGGTTTCTTCGGCGGGCTGAAACAGCAAGGCCACTCTACCCTGGGCTGGCCGCTTCTCTCCCAGGGCCCGGGCCACCCCGACAAGAATAGCCATATGTCCGTCGTGGCCGCACTTGTGAGAAACACCTTCGGTGTGCGAGCAGTAATCATGGGCGCTGTCCCTGGGCTCGGTGATGGGCAACGCATCCAGTTCGCAGCGCAACACCAGCGTCAACCCGGGCGTTCCTGAATCAAATACGCCCACCACACCGGTACCGCCGACACCCGCCAACACCTCATCAGCGCCGGCCCGCTCCAGTTCCAGGCCGATCAGCGAGGCGGTGATCTCTTCCTGACTGGATAGCTCCGCACGCTGGTGCAGGTGCTGGCGTAAGGAGGACAGTTCATCGAACTGCGCCGGACTTATGTCGAGTGCATAACTCATGCCCCGCACGATAAACCGTGGCAAGCGACTTGTCGAATCAAAAGGGCAGCAGGGACACTGACAACTCTTGGTTTCAAGTAATAAGTGCAATTTAATTAAGCAGCAAGTAAATCCACTCGCTGCCCCATAAATAATTCATTGGGGGACTTATTGCCTCGCGTTTTCCTGGGCCGATTATTCAATCTGCTCATTACCGCTTTGATCTGTTTATCGGTGACCTTGTTAAAATCTATGCCTTTAGGAAAGTACTGACGAATGAGACCGTTGGTATTTTCGTTTATTCCCCTTTCCCAGGAAGCATAAGGGTGAGCAAAATATATCTTTGCGTTCAATCCTTTGGCAATGGCCTCATGTTTTATGAATTCGCGGCCATTATCAAACGTAATGGTTTTCACCCTTTCCTGTAGAGCTTTCATGTGTTTGACCGCGGCTTTGGCAAGTAAGTCAGGGCGTTTGCCAGAAAGGCGAACGATTACCGTGTAGAGAGTCTTGCGCTCAACCATCGTCAGAATGGCACTCTTGCGCCTATAACCCATGACGGTGTCACCTTCCCAATCACCGATTCTCGTGCGCCGATCTACTATTGCTGGCCGGTGTTCTATGCCCACCCTGCGCGGTATGCCAGTCCTTCGGTCGTTGTGGCCATAGCGTTTCCTGTAAGGCCTCCTGGCTATACGAAGATGTTTGTAGAGCTCTCCACCTTCCGCTTTATCAGCGTAGATTAGCTGATACACAGTTTCGTGATGCAGAGACACTTTTTTGTAGATTTTCAGGTAATCCACCGTCTGCTGGGGGCTCAGATCCTGCTCTATTAGCCTGACTATCCAAATCCAAATCTGCTCTGTCACTTTATAGGCTTTGTATGCCTCTCGCCGTCTTGTGACGCAGCGCCGATGGGCTCTGCTGGCTTCGTAACTCCTAGGACCACCGTTTCGGTGAAGCTCTCGACTAATCGTTGAAGGGCTCCTGTGTAAACAGTCAGCGATCTCTTTCTGGCTATGGCCTTCTTTCTTCATCGCGCAAATCTGGTATCGTTCAAATTCGGTCAGCTGTTTGTAGCTCATAAGGCATTTTCCTTTGGCGAGAAAAATGACGAACTATAGCAGCTGGCCGTCTTTCTCAGGAATTGCGCTTATTATCCGAAACCAGGACTTAACAACTTAAACCCTGGCTGCTTATATTGCCAGGCTGCGGGAGTTTCCCGGGCCTATTTCGATTAATCCCAACAGTATCAGGGGAAGTTGGAATCTCAAGCTTTCTCGCCCCTTGTTCGTCAGTACCACCGTAATTTCGCCGAAACTCATCCAGAAATCTCACGATCTCTTCGGTGCTCATTTGCCTGCCCCGTTCGAGGGTCTCATTGGAAAATAGTTGCCGCGCTTTCATTGCTGAATCTTCTCAAGAGCTTCGACATCCGCAAGGTCCTGCAGTCGACCGCTTTGCTTTTTCATGGCAATCAGGCTGGCAATGACCAGAACGGGAATCTTCGTGCCATTGAAAAAAATATTTTCCGTACCAGCTTGCCAAGGTCGTAATTGATGACCAGTCCGAGTTATTCATCCAGGCTTTGAGGATTATAGAAATTCCAGGTGATGAGATTGCGCTGCTTTATGTATTCCTCGTGGTTGTTGAATACATCTTCTGTGGTGGTTGGCAGTATGGAGGTTAGGCCAGGCTCGGCAAGTGCCTGTTCGGTTTGCTGGAGATTGGCTTTATTCCACTGGATGACGAAGTCAATATCGACGGTGCCGCGCACCGCGCCATAGAGAGCGACGGCGTGGCTGCCGACGATAGCGAAAGGGACTTTGTGGTCAGCCAGAGCCCTGCAGATTTTCCCAGGAACATGATTAACGACCGGCAGCAGGGACACTGTGCCCCAATGCTAGAACGTGCCCCGCAGCTGCAGCATATAGCGAGTGCCCCGCTCGTTACAGCGGCGCTCGATTTCACTGATCACCCCGACCGACAGCCGATCACTGTAGCGAAAGCGATCCATACACATGCCGCGATCCAGGGCGTTCTCCACTTCAAAACGCGCTACCAGGCCAAGCGGGCCAATGGAGTTGCGCTCAACAAAAAGCGACAGATTCTCAATACTGTCGAAGTGGTCAATGCGATTAATGTCATACAGCGGCCGGTTGCCCTGATCGGCGCCGCGGTAATCAACACCGTAATTCATATTCATGGCCGGCAGATCGTGGCGCAGCCCCAGGGTGTAAAACCCTCGGTCGTTTGGCACCAGACGTCGTTCCGCACCCGAAAACGGGTCGATCACTTCGGAAGCCCGAGCCAGCAGGCTGGCGGACACGAGAAAATTGGGCATAACCCGAAAGCTTGAGTTCAACTGCACCGCACTCACTTCGGCATCGCCGATATTGCCCGCTGCCGAGACCAGTGGTTGACCCGGCAAGGTGGCATCAACGCGGCCGATGGCGTCCGTCACATCCCAGTACCAGGCCCGGGCATTAACCACCCCACGGCTTTCCAGAAAGCGGTATTCCAGGTTGACGTTGTAGCGCCAGGATTGCTGCTGGCGCAGCTCCGGATTCCCCGCCACCGTGTCCCGGTCTTCGTCCCGAGGATCGGCACTGGCAGCAAAATCAGCAAAACTGAGCTGATCCACGGCTTTTTCAACCGACAGCTGTAGCTGCAGGGTGGGGGTGATATCGAAACGGTAATCCAGCTTCGGACGGATGAAGTCGAAGTCGCGGGATTTGCTGACATCACCGCTCTGCGAGATCTCCGAAACCTCGTAAAGCAGCTGGGTCTCCAGCCGCATGCGCGAATTCAGTTGCCAGAAATGCACCACGAAGCCCTCGTAGCGCAGCTCTTCGATACGTGAATTGGTGTTTGGCAGCGGCACATCCACCAGTTCACCGGCGCTGTTCAGCCGCGCCAGAGCAAGCTGGGTATCGAGGATGGTCTGGGCACGCTCGACGCCGAACTCCAGGTTGTGACCTTCCGCCACAGGGCGAGTATATACCGCGCGGTAGATGCGCTCGGTATTGACGGTGCGATTATCGATCACCAGATCCTTCTGCCGCGCCCCATCAGAGCCAACCTGGAAACGCTGGCGCAAACTGTCCTGATCCTGTTGATTGTTAATAGTCAAAAGCTGCAGCCGGGAGTTGTCGGCAAACTGCCAGTCGTAGTCCGCGCCCAGCTCCCAACTGCTGCGGGTCGAAGGGTTGTCCTCCTGTTCCCGAAATACTGCCGGCGGTGAAAAGCCATAGTTCAAAATCACCCGATCCACAGTCCATGGCGGGTCAGACTCACGGTACTGGCCATTCACCGACAGGGTCTGGCGCGGCGTTAACCGATAGCTGATAGCTGAAATAATGGAGCGATCTGTCTGGTCGGTAATCTGCTGTAATTGCCGCAAGTCGTTGGGCGCAAAATTGCCGACTCCAAAAACACTTTCTTCGATGATGTCCACGACTTCGTAGTTCGGCTGCTGCTCCAGGCTAAGCCGGTAGTCCAGGTTGTTGGTGGAGCCATTCACGATCAGCGACGCAGCCGGCTCCATGTTGCCATCCTGGTAGCGGTTTACGGCACTGGAGGCCGTAAAGGCGATCTCGTTGTTGCTGGTGGTGACGATATTGATTATCTGGCCTTCATTGCGCACCCCAACCAGCTGGTTGGACGTGCCGCGGATAATCTCAATGTGGGACACCTGGTCAAAAGGTATACGGTCGAGCTGGGCGCTGGCATCGTTGTCCTTGCCACTCAGGCGGCGACCGTTGATGAGTATGCTCTCACTGTTGCCCAGACCACGGTTGTTGCCTCCACCGCCGCCTCCGGAATCATCCAGCGCGATAGCGATACCCGGAATGCGATCGATCATGTCTGACACCGTCACCGGATTCCACTGCCGGAAATAATCGGCGGGGTAGGAGACCGTGGTGTCTTGCTGGGTACTATTCGGGACACTTCCCTGAGCACTACTTTGTACACTGTTCTGAGCATTAGCACTGCTCGCCAGAACAGCAAGCGCCAGGTAGCACAGCGCCTTGGCTCGCAAATTGAAGCGACGAATAATTAGCATGACAGGCTCCAGCAAGCAGGCGACAGGCTGCTGCCTGCCGCTTGCTAGAGAAATGAATGGATATGGGCGCCGGCGAAACACCGGCGCCCGGTCAGCGCAGCACTACAATCAGAAGTTGTAGTTCACGCGGGCGTAGAGCACCCGGCCAAGGGGATCCTGGAGCTGTGCTTCAACCCCGGCGATCATGCCGGTTTTCTGTGGCATGCGATCGGTCAGGTTACGGGCACCGAGAATGAAGTTGAACTCCCCTTCCCAGAACTCAAAGCCGCGATAGCTATAGAACGCATCCAGTTGGGTCCAGGCTTTAAGGACGTCCGTTGACTGCCAGGTGCTGCCTGGCAGGAATCGCTGGAAGCTGAACTCATTGGCATCGAATATCACGTCGTCAATGTAACGACCTGTAGCACTCACGCTGTGATTGCCCCGGGTCCAGTTGACACGCAGATTGGCACGCACTTGCGGGACTGCAGGTACGGCGCCAAAGTCGTTGTTCTGGCCACCAACGGCTTCCAGTACCGGCTTGTCCTCATCCAGTTGGAACTCGTAGGTATCCATGTAGGTGGCCTGAGCCGATATGTCGATGTTGCCCCAGCCATCAAGTCCGAGAGAATCCAGCGAGAAGCCGTAGGTGAGCTGGGTATCCCAGGCCTGAACCAGCATCTTTGACGCATTGGAATCGCTTTGGTTGATTCTGACCGTGGTGGTGACATCGTTCGGACTGCGCTGAATGCGCTTGTCTGAGCGGGCATCCGCCACCCATGCTTCAAGCTGCTGGATGGTTGGTAGTGGGTTGGCGTCTGTGGGAACGAAGCCGGTAGCTGCCTGAAAATTGCGAAAGTCACTGCGCACGATATCCTGGGTAGTTGTGCTCACGATACGGTCGGTGAAATCCACCTCAGTCCAGGTCAGTGACCAAGTCAGGTCATCAAATAAATTGACATCAAAACCGAACGACAGGCTTTCGGAAGTCTCGGACGCCAGGTCAGGGTTACCGGTAGCGCAAGAGGTAATGAAGCCGGAGAACGTGGTAAACAAATCATCCACATTACTCAGACCGCAACTTTCCGGGCGATTCAATTGATTCAGTGTAGGTACGATGAACGCCTCGCCCCGGGTGCCGCGCAGGGTCAGCCAGTCCATTGGACGGTAGATAACACCATACTTGTCCACCACCTTGCCCTGGCCGGTACTGAAACTCTCGTCGCGAACCGCGGCGGTGAATTCGAGGTTATCAAGAACCGGGAACGAAAACTCGGCGAAGTATGAATCACTGGTGCGCGAGACCTCGTTCGGCAGAACCTGATTGCCGATCAACTGGTCATTCGCGACGTCGTCTGCCGGCGGGTTGTTCTGGTCAGTCTCATCCCGGCGCTGATAACCGATAGCAGCCGCGATTGCTCCACCTGGAAGCTCAAAACCACCCAAGGGCAAATTGCCGTTGACAATAATATCGAAGGTTTGCAGTACTTCCAGGTCGTTCGCCCTGAACTGTGTGAAGATTGCGTCAGCCACGTGCTGTGGTGTGCGGAGCTGATCATCCACGGCTGCAAACGGGTTGTAACAGGAATTCACATCATTAACGACGTCACAATTTAGCCCTTGCTCCACGGCGGAGAAACTGAAGTTCTGCTGCGCCATGTCTCTGACGCGCTCCTGACCATAGGTGTAGTAGGACGTGCCTTCCCAACCTTCGACGAAGGGAACAGTAAAGTCGGCGGTAAACGCCAGGCGCATGAGACGCTTGTCATCGTCCTCCATGTTCAGGCCGTCGTTAGCCGCGAATGATGCTGGCTGGGTATTGGCGCCAGGCTTGCCGAATGGCATCCAGGCACCCAGGCGGACGTCCTCGCTGAACGGCACGCCGCCCATCGGGTCGTTATCGATTGAAGCGAACTGGTTGCCAGCCAGCATTACATTGCCGTCCATGCCACGCATCGGCAGGGGTTTGCCGAAACCATCGGTGACAATGTTGCCGGAGGCATCACGCAGCGGTTGGGCGAATAGCTCCTGGCCATCAGCAGTCACAGCACGAAAGGTATTGCCCGGCAGTTCACCGCGCACAGTTGGCAACTCGCTGACACGAGCCCCGGGATTACTCGGGTTTTCGCGTCCGCGGACCAACTGGCGATTGAATATTGCCTGAGCGGACAGGGTCAGGTCGGCACTGGCTTCCCAGCGCAGATTGCCGTACAGCGACGTGGAATCAATCGCCTCCATGTAGTCACGAGTGTCGCCGAAGTTCAGCCAGAGCAACGACCCAGGGCATTGGTGCCGTACTGTGAGGTGCCAAACAGGGCCTGATCTTCATCCTCATTGAGTCCGCAGTTGGGGTCTGGGCGGTTGGCAAATTCGTCAGTAAGGTTGCCGTCCGCATCACGCAGTGGGACCTCAAAGTTGCCGGGATTCGAACCACTGTTATGGGTCAGTCCGGAGCGCACCCATTCCGGGCGCTCATGCCAGGCCAGAGTGCCGCCATTCTGGTAGGAACCGGCCACGACCATGTCGACGGCACCGAATGAGGATCCGCCCAGAAACGAGACCTCGTTCTTGCGAAAATCACCGCGAGAATCGCCTTCCTCGTACAGCTCAATTTTGAAACCGTCATAGGAGGTGTAAGGGACCATGTTAACCACACCCGCTACCGCATCGGTTCCGTACAGTGCGGCAGCACCGTCGGTCACGATATCAATGCGCTGCAGCGCAGTTGTGGGCAGCATCTGCTGGACATTGTTGGTCGGTAGACGTTTGCCGTCAATCAGAGGCAGGGTAGCCCGCTCACCCAGGCCGCGCAGGTTAAAGGCGGCGATCTGGTTGGTTACCCCCTGGATCGAGTTGGTTACCGAGGTGCCATTGTTAAAAGTCAGGTTCTGCACTACCTGGGCCATGTTGGTGGTGCCCTGCGCCTCAATGTCCTCAGCCGAGAACTGAACCACAGGAGACGCCGCCGAGATACCCTCGGTGCGACGGATAAAGGAGCCGGTTACCACGACTTCTTCAACCTGGGAATCCTGGGCCAGGGACGGAGCGGAGACGGTCAGCAGGGAAGCCGCGATGGCGGCGGTCAGGGTCTTGCGGGGAAAAATCGAAACACTGCGTGGGAATTGCATATGCTGCATGTGGCATTTACCTCTTATTATTCGACTTTTTATATTGTTGTTTTAAGTTTTATCTTTTTAGATCAGGCATCACAGCAACTTCTAAACTACTACTGCAGTCTGAATCATCTACCTTAAATCCAACCGGAAGCTAATGAAATACTTCGAAGAGTAAACTTTTAAAAATCCGTCAGGTGCTGGCAGACAGTTGTGGGCGCCTGTTCCTGCCAATAATGCACCAAAAATGGGCCAAAGCAAGAAATAATGGCGAGAACGGAAAAGGGCGTGGGCCGTACCGGGGATATTCAGAGGTGGCCCGGACAAGGTTCAGGCTGTGGTCAGTAAGGCCACGATGGAATAGAGTTTCATGCAGCGACAGCGTGATAGCGGTACTCGACAGCAGCGGCACTGCGCAAAGGAATGCAGTTGCTGCCAGTCTGGCCGCTGTGCAGTGCGTCAGCGCCGTCCCGCAAGTCGCCTCAGGCACTGGCAACCTATCGGGCTCCAGCTGCAGTCAGCGCGGCGCGAATCTGCTCCAGTTGCGCGCGCAAACCGCCCCGGGCGGCTATCTCTGCTGCGAAATCGACTTGGTAGGTGGCCAGTTTACTGCTGGCCTCCTGCCATTGCTGCGCGGCGATCAGCCAGTTCAACTGCAGCAAGCCCACCGAGACATCCTTGCGCAGGCCGTAGGACTGCTCAGCCAGGCTTGCCGCCTGCCGATAGTTGCCGGCACTGGCGGCGGTTGTCGCGCGCAATTGCAGCAGATCGGGCCGGGATACAGTGAAAGCTTCGTTGCCCAGCAATGCCTCGAGCAGCACATTTAACGTCGCCAGGCTCACCCCCGCACAGCGTCCCTGGCTAACCGCAGGAATCAGCCGGTTCATTGCCCCCACCACCGCGTAGTCGTGATCCGCCCGGGCTGCGATTTGCTGTAACCGGGAATCCGCTGGCAGACCAATGCCTGGCAGTAGACAGCCAAATTCCAGCCAACGGACATAATCGGCTACCGATTCGCTGCCCGCATTGATGACCTGAAGGTGAATTTCCAGCGCGGTCTCGGCCTGACCGCTGTTGGCGAGCATCTGCACGAGATTGGCATGGGCCGCCCGCGACTCCGGCCGAAAGTATTTCTCCGCATAAGCATGCTCGAGCGGATCGCCCCACAGATCGGCCTGCTGAAAGGTCAGCAGGGCTGGCCAGATGATGGCCAGCAGCGCAACACCCGCAATCGCTACCCGCTTGCCTCCGAGCGCTTGTTGCCACAGTGACTGCCCAAACAGCCCAATGCCCAGCAAGATCCCCACTAGCGGCAGATAATTGCGGTGTTCAAAGTACATCTGCAGCGGCAGGATGCTGGATTCCATGGCGTGACCCGCCAGAAACCACAGCAGCATAAATGCCGGAACCGGCCAGCTGCGTCGGTAACGCAGGGCCAGAACCACAGCAATCAGCAGCAGTGCAACCGAGACCAGCACCGGCAGCGACAGCGGGCTGGCGAATACCGGGAAGTCATCGTGGAACAGGCCCAGCGCCGACTGTCGCGGCAGGAAAATCACCAGCAGATAACTGAGCAGTGCCACCGACTGGGTAAGCAGGCGCGCCCCGGGCCCAAACGGTCTTTGTTCGTAGCCCGCCAGCAGGCTCGGCAGGGCAATCAGGCCAGCGAGCACAATCAGCAACAAAGGCAGCCCCACTGCCACCAGTCGCGCCCTGAAAAACCGCCAGTCCGGCTTATCTGTCCCAGCCAACAGCAGCTCGATGACTGCCAGATAAGCGAAGATCAGTACCGCATTTTCCTTGGAAAACATCCCCGGCAGCACCGCAATGGCGGGAATCAGGGCCATGGCGAATAAATATACCCAACGCGGCTGCCTGAGGTACTGCAGCCGCCACCATAGATAACCGTTCAGGCCCAGCAGCACGAAGAATGTGGCCAGCAGATTCATGCGCTGCACCACGTAAAGCACTCCAGAGACCTGAATGGGATGGATCAGCCACAGCAGCACTGCCAGTCCAGCGAATACCGGGCCGAGTCGAAACCTTGCATCGTTGGCGCCCAATAGCGCCAGTAGCCCCATCACCAGGGCACCGTTGGCCAGATGAATCAGCAGGTTCACCAGCTTGAACGGACCGGCGTCGCCCGGGAAAGATTCTGCCTGGAGCAGGAAGGTGATTAATGCAAGCGGTCGACCCAGGATGCCAGCAATGCCGTTTTCAGACAGGGCCAGTATCTGCTCCCAGGAGGGATCGGCAGGGAGCATCTCCAGCAAGGCGAGATTGGGGTAATCATCGAAGATAAAACTGCCGGACAGCCCGGGCAGAAATAACAGCGCAGCTACTATGGCAGCAGTGACGAGGCTTAAAAAGTAGCGCTGGGCAGAGGTCACCGCGCTAGCTTAGGCGCGATATGGTTTACATGCAAACCGGTACATTAGCCAGAGCCAAGCAATGCAACTTTGAAAAATCAGGCAACCTCGCTTCAGGGACGAAGATACCGCTTCCGAATGGGACACAATCGGACGGCGCTATAAGGCACAATCAGACGCCCCTTGAAGCACTGTTGGAGCCTTTGCTGGAGCGCAAACTGACCAACCGGGAAGGAGCGAGCGGGGAGGCAAAAATGCGGCTCAATCAGCACCAAAAAGTTCTTCGCAGATTAACCGGGAAGAACAATGAGAAGAGCAGCCGCTCATGTAAATCACTGGCTTCGAGCGCGGCTGCGGGGCGGCAGGGTGTCCGCCCCGCCGAGCGTTGGCGACGACCCCCTCCTGCCCGGCGCGACCACACTCTGCAGATGGGCGCAACAAACAGTTCTGCAATCAGAGCCTGATCACAATTCCCGGTAATGCACGATGAAGCCCAAAAAAAACCCCGGACTCTGCTGAGGCCGGGGTTTCTCTTCAGCGCTTCATATTCAGCGCTACAGTTCAAGAGCTACAGAACTACGCCTCTTCGGCGAAATCCTGACGCTCTTCGTCGGTGATTTCCTTGATGCTCAGCTTGATACGGCCGCGGGCATCCAGGTCGGTCACCTTGACCAGTACTTCCTCACCTTCGGTGAGATGGTCGGTTACATCCTCAACCCGCTCCTGGGCGATTTGCGAGATGTGTACCAGGCCATCCTTGCCGGGCAGGATCGTCACGAACGCACCGAAGTCGACGATACGCGCCACCTTGCCGGTGTACAGTCGGCCCACTTCCGCCTCGGCGGTGATGGCGTTAACCATCTCCACAGCGGCGTCGCGGGAGGTAGCGTCCTCGCCATAGATGCGCACGTTGCCGTCGTCATCAATGTCGATGGAGGCGCCGGTTTCCTCGGTGATACCGCGAATCACCGCACCACCCTTACCGATGACGTCGCGGATCTTGTCCGGGTCGATCTTCAGCATGGCCATGGACGGGGCATTCTCGGACACGCTTTCGCGCGGCTGGGCAATGACCTTGTTCATCTCGCCAAGGATATGCTGGCGCGCCTCGTGGGCCTGGCCCAGGGCGATCTCCATGATTTCCTCGGTAATACCCTGGATCTTGATATCCATCTGCAGGGCGGTTACGCCAGCAGCAGTACCGGCGACTTTAAAGTCCATGTCGCCCAGGTGGTCTTCATCACCCAGGATGTCGGTCAGTACCGCGAAGCGTTCGCCTTCCTTGATCAGGCCCATCGCAATACCGGCCACCGGCGCCGCGATTGGCACACCGGCATCCATCATTGCCAGGGATGAACCACAGACACTGGCCATGGAGGAGGAACCGTTTGACTCGGTAATCTCCGACACCACGCGCATGGCATAGGGAAAGTCTTCTTCCTTGGGCATCACCGCCATCACACCACGCTTGGCAAGACGACCGTGTCCAATCTCGCGGCGTTTTGGGCCGCCCATGAAACCAGCCTCACCAACCGAGTAGGGAGGGAAGTTATAGTGCAGCATGAAGCCGTCCTTGCTGGTGCCGTCCAGGCCTTCGATCATCTGCGAATCACGCAGGGCGCCGAGCGTGGTAACTACCAGTGCCTGGGTCTCACCGCGGGTAAACAGTGCCGAACCATGGGCTTTGGGCAGGATGCCGGTTTCCACTTCGATGGGCCGTACGGTCTTGGTGTCACGACCGTCGATACGCGGTGCGCCGTCGAGAATGCGATTGCGAACCGTGCTTTTTTCCAGCTTGCCAAACGCTTCGCCGACGTCGCCTGCGCTGATACCGGCTTCTTCATCCACCAGCTGCTCGATGGCCTGGGTCTTGAGATTGCCGATGGCGTCATAGCGCTCCATCTTGTCGGAGATCTGGTAGGCATCGGTAACACTGTTGGCGAAAGCCGCCGCCAGTTTGTCCTTGAGTGAGGCATTTTCCTCGGCGGGCTGCCAATCCCAGGCGGGTTTGCCGGCTTCGGCCTTGAGTTCATTGATAGCGCCAATGACTACCTGCATTTCCTGGTGGGCAAACAGCACTGCACCCAACATCTGGTCTTCCGAAAGCTGTTTGGCTTCGGACTCCACCATCAACACCGCTGACTGGGTGCCGGCCACAACCATGTCGAGCTGGGAAGTCTCCAGCTGCTCATAGGTGGGATTGAGGATATAGCCGGTTTCGGCATCATAGCCAACGCGCGCCGCGCCAATAGGCTCTGCAAACGGGATGCCGGATATTGCCAGAGCGGCAGATGCGCCAATCAGGGCGGGAATATCCGGATCAATGTTCTTGCCGCCAGAAATGACAGTACAGATAACCTGTACTTCATTCATAAATCCTTTGGGAAACAGCGGTCGGATGGGTCGGTCGATGAGTCGCGAGGTCAGGGTTTCTTTTTCAGTAGGTCGCCCTTCGCGCTTGAAAAAACCACCGGGGATCTTGCCCGCAGCGTAAGTCTTTTCCTGATAGTTGACGGTCAGTGGGAAAAAGGGCTGCCCGGGATTGGCTTCCTTTCTGCCAACCACAGTTGCCAGAACCATGGTTTCGCCAACGGAGACAACAACAGAGCCGGTGGCCTGTCGTGCGATCTTGCCAGTTTCCAGCGTGACTTCATGGCCACCATACTGGAATGATTTTCTTACTGGGTTAAACATAATAATTTATTTCCTACTAATTACTGAAACGGGCACCAAATTCCTGCATCGGGTGCCCGTTCTAATTTTATTGCTGGTTTAGCGACGCAGACCAAGTCGCTTGATTAACGCAGCATATCTCTCGACATCTTTGCGTTTCAGGTATTCAAGCAGCTTCTTGCGGTTACTGACCATCCGAATCAATCCGCGACGGGAGTGATGGTCGTGATGGTGCTCCTTGAAGTGAGTCTGCAGATCATTAATGTTGGCAGTCAACAGGGCCACCTGTACTTCCGGAGAACCGGTGTCGCCCTCGCCTTGTGCGTGTTCCTTAATGATTTCTTCTTTACGTTCAGCTGATAAAGCCATAGTGCTTCTCCAAATATGCAGTTTAACCAACTCGCGATGTGTGCAGGTTTCAGTTCAGTCAACGTTCAGTCAACTATTAACCAACTGCACGCGAGTGAGAATTCCTTCTCATCCAGAATAACCACGCATATTAGTAGTTACCTGTCGTTCCTGGTTTATGTAGTACTGGCGTTGGTCAGGCTAATCGCGCTGACTGACAACCAGTCGTTTTGGAGCTACCTTACCATCATCGTCTATACAGCCGATGCCGATAAACTGCTCGTCCTGGTACAGTCTCACCAATCCGTCGGATGGCAAATGCTGCACCATTACTGCCTGCCCGTTTAACACGTAGCCGGCGGTAACTTCGGGTAGCCGCACTTCGGGAAGCTCGGCTACCGCTTTGTCCATGGGTAGCAGGTAGGCATCGATGCCTTCCAGACCCTGTTCTTCTTTAACTTTTTCCAGGGCGTCAATCTTGACGCTGTCCTGCTCGGTAAACGCGCCCGCCCTGGTGCGATGCAGTGCTACCACGTGAGCCCCGCAGCCCAACATCTCACCCAGGTCATCGGCGATGGTCCGGATGTAGGTGCCCTTGCTGCAATCGATCGCGAGCTCCAGCTCGTTGTCGATATAGGCGCACAACTCAATACTGTAAATCGTTACCGGGCGCGGCTCGCGTTCTACCGTCTTGCCCTGGCGCGCCAGTTTATACAGCGGCACGCCGTCTTTTTTTAACGCCGAGTACATCGGCGGCAGCTGCTCGATATCACCACGGAAACTGTCGAGCGCTTCCTCAATCTGTTCCCGGCTAATGCCGATGCTGTCACGCTCGGCGATAACCTCGCCTTCGCTGTCACCGCTGGAAGTGCGAACCCCCAGGCGGATCCGGGTGCGATAGGCCTTGTCCGAATCCAGCAAAAACTGCGACACCTTGGTCGCTTCCCCCAGGCACAGGGGCAACACCCCGGTGGCCAGCGGATCGAGGCTGCCGGTATGCCCGGCCTTGCGCGCCTCGAATAATCTCTTCACCTGTTGCAGCGCGGCGTTCGAACTGAGTCCCGTGGCCTTGTCCAGCACCACGATGCCATCCACGTGTCTGCCGCGTTTTCCGGACCGACGTCCTGACGAGCCACTATCGCTATTCAAACCATCGCTGTTCAATCCGGCCTCCACAAGGCGCGTCAATCATCCTTGTGCCGTTCACGGTCGGCAGCCAGGGCATCGTCGATCAGACTCGACAGGCGCTGCCCCCTTTCAATACTGCCGTCATAGTGAAACTGCAGTTTGGGCACGGCGCGCAGGTTTAGCTGCTTTGCCAGCAAGGTGCGCAAATAGCCCGACGCTTTGTTCAAAGCCGTAATATTTTCTTCGATCTGCTGCGCATTGGGTTGCCCCGTGGCGCCGCTGTCCTGGTCCGCGTCAGTGTCGCCAGCAGTGGTCATCACCGTCACGTAGACCCGGGCATGGGCCAGGTCACGACTGACTTCAACCCCGGTCACAGACACCATACCAACCCGGGGATCATTCACTTCCATCTGAATCAGTGTGGCCAGATCACGCTGGATCTGGTCCGCAACGCGCTGGGTCCTGGCTGTCGCTCCTGCCATAACGTTGGTCCCGCCGGCACCTTTCGGTTACAGGCTTCTGGCCACCTCGGTGGTTTCGTAGACTTCGATTTTGTCACCCACCCGCACGTCGTTGTAGTTGCGAACGCCGATACCGCATTCCATGCCGTTGCGCACTTCCGATGCGTCATCCTTGAAGCGGCGCAGGGATTCCAGTTCGCCCTCGTAAATCACCACGTTGTCACGCAACACGCGAATCGGCTTGCTGCGGTAAACAGTTCCTTCAATCACCATACTACCGGCGATCTGACCGAACTTCGGCGAATTGAAGACGTCGCGCACTTCGGCGACACCGACGATTTCCTCGCGAATTTCCGGTGCCAGCATGCCGCTCATGATCGCCTTGGCGTCATCAATCACGTCGTAAATGACGCTGTAATAGCGCAGCTGCAGGTTTTCGTTCTCAACCACATCACGGGCAGACTTGTCAGCGCGCACATTAAAACCGATGACCATGGCCTTGGAAGTCGCAGCCAGGTGAGCATCCGTTTCCGAAATACCGCCAACGCCGGAAGCGATTACGTTCACTTCTACTTCCTCGGTGTTGAGTTTCTGCAGGGAGCCAATAATGGCTTCCAGGGAACCGCGCACATCGGCCTTGAGGATAACATTGAGAATGCCCTTCTCTGCCTTGCCGATGCCGGAGAACATGTTCTCCACCAGATCTTTCTGCTGCATGGCCTGGAGGCTATCCTTGTGGCGCGCCTTACGGAACTCGGCAACTTCACGGGCTTTTTTCTCGTCGGCCACGACCACAAACTCATCGCCTGCCTCAGGCACACCGTTCAAACCAAGAATCTCCACCGGGATCGACGGACCGGCTGAGTCCACCTGCTTACCGGTTTCATCTACCAGGGCGCGGACACGACCGTATTCATAGCCGACCAGTACCGTATCACCGCTGCGCAAGGTGCCGTTCTGCACCAGTACCGAGGCCACCGAACCGCGACCCTTGTCGAGGCGGGACTCAATGACCACGCCCTGGCCAGGCACATCGGTATAGGCCTTCAACTCAAGCAATTCTGACTGCAGCAGGATCGCTTCGAGCAGTTCTTCGATGCCTTGACCGGTAATGGCGGATACGGGGATAAACTGTGTATCGCCGCCCCAGTCCTCAGGAATCACTTCCATCGCGGAAAGCTCGTTCTTGACCCGGTCCGGGTCGATGCCTTCCTTATCTATCTTGTTAACGGCAACCACCATCGGCACACCGGCAGCCTTGGCGTGCTGCACGGCTTCTTCGGTCTGCGGCTTGACGCCGTCGTCAGCCGCTACCACCAGTACAATAACGTCGGTCGCTTTCGCGCCGCGTGAACGCATGGCGGTAAAAGCCGCATGACCCGGGGTATCCAGAAAGCTCACCATGCCGTTTGGTGTTTCCACATGGTAGGCACCGATGTGCTGGGTAATGCCGCCCGCTTCGCCAGCGGCAACGGATTCCTTGCGAATATAGTCCAGCAGCGAGGTCTTGCCATGGTCTACATGGCCCATCACTGTGACCACCGGCGCCCGGGCAACTTCGTCTTTACCGACCTGTGCCGCCAGGGATTCCGCCAACTGTTCCTCGATGGCATCCTCTGAAACGAACTTCGGTTTGTGGCCCATTTCTTCCACTATCAGGGTAGCGGTATCACGGTCCAGGGCCTGGTTAATGGTCGCCATAACGCCCATGTTGAATAGCACCTTGATAACCTCGGCGCCTTTGACGGACATCTTTTGCGCCAGATCACCAACCGAGTTGGTTTCGCCGATCTTGATTTCCTTGGCGATAAAGTCTGTAGGCTTCTCGAATCCGTGCTGGGAAGCCAGTCGCCCCTTACCTCGACGTCCGCCGCGACGACGTCCACCGATGCCGTCAAAATCATCGCCCTCAAGGACAAAATCATCATTGGCGTGCAGGGTTTTGGCGTGACGCTTCGGCCCCTGTTGCGCGCGCTGCTTGTTGCGCAGGTGCTGGGACTTCTTCTTTTCTTTCTCCTCGTCCTGTTCTTTCTGGGTCTTGCGTTTCGCAGTGGGTTTGGCTGCGCGAGCGGCTTCCACCTCTTCCGGCGGGACGTCGGGAACCGGTGTTTTGTCCTCTTCCTTGCTGGTCTCTGCCGGCTTTTCTTCCTTGCTGGTTTCTTCGGCGGCAGCCTGTTCGGTCTGTTCGGTTTCCGCGCTGGCCTGCTCGGCAGCAACCTGTTCGGTTTCCGCCTCAGCTACAGACTCCAGCGCCTCTTTCAGTTCTTCTTCCTGTGCTTCCAGTTCCGGCTCTACCGGTGTCGGTGTGCGCTTTACATAAGTGCGCTTCTTGCGCACCTCGACATTCACAGTCTTACCGCGACCAGTCGTCGAAGCGGACTTCAACGTGCCAATAGTCTTTCTTTTAAGGGTAATTTTCTTGGGCGAACCGGATGACGCATCGCGGTCTCCGTGACTGCGACGTAAAAAGACAAGAAGCGTATTCTTGTCGTCATTGGAAATCAGATCATCTGGCTTGGTGTGAGGAAGCCCTGCCTCTTTGATCTGAGACAGTAGCTTGTCCTCTGAGACTCCAACTACTTTTGCCAGTTCACTGACTGTTGCATCTGCCATTCAATTACTCCCGTTATCCGACTCGTCTTCCCGTTAATACTGATTCAAACCCTGCAAACTTCCGGGCACTATTCGAACCAGGGGGCGCGCGCCGTCATAATCAGCTTTCCTGCGCGTTCTTCATTCATATTTTCGATTTCCATCAATTCATCGATGGATTGTTCCGCCAGATCTTCCATGCACAGAATCCCAACCTTGGATAACGCCAGCGCCAACTGGTCGTCCATGCCTTCCATACCAAGAAGGTCATCCGCGATATTGGCCGACGACAGGTCTTCTTCGGAAGCGATCGCCTGGGTAAGCAGCGCATCCTTGGCGCGATTACGTAGCTCGTTGGCGATCTCTTCATCGAAACCGTCGATGGCCAGAATTTCATCCAGCGGAACGTAGGCGATTTCTTCCAGTGAAGTGAAACCTTCACCCACCAGAATCTCTGCCACATCGTCATCCACATCGAGCTTGTCCTTGAACATGTCGATAAAGCCGGTAGCTTCCTGCTGCTGCTTCATCGCCAGGTCTTCTTCGCTCATGACGTTGATAGTCCAGCCAGTCAACTCGCTGGACAGGCGCACATTCTGACCGCTGCGACCTATGGCCTGGGCCAGATTGTCTTCCTCTACCGCGATATCCATCGTGTGGCTGTCTTCGTCTACAACAATGGATGCTACTTCAGCCGGCGACATGGAATTGATAACCAGCTGGGCCGGATTGTCATCCCAGAGAATAATATCGATACGCTCATTGGCCAGTTCATTGGATACAACCTGCACCCGCGAACCGCGCATACCTACGCAGGCTCCCACCGGGTCGATACGACCGTCGTTGGTCTTGACCACGATCTTGGCGCGCGAACCCGGATCCCGGGCGGCCGCCTTGATCTCGATAACTTCCTCGGCGATTTCCGGAACCTCGATCTTGAACAGTTCCATCAGCATCACCGGTGAAGTGCGGCTCAGGAACAATTGCGGCCCACGCTGCTCGGAACTCACCTCGGTCAGAAGCGCACGCATGCGATCACCGATACGAAAAGTCTCACGCGGAATCATCTGATCACGGGGCAATAGCGCCTCGGCATTGTTACCCAGATCAACGATGATGTTGTCGCGGGTGACTTTCTTGACAGTACCTGCCACCAGCTCACCAACGCGATGCTGATAGTCGGAAATAACAATTTCCCGCTCAGCCTCGCGCACCTTCTGCACGATTACCTGCTTGGCAGTTTGTGCCGCGATTCGACCAAACTCGACGTTGTCGATTTTCTCTTCCCAGGTATCGCCAACGGCAAGGGATTTGTCCTTGGCACTGGCCTGCTCGACAGTAAATTGTGAGCCTTCTTCCTCGTATTCTTCATCGTCCACAACGTGCCATACCCGGAAAGTCTCGTACTCACCGGTGTCCCGATTGACCGACACACGGCAATCGATTTCTTCATCGTCATAGAGCTTTTTTGTCGCCGTGGCCAACGCCGACTCAATGGCCTCAAAAATTACACTGCGGGACACGCCCTTCTCATTCGAGACAGCGTCCGCGACCATTAGTATTTCTTTACTCATCATAACCGTGTCACCAAACCTGGGACTGAGAGCGTCATGCCATCAGTCTACACACCTTGTTTCTTGCTAACTGACCAGCAGCATTCGTTAATAAGCTACTGTCGCCTTGTCGATGTCTGCATGGGGCAACGTGTAAGTTTCACCGTCCACGTTCACCACCACCTTGCCATCCCCGGCTTCTTCGATTGTGCCCTTAAACTTGCGCCGCCCTTCAATCGGACCACGCGTTCTGATATTTACCAGTTCACCGACATAATGCTGATACTGTTCAAGCGTAAACAGCGGTCGGTCGATCCCGGGAGACGACACCTCCAGGGTGTACTCTCCACTAATCGGATCCTCAACATCGAGAATCGCACTCACCTGGCGACTGACACGTTCGCAGTCATCTATGGTGATGCCCTCCTCGCTGTCGATATAAATTCTCAGCAGCGAGAACCTGCCCTGTTTGCCATGCTCGACACCCCACAGCTGCAGACCCAGGGCCTCAACTGTCGGTTCGATCAACTGCACTATCAGGGCTTCGCTTTTTTTCACTCTTTGCTTTTCAACCTTTTCTACGTGGGGCCTGGCCGCCGCGTTCAGGACAAAAGCTCCAGATACAAAAAATGGGCCCAAGGCCCACTTCTAAGATCTCCATCGATAGCCATCCCGGCCGGTGATGAAGCTTGTAAGCTTCCGGAGCCCAAGCTCCTGGAATGCCCTTCCGGGCTCATGAGAGATGCGCCGTAGAACTGGCTAGGCATCCTTCTCATTTAGTTTGATTGGTAGCGGTAGCAGGATTTGAACCTACGACCTTCCCTCGGGTTTATTGAGGGCAGAGCCCGAAACTCGGGCGAACCAACCAAATCTAAGCTCTAATGTTGAATTGGTAGCGGGGGCAGGATTTGATCCTACGACCTTCCCTCGGGTTTATCGAGAGTCGAGCCCGATTGCGGGCGACCTCTGGCCGAGAATATTACCAACTTTTAAATGGTAGCGGGGGCAGGATTTGAACCTACGACCTTCGGGTTATGAGCCCGACGAGCTGCCAGACTGCTCCACCCCGCAACTAATCAACACTAAGTCCTTGTATTACCGAGGGAACAACCGACTCATAACTTCCGGCGCACGCCTCACAAGGGGGACGCATTATAAGGAGGACTTGCCACCAAGGTCAAGAGCCCATGCGGCCTGCGGCGAATAAGCCCCAGTAACTCAATATATGCGTCCAGCTGGTACTAGATATGGTTCTGATTTGGAGAATTTCAAGCCGGGACTGACGCTACACCAGCCGGAGGTTAGCCAGGAGAGGGCAGGATCGCCAACAGGGCTTACTCCTCGCCAGCCCAATTCGCTGAACAACAACGACGCGAGCGCAGCCAAGAAAAGATATGGTGCCGAAGGCGGGACTTGAACCCGCACGAGCGATGCTCACTATTCCGAGCAATCTCGAATGGGCTGTCCGCGCTGGAGAAGCGCGTTTCTTACTAATTTGGTGCCGAAGGCGGGACTTGAACCCGCACGAGCGATGCTCACTACCCCCTCAAGATAGCGTGTCTACCAATTCCACCACTTCGGCATGATTCTGCATGTCTAGCTACTTACTGCCCTACGAGGGTAGCTGGCCTGACGGCCAGTTAGCGTGGTCGCTCCCGGACGTCCTGTCCTCCGCGACACTTGTGCATCCTGCACAGCGTCTACCAATTCCACCACTTCGGCATAATTCTGCATGTCTACTTACTTACTGCCCTACGGGAGGTGCTGGCCTGACGGCCAGTTAGCGTGGTCGCTCCCGGACGTCCTGTCCTCCGCGACACTTGTGCATCCTGCACGGCGTCTACCAATTCCACCACTTCGGCATAATTCTGCATGTCTAGCTACTTACTGCCCTACGAGGGTAGCTGGCCTGACGGCCAGTTCGCGCGAGCGTCCGTCTAGTTATCAGTGTCAGGCAGCGCCGGCACGTCGTTGCCCGCATCCACCGGTGCCTGGTCGGCCTCGATTTGCGGTACATCCGACTGGGCGTTGTTCTGCTGCTCCTGAATGAGCTCTTCGTTCACCACCGGCATGCCCTGTGAGGTGCTGCCGCCAGCCTGGCTGCGGGCAAAGATCGCCAGTGACAGGCTGGTAACGAAGAAAATAGTCGCCGCAATCGTGGTCGCCTTGACCAGGAAGTTACCGCTGCCGGAAGAACCGAACACGGTTTGCGAGGACCCGGCGCCAAAAGAAGCACCAGCGTCGGCACCCTTGCCCTGCTGCAGCAGGACCAGGCCAACAATGGCGATGGCGACGATGACATGTACGATAACTACCAGGGTTTCCATGATTCTCTATTCCACACTTGTTGCTATGGCTATGAATTCGTCTGCTTTCAGTGACGCGCCACCCACCAGGCCACCATCGATGTCTGGCTGGGAGAACAACTCGCCCGCATTGCTACTCTTTACGCTCCCACCATAGAGGATGCGCATCCGGGCAGCGACTTCGCTGTCTTGCGCCGCCAGGTGTTCTCTGATCACCCGATGCACCTGCTGTGCCTGTTCGGGACTGGCAGTTTTACCGGTGCCGATGGCCCACACCGGCTCATAGGCAATGACCGCGTCGCGGAGCGACTCGATGCCGCTGCTATCCAGGACGGCATTCAACTGCCCCAGTACCGTTGCCTCGGTTTCACCCTGTTCACGCTGCGTCAGGGTTTCGCCAAGACAAAGCACCGGGATCATGCCCTGTTGCTGAACTGCCGCAAACTTGGCTGCCACATCAGCATCAGATTCAGCGAATAGCTGGCGACGCTCTGAGTGGCCGACCAGCACATAGGTCAGTCCCAATTCCGCCAGCATCGCTGCCGCCACCTCACCGGTAAATGCTCCGGCAGATTCGGCATGGGCATTTTGGGCGCCTGTTGCTATCCGGGTCTCAGCCAATGCTTCCCGGGTCAGGCCCAGATGAACAAAACTGGGGCACACCGCCAACTCAGTGGCAGCGGCCACGGACTCGAGCCCGGCGATCAGTCCATCAAGCAGCTGCTGCACGGACTCTATCGTGCCGTGCATCTTCCAGTTACCGATGATCAATGGCGAACGTGGACTGACTGTCAACGCATGCTTCCCGGGGCCCGAATAAAACGGGCGCCAATACTACCCAAGTTACCTGGGTGTTGCAATAAATAGGGGTTTGTCAAATTGGTCAAATTGCCGGTGTCGAGGATCGGATTGGTGGATCGAGAGCCCGCTGATCAGCTGGCGCTGGCTACTTCTGCGGCCACCAGTTCCGACAACTCCTGGGCAAGGCGATTGACGGTATCCAGGTCCTCACCCTCCACCATCACCCGGACCACCGGTTCGGTGCCGGACGGCCGTAACAGGACCCGGCCCTTACTGCCCAGTTTTGCTTCCACGTCGGATACCGCCGACTGTACTGCGGTATTACCGCTCAGGTCGATCTTGCGGGGCAATTTGACGTTGACCATGGACTGCGGAAACTTGCGCATCTTGCCACGCAAATCCGCCAGCGGCTGCTCACTGCGAACAATAGCCGCCAGTGCCTGGATCGCCGCCAGGATGCCATCGCCGGTGGTCGTGATATCCAGGCAGATAATGTGACCCGAGGACTCACCGCCCAGACGCCAGCCACGCTGCAATAGCTCCGACATAACGTAGCGATCACCAACCTTGGCGCGCGCGAATGGCACACCCAGGGCATCGAGCGCCAGCTCCAGCCCCAGATTCGTCATGGCGGTGCCCACTACGCCTCCGAAATCAATGTTCTGCTTGCGCCGGTCGCGAGCGATGACATACAGCACTTCATCGCCATCAACCACCTGGCCGTTGTGATCGACCATAATCACACGGTCTCCATCGCCATCGAAGGCAATACCCAGGTCCGCCTTTTCTTCCAGCACTGCCTCGGCCAGGCGCTGCGGCGAGGTGGAACCGCTATTAAGATTGATATTCAACCCATCCGGCGAGACGCCGATTGCCTTGACTTTGGCGCCCAGTTCTTCGAACACCGCCGGAGCAATGTGATAGGTCGAACCATGGGCACAGTCCACGACGATCTTTAAGCCGTTGAACTTCAGGTTGGTGCCGACTGTGGATTTACAGAATTCGATATAGCGCCCGGCCGCATCGTTCATGCGTGACGCCTTGCCCAGTGTTTCAGAGGCAACAGTTGTCACATTTTTGGTCAGCTGCGCCTCAATCGCCAGCTCAATCTCATCGGGAAGCTTGGTGCCCTGGCCGGAGAAGAACTTGATGCCGTTGTCCTGGAAGGCGTTGTGCGACGCACTGATAACGATTCCGGCCTGCGCCCGGAGGGTGCGAGTCAGATAGGCAATTGCTGGTGTGGGCATAGGCCCGGTAAGGATAATATCGACCCCGGCCGCGGTGACGCCAGCTTCCAGGGCGGCTTCAAACATGTAGCCAGAGATGCGGGTGTCTTTCCCGATCAGAATCTTGTTACGACCATTGCCCTGCTGGGCAAAAACGCGACCTGCGGCCCAACCAAGCTTGAGCATGAAATCCGGAGTGATGGGCGCAGTGCCTACCGTTCCCCTGATGCCATCGGTGCCAAAATACTGCTTTTGTTTTGCGGCCGTTTTCTGATTGCTGGCCATAGCGTTTGGGCTTCCCTGTCACTGTTCCCGGAACGCGCAGTGTACTCTAATTGCATCCATGGTTGCAGCCACGTCATGGGCACGAATAATGTGTGCGCCGCCGATCATCGCCAGAGTTGCGGCCGCCACAGATGCCGGCAAACGCTGCTCTACATCGCGACCGGTCACCTTGCCAAGCATCGACTTGCGGGAGATACCCACCAGCAGCGGCAGATCCAGCGTCTTGAACGCGGCCAGGTGCTTCAGCAAGCGGAAATTGTGTTCCACGGTCTTGCCGAAACCAAATCCCGGGTCGATCAACAGCTGGTTATGGTTAATACCGGCCGTGCGGCAGGCGCTTGCCCGTTCATTCAGAAAGTTGCCGACCTCGGCAACCACATCGACATCATAGTGAATCGCCTGCTGCATGGTGCTCGGCTGCCCCTGCATATGCATCAGGCAAACCGCGGCGTTGCTGGCAGCTGCAGCCTGCAGCGCGCCGTCACGAGTCAGGGCACGCACATCGTTGACCAGTTCGGCACCGGCTGCAGTGGCGGCCGTGATTACCTGGGGAGAGCTGGTATCCACGGAGATGCACACGTCCAGACGCTGGCGGATCGCCTCAATGGGGGGGATTACCCGGTCCAGCTCTTCCTGGATCGATACCGGCTCGGCACCGGGCCGGGTGGACTCACCACCAATATCGACAAAGCTTGCGCCTTCGGCAAGCATGGCTTCAGCCATGCGCAACACCTTGTCCACATCAACGCGAAACCGGTCATTGCCAGTGGCGGCCAGGTTGGCGCCGTCAGAGAAGGAATCAGGGGTGGTATTGATAATGCCCATGCAGACCGGAGCCGACAGATCGATCTGCCTGGCTCCGGCTTGCAGGGTGAAACTCATTACGAGTGCAGGTGTGGTGTGGCCAGGTAGCCGCTAGTGCTCGCTGGCCGGTCCACCAATTTTGCCGGATGTGTCGACGCTGTCCTTGTCGTCTTGCCTGGAATCCTTGCCATCGTCGTCCTTGACCGCGCTGGCACCGGAATCGCTGTCGTTGCGATCGGTCCAGTCGGCCGGCGGACGCGGCTTCTTGCCATTCATGATGTCATTGATCTGCTCGACATCAA
The DNA here is from genome assembly GCA_965212375.1 of uncultured Pseudohongiella sp. Classification (GTDB taxonomy): domain Bacteria; phylum Pseudomonadota; class Gammaproteobacteria; order Pseudomonadales; family Pseudohongiellaceae; genus UBA9145. Next base: position 152,498 of record OZ243108.1, on the reverse strand, counting down.
TGGTCTCGTATTCCATCAAGGCGTCTTTCATCAATTCCAGCTTGTCCCGGTTGGTTTCCAGGATTTCCTTGGCGCGGGTGTAGCAATCGTCGATGATCTTGCGAACCTCACGGTCGATAGCCTTGGCAGTATCGCTGGACACTGACTTGTTCTGGCTACCCGCAGAGCGACCGAGGAAAACCTCGCCCTCATCCTCGGAATACTGCAGCGGGCCAAGCTCATCGGACAGACCCCATTTGGTGACCATGTTGCGCGCCATTTCAGTGGCACGCTGGATGTCATTGGAGGCACCAGTCGTCACCCCTTCCTTGCCCAGCGTCATCTCTTCGGCGATCCGGCCGCCATAAAGGCTGCTGATCTGGCTGAGAATGGACTGCTTGCTGAGACTGTAGCGGTCTTCTTCCGGCAGAAACATGGTTACACCCAGGGCGCGGCCGCGGGGAATAATGCTCACCTTGTAGACCGGATCATGCTCAGGCACCAGTCGGCCAACAATGGCGTGGCCGGATTCGTGATAGGCAGTGTTAAGGCGCTCTTTCTCAGACATGACCATGGACTTGCGCTCCGCGCCCATCATGATCTTGTCTTTCGCCTTTTCAAACTCTTCCATGGACACCAGGCGCTTGCCGGCGCGGGCAGCAAACAGGGCCGCCTCGTTACACAGGTTGGCCAGATCGGCGCCGGAGAAACCCGGGGTACCGCGGGCAATGACGCCAGCCTTGACTCGATCGTCAATCGGCACCTTGCGCATGTGCACCTTGAGAATCTGTTCGCGGCCGCGAATATCCGGCAGACCCACCACTACCTGGCGGTCGAAACGGCCGGGACGCAGCAGCGCCGGGTCCAGCACGTCCGGACGGTTGGTGGCAGCCATGACGATCACACCGTCATTGCCTTCAAAACCATCCATTTCCACCAGTAACTGGTTCAGGGTCTGTTCGCGCTCATCGTGACCGCCGCCCAGACCGGCACCACGGTGCCGGCCAACGGCATCAATCTCATCAATAAAAATGATGCAGGGTGACTGCTTCTTGGCCTGATCGAACATGTCGCGTACCCGCGAGGCACCAACACCCACGAACATTTCCACGAAGTCAGAACCGGAGATTGAGAAAAACGGTACCTTTGCTTCGCCGGCAATGGCCTTGGCAAGCAGGGTCTTACCGGTACCAGGCTGGCCAACCATCAGCACGCCACGGGGAATACGACCGCCAAGACGTTGAAATTTATCGGGTTCACGCAGGAACTCAACCAGCTCCTGAACGTCTTCCTTGGCCTCGTCCACCCCGGCAACGTCAGCAAAGGTGACCTTGATCTGGTCTTCACCCAGCAGCTTGGCCTTGCTCTTGCCGAAGGACATGGGACCGCCCTTGCCACCGGCGCCACCACCCTGCATTTGCCGCATGAAGAAGAAGAACAGGGCAATGATGATCAGGATCGGGAAACTCGCCACCAGCAGTTGGGTCCAGATACTCTGCTGCTCGGGTTCGCGAGCAATAATCTCCACATCGTTGTTAAACAGGTCATCCATCAGCTGATCGTCGCCAATCAGCGGCATCACAGTACGAAACTGCGTGTTGTCGGTGCGAATACCGGTGATGTTGATGCCCGATAGCTCGACGGCACTCACGCGCCCGGAACGCACTTCCCGGATGAATTCGGAGTAATTAATGCTCTCTTCTCTGGTTTCCTGATTGATGTTGTTGAACACAGTCAACAGCACACCAGCGATAATCATCCAGAGAATTAGGTTTTTTGCCATATCGTTCAAGGGGTTATCTCCAAGATCGAGTACCCTGGGGCACTCTTTTTGACGGCTTGTGTAGCGTCAGACAGCCGATTCGGGACCGGCAGATTGCAAAAACAGAATTCAGGGGTGATTCTTAATTCTAAAGGCCTGCTGAAAATTTGCATTACTTTTCAGCCCACTGCCTTGAATCCGGCGCCGAGCAGATACACTTCTCGTGATCTCTGCCGGGAAGCCCCTGGTTTCCTGGTCTTGACCGAGGTGAAACTGGTTTGCATGTCATGCCGAAAGGCATCGAAACCCTCACCCTGGAAGACCTTTACCAGGAAGTACGCTCCATCATGCAGGGTGGTTCTCGCCAGGTCCAGCGCCAGTTCGGCCAAATCCATGGCGCGCGGTTGGTCAATGTCCTTCATCCCTGAGAGATTGGGGGCCATATCCGAGATTACAAGGTCAGCGCCATCGGGACCCAGTTTCGCCAGAATGTCGTCCAGAACCGACTGTTCGGTGAAATCGCCCTGCACGAATTCCACGCCCGCCACCGCGTCCATGGCCAACAGGTCGCAGGCGATAACCCGGCCCTTGTGACCCACCAGTTGCGCAGCGACCTGGGACCAGCCACCGGGAGCCGCACCGAGGTCTACGACCGTCATGCCCGGTTGCATTAGCCGGTCCTTATCCTGGATCTCCAGCAACTTGAAGCTGGCGCGGGAGCGATAGCCCTGATCCTGGCTCTGCCGCACGTACTGGTCGTCGAAATGCTCTTTGAGCCACTGTTTGCTGCTTTTAGATCGGGACATCAGTCTCTCGTCATCGTGACTATTGCGCCAGCCGCGCGATCCGCGCTGGTCGCCCTGCTGGAGCCAATTCTAGTGCCAGCAGCGCTGCAGGTCACATCTTTGGCGAGTGCCTCGTCTGCGGTGTGGCATGGAGCACTGATCCATTGCCTGAGAACCCTCTGCTCCAGCCCGTACCCAAGGCCATGGCCTGGTTTTAAACTGATATCGAGGATGTAGGACTGACAGAGCCACTATTAAACCCGGGCCAGGAGTTGCCAGCGCATGCCAAGCTGCTAGAATCCGCGTCCTTTCCCTGACTTTACCAGCAGGTTCCGCCACCTGCGGCAGAACCCGCACAGAGATTCCGATTTATGCCACTGAGCAATGCCGACAAAAAACGCTACCGACAAATTGGCCACAGCCTGAATCCGGTAGTCACTATTGCCCAGAAGGGCCTTAGCGAGAATATTCGCGAGGAGCTGGAGCGCGCCCTGACGGAGCATGAACTGATCAAAGTGAAGATTGTTGCCGATCGGGACGAGAAGAAAGCGCTTTCCGCGCAGATTTGCGCGGATTTCAGCGCCGAGTGCGTGCAGAGTATCGGCCACGTCATTCTGCTGTTTCGAGCGGCGCGCAAGCCGGATCCAAAACTGTCAAATCTGGTGCGGCATAAAAACAGCCAGACCTGAGAGGCAGTCCAGAATCGGACTAGAGGTGCTCTACCGCCTCGATTTCGTATTCAAGTTCGCCAGCCGGCGCCTTGACCACAATTTCATCACCTTCATGCTTGCCCATCACGGCGCGGGCAATGGGTGAGGCCACAGAAATCTTTCCAGACGGCACATCGGCTTCGTCTTCACCGACGATCTGATACTTGACCGATTCTTCAGTATTGATGTTGTAGAGGGTGACGGTAGTGCCGAAAATAACGCGCCCGGAGGGTTCGATCTTGGTTACATCGATGACCTCGGAATCCGCCAGCTTGCCCTCGATTTCCTTGATCCGGCCCTCGCAGAAGCTTTGCTGCTCGCGCGCGGCATGATATTCGGCGTTTTCTTTCAGGTCACCGTGCTCGCGCGCGTCGGCGATGGCCGCCGAGATCTTCGGGCGTTTCACCGTTTTCAATTCGCTTAGCTCCGCGCGCAGCTTTTCGGCGCCGGCGACGGTCATGGGTACTTTTTGCATAGTAATTGCTTCTGTCGGTGTTGCCGCCAATGCCGCCGGTTTCCGGCAGTCCTGACCAGCCGGGCTGCTCAAGGTCTAGGCAGCAGTCCGGCCGGAATCAGATCAATTACGCCAGCTCGGCGTGCAGATCCTGGATGGTATAGACGGACATGTTGTTACCGAACTCCAGCGCCTCGCAAACTGCCAGCGCGCCGGCGATGGTTGTGGTGCAGAACACATCGTGACGGAGGGCTGTGCGTCGGATCTGGGAGGAATCGGCGATAGCCTGCTTGCCTTCGGTAGTATTGAAGACCAGCTGGATTTCGTCATTTTTTAGCATATCGACTATGTGCGGTCTACCTTCGGCGACCTTGTTCACCGGCTTGACCGCCAACCCCGCGTCTTCAATGATCTTCGCCGTGCCCCGCGTGGCCACCAGGTTATAGCCAAGCTTGCTCAGCTTCTGAGCCACTTCCACGACACTGCCCTTGTCCGCATCGCGCACGCTGATGAACGCCGTGCCGCTGGTTTCAAACTCTTCACCAGCGCCCAGCTGGGCCTTGGCGTAGGCCTCGGCGAAGGTCTTGCCCACCCCCATAACTTCACCGGTGGACTTCATTTCCGGGCCAAGAATCGGGTCGACGCCCGGGAATTTGTTGAACGGGAACACCGCTTCCTTGACCGCGTAGGTGCGCGGAATAATCTCTTTGGTGAAACCCTGGTCCTTGAGTTTTTTACCAATCATGCAGCGCGCAGCGACCTTCGCCAGCGAGATGCCAATGCACTTGGAGATGAACGGCACGGTGCGTGACGCGCGGGGGTTTACCTCAATGATGTACAACTCGCCATCCTGGTAGGCAAGCTGGGTATTCATCAGGCCGATCACGCCCAGCTCCAGCGCCAGGGCTTTGACCTGCTCGCGGATTTCATCCTGGACCTCGGCGGACAGATTGTACGGCGGCAATGAACAGGCGGAGTCACCGGAGTGAATGCCAGCCTGTTCTATGTGCTGCATGATGGCGCCGACCACGACTTCTTCGCCGTCGCACACCAGGTCCACATCGATTTCTATGGCAGACGGCAGGAAGTAATCCAGCAGCACCGGATTGTCCCTGGAAACCCGTACCGCTTCATCCATATAGCGCCGCAGCTCTTCCTCGTTATACACGATTTCCATGGCGCGACCACCGAGCACGTATGACGGGCGCACCACCAAAGGATAGGAGATCCGATTGGCTTCCTTGACCGCCTCATCCAGGCTGCGCACCGTGCAGTTGGCTGGCTGCTTGAGATTCAGCTTCTGAATAAGCTTCTGGAATCGCTCCCGGTCCTCGGCGCGGTCGATAGCATCCGGGCTGGTGCCGATCACCGGTACGCCTGCGGCTTCCAGGCGCTTGACCAGGTTCAGCGGCGTCTGGCCACCAAACTGGACGATGACGCCCTTGGGCTTTTCAATTTCGACAATCTCCAGCACATCCTCGAAGGTCAACGGCTCGAAGTAGAGACGATCGGAGATGTTGTAGTCGGTCGACACGGTTTCCGGGTTGCAGTTGACCATGATGGTTTCATAGCCTTCTTCGGCCATGGCCAATGCCGCGTGGACACAGCAGTAATCAAACTCGATACCCTGGCCAATACGGTTCGGTCCGCCGCCGAGCACCATGATCTTATCACGGTCGGTGACTTCCGCCTCGCACTCTTCCTCGTAGGTGGAGTACATATAGGCCGTGGTGGAGACGAACTCCGCCGCGCAGGTATCAACCCGCTTGTAGACCGGGCGCACGCCCAGCTTGTGGCGTGCCTCCTGTACTTCCAGCTCGGTGATACCAAGTACCTGGGCCAGACGCTCGTCAGAGAAGCCCTTGCGCTTGAGGCGCAGCATTTGCGCCTTGTCGATGTCTTCCAGCTTTTGCGCCGCCACCAGCATTTCTGTCTTCACCAGGTCCTCGATCTGAACCAGAAACCAGGGATCAATGCCGGTAAGGTCGTAAACGGTTTGGATCGACCAGTCCTGTCGGAACGCATCGGCCACGTACCAGATCCGGTTGGCGCTGGCCTCGGTAAGCTCGCGGGTGAGTTTCTGCCGGGCGTTGCTGACCTTGCTGTCCAGTACCGGTTCGAAACCACAGACGTCTACTTCCAGGCCGCGCAGGGCTTTCTGCAATGATTCCTGGAATGTCCGGCCAATCGCCATCACCTCACCCACCGACTTCATCTGGGTGGAAATGCGGTCGTTGGCTTCGGGGAATTTCTCAAAGGTAAACCGTGGAATCTTGGTTACCACGTAGTCGATGCTGGGCTCGAACGAGGATGGTGTAACCCCGCCGGTGATCTCGTTGCGCAGCTCGTCCAGCGTGTAGCCACAGGCCAGCTTGGCGGCGACTCGCGCAATGGGAAAGCCGGTTGCCTTGGAGGCCAGTGCTGAAGAACGCGACACCCGCGGGTTCATCTCAATAATCACCAGGCGACCGGTTTCCGGGTCAATGGCGAACTGCACATTGGAACCGCCGGTTTCCACACCGATTTCGCGCAGAATGGCAATCGCCGCATTACGCAGAATCTGGTATTCCTTGTCGGTCAGGGTCTGGGCGGGCGCGACGGTAATGGAGTCGCCGGTGTGCATACCCATGGCATCCACGTTTTCGATGGCACAGACAATGATGCAGTTGTCGTGCTTGTCGCGCACCACCTCAAGCTCGTATTCTTTCCAGCCAATTAAAGACTCATCGATCAATAATTCATTGGTTGGCGAAAGTTCGAGACCGCGGGAACAGATTTCCTCAAATTCTTCTTTGTTGTAGGCGATACCGCCACCGGAGCCGCCCAGGGTATAGGACGGGCGAATAATACAGGGGAAGCCGGTTTCCTTTTGCGCGGCCCAGGCTTCTTCCATATTGTGCGCCAGACCGTGGGCTGGCGTTTCCAGGCCGATATTGCGCATCGCATCGTCAAACAGCTGCCGGTCCTCGGCCTTGTCGATGGCATGGCTGTTGGCACCAATCAGCTCAACGTTATACTTGTCCAGTACGCCGTGCTTGTTCAGATCCAGTGCGCAGTTGAGTGCGGTTTGGCCACCCATGGTTGGCAGGACCGCATCGGGTCGTTCCTTGGCAATAATCTTCTCAACAATCTGCCATTTGACCGGCTCGATGTATGTGGCATCGGCCATGGCCGGATCGGTCATGATAGTGGCGGGATTGGAGTTCACCAGGATTACCCGGTAGCCCTCTTCCTTCAGCGCCTGGCAGGCCTGAGCGCCGGAATAGTCGAATTCACAAGCCTGGCCGATAACAATCGGCCCGGCGCCCAGGATAAGAATACTTTTCAGATCAGTTCTTGATGGCATAAATCGGCTTTTGGTTTCTCAATTTGGTTGCTGTCAGTTGCTGGTTCAGTTTCGAAAGATGTCTGGCGTTTGCTCACCGTCAGGCAGCATGCTCTTTCATCAGGTCGATAAAATGGTCGAAAAGCGGTGCCACGTCGTGAGGACCGGGGCTTGCTTCAGGGTGACCCTGGAAGGCAAAGGCTGGCTTGTCTTTGCGGGCAATACCTTGAAGCGTACCGTCAAACAAGGACTTGTGGGTCATTTCCAGATTGTCAGGCATGCTGTCCTGATCTACCGCGAAGCCGTGGTTCTGGCTGCTGATGAGTACCGTGCCGTTGCGCAAATCCTGTACCGGATGGTTGGCGCCATGATGACCCAGCTGCATTTTCACGGTCTTTGCGCCGCAGGCCAGGGCCAGCAGCTGACAGCCAAGACAGATACCAAACATGGGGATGTTCTGCTCCAGCAGTTCCTGAATTGCCTTGATCGCATAGTCACAGGGCTCCGGATCTCCAGGTCCGTTGGACAGAAACACGCCGTCCGGTTTCAGCTCCATCACTTCCCTGGCGGAAGTCTGGGCTGGCACGACAGTCACTTTGCAGCCGCGTGAGACCAGCATGCGTAAAATGTTACGCTTGACCCCATAGTCATAGGCAACGACGTGATACCTGCTGTCGCTCGGTTCGGAATACCCCTTGCCCAGCTCCCACTCACCCTCGGTCCAGTAGTAGCGGTCTGCCGCAGTAACTTCCCTGGCCAGATCCATGCCTTTGAGGCCTGGAAATTCTTTCGCTTTCTGCACCGCAGCATCGGCACCCTGATCCACGAGCGCATAGCCCGCCATCAGACACCCGTTCAGCGGCCCCTTATCGCGCAGCAGACGTGTCAGGCGACGCGTATCGATCTCGGCAATGGCGATAGTGTTGCGTAGCCGCAGGAATTCATTGAGAGATTGCTGTTTACGCCAGCTGCTGTCCAATAGCGGCAGGTCCCGGATAACCAGACCGGTGCTCCACACCTTGTCCGACTCGTTATCCTCGTCGTTGGTGCCGGTATTACCGATATGAGGGTAGGTCAGGGTTACGATTTGTTGTGCATACGAGGGATCGGTGAGTATTTCCTGATAGCCGGTCATTGAAGTGTTGAATACCACTTCCCCAACAGAGCTACCCTCAGCACCGATCGAGGTGCCGTAAAAAATACTCCCGTCTTCAAGGGCCAAAACAGCTGATCCGGTCACTATTACTCCTGTTTCTCCAGTTTTCGACGTGGGTTTTACCCAGGCAAAAAAAAGCGGAATGAAATGGATTCACTCCGCCTTTGTTTATGTTTCAGACACATCTGAATAGTTCAGCGTGGTTCATAATGGGTGCGCATTGTATAAAAACTTACCAGCGTTTGTCCATTCGGCATGCTGCCACTCGGCCTATTCACTCAGTTCGAGGACATCCTGCATGGTGTAAACCCCGGGTTCGCGGCCATGTACCCAGCGTGCAGCGCGCACTGCCCCGCTGGCAAAGGTCATGCGCGAACTGGCCCGGTGACTGATCTCAATGCGCTCGCCCATCCCGGCAAACATCACCGTATGATCTCCGACAATGTCGCCGCCGCGCACCGTGGCAAATCCGATGGTCTTCGGATCACGCTCTTCGCCCATGCCTTCCCGGCCGTAAACTGCATCGGTTTCCAGGTCCCGGCCCAGGGTTTCCGCGACCACCTCGCCCATGCGCAGGGCGGTGCCCGAGGGGGCATCTTTTTTCATGCGGTGATGGGCTTCGACAATCTCGACGTCAAAATCATCGCCCAGTACCGATGCCGCCTGACGCAGCAGCTGCAGGCAGAGGTTCACCCCGACGCTCATGTTCGGTGCAAATACCACGGGGATATCGGTGACTGCAGCGATGCTCGCTTTCTGGTCCTGGGAAAAACCCGTGGTGCCAATGACGATGGCCTTGCCAGCCTGCTGGCACAGCGCCAGATGAGCCAGACTGGATTCCGGGGACGTGAAATCAATCAGCACGTCGAATTCATCAACCTGGCCCGCCAGGTCGAGGGTAGTGGTGACGCCAATGCTGGCGCCCATGGCCAGCAGCCCCACATCGACACCGAGACAGGGATCATCCGCCAGTACCGTGGCCACGGTGACGTTAATCTCGTCCGGACTTTGCGACACTGCGGTGACGAGGTTGCGCCCCATCCGGCCGGCAGCGCCGGCGATTGCTACTCTGGTCATATCCCTGCTTGCCTTGTTCCTGAACTATTGCGCTGGAACTCTTGTGCCGGAGTCCTCGCGTGAGTGAATAATGATAGCCGGCAAGTATACAGACACCCCCGGCCAAGCTGAACTGACTCATTGCCCGCTTGTTGTTGTCTTGCCTTGAAGTACTGCGCCGTCGACCCCGGTTCTCAACTTGAATGACTGTTGACAAATAGGGCACACTTCCAGCCCCGGGAACTCGAGACGGCGTGATATTGAGCCACGCTGCCTGGCTTGTTTAGCCAGTGTCCGGATTTTTTCCTCCGATCTGAAGAATAATGAGCGAAGTCCCGGTCCTACACGGAAACACCAAGCGCCAGCGCTACGAATCACTGGTAGACAGCCTCTACCAGGATGTCTTTCGTTATGCCCTGTGGCTGACCAGGAATCAGCCCATGGCTGAGGATCTGGTCCAGGAAACATTTCTGCGGGCCTGGCGGTCATTGGATAGTCTGGAGAACGACAAGGCAGCAAAGGCCTGGCTGTTCACCATACTGCGGCGTGAGAACGCGCGACAGTATGAGCGTTACCGGCCGGAACTGGTGGATATCGAAGGCCAGGCCGTCGCCGAAGCTCAGGACCAGGAACCAGACCGAAAAATGGATCGTGAGTTGCTGCTGAATGCCATTCGGCGGCTGGATGAAGATTACCGGGAGCCCCTGTTGCTACAGGTAATTGGTGGCTTCAGCGGCAAGGAAATCGCCGCCATTCTGGATTTGAACAACAATACGGTAATGACCCGGTTGTTTCGGGCGCGCAGCAAGCTGAAACAGGAATTCGGCGTGGATATCAATGCCAGTGACAGCGACGACTAGCAGGAACTAATCAGCAGGACATTATCAAGAGATACGCCAGAGATGGATGAACTAGAATTTCGCAAACGGGTCTACGCTGACCCCGACAACCTCGACCAGGACACCCTGGATGCGGCCGCTGCAAATCCTGATTTGCAACGCATTCTGGACCAGACCCTGGCCCTGAACGGCCAGTTGATGGAACTGGCCGCCGCCAGTATCCCGCCGTCGGGGCTGAAGGCGCGACTGCTTGCCATACCTGAACAGGCCGGAATCGATACTTCACAGGCAAGCGCAGAAGCAAATCCCAAGGCAAGCGATGAACTCGCCGCCAGGCGGGCTCGCGCGAGCGCCCAGAGCAATGCAGCAGGCAACGCAAGCCATGCCGACAAGCCAGGCGGGCAGCGTCGCTACTACGCAATCGCCGCATGCTTGCTGCTGGCAGTGGGCCTGAGCATCGCCTTGCCGGTCAATCGCGGCCCCAGCGCCGAAGAGATGGCCTTCGGTAACGATGTGATTGCGCACATCTATCATGAGTCAGAACAACTCAATGCAATCGCCGCAGGCGGTCTTGGCACCAGCGTTGCGATGCCGACAATAAGTAACGTGATGGCTAACTCGGGCTCACGCCTGAGCAACGCCAGCTTCCTGCAGAATATGCCGGTACGTTATGCGCAGCCCTGCGATATCGCGCAGCCGTTTCAGAGTTCCCACCTCATTCTCGACGGTGATCAAGGCGCAATTAACGTGATCACCATTAATAATTCGCCGGTGAGTCAGGAATTCAGCATCGGTGATGATCGCTTTTCCGGCGTCGTGATTCCCATGCGCGGTGGCAACCTGATTCTGATCACCGAAAAGAATCAGGATCCCAGCGCTTACCGCGGCATGATTGAAGACAATGTGGACTGGGTAATCTGAGCTAGAACTGCTCGGCGCGCATAGCCATCAGGGATGCGGAACCGGCCCTGATTTCCTGAACCAGCGAGTCGGCACGGGGCAGCATCCGGCTGAAGAAAAACTCACCGGTACTGATCAAGCCAGCAATGAAATCAGCGTCACTGTCACCAGCCTCACGCGCCGCAAGCGCCGCAGCCAGAATCCGCTGCCACATGAAGCAGTACAGGCTCAGGCCCATTAACTCCATATAGGCATAGGACGCGGCACCGATCTCGTCAGGATTTTCCGCGGCATTGGCAATCACCGTGGCGGTGACATCCTCAAGACGCTTTTTGCAGTCTGCAAGAATCGGCAGGTAGGTTTGCATACCCGCTACTTCCTGCTGGCTGGCGATAAATGCCTCCATGTCGCCGAGCAACACCTGCAGCAGTTCACCATTGGCGCGAACTGTTTTTCTGCCGGTGAGATCAAGCGCCTGGATGCCGTTCGCTCCTTCGTAAATCTGGGCGATACGGGCATCGCGGACGTTCTGCTCCAGACCCCATTCCACTACATAGCCGTGCCCACCGAGTACCTGCTGCGCCAGCACACAAGACTCAAATCCACGGTCGGTACAGTAGGCTTTCTGTACGGGAATCAGCAGCGCCACCAGCTTTTCAGCCTTGGCCCGGGCCTCGGCATCCGGATGGAAGCGGGCGGTATCAAGCTGTAGCGCGGCATACAGTGACAACGCGCGGCCGGCCATGACATTGGCACGAATGGTCAGCAGCATGCGCCGCACGTCGGGGTGCACAATGATTGGATCCGCGGCTTGTTCGGCATTCACCGGCCCGGTAGGGGCGCGGCCCTGGATCCGGTCCTTGGCATAGGCGGAAGCGACCTGATAGGAACTGTCGGCGTGTCCATTGCCCTGCAGGCCCATGGACAAACGCTCATAGTTCATCATCGTGAACATGTTGGCCAGGCCATTGTTTTCCTTGCCCACCAGGTAGCCCCGCGCACCGTCAAAATTCATCACGCAGGTGGCTGACCCCTTGATACCCATTTTGTGTTCAATGGAGCCACAGCGCACATTATTGTTGGCCCCGGTCAGCTCGCCATCCTCGCCGACCACCATTTTTGGTACCAGGAACAGGGATATGCCACGCGGGCCATCTGGTGCATCCGGCAACTTGGCCAGCACCAGGTGGATGATGTTTTCAGTGAGGTCGTGTTCACCAGCGGTAATAAAGATCTTGGTGCCGGTCAGCAAATAGCTGCCGTCGTCCTGGGGTACGGCCCGGGTCTTGATCATTCCCAGGTCGGTACCCGCATGGGGCTCGGTCAAGCACATGGTGCCGGACCAACGGCCTTCGTACATGCGCGGCAGGAAGCGCTGCTTGAGCTCATCGCTGGCATGTTGACTGAGGGTCAGCGTGGCACCGGTATTGAGAATGGTGTACAGCGCGAAAGAGGAATTGGCTGCGAAGCACATTTCCTCGATCAGGGCCGACAGCACCTTTGGCATCCCCTGGCCGCCGTAATTCACGTCACCGGTGAGTCCGGCCCAGCCACCTTCGGCATAGGCCCGGTAGGCATCCTTGAAGCCAGCTGGCGTGGACACCACACCATCCTGCCACTTGCAGCCCTCCTGGTCGCCAGACTGGTTGATAGGTGCCAGCAGACCTTCTGCGATTTTTCCAGCTTCCTCGACAATAGCATTCACCAGGTCTGCCGTGACTTCCTGGGTGTCCGGCATACTGGCAAACAGTTGTTCCGCCTGAAAGACATCGCGCAGCAGAAACTGCATATCCGCGATAGGCGCGCGGTAATCGGCCATTCTTTGTTCCCCTTATAACTACTGTTACTACTTTTCCAAAGTATCCCGATTATAGGGCACCTCTATTAATTCAGACAGGTCTCTGTCCTTCAGGGCGGGACCTGTCTGAATTAATAGAGGTGTCCTATAGTGAATGCGTGACTGCGCAGATACCGCCGCTTACGGCAAAAGGGCATGCTGTTGTCGATTGTCTATACTTTCAATATTAAAAATCCGAATACGTAAAACCCCTGACAAGCAAACCTCCAGGCAATTAAATGTCTGGCGACCAAGCCTTCGGCACCATCCGGCCACAGGAGCATACCAGCCACCATGCTGCGCCCCTTTAAAGCTCGCCAATGGCTGGCCAGGCAAGCGCTTGTGCTGCTCGATCAGATACCGGGTAATTGTTCGCTTTGTCGGCGCCCTTGTTATGCCAGCAGTCTTTGCGCCCTCTGCCGCGATGCCTTGCCCTGGCTCACAGCCCCCTGCCCGCGCTGCGCCCTGCAGCAAGCAGCCGGGCAGGCACTTCCCTGTGGGTACTGCGCGACTAACCCACCTGCACTAGCGCGCTGCGTGGCGCCCCTGCACTACCGTGAACCTGTGGACAGGCTGGTTGCCGGCTTGAAGTTTCATGCCCGATTTGCCAACGGTCGCGATCTCGCGCTGCTGCTGGCGGATGCCGTGCGGCGCGCCTACCTGGACGACACCCTGCCTGAAGTTGTGCTCCCCATGCCGCTGCATCGCCAGCGCTGGCGGCAGCGCGGCTATAATCAGGCACTGGAGATTGCGCGCGTTGTTTGTCGCGAACTGGACCTGCAGCTCAACGCCAGGGCGGTAACCCGACGCCGGTCCACTGCGGCACAAACCAGCATGCAATCTGTGCTGGCCCGGCAACGCAATGTTGCTGGCGCATTCACCATGACAAGTCCAGACGCGCTACCGGGTTGCCGCCATATTGCGATTGTCGACGATGTCATTACCACCATGGCAACCGCAAACGCCCTGGCAGACTGCCTTCACCAACACGGCGTTGTGCGCGTGGACGCCTGGTGTCTGGCGCGCGCCAGTCGCTACTCCAGTGACACTGCCACAGAACAACTGGTCAACAATCATGGATAAATGTGACGCTGAACACAGACAGATCAAGGGCAGGAATTACACTGACAGACAGTCCTCGAATCCGCGCTGATGTGGCATCGGACAGCGGAACAGGTAATGAGCAGACCATTCAACCCCGCCCAGTGCGGGGTTCTTTTTGCCTGGTGCTTTTGGAGTCTGCAGTGATCGAGATGCCGGACGGCGTGATTAGAACTGGTACTTAATTGAACCGTAGGCCACGCGGCCGTTCTGGTCGAGGATGCGGGTAGTGGAATTGAGGATTTGCGCTGACTGCTCGTTGAAGATATTGCGGATACCGAAGGTGATTACCGCCTGGTCCTTGTCGCCGGTCTTGACGCTGTAGCCATACTGCAGATCAAAGGTGGTGATGTTATCCACCAGGGCGTTAATCTCTTCCAGATCGAGCTCGCTGATATCCTTGAACGAATCAAAGTAATTGGTGATGGCGCTGGCGGTGTGATTGCCAAACTGCCAGGTCAGCATCAGGCTGCTTTGCAGTTCGGGGCTGATCACGCGATCTTCAAAATTGCCGAGCTCAGAATCCACCAGGTCCAGCAGACTGCCGTTATTCTCGAATTCCTGAACATAGGTGGCCTTGGTGCTCAGGGTGAACTGGCCAAAGCGGCTTGAATCCCACACGTAAGACGCACCCAGATCGAAGCCATTCGAGTTGAGTTCGCTGCCGAGCAGCGGATTATCCAGATTGAATTCGTTGATGCTGGAGTCTTCCAGATACAGGTCCGAGCCAGGCTCCTGCCAGGTGGCGCCGGGCGCGGTGGCAGCCGGCGCCTCCTCGACCTGCTGGCGCCAGGCGTCAGCACGCAGATTCAGGCCCTGAAGCGGAGCAAGGGTAACGCCCAGATTGAAGTTGAGAGCATTCTCGACCACGTTGCCTTCGAAATCCTTGGCTTCAACACTGCGGGCAATGCTGATCAGCGGCGCCGCATCGTTCAGGCTGGAAGTGGGCGCAAGGTGGAAACTGACATTGGCAGCATCGGCATCGGTAACCGAGATCATGCTTTGCGCTTGCACAGCAATGCTACCGGTCGCCAACAGGGCGGCCAGTATCAATACCTGACTGTGCTTGCGTGGGTAGATCGACATACTGCGTCGCGCTCTCTTCTCTCGGCCTTGTTTCGGCTGGTGTTGGTTTTGTTCTAATGCTGTGCAGTGCTTGTTCCTGTGCTGTCCAGACGCATTATTCGGGACGCTTCCGACGCTGATCAGCAGCTCTGCGGGCCGGTGGGCTGCACTCTCACCTCCCGCAATCAATCGCGATACTGCCTTGCCTAGTCTAGCGGCTTCACGTGACGCGTCTGTGACGACACGCACTTACGGAGGTGATATCGCGCCCGGATCAACTGCTGCCCGGGCGGGGCCGCTGCGCGCCGCCAGAGTCCGCTTTTCAAGGCCTGGCCGCCAGCTACAAACCATTAATCGCCACCACAATGGCCACCATTAATGTCCAAAACCAATGCACACTCCTGATCGACTACAGGCTACCACTTTCGGGGGAATTAGAACATTGAAATGTGTTGCAAATCGTCACCGAATTCGGGCATTTTGCCATAATTCAGCGCATCACCAACAAGTCAGCATTATCGCTGCATTTCGCTGATTTTAGTGACATTATCATTGTGAAAAGCCACCCGGCAGGTTTCTATCTGGCTCCCTCCGACAATGCGGCCAGCAGTGCCTGCACGGACACGGTAAACCCCGGCAGGATCAGGTCCGGCGCCAGTTCGGCGAGCGGCGCCAGCACAAACTGACGCTGGTGGGCGCGGGGGTGCGGCAAGGTAAGCGCAGCGGACTCAAGGCGCAACTCGCCATAACTGATCAGGTCCAGATCGAGGGGGCGCGGCGCATTCACCGGCAAACCGGGCTCCCGGCAGCGGCCGTAGCGGCGCTCGACAGACTGCAGTTCGGCCAGCAGCGCAAGCGCTGCCAGCGGCTGCTCAATCTGCACCAGCGCCACGGCGTTGACGAAATCCGGGCTGCCTGGCGGACAGTTATCCGGCGCCGTGCTCAGCAAGGATGACAACTGCACTGGTCCCAGCGCCCGCAAGTCTTGCGCCGCCGCCTGCACCGTCACGTCCGGGGCGCCCAATGGTGAATCAACATTCGCGCCCAGCGCTATGATCGCCTGCTGGCCGCCCGGTTGTTGACGATCCGACTGCTGACGGCCGGTTTGTTGCTGGCCCTTATTGCGGATGGAATTCGGCGGAATACTCATGAACCGCATCGACGAAGGCGCTGACATGATCCGGATTCACTTCCGGCGTGATGCCATGGCCCAGATTGAAGACGTGTCCTTCCCCGGGCCCAAAACTGGCCAGGATTCGTTTGACCTCGGCTCGGATTGAATCCGGACTGGCGTATAAAATGGAGGGATCCATATTGCCCTGCAGCGCAACCTTGTTACCTACCCGTTGCCGCGCATTACCGATGTCGGTAGTCCAGTCCAGACCCAGCGCCTGGCAGCCGGTACTGGCCATGGATTCCAGCCACTGCCCCCCATTCTTGGTGAACAGGATCGCCGGTATCTTGCGGCCCTCGGACTCCTTGATCAGGTTGGCGACGATTTTCTCCATGTAGCGCAGGGAGAAGTCCTGGTAAGCCGTGGGCGTCAGAATTCCGCCCCAGGTGTCGAAGATCTGCACCGCCTGGGCACCGGCGCGAATCTGGGCGTTCAAATAATCCGTGACACAGTCTGCCAGCTTGTCCAGCAGCTGGTGCATGGCTTCGGGATGGTTGTACAGGAACGACTTGGCGAGCCGGAAATCCTTGCTGCCGCCACCCTCAATCATATAAGTGGCCAGAGTCCAGGGACTGCCGGAAAAGCCAATCAGTGGCACGCTGCCATTGAGCTCACGACGAATCAGCGCCACTGCGTCGGTGACATAGGACAGGGCATCTGCCATATCCACGTCGGGCAGCTTCTCTACTGCTTCCGGCGAGGTAATGGTGTGGCGAAATTTCGGCCCTTCACCAGAGACAAAATACAGGTCAAGGCCCAGCGCGTCAGGAATGGTAAGAATATCGGAGAACAGGATCGCGGCGTCGAATGCATAACGACGCAAGGGCTGCAGCGTGACCTCACAGGCCAGGTCGGGAGTCTTGCACAGGGTCATGAAGTCCCCCGCCTGTTCACGGGTGGCCCGGTATTCCGGCAGGTAGCGACCAGCCTGGCGCATCATCCAGACGGGGGTCACATCGACAGGCTCGCGCCACAGCGCACGAAGAAATCGGTCATTTTTCAGCGTCAACTTGCTTTTACTCCTACTAGCCGGCAAACCGGGAACGGAAGTCGGCTCCGCGCCTCGGGCTTTAAAAGACAGCAATTTTACACGAGGGTGGTGGGGACGGAAACGGCAACCCGGTCTGCGCCGGATTAATGAGCAACCTGACGCTGGATTGCTGAGTCAATTCCAGTGGATCTGCACCGCGCCCGGCTCGGAGTGGTTGTAGAATCAGCAGCGCTTTGAGATTCGCGGGCTTCATAATCCGCGCCGCTTCATGAACGGGGGGCTTTATAACCTGCTGCCTGGAAAATGTCAGGGCAGTTGATAGTGGCTACGAATACTGGCCTGGATATCTGCCAGCGAGCGCACCCAGGGGTTAAGCTCGCGAACCGTGTCCGGCAGGGCGGCTATGGCATCCTCAGCGCTGCCGCGATCGGCAAACTGTCCGGATACCACCACATACCAGGGCTGCCCCTGGTAAGTGGTGGCGAAGTAACCCCCTCTGTTCAGGTCCGGGGTCGAGTCCAGAAAGCGTCGAATATTATCCGCTGAGCGTGAACCCATGATCTGCACCGCATAGTGCTGGGCGGGATAGCTCAGCAATCGCTGCTCAAAACCACTCAGATTTACCTGACGCTCGGTGGCCCGTTGTGCATCCTGTTCCGGCGCCGCCGTTGCTGGCTGCTCTGCCGATGGCTCGGAACTGGCCAGCGATGCTGCTGGCGGCGGGGAAACCGGTGCTGCAGACCGGGATCGCGCTGGCGATTGCGCCACCGGGCGCGGTGTTTCAGGCGTTTCTGATTGAGTCGATTGAGTCGATTGCGGCCGCTGCGACGCTTGCGCCGGAGCCGGGACCGTTGCCGCCGGTTGCGCGGCGCCGGACCCGGAATCCACGGAGACGGCAATCTGCTGGCGACCCGCAGACTGGTCTGCTGCAGCATCAGGATTATCTGCAGAAGTTGGCAACAGCAACACCACCAGCAGCACCCCCAACAGGCTTCCTGCCGCTACCCAGTAGCGCCGGCCAAGGCTGAACAACGATGCGGCTTCGGCATCCACGCGCTGCTGCGGGTCGGGGGTAGTGGCGGCCACCAGGGCTGGGACCATGGCCTGATTCAGTGCACCGGGTAGGCCGGCGGCGGCGAGGTGAATCTGTCCCAGCTCACCACCGTTCAGGGGCAGCGGTTTGCGGAACCCGGCGCTGCACAGTTTAAAGCGGATATAGTCGAGGCTGTCCTCACTGGTGAACGGCGGCAGGCTGAATTCCTCAAGATTAACCAGCAATCCCGGCGGCAGGCTACGCTGCAGCAGGCCGGACAATTGCGGCTCACCAAACATCACCACCGCCAGCCCGCCCCCGGGATTGCGCTTGAGCATGGTAGTGAGCAGACCATGGACCTCGCTGGATAACTCCTGGGCATCATCAATGATCAACACCAGGGTGCGGGCGTCCAGCGCCAGGTCATTGGCAAAGGCCAGCACCGCGTCGCAGTTGCTGTCTGCGCCACTCAAACCCAGAGCACCGCGCACCTGATCCAGAAACCCGGCCTGATCCATGAACAACGTCGCCGGGACCACGGCGCACACCGCATCTTTGCCCAGATCACGAGCCAGTTGTCGGGCCAGAGTCGATTTGCCGGCTCCCGGTTCACCAGTCACCGCCAGCAGGGCGCCGCTGTGACAGGCCTGTTCCATAAGTTCCTGCAACAGAGACTGACGGCTGCCGCCAGCAAAAAAACCGTGGTCGCCAGACTTCGCACCAGAACCATGGTTCGCAGCGGAGCCATCGCCAGGTTCAAAGGGATCGAAATCCAGTCCCAGCCTGTCTACATAACTATTCATTATCTGGCGATTTACCCATGACCCTGCAAGCTAGACCTGCAAATTGACCTGTCCAACCGGCACAGGACTTACTGACAAAGTTCGTCTCCTGCCTGCAGCGTCGCCTGTAGCGCCGCCGCCTCCACATCGCCCTTGATGATGGCACTGCCGATAGCGGTCAGCAGGATAAAGCGAATCGAGCCCTGCTCTGCTTTCTTGTCCGACGCCATCAGATCAAGATACTGCTCTACTGTAATATCGGCCGGGGGAATCACGGGCATACCGTAATCCTGTTCAAGCGTGCGCCGGATTCGGCGGGCGGATTCGCGGTCAAGCAACCCGAGACGACGGGACAGATCTGCAGCCATGACCATGCCCATGGCGACTGTCTCGCCGTGTAGCCAGGTGCCATAGCCGGTGGCGGTTTCGATGGCATGGCCAAAGGTGTGCCCCAGATTCAGCAAGGCTCGCACGCCGCCTTCCCGCTCATCCCGCGTCACCACATCGGCCTTGATCTGGCAGCAGATGCGGATAGCCCGGATCACGCTACCGGCCTGCAGACTGCTCACCGCTTCAGCCTCCTCCGCCAGCCAGTCAAAAAACGGCGCATCAACAATCAGCCCGTACTTGAGAACTTCCGCCAGACCGGCCTTCACCTCACGCTTTGGCAGTGTCGCCAGGGTATCCGTATCCGCCAGCACACATAGCGGCTGGTAGAAGGCACCAATCATGTTCTTGCCGGCCGCATGATTCACCCCGGTTTTGCCGCCCACCGAGGAGTCCACCTGGGCCAGCAAGGTGGTGGGTATCTGCACAAACGGCACGCCGCGCTGGTAGGTGGCGGCAACGAAGCCGGTGATATCGCCGATGACACCGCCGCCCAGCGCCACCAGCACGGTTTTGCGGTCGTACTTGCCAGCCATCAACCGGTCGTAAATGCTGGCAACCGTGTCGAGATTCTTGTGGGCTTCGCCATCGGCAAGCACGATGGCTTCTGCGAAACGGTCTGCAAACAACGCCCTGGCCTGTTCCAGGTAAAGCGGAGCAACGGTTTCATTGGTGATAATCACCACCCGGCCCGGGCCCAGGTGCCCGGTAATTAACTCCGGGCGAGCCAGCAAGCCAGCGCCGATGTAAATCGGATAGCTGCGCTCACCGAGCTCCACCGTCACCTGTTCCATGGTGGGCCTGGACTGGGGTTGGTTACTCACTTGCCTGCTCCTTGTTGCGTGGATTTTTTCCGACCTTTGGTTTTCTGACTGCCAGACGGCTGAGTCTGGCTTACTGCTTTTTTCGCTCGGCAGTTTTTGGCTGCTCGCTGGTCGATTTATCGGCATGCATTCCATCTGCTTCCGATTGCGGCTGGTCCGATTTTTTATCGCCGCCGTTGAGAGTCTTCAGACGACGACAGATATCAAGGCTGATCGATCGGGCATTACGGCGGTTGGTATCGACGATCATGTGGGCCACTTCGCGATACAGCGGGTCCCGAATCTTCATCAACTCGCGGATTTTTTTCTCCGGGTCAGCGGTTTGCAACAGCGGGCGATTCTTGTCCCGACTGGTGCGTTCCAGCTGCTGGTTGATAGATGCACGCAGGTAAACGACGTGGCCGCGTTTGTGCAGGCGCTTGCGATTTTTCTCCGCCAGTACCGCACCGCCACCAGTGGCCAGGACAATGTTGTTGCGCTGGCTTAGCTCATCAATCATGCGCTTTTCCCGAACCCGAAACCCGGCTTCCCCTTCCACGTCGAATATCCAGGGGATATCGGCCCCCGTACAGGCTTCGATTTCCCGGTCTGAGTCGAAAAACTCCAGGCCAAGACAGTCAGCAAGCACCTTGCCAATGGTTGTCTTTCCGACACCCATTGGGCCGACGAGGAATACATTATTTTTCTTCTTCATAACGGGAAATCCGGCCTGATTCGGGGCGCTATTGTACTGCCTTTGCCAACTCTTTACCGACACCCGCCGCTGCTTGGCGTCGGCCCGGGCGAGGTTCCGCCAACAACAAGGTTCTGCGCAGATTTACGGGGAAGAACCATCAGAAGAACCATGAGAAGGACCATGAGAAGGACCATTAATTTTGACGTACATAGTTCTGTAAATCACGGGCCTCGAGCGCGGCTGCGGAGAGGCAGGGTGTCCGCCCCGCCGGCTCGGCGCACTGCCTGGGTTTAAACATAAGCTCCTTCACTTCGGAAAAAGCCCAAGACTGCCACTGCTGTCCCACAGTTTCATCCCCCCTAGCCTGCGTTGAAAAGCGGCTCCGAGCGGTCCGCCCGGCAGTTAGCTTGTGCCGCTGCGGACCACGCCCCTCCGGGGTACCTTCACTGTGAAAAATGCCCTGAAAAACGGTCATTTTTCGCCGTTCAGCGTAGGTCCTTAATTGCATCGGCACAAGCTAACTGCCGGCCGGCCCTTGCTGTTTGCAAGAGTCAATGTTCACTGGCTTCGTTAATGTGTCCCCTGTGCCGAACAACAAGGTTTCATGTCTGAATGGCGGGTCGGACACACTGCCTCCCCACATCCGCTTGTGCGGTAACAGTCGGGACAGCGAAGCACTGTTCGCAACTGTCTGCACCCCTTCGATCGAAGGCGTATCAAGCCAACAAACTACGTAACATCCAGCAGCGCTCGAAGCGGCGGGTAGGAAGGGATTATTGCAACAATCAGAGCCTGGTCAGAATTCCCGGTTACGCGAGATAAACCATGGTAAAGCCGGCTCGAAAGCCGGCTTTGCACGCTGGGTACCCGACTAGCGTACGGTGATGTCGGCGATAATCTTGGGCGTGATAAAAATCAGCAGCTCGGTGCGACGCCGCTGGTTTGCGGTGCGCTTGAACAGCCGCCCCACATAGGGAATATCACCAAGTATGGGTGTCTTGGTTTCCGTAGTGGTGTTCTCCTCGCGGAACACGCCACCCAACACGATGGTCTCGCCGTCGTTCACCAGGGCGCTGGTGGTCACCTCATTGGTGTTGATGGCGGGTACCGTCCCGGAGCCTGCAGCCACTGAGTCCTGCTGGATCTGCAACTCCATGTTGATCCGGCCATCCGGAGTAATTTGCGGCGTTACCTGTAGCGACAGCACCGCATCCTCAAATTCCGTGGTGGAACCTCCAGCCGTACCACCTGCCTGGGACTGATAGGGAATACGCACACCGGAGCGGATTTCCGCGGTCACCTTGTCCTGGGTGGTCACCTTCGGTCGGGCGATTACCTCGCCGTTACCACTGCTCTCCAGTGCCGACAATTCCAGCTCTATCAAACTGCTGTTGCCGGTGTAGCCAATTGAAAACGAAGACGCTTCCAGAGATTCCACACCCAGATCTACAGCCAGTGCGTCAGGAAAAGAGATTTCACCGGCGGGAATCTGGATCGCGGAGACAGCCTGGTTGACCAGTGCTTCAATCAGGCTCGGGTCGGTACCGTTTTGCAGCGCTTCGATCCGGGCCTGTTCGCCAGCCAGCAGCGCTTCCTGAAGGGCGTTCTGGCGGGCAATGGTATTGTTGTTCTCCTGCAGCGTCGCGGCTTGCGAGCCACCGTAGCGAAAACTGTCACCGGTCTGCAGACTGCCGGCACCGCCCCAGCGAATACCCAGGTCGCGACCGAAATCAGTAGACACGTTGACGATACGCGCCTCGATCAGCACCTGGCGTACGGCAATATCAAGGCGCGCCAGCATGGCCCGCACTTCTTCCAGTTTTTCTTCAGTGTCGCGCACGATAATGATGTTGGTGCGCTCATCAACGGTGGCCGTGCCCCGGGGTGAGAGAATTCCGCCGGTATTGGCCACTGCACCACCAGCACCGCCTGCACCGCCGGCACCTCCAGCACCACCACCGCCAGCAATCGGTACCGCGCCACCGGCGGCCGCGCCGCCAGCAGAACCCTGACCAGTCAGCAGCGCCAGGATATTGTCGGCGTCGGCGTAGTTCACCTGCACAAACTCGGTAAACAGTGGCGCCAGAGCCTGGGCCTGTTGCGCCTGCTGCAACTCCATCTGATCCTGGGCGGCGATTTCATCTGAAGGCGCCACGTACAACACGTTGCCCTCGAGGCGACTGTCAAGATTCTGGGTGCGCAGCACCATTTCCAGCGCCTGATCCCATGGCACATTGTTCATTTCGATGGTGATGTTACCGCTGACCGCGTCACCAACAACCAGGTTGAATTCGTAGAAATCGGCCAGAATCTGCAGCACCGAGCGCACCGGAATGTCCTGAAACGACAGCCCGGTTACTTCGCCAGTATAAGCTGCGGTGGCTTCACCGCCGGTAATATCCGCCATCGGCGGGCGCACGCTCACGGTATAGCGATTGCCGGCCTGATAGGCAACATAGTCATAGGTGCCTTCGATATCGATAACCACGGTGGCACGACCGGACTGGCCAAGTACATCCACGGTAGAGACGTTGGTGGCGAAATCACTGACATCGAACCGTCGATTAAGATCATCCGGCACGGTAGTGTTCTGGAATTCTACATAGACCCGGGCGCCGACCTGCTCAACGCTGCCGATTACCTCGTCATTGGACAGATCGATTACTACCTGGCCTTCCTCGTCGTCACCACGCCTGAATGTCACGTCGGTGATGGCATTGCCATCGCTATCCTGAACGCCGGTAAACACCTCATTGGCGGCCACCACGCCCCCGGCGGCGGACCCGCTGTCGTTACCCACCTGAATGGTAAGCGTATTGCCCGCCAGATCGGTTTGGTAGTTAACCAGCTGGTCCAGATTTACCACCAGGCGCGTGCGAGTGCCGTCATCCAGCACCATGACGCTCTGGGCGTTGTTGGAATCGATATTAAAACGCTGCTGACTCAGACCGCTGGCGACACCCAGCAGATCCAGGGAGATGCGGGCCGGATTATCCAGCACAAAACCGGAAGGCTCAGGCGGCCGACCATCGAAGTTGAGCTGGATCTCAATGCTGTCGCCTGGCAAATTGGCGAATCCAATGCTGTCGAGAGTGACCGACTGCTGCCCCAGCGCAGTACCGGCCAGCGACCACAGCAGGGCGACACAGCATGCTGAAAGCCAGGCCGGAGTCGACGCCTTTTTTATTATTCCTGTATTGAGCGATCCATATTTCATAAACATACTGTTAACCTCGACTCACGCCTGTCATTGCAGCGTTAAGGTCTGTGGTCTTTCTACCCAGCCTCCATTTCCGCTGGGAACGATTTCAATTAAGCCCACCTGGGTGTCGGTGATACTCTCGATACGCCCGTGGTTACGCCCCAGATAGTTACCCACGCTGACGCGGTGCACGACACCAACGGCATCTTCAATCAGTGCCTGGTAATTTCCATCCCGTACCAGCATACCCACCATGTTCATACTGCTGAGGGCCTGGTTTTCCAGCGGCTCACGTGGCCGGTCGAAATCTGGCTGGACGTTCTGGGACATCAGCGCGGTGGACTCACCATCAACGATAAGCGGAATTTCAAACGGGCTGCGCATCGATGCGGCGCTGTAAATAAAGCCTTCATAGGGTACGAATTCCGGGACCGGCTCGACCTCGGCGCCGGGACGTGATCTTACTTCCACGACGAACGCCTGCAGGTCAGCATAGTTATCAACCCGCGTACAGCCCGCCATCAGCAGCACCAGTGCCGGTAGTCCGAGAAGCCTGATTGTCGCTGTAGACAACACCATTTACTGCGTGCCTCCGGCAGCATCCAGATCGCGATAGCGATAGGTTCGCGCTTCAATGTTCATGTCCAGGAATGAATCCTGGCGAGTACTGATAGAAAAATCGTGCAAGGTCACGATGCGATCCAGACTGGCAACACCGCTGACGAACGTGCCGAAGTCGTGATAGTCACCCACCACGTCAATATCGATTGGCAGCTCAATATAAAACTCCTGAACCGCTTCCGGCTGTAGCGCGATATTGTCGAATTGCAGTCCGCTGCCTTCGCCGGTGCTGGTGACATCGTCCACCAGGCCTGGCACCTCGGTTTGGGACGGCAACTGCAGGAGCAGTTCATTGAAAGACTCTTCCATTTCCACCGTTTGCGCCCGGTATTCCTCAAGATTGGAAGCAAGGAATGCTTTCTGCTCGAATTCCACACGCAGCTGGTTCTCGGATGCTGCCACGGCCTGCAGCTCTTCCTGCAAATTTTGTACATGCAGAAAATAACCTGCAGTCAGCACGCCACCGAATACGACCAGCGTGATCAATACCTTTACCGCGACCGGCCAGACGCCGATCGTGTCCAGATCGGTCAGGTCATTCCAGTCAAAATTCTTGAGATCCGAGGTAATGTCAGTAATAAAAGACATGTGGCCCTATACCCCCTGCGCGCTCTGCTGATTCGGCAGTTCGAGATTCAGCGTCAACGTAAAGGTCAGTGTGTTGGAGATCGCGCTCTGCGCCACGTCTGCCGCGGAAATATCGCTCAAATCCGCTTCCGTAAACCATTCCGAGTCATCCAGCCGGCGCATCAGTTCGGTAATGCGGGAATACGACTCTGATACACCCTCGATCGCGATGATATCGCCGGTGCGTTCCAGGGTTTCGTAATAAACACCTTCCGGCAGTGTTCTGACTAACTCATCAAAAATACGGACGATCACCGGCCGCGTGCCCTGCAGATCGGTAATTACGTTCATGCGCGCCTGGATATCTTCTTTTTGCTGCTGCAGCTCACTGATTTCTGCTACCTGGGCATCAAGCTGTGAAATTTCCGAACGCAAAAAGTCATTGCGCGCGGTCTGGGTGTCAATCTCGCCATTGAAGTAGCGATCAACGAGAAATAGCAGACCGGCGCCAATAATGACCACCCCCACCAGGATGCTCAAAAACTCGCGGCGCCGTTCTTCCCGCAGCCGCTCCCGCCAGGGTAATAGATTGATGTGCGCCATCAGTATTCGCCTCGCATCGCCAGGCCACAGGCAATAAGCAGCGCCGGGGCATCATTCTTCAGGCTTTCCTTGCTGACCTTGGAGCCAACACTCATGCCGACAAACGGATTCGCCACGGTCACCGGTGTGGAAAGACTTTCCTGGCATAGATCCGCCAGACCTTCGATAGCAGCCACGCCACCAGCAAGCAGGATGTGGTCCACCTCGTTGTAGTGGCTGGAAGAAAAGAAGAACTGCAGCGTTTGCGACACCTGCTGCACTACCGTTTCCTTGAACGGGCCCAGGATTTCAAACTCGTATTCATCCGGCAGTCCGCCGCGCTTCATGCCGGCTTCGGCCTCGACCGCGGTGAGACCGAAGCGGCGCTGAACTTCCTCGGACAGTGCATTACCGCCGAACATCTGTTCCCGCGTGTAGATGGTTCTGCCCTGCAGAATAACGTTGAGCGTGGTGGTCATTGAACCCACATCAACGATGGCCACTGTCTGGTCGTCGTCGGCGCCGATCTGTTCTGCCAGCAGCGTATAGGCCCGCTCGATCGCGTAAGCCTCAATATCAACAACCTTCGCGGTGATACCGCCCAGCTCCAGGGCGCTGACTCGCGATTCCACATTTTCCCGGCGGCACGCCGCCAGCAGCACTTCCACCAGATCCGGGTTGCGGTCCGACAGTTTTTGCCGCTCGAAGTCGATGGACACCTCATCCAGGGGATAGGGAATGTACTGATCCGCCTCCACCACAATCTGGTTTTCCATCTCGGCATCGGTCAATGCCGAGTTCATCTCGATGGTCTTGGTAATCACCGCCGAGCCGGCCACGGCGACTGCCGCATCTTTCAGGGATGGCTTGAGAATGCTGATTGCCGCGCCAATGCATTCGCCGACGGCATCAACATCGCTGATATTTTTTTCCACCACAGCATTGGCTGGCAGGTTGCGAATCACGTAATTGTCCAGCTTGTAGCCGTTACCGGACGGGCTCAGCTGCAGGATTTTGATCGCGGTCGAGCTGATATCCACTCCTAGCAAAGTGCTGGGTTTATTGCCCAGTTTGGCGAAACTCGTGATGTCTTTCAGTTTATCCAGCACTAGTCTGTTCCCAAAAAATGCGCTTCGATGCCGTCCCCGGTGGGGGTTGCAGGGGGTCCCGAGAGCCGCTTAAAGCCCGGATTTGCCCGGTTTTAGCCAATCCTGAAACAGCAAATTCTTAATTAAAACAATTGCTTGGGGATTTTTCCTAAGAAAATTTCCGCCTTCCAGATTTCAGTATCGGCCGACTAAATATTTTATATAGTTTTCAATTAATTATCAGACTTTTACAACAAACAACTTCATCATTAAATAATGGCTCAGCCTCAGGTTCAAATCTTTGATTCGGTTCACGTTTGCACCGCGGCTTTGCCGTTGGCAACCCCAGCCCGGAACGCGGTTCTGGCGACCATCTGCCCAATCATGGGGCAGCGGTGATTACAGCGTGGTGATAGCAACGTGGGGCTGCATGGTCCAGCCCCCAGGCTGGCGGCAACCCTGTTAACACCACTGCCACTATCAGGCCACCGCCAATCCAGGCAATTCCCCGCGTCCGGTCGGGCATTCCTCTGACGCCGGTGTATAATCACCTCTCTCAGATTGCATGCGCCTGCCACATTCAGGCCCAACTCCAGGAAATCCCGCTCCCGTGCGTAGCCGCGTCAAAAAATTCGTCCGTTGGTGCCTTATGCTCGGCGCTGCCGCGCTGGCGGGTATCACCATGGTCGCCATGGCAGCCTACCTGTATCTGGCGCCGCTGCTGCCAGCTGCGGAAACATATCGGGATGTTCGCCTGGAGACACCGCTGCGAATTTATACCGCCGATAACCGACTCATTGATGAAATCGGCAATCGCCGGAACCCGGTGTCATTTGATGAAGTCCCACCGCTACTGACCGATGCACTGATTGCCACCGAAGACGTGCGCTTTTATTCCCATCCCGGCGTGGACATCCAGTCCCTCGGGCGCGGCTTTTACGGCTTCATCACCGGCAACGCTTTGGGTGGCGGCAGCACCATTACCATGCAATTGGCCAACAACCTGTCCTTCGACAGCGATAACGTTTACCTGCGCAAATTCAAGGAAATCCCGTTTGCCCTGCAGATTCAGCGTGAACTGACCAAGGAAGAAATTCTCACCCTGTATCTCAACACTATCTACTTCGGCGCCGGCGCCGATGGTATCGGTGCCGCGGCTTATGTGTATTACGGCAAGGAAGTCAGTGACCTGACCCTCGCTGAAGCCGCGATGATGATTTCCCTGCTGCCCTGTCCCTCGACCTGCAATCCACTGGCGAATCCGGAGCGCGCCATTGCCCGCCGCGAGACACGGCTGCGCAATATGCTCGCTGAGAACATGATTACCCGCGCCGAATACGAGGCGGCCAATGCCGAGCCGGTCACCGCGCAGCGTCGCAACCGCAACATTGAGGTGCCGGCACCCTACGTCGCCGAAATGGTCCGCCAGCAGCTTTATGACGAGTTCGGCGAAGAAACTTACTCCCGCGGCTTTGAGGTAGTCACCACCATCGATGGCGATAAACAGCTGGCCGCCAACAAGGCGCTGGTGGAAGGACTGGAGATCTACTACGACAAGCGCCACGGCTATCGTGGCCCGGATGCACATTACCCTCCGGATCTGCTGGATCCCCGCGCCGCGTGGCTGGAGCAGCTGGAAGCGGTGCCCGAGTACGCCAGTCAGCAGCCGGCAATCGTGACCTCGGTGCAGGGCCTGTCGTTTTCCGCCATGCTGAAATCAGGCAACACCATTACCGTGCCCTGGGAAGGCATCGACTGGGCCTATGCATTCCGCAGCCGTAACGAGGCCTGGCCGCCACCCCAGACCGCTTCCGATGTGGTGCAAGTGGGCGACCTGATCCGTTTAAAAGAAACGGCAGCTGGCTGGGAACTGGGGCAGGTACCCGATATCCAGGGCGCCCTGGTGTCCATGTCACCAAGCGACGGTGGCATTCTGGCTTTGGTCGGCGGCTATGATTTCCGTCGCAGCCAGGTGAACCGAGTTACTACTCCGCGACCGCCAGGCTCCAATTTCAAGCCCTTTTTGTACGGCGCAGCGCTGGAACAGGGCTATACCGCCGCCACCACGATCAATGACGCACCCATTACCCGGGGTGACTATCGGCCCAACAATTACGAGAACAATTTTCTCGGCCCCATCACCCTGCGCTACGCTCTGCAGCAGTCCCGCAATGTCCCGGCGGTGCGACTCTACGACCAGTTGGGTTCCGAGACGGTCCTGCCGTTTGCCAAGCGCTTCGGGTTTCCCACGGAAAATTTTCCGCGCAACGATCTCACCGTGGCGCTGGGTAGCCAGGATGTCCAGCCGCTGGAAATCGTCACCGGCTATTCCGCCATCGCCAATGGCGGCTACAAAGTCGATCCCTGGCTGATCAAGGAAATCCGCAACGACGCCGATGGCGTGCTGTACCAGGCCAATCCGCGCGTCGTGTGCGAGCAGAATTGCCAGCAGCTCACCGGCGAAGATTCAGGGTCGCAGCTACCGGCGCCGCGAATTATGGAGGCGCGCGCTGCGTACATCCTGAATTCCATGCTGCGCTCGGTGATTACCGATGGCAGTGGTGCCCGGGTCAGCCGCGAGTTGAATCGCGGTGACTTGATGGGCAAGACCGGTACCACCAACGGGCCGCAGGAGCTCTGGTTCTCCGGCTTCAACCGCGACATTGCCACTACCGTATTCATTGGCTTTGACCAGCCGGAGCCCCTGGGCGAGCGCGAACAGGGCGCCACCGTGGCGGTGCCGGTCTGGATTGACTATATGCGCGAGGCGCTGGACGGCGCGCCACTGAACACCATGGGCCGCCCCGATGGCGTCGTCGATCGGCTGATCGACAGGGATACCGGTGCTCCCGCCACACCCGGTGACCCCAATGCGGTGTTTGAATATTTTCGCGAGGAAAATGCGCCGGGCAGCGCCGACCCCGGACTACCAGGCTCGGATCGGCCGGAAGAAGCTGGCGAAGAGCTATCCACCGAGACAATCTTCTAGTAACCCGCTGATCAGGCCGTCATTCGGCGGCTACCGAAAGCCCGCCGGACAATTTGCTGCGAACCCGTTTCAGGCAATCGAGTCCAACCACTTGAAGAATTCCAGACACGGGAAAACCGGGCGTCTTGACGGCGCCCGGTGTGGTTCGTTGCGAGGCTTTTGTTGCCAGTGCTGCCAGACCTGGTAGTGCCAGATCTGGCGGTGCTAGCGGCGCTAGACGCGACGGTTGCCGAAACGCTTCTTGAAGCGGTCGACACGGCCACCGCTGTCGAGGATCTTCTGCTTGCCGGTGTAGAACGGGTGGCACTGGGAGCAAACGTCGATCAGGATGTCCTTGCCCAGGGTGGACTGGGTCGCAACGACATTGCCACAGCTACAGGTGGCCTTGATCGGTCCGTATTTCGGATGAATATCAGCTTTCATAGTGGTTCCTTAAGTCTGGATGTCGCTACAGAGCGGTTTGAGCGGCCCTGCACCACATCATCTTTTACAGGATTCCGGCAGGCTCGGGTTTTGTCAGCCCCACTGCCGAGGGCCGCGTATTCTAGCAAAGAATTGCCGCTTGGCAAGGAAATCAGGAGTCTGTCTACCGCAACGACGGGGTAAAACGTAGCTCAACCCTCGCCATGCTTCTCCCGCAGGCGGTTATGGTTACGCACCACTTCTTCCATAATCTGGGTAAACAGGTCGCTGACCAGCTCCGGATTGAGACCATTTTCTTCACACAGAGCGCGGATCTCGGCCAGCTTTTCCGCTTCCCGATTGGAATCCAGTGCCTCCAGTGAATGAGTCGCCTTGAGCGTGCCGATACGATGGGTGTATTCAAAGCGCGCTGCCAGCAGCTTGATAATCTGGCTGTCAATCTGGTCGATCTTGTTTCGTGCCTCGAGTAGCTCGGCGGGTACTGACTCCGGGTCCATGCTGTTGTTGTCCTCGTTCCTGGCCGCTTCTGGTCGGCGCTATTGTAACCGTCTTGTGGCACACGTCTGATTGTTGATTCCGGTTGGCCGCAGCTCTTCGCAAGCCAGCGCAGCAACTTGTTGCTGCATCGCGATGCATTTCTGGCGCGGGACCAGCCGGCGCGCCTGCGGCAGTATAGACTATCCCCTGTGCGAGATCAGCCTGCGGCCGCGTCCGGGCAATCCGTTCCTGGACAGCGGCTCAGTATAAAACAGGCACTGACCCTGACAGTCCCCGGAATTAACTTCAAACCGCCCCTGACCCGCCTTGTTTGTCCCCAGGTAAGCTTCTACACTGCGCCGACTGTCCGCCGCCCGCCAACCCGAATTGATGCCTTGATGAGCGCCACCCAACCCTACCAGTATCACGGACTGATTCTGCGTGTGGCGGTGCCTTCACCCTTGCGCCAGCTGTTTGATTACCTGCCGCCCAACCAGGCTGACGATAGAGAAAATCCGGTTGCTATCGGCGCGCGGGTCAAGGTTCCCTTTGGTCGCCGCCAGGTGGTGGGCGTGGTGATGGGTACCGCCGAAGGCTCAGCCCTGCCGCAAGCGCGGCTGCGTTCTGCCAGCGCCATTCTTGATGACCAGCCGCTGTTCTCGCCTGCGCTCTATAAAATGCTGACCTGGGCCATTGGCTACTACCATCATCCACCCGGTGAGGTGATGGCCGCCGCCCTGCCAGCGCGCCTGCGTCAGGGTGAAGCGCTGCGCGCCAGTGGCGAGCGCTGGCAGATCAATCCCGACGCCGACCCCATTTCCGCCAATCTCGCCAGGGCGCCGCGGCAGCAGCAGCTCTATGACTGGATTGCGCGGCAAGGCGATGTGACCCGCGAACAGCTGGCAGCCGCAGAATTCAACGTCTCTTTGCTGCGCCAGCTGGAATCCCGGCAGTTACTGCGCCGCTTTCGCGTGACAGACACTCGGATGCCGGCGTTTGACACAAGCGCCCTGCTCAGCGAGGCACTGCCGGATCTCAACAGCGAGCAACAACCGGCCGTGGACCAGATTCGTGCCGGGCTGGAATCCTTCGCCTGTTATTTACTGGACGGTGTCACCGGCTCCGGCAAGACCGAGGTTTACATGCAGGTTATGGCCGAGGTGCTTGGCAAGGGCCAGCAATGCCTGGTGCTGGTACCCGAAATCGGCCTGACCCCGCAAACGCTTACCCGGTTCAAGCAGCGCTTCTCCTGTCCGGTGGCAAGCCTGCATTCCGGACTGAATGATACAGAACGCCTGGAAGCCTGGCGACAGGCAAGCGACGGCGGCGCTGGCATTGTTATTGGCACGCGCTCGGCGGTGTTCTGCGAGCTGGCCAGACCCGGACTGATCGTCGTGGACGAGGAGCATGATGCTTCTTTTAAACAGCAGGATGGCTTTCGCTACTCTGCACGCGATCTGGCAGTACTCCGCGCCCGGGAATCCGGGATCCCGGTGATCCTGGGGTCGGCAACACCAAGCCTGGAATCGCTACTCAATGCCGGGCGCGGGCGCTATCAGCATCTGCGTCTGGCACAGCGCGCCGGTTTGGCACAGCCTGCTGCGCTGAAGCTGGTGGATATCGCTGAGCAACCACTGGAGGCGGGGTTTGCCGACAGCGTGCTGCAGAAGATGGCGACGCAACTGGAACACGGTAACCAGGTGCTGACGTTTATCAACCGGCGCGGCTTTGCCCCCATGCTGCACTGCCTGACCTGCGGCTGGGTTGCCGAGTGTGAGGATTGCCTCACCCAGCTTACGGTGCACAGTCAGCCGCGGGCGCTGCGCTGCCACCACTGCGGTGATCGCCAGGGACTGCCAATCGCCTGCCCCGGCTGCGCCAGCCGCGAGTTGACCACCCTTGGGGTCGGCACACAACAAATCGAGACCCAGCTACAGAAGCGCTTTGTCGACTATCCTGTGCTGCGCATCGACCGCGATTCCACCCGCAGCCGCAAGCGCCTGGCAACCATGCTCGATCAGGTACACAGCGGCAAGCCCTGTATCCTGATCGGCACCCAGATGCTGGCCAAGGGACATCACTTCCCCGGCATTACCCTGGTAGTCGTCGTGGACGCCGACGCCGGTTTGTTCAGCGCCGACTTTCGCGGCCAGGAGCAAATGGCGCAGACTATAGTCCAGGTTGCTGGCCGCGCCGGTCGCGCCGAGCTGGGTGGAGAAGTCCTCATTCAATCAAGGCATGCCAGCCACGCCACGCTGCAGGCGCTCACCAGCCTGCCTTATGAAGAATTTGCCCAGCAGCTGCTGGCCAGCCGCCAGGACACCGGGATGCCCCCTTATTCCCACCTTGCGCTGCTGCGCAGTGAAGCCAGATCACTGGCCGCCAGTCTTGAATTCCTTGCTGCTGCGGCGCAGCTTATTGAACAGCTGGCTGCACAGCGAAGAATCGCCGCAGAGTGCCTGGGACCGGTGCCGGCGCCGATGGAAAAGCGGGCCGGTCGCTTTCGGGCCCAGCTCAGCATCAGTAGCGGTGACCGTGCCCCGCTCCAGAAACTGTTGGCAACAGTGATGCCGCATCTGGAGCAGATGAAGGTACCGGCTGGACTGCGCTGGAGCCTTGATGTCGACCCCCAGGAGATGGTCTAGGCCTGGTCAGGGGATGATCCGGGCCGCCAGACCCGACCAGCCGGACGATTTTGCCCGGGTTGGTGCTTCAGGTTCCCGGCCGGGTACCGATAATTCAGGAGGCTTGGCAGCAATTAACAAATAATTTATCGTGAAAACAACGCGTTAGAAAGACAAGTTGAGAGACACTCGAAGTGACCCATGATTTCGCCAAGATTCGCCCGGAACCGCTGCTGGAAAAGAAGCCAGCGCAGACCCCACCTGCCTGGTCGATGATGATCACCGGCATCGTGGTGGGCATGGCGCTGGGGGTGTTCGCCAGCGTGCTGCTGTATGTCACCGGCAATGTGCCGGCTATGGTACAGGCGCAGCCAGGCAGCCCGGTCATGGCAAACACCGAACAACCGGCGACCGGCTCCGTCGCTGACGACGACAGCCAGGAATCGGGGCTCCAGCTGGAGTTCTACCACGAACTTCGCAACTACGAGGTGGCGGTGGATGCAGTACCATTAGAAATCAACGAGGCCCAGGCAGACGCCCCGCTGGAAGTCAGCTATATGCTGCAGTCAGGTGCCTTCCAGCAGGAAGCCCTGGCCCACCAGGAAGCCCAGCGCCAGCAGTCGCTGGGCCTGGAAGCCGCCGTGAAAAGTGAACGGCTCACCGGCCGCACCCTCTATCTGGTGCAGTCCGGACCCTATCTTACCCAGCGCCAGCTGGATGCGGCGGAAAACCTGCTGCGCCGCAACAACATTCCCAGTCTCCGCACCCGCGTGCAGTAGCCTCCGCAGCCGCGTCAGCAGCGTTCCGCTGACCTTACCGCTTACCGCCTGCGTAGCCTGACAGCGGGACCTTGAAATTCCTGCTCATCGCCCAATATTCTCAGGTTCCGCCAGGGGCCCGACAGCTCGTGCCGGCGGCCGCGGTGAGCGGCCCGGTATGCTAAGTTGGACGCCTGTCACCCACTACCGCCAGTACGCCCTTTGCCCGGCCGGCACCAAGCAGGAGAATCGCTGTGGAGCAGTTTGATGGAACAACAATCGTCTCGGTGCGCCGCGACAACAAGGTCGTGATTGGCGGAGACGGCCAGGTCTCCCAGGGCAATACCGTGATGAAAGGTAACGCCCGCAAGGTGCGGCGTTTGTATAAGGATCAGGTTCTGGCCGGATTCGCCGGTGGTACCGCAGATGCCTTTACCCTGTTCGAGCGCTTCGAGGAGCAATTGGAAAAACACTCCGGCAAGCTCACCCGCGCCGCCGTCGAGCTGGCAAAAATGTGGCGTACCGAACGCTCCCTGCGCCGCCTCGAAGCCCTGCTACTGGTGGCCGACAAGGAAGCCTCACTGGTGGTGACCGGCAATGGCGACGTGATCGAACCGGAAGATGCCATCATGGCCATCGGCTCCGGTGGACCTTATGCGCTTTCGGCAGCCCGCGCCCTGGTGCAAAACACCGACCTCGAAGCCCGTAGCATCGTCGAAAAGAGCCTGACCATCGCTGGCGAGATCTGCGTGTTCACGAATTTGAACCATACTATTGAAGAGCTGGACTACAGCTGAACGCACTGCGCCGCCGCGCAGCTCGCCGTTCAACCCTCCGTGTCCAACCATCACCGATCACTACAGGAATGACTAAATGTCTCTGATGACACCCAAGGAAATCACCTCAGAGCTGGACAAGCACATCGTTGGCCAGGAAAAGGCCAAGCGTGCTGTTGCCATCGCCCTGCGCAACCGCTGGCGCCGAATGAAGCTGGACGACCACCTGCGCGGTGAAATCACCCCCAAGAATATTCTGATGATCGGTCCTACCGGCGTGGGTAAAACCGAAATCGCCCGGCGCCTGGCCAGACTGGCCGAAGCGCCCTTTATCAAAGTGGAAGCCACCAAGTTCACCGAGGTGGGCTACGTGGGCCGCGACGTGGAATCGATAATTCGCGATCTCATCGACGTGTCCATCAAAATGGTCCGCGAAAAGGAAATCGAGAAAGTACAGTATCTGGCGGAAGACCGGGCGGAGGAGCGCATCCTCGATGTGCTGCTGCCCCAGGCCCGCGACAATAATGAAGACATGGGCGATGACTCCAGGTCCTCAGCCCGTCAGGTGTTTCGCAAAAAGCTGCGCCAGGGCGAACTGGATGACCGGGAAATCGAAATCAAGGTGACCGAATCCCAGGCTGGCGTAGAAATCATGGCGCCACCGGGGCTGGAAGACATGACCAGCCAGCTCAAGGACATGTTTTCCAATATGAACACCGGACGCAAGCGCTCCCAGCGCATGACCGTCAAGGCGGCGCTGAAAGTGGTCAAGGATGAAGAAGCCGCCAAGCTGATCAACGAGGAAGAAATCAGGAACCGCGCCGTGGAATCCGCCGAGCAAACCGGTATCGTGTTCATCGACGAGATCGACAAGGTCACCAATCGTCATGATCAGGGCGGCGCTGGCGTCTCCCGGGAAGGGGTGCAGCGCGACCTGTTGCCGCTGATTGAGGGATCTACCGTGACCACCAAGCACGGCAGCATTCGCACCGACCACATTCTGTTTGTTGCCTCCGGCGCATTCCACCTGGCCAAACCATCGGACCTGATTCCCGAACTACAGGGCCGCCTGCCGATTCGCGTGGAACTGGAAGCTCTGACAGCCCAGGATTTTGAGCGCATTCTGGAGGAGCCAGATGCCTCACTTACAGAACAGTATCAGGCATTGCTGGCCACCGAAGATCTCGAGATAACTTTCAGCAAGGACGGCATCGCCAAAATTGCCGAAACTGCCTGGCAGGTAAACGAGCGCACCGAAAACATTGGCGCCCGGCGCCTGCACACAGTCATGGAACGCCTGCTGGAAGAAGTATCCTTTTCCGCCGCAGACATGGCGGTCAGCGGCAACAAGTCGCTGGTCATCGACCGCGACTATGTTGAAAAGCAGCTGGGAGAACTGGCTCGCGATGACGACCTGAGTCGCTACATACTTTAGCGTGGCTTTCTTTACCATTCCTTTGGTTTACGTTCCTGTGTCCTTTAAAGGCCTGCCAACATGACGCCCACCGCCATCGACCTGCATAAAAAGTCCGGCATCCTGGAACTGACCTATGACGATGGCGGCCGCTTTCAGCTCAGCGCCGAATTTTTGCGGGTGCATTCGCCCTCCGCGGAAGTGCGTGGCCACGGCAAGGGTCAGGAAGTACTGCAAATCGGCAAGCGAGACGTTGCTATCACTGCTATCCGGCCAGTAGGCAACTACGCCATTCGCCTGGATTTCAGTGACGGGCACAACACCGGCATCTTCAGTTGGAGCTATTTGCGTGAGCTGTGCCTGGAGCAGGACCGCCTCTGGCAGGCGTACCTGGATGCGCTTGAAAAGGCCGGTGCCAGCCGCGATGCATTGCCAGCCGATACCCAGGTCATTAAAATCCAGCCCTGATCCAGCTCTAATCCAACGCTAATCCAACAACACGCAGCACTCGAGCTGCCGACGCCGGGCCCGGTGTCGCCAACGGCCATCGCCATGACAACTCCTCAAGATCCCGACACAGGCGCCAGCGCGGAAGCCGCCGACGCCAGCGAATCAACCACGCACTTCGGCTACCAGCAGGTCCCCGTGGCCGAGAAGGCCGAGCGCGTCGGCCAGGTATTTCGCTCGGTAGCCGGCCGCTATGACCTGATGAACGACGTCATGTCGCTCGGCTCCCACCGACTGCTCAAACGCTTCACGGTGGAACTCAGCGCCCTGCGCCCCGGACACAAGGTACTGGATCTTGCGGGCGGGACCGGAGATTTTTCGCTGCAGTTTGCCCCCCTGGTGGGCAAGCAGGGCCAGGTGGTTCTGGCCGATATCAACGAGGCCATGCTGCAGGTGGGCAGAGATCGACTGATCGACAAGGGCATTGGCCAGCAGGTTGAAGTCGCCCAGGTCGATGCCGAGATTCTGCCCTTTGCCGACAACAGTTTCGATTGTGTAGTTATTGCCTATGGACTACGCAATGTCACCGACAAGGACAAAGCCCTGGCGTCCATGTGCCGCGTGCTGAAACCCGGTGGCAGGGTACTGGTTCTGGAATTTTCTACCCCACGCAACCCACTGCTTGGCCGTGCCTATGATGCCTGGTCCAGCCTCTGGCCTGCGGCGGGCAAGATGCTTACCGGGGACAGCGAGAGCTACCGCTATCTTGTGGAGTCTATTCGCATGCACCCGGATCAGGAGACCCTGCTGTCCATGATGGAAGCAGCAGGTCTCACTCAATGCCGTTACCATAACGTCATGAATGGCATCTGTGCCATCCACGTTGGCTTCAAGGCAGACAGTTGAGCATGTTTGCTTCTCTGGCACTTTGGCCGATCGAACAAGTCCTGAATCGCTTCATCAGCAATGACGCGCACGTTGGCAAACAGCTTCGCCAGTTTGCCGGCAAGGCAATAGAAGTCGTCAGCGAGTCTCCATCCCTGAGCATCGTTGTGTTGCTTGATGCCCAGCGTGTGCGCCTCTGCGCTGGCCCCGCACAACGCCTGGCAATCAAACCCGACGCCCGCATCGCCGGTAAGGCAGTGGACCTGCTGGCGCTACTGACCGGCGACCCGGAGCAGCGCCCCCTGGCCAATCCCGCGCTGCAGATCAGCGGCGAAACCGAGCTGATCCAGGACCTGTTTCGCGCCATGCAGTCGCTGGACCTGCAGTGGGAAGATTACCTGGCTCCACTTCTCGGCGACACCCTGACCGAACAGGGCAGCCGGCTACAGCGCGAGTCCAGCGCATGGCTGCAAGACAGCCGGCAACGCATCAAACGCAACATTGAGGACTATCTCAAGGAAGAAGCGCACAGTGTGCCCCATGAGCAGTCGGTGGCCGCGTTTCAGGATAACCTCGATGCGTTGAAGCTGCAGATTGATCGGGCCGCCGCCAAAGCCCATTTGCTGCGCAACCGGCTGGATGCGCTAAACGACCAAGCAAGCGACTGACTAAGCGACTGATAAACCAGAGATTATTACCCATCTGCGGTTGTGAGCCACTGACGCAGGTGATATCTTAGCGCTCCCTCAAATACCGGATTTCCAGCGTGTCACACCTGCCCCGTCTAGTCCGTGTTCTCGGCATCATTGCCAAGTACCGCCTTGATGAATTCCTGACGGGTCAGCCGGGTGGGAAGCTGCTGCGCACCCTGCTGATCCCGTTTCGCCTGCCTTCCCTGTTCAGCAATACCCGCAAGCTCGGTGACCGCAATCGCCGCCTGCGCCTGGCCATGGAAGAGCTGGGTCCGATCTATGTGAAATTTGGGCAGTTGCTATCCACTCGCCGGGATTTTCTTAATCCCGAGTTGGCCGAGGAACTGAAATCGCTCCAGGACAACGTGCCGCCCTTTGCTACGCCGTCCATCGAGCAGCTGGTTGAGGAATCCCTGGACATGAAGGTCGTCGAGGCGTTCAGCTGGCTGGACAGCGAGCCGCTGGCGTCGGCCTCAATCGCCCAGGTCCACAAGGCGACACTGATTAATGGCGATGAGGTGGTGGTCAAGGTGCGCCGGCCCGGCATCGAGCACATCGTCAGTGCCGATATCAAACTGCTGAAATGGCTGGCCCAGCTGATCGAATCAAGAACCAGCCTCGGCAAACGCCTGCACCCGATCGAAGTGGTTGCCGACTACGAAAGAATCATCTTCGATGAGCTGAATCTGCGCGCCGAAGGCGCCAATACCTCACACCTGAAACGCAATTTTCAGGACTCCACGGTGTTGTATGTACCCAGGGTTTACTGGGACTACACGCGCAGCAACATGCTGGTGATGGAGCGCATTTATGGGATACCTGTCACCGATGTAGCAAGCCTGCTGGCCAACGGCACCAATATGAAAAGGCTGGCGGAAACCGGGGTCAACATTTTCTTCACCCAGGTGTTTGAACACAATTTCTTCCATGCCGACATGCACCCCGGCAATATTTTTGTCTCGAGGGAAAACCCGGACAACCCGAAATACATCGCTATCGATTGCGCCATTATCGGCACCCTGAGCGATGCCGATCAGGAGTATCTGGCCAAGAACCTGTTGGCCATCTTCAAGCGCGATTACCGGCGGGTGGCGGAACTGCACGTGGAATGCGGCTGGGTGCCACAGCATACCCGGGTCGGTGAATTCGAAACGGCAATTCGCAGTGTGTGCGAGCCAATTTTTGAAAAACCCTTAAAGGATATTTCCTTTGCCCACGTGCTGGTGGAGCTGTTCCGGACCGCCGGCCGCTTCGACATGGAGGTGCAACCTTCCCTGGTGCTGCTGCAGAAAACCCTGCTCAATATCGAAGGCCTGGGCCGACAGCTCTACCCGGAGCTGGATCTCTGGGAAACGGCACTGCCCTTCCTGGAACGCTGGAATCGCAAGCGGCTCAGTCCGTTCACCCTGTTTGACAAGGTGCGCGGCGAACTCCCCAACTGGATTGATCAACTGCCACAATTTCCGGCCATGGTGCTGGAAGCACTGCAGCAGACCCGGCAACTGGAAGCCATAAACTCGGCGCTGCGCCAGCAGCAGCGCGCCGAGCAACAACGCCACGAACAGCGCCGCAGGCGGACCCGCAATGGCGGAATTCTGGCTCTGATCCTGGCCGCGCTCGCCGCTGTTCCGTCCGTGGCCACGGCCCTGCAAGCAGCGCCGCTACTGCCCGCAGGGCTGGGTCTGCTGGGCGTCTATCTTTTGTGTTTTACCCGGTGAAAGCGCATACTTGCAGCCATGTCCGTCTTTCTCGACCAGATTAAGTGGAACAGTGATGGTCTGGTGCCTGTCGTGACCCAGGATGCTGACAGCGGGCGTGTCCTGATGCTGGCCTGGCTTAATCGCGAGGCACTGGCGACGGCGCTTGCCGAAAAGCGCGCCGTGTACTGGTCCCGCTCCCGAGGTGCACTGTGGCGGAAGGGCGAAGAGTCCGGCCATGTGCAGAACCTCGTCGATGTCTATCTGGACTGTGACAACGACGCGGTGTGCTACCAGGTCGAGCAAGTTGGCGGTGTTGCCTGTCACACGGGCCGGGTTAGCTGCTTCTTCCAGAGACTGGAAGACAACGCCTGGCAGACCGAGGAGCCGGTGCTCAAGGAGCCGGCGGAGATGTACGGCAAGTCCTGAGCTTTCCCTCCCGGCACTGTGCCGACCGACAGCACCGCGCAAGCAGATTCAAGATACCGTCAAATTACGATAGTAGAATTAGTGAAATGAGTGATGTCCTCGAGCAACTGACTCAGGTTCTGGAAGAACGCAAGATGGCACCAGCGGAATCATCCTATGTGGCCAGCCTGCATCAAAAGGGCTTGAACAAGATTCTGGAAAAAGTCGGCGAAGAGGCTACCGAGACGATACTCGCGGCAAAAGATATGGGCGCTGGCAGCAGTGAAGCCCGGGAAGCGGTGATCCATGAAACCGCGGACCTGTGGTTTCACACCATGGTGATGCTGAGTCACCTGGGCCTAAGCCAGGCACAAGTGTTGGAGGAACTACAAAAACGCTTTAACATATCCGGCCTTGACGAGAAGGCGTCGCGAGCAAATTAAATATCCTCAGGCCAGGAATCATGCGGCCTGCAGGAGTGGAGGTGTACTATGGGTGTAGGTGGAATCGGAATTTGGCAGCTGCTGATCATTCTGTTGATCGTAGTCATGCTGTTTGGCACCAAGAAACTGCGAAGTATTGGGACCGACCTGGGTGGCGCCCTCAAGGGATTCAAGACTGCCATGAAGGATGATGAGTCTGAGGATAAAGACGAAGCTCAGTCCGAAGACAACTCTGAAGGGGAAACTGTTAATTCGACTGCCGAGAAAGTCGAAAACAAATAGGTTCTCCTGACACCTTCGTGTCAGCTTATGTTCAATATTCATTCAACCGAGTTGATCCTGATCGCGATTGTCGCGCTGATCGTTATTGGCCCGGAAAAGCTCCCCGCCACCATCCGCACTGCCAGTCTCTGGATTGGTCGCTTTCGGCGCAGCTTTCACCGGGTCAAGGCCGATATTGAGCGCGAGCTAAACGCGGATGAAATCCGGCGCCAGCTGCACAACGAGTCGGTGATGGAGGATATCGAGCAGGCCAAGCAACAGGTCAAGGCGGCCGCCGACCAGACCAGGGGTTCGGTAAACACCATCGTTAACTCCGACAATTTCGATCCCGGCGCATCGCCACAAACCGAGAAGCAGGTTGAGCAACAACAGGCAGGCAGCAACGATTCCGGGGAAGAGTCGTCGCAGTCCGGCAATGCGGAGCAAGCGCCAACAGGGCAAGACACACCTGAGCAAACCAGGCCCGAGGCAGAGCAAACTGAGCAGCAGATAGAGTCTGCCAAAGAAGAAATCGCACAGGCCAGCCAGGAAATCCAGGCGAGCCGCGACAAACTATACGGAACGGGCAAGAATCCCAAGCTGGCCCAGAGAGATGACCCACCTGACGGCGACTAGGGCATGGATTCTGCCGAAGACCAACACGAACTGACCCTTATCGATCACCTTGTCGAGCTGCGCGACCGCATTCTTAAATGCCTGGTTGCCGTCGTGGTGATCTTTCTTGCGCTGTTTTATTTCGCCAACGATATCTATACGTGGGTTGCCCTGCCGCTGATCTCTGCGCTGCCGGAAGGGACCAACATGATCGCTATTGATCCGACGTCGCCCTTCTTTGCCCCGTTCAAATTAACCTTTTATGTGGCGATCCTGCTGGCGGCACCCTATATCCTCTATCAACTCTGGTCGTTTATTGCGCCCGGGCTGTATAAGAACGAGAAGGCCATAGCGATTCCGCTGTTTATTTCCAGCGTCGTGCTTTTCTATGGCGGCATCGCCTTCGCGCGCTACATTCTGTTCGGGATCGTATTTGGGTTCTTCATCTCGGTGGCCCCGGAAGGCATCCAGGTGGCCCCGGATATCAGCAGTTTCCTCAGCTTTGCGCTGACTATTTTCTTCGCTTTTGGCGTGGCTTTCGAGATTCCCGTGGCGGTATTTCTGAGCATCTGGGCGGGCCTGACCGAGCCCGAAACGCTTGCCCAGAAACGACCCTATGTAGTGGTTGGCTGTTTCATCGTGGCCATGCTGCTGACTCCACCTGACCCCTTTACTCAATCGATGCTGGCCATTCCCATGTGGGCTCTATTTGAGCTGGGTATTGTCGCTGGCAGGATGATCAGAAAGCGCCAGGCGGAAGCCGAAGACGACACAGGCCAGGTCTGAAAACGTACTGAAAGCAAAGCGGTGAGAGCCCCTGGCCAAACGCTAACTGTTATCGCGTACTTTTAACAGAAACGTCACCGGCCCATCGTTTTCCAGCGCCACCTGCATATCTGCGCCAAACTGCCCACAGCCAATTGCATCGTGTTTGTCGCGAGCCTTTTCCACCAAATAGTCATACAGCGGCTCCGCCTGGTCCGGCGGCATGGCGGTTGAGAATCCCGGCCGCAGGCCTTTGTCGGTGGAGGCTGCCAGTGTGAACTGCGACACCAGCAACAAGCCGCCACCGGTATCATTGAGGCTCAGGTTCATCTTTCCGTCTGCGTCGCTGAACATTCGGTAGGCCAGAATACGATCCAGTAATCGCTCCGCCACGGCTTGAGAGTCAGCCTTTTCCAATCCGATCAACGCCAGGGTTCCAGACTCAATCCGTGCCACGGACTGTCCGGCAATTCTCACTTCGGCAAAATTGACTCGCTGGAGAAGCGCTAACATCGGCTTTCGAAAGTCAGTTCATCGGGACGGCGCCCAATTCCCGGGATACGTCAAAAGTGGCGCGAATCAGCGCATCAACATTCCCGGTTTCGGAAGCCGAGTGGCCAGCATCACGCACGATATGAAGCTCCGCAGCTGGCCACGCTGCATGCAGCGCCAGGGCATTATCCAGTGGGCAGACCACGTCATAGCGGCCATGGATAATGCGTCCAGGGATGTCCTTGATCCTGTCCATATTCTCAAGAATCTGGTTCTCACTCATGAAGCATTTGTTACGAAAAAAATGTGCCTCAATGCGAGCCAGAGCCATGGCGTTGTGGGGTTTGGTGAACTTGGCCATGATATCGGCGCTGGGACGCAGGCGTGAGCAGTTCCCTTCCCAGGCGGACCAGGCCTTGGCGGCAGACATGCGCGCCAGTTCATCATTGCCGGTCAGCCGCTGGTAATAGGCGCCGATCATGTCGTCACGCTCGACCTCGGGAATTGGCCGGATGAACTCCTGCCAGTGATCGGGAAAGATCCGCTTGGCGCCATCCTTGTAAAGCCAGTCCAGGTCGCACTGCCGACTGAGAAAAATACCGCGCAGAATCATCGCCTGCACCCGGGCTGGATGCGCCTGGGCGTAAAGCAGGCTAAGGGTAGATCCCCAGGAACCACCAAACAGCACCCACTTGTCCACGCCCAGGTGTTCACGGATCTTTTCAATATCTGCCACCAGATCATCGCTGGTATTTTCTTCCAGCTCACAGTGCGGCGTGGAACGTCCGCAGCCACGCTGGTCGAAAGTAACGATGCGATAAATCGCCGGATCATAAAAGCGGCGGGAACTGCTATCGCAGGCCGCGCCCGGGCCGCCATGGACGAACAGCAGCGGTAAACCATCCGGGTTACCCGCCTCGTCGACATACAGATCGTGAATATCCGACACCTTGAGCAGGTGCCGCTTATAGGGTTTTATTTCCGGATAGAGTACGTGCATTGCCTGGAGCCAATCATACAGTTTGTGCGCCTATACTAGGACAGGCCACTGTCGCAAACCAGAGGTGGCTGAAAGTCTTTTCAGAAACCCGGATTCATGCCCGAGCGAATACCCCGAGGGCATCCTTTGCCGCCCCCGCTGCAGGTGCGCTGGTGAAGAAATCCCGAGCCCGGGCATTTCACCAGCGAACCGTAGCGAGGTGTTTCAGAGTGCGGCGCGCGGGCTGTCAGCCGCGATCAGCGCTGCCGCGGCTCATGCGCTTGCGGTCATTCTCGGCCAGGAATTTCTTGCGCAGACGAATATGGTGAGGTGTCACCTCCACCAGTTCGTCATCGTCGATGAACTCCATGGCCTGTTCGAGACTGTGCACCACAGGCGGCGTGAGCAGGATATTTTCATCGGTGCCAGAGGCGCGGACATTGGTAAGCTGCTTGGCCTTGGTAGGATTGACCACCAGGTCATTGTC
Source organism: uncultured Pseudohongiella sp. (assembly GCA_965212375.1). Lineage (GTDB taxonomy): Bacteria > Pseudomonadota > Gammaproteobacteria > Pseudomonadales > Pseudohongiellaceae > UBA9145. Next base: position 107,970 of record OZ243108.1, on the reverse strand, counting down.
GCGACTGTGCAGCCCGACAATCATACCTTCGTACACGTCGGTGTTCGGACCAATAAACAAGCGACCGCGATCCTGCAGGTTGAATAGCGCATAACCCAATGCCTTGCCCTTGACCATGGAGATCAGAACGCCATTGTTTCGCGAGGCAATCTCGGCGTCCTTGTAGGGGCCATAGTGATCAAACATGTGGGTCATCAGTCCGGAGCCGGAGGTCATGCTGAGGAACTGCGAACGGAACCCGATCAGGCCCCGAGTCGGAATCTGGAATTGCAGACGCACCCGCCCCTTACCGTCCGGCAACATGTCCTGCAGCTCGGCACGACGCAGCCCCAGCGCTTCCATCACTGAACCCTGGTGCTGATCATCACAATCGATTACCAGGATCTCGTAGGGCTCCTGCTGGACACCGTCTTCCTCGTGAAGGATGACTTCCGGGCGCGATACAGCCAGCTCGAATCCTTCCCGGCGCATGCTTTCAATCAGCACCGACAGATGCAACTCGCCGCGTCCGGAGACAATATACTTGTCGGGCGTATCTCCCTGCCGAACCCGCAGGGCCACGTTGTACAGCAGCTCACGCTCGAGCCGCTCCTTGATATTACGGGTGGTAATCAGCTTGCCGTCCTGACCGGCAAACGGCGAATCATTCACCTGGAAGGTCATGCTGATAGTGGGCTCATCCACGGTCAGCGGCGGCATGGCCTCGACCTTACCCGGGTCGCACAAGGTATCGGAAATCTTCAGTCCTTCGATGCCACTGATACAAATGATTTCACCGGCAGAGGCTTCCGGCACTTCAATCCGTTCCAGTCCGAGATGACTTTTTACCTGCAGAATCTTGCCTTTGCGGGTGTTGCCATCGCGATCAACGATGACCACCTGCTGATTGGTTTTTGCAGTGCCACTTGTCACACGACCAATTCCGATCACGCCAACGTAGCTGCTGTAGTCAAGAGCACTGATCTGCATTTGAAACGGCGCATCGGGAATAACGTCCGGAGCCGGCACCTTGTCGATAATGGTTTCAAACAAGGGCTGCATGTCGTCCGCCATTTCTTCAGGCTCATGCCCGGAAATACCGTTGATGGCCGAAGCGTAGATAATGGGAAAGTCCAGTTGCTCGTCGGTTGCACCGAGCTTGTCAAAAAGGTCAAAAACCTCGTCCACAACCCAATGCGGCCGCGCGCCCTCCCGGTCGACCTTGTTAATGACCACGATCGGATTGAGCCCCTGGGCGAATGCCTTCTGGGTTACGAACCGGGTCTGCGGCATGGGCCCGTCTACTGCATCCACCAGCAGCAGCACGCTATCGACCATGGACAGCACTCGCTCAACCTCGCCACCAAAGTCGGCGTGGCCCGGCGTATCCACAATGTTTATGTGGTAGTCCTTGAAGTTGATGGCGGTGTTTTTAGCGAGAATGGTAATGCCACGCTCGCGCTCCTGGTCATTGGAATCCATGACCCGTTCCACATCCTTGCCGCGTGACTCAAGGGTGCCAGATTGCTGCAGCAGTTTGTCTACCAGCGTGGTTTTGCCATGGTCGACGTGGGCGATAATGGCGATGTTGCGGATTTTCTCAATCACTTCAGGGGTACCGTATGAGAGCCACCGAATCCGGGATTTGCGGTCGGCGTCCGTGGAAAAAGCGGCGAGTATACACGAGTCGCGGGACCAGAACGATGGTTTAAGAGTCTCTGACCAATTCAGACAGATGGCCCTTGAAAGCTTGCCGGGCAGGGTAAGGCGCTAAGGCGCCGGAGCGGCTCCGGGCTGCGGGAAATTCAGCACCGCAACATTGTGGAATCCATCGTCCTGAAGATGCGCCGCATGCAGGCGGCTGATCATGCCGCGCTCACAAAACAGCAGCAAGCGCCGCTCCCGATCCGCGCCGGCCAGTTCGTTGCGCAGCCGGTAGAAAGGAATCACCTTGAGCTGCCCCGGGTTGGCCAGGCGCAATGGGCTGGCGGCCGTCTCGTCAGGATGACGGATGTCGATCACCGTGTCGCCCGGCGCCACGATGCTGACCACATCCACATCATCATGGCTGTCATCAAAGTCATCCACCAGTTCGGTGATGAGCTGATAATGCGCCCCTTCCACGGCGGCATCCAGAACCCCCATGTCGAGGCGCGACTCCGCTTCAAGAACACGCTCGCGTCGCGCTTTGGTGGTGGGACCGCGAGAGATAACGGCGCAGTACTCCGGGATGCTGCGGGAGAATTCCTCGGTGCCGATCTGCCGGGCCAGGTCGATGATCTCCTGCTTGTCAGAGGTGATCAGCGGCCGGAGCACCAGGGCATCGGTCACCTCGTCGATAACTGACAGATTAGCCAGCGTCTGGCTGGCTACCTGGGCCACGCTCTCACCTGTACACAGCCCGTTGATTGCCAGGTTCTCGGAAACACGGGCCGCGGCACGCAACATCATTCGCTTCAGGACAACCGCCATCTGGGCGTTATCCACCCGCTGCAGGATCTCGTTCACCACGGGTTCGAATGGCACCGTGACGAATTTGACACGATGGGAGCTGTGATACTTCTGCCACAGATACAGCGCCACTTCCTTGACTGCCAGTTCGTGGGCACGACCACCCAGGTTGAAAAAACAATAGTGCGTCTGCATGCCGCGCTTGATGCACAGATAACTGGAAACCGAAGAGTCGTAGCCCCCGGACAATAGCGACAGCACCGCGTCCTGACAGCCCAGGGGAAACCCGCCCAGGCCCTGATGGGTGGCCCGCACCAGGTACAATAAATCCTGGCGTACCTCCAAAGAGACAGTCACCTCCGGATGGTCGAGACTGACGCCGGCGGCCGCGGTGCCAGCCAGCAGTCCAGCGCCAACGAAACGCTCCACATCAATGGATTTGAACGTCTGGCGACCATTGCGCTTACAGCGCACCGCAAAGGTTTTCCCCGCCAGATTGCCACCATGCTGAGCCAGTACCAGATCGAGAATCCCCTGAAAATCCGGCAGCGGGTATTTATCAACTTCCAGAAACAAGCTGATCCCCGGGGTATTGGCCAGGCGCTCACCGATGCGCTGGATAACAGCGGGGTTAGTAAGTGCCTGCTCACTGGGATGCACCTCAATACTGTCCCATTCTCCGGTGACCGAGACCCCGGAATCGATTTCCACCAGTACCGCACGGATATTTTTGCGCAATTGCCGGGTCTGCCGGCGCCGCACGGGCCGGCTCTTGATGGTAATTTCCGGGAACAGTTTGATCAGAAAGAGCATGAGACTAGCGATTTCAGCGTGCGATTTATTATTTTATTGGCGACTCGTCGCGACTGCTGGCGGCCAGCTGATGGAGTATAGACCAGCATCCCGCCATCTACGCACTTATATAGTGCGCGACAGCCTTGCTCGCACTATAATAGCGCACAACGATTTGGCGGCCTGTCTCGCGACCAGTGTTTCCGGGCATTGTAGCTCAACATTGGGTGGCATACATCTTGCTCCTATCCATCCTCACAAGACATGCCGCGAGGCACAGTGCCCAATTACTGGTATCGCCAGGGCATTGCCGAGGAAATAATCGCCTGACATGGTACCTTTCGTGTCGGGCGAGACATTGCTAGATTGCGTGTCCTGCCTGGGTAGTGTCCGAGACGAGCATTGTCATGACACCCATTGAGTCGATATCGATTAGGAGAAAGAGAGAAAATGAAAGCAAAACTGGAATATATCTGGCTGGACGGATTTCTGCCGACCCAAAGCCTGCGCAGCAAAACCATGGTGCGGAACGACTTTGGGGGAACTCTGGAAGAGTGCCCGATGTGGTCATTCGACGGTAGTTCAACCTTGCAAGCAACCGGTGACGACTCTGACTGTCTGCTCAAGCCGGTCGCCATTTTCCCGGACCCCGATCGTGCCAACGGCTACCTGGTCATGACCGAAGTATTGAATGCCGACGGCTCTCCTCACGAGACCAATGGCCGCGCCACTATCGATGACGATGATGATGATTTCTGGTTTGGCTTCGAGCAGGAATATTTCCTGTGGGACATTAAAACCAACCTGCCGCCGGGCTTCCCCCGCGGTGGATACCCCAGCCCCCAGGGACCCTACTACTGCTCAGTCGGCGCCAAGAACGCCCACGGTCGTGAGGTGGTCGAGGAGCATCTGGACCTGTGCCTGGAAGCCGGTATTAATGTCGAAGGTATCAATGCCGAAGTAGCAGCCGGGCAGTGGGAATTTCAGGTATTCGCCAAGGGCGCGCAGCGCGCCGGGGACGAAACCTGGGTCGCTCGCTATCTGCTGGAGCGCACCGCCGAGCGCTACGACCTGTCCATCAACTGGGAACCCAAGCCGCTGGGCAAGGACCTGGACTGGAATGGATCTGGCATGCACGCCAACTTCTCCAATGGCGCCATGCGCGACAAAGGCGATGAGGCCATCTTTACCAAGATTTGCGAAGCGTTCGGCAAGAATATCGAGCGTCACATCAGCGTCTATGGTGCCAACAATGACCATCGTCTGACGGGCAAGCACGAAACCCAGTCAATCGACATGTTCAGCTACGGTGTATCCGACCGCGGCGCGTCAATCCGCATCCCGATCGGCACAGTACAGGATGGCTGGAAAGGCCGCCTGGAGGACCGTCGCACGGCATCAAATGCTGATCCATATAAAGTGGCAGCGGCGATCATCAAGAGCACCAACGAAGGTCTCGCCAGCTAACCGCTGGACAGTCCAGGTAAGACCTCCAAGAAGCCCGGGCATCCGCCCGGGCTTTTTTTTGTTCGCAGATTTCCGGGGAAGAACAATCGGTTTGTGTACCTGGTCACTGTCACTCGGTGACCTTGAGCGCGGCTGCGGGGCGGCAGGGTTCCCGTCCCGCCGGCTCGGCGCCCATCCAGTCTTCGCTTCGCTACGCCCGGCAGGCCTGGGTCCCTTCACTCCGGAAAAAGCCCTGGAGAACCACTGCTGTCCCACAGTTTCATGCCTGTTAGCCAGCGTTTAAAAGTGGCTCCTAGCGGTCCGCCCGGCAGTTAGCTTGTGCCGCTGCGGACCACGCCCCTCCGGGGTACCTTCACTGTGGAAAAATGCCCTGAAAAACGGTCATTTTTCGCCGTTCAGCGTAGGTCCTTAATTGCATCGGTACAAGCTAACTGCCGGCCGGCCCTTGCTGTTTGCAAGAGTCAATGTTCACTGGCTTCGTTAATGTGTCCACTGTGCCGAACAACAAGGTTTCATGTCTGAATACATCAACAAACACTTGAAACACCCGCACTTGTGCTGATTGAGTATTTGCATTGGAAATCTGTGGGACAGCAGTGCCTGAACTACGGTCTTTTTCCTGCGTTCAGCGCCGGCCTTAATTGGCGGGTCGGCAACCCTGCCGCCCCACATCCACTCGCGCAGTGGCAGCCCGGACAGCAAAGCCCTCTTCACACCGGCGGTCACAAATCTCCTACCGAAGACAAATCAAGCCTGCAAACAACGTAACACCCAGCGGCGCAACCTCAGCCTGCAGATGAATAAAACAATCAGCGCCTGATCACAGCTTCCGGAAATTCGCGGAAAACTTTTTTGGGCGCTGGATCGCAACCAACCCACTGGAACCAACACAGGACCAGCCGAGAGTATTGAGATCCCGGATTATTGTTGCATGCACTAATATGGTGCATACTAATCCGGCGGGCGCTCTTATCGTGCCCACTCCAGGAATTGCACCATGATTCGACCTCCCAAATGTCCTGTTTTCGGGCCTGTGCACCGCCATTCTGCCCCATGTAGTTGGTTTGGTTATTGCATAGCAACATCATTGTGCCGTTGTTGCGCAGCCGCAACCGGTAAGGCTTTGTGACCAACTTGAGCAGTAGCGTGACCCTCGACAACGTTCATAAACGATTGCTGGACACCCTGAAAACCGGTGTTGTCTTGTTGGACCACAAATTACGCCTGCTGTACATGAACATGGCCGCTGAGGCCCTGCTGGACATCAGCGACCGCAAGGCACATGGGCTGTTCATTGGTGCCTTGCTGGTAAATGCCGAGGATGACATTCGCGAAATGCAGAACGCGTTGAACAACAAGAGCAGCTACACCATGCGCCGAGCCGAACTTGACCTGATGCACGGTAAAACGCTGCTGGTGGACTACACCATCAATCCGTTCGAGGAAAACGGCAAGACTCAGGCGCTACTGGAGCTTAGCTCGCTGGAACATGCCAACCGCATCAACCGCGAACAAAGCCTGCACCACGCTCGCGAAACCACTCGCGAGCTGGTACGCGGCATGGCCCACGAGATCAAGAATCCGCTGGGCGGTATTCGCGGGGCAGCGCAGTTGCTGGCACGGGAGATCAACGATGAGGAGCTCGCCGACTACACGAACGTCATCATTGGCGAGGCGGACCGGCTGCACAACCTGGTGGATCGCATGCTGGGGTCGCGCAAGCCATTGGAATTCGAGAACACCAATATCCACGAGGTATTGGAGCGGGTGCGCAGCCTGGTGGACGCCGATAACCGCGACACCGGCATCAAGCTGATCAAGGATTACGACCCGAGCATTCCCGATATCCGTGGCGACCGCGAGCAGCTCATTCAGGCGATGCTGAACCTGGTGCGCAACGCTGTGCAGTCCATTACCGGCAGTGACCGCGACCCCAGCAAGGGCCGCATCCTGTTGCGCACCCGGGTGCTGCGCAATGTGACTATTGGCATCGAGTTTCACCGGTTGGCGGTGTGCGTGGAAATTGTGGACAACGGCCCCGGTATTCCTGAAGGCCTGATGGAGACCATGTTTTATCCAATGATCAGCGGCCGGCCGGACGGGTCCGGACTTGGGTTGCCGATCACCCACAGCATTATCAGCCAGCACCATGGCTTGATCGAGTGTGACAGCCAGCCTGGCGAAACCCGATTCACGGTAATTTTGCCGATTGATTCGGAGCAGGAAAACGACTAACTGAGCGAACCAGCCAGATTGATTTACGTGAACTTACGACACCAACCAACTAATTCAGGTAACTACTTCAGGTAGTCTAATTGGAAAGGCCAACACATGATTAACGGAACGAACTCAGTTTGGATACTTGATGACGACAGGTCGATTCGTTGGGTCCTGGAAAAATCATTGGGTAAGAACGGGCTGTCTACTACCAGCTTTGAAAATGGCGACGATCTGCTGCGGCGTTTGGCCAAAAAGTCTCCAGACGCCATCATCAGCGACATTCGCATGCCTGGCATGAACGGACTGGAACTGTTGTCCACTATCCAGGACCAGCATCCGGACCTGCCGGTCATCATCATGACCGCCCACTCTGACCTGGAAAGTGCCGTGGCCTCCTACAGCCGCGGTGCCTTCGAATATCTGCCCAAGCCATTCGACATTGATGAAGCCGTAGCCATGACCCAGCGCGCGCTGGAGCACGGCCGCGACAAATCGCTTGATGCTGATATCAAGGACAACCAGGACACCCAGGAAATCATTGGTGAAGCGCCGGCCATGCAGGAAGTGTTTCGCGCCATCGGCCGCCTGTCCAATTCCAATATTTCCGTACTGATCAACGGTGAATCCGGCACCGGTAAAGAACTGGTGGCTCGCGCCCTGCATCAGCACAGCCCACGCCGGGAACAACCTTTCGTGCCGCTGAACGTGGCGGCAATTCCCAAGGAACTGATCGAATCCGAACTGTTTGGCCACGAGAAAGGCGCCTTTACCGGCGCCACCCAGCAGCGCACCGGCCGCTTTGAGCAGGCCAACGGCGGCACTCTGTTTCTGGATGAAATCGGTGATATGCCAGCAGACACCCAGACCCGTCTGCTGCGCGTGCTGTCCGACGGCGAGTTTTATCGGGTTGGCGGCATTACATCCATCAAGGTCGACGTACGCATTATTGCCGCGACCCACCAGAATCTGGAAAAGCTGGTAGAAGAAAAGCTGTTCCGTGAAGACCTTTTCCACCGTCTCAACGTGATTCGTATTCACATTCCGAAGCTGGCGGACCGTCGCGAAGACATCCCGAAACTGGCGCAGCACTTCCTGAAGACCGCTGCCGAGGAACTGGACGTGGAATCCAAGGTTCTGCGACCGGAAACGGAAAAGTATATTGAAAGCCTCAGCTGGCCGGGCAACGTGCGGCAGCTGGAAAATTTCTGCCGCTGGATCACGGTCATGGCCTCCAGCCGCGAAGTGCACCTGTCCGACCTGCCGCCGGAGTTTGCCGAGCAGGAAGTGGAAAGCGCCCGCACCGGCAGCTGGACCCAGTCGCTGCAGTCCTGGGCCGACCAGCAACTCAGCATGGGCAACAGCGGCATCCTCGATGAGGCCACGCCCCTGTTTGAACGCACCCTGATCGATATCGCCCTGAAGCACACCGGCGGCCGCCGCCGCGACGCCGCCAACCTGCTCGGTTGGGGCCGCAACACCCTGACCCGAAAGATCAAGGAGCTGGGCACCTCCTACGGCAAGACCTCGGAACTGGGCGAAGATCACTAATTAGCTCTTCTAGCTAAGCAGGAAATCAAAAAGGGCGTGTGAACAAACTTCACACGCCCTTTTACTTTGATCTCCACCATGACTTCGGCAAAGCGGATCAAATCCGATGCCAAAAAAGACCAGTTAATCCAGCGGCGGGTGACAACGCGAGGAGCGTCGCGAGCGCCGGGAGTGCGAGGCGCGGAATTATTTCGGAGCGGGAGTTTACTTCAGTAAATGACCGCTTCGAAATAATTCCGCAACGAAGCAATCACAAGCGCAGCAGCTCCGTTCACTAGTCGGGGGCTATGTAGATCTCCTGCCAGTTAATAATACGATCGTGGCCTCGGAAGGAGCCGAACTGCACCGACCCGCGCGGATTATCGTCATAATTCCCATCCGTATTCACATCCTCGGTCTCACCAACTCCCCTCCAGTCGTATGACAGGAAATCCAGTGAATACGGAAGGCTGGAATCATCTAGATCGAATTCCACCAGGGCTGAACCGTCATTATTTTCTCCGGGCGCTGAAGTAAACAGCGGCGCGTCATCCAGCAAGCCGTCGGCATCAGTGTCGACATTGGAATCCAGATTCGTCTGGCCTTCGAAGACGCTGGTGATGACATCATTATCAGCGTTGATGGCATCCAGCTCGATGAAGGTTTCCCCGGAGTCGGGTGAATCGTCCAGATCTTCCACCAGGTTGTCAGTGAAAGTCCCGGGCACATAGTCGAAACTGCGATCGGCTGAAACATCTTCGGAGGCGTCGTAAAAAATGATCGTACTGCTGTCGTCCGTGTTGACAACAAACTCACTGCCATCCCAGTACTCAATCGTGAAGCCGATACCCAGGGGTTCCAACTCAGGTCCGAATGCGTTCTCAACAATCAGGCGCCCATAGCGGAATTCCTCGGTATCAATGGTGGCTGCATCATTACCGCCGCCGTCAACGTCCAGATCCAGTACGAACGGCACAGAATCACTATCCTGAGTGTCCACGGCGATAGTCAGTGTTTCGAAAGGACCGTCCGGCACACCGCTGGATTGTCTGTCAAAAACCAGGTTGCCGGAGAGCGTTGCCTCGCCACCATCCACTGTAGGGTCTGTGTTCCAGCCAATAGTCAGCCCTGACGTGGCGGCACTCAGCCGCGAGGAATAATCGTCCGGCGCCCCGGTTTCATCCACCGCGAAGAACTTGTCAACGGTAAAATCAGTAGCGTCCAGTTTGGCAAACGCGCCCACATAGTTGCGCGTCACAGCGGGTGTTGCATTGCCGTTGCGGGCCTGCACCAGCGCACTAATGCCAAATTCTTCACCCATGTAGGTAAAGTCCGAGTCCGCTATGCTCTCGCTCCTGGCATTAGCGAGCGGTCGCGAAGAAATAGTGCCGCCACTGAGCAGAAAGTCATTGGGAATAAAGCGGCCGACATTGGTGACGTTACCGCGAAGATTTACACCGGTATTCAAAAACCCCGTCGGCGTGCTGCCGTCGCCGGACTGCACCAACTGAGCTGACAAATCGATGATGCCAACTTCGTCAAACACCATGGTCTTGGTCTGCACACCATTGGTAAAACTGGGGAACAGCGTGTCTGAAAGAACACCAACACCACTCGCGGGTGCCACCACCTGATCAAGACTGATGCGCACATCATAGCTCGCCGCAGTGGATTCATTTCCGTAGTTCGGCGTCACAGGATTGTCCGACAATACCGCCCCGGAATCCGGGATACCATCATCGTTGGTATCGTCGGCACTTTGCCAGGCAATAGCCGAGACCGTAGTATTGAACGCCACGCCCGCAGTGGCAAACACGGTGCCATCAGCGTCAGCAGCGTAGGAAACACCAGCCAGATTATTGTCTTCCCGGTCATCGTTGAAATCGATATCAAAGCCAAACGGGCGATAGGCAATCGCGGCACTATTACCGGTAATGAAATCGCCGGTCGCGGTGCCATTGATGTCATTGTTCAGAGTAAGTTCGTAACGCGAGTGCAGAACGATCTCCCCGGCGTCGGCATAATTAAGTATCAGTTCACCGCCCACCCGGCCAGCGCCCTGATCCACCATCAGGATATCAATCGGCTCGTAGGTCACAACGTTACCCGAGCTCGCGGGGGTCATAGTGGTGCCGTTGATACTGAGCTGTTCCGACAAGCTGGCGGAGCAGGTACCAGGATCGGTACATTCGCCAGCGAAACCGATGCTCAGCGTATTGCCCGCATCGAATATTGGCGAACAGGCAAGCGGATCGTTGTCACTGGAGCGAACCGCTTCGATAGTAAGCAGGCTGATGTCCGGTAGTTGATTGGATGGCTTTCCGGCAATCTGGGTAGGCAGAGGCGAAACGGATGTTGGGTTGTTGGCTGTCTCATTGTAGAACAGCAATCCGGCTTGCTGCACTGACAGGGTTGGATCCTCGTCAGCTTTAACGCCGTATACAGTATCGATATTGAAGTTTACGCTTTCCGGATCTGTATCAGGATCGGTGTAGTTGAACAGGAATGATGCAGTCTGCTCTCCAGGAGCGAAGCTGTAGGTGGCTATCCCGTCACCCAGTGCGCCGTTATTCAGCGAACCCAAACCTGACGTCAGGGTCCAGTCCCCTTCATTAGTGGAAGTTCGCAATGTGATTGTCTCACTGGATGCTGACGGAAAATCATTGCTGTCATGACCAGTGACGGTAACTACGGAGCCGACACACTGAATACCATTTACCGTAGTGGAGGGGTTTCCGGTCACGCCGTCGATTCTGATTTCATAGTGGTTGATTGAGCCGATACCGCAGTCCGTTGTACCCGTGGCCAGTTCGATATTATCAAACAGGAAACGACTGGTGCCGGTGTAACCTCCGGCAATTCGAAAGCGAATTTCTGCGGTGTCAGTCCAGGATGGAGAGCCAAGAAGACTGGTCAAATTGAGGCTAAGAGACTGCGGCGTGAGATTGGTTCCGCCGATACCGGAAAAAGTTTGCACGGTAGTAAAGGAGTCCCCGCTGCTGGCTCGGGCTTCCACCAGCAACACGTCGGAGCCGGAATTCAAAAACTGGTAGCGATAGTCAAAATTCAACAAGACCGTTTCGGTCACATTATAAAGACTGAGGTCCGCGGTTCTGGAAATCGACGGCGTGGGATTTGAGGCGGTAGAGGTAAACTCCAGCTCTCCACTGTTCACAAATATGTTTCCGGAGCCAGGCCCTGCTCCTTCACCGTCAGTCTCCTGCCAGTCGTTGGCCCAGAACGTGGTACCGTCGTTGTTGGCAAAACTGGAAGCCGACCACTCGTCCCGATAAGTAACAGTAGTGATTACGTTGTTATATACGAAATTGGGATCCTCCGAACCCAACTCGCGAGTAAAGCCATTGGACACATTGACATTGATGGTGCTTGGCGTTTCTTCGGTCAGGAACAGTGTCACCTGGCCATTGTCACTTGGCACAAATGTGTAGCGCGCGGCACCATCGTCAGCGGTGCCGTTTACCAGCGTGCCATTCCCCACAGCTACCGACCAGTCCCCCTGGTTGATATCTGTTGTAATCAATACCGATCCCGCGTAATCGGTATCAATGCTGTGAGTAAGGCCCTTGTGCTTGGTGATCGTAATCTGCCCGGCCTGGCAGGTACTGCCGGCCTGGGACTGGCTCACTGCAAAGTGGCCGAGAAAGCCATCCTCTATGGTGTGAATAGCGTCTATCGTCCGATTCGAGTCACTCGGTGTGAATACACCCAGCGGCTGATCACCGAGAAACAAGTTTTCTGTCACCGGATTGGCGCCAGTCAGGTCCAGCTCGACAACGTCATCACGGCTCAGTATCGTGCCAACAGCCGGATCGCAGGAACCACAAGCCCCGATCGTTGCAGACGATTCATCAACCGACAGTACATACACTTCCTTGTTAAGATCCGCATCGGAATCGTCAACCCGGATATAGAGACCATCCACCTGAACCTCGCTACCGAAAATATCGCTGTCACTGGCGTCTACCAGAATCGTAGCGGAGCCGTCGCTGGGGTTGTACTCAACAATATCGCCGCGATTGAAACTCACAGTGGTGGCACTGAACGTTATGCTCGCAGGCCCCTCGGTTGAGAAGACAATACGCCCGTTGTCACGTACGTAAACCGCATCAATATTCTCGTCACTGGTTATCGGCCCGTCAAAGATAGCCGAGCCGTCAAACAAGACCGATGCTGTCTCCAGGATCGGGTCCCAGACCACGATGTCTTCCGGCTCGAAAGCCAGTGAATTTGACCCCATAGTGCTGCTGGATGCAGCCGATATTGCGATATGCCCATTCTTGAACAGATGTACCGCATCAGCATCATTGACACTGTACCCCTCACCGCTGTTGTCGTAGAACAGTGTTGCAACATCCGTTAGCGGGTTGTAGACAAAGTAATCATCATTTTCAAACGGTCCCAGACCGCCAATGGTTGTAGCATCGCCTGGCACCGATACAGACAGCAGGAAGCGTTCGTTTGATGACACCGGCGGCGCCACAATAGTGCTGACATCGGTATCAGAATCATTGGAGGAATTGCCGTCGAAGTTGAATGAGCCGGAAGCAACTGATGCGGTATTGGTAACGTTCTGTCCGGCGCTGCCCGTTACGTTCACATTCAAGGTAATATCGGTTGACGCACCGAATGCCAGCGAACCTGCGTAGGTACAAACCAGCGGGCTAACGCTACAAGACCAGCCGGTCCCGCTGGCGCTGTCGAAGGTAATACCGGCCGGCACCGCATCACTAACAGTAATCGTACCGCCGGCACCTCCGGTGGTGGCATCTGGCCCGAAATTGGTTACGGTCAGGGTATAGGATGCGGTCTCACCGACCTCAAGAATTCCGTTAAGCTCCTTCTCGATACCCAGGTCGGTTTCAACACCTCTTACCTGCGTAATTACACTGGCGACATTGTTGTTCTCACTCTGCTTGTCATCGATATCCATGATGTCTATAGCGCCACCATCAAGGTCATTGACGTTGTCGAATTGCGGTGAACGATTACAAAAAGACGGAGCTGGAATAACACCGGCCGTCAGAGTTCCGCAACTGCCACCGTTGTGCTGCATTCGCACCACGTTTTTGACATTGGTGCTAAGAACTGGAAACGTGCCCGTCCCCGCCACGTTCACATTGGCAGTAATCAGCGGCAGAGACTCGCTGGGACCAAGCTGGCCGACTGTCGAACAGCCATCGGAGACGCCACAGTCGGTAGCAATATCATAGGCACAGGTAAAGGCATTGCTGGTAGTCAAACTACAATCCCAGTCGGTACCTGATACCGATGCCAGGGTCAGACCGGTCGGCAGAATATCGCCTACCAGAATCTGTCCGGTGGCCTCTCCTCCGCTAATTCCACCGTTACCATTATTGCGGACTTCGAACTGGTACTGACCGGTGCCCCCAACCTTGAAATCGCCGGACTGGGTCTTGAATACCTCGAGATCGGCCAGGTCGAAATTGGTCACCGTAATGACCTCGGAGATCAGCAGCACCAGATCCTGCCCGGTGCTGTAACGAGTTGTTATTTGCTCGGCTTCCTGGCCGGGCTGCGCAAAGTTCCACAACACGCCACTGGAATCGTTACCGGCAATGAAGTGAGTATCAACATCGAAGCCCCAACTCGCACCGATCTCGTCCCCAGTGCGCCCTGCTTCCGTGGCATCCGGGCCCGGCTGGTCGATCTCATAGCCGTCTCCGTTGAGGCCCGCGGTACTGTCAAATTCGTAGAAACCCGTACCAAACGTGTTGCTAAAAATGGGCCGCGTTACTGTTGAGTTGAAGTCGGCATTGGAAGGATTGAAACTGTTGGTAAGAGTGTTGAACGTTTCCTGCCCCGGTGCGGTCTGGATGCCGAGGGATTCATCTCCATTGGATAAAGTTTCGTCGCCCTCGACCGTAATATGGGTGACATCGCCATTCGGCAAATAACCGGCCCCAGGGGTGTCGCCGGGATTGTCCGTTGTCGCCATGCGAAAGTTGCGCGGCACAAGGGTGAAAGCTGAATTCTGAAACGGCTGGAAGCCCTGAAAGACATTCGCGACACGAAAGCGTTCCTGGGTATTCTCATAGATCACCACCATTGCCCAACCGCCGGCACAGGCCTGAGAAAAGCTCCAGGGAAAGCCGGCCTGTACCGTCAGGTCCCGGAGCGTATAACTGCCATTGCTGACCACTTGTGACGTCACGTTCTTATAGGCAGCAAAATAGTCGCTGGAACCACCACCCGCACCTTCAATCTGATATATCTCATCGGCAGTGATTGAAATCTCCGAGCCGGTAGGCCCGAACGTCACCGTATCATCGATATCAGCGGTAGAGCCGGAACCAGCCCAGTACAGGAAAGCCTTGATAACCGAGGAACTGGGCGGCATGGTCAGGGTCGCAGCCGCCCCGGTGCCCACCGGCACAAAACTGCAGGCGCCACCATCGTCATTGGAGTCGGTACGCAGCGTTGTTCCTATCGCTTTGTAGGCGATGTTACCGGAAAACGTGTCAAACAGTTCTACCGGTACATAGCCTTCGACGCTTGGCGCACCAGTGACCCGCGGTTTGAAACTGGCCACAATATGCGCTGCATTGCTGGTGGCATCCTGGTTATCGGTATCGGTCACCGTGAACAGCCCCGTGGTGGCACGCACGCCGGAACTACCACCCGCCGTACCACCAACCGGATTCTGGTCATTGGTATTGGAAAACAGCAGGTTCATGGGCGGCGAAGGCTCCACGCCATTGAACCAGGTATTGGGGGTTTGCGTGAAATCGCTAAGCGCCGCAGTCAGGATAAACGAATTGTTCTGCTGGACCGTCACGGTAGTAGACAAATCCAGTGGCGCACCATCTGGCGTGAAGGTATTCGCATTGACCTGGCCAAGGTTTGGAGTGGTCAGGTTCTCGGCCGGAAATTCCTGTGCCACATCGGTTAGCTCTACCATACACATAGACGGGTTATTGGCCGGGCTCGCATCAAAAGTGTAGGCCCCCGCATAGGAACCACCTGCAGATGGCAAATCTGCATCGAGAATTCCCCACATTTCGATATCCGTATTACCCCCGGCAATCTCCTTGATCTGGGTCATCCCTGTGCCATTAAACGTAGCACTTGTCACATCCTGCGGCGTACCGTCGATGTGCCAGATAACCATAACCACCATCCGGCCAGGGTCAGCCGCGCCGATGGTCAGGTTACCAGTCCCTGGTCCGGAGCCCGGAAAACATGCAGAATTCGCGATCGTAGGCGTACAACCGGTGACTTCCAGAGTAGGGTCAAACGAGCCATCCTCGGAAATATCTCCAGCCAAAAGATTGAAATTGACGTCTTCTGAATTGGCATTGGTGAAATTGAACACAGCGGTGCCGTTATCGGCGGGCACAAAAGTATAAGTCGCAATACCGTCATCCGGTGTCGTCTCCGTCAGAGTGCCATTCAGTCCGCCGGCATCGGCCCAGTTGCCATTAATGGTGTCGGTACTGATTGACACAGTGCCGGTAAACCCTGTGGCCACGGTGCCGCCACTGTTGTACACGGCAATCGTTACTTCCTCGAAGCTACAACCAGTCATGGTGCCGTCGTCGAGGGTGATGCGAAATGTACAGGCAACAATATCCAGGTTGGGGTCAAAGCTGGTGTTTGAATCCGTGGTCACGCCATCGGACACATTGAAGTTCAGTACCTCTACGCTCAGACTCGAGAACTCGAGATCGACGCTTCCTGCGTCACCGACCACGAACTCGTAGGTGGCGCTGCCGTCACCTGAGGCCGGATCAACAAGCGTGCCGTTGCCCGTACCCACGGCCCAGGTACCGTTGCCAGAGCCCGTGGAAAGATTGACGGTGCCGACATAATCGGTAACTGCCGCGTTGTTAGAGTTGAACACCGCAATAGTGATCGTTTCCTGGGAACAGACATCTGACGTGCCGCTGTGACTGATGCGGAACTCGCAGGCGAATATCTGCAGGTTTTCTGCCGAGGCAGCTGCATCGAACGTAATATAGGTAGAAGACGCACTGAAGGTCAGCGTATCCGCCGTATCGGTGGAAAACTCGAACGTCGCGACGCCATTGTCTGCCGCCGCAAACTGGTAGGTGGCCAGGCCGTCATCATCCAGTCCGTTGTTGAGGGTCCCCGCACCGGTGGTTGAGATGTAATTACCGTTACTGGTGCTGTTGTTCAGCACAACCGTGCCAATGGTTCCGGTGGGCACACCACCATCACGGTCCCGAATGGTGACCGTGGCAGTCTCACTGACGCTACAAACATTGGTGGTTGGATTGATATCAAATTCGGCGGTGCAGTTATCCACATCCAGGGTTGGGTCATTGCTGCCGGAAGGCGATGAAATGCCGGGCGTCGTGGTAGTGACATTGAAATCAACCGAGCCGTTGGGGGCAAATAGCTGATAGTCCAGGATGATCTCGCCATCATCAGCACCGGAGAAGGTATAGGTCACTGAACCGTTGCCATTGTCCACCAGCGAGTTGGTCGCGTCATTAACAGTCCAGGCACCGGCATTGGCGCTATTGGTAATAGTGATTGTCCCGGTGAAACTGGATGCCGGGATACCTGCACTGTTGGTCACGGAAATAGTGATCGATTCGACCGAACAGACATCAGACTCCCCGTCGTGAGAAATACGGATTTCGGACGGCACGATTGGCAACGGCGGAAAAGAGGCGACCACGTGGCTGTGACGGTTGGGGCTACCGCCCCCCCAGGTTTCCGTCACGGTAATCGCGCCGGCTGTTGCCAGAATACCCGAACTGCCTTCAAATTCAGCGCCACCGCCCGGGTCTGGCGCATCAAACAGGCGAGACATCGGTGGGCTGGGCGACACGCTGGAATAATCAGCGCCACCGGAGCCATTGCCCACCAGACTCAGAATCAGCGAGTTGTCATCAGTGGTGGTAATGGTGGTGACGGCGTTCTGCTGGTTCTGTGCCTGTGAACCATTCACGGCACCATTGTTTGGCGTGCCCAGATCCGGCGCCGGAAACACCTGCTCGGCCAGATCAACGTAAAGAAGACACATGGACGGGTTGCCATCCGCGGTGGTCATGCTTCCGGTATAAGTCCCAGCGCCAGCAGGCATATTGTTGTCGAGAATTCCCCAGAGCTCGGTGATATTGCCAGCCCCGTTGGAATTGATCTCTTCATAGATTTGCGTCATCGCCGTGCCTGCAAACGTGGCAGACGTCACATCCTGGGTGCCTTCCAGACTCGCTACCAGCAACAGCATACGACCACGATCAGCGGCTACCGACTCCTGTGCGCCAATGGAAATAGTGGTAGAAGTACCCGCGACACAGGACTGCGCCAGAATTTCTGGCGCACAGTCAGTGATAGTCAGATTCGGATCAAACGATGAATTTTCGACACTGGAGATGCCGTTATATTCGATATCGAAATTGGAAACACCGGTGCTGGTGTTAACGAAGCGAAAAGTGGCAACACCATTATCGTTGGTATCGAACGCGTAAGTGGCATTGCCGCTACCCAGGTCATTCAGCGTGCCATTGAGCCCGCCGGCATCGGACCAGCTGGCGCTGGCACCGTTGGAGGTGCTCAGGGTTATGGTGCCCTCAAACCAGGTCATGGCATTGCCAAACCGGTCGGTGACCGACACTGTCACTTCCTGGAAGCCACAAACTGCTGCCGTCGTGTCGGGCATGGAAATACGAAACTCGATTGGGTCGATGGCCAGTGTAGCGGTGGCCCACTGCTCATTGCTGGCATCAAAATTCGCGGTGCCCGAGGCCCCCACCCCAACCTGATTCACATAGGCTGCGGCACCGGTCGACGTGCCACCTCCTGTGCCTGATGAATCCTGGGTGATATTGGTATGGCCGGCGACGATCGTTGCCGGGTCTACTGTCTGGTCATCATCATCCCAACCGGCAACGCGAAGGATAATGGAATTGGCGACCGACGTGACCACGGAGGGCGCCACCGTGTTGCCGCCATCATTGGAATTGGTATTGGCGGCTATCTGACCACTGGCTCCGGTGAAGCGCATCATGAAACCGTAGGCTTCTTCGCTATTGCCATTCCAGGTCCAGTTATAGCTCCCCGCTTCCGTTCCCGTGGCGATCCGGTAGTAGACCCCCAGATCGCCATCATTATTATCCATCACCGCCACGGCTGCTGCTGTCCAGCCTCCAGGCGTGTTTAGTCCATCGTTATCGTCTTTTGCAATCACTGTGATTAATAAATCACCGACATTGACGCCACCCGGGACCGGGACTGAGAAATTGGTGGTGCCGCCAGACTTGGCCTCGGTGCAGCTCTCCAGTTCGACGATATTGCCAAGGGCAGGAAACGCTCCCGTGGGACAGGCCGCCTCGGCATCGGGAACCGCCGCGAAAGTACTCAGATAGACACCCAGCAGCAGCGCCAACAGCTTGCAGCTGCGGCGAGTCAGAAGTGTGCTTGAGCGGATGCGGTTAATCATGTTTCGCGCAGGACGGGTTCCGTTCTTGCCAATCTCACATCCAAGCATGAGAAAGAGTTGTCGTCCATCTATAAAAACCAATAATTTGAAGCACTTAGCAAAATATCGACCTGTTGATACTTCTGTTGAGGCCAACGACTGACAATGCCAGATTAGAGCGCTCAGTATGACAGATAACATACGGCCTCCAGCAGCCGCTGGCGACCTTATTCAAGGGACAAACCGGGACTGCTTGCCGCCGGTCTTGACGTTGCAATAACCCCCCAATCACCGCACAATTAGCGGCCAACCGGATATCAGGCTAGCCAGGCAATTACGGAGAGATAGATGGATCACGAGTACAAGGTAATCCAGTCCCAGACCCCCTTGTTCGCCGACACCGCGAAAATGCACGAGATACTCGCCCAGGAAGCCAGAGCTGGCTGGCAGCTGCTGGAGAAAGAGGACAATTACCGCATCAAGGTGCAGCGCGACATTGCCCATCGGGAGAAAGACAAAGAATTGGATTTTGATGCCTATCGGACATCGGTGGGGGTGCCGTCAATTGTTACTTATGGCGTAACAGCGTTAGTCACTATTGGCATTGTCAGCGTGATTCTGTACCTCGCTATCTGGACAAATCAGTAGGCTGTGCGGACCCGAATGGTGCGCTCAACATCTCCACAGTAGCCAGTACTTTCGATGGTCAGGAATTTAGATCCCGCTGTATCAACTTCTGTGCAGTGAACCTCAACAGAACACTGGTTTAGCCCTGGCGCTGCCAGTGTATAGGAAACTGGCGACGCTGGCGTCCCTGCGCATGTACCCCCCCCGTAGCTGGAATACTCTTCAGGTGGATAAATCCCGTTCATTGCAAAGCCTGCTCCGGATTCTGCTGCATAGAATGCTCTTGTCAGCTGCAGCTGCTCCTCAAACGTCTGGGCGTTCTGGCTAACCAGCAAATTTACTGCCACGGCAATCAGTGCCATCAATGTTATTATGAATATTGCTGTCGCAAGCCCTATTCCAGCCTGGCGTCTGCGATTCATTTCCCTCACGGCACGCTCCTGGACAAGACTTCATGATTCAAACGAATACTATCGCCGTTCGCTGAAAAGTTTAACTCAATCGACACAAGCGCATTCCTGGTCAGCGATTGGGCAGCGACCGAGAACCCCTCAACACCGGTATTATCGATACTGTCTGCTATCAACAATTTATCGGGAGCATCATTATAATTTGGCAGGCATCGATCATCGCTCGCGACTTCACAATTCGTTGGCTCTTCCTCAGCCGTAGATTGGGACTGATAAAATCCGTAGTTGTTGTAGCGATATAACTTATCATCGACGATGCAGTAACTAATTGGATCTCTAACCAAATAGAAGCGCTCGAACGGAGATCTCCTTCTGAAACGATGGTCCTTAGTCAGCGTTATGATTGACTGCCCTGCGGTCATGGTGTCATCGGTGATAGAAGTGATTTCCTGGATAGGACCGCGATCAGGGAAGTCTGGCCAGGCTGATGAGGAGCCATTATCCCCATCGTAAATATCAGAAATTCTGTCAGGATAGATAACACCATATAACGCAGGCGGTGTGGAGAGGTAAGTCACTGCACCATCGTCGTACAGATCAACCACATTAAATGTTGTTGCCGACTGCTGAAATGGGGCATCAATATATGTGGTCGATCCAACAACTGGTATGAATTCCAGACACTGGTTACCTCCTGCTGTCGCTGTTGACGAGCGGACGCTATTTGGCAAGGCATTGCGAATTTCTGCCGCCAATCGGTCAATTGCAACTCTTCCTGTTGACGAAAGCTGGTTGCGATTACGGCTGGTAACCAGGCTTTCAGCACTGGTAGCAACAAAGCTGACCAGTACCCCGCCGATGATGCCACTTACCACAATAACAACAACCAGCTCGATAATTGTAAAGCCGGAAGTGCGCTTTGATTTATTATATTTTTGACTAAAACTCGTCATCAGAAATTCACTTTGTAAGCGCCAAAGTCATAGCCGACTTCGCTGCCCCGGTCTGTAACGGTAACGACGATGTACTTTGCATCGTACTCATCGTCCAGTTCATTGTTCTGATTAAGATCAACCTCGTCCTCGCCCGCGCCGCAGCTATCGGCCGTGGATCCAGCAAGATTTATGTAGCGGACGCAAATTTCAACACTGAAGTTCTCATACTCATCCCTGTCATTGCCTTCAGCGTCCTGTAGCGGGTTTGAGAACCCATCCCCCTCCTGTAATCCGTCGTAGTCATCGACATCATCGAATCTATCACGGGTTTCGCCACCGCCGTCAGGCCCGAACAACCCTTCTACCGTGCACTCGCGAGCTGTTGGCGTACCTCCAGGCCCGTCCGGCGCCCGGCAGGGTGGCACCCCGCCAACGGGCGTTTTCTCGTCAAAACGCTTGCTGAGAACCTCGTCCAGATAGGCCTGGGCCAAGGCAGTAGCCCGTACCTGAATCAAAGTGTCCGCACTATTGCGTGTTCCATACTGCACCGAAAAGCTCACACCGAGCAGCGCTATACCGATAATCACAATGGTGACGATCAGCTCGACCAAAGTCACCCCGGATTCTCCATGAAACACTCGAGTGCTAGGCATCACAGTCTCCGCCGTAAGCAAACCCGGAAGGCGACACGCAGACGGAGTTAACAGCAGAATTATTGACACAGATTCTAAGTGCCGAGGTCACTGCACCAGTACTGCCGGTAACACCGCTCGTACCAAGATTACCCAATTGTTCGAAGGTCAAGGTCATAGGGGCACCATTGCTAATGGCGCTCGCACCTGGGGTCACTTCACAGCTGTCGGTGACATTGATGTCTCCGGACAGACTGACCCCTCTGGTGCTAATGGTAGCTGATTCGATCACATCACCATCGTCGGCAACGGACAGCTCAAGTTCGTTTCCCGAGGCGTTGGGCGTAATGGTCAGGGTCACATCCGCCCTGCCCATGGACGCCTGCTGGGCAATTCGGGCAAGAGAAACTATCTGGTCGCGGGCGATGTTGTCGTTGAGTGAATTGGAGTCGGCAAACCTGGAAACCACGACGAGGCCGAGTACCCCTAGAATTACTATAACCACTACAACTTCTACAATTGTGAAACCACGAGAAAAACCCACCCCCTCAACATGCGAAAAGTGCCCGATCTCCCGTCGGAGCGCGCTATTAGTCATCCCTTATATCTTGATTAGTAGTCATTTGCAGATAATTTTCCATTGCTTGGTCAAATATCGGTTCAAAATAGGTTTGCTCAATGTTTTCAGCCTTGATAATTTTCCGTACTCCCGAGACGAATTTCTGGAGCAATTCAGGATTATCCAGTGCTGTCGACAAATTGACTTGTTGGATAAATATTTCTGGATCAGGCGCATACCTAAAGGCCTTTAGCGAAAACTCCGCCCCAAGATCCAACTCTCCACTCGAAAACATGACACTTGATAAGTCGAAAAATATAATTGAGAGCTCTCTATCCCGAAGGCTCAGCATCTCAATTTGATCTGCTAGACCAGCTAATTCATTTGGAGATGGCGCATCGCAGGCACCCTCCAAAACAAGATCCCGCATCATATATGTCTGGGCAGACAGAACGTCACGCCGCTGCACCAAATCATCATAACCTGAAATCTGATCAAGGGTGACCGGAGACTCCAATCCATATCGACAACCATAGTTCCAAATCTCTAGCAGCAACGTTATCTCTCTCGGATTGTATTCTAGTCCTGAAACCAGTGTCTCCAGACCTTTTTCAACATCGCCACCACGAGCATACACATGTGACAGTTGGACTGTAGACCGCTTTGATGCTGGATGTAATACCGACCAGTGAAACGCCAATTCACCGGGTTTTGACCACAAACTGTTTAGCTGCAAGGTCAGAAAAGCAAACACTACGGGAATCAAGATTCTAGCTACACTGAAGCCATAGGAAAATCTTTTCCATGATGAACCCTCTATCGGCAGAGAAATCAAATACACAATTCCGATAATCGGCCCCATCATTGGAAGATAATTTCTATGCTCAAAATGTAATTCGAGTGGGACAAGAGTTGATTCCAGAAGATGCCATCCAAAAAACCAAAGTATTCCAAAACTTACGACCGGATGCTTTTTCTCTGCCTTCAATGCAAGAATGAGCAGCGCAAAAAGAAACCCAAGGGAAGACAGTGTCGTTATTGGATTGAGTAACGATGTGGAAACTGTCAAATCATCGTGAAAAACACTGAACTGGGATATGCGTGGAAAAAATATGGATAGCATATGCAAGGACAGTAAGCGCAATTGTGTCAAGCCCCTCTCCATAACGGTGAAAGGTCTATACTCATATCCGATCGAGAAAATCTGAATTGCGAAGATCAAGCCGATGAACGCTGTGACTGCTAGGACACCTATGCCATATAACTTCTGCTGACGACTTAGCTGTTCAATCCTTCCCCTGCTAAAAAATATATACTCCAATATTAGAAATGAACCCAACAGTAATAGTGCATTTTCTTTACTTAATACTGCGAGTATTCCGAATGGAAATACTGCCAGTCCGCAGTAAGTCCAGCCAGCCAGATCAGCGTGAATCATGCTAATGCGCTGCCGGCCGTAGACGTAACTGACTAGCGAGAGAAGAGAGAACAATGCAGCAAGCTGTGTCATCCTCTGTACGACGTATTGCACCGTTGAAACGCTCGCCGGATGAAAAAGCCAGATTAGAAGAACCAAAGCTGCCGAGCCAAGCGACTCGCGGCTCTTCCTTCCACTTAAAGTGAAGATTTGAAAGCTGAAAACAGCAAGCACTATTCCGATCAGTGCATGAATCACCACATTGGTTTTTCGGAGTCTCTCTACATCAAAACCATCTCGCGTATCCAGCCAGAAGGAATACATCGACACTGGTCGCCCTAGCGGACCAGAATTATTACCAAAGACGAAATCATAAAGAGCTCCGCGACTATCAATCGCCTGATTCGCCAGCGCTCGCAAATTCTGAGGCGAGTCAAGTAGCAGAATTTTACTTATGCCGAATTCATGGATGCTGACGGCGCTGGCAGTAGCGATTGCCAATAAGCAAAAAAATAGGGCGAGCTTAAGAAACTTAAGCGTGTCACCTGACGGTCTTTTTACACCCAGTTCTTTCACGAAAGATGCTCAAGCGAATAAGTACAGACAAAAAAAGGGCACATACCCGGAGGCAGCGCCCTTATGAACTTCGAAGTCGGTTCGGTTCGCTAATCTGCGATATCGAACGTTTGATTTCCGCGTGTAACTTCTCCCGTAACTGCATTGTATTCAATGAATGGAATGCTTCGTGCGGTAGTTGTATTTCCAGACTTGAAACGCGCTGTGTAATAGTAACGACAGCCTGTTTTATCCGCTTCAGTGCTATTGGATACAGCGATAAAATCTGCAGCAGCTCCAGCGGTGGTCCCCGTTGCAGTTTCAACAGCACTTTCAAATCCAGTGTCTGTCAGAGCAGTCGTAACCGCTGCCGCAGATACCAAATTTGGCCGCCCGCCTTGAAGCACATCAGTAAAGACAGCAGAGCAGTCGCCCACATCATCAAAAGCAGCGTCTGCACCTATTGGATAGCCTCTACCCGGAAAAATATTCGTAGCGCCAGCAGTATCAGCACCGCCTGCGAACGCGGTGTCATCACCAAAACCCGTAACAGCGGCGTCTGGAACTTGCCCATTTGCTACCCATTGCGCCCTGAATAGACCGACCCCGGTAGCGAATCCACCAAGCACGCCATCTACCGCAGCTTCATAGGCATCGTCTGTTACATCGATAAATCGCGGCAACGCTGTAGCCGCTAAGATACCAAGCAGCAGAATCACCACCACCAATTCAATAATGGTGAAACCCGCGCTGCGAGCCGCACCCATTTTATTCGCGTTTAAAACTTTCATTGGTTTCACCCTTTAACGTTTAAGTCTTGTCTGTTGTTAACCATCAATCGGGTTAAGAAGTTCGTTTACACTACGTTCTCGACCAGACCCGCTTCAATACTTTCATTTGCCAGCGAGGCGCATCTTATGCACGACGCGTAACGTAAATTTTGTGAGCCAGTTGACAATCCTAAAAGACAGCCTTTCGCTGTTGTTAACGGCCTGTAAATGAACAACTTAAAGGCGTTTGTTAACTACTTTTATATCTTGGGCCTATTGTACGCCATTTTTCACGAAATACAGGGCAGTCAGTCACACACTTGCCCATTTTTTCCCCTATTTACCCCACTAAAATCCGACTCAAATAGCTCTTCCGCTGGCTGAATCCCACGAAATCGGAGATGCTCAAGTTTCGCTGGCGATGGCCTGAGCGTCAAGATTTAGCTCGTCCCAACGGTAGGGGTAAACCGGATTGAGTGTGATCCCCCTGAAAACGTAGCGTAAGCGCCCGGAGCTCAAGGCCTCAGACTCGAGGACTCCCGGATCAGTAACTGGATTGCCACGCGCATCCTTAACCGAATACTGAATAGTCA
Organism: uncultured Pseudohongiella sp.; assembly: GCA_965212375.1. Classification (GTDB taxonomy): domain Bacteria; phylum Pseudomonadota; class Gammaproteobacteria; order Pseudomonadales; family Pseudohongiellaceae; genus UBA9145. The sequence continues at coordinate 82,604 of OZ243108.1, read as the reverse complement.
TGGCAAAGCGGACTCGGTCGGCTGCTACCGAAGTTCCATTGATATCCAGGGTAACCGCGTCATCTGCGCTCACCAGATAGACCAACTCATCGTTTGCATTGTCGAAATACCATGACCGGCGCTGCAGACGAGACTCATCTACCAGGTCAAAAGCACCCAGGTAATTGGACGGAGTCTCCAACAAGTAGTCCATGGGATTACCCCCATCCAGAGCGGAAAGTTCACGTCCCGCGCCATTAATCGCGAGCTCCATGGACTGTAAATTCAGGGCTGCCTGGATTTGTGAAGTCACCGAAATAAAACTTGCCCGCTCTGCAGCCGCCGGAAACTGACTGAATCTATTCGCGGCGACCGAATAAATAATCGCCACACTGATAATGTAGACCACCAATTCGAATAGCGAGAAGCCAGCCGATCGCTGTGGTCCGGCAAACCCGGAATTGTCTGTAGCCCGATTGCACTGTCGCATGGTCACTGACTCAGGAAGATGACTACCGTGAAACACGACAAGTATGACAGACTGGCCTTTAAATCTTCAGAGATGTCGATGCTTACCCATTTGCCGCTGTACCGAGATCCCAAATTGGCAGGAAAACACCCAGCGCCAGAATAAGCACCAGTCCAGCGATGAAAACGATCAGGATCGGTTCGATGGCATCACCCAGGCGTTTAATATCGTACTCTACTTCCGCATCATAGAAGTCAGCGACCTCCGATAACAGTTCGTCTACCGCACCTGTCTCTTCGCCTACCGAGATCATTTGCAGAACCAGGGGAGTAAACATTTGAGACTGCAGTGCTGTACGGTGCAAGGATTCTCCACGCTCCACCCCTTCGCGCATTTTCATGATATTTCTTCCAATGTAGCTATTGCCTACGGTGCTGGCGACGACGGTAAGGCCCTGCACGAGAGGCACACCCGCAGTCAGCATCATGGCGAAGGTACGCGCGAAGCGGCCTAACGCGATCCGCTCGAAAACTATGCCAGCCAATGGTATCGACAGCTTTCTGCGGTCCCACTCATAGCGACCCCGCTCAGTCTTAATCCAACTGAGAAAGCCAAAAATTCCGCCAAATATAATGATCAAGATGATGGGCCAGTAGCTGATCACAAAATCTGACGTCGACATCAGCGCTCTGGTTTGCCAGGGCAAATCAGCACCGAGCCTCTCGAAGGTGTCTTCAAAGACCGGGATAACAAACACGGTAATCACCGCTAGTGCCACGGTTATAGCGGAAAGTACAAATATCGGGTACCGAGTGGCGCTTTTGAGTTGCTTGCCAGTATTCTTTTCCAGCTCGAGATATTTAACGAGCAGTTTAAATGCTAAATCCAGACGACCAGTATTTTCGCCAACGTGTACCAGGCTTAGAAACAGACTGGAAAAAACTGCGGGATACTGTCCCAGTGCGGTAGCAAGGCTCATGCCGTTCTCCAGCCCTACTACCACATCTTTCAGGACCGCCTTGAACCCCTTATTGGTAAGCGATGCCTCCAGTCCCTTGATCGCGCGATCCAACGGCAAACCAGCTTTTGTTAAACTGAACATCTGACGTGCAAACATAATCAGATCATCGATCTCAATCTTGTTCGCGCCAAGAAAGTCGTTAATTTTATCAATTGCCGAAGCGTCTGCGTCCAATCCGGGACGTTTTTTCTTTGACTTAACATTCTGCGCCGCTGCCTTTTTAGCGACATGAATGTTGATGGGTGTCACCTGCCGACCAAAAAGTTCAGAGGCTACCTCTTCCTCCGAACCAGCATCTATGCTGCCCGTTACCAGACTTCCACCGGCATCGCGACCACTGTATTCAAATATAGGCATAGCTCATCTGTCGCTGCCTAGATCAGGCAACGTCCATAAAGTCCTCGGATTCATCAATCTGTTCCGCTACCCGCAATACTTCTTCCAGACTGGTTATACCTTTGGTTGCGTCTTTTAAAGCGCTGATCACCAGTGGTTGGTAGCCCCGAGTTTTCTTGGCAATCCGCACAAAATCTGAGGAGTCGGCGCGGCGCAATGCGTCAGCAAGCTGCTCATTAATCACCAGCAGTTCAAACACACCGATCCGACCGCGATAGCCGGTATTATTGCAGCGATGACAGCCCACCGCCTTTTTCAGCTGCATCATATCGACGGCTTCGTCTCCCAGCAGACTCTTGATCCAGGCCAGGTCTTTAGCCTCTGGCTCATGATCGACATAGCAATTGTCACAAAGCCTGCGCACCAGGCGCTGTGCCACTACTGCTCGCAGAGCCGTTGCTGCAAGAAAGCCTTCAGCGCCCATATCCACCAGGCGCATGGCGCTGGAGACGGCATCGTTGGTGTGCAATGTAGACAGCACCATATGGCCGGTCATGGCAGCGCGCAGGGCGATCTCCGCCGTATCGTGATCACGAATCTCGCCGACCAGCAAGATATCCGGGTCCTGGCGCAAAGCAGCGCGGAGTACACGCGCGAAAGTCAGATCAATTTTTGGATTAATCTGGACCTGGTTAATACGACTTAAACGGTATTCCACCGGGTCTTCGACGGTGATGATTTTTTTGCCAACCTGATTGAGTTCCTGAAGCGCACCGTAAAGGGTAGTAGTTTTACCGCTACCGGTGGGACCAGTCACCAGAATCAATCCGTGCGGCATGTGAATCAAGCGCCGGAATTTGGCCAGGATTTCTTCAGGCATACCCACTTCATTAAGTGATGATGCCCCACCAGTTTGATCCAGCAAACGCATCACCACAGACTCACCGTATTCGATGGGCATGGTCGAGAGTCGCACATCAATGTTTCGTCCCTTGACCTTGAGGCTGAAGCGGCCATCCTGGGGCAGGCGCTTTTCAGAAATATCCAATCCGGCGAACAGCTTCAGACGTAAAACGAGTGCGGGCGCAATACGCTTCTCCTTCATCACCTGCTCTTGAAGAACACCATCGACTCGCTGGCGAATCCGTAACACGGATTCATCGGGTTCAATGTGAATATCTGAGGCCCGCACCTGAACTGCATCCTCAAAAATAGACTGCAGCAGTTTGACTACTGGCGCTTCGCTGTCATCGGCATCAAGGCTCAGTTCTTCCAGATCGAATTGACTGTCAGTCAGCTCTTCGTCCAGCTCTTCGGCGAAGCTGGCGATGTCTTCAGTGCGCCGGTAGACAAGGTCGAGGGTGTTGAGAAGCTCGGTCTCCCGAACTACGGCTTGTTGAATGGGGCGTTGTAGTATTCGCTCCAGTTCGTCGTAGGCAAAAATATCCATGGGATCGGCCATGCCAACCACCAGGCCATCCCGCTCGTCGCTTAATACAATGGCTCGATAGCGGCGCGCATAGCTCTCTGGAAGAAGCTGCACAAGATTGACGTCAAAGTCGTATCGCCGCAAATCCACAAATGGAATGCGCAGCTGCTGAGAAAGAAAGTTGAGAAATTTATCCTCGTCCAGATACCCCAAATCGATCAGTGTCCGACCCAGCCTCAATCCGGTTTCTTTCTGGCGCTGCAAACCGGTCCGCAGCTGATCCTCAGTGATCACACTGTTCTGGACCAGTAAATCACCAATCCGGATTTTCTTTCTTGACGGGTCGAGATTATTCATTCACTGAGAGTAGCAAGGCGCTCTTGGCTGCGCCGACGGAGGTTGGGACTCAGATTCGACTGCTGCACAGCACGGTTGTACGCTTGCCGCGCCGCATTGCCGTTACCCAGAGAATCCTGTGATGCGGCGTACCCATACCACCATTTGCCTTGTGTCTGATCCTGCTGCACCAGGCTGGAATAGGAAATCAGGGCACCCCGATAGTCGCGGCTGGCAAGCTGCGCGGTGGCCAGTATTTCATGATACTCAAGGTCGTCTTCTATTGATGGGGCGCGGCGGGTCAAAATCTCCACTGCCTCAGGAATCTGGCCATCAGCAATTAATATACGCGCCTTCACCTTTTTAAAACCAGGATGGTTTGGCGCCAGCCCCAGTCCAGATTCAACAAGGTTATAGGCTGCCAACAATTCGCCAGCATTCATTAAGAGCTTGGCATAGGTTTCCCGAGATTGGTGCGCATATCGATTCTGAATGACGTGCTGCTCAAGATGAGCATAGGCTCCAGCAGTATTGTTCTCCTGAATCATCCGCAGAGCTGCCTGAACCGCCATGGTGTCCAGCTGTTCGGCAGACATCTGGGCATTGTTCTTCACGGATTCAGCTGCCGGCTGGTTGATAACACTGCTTACACCAGTGTTGGCTGTGTTGGCTGGCAGGGAATTCAATTCTGCTGCGGTGTTCTTTCTGATACCAGGTTGAGCAGCCGCAGGCTCTACCGGAGTCGATGGCGTAGTTGTGCTTGCAGTCTGTTCCATAGCGGTGGGGTCGGCACCCTCTCTGGCAAAGCCTGTCTCGCTAATTGTTGAAGAAATCGATTCATCTATTGTTGGCTCAGACGCAGGCTCGCTTTCCGTCGCAGCTACTTGTGTTTCAGCCAGAGTACCCGGCGCTAGCGCGTTCGACTGTGATTGGGGCTCGTTCTCGTCCGGCAGTTCTACAACCTCAGAGACTGCTCCGGTCGCGGGAGATGTCCTGACGACTGGCGGATTGATATTCAACCGTCTCTCTGCATCAGCCCCGATTTGTTGCGACCACAGATACGCCAGTAGGGCTACCACTATTACAAGCGCGAGGGCCACAATCAGCAAGATGCGATTCTTCTTCTCTACCGGCATATCGCTGGCGGGCATTAGGCTGACCGATGATGAGGCGGAGTCAGACGACTTGCGACGCTGATCCAGGTCCCTGAGCATGTCATTGACCAGACTCATTGGTACATGGCTCCAATGTAGAACACCAGGGCGGCACCTACCGCCAGCCCAGTCAGGGCAATCATGGCCGGTTTAAAGTTAAAACTTGGCAATTCGATTCCCTCAGTGTCTTCCGCCGCGCTCTTGAGATGTTCCAATTGCACAGTACGCTCACCCTTACCAAATGCAACCATTAGCGACTTGTGACAAAGAATATTGACGACCCTGGGGATACCATCGCTGGTCTTGTAGAGAAAATCCAATGCGCGTTTGGAGAACAGCGACGGGCCATTGTAACCGGCGGTCGCCAGCCGATGACCCACATAACGTTCCACGCCGTCACGGTCCAGCGCCTCAATCTGAAAGGAAAACGTGATGCGTTGACGCAGTTGGCGCAGTGACGGCTGCGACAGCAGAGAATCCAGTTCAGGCTGGGCGAACAGCACCACCTGGAACAACTTAACCTGCTCGGTCTCAATATTGGTAAGCAGACGCAGTGCTTCCAGGGTTTGTTCCGGCATCGCGTGAGCTTCGTCGATAAACAGTACTACCTGCTTATTATGCGCCGAGTACTCTACCAGACGTTCAGTGATGGCTTTGAGCAGCCGATGATGACCCACGTCCTGATCGATATGGATATTGAGCTCTTCGGCAAATGCGAGGAAGAGGCCCTTCGGGCTCAGCACCGGGTTTGGTATATAAGCAGTAACGTAGTTGTCCTTGTCTTCCTCAAGCGTGTTCAGCACCTTGCGACACAGCATGGTTTTACCTGTGCCTACCTCACCAATAATTTTGATAAAGCCTTCGGCATTGGCAAGCGACACCATCAACATGTTGTAGGCCTTATGGTAGCTGGCCATGTTGAGAAAAAAATGGGTGTTCGGCGTCAGCGAGAAAGGTAACTCTCTAAGGCCAAAATGCTGTAAGTACATTATTGAACGTTCCTGACTAGTTATTTGCGAACGGGTCAATGGCCCGATTGATCTCACGGAATCGCTCGTTGGATTCATTCAATACTTCGCTGTTCCCTTTTGCGTCGGCAATGATCGGCTTAAGTAAAATTATGAATTCACTTTTCACAGTTTGAGTCTGGCGCTGTTCGAGCGCATCACCAACCAATGGAATACGGGACACTCCGGGAATTCCGGCAGTGTCATTCACAGCGCGCTCAAATGCCAGGCCACCAAGGACTACGATTTTTCCGTTCTGCGCCTTGATCACACTATCGATCTCCCGGGTGGAAGTTCTAGCCAGCGGCACCACCTGGCCGGAGATACTCTTGGACTGCTCGTTCACTGCACTGATCACCGGATGAACGTGCAGGGTAATCTCACCGTTCGCGCTTATCTGCGGGGTAATATCCATGGATATACCAGAGAAGAACTGCTCCAGGTTGTTGTTCGCACTGGTTGTTGTGTTTTGGCCAGCTGCCACTGTGGTGCTATTGGATTGGGTCTGGAAAAACTCCTGATCACCATCCTGGAACACTGCCTTCTGGTTATTAAGCACGCGAAGTTGTGGACTGGAAATGACCTGTGTTGTACCGCGGGTCTGCAAAACTCTGAACACCGAGTCAAAATCCGTAAAGTTTGTGCTGAACTGCAACGCATTCGCGATGCCTTGGACACCAGAGCTATTTCCGGAAAATTCCGCGGCCTGGTCATTGTTGCTGCCTAGTAAGCCATCAGAATTGCCCCGGAAATTACCGCTGCCACTCACTGGGTCGTTGGCCTGACGACCGAAGGTATTGAAATCCAGTGCGTACTGAAACCCCTTGTTAAGCACGACTTCCAAAAATTGCACCTGGATAATGACTTCTCGTCGCAGCGATTCCTGGGCTGCGTTAATAAATTGCTCAACTCTTTCCAGCTCATGAGGATAGGCTGTGACGATCACGATTCCTGTGAGTGGTTGAACGAGAACACTCTTGCCTTCTGAGGTCACCAGGGATTGATTTCGCGAACCAGCCCCACCACCTATTCCACCAAAAAGGCCTCCTGCCTGGGCCGAGCTTCCACCACCCGAACTTACACCGATCAGATTTGAAATTGCGGTCTCAAGATCTGACCAGAAGTCAGTGCTGGTAGACGTTTGAATCCCACCACCGCCAGCGCCGCCTCCGATGCCGGCACCAAGGCCGCCCGCGCCAAATCCTCCTGCACCGAGACCGCCCGCACCAATGCCACCCGCGCCGATTCCGCCAATGCCACCCGCGCCGATTCCACCGATACCACCGCCGAATTGACCCTGCCCAAGGCCGCCGCCACCTCCGCCGCTGCCTTGATTAGCGCCAGTATTGACCTGAATACTGGATGTTCCCTGGCGCTGAACGTTCAAGTAATCAATTGTGAATTGCCGCGTACGCAGACCGCCCGTGCGCACGGTATAGATGTTCCCGCGACGGGTTACATCTAAATTGTAAATTTCAGCCACGGTATCCATGGCTTCTTCGATCGTTACGTTGGGCAAGCTCAGATTGATGTTGACATCAACATCTTCACTGATGACTACTCCGTAGTCGGTATCTGCGACAAGGCTGTTGAAAAAAACATCTGCCGGTAAATTTGGCGATGTAACCGATACTCGCTCTTCAACAGGAGCTAACAAGCTTTCATCCAGAGACAGAGACGGGATCAACTCATTAAGTAGATCGCTATCGTCTTCCATCAATTCGTCTGATGTCTCGCGACTGGGCGCAGCCGCAACTTCCAGTGTCTCCTGGATCTCAGCCAACACAGTTGTATCAGGGACTGTAGCAGGTCGCGTGGCACACGATGAGACAAGTGCGACCACCAATACGGTCACTACTTGTTGCGTGTATTTCGTCACTGTTACTTGCAAAATATTCATTGTTTCCCTGGTTGGTATACCCTGATTAACTATTGGGTTACCGGTGATTTGATGTTTGTTTGATAAACACTGTACCGCCGCTCTTCGTTATTGACTGACAGAGTCACTCCACTTCGATCAATGGCTATGACAGTCGCACCACTAATCTCGTCGCCCAGGGTGACTCTTTGTTCATTGATCACAGCCATGGGGGAATTGCTGCTGGCGCGAACAAAAGTGACAGTAAAACTTGAAGGCACAATGTTCCTGATCATATTCTGGGCTGCTGACTCGACCCCCTCACGCTGGGTTGCCAGCATAATCAACGGCCTCGTAGGGTCGATAAAGTCCTCGCCGTCAATTATCTCGGCATGAGCCGCTGAGATAATAACCATGGCCAAGAGTACGCCTGCCAATTGTGTTGTGACCCTATACACCGATAAATCCTTGGTTTGTACTTAATGTATGAATCTGAAGCGTGACTTGCGCATTCGGCCATTGCAATTGTCGGAATGAAATCGAATCCCAGAAAAAACTACCGGTGACCTCTTCCAGAAATCGCAAGTACTTCAACGTGCTAAAAAAGTCACCTTGAAATTCAATCATCAAACCATGCTCATATACCTGGCCTGAAACTTCCTGCTGCTGGATGTCATCGAAATTTACTGCACCGGTCTCTGCCAAAATCGACGCGGCATTGGAAACTCCCGCACGTAGAGGCAGAGCTTCCCGGTTCCGAAAACTGACCAACTCCAAACCCGATTGCCGTTCTAGAACACTCGTCAATATCTGGGTCATCTGATTCGGTGTAACAAGATCGCCGGCCAGATTTGCTATTTCCGAATCCAGCCTGGCCTGTTCGAGGGTTATGACCTGAAGGCGTTCGTTTGCGAATCGGTTCGGATCTTCCTGGCTCGCCGCCAGCATCTGAGAATAAGCTGTTTGCTGATCGGTGATTTGCCGCTGCGTGTTTTCAATTCGAATGTTCTTCTGAGCGATATCTGCCCGCATTGGATCAAAGGCAGTGGAGAGCCAAATCATTACCAGGCCGGCACAAGCAACAAGCAGAACCAAAATTCGTTCTATCTGCTTGCGTGAATCGATATTGTCGGCCAGCTTTTGCAACTGCTGGCGTATTTGCTCATTCATCGCCGGTTCCCCCGTTGCCGTTAACCAACTGGAACGAGAAAAACCGATCAGTCACATTGGCTTTGGAAATCGACGGACTGAAGCGCATAAGCCGCAGTGGACTCTGTCCATTCTCAATATTGCTCACATAACGAGGGACCATTGCGGAATCGAAAACCTGCCCGGTCAGCTGCACGCTGCGGCCGCCTTCACTGATGGTGAATTCGGATATACTCAGTCCCTCCATTGAGGCGCGGGAGAGATCCTTAAAATATTCTGAGAACCCGTCCACGTTGCCCAGCGCTGTCTGACTCAAAAAGTCCCTTATCTGTCTGCTGGATTCCAGACGCAACTCGGCTTGCTCCAGACGAGCAGTGAGGGCCGTATTTTCTGATCGGCGAGCGAGGATCTCATCTAACTCATCGGTCTTGGCGGCTTCTTCCACCAGAGATGCTTGTAACTGCTCCAGCCTATTGCCTAATTGCCACTGATTAAAAAAATCATAAGCCGATACCAGCAACAACACTGCAGCCAACCCACCGAGGATCTGCCCCATACGGGCAGCCGTCAGCGGATCCTTCTGAACCCGGAACTCCGGCAGAAACAGATTAATCTGCTGGTTCATCAGGCGGCCTCCTGACTGTTTTGTTGAGCGCCGTCTTGGTCGCTGTTGTTCGACTCCGGCTTCTTCAGGCCGCGCAGGGTGGCGCCAATTGCGGTCAGGGCAAGCTGCTGAAACTCCGGTGTCAGCGGCTCATCGCCCTGCATGTGAGCAGACATGTCCAGCGGTAATACCTGGGCGGCCAGCAGATCATTGAGTTCGCTGGTCAGTGCTTCAGTGTCGTGTTCGCGATGAGCCACCACGATACGGGTGATCTGCGGCCGACCCATCTGACTCTCGTAGTAGTCCAGCGAACGCTGAATCTCCAGCACCAGGCGATCCTTGAGTGACGGCCACTCTGGTGACTGCATCACTTCCGGGTCGAGCTGGGTATTGATACGACGGGTCAAATACATGTCACCGGCCAGGGATATATTCATGGTGCTGCCGGTCCGGCGCAGGTCCATGAAAGCCACACCGTTGCTGTCGTCTATAAAACGGCGGGTAATGTTGTTCATTACCAGCTCCGGAATATCGATGACAGCCATCTCAAGTCCGGCATTGTTAATCATCTGTACCAGGTTCTTGATCCGCGATTTCTGGGAAGCCACCACATACACCATCTCGCGGCCACGATAGGCTTCTTTGGGTACCGGGAAAACGTCGATTGCGGCATCGTCAACTTTCATTTCCAGCAGGTCTTTGACCTTCCAGCGCACCGCTGCGCGCAATTCCTCAGGTTCCACTTTTGGCGCTTCCAACAGGTGCAGGTGGTAATCATCGGGCGACAGCACGTAGCTCACCTGCTTGCCGTCCAGCTCCAGCTCCTTGACCAGTTTCTCCAGCGCCTTGCCCGCTTCCTTTTCGGATTCCAGCGCCGCAGTGCGGCCATGCAGCAAATACGGCTCACCCTTGCGGATATCCACATGAGCAAGCACCAGCTGATCGGACTGGATAGCCAGACCGACGCGGCTGTTGGACTTCGCTTTGCGTTTGAAGAGCTGCATGGTGACTTCGCTACTACCTCAGTGATTCCTCGTTTGGCCGGGAAAGCGCTAGAATGCGCCGCCCGGACCCCTGTTTCTGGCCAATTTCTGGCCAGCGCCAGAAGAGCCTGCTCTTGTTTTGCGCGCACAAGCCAGCAAAACTCAAGAAAAGCCCTATAGGAATATCGTTTAAGTTATTAAATTCTAAAACAAACCCGGTCCACGGACGGGATAAACTAGGGTAAGTTTGGATTTGACTGCCGGGAACTGCTCAGACGGTCACAAAGCACCGGGATGACGCCGGGTAGAAATGCAGAAATCGATAAATGCCAGTAGGCCTGTCTTGAGAATCCAATAAGGTAGCGCACCACGGTTCGCTGATCAAAATTTGACCAATATCGTCCTTTTTCAGCCAGAAATACCCCAAAACACCGGAAATATTATCCGTTTAGCGGCTAATACCGGGTTCCGTCTGCATTTGATCAAACCCCTGGGATTCGACCTGGACACTAAAAAGCTGCGCCGGGCAGGACTCGATTATCATGAATTTGCCGAGCTTTTCACTTATGAAAGCTGGTCTGACTTTAAACAGGCACACCAGCAGGCGCACCCCGACAGCCGGATTTTTGGCATCAGCACCAAAGGCCACGTGAATTACAGCGAGATTACCTACCAGGCGAATGACTGCCTGGTATTGGGTCCAGAGACCCGCGGCTTACCCCTGGAAATCAGGGAAGAGCTGGGCGCGCAACGTCTGTTGCGCATTCCCATGCAGCCCGCCAGCCGCAGCCTGAATCTGTCAAATGCGGCGGCAGTAGTGGTTTACGAAGCCTGGCGTCAGCAAGGCTTCGTCTCCAGCGGCTAGTCTCAAGCAGTTGCTAACCGGCGTTTACTGAACCGGCTCAGTGGCTGGCTGCTCGCCGCCACCCTGCTGCTGGCCCTGTTGCTTCTGCTGCTGATACAGCGCATCGAAGTTGATCGGCGACAGCATCAGGGCCGGGAAACTGCCCTTCACTACCAGGTTATCGATTGCTTCGCGGGCGTAGGGGAACAAAATATTGGGGCAGACGGTCGCCAGCAACTGTTCAAGCTGGGCCTCATCAAAGTCCCGGGCGGTAAAAATACCAGCCTGGTGAACTTCCACCAGAAATGCCGCCTGTTCATCAAGCTGCGCCTCGGCGGTCAGAATCAGCACCACTTCAAAGACGTCGTCCTGAATCTTGTTGGAGCGGGTCTTGATGTCGAAGTTGATTTTCGGCTTCCACTGGCTCTGAAACACCTGCGGGCTGCGCGGGGATTCCAGCGAGCAGTCTTTCAGGTAGATGCGCTGCAGCGCGAATTGTGGGCCCTGGGCGGCATTTTCAGTGCCGGCAGCGCCAGTGGCTGCGGTTTGATTGGTATCTTGTGTGTCTGCCATGTTGATTCCTGTCGGGTCTGGATTGCTCTAGAGGATTATTAATTACAAAGGGTTGGTTAATCAGGGATTGGCCAGGCGATGCAGCTTACTTCTGCACCAGCGGCAGGGTCTGCGATTTCCATTCGGTAATACCACCGGTCATGCGATAGACCTCTTCATGACCGTCTTCTTTCAGGGTTTTGGCGGCCTCACCGGACTGCTGACCCAGTTTACACACCACCACCAAGGGCTTGCCCTTGTGTTTTTTCAACTCATTCAGGCGCTGCTTCAGTTTGGCGAACGGAATATTGATTGAGTCGACGATGTGTCCGGCATCGAACTCTTTCTTGTCCCGCACATCCACCACTACCGCGTCCTGACGGTTGATCAACATCACCGCCTGTTGCGGGCCGACGCTGCTGTTGCTGGCGCCACGCTGATGGTACGCGATAATCGCACCCACAGTGATAATCCACAGGGTCGACAGAATCCAGTGATTGCCGATGAACTCGAGAAATTGTGCCATGTTAGGTGGGGTCCGACCGATCCATGGACCGGGTATTTCCGTGTGTATCCGGATCAGCGTGCCTGCCTCGGCGGGTGCGCTGAAGAGTTCCGGAGTGCTTCAAAGCCGCTGGCTTAGCTGATCTCTCAACCAGTCAATCGACCAGTAAAATCAGGGCCCGGCGCCAAAAAGGGGTGAAGTATACACGGCTCCGCAGGGTGAAAGAAGTGACAGTCCGGCGCGATAGCCAGCAACTACTACCGCGGGTCGCAGTAGATCGCCGATTCGGGGATAATCAGGTCTTGTTCAGGTCGAACTGCCCAAGGTTCGTCTCATTCTCCGCAACAGGACACAAAATCTGACGATGACTGCCAGAAAAACATCCCTTCTCCTGATTCTCGATGGCTGGGGCTATCGGGAGGACAGCGAACACAACGCCATTTATGCCGCCAATAGCCCGAACTGGGACAAGCTCTGGGCCGAGCGGCCACACACCCTGATCGACACCTCTGGGCTGTCAGTGGGTCTGCCTTCCGGGCAGATGGGCAATTCCGAGGTTGGCCACATGAACCTGGGTGCCGGACGGGTGGTGTATCAGTCGCTGACCCGCATCGACAAGGACATCGAAGACGGCAACTTCCAGCATAACCCGGTGTTAAAGGCCGCGGCCGACAAGGCTGCCGACGCGGAAACCGCCCTGCACGTTTTTGGCCTGCTGTCGCCAGGCGGGATTCACAGCCACGAAGACCAGATCGAAGCGATGCTGAAACTGGCCATTGACCGCGGCGTTGCCAAAGTCTACCTGCACGCCTTTCTGGACGGCCGCGATACGCCACCGCGCAGCGCCCTGGAATCGCTAGTGGAAGCCGACATGCTGCTGCGTGAGGCTGGCAAGGGCCGGATCGCCTCCATGAGCGGGCGTTTTTATGCCATGGATCGCGACAATCGCTGGGACCGGGTCCAGCCGGTATATGACCTGCTCACCGACGGCAAGGCGGAATACTGCTTCGATACCGTGGAAGCGGCGCTGGCCGCGGCCTACGACCGTGACGAGGATGATGAATTCGTACAACCCACCCTGGTGCGCGGCGCCGACGAGCCCGAAGCAACCGTCAGCGACGGCGACGTCGTGATATTCATGAATTTCCGCGCCGACCGGGCCCGGGAGCTGACCCGCGCATTTGTGGATGATGACTTCGACGGCTTTGAACGCCGCGAACGTCCTCTGCTGGGCGAGTTCGTTACCCTCACCGAGTATGCCGCTGACATCGACGCCTCCTGCGCCTACCCGCCAGAAAAACTGGAAAATGTGCTGGGAGCTTATCTGGCGGACCAGGGCAAAACCCAGCTACGTATTGCCGAGACCGAGAAGTACGCGCACGTGACGTTTTTCTTCAATGGTGGTCGCGAGGAACCATTCACTGACGAGGACCGTATCCTGGTGCCTTCGCCCAGGGTCAAAACCTACGATCTGCAACCGGAAATGGCGGCACCCGAGGTCACCGACAAACTTGTCGAAGCCATCGAGTCGGGCAAGTACGACGCCATTATCTGCAACTACGCCAACGGCGACATGGTCGGTCATACTGGCGATTTCCAGGCCTCAATCAAGGCGGTGGAAACAGTCGACCAATGCCTGGGCCGGATCGTTGCAGCCATTGAATCCACTGGCGGCAATCTGCTGGTCACAGCCGACCATGGCAATGTTGAGCAGATGGTGGACCCGGAAAGCGGCCAACCTCTGACATCCCATACCAATGGCCCGGTGCCGCTGGTGTATGTGGGCAGCAAGGATCTTGACTTCAGCTCCGAGGGTAGCCTGTGCGACCTGGCACCTACCATGCTGGCGCTGATGGATCTGCCCATCCCGGATGAAATGACCGGCAAGGTATTGCTGGATAATTCCGACGCCGCGCGACGCGCCGCCAACTAGGCTCCAGTGTCTGCTGCCCGACTAAATACGGTTTGGGTCTTGATCGAACGGGCAGGCACCCGGGCACGGGTGCTGCTCCTGGGCCTGCTGCTGGCTTTGCCTGTAGTTGCTCAAGACAGGGCTCAAGACAGGGCTCAGGATGGGGCCCAGGACAGCGCCCGGGACGATGCCCGGGCTCGCCAGCAACTTGAAGCAGTCTCCACTGCAATTGCCGAGGTGGAGTCCTGGCTTGACCGCGCTGACAGTGAGCTTGATGCGAGCCAGGAAGCGCTGCGCCAGGCGGAGCTTGAAGTCAGCAATCTGCGCCAGGAAATCAGTGCCCTCGAATCCGAAATCGCGTCCACCCGTGCTGACCTGACGGCCCTGCGCCAGCGCCAGCAATCCCTCGAACAGGATAAAAACAGTCAGGCCGCCCTGCTGGGTGATGTCCTGCGCGCCGCCTACATGGCCGGAGACTATAACCGGCTGCGCCTGCTGCTGGATGGCGATGACCCCAGCAAGGCGGCCCGTCTGCTGCACTATGCCGGGGAATTCTCACGCCACCAGCTGCAGCTGATCGAACAGTTCCAGACTACCCTTGCAGAACTCGACAGTGTTCAGGAACAGCTCGACAGGCAACTGGCGGACCTGGGCAGCCAGCAGCAACAACTGGAGCAGCGCAGCAATCGTCTCGCTGCCGCCCGCGACGAACGCGCCACAGCGCTGGCCGCCTTACGCGGCGACATTCAAAGCCGCAACCAGGAACTGGAGCAATTACAGTTTGACCAGGCAGAGCTGGAAGCCCTGCTGGCGGAGATCGCGCGCGCCATGGAAGGCATTCGCTCATTCGACGATGTGCCGCCTATGGCCGGGCGCCAGGGCAGTCTCGACTCACCGGTAGACGGCCCGATTGTATCCCGCTTTGGCAGCACCTACGGCGGCGGCTCCCTGGTGCGCCAGGGCATTATCATAGCCGCCAGCGAAGGCTCGCCGGTGCGGGCCGTCCATCCCGGCCGCGTGGTATTTGCCGACTGGCTGCGTGGAGCTGGCCTGCTGATCATCATTGACCACGGCGACGGTTACATGAGCCTCTATGGCGGCAATGAGGCGCTGGCCAGTGACACCGGCGACTGGGTGGACCGGGGAGATGTCGTTGCCACCTCCGGGCGCGGCAGCACTGCCGGCGCACCGGGACTGTACTTCGAGATTCGTCGCCGCGGGACGGCACTTGATCCTGCCGGCTGGCTGGCTTCAGGCAGCTGATTATCCATCTTTTCACCGCAACCCCACCGCAAAGCCGCTTGTATTTCAGCAGCTTGGCACCATGACCTGACTAATACAGGCTGCCAAATGTAGTCATTTGCAACACCTGTTTGCCAAGCCCTGCATAAACTGAAAGTATTGGCTGATTCGTATCACTCGTACTGAACCGACAGACCTTCAACCGACGGAATTCCACATGACCCTGATCGCGAAACTGATTCGCCCGCGCCTGCTGGCTCCATTGACCCTGGCCCTGGCTATCGCTGCACCCGCAGCCTCAGCCCAGGTGCAGCAGCCGGAGCAAGCGGTACTGCCGCTGCCAATTGACGAAGTGCGCATGTTTACCCAGGCGATGGAGCGCATTCGCCGCGCCTATGTGGAAGAAATTGACGACCGCACCCTGCTGGAAAATGCCATCCGCGGCATGCTGGCGGGACTGGACCCCCATTCCTCTTATCTGTCCGGCGACGATTATGATCTGCTGCAGGAAACCACCACCGGAGAATTTGGCGGCCTGGGCATTGAGGTGGGTAGAGAAGACGGCTACATCAAGGTGATCAGCCCCATCGACGATACGCCAGCCGACCGCGCCGGCATTCAGGCCGGTGATTTTATTATCGCCATCGACAGCAAGCCGGTGCGCGAACTGTTGCCAGAAGAGGCCGCGAACATGATGCGCGGCGAGCCCGGCACCGAGGTGACGGTGACAATCTCCCGCGAGGGCGTGGAGCCGTTTGACCTGACCATTGTCCGCGAAGTGATTTCTGTAGCCAGTGTGCGCAGCATGATGCTGGAGCCAGGCTACGCCTACATTCGCGTCGCCCAGTTCCGCACCAACACCGGGGACGAACTGGAAGAGGAACTGGAGTCGCTGTACGCCGAGCATGAAACCCTGAAAGGCCTGGTGCTGGATCTACGCAACAACCCCGGCGGGGTACTGCAGGCCTCCGTCAAGGCGGTAGATCTGTTCATTGATCAGGGCGCCATCGTTTCCACCCGCGGCCGCATGGAAGGCAATGACCTGGCGTTTGACGCTACGCTCGATACCCTGGCGCCGGATGTTCCCATGGTCGTGCTGATCAACAATGGCTCGGCCTCGGCTTCGGAAATCGTCGCCGGCGCGCTACAGGATCATGGGCGCGCCATCGTCATGGGCACCAAGAGCTTTGGCAAGGGTTCGGTGCAGTCGGTACTGCCGCTGGATGAACGTCGCGCGCTGAAGCTGACCACATCGCGCTACTACACCCCCAATGGCCGGTCGATTCAGGCCCAGGGCATTGAGCCGGACATCATCGTGGGTGACGCTTTCGTAACGCGCCGTTCCAGAAACGTAACCGAATACAGCGAAGCAGATCTGCAAGGCCACCTGCAGGCGGAATCCGGCAGCGAAGAAGTGAACAATAATGAAGAAATGCGCGAAGCGCTGATTTCAGCCGAGGAAGTACTGGTCACCGACTACCCGCTGAACGAAGCGCTGAATGTCCTGAAAGGCATTAATGCCTTCAAACCTCGCCAGTCAGCCAGCGGTGGTTCCTTCGCCCAGAACAACGACTGATTCAAGTCAGTCGCTGTGCTGAAGGTTGATGGATGAAGTTGTGAAGCCAGGCTCTGACGCTGGCTTCAAGAATCAAATTCTGACCTCGATCCCCCGGGCGGCCATGTGCTCTTTGGCTTCCTGGATTGTATGCTCCCCAAAGTGAAAAATACTGGCAGCCAGCACGGCGTCCGCTTCGCCTTCCAGCACGCCTTCGGCCAGGTGGTCGAGATTACCGACCCCGCCTGAGGCGATAATCGGTACCTGCACCGCCCGGCTCACTGCCCGGTTAAGCGCCAGGTCAAATCCTTTCCTGGTGCCATCGCGGTCCATGCTGGTCAACAAAATTTCCCCGGCGCCATAATCCACCATCCGCTTGACCCAATCGATGGCATCCAGCCCCGTGGGCTTGCGGCCACCGTGAGTAAAGATCTCCCAGCGCGGTTCTTCACCTTCGGCGCTGACACGTTTGGCATCCACCGCGACGACAATGCACTGCGACCCAAACCGTTCCGCCGCCTGACGCACGAACTCCGGGTCATGCACCGCCGCAGTATTGATGGCCACCTTGTCGGCGCCAGCATTGAGCATGGTGCGGATATCATCCAGCGTCCGAATACCGCCGCCGACGGTCAGGGGTATAAACACCTGACCGGCAATGGCGCTCACCGTGTCCACGGTAGTGTCCCGCGCCTCATGACTGGCGGTGATATCGAGAAAGGTAATTTCGTCGGCGCCAGCATCGCAGTAACGCTTGGAGACTTCGACCGGGTCGCCGGCGTCGCGGATGTCGACAAACTGGACGCCTTTGACAACCCTGCCTTTGTCACAGTCCAGGCACGGAATAATTCGCTTAGCCAACCCCATCTTTCTTGCCTCCCGCGTCTGCTGCGGGCACTGTGGGCTTCGTTGCGGAAAATTTTTGAGGCAGTCATTTAACGAGTGTAAACTCCTGCCTCAAAAATTTCCCGCGCCTCACCCACAGCGCCCTCGCTAGCCGCTACCTGATTTTTGGTTCGAAACTTTCTGGTTTATTGCCCTGATTTACTGCCATTCGATTTGCAGAATTATTTATCGAAGGGACTTTGCTCAAAAGTTCGTTCAGATTAAATACCCAAGAATCCAAACTGTCGATTCACACTCGCAGCATATCGAAGAGTCCGATCTCGAGCGGTTTCTCTGGCTTTGTAGAGCAAGGCGCAGGCGTTTTTTGGATCGGGAGCATACATTTAAGTATGTGACTGATTCGAAAAACGTCTGCAACGCAGCTCTGCAAATCCAGAGGAAGCGCGTTCAATCTCGGTCGCAGTAGGCCTGTGCTTCTGCCAAACTTAATCGACCTTCGTAGATAGCTCTTCCGGTAATAACACCGGCAATTCCCGCGCCCTTGGCGCTCTTCGCCGCCTCACGCAAATCCACGATATCGCACAGCTTGGCAATACCGCCGGAGGCAATAATCGGGATAGATGACTGCTCGGCCAGCTCCACGGTAGCTTCGATATTGACGCCCTGCATCATGCCGTCACGCTGGATGTCGGTGTAGACGATGGCCTCCACGCCGTCGTCGGCGAACTGTTTGGCCAGGTCGATGGCCTGGATCTCGGACACATCGGCCCAGCCTTCGGTGGCCACCATGCCATCGACGGCGTCAAGGCCAACGATGATTTTGCCCGGGTACTCACGGCAGGCCTGGTGAACAAAGTCCGGGTCTTTCACCGCCTGGGTACCGATGATCACATAGCTGACGCCGGCATCCAGGTAGAAGGCAATGCTCTCCAGGGTACGGATGCCGCCGCCAATCTGGACCGGAAGGTCTGGAAAGCGCTCAGTGATGGCGGTGACACTTGCGGCATTCACCGGCGTGCCAGCGAAGGCACCGTTGAGGTCCACAATGTGCAGGCGCCGGGCGCCCTGGGCGCGCCATTGTTCCGCCTGTTGCACAGGATCGTCGCCGAACACCGTGGAATCTTCCATCCGCCCTTGTCGCAAGCGGACGCATTGGCCGTCCTTGATATCAATCGCTGGTATTACCAACATGGTTTGTCTGTCCGTATCTCTTGTGTAGTTGCCTGAATAGTTGCCTGAATAGTTGCCTGAATAGTTGCCTGGATAATTACCTGAATAACTGTCTGAATAGCTGCTTGATTAGTAGCCTGACGAAGTATCGACGCAGGGTTTAACGCGAGCCATCCCAGTCCAGAAAATTGCGCAGCAAGGCCAGGCCCACACTCTGGCTTTTTTCCGGGTGAAACTGGGTAGCAAATATATTGTCAGCGGCCAGGGTGGCGACAAAATCTGTGTTGTAGGTGGTCATGCCGGTGACCTTATCAGCATCCACCTCAGCCACGTAATAGCTGTGCACAAAATAAAAACGACTGTCACCGGGAATGCCGGCCCAGAGTGGGTGTGACTGGGTCTGGCGCACCTGGTTCCAGCCCATGTGCGGGACCTTCAGGCGTTGCCCGGTGCTGTCCATCAGGTCATCGCCGAAATAGCGCACCTGCCCGCGGAGAAAACCCAGGCAATCCACGCCACCGTTTTCTTCGCTGTGCTGCATCAGCGCCTGCATACCCACGCAAATGGCGAGCACCGGCTTGGTCTTCATCGCTGACTCGACGATCTGGCCGACATTGAGCCGCCTGATTTCCGCCATGCAGTCCCGGATAGCCCCAACACCGGGAAATATTACCCGGTCGGCGGCGGCAATCACTTCCGGGTCCGGGGTGATGTTTACCTGCACCGCCTGCCCGGTTTCACGTCCAACGTGCTCCACGGCCTTGGCCACGGAGTGCAGGTTGCCCATACCGTAATCGATGATAGCGACTTTATTCATGCTTTAAACAGATGAGTGGCTGCTGCACGCGGAAGTGGAGCGGCACTGACAATACGTGAGAATACGAGAACGACGCCGTCAAGACGCTGGCGAAAAAGACACATTTCGTCCCTACAACACACCCTTGGTGGACGGTACGGTGCCCGCCGTGCGGGGATCCAACTCTACTGCCATGCGCAATGCCCGACCAAACGCTTTAAAAATCGTTTCGATCTGATGATGTGCGTTCTTGCCACGAAGGTTATCGATATGCAGGGTCATCAGGGCGTGATTCACGAAGCCCTGGAAGAACTCGTGGAACAGGTCGACGTCGAAATTGCCCACGGTGCCCTTTACGAACTGCACGTGGTAATCCAGTCCCGGACGACCGGAGAAGTCGATCACCACCCGTGACAGCGCCTCGTCCAGAGGCACATAGGCATGGCCGTAGCGGCGGATGCCAGTCTTGTCCAGCGCCTTGTTAACGGCCTGGCCCAGGGTGATGCCAATGTCCTCGACGGTATGGTGGGCGTCGATTTCCAGGTCACCCTTGGCCTTGATGGTCAAATCCACCAGGCCGTGCCGGGCAATCTGGTCCAGCATGTGGTCCAGAAAAGGCAGCCCGGTATCGACCTCGAGCTGGCCGGTGCCATCAAGATTGATCGTGACGCTGATCTGGGTTTCTTTGGTGTTGCGTTCTACCGAGGCGGAACGGGCGGCGGGAGCGGAGGCGCTCTTATTGCTCATGCAGGAATCCGGGGCTTCAAAAGCCACGCATTATAATGCCGGGCCAGCTTCAGGGAAAGCGACGAAGGCCCAAGAATGCCCCACTATGGGTATTGATTGCTAACCCGCCAGTACCGCCCTGTGTCGGAGACGCGTGCAGGGGGTTGATGAAAGCGAACGCGCTATCCGCTACACTAATTGCCCCATTTTTAGGCCGGAATATCCCGGAAGTCCAAGCAAAACCTATGAAAGTCCTGCTGAGAATCCTTGCTGTACTCGTCCTGATTGTCGTGGTGGCCGCCGTTGGCCTGGTGTACTTCATCCGCAGTGGCGACCACAAGGCCACTATCGAGCAGGTGGTGGCCGAGTCTACTGGCTACGACTTGACCATTGCCGGGGACCTGAACGTTGAGTTTCTGCCACGACTGGGTCTTACCCTGAATGACGTGCGCCTGCGTAACCCGGGTCGGAGCCAGGAATTGCTGTCCACATCGGAAGTCGTGCTGCGCGTCAACCTGCGCCAATTGATCAGCGGCAACCTGGTGGTTGAAGAACTGCTGGCGGACAATTTTCACGTCAACTACTACGTCAATGCCGACGGATCATCCATCTGGGATGTGGAAGGCATGGCCGACAGCACTGATGACGCCGATCCCGGCAGCGGCAGCGACGACACTTCCGGCATTGCCGATCTGACCTTCGACCGGATCAGTATCAACAACACCTCCATTGATTTCCAGGATCTCAGCGCTGGCAGTCGCTACCAGGTGGACAACTTCAACCTGGAAACCCGCGATACCAATCTGGCCGGGCGGCCTTTCGACCTGCAGATCGATTTTGATTTTGAGAACAACGGCATGAGCGAAGCAGTGCCGATCAGCATGCGCAGCAACATCATCGTTGACATCACCAACGCCAATGTGAACTTCAACAACGTCGCGTTGACCGTGACCCCCCTGCTGCTCCAGGGTGAAATCAGCCTGGTGAATTTCGACAGTAGCCCGCAGTTTACCGGCAACCTGCGCGCCGACCCATTCAATATGCGCACCCTGCTGGAGCGATTCGCTCTGGTGGCAGAACAAGCGCGCGGCGCAGCGCCAGGCCTGAACAGCGATCAACTGGCATCCTTCCAGATGGAGTTCAGCGGCAACGAAACTGAAGCCACCCTGCCCAGCATGGCTCTTACCCTGGGCGACACCAGCATTGAGGCCAACGGCAGCGTGCGCTTTGCCAACGGCATCAGCCCGATGAATGTGAGCTACTCGGTCATCGGTGGCGATATTGACCTCACTCCTTACCTGGGCAGCACAGAGGAGCAGGACGAGCCACCGGCGCCGGTCGATGCGGATGCCGATACGCCGCTGCCGGTAGAGGCTTTGGCCAGTATGAATCTGCTGGGCTCGGTGTCCCTGGCGTCGATTACGCTCAATGACATGCGCTTTGACGATATCAATCTCTACACTAACATTGAAGACAGCGTGCTGGATGTGGAACTGGCGCCGGTCTCTGCCTTCAATGGCACGCTTCAGGGTGCTGTGCGCTTTGATGCCCAGGCCAGCACTCCCGCCCTGTCTTCGCAGTTTTCAGTGAATCAGATGAATCTGGTGCAACTGGCGCCAGCAATTTCGCGCTTTAACTCCGTCACCGGCAATCTCAACCTCGAGGCCGACTACACTGCCAGCGGCGCTACCGTTAACGGATTGATGGATTCTCTGACTGGTTCCACCACGTTCGCTGTCACCGACAATTCTGTAGATATCGGTTTGATCAAGCAGGTGTTCACTGCCATCGCCGCGCTCAGCCCCACCGGCGAGTCCATACAGCAATGGCCCGATGAAATGCGTTTCAGCGAATTGGGCGGCTACGTTGTCCTCGAGGAAGGCCTCAGCACGAACCAGGAAATCAAGTTGCGCATGGATAACTTCGACATTACCGGCAGCGGCGGTGTAAACCTGGCCGCTGGCACCTTCGACTATGACCTGTTGTTCACGGTACTGGGCGAGCCTTTCACCCAGACCATCCCCATCAGCGAGCGCTACCACGATATTTCCTGGCCGGTGCAGTGTGAAGCCGCCTTCAGTGACGCGGTCAGCCAATACTGCGGCCCGGACTTTGCGCAGGTGCGACAGATCTTTACCCAGATCGGCACTAACGCCGTGCGCAACCGCCTGAACGAGGTGATTGACGAGCAAGTACCGGAGAATATTCGCGATGGGGCCCGCGGCTTGCTGAATAACCTGTTTGACCGTGGCAATCGCGACAATTAGTAGAAGCTGGCCATGAACGCCGCCCTGCCGGTCAGCCCGAAAGCCTTCGCCGGGCAGGTTTTGCGCTGGTTTGATCAACATGGCCGCAAAGACCTGCCCTGGCAGCAGAATCCGACGCCCTATCGGGTCTGGATCTCGGAGATCATGCTGCAGCAGACCCAGGTCGCGACAGTGATTCCTTACTACCAGCGCTTCATGACACGCTTCCCGGAAGTGACCGCTCTGGCCGCCGCCGACGAGGATCAGGTCCTGCACCTGTGGACCGGGTTGGGCTATTACGCCCGGGCCCGCAATCTGCATAAGGCGGCCAAGCAGGTAGCAGGGGAATTTGACGGCGTCTTCCCCGGTTCAGTTGAGTCACTGGAATCCCTGCCCGGCATTGGCCGCTCCACGGCGGGCGCTATCGCGGCACTGGCCATGAATATTAGCGCCCCAATCCTGGACGGCAACGTCAAACGGGTCCTGACCCGTTATCTCGCCGTCGAAGGCTGGCCCGAGCAAACCGCCATCAAGAAGCAGCTGTGGGATATCGCCGATCAGCTGACGCCCGAGGCGCGGGTGGCGGACTACACCCAGGCGATGATGGATCTGGGTGCCACAGTGTGCACCCGCAGCCGCCCGGCCTGCGACTCCTGCCCATTACAGGCCAACTGCCGCGCCCATGGGCAAGGACTTACTGACCAGATACCCGGCAAAAAGCCGCGCAAGGCACTGCCGGTCAAAACCACGTCGATGTTGATCTTCCGCGATACCGACAACCGCGTACTGCTGGAAAAACGACCGCCCAACGGTATCTGGGGCTCCCTCTTCTCTTTCCCGGAAACCGCGGAGATCAACCCAGGGGCTATCCCCGCTTTCCTGCCGGTCCACCCTGAACAGCATCAGCCACTATCGGCACTGCGCCACACCTTCTCTCACTACCACCTGGATATCCAACCACTGCTGTTTAGTGTCCCGGAAGCCACCGACATCGTGGCTGATTCCGACCGCTGGCTCTGGTACCCTCTCGACCATTCACTGCAAGTAGGCCTGGCGGCGCCGGTGAAGAAGCTCATGACCCGTCTATCCGCCCAGACCAACGCCCCGAACAACCACCCGAACAACCACGAGGACTCCCCATGACCCGCATGGTGCACTGCCGCAAATACAACAAGGAACTCCCCGGTCTGGCGGTACCGCCCTACCCAGGCGAGAAAGGCAAGGAAATCTACGAAAACGTCTCCGAACAGGCCTGGAAGGAATGGCAGGCCCAGCAGACCATGCTGATCAATGAAAAGCAGCTCAACATGATGGACCCGGACGCCCGCAAATACCTGCAGCAAGAGATGGACAAGTTCCTCGATAACGAGGATTACGATAAGGCCGAAGGCTACGTCCCGCCTGAAGACTAAGGTCGCCAGAGGTGCTTGACTAACAAGCCCCCGACAGGTTTAATACGCGGCTCGTTTGGCAGCCACCAGGCAATCCGGAGGCAAAAAAGCCCAATCGAGAACAGAGTTTTGACGCCCAAATGCAGCACTGTTTTGGGCGTAGCGAGCGAAGGAGAGGCAAGGCGAAGACTGAACCGAGGGAAGGAGCTTACGTTAGTAAGTGACTGAGTGAGGTATCAGGCTTCAACGCAGCATCTCCGAGCGCAGCAGCCCAAAACGCCCAGGTAGCTCAGTTGGGTGAGACCGAGCATTTTGGAAGCGGCAGCTTCCAGCGACAGTCGAACGACGCCAATCTGCAATTGGCGGCTGGGATGAGCAGGGAGCAATGCGGAGCATTGCCAAAATGTGCAGGATGCACACGGTTAGACAGCATTTCTTAATGCCCAGGTAGCTCAGTCGGTAGAGCAGGGGACTGAAAATCCCCGTGTCGGTGGTTCGATTCCGCCCCTGGGCACCATCTAATTTTAAACGCACTCAAGTCGGCTCCACGCGCGTAGCATATCTCCTGCTGGCAAGGAATCGAACCACGTGGTCCGATTTACTTCAGAGCATCTATCTACACTTCATAGCTACATCAACCCAGAGCATCTCGGACTAACGATCCCCTGGGAATCATCTTCCCAAATCCTTCAATGTTCACAGAAAAATGTGGCCTGCCCCCTAATAACACTTAGCTAACTTGACGCGCCAAATTTCATATAGAAACAAGCGCCGCCTTCAGGGAAGTTGGAATATTCCACGGTACCGCCATGTTGCTTCATGACTTCTGAAACAATGGCCAGTCCCAAACCAGCACCTGGAGACTTGTTCGTAGGAGATCTGAAAAAGCGTTCGAAAATCCGAGAACCATGAGCGGCGTCAATACCAGGTCCTTGGTCACGAATCTCGATTAGCCCTTCCTCAGTAACTTTGACATTAACCACTGTGCTAATGGGTGTGTGAATAAGCGCATTTTCGATTAGATTTCGGAGTGCATCCTCTACTGCCGATCTGTTGCCTCGGACAGTCATCGGCTGTTCAGCGCCTTGGAACGTCAGTGTGCGCTGATTGTTTATCGCTAAAGGCGCCATATACTGCACCACATCTTTGGCACAGGAATTCAAATCGAACTCTTCTGACATATCCAGAATGCCACTATCGAGCCTGGCCACCTGAAGGAGTTGGCCAACCAAGCGATTCATCCGCTCAACATCCCGGCGTAGCGCTGTCGTATCAACCTGCTCACCCCAGTTCTCTAGCGCACCGCTGATGACAGTCAATGGTGTGCGCAGCTCGTGCGCAGCATTCGCAGTAAACCTGCGCTGCACCTCAAATCCTTCCTCCACACGATGCAGAGCCTGGTTAAACGCCGCTACCATTGGCGCAATTTCCGCCGGAAGCCCTGTCGTTTCGAGGCGCACAGATAGACTCTCGGGCCGAATACTCGCGACTTGCGCGGATGTATCCAACAAAGACTTCAATCCACCTCGAATTGCAGCCACTCCAACAATCAGGGTTACCAGAATAAAAATCGGGATGATCCAGGCAGCAGTTATCGCAAACTCATCGAGCATCTTATCCAGAATTGCATTTTCCGGATTGTATGGCTCAGCAACTATCACCGTGACCAGGCCTCGCCCACTGTTTTCGCGTGTAGCAAGCCCCGTGTAAGCTTGCGCCTGGCTATTGTTTTCACCGACTGTAAAATACTGCGCCCTCCCACGAGACCAGGAAACGTCCCTCACACTTGCTTCGAACTCTGCATCTGAAAACGCTAAAGAGTTGCCTTCCTGGTCCCTGATCACATATGCCGTAGTTGACTCAATCACACCAGAATCCACCAATTGATCGAACGTCATGATCGGACGGTCATCGCCTATGGACAACGCCAGTTCGTCCGCTTCAGTAAACAGATTCTGCCGAGTGAGGGAACTTGCGGTGCGATCACCGAGATAAAAGAACAGACCCACTGCCATAATCGTTGCCACAAGAAATACGGCCCCTAAGCGCAGGGCTAATCTTAGTTCCAGTGACCCCGGCTGTAGAATTTTCATAGCTATTGATCGTTCAGCAGATACCCAATACCGCGTACAGTATGAACTTCCACGGTGACTGCCTGGTCTTTTAGTTTGCGCCGCAAGTGATGCATATGAACCGAGACCGCATTGGACTCAGGCTCCTGATCGAAGGCATATAACTTCTCCTCAAGAATGTCCTTTGGCACTACCCTGCCAAACCTTCTGAGCAGTATCTCCAGAATTGAAAGCTCTCGCCTGGAAAGATTAACGGGTTTCCCTGATACCGTGAGCTCTCTGCCGATCGTGTCAAAGGCGAGATTTCCCACCTCTATTACCGCACCCAGTGCGCCCCCCGGCCTCCGCAATAGCGCCTTGACCCTTGAAACCAGCTCTTGAATAGCGAACGGTTTGATCAGGTAGTCATCCGCTCCAGCATCAAGCCCACACACGCGATCTTCAATTGCGTCTCTGGCAGTAAGGACTAGCACTGGTATTTGTACGCCATGGCTGCGTACTGATTTAAGGACTTCGATCCCATCACCGTCCGGCAGGCCCAGGTCGAGTATTGCCGCATCATAGGGCACGTCGCTGAGCGCGTTCCTTGCACCAGCTGCAGTATTCACTGCATCCACGATGAAACCTGCGCTTTCCAGCCCATCTTTCAGAACATCTACTATTCGCTGTTCGTCTTCAACTATAAGCAGTCGCATCAGTGGTTACCTGAGCTCTAGTTAAAATATTCTCGGGGCAAACTTGTGAACATACACGAGAAAAATTATCACAAGATTAACAGCTAGCTGCTCCGTGGAAAGACCACGAGATAAGTGCCTTCCCATAATCCTGTCTTAATAATTTTGTGCAAAGCTTGCCTCCATAACGCATCGGTACCCAACTGACTGCGTTTGAGCCATCCATTATTGGGCTGGAATGCAATTCAATGACTAGATTTTCGTACTCCAAATCTTCAAACAGCGAGACTAAACGGCTGGTGGCAAGAATATTCTTTCCTTTCGCGTATCGAATTCCCATTGCTTCAATGTTCTTGCTAGCACCCGGTTTTACAAACGCACAAGTAGATTCCGCTAACGAAGTTCTAACACCCATAGTTATTGATGATGCCGCTGATAACAACCCATCAAACAGAGAGAGCGTCAGAAACGTCGATTCGGGAACTACAGATTCGACTGTCGTTTATAGCGCCGAGTTCTTTGCTCAATTCAATCCTATCACTGCCAACGACATGTTAGCTCGGATACCTGGAATTAATATCGGGGGTGGTGGCGATTTCGGCGGTGGTGCTGGTCGTGGGCTAGGTACAGGCGGCAACATACTCATTAATGGCCAAAGAGTCGCTGGAAAAGACAATTCCGCCAGCGACCAACTTGATCGGATCACTGCTGCTGAAGTCGAGCGTATCGAGATAATTCGCGATACCTCAGGTGCCTTGAATGTGCGCGGAGCCAGCGAAGTCATCAACATCGTTACCAGTGAGTTGCCGTCTCGCTCCAGCACACAGGTCCAGCTCGTCCAGCGTTTAAGTCACGACGATACTTATGAAGTTGGGGGCAGCCTGGGCTGGTCGGCGAAATTCGGCGAGCTGCAGGCACTGCTCAATATCGAACATCGGCCAAACTATATCAATCGAGATGATCGGGAAGTTCGTGTATCACCATCGGGTGACATACTAGGCACGCTATTCGAAGAAGACATTCGCGAGCAGGATGAACAACGCCTCAGTGCGAATCTGAGCTATGGCATCGGCCAGCATCGCATGCAGCTAAATGCTCAGCTGGGAGACAGTGACTATCCGCGCTTCGTCAGTCGTGACTTTGTCGATTTTGAGGACAACATTGACGTACCTAGCGCTCAGGAAGAACAGTTTGCTAACAATGAAAGTAGTTGGGAACTGGGTGGATACTACGAGTACAGTTTTCTGAATGGCTCTCGGCTCGCTTTCCTGTTCGTTGCCAACGAGGAAACTCGAGACTTTGTCAGGGAACGGTTTGTTGCCGAACCCCTTAGTGAACCTTTAAGCAAAAATCTCTTTTTGGACTCGCAGAGTGAACGCAGTGAGTTCATCTTGCAAACCAACTACAACTTTACCCTCACTGAAGATCATTCACTCCGCTTAGGTTTCGAACGAGCCGCCACGCGGCTGAATTCTGCTCTCTTCATTGCCAACCGGTCGGGCACTGGGCCAATCTCTGAGAAGTTTGGAGGCTTAGCCCTTAACGAGGCTGCATCCAATAGTGGCACTCGGGTTGAAGAAAAGCGGAACGAGGGCTTCTTTTTCCACAACTGGACCATCAATGCCAACAGCGCACTGGAGAGCAGTGTTGTTTTCGAGAACTCCGAAATATCACAAACTGGAGCAGTTAACAGGACTCGAGATTTTCAATTCTGGCGCCCCACTTTCGATTACCGCTACAACTTTTCTGACAACTTTCGTTTCCGAGGAACAATCACTCGAAATGTATCCCAACTTAGCTTCTCAGCCTTTGCTGCCACCGCCAATGAGGAAGACCGCGATATTGATGGATTCGCCGGGAATCCAGAATTGGAACCTGAAACAAGCTGGCAATACGATGCCGAACTGGAATATCGACTGCCGAATGATGCAGGCGTGATTTCGAGCAGCATCTTTTATACGGACATCGACAACAGAATTGGTCGAATCAATGCCACCATTGACCCCAATAGACCAAAATCTGCTACCGGTAACATCGGCCCTGCTAAAGAGTATGGCTGGACAACAAGAGCCAGCATTCGACTCAATCAGTTCAACTTACCGAATGCGATTGTATCTTTAAGACTAAATGTCCTCGATTCAGAGATTCTTAATCCATTCATCAACGAAAAAATACGTACAGATGATCGCGGAGGAGCCAATTTTGAATTTCAGCATGACATCACCACCTTAAATCTCAGTTATGGTATTGACTATAACTATCCTATTTGGGGTGGATTCCATGACGTAGACATTATTACTCGTACCCGTAACGATCGAGCGCGTTCACTTGACTTATTCGTACAGAAAGTCTGGTTTGATGATTGGGTATTCCGATTGGAATCTGACAATACACTCGATGCGTCCGGTTGTCGCTACAGGGAACGCTTTGAGACCACGACCATCGCCGGTGACGTGAGGCTGACCCAGATTTCTTGCAGCAGTCGTTACCGTCGACTGCTGCTTAGCATTCAGACTACATTTTGAATCTTTACTAAATTGATCAGGCTGGTAACACCAGAGATACAGACGAATGAATAAAAGACAATTCCTCATCGGCGGACTGGGCGCAGCCGCAATAGCGACCACTGGATATAGCTTGGTGACTCCACGAAACGGTCGCGCTTCGGCAATCTCTGTACATGCCTTTACCGGCCCTCGAAGAGAGATGCCAATTCCTCGACTCATTGAGACTGTTAGTGGTCAGCCCATAGAGCTCACCATGGGTCAGGGTGAGTTTGAGCTGTTGCCTGGAGTTAAAACCCCGACCATGGGGTTCAATGGCCCCTATCTCGGCCCCACTGTCAGGGTTCGTGATGGTCAGAATGTCCCGATCACATACAGAAACAATTGCAGTGAAGCTATCGCAATCCATGGTCATGGACTACACGTCCCTGGCGGTCTGGATGGTGGCCCGCAACGGGAAATTGAACCCGGAGACAGTTGGTCACTTGAACTACCAATTCGACAGCAAGCTTCTACATCCTGGTATCACCCCCACACCCATCACAAAACAGGCCCTCAAACTTACAATGGGTTGGCAGGCATGTTTGTCATTGACGATGAAAACAGTGATGCCTTGCCCCTTCCCAAGACCTACGGTGTCGACGACATCCCAATCATTATTCAAGACCGAACTTTCGACGAACAAGGGCGACTCGATTACTTCATCGAAGATGCCGAAGATGGAATGCTTGGAGACACCATCACCGCAAACGGAATCGCCAACGCAACCCGCAGCGTGCCCGCAGGTTTGGTCCGGCTGCGTTTATTGAATGGTGCCAACGCAAGATACTTTCGATTTCGTTTCTCCGACAATCGCGAATTCCACAAGATAGCAACCGATGGTGGCTTCCTTGAAGAACCTGTGCCCATTCGTGAATTGTTGATGACACCGGGTGAGAGAAATGAAGTTGTTATCGATTTTTCCAATGGTAATCCTGCGATGTTAGTCAGTGGTCCCAGCACTCTGACTGCGAATAAAACTCGCAGACGAGACGAGGACCAACGCGACAGAAGACGCAGCCGCGAGCCTGGCGGGCTGGAAGACTCATTCGAAGTACTGCAATTCACTGTGAATCCCGATTTACCTGCTGTGCGTGGATCTTTACCACGCCAATTGAATTCGATCAGCCGACCTACGATTCTCAGGAGTTGGCCGGTCCGACGATTTGATTTATTCATGAGAGACAACAGGCGTAGGGACGTATTGGGTGCATTTCAAGACAATACCGAGATGTCCATGGGAATAAACCGGCAGTCGATGGACATGCAAGTGATCAATGAACGAGTACGATTGGGGCAGTGGGAGCGCTGGGTAATCAATTCATTTGATGGCAGCCATCCCTTTCACGTGCACGGTTGTTCATTTCTTGTGCTCGCACAAAACGAACAGCCTGTAGCGATAGAAAATGCTGGCTGGAAAGATACAGTGCGAGTCGATGACAGTGCCGAGTTTATTGTGCGATTTAACCACAAGGCGACTGATGAATTTCCCTATATGTACCACTGCCATATTCTTGAGCATGAAGACCGAGGCATGATGGGGCAATTTACAGTGGCATAGGGCTGCAGGATGGGCTGATTTTTAGCTCACCTCTTGGCACACCCTGATTTCGAGCTTATATCTCATTAAATCGAAAGAGTATTCGGTCACGCAGACTACTAGAAATCCCCGTGTCAGTGGTTCGATTGATTTCAGAGAAGTTTTCCGCAATATGCAATCCAACCAATTCTTTGAACCACTAACCATCGATCCCCTGGGCGCCGCCTCTTCTCCTAAACCCTTAAATATTCGCAGAATAACGTGGCCTGCCCCTTAATTCCCAGCCAATTGACATAGCTTGGCTTCAATCTATACTCAAATGGTCAATAAAAAAATACTCCGAGGTTGCCCATGTCAACTTACAAGCCGAACGTCTTTGTGGTTTCTCTATTCCTGCTCGCCTCAATGATGCTGCCTCAGCAATCCCTCGCGCAGAATTCCACCAATCCCTATGCAATCGTCGAAGGCTGGGCGAAGCTGCCGGGAGGAAGAGTGATGGGCGCGGTTGGTAAAGCCAAGGTGGATCCCGACGGGCGACATATTTGGGCCGTTATTCGTTGCGATGCCGGGCCTGACCGGTTCGGTTCGGAGTGTCTTGATTCAGATCTGGATCCGGTCCTGAAGTTCGACCCTGACGGTAATGTCGTTGAGTCCTTTGGCAGCGGCATGTTTATCTGGCCCCATGGAATCGATGTGGACGCCGACGGCAATGTCTGGGTGACAGATGCGGTGAGCGACAGCAATATTCCTGCGGGCGACGATCGGGGCCATCACGTCATCAAGTTCAGCCCCACGGGCGAGGTATTAATGACTCTCGGTACGCCCGGGGAACAGGGAGACGGCCCCAACCATTTCACGTCCCCCAGTGATGTGGCCATTGCAACGAACGGCGACATCTTCATTGCAGACGGCCACAACGCCAACGGCAATAACCGGGTAGTGAAGTACAACAGTCGCGGCGAATTCATTATGTCCTGGGGAGAGACTGGCTACGCACCGGGACAGTTCCGCGCCCTGCATGCCATCGCCATTGCTCCGGATGGTCGATTGTTCGTGGGAGATCGCAGCAACAGTCGCATCCAGATTTTTGACCAGGAGGGTAACCACTCTGCCACCTGGACCCAGTTCGGGCGCCCCAGCGGAATCGCCTTTGACGATGAGGGGCGTATCTATGTTGCGGATTCGGAGTCAGACAACGTACAGAATCCCGGCTATGAAATGGGCATCCGCATCGGTGAATACCAGACGGGCTGGGTCAAGGAATTCATTCGCTTCCCCTGGGCGAATCCCAATATCCTGCCGGGCAACGGCGCAGAATTCGTCACCGTCGATAGCGAAGGCAACCTCTACGGAGGAGAACCAGTGCCCAACCCACATATTAATGAGCGAACTCTCAGGAAGTATGTGCGAGTGCGACCTTGAGGATTCTGCCGGGCAAGCTCAAAACCACGAGCAACCCAGTCATTCAGGGCCGCCAGGGGAAACAAATAAAATAACAATTGCCAGAACACGGCAATAGCCAAAACAACTATTCACTGTATGCGGTTATCTAACTATTTATAGCGTTCTCAAAATGTTAGAGGTCGCGCTCTACAAGCCTGGCCTCAGCTGCAGTCTCTACTGCGAAAAGCTGCGCCTCTATTGCGGCGGACTTACTGGAATATGATTGGGATCGGAAAACTGTTTCTCCGTTTTCTGCGCATAACGCAAAATAGTGTTTGCCTGAAGAATCAACACCGTATTCACACTCGAGGGATCCGGCTTGAAGACCTCGTATGGCATTGAGCACATCGTCTCTGTTTTTGAATTGCCCGGACGAACCTAAAATTGCTCGATTAGGAGCGACCAATTCAAAGCGGAAATCATGGTCACACGATCTGTAAATCTTTATCTTCGCGAACATTGGACTTGAAAACACCGAGAAGTTGAGGATCGACTATCCGAAAATTGGCGCTTTATACCATGCTTAAGTTGTTAGGTTGTCAGTGTTCCCCTTCTCCATGACAAACCACTGTATTTTTATTCTGCCTCCATCTATTCTCCGTTGGATACAACTCGCCAGCGAGGCACACAAGAATGAATAATTTACGCGCCCTTTTGCTTTCAATCGTAATAACGCCTTTGCTAACCATAGCCAGCGGCTCCTTCGGCCAGGGTAACTTCGATGGCGTCGAGCTTTCCATCGAGCATGTCGCGGGAAATGTCTACATGATCCAGCGCCCCGGTGGTGGCGGCAATATAGGCGCATTCGTTGGGCCAGAAGGCGTGCTGCTGGTGGACTCTCTGTTCGCACCCCTGGCCGACAAAGTTGTGGCAGCAGTCGCCACCGTCACCGACCAGGAAATTCGCTTCCTGATAAATACCCATATTCATATTGACCATGTTGGCGGCAATGAGCAACTCGCCGATCAGGGGGTGCTGATCTTCGCCCACGAGAATACCCGCAATCGCTTCTTCGAGGCGCGAAGTCGATATCCCCGTGCCGGGGGGAGTTGGGTTCCGCAGCAGCCGGCTGCCGCGCGTCCGGTGATAAGCTTTAACGACGGGATGAACTTCCACCTCAATGGTGAGGACGTACAGGCTTTTATCGCTCCCCCAGCCCATACCGACGGCGATGCATTCATCTATTTTCCGGAATCCGATGTGCTTCACCTCGGTGACGTCTATCGCACCACCAGCTATCCGATAATCGACATTTATAATGGCGGCAGCCTGCGCGGCACTATCGCCGCGCTGGACAAAGCGATCGACATTGCTGGCCCGGAAACCAAAGTAATACCCGGACATGGCCTGGACGTAGTTGGCCGCGCCGAACTCGTTGAGTTTCGCGATATGATTCTGGATGTACAGCGACAAGTACTGACCATGATTCGCGAAGGAAAAAAGCTGGATGAAGTGATGGCAGCAAATCCGACAGCCGCTTACGATGCCGAGTGGACCGATGATCCGGGCTGGGGTCCGGAGGATTTTGTTCCGATCGTTTATTATGAGCTGGGCGGTTCCGGTCGCCTGGCCGATCGTTGAACTGATGGGGACACTAATATTGTAGGGCGATTACTATTTGTCAGATTGACAAACCAGTAGTGTCCTTTCCTTTGCCCCTGCTTCTTCGACTAAGACTAAAGGGGACGGAGGGATTAAATTTCGACTAAAGGGGACGGAGTGAACCTCCCCCAGTTTAACGGACACCTTTAATAGGCGACAATCTCGCCAAAGGAGTGTCTGAATGACCAGGATAAGAAAGCGATTTACCAAGGAATTCAAGTTGGAAGCAGTCCGTAGACTGCGGGAGTCCAAGCGGCCAGCAAGCGAATTGGCGATGGAGTTGGGAATCCGTCGCAATCAGTTGTACAAATGGGCAGAAGCTCTTGAGAAAGAAGGCGGGGATGCCTTCCGAGGCAGTGGCCGCCCCAAGAAAGAGTCGCAGTCGGAATTAAGCAGCCTGCAACAGGAGAATGCCCGACTTAAGGAAGAGGTTGAGATTCTAAAAAAGGCGGCGGCGTACTTCGCGAAAGACCTGAAGTGAAGTACGCCTTTGTTAAGGAGCATAGCAGCCAGTACAGAACCAGCTTGCTGTTATCGGTTCTGGGCGCTTCTAGCAGTGGCTACTACACCTGGCTCGGCCGCGAGCCCAGTGCAAGGGCTCAGGCAAACAGGGTGTTGACGGAGAAGATCGCTGCCTTTCACAAGGCAAGCCGTGAGACTTATGGCTCTCCGCGTATCCATCAGGATCTGGTGGCCAGCGGTGAGCGAGTTGGCGTCAACCGGGTGGCTCGCCTGATGAAGCGGCAAGGGATACAGTCCAAGGTAGCGAGGAAGTTCATTGTCACCACGGACTCAAGGAACACCAGGGCGCCTGCGCCGGACCGGCTACAACGGGCTTTTCGCGTGGAGCGGCCGAACAAAGCCTGGGTCTCGGATACGACTTTTATCCGGACCCGGCAGGGCTGGCTATACTTGGCTGTGGTGTTAGAGCTTTACTCTCGGCAGGTGATTGGCTGGTCGATGGGCAATAAGAACAGCAGTCAGCTGGTAGAGGATGCTCTAACAATGGCGCTTTGGCGTCGAGGCGAGCCCAGAGATATCGTAGTCCACTCCGACCAGGGAAGTACTTATGCTTCAGGTACCTATCAGCGCTTGCTTGCCCAGAATGCGTTGATCTGTAGCATGGGACGCAGAGGCGAATGCCTGGATAATGCTGTCGCAGAGAGCTTCTTCGGGACTCTCAAGAATGAGCTGGTGGACCATGAAGACTACCGGAGCAGATCAGAAGCCAGGCAGAGCGTGTTCGAATACATCGAGGTGTTCTACAACCAGAGGCGTCGCCACTCGACATTAGGCTACTTGAGCCCAGCAGAATATGAGCGGCAAAACGTCTCTTAATAAACCTGTCCGATAAATCGGGGGAAGCTCAGAGCGAGCTTCCCCCGATAGGAGAAAAAGGTGACGGAGGGATTAAATTTTAAACAATGATCAAAATTTAATCCCTCCGTCACCTTTTTCGTCACCTTTTTCTTTTACCTTTTTCTTTTCTCCTATTTCTTCAATTCCTGCTGCCTTACAACCAGCCCTTGTATTTAAAGAATAGGTAAGGTGCTATCGCTGAGGCCAGCATGGCTGCCAGCACCACAGGATAACCAAAAGGCCAATCCAGCTCCGGCATGGCATTAAAGTTCATGCCATAGATGCTGGCAATCAGCGTGGGTGGCAGGAACACCACCGCAGCGATGGAAAACGTCTTGATGGTCTGGTTCTGGCGGATGTTGATGAAGCCCTGGGTGGAATCCATCAGAAAGTTAATCTTCTCGAACAAAAAGGTGGTGTGCGCCATCAGGGTGTCGATGTCACGCAATATTTCCCGACAGAATTCCTGTGCCGTTTCCTGGCCGCGCAGGTGGCGCTGCAGAAAAGTAATAGCCCGCTGGGTGTCCATCAGGCACAGTCGAATCTTGCCGCTGCTGTCTTCCAGCGCCGCCAGCATGTCGATGGCCTGGTCAAGCTCGGAGTCAACTTCTTCCAGCACGGTATGACTGGCCCGCTCCAGGGTATGGTGCAGGTCTTCGATCGTGTCCGCCAGATTTTCCACCTTCTGGTCCATCAGGGTTAGCAGCAGCTCCGAGGTATCCCGGCATTCCACCTGCCCGCGTCGTGCGCGCATGCGCAATAATCGGAAATCGGCCAATTCTTCATCGCGAACAGTCAGCAGGCGATTGGGCTGCATAATGCAGGCAACCGAAGAGGTGTGATGGCGGCCATCCGCCTGCACGAGAAACAGTGAGTGGATATGGACTTCCGAGCCGACGACGAAGAAGCGGGCGGTGGCCTCAATCTCGTCCATATCATCCGCTTGTGGCAGGTCCTCGGCGACGACGCTATCCAGCAGCAGACGCTCCGCTTCGTCCGGGCTCTGGGCATCAATCCAGTCGGCGGCCTTGATCGCCTCGCGCTGCCCATCCGGCTCCGCTTCCAGGTTACGGATTACGCTGTTCTCGACTTTGAAAAACCGTAGCATCTGGCTCCTTTATTTGGGGACACTGACAACTTAACAACTTAAGTAAGGTATAAAGCGGCAATTTTCTGTTAGCAGGTGCAGTTTTCTATTTTACTAGCGCACCCAGAACCTTGGTATTAGTGGGCAAAGGGACACAGCGCCCCAAGTCGTCTATCTTTTCTATCTTGACCAGTCATATACCAGCCGCCAGCGGTATCCAATACTCGCTTGTAATTAAAATCAAAACCAGAATCAGAGACAGAAAGAAACCATTGGAACTATCGATCGGATTCGGCGTGGAAATTCCACAACCAGTATCGCTTTTACAAGCTCGCAAGGTGATCAACTGCCAGGCTGCAAACAGCATCAGCAGCAATGCGGCGGAGACAAGATAAGGCTGAAAAGACTCTACCGCCATCACGCTGCCCATCCAGGCCCCACTCAATCCGGTCGCAAGTAATAAAAACGGTCCCAGACAGCAAATACTTGCAGCGACGGATGCAAGAATGGCGGCTATCAGTAGCCGCGGGGTTTTTATCGCCAGAAATTTGTCAGTCATGATACAACCCGGTCAACCGCCAGAATCCTGGCCCTGTTCCGCTGCATCGATCGATTGCAGTGTAGAAGGAAAACCAACATCAGTCGTGGCTTTAATCATGGCCTGCACATCCACCACCTCTGGCGAAAAGCGCACAATTGCTTCCTCGAACTCCAGATCTACTTCCACTGACTCGATACCTTCAAGCTTTCGCAATGAGTTGCGCACGGCAACAACACAGCCCGCTCAAGTCATGTTTTCGACTTTCAGTATTACCTCTTGCGCAGCACCTTCAAGTGAAGCTGGAGAGGCACCAAAACTGTTCCCAGCAAGCAGCATCAGCAAGGCAAACAGGCTTGCCATGATCACTTGTCCACGTTGGTAATTTACTGTTTTCACTGACTATCCCTCTGCTGAAGAAAACTTCTGATTTGGCCTAGCTCGTCCCTGCACAACACGGACAACCGGCTTCTCCGCTGGCCATTACTGACTCCGCGGCCCTGGCGTTCTGCTCGGCAGTTCGCCTGGTTGCCGCTACTTTCGATGCACTGGCAACGGCCGCTGGATCTGGCTTCGTGATCACGACCTCCTGTCCGAAATAGCCAGTGTAAATCTGATACTGATGCTGACCTATGTCTGTTGGCACGCGGATGGTATTGCCATCTACCACTTCTACATCACTGACTGTCTGGCCATCTTGAATGACGACCGCGGCACCGGCATCGGGCAAATTTGTTATCTGCCAGCTGGTGGCCTGGCCGGCAGCGTTGCGATCGCCGACATAAGTCCCGATGTGCAGCACGCCATTTTCTTTGTCATTCCATGCTGTATCTACCCCAAGGCTGGGATAATCGACACCTTCCAGGGTCGGCGCCGTATATTTGTCCAGGTGTTTTACCTGGAATGCTTCGATCCAGTTACCCTCGGCAATCTCACTGATCATTTGTTGCGCCGTCGAAGTACCTCGGGGCCAGGGCTCATCACGATATGACCACCAGCCAAAGCGATCCAGATCGTCGCCAAAAAACCTCGGCTCTGAATATTGTTCGGCTGCGGCCTGCAGGCGCTCGACCACTTCGTTGTCACCGAGTGCCCTGGCCATCGCCTGACCGAGAGGATTGGGTCGGACGTCCTGCGCGGGGTCACGCCAGCCGCTGGCATTGGCAAGCGCGTCGTAGATCTGCGTGGCAATCTCGGGTGACTGTGGTAACAGGTAAAAAGCCGTGCCAGCACCGGCACCGCCAGCACCAGGAATGTCGATCTTCAGATTCTCCAGCGGATCGTAATACAACGTCATCCACTCGATCTCATTCTGAGCATTGACGCCCATGTAGTTGTCTTTCATGAACTCAACCCAGTTTTCGAAGACACCATGGGCGTTGGTGACACCGAGTTGATCTGAAAGATAGATCCCAAGACCAGCTGCGGAATTGCAAAACGGCCAGATTTTGGTGTTTTCGCAGTGGGGGCCTTCCGGGTGATCGGTATATTGCTGGCGCAGGTGCTCTACGATTCTGGGCTGGGTCCATTCAAAGCGCTCGTTCTCGAAGCCCGCAATTTCCCAGGGGCGCTCCCACTTGTCGTCCCCGGATACATATTTGTAAATAGATAGAACCAGATTCAACCAGCCACGAAAGAAGAGATTGCCGTCAGCGCCAATCGGGTCTGGCTGCAAGCCCCAGGGTTCCACGCCGTTGGCGGTCCAACCGGGCCTGTCGTAATTTCCGCGCAGCCGTTCGGGCCAGAGCTGATAGCCAGTTGCATTCAACGGGCCATATTGATCTCGCTGCGGACTCTCACCAATAAAGGTATTCCAGTCAATTGCTGCCCAGTATGAGGTGTGCCGGGCCGCCAGTTCATCCATGATGCGCGTGTAGACTTCGCGCCAGGCCGGAGTCTGGTCAGCCATCAGCATGACCGGGTAACTCGAATCTGCCAGGTCAAAGCGTGGATAGCTCAGCATTGGCGGCGCGGCATACTGGTCCCACCAGGGGTGAGGCCCTTCACCGTCTACACTCCAATCTATTTCCCCACGAGGAATCTGGATTCCCCAGGGCAATTCGATATTTTCACGGTATCCCCAATCATCAGGTGTCGTGGCTTTCTCCCAGATGAAACGCAGCCAACCCTTGGCTCTGTTGTTGTGCGTAGGGTATATGCCACGGTTGGTCCCCTGAGAGTACATCCCGGATGGCTGAGCAGAGACAGCGCCAGCACTAAGGGACGAAACACCACCAATGACCGCTGCCTGCTTGAGAAAACTGCGCCGTGAATTTGATTCGGACATATGTTTGCCCTTTGTTCAATCAGAGGTAGAGATTATGCCAATGTGACTGGAAAACATAGAGCTGAATCGAGCTGGAGTAATGGTTGATGCCTTCCCCTAATCTTTGCTCCAGTATTTTTTTGAACCAGTACAGGTTGCCTCGACTTACATTAGCCATTAGCCGAATCAGAGACTGGCAGATGCTTCGGCACACTCGAGCTCCGCTTGTTGAATCCAATGTGTTTAATGAAGAAGTTGAAGGCAAAATAAGGGGCCAGGAGACCCGGGGATATCGACAACATGAGGATCGACTATCCGAAAATTGGCGCTTCCTGCCCTACTTAAGTTGTTAAGTTGTCAGTGTCCCCAAAACCCTTTCCGCCCTATTTTGGTGCACACCCTGCCAAACACCAGTAAATACGGGGCCTTGGCGCTTTACAAACGCCTGAGAGGCCTTGAAAAATTGTCACATCTGCTCGACAACTCGTTACATTTGTTCACTTGAAGACCGGGCCTGAAACCAGCATCATTGATTGTTGCAATAGAGCCATATTTAGCCCTGTTTTGAGAAAACTTTCCCCAGAGTCTGACAAGATTCAGACCAAAAGAGGATATGAAGAAATGAAGTACAAGAGAGTCTTAGGAGCTTTTCTAGTTTCAGCCGCTATCCCGGCACTGAGTAGTGCCCAGGAGCCTGCTGATCACCCGACATACGCCAATGAGGTGTCCCGAATTATTCAGGACAACTGCCAGGTGTGCCACCAGCCTGGGTCGATCGGCCCCATGTCGTTCACAAGCTATGAAGAAGTACGCCCCTGGGCACCACTGATTCAGATGAAGGTGGCCAACCGCGAGATGCCCCCCTATCAGTACGATACTGATGTCGGCGTACAGCATCTACAGAACGATTGGCGCCTGTCTCAAGAAGATATCGACACCGTCGTAGACTGGGTCAATGCCGGTTCACCGATGGGCAATCCCGAAAATCTGCCGCAGCCAAAGATGTATCCCGCGGTTGACGAGTTTCGATTGGCCGATGAACTGGGACCACCCGACCACACGATTAAATCTGAAGCCTGGGACGTTCCCGCTGAAGGCCAGGATCTCTGGTGGGAGCCAATTGTGGACTCCGGTATCACCGAAAGCCGCTGTATTAAAGCTGTTGAGACTCGCCCGTCGGCAGCCGCCATCGGTTCAACTCACCACGCCAACTCGCACTTCAAGGTGCTGAACGAAGATGGCGAGTGGGTTAATGGTGATCGCCTGTCCGAATTTGCTATCGGCAAACTCGGCGAGAAAGTACCCAAGGGTGCATGCCGTCGCGTTCCTGCCAACTCAAAAGTTGAGTGGGAAATTCACTACTTCCCTGATGGCAATGCTGTACCCAATGACCAAGTAACTATTGGCATCTGGTACTACGACGAAGAAGACGAGTTCAACGAAGAAGAGAGCTATCGTCAGGATCTGCGCGCCTACTTCCTGTCTGCTGGCGGCGACTACATGATTCCGCCTCATGGCAAGCTGATGACGCAGGGATTCCATTCGTTTGATCACCCGGTTCGCATCGACAGCTGGCAGCCGCACATGCACCTGCGTGGCGTCGCCATGTCACTGGAAGTGTTCTACCCGGAAACTGGTCGCAAGGAAGTGTTGAGCCAGGCGTCCAACTGGACATCCGCCTGGAACCACAGCCACACCTACGAAGATGGTCATCAGCCGCTGATTCCAGCTGGCGCAACGCTGATCATTACCGCATGGTATGACAACACTGACGCTAACCCCATGAACCCCGATCCCGATCAGTGGGTGGGAGCAGGTCAGCGCACTACCGATGAAATGTCTCATGCCTGGATCGCGGTATCGCATCTTGACCAGGAAGCCTATGAGAATCTCCTCACCGAGCGTGCGGAGCGCGACAATCGCAGCGTTGCAGGATCCGACTGATGAGATTGTTTAGTGTTTCAAAGATAGTAGTACCACTGTCACTGGGGTTGCTTCTAGCAGCCCCGGTACAGGCTCAACTGCCCGAAAATCTCCGCGACTACCCCCTGGCAACTCGCGGAACCACAGGTGAAATCGTGGCCCCCATGTTCAATGGGTGGGTTGAGAACGAAGATGGTTCAGTAACCATGGTGTTCGGCTTCGCCAACCAGAACCGTGACAAGATTGTGGATGTGCCGCTGGGGCCAAATAACAAGCTTGAGCCCGAGCAGTTTGACGGCGTTCAGCCCACGCACTTCCCCGTGTACAACCGGGGCGGTTTTGTTGGCATTCAGGAACGCGGCGCTTTTGGCGTCACCGTACCTGCTGAGATGGCGGATACCGAGGTGGTCTGGACTCTAACATCCGGTGGCAACACTTACTCGATCCCCGGCCGCGCCACCTCAGCTGCTTACGAGCTTAGTGCTGGCGAAGCGGCTGCAGGTTCAATGCGGCCAGCGATTCGTTTCAGCGAGGACGGCCCCGAATCCACAGATTCGGTGGGTATCTATGCAGCGCCGAAAACCACCACGGTGGGTGACCCCGTGACACTGTCGGCGTTGATCAAGGACCGCGGAAATCGAGTCGGCTACGAAGGAGTAGACGAATATTACGCCCCTGGCACTGGCTGGGTCCTGCACCAGGGTCCTGCCATACCGGAAATAGAAACGCCTGACGTTCCCGGACGCATGCGCGCGAAAGAAGGCGTGAGCGGTAAAGACTGGTCTGAAGTTTCCACCCAGGTGACTTTTACCGAGCCCGGAGATTACGTGATCCGCCTGAGAGTGGACAACTTCCAGGCACCAGACAGCAAGTTCGATAACATGTGCTGCTGGTCCAACGCTTACTTCCCGGTAACCGTTAATCCTTAAGCCTTATAAACGATGAGCAATGGGCAAGCACAGCGCTGCTGGCCCGTTGCTCTTCGTGTTTCTTCCTACCCCGTTCCTACCCCGCAGTCAGCTCATCCCCTGAGCCCAAATCACGCTGTTGGCTTTTTCACCATCACCTGCTTGAAAAGCGCCAGGTCCAGCAATGCATTAAGCCAATTGTGTAACCCCGGATACGGGCCCTGCTCGAACCAGTTTTTATCAACCATGGAAAACTGACGAACAAAGGGAAAGATCGCGATGTCAGCAAGCGTCATCTCATTCCTTACCAGAAAAGATTGTTGTTGCAGAATCGCCTCCAGTCGACCCAGAAATCTTCCACATTGCGTCCGGTAATATTCCTGGCTGTGCTCCGGGTGACGATCGGCATACTTATACCGGTCTAGCCAGGTTTTGAATTCCTCATCATTCTCCCGAATCAACTGCAGGCTAGCGTCCAGCTCTGCTTGGGCAAGCGAGACATACCAGTTGTCTGGGTCATTTTGCTTTAGCGCCCACTGCATGATATCCAGACTTTCATCTATCACGTTATTGCCGTCTACCAGCACAGGCACAGTGCCTTTACTGGACAGCTCGAGCATGGCCTGGGGTTTATTCTTCAGAGACACTTCTTCTTGCTGTATCGGGATGTCCGCCGCATAAAGCGCCATGCGAGCACGAATCGCGTAGGGACAGCGGCGAAAGGTATAGAGTAACGGAGGGCGATCGCGAGTCATGAGTTAAAACCGGGGAAGGTCCACTAATAGAATTGTAAGTTAAGTGAAAGTTAGCAGACCATTTTTCACGCTATTTTACCAGTTTGTCAGTGTCCCCATTGCCCTCCCCATCGCCCTCCCCATCGCCCAATTATTGCCGCCTGTTTGTTGCCCTTGGGCCAACTGGGCCCCAGGCCTGCCCTTTATCCCTGACACATCAGGCATAATAGGTTATTGAACAATATTCATCGGGATAAACAGCAATTAATTGCGCCTGCCGAGTAACTCCATAGAACGGGAACGGGAACGAGAACTATGCATAAAAACAGTTATCTGCCACCACGCTGGAAAAAGCTTTCACTCCTCAGTGCTTTGCTTGTGCTCGGTGCCTGCAATGATGATTCCCGGACGCAAACTGTTAGCACGGACCAGGATAGTGTTGAGGAAATATCTACTGTTGAGCGCACTCCCCAACTAGTAGAAACCACCATTGCCAATCTCCAGGCGTCAATTGAAGCCGGTGATTTTTCCTGCCGGGATGTGGTGCAGGGCTATATCAACAGAATCGAAGCCTACGATCAGAACAGGGGCATCAATGCCATTACCCAGATAAATGCAAACGCCCTTGCGCGCGCAGGTGAAATCGATGCTGCCCTTGCGGCTGGGCAAGAGATGCCTGAGCTGTTCTGCGCGCCGCTGCTTATCAAGGACAAT
This sequence comes from uncultured Pseudohongiella sp., assembly GCA_965212375.1. Lineage (GTDB taxonomy): Bacteria > Pseudomonadota > Gammaproteobacteria > Pseudomonadales > Pseudohongiellaceae > UBA9145. The sequence continues at coordinate 39,091 of OZ243108.1, read as the reverse complement.
TTTGACACTGCCGACATGGTGACCACCGGCGGTTCGGCTGCGCTGCAGAATAGTGTTCCACCGGATGATGCGTTCATGATTCGCAAGCTCCGGGAGGCAGGTGCAATTGTACTGGCCAAAACCAACATGGCGGAGTGGGCATTCAGTCCTCGTGAAACGATATCTTCCTCCTATGGCCGCACTGCCAATGCCTATGATGTGAATCATGTTCCAGCGGGCTCATCCGGTGGTACCGCATCAGGCGTGGCCGCCAGCTTTGGCGTGGCCGGGATGGGATCTGATACTGGCAACTCAATTCGCGGGCCGTCATCCCACCTCGCCCTGTTTGGTATTCGCTCGACGATAGGCCTGACGAGCCGGGATGGGGTCATACCACTTTCCTTTGATCGCGACATCGCCGGCCCTATGGCGCGAACGGTGGAAGACGGCGTGCGTCTGTTTAACGTTGTGGCGGACTACGATCCCAACGATCCACTTGCCCAGCCCGATCGACGGGAAGAGAATTACCTGGATTTTCTTGATGCCGATGGATTGCAGGGCAAGCGTCTGGGTGTGCTGCGGGTACTGGTGGATCAGGAAGGCGCGGACCCCGGGATTCAGTCGATCTTCGATCGTGCATTAACCGAGCTGGAAGCTGCTGGCGCGGAAATAGTCGACCCGTTTTCAATCGCTGACTTCCAGGAGCTTAGCGATGCGATTCCATTCTGTCCGCGGTTTCGCTATGACGTGGCACAGTACTTCGAGTCCTTGCCCAATCCGCCCCTGACTGATGTCAATGAAGTATTGGAGACTGGCGAAATCGCTGATGAGACGCGCAATTCATTTGCATTCTATGCCGCGGCACCTTTGGATACTCCGCCAGACGAATGGGAAACTCCATGCCCTACCTGGCCTGACAATCCGCAGCGCAATCAACTATTGGAAAATACCCTCGCAGCCATGGAAGCAGCCCAGATTGATGCGATTATTTTTCCAACCTGGTCCAACCCACCAGCTAATATTAATCGTGCTTCCGAAGAGTATGCGGGTGACAACAATCAATTATTGGCGCCGGACGCCGGTTTACCTGCAGTGACTGTCCCCATGGGATTCTGGCAGGATCGATTACCTGTCGGCCTGCAGTTTGTTGGCAGGCCTTATGCCGAGGGGACGCTTATCGAGTTGGCCTACGCCTATGAGCAGGCAACCCAACATCGCCGGCCTCCAGCTGGTTACCCGGAACTGGACTAACAGCTTTGCCAATTAACAACACATACCGAAACAGGTCTGGAACACAAAGAAGCTCGAGGAAGTAGCGCTCATAAAACAGCAAAGTAATGGATGCTTGCCAGGTCAACTTCTGCGCTACTGTACTATTTTGTCTTTGTCAGTGTCCCTACGATCCAGGCGCTACGGATGGCTGAGCAAGTTTGATAAGCTCCCAGTCTGTGGAAATCCAGAATCTCATCGCCTTCGTCGATATCTTCGCAGCAATCTCATTCGCTGCGACCGGAGCCCTTGTCGCTTCGCGCAAGGGACTCGATATTCTCGCCTTTATGTGGCTCGCGGTCCTGACCGGCGTGGGCGGAGGCACGGTCAGGGACCTGGTTCTCGATGCGCCGGTGTTCTGGGTTGGCAACCCGAATTATCTGGCTATCTGCCTGATCACGGCAGTCGCGGTTTATCTGGCCGCTCCGTACATCGAATCCCGATACAAACTACTGATCTGGTTTGATGCCCTGGGGCTCGCCTTTGTCACCGTAGCGGGCACCGCCAAGTCACTTGATTACGGTACCGGCGCGCTGGTGGCCGTGGTACTCGGCGTGGTTACTGCATCAGTGGGTGGCATTATCCGTGATCTGGTTGGCGAGGAACCGTCTATCATTCTGAAGCGGGAAATCTACGTGACAGCGGCCGCCTCGGGAGGTTGCGTCTATGTGTTGGCAGACGGCCTGGCGATTCCCTGGCTGAATCCGGCACTGGCTGGCTTCATCGTGACGTTCATTGTCCGCGGATTGGCGATTCATTTTGACTGGATGATGCCCGGGTATCGGCGTCCAGCGAAACAAGCCAACAGTCCGGAGTCGTTAAACGACCAGCAGCAATAGCAGTCCGGGCCGGTGATGCTGGCAATGCTCAGCCGCGGGGTCTCCTGAATAGGCCTTTTCACCCGAACCAGGAACAGGTTGCCGGGTTTTTATCTGGCCTACTCGCTCTCCTCTACAGGTTTACAGCCAAGCGAGCTGTTTCTTTCTTACCGTTGCATCGATTCGGTCATTGCCCCGAAAAAATCATTGTCATTGATCACTGCCATCCCGGTGGGCTTCGATCTCGCGCTCAACACTACGATGACAACGTCCTCGGCAGGATTCATGTAGATGTATTGCCCGTGAATCCCAATCGCACTGAAAGCGCCCTCGTGGATGGATCCCGATTCTCCCATCAGCGGCCAGGTCATAAATCCGTAAGCAACAGTTTCATCGCCATTAATGACAAAGGGACTGGAGGCTTGCTCGACCCAGCCTTCCGGAAGAATACGTTCTCCTGCGACCATGCCATCGTTAATCAGGAATAAACCGAAACGTCCGTAGTCGCGCAGCGTTGCCGAGAACCCGCTGCCGCCAACTTCCACGCCTCCCGGAGACTCCAGCCACCAGGTAGCGGGTGCTTGCATACCAAAGCGGGCCCAAATCTTTTCCGAGAGGTAGTCGGTCAGCGGCATATTGACCGCTGCACTTAACAGCTCCCCGGCGATCTGTGTTTCACCGGTGCTGTAATTGAACACTGTGCCAGGTTCTGCCGCACGATCCAGATCCGACATGACCTGCAACATACCGCCGGGCTCCTGCGCAATCTGCGCTTCCAGCAGTCGACGCCGGTCGGAGTTTGGGTTGGTGTAGGTTTCATCCCAATCCACCCCCGAGCGCATTTGCAGCACGTGGCGAATCGTCGCCCCGTCGTAGGCTGTTCCCAGCAGTTGCGGTAAGTAATCTGTCACCTGGTCATCAATACTTTCGATATGGCCATCCTGAACCGCAGCGCCAATAAGGGTAGATGTGATCGTCTTGGCCACCGACATGGACATCCATCGGGTTTGTTCACTATTGCCTAACTGATAGCGCTCAAAAACAATGGCCCCGTCCTTGATGGCGAGAAGTCCAGCAACCCGGTTGATGGCCATGTAGTCATAGAGATCATAGGTGTCTCCGTTCGAGTCGAATTCGAGCGAAAGATCAACCTGTTCATTATCTGGCAAGGGGTGAACATGATCGCCGGTCTGAACGACCCGTGATGGAAACAGTCGGTGAATATTCCGATAGGTATTGACAGCCGTGTCGGGGAACAACGCACCATCGTAAACAGCCCTGACACCGCCAATGGGCTCGTTGTCGTGCGGATAGGAATCCTGGCCAAGTGCAATCTGCGCAACGACCGATAAGATCAAGCCGACCTTGTAGTGGATTTTCATATTCCAGGCTCCGTTGTCTCAGTTGAAATGCCATTCGTCCCCGGGTCTAGCCATCCTTGTATCAAGGGCTCAGGCCCACTGTCAGCCCTGCCACACCTTGAACCAGACTGTAACCTTGTTACTCTAGCACTTCTATCACCATCCGATGAGGCTCATGATGTCCCGCTCACACGCGCTGACTCTAGCAGCGTGCACGATTCTCTTTTCTCTTTTTGCTCTGTCCTTTTCCCCCTCTGCCAGCGCTCAGCCTGAACAACAATTGTTAGTAGGAACCCGAATCGCACCACCGTTTGTCACCCAGGATGACAGCGGCGAGTATTCGGGCATTAGCGTGGAGTTGTGGGATCAGGTCGCCCAGGAGCTGAACCTGGACTACCAGCTGGTTGAAACAGAGCTGGCCGATCTGATCACCGGGCTGGAAGATGGCTCACTGGATGCGTCAGTCGCCGCCTTGACCGTCACTGCAGACCGAGAGGAAACAGTGGATTTCAGCCATCCTTTTCATACTACTGGTCTGGCAATCGCAGTCCCTAATCGCGGCAACCCGGTCTGGGGCGCGCTACAGCGTCTGTTCTCCTGGGATTTCCTGGCGGCGCTGGCGGCGCTGATTGGCCTGTTACTACTGGTCGGGGTTCTGCTGTGGCTGGTCGAGCGCAAGAAGAACAAGGAGATGTTCGGTGGCACAACCGCCGAGGGCGTCGGCGCTAGTTTCTGGTGGGCGGCAGTGACCATGACAACGGTGGGTTATGGCGACAAGGCGCCGGTTACCCTCCCGGGCCGAATCATTGCCATGGTCTGGATGTTTGCCGCAATCATCCTGATATCCGGTTTTACCGCCGCCATTGCCACCAGCCTGACGGTTAATCAACTGGAATCCTCAGTGACCGGCCCCGAGGACCTGCCGGGAGTGCGCGTGGCAACAGTCAATAATTCCGTCAGCGCAGGATATCTGGCAAATCAAGGTATTAGTTTTGCCAGCAGTGATGACCTGCAGCTATTGCTGACAGGACTCGCTGCAGGGCAATACGATGCAGTGGTCTATGACCGCCCATTACTGCAATACCTGGTCAACCAGGAATTCCCGCGGCGGACTAATATCCTGCCCGGGATTTTTGAACGTCAGGACTACGCGATAGCCCTGCCAGATGGCAGCGCGTTGCGGGAACCATTGAATCAGAATCTCCTGCAGATCATTGCCAGCGATCAATGGCAGCGGGTGCTGACTCGCTACCTGGGAGAAAGTTAGTTCGCCCCCTAAGCACCGTTTCCTTATCTGGGCGAATGCTCTGGACGGGGTTGATACAATAGTGAGCTGGCTCGTTTTAATGTGAGAAGGCCATTGCAGTGAACAGCGGCCTGGCGCCATTGTCGAGGCCCCTCTGTCCAGACGATGCAGGTTGTGCACAGGGACACAATGCATATACTTGGCGAACAGAGTTCGGGAGAGCTCCCGCAAAACCAACGGAAACGAACCGGCTGGCCCGTTTAACAGCGATTCCGCACAGCAACAAGAGTGGCGAAAGGATGCAGAACAGATTTATCGTTGTCGATGATTTTTATGGCAATCCAGAGCGGTTAGTCGAAGAAGCTCTGAAAGCCATCAAACAGGAAGAATTACCTCGCGGCAATTACGCGGGAGTCATGACCAAACAGACTTTCCTGTCTCCACAGGCCAGGGATATGTTCCAGAAGCTATGCCTCGAGCCGTCGATAAACTCGTCTACCAATGCCAATGGCAGAATACGATTCACGGTTCCTGACGATCCCTTCGAATTGCATATCCACTTCGATGTCGGCTTGGAAACTAAATGGGCAGGCGTCGTCTATCTCTCTGAAGATCACCCGAAAGGCATCGAAGGAACAGCATTCTGGCGGCACAAGAGAACCGGCCTTGAGATAGCGCCGAATACCCCCGAGGGCTTTGCCAAGTACGGGTGGAAGAATTTCGACGATTTGCGCAAGTTCCTCGAAACTGAAGGCCTGGATGAATCCCTCTGGGAAAAAACGTTTTCCATTCCCTACAAATTCAATCGGTTGGTTCTGTTCAGGCCGTGGCTGCTTCACTCACCAGGTCCGGCTTTCGGCGATTCGCTGGAGACATCCAGAAAAATTCAGACCCTGTTCCTGGGGAACTAGCCCAGACGAACGCAGGACCTGAATTGAACTACTCCACAAGGTGACGAGGCTGTCTCATCAGTCCCCCGTCGTCATGTTCGCATAAGACTACCCCATTCGGTTTCCCGGCAGCATACAACCCCGGCGCTTGTCGTCCCTCTGTTGCGCTGGACTTTTGCTCCGGGTAGCAATCAGGCAGTAACAAAAACCTCGCCCGGCCGTCTTTTAAATTAACAACAACGCTCCAACTGAAGCCGATTAATTATGCGAACCCGCCAGCACCACAATGACCAGCGTCTTTTATTCGTTCTGCTAATTGCGGCATTTGCGGTCCTGCATCTTACCCTTGAGATGCTGACCGGGGGCGTCCGGACCCACTACCCCCTGATGCGGGAGGACTTGCCCGCGTTATCGAACTGGTGGGGACTGCTGGTTCTGCCGCTATTCGGCTGGATCGCGCACTATTTCGCCGAACAGGAAAATTCCGGCGTCGGGATTTTGGGACTCAGGAAAGTCGCGTTTTACCGGCTGGTATGCGGTTTCGCCTACGGCGCCTTGATCGCTACCGGGTTCGAACTGGGACTGGGGCAAATGCCGCTGTATCTGCTGCTAGGGTTACTGCTGGGCGGCATTGTTTACCCGCTTTACCGTGGCGAGCTGATGCTTGGCCTGGTGATGGGCATGACCTATACCTTTGGCGCAATCATCCCCACTGTCTTGATCGGCCTGTTGGCGATAGTGTCCCTGATTACCCACAACACCGCTCGCTTTGTTGTGGCCAAGCTGAGACCAGTTCGATCCTGATCATTGCCAGATATTCAGAATAAAGACAAAAATTCCGGACAAAGAAAAGGCCGGAAGGATGTATATCCTTCCGGCCTTCTTATTAGCATCGGCTGCTCAGTCAGGCGCGAGCCTGACGGCCTACACTAGTGACTGCCCATACCCGCCTGGGCTCCGGGCAATGCTACAGCAACCAGCTTGGGGCCAGCCTGCAGGATGATGTACTGATGACCATCGTGCATCCAGGAGCTCATGCCGTAACGCACCTGGCCGGGAATCTCGATACGACCGAGTTCTTCACCAGTTAGCTTGTCGATGGCATACAGCAGGCCAGTTTGCCCGTCGTGATCGACACCGGCATACACCAGCATGCTGGGCGTGGTCACCATTGAAGGAGCGCGACCGCTGCCGGTATCACCGATATCCACGCCTTCCAGCGCCGGGTTGTTACGGATTCGGTCTGGCGTTTCGCCAGCCGGGATACGGAAGGCAATTTCACCGGTATTCATATTGTAGCCGGTGATGCTGCTGTACAGCGGCTTCACATAAGGCAGACCGGAGCGCATGCGTGGCGGACGGCCGCGTGGACCATTGGCGTATGCTGCGAACGTGGTGCCGGTTGGCTCGTCGATTGCCGCATCGGCTTCTTCACCGGGGATCACGAACTGCCAGCTGCAGTTGTTGGCGGAGGCGACATACAAAAAGCCGGTGTCTGGATCTGCCGTCGGTGGCGCATAGATGTTGGCACCGCCACCATCACCGGGACACATGGCCGAGCCCAGCAGGCCTTCGTCATTGGTGTCGTGGATCGGCGGATTAAACAACGGACCCATCTGGTAGCTCGCCATAACTTCAAGTGCTTCCTGGCGCAGCTCCGGGGTGAAGTCGATCAGATCGTCTTCACTAATACCCTGCTGTTCAAACGGTGGTGGCTTGGTGGGGAACGGCTGGGTCGTCGCCAGCTTCTCGCCTGGCACTTCCGAGGCCGGCACTTCCCGCATTTCCATCGGCCATACCGGCTCGCCGGTAAAGCGGTCGAAGGTATACACAAAGCCCTGCTTGGTCACCTCGGCAACTGCCGGGACAGTACCTCGACCGGGGATTTCCAGATCCATCATGATTGGTGGCGACGGATTGTCGTAGTTCCACACGTCATGCTTGACGGTCTGGTAGTGCCAGACCCGTTCGCCGGTTTCGGTATTCAGCGCGATTACGCTGGTGCCGAACAGGTTGTCACCCGGACGAAAACCACCGTAGTAATCGATGGTGGGCGGGTTGGTGGGCACATAAACCAGATTGTTTTCGGGGTCAGCGGTCAACGGCGCCCAGGAGGAGACATCGCCGGTGTATTGCCAGGCATCGTTTTCCCAGGTTTCATGACCGTATTCACCCGGCCGCGGAATCACGTTGAACTTCCACTTAAAGGCGCCGGTGTTCTTGTCATACGCCAGAATGTCGCCGGGTACGTTCTCGATCCGTGCCTGCAGGTAGCCCTGTTCGGCAGAGTTACCCACCACGATGGTGTCATTGACCACAATAGGTGGAGACGACGTAGTGATGTAACCGCGCTCAAGGGGGATACCCTCGTAGGGGTCATAGGGATGTCCCAGGTCGGCCAGCATGTCTACCACACCGGTCTCGGGGAAGCCCTCAATGGGAACCTGACCGCCGAAGCCATCCAGCGGAGCGCCGGTTTCGGCATCCAGTGCTACCAGGAAAAACCCAGGGGAAGAGATATAGACAACACCCTTGCCGTCGATTCGCGAGTAGGCAATGCCTTTGCCGTAGGAAGCGCGCATGGAGTATTCCCAGCGGCCGGTATTCGGCAAGCGGTATGACCAGATGGTTTCACCGGTCTTGGGGTCAATAGCCACCACATTGCGGCGCGGCCCGGAAACCGTAAACAACTTGCCGTCAACGTAGGTTGGCGTGGATCGACCGGAATAGCCACCAAAGCTGGTGCCATCCCACTCCCAGGCAACTTCCATTTCTTCGAAGTTCTCCGGGGTGATCTCATTGGCAGGGGTAAAGCGGGTGTGGGCGTAGTCGCCGCCAAGGGTATACCACTCAATGGTATCGTCGGTGACCAGGTTCTGCCCGGTTACCGCCCCTGACAACAGGCAGGATGCCGCGAATAACGCACCGGCAGCGCGGTTAACCACACTGACAGACTTCGCTGCGGCATTATTGGTTTTTTTCATCGTACTTCCTCATTTCATGTCCTTCGCCAACAATACCAAAATTTTCAAGCGGCGTGGTAACGAGATGTCACGGAATCCGCCCTGTTCGGGGGCTGGCAGGATGAGCCGAGAGGCAGGTTTCGAGGCGCACACAGGGCACGAGAGCGCCAATCAGAGCGGAAACCGCATGCCTTCCCCGGCCACGTTGAAGCCAGCACCGGTCACGGTCAGGTAAGCCGTGCTGCCCGGGTCCAGCAGGGGGTTGCTGTGATTCATGTGGATAAACCAGATTTTGCGCTTCTCCGCCTCTGGCAGCGACTCGAACAAGCCCATGCTTTCCACCACAAAAGGGTGGGGAATCTCGCTCATGTCCCGCCCCGGCAGCTCATCGCCATCGAAGAAGGTGGCGTCAATAAACGCATAGTCCACGTTACGGACCTCATCAATGATACTGCGGTCCCACAGGTTCCATTTGTTGATATCAGGAATGAACAGCGCCGAACGTGTCGGCCCGAGGATGATATAACCCACGGTTTCAGAAAATTCGTCGCGATGCGGCACCAGCAGCGGGGTCACCATAATCGCACCCAAAGGTTCAGTCTGGAAATTCTGCAGTCGACGCAGACGGATGTTGTTCAGTTCCACCAGCTGGCTCCAGGGGCCATTGCTGGCCAGGAATTCGCGCATCCGCGGCATGGCAAACACATTCACGCCCGTGGCGCCCATCACCTCCCGTCCAAAATGCATCAAGCCGGTGTAGTGGCCAATGTGAGCGTGGGTCAGGAAGACCCCAGCCAGCTGATAGCTGGAGTCCGGCGCCACCTGATTCAGGTCGTACAGCTGTCGCGGCAGGTCCGGTGTCGCCTCGAACAGATATTTGCGACTGGCGCGCGGGTCTACCACGGCAATAGACGTCGCCCCTCTCGCCAGGCGTGCATCCTCCCAGCCCGGCATACAATGTGGCCGGTAGCATCCAGCCTGGGGATAGCCGGCATCCTGCACCACGCCGAGAATGTAGATAAATGGATCTTCCTGGGCGCTGGCAACAACGGCCAGGGTGGCGAGCAAACAAGTGGCGAGGATTCTAGTCAGCATGGTGCACCCATTTCACGTTTTCGTAACACTGGAACCAGGAGAATGCTGGACCCGCGACGACGGACTTACAGAATACACGGGCTGGCTGGGCAAATCCTGCCGGAGTTGCCAGGAAATACAGACTGACTAACGCCTGGACCCGGCGTTGCTCGTGCCCGAACCCCTTTCCCTGAGCGCGCGCTGTTGCCAGCCCAAATCTGCCAAAAACCAGGTTGTCCGGCGGCGGACCAAAAAATATAAATGAGAATCATTTGCATTTGTGGGCGCACGGCAATAACATCAGTCCGATTCAACGGCTCGGCATATTCAGTTCCGGGACGACGGGAAGCTTCGGGTAACTGTTCCGGATTCGACCCGGCGTCCTGATCGGGCTGAGTCGCTATAAATCAGTCCACGGGTCATTCAACAGACTGGCGCGAGTACGCCGGGTCGTGAGCGGTAGCGGAGATCAAGTCATGACAAAGTCAATTCAAGTGGCAATCGACACCCCAACTCTGGAGCGCCTGATCCGCGACCGGCAGATCAAGCTGGAGGAAATCCACTGCCAGGATTGTGATTCCCACCGCAAGATCCAGCGCCTGTTGCTGGAAACACTTAAATCCTGACCGGCCTGATTCAACCAGATTCATCAGGAAGGCATCATCCATCTACCTGGCTCCAGTCTCGCTCCCTGCCAGTGTTAGCAAAACCCAGGCTTCGTCTCTATACTCCTGGGCTGTCTTTTCCTGAATCTTTTCCGACCTAATGAAACTACCGCTTCGACTGCTGTCGCTTCCGCTACTGTTTATTGCAATGATTTCTGCTCAGGCTGCGGAAATTCATGAACGCTACCTGCCTGACACCATCGAGCGGTCCGGGGTTGTTTATACGCTATCGGGTTGCGGGCTCCGGGAATTTTTCTTCAACGACATCTATCTGCTGGGTATGTATCTTCCGGCCGACAGTCGCGGCGTTGACGAAATCCGGCGCAGCGATACCGGCAAGGTTTTTCTACTGGATGTTCTCTACAGCGGCAATATGCCAGAGGACCTCCCCAACCTGTGGCGCGAACCGCTAGCCGATCAGATTTCCAGCGAACTTCTGGAGATACTTCAGGAACATTACGATGCTGTGGAATTCGGGGACCGGGTCGAGTTCGCTTTCCAACCCCCGCTGGGCGAAGAAATTCGCATCAATGATGTGCCGGTGGTCCGGGAACCAGGCAGAGAACTGATACCCGCACTGATCGAACTGTGGCTTGGCGACGATCCGGTGTCGGGCAATCTCAAGCGGCTGCTATTGAACGGCAGATGTAGCTGATCGGGCAATATACAGGCGCTTCCACCCGGGCCGTGTATCGTGACCAAAACCATCTTCAGAGCTGTGCTAATCCAGTACCGCAAGCTCGCCATCAGCATTTGTTCATATCAGGGCTCACATGCCGGTCCACGCAGCACCTTGCCATCACCAGGCCAGTATGACTGGCAAATACTGGAATAGTGCCCGCCGCTGCGTTGATCAAAGAACCGGTTGACTGTCCCGTCTCGACCTCCTTCTTCGACTCCTTACCTCAACCCCTTACCTCAACCCTTAATCCCAATCATACCCTCGCCCCGGATTCAGACGGCGCTACGTTGAATGCTCGATTCCATTTCTATTGGTAAATCCATCGCTGCAGCGCATAAACGGTACAGGGGGCAGTCGTCATCCCTGATACTTGTCCGGATACTGGCAACCACTTTGTTTAGGAGAAATTAGTTTAGGAGGCATTAGTTTAGGTGACAAACCTGTTGCGGGACCCCGCACCGAAATGCATCGCCTGCAAAGCTGGAGTTATTCGGCAAGTTATTCGCTAATTAGTATCCGCCGTTCGTTTGGGCCGGGATATTGGCTCACGCTTTGTTTTGGCACCATCTGTTTAGGCACCATCTGTTTAGGCAACAAAGCACTGGCGAAAATCCTTTAGCGGGCTATATGGGGTCATATGTCACTAATTGCAACTGTCGCTGACGCGGCTGGCAAACACTGAGCACGCTTGTGATAATCGCGCGGCAGTTAACGCACCCTCAAGCTTTCATCAAACATTCATGTACGGCTCCTTGGCATTACGCTGCAGACTCTCTGCACTGAGGACCGATTCGAGAGACAAGCAAAGGATGACAATCAAGGCACAAGTACACTCAATTTTCCCGGAACCGATTGTTGAAGTGAGCAATGTAGGAATAGACCAGGAGAAAATACAAAAGCTTTACGCACAACAGGAGTGGGCCGCAACCAATGCTGACGATAATGCTGAGTACTTTCTGCAGATCTCAAAAAATCTGAAAGTCCTTGAAGGCAACAATGAATTCAAGACCAAGATCCTGGGAATGATCAATGAATACGCTCGCGATGTCCTGCGCTACAGGAACAAGTTTTATTTAAGGGCACCTCTATTAATTCAGACAAGTCTCTGCGGGAGTCTGTAAGCCCCTGCTGCAAGGCGCAGCCCGCAGTCAATAGCGAGCCCTATTGGCAAGGGGTGCAACGCCGCAGGAGGTGCTTACAGGTCCCGCCCTGCGGGGCCTTCAGACGGCACCCCTGACCGCGTTGTCGTTCCTTGACGGGCTGACGGCACGCCTGCGGAACGACGCCTTGTCAGTGGCGCCGTCTGAAGGACAGAGACCTGTCTGAATTAATAGAGGTGCCCTTAACTACATCGTGGTTTGTGAAAGCCGAGAAAAACAAGATATCGGTGATACACAACCACGGCAACGCTATGATCTGTGCTGTGTACTATTTTGGCCTGGCAAAAGAAAGCAAAGCGAAAATAGTCTTTGAAAAACCGTTTCAGAGCCAGTTTGATCTGAAGCCCGTCGACTACAACGTTTTCAATGGCCCCTCGTATAAATTCGAATTGGGCAATGATTCACTACTGATTTTTCCTTCCCATCTCAAGCACAAGGTCGTGCGACACGAGAATCCGGAAACGAGAAAATCACTGGCGATGAATTTTATGCCAAAAGGCCTGGTGGGCTCAGGAACAACCGAACTTGATCTTGGCGGCGGCGATACCCCGGAATTCGCTATGGGCTCTAGGTGATGAGCACCAGGTGATGGCTAGAATTCACCGCCTGACGATGTGCCGAGTCAAGGTTTGATTTGCAATGCCAGCCGCCTGGCTAGTGCCCGCGCCGGAATAGGGCTGGCGACAGTCCCGAATCGAGAGCGGCCAGTGCTTCGGGACGGTATTCGGCCACTAAAGCCCAGAGCAAGGCCGCCGTTTCAACGTCCGCAATCCCCGAGTAGTCCCCAGGTCGGTAGTGTAGTTGAAAGGCACGCAGCACGAAGCGTGTCAGCTTGTCGAATTCACCACTCACCTCCAGTTGATAACCAAGTGCCTGCAGCGCCAGTTGCAAGCTACCTACCGGAGGCATTTGCCTGACAAACTGGCTGGCGTAGCTGGTAACGAGACCGGGATCTGGCCAGGCTCCAATGCCTGAATCGTATAGTCGTTTCCACGGGAATTGCGGACCGGGATCTGATTTGCGCATGATGGCGATATCCGAGTGCCCGACAATATCGATTGGATCAATGCCCGGATAGCGCACCTGAATGTCGCGCAATAGCTCGATCAGCATATCAATCTGTTCGCTGGGGTACGGCGGGAATTCGCACTTCACCTCGGACAGTGCAATGTCTTCCAGGGGCTTGTCTGTGCCTTCGCACTTGAATTCATTCACCACCTCAATACCAATTGATCGATCGTTCAACGATTCCTCTTCCGCCCAGTAACTGACTCCGGCGTGCCATGCCCGACGCCGCTCCTCGACCAGCGAATACAGCCGCAGTGAACGCTGCGGATAGGAGTCATCGTTAAGTGTCGGAATCAGATAATGCGAACTCACCGGATTAGCGGTGGGCGTGGTTAACAGGCGCAACGACTCGGCAAAATTTTCAGACGTGGCATGAATAACAACATAATCGATACGACTGCTTTGATTGGATGACTCTATTATTATCGGGGAATTCAAAGTGCAGCCACCAACAGGTAAAAGCAAGGCGAGCAGGCAAAGAGTTCTCAACATGTACATTCGCAGCCTCGATACACCACTGACAAAGTTCGCAACGTTGGACGTGCGGCGCTGGCATCAGCGATTAGCGTCAGGCGACAGCGGGCTCAAGCAGAGTTAACACTCCGGCGCCGGCATCCAGCCGCGCCTCGACACCGACCGGCACCACGGCTTTATCCTCAACATGGCCTATCATAGCGCCGCGCAAAGTCGGGATAGCCAATGGTTCAAAACGGTCGCGAATCACCTGCTCCATACTGAAGGTGTTGCTGTCATAGCCGTCATCGGTGAATTTACCCAAAACGACGCCGGCCAATTGTTCCAGCTTACCGGCCATCCACAAATGGGTCAGCATCCGGTCCACGCTGTAAGGCGGCTCCGAGACATCTTCAAGAAACAGAATAGCGCCGTCGAACTGTGGCTCGTACGGTGTTCCCAGCAGCGTCACCATCAGCGCCAGATTGCCGCCAATCAGTCGCCCTTGCGCCACGCCAGGCACGATAGTGGTGAGACGGTTTTCCCAGTCCACCACGCCGGGCCGAGTCTCGAACTCTGGCAGTTCAGCGATTTGCGTATTCGTATCGGGCTCAAGCAATACCTTTCGGTATTGCTCATAGGTGTATTCAGAAAAATTGCCGCTGGCGATAGGCCCATGAAAGGTGACCAGACCAGTGCGCAGATAAATCGCGTTAAGGATCGCGGTAATATCGCTGTACCCCATGATGACTTTGGGATTGGCAGCGATAGTGTCGTAGTCCAGATAACGCAGCAGCCGACCCGAGCCGTAGCCTCCCCGAACACAGAAGATAGCGTCCACGTCCGGATCGGCAAACATGGCATTGAGATCTTCGGCACGCTGCTGATCGGTGCCAGCCAGATATTGGGTACGGCTGAACAGGTTGGCTGCGGGTTTGGCGGTAAAGCCAAGCGAACGTACCAGATCCATGGTGGTTTGCAGATCCTGGTCTTCCGGGACATTGCTGGCCGGCGTTACCAGTCCCACAGTCATGCCCGGGCGCAGGCGGCGCGGCTTGATCAACGGCAGCCGGTCCGGAGCTGAGTTAGCGCTGGCAGCCAGCGCTGAAGGAACTGCAGTTGCAGCAACAGCCAGGGAGCCGCAGGCTGCCATGAGTTGGCGTCGGGTCAGGGTCATGTGGGCAGCCTTGCTATCTTGGCACAAAGAAACAAAGACTATCGGCGTACCGAATCTTTGTAAATGCCAGCGGATACCGTAAGACAGTGAGACCGGGGCGCTACTGCCAAAAAACAGGGGCTAATCCGCGACCAGCTCCAGAAGCTCGTTGATATTGTCCACGATAGCTTCCGGTTGATGCCGGGACAGTCGTTCGTGAGGGTGAGCACCATAACTCACTCCTACCCTGCGCATACCCAACTGCGCAGCCATGGACAGATCGAACTCGGTATCGCCGACCATCAGCGCATCTTCGACACCGGTGTCCAGTTCGGCCAACAGTTCCGATAACATCAGTGGATGCGGCTTGGAACGGGTTTCGTCAGCGCAACGAGTGGCATGGAAATAGCCTTCCCATCCCAGATTGCCCAGCACGCGGTCCAGTCCCCTGCGACTCTTGCCCGTGGCGACGGCAATATGATGACCATCAGATTTCAGGACCTCGAGGGTTTTCTGCACACCCGGATAGAATTCGCAGGGCCGCGAATCCTTGAGCTGGAAATGGTGCGAATAGCGCTCACTGAGAATCTGCGAAGGCGCTTCGGTCAATTCGGGATAAAGGGTTGCCACTGCTTCTGGTAACCCCAATCCGATGATGCCCCGAATTTCATCCTCGGGGCACGGCTCGAGTCCGGCGTCTTCGGCAGCCAGCTGCATGCAGTGGGCGATCTTCGCCAATGAATTCAGCAGCGTGCCGTCCCAATCAAAAATAACCAGCATTACAATTCCACGGGTTTCTCATCTCGTCGAGCATTATATCGAACGCCGCGGCTGGTAATTGAATTCCCGGCTACCACAATTTTTTCGACTTTTAGAACCAGATCCGAAAGCCGGCGATCAGTTGTGCTTCGCGATGCTGCCCGAACGGTTCAAATACCGTGGCCGCCTCACCATGGCGATGGACACGCTCAAAGCCAAGGTAGGGTGAAAACTGGCGATCAATATCATAGCGCAGACGAAAACCCATGACGCTCTTCGACAGGCCTTTGCCATGACCGGCAGCCAGATCCGAATCGCCATAGAAATCCATTTCAATCCTGGGCTGCAGCACCAGCCGTTGACCAAGTAACAGGTCGTACTCAAGCTCCACCGTGGCGGCGGAATGTCCCTCCGGATTCAAATAGGCGGTAGCGGAGACTTCGATCCAGTAGGGAGCGAGACCGAAAATACCGAAGCCCAGCCACTCTCGATGTTCGTTGTCACCATGGTCGTAGCGCGCACCCATCTCGATATTCCAAAACGGTGAGATTGCGCGCCGGTACAATAACTCTGTTTTTGAGTCTTCCAGCGTCTGGTTTCGCCATTCAGTCTCCGAGCGCAGGATGAAGCGATAATAACTGTTGCCCATCCAGGCGAACCCATCAAATTCCTGAAAGTCTTCTGCATCCCCGTTTCGCGTTTCCAGACGGTCAACCCACAGCCCGATGAATCGGGTTTCATCCGCCAGATTAAGCTGCTGCTCCGGCGGCAGCGAATAGGGGCCACTGTTACGGCTGTAGCCTCCAGAGTAGGCGTGAGGATCACGGGCATCGACCGGTTCTTCCAGCATCGTCATTGCCGGTGACATCGACTGCAGCTCCTGGCTGGCATGTTCCCCGGCTGGCACCTGGGCGCTGGCATGATCATGAGGCTGAGCAAAAACCATGACCGGAAAGATCACCGCAGCAAGCACAGGCAGATATGGTCGATAAACACTTTTCAGAATGGCTGCACTGCTCATGTCACTATCACCTCGCGGAACATGCCCGCGTCCATATGCAGCAACAGGTGACAGTGCCAGGCCCAGCGACCCAGAGCATCGGCCGTGACGCTGAAACTCACCCGCTGTGCTGGTTGCACCGGCAGGACATGACGGCGGGTCAGAAAATTACCGCTGGCGTCTTCAAGGTCACTCCACATGCCGTGCAGATGCATGGGATGGGTCATCATTGTGTCGTTGTGGTAGTGCACACGAAGCTTCTCGCAGTGGCGAAAATGCACTGGCGTCGATTTGCCGTATTCCAGCCCATCGATAGACCAGCTGTAGCGCTCCATATTACCGGTCAGGTGCAGTTCAAGCTCGCGCTCTGGTTCGCGTGGGTCGAACTCGCCGTCGAGAGCGTGCAGTTGATCCAGGGTCAATACGCGATGTGTAGCCTCCCGCAGGCCAACCCCAGGATCATCAAGATTGGTGCGCGGTATATCAACGCGCATGTCGGTGCTCGGGCCATATTCGGAGCTGGCGTGTCGGGCGCGGAAACCTGGCATGTTGTTAAGCGTTTCGTTTGCCATGTCGCCTTCGTGAGCGGTCATGTTTTCATGGGCCATCGCGGTGGCGCCGTGCGCCGCTGCTGGCATCACCCCCATCATGTCCTGCATTGACAGCCACTGCACCTGGCGGCGCTCAGGGAGCGGCGCCTCAAGCCCGGGACGGGATGCCAGCGTGCCTCTGGCAAAGCCACTGCGCTCCATGGTTTCGGCGAATATCGTGTAGGCATCCTCCACCGGGCGGACCAGCACGTCATGAGTCTCACCAGGACCGATGCGGAATTCATCAACGGTTACCGGCTCAATATCGATGCCATCCACATGCACCACGGTCATTTCCAGGCCAGGTATGCGCACATCGAAGAAAGTGTTGCCCGCCCCGTTGATAATCCGCAGCCGAACTGTCTGCCCTTTTGCAAACAACTTCGTATGGTTGCCACCCGGAGTTGTGCCGTTCATCAGGTAGGTGAGCGTTTCCGCTGACAGGTCTGCCAGATCGGTGGGCTTCATGCGCATGGTGTTGAACATGTCCCGTTTGCTCATGGCTGCCTGCAAGCCATTGCGGGCAACATCCTGATAAAACCCGGGGAATGTCGGCTGATTGAAATTGTAAAGATGGCCCATGGTTTTCAGCTTCTGAAAGACATACATGGGATCCTCATCGGTCCATTCCGAGAGCAGCACGACATGGTCCTGATCAGCATGAACCCGGACTTCGTCTGCCGGGTCCACGATGATGGCACCATACATGCCGGTAACTTCCTGGAAACCCGAGTGTGAGTGGTACCAGTAAGTGCCGCTCTGCTGCACCTTGAAGCGATACTGGAAAGTCTCCACCGGTGGAATGCCCGGGAAACTCAGCCCGGGCACACCGTCCATATCAAACGGCAGGATAATTCCATGCCAGTGCAAAGACGTCGTTTCCGACAGGCGATTGGTGACATTTATCGTCACCGTATCCCCTTGTTTCCAGCGCAAAGTAGGCGCAGGTATTGAACCGTTAATAGCCGTCGCCATGCGCGGACTGCCAGTGAAATTTACCGGTAGCCTGTCGATGGTGAGATGAAAAACCTTGCCACGCAGCTCCGGCGCACCGGTACCGGCAGCCGCTGGAGTCTGGCCATATAAACGGTGGCCCAACGGCAACCCGCCAAGGACACCCCCTGCCACCAGTCCCTGCACGAATCGCCGGCGCGAAGAGTCAGGCTGGGGCGGTTCGGTTTCGCGCCAATCGCGATGCTGATGCTTGAATTTCATTACTTACTCCTGATCTGAAACGTTTGGCTGGCGCACGCAGCACCAGCGCAGCAAGCTCGATCAGGAACGGGATAGCTCAGCGACCACGCAGGGCGTGGCTAAAGATGGTATTTCGATGCGGAGTTGAATGCCCGACTGATCGTGAAATCAGGCGGAGATCGGGGGTCTGAACAACGTCTCGTGGCGATAAAGAGTCATGCCAGCAAGAAAATCGGCACGCTGTTCATCTGTATCGAACAGATTATGGTGGCAGGAAATAATTGCGGTGCTGGAGCAGTGGTTGCTACAGGATGCACAGTGCTCCTCACAGTCTGCACTATTGTGCTCACTATGCGGGGAACTGGATTCTGCGACCACGGCGCCATCCATCCCTGCAGGTGACATGGCCTGCAGTGCATGGGAATGGCCCGCCATCTCCAGGTGCGCTGCGTCATCCATGCTCATCGCCATCCACGCAGCTGCACCCGCGTTTAGAGGGAACACCAGAATCACGATCAACAGACTGTTTAGCAAGGTTCGCATCGGAGAATTTTCGCGTGCCGTTTCATAGCGATAATAGCGGAATTATTGGGCCTGCCACAGTTAAATGAACAGTGATCAGCCGAAATACTTTCACGCACAGCACAAAAAGCCCAGACCCGGTAAACTATAAACCTATGCAATACACCTGCTTGCGAACTATTTCACAGCCATCAGCAGGGAGCTACGTATCCCTGCTCCTGGCGTGGGTGCTGTTGGCTGCCAGTGTCCGTGCCCAGATCTCGCCCCCGACTCTTCCAGAGCTGGAACCCCGGGGAGGGCCGGAGGTCATCATCGTCCAGGGGGTTGAGGAAGCGCAGCAGTTCTTGATGGGTCAGTCCTGGTGGGGTGAAATCAATCGCGGCGAACAGCTTGAAGCGCCGCGCATCCTGCTGACCAGTATTCCGCCAGGCTGGCAGGAAAGCTCACAGGAACTGCCGGTCGAGTCCAAGAAAGAGTTTTTTTACCGGTTCGCGTTGCCACTGGTATTGCACGCCAACGAATTGATTCGGGAGCGGCGCGCCGAACTGCTGGCGCTTCTGGAATCGATCAATGCCGGCCGGTCGCTGAGCGCGATACCCTATGAATTTCTCGCAGAACTGGCCAATGACCTTGAAGTGCTCGATGGCGAGCTACCCCGGGATGCGCCAGGCCAACAGCAGGTTATCGGCGATATCCTCTATCGTCTCGACGAAGTACCCGCTGGCCTGGCGCTTGGCCAGGCGGCGTACGAAAGCGGCTATGGCACATCCCGCTTTGCCGTGGAGGGCAATGCCCTGTTCGGGCAGTGGACCTTCGACGGTTCCGGCATGACTCCCGAGGCGCAACGCGAGAGTCTCGGCGATTACGGGATAGCCACTTACAACTGGCCGTTCGATAGCGTGCGTGCTTACATGCTCAACCTGAGCCGGCATCCCGCCTACGAGGAGTTCCGCCGCCTGCGCGCAGCAGCGCGGGACAGCGGCCAGGCGCTGGACTCCATCGAACTGACTGCCGGTCTGGTGAATTACTCGGAACGGGGCCAGGAGTATGTCGATACCCTGCGCAGCATCATCGAGGTGAATAATCTTGCCGTCGCCGATGCAGCCCGGCTAAGAGACGAACCCATCAGGTATTTGATCGGCACCGGGTCCGATACCGAGACCCGCGACGTTCAGGCGCAACTTGATCAGATGCGCGACACTGGCGAACTGAGCGAGCTGATTGAGCGCATGGAGCTGGACTAAATGATTAGCATACCCGTTGCCAGTCGCAGCACCGAGATCCGAATTCCTTACAAAATATCCACAGCTTCACCTGATCGCCAAAACACTCAGCGCATCGGCTTCGCCGGTGCTGCTTACAGCAAACCCAGATTGATCGCCCGTAGCACCGCCTGGGTGCGATCCCGCACGCCCAGCTTGACCAGTATTGAAGACACCTGGTTCTTTACTGTCCCTTCAGACTTATGAATCGCGCCGGAGATTTCCTTGTTGCTGTAGCCCCCGGCCATCAACCGCAGTACTTCCAGTTCCTTCGGCGATAATTCCTCAACCGGGGTGTCCAGCTCCTGAGTCGTTGCCAATGATGACAGTCCCTTCATGATTCGTTCGGTGATCGCCGGCTGCACCAGCGATTCCCCCTGGTGCACCTTTTCGATGGTGTTCACCAGGCTGTCCAGGGAAACGTCTTTGAGCAAAAAGCCTTTGGCGCCAGCCTTCATGCCTTCCAAAACCAATTGATGGTCGTCGAACGTGGTGAGAATTATCGCGGGTGTCGTAATGCCCTTGTCCTGCATCAGTTGCAGTGCCTCAATGCCGGTCATTTTCGGCATGCGGATATCGATCAGCAGGACGTCGGGATTGTATTTGATCAGACCGTCGAGAACTTCCGAGCCGTCTTCCACCTCCCCCACCACGGTGACGCTGTCGCTCAGCTCGAGCAGACTGCGCAAGCCCTGCCGCACCAGGTTCTGGTCTTCGGCCAGCATCACCTTGATCTTCACGTAGCGCGCCCTTCAGACTCCAGCGCCACCTGTAAATGGAAGCCCTCGTTATTGCGGTGCCAGGACAGCTCACCACCCAGCGCGGCGACCCGTTCGCGCATTCCGGTCAGGCCATTGCCGGCGACAATGTCGGCTTCGCCCTCACCGTCATCGCTCACCTGCAAACGGAATCCGCGCCCGGCATCGTCTTCCATAGTCACGCGGCAATGACTCGCGGCGCTGTGCCGAAGCACATTGGTGATCGCTTCCTGGGTACAGCGCAGCAGTGTTTCGGCCACTTCCACGTCATCGATTCGCGGCGCCCGGGAAAAATCCACTTCAATCGGCAGCGGGATGTCGGCCACCAGTTTTCTGACCGACTCCTCCAGATCGATATGCGATTCATCGCGTAGCTCACCCACCGTGGTGCGCAATTCGCCAAGCAGCAGCTTGGCAAGCGCCAGGGACTGGTCCACCTGGTCCCGGGACTCACCGTCGGTTTTGTGGCTGGCTACTTCCAGATTGAGAATCAGGGCGGTCATATAATGACCCAGGATGTCGTGCAGATCGCGGGCAATACGTAGCCGCTCGCCCTGAGCAGCAGACTGGGAAAGCAGTTCACGGGTAGCCAGCAGTTCACGATTCAACGCCGCAGTTTCTTCTCGCTGACGCTGTTCGCGGATAAAACGCTGCACCACGCTGATAGCGAACAGCTGCAGCAGCGCATAGAGAACAATGCTGGATATCATGCCGAGCAGGTCGCTGGTGCCATAGTGATAAAACTGGGCGATGGAGAACAGCGCGAGAATTGCTCCCCACAGCAGCAACACCGACCGGGTCGGGAACAGGTCCGATGCCTGCACCAGCCACACCATGCTGAGGACCGCAATAAAAGAGGATGGCACCAGGAAAAACAGGCCAGTGATACAAACCGCTTCCGTGGCAAACAGTGACAGCAGCAACCAGCGCGGACGGTTCTCCAGTAGCAGGTAGAGCAGGAAGCAGGTGAGCTGCAGCGCAGCCAGAAAAACCACCGCCGGGAATCGTGCGGCGCCGGCAACGGTGTAGGCGCCGAGCGCGGCCACCAGAATCGTGACCATGACTCCCGAGAAGTTCAGGGCATATTCGCTTTTGATCGCTGGCAGTTTCATGGTTTGGATATCGGCTGGCCCGGCAAGAGAGGCAAAGGAACCTCTGTTCAAGTTGACTGAAGCTGAAGAAATTATGGCATAGGGTCCAGATCGGACCTATAGGCCAGAAGTCCTATTCCAGGTCGTGACTTCCGGCACTTATGGCTGCTGCATGGCAGGCGTAACCTGCCTACCGTCGCTAACCACTTGGCTAATCACAGACATCCCTGGAGACTCTCATGCAACTTATTCACGAATCAGCGCTGTATCTGCATATTGCCGTGGGCGCCTGCGCCCTGCTGCTGTTCTGGGTGCCGGTTTTCACCCGCAAGGGCAATATGGACCACAAACGCTTCGGGCGTATTTTTGGCTATGCCATGTACACCGTGGCTGGCTCTGGTGTCATTATGTCCGGTCTCGATTTGCTGTTCCCGCTGGCCATGCACGCCGAGGGACTGGAGCTGGATGCTGGTGAGCGGGCAGCGGCAATTCAGGAGGTGCGGCAGTTTGCGCTATTCCTGTTCTCCCTGAGCATTCTGGTGCTGACCAGTACCCGCCACGGTTGGCAGGTTATTCTGCACAAGGATGACCGCCAGGCGCTGCGCCGTCCATCGTTGGTGGGGCTCAACGGACTGCTGGCAGGTATTGGCCTGCTGCTGCTGACGGTCGGCATTCAAACCGGCACCATACTGTTCATGATATTCGGTACGTTCCAGTTGGCAGCCGGTATCGGTAACCTGCGCTACATTTTCCGTGCCGAGATCAGACCCAGGCAATGGTGGACCGAGCACCTGGGTGGCCTGATCGGCTCCGGGGTGGGCGCCTACACGGCGTTCACGGTATTTGGCGGGCGCCGCCTGTTCGAAGAACTCTTTGCCAGTAACTTCGACAGCTATGCAGTATTTCTCTGGATCGGACCCAGCGTAATCGGCGTCACTGCCACTACCCTGCTCAGCCGCCACTACCGCATCCGATTCAGCGGGGAATGGGCAATGCGTCGCGCCAGGCTGCGCAGCGGCCTGACTGGCTAGGCTGCCGCAGACCACGACCCCCGACAATCACGCCGGTACTCCTCGCCCGGCAGCGGCAGCGCGAATTACCGCCATTGGCAAAATAATGTTATAAATCGGGTTGCGCCTGATTTCCTGGCGACCAGAATAAAAGAGCTGTCCAGTCGGGCAGAGCCTACAACAAAGCGAGGAGAGAGCCTTGAGAAGCATTCGGCCTGTATTCACCCTGATTCTTTGTACTCTGGCAAGTACTCTGGCGGCCAACCAGGCCCTGGCCCAGGATGCTGGCCCGGTGGGACCCAGCCCCTACGAGTTTACCTCCGAGCAGTGGCTCCCACCCTTCGCCCAGCAGGGACGGACCTGGGGCGGCAATTCCGGCGTGTATGTACAAAACCCGGACCGTATATTCTTCCTGCAGCGCGGCGAAACCGAGTTGCCTGATCCCATTCCCGACGACTACACGCGATTTGCCGGCTCCATGGGCTGGAACATCCTGCGCGGTCGTGGTCGCATCTGGAACAACTGCATCTATATCGTCAACAGCGAAGGTGACGTGCTGGAGGTGTGGGACCAGTGGGACTATCTGTTTCACGGCACCGACGGACCCGGCCCCCACCGCATCAAGATCAGCCCCTACGATCCCGAAAACCGGGTCTGGGTTGTCGATGAGACTGGTCACATCATTTACGTGTTCTCCAACGACGGTGAAGAATTATTGATGACCCTGGGCGAAAAGAATGTTCCAGGTGACGATGAGACCCACTACAACCTGCCCCAGGACATCGTGTTCCTGCCGGACGGCAAGTTCCTGGTCGCCGACGGGCTCGGCAACCGGCGCATTGTGGTTCGTAACGCCGATGGCTCCTATCACTCCGAATTTGGTGAAGGCGGTGATGCTGCCCATCAGTTCAGCAGTGTGCATATTCTCGCCCTTGGCCCCGATGAAAAACTCTACGCGGTTGATCGCGATGCGGCCAACGTCAAGGTCTTCCAGCAAACCGCCGCCCACAGCTCACCCAGCTACCCGGTATTTGAACATGTCGATACCTGGGGCGGACTGGATATTCCCCTGTCAATTATTGTTGGCTCCGATAGCGCCTGGGTTACGGATTTGCGACCGCCGAAGCTGATTAAATTCGATTTCGATGGCAATCGGGAATACACCTGGCACCTGCCGGAGGAAGGCCCGCATATGTGGATCGAGATGCATTCCATGGATATTGATGCCGCTGGCAATCTCTACGCCACCGATAATCAGGCTGGCCGGCCGCAGAAGCTGGTGCCGAAACCCGATGCCGACCCGGCGCTGCTCGTGCAGCCTCAGTATATTCCGAGGTAAACCGGCCACCAGGGGTTCAGACAAACACAGTCCTCAGCAGAGATAACAATATGAGCAAGGCAAAAATTGCGGGAATTTCAGCAGGCGTGATACTCATCGTGGCGGTTCTGGGTTGGGTATCCACCGCCCCCTACCTGAGCAACCAGGGCCTGGGCAGAATGCCGGGCGTCTTTATTGGCGGCGAGTCGACAGAGCCGCTGGAAGATTTCTCAGTGCTGAATGGCGAGATCCAGGGCCCATTAATGATGAAGCTGGAGGGCTTCCCGCCGTTTGTTAATTACCTGTCCTGGGTCGGCACACCGGACGGTGTGATTACAGCAACCCGACCGGATAATGGCTACTGGGAGCGCCGGGTCAATGCCGAAGGTGGCAATGGCTGGTTGCGTATCGGTGATGCGACTTATCCACTGCGTGCGGTAGCAATCGAGGGCGAACAGCGTCTGGACATGATGGCGCAGTGGGCGGCAAAAGCTGGCCGTACGCTTGACGAACCACTCTATGAAGGCTCGGAACCACTGCGCGACTGGAAAGTGTTTCTCTGGGTGCCCAGGTCCTAGAGCGGGGTCCTGGAGAGAAGTCCTGGAGCAAGAGTCCTGGAGCAAACCTCAACAAAGAACACAGCCAGAAAACATCACCTGACGAACTGCCCTTTCTCGCCTAAATCCACCTCGGCACCAGCGCAACATAGGACATATAGTTGCGCGGGAACAGCGCCGCCAGATGCATTTCTTCAGCCCCGATCTGGCGGTGCAGGGCAATCAGCCCGATGGGCAAACAAAGCAGCGAAAACAGCGAAGGCAAGGCCAGGAAGAATCCCAACTGGCCAAGCGCCACCCCAACGAACATTGGATTTCGGGAGAAGCGATACAGCCCGGTGGTCACCAGTTCCGATGGGCCGTCGGGATTAATACCCGAATACCATTTGTCGCGTAGACTGAAATGCACAGTCACGGTGAGCGTGAAGCCAACGGCCAGCAGCAGATTGCCGGCGGCGATGATCATGAAATTCTGCAGCGCTGGAATCAGGACAAGATAGTTGTCGAGCTGTGGAAACGGCAGCCGCAGCAGGCAGGCCAACCAGATGAGCGCGCGAAACGTGCGAAAGGCCAGGTGGTTCCACCAGGTCGGCGTGAAGCGCGCCCCGGTAAATACCCGGTCTCCAGAGCCTAGCCGTTTCAGGAGCAGAATCCTGACGGTATAAAAAACTGCAACGCCGGAAAAAAACAGCGCCAGGTACCAGCGCGTGAATTCCGAAATGTTCCAGGCGACGTCCAACTTTTCCCCTTTCTTCCCTAATTCCCTGGCTACCGTACCAGTGTTGTTGTTAGCCGAAATTATAGCGTTGATCTGTTCGATCGGTCATGTGCACCCGCTGACCGCTTGTCGCCAGCTGCGGCTACTTTAGCGCGCAATCGTGCTTCTGGCCCACCATTGTCGCGGCCTTGCATTCCTGGTCGCCTTCAGTCCCGGTGACCAACGGCTCCCAGGATCCTCCAGCAGAGCCTGTCCAGGTGAACAGCGCTGCTAAAACGTGTTGGCGAAAATACGTTACCATTGGGCCCATGGCTGGATTCGTAGCACTGGTCCCATTAGCACAGCCGCGCAGTAGTTCGGGGACCCGCATTCGAGTTCAGCATAAATTCACTGGATACCGGCAGCCACTGCGTGACCAACAAGTCCACAGTTTCACCCGCTTCCCTGGCACTGTTCTGGGCCTCCAGTCTGTTGCTGTTGGCGCTGTTTCTCTGGCTGTTCAGTGATGTCCTGACACCCTTTGTGCTGGGCATCACCATTGCCTACTTGCTTGACCCGCTGGTGCTGCGTCTGGAGAAATTCCACATCGGCCGAACCACTGCAGCGGTGCTACTGCTGGTCGCGTTTTTCCTGGGTGTTTCGCTGCTGCTATTGCTCCTGATCCCGCCGCTATATCGCGAGTTGTCGCAACTGGTGGATCAGGCTCCCGTTTATCTGCAAGCGCTGGCCGACCGGCTGCAACCATACCTGGATTCGGTGGAGCAAGAACTCCAGGGCGGCGAGCTCAACCAACGAGTGCGCGAGGCAGTTGGTTCCAATATGGGCAATGCGATTAATTTGGGCTCGGGATTATTGTCCGGCCTGTTGAGCGGCGGTCGCGCCATTATCAGCTTCCTGTCCCTGCTGGTGGTCACTCCGCTGGTGGCATTTTTCATGATGCGCGAATGGCAGCGCATCATTAAAAAGGTCGACAGCCTGATCCCCCGCCAGAACTACGACCAGATACGAGACCTGGTAGTCCAGATCGATCGCAAGATTGCCGGTTTTGTGCGCGGCCAGCTGTTGGTTGCCCTGTCGCTCGGTCTGATCTACGCGGTGGCGCTGTCTCTTGCCGGGCTGGATTTCAGCGTGCTGATTGGTCTCGGTGCCGGCTTGCTCTCGGTGATCCCGCTGTTCGGCTCCACGGTCGGCCTGTTGGCCAGCGTCACGGTAGCCTGGTTCCAGAGCAATGAAATCACCTATGTTGCGCTGATTGGCTTGATTTTCCTGGTCGGGCAGCTGTTGGAGGGCAATATCATTACACCCAAGCTGCTGGGCGGCAGTGTAGGGATGCATCCACTGTGGATTCTGTTTTCCATCATGGCGGGTGCATCGCTGTTCGGGATCCTGGGCATGTTGATCGCGGTGCCGGTCACAGCCTCATTGGGCGTGCTTGCAAGCTTCGCCCTCAACGCATACAAGAAAAGCGGCTATTACGATTAACAAAGCCCTTGGCATAGTCCCTGACATAGCTCCTGGCATAATCACGAACATAACCACTTCGGGGCCAGCCATTGAAAACCATCTATGGAACCTGAGCACCAGCAGGGGACATGCTACCGAGAAACCGACGCCGAACTCACCAGCATCGCTGCAAAATAGCGATGCCTATTGAGCTATCCGGTAACCGGCACTCCGCTGGTAACGGGTATTCCACTGTCGACCGCGCAAACCATCGTGTATTGCCCGCCACTGGATGGCAGAACCAGAAACTTCTCATCCAGCGTCCTGAGTTTCTTGCGAAAGCGCGTTATCAGGATATCCACAGCGCGATTAAGTGGCTCCATCTCGGTTCCGAATATCGCAGCAAATACCGTCTCCCTGGCGACCTTTTGATTGAAGTGGGTCAACAAGTATTCTGCAATGCTGGTTTCTCTTTCGGTCAAGCGAACGCTCTTAGATTCATAGCTAAGCGAGCGCGAACTCCGGCACAGCTTTAGCCCGGCTCTTTCGATGGTAGATCCATCAAGACTTGCCTGAGACTGGCCGGAGTTCAATCCAGAGCTGATACGAAGAATTGCATAAATCTTGGCCAACAATTCCCGGTGCGTGCAGGACTTGCTTTCAAAATAGTCTGCACCAGCATAAAGGCAACTTATCGCCGTATCGGTGGACTCAATCCCGGTGAGCATGAGAACTGGCTTGTTTGCATAGGCCTTAATCAGCCGACAGAAATCACGACCCGTCTGATTATTGTCACTGAAATCATAGTCGAGAATAAACAGGTCTGTAGAGCTTGCGTGACGCAAGTAATTTTCTGCATCTTCAAGATTCGAAATGATGAAGACACTGTAGCCTTTTTTCTTGAGGGCCATCTGCAGTAGCCTTGAATAGGCCATGTCATCATCAATGATAACTATCGTCTTGTTCATCTGTTGACTGCTTTGAATCTGATTCATTTTATTTAACCTCTACCCGAAAAGTCTTCAGGAAACTCTCCAGGCTTTACATCGAGCGTAATAGTAATTTCCACGAACTCTGAAGCGCATTCAGAGCCTGGCAACTTTACAAACTGTTGATTTATCTAATCACGCAGCATTTACGACAAGCTCCGCAACGCTTACCTCTTGAAGCAAGGCCAGGCTCTCTGTATGTAATTCCGCCAGTTGATTGGCAATATGCTCCGCGCGTGCTTCAATTTCCGAGTCGCTTGTCGATTCAAGATCCCGCAACATTTTCCCAAAGCGCTCCAGACCGTATGTTAACGCAGTGCTGGCAAGCTTATGCGCTCCTGCACGCGCTGAGCGGGCATCAGAAGTTTCAAGGGCCTCCCGAATATCACTGACCAGGCGCGACGATGCTTCCAGATATATGCCAATAACTTCATCAGCATCCTCGTGGCCAATTCCTGACAACAGCTCTCCCAGAACTTCATGATTACAGATTCGCAGCGATTGCGACTCTACCCTGTCCTCGCGGCCAGCCAGACCCGCTGCGGCATTCGATAGGGCGTCAGACGTCAACTCGACTACCTTCGACCTGTCCATCGGCTTTAACAGAACACCGCACATCCCGCAGCTGAGGTAGGACTCAATATCTTCCGCGGCCACATTGGCGGTCAGGGCAAGAATCGGTAGGTTCTGGCACCGGGGAATGGAATGGATCTCCCTGGTGGCCTGCATGCCATCCGTTTCAGGCATATTGACGTCCATATAAACCAGGTCGAAAGCACCGGTTCTACATTTTTCTATGGCACTGGCACCGTTGTCCACAATGGTTACGGTCATGCCAATCTTTTCGAGCAACATTTTGCCGACTTTAAGATTGATAATGTTATCGTCAACCAGCAGGACATTTGCGCGCAGCATTGCATCCTGCGTGTTTTCTACCGGCTTGTTGTCGGTGCATGGTGAAGATGCTTCTACGGGAAAGGTCAGTCGGAAGCAGGTTCCACGATCAATCTCTGATTCAACCCAGATATTGCCGCCCAGCTGTTCCAGCATTCTTCGCGTAATAGCCAGACCAAGTCCGGTACTGCCAATATTTCGATTGGAGCCAGTCTGGAAGTCTTCGAAAATTGTTGCCAGTTCCGACGATTCAATACCCACACAATAGTCCCGTATACTGAGCATCAAGGACTGCTGTTCATCATGAGTGGGCCCGGCAGTTACCAGGACTTTCACCAGGTCCGTTTTGGCATGTTTGAGCGCATTGCCAACAAGGTTGAGAATTACTTTCTTCAATACCAGGGTATCGCCGTTGACAAGATCCGGCACCTTACCAGTGAAGATTGTCTGAATCCTGCTTCCGTGGCTCTCAGCGAGCTGTGTCAGAATGGATGTCGTTTCTTCGATCAGGTCTTTGGGGCGGAAGGGCTCACGTACCGGGCTGTACTGCGCCTCGTTGAGCTTTGAGAAATCAAGCACGTTATTAATCATTTCCACGAGAGTGGAGGCTGACGTAGAAAGAATTTCCAACAGCTCTGCTTGCTCGTCGGACGTGCTTCTAACTGAACGTAAAACTTCCACCGCTGTAGAAATCGCATTTAGTGGTGTTCGCAATTCGTGGCTGACATGACTGACGAATTGAGACTTCGCAAGACTTGCGTGTTCCGCTTTTTCCTTCGCTTTCCGGAGAAAATCCGTCAGATGCTCTAAATCTTTCTGCATTAACGTCTGCGTTCTGGTGACAAGTTCGAGATCCAGCTGGCTATCCAGAATTGGGAAATCTGCCGGCACAACCTCAGCATCCGCAGTTTTCTGCCGAATCCAGTGCATCCATGGAGTACAAACCAGCAAGTAAGCTTCACATCCGTCAAACCAGCCGTCGATTATCTGACCACGAAAGGCAAAGCTGTCATCTTTCGTATGGAAAAGCAGGAGCTTGTCCTGGTGGTCCTCGAAATAATCGTTACTGAAGGCGCGCCACGGCTCAGGAGAATCGCTGGCAAATAGATCTGCAAACGACTTCCCCAGCACATCTTTGCCAAGGTAATGTTCCAGACGTGAGCTTATTTTTTGTATTTTCCCAGACTTGCTGAGGCAAAAGGTGAGGGGAAATATTCCTGTGCAGACATCCCAACTGATACTGTTTTCTGATCCCATCATTAGTGCCTCACCAAAGAAAATACAGCGCTATAATTATGGTCACCCGAGCAGTCGTTTATCTGCTTGATTTCAATAGTCTCTCCGTAGAGGTCAGCCAATCCTTCAACGAGACCGACCACGAAGGGCGACAGACCTTCCCGCGAGCTAGAGTAATGTAGCGTAGCCCGGTTTTCATCAATATATTCCGTGGTAAACATTGGCGGGCGATAGTCGATGAACGTCGTGCTGATCCTGGCGTGCATGTGGTTGATATTCTCAAGCACTTCCAGAGTATTCTTCCCATAACTCTTGATCAGCTGATCGTATTGCTCTGCTGCGGTCACCAGAACCCAGTGTTTGCCAAAGGCGACCAACAACTCATTCGGGTCCATTGACAGATTCTCTGAGCAGGCGGATACCAATCGGTATACTATTCCATCATCGTAATTACGCAGTGAAAGAAAATCCTCAGGATCCACCTCTGCATCTTGAGCTATTCTTTCCCATCTGTTCTCACCATAGGACTGGATCACCAGTTCTCGAATCGACTTGTGGATCATTCCGTACATCTGATATTTCCTTTAATCTCTATGCCTACTTTGAATGAGGACAATTTTACCCGTCATCTCATTGATACGGATTGAAACATTCTGGTTTGTGATAGAACTCACAGATATTTTTCATTTGTAGGTATTACCTACAGGTGTCCGGCCGTCCCACCAGCAGTTTTGGCAGCTAACTTTCCGTGACAAGCCCATCGTTGACGAGGTAAAAGGATACTGTGGCTTGATGCTCGCGCTTTTCCATTCACTGTCAAACCCGCATACTGATCGATTCTGCAATGAGAAAAATTCCACACACCAGACTTGCACTGGGATTCATTTTGGCTTTCACAATCGGCGCGCTCTGCCAGTTGCTCCCGATCCCCCTGCCAGCTCCTACCGCCCTGTTAGGGGCTATAGTGGTGCTGTCCATGACCCTTGGCTACATAGCTGCCGATCGCTATCTCGCGCGCCGGGCGGCGACCCAGGCTCGTAACAGCGCCGGGCCGGTCGGGTAGCGACACTGTGGAAAGCCTCTCCCTGTTATCTTCTCTGTCCGGAATCGGTCTGGGCTTCGCAATCGGTGTTGGCTGCCGATTGCTGGACCTTCCCCTGCCGGCACCACCCCGCCTGGTGGGCGCCCTGCTGGTGGTAACGATTACCGGGGGGTACCTCCTTACCGGTCTGCTTGTCGGCTGATCCGGGCACGCTGACGACCTGCTGCACGGCGATTTCGCACTGGATAACCGGTATTGCGGCAATGGCGAAAGACAGCAAGAATCCATGTTCGGCAGGCTGGCAACATGTTATACAGGTGCTGATTGATACCGTTCCGACCCAATCCCAGAATCCACTGCCAGCTACACGAATCAGAACTATGAAATACCAGGCGATCCTCGATGAGCTGCATCAAGAGGTCCAGCCGCTGTTCGGCCGAGGCAAGGTAGCAGACTATATTCCAGTACTGGCACAGGTCGACGGACACAAACTTGGTATCGCCATCGAGACCATTGACGGCCAGAGCTTCAAGGTGGGCGATGCGTGCGAACCGTTTTCCATCCAGAGTATTGCCAAGGTATTCAACCTGGTGCTGGCCATGCGCATCATTGGCGAACAGGTGTGGGAGCGGGTTGGCGTCGAGCCATCAGGCAATGCATTCAATTCCCTGGTACAGCTGGAGTACGAAAAGGGTATCCCCCGGAACCCGTTTATCAATGCCGGCGCCCATGTGGTCACCGACATCCTTCTCGACCACCTCGATGAACCCAATTCAGAGATGCTGCGCTTTGTAGAGAAACTGCGCTGCGCCGATGTCGCGTACGATGAACAGGTGTTTCGCTCGGAGCAGGCCCACGGCTTTACCAACAAGGCGCTGGTGAATTTTATGAAAAGCCATGGCAACATCAATCACGCAGTGGATGAGGTGCTGGACGTTTACTATCACCAATGCGCGATTCAGATGACCTGCCAGGACCTTGCGCGCTCGTTTCTGTTCCTTGCCAACCATGGAATAGTCCCGGCCACGGGCGAGCGAATCCTCACTGAAAGCCAGACCAAACGTATCAATGCCGTGATGCTAACCACCGGCTTCTACGACCAGGCCGGTGCTTTTGCCTACAGCGTCGGCTTGCCGGGCAAGAGCGGCGTTGGCGGTGGCGTGGTAGCGGTGGTTCCCGACCAGTTGGCAATTGCGGTCTGGAGCCCGGAACTGAACGCCTACGGAAATTCTGTCATCGGCATCAAAGTACTGGAACTGTTCACGACCCGCACCGGTATGTCCGTTTTCTAGCGACCTGGAGACCAGAACGAAGTGAAGAATTTTAACTGTAACTGCGGCGCACGAGTTTTTTTCGAGAATGTACAGTGTGTCAGCTGTAGCAGTGAACTGGGCTGGTGCCCGCAATGCAATACCCTGCGCTCAATCACCGCCAACGACAGCGGCCAATACTTCTGTGCTCACACCGGTTGTGGTGTGGCCCTGACCAAATGCCACAACTATGCTGTAGAGCAAGTCTGCAATCGCTGCCGCAAGAGTGCGGAGACAAGCGCTGGTGATACAGACGTGTTTTGCGACTACTGCCGTTTCAACGATACGATTCCGGATCTGTCTGTAGACGGCAACCGCGACAAATGGCTGCGCATAGAAATAGCCAAACGGCGGTTGCTCTATACACTGGACTTGTTAGTAGTCCCTTATGGCAGCAAGGAAGATGGCTTTCCCGTACCGCTGTCCTTCGACTTCAAAGGCGATGTGGCGAAGAAGCGATTGCTGTGGCTGAACGTGAACAAGCATGAGCAGGTCTATACCGGCCATGCCAGCGGCAAAGTAACTATTAACATCCGCGAAGCGGACGATGTCGAACGTGAAAAAGCCCGGGTGTCATTTGGAGAAGCGCACCGAACAATAATTGGCCACTTCCGTCATGAGATGGGGCACTATTTCTGGGATGTATTGGTCAAGAATCGCTGCGAACGCGACTGTATTGACGTATTTGGGGATCATGACAATCCTGACTACGGCACTGCCCTACAATACTACTACGAGAACGGCGCCAGGCCCGGCTGGGATGCAAGTTTTATCAGTGCCTACGCCACTATGCATCCCTGGGAAGACTTCGCAGAAAGTTTCGCTGCTTACCTGGATATGGTTGCCGTAGTAGACATTGCCTTTCACTCCGCAGCGATTAGCACAGTGGATCCAGCCAGCGCCAGCTTTGCCGAAATCGCCAATCAGCATGCCGAGCTTGGACTGTTGCTGAATGAAATGAATCGCTCGATGGGGCTTATAGATCTGGTCCCGGAGGTGTACACATCCAGCATCCTGAACAAGATAGAGTTTGTACACAACTTGCTGCGTAACGCTTCCGGACAATACCTGAGCCAGGTGGCGAGCTAGAAACACTCAAGAGAGGACGGTTTAATGAATCTGAAAATGACCGGCGCGTTATTCGCGCTCGCGCTCGTGGCCATCTTTGTGTTGCAGAACATGGAGGTCGTAAGCGTCGAATTTTTGATCTGGCGGGTGCAGGCGTCCCGGGTCATTATCTATTTGAGCATCTTCCTGATTGGCCTGCTGGTTGGCTGGCTGACGCGCTCGCTGAAGAAGCGGTAACCGGCCTGAAGCTGATCACTTACGGTAAACTGTAGGCGATTATGTGGCTGGCTGAAACACCAGTCGGACACCGTCGGTAGTCGTAGTCGCCACCAGCTGCTCATCCTCCATGATGAGATTAACCACATCAGGCAGGTACAACACATAAAAATTGTGAATACTGCCCGACAGGCACATGGAGCGGGTATGCTCGAAACTGGTGATAGCAAAGGATTCCCCGGCTTCCCAACTCCCGGTAAAGGTATTGCAGTCAGAGTTGCCCCGCAGGCGATTGTCCGACTCGAAACGCAGCGTGTAGTCACCGGGAACCTCCGGTGAAAACTCATAGCCGCCCATAACAAATAGTTCGGTGAGCTCCCAGGTACTGCCTTCCAGGTCGGCATGGTCCAACTCGCCACTGCCGCAGGCAAAAAGAAACACCGCGGCCAACAGGAGTGAATATCTGCATTGCTTGAAACGGCTGGGCATAATTGTGCTGCTCATAGGATTAAACTGGCGCTGAAAGAATTTTTCGAGATTAGAGACGAAAAAAGCCAGGAACATGATGCCTGGCTTTTTTCGTTGAACGTCGGTACAGACCTGCGGTCAGGGACTGACGTTTACGGTGATGTACTGATCAGTATACAAGCCACCATCGTCTGCCCGACCCCAGAGAACGTAAGTACCGGGCTCGTCGAAGGTCACCTCGGTATCAACTACACCATCTTCCGGCAATTCCGGCGGAATCCACAGAAAGCTCCAGGGAGAATTAGCCGACGGGCGGGTGTCTTCCCAGGGCTTGGTCTGCGGCGGGTAGAAGCTGACCAGTTCCTGAACCGGCTCGGACGTGTCTTCCGGCGCACGGTACACGTTCCAGGACAGGAACAGGCCGTTGTGCTTGGTCACTGTCGGGCGCGGCGGCGGCGTCATCATCATGCGCTGCCGAATCATCTCCGGGTTGGCGAATGCCGCAGCGGCACCGCCAACTGCGCGCAGAAAGCGCATCGGGTCATACGGAGTCGGTACCCCGTCGTCGGCGATCCGGGTCTGGATAGTAATCGGCTCACCTACTCGCGCGGTGCGGATGGTATCGCCAATCAGCTCCACTTCCGGGGGGATATTGGCGCGGGTTTCCGCGTCCGAAGATCCCGCACCCAGGGCGCCGGTCTCGGACATGATGACCACATTATCCAGCTTGTAGTCTTCACGTAAGGTGCCGTAGGCGGCACGGGTCTTTCCGTTCGGTGAAGTCACTTCCCAGACCAACTCATCGTCTTCATCGAAGTCTGGCGAAACCACGACATCAAAAGTAAAGCGGTTACGACGGGGCAGAAAATGGGTGGGTTGACCGCGGTCGGGGTCGCCCGGGGAAAAGAAGTTGTTCTCGCCAATGGGAATATCCAGCTCTTCTTCCCAGTTGTGATTGAAGTAGCCAAAGGTCAATACGGTTTCACCCGCGTCGTTAATACGCCAGCCTTCATAGGCTACTTCGGTATGCTGGCCGCTGCGATATGAATTTTGCGCGTATTCGTAGGGCAGTTGTGCGAATGCCAGTTGGGCAAACAGTGCGGTCCCGGCGGTCAGTGCCACCAGTGCCGTCTTTATGGTGTTGGTAAAATTAAATGTCATGTCTCTACTCTCACCTTCCCGGTCAGGAAAGTCTCCCACTGTAGATAAGCTTGGTAATGAAAAATGGCGGGATATTTACTGCATCCCGCCATTCGTTTTGCGTTGTCTTGTCGGGTTGCGCTTAGTTGGCGGCAACGTTTCCGTCAAGATCTTCTTCCGCGTCGGCCTCAAGTGGCCATACCAGCGGTGTCAGGCATAGCGGACAGCCAATGACATGGTCGTTGGGGCCTAGGTCCAGAGTTTCGCGACGGTCAGCCATTTCTTCGAAGAACTGCTCGTCAGTCATTTCCACCCGGATACCCAGGTCAATGAACATATTGGTGACCGAGCGGTTACCGGAACCCTGCCAGTTGCGGGCATCGGGCACATTGGGGTTGTCTTCGGTGTTATCGAAGTAACCGGTGATGTGCAGGATGGTGCCCTTGGGCAACAGCGGCGCATAGTCTTCGTGGAACGGATAGCCACGTACCCAGTTGTGGTCATAGCCGACACAGGAAATGGTTTCCTTGGAGTAGCCCCAGATCGCTTCCAGGCACATGCGCTCGCCGGGAGCGTGCAGGTGCGGTTCAAAAGTGATGACCTTGGTGTGCTCATCCAGTACCTGGTAGGCGTGGATAGTCTGGTCTTCAGCATTACCTTCGACACTGATGTCGGAGCCGTTACCCAGGATACTGATACCCGACTTGTACTTCGGCTCGTAATCTTCGTCATGGAAGCGGAAACCGATTTCCAGGCGGCCAGTGGTGTCACGGCCATTGGAGTGCATGTGCACGGAGTCGGTAAAGAACGCTGAGTTCTTCTTCAGCAGCGGACCGGCTTCCGGGTCGAAGATGTCGCCGTTACGGGCAACTTCGTGTACCGGCCAGGATACTGACTGTCCCGGGATCGGCTGGCCGTTTTCGTCCAGCACTTCGGTGCGCCAGATCATATGGTGGAAGATATAGCGTCCACCGACCGTATCACTACCCGGGCCTGACTGAGGTACGTCGTTTACCTCAACAATTTCCACGGATTTTACGTAGCGGTCCTGTTCCAGATCCACGCGTACGCTCTCCAGGTCACCCCACCAGTCAGGACGACCAGCCTCCATGAAAAACTCTGAGGTCCGGAGAACGTAGTCAGGCTGGCCAAGCTTCCATTTGAGGTTATCGTCAAACACCAGCGGCTCGGGGGCGTTAGCCGGGTCGCCTTTCGGGGTGCCACTGCGAGCCCAGGTGGAGATGGCGGCAATTTCTTCGTCGCTCAGGGACGGGTCGCCCTTGAACTGCTGAATACCGATCTCTTTTTCCACGTACCACGGCGGCATGGCGCCAGCGCGGTCACGCAGACCAGTCTTGTATTCGATCAGGCCAGCGAATGGCGCGACCTGGTCGTAAGTCACCAGCGGCATCGGTCCGACACCGCCGTCGCGGTGACAATTCTGGCAGCTACGCTGCAGAATTGGCTCAATGTCTTCGTGAAATGTGATTTCGTTACTTTGTTGCGCTCCTGCGACCGGGATCATACCCAGACTCAGAATGATGGCACTCAGTGTATGCAACCGTGGCATCCTGATTCTCCTCTCAGTTTTTTTGATCAGCTATTCGATCGGTTCTCAAATCAATCTTCAATGTCGTTAAATTCGTGGGAGCGGACTGGATCTGCCCCGCTTGATTTCCCGCAATTGTTATTAAGTCCAAGTTAAAAACAAACTGTACCGGAATATGGGCCTAAAGTTCTCCCTGAAAACTAAAAAATGTCTGCGGGATTATTAAAATGCTTTTTCCGGCCAAAAACCATAAACCGATATTTTTCAATGAGTTAGCGATATTCTGGCAAAATTCTTCAGGTATTGCGAAATCGATCACTCACTATTGTGCAATTATTAGCCACCTTTTGCGGGCAAACAATTGGACTGCCCACTCACGGTAGACCCTGGCTGGCACTTTGCCAGCCCACGACTGTTCTTGCTGACAATCACTGACAAGTGTTGGACGTCTGGCGCAGCAAACAGTTACATCCAGACAGTAGTCTGGTGTTGTGGGGAATGCAATCAATCCGGGATGGATGGCGTCAGGAACGGGACTTTAGCCAGAATTCAGCCACTGGCATAGGTGGAGAGAAAACCAAGCAGCTGCGCTTCCAGGAACTCAGCCACACCCGGCACCAGCAGGATTACAGCGGCGGTCACCACTGTCACGGCAGCACAGGTCAGTAGGTAATTGCGTAGCGACATCTCAGGACTCCCGCGGCGCCAGCCGGAATATCCACGTCGAACCGGCTTCAACAGCCGCCCTCACCCCGGCAATGCCTTCTGGAGACACCACTCCACCGGCGTATTTGCGCAGCATACTGGCGGCCACGCCATCAAGCTCGTCACCGGAGCGAATTCGCTCCAGGCGCCGGGGGTATCGGGTGTCGTCGATCCGTACCACCGCCAGGCCAGACCCGGTATCAGCCTCCACGGCCCAATCCTTCCAGAGCCGGCCAAGAAAAGTATCCATATATCCCGAAGCGATATAAGCCTTGCCGTCCGCATTGAGGATCCAGATCAGCCGCGAGGTGCCGGAGTCTACCAGCTCCAGCTCAATAGTCTGGATATCACGGGTGAAGTCCCAGTCTGGCTCCGGGCCGGTATACAGCTCGCCGGACACCAGTTCGCCACCGGGGAATACGATGGAAGGACCATCATTGTCGCGATTTTCGAAGCGCAGGGTGGCCATCGCCACGGCGGGAATCAGCACCAGCAATCCCGCGATCTGCAGAATGATTTTAATGGCTTTCATGATTTTTATTATTTTTGAGTTGGGCTCGAACCGACATCTTAGGCCGGTGACCGCAACCTGTCCATGGTACTAACGGGTAGCGGACGGCTGGAGACCAAGATCCTGGCTGAACCACTGCTCCAGCAGCTCACGGGTCATAATGCCGCTATGGGACTGCATTTGGTGGTCGGCGTCAAAGAAGTAGCTACGCGGGAGTTCCCCATACCAGTTCGGGTCAATGCTGAAACGCAGCCGTTCCTCGAAGCTGTCGGCAAACATCCATGACTCTCGCTGGGCCAGACCGAAATCCAGGAGAAAGTCGTAGGCCCACTCGCGATCTTCAATGGGGTCGGTTGAAATAAGTACGAACGGCAGGTCCGGATTGTCTTCGAGGATCTCGCCCATCATGTCCAGCTCCACCAGACAGGGAGGACAGTCCACAGACCACAAACCCACCAGAAATTCCTGACCGGCGTGGACCGCCTTGATCTCGGCAAAGCTGCCCGTAGTGAACGGCCGGAAGTTGTCGTCTGCGGCCGCTGCTGCGGCGATGCCGCAACCTCCTGTAAAGAGAAAGGCGCGCATCAGGTGCAGCATTGTTAGACGCCAACTGGTCATCAGTCACTCGCTTCCGTCACGGCTCCGGCAAACTGCTGAAAAACATAGCCATACTGGTCAGTTTTCCAGCTCAGATAGAGCGCCCCGCCACCACTGACAATCAGTGGATGATCAGACCCCTGTTGGGTGCTGACCAGCACGGACCGCGGCGACCAGCTGTCGCCCTCGTCGCGTGACTGCTGATGATAAATCAGCGACTGGCTGCCATCGAAACCCTTCCAGATCAGATGCAGCGTATCGTCCAACACCGCCAGATAGGGATGACCCGCGCCCGGACTGGCATCGACTTCCCGCACGGCATGCGGCCGTCCATCGGCGAACGAAAAACGGCCATAGTAC